>CAWAVW010000004.1:0-3025850 GCA_963785585.1 uncultured Acidobacteriota bacterium
TCCAAGTACGTGAACAAGACCACCGACCGCGATCCGACCTACGAATTCCTCCGCGAAGATCTGGCCAAGACGCAGGTTGATCTGGCTTCGCAGAAGGCTACGGCCGGCGCGCTGGTGAACACGATCAAGGGTATGCACGCCGAGATGGTGAAACTCGACGGCGACGCGTTGAAACAAGGAGCGCTTGTCCGCGAAGCGAAAGCGGACGAGGCCAACTACCTGCTGTACCTGACCAAGCGCGAACAGGAACGCACTTCTGATGCGCTCGATCAACGCCACTTCGCAAACGTGGCGATCGCGGTTCCGGCCGTTACTCCGATCCTGCCGGCACACAGCCCGTGGCTGGTGATGTTCCTCGGATTCATCGCGGCGATTTTCTGCGCCGTGGCGGCCGGCTACATCATGGAATACCTGGATCCGTCGTTCCGCACGCCGGAAGACGTGATGCAGACGCTGAGCATGCCGGTGCTTGCATCGGTACCGAAGAAGGCGGCCTAGTTCGAATGGTTCTAAATTTTTACAGACTCGCGGAGCAGCCGTTTGGGGTCACGCCAGACCCACGGTATCTCTATCTCAGCCCGACGCACCGGGAAGCGCTGGCATCCGCGCTTTACGGGATTACGGTGGGGCGCGGGTTTACGGCACTGATTGCCAAGCCGGGGATGGGAAAGACGACGTTGCTTTTCCATCTCCTGCAAAAGCTGCAGGGGTCGGCGAGAACGGTTTTTCTGTTTCAGACGCAGAGCAGTCCGCGGGATTTGCTGCACAGCGTGTTGAAGGATTTGGGAATCGAAGACGATGGCGGTGACATCGTTCAGATGCAATCGAAGATGAACGAAGCGCTGCTGCATCAATCGAGCCTGGGCAAGCGGTTCGTGGTGGTGATCGACGAAGCGCAGAACCTGGACGAGTCGGTGCTCGAAGTCGTGCGCATGCTTTCGAATTTCGAAACGCCGCGCGAAAAGCTCATGCAAATCGTGCTGGCAGGGCAACCGGAGCTGGCGAAGAAGCTGGCGTCGCCGCGGCTGGAGCAGTTGCGCCAGCGCGTATCGATCGTGGCCCGCTTGATGCCGTTTGATTCAGCGGAGACGCGGCTCTACATCGAGCATCGCTTGCAGGTAGCGGGATACGAATCGCCGAAGCCGCTATTCACCGACCGAGCTTTCGCAATGATCGCGAAACACGCCGGCGGAATTCCGCGGAACATCAACAATATTTGCTTCAACGCGATGTCGATCGGCTGCGTTCGCAAGCAGGAAACGATCGATCGCGACGTGATCAAGGAAGTGCTGGCAGACCTGGATCTGGCGCCGCTGTTTGAGGATGCGCCCGGACCCGCGCCAGTACAGCCGCGAGCCGCTCTTGAGTCGCCGGCGTTCTCACAGCGCGCGACGCCCTCGATATTCAGTTCGTGGGTCGCGAAGGCTGCAGTTGCGGCAGCGCTGCTGATCGCCGGAGCGCTCAGCTGGTCTTCGATTCGCGGAAATTGGAGCGCGAAGGCAAGCAACGACGGAAAGTCTGCCGCTGTAGTACCGGCATCCGCGCCTGCGGTATCGACGCCGGCGCCAGCGGTCGCAGCGCCCGCGACCGTTGCGCCAGCCACGGTGGATTCGACGAACGCAGCGAATGCGAATGTGAAGGAAACGCCGGTCGTGACGGCGCCCGATGCGAAAGCGGAATCGAAGCCGGTCTCAGACGAGTTCGCGGCGATCGATTCGGCGAACACGCGTTTGATCGCGGTGCATGATAACGACACGTTGTACAGCATCAGCATGGAAAAGTACGGACATTACGACCAGATGATCGTCGATCGCATCCGGATGATGAATCCGTGGCTGCGCGATCCGAACCATATCCAAGCCGGACAAAAGCTTCGAATTCCGATCGTGCAGCAAAATTCGAATGAGTCGAATCCCGCGGCGTCACATGCCGCAGAGGTGACCAAACAATGAGCAAGAACTTTGAATTGATCCAACAGGCCGAGATGAACTTGAACGTCTCGACCACTCCCGCAAAGCGCAACTACGCGCCTTCGCCGATCACCGGCAACGCGTACGTGCCAGCCGAGCTGAACATCGACAAGCTCACGCGCGAGGAATCGCAGAAGCTTGTGCAGCGGGTGTTTCTGGCGCAGGGCGTGGAACCGCCGAAGGTGGTGGTGTTTGCCGGAATCGATCATGGCAACGGCTGCAGCCAGATCTGCGCGCAAACCGCGAAGATCCTTGCCGACAATACGCAAGGAACGGTCTGCATTCTCGACGCGAACCTGCGGACGCCGAGCCTGCCGGAGATTTTTGGCGTGACGAATCACCACGGCCTGACCGACGCGCTGCAGATGGAAGGCCCGGTGAAGAGCTACGCGAAGCCGCTGACGCCTGGAAACTTGTGGCTGCTGTCCTGTGGGTCGATGCCGGCGGGATCGTCGAGCATGTTGACGTCTGACCGGATGAAGGCGCGAATCGCCGAGCTGCGGAAAGAGTTCGATTACGTGCTGGTGGATGCGCCGCCGCTGAATGAATACTCCGACGCGATCGCGCTTGGCCAGATTTCCGACGGCCTGGTGCTGGTGCTGGAAGCGAACGCGACACGGCGCGAATCGGCTCTGCGCGTGGCGGAGACTCTGCGCGCGACGCAGATTCGAGTGCTGGGCGCCGTGCTGAACAAGCGCACCTTTCCGATTCCAGAATCGCTGTACAACCTGCTGTAAGAAATTCGCAGCACTGTTTTACGCAATTTGTTCGCGGGGATTCTGATTTTTTGGCGGTCAATGGGACTCAAAGTGCGGAGCCGTGTCTATGGTCGGGCTTGAATCTACTCCGAACAGCGTCCTTAACGAGAATGCGGCGCTGATGCCCGAGCGGTTGCACTGGTTTGCGGTGCAAACGCGCGGTCGGTACGAAAAGAAAGTTCGCGCCGAGCTGCACGAAAAAGGCGTGCAGGCGTTTCTGCCCCTTTTCGCGGAAAAGCGCAAATGGAGTGACCGGCAACAGCTGGTGGAGTTGCCGCTCTTTCCCCAATACGTTTTCGTGCGAGTAGCGGCGACGGCGGAATCGAGGCTTTCGGTTCTGCGAACCAGCGGCGTGAAGAATTTTGTGGGGACGCGGGGACTGGGGATTCCGATCCCCGACCGGCAGATCGAACGGATTCAAACGATCATCGAGCAGAAGATTCCGTACAACCCGCATTTGTACCTGAATGTGGGGAAACGAATCCGGATCAGAGGTGGGGCTCTGGACGGACTGGAAGGAATTCTTACGGCAGTGAATGGGGATGAGACGTTGGTGGTGTCGGTGGAATTGATCCAGCGGTCGCTCGCGGTGCGAATTACGGGCTTCGACGTCGAAGCGATTTAGCCCACCGCGCGATTGCATGTGATTTCTTCTTACTGGGTGCATGTTTTTCACGAAATAAATTCGCGCTATCCCGGCCCGAAGAGAGAGAACGGTGAACGAAGTAAAGCGTCGCTTTTTCCTGAACACGCTTAAATTGTTCGACGTGGGTATCGTGGTGCTGTCGTTTGCCTTGACGGCCTACTTTACGCAGGGCGCTTCTTTGCAGCGCCTGTTTTCGATGCGAGTGAAGCTGTCGAATTTCGCAATTTTCGTAATCATACTGATTTTGTGCCATGGAATGTTTTCGCTGTGCGGCTTGTACGAATCGAAACGATTATCGGGCAAGCTGGCTGAAGTGGGAGACGGATTCAAAGCCGTTCTGCTTTCCACCGCGTGCCTGGCGCTGATTTCGATTTTCTTCAAAGTGAAGCTGATCAACGCGGGCTTCCTGGGAATTTTCTGGCTGATCTGCTCGATCGCCGTGGTGGCTTCGCGGCTGCTGCTCCGTTATTGGTTGGCCAGTGCTCGGCGCCGCGGCCACAATCTGCATCACGTGCTGATCCTGGGCACGAATTCGCGCGCCGTCGATTTTGCGCGGATGCTCGAAGCGTCACCGGAACGCGGCTGCCGCCTGCTCGGCTTTGTGGACGATGAATGGGACGGCCTGAGCGCGTTCCGTGCAACGGGATACAAGATCGCCTGCAACTACGACGGGCTGGCTGAGTTCTTGCGCCGCAACGTTGTGGACGAAGTTGCCATTTATCTGCCGCTTCGATCGTTTTACGAGCACGCCGCGCAGATGGCCAATCTGTGCGAACAGCACGGAATTCTGCTGCGATTCGATTCCGACATTTTCAATTTGAAGATTGCCCGCCCGCGCGCCGAAGTGGTGGACGGAACTCCGCAGCTCACATTGCATGGCAGCGGCCTGGAAGGCTGGGCGTTTTTGTTCAAGCGATCGATCGACCTGATCGTCTCGACGATTGTTTTGATCGTGCTGTCGCCGCTGTTCCTGTGCGTGGCGGCGCTGATCAAGATGACCTCGCCCGGACCGGTTTTCTTCGGCCAGAAGCGCGTTGGCCTAAACAAGCGGCATTTCACGATGTACAAATTCCGGACGATGGTGCCGGACGCAGAGCGCATTCAGGAAGAACTGCTGCACCTGAACGAAATGACCGGGCCTGTCTTCAAAATTAAAAACGATCCGCGGATCACGCCGATCGGCCGATTCCTGCGCAAGACGAGCATTGATGAGTTGCCGCAGCTCTTTAACGTACTGCTGGGCGACATGAGCCTGGTGGGTCCGCGAGCAATGTCTGTGCGCGATTATCAATTGTTCAACGAGGATTGGCAGCGCCGGCGATTCAGCGTTCCTCCTGGGATTACGTGCCTGTGGCAGATTCACGGCCGCAACGCGATTCCATTCGAACAGTGGATGGAAATGGATATGCAGTACATCGACAAATGGTCGCTGTGGCTGGACCTGAAAATTCTGGCTCGGACCATTCCCGCAGTTCTGAAGGGTTTTGGCGCCGCGTAACGCAAGCAGCGCATCTTCGAGACCTCTGTTGACGCCGCGGTCGCGGTCAGCATATTCGTCATTCGAAGTTCCTTCTAGGTAAATTCAGAAAAACAATTGAGCCGCACTGACCGAATGAGTTCAAAATCTGCAGATATGTTGATTCCGCGTTACTCGATGCTGGGCCTTCCTGTGAATGCGCTCACCAAGGACGATTTGGTGTCGCTCGTGGCGGAAGCGGTTGCGGACAACAAGCGGTTTGTAATCGGCCATCACAATTTGCACGGGCTGTATGAAGCACAACGAGAACCGAAGATGCGGCAGTTCTACGCGTCGGCGGATTTCGTGCATGCGGATGGCATGTCGCTAGTCGCGATCGGGCGGTTGCTGGGGGTTCCTCTTCAGCGCAAGGATCGGACCGGATATGTAGACTTGCTGCCGACGCTGGTCGAGCGCGCGAGTGCCGAAGGTTGGCGGATTTTCTATCTCGGATCGAAGCCCGGCGTGGCGGAGAAAGGCGCTGCGATCTTGCGCGCACAACATCCCGCGCTGCAAATTGAAGTGCACGACGGCTATTTCAATTCGTCGAGCGATGCAGCGGAAAACGCGGCAGTGCTCGAGAAAATTGCGCGGTACCAACCGCACGTGTTGCTGGTGGGAATGGGCATGCCGCGGCAGGAAGTGTGGGTGCTGGAAAATCATGCCGCCATCCAGTCGAACACCGTTTTTTGCTGCGGCGCGTTGATCGATTACGTCGCCGGCGAACTGGCCACGCCGCCTCGTTGGTTGGGCCAGATCGGGCTCGAGTGGCTGTATCGCTTGATCGTGGAGCCGAGCCGGTTGTGGAGACGATATTTGCTCGAGCCGTGGACGGTTTTTCGAGTCGTGGCGAAAGAATGGATGAGTTCGACGCGCCGTAAGGCCGAACCTGTAAGCGGCAACGGCCCGGTCAGCTAAGATTTTCAATTTGAATTGGAGGCAAGTATGCGGATTGCGGTAATCGGCTCTGGCTATGTAGGACTGGTTTCGGCGGTGTGCTTCGCGGAGATCGGCCATGAAGTGATCTCAGTGGATAACGACAGCGCGAAGATCGCCGCGCTGGAGCGCGGCGAAGTGCCCATCCACGAAAACCACCTCCCCGAATTGCTGAAGCGCCACCGTGGCGGCCGCCTGCGATTTTCGACGTCCGTCGCGAAATCCGTGAAGGAAGCGGACGCGGTATTTATCACGGTCGGTACGCCTCAATCGGAAACCGGCGAAGCGGATCTGTCGTTCGTGGAAGCGGTGGCGTACGAAATTGCGGCGGCGATCGACAAGCCGACGTTGGTCGTGGAAAAGAGCACGGTGCCGGTGCGGACGTGCGAATCGCTGCGCAAGACGCTGCTGATGAACGGAGCGAAGGCGGGCTTCTTTTCGGTCGCCTCGAACCCGGAGTTCCTGCGTGAAGGAACGGCGGTGGCCGATTTCCTGTATCCCGACCGCATCGTGGTGGGCGTGGACGATGAAAACAGTTCGAAGCTGATGCAGGACATTTATCTGCCGCTCACCAGCGGCACCTACTACGGGCAACCCGACGCAATCAAAATCGAAGGTCCGGTGCGCCCGAAAGCCGAAATCATAGTGACCAACGCAAAGAGCGCGGAGCTGATCAAGCACGCTTCGAATGCGTTTCTGGCGATGAAGATTTCGTTCATCAACGCGGTCGCGAATATTTCCGAAGCGGTGGGCGCGGACATTCAACAAGTTCGCGCTGGAATCGGGTCGGATTCGCGCATCGGGTCCAAGTTTTTGAACGCGGGCATCGGATACGGAGGCTCGTGCTTCCCGAAGGACGTCCAGGCGTTTCACGCCGTCGCGATGCAATGCGGCTACGATTTCAGTCTGCTGTCAGAGGTAATTCGCATCAACGACGAGCAACGGCGGCGCTTTCTGAAAAAAATCCGCAGCGCGCTGTGGACGCTGCGCGGAAAACAGCTGGGCGTGCTGGGACTGGCGTTCAAGGGCGATACGGACGACATCCGCGAGTCGCCGGCGCTAGCGATCATCGAGACGCTGCTGAAAGACGGATCGCAGGTACGCGTGTTTGATCCTGCGGCCACGTCACGCGCGCAGGAAGTGCTGCCGAAGACCGGCGTTACGTACGCGACCGACGCTTACGACGCCGCGAAAGGATGCGACGCGCTGCTGATCCTGACCGAATGGAAAGAATTTGCCACGCTCGACCTGGCCAAAGTGCGATCGCTGCTGAAATATCCTATCGTCATCGACGGCCGCAATTTGTATCAGCCCAGTCAGATGGCTGCGGCAGGCTTGATCTATCACAGCATCGGCCGCGCACCAGGCGTGCCCGAACACATGTCCGCAGTGATGGAGCATCCGAAACTCGACTCGCATCCGGTGGGAACACGCAGTTCGCGATGAACGCAGCGTTGATCGCTCAGTCGGCAAATCGCTGGTCAAGTCGCTGATTAAATCGCACATGTTCCGTTACCGCTCAATCCAGTTCTCGCCAGCCGATGCCTAAGGTTTACCATGTGATGTCTGAGACGGAGCCGTTCTCGCTCGAATTCGGAGGCGCTCTATCGCGATGGGCTGCGAACGCACTGCGCGACGATCCGGCCAGCATCATCGTTTGTCCCTCGGCGGACGACAGTTACGGATTCCCCAAAGATCGCGTAGTGATTCTGGAAGGCATCCAGAAATATCTGGGATTCTCGAAAATATTCCGGTCGAGATTGCTGATCGATTTGCGGGTCGCGTTTTTGAAACGAGTGTTTCGCGAGTTTGTTGCCAAGTTGAATCGAGACGATGTTGTGTACGTCCACAACCGACCGGACTTCGGGCTTGCGATGAGCGATGTCTGCAGGAAGACGGGCAACAAAGTCGTGCTGCATATGCACAATTCGCATTTACTTTCAGTGCCGCCGAATTACCGCAAACGCCTAAACGTCGACGCGTTTGCATTTTGCAGTGATTTCCTGCGATCGCAATCGCGCGGATTGTTTCCAAACGTGCCGAAAGCGGAAGTCGTGCCGAACGGCGCGGACGAAAAGTCGTTCTACCCGTCGAGAAACGGAAATTACGCAGGGGCGCACAAACCTGTGGTCTTGTTTGTGGGGCGGCTGGTTCCTGACAAGGGCGTTCACGTGCTGATTGAGGCGATGCGCCTGCTGGAAAAGAAAGGCGTCGACGTTTCGGCGCGGATCATCGGTAGCGTGGATTTCGGGTACCGCTCTTCGTCGAGCTACTTGACCGAGCTGAAGAAAAACAAGCCGTCGAGTGTAGAGTTTGGCGACTACGTGATCGGAGACGCGCTGGCGCAAGAGTACCGAAACGCGACAATTTTCTGCACGCCTTCGGTGTGGGATGAGCCTTTCGGCATGGTGAACGTGGAAGCGATGGCGACGAAGCTGCCCGTGGTTGCGACGAAAGTCGGCGGCATTCCTGAAATTTTTCAGGACGGCGGCGGAATTCTGGTGGAACCGGGTTCGGCCACACAGCTCGCCGACGCTATCGAATTGTTAATCGTCGATCCGGCAAAACGCCATCAGCTAGCCGAAGAGGGCTACAATACTTTTCAGAAACGGTATCGCTGGCCGGAAATTCACCGGCGCTATCAGCAGTTGATCGATTCGCTTTCCGAAGCCGCATGAAACTTTTCTCGTCATTCAAAGAAGGCAGCCTCGCCCGGAACGCCAGCTGGATGTTCCTGGGGCAGGGCATGAGTTTCTTCGTGCAGGCGGCGTATTTTATTTTGTTGGCGCGGCTATTGGGCAGCCAACAGTACGGCGTTTTCGTCGGTGCGTTTGCGCTGGTTTCGATTGCCAGCCAGTACAGCACGATGGGCTCGGGCCTGGTGATGCTTCGCCACGTGAGCCAGGACCGCGCGAAGTTCGCGGAGTACTGGGGCAACGTAATTCTCACCACGTTCAGCGTCGGTTTCATCGTCATTCTGATCCTGAAGATCGTCGGTAAATGGATCGTCGGCCCATCGAGCGCGTCCATCATCGTGTTGATTGCGCTGGGCGAATGCACCTGCGCGCGGCTGGCCGAGTGCGCTGGTCAGGCATTTCAAGCGTTTGAAAATCTGCGCTGGACGGCCACGCTGACCACGCTCACGAACATCACGCGTCTGCTTGCCGTCGGCATTTTGATGTTGGTGCTGCGCCATGCGACGGTGATGCAGTGGGCCACAACGTCCGTGATTGTGTCGGCGATTTCCGCAGTCATGGCGATTTCCGCGGTGTCGTATCTGATTGGCCGGCCGAAGTTCCGGCCCAAGCTACTGTTTGCCAGCGCGGCGGAGGGAATTGGATTCTCTTTCGCGTGCTCCACCACCTCGGTTTACAACGATCTCGACAAAACGATGTTGAGCCATTACGGGATGGCTGCCGCCAACGGCATCTATTCCATGGCGTACAAGGTGATCGACATCAGCTGCGCGCCAATCCGCGCGCTGCATTCCGCCGCGTTCCCGAAGTTCTGCCAGAAAGGCGCGGAAGGCGCGCACGCCAGCATCGCGTTCACCAAGCAAGTGCTGCGCAAGACGCTGCCGTTCGCGCTGGTGGCTGCGGTGGGCATGTTCGTGACCGCGCGATTCATCCCGATGATCGTAGGCAAGAGTTTTCAAAACAGCGTCTCGGCGCTGCAGTGGCTGTGCCTGATTCCCGCGTTTCGCACCTTTCATTTGAGCGCGGGCGATGCGCTGACGGGTGCGGGCTATCAGCGCTACCGGACGACGTGCCAGCTGCTCGCGGC
Source organism: uncultured Acidobacteriota bacterium (assembly GCA_963785585.1). GTDB lineage: Bacteria > Acidobacteriota > Terriglobia > Acidiferrales > UBA7541 > Palsa-295. The sequence continues at coordinate 9,610 of CAWAVW010000004.1, forward strand.
CAGCCTGAACTTTGGGCTCAACCTGTTCATGATTCCCATGTTTTCGTGGCGCGGTGCGGCGTGGTCCAGCCTCGCGACCGACGGGTTTCTGGGCATCGCCAACTGGGTGGTGCTCACCACGGTGATCAAGAAAGAGCGGCACGCGATTGCCGAGCCGGTGATCGTCCGCGAGACGGAAATGGCGGACGTCGCCTAGATCTCCCTGCTGGTTGCAGTTTGCCGCGCGCACGGCGGTCGCGGCCTTCGGAAGCGGGTGAACCGTACGGAAGGTGCTGACATATGCAAACCACATCGTTCCTCGAGTCGAAAGCCTTTGAGCGATTCGAAAAAATATTCGTCGTCGCGTCGATTATTGGATTGGCCGGTGCAATCCTGCCAACCAACAACGTCGAGGGCCAAACCAGCGCGGCGCAGAACCAATTCAACGTGGCGGTTCAGCTTGTAATCTACCCGATATTGCTGGTGTTGGTGCTGATTCATGGCAAGCGGATTCTTGCAGCAGTGCGATCTGTGCCGTGGATCGTAGCGTTGTGTACGTTCGCATTGGCTTCTGCGGCATGGTCATACGAACCATTGTTCACATTCCGCCGAGCACTCGTCTTGGCTGCCTTCTCTCTGTTCGCCATTTACGTAGGCGCGAATTTCGATTGGGAAGAACAAATCCAGCTTTACGGTTGGGCTTTGCTTTACATGGTCGTTGTGAGTTACCTGATCATCGTATTTCTGCCCGACTACGGAATTGCTCACGACTTGCACAGTGGCGCGTGGAAAGGCGTGTTCTCCCACAAGAATTCACTCGGGCGAGTCATCGGCTTCGGTACGGTCTTACTGATCTTTGCGCGGCCGAAGATCGGCCCTGCTATCGTACGAATTGGGCTGCTGGTCGGAACCGTCGTGTTGCTGATTTTCTCGCATTCATCCACGGCGATGGTTGCGGTCGCAGCGTGCCTTGCAGCATATCCGTGCGTTCATCTTCTTCGTCTACGCAAAAGCAGGACGATCCCGTTGTGGGTGATTTTCATGCCCATTGTGGTGCTGATAGCAGCCATCGTCGCGCTGAACTACGGCGCAGTGGCATCGCTATTTGGCAAGGACACGACGCTGTCCGGCCGCACGCTCCTGTGGGCCGCGGTCGAAAACGCGATCAAGAAACGTCCTTGGTTCGGCTACGGATACGCGGTTTTTTGGGCAAGACCGGGAGCCGATACTTTGCTCGCTGCCTCTCAGGCAGCGATGGGCGAGATTCCCGCGCACTCTCACGACGGATACCTCGATGTGATGCTCGATCTCGGTATCGTCGGCCTTTCGATCTTCGCGTACGGGCTTCTGAAGGTCGCGCGTCGTGTGTTCGCTGCAGCGCAGGATGAATCCTTGTATCGGTCGATGTGGCCGCTCATGTTTTTGATTTATTTCGTGCTGTTCAATCTAACGGAAAGCAATATTTTGATTCTGCGCGCATTTCTGTGGCTGCCGTTTGTTTCCATTTACGTTGGGCTACTGCAGGCACCCGCAGCGGCTCGTAGTTATGCCGCAGAGCGCGCTATGGATTCGGATTACGTACCAGCAAGCTGAGGTAACTTGAGCCAATATTCGACCAAAGTAGATGAGTCTCCGGTTGCGTTGATATTTCGTTTGCGCCTTTTGTCGTTCTCGGAAACATTCATTCGTTCACAAGCTTCTGCGATGCGGACTTTCCGTCCGTTCTACGTGGGTGCGAAAACAATCCCAGGACTCGAGTTGCCGCCCGAGTCTTCGTGGATTGCCAATCGTGGTGGGTTCGCTGGCCTGGCAAGAGAACTGCGATTCCGCTTCCTCGGCCCCAGTTCGGACTGCCGCCAACGCCTGGCAGCCCTAAATCCGAAGCTGATTCACGCACATTTCGGTGCCGACGCTTGCGAAGCGATTCCGCTCGCGAAAATGTTGAACCTGCCGCTTATCGCGACATTTCACGGCTACGACGCGACCCAGACCGACGAAGGGCTGAAGAAAAATTTCGAGGGCCGGATGTACTTGAAACATCGGCCGCGACTTTACAGGAACGCGGATCTGTTTATCGCAGTTTCAGAGTTCATCGCTAGCAAAGTAGCCGCAATGGGATTGCCGCGTGAAAAAATCCGAGTCCAATACATTGGCGTTGATGTGAATCATTTCCGGCCACCCGTTACGTTCGCGAAAGACAGGAAAGTCCTGTTTGTCGGCCGATTGGTTGAGAAAAAAGGTTGCTCGTTTCTGATCAATGCGATGGCCGAGATTCAGAAGGAATTGCCCGACGTTGAACTGATTATTATTGGCGATGGGCCGCAGCGCGAAGCACTGGAGACGCAGGCCAAACAGTCGCTCAGCAAATATCAGTTCCTCGGCGTGCAGGCGCCTGCGTCAGTGATGAAATGGATGCAAACAGCGTCCGTGTTCTGCGTACCGAGTATTACCGCGACCGACGGAGACGCGGAGGGCCTACCGATTGTCTTCGCGGAAGCACAAGCCTGTGGCCTTCCGGTTGTGAGCTTCGCGAGCGGCGGCACAACCGAAGCTGTGGCGAACGGCGAAACAGGTTTCTTGGGACCGGAACGTGATTGGCATCACCTCTGCGAAAAGCTGCTGTTGCTTTTGAAGAATCCAGATTTGCTCGAACGATTCCGGCATGCGGGTAGAAAGCGCGCCGAGGAGAAGTTCGACTTACAGAAGCAGACCGCGGGACTTGAACGGATTTACGAAGAAGTGATCGCCTCGCGCGAAGCTTCCAAAGCCAAAGTCCTGTAAGTGACGTCACGACTACAATGACGGTTCCGCTCGTCTCCGCTGTAATACCCACTCGCAACCGTCCAGACCTCGTCGTCCGCGCAGTTCAAAGCGCGCTCGCTCAAACGTATCCAGCCATCGAAGTAATCGTTGTGATCGACGGACCTGACGCGCTCACAAACTCGGCACTTATATCGATTCGAGATGCTCGGCTGAAGATGGTCGCGCTCGAGGAAAGCGTCGGCGGTTCGGAGGCGCGCAACGTCGGAGCCAGGCGCGCCATCGGGGAATGGGTGGCGCTTCTAGACGACGATGATGAGTGGATGCCGTCAAAAATTGAACGTCAACTTGCATTGGCAGAAAGCTCGACGGCGAAATTTCCGCTGTTGTGCAGTCAGGTGATTGCGCGCACTTCAACCGTTGATTTGATCTGGCCGGAGAATCCGCCGGCGCCGCCGTACTCAGAATATCTGCTCGTGCGATCCCGCTTGAGCTACGGGGAAGGCGCGATGCCGACCTCGACTCTCGTTACGAAGCGCGATTTGTTGATCGAAGTTCCTTTTCAAAAAGGACTTCCCAAGCACCAAGACTGGGACTGGATTCTGCGGTGCGTCGAAAACCGCGATGTTGAGGTCTTGTATTCACCCGAACCGCTCGCGATTTGGAACGTCGACGATGGTCGGGGTCGCGTCAGCCGCGTGATGGCTTGGAAAGCTTCCTGGGACTGGATCAGGTCATCAAGGCAACGCGTCACAGGTCGAGCATATTCTTCGTTCATAGCTTCACAAGTCGCACGACAAGCTGCGCAAGAAAACGCATGGAGTTATTTCTTTCCGCTGCTTCGAGATCTAATCGGAAATGGCGCGCCGAGTGGGCGCGATCTCGGCATGTTTATTGGCGCATGGCTTTTCCCCTCGAGCTTGCATGATTGGCTACGCAGGCTCGTACATTCGAAGTCTGCGAGCCGGGCAGCGACGGCAGAAAACCCGAACACATGAGACTGTCGCGACTTGACGGCATTCGCGCCCTCGCGATTTTGCTCGTTTTTGCTCATCACGCCTTGGGATTCGACCAAGGGTGGCTCGGCGTAGATGTATTTTTCGTTCTCTCGGGTTTTTTGATTACCGGGATATTGCGGCGCGATCGCACCAACGAGTCGTTTTGGGCGCCTTTTTACATCAAGAGGGCGACTCGAATTCTGCCGCCATTTATTCTCGCCCTTATCGGAGCGGGGCTGGTTTACCCGATGCAGTGGGGGAGTTTAGGGCTCTACTACATTTTTTTCGGCGCGAATATCGCCGAGACACTGCATCCCACCACCGGGAATCCTTTCGGAGTGTTATGGTCGCTTGCCATCGAGGAACACTTTTATCTTCTGTGGCCGTTCGCGATTCGCTATCTGAACCGAGACCAGTTGCTGAAACTGATCGGGGTCATTCTGGTAATCGAACCAATCGCGCGAGGAGCACTGACGCCGTTCATCCGAACATATTTGCCCGTCTATTATTTGACACCGTTTCGTCTTGACGGACTTGCGGCGGGAAGTCTTCTTGCGCTTCTTTTGGAAGACCCACGCGCCAAGGACTTCCTGACTCGTTGGTCTGGCAAGGCGGCGGCAATCCTTTGTATCGCCCTTGTAGTTTTGTTTACGAGACCTTCGTTCCAGCGGGAAGCGAATTCGTGGTGGTTCAATTCGACTGGCTATTCGTTGATTGCAGCGAGTTGTTTTTTCGTACTCGCGTACGTGTATCTTCACGAGAACGCGGGCTTGAGTCGATTTTTTTCACTGCGACCAATCGTCTTCATCGGCACCATAAGTTACGGGCTATATCTCTTCAGTCCCATCGTAATGGTTCGGCTCGACCAATTATCGATTCGGTGGGGCTATCCGCATCGCCATCGGCTTTCGCCGATAACGCTTGCCATCGCCGTCCTGGTTAGTTGGTTGTCGTTTCGCTTTTACGAAAAGCCTATAATTAGCTGGGGGCATCGCAAGGCTAGCGAACTAAAAACGGCCTAGACTGCCCGCGCTCAGGCCCGCGTTCCTATTCGCATTCTTAAAATTGATATTCCGACGGAGGCTCTATGAGGGGAGACTTGTCACGGAGGAAGTTCTTGGCAACGGCCGGGGCGGCGGTTGCCGGATTTGGAGCGGGCCCGATCGCAAAGCCGCTGAATAACCTTGCGAATTACTCGATGTCTGGCGCTTTCGCGCCTGGTTCCGGAGCGCTGAAAGATCACGCCGCAAGCAAAGGGTTCCTGTACGGCGCCGACGCACGGCAATATTTGCTTTCTCATAATCCAGCAATCGCTCAACTTTATATCCAGCAATGCGCGATCCTGGTTCCGGACGGCGAACTTAAGTGGGGTCAACTGCGGCCATCACCAGACACTTACAACTTCGCTCCCGCCGACTGGCTCCTCAATTTCACGCAACAGAACAATATGAAGCTTCGCGGTCACACGTTCGTTTGGTATCAGAGACTTCCCAAGTGGTTCGATGGTTATGTGACTAGCGCCAACGCGAAGCAGGTCCTGACCGACCACATCAATACCGTCATGGGTCGATACGCGGGTAAGTTGCAATCGTGGGACATTGTGAATGAGGTGATGAATCCGAAGGACAACCGTCCGGACGGATTGCGCAACAGCCCGTGGCTCCGGTGGCTTGGCCCTGACTATATCGAGTATGCATTTCGCACCGCGGCTGCCGCCGACCCTCACACGCAATTAATTTGGAACGAGAACTGGTTAGAAGAGGAAACTCCCGAAGGGGAATCGAAGCGCCGCGCGATGGTGAAACTGCTAAAAGAGATGAAGTCGCGCGGAGTTCCGATCAACGGTATCGGGATTCAGTCGCACCTGATCGGCGGACACGCAGACATTATCGCAGGCGAAGGGTTTCAGAGATTTCTTCATGAGGTCAGCGATCTCGACTATAAAATTCTGATCACCGAGCTGGATATTTCCGATCAAGATCTCCCCACAGACCCCGGCGCTCGCGACCAGATCATCGCAAATCTCTATTACAAATATCTGTCGACAGTGTTGAGCCACAAGTCTGTCGAAGCCGTCCTGACTTGGGGCTTGACCGACAAAGACACGTGGCTGACAGATTTCAAGCCGCGAACGGACGGCACTCCGGTACGGCCATTGCCGTTTGACGCTGCTCTTAATCCAAAACCAGTTTACGACGCGATGGTGCGGGCATTTGATGAGGCGCCGAAGCGATAAACCAAATCTGTCAATAAAGGCAGGCCGAACATGCCAACCAACACGCAGAGCGGAATCGCGCAGTACATCAGCGACGTGGTAACGCTGCCCGATACGGTCGAGAACCTGAGTGCGCGATACAAGAACGCCAAACCATTCCCCCACATTCTGCTCGACAATCTGTTCCCGAACGCGATGCTGGATTCACTCGTAAACGAGCAGCCGTCAATGGACAAGGCCAAGTGGGTCCACGAGGACAACGACCACATTCAGCAGTTCAATTTGCGCTCGGCGGTCGATCTGGGGAAGACCGGTTATGAACTCTCTTCATTTCTGAACTCGGCAAAGTTCTTGTATTTTCTTTCGGAGATGACTGGAATTTGGAATTTGCTGCCGGATCCTTATCTGCAGGGCGCCGGCTATCATGTGATTCCGAAAGGCGGGAGCTTCGATGTGCACGCTGATCGCAACACCGCCTACGAAACGGGTCTGATGCGCCGCCTTTCGCTGATCATCTATCTCAACAAAGACTGGAAGCACGAGTACGGCGGGCAGCTCGAGCTCTGGAACAAGGATGCAACTAAGTGCGAAGCCGTCGTCGAGCCGGAGTTTAACCGCACGATCGTGTTTGAAATTACGGACACAAATTTTCATGGCGTTCCGGCGGCGATCGCCGCTCCAGAAGGGCGCACACGAAACGGGTTCGTAATGTACTACCACACAGCGGTGGTTGGCGCTAAGACGGAGCTGAATCCGCACACCTCAATCTATGCGCCGAGCTTTTACCGCAAGGAAAAAGTTTCGCTGCGCGGAGTACTAAGGGATTGCGTGCCTCCGATTCTGATGCGGAGAATCAAGAAGATGCGCGGGACGTATTGAGATTTTCCGTACTATCCATGATCGCGTGTCCGTCTCGACGCGTTTCCACTCTCAGTTGAGCTGCGATTAGCTTCCGACCTCGTAAATCGGCCGATCCCTACTTTCGCAAAAAACCATGAACGATTCCGCACCCAGAAGGCTGGCACTCAGCTACCGTCCAGATATTGACGGTTTGCGGGCCGTTGCCGTATTGCTCGTCGTCGCGTATCACACGGGCATCGCCAAGTGCCACGGCGGCTTCATCGGCGTGGACGTGTTTTTTGTAATTTCAGGTTTTCTCATCAGCTCCGTGATTCTCGCCGAGATCTCCGCCGGAAAATTCTCGATTTTTGCTTTCTACGAACGCCGCATTCGCCGTATTTTTCCCGCACTGATGGTAATGATGTTCCTTACTTCCTTCCTTGCCTGGAAGTATTTTCTACCAACGGAACTAATCGACTACGCCAAATCGCTGCTAGCCGCGACATTTTCCGTCTCCAACATTTATTTTTGGCGACAGTCGGGATACTTCGACGCTCCGGCCGCGCTGAAGCCGCTGCTTCATACTTGGTCGCTTGCGGTGGAAGAGCAGTTCTACATCGTATTTCCACTCTTCTTGGTTCTGATCAGGAAGCTTTTTCCCGCGCGGCTGCGGACTGCTGTGTTGGCTTTCGCAGCAGTTTCGATGCTTATTAGCGCATACGGAGCCTTCCACAATCCGGTGTCAACGTTTTACCTGTTGCATACGCGAGCGTGGGAACTGCTGTTGGGTACCATCATCTCCCTGAAAGTATTGCCGTCGATCGTGAGCCCAGTGTGGCGCAACGTCGCCTCGGCTACCGGACTTGGAATGATCATCGTCTCTGGTTTCCTGTATACGTCGGCGACGCCATTTCCCGGTATTGCCGCCCTCGCGCCGTGTGTCGGTTCCGCGCTGATCATTTCGGCAGGAGAATCGGGTACGTCGTTCGTGGGCCGGCTGTTGTCGTTGAAGCCCGTTGTTTTCATTGGATTGATTTCTTACTCGCTCTACCTGTGGCACTGGCCTATCATCGTTTTTCAGGGTGTGGGCACGATTCTGATTAGCGGAGTATCCGAGCGCGCTGTAAAGCTTTCGATTCTCGTGGCGTCGCTCGTCGCCGCTACGATCTCGTGGAAATTTGTCGAAGTTCCTTTCCGCGCGGGGCGCTTGAAGTTGACGGGAGCAGCGGTATTTCGAGCTGCGTTTGCTGCGGCTTTCGTTCTTGCGGCGCTCGGAGGGGCCGCGCTTGCGTTTCGCGGATTTCCATCGCGCTATTCCCCCGAAGCCGTTCGCGTTGCCGCTTACATGGACGTGCGCGCACCCTACCGTGAAGGGACTTGCTTCATCACATCCAGCGATAAGATTCAAGATTTCGATGCCGGCACTTGTTTGCGGGACGACCCTGTAAAGAAGAACTATCTCCTGATTGGAGATAGCCACGCGGCGCAGCTTTGGTATGACTGTCCACGGTTCTCGATAACGTGAACATCATGCAAGCGACAGCCTCCGGATGTAAGCCTACTGTCGAGCAGCCGATGACCGGCGAATCGCGTTGCCGCCAGCTAATGAATTTCGTGTTTCAGGATTTTTTGCCCAAACACAATCAGGTCGATACGCTGCTGATTGCGGGCCGGTGGGAATCAAATGATCTGCCGCGACTGGCTCGAACGATTGAATGGGCAAAAAGCCGCGGGATGAAGGTGATCGTGTTCGGACCGATGTTGCAGTACGACTCGGCCCTGCCGCGCTTGCTGGCGACTTCTATTAAGCGCGATGAACCTGGCCTGCCGTTCGCTCACCGCGTTGACCAGTATGTGCGTCTCGATCGCGAGATGGCAAGGCTTGCCGCTAACGAATGGCATGTCCGCTTCATTTCCTACTTTAGAGTGCTCTGTGGGGCGGATTCATGCGTCGAGTACGTGAATGGCGATGTCCCCCTCCAATCGGATTACAGCCACCTTACCAAAGAGGGGTCGGTTTGGTTGGTCGCGAAGCTGCAGCAGAACGGAGAATTGCCGTAGTTGCTTTTAGGGGTCGTTTAGTCGTCGATGAATTTGCCGCGGTAGAGGGCCATGCCGACGGCGGCGTGCATTCCTAGTTTTGCCAGAGCGCGCACTTCTTTTTGGCTGCGGATCCCGCCCGCCGCGGTGATTGGCAGGTTCGTTGCGCGGCGCAGTGCGCGGTACCACGCCAGGTTTGTTCCCCGCATCGTCCCCTCGTTGTCCACGTACGTCGCCAGAAACTCCGAGCAGTAGGGCTCCAGCGCGGGCATTACGTCCTGGGCGCGCAGTGCCAGGCGTTCCCGCCAACCCCGCACCACGATTTTCCCGCCTTTGGTATCCAACGCGATGATAATTCGCCGGCGGCCGACGCTTGCCTTCAGGCTGCGTAGAAATTTGTGTGCAATTTTGCCATCCGCGCCGCGAAACGCCGCGCTACCTACAATTATTTTCTCAGCTCCCCACGAGAGGATACGCGCAGCTCGCGCGGTTGAACGGATGCCACCGCCGACGCGCACTTTCATCCTGCCGCGTTTGCATAGCGTCTTGATCCAACGTGAATTCGAACCCGTGCGCATGGCGGCGTCGAGATCGATTACGTGGAGGATGGGGTAGCTCTGAAAGTATTCGAGCAGACCGAGCACGTCGTCGAGCGAAAGCGCGAGGCGCTTTCCGCGAACGAGCTGCACGGCTCTTCCACCCTGAAGGTCGATGCAGGGAATGATCATCGGACGATTCGCACCGGTACGTCCCGAGCCGCGAGAAACGATTTCAGTTCGCTGATCGATCGCGCTTCGCTGTGAAATATCGAGGCGGCCAGCGCGGCGTCGGCCGCGCCACGCTCGAAGACGTCTAGAAAATCCTGGAAGGATTGCGCGCCTCCCGACGCGATCACGGGAACCTGCACGGCACGCGAGATTGTGGCCGTCAGTTCGCAGTCGAATCCCGAGCAAGTGCCGTCGCGGTCGATCGAGGTCAGCATGATTTCGCCGGCCCCGCGCGCAACGCCCTCGCGCGCCCATGCGGCCGCATCGAGACCCGTTGCGTCCCGTCCTCCGCGCACGAAGACCTGCCAGCCTGCGCCGGCTCTTTTCACGTCCATCGAGAGAACGACCGCTTGCGAGCCGAATTGATTGGCCAGTTCGGAGATGAGTTCGGGGCGCGCCACCGCGGCCGAGTTGACCGTAACTTTGTCCGCGCCGGCGCGCAAAACCGCGTTTCCGTCATCGAGAGCGCGGATACCGCCTCCCGCGGTGAAGGGAATTTGGAGCTCCTGTGCGACAGCACGCACGGTTTCCAGAAACGTCGCCCGCCCGTCCCGCGTCGCGGTGATGTCCAGCATGACGAGTTCGTCGGCGCCTTCCCGGTTATATCGCGCGGCGAGCGTGGCGGGATCGCCCATGTCGCGCAGGCTCTCAAATTCGACGCCCTTCACGACGCGGCCTGCGTCCACATCGAGGCAGGGAATGATGCGGCGCGCGAGAGTCATTGCGCGAACTCCAGAAAATTTTTCAACACTTGTGCCCCGGCGGCTCCGGATTTCTCCGGGTGAAATTGAACGCCCATGAGCGCTCCCCGCTCCATCACTGCTGTAAACGGGAAGCCGTGATCGCACACGGCAGCAGTTTCAGGAGCGTGTTCCGGGGCGGCGTACGAATGCGCGAAATAGAAATAGGCGTCGTCGGGGATACTCCGAAGCAATAGGGAATCCCGCAGGCGCCGGACCTGGTTCCATCCGATGTGGGGAGATTTGACGTTCGCCGGTAACGACTGAACGTTGTTGCCCAGCAAAGCGAGGCCCTTTTCCTGCGGAGCTTCGTCGCTCGAGTGATACATCGCCTGCAATCCGAGGCAAATTCCCAGCACGGGCACGCCAGCGCGAATTGCCTGCTGCACGGATTCTGTGAGATTGCGCTCGCGCAACCCTGCAACGAACGCGGAGAAATGACCGACACCGGGCAAAACGATCGCCCGAGCCGAATTCACGGTCTGTGGCGAAGACGCTCGTTCGGTTTCCGCGCCGAGCGATGCGATCGCTCGTTCCACGGACGGAAGATTTCCGGCGCCGTAGTCAATGATGACGATTTTCACAGTACGCCCTTGGTGCTCGGCAGCACACGCCGCAATTGCTTGTCGCGGGTGACGGCAAAACGCAGGGCGCGCGCAAAAGCTTTGAACAGTACCTCGATCTGATGATGGGACGAACGGCCGTACAGAAATTTCACGTGGACATTTGCAGCGGCAGCCTGCGCGAACGCCTGGAAAAAATCGTCGAGGAGCTCAGTCTGAAAATCGCCCACGCGTTTCGCCAGCGGCTTCCATGTGCAGACGCAATAGCCGCGCCCCGAGAAATCGATGGCGGCCATACCGAGCGATTCGTCCATGGGCATCAGGAAATATCCGGCGCGGAGGATGCCGCGCTTGTCGCCGAGCGCCTTCCTCACAGCTTGCCCCAGCGCGATGCCGGTATCTTCGACGGTATGGTGCTGGTCCACGTCGAGGTCGCCTTTCGCGATGAGTTCGAGATCGAGCGCGCCATGGCGGGCAATTTGTGCGAGCATGTGATCGAAAAAGCGGACGCCCGTGTCGATACGCGCTTTTCCCCGGCCGTCGAGATTGATTTTCACAAGGACGTCGGTTTCGTTCGTTCGCCGGTGGACCAATGCTTTTCTCATAGCACCTCTTTCAATGCGCGTAAGACGCGACGGGTCTGCGGGGTTGTGCCAATCGTGATGCGGACGTATCCGCGTCCCCCGAAATCACTGGAACGGTCGCGGATGAGAATCTTTTGTCGCGCCAGTGCGATGACCACTCTTTTTGCGCGCTCGCCGAGATCGACGAGAATGAAATTGCCCGCACTCGGGAAAATCGTGAGGCCCATACGTGTGAGCCCGGTTCGAAGTTCGTCGCGGCTTTTTGCAAACTCCAGCAGCGTCGAGCGCAAAAACGCGGTATCGCGCACGAATGCACGAGCGGCGACCAGCGCCGCGATATTCACCGGGTATGGAGACGCCGCCTTCCGCATCACGGATGCGTTGGCGCGATGAGTGAAGATGCATCCCAGGCGAAGGCCCGCCATGCCCGCGGATTTTGAGAATGTTCGCGTCACAACGAGATTGGTATGACGCCGAATCCAGGACAGCACAGTGATGCCGCAATATTCGAAATAGGCTTCGTCGATGACGACCAGAGTTTGCTTTGCGGCGCTCAGAAGCATTCTCAATTGAGCGGAAGTCAGAACGCTTCCCGTCGGATTATTGGGATTGGCCAAAAAAAAGACGCGTGGCTTCTTGTTGAGTGCTGCTAGAACCGCTGCCAACGGAAACGTAAGCCGGTCATCGTACCGAAGCGCATGAATCCTGGCGCCGGCGAGTTCGGAATAAAATCGGTACATCGCGAAGGTGGGTTCGACCAAAAGTACCTTGTCGCGGCGTTCGATGTACGTGTTGGCAATCAAGTGGAGCGCTTCGTCGGTTCCGTTTGTCAGCAATAGTTCTTCCGAAGAGACGCGGAAATGGCGCGCTAACGCGCGCCTGACGGTTTCCTGCTCGGGATACATGCCAACGTCGTCGGGGCTCAACCGACCCAGTGCTTTTTTCACCGCCGGGGAACAACCTCGCGTATTTTCGTTGAAGTCGAGGCGCAATTTGCCCTCGCGACCCTCCAGCGGCGGGTGGTAAGCGCGCATCCTTTCGACCGCACGGCGGCAGTGAATCGAGGGTCCGTTGCCCGCTCTCATTGGCGCACCTGCACGGAGCGGCCATGCGCGGTGAGGCCTTCCGCTTTAGCAAGAGCCGAAGCAACAGGAGCGAGGCGGCGGAATCCGGCCCGTGATACCTCCTGTACGGAAATGCACTTCACAAAATCGGCGGTCGAAAGTCCCGCGCGTGAGCGTCCGGCGCCGCCGGTAGGCAAGACGTGATTCGTGCCGGTCGCGTAGTCGCCAAACGCCTGAGCGCTCCAGTCGCCCAAGAAGATGCTCCCGGCAGATGTGAATCGTTCGACGAACTTCGCGCCGTCTCCGGCAAGTGTGAGGTGCTCCGGTGCAAAACGATTGACGAAATCAACGGCGTCGGCAACCGATTTGGCTTTTAGAATCGCGCCGTTCCTTCCAAGCGATTTTTTGGCGAGATTTGCAGCAGGCAGTGCAGCGAGTTGCATTTGCAACGCATCGCGCACGCGTTGCCCCAGCGTTCGAGATGTTGTGACAAAAATCGAAGTCGCATCCGGGTCGTGCTCCGCCTGGGCGATCAGGTCCGCCGCGATAAATTCGGCGTTTCCGCTTTCCGCGAATACGATGGCCTCTGTCGGCCCCGCGATTAAATCAATCGAGCAATCGGCGCTCACGAACCGTTTCGCAGCCGTCACATAGCGGTTGCCGGGGCCGCAAATCTTGTCCACGGGAGCGATCGATTTTGTTCCGTAGGCGAGTGCGCCAATCGCCTGCGCTCCGCCGATGCGCAGGAATGATTCGATCTTCAGACGCGAGGCCACCGCCAAGAGTTCGTCTCCCGGCTGCGGGCTGGCGACCACGATGCGGGTTACGCCGGCCTCCTGCGCGGGTATCGCAGTCATGAGCAGGGTCGATACCAGCGAAAACCGCCCTCCGGGAACGTAGCATCCGACGGATTCAATCGGAACCCTGCGTTGGGTGATTCGCACGCCGGGCTCGACCTCGAAGCTCCACGCGCGCGGCTTTTGGCGCTTGGCGACCTCTCGAATATTCACTGCCGCGTGATCCACGGCGGCCAAGAACTCAGCCGGAACTCGTCGCTCCGCCTTCTTCATCTCGTTGGGAAGCACCCAAATACGTTCTCGGTCCAGACGCACGCCCTCGAACCTGTTCGTCCACGAAAAAAGCGCTGCGTCACCACGCTTCCGAACATCGTTCACGATTTGCGATGCGACGCGTTCGGCGCTTCGGTCGATCGAGCGACGCGCCGCCAGGATCCTTCGGGCGACGGAGTCCGTCAGTTGAAGAATTCGCATCAGTACACGATTTTGTTGAGAGGATACTCAACAATTCCTTCGGCGCGAGCCGCTTTCAGTTTTGGAATCAACTGCCGCACGGTTCTTTCTTCAACAATTGTATTGATGGCGACCCATGCAGGATCGCTCAATTGGGCGACGGTTGGATTTCGCAGCGCCGGCAACGCAGCCAGCACGGCGTTCAAATCGTCGCGGCGCACGTTCAGCATCAATCCGACGCGGTTGTAGGCTTTGATCGCACCGTCGAGGAGCATCACCATGTTTTCGATCTTTTCGCGCTTCCACCCGTCCTTCCACGAGGCCGGGTTGGCGATGAACCACGGCGCCGATTCGAGCAGCGTATCGACCACGCGCAGGTGGTTCGCGCGCAGCGACGCGCCGGTCTCAGTAACTTCCACAATCGCGTCGGCGAGTTGTGGGACCTTCACTTCCGTCGCGCCCCAGGAAAACTCCACACGCGCCTTCACGCCGTGGCGTTCCAGATATTTTTCTGTAAGCCGTACCGCTTCCGTTGCGATTACTTTGCCTTCGAGATCTCTCACGGAGCGCACGCCGGAATCTTCAGCGACGGCAAGCACCCAACGCACACGGCCGAGGCTGGTTTTCGCATAAACCAGCTCGGCGACCTCGTGAACGTCGCCACTTGTTTCCAGAATCCAGTCCTTACCGGTGATTCCGGCGTCGAGTGCGCCGCTGCCAACGTAGCGCGCCATCTCCTGCGCGCGGACCAGCATACATTCGATCTCGGGGTCGTCGCTCGCGGGGAAATAGCTCCGCGAACTCACCGAAATTCTCCAGCCGGCGCGAGCGAACAGTTCGATCGTGGAGTCCTGCAGACTTCCTTTCGGAATCCCGAGCTTCAGTGGACTCGTCATTTCTTCTCCTGACCGTAAAGTTGTTCGGGCGAAATGAGCCGCTCGGCGATGACCTTTGCATCACCGGATTGGTTTACCTGGCGGAAGAAGCAACTACGGTAGCCTTCGTGACACACCGCGGCACCTTGCAACTCGACGCGCACCAGGACGGCGTCCCGATCGCAATCGACGAGAAGCTCGCGCAACAAGAGTTTCTGCCCGCTGCTTTCGCCTTTGGTCCAGAGTTTTTGCCGCGAACGGCTGTAGAACGTCACGAATCCGGTTTCGCGCGTCTTGGCATACGCTTCGCGGTTCATGAAGCCCAGCATCAGCACGTCGTTATTTTTGGCATCCTGCACGATGGCGGGGATCAGACCGTCTTCTTTTTCGAAATCGAGTTCCATGCCTTCTTCTCCTGAGCTTGGCTATCAAAACATCGCCATAAAAACAAAAAGCCCGCTGGGGCTTATCGCGCCAGCGGGCTGATGATTCCAGCTATTTGCAGATTAGCTAGTCACACCACCGCGGACACGAGTGGGTGTGATGATGATGGTGCTGCCGAGTAATGCATGCGTGCCGCTTCATGATGCTGCAAAAATAACGTATGCATGCGCCGATGTCAACCGGTGCTGATATCCGAAAAAGTGATGCAACCCATAGGAGCCTGCGAAGGTGCCTAAGGTTCGCCCCGCCACATGTCTTTCACCGCTTCTCGTTTGCGGACCACTCGAAACTTTTTGCCTTCGACCATCACTTCCGCGGCCCGGGGACGGGCGTTATAGTTCGACGATTCCACGAAACCGTAAGCACCCGCCGTCCACACCACGAGTAGATCCCCCGCCTTGAGCTCGCCAAGAGCGAGATTGCGACCTAGAAAGTCGCCCGTCTCGCATACCGGGCCCACAACATCGATTGCGCTGGTCGGCTCGGGATCGGAATTTAACGTCGCTTTCGAGATTGCGTGCGTCGCATCGTACAAAACGGGTCGAATCAGATCATTCATGCCGGCATCGACGATCGCGAAATTCTTGCCGCCGTTTTCCTTCCTGTATAAGACGCGAGTGAGAAGTACTCCCGCCGGACCAACGATCCAGCGGCCGGGTTCCAGCAGGAGCTTGCAGCCCAGCGGCCGGACCACGTTTTTGACCATCTGAGCGTATCCAGCCAAATCGAGAGGCGATTCGTCTGAGTAGCGAATGCCCAAGCCACCGCCAAAATCAATACAGGGCAGCGAAATTCCGGACCGCGCCAACTCCTTCACGCATTCGGCAACGCGCTCGAGCGCTCGCTGGAAAGGATCCACGGTCAGGATTTGTGATCCGATATGCGCGCTGATACCATGCCAGCGAATCCATTTCGAATCCTTGTACTGCAGATAAATCCGACGGGCTTCGCTCCAGTCCATGCCGAATTTGTGCTGGCGGTATCCGGTTGAGATATGCGGGTGGCCGCCTGCTTCCACGTCGGGGTTGATCCGGATCGCGACGGCTGGAAGTTCCTCTCGCATGCGACTGGTTGTGGGCCTCCGCGTCGCCGCCTCGCTGAGCAGGACTTCCATTTCCGCGGCAGACTCGACGTTAAACATGAAAATTCCGGGCGAATCTTTTCCGCTTTGATAGCGAAGCGCCTCGCGGATTTCATCGCGCGATTTCCCGACGCCGGAAAAGACAATCGAACGTCCGCGTACTCCGATGTGCCGCAGCCGAGCCATCTCGCCGCCGGAGACCACGTCAAACCGGCTGCCAAGCTTTGCCAGTAATCGCAATACGGAAAGGTTTGCATTGGCCTTCACGGCGTAGCAAAGCGAATGTGGCAGGCCGGCGAACGCGGCATCGAGCTGTTTGTATGCGTCCGAGATGCTCGCGCGGCTATACAAATACGCGGGCGTGCCGACTTCCCGAGCAATGGCTTCGACCGAAGTCCCCTCGCACACGAGAGTGCTGGAGTGATTCGAGGCCTGCTTTTTCGCAGGCTGATACTTGAAATGCGGAGTGAAAGACGTGGGATCGATCGGTTGGGACACGCGGGCGGCGTGCGGTGGCTGTGAGTCCGATTTCATTTCGATGCAAGCAGTTTACAAAAGTTTGGAGGAAAACTCATGCTCGTTGGCATCGAAGACGTTGAAAATGGCGCGAAATGGCGCGCCGCCCGGAACGATGGGCCAAAACCAGCCGCTGCTGTATGTTTCGCACACCCGGCGAGCGACTCGATTGACTTCCACCGGTCATTTGCTAACATCAACTAGTTTCTCGTTAGAGGTGCGGAGACCATGAGTAGCCAGATCGTCACTTCCGAACAGCTTCGGAGATCTGCGCGAAATGGGTTTTCTTGTTGTTGTACTCCGCCGAAATCACTGCGCTAGCTGAAAACGCAGTGTTTGGGGGATGAGCTCAAAGGCTCGTCCACTGTCACCCGTCTCAACCGGGTGGAGCGCTATCGAGGAGTGAAGAAACTCGAGCCGCATTTCTCGCGTTACTCCCTTCTCTTACCGTTCCAACTCGTAAAAAACGCATCACGGAATTGCTTTGACCGACGTATTCGAGCTGACTCGATCGCTCGTGGATATCGAGTCCATCACCGGAAATGAGGCGCGCGCTGCGTCATACCTATTCGACCGTCTCGCAAAAATCGTGGCGCCAACCGGCGGGCGGGTGGAGCGGATCGATGTCGAAGGCGGCCGCTTTGACGTGCTTGCTACCTGGGACCCGCCGATCGTCACGTTATCCACACACATTGATACCGTCCCGCCGTTTTTTCCAAGCCGGGAAGACGACACGCACATTTGGGGCCGGGGCGCATGCGATGCGAAGGGAATTATCGCCGCGATGGTTGTGGCTGCCGAAAAATTGTTGGCAACCGGCAAACGCGATTTCGCTCTGCTGTTCGTGATCGGCGAGGAGCGCAACAGCGCCGGCGCGAAAGCTGCCGCTCGAACGCCGCGCGGTTCGAAATACCTGGTGAACGGCGAGCCCACGGAAAGCAAACTGGCGCTCGGCAGCAAGGGAGTGCTGCGTTACGAAGCGATCGCCAGCGGACGAATGGCGCATTCGGCTTATCCGGAACTTGGCCAATCGGCAATCGAAGCTCTTTTGGACGTGCTCGAACTTTTTCGCAGAATCCCGCTGCCGGCCGATCCGCTTCTCGGAGCGAGCACGATGAATATCGGCACGATTTCCGGAGGCCGCGCGCCCAACGTGATTCCGGACGCGGCCCGCGCCGAAGTGATGATCCGGCTGGTCGGTGATCCGGCTCCGCTACGCCGGGCGTTTTCAGCAGCCGCAGCGAGTGTGGAGCGCGTCGTGTTGAACGAAGTGCTCTGCATTCCCGCAATGCGCCTGGAAAGCATCCCCGGTTATCCGACCGCGATTGTGGCCTTTGCTTCGGACGTGCCTGAACTTTCGCCCGCGTGGGGCAAGCCGTTGATGTTCGGTCCCGGCAGTATTCATGTGGCGCACACCGACGGTGAACGCATCTCCAAGCAGGAATTGCTCGACGCTGTCGATGCGTACGCGAATATCGTCCAGCATCTGATTTCCGAAGATGCGGCCAAGGCTTGAGGCGCTGACGCATATGAGGCTTGCCATCGTTGGCTACGGAAAAATGGGGAAGATGATCGACGGGCTGGCGTCTGAGTTCGGATTCGACGTCCAGCTTCGCCTTGACCGCAAGTCGAACGAGCACGCCGCGGCATTGACCAAAGCGAATTTTGCGGACACACGTGTTGCGATCGAATTTTCCACACCGGCCGAGGCGCCGCGGAATATCGAGCGGCTGGCGGAACTAGGCGTCAACGTGGTGTCCGGCACCACGGGATGGACATCGGAATACGAACGGGTTCGCGCGGCGGTCGAACGAAATGGCACGGCGCTGGTGACGAGCTCTAATTTTTCCGTGGGCGTCCAGATTTTTCTGCAGGTTGCTTCCCAGGCCGCGCGATTGTTTGCCGGCCAGACTGACTACGAGGCGTGGGCTTGGGAAATTCACCATTCGGCGAAGAAGGACGCGCCATCCGGAACCTTGCTTACGATCGTGGATCGTGCCAAGCAGAGCGGCTATACGCGGCCCATCGATTTCAGCAGCAACCGCGCCGGCGCGCACCCGGGAACGCACGAGCTGGGGTTCGATTCCGCGGTGGACACGATCACGATTCGGCATACCGCGCGGAATCGCGAGGGATTCGCGCGAGGCGCGCTTCACGCCGCTCGCTGGATCGTCGGGAAAAAGGGTGTATTCGATTTTGCGGAGATCCTGGGTGAACGGAAATGACCCGCATTGACCGAAAGAATTCGGGAAAGAAGCTGCCTGGTCGCAGGCAGTTGATACGAAGCACGAAGGAGATTCCCATGTTTAAAGGGTGCGGAACCGCGCTGGTTACACCGTTTCGTCGCGACTCGTCGCTCGACGAAGCGACTTTACGATTTCTCCTCCGGCGCCAACTCGCCGGCGGAATCGATTTTCTAGTTCCATGCGGAACCACGGGAGAAAGTCCTACGCTGACGCACGCCGAAAAGCGCCGCGTTGTGGAGATTACGATCGAAGAATCGCGCGGACGAGTGCCGGTTCTGGCCGGAGCGGGCGGAAATAATACCGCCGAGATTATCGAATCCGCGCGCGAGCTCGAATCCATGGGCGCGGACGGCATTTTGTCCGTGACGCCGTACTACAACAAGCCCACGCAGGAAGGCCTCTATCAGCACTACCGGGCGATTGCAGCGGCCGTATCGTTGCCCATTGTCCTCTACAACGTGCCGGGCCGAACGGGAGTAAATCTTGAACCGGCCACCGTGGCGCGGCTCGCTGGGATCGACAACATCGTTGGCATCAAGGAGGCGTCCGGAAACATTTCGCAAATGGGCGCCATCCTCAATTCCGTGCCGGACAAATTCGCGGTCCTTTCGGGCGACGACGCGATCGCGCTTCCTCTCGCTTCGCTGGGTGGGGTTGGCGTGATTTCCGTGGCATCGAACGAAATCCCAGCGGAAATGACGCAACTTGTGAGGCATTGCCTGAGCCGGGATTTCGCCAGAGCACGCGCACTTCATCGCAAATACCTGCCGCTCATGGAAGTAAACTTTGTGGAATCAAACCCGGGTCCCGTAAAAGCTGCCATGGCATTGATGGGCCTCGTCGAGCCGGTCTGGAGGTTACCGCTCGTGGCACCGAGCTCACAGAACACAGACAAGATTCGCGGCGTTCTGGAATCGCTCTCGCTACTGGAATCAGCGCATGCTGCAATCGCAAGTTGAGCGACTGTTCGGGGAGCAGAAGTCTTCGTACACATCCGAAGACCACGCGCTCTTTGAGCAGTTCATGTCCGCGTTGAATGCAGGAGACATTCGCGCTGCCGAGCCCGATGCCGCGTCTGCCACCGGTTGGCGCGTGAATCCGTGGGTGAAGCAGGGGGTGCTGCTGGGCTTTCGCATGGGCTCGATCGTGGACATGTCGATCGATTCCAAGCGACAGCCCTACTTCGATAAATCCACGTTTCCCGTGAAGCAGTTTTCGGTTGAATCCGGTGTGCGGATCGTTCCCGGAGGCTCGAGCATCCGCAACGGCGCGTGTGTGCGAAAGGGCGTGATTTGCGTACCACCGATGTTCATCAACATGGGCGCCTATGTGGATGAGGGCACCACGATCGATTCCCACGCATTGATCGGAAGTTGCGCGCAAATCGGAAAGAAATGCCACATTTCCGCCGGAGTGCAAATTGGAGGCGTGCTCGAGCCCGTGGGCGCGCTGCCGGTGATCATTGAAGATGAAGTTCTGGCAGGTGGCCAGAGCGGCGTGTACGAGGGAGTGATCGTCAAGCGCCGCGCGGTTCTTGGGACGGGGACTCTGCTCAACGGCTCGACGCCGGTTTACGATCTCGTTCACTCCCGAATTCTCTCTGCGTCCCACGGCAAGCCGCTTGTAATCCCGGAAGGCGCCGTCGTGGTGCCCGGCTCTCGCGCGATTTCGAGCGCGCAGGGAAAATCCTGGGAGTTGTCATTGTACACGCCAGTGATCGTGAAATACCGCGACGAAAAGACGGACGCGCGAATTCAACTCGAGGAACTGCTTCGTTAATTTCAGGCACGCTGTGCGCGCTTCGAATATTCCGTATGCACCTGCCGGGCCTCACTCCACGAGTTTCACCGCGTCGAGCAGTCCGTAGAAGCCCTCCGCCATCGTCGGATGAATGAATACGGATTGCTTCAGCACAGTGTACGGTGCGTTTGCCTGGATGAGGGTCCCCAGGATTTGGACGATCTCGCCGCCTTCGCTGCATAGGATCGATGCGCCGAGTACCTTGTCAGTTTCGGCATCCACAATGATCTTCAGCAGTCCCGCCGTTTCGCTGCGTTCAATCGCTCGCGACACATACGCAGCGGGAAAGATGCCCATTTTGAATTTCTTGCCGGACGAGCGCGCTTCCTTTTCCGTGATGCCGACGCGGCCCAATTGCGGGTCGGTGAAAACGGCGTAAGGAAGAAATCGGTGCTCGGTCGTCAGATTTTTCCCTTCAATCAGGTTGCCGTAAATAATCTGGTAGTCGTTGTACGAGATGTGAGTGAACTGAGGTCCGCCCTTCACGTCGCCCAGAGCCCACACGCCGGGGACATTCGTCTCCATCCGGCCGTTTACCTGGATCACTCCGTGCTCGTCGACGGCCACGCCCGCACGATCGAGTCCGAGTTCGTCCGTGTTTGGTGTCCGGCCGGTCGCGACCAGCAAATGCGAGCCGGTTAGGATCTCCGTTCGACTCGTCGTTTCGATCGAGATCGAAATTCCCGTTCCCGCCGTCGCCACGGCTTTCGCGCTTGCGTTAAGTCGGACGACGACGCCCTCCGACTCGATCGCCTTCTGCAATTCAGTGGCGATGTCTGCGTCTTCGCCAGACAAGATCTGGTCGCCCTTCTGGACGATCGTCACGCGGCTGCCGAACCGCCGGTACATTTGCCCAAATTCCAATCCGATGTAACCACCACCCAAAATTACGAGGTGTTCGGGCAGTTCTTCCAACTCCATGAGGGTTTCATTTGTCAGATAGGGGACGGATTTTATGCCTTCGATCTTCGGCACCGAAGGACGCCCGCCCGTATCGATAAATATTTTATCGCTCTCGAACGTCTCTCCGTTCACCTCTACCTGATGAGGGCCGGTGAATTTCGCTTGCCCCTGGACGTAGCGGATGTTCGAGACGGTTTGCACCTTCCGTTCGATACCGTGGCGAAAGCTCTCAACGATTGTCTTCTTGCGGGCAATTATGGCGGGCATATCCACGCTGACGCCGGCAGTCCGCACGCCCCATCGCGCGCCATTCCTTGCATAGTGCGCGACCTGGGCGGAGGCGATCAGGGACTTCGTCGGTGTGCAGCCGGTATTGATGCAAGTGCCGCCCAGATAGGCGCGCTCGATAAACGCGACCTTCCATCCCAGGTCGGCGAATGCGTAAGCCAGCGGCTTCCCGCCCTGTCCCGCGCCGATGACGATGGCGTCGAATTTCGTGTTCAATGTGCGCTCCGCGTTCGGGTTGGCGACTTGATGTGCGAGCCTAGTTTACGACGACCGTGCGTTTCTTCGTATCGAACATCACCGATCGCGGGTACCCGAAGCCGTTTCTCGATGATCGTGAATTCAGGTGTTCACGGGGAGGAAACTTAACACAGATTGGCTTCTTTGATTCGCGAGGCAGCCTTTAGAATCGATGCATGGCTCGAGGGTGGGAAAGCAAATCGGTAGAAGGCCAAGTGCAGGAATTTCAGTCGAAAGCAGATCGCAACGCCAAATCAAAAGTATCGCGCGATCAGGTGGATGTACGCCGCCAGAGGGAAGTTCTGCAACTCTCGCGAGCACAGGTCGAACGACAATTGGAAACGGCTAGTGCGCCGCGCTATCGAGAGCAACTTACGCGGGCTCTTGCCGATCTGGACGCACAGCTCGCGAAACTCGCATAGCTTTTCAACGACGATTCAACCGCCACCTGCGGCTACGCAACTTCATCACGGCAAGCTCTAGTCCCGATTCCGGCCGGCCTCGGATTCCTCTACGAACACAACGCCCACGCCATTTTGCTGATTTTCGCGGCCTTCCTCGAAATGCACCACGGTCGCGCGCAAACTCAGCACCGCCGACCTCGTCGGATCGCCGGACGTTTCGATCAACACCCGCAATTCGCTCTGCAAGCGCGGCTGGCTGTTGAGCGCCAGGTACGCGCCTTGCAGGCTGATATCCCGCACCGTGGCCTTTTCTTCGAATGCTTTGCCATCCGCGGTATGTCCGCTGACGGTGGCGTTGTAGCGGAGCCGCTTGCGCTGGCCGACGCGTGATTCCCGCATGCTCACGTCCACGCCGCGATCGCTTAGCGTGATCGCCATCCCTTCGGCGGCTGCCCAGGTGGCGGGAAATTCCTGACGCGCCGCCGATAGAAAACCGTCCACGCCTCGGTCGCTTGAATCCGGATCGTGGTGGAAGAGAACCAAGTTTCGCGCCTTGGCTTCGCGGGCGATCTTCACGCCCTCGAGCCAGCTTGAGTGCCCCCAGCCTTTACGTTCGCTGGCGAGCTGTTCCGGCGAATACTGAGCATCGTAAATCAGCACGTCCGCGCCTTCGGCGAGTCGTCGAATATTGTTGTCGCAATCCGCGGCGCCGGGTTCATTGTCCGTGGCGTACACGATCGAGCCACCGGACGTGTCGATCCTGTAACCAAGGCATCCCTGCGGATGGTTCAACCAGCCGGCCGTCACTTTCGTTCCATGGACTTCCCACTGTTGTCCGCCGGTCACTTCGTGAAAATCGCGGGAAGCGGTCATCATGCTCACGTCCACTGGAAAATAGGGACTCGAGAGTTGCGCTTCGAAGACCTGCCTCAGGCTATTCGGCCCGAGGAACTTCGACTGAAAACTGTAAAAATGGAATTTGTTCTGTGGCTCGAAAAACGGATGAAAAAACGGTATGCCCTGGATGTGGTCCCAGTGATAGTGCGTCATCAGGACGTTCGCATCGATGCCGTCTGTGCCGGCCTGGGCCGTCAGGTGGTTTCCGAGGGCGCGTAATCCGGTGCCGCAATCGAGGATGAAACGGGTACCCTCGGGCGTAACCAAGTCGAGGCAGGGGGTATTGCCGCCGTAACGCCAAGTGTGGCGTTCCAGCGTCGGCGTTGAGCCGCGCACTCCCCAGAACGTCAGTTTGGCTGGTTTTTGTTTCATTTCGCGGGTGAATCAGTGCGTCGAGCGCCTAAACACCCCTGACAACGCGTCGAATCACACACTTTTGCAATAGTATGGAGCGATGTCAGGTGAGTCAATCGAGTTTAGGATAGATGGTTCGAAGGCGCACAACCTCGCGACCGGGTCGAGGGTACCAACTTGGACACGCGCCAGAGATGCCCACCGCCGGTGCCTGTTTACTGCACGGAACCGGCTCCATTCCGCGTTGTTCCGACTGCCCGACAGCAGTTAACATCATAAATATGCCCGAGCACGTTCACTCTGAATCCGGCCATTCCCATAGCCACAGTCACGACCATGGCGATGGCCACGGACACGTCCACACCCACGGCCATAGCCACGGGCTTGGAGGGCACTCCCACATCCAGCTACCCGCGGAAGGAATGACGATTACGCTCGGCGCAGCCGTCGTTGCCACATTCGCTCTGGTTGCCGTTGAGCTTGTTGCCGGTTATACGGGCCATTCCATCGCGCTCGTGAGCGATGCAGTTCACAACCTCACGGACGTCCCGACGCTGGTGCTTTCCTGGCTTGCGGCGCGGTGGGCTATGAAGCCGCCGACGCCGGAGAAAACCTACGGGTATCATCGCGCGGGAATCCTGGCGGCTTTCGTAAACGCGATGCTGCTTACGATCGTTTCCGTAGGGTTGATCTACGAATCCATATCGCGACTGCGGCAACCGGTGGAAGTGAAGTCCGGCTTAATGATGGGTGTTTCGATATTTGCGTTGCTGGTGAACGGCGGTATCACGCTGGCCGTCACCGGCGGGCGTCGCGACCTGAACATGCGCAGTATTTGGATTCACAACCTCGGCGACGCGCTATCCAACATCGCCATCATTCTGGGTGCGCTGGCCATCCGCTTCACGGGAGCCAGTTGGGTTGACCCCGTCATTGGTATCGCGATTGGATTGATGGTTCTCTGGTCGGGAATCGGGATTCTGAAGGAAAGCACGCACATCCTGCTGGAAGGTTTGCCGCGCACCGTGGAGCTTGAGAAGGTCGCGCGCGCGATGCTGTGCATCGATGGCGTGCAGGAAGTCCACGACATTCATATCTGGACGTTAGGTACGGATCTTTACGCGCTTTCGTGCCACATCCGGATTCCGGATATGCATCTCGAGGAATGCGAAAAGATTCTGTCGTCAGTGCGGGAAGTTCTGATGAAGGAATTCCAAATCGACCATACGACTATTCAATTCGAGCGCGCCGGCCTTGCCGCCGACTCGGGCCTTTACATGCCGGAACCGGTGCAGCCAGCTTCGAAATGATCGCAGCGTATTTGTCGCCACGAGTTCAATCGTAATGTTTCGCGCGCGGCCAGTCTCTTTGTAAATCGATATTGAATCCGCGGCACCACAAAATATCGAAGTGTTCATCCTCGCGCGAGAGCGGATCGAATACGTGTCCCACGGTCTCGACGGAATCGCATCGTTTGCTCAGTTCGTCCGCATCTTCGCCTAAAAACAGAATGCTCTCGCCGGTGTACTCGCGAGGACCCCACAAATAGTAGCTTTGATGTCCGGCGATAGCCGGCGGCAAGCCGTACTGCGGACCAAAGTAATCGATCGCGCCTGCTTCCCCATAATTGCTGCCGGCGATGGCCGTTTTTGCGCGAACATCCGGCGGCAAAGCGTTGTACGCATTGGCGGTTTCGTGCGCCATTTCGTCCCACCCAAACATGTCGGCATAGAGCTGCTGTTGCAGCGGCCCGAGTTGCTGATGCTCAACCGGCGGAGCGGCCAGGTGGAATTTTAGTTCGTACGCGATGAACTGCGCTGGAGAAAGAACGGGCAGAGTCATTGGAGCGAGGAATACCCCTATCGCGAGAACGGCAGAAAAATAAACCGGCTTCAACCAACCAAATGGTGCTCGAATCCAGTCTTCGATGGCAATCCCGCCGGCGGCAAAGGCGACCGGATAAATTGGCCAGACGTAATAGGCTTTTCCGTGAAGGACCAGGTAAACCAGGAACACAACCAGGAACGTCCAGCCCAGTGCCGTATAGCGCCGCCGCATCGCGTCTTTTTGCCCGCGAAAATACCAGATGATTCCGCAAAGCCAAACGGGCGCCGTCTGTGGAGACATGAATACGATCTGCTGAAAGACGAACGTGATCGGACTCAACGCAACGTCGCGGCCCGAGCTTCGCACGTTGGCCATCAGTTCAAGGAATGGCCAGTGGTGGCGGATATTCCAGATCACGTTCGGCATCCAGAGGAGCATTGCGATCGCGCCGCCGATCCAAATCCAACGCTCTTGAAAGGCCTTCCGTTCCGGCGTCAGCAGGAGCCCGATGACCACGCCGAATCCGAAAAGCAGCATCGAATATTTGTTTTCCAGTCCAATTCCGCAGATCGCCCCAAACAGAATCCACAGCTTTTGATGGCCGGTCTGAATGATTCGCAAAACGACATACGCGGCGGTCGTCCACAGGACCGGCTCAAAAGCGTTCATCGTCAACAAGTGAAAAAACGCGAGGTATCCCAGTGACACCAACACGCACATGGCAGCCAACGCTTGGCCGTACGTTCGAGCACCCAGGCGGCATGCCAGCAGACCCGTAAACCAAGCTGTGACCGCGCCGGCGAGCGCAGGCAAAAACCTGAGGGAGAGCAGGGAATCGCCGCCGATCATCCGCTCGAGCCAGGTGACGAACGCGATCAGCGGAGGCTGGTCGACGTAGCCCCACGCCAAATGCTTGCTGCATGCAACGTAATACAGTTCGTCTCGAAAAATTCCGTAGCGATTGATCGTCAGGATTTGGGCCAGGAATGCAGAGAACGCGATGGCGCCCACAGCGATTCGCGCGCCCATGGTTCGCCGTTCCGTCTCGTTCATCGATTGTTTCACGCTGGTCATAATTCGAATCCTGTGCCGACGACTCGAAGAGTCGGAAACACTTTATGCCACGTTGCCATTTCCGTCCATTTGTGAGGTGCGGTCGTCCGGCCTTTCATTCGGCGCGTCGCGCGGGTCTGGCTACGGCGGGCCAGATGCCGCGGTGAGCTCTCTCGAACTACGATCCCAACGGGGAAAATGTTCGCTAAACCTCGTTGAATGGGCACTTTTGGCGTCTCTCCGGTGTCGAATGATCGGTTGGGCGGGGTCGCCTCCGCTACCGGGCGATTTTTTTACCTTTGCTTTTCCCTGTACCCGGGATGTGCTATAAACGTCAGTCCGAAGGACACTGGCGATGGCGCAGCAGCAAGAGGCCGTTATACCGGGTGGCAAAGAACGACCCGTAGCCGCCGCACGAGCGCGAGCCGCTGAACCGGAGCATGCCTCGCATCATTGTCCGCGGTGCTCTGCGAAGCTCGAACCGCGCAAATGTAAAATGATTTGTAATGAGTGCGGGTACTATATGTCGTGTTCGGATTTTTACTGATTCACGAAGGCCAGCCGCTCCCGGGCCAGCCGCTTTTCAGCTGCAACGCATCGAACGAGAGATTCGAATATTCCAGGAGGCGCGAACGTGGCACTTAGAATGGTAGATCAAGAAGTGAATGGAGTGACGGTGCTGGAAATCGAAGGGCGCATCGTGCTGGGCGAGGAAAGCAACGCGTTCCGCGAAAAGGTGAAAAGCTTGCTGGCCGCGGGGCACAAGAAAATCGTCCTGAACCTGGCGCAAGTCGGTTACATCGACAGCGCCGGCCTCGGCACGCTGGTCGCCACCTTTCACAGCGCCCGCTCGCAAGGCGCCGTGTTAAAGCTCGCGAACCTGGGTTCGAAGTTCAAGGAAGTGCTGCAGGTCACCAAGCTGATGACCGTGTTCGACACCTACGACAGCGAAACGGCCGCCGTTCAGAGCTTCAACAAGTAGTTTTGGTCTTGAAGAGAAACAGGGCAGGCTCGATTCGCTCGTGCCTGCCCTAAGGTTTTATTCCCTGCCAACTTTTCCGCTTGCTGACTGGTTCCGGCTACGGATTTGCCGGACCACCCGCTACCTGCTCGCCGTCGACTTCGTAAATTGCCACGCCGCTCAGAAGTTTCGGGTAAAAGTCCGTGGATTTCTGCGGCATCACGTCGCCGCCCAGAGCGATATCGGCCACTTGTTGAACCCCTACCGGATTTAACAAGCAGGCCATCTGCGCATCGCCACGGTCGACCGCCGCAATCGCAGCATCCATTTCGCGCTCGTATTCCACGTTCTTTTCGGCGGTGACCATCTCCGGAGTGATGCCTAGTCCCTTTTCGATCAGTAGCCTGTGAAGCAGCACGATGTCCAGTCCCCGTTGCGCTTCGGAGACGTCCGGAAGCAGAACTTCCAGATCGGCATCGCGCCGCAGCAGGAATAGATAAAAAGCATCGCGGCCCGCGTAGACCCCAATCGCGCGCCGCTTGTGCTTGTCGCTCTCCAGGTCCTTGCGAAATTCCGCGTAAGCCGCGGCGCGCTCTTCCGCGTTTGTGAATGGATAGGAATACCAGTCAAACGTGGCTGCCACGCTTTCGCGGAACTTGTCGAAGCTGAAATTCGCCACCTTCGCGATCAGCCGGTGCGTAGGCAGAATCGTCAGACCTTTCGAATGGGTATTCACGAAGGTCATCATCGCGAATTCTTGCGGAGCGTACGGATCGGTTTTGCCTGCTTTCTTGCGCGCTTCGTTGCGCAGATGGAGCGCCGTCTCGTAGCGATGATGGCCATCCGCGATCAGAATCTTCTTTTCTGCCATGGCGTTTTGCACGCGCCGTATGAATGCAGCATCGGAGACGGGCCACAACTTGTGGGTCACGCCGAATTCGTCCTGTAATTCCTGAGGCTTTTGCTTCCTCGTCACTTCTTCCAGAATGGCGTCCACGCGCCCGGGAGCGTCGTTATACAGCAGAAACAGTTGTCCGGTTTGAACGTGCGTATGTTTGAGCAACTCAATTCGATCCGCCTTAGGGCCTGAAAGCGTCTTCTCATGCCGGAAGACAACCTTCGCGTCGTAATCTTCCACGCGCCCCAGCGCGATGAAACCCATCCGGGTCTTCTTGGTTTGCGTTCCTGGCACCGTATAATCCTGCACGTAGATGTAGATGTTCGGCTCGGCGTCCTTCACCAGGATTTTTTCGGAAATCCACTCTTGGACCTTTTTTCCGGCGCGCGTGTACACGTTGTTCTCGGCCGTGTCGCCGGGAAAGGATTTTCCCTTTTCGACGGCGATTAAATTGTACGGGCTGGCCGCGTAGTACTTTTCCTGCATCGCGTTGTTGATCTTGTCATAGGGCTGCGTCAGAACCTTGTCCAGTCCGACCTTGTTGGTGTCGTATCGGAGTGCGCGAAAGGGTTGGATTTCCGCCATGTTGGCCTCGGGTTGGGATAATTGCAAAGTGCGAGCTAATGATTGTATCAGCCGATGCTGCTGCGCCGAAAAAATTCCCGCACGGAACGCAGCACAACGATAGGACAAATACTTACATTCAACGTAAAATTAGGAAATTCCGTTCCGAATGCCATCCATCGCAAATCCCGGTTCCTTCGCGAACGTGCGCGTGCTGATCTTCGACCTGGACGGCACGCTCATCGACTCGAAACTCGACCTCGCCCTTTCGGTGAACGCAACCCTCGAACACATGGGCCGCGCTGCTCTCTCGCACGAAATCATCTATAGCTATGTCGGGCGTGGCGCTGCGGCCCTTGTCCGAAGCGCGCTAGGCCACGACACCACCGACGAGGAAGCGCGCCAAGCCCATGCGTATTTCCTCAGCTATTACCGGCAGCACATGCTCGACAACACGGTCACGTTTCCCGGCGTCCGCGAGGCGCTGGCGCAGTTCGACGGATTTGACATGGCCGTGCTCACAAATAAGCCCGTCCGCTTCAGTGAAGCGATTCTTGAAGGCCTGGGAATTGCTCGCCATTTCAAATTCGTGTACGGCGGCAATAGCTTTGAGAAAAAGAAACCGGATCCGGCGGGAGTGTCCAAACTTTTGAAAGATCTTCAGGCCACGCCGAACGACTCGATGATGGTGGGAGATTCCGAGGTGGACGTTCTCACCGCGCGAAATTCTGGAATTCACTCCTGCGGTGTCACGTACGGTTTGGGCCTCGCGGGCATGCAAATCCATCCGCCCGACATTATGGTCGATAGCCTCACAGAATTGGCGCGCGTCCTGCCCCGGCGCACCGTCTAGGCGTGCGGACGGCGATGTGCCGCGCGCAGAACGATTCGGTTACGCCTGCTTTGCCGCGGCGGCCGTGTAAGCTCCCTTGTACCATTCCCAGGTTCGCCGGAGGCCTTCTTCGAACGTGACCTGAGGTTCATACCCGAGCGACTTTCGTGCTAGCGAAATATCGGCTTGCGAGTCCTTAATGTCGCCGCGCCTCGCCGGTTCGTACTTCGCTTCGATCTTTCTTCCGGAAAGCTTCTCAAGCTGAGCCAGCACCTGATTGAGTGTCGTCCGTCGGCCCGTGCCGCCGTTGAAAACCTTGCCGGATGCGTTATCCGCTTCGCACGCTCGCAGCGTTTGGTCCACCACATTGTCCACGTATGTGAAATCGCGCGATTGTTCTCCGTCTCCGAAGACTACGGGGTTTTGCCGCTCGATCACGGCCAACATAAATCGCGACATGACTCCGGAATATTGCGAGGTGGGATCTTGCCTCGGTCCAAATACGTTGAAGTAGCGGACGCATACATTTTCCAGGCCGTATGTGCGTCCGAATACGCCTGCGTACATTTCACCGACGCACTTCGAGACTCCGTACGGAGAAATCGGATCGACCGGCATCGTCTCGACTTTCGGCAGGATCGCGGTTTCGCCATAAGCGGCGGAGGATGCCGCGAACACATAGCGCCGAACTTTTGCGTCGCGAGCGGCCATTAGCACGTTGAGTGTGCCGTCTACGTTCACCCGGTTGGTTTCCGCAGGATTTTCCACCGATCGGGGAACTGACGTGCGCGCGGCGAGGTGAATTACATAGTCCACGCCTTCGCAGGCGGCCTGCACCGTATGCAAGTCCGTAATGCTACCCGCCCGGAAATCGATTTGGCCCCGCAAGTGAGCGAGGTTCGCTTCCTTGCCCGTCGAAAGATCGTCCAGGACCACGACCTCTTGTTTACGGCGGACCAGCTCGTCCACCAGGTTTGAGCCGATAAATCCGGCGCCGCCCGTCACCAAATAACGCATGCGAAAGACCGCCTCCCAGGAACTGCGTTTCGGAATTGATTGCTGGCTTGAAACTCTTCCGCGTAGCCTGATGGCGGAAGATCGAATGGCCTGCTTTTTTCCTTTCAGGTAGGCTTAAATCATATCCCGGCGTCGGGATGGCGGCAACGGATATGAATCCACGCGCGAACGCGATCCGGAAAATCATTGCCAGAGTGATTTCCACCACTCTGACGCTGTGTCTTGGGTGTTCTTTCGTCTACGCCTTCGGGACGGTTGCTTCGACGGGCGAACGCAGCACCTCGGCGAGCGGCTCGGAGCGTAGTGAACCACAGGCGATCGCTGAAACCCTCCGCTACCAACTCCGCTGGGCGGCTTTTTCGAATGCGGCTACCGTGCAACTGGATACCCTCAGCAGCCGCGACAATTCGGAGTCCGCACTGCTTCATCTTCGCGCGACTCTGCACTCGCTTCCGCCGCTGCGCAACCTGTATCCGGTTGACGATCGGTTTGATTCCTTTTCGGATGCGCGCAGCCTGGTATCACGCCAATACGAATTCCATCTCGACGAAATGGGGGAAAAGGAAAATCGCATCAACCATTTCGCGACCGCCGGTGCTCCGCACACGCACGGCGCATCGCTGGTGTTCGTGCCTTCCGGCACCGAGGACCCGCTTGGCGTCTTATATTCGCTGCGAAGCGCCGATTGGGAAAGAGAACCGGCATTTCGAACGCTGATGTACGACGGTCACGATGTTTTTGAAGTTCGTGCGCATCTCGAAGTGGCGTCCGAGAAAATCGCAGTCGGGGCGAAAAATTACAGCGCGGCGCAGGTCGCTGTCCGCCTTTTCGCGCATGGCAAAGAAGTGCCGAAAACGGCGCTCTCGATCTGGTTCGCGGCTGACCCCGCGCACACTCCCATACTTCTGGACGCGGCCATGCCCTACGGAAATATTCGAGCGGAACTGCTGCCGGGCGAGAACCAGTAAGAT
Organism: uncultured Acidobacteriota bacterium; assembly: GCA_963785585.1. GTDB lineage: Bacteria > Acidobacteriota > Terriglobia > Acidiferrales > UBA7541 > Palsa-295. The sequence continues at coordinate 41,578 of CAWAVW010000004.1, forward strand.
CTCGCCTGAACGCGAAATACGTGAGGCGCGGGGGACGTCGCTAGCTTTCCGGGACGACCCAGTCTTCCGGCGGAAAATCGATCTGCCAAAACGTCGGCGACGGCTTGACGAATTCAACCCCCATCTGCGCTTTTCCGCCCTGAACCGCTCCGACATAGACGATCCGGCATTCGATGGACTTCTGCGTCGCCTTGTTCGAGACCACCAGCGTTCCGCCAGCCACTTGTTTTTCGGCCAGCGAAATCAGCGCGCCGTGGGCGTTCACCACCAGGGTGCGGGTCTCCTCGACGAAGTCCTTCTTGGCCGCCGTTTTACCGGCAACATGAATCGGCACACTCAGCAGTACGCGCATACTTCGCCGCCTGCCCGGGTCTGTTTTCAGGCTCTCGGAGCTCGGCGCTTTCGGATCTCGAACGGTCGTGGTCATTTCATCCTCAGTCTAAAAACAGTACCCGCCCGGCGCAATGGGACTATCTTACTATTCCCGCGAGTCGCGATTCGTACAGGCAAAACTTGCCGTCTGGCCGGAAGAACAGGTTATTCAAGGAAGGGGTGTGGCGCCGTGGCCGCTCCGGAGAGGGAGCTTGGAGCGGCCACGCTGGTTCGCTAGCAGTGCACGACTTTATCGCCCCGATTCTTCACGCGCCGCGTGGCATTGCGCGTATCCACCACGAGCTTCGAATGCTTCACGATCGACTCGTAGTCGTAGCTCGAGTGGTCGGTGGCGATGAGCACGCAATCGTAGCTCGCCAATTTCTCTGGCGTGATTTCCACCGACTTCATATTAGAAAAATCGTAATGGCGCAGCTTCACCATAAACGGAAAATAGGGGTCGTTATAGTCCAGCTTCGCGCCGCGTGCCGCCAGCAATTCCAACAGCTTCAGCGAAGGCGACTCGCGCAGGTCGTCCACATCTTTTTTATACGCGACGCCCAAAACAAGGATTTTCGAACCTTTCACGCTCTTCTGGTGATTGTTCATTGCCGCTACCAGCGCGTCCGCCACGTGGTACGGCATCGCGGTGTTGATTTCGCCCGCCAGTTCGATAAAACGCGTAGCGAAATCGTACTCGCGCGCCTTCCACGAGAGGTAATAAGGATCGACGGGAATGCAGTGTCCGCCCAATCCAGGGCCCGGGTAAAACGGCATAAATCCAAATGGCTTCGTTGCGGCGCTGTCGATCACTTCCCAGATGTCCAAATCCATGCGCAACGAAAGCTGCTTCAATTCGTTCACCAGCGCAATATTCACGCAGCGGAAAATGTTTTCAAGCAACTTGACCATTTCCGCGGCCCTCGTGGAGCTCACCGGCACCACTTTCGAAACGATCTGCGTGTACAGCGCGGCTGCCGCCTTTCCGCTCGCCGGATTAATGCCGCCGACGACTTTCGGAATCTGCGCCAGACCAAACTGTTTATTGCCGGGATCTTCGCGTTCCGGCGAGAACGCCAGATAAAAATCCGTCTTGGTATTTTCCGAGCCCTCGCCTCTGGCGATCGGGCATCGCAAGCCGCCTTTTTCCAGAATCGGCAGCACCAATTCTTCAGTGGTTCCGGGGTAGGTAGTGCTCTCCAGCACGATCAGTTGGTCCCGCTGCAGGTTCGGCGCAATCGCGATCGCCGTGTTTTCCACGTAGCTCAGGTCCGGCTCGCGCCGTTCGTCGAGCGGGGTAGGGACGCAGATCAGCACCGCATCCATGTCCTTCAATTTGGTGAAATCCGTGGTCGCGCCGAACCGCTTGCCGTCCACGTGGTGCTTGATCTTCTCCGCCGCAATGTGCTGAATGTACGTCTCGCCGGCGTTCAGCTTCTTCACCTTCGCATCATCCAGGTCAAAGCCCGTTACAAAGTGGCCCTCATCGGCGAACCGCAATCCCAGTGGAAGCCCCACGTATCCGCAACCGATGATTCCCACTTTGATGCCCTTACCCGCGAAGAATTCCGGCTTACGCTCCACACCCATCTCGATTCCTCTTTGTTTTTGAATTTTACCGGCCCGGCGAACGCTCAGCCCGGCGAACATTTCGATGCCGCCCACAGACAATCATAAACGCTTGTTTCGTTTGCATCTCATTGTAGCAAGTTTCGAAGCAGCCCCAAGCGCTGGCGTTCAACGTGGTGCCAGAACTGCACTCTCTCGGCCGTCGCGAGTACTAGAATTCACCAATTATTCAACTGCCAGTAAAGAGGGGATTTAGCTGCCTTCGGGGGCGGGAACGGAGGCAATGGACTCTAGAGTTTGTTGCTAAGCGACGGAAGACTCATAAGGGCAGCTGTCAGCCGATTCGTCGTATTCCGTGGCGATCAATCGCCGTGGGAGTGGGTAATGGGGCGGCCAGCGTCCCGCCGTTGTCGATGAATTCCTTTTCTCTTTCTTGCATTTCACGAAGGAAATGCCAGGGCAGAACCAGGAACACCGACGCCGTATCTCGCGCGTCCTGTTCGGCGACGATCGGTATCCAACTTCCGACCGTGTATTTACCCCATTTGTCCGGGTTTCGTTCGGCCGCGCAGCGGATGATGGACCGGTCGAGGCCGTACACTTGCAGCAGCGTGTTTCCCTTCGTGGATGCACCGTACGCAGCGAGCACTTTTCCCTTTGCACGCTGCACCGAAAGCCAGCGATTCACGCGGTCGCCGATTTGTCCGATGCGGCGTCCGAATTCTGCATAGGTTCCGGACTCCTGAAACCGGGCCAGTTTTTCGTTCGCGCGCAGCGCGGCGACGCGCGTCATGCGAAACGGAATTGCAGTTTCGGGAGAATCGCGGTGCACCACATACGCGCGAATGCTGCCGCCGTTGATATCGTTTGTTTCCACGTCGGCGACGCGCAATCCCGCTCGTTCCACGACGGATTCGAGAGCCAACAGCGAATAATATTCCAGATGCTCATGGCAGATGGCATCGAAAGCATTCGCTTCGAGCATCCCCGCCAGATAATGCATCTCGATGATCCATACGCCGTCTTTCGCAAGCACGCTCGCCACATCCGATGCGAAAGAGTTTGGGTCTTCCAAATCGTAGAACATGGCGATCGACGTGATGATTTTGAATTTCTCACCCGCAACGGGTTTCGCGCTGAAAAAGTCAGGAACGATGCGTTCGGCGGCATCGGCCGCTTCACTGGCTAGATTTTCGGCTGGTTCGAAACCCACGCGGCGAATCCCATCCGCGGAGTAACTACGCAGCAGTGTCCCGTCGTTGCAGCCGATATCCAGAACCGAATCGCCACGCCGAAGCGGTGCGAACGCCACGGCTTTTTTTGTGATGTCCGCCAAGGCCGCGCGCATCGTCGCGCTTACGCCGGATCGATACCAGTAATGTTTGTACATCCACTCGCTGGGAGTGGTGTGACGCAGCTGTACGAGACCGCAGCCATTACAGAGGAGCAATTCAAGCGGAACGCGCGGCCAGGCGGCCGGGTCGGGTGAATCCGCGAAATTCGAAACGTATAAATTTCCCAGATTCAGCACGTGATCGAGATCGCGACTCTCACACGAACGGCAGGAGTTCCGGACTTTCGGCTTGAGATTCGACGAGTCAGTCTGTGACCCCGCAATTCTTTCAACGCTCAGCACGGAATTTCTCCACCTCGGCTAGATGCCCTTCGCCAGAGCCTTCGTTTCTCGTTCCATGGCGGCGCTGCACCGCGCCGATCGATACCATGTGACGGTTTCCTGCAAGCCTTCCATCAACGATTTCCTGGCTTTGAAGCCAAATTCCTTTTGCGCTCGCGTGACGTCCAGCACGCGCCGCGTGGGGCCGTCCGGATAATTCGGATCCCACAATATGCGTCCGGTGAATTCGGTCGCCCGCGCAATTTTGCGAGCGAGGTCGTGAATGCCGATCTCGATTCCACTCCCCAGATTTACCGGATCGCCGCCCGAATACCGCTCCAGGGCCAACACAATTCCTTCGGCGCAATCGTCCACATGCAGGAAATCACGCGTCGCGCATCCGGTTCCGCCAATCGTCACTTCGTCTTTCCCTGTTTCTTGCGCCTCGACGAATTTTCGGATCAAGGACGGAATCACGTAGCTGGTTCGCGGTTCAAAGTTGTCGCCGGGTCCGTAGAAATTCGTCGGGATCAGGCAGACGCAGTGAAACCCATACTGCTGGCGGTACGCCTTCGCCTGAATCAACGGCAGCCGCTTGGCGATTCCGTGCGCTTCGCGCGACGCGTCCGGCGATCCTTTAAATAAGTCCTGCTCGCGCAGAGGAAACGGCGCATTGGCTGGATACGAGCTGGCGCTGCCGATGCAGATCATCTTCTCCACGCCGTGACGGCTGGCGGCTTCCATCAACTGCGTGGTCATCATCACGTTGTTATAGAAGCTGGTCGCCACGTTGCGGTGGCCCACTGGGCTATCCACCGTCGCGGCGAGGTGCAGCAGATAATGCGGTCGCACTTGTTCGAATAACTTCTCGATATCGTCCCACCGGCTCAGATCAAACGCCGCGCGCCGCGGCACGCTAATTTCTTTGCACCCGCGAGTGGCGAGTTTTTCCACCACGTAGCGCCCCAGAAATCCGGCGCCCCCGGTAACGACAATCCGCTTCGCGGAAAGTGTGAGGCGGCGCGCCGGCCCCGCCAGTTCCAACGCGCTCATTCGCCGCCTCTCAGCGACATTCTGCGTTCCACCTGCCCGCTCAACGTGTCTTCCAGAAGTTGAACGTCGGCGTCCACCATTACTTTCACCAGGCGGCGGAACTTCGTTTCAGGCTCCCAACCCAAGATTCGGCGCGCCTTGGAAGCGTCACCTTCCAGCCGATCGACTTCCGTGGGGCGGTAATACTGCGGGTCCACTTCCACATGCTGGCGCCAGTCCAGACCGACTTCCGCGAAGGCACGCTCAACAAATTCGCGCACCGTGTGCGTCTCTCCGGTGGCCAGCACATAATCATCGGCTTCGCCTTGCTGCATCATCCGCCAGATTCCGTCCACGTATTCCGGCGCGTAACCCCAGTCGCGCTCCGCGTCCAGGTTTCCCAGGTAGAGTTTGTCTTGCAGGCCGTGCAGGATGCGCGCGACGGCGCGCGTGATTTTGCGGCTGACGAAGATCTCGCCGCGCCGCGGCGATTCGTGGTTAAACAGAATGCCGTTCACCGCAAACAGTCCGTAACCCTCGCGCGCGTTCACCGTCATCCAGTAGCTATATAACTTCGCGCAGCCATAGGGACTTCTCGGTCGCAGCGGCGTCGTTTCGTTCTGCGGGCACTCGTGTGCCTGCCCGAACATTTCGCTGCTGGCTGCGTTGTAAAACTTTGTCGGGATCCCGGTTTCCCGAATTGCCTCCAGAATGCGCGTGGTTCCCAGCGCCGTCACATCCCCGGTGTACTCCGGAATGTCGAAGCTCACGCGCACGTGGCTCTGCGCGCCCAAGTGATAAATTTCGTCGGGCGCGATCCGGTACAGCAGCCGGCTCAAACTCGTCGCGTCCGAAAGATCGCCGAAGTGCAGCAGGAACGGCGTCGTCTTGTCGTGCCAGTCCGTGAGCAAGTGATCCACTCGCGTCGTGTTAAAACTGCTCGACCGCCGCTTGATGCCGTGGACCTCGTAACCCTTCGCCAGCAGCAATTCAGCTAAGTACGAGCCGTCCTGACCCGTAATCCCGGTGATCAGCGCGCGCTTTTTGTGCTTCGGAAATTTTTCATTCATCGCAAACCTCAAGCTTTCCGCCGCTCACCAGCCCATTTCCATCGCGAGTTTTCCGTTTTGGAACTGTTTCGCTTGGCTCACCCTATCCTTTGCAATAAACGAACCAATTCCGCATTACAAAAAACTCACTCTCGGCGCTTCCGTTGTCATCCTCCACTGCCTGCGCTATCCTCGCTTTCAATGATTGATATTCACTGCCACATTCTTCCCGGACTCGACGACGGCCCCGATTCCCGGGAAATGTCCCTGGAAATGGCTGAGATGGCGATCGCCGACGGCATCACCCACGTAATCGGTACACCGCACTCTTCCCCTGACCACGCATTCGTTCCCGAATTGGTAAAGCAGCGCCGCGATGAACTGCAGGCCGCCGTACAAGGCCGTCTGATTCTCGCTACGGGGTGTGATTTTCATCTGAGTTTTGAAAATCTTCGCGACATCGAGCACCATCCGTCGCGCTTCACGCTTAACCAGAAGAATTATCTGCTGGTGGAATTCGCGGATTTTTCCATCCCGCCCTCGATGGATCAGGCCCTTCACGGACTTCACCTTGCTGGATTGCGTCCGATCGTCACTCACCCCGAGCGCAACCCCTTGATTCGAGCCAAGCCTGAGCGCCTGTATCGATGGCTTCGGCAGGGTTGTTACGTGCAGATCACGGCGCAGTCGCTAACGGGAAGATTTGGAAAGGCGGCGCAGGAAGTCGCGCACGAATTCATGCGAATGCGGGCGGTCCATTTCATCGCCAGCGACGCTCACAACCTCACCAGTCGGCCGCTACGCTTGAAGGAGACTTTCGATTTGGTCGGGAAAACGTACGGAGATGACGTCGCACAAGCAGTGATGATCGATAATCCGCTGGCGGCGTTCGAAGGGAAATCGCTGCCGTGGGTTCCGGAACTCGATGACGACGTAGGGCTCAGTCCCGGCGCGACGGCGATCAAAAAGAAGAAGCGCTTTTGGTTCTTTTAGCGCTCATCGGGCTGCCGCTCGTGGCGAGTCTATCGCCTGTCCAGGCCTGCGGTTCGTTTCCGGGAGACTTGAGCGCGGGCAACCTAGTTGAAAAGCTCTAAAATTTCCTCGTACCTTTTGAACGGAGCAATCAGATACGCACCGGCAATGCTTTCGCTCCCAGCCGTTCGAGCCCAATCGAGCATCCTCCTGGCCAACACAAAGCCGCGCGCGCGCGCCGCATCCCCGGCTTTTTCCATCTCGCGCAGCGTTGCATCGGGTATCACAATTCCCGGGACTTCATTGTTCAACCGCATCGCCTGCTTATAGCTCGTCAGCGGCCATAACCCGACGATGACGGGTATCGGAGACTTCCCGCCGAGCTTCTTCAAAAAAGCGGCCCAGTGGTCCGGATCGAAGATTGGTTGCGTCATTGCGAAGTGCGCGCCCGCCTTCACTTTCTGCTCGAACCGCTTCAGTTCTTCGTCGATGTTTTCCGCAACGGGATTTACGGCCACGCCGATCGTGAAGTTTGTCGCTCCGCCGAGGCTTTTTCCCGCCCAGTCCGTGCCTTGATTCAACCGCGAAAGCACTTTCACCAGCCCGATCGAATCGACTTCGTACACGCCGCTCGTCTCGGGATGATCTCCCAACGACGGCGGATCACCTGTGATTGCCAGCACATTCCGTACGCCGCCCACCGCCCACGCGCCGAGCAACATGGCTTGCAGCCCAATGATGTTCGCGTCGCGCGTCGTTACATGCGGCACGGTCTCGAATCCGTGCGCTTCCAATGCTCCGGCAAGTACCATCGCATCCATTCCCACGCGCGCCAGCGTTCCACTATTGATGTCGATGGCGTCCACGCTCTCGTGGGCCATTACTTTGCCGACCTGCTCCACAATCCGGTCGATCGTCACGCCCTTCGGCGGGTCGATTTCGACGGAGGTCACGAATTTGCCCGCCTGAATGCGCTTCCAAAGCTTGCTTTCCGGCTCGCGCGCTGCAATTCTTCGAAAGCGCTCGGCTGGCTCAAATACTTCGACGGCGCCTGCAACCGCGCTTTTCGTTCCCACGGAGCGATCCACCTGAATTTTCTTGACCGCTTCGGCTATCGCTCGAATGTGTTCCGGCGTGGTCCCGCAACATCCGCCGATGATTCGCGTGCCGATTTCCGCCGCCTCTTGCGCAAAGAGCGCGAAATACTCGGGAGAGGATTTCGGATACACGATGCGGTCGCCGATGCGCTTCGGAAATCCGGCGTTCGGCATTGCGGAGAGAGGAAGCGCGGCGTGCTTGCCGAGTTCGCGCAGTACGGGCAGCAGCAGTTGCGGGCCGATGGTGCAGTTCGCGCCAATGGCCTGAATATTTTTGCCTTTTAGCTTCTCCCACGCGTCCTGTGGCGATGTGCCGCCAAACGTCGTTCCTTCGTCTGAGTACGTCAACTGCGCCACGATGGGCAGCAAAGAGAACGACCGGATGGCATCAATCGCCGCCGCCAGCTCATCCACGTTGCTGAAAGTTTCGAGCACAAACAAATCCACGCCGCGCTCTTCGAGCGCTCCGGCCTGCTCTTTGAATAGCGCCTTCATCTGATCGACAGGCAAATCCTGCACATGTTGGACAATTCCCAGCGGCCCGATCGATCCAGCGATCAACACTTCATGTTTGGCGGCTTCGCGCGCTTCTCTGGCAACTTTCACGCCGCGATGATTGAGCTCGGCCACACGCTCGCTCATTCCCAGCAGCGTCAATTTGTGGCGGTTCGCTCCAAACGTGTTTGTTTCAATGATCTGCGCGCCCGCTTCTATGTAAACCTGATGCGCGTGGAAAACGGCTTCGGCGTGCGAAGAATTCAGCTCGTCCACACACCTCTGCGGCCCCACCGATTCGTAAAGCAGCGACCCCATCGCGCCGTCGCTCACCAGAATCGTCTTCGCCAGCCGCTCGCTAAAATCCTCGATCCGCATTCTTTGTCCTCTTGCCGGTCATCGGGACCGGTTTCCCGCCCCGCCGCGCACAGCGTGCTATCGCGCTCATTCAAAAAGTCCCCAATTATATCATTCGCAAAGCCGTCGCCGCGCCCGCAAGTAAACCGAACGCTTTCATCGCTTTCGGTCTCGTGATATACGCTCTCTACGCATGGCCCTAAATTCAGCGTTCCGAGGAAAATCTTGCCGCCGATCAACCCCGATCCGCTCATCCATATCGATTCCGAACCCCATCGCGACGACGAATATCGTTCTCCATTGTACGAACTCCGCAACCGCGAGATCTGGTTCTCGAAGGAAGCGATCGCCGAGCAAAAACGCAACCGCTCGTCATTGTGGCACTACCTCCGTACCTCGCGCTTTTTCGTCGGCCTCACTGCGCCGTTCATTTACGGCTGCATCATTCCCTTCGTCCTGATCGATATTTTCATTTCCATCTACCAATTTGTGGCCTTTCCGATCTATGACGTCCCAAAAGTCCGGCGACGCGATTACATCGTCTTCGATCGCGGCAGGCTGTGCTATCTGAATCTTCTCGAACGAATCAATTGCGCCTACTGTTCCTACGGCAACGGAGTGCTGGCGTACGTGGTCGAAATCGCCGCGCGTACCGAACAGCACTGGTGCCCGATCCGCCACGCACATCGGATTTACCATCCGCACGACCGTTATTCGCATTTTCTGCCGTACGGCGATTCTTCCGCGTATCGCGCTAAGATAGAAGAGGTCCGGTCGGATTTTAAAGACATTCGCGCCGCCGAGCGGGCTGCTGCATCCTTGCGCGTTCCGCCTGCTGCTTCCGCGGAATAAAAATCGCGCGGAACGAGGTCCTGGTCCGCGAGGTCGCCTAAGATGGTCAACACCATGGAAAAATATGCGACTGACGATTGAACATCACCGTACCAAAGCCGAGGTGGTCGAAAACATCGATCGCTCGTTCAACGATGCGTTTCAGGGACTGGAAGGGCTGCCCGTAAAGGTCGTCGTAAAACAGAAAACCTGGAAGGCCTCGGTTCTCACGTTTGTGCTGGCGGCAAAAATCGGTTTGCTGAGCAATCCGATCAAGGGCACGATCGAGGTCACCGATACCGACCTGACGATTGATGCCGACCTGGGAATGCTGAACCGTCTGGTTCCCGAAGAGAAAGCTCGCCAGATGCTTGGCCACAAGATTAAAGGCCTGCTGAATTAGCGTTTAATCCTGCATTAAAGACCGAAACTCGTCAGCCGAGGTGCTCTTGGCCGCTAAATCGAAATTCACACTTGTTGTCATACTGTTCTTGTCCCATAGCCTCTTTTCGACTTCCGCCGACGCTCAAACAACGACGGTTCCCACTTCGTCGGTCGCCGCCCGTCGCGCTGAGCATCTGAGGCACGGCATCAACCTGAGCAACTGGTTTCAAGCCGGCGGCGATCCTGCGGGACTAACAAAACCGCATTTCGATTCGGCGATCACCAGCGACGATCTCGCGCTCATCAAGGCGATGGGCTTCGATCACGTCCGCCTGTGCATTAACCCGGCGCCGATGCTTCGCCGCGGACAAGCCGATCAGATTCCCGCCGACTATCTTGGTTACCTCGATTCCGCTGTTCAGATGATTCTTGCGCACGGTCTCGCCGTCGAACTCGACATTCATGCCAGCGGAGAATTCAAGCACGAGATCGCCACCAGCGACAGCTTCGTCGAAGATTTCGTCGATTTTTGGCGCGGCCTGGCGAAGCATTACTCTGCGTACGATCCAGACAGCGTCTTTTTTGAAATATTGAACGAGCCCGAATTGAAAGACCCGTATCGCTGGTACGGGGTCGAAACCAAGCTCGCGAACGCAATCCGTGCCGCCGCCCCGCAGCACACCATTATTGCTACCGGAGCACGATGGTCGGATGATGACGATCTGCTGTTCCTCGAGCCGCTGCGCGACTCAAACGTCATTTACACATTCCACTTTTACGAATCGCACATTTTTACGCATCAGGGTGCTTCGTGGGGCGATTCCTACTGGCACTACCTGCGCGGCGTCCCGTATCCGTCCGATCCTGAAAACGTGCAGGCTGTCGCCTTGCAACTCGACGATCCCGCTCACCGTTTGCTGGTGATTCGGTATGGCACTGACCACTGGAACGCCAGTCGAATCGATAACGAAATCGTACAGGTGGCCAACTGGGCTTCCCATTGGGGAGTTCCGGTCATCTGCAATGAATTTGGCGTGTACCGCAAGAACGCCGACCCGAAAGATCGCGCCGCGTGGCTCAACGACGTTCGCTCCTCACTCGAAAAACACGCGATTGGTTGGACGATGTGGGATTTCGACGGCGGTTTTGACGTTGTAAACCGGGTGAATGGCGTCGCGGTGCCGGACGAACTGACGGTTCGCGCGTTGGGCCGCACAATGCCCGCGCCCAAACCGTAATCCGGCGACCGGGCGTCGCTTCGGGGAGGCCACGAATGAAACGGCATCGGCTAGCAGCAACTTTCCTCTGCGCCGTCGCGCTCGCGACGGTACCTCCATTACGCGCTCAAAAGTCTTCCGCGCGCCCTGAATTACAAGATTCGTCTGCTCAACTGCAAACGTTCGCGTTGTGGCCGGGGAAAGCGCCGGGCGCGCTCGGTGATGCTGACGAAGACAGGCCCACGATTACACTGTATTCCCCCTCGTCCCAACACGATCCGGCCACGGCTGTGATCGTTTTCCCGGGAGGCGGATATTCGTACTTGGCTACGAATCACGAGGGCCGACAGATCGCGAATTGGCTGAATTCGTTGGGCATCGTCGCCTTCGTGGTGAGATACCGGCTCGGCCCGCGCTATCACCATCCCGTCGAGCTGGGCGACGCACAGCGCGCCATCCGATTGGTGCGTAGCCGCGCGAAAGAATTCGGCGTATTGCCGGACAAAATCGGCGTCATCGGATTTTCCGCCGGTGGCCATCTGGTCTCGACGGCGGAGACGCATTTCGATGCCGGCGATCCGCAAGCGCAGGACCCGATTGACCGCGTGAGTTCTCGTCCCGATTTCGCGATCCTTGCCTATCCTGTGATTTCGTTTGTCGCCGATTACTCCCATCAAGGATCGTGGCAAAATCTGCTCGGTAAAGACGCGAACCTCGATGTGCGACGGGCGCTCTCGAATGAATTCAATGTGACGCCGCAGACCCCACCTACTTTTCTTTTCAGCAGCAGCACCGATACGGTCGTCCCACCTGAAAATAGCGTTGCGTTTTATCTGGCCCTTCGAAAAGCGAACGTGCCCGCGGAGCTTCACATTTTCGAAAAAGCGTCCCATGGCGTCGGGCTCGATCTGGACGATCCATCCGTCGGCGAATGGAACAAGCTCGCCATTCATTGGCTTCGGAGAAATGGATTTCTCGGTGGGGCTTCAGATTAAAGAAACTACGCGCGAGTAAAAGAGAAGCCGCCGCAAAAGGGGAAGACCCGATCCCCGTTCGCTTTGCGGCGGCTTCGTTGTTCAGCCATCTCAATCGGGATGGCTGTGTCGCCAGTTCCAATACTCCGATTGCTCTTTCTTGTCGGCTTTCGCCCACTCGTGGTCTTTGCGATGCTTTTCGGCAAGGAATCGCGCCCAGGCAGCCTGTTCGTGCTCGTCCCAGTTGTGATAGTCCTTGTGGTCTCTGTCGTACACGCGGACTTGCACCGAAGCGTCCTGCGCCGATACGACCGCGGCCATTGGAGCAGCCACCGCGGCGGTCAAACAAAGCGACGCCATGATGCGATTTTTGAGGTTCACGTAAGATTCCTCCGGATTCAAGGAAATCACACCACAGGAAGCGGGCCTATACGCGGATTCGTGTAGGAACCCCCGCTCTTTTCCCTTACGCCCACTGGACAGATTTTCGCGAACTCTCTACTCTATTTCTTCGCACCTTCAAGGAGCGCTCGCACCCATGAAATGCAACAACATCCTCGAAGCCATGGGCAATACGCCGCTCATCCGTCTGAACAAGCTGGCCAAGGATTTTCCCGCCGAAGTGTGGGTAAAGGCCGACTACATGAATCCGGGCGGCTCGGTGAAAGACCGCATCGGCGTGTTTATGATCGACGAAGCCGAGCGGACCGGAAAACTGAAACCCGGCGGCACGATTATCGAAGGCACTTCTGGAAATACGGGAATGGGGTTAGCTCTGGTCGCCTGTGTCCGCGGTTACAAAGTCGTATTCACGATTAACGATAAGCAATCCCGCGAAAAGATCGACCTGCTGAAAGCATTCGGCGCGGAAGTGATCGTCTGCCCCACAGCCGTCGAACCGGAAGACCCGCGCAGCTACTACTCCGTGGCACAAAAGCTGGCGCGCGAAATCCCGAATTCGTTCTACCCAAATCAATATGAAAATGCGATGAACCCGGAAGCTCACTATCGCACCACCGGTCCGGAAATTTGGAAAGATACGGAAGGGAAGATCACTCACTTCGTGTGCGGCATGGGCACCGGAGGCACCATCAGCGGCGTGGGCAAATATCTCAAGGAAAAAAATCCGAACGTAAAGATCATCGGCGTCGATCCCGTCGGGTCGCTTTATTACGATTTCGTGAAGACCGGTAAAATTGGCCACGCCACCACGTATGTCGTCGAAGGTATTGGCGAAGATTTTTTCCCCGGCGCCATGAACCTGAAGATTCTCGACGACGTCGAGCAGGTGAACGACGAGGAATGCTTCGTCTGGGCCCGGCGCCTTGCAAAGCAGGAAGGAATCTTCACCGGCGGTTCGGGCGGCGGCTGCCTTTCCGGAGCTTTGCGTGTCGCGAAGGCTGCGAAACCCGGCGACATGGTCGTCGCGTTCCTCCCCGATTCGGGCTCGCGGTACATGAGCAAGGTGTACAACGATGGCTGGATGCGCGAACACGGCTATACCGACGCGGAAGTCGCGTTAACGGCTGCCGACGTGATCCGCGTGAAACAGCAGAACGGAAAATCACGCGAGATGATCGTCGCAGGTCCGTATCAAACCGTTTTCCACGCGTTGCAAACCATGCAGCAGCAGGATATTTCGCAGCTTCCCGTGTTTGAAGACGGCCAATCGATTGGCACGGTTTTTGAAGATCAGATTCTTAATCTTGCGCTGCAAGGGAAGGACCTCCGCAAGCTCGTCATCCGCGAAGTGATGGGCAATCCGTTGCCGCAAGTGGCGGCCACTTCACCCGTCGAGCGTGTGACGCAAATCCTCAGCCACGATAGCCCTGCGGTATTTGTCGAAATGCCCAACCATAAACTCGAAGTCCTCACCAAGTTCGATCTGATGGACACCATCGCCGGACTCGTCACCCAAAAGCGCTGAATCCGCCGTCGGATGTTATCCTTAAGGTGAAGCGAGTCGAGTTGTTTTGGATCGCTCGCTCGAAGCGCTCTTGCCATCCAACCCATGTCCCAAGGTTCGCTGCATCCCGATTATATTTTTTACGATGGACATTGCGGCCTGTGCCATGGCGCTGTGCGATTCGCGCTCCGGCGCGATCGGAGCGGCATAGCTTTCCGTTTCGCACCGCTTCAGGGCGACACCTTTGCCGCACTCGTTGATCCCGCCGTCCGCGCCGCGCTTCCCGACAGTATTGTGGTTCTCACCGCCGATGGCGCGCTCCTGAATCGCTCCGAAGCAATTCTTCGAATCCTGGACCGGATCGGCGGCGGATGGCGCGCGCTCGGCAAAATCTTCCGGATCATTCCGCCAGCTCTTCGCGACGCGGTTTACAACTTAGTCGCTTCCGTCCGCTATCGAATCTTTGGCCGTCGCGACGAGCTGTGTCCGGTGATGTCGCCTGACGAACGACAACGATTCGATCCGTAAGCGCGGTCGAATGAAAAAAGGAGAAAGCATGCAACGGCAGAACATCTCTTCGGGGGCGCCGTGGGAGCCGATCGTCGGCTATTCACGCGCCGTTCGAGTTGGCAATCACATCAGTGTTTCAGGTTCCACGGCGATTGACGCGGCGGGGAAAATCGTTGGCGCGCAAGATCCGTACGCCCAAACAGTCCAGACTCTCCGCAATATTGAGTCCGCGCTTACGAAAGCCGGAGCCAAACTCTCCGACGTTGTGCGCACTCGTATGTACGTGACTCGCATCGCCGACTGGAAAGAAGTCGGCCGCGCTCACGGGGAGTTTTTCAAAGATATTCGACCCGCGACTTCGATGATTCAAATCGTCCAGCTCATCGATCCGGAAATGCTCGTTGAGATCGAAGCCGATGCCATCGTTTCAGGTGAGTAGCGCCCGTCCGCTCGACTAACCACCTGCGGCTGTAACACAATATTCATCTTCATTCATCGGATTGAAATATGCGGTTCGCTAAACTCACGGCTTATGCACAACACGAATCTACAAATTGATATCCGGCCAGGCAGCGCAGCCGACCTGAAGATTCTCAGCCTGGTCGGCTCGCTCAATATCCATACGATTTTCGAGTTCCAGGCGGCCACGCGCACCGAGACGTCTCCAAAGCTGATCGTTGACTTTACCGGAGTAACGTACGTGGATTCAGCGGGTTTGGGCGCGCTGGTTGGAGCTTACGTGGCAGCGCAACGAAACCAGCGGAAACTCGCAGTTGCGGGAATGAATACGCAGGTGAAAGCCCTCGTCGATATGACCCACGTGGGGACGTTGATCAAATCGTATCCGACGGTTCAGGACGCCGAAGCCGCTCTCACGTAGAATTTTGCGGTGCGCAGAGCAACTAGGCCATTCCGGGAGCTGCGACAGCAGCTTCACGCTGCGCTTCCTGGGCGAGTTTCGGCCCGGCCCACTTGAAAACTCCCCTCACGATCAGCACATTCAGGAAAATCGAAATGAGCGAAGCTGCAAGCGTGGCCGCGAAGACTTCTTCGCCCACCAGCCCCGTTTTCTTCGCGACCTCCACCAAAATAAACGACAATTCGCCAATCTGCGTCAAACCCGCCGCCACGGCAATCGACGTCCACAGCGAATAGCGAAATAGCTTCATCACCGCCAGCCAGATTGCGAATTTCCCGAAAACAATCAAAAGCAACATGATGCCCAGAAGTGGCAGGTTGTGCAGGATCACGCTGGGCACGACGAGAGTCCCCAGCGAAACAAAAAACATGGCCACGAACGTATCGCGCAACGGTGCGAGTGCGGTATGCGCTCCGTGCAGTTCGTGCAATCCGCTAATGGATAGTCCCGCGAGGAAAGCACCTAACGCCACCGAAAATCCCACGGCTTGCGCAAGTCCCGCGGAAACGAGGCAAATCGTGATCGCCACCAACAAAAACAATTCCTGATCGTTGGTCTTCGAAACGCGTCGCAATATCCTCGGCACCACCGTCATCGCCAGGAACGCCAGCGGAATTAATAGTAAGAAAGCCTTTCCCAGCGTCCACGCAGCGAGCTTCGCTCGATTTCCCGGCGGCCCGCTGAATATCGGAATCACCACGGTCAGAAACACGACGGCAATGTCTTCCACGAGCGTGATCCCGATCATCACCCGGCCGTACGTGGTTCCCATCGCGCCGCGGTCGTTCAGCAATCTCGCCAACACCATGGTGCTCGCCACCGAAATGGTCGAGCCAATGACGAATCCCTGAATCAGGTTCCAGCCGGACACCCAGGAAACCAAAAGCCCCAGCGCAATTGAAAGCAGAATCCCAATCGAGCCGCCACCCAGCGCAATCCATTTCACCCGCATCAGATCGGGAATCGAGAATTCGACGCCGATCGAAAACATCAGCAGCACAACGCCCACTTCCGCGAAAACCTCGAACGCGTGCAAATCCGAAATCTGCAATCCCGGTGTGAAGGGGCTGATGATAATGCCGCCAAAAACAAAGCCGAGGATTAACGGCAGCCGCACCCTCCATGCAATCAAGCCGCCTACTACCGCGGCCAGAAAGATATACGTCAGATCGCGAAACAGAATCGGGTTTGCTTCCATTTTGTGGGGCGGCTCCGGACAGCGCTTCCGCCGGAATAGTATCGCAGCGGCACCGGAAAGTGTTCAGGGAAGCTTCAAAAGTCGCGACCGCGCCCCAACGCCTTCGCTCGATATGAAATGGGAACACTCGTCCAAGGTCGGCCACCGTCTGGTCGAGCGCTCTGCGTTAGAATGGCTTGCCAATGAAACGCTTTTACCGCGCGACGATGAGGATTACCGGAGACACCCTCTTCGGGCGGCTTGCTTTCACCTTCCTCGTTCTTTGCGCCGTCGGTATCGGCGCTGCCGCCGGCCTGCTTTTCGTTTACACCAGCGATCTTCCCGAAATCCGCGCCCTCGAAGACTACCGGCCCAACGTCGTCACCGAACTGTACGCGGACGACGGACAATCCATCGGCACGTTCGCATTGCAGCGCCGGATTCTAATTACGTACCCGCAGATTCCACAGGTGCTCAAGGACGCAGTCCTTACAACCGAGGACCAACATTTCGAGGAGCACTGGGGCGTGGACATTCCGCGCGTGCTGCAAGCCGCGTCACACGATATCGTCCAGCATCGCCTCGCCGAGGGCGCCAGCACCCTGACGATGCAACTGGCCGGCGGCCTTTTCCTCAATCGTTCGGACCGCAGCGCGCACCGCAAGATTCAGGAAACGCTTCTTGCCATACAAATCGAGCGCCACTACACCAAAGATCAAATCTTCACGATGTACTGCAACCAGATTTACCTGGGAGCCGGCAACTATGGCTTCGAGGCGGCTTCCGAATATTATTTCAGCAAGCCGATCGGCCAGCTCACGCTTCCAGAAGCCGCAACGCTTGCCGCCATCATCCGAGGCCCGATCTACGCGCCGATCAATCATCCGGAGCGGGCACTCGCTCGCCGCAATCTCGTTCTCAGCTTGATGGCCCACGACCGCAAAATTACGGAAGAGCAAGCCCACGCGGCGATGAAGCTTCCGCTCGGGCTTCACATCGGATCCACTCGCAACGACCTCGCTCCCTATTTTGTGGAGGAAGTCCGCCAATATCTCGAACACACCTACGGAACCGCCGCGGTTCACGAACAGGGTTTGCGCGTTTACACCACTCTCAACGTCGCAATGCAACGCGCCGCAGATCAGGCCGTTCGCGATGGGCTTCACACGTACGACCGGCGCCACGGTTGGCGTGGCAATCTGCCGAACATCTTTCCGCCGAACACTGCTCCGAGTGCCGCGCTGCTCGATAAATATCAGAACGAGGATTGGCGCGGTGCGCTGCAAAAGGGCGATTACGCAAACGGACTCGTAACTTCCGTGGAGCCGACCTACGCGTCGATCAAAATCGGGAGCTATCGCGCCATGCTCACGCCGGCCGACTTCGCATGGACCGGCAAAAAGTCTCCCGAGCAGCTTTTGAAGGTGGGAGACCTCGTTTGCGTCGCGGTAAAAGAGGTTTCCGGCACGACGGTGCGAGTTCAACTCGAACAAGTGCCGGTTGCGCAGGCTGCCTTGCTGACGATCGATAATCCCACCGGTGAAATCAAAGCCATGGTCGGCGGTTACGATTTTGAGGATTCGAAATTCAATCGCGCCACCCAGGCTTCGCGCCAGACCGGAAGTTCGTTCAAAGTGTATGTGTATGCGAATGCGCTCGAACAAGGCATGTCGCCGTTTGACACCGTGGTGGATGAACCGATCGCTTTCCGCAGCGGCGGCCAAAATTATTCCCCGCGCAATTACGACAACAAATTCGAAGGCCGTATCACCTTGCGTCGCGCGCTCGCCGATTCGCGCAACGTGCCGGCAGTTCGCATTCTGGACAAAGTCGGCATCAATTCCACAATCGATCTCGCTCGCAAATTCGGAATCGCCAGCCCGTTGCCGCCCTATCTTCCGCTTGCTCTCGGCGCCGCTGACCTTACCCTGTTCGAGCACACCTCGGCGTTTACGGTGTTTCCGGACGATGGAATTCACATCGAGCCCCACTACATCCGCCGCGTCACCACCTACGACGGAGTTGTGCTTGAGGAGCCGAAGCCGGACGTTACCGATGTAATTCCGCCGGAAACCGCTCGAACCATGGTGGCGATGCTCGAGGAAGTCGTTCAGTTCGGCACCGGCGTACATGCCAAAGAACTCGGCCGGCCCTCCGCTGGGAAAACGGGTACCACAAACGACTTCACCGACGCCTGGTACATCGGCTTCACGCCACAAATCACCACGGGTGTCTGGGTCGGAAACGACGATCCGCGGATTTCACTGGGGAAAAAAGAAACCGGCGCGCAGGCGGCGTTACCAATTTGGCTGGAGTTTATGCAGCAAGCGACGCAGGGAACTCCCGTCGAAGACTTTCCCAACGTGGTGCCGCTGGAAAAAATCGCAACGACGAAACAGGTACAAGTGGACGTGCCGGACACTGCGCCGCCGGCCGACCTCGCCGAGCAAGGGATCCGGACCTCGCCCACTTCGGCGGACTCGTCACCTTCGCCGAAACCACGAACGGCTCCGGCGCCGAACGCCACCGCGCCTCGTTAGAGAATCGAAACTCTTAGTCACCGCAACCGGGATCGATCAACCACCACTAGCGATGCGATCTTTCGCGAAATGAATCCCATCCACCGGGCCTGATCAATGTTTCGGAACCCGTCGCGTCTACCAGCGAGACATTTCGGCCTCGAACGATTCGCCCGATGTGCGTCAGCTTGGGGAACCCCGGCGCACAGGCCAGCAAATTCACTTTGCTTGCATGTACCGTAAACAAAAGCTCGTAATCCTCGCCGCCGTGCAACGCCATTTGAAGGGCATCGCCCTTTCGCAAGTGCAGCGCGTTTGTCGCCTGTGGGGGCACGAGCGGTTTTGGAATTTTTTCGAATAACAGCTGCGCGCCGACTCGACTCGCCGTGCACAACCGATCGAGGTCGGTCGAAAGGCCGTCCGATAAATCGATCATCGATGAAGCAATGTCGCGCGACGCCAACCAAACGCCAAGTGCCGTCCTTGCTTCCGGGTAAAGATGAGGCGCAACCTGCCGTCGAAGCCGCGAACTTCCCGCGTGTCCGCCTAAGCTCAGCCGCAAGCCCAGCTCCGCTCGCCCCAGTATTCCGCTTACGTATATTTCGTCGCCCACTTGGGCGCCAGCGCGCGTCACGGCTTTCCCAGACGCTACTTCCCCAATCACCGTGACGCTGATCGAGACGGTGGGAGCTTTGGTCGTATCGCCGCCGATGACCCGAATACCCAGCTTCTTTGCCGCGCGCCCCATTCCGCGAAGGTATTGGTCGAGCCATCCTCCCGTAAGCTTTTGCGGCAAAGCAAGGGTCTGCAGAAAGTATCGCGGTTCGGCTCCCATGGCAGCCAGGTCGCTCGCCGCACGAACCAAACTCTTATAGCCTATCGAGTCCGCGGGATGCGTAGCCAGCCGAAAGTGAACGTTCTCGATAGAAGCGTCGCAACTGACCACCCACTCGCGATTTCGCGGCAACTTCAGGACCGCCGCGTCATCGCCAATCCCAAGTCGCACGCCGCCGCCCCGTTCGCGGACGCTTTCCGTGCCTCGTACGCGACCGAGGGCGCTCGCTATTTTTTCGACCAGCTGTATCTCTCGTTTCAACCTGAACCATCGTACAGTTGAATTTTACTTGCCGACTGCCGTAACATTTTCGCAAGCATCGCCGAAATTACATAGTACGTCTCACGGAATGTGCAAAATACTTCCGGCGTTTATGCACGTAAGTCTTTTGCATTCATGGCGGCCCTGTGGAAATCGGAAGTTTGAGGTTGACCTCGTGTGACACGGTCATTACAATTTGCCCTGTTTCACGGTCGACCTCACAACAGAGTCTGCAAAAGTAGATCGGCCAGTCGCGAGCGGGGGCTTGCGGCAGTCATTGCGCCGGAACGAATACATTCAAGGGAAAACTAGAGCGATGAAGGGCAAGTATTACACGTTTTTTATTGCTTCCAGTGCTGCCGGCGGTATGCGGCGCCTACGTGTTCCGTTCTATGTCCTGCACGGTCTTGCAATCCTCGCCCTTGTTGGAAGTATCACCGTCGCAGCCGCGATGGGTTCCTATTCGCGGATGTTGTGGAAGGCCGCCAGCTACAATTCATTGCGCCGCGACCAGGACGCCCTGAAGCAGCAGTACAAGGCGTTACAGACAGAAGTGAAAGACACAAACCAGCGGCTCGATTCGCTTCAGTCGCTCGCCAGTGAAGTCGCGATGGCCTACGGCATTGCGCGCTTCCGCCAGACTCCCTTTGCATTCAGTGACGACGAACAATCCGACGCCAACTTCCAGGAATCGGTCGATGAATTCAGCTACTTACAGCGCAATGCCAGCGCCGTTGCCATGTCAAACGGCGGGATGCGCTTGCTGCCCGCGACCCAGCTGAGCAGTCTCGGCGTGGTCCCGACGCTTTGGCCAGTCGTCGGTGAAATCACCGGACACTTCGGAGAGCGCCTCGATCCTTTCAGCGGGGAGGGCGCGTTCCACGCCGGCATGGATATCGCGTCGCACTACGGCGACGAAGTTCGCGCCACCGCCGACGGAGTTGTGACGGTCGTCGAACAGCGCGCCGGTTACGGACGCCTTGTCGTCATTGACCACGGTTTTGGCGTCACGACGTGGTACGGCCACATGTCGGCTTTTAAGACGCAACCGGGAACCCACGTGAAGCGCGGGGACGTAATCGGTAATGAAGGCGATAGCGGGCGGTCGACCGGCGCGCACTTGCACTACGAAGTTCGCATCTACAACACACCTGTGAATCCCTGGCGTTATCTGAGTTCCGCGGCAACTGCCGTCCCCGCAGACTGAATCCCCAGATTCCCATTCCCATTGAAGTTCAATCGACGCTGAATTACTTGCCTCGAACTCCCGTTGCTCCCACCATCGCTGGCGTCACGTTCAAGCTCATCCTCACGTTCCGGCCTTCTTGCTTGATCTTCGCTTGATTGATGAGCGCATCCGTGAACGCGATCTGCTGCCGACTCATCTGCTTGCGTGCGTCCGGGCTGGAGAGCGCTACGGATGCCGCCATTCTCCCGCCCTCGAGCAAAAATGAAATCGTCATCGCATTTTTGGTGGAATCGCATTCCGCCGCAAGCGTTGCATTCAACGTGTCGCCAACCGGCTCGCCCACCAGCGTCAGGGCCTTCACACCACGGGCGAGTTCGGCGAGTTGCGGAGCGTTCTGAAATACATCGTAAAAGCCCGGCGGCAGCGCACCTGTCCGCGCCACCGCGAACAACGGCGCCCCGGCGACTCTCTGGAGGCGGATCTCCATCGCGGGGTCGCGGGGTTGCGGACCTCGCGACACCGTCGTCGCAATCAAATCCGTGGCTCCGCCGCCGCCGGCGACCATGATCTGCGTGGACGTGAGAAACTCGATCGAAATCGGCGGGTTTCCCGGGGCTTCGTAGATCGACTGCGTGCCTCGAACGACCGTCCTGCCCGTACGCAAAACGTAGGCTTTGATTTTTTGCTGGTCGAACCGCCCGTCTCCGACCGCCAGAAACCGGTCCCGTCCCATCACATTTGCCGGCGTCCAGGAACCTGCGGGCCAATAGGCTAACGCAGCGTGATCTAAATCCCGTGTGTAATCGAATCCAGTGGCGTCAACGAAAGCGGCATACTGCCTGTCGGCTTGCGGTCCGCCGGAAGCCAGCGTCGTCAGGCTACTTAGCGGGAAATTCTGCAACTTCCTCAGCGTCGCAACATCCATGTAACTCACCACCGGCGCGTCAGGGGGTAGCTGGCTCATGGCGTCGGGGGGCGGCCCCGCCACCTCCGGCGCGAATACTGGCGCCGTCGATGGGCGCTGGGACTGCCAGTAATAAACGCCGCCTGCAGCGATGATGAGCAGGATGACAAAAACGAGGATGACGATTCCAGCGCGTTGTGCGGAGGTTGTAGGCATTTGAATGTCTGACGAAACAGAGACGAATTAGTGTAATGTTTTTAGCGCGGCCCGCGTAGTAGAAATAGGATCGACCAATCCCGAGATTATTCAACGAGGTTCAACAATGAAACAAATGTCGCTCAAGATTGCCTGTTTATTCGCGGTCTGCCTTGCTCTGGGCGCGGTCTCGCGAGCTCAAAATGCGGCCAAGCCTGCTGCCCCTCCTGCAGCGTTGCCTTCTTCCGATCAACTCCTCGACAACTACGAGAAGGCGATCGGCGGCCGGGAGGCGTGGCTGAAAGTGAAATCGAGGATTTCGAAAGGCACCATTGAAATTCCAGCCGCGAATATAACCGGCGAAGTGGAAGTGCATCAAAAAGCCCCGGACAAGCTGCTCTCCGTGGCGGTTGTAGCGGGCCAGGCATTTCGCCGAGGTTTCGATGGCACGGTTGCCTGGTCCGACGACCCGATGAACGGTCTCCGGGAAGAGACCGGCGCCGCGCTGGCATCGTCCAAGCGTGAGGCGGACTTTTACCACCCGATCGATCTTCGGAAGCTCTACACGAAACTGGCCGTCACGGGCACCGAGAAGGTCGGCGACCATGACACCTTCGTATTGGAAGCCACGAACGCCGACGGTAAGGTCGATAAGATGTATTTCGACACCAAGACCTCGTTACTCGTCCGGAGTCAAAATCACCGTTCAGGTCCGGACGGCGACGCCGTCTATACCGGTGACATTGAAGACTATCGTGACGTGGACGGTCTTAACCTGCCGTTTGTGGTGCACCAGGTAAGTGATCAGGCCACTTTCACGATCACGTTCACTGACATCAAGCAGAACGTCGACCTCACCGACGACCAGTTCGCAAAGCCGGCCGCTCAGTAGCCGGTGGCGCATTGAAAACCTA
Source organism: uncultured Acidobacteriota bacterium (assembly GCA_963785585.1). GTDB lineage: Bacteria > Acidobacteriota > Terriglobia > Acidiferrales > UBA7541 > Palsa-295. The sequence continues at coordinate 64,871 of CAWAVW010000004.1, forward strand.
TCGGCAAAATTGTATTGGGTGTTGTATGATTGAGGTTCGAAGCGGGAAGAGCGGGCTCGCTAAGTCGTCATGTGGCAACGCTTTTGCGCAGGACACATTCTTGCTTGCAATTCGGCTGCCTCTATGATACTTTCGCTCGGTTTGCCAGTGCTGGCGTAGCTCAGTTGGTAGAGCATCTGATTTGTAATCAGAGGGTCGGGGGTTCAACTCCCTCCGCCAGCTGAGATTGACGTACCGGGAAATTTAGCAGGGTTGCGGACGAAACTCCTCGCGACAAGAGCGCTAGGGCTGGTGTCTTTAGACACGAGCCCTTTCTGCATTGCGAAGTGCCCCGTACAGTGGTCCGCTTCAGATTTCGGGTTTTACTCACGGGATGGAGTTGTGTCCCGAACGGTTCTGCGGGACGGGTGGGTGAGTGGCTAAAACCAGCAGACTGTAAATCTGCCGCTCCTTGCGGGCTACGGAGGTTCGAATCCTCCCCCGTCCACCAGTATCTCCTGCGACCCCGCGTGTGGTCCTGAGAGCCCGGTGAAGAGTTCGTGAAAAAATCGCGGACTGGCGCAAACGTACGGACTTGAATTTTTCGCAGTGAATGAGAGTTTCAGAAGCGCTTCGGCCCCGGAAGCGTTTTTGAGTAGAGCAAGAAAGAAGCCGGGGAGACCGGTTAACGCCTGGGTAGCTCAGTTGGTAGAGCGCGTCCTTGGTAAGGACGAGGTCACCGGTTCAATCCCGGTCCCAGGCTCCAGCTTTCGCGATCTGGTTTCCACGGTCGTGAGACCGTAGCGCGAGCCGGTTGTAGTGTTCGGAATGAGCGGGGGTAACTCAGTGGTAGAGTCTCTGCCTTCCAAGCAGATGGTCGCGGGTTCGAGTCCCGTCCCCCGCTCCATTGCGCGGTGTTGAGCGCGGGGCGAATGAGTCGGAAGCGATTTTAAGAGCAAATCGTCGAACTGTACTGGCACAAGCACTGACGCGGCAGACGCCGCGAAGTCCTCATACAGGGTGATTCGAGATGGCGAAAGAGAAATTCGAACGAACCAAGCCGCACGTAAATATCGGGACGATTGGTCACATTGACCACGGCAAAACGACATCGACGGCGGCGATCACCAAGGTGTTGTCGAAGAACAACCCGAAGGTGGCGTTCCGGGCATTCGATTCGATCGACAACGCGCCGGAAGAGCGGGAGCGCGGGATCACGATTGCGGTGTCGCACGTGGAGTATGAGACGCCGAACCGTCACTACGCGCACATCGATTGTCCGGGTCACGCGGACTACGTGAAGAACATGATCACGGGAGCCGCGCAGATGGACGGCGCGATTCTGGTGGTGGCGGCGACCGATGGTCCGATGCCGCAGACGCGCGAGCACATCCTGCTTGCGCGTCAAGTGGGTGTGCCTTACATCTGCGTATTTTTGAACAAGTGCGACATGGTGGATGATCCCGAGTTGCTCGAACTGGTGGAGTTGGAAGTTCGTGAACTCCTGAAGAGCTATCAATATCCTGGCGACACGCTGCCTGTGATTCGCGGATCTGCTTTGAAGGCGCTCGAGGGCGACGCGAAGTGGGAGAAGTCGATTCTGGATTTGATGGAAGCGGTGGACAAGAACATTCCGCAGCCTGTCCGCGACGTTGACAAACCGTTTGCGATGCCGATTGAAGACATCTTCTCGATCTCTGGCCGAGGCACGGTGGTGACGGGACGAATCGAGCGCGGCAAGGTGAAGGTGGGCGAGGAAGTGGAGATTGTGGGATTCCGTCCGACGATGAAGAAGACGGTGACGGGGATTGAAATGTTCCGCAAGCTGCTGGATGAGGGCATGGCGGGAGACAACGTCGGTTTGCTGTTGCGCGGGACGGAAAAGGATGAAGTCGAGCGCGGGCAGGTGCTGGCGAAGCCTGGATCGATCACGCCGCACACCAAGTTCAAGGCCGAAGCGTACGTGTTGACGAAGGAAGAGGGCGGGCGGCACACGCCGTTTTTTACGGGGTATCGTCCTCAGTTTTATTTCCGCACGACGGACGTGACGGGCGATGTGAAGTTGCCGGATGGAGTGGAGATGGTGATGCCGGGAGACAACATTTCGTGCGAGATCACGTTGATCACGCCGGTAGCGCTCGAAAAGGGACTGCGCTTCGCGATTCGCGAAGGCGGACACACCGTAGGGGCCGGCGCTGTCGCCGAGATCATCGAGTAAACGACTATGCGAGAAATTATCACATTGCAGTGCAACGATTGCAAAAACCGGAACTACACGACCACCAAGAACCGGAAGAAGCACCAGGACCGTCTGGAGACTTCCAAGTTCTGCAACTCGTGCCGGAAGCACACGGGGCACAAGGAAGTTAAGTAAAGCATCGAGGATTTCGATGTCCGTCGAATCGGCGGAAGAATGGTTTTGTTACATGTTGGAGTGTAGCGACCATTCTTTGTATGTCGGAATCGCGACCGATCTTGTCGAGCGAGTGAAGCGGCACAATTGGGGAGTCGGCCCGGAATTTACGGCTCGACGCAGACCGGTAAGATTGATTTGGCACGAAAGGCACGAGTCAGCAGAATCGGCTCGACGCAGGGAAAAAGAAATCAAAGGCTGGGCTCGCGTGAAAAAGTTAGCGCTTGTTACGCGAACCGATCAAGCCCAGCAGGAAAAGCGGTAAGGGTTTCGAAGCTGACGTTGGGTTAACGGTAGACCGTCGGCTTGCCCTGAGAGCGCGGAGCGCTCGAAGGGTCGACGGGTTTCGAGGATCGGAAATGGCGGCGGGCTCGATACCCTTCGAATCCGCCACTGGCGGATCCTCAGGGTAAAGGGGAGTAGGTTTAACGGTAGACCATCGGTCTCCAAAACCGAGAGTGGGGGTTCGAATCCCTCCTCCCCTGCCAGATCTTTTGAAGGGCGTGGCAGGCGGTTCGCGGCAAGCTGGAAAGGCAAAGGCAAATTTCGAAATGGCGGACGCGGCAAAGTTTAATCGAGAGCAGGAAAAAGAGCGCGTCGATGGATTTGCGCTGCTCGAACCGGTCGGCAGGCTCGCTACCTGGCCCAAGCGCGTGCGCTCATTTTTTCACGACGTGCGCGTCGAAATGCGCCAGGTGAACTGGCCTTCGCGCGCCGACGTGATCTCGACCACTGTGGTCGTCACCGTCACCGTCGCGTTTTTCGGATTGTATTTCTTTTTTACGGACTCCCTTTTCAGCAAGGGAATTGGCTGGCTCATTGAATATGCAAAGAAACATTCCTGAAGGCTCAGAAACTCCCGAAGTCGTGGCAGGCGCGCCGGTGGAAGCCACTCCGGCCGCTTCGACGAAGAATTGGTACATCGTCCACACCTACTCGGGATTTGAAAAAAAGGTAAAGGAAAGTCTTGAGGGTCGCGTCGCCGCCTTCGGACTGACCGAAAAGATCGGGCAAATCATTATCCCGACCGAATCCGTCGTCGAAGTGCGCGGCGGCAAAAAAGTCATCTCGCCGCGCATGTGCTATCCCGGCTACGTGCTGGTCGAAATGGATATGGACGACTACACATGGCACGTCGTTCGTTCCACGCCGCGCGTCACGGGATTTGTCGGCTCGGGCCAAACGCCCTCGCCGCTCACCGAAGAAGAAGTGCAGAACATTTTGAACCGCGCCACCACGACGGCGGAAAAGCCGAAACCGAAACTGTCCTTCGATCGCGGTGAAAAAGTCCGCATTGGCGAAGGGCCCTTTGCAAACTTTACCGGAATCGTCGAAGAAGTGAACTCCGACCGCAGCACCTTGAAAGTGTCGGTCACCATTTTCGGCCGTTCAACGCCGGTCGAACTCGACTTCGCGCAAGTGGAAAAGGTCGCGCAGTAACTAGCCGGACGAACAAGATCGCAACAGCGAAAAGAATCGTAAGACGGGGAATCGAAAATGGCAAAGAAAGTCCAAGCAACTGTAAAGCTTCAATTGCCGGCCATGAAAGCCACTCCGGCGCCGCCCGTTGGAACCGCACTTGGTCCCCACGGCGTCAACATCATGGATTTTTGCAAGCAGTTCAACGCCAAGACGGCGAAAGAACCCGACGGAATGATCATTCCGGTGCTGGTCACGATCTACAGCGACCGCACGTTCACGTTCATCATGAAGACTCCGCCGGCTTCGGAGCTGATCAAGCGGGCGGCAGGAATCGTGAAGGGATCTCCGGAACCGAACCGCAACAAAGTCGGCAAGCTCACGGCCAAGCAAGTCGAAGACATTGCCAAGCTCAAGCTGCCCGACCTGAACACCACGAATCTGGCTTCGGCGATTCGTTCAATCCGTGGCACCGCCCGCAATATGGGCGTTGAAGTCAGCGAGTAGGAGAGAAAATCGATGGGCCGCAGCGCAAAAATTGGTGGGAAGAATATCGACCGGGCACGCAAGCTGGTGGAAGCGCGTCCTTACAAGTTTGAAGAAGCCGCCGAACTGCTCCGCAAGGCGCACTTCGTGAAGTTCGATGAGACCGTCGAAATCGTGCTCAACATCGGCGTCGATCCGAAGCAGTCCGACCAGATGGTTCGCGGCACCGTGGTGCTGCCGCACGGCTTGGGCAAATCCAAGCGCGTGGTCGTCATCGCGACCGGCGACAAAGTGAAAGAAGCCGAAGCGGCCGGCGCCGATTTCGTCGGCGGCGAAGATATGGTCGAAAAGATTCAGGGCGGCTGGACCGATTACGAAGCCGTAATCGCCACGCCGGACATGATGCGCTCGGCCGGTAAGCTCGGTAAGGTTCTGGGCCCCCGCGGTTTGATGCCGAACCCGAAGACGGGCACGGTTACTGCCGATGTGGCCAAAGCCGTTGCGGAAATCAAGGCCGGTAAAGTCGAGTTTCGTCTCGATAAGACCGGGCTGATCCACTCACCGGTAGGCAAGATCAGCTTCAGCGCCCAGCAGCTCGCTGGAAACGCGCACGCTCTGCTTGCCGCGGTGATCAAGGCCAAGCCTGCGGCCGCCAAGGGCAAGTACATCAAGAAAATCACCATGACTTCGACGATGGGTCCCGGCATTTTGATTGCAGAATCCGAAGCCGAGTCGGCCGTCGCCGTAGCAGCCTAGACAAATTTCAGAATTCGCAATTTCGAGAGGGAAGTTCGAAATGAAGAAGAAATCGGAAAAGGTCAAGCAGGCGGAAGAGCTGAAGTCCCAGCTCGCCACGGTTTCCACCGTTATCTTGTCCACCTTTCAGGGCATCACGGTTGAGCAGGATACGGCGCTGCGCCGGTCGGTGGAAGCAGCCGGTGGTCACTATCAAGTCGTCAAGAACACGGTTGCCGAGCGCGCTGGCGAAGGCACCCCGACCGAAGGGCTGCTGAAGAATCTGAAGGGCACCAACTCGATCGCTTACACCAAGACCGATCCGGTTGCTCTGGCGAAGATTCTCACCAAAGTCGCAAAAGACGTTCCGGCGTTTCAGTTCCGTGCGGGTTGGGTCGAAGGCCGCGTCATCTCGATTCAAGAGATCAAGCAGCTTTCCGAACTGCCGAGCAAGGAAGAACTGATCAGCAAGATCATGTTCATGCTGAATTCACCGGCACAGCGTCTGGCCACCGTAATCAACGCCGTGCCGCGCAATCTGGCCGTCGTCACCAGCGAAGCCGTGAAAGCCAACAAGTTTGCAGGTGGCGCCGCTCCGGCGGCCGCGCCTGCACCGGAACCTGCGCCTGCAGCCTAGGCCGGTTCGAGCGAAAGGTTTGTTCGGATATTTTGTTTTTGGTTTTTAAATTCGGAGGAGGATAGGAAACAGCAATGGCCAGCAAAGTCGAATCAATTTTGGAAGAAATCAAGGGTCTGTCGCTGCTCGAAGCGTCGGACCTGGTGAAGAAGATGGAAGAAGCGTTCGGCGTTTCCGCGGCGGCAGCGGCTCCCGTGATGGTGGCGGGTGGCGGCGCGGCAGCGGGCGGCGGCGCAGCGGAAGAGAAGACGGAATTCACCGTCGTTCTTACCGAAGTCGGCGCGAACAAGATCAATGTGATTAAGGCTGTCCGCGAAGTCACCAGCCTGGGCTTGAAAGAAGCCAAGGACCTGGTTGACGGCGCTCCCAAGACCGTGAAAGAGGGAGTGAACAAGGACGAGGCCGCCACGATCAAGAAGAAGTTCGAAGAAGCCGGCGCCAAAGTCGACATCAAGTAACTGATCGGTATTTAGCTATACCCTGCAGCCCGGATAGATCGGCTGCGAAGGAATGCGCCACGCGCGCGATCCTTTTGAACCTTCGAACCTCACAATACGTCCTTCCCGGACTGACGGGGCGGGTGTCTATCCGCTTCGTCTTTCCGGCATGCTACTGACATAAGGATGGTCCATGAGCAATCGTAACGGTAACCGCGCCACTCGGGAACGAGCACGCCTGGACTTCGCCAAAATCAAGACGACCGTTCAGATCCCCAACCTGATTGACGTGCAAAAGAAGTCGTATCAGCGCTTCCTGCAGATGGATTTGCTGCCGAGCGAACGCGAAGATACGGGCTTGCAGTCGGTGTTTGCCTCGGTATTTCCGATTCAAGATTTCCGCGGTCTGTCGCAGCTGGATTTCGTCGATTACGCCATCGGCAACTGGGAATGCAAGTGCGGCCATCTTCGCGGCCTGCATCACTTGCGCGCCACCTGCCGGAATTGCGGAGCTTCGGTCGTCACCAACCCGTACAAAACCGGCGACGTTCTTTGTGCCAAGTGCGGCACGTTCAACAAGAACACTCCCACTTTCTGCAACAAGTGCGGCGACCCGGTCACTCTGCAGTTGAAGTACGACGTAAACGAATGCCAGGAACGCGGCATGACCTACTCCGCGCCCTTGAAAGTCACGATCCGTCTGACCATTTACGACAAGGATCCGGACACCGGCGCAAAGTCGATCCGCGACATTAAAGAGCAGGAAGTTTTCTTCGGCGACATTCCGCTGATGACCGAGAACGGCACCTTCATCATCAACGGTACCGAACGCGTCATCGTCAGCCAGTTGCACCGTTCGCCGGGCGTCTTTTTCGAAGCTTCCAACAACCGCAGCTACTTCCTCGGCAAGATTATTCCTTACCGCGGATCGTGGGTGGAATTCGAATACGACACCAAGAACATTCTGTACGTCCGCATCGACCGCAAGCGCAAATTCCTGGGCTCGATCTTCCTGCGCGCTTTGGGAATGAAGTCCAACGAAGACATTCTTCGTACTTTCTACCAGGTCGAACGCATTTCGGTTCGCGACGGCGAAATCTACTGGAACGCTTCGGAAGGGCTGATCGATCGCAAGCTGTCCAAGGAAATCAAGCACCCCAAGACCGGCGAAGTGCTGGTCGGTGCGCACAAGAAAATCAGCGATCCTCTGTTCAAGGAAATGCAGAAGGCTCGCGTCACGCAGGTGGAAGTCGGCGTTGCCGATTTGGAAGGCGCGGTCACCGTCAGCGAGCTCGTCAATCGCCAGACCGGTGAAGTGCTTCTCGAATCGAACAAGCCTCTCACCGCCGAAATGTGGGCTTCGATCGGCGAAGCCGGCATCACCGAAGTGGACGTTTGCTTCCCGGATCGCGACGACGTCGGCATCATCGTCACGCGTACCCTGGAAAAGGACACCATTCGTTCGCCGAAGGAAGCGCTGATCGAAATCTACCGCAAGCTGCGCCCGGGCGATCCTCCGACCCTCGAAACCGCGACTGCGCTGTTCAACGGAATGTTCTTTGACGCGCGCAAGTACGATTTCAGCAAAGTCGGCCGCCTGAAGTTCAACATCAAGCTGGGCCTTGAAACCCCGCTCGAAAAGCGCACCCTCGATCCGTCGGACTTTGTCGCGGCAATCAAGTATTTGCTGAAGCTGCGCAAGAACATCGGATCGGTGGACGACATCGACCACTTGGGCAACCGCCGCGTTCGCGCGGTCGGTGAACTCCTCGAGAACCAGTTCCGCATCGGTCTGGTCCGCATGGAGCGCGCCATCAAGGAAAAGATGTCCGTGTATCAGGAAATGTCCACGGCCATGCCTCACGATCTCGTCAACGCCAAGCCGGTTATGGCCGCGATTCGCGAGTTCTTCGGCAGTTCGCAGCTTTCGCAGTTCATGGACCAGACCAACCCGCTCAGCGAAATTACGCACAAGCGCCGCCTTTCGGCTCTTGGTCCCGGTGGTCTGTCCCGTGAGCGCGCCGGCTTCGAAGTCCGCGACGTTCACCCGACGCACTACGGCCGCATCTGCCCGATTGAAACGCCTGAAGGTCCGAACATCGGTTTGATCAGCTCGCTTTCTTCTTATGCGCGGATCAACGAGTTCGGCTTCATCGAATCGCCGTACCGCAAAGTGAAAAACGGTCGAGTGATCGACTTTGTCCAGATCGTCAACGCCGGAGACAGCGAATTCAAAGCCGGCGAAATTGTCGAAAAGGAAAAAGTCGAAGACGCCAACGAAGAGCTGAAGCGCCGTCGCGTCGTGTGGGACGCGCATTGCTTCTACCTTTCCGCGTGGGAAGAAGACCGCTACGTCGTCGCGCAGGCCAACGCCTCGCTCGACGAAAAAGAGCGCATTACCACTGAACTGGTCAACTGCCGTCAAGCCGGTAACTTCGTGCTGAAGAGCCGCGAGGAAGTCGATTACATCGACGTTTCGCCCAAGCAGCTCGTCTCTGTCGCAGCCAGCTTGATTCCGTTCTTGGAAAACGACGACGCGAACCGCGCTTTGATGGGTTCGAACATGCAACGTCAGGCCGTCCCCCTGATTAAGGGCGACGCTCCCCTGGTTGGCACCGGCATGGAACGCGTCACGGCTCGCGACTCGGGAGCAGTCATCGTCTGCCGTCGCGACGGTATCGTGGACCAGGTTGACTCTGAACGCGTGATCGTCCGCGTCGAATCCGATCAATCCGGCGTACTCAGCCGCGAAGTCGGATCCGACATTTACCTGCTGACGAAGTTCAAGCGCTCGAACCAGAACACTTGCATCAGCCAGAAGCCTCTTGTTCGCGCGGGCGACCGTGTGAAACAAGGTCAGGTTTTGGCCGATGGTCCTTGCACCGATCGCGGCGAACTCGCTCTTGGGCGCAACGTGCTGGTCGCGTTCGTTCCCTGGCGCGGTTACAACTTCGAAGACGCCATCCTCGTCAGCGAAAAGCTGGTGGAAGAGGACTACTACACCTCCATCCACATCGAGGAATACGAAATCGAAGCGCGCGATACCAAGCTCGGACCCGAAGAAATTACGCGGGACATCCCCAACATCAACGAAAGCTTCCTTCGCAACCTGGACGAAAGCGGCGTCATCCGTATCGGCGCCACGGTAAAGCCGGGTGACATCCTGGTTGGCAAAGTCACGCCGAAGGGCGAGACCACGCTGACTCCGGAAGAAAAGCTGTTGCGCGCCATCTTCGGTGAAAAGGCCGGAGACGTTCGCGACGCTTCTCTCTACTGCCCGCCGGGCATCGAAGGCACCATCGTTGACGTGAAGATCTTCTGCCGCAAGGGTGCGGAAAAAGACGAACGGCACAAGTCGATCGAAGCCGCTCAAGTCGCCAAGCTCGAAAAGAACCTGGGCGACGAAATCCGCATTCTGACCGACGAACGCCTGAAGCGCTTGAACGACTTGCTCGGTGGCCAGAAACTCACCGCCGACCTGCACGACGAACGCACCAACAAGCGTTTGCTGGTCAAGGGCACGGAGCTTACCCGGGACATCCTGGAAAAGATCTCCACCCGCAACCTCAAGCGTCTTCGCTTGAACGATAAAGACCCGCTGCTAATCGAAAAGATCGACGAAGTCGAAGAAATGACTTCGCGTCAGATCGACGTGCTGCGCAAGATCACCGACGAGCGCATCGGCAAGCTGAAGAAGGGCGACGAGCTGCCTCCGGGCGTGATCAAGCTGGTGAAGTGCTACATCGCCATGAAGCGCAAGCTCTCCGTCGGAGACAAGATGGCCGGACGCCACGGTAACAAGGGCGTCATCGCGCGCATCATTCCGAAGGAAGACATGCCTTACATGCCGGATGGCACTCCGGTCGAAATCGTTCTGAATCCGCTCGGCGTTCCGTCCCGAATGAACGTCGGACAGATTCTGGAAACGCACCTAGGCTGGGCGTCCAAGGAATTGGGCGAGCAAATCGGCAAGCTGCTGGACAAAGAATCGAGAGCGGAAAGCGTCCGCAAATATTTCAAGGACGCCTTTGGTCCCACGTCGGTCTGGAAGACGCTTTCCGGCCTCGACGATGACCAGGTTCTCGACATGGCTCAGGGCTTCCGTGACGGTGTGCCGTTCGCAACGCCGGTATTCGACGGCGCTCGCGAAGGCGACATCCGCCACTTGCTCCAGTTCACCGAACTTCCGGAGAGCGGCAAGATCACTCTGCATGACGGTATGACCGGCGACGTCTTCGCGCAGCAAGTCACTGTCGGTTACATCTACATGCTGAAGCTCTCCCACTTGGTGGACGACAAGATCCACGCCCGCTCCATCGGTCCATATTCACTGATTACCCAGCAACCTCTGGGCGGCAAGGCGCAATTCGGCGGTCAGCGTTTCGGAGAAATGGAAGTGTGGGCGCTCGAAGCATACGGCGCCGCGCACATTCTCCAGGAATTGCTCACTGCCAAATCGGACGACGTGTACGGCCGCGCGAAAATCTACGAGGCCATCGTGAAGGGCGAACCGGGAATCGAACCTGGCGTGCCTGAATCGTTCAACGTCCTCGTCCGCGAGTTGCAGTCGCTTTGCCTGGATATCGAACTGATGAAGCGCCAAAAGCCGCAGCCTGAAAAGCTGGAAGCGGCCGACTAACTTCCGCGGCCCGGCATCTGTATCCCGGGCCGCCAAGTCTTCTGAACCTGTTTTGCATTGTCCGGTTTTACCGGACAGGAGGATCAGCCCTTGTATCGATCGAGCCCATATGATCGCGCCAGTCAGATTGCGGACTTTGATTCCATTCGAATCAGCCTGGCAAGTCCCGAAAAAATTCGGTCCTGGTCGCACGGCGAAGTAACCAAGCCCGAAACCATCAACTACCGCACCTTCAAGCCCGAACGCGACGGCCTGTTCTGCGCCAAGATTTTTGGCCCCGTCACCGACTGGGAATGTTTGTGCGGAAAATACAAGCGCATGAAGCATCGCGGAGTGATCTGCGATAAGTGCGGCGTCGAAGTAACGCTCAGCAAGGTCCGTCGCGAGCGCTTGGGTCACATCGAACTTGCTTCGCCCTGCTCGCACGTGTGGTTCTTCAAGGGGCTGCCCAGCCGTATCGGCTACCTCCTCGATATCACCATGCGCGATCTCGAACACATTTTGTACTTCGAGACCTTTGTCTGCATCGATCCCGGCGAAGTCGCTTCGCTCCGTGAAAAGGAAATCCTGCCGGAAGAAAAACTCCGCGAACTCCAGAAGGAGTTCCCCGGAAAATTCCGCGCCGGCATGGGAGCCGAAGCCATCAAGGAATTGCTCCGCCGCGTGGAGGTGGACAAGCTTTCCGAAGAACTGCGCGAAAGGATGAAGACCGACGCCAGCCTTCAGAAGCGCATCAAGTTCGCCAAACGCCTGAAAGTCCTGGAAGCGTTCCGCAAGAGCGGCAACAAGCCCGAGTGGATGATCCTGGACGTAATCCCGGTCCTTCCGCCCGAGCTGCGCCCGCTCGTTCCGCTGGACGGTGGCCGTTTCGCCACGTCCGACTTGAACGACCTGTACCGCCGCGTCATCAACCGCAACAACCGGTTGAAGAAGCTGATGGAGCTTCACGCGCCGGACGTCATCGTTCGCAACGAAAAGCGCATGCTGCAGGAAGCGGTAGACGCTCTATTCGACAACGGCCGCCGTGGACGCGTTCTCCGCGGAACCAACAACCGCCCGCTGAAGTCTTTGAGCGACACCCTCAAGGGCAAGCAGGGCCGTTTCCGCCAGAACCTGCTCGGCAAGCGCGTGGACTATTCCGGACGTTCCGTCATCGTCGTCGGCCCCGAACTGAAGCTTCACCAGTGCGGTCTGCCGAAGAAAATGGCGCTCGAGCTCTTCAAGCCGTTCATCTACCACAAGCTGGAAGCCGCCGGGCATTGCACCACCATCAAGCAGGCCAAGGAACTCGTCGAAGCGCAGGAACCGGTCGTGTGGGACATTCTCGAAGACGTCATTCGCGAACATCCCGTCATGCTCAACCGCGCTCCCACGCTTCACCGCCTGGGCATTCAGGCTTTCGAACCGGTGCTCGTCGAAGGGAAAGCGATCCGCATCCATCCGCTCGTCTGCACCGCGTTCAACGCGGACTTTGACGGCGACCAGATGGCGGTTCACATTCCGCTTTCGCCCGAAGCACAGGTGGAAGCATCCGTCCTGATGCTCAGCTCGCACAACATTTTGTCGCCCGCGAACGGCTATCCTCTGGCCATCCCGACGCAAGACATGGTCCTCGGCATCTATTACATGACCAAGTCCAAGCCGAAGGCCAAGGGCGAAGGCCGTGCGTTCGGTTCGCCGGAAGAAGTCGTCATGGCGCTCGAAGCGAACGAAGTGGAATTGCTCACTCCGATTCGCCTGCGCTACACCGGTGAAGTCATCGACCTCACCAACGCCTACGACGACCAGGACGTTTCGCACACCGAACCTGTAAACCTGAACAAGCAGTTCCTGCAGACCACCGTCGGCCGCGTGATCTTCAACGATCACCTCCCGCACGACATGCCGTTCATCAACGGCTTGCTCAAGAAAAAGGGCGTGCAGGCTCTGGTCCAGTATTGTTACTTGCGCTTCGGCCTCGAAAAGACGGTCGTCGCTCTCGATAAGCTGAAGGAACTCGGATTCCTGTACGCAACCAAGTCCGGCGTTTCCATCGGCATCAGCGACATGGTTATCCCCAACGTCAAGTTCAAGCTGGTCGATACCGCCGAGCACGAAGTCGTCAAAGTGCAGCAGCAGTACCTCGACGGTGCCATCACCAACGGCGAACGCTACAACAAAGTCATCGCCATCTGGTCGGACGTCACCGAAAAGGTCGCTGATGAAATGTTCAAGGCGCTCGAAGAGCAGGATAAGCAGGGCGTCATCAATCCGGTGTACGTCATGGCCGACTCCGGAGCCCGCGGATCGAAACAGCAGATCCGCCAGCTTTCCGGTATGCGCGGTTTGATGGCCAAGCCTTCCGGCGAAGTCATCGAAACGCCCATCACGTCGAACTTCCGTGAAGGCCTCACCGTGCTGCAATACTTCATCTCCACGCACGGCGCTCGTAAGGGATTGGCGGACACCGCTTTGAAGACGGCGGATTCCGGCTACCTCACGCGCCGCCTGGTGGACGTTGCACAAGACGTGATCATCAACGAATTTGACTGCGGCACGGCCGACGGGATTTACGTCGAACCGATTCTCGAAGCCGGGGTCGAAGTCGAACCGTTGCGCGATCGCGTCGTTGGCCGCGTTTCGCTCGAAAAGATCAAAGACTACGAAGGTAACGTCATCGTCGAGATCAACCAGGAAATCACCGAAGAGCTCGCGAACGCGATTCAGGCAGCCGGAATCGAGCGCGTCAAGATCCGCTCCGTGCTCACCTGCGAATCCCGCCGCGGAGTTTGCGGACGCTGCTACGGCCGCAACCTGGCCACCGGCCGTTTCGTCGAAATGGGCGAAGCGATCGGCGTCATTGCTGCTCAGTCCATCGGCGAACCGGGAACTCAGTTGACCATGCGTACCTTCCACATCGGCGGTACCGCTACCCGCGTCACCGAACAGTCGAAAGTCGAAGCCCGCAACAATGGCTTCGTGAAGTTCATCGACTTGAAAGTCGTCGAGGGCCGAGGCAAGCAGATCGTTTCCATGAACCGCTCCGGCTTGATCGCCGTTGTGGACGAAAAGGGACGCGAAAAAGAACGCCACCACGTTGTGTACGGCGCGCGCCTGAAGGTCGAAGACGGCCAACCGGTCACGCTCGGACACACTATGGTCGAATGGGATCCGTACACGTTCTCGATCCTCACCGAAACCGGCGGCACCATCCAGTTCAAGGATTTGCAACCGGGCATCACGATCGAAGAGCAGGTGGACGAAGTCACCGGTCTTTCGCAGCTCGTTGTCACGCTGCCGCCGGGTGACGAAAAGCATCAGCCCACGATTCTCGTCCGCGACCCGCAAGGGCGCGTACGGAAGAAGTACCTGATGCCGTCGCGCGCCCACTTGATGGTCGTGGACGGTGACGAGGTGCAGCCCGGAGACGTGCTCGCCAAGATCCCGCGCGAAACCACCAAGACCAAGGACATCACCGGCGGTCTGCCGCGCGTCGTCGAACTGTTCGAAACGCGCAAGCCGAAGGATCCCGCGGTCATCAGCGAAATCGACGGTATCGTCAAGTACGGCGAAATCGCCAAGGGCCAGCGCAAGATCTACGTCGAAAGCGAAGATGGAAAGACGATCAAGGAATACTCCATCTCCCGCGGCGTTCACATCAACGTTCAGGAAGGCGAACACGTGCAGGCCGGCGAACCTTTGATTGACGGTCCGCTCAACCCGCACGACATTCTCGCCGTCCTCGGCGAAAAGTACACCCAGGCCTATCTGGTCAACTCGATTCAGGAAGTTTACCGGCTGCAGGGTGTGAACATTAACGACAAGCACATCGAAGCGATCGTTCGCCAGATGATGCGTTGGGTGAAAGTCGAAGACGTCGGCGATACCACGTTCCTTCTCGAGGAGCAGGTGGACAAGTTCCGCTTCCGCGAAGAGAACGACCGGATTATCAAAGACGGTGGCCGACCCGCAACGGGCCGTCCGCTTCTCCTCGGCATCACCAAGGCTTCGCTCTCGACGGATTCGTTTATCTCCGCCGCGAGCTTCCAGGAAACCACCCGCGTCCTCACCGAAGCGGCGATTTCCGGAAAGGTCGACTACCTGCGTGGCCTGAAGGAAAACGTCATCATGGGCCGTCTGATTCCGGCGGGTACGGGACTGGAGCGTTACCGCAACATCCAGTTGCTCACCGAAATCCCGAAGGAAGAGCCGCAGCAGCTCGAACCGGAACTCACCCCGGAAGAAGCCGCCGCTCTCGATTTCCTTCGCAAGGACACCGACGCGATCGTCGAAGGCGACTAACCGCTGGGCCGGAGTGCTTCGCTCCTGCCGTGACCGGCAACAAAAAGGCGTCCCGAGTGATCGGGACGCCTTTTTCATTTCTCGGCCTTCGAAACGACTCGTAGCGCGATGAACCGCCGGTATCCAACGATTCGAACACCCGTACTTCGCCTGCTAGTAAACAGATTGGCATCAATCCAAACGTTTCTTCGCCGCTCGCGCTTTGGGCTCGGTAAGATTTGAGCGGGGACGGCTCGTGCACGAACGGGCGCCCCATTGCAACGACTCTCGGACGACGACGAATGCCGCTGGATCCTAGTCACGACCTCGCAGCCATCGAAGCCGCGCTTTCCTCCACCGGTGCGCCCACCGCTGCGCAGTTCAAGAAGCTCGTCGAGGTCATCTCCCGGTCGCAGTTGAACTATCGCGAATTGATCGATCATCTCGATCATGCCGTCTTCACCCTCACTCTCGACGGCGAAATCCGCGTGGCCAACAAATGCCTCGCCGAAACGCTCGGCACTTCGTTTCAGCACTTGATCGGTCACGGGCTGCAGGAATTCCTCGTGGAGCCTTCTCTCGCCGATGTTCAGCGCGCGATCCCTGAGTTCCTCAAGCGCGGTTCCTGGTCCGGTCGTATCTCCGTTCGTCCACGCAAAGACAATCAGCGTCGCTTTTACGATTGCTGGCTCCAGCTTCTTAAGGATGACGACACCATGTCCGTGAGCGGTTGGGCTCGCGACGTGACCGCGCAGAACGAGTCCGAGCTTCGCTTCACCGAGCTTTTCGAATCGCTTCGGGAAGGCATCATCTTCACTACGCCCGAAGGCCAACTGCTCGACGCCAATCCCGCCTTCGTTCGGATGCTCGGATACGCCGACAAAAACGAGCTGACCAGCCAGAATTTCTCGTCGCTCTATGTTCATGGCGACCAGCGCGAAAAGCTTGTGAATCAGATGCTGGCCAAAGGCGCCATTCAGGACGTTGATATTATTTTCCGCCGCAAGGATGGATCCCACCTGCACACCTTGGCTTCCGGATTCGCGATTCGCGATACGTTCGGCAAGACCGTTCGCTTGCAGGGAACCATTGTTGATGTGACGGAGCGGATCGAAATCGAAAAGCGCCTACAGAAGGAGCAGGAATTCGTCCGCCAGCTCGTCGCCAGTTTTCCCGATATGATCTCCGTGCTGGATATGGACGGCCGCGTCACCTTCGTCAGTCCTCGCATCAAGGAGGTCTTGGGGTATTCCGCCGAAAAACTCGTCGGCGAGTATTTTGGCAGCGCCATTCATCGGGACGACCTGCCCGGCATCAAGGAGACGTTCCGCCGGATTGCCACAGGCGAAACCAGCAGCGTCCTTTGCGAGTATCGAACCCTTCACGGCGACGGCACGTGGCGGATGCTTCGCGCCAGCGCCAGCCCGCTATTTGACGGCGCTGGAAAAATCAACGGCGTGGTCGCTTCCATCCGCGACGTCACCGAGGTAAAGAACTCCGAGAAGCAGGCCTCGCAAAAGGAAAAGCTCGCCGCCATGGGCGAAATGATGTCCGGCGTCGCTCACGAACTCAACAATCCCCTTACCGCCATTCTCGGCATCAGCGATTTGCTCTATGAGCGATCGAGCGACGAGGTCAGCAAGCGCCAGATCGGTCTCGTGCTGAAACAAGCTCGTCGCGCCGCCACCATCGTCCAAAATCTCCTGTCGTTCTCGCGGCCCTCGGCTCTCGTCAGCAAGAAACTGGCGGTGGAGGACGTCGTGCGCTCGGTTCTCAGCCAGCAGCAAATTCTGCTGAAGCAAAAGAACATCGACGTTCAGTTCTCCGCGCCCCCGCGCCTTCCCGCCACGCAGGGAGACGCCAAGCTTCTGAATCAAGTGTTCCTGAACCTCATCGCCAACGCCGAGCAGTCCATCGCATCGGGTTCCGGCACGGGAACGATTAAGGTCTCCGTTCAGCCCATGGACGGAAAATTGGCCGTAAAGTTTCTGGATGACGGCCCTGGAATTCCGGCGAACATCCTCGGTAAAGTCTTCGACCCATTCTTCACCACCAAGCGACCGGCCGGTGGTACGGGGCTTGGCCTCACCATTTGTTCGGCCATCATCAAAGAGCATGGCGGCACAATTGAGGTCCAGTCAGTCGCGGGCTCGGGTGCTGAATTCACCGTTTTGCTTCCTGCCTTCGAAGAGCTGCTCCCCGCGCCCGCACAGCAGGCTGTTGCTCCGCGAGCGCCTGTTCCCTTGCCGGCTGGCAACGCAGTGCTGAAGGGTCGCACGGTCTTCGTGGTGGATGACGAAGAGAGTATTCGCGAAATTGTGCAGGAGGGGCTTGCCTCTCGTGGCATGACCGTTGAGGGAGCTGCCAATTCGGAAGACGCCTTGGTTCACCTCGCGAATCACTCCTACGATTTTCTTCTGTGCGATTTCAACCTGCCGGGAATGAACGGTGAGGAATTCTTTCAGGCGCTGCGCTCCCGCAATCTCGCCGCGAGTACAAAATTTGTCTTTATGACCGGAGCTATGCTCGACCCCGCCGCCGTCGCCGACTTCAAGGAAAAGGGCGCCAACGTTCTACAGAAGCCCTTCCATATCGCTGCGCTTGCCACTTTGCTCGCCGAGCTGCTTCAGCCTCAGTTTGTATAGCGGTACCCCCGCTCCGGCCCCGGCTCACTTCTTTCCGCTGTTTTTCCCGTCGATGCCAAAATCCCAGAAATAGAGGCTCGTTCCGCCGCCCGGCACAATCTCGGCGATCGCGTATTCCCCGGGCTCAAGAGGCTGCATCACAGTAAACTTATAAACGCCCCTCGCGATCTGCCATCGCAGCGTTTTGACCTCCAGCAATCCACTGGTCGCTTGCTCCCGGAACATCTGGTCCAAATTTTCCAGGTCCCGCTTATCCCCGTGGATCCGCGCTTGAATCAGCTGTACCTCGGGCTCGTGTCCGTCTGCGTACCGCATATAAAATTCGATTTGTCCGGGATCCATGCGGAATTTCGCTCGCGTCCCCTTCAGCGACACCGTGTGCCGGGTCGGTACGATGGGGATCGGAATCAGCACCTGCTTTAACATCTGTGATTTGCTGAATTTGATGTCCGCATCCACCGGCGCGAGCTTCGAAACCTTGTCACCGTCAAACGCCCATACCCCTTCGCCGGCCGGCAAAAACACATTTTTTGAAATCTCAATGCTCGCATCCACGTCCAGCGGTTCTGACGCCCGGGCCGCTTCCTGCGCGTGTACTTTGGCGATGATGGCCTTCTTTCGGCTGGCATCTTCGGCCGCCGCCTTCTTGGTGGCGTCCCAATCAATCAGCGACGCCGGCATCTCCTCCCAATCATGTTGGTCGATGCTGTAGTAACGCACCCGGTCGCCGTCCACCTCATACTCGCGGACCAACTGAAACGTGCCGTCTTTCAGCATCAACTTTCCGCCCGGGGGTGGGGCGGCTTCGGCGGGCGCGGAGGCTTCCGCCGCAGGCGCTGGCGGGGGAGCTGCGTGAGGAGTGGGCCCGGCGGCGCCCTGCCCGAACGCTGTCAGCGGACTCGTTGCGCAAATGAAGAGAAACAAAATACGGGGCAGGATCCGCACGCTCCCGCGGGCGAATGGATTCCAACGATCCATTTCGCATCGAGAAATCGCTCCAGCTCGCATGCCAGCCAATCCATCCCTCCGGCTTCGCCCTGTAGGATGCTGTAAATCCGCGTAGGGTTGAGCCGAATTTAGGATAGCTTGCGCATTTCCGGGGTACAACGGCAACATCAATCCTTCGAGGGAACACTACGGGGAAATCCAGTCCGAGGAAAGACAAAGGGGGAAACGGTAATTCTCGACCTGGCGACTAAACCGTCGTCCGGTGCTCGCAGCGGGGCCCGATTACGTTTACGATCATCAGTTCTGCCTGCGTGAACAGCCACTTTTCGGCTTCGGCGCCGGCGGCTTCCGCGGCGCGAACGATGTGGCCCAGGTGCTTGTTCTTCGCAAGGCCGCGAAGATGATCCAGGCAGATGCCTGTGAGCACGCATACTTCATCTTCGGTGAACATCTTCTGGCTGAGCTTGATTTGCGCCATTTTGAAAGCCTCGCGATCCTACGGAAGCTGAACTCAGGCTAGAATTTGCCCTCGTCCCTTGCAATAGTCCTTCCGTTCTATTCGGCTAAAACTCGATTCTCTCCACACCCTTCGCATTCGGCCCGAATTCCCGTCTTCTCTAGTATTTGACGCACCTTGAGGCGAAAATGTTCCGAAGGGCGGAAATCCGCGCTTTATGACGGAACTGGAAGTGAGATTCTACGGGTGGAATATTTCTGCAACTTCACGGATTTGTTTCGCGTGGCGTAATTCGTGGTAGCCGATGAGCCGAAACCACGAATAAAGATTCAGCGGCCCGAAGGCAGAATGGGGAAAGCTGTACAAGCTGAGGTTCTTGTCGGCGGTGCTGGCAATAAACGAAAGCGTCGCATTTCTAGTTGCTGTGATTCGCTCCACGTACTCGCCCTTGTCTGGAATTCGCCGTTCGTCGATCCGGATCGGGCTTTTGAACTTTCGCCGGCGTAAAGTTGCCATGGCCATGGGCGGGTGAAACCGCTTCAAAAACGGTATCGGCTTCGGCCCCGCCGCGAGCGCTTTTTTCGATCCCATCACGATCGCTTCTTCCACCTGCATCGTGTGCGTCACCACTTCCGCGGCCGACCACACTTCATCGGCGGGGGACTCGTTCCAGTGCTCGGCCGGGAAAGCATCCACGGTTGCGATGAACCGTGACCGCGTCGAAGCGAGTAGCGAATAGATCGGTTCCAGTTTTCTCATGGGTTCGTGTGCCGGTGATCCTTCGCGGCAGCGTTCGTCACGGGTACCGCGCTCTAAATCGTGAAGCCTCCGGCTGATTCAAATCCCTTCGCCAACTTCAAAATCTTGCCTTCGCCAAAGTGCGAACCGAAGATTTGCAAACCGACGGGCAAGCCCGCTGACGTCTTGCCGCAGGGAATCGACATTCCCGGCACTCCGGCCAAAGAGCCAGTAACCGTATATATATCAGCTAGATACATCTGCAGCGGGTCCGCCGTCTTCTCGCCCAGCCGGAACGCCGGCGTTGGCATCGTCGGCGTTACAATCGCGTCCACTTTCTGAAATGCATTGGCGAAATCCCGGGCAATCAAGGCTCTCACCTTCTGCGCTCTCAAGTAGTATGCGTCGTAATATCCGGCACTTAGCGCGTACGTCCCCAGCATGATCCGTCGCTTCACCTCGTGCCCGAATCCCACCTCGCGCGTCTTGCGGTACATCTCCATCAACGTCGTGCCCGTCACTCGCAGGCCGTACCGAACGCCGTCAAACCGTGCCAAGTTTGAACTGGCCTCTGCCGTTGCCACAATGTAGTACGTCGCAATCGCATAGTCGGTGTGCGGCATTTTCAGTGGCACGCGCTCGCAGCCAAGCTTCTCCAGCATTGCTATGCCGGCCAGCACCTTAGCCTTCACCTCAGAATCCAGGCCCTCGCCGAAATAGTCTTCCGGTACCCCAATTCGCATACCGGCAATCGACCCGCTCGTTTCTGCGGAGTAATCCGGAACCGGCACGTTGGCCGAAGTCGAATCATTTGGGTCTTGCCCGGCAATCACCCTTAGAATTGTCGCCGCGTCATCCACGTTCGTCGTGAACGGCCCGATTCGGTCAAGCGATGATGCAAAGGCGATGAGCCCGTAACGCGATACGCGACCGTATGTTGGCATTAGCGCCGGAATGCCGCAGCAAGCTCCCGGCTGCCTGATCGACCCTCCCGTATCCGTTCCCAGCGATGCGACCGCCAATCCAGCCGCCACGGCCGCCGCCGATCCGCCGCTCGAGCCCCCCGGCACGCGATCCAGCGCCACGGGGTTCCGTACGGCACCGTATGCTGAGTTTTCGTTCGAGCTACCCATCGCGAATTCGTCGCAGTTTGTCTTGCCTAGGATGACGGCACCGGCTTGCTCCAGTCGCTCGATGGCCGTCCCGTCATAGGCCGGTACGTAGCCCCTTAGAATTTTCGATCCGCAGGTCGTCTCCACGCCCTTGGTGCTCAGCACGTCCTTTACGGCGACTGGGACGCCTGCCAGAGGCCCCAATTCCTCGCCTCGCGCCAACGCAGCATCCACCCGGTCGGCCTGCGCGTAGGCACGTTCTGGCGAAAGCGCCAAGTAGGCGTTCAGTTCCGGATTTAGCTTCTCGATTCGCCCGAAGTAGTCCTTTGCCAGTTCTCGCGCCGATACATTTTTGGCCTTCAGTGCCGCTTGCACCGACGCAATCGTCCACGAAGCGCCCGCGCTCATCGCTCGATCACCTTCGGCACCCGGAAAAACGGCTTCGCTGCATCCGGGGCATTCTCCAATACCGCGTTTGCCACGTCGCAGGGGCGCAAGACGTCCGCGCGCAACTTCGGCTCCTCCGTCGCAGCGAACGAAATCTGAGCCATCGGCGCGACGTTCGTCACATCCAGCTCTTCCAGTTTCCCCACGTAATTGAGGATTTCATCGAGCTGTCCACGGTACATCTCGGTCTCTTCCGCGGAGAGTTCCAGATGCGCCAGTTGGGCGACGCGCAACACATCTTCGCGGCTAATCTTCATAACGTCCCATGACTCGATTTTAATACAGAACGGCGGGAGTCGCTTTGGGTGCACCCTTCAAACCGACGACCTACGCATGCTCTTTCCGGTTCCCGCGCACAAACGGCGTGTGTTCGTTATCAAATTCCTTGTCCACGTGCCGGAGGCTAGCCTGCGTCGCTACGAATTTCACGTCGCTCACCAGCATTCCGCCCCACGCCTTGTTCACCTGATCGCAAAATTCCCGCTTCATCCCTTCAATTTGCCTCTCCCACGGCTTTCCGTCCGCGGAAATTTCCAGGCAGCCCCCCGAGCATTTCATCGGTCGCGTGTGCGCCGCCAGCGTTTTGCCCACAACGCTGGGCCACACGCCCGTCAGCCACGCCATCGCAGCCTCCGGCCGTCTGGTTTTCCGCAACACGCTGCCCAGAAAGTCTCCCGCGCGCTCCATGGACCGTCGAGTCTAGCACACACGCACTTGCCGAAAATCGACCGAAAGTTCACCCGCTCGTACCGGATAGTTTCGCCGCGCGCTCTTCGCCAAAATGGAGTCGGACTTAACCAGGAATTCGAACCAAAAGGAGCGCCCGCATGATGAACTCATTTACCGTCGTCGCAATCCCAACCCACGTCGCAGAGTTCGTGCGCCGCACGGGAAAAGATCCACGCTACGGCCACCCCGCGCACACAGACGTTGCGGTCGAGTCAGCCCCCTGCCGTCACTGCCTTCGTCTGATTCAACCGGGCGAAAGTCAAATTCTCTTCAGTTACGATGCCTTCGACGGGACTGAAAACCTTCCATTGCCCGGCCCCGTTTACATTCACGCCGAGCCATGCGAACGCTACTCGGTCGTTTCCGTCTTTCCTCCCGAGCTGCGCCACAGTCCACGCACCCTCAACGCCTACGCAAGGGGTCGACGCCTGCTCGCCGCCGAGTATGTCGATGACGGGGCTGTTGACTCAGCCCTCGCCAGGCTCTGCGACCGGCCCAACGTAGCGTACATCCACGTCCGCAGCACCACCGCCGGATGCTTCACGTTCCGCATCGACGTCGCGCATCCCTCGGCCCCGGCGTCCTGAATGAATATCCTCGTGTTTTCGGCGCGCGCAGCCGTCCGATCCCATTTACTTTTAGGTCGCGGCGGCCGCGCTCGCTCCGTTCAGTCCCAGCTCAATCGCAACGGTCCGCAACGCCGCGATACAAAACGCGATGTGCTCGTCGAGCGGTACGCCCAATTCTTCCGCGCCTTTATAAACATCTTCGCGACTCACGCCCCGCGCAAACGCCTTGTCCTTGAGTTTTTTCTTCACCGACGACGCTTCCACGTCGTGAATGCTTTTCGTCGGTTTTACCAGTGCGCAGGCCGTGAGGAATCCGGACAGCTCGTCGCAGGCGAACAGCGTCTTATCCAATGGCGATTCGCGCGGCACGTTGCAATAGTCCGCGTGGCCCAGAATCGCGTGGATCATTTCTTCGGGATATCCACGCTCGCGCAGAATCTTCGATCCCGCGTAGGGATGTTCCTCGGTCGGATGATGCGCATCGTTTGGCCAACGTTCGTAATCGAAATCGTGAAGTAGCGCCGTCGTGCCCCACAGCTCCTCGTCTGCGCCGGATTTGCGCGCGTAGGATCGTACGCAAGCCTCCACCGCCAGTGCGTGTTTCCTCAAACTATCGGACTGCGTGTATTCGCAAAGCAGCTTCCAGGCGTCGTCCCGGTTCGGCAGGCTGTTTCCATTCGTCATCGTAATCAAGTCCATCCTGTGCTGGCGAGGTGGTGGGATTGAATTGCCGCCAGCATTATGGTTCCACATCCGATTCTTCGCAAACACCGTTCGCCGACCGGACCCGGTCATCCCGAACCACAACTTCCTTTTCGGTGCACCGCTCACGCAACAGGCCGAAATGCCGATGGGACAAGAGAACACATGGCGAACGGTTAGACGACTATTAGAAAGCCGAGGCTCCGTCTCAAGCGAACCTCGCTTCGTCTCGCTTTGAGACGATTCGTGTGACGTTCTGAGAGCAATTCGTTATTTATTCGCGTCATTTTTTGAACACACCTCCTCCGCCGTGTAGTTTCGGCAGGATTTCAAACGAATTTTGACGCCTATGCCGGCTCCCAGACCCTATCGAAGCGCGAACGGAACAGGTCCATCGATGTGTGCAACTCGCTATTTCCGAATATGTTGCAAAAAAAGTCAGTCGATGACGCGGAGTGACAGTGTGTTCAGAGCGTTAGCGGACGCAAAAGGTCGCCGACGAAAACCCGCTGCCGCTCCGATTCAGTTTGAACATGGCATGTGTATTGCTTTGTTGAGCTGCGAGAGTCAGCTTGGCCAGAATATCGCCGGGATTCCGAGAAAGGACTTGACAAGAAATGGCACTCTGTAGAGAATCGCACTCGCGCCTGTCTTTGCCTTCCCCCGAAAGACAACTACGTTCCTCCGCTTCCACTCACCGCACCAGTCTGCGAGGAGAACCGGTGGCGGAAAAAGAAGCCCTAGCATCAAGCATGGAACTGGATCGGGAAGTTCTTCGATGCCAGGTTTGTGGTTTGGTTCAGTACCGCACCCGCACGGACAACTGCCGTAGGTGTCTGCGGATGCTGCCGCCGAAGGTATCGTTTGTCATCCCTTCGCCGTCCGCTCAGGATCTTCCTGGGGACGATCGTCAGCTGTTCGAGAACTGGCCCAACCGCGAAACCGTGGAGAACATCGGCCAGCGTATCCGGCAGTTGCGCGAATCACGTGGCATGACCCAGAGCCAGTTGCAGGCGCGTTCGCGCGTCTCTCGCTCTTACTTGTCCCGCATCGAAAGCGGACAGATGACTCCCAGCCTCGGCACGCTTGAGAAGATCGCCGAAGCTCTCGGTGTCGGTCTGAATCGCTTCTTCGTTCCGGAAACAAACGGCGAGACGGTGCTCGAGGATCCCTTCATTCAAGGGCTCCGTCCGTACTTGCGCCAGCTCGATTGGAC
Organism: uncultured Acidobacteriota bacterium; assembly: GCA_963785585.1. GTDB lineage: Bacteria > Acidobacteriota > Terriglobia > Acidiferrales > UBA7541 > Palsa-295. Next base: position 89,439 of record CAWAVW010000004.1, read on the forward strand.
TCAGTGGCAGGGCATCCTGAAGAGGCTGCAGGCAATCAGCGAGCATGTGAGTTCCAATCACAGCATGCGTCCGCTCGCGCCGCAGGTTCCGGGAATGTCTGGAATGCCGCGCCGGCCGCTCAGTCACGCTGCCGCTTCTTTGCACCGCTAGTTCTTCCAGACGGCGGCGCAACACACAAGATTCTGGGGCAGGCTTGGCGCGTCCATTCTTTCCGAACGCCGCCGAGCCTGCTACCTCACCCGGCTGCCCACAACATCATTGCGTCTCGCGCTTTCCCACGCGCACCAAGGCGATACCCACGCCGGAATCTTTTCTCGTCAGAGCCACCACCCGCGCTCCGTCGCCCCGATCGTCCACAAACGCCAAGTCCGCTTTACGATCGACCTCTTTATCCTGGTCGTTTTTCATTTCCCGCGGGTCCTCGCGCCGGAAACTAGGACTCAGATGCTTCTGATACCACGAAGCGACTTCTTCGAGCGAATCGCCGGTCGCATAATTCTCCACGGCGATACCGACGCCTGAATCGCCCGCGTTCAGCTCGATTTGCGCGTTTTTGTTTTTGTCTTCGTTGAGGACGGCGCCAGGGTACACCGGAAGCCCGGTCGAGCGCGCAGAGTCGGTGTTTACTTTCAATTCGCCGACGGGAGTCTGGATGTCCACTTTGTTGTCCGAACCGTTCACGTGGACGTGGTGGAGAAACATTCCGGCCAGCGCGAGGCCGAATACGATCATGATCACAATGCCGCCCGCCACAATGCCCAAAATCCACCACACGGCGTTGTTGTCGCGCCGGGGCGGGGCCATATTCATCGGCGGACGTCCCGACGATCCGCTAGACATAGTTCACCTCGCGCCACGTCATACCTACCATACGCAGCGATTCATCGAAATGTTTCCATGGTAGGAGTGAGGCAGGGCACCCGTTCTCGGGCGATTGTACTCCCGAAAGGGTGCATGAGAATGGGTCGGTGAGATGGGAAGCGGTTCTTACGAAAGCGTACTAGTAGAAAGTTACGCGAACATCCGGCCTCTGATCCAGATGAACCGTATCGACGAATCGTACCTGGCGATTCTGCATGGTTAAGACCAGCGAATGCGTGCGGATGCCGTCTCCAAAAAACCGCACGCCGCGCAGCAGACTGCCCGTCGTCACACCCGTGCACGCGAAGATGATGTTGCTTCCCGGCGCGAGGTCCGCCGTATCGTAAATCCGCTTCGGATCTCGAATTCCCATCTGTTGCAGGCGTTCCACCTGCTCCGGCCTTTGCACGACGAGCCGGCCGAGGATCTGCCCGTTCAAACAGCGCAACGCCGCCGCCGTCAGCACGCCTTCGGGCGCTCCGCCAATGCCCATTACGGCGTGTACGTTCGTGCCGCTCACGGCAGAGCTGATCCCTGCGGACAGGTCGCCATCCGAGATCAACTGAATCCGCGCCCCCACTGCGCGAATTTCAGCGATCAGCTTTTCGTGTCGCGGGCGGTCCATCACGATGATCACCAGGTCTTCCACGCGGCGGTCGAGGCACTTCGCGATAATTTTCAAGTTGTGGGCAACCGGCGCGTCCAACTCCACCAGTCCCTTGCACGCCGGTCCCACGATGATTTTTTCCATGTAGAGATCGGGCGCGTGCAGCAGGCCGCCGCGATTGCTGGCCGCCAGCACCACGATCGCGTTCGGCTGTCCTGACGAGCACAGGTTGGTGCCCTCCAGCGGATCGACGGCAATATCGACTTCGGGATATTTCCGCGTTTTGTCGTGAACCGCGGCGCCGACTTTCTCGCCTATAAACAGCATCGGGGCTTTATCCCGCTCGCCTTCGCCGATTACGATCGTGCCGTCCATGCTCACCGAGTCCATCTGTGAGCGCATCGCTTCCACGGCGACCTTGTCGGACTTGTGCCCGTCGCCTTGCCCCATCGTCCGAGCCGAATCGATTGCAGCACGCTCGACGACGCGCAAAAACTCCAGGCTTAGTTCCTGTTCCATGTGTGCCTCTCGCTTGTCGGAAAAACGGGCCCTACTCGAATGCGGCGATTCCGGTGATACGCTCGCCGATAATCAATTTATGGATGTCGTGCGTTCCCTCGTACGTGAATACCGATTCCAGGTTGTTCATATGGCGCATCACGCAGTAATCGTCCACGATTCCGTTGGCGCCGAGGATTTCGCGCGCCTTGCTCGCGCACTCCCGCGCCATCCAGACGTTATTCATCTTCAACATGGAAATATGCGAAGGATGCACGCGGCCTTGATCTTTCAGCCGGCCGACTTGCAGGGCCAGAAACTGCGCCTTGGTGATTTCGCTGATCATCCAGACGAGCTTTTCCTGCACGAGTTGATGCCCCGCAATCGGCTTGTTCCCGAATTGTTTGCGCTGTTTGGCGTAAGTCAAAGCCGTGTCGTAGCACGCCATCGCTGCGCCGATCGCGCCCCAGCCAATTCCGTAGCGAGCCTGATTCAGGCACGAAAGCGGCCCGCGTAGTCCCTCCACGCCGGGCAGCAGATTCGTCGCCGGAATCTTGCAGTCGGTCATCGCGAGTCCGGAAGTAATCGAAGCGCGCAGCGAATACTTGCCGTGAACGTCCCACGCCTTAAAACCCGGCGTGCCTTTTTCCACCAGAAATCCCCGAATTTTTTCGTCTTCGCATTTCGCCCAGATCACCGCCACATCCGCGATCGAGCCGCTGGTAATCCACATCTTCTCGCCGTTCAGCACGTAACTGTCGCCGTGCTTCACCGCGCGCGTCAGCATGCCGCCGGGATTCGATCCAAACTGCGGTTCGGTGAGGCCAAAACATCCAATCGCTTTGCCCTGCTGCAGCAACGGCAACCACTTGTCCTTTTGCGCGTCCGTGCCGTACGTGAAAATCGGATACATCACTAGCGCCGACTGCACGGAAATGAAGCTGCGCAATCCCGAATCGCCGCGCTCGAGTTCCTGCGTCACCAGCCCGTACTCCACATTCGACATGCCTGCGCAACCGTAACCCTTCAGACTTGCGCCAAAAAGCCCCAACTCCGCCATTTGGGGCACCAGTTGAACGGGGAATTTCCCCTCGCGGTTGCACTGCTCGATGATCGGCATGATGTTCTCGTCCACAAACTGCCGCGCGGACTGTCGCGCCAGTTTTTCTTCGTCGGTCAGCACCGAGTCGAAATCGAGAAAATCTACCCCTGGAAATGAAGGCATTTTCTTGCTCCTTCGTCGGCCCGCTCACGCCATGAATGTATGAGGCGCAAACGTGTGCGGCCGCCGGAATCTTTGAACGCTTTGAAACCTATGAATTCACGAGGCGGCTTGCATATCGGCGCTCGAGCGCCACGCCAAACCGCGATTGTATCGAATTCGCCGCATCGTGCGCCAGCGGGTTTGGGCGCCAGTGAGAGACAATGCGGCCTGTTGGGCGCGTTTCTTGTAGGGAAGCCGCGAAGAATCGACTAACATTTCGCCCGCACAGTGCATGGATGACGCGTTCAATCCGTTCGGGACCGAGGCCACGGAGGCCACTGAGGGCACCGTAGCGCGACGGCAACTTTCGCCCCTCGCCACGGTGCTAGCGCTCGGCCGTTTCGCGTTATTTGCTGTGCTCTTCTTCGTAATTCTCAAGATCATCGAGCGTCTCTGTGCTGGCTTCGGCACGAGTCTGCACAAACTGTATTGGTCGGCGCTCTTCGGCAATCTGCAGGTCGCTATCGCGACGCTCGCGGCCACGGCCATCCTGGCTCGCATGGACGGCCGCCGATTTGGATTTTACGGACTCGGAAAAAGTCCGTGTGGAAGGCGATTCGGCCTCGGCTCCGCGTGCGGATTCGCAGCGCTTACGCTACTCCTGTGTGTAATGCGCCTGCTCGGGGTCTTTTATTTCGGTCCTGCCATGCAGCGGGGAATTGCGCTCGCTGGCTTCGCACTCGTCTACGCGACGTTATTCTTCGTCGTGGCGTTCTCCGAAGAGACTCTGTTTCGCGGATACGCGCTTGTCAGCCTCACCGAGGCAATCACATTCTGGCCCGCGGTGATGGTTTTGGCTCTGATCTTCAGTTGGGTCCACGCGGGCCATGCACAGGAATCGCACGCGGGCCTGGTATTCGCGGGACTCTTCGGAGTCGTCCTCGCGTACTCATTCAAGCGCACCGGTTCTCTTTGGTTTGCGATTGGCTTGCACGCGGCATGGGATTTCGCCGAAAGTTTCGTCTTCGGAGTGCCGGATAGCGGCGTCACCGTTCCGGGCTCTTGGCGCGCGCCAGTATTCCACGGGCCCACGTGGCTGACGGGCGGAAGCGCTGGCCCCGAAGGAAGCTATCTAATGATCTTCGTGCTAATCGCCCTGATCATCGCCGTGCGCGCGCTCTTCCCAGTCGAGCAAACGGAATTGTAGTCCGCCGCACAGTCGGCTGCGCGCATCGCTAGGGATTTCAAGAAGTCTCGGTTTAGAATGGCTGCAGCGAAATCTTGGACGCTCTGAAGCATTTCCTTGCAAATCGAATTTGAATCGGAGGATTGAAATGTCGGAGTTAACGTTAGAACAAGCGGAAAAAATCGTCGCGGCGGCGAAGAAGAAATCAACCGAGATCGGCACAAAGATGGACATTGCCGTCGTGGATGCCGGCGCGAACTTGAAAGCGTTCGTTCGTCAAGACGGCGCATGGCTCGGCAGCATCGATATTGCCATCAAGAAAGCCCGCACCGCGCGGTTTTTCGACTTCAACACCGGCGAAATCGGCAAACTCTCTCAGCCCGGGGGCCCTCTCTATGGCATTGAGCACAGCAACGGAGGCTTGATCACGTTCCCTGGCGGCGTTGTCCTGAAGAATGCAAGCGGGGAAGTCGTGGGCGCGGTGGGTGTTAGCGGAAGCACCGTTGAAAACGATCATACCGTGGCGCAGGCCGGTGCCGACGCACTCCCCAAGTAGCCGATTTTCGTCCCATTTTGGGCCTTTCCAAAGTTCATCGAGCGCGAAATCCGTTGCGTGGCTGGTTTTCGCCTCAAAAATTTCTAGTTTTCGCCAAGCGCCCAGTTTTCGCTGTTACTCGCCTCGGTACGGCTTCGCAATGGGTTGACGGCGGCAGGAGCGGATGCGATAATTCTCTTCCTTAGTACCAACCTGGAATTGCTCTGGTACGTCGGCTGTACGCCTGAGACCAGAAACAGTAAATAAACGGGGCGACCACATCCGTACCATTTCCTGAAGATGGGAATTTTACACCAGCTCGGCGACTTGTTCCTTCAAGCTGTGCCTACAGTGGTCCTTTTCTTCTTTTTCTATTTGTTCATGCGCTGGGCTTTCTTCACTCCCATCCAGAAAGCGATGGCCGAGCGGAGCGCAAAAATCGAAGGAGCTCGCGCCGAAGCAGCTTCCGTAGAATCCGCCGCGAAACACGATCTGGAACACTACAAGGCGGAACTCACCAAGGCGCGCGCGCAAATCTATCAGGAGCAAGAAGCGGCGCGTCAGGCGGTACTCGACGAGCGAGCCAAACTTTTGAAGGCGATGCGATCTCGCGCGCAGGAAGAAATCCTCGCCGCCAAGAAAAAGCTCGAAGCCGACCTGGCTGCCGCCAAAGTCGAAGCGGAAGCGCTCACACCCGCGCTGGCGGGCGACATTGCACGCAGCATTCTCGGCGGCGGTAGTCCGTCTGGCGGAGGCGTTCGCCGCTAATGCGCGACCTTCGTCCGCCTCTTCGAGTTCTCTCGAGTCTGGTTGTGTCAGCTCTGCTGCTTGCCTCTCCGGTTTTCGCGCAGGAGGGCAGCGACGCTCCCGCGGATTCGGCCGCTGGTGCGACTTTCCGTTGGGTCAATTTCGCCATCGTCTTTATCGGGCTGGTGTACGTAATCGTGAAGTGGGGCGCTCCCGCGTTCCGCAAGCATGCCGAAGAGATCTCGCAGAAGATCGCCGAAGGAACGCGAGCCCGAGAGGCGGCCGAAGCGCAGCGAGCGGAAATTCGCGCCAAACTCGAAGGCCTCGAAGCCGAAGTTCAAAAGATGCGCGTGGATGCCAAACGCGAAGCCGAAGCCGAAGCGCAGCGCCTCCGCAGCCTTTCGAAGGTGGAAGCGCAAAAAATCGAAGACAACGCCCAGGCTGAAATCGCCGCTGCCGTCCGTGCCGCGCAACTGGCTCTGAAGTCGCTCACCGCGCGCAATGCAATTGCGCAAGCCGAATCCTTGCTTCGCAAAGATATCAACGCAGCGGCTGATTCCAATCTCGTTCGCACGTTTGTCAAAGATCTCGAAGGGAGCGTCAATTGAGCGCCCTCGCCGAACGATATGCCGCCGCGCTGGCCGACGTCGGATATGAACGCCGAATGGGCGATGTGCTGCGAAACGATCTGAATGCCTTCGTCGATTTGTATTTCCAAAACACTGACTTGCGGAACGCGCTCGAAAGCCCGGTCGTCGATCGCGAGGTAAAGCACAAGGTCGTCGAGCAGGTCGCCGCGAAAATGGGCTTGAACGACGCCGTTCGAAACTTTTTGTTCCTGATCGTCGATCATGGCCGAACGCATTTGTTGCGCGAAATCGTGCCCGCTTACACCTCCGAGCTCAACAAGCGGCTCGGGATCGCCGACGCGGAAGTCTCCTCCGCCCACGCGTTGACCGACGCGGACAAAAAGCAATTGATTTCCGTCCTTGAGCAACGCACCGGAAAGAAGATCCAGGCGCGGTTTACCGAGGATGCAGCCTTGGTGGGCGGCGCGGTGGTTCGCGTTGGTTCCACAATTTATGACGGCTCAGTGCGCGAGCAATTGAACCGCCTGCGCGATCGGCTGGAAACGGAATAGCTTTACAAGCTCATAGGAGCAGTGAATGGCGAACATCAAAGCGGATGAAGTAACAAAGATCCTGCGCGAGCAGATCGAAAACTATCAGCAGAAGCTGGCCGTCGAGGAAGTCGGCACGGTGATCTCTGTGGGCGACGGAATCGCGCGCATTCACGGCCTGGATAAATGCATGGCCGGCGAAATGATCGAGTTCCCGAACGACGTGTTCGGTATCGCTCTGAACCTCGAAGAAGATCAGGTCGGTTCCGTGCTGCTCGGCGATTACGCCGAAATTAAAGAAGGCGACATCGTCAAGCGCACCGGCAAAATCATGTCCGTGCCCGTCGGCGATGCCATGATTGGCCGCGTCGTGGACGGTTTGGGAAAGCCCATTGACGGCAAAGGCCCCATCGCCACCACCCAGCGTTACCCCATGGAAAAGATCGCCCCCGGCGTCGTCGATCGCCAGCCGGTCCGCGAGCCGGTGCAGACCGGAATCAAGTCCATCGACGCGATGATCCCCATCGGCCGCGGCCAGCGCGAATTGATCATCGGCGACCGCCAGACCGGTAAGACCGCCGTCATTCTCGACGCCATCATCAACCAGCGCGGCGGCGACATGATTTGCATCTACTGCGTGATCGGCCAGAAGCGCTCCACCGTCGCCCAAGTGGTAAAAACGCTCACCGACTACGGCGCCATGGAGCACAGCATCGTCGTTGCCGCCACGGCGTCCGAATCGGCTTCGATGCAGTACATCGCGCCCTTCGCAGCCTGCGCCATCGGCGAATACTTCCGCGATACCAAGCGCCACGCCCTCGTTGCCTACGACGACCTTTCGAAGCACGCCCAGGCGTACCGCGAAATTTCGCTCTTGCTGCGCCGCCCGCCGGGCCGCGAAGCGTTCCCTGGCGACGTGTTCTTCCTTCATTCCCGGCTTTTGGAGCGCGCCGCAAAATTGAGCGACGATCTCGGCGCCGGTTCGCTCACCGCGCTTCCGGTCATCGAAACGCAGGCGGGCGACATTTCCGCCTACATTCCCACGAACGTCATTTCCATCACGGACGGCCAGATCTTCCTCGAAGCCGACTTGTTCAACAGCGGTTTCCGCCCCGCCGTCAACGTCGGCCTTTCGGTCAGCCGCGTCGGCGGCAACGCGCAGATTAAAGCGATGCGTCAGGTTTCCGGTACGCTGCGTTTGGACCTCGCGCAGTATCGCGATTTGGCCGCCTTCGCGCAGTTCGGCACCGACCAGCTCGATAAAGCCACCCAAGCGCAGCTCGCTCGCGGTGCGCGTTTGACGGAAATCCTGAAGCAGGATCAATATCAGCCGCTCGCCGTCGAAAAAGAAGCGCTGATCATTTACGCCGGCTCCAACAAATATCTCGACGATCTGCCGGTTTCCGAGTGCCGCCGTTTCGAAAAAGAGCTCTATCCCTTCATCGAAACGAATTACAGCGGCATCTTCAAATCGTTGCGCGAGAAAAAACAATTTGATGACGCGATCAAGGCCGATGTGAAAGTCGCGCTCGACGATTTCAAGGAACGTTTTAAGGCTTCGATGCAGGCAGCTCAGGAACAGGCGGCGGTCGCAGCGAAGTAATCTCGACACTCGATGCCCACACTTCTCGACTATCGGCGAAGAATCCGCTCCGTCAAGAGCACGCAGCAGATCACACGCGCCATGAAGTTTGTGGCCGCGGCTAAGCTGCGGCGCGCTCAGGACGGCGTATTTGCCGCGCGACCGTACGCCAAGGAAATCCTTCGCGTCCTTCGCTCCGCGGCGGCCCGTATGGAATCGCCGGCGCATCCGCTCTTGCAGCGGCGTCCGGAGCAGAAAATCCTGGTGCTCGTTCTCACCGGCGATCGCAGCTTGTGCGGCGCGTTCAATACCAATGTGCTTCGCCAAGCGTCGGAATTTATTCGCGGCCGCAAAACCGAAAAGCTAGATTTAATCGTCGTCGGCAAGAAGGGCCGCGATTTCCTGAAGAAGCGCGGCTATGAACCGCTCGCCGAGTATCTCGACGTTTCCGCACATGTGGAGTTCTCGAAGGCCAAAGAAATCGCCACGCAGATCGCCGATCTGTACACCAGCGGCGAAGTCGATGCCGTGTACGCGGTGTACAACGAATTCAAGAACGTGATGGTCCAGAATTTGCGCTCCGAAAAATTGCTGCCCGTAGATCCGGCTGTCGTGAAAAGCGCCGACGACGGCACGGTCGAACTGACCAACGAAGTGGCGCAGGCCGATTCGCTGCCCACCGAAGCGGCTTCCGACGGCAAGGGCCGCCTGATCGATTACATTTACGAGCAACCCGTCGAGGAAATTTTCAGCGGCCTCGTGCCGCGGTATCTCGAATCCGAAATTTTCCGGATCTTGCTCGAATCCGCCGCCGCCGAACACGCCGCTCGTATGACCGCCATGGATTCGGCAACCCGGAATGCTTCCGAGCTGATTGGCAAGCTCACTTTGCAGATGAACAAGATTCGTCAGGCGGCCATCACCAAGGAACTGATCGAAATCGTCAGCGGTGCGGCGTCAGCAAATTCCTGACGCGCCTGCTGAATATAAGCTCGAAGTCACGAGTTACGAGGGAAACAGAAAATGGCAAGCAATGATCACAAAGTTGGCCGCGTCATCGAAGTTATCGGACCGGTCGTGGACGTTCAATTCGAAGAAGGGCACCTTCCGCTCATTCACAACGCAGTGCGCATCACCAGCGAAGGCTTCAACACGCCCGAACCGCTGGATATCATCGCCGAAGTCGAGCAGCACCTCGGTGAGGGTCGCGTCCGCACCGTTGCGATGAAGCCGAACGAAGGCCTCGTGCGCGGCATGAAAGCGATCGATCTGGGCGAAGCCATCTCCGTGCCCGTAGGCCGCGCCGTCCTGGGCCGCGTGCTCAACGTGCTCGGCGAACCGGTGGACAAGCTCGGTCCCGTGAAGACCGACAAGCGCTATCCGATTCACCGCCCGGCGCCCTCGCTCGAAGATCAGTCCACCACTCTGGAAATGTTTGAGACCGGCATCAAGGTCGTTGACCTTACCGAACCCTACCTGAAGGGCGGAAAGATTGGCCTGTTCGGTGGCGCGGGCGTTGGCAAAACGGTTTTGATTCAGGAATTGATTCACAACGTCGCTATGAAGCACGGCGGCGTGTCCGTGTTCGCGGGCGTCGGCGAACGTACCCGCGAAGGAAATGACCTGTGGCTGGAAATGCAGGAATCCGGCGTCGTCGTTCCCGGCAACTCGGAAAAATCGCGCTGCGCCTTGATTTACGGCCAGATGACCGAGCCGCCCGGCGCGCGTCTTCGCGTCGGCCTCACCGGTTTGACCGTCGCTGAATATTTCCGCGACGAAGAAAAGCTCGACGTGCTGCTTTTCATCGACAACATTTTCCGCTTCGTACAAGCCGGCTCCGAAGTATCCGCGCTTCTCGGCCGCATGCCTTCCGCCGTGGGTTACCAGCCGAACCTGAACACCGAAATCGGCGAACTCCAGGAGCGCATCACCTCGACGAAGAACGGTTCGATCACCTCAGTGCAGGCGATTTACGTGCCTGCTGACGACTACACCGACCCCGCTCCGGCCGCCACGTTTACGCACCTGGACGCGACCACCAACCTGAGCCGCCAGATCGTCGAACGCGGAATTTACCCCGCCGTCGATCCGCTGGCCAGCTTCTCGCGCATTTTGGATCCGCGCATCGTTGGCCAGGAGCATTACAACGTCGCGCGAGCCGTGAAATCCGTTCTGCAGCGCTACAAGGAATTGCAGGACATTATCGCCATCCTCGGCATCGAAGAACTTTCGGACGACGACAAGCAGACCGTCGCGCGCGCCCGAAAAATCGAAAAGTTCCTCTCGCAACCGATGTTCGTCGCCGAGCAGTTCACCGGCCTTGCCGGCAAGTACGTGAAGATCGAAGACACCGTTCGTGGTTTCAAGGAAATCGTCGAAGGCAAACACGACGATTTGCCCGAACAGGCGTTCTACATGGTCGGCACGATCGAAGAAGCGCGCGAAAAGGCGGAGAAGATGGCCGCCGTCGCTTAGTTTTCGCGGCTCGCGCAAACGGAACTCATGGCAACGCTACCGGACAAAATTGAACTGCAAGTCGTCACGCCGGAGAAGCACGTCTTGAGCGAAGACGTACAGTCGCTCGAAGTGCCCGGCAAAGACGGATACCTCGGAATTTTGCCCGGCCACGCGCCGCTGCTCAGTGAGTTGGGCGTCGGCATCCTCACCTACAACAAGGGCGGCGAATCGCGTTCGATGACGGTGATCAACGGATTCGTCGAAGTTTTGCCCAACCGCGTGATCGTGCTGGCGGAAGTTGCGGAGCGCGTGGAAGACATCGACGTCGGTCGCGCGCGCGCGGCCCTGGAAAAGGCCCAAGCCGACCTTCCGAAATCCGGCGCCAGCGAAGAGGATTGGGAACGGGCGAACGCTGCCATCGCCCGCGCGACCGTCCGTCTGCAGGCCGCTGAGAAATTGGGCGGTGCGGCAAGCGGCGCTCGCGAATTGCAGCACGCAGGAACGTAGGCTAACCCCCGTGTTTCCCGCAGCACACCGCCGAATCCCCTTTGTTTTTGCGGGCATCTAAATCTGTATAGTTAGAGGCACGGCTGCAATGAGCGAAATTACCATCTATTCGACTTGCTGGTGCGGCGATTGCCGTCGCGCGAAGAATTTTTTGCGCGAACGCGGCGTCGCTTTCCGCGAAGTGAATATCGACGATGAACCCGAAGCCGCGGCCCTCGTGATGCGCGTCAACAACGGAAAGCGTAAGGTCCCCACCATCGGTACCACCGATGGCCGTTATTTTTCGCTCAGTCCTTTCGATCCTTACAAGCTGTCCGAAGAATTGAAAATTCCACTCAACAAGTAGTTCGATTTTTCTGTTTTTCTGCCGCGGAAGATCCACCGAACAAAATTGATTTCGTCCGGCTATAGAAGCCCCGCGCCGCGCGTCATTACGCCTGCGATCTTCCGATCAGCGGTGAGAATTACGAGGTCAGCATCGGCGCCAATCGCCAGAATGCCTTTCTTGCCGGCGAGTCCGAGTCGCCGCGCGGGAAGGATCGTCGCCATCCGCACCGCATCCACAAACGGCACGCCAAGCGAAACCAGATAGCGCAGCGCGCAATCGAGCGTTAACGTGCTGCCCGCCAGATTGCCTTCCGCGTTGCGCGCCACGCCGCCTTTCACTGCAACTTCCATTTCGCCCAGCCGGAAATTGCCGTCCCCCATGCCTGTTGCGGAAATTCCGTCGCTGATCGCGATCACCGTGTCGAACCCCTTGGTGCCGAGCAGAACTTGAATCGCCGGGCCCGCCACGTGCACGCCGTCCGCGATAATTTCCGCCGTCACATCCGGGTCGGTCAGGATCGCGCCGATGACTCCCGGATCGCGATGGTTGAAAGGCCGCATCGCGTTGTACATATGCACGCCATGGCGCGCGCCGGCCGCAATCGCCGCGCGAGTTTCTTCGTACGTCGCGTTCGTGTGTCCCATGCCGACGACGATCCCGTCCGCCACCGCCGCCTTGATGAACTCAATCGCGCCCGGCAGCTCCGGAGCAACCGTCACCATTTTCACCAGCCCATCGGCTGCTTCGCGAAACTGTTTCAGGATCTCAATCGACGGATGGATGATCGACGCCGGCGGATGTACACCGCGGCACGAGTGGCTGATGAACGGACCTTCCAGATGAATCCCAAGAATCTCCGCGCCGAATCGCGTTTCGTCCGATATTTTTTCGTGCGCGCGAATATATTTCGCGATTCCTTCCAGGCTTTTGCACGTCACGTCCACCGGCGCCGTTACCGTCGTCGCCAGCATTGACGTCGTTCCGAATCGCGCCACAGTCGTCGTGATCTTGTCGAGCGCCGCGGCGGTGCCTTCCATCACGTCGTGTCCGCCTGCTCCGTGGATGTGCACATCCACAAAGCCGGGAATCACCGTCGCGCCGGATGCAACGTAGTCCTTCGATCCGGCCGGGATATGAACTTCGTCGCGGTGGCCGATGCCCGTAATCCGGCCGTTTTCCACGGTCAGCACGCAGTCGGTGAATTCTTCCTGCGGTGCCAAGATCTTGCTCGCGTAAATTGCGGTCGCCGTCATAGATTCATCCATGCTACTTCAACGCGCCTCGAAAATCTGCGCCCAGCCTTGCATCCTTTTCCTGGTTCGCTACAATCAAAGGGCACAATTTATCGGAGGAGAAGCATGGCACACGACAAACGGTATGTGGCGCAGAAGCGCCAGAAGCGCCGCCGCAAGGCCGCGAAAGCAAAAGTGAAGCTGTACGAGCAGGGCAAGATCACGCACGACAAGCTCCCGGCCTTGGCGAAAAAATTTCACAGCCGCAAAGTGAAAGCCGCGAAGAAAGCGGCGTAGGACTCTTCGTCATTCCGCGCTTCCGGACACAAAAAAAGGGCGCTCCATGAGCGCCCTTTTTTCATCCCGCCAGTCACTGATTTACGTCCGGGCTAATTTCCGCCCGAAACCGCCTGCGCGTGGGTCTGGTTCACTTTCGGCACGCTCAGGTAACCGGTGATTTTGTCTTTGCCCACTTGGTTCACCACGAACTCAAGCGGAGCGTGGGCGCCATTTTCGAAAAGATAGAGCGGCTCGTTGGCCGTCAGGTTCTTTTTCTCGTGGCGCTGGTCGTCAACGAAGATGGTCACCGCATACTGGCTCTTCTTGGTGTTCGTATTGTGCAGTTCGACCATCAGGTTGCCCACTTTCTCGCGGGCGTTCTTCTTTTCGATGTTGAACTCGTAGTAGTCGCGTTCACCCAGCCGGCGAAGTTCTTCCACTTCGTCGTGGTTGCGCGCGATCAGCGTTCCGAATTCACCGCGGGCCATTTGCAGGTTGTTCTTGGTCGCGTCCAGGTCCGTCTTCACGCCGGTCACGTCCGTGCCCAGCTTGTTCACGTCGTCGGTGCTGGCCTTGGTCGCCAGCTGCGCATTGGTCTGGTTTTGCAGGTCGGCCAACTGTGCCGCGTCGTCTTCCTTGATTTTCTTCGTTTGCAGGCGCGCCTTGGCCAGCTCGCCTTCCGTCAGCTTCATCTTGTCGGTCACCACGCTCAATTCGCCTTCCAGTTGCGCGTTGGTGTCTTCCGCTTTCGCCAGGCGCTGGCCGAGCACTTCTTCATTGCGCGAGATCTGATCTTTTTGGGATGCGAGCGTCTGCGCAAGATCTTTCGACCGGTTGGCAGCCGACCAGCCTACGCCGAGGCCGGCAATCGATACGATCGCCAAAGCTGCCACCGCGATACCCATCCACCGCGGCGACTCCCGATCTTCTGCGACGATCACGTCATCTCTGTGGATACTCATTTCAATGTCCTCCGGAATTCCCTTGCACTTTGAGTAATTGCACTGGAATCGCCAAACAACCGCGCTTCGAGGACTTGCTATAAGCCATTGAATAAAGGAGCTTTGCGAGGAAATATGGTTTGGCGGAGGATGGTTGTCGGCTGAAATACCGTGCAAATTTTACGTCAGGTTAACAATTCTGCGTGGTGAGCCTGACACAAACGCGAAACGGCGGCAAAACCGAGTTTTGCCGCCGTTTCGATATGCTCTCGCATTCGATTTTGCCCGCTTTTAAGCGCGAGTAATCGTCATGTTGCGCAGCACCGCGATCCGCTCCGAAAGCGGTGGGTGCGTGCTGAAAAGCCGGGAAGCCATATCTCGGACGTTCAAAGGCGCCACGATGCACAACGCAGCCGTCGTCGGCGGAATGTTGCTTGGAATTCTTTGATTGTATGCGCCAAGTTTTTCGAGTGCGCTGATCAGACCGTTCGCGTGCCCGATCATTTGAACTCCGGACGCGTCCGCTTGATATTCGCGCGTCCGCGAAATTCCCATCTGGAGCAGCAGCGCGGCGAACGGTGCAACCAGCAGCATGATCAGCGCTCCGATTGCGTTGCCACCGCGATTGCGATCGTTTCCGCCGCCGTAGCCGCCTACCATCATTCCCCAGCGACCCAACATCCCGATATATGAAATCGCGCCTGCGATCGTCGCGGCGATTGACGATGTCAAAATGTCGTAATTGCGCACGTGCGACAACTCGTGGGCGATCACGCCCTCGAGTTCGTCGTCGTTCATGATCTCCATCAAACCCTGCGTCACCGCGACGGATGCGTGGCTCGGATTCCTACCCGTCGCAAAGGCATTGGGCGCCGCTTGCGGGATCAAATATAGCTTCGGCATCGGCAGGTTCGCCTTCGCCGCGAGCCGTTCCATCACCTGATACAAGCGCGGCGATTCCTCACGCGAAATCGGCACGGCGCCGCTGGACCTCAGAGCGATCTTGTCGGAGTAGAAATACGCCACGCCATTCATCACAATCGCCGCGCCCAGCGCCAGCGTCAACCCCGCCCGCCCGCCGAACGCTCCGCCGATGAACAGCAGGAGCAGCGTCATCAACGTCAGCAAAAAGGTCGTCTTTATCAGTTTCATGGATTTCTGCCTTGGCGCCCGAATCCCGCAGGCGGGATTCGACTATAAACGGTTCAGGCGGCGCCTGCCTTTGCGTTTTCGGGCGAGAACTTCATCTCCCCCGTCTTGGAATCTGCATCCACCTTCACCGTCGATCCCGGTTTCACTTCACCGTCCAAAATCTTGAGCGCCATCGGATCTTGGATTAGTTTCTGGATCGCTCGTTTCATCGGCCGCGCGCCGTACGCCGGATCGTAGCCTTCGCGGAACAGCAACGCCTTCGCCGCCGAAGTGAGCTTCAGCGTAATCTGGCGCTCGCCCAGGCGCTTCACCAGATGCTGCATCTGCATGTCGATGATGTGCTCGATCTGATCTTTGCCCAGCGGACTGAACAAGACGATATCGTCGATGCGGTTCAGGAATTCCGGACGGAAGAGTTCCCGCAGCGCCGCCATCGCCTCTTCCCGAGCTTTCTTCGGGTCTTTCTCCATCAGGTCGAAAATCGCCGCCGAACCCACGTTCGACGTCATGATGATCACCGTGTTCCGGAAATCGACCGTTCGGCCTTTTCCATCCGTCAACCGCCCGTCATCGAGGATTTGCAGCAGCACGTTAAACACATCCGGGTGCGCTTTCTCGATTTCGTCGAGCAGCACCACGGAGTAAGGCCGGCGCCGAACCTGTTCCGTCAGTTGGCCGCCCTCCTCATACCCAACGTATCCCGGAGGCGCGCCAATCAATCGCGCCACGGAATGCTTCTCCATGTATTCGGACATATCGAGGCGAACGATCGCGCGTTCATCGTCGAACAAAAATTCCGCCACCGCTCGCGCCAATTCTGTCTTTCCCACTCCGGTTGGCCCCAGAAACAAAAACGATCCAATCGGCCGGTTCGGATCGCTCAGCCCCGACCGGCTTCGCCGAATCGCGTTGGCTACCGCTGCGAGCGCTGCGTCTTGTCCAACCACGCGCTCGCGCAAGCGCTCTTCCATGTGAACGAGCTTTTGGATTTCGCCTTCGAGCAAACGCCCGGCCGGAATCCCTGTCCATTTGCTGACGATCTTGGCGATCTCTTCCTCGCCCACTTCCTCCTTCAGCATCGGATGATCTTTTTGCAGTTCGGCCAGGCGATCTTCGGCGACCTTCACTTCCTTTTCCGCGGCCGCTAGCTTGCCGTAGCGAATTTCCGCCACTTTCGAGAGGTCCCCGGCCCGCTCGAATTTCTGTTCCTCGGTTTTCAGCCGGTCAATTTCTTCTTTCAGCGTCCGGATCCGGCCAATGGCCGTTTTTTCCGTCTGCCAATGAGCTTTCAGCGCATTCGATTGCTCGCGCAGCGTGCTCAATTCTTTTTCAATTTGCTTCACCCGCTCGCGCGACGGCTTGTCCGATTCCTTCACCAGCGCTTGCCGCTCGATTTCAATCTGCATGATGCGGCGTTCCAGATCGTCGATCTCCGTCGGCAGCGAATCGATCTCCATGCGCAATCCCGCCGCAGCTTCGTCGATCAAGTCGATCGCCTTGTCCGGCAGGAATCGGTCGGTGATGTAGCGCTGCGACAGCAGAGCAGCGGCCACGATCGCGGCATCCTTCACGCGCACGCCGTGATGTACTTCGTAGCGCTCTTTCAATCCGCGCAGAATCGCAATCGTATCTTCCACCGATGGCTCGCCCACGAATACGGGTTGGAACCGGCGTTCCAGTGCCGGATCCTTTTCGATGTATTTGCGGTATTCGTTCAGCGTCGTCGCGCCGATGGCTCGCAGCTCGCCGCGCGCCAGCGCCGGCTTCAGCATGTTGGAGGCGTCCATCGAGCCTTCTGCCGAACCGGCCCCCACCAAAGTGTGCAGCTCGTCGATGAACAGAATGATCTGGCCGTCAGATTCAGTTACTTCCTTCAACAGCGCCTTCAGCCGGTCTTCGAATTCGCCGCGATATTTCGCGCCCGCAATCAACGACGCCAGATCCAGCGAAACGATTCGCTTGGTCTTCAGCACTTCTGGCACATCGCCGGAAACGATGCGGCTCGCGAGCCCTTCCACGATCGCCGTCTTGCCCACTCCAGGCTCCCCAATCAGCACCGGATTGTTCTTGGTGCGGCGCGCCAGAATCTGCATCACGCGGCGAATCTCTTCGTCGCGTCCAATCACCGGATCAATCTTCCCGCGGCGCGCCATCTCGGTTAGGTCGCGCGCGTATTGCTCGAGCGCACGGTAGGAAGCTTCCGGATTTTGCGACGTCACACGGTGGCTGCCGCGAATTGCCGCCATCGCCTGCAGGATCGCGTCCTTGGTAGCGCCTTTGCGCACCAGCAATTGTCCGGCAGGGTCCTTTTCCGCCGCCGCAATCGCCAGCAGGATGTGTTCGGTCGATACGTACTCGTCCTTCAAGCGCTGCGCTTCGTCGAAGGCGCGCTCGAGGATCTTGTTCGTCGCGTCGCTCAGGTATTGCTGCCCGGCGCCCGAAACCTTCGGCAGGCGCTCGACCTGTTTCTGGATATCACTGGCAAGGCCGGTAGGCGACACACCGAGCTTTTCCAGCAGCGGCGGCACCACGCCGTCGCCCTGGGCGGCCAACGCCCACAGCAAGTGCAAAGGCTCAATTTGTTGTTGTCCCGACCGGCTGCCGAATTCCTGCGCAGCCTGCAGCGCTTCCTGCGCCTTTACGGTCAGCTTTTCAAAGCGAATCATATGCGGAGTGTCTCACTTTATTTTGAATGTAGAAAGAGGGCTGGTGGTCGTCCCACGCAGCCCTCTTTGGGTTGCCTTCGTGCTTCTTCGGCTTGCGCCCAACTGCCGCCGGCGTTTAGTTGCGGTTGTTTGTGACGTTGATCTTCACTTGCTTCGGCTTCGACTCCGCGCGTTTCGGCATCTCGATTTTCAGCACGCCGTTCGTGTAGTCGGCCTTGATTGCTTCCGTGTTCACCGTATTGGGCAATGCGAAGCTGCGGCTGAACGAGCCGTAGGTTCGTTCGATTCGGAGGTAATTGTCTTCCTTCACCTGCTGATCGAACCGGCGTTCGCCGCGCACGGTCAGCATGTTGTTTTCGACCCGGATGTCGATGTCCTTCTCTTCGATTCCGGGCAAATCCGCCCTCAGCACCAGCTCGTTTTCGGTCTCGTAAATATCCACCGACGGAGCCCAGGCTGTCATCGCCGAGTTTTCCGATCGAGAGGGGGCGGTAGCGTCCAGCAGTTGATTCACCTGGTCCTGAAGCGAGGAAAGGTTGCGAAAGTGGTTCCAGCGAGTTACGGCATTCATTGCACGTACCCTCCAAGAAAGTGTGGCGCTGTATTAGCGCAACGCAATAATAAAATATGCTTGTATCGTTGTCAAGTATTTTGTGCACAGAAAATCACCTTCGCTCGGGAACATCCAGAATTCCTATAAAACCCTAATTATCAGGCATTTAAGGTACATCGACTCTGGCATCGTCAACAGGATCGGGTGGTCCTGCGCTTGTGTCCGCCGTTCCGCCACGACGATGGTTTTGCGTGCGTCCACAGCAGCTTCGGCAAGGATCTGAAGAAGAAGAGGTTCGGTAACGTGGTAGGAGCACGAGCAGGTAACCAGGTACCCGCCCGGTTTCAGCAGCTTCAAGGCGCGGAGGTTAATCTCTTTATACCCGCGTTGGGCCGCGGGGATCGAATCCTTGTTTTTCGCGAACGCCGGTGGGTCCAGAATCACCATGTCGAACCGGCGATCCACTTCGTCGTACTCTTTCAAAATATCGAACGTGTTCCCTTCGCGAAACGTGACGTTCGAGATTCCGTTCAGTTCTTGATTTCGCCGGGCGGCCGCAACCGCCGCCGGTCCCATGTCGATTCCTTCGACGTGTTCGCAATTTCCAGCAATCGTGAGGGCGAAGCCCCCTTGATAGCTGAAGCAATCCAGAACTTCGCCCGACGCATAACGGCGCGCCGCCTGATGATTTTCGCGCTGGTCCAGGAACGATCCCGTTTTTTGGCCCTTCGCCAGGTCGTACACAAACGTGACGCCGTTTTCCCTGGCTAGGATCTCCTCGGGAACTTCGCCATGCAGTACGCTGACGGATTGTTTCAGCCCCTCCAGCAGACGTACCTTGGGATCATTGCGCTCCAGCACGCCTTTCGGAGAAAACTGTTCGAGCAGGATCTCGACGAGCATGCTTTTCTGCCGTTCGGATGCCTGGCTCAGCGTCTGAATCACAATGTAATCGCCGTATCGATCGACCACTACCGAAGGCAATTGGTCCGCTTCGCCGTGAATCAGCCGGTAGCAGTCTGTGTTTTCGACGATGGTGTTTCGATAAGCTTCCGCTTGCCGCAGCCGCTCAGCGAAAAATGCTCGATCAACAGGCACGTCCGCGCGCGTCAGCATCCGGACCGCGATCTGCGATTTGTCGCTGTAGAACGCGCGCCCTAAGAATTTGCCGCGCTCATCGTTCACGCGAACGACCGCTCCTGCATCGGCGTGGGCCGAGCGCACGTCGCTGCGATATACCCATGGATGCCCGGAGCGGACGCGATCAACCCCGCGCGTTCCGATGATTACGAAAGGTTCTGGCACGATAGGCTCCGGGAACGGAATAGAACCGCTAGTTCGCTACAATAGTCCCGGTAGTGGTGTACGGCATTCACGGAACGAATTTAGCCACTTCGTTTCGAACTTGCCCAACGTGTGCTTTTTAGCATACCTGCACTACTTGTGCCAGAAGTGCTGGCTGGCAGCGGATCTTTGAATCAGGCTTCACGTTTCGCAGCGGCCGTTCTCGCGCCCACACAAATGAATCTCAGCGACTTCGATTTCGAGCTGCCTCCCGGCCTCATCGCCCAGCGTCCTCTCGCTGAGCGCGACGCATCACGCATGCTCGAAGTCGATCGTGCCACCGGCGAATGGGCCGACCGCCAGTTCCGTGACTTTCCCGATCGGTTGCGCGGCGATGAATTAATCATCCTGAACAACACCCGCGTATTGCCGGCGCGTCTTTTTGGCCGGCGAAAGGGAATCAACGCCGTGGCGCCTGGCGAGAACAATCCCGAGCGCGGCCGGCATTTGACCAGCGATGTCGAAGTCCTGTTGGTTCGACAAATCGAATCCGAAGTCTGGGAGACTCTGGTGCGCCCCGGCAGAAAAGTTCCCGTAGGAGAAAAGATCGTTTTTGGCGACGGAGAACTGGAAGCCACCGTCGAGAGCCGCGGCGACTTCGGCCTCCGCACCCTTCGCTTTCATTCGACCACCGGCTTTCATCAGGCTCTCGATCGATTGGGCCACATTCCCTTGCCGCCCTACATCAAGCGAGCGGACGAACCGGCCGACCGCGAACGCTATCAAACCGTCTTCGCCAGGCAGGGCAGCGCCGTGGCCGCGCCCACTGCGGGGCTGCACTTCACGCCCGAAATCCTTGCCCGCGTCCGCGCACGCAGCGTCGAAGTCGCCGAAATCAGGCTCGATGTCAGCCTGGGAACGTTTGAACCCATCCGAACCGAGCGCATGGAAGACCACAAGATTCACTCCGAACACTACGAAATTCCCGAACAGACGGCCGAAGCCATCGCGCGAGCCAAACAGCAGCGCCGCCCCATTCTCGCCATTGGAACCACCGTCGTTCGCGCGCTCGAAGATGCTGCCGAAAGGGCTGCCCAGTTCGGCGGGCCGTTGCGACCCGGAAAGGCAGACGCTCAAATCTTTCTCTATCCCGGCAAATCCGTCCGCATCGTCACGCAACTGCTCACCAATTTTCATTTGCCTCAATCCAGCCTTCTGGCTCTGGTTTCCACGCTGGCCGGCCGTGAAAATATTCTTCGCGCCTATCGCCACGCGGTTGAATCAGGCTACCGGTTCTATAGCTACGGCGATTGCATGTTGATCCGCTGAGCCGCTCGTGCGACTCGGTATCCAGGACCAGCGATTTCGTGCATTCCGGCCCGTCATTCGTCTATAATCTGCCGTTTGTGGACGGGGGATTCTGAATGCGTTATTTGATTCTGAGTGACATCCACGCCAACCTCACCGCGCTCGATACCGTTCTGGAGACGGTGAAAGGCCGCTGGGACAAGGTTGTGTGCCTCGGTGACGTCGTCGGCTACGGCCCCGATCCCAACGAAGTCGTTGATCGCATTCGCGAAATGGAAGCCGTCACCATCCGCGGAAATCACGACAAGGCCGGCTCCGGCATTGCCAACGCCGAGGATTTCAATCCCGTCGCCCGCAACGTCGCGCTCTGGACGCGCGATCAGCTGCGCCCCGAAAATCGTGAATGGCTCGAGAAATTGCCGACCGGACCGATCACCGTCGATACCTTCATGATGGTCCACGGCGCGTTTCGCGACGAAGACGAATACGTTTTCGCGCCGGCCCAGGCACTCGATAGCCTGCTCGACGCGCGCGCGCAAGTGACGTTCTTCGGCCACACGCATCTGCAGGGCGGATTTACCTTGTTTGATAACAAAGTCGGCGTGCTGCATTTCAAGCCGCCCGCGGGAGTGAATTTTTCCACGCTCACGACCGATATGGAAACCACCTACCTGCTCAATCCCGGTTCGATTGGCCAGCCGCGTGACGGAGACACGCGCTCCGCATTCGCTATCGCCGATTTGCCGAACAACACCGTCGAGTTCTGGCGTGTCCCGTACGACATCGAATCGGTGCAAAAGCGGATGAGCGCCGCGGGTTTACCCGAGCCGCTCATCCTTCGCTTGTCGTTTGGTCGTTAACGCCGCAGCCGAAAACGGACATCGATTATGGAACCCGGCGAAAGCTCTTACGCAAAAGAACGAAGCCAGTTTCCCGTCGCCTTCCTCGCGGGCCTGATTATCGTCGCGATTTTAGTCGGCGGGATCGTCCTCCTCGTGCTCCACTCTCGGAATGCCTCCACCGGGGCCGCGGCGAAATTACCGTTCGGCCCCGCCGAACAAGCCTACGCCGAACGCATTCATTTTCAAGACATCCGCCTCGCGCATGCCACGAACTTCCTCAATCAGGATTTCACATATGTGGGCGGCACGATTTCAAACGATGGAGTGAAAGACATTCGCGCGCTCGAAGTGCAAATCGAATTCCGCGACGCGCTGAACCAGGTGATTCTTCGCGAAACCCAGGAACTCATCGTTCCCGGCACCGATCCCATCGCCGCCGGCCAGCGCCGCGACTTCCAGGTAACCCTGGAACACCTTTCCTCCGAATGGAATCAGCAGTATCCTTCCATACAAGTCACCGGCCTAACACTGCAGTAACCATCGAACCTCGCCTCGCCCTTTTCACGGCGGAGCGGAGCTTGCATGAAACTTCCGGATCAGGATTGGGATGCGCTGGATCGCTCGCTTCAGGAGCTCGCCGGCTCCGGAACAACGGACGTCTGCGAGGACGGTGAATGGCTGGCCGAGCTGGCCACGTTCCAGTGTGAATTGCGGCGCGATAAGAAGAATCCGGTAATTCACGTTTGGTCTGACAATCGAAATCTAACCAGGCGCGTCCTGCGCATCCGCGAGCAATCCGGCACCAAACTGATTCTCGACGTGCAAAAATTCGGCCGCGCCAAGCCCGGCAAACTCGAATTTGTCCGCAAAGACGCTCCGCGCACCGAAAACCGCGTCAGTCGCGGCCAGTTTCGCGAACGCCTGGCCCGGCTGCTCTCCGAGCGTTTTCCGGATTCCGTCGTCGATTCGCTCTCGGTGTCCACCGATTCCGAGAACACCTTCTCCGAAATGTATGTGCGCGGTCGGATGCACGAAGGCTCGAACGGTTGGGCGCTGCTGGCCGCGTCGCCCGCGGAAACCAGCGCGACGATCGAAGGAATGCTCGCGTACGGCCTTCTATGGCTCGATTGGACCCGCAATCACTCCGCCAACCGCGCCATCAGTGGCCTGCGGCTGTTCGTGCCCGAAGGCGGCAGCAAACTGCTACGCGAGCGACTGCTCGCGCTTTCGCCCCACGTGCGCGTCGAGATATTCGAGATGACAAAACCCGACGCCGAAATGCGCCGGATCGACATTGCAGACGCGGGGAACCTCGATAGCTGGCTCGTTCCTCGGCGCGACGTCGAGACGCTTCTGCGCCTCGCAAACGAAGCGCTCGGCAGCATTCGTTCGTTCTGGCCGCAAACAGCCGGTAGGATCGAGCTCAGAACCGTCGGTGGCGCGCGGGAAGTCGCGTTCTGTTGCCGAGGTTTTGAGTTTGCCCGGTGGACGCGAGAAGGGATTGTCTTCGATGAATCGCGCAAACCGTTGACCGAGCACACTCAAAAGTTGCTCGAGCGGACGATCCGTCAGCTCGATCTGTATCGTAGTCCACTCGCGGACGACACCAACCATCGTTATTACCGCGCCGCGGCGGAACGATGGCTCGAATCCCTGATCCTGGAAGACCCCTTGCAACTGGACGCGATCCTCGATCCCAGATATTTCTATTCCCAGGTCCCGGCCCTCGCCGCCGGTGACAGGGGAGTGATCGACCTGCTCGGCATCACGCGCCATGGCCGCCTGGTGGTGATCGAACTGAAAGCCTCCGCCGACATTCAACTGCCCCTGCAAGCGGTGGACTACTGGCTGCGCGTACGAAGGCACCAGCTCAACCACGATTTCCAACGGGACGGATACTTTGTCGGTGCGGAAATTGATCCGAAGCCGCCGCTGGTCTGGCTAGTCGCTCCCGCGCTGCAATTCCACTCTTCGGCGGAAGCGCTCATGAAACATCTCTCGCCGGAAATTCATTTAACGAGGATCGGACTCAACGAGAAGTGGCGGCGCGGTCTGAAAATTTTGTTTCGACGATGACGCGGGGAAAAGCGCTCAAAAATAGGGAGGGGAAGCGGTCCGGATTGAGCCGGTGCCACTTCCCGGGGTGTGTCCTAGAAGCAGTTACAGAATTAGACGTGAACGCACCGAAAAGGTTGCACCGCGTTTCAAATTCGTTGCGCTCTACTTAAACGATTAATAAAAGAGGTATTTACGCCATTTCTCGTCGCGGTGGCCGATTAAGCGCATCAATTGCCGCGAGGTATGCAACGTAAACGGGCGAGGCCGGCGCTGCAGTTTGATGCCCGCTTCTTCCGGCGTCCGGTCGCCTTTTCGGTTGTTGCACGCGTAGCAGCATGCCACCAGATTCTCCCACGACGACTTTCCGCCGCGCGAGCGAGGCATCACATGGTCGAGCGTCAGCTCCGCCGTCGGAAACGCCCGCGCGCAAAATTGGCAGGTGTTCCGGTCGCGCAGTAAAATATTTTTCCGCGAGAGCGCCCTGCTTTGCTGCGGAATATGCCGGTAGCTGAGCAAGCGAATCACCGACGGAACGTGCATCGATTTCTGCGTGGAATGCACGCTCGATGCGTTGGTCTCTTCCGCCTGTGCCACGCCTTTTAGCATCAGCACCAGCGCCCGGCGTACAGCGGTCACGTTGATCGGTTCGAAGGTAGCGTTCAAGACGAGTACAGGAGCCTGCATCACAGAGGGCCGGCCGGCCGATGGCGAAGCTGCTTTGGCCGCCGCTACGTCCGGCACAACTCCGCTGCGCCCCAGGGCGGGACGAGGTCGAAGGCCGTTTTTATGTCGGTTTTCCAATTGCGCCGCCTTTGCGTCGCTAGAAAAACTCTCCACCAATTATAATCGATGCGGGATATTGCGCGCTAGTTTCTCTCAGTTTAATTTCCTGCCTGAACCCGCTGCCGTGGCCGCTGCATCGCTCCTTGAAACCACGCGAGCTACCGTCAATCCCATCACAGCCTTGGCGCCGGCTTTTTTCAACGCTCGCGAGCAGGCGTCGAGAGTCGCGCCCGTCGTCATGACGTCATCCACGAGCAGAACGCGAAGATTGTCAACCCTGAGCCCTTTTCGGGTCGCGTAGGCGCCGCGCACCGAATCCCAGTGCTCCTTTCGAGAGAGCACCAGGCGAGGCGGCCGCGGCTTGGTCCGCATCAACAGGTACTCTCCTTGCTTTAAGCCCAGCCGCTTCGCCAGCGGCTTTGCAATCATCTCCGCCTGGTTGTAACCGCGTTCGCGTTGGCGATCCGGATGAAGTGGAACGGGCACGACCACGTCGGCGTGAAATTCGCCGGCCTCCCGCGCGTAAACCTCGGCAAGCCTTTCCGCAAACCAGTTTCCGAGCCGCGTAATCTCCTCGTACTTCAGTAACAAGATCGCGTTGTGCAGCAATTCGTCATATTCGCCAAAACTACGCGCCCGGTCGAACGCGTAGAACGGATCGCGGCACAAACGGCAGAGTTGTTTCGGGGCTGGCGCCAAAGGAGCCGTCGCGTTTGCGTCCGTGCCGACGGCCATGGCAGCTATCCGGCGCCCGCAGCAGTCGCACATCGGAGGAGCGAGCGGCACAAACGCGGCAAGGCATTCCAGGCAGACCGGAATTCGGCTGGCATTGAGCAGCGGCTTGTCGCAAAGCCGGCAAGGCGCAGGCGCCAACACCGAGGCAAGAGCGCCCAGTACGGAGCGTAGGGTCACGCTCTGGTTATATAACCAGAGGGTATCCTACGTAAAGAAGCTCCGCGGCACCGGCGGCCTTCCACGGGGTGTTGATTTTTCGAAAAACGGCGGGTTCACGCAGATACAAAAACGAACAGGGGCTTACAGCAGCCCCTGCTCTTTCTTTTCCTGGCAGGTAATGCAGTAGCGCGTCCAAGGCACCGCTTCCAGCCGCTTCTGTTGCAATTCCTGATGGCAGGAATCGCACTCGCCAAATGATCCGTCCTTGATGCGCACCAGCGCATCGTCCACCAGTTGCAGCATCGACCGGTCGTTGTGCGTCTGGCCGAACAGAAATTCCTTGGTGTAGGAATTCGCAGCCTTGTCGGCAAGGTCCACGGTCGGATCCTCATCGGCCTCGCGGCCTTCCTGTTCGGTGCGCAGGATGCCGCGCGCCAGTTCCTCGCGCCGCGTCACCAATTTCTTTTTGTAATAATCCAGGCGTTTCTTGTCCATCGTCTGTTTCCTAGGTGAGTCCAAATACCTCACTCAAATCCCGCGATTTTAACGATACCTTCCCATCGCTGTCAAATCGGTCGCGGAAATGCGATGCGAAACAGATATACGTCCCGAAGACGACGAGCGAGCAGGAAAGGCCGCTGCCGCGCGAAAAGCGGCGCGGCAGACCACAGATAGATGCTGGCAGGCGGGGAAAGGATTCCGATAGCGCCGACTTCACTCCATATCGGCGCGCTTCGGAAACAGGAAATGGACGCCGAGTCCTCCCACAGCAAGCACAACGAAGGCAAATACGCTGCCCTCGGGACCAACGCTCCCACCGGTGATCCACGTCGCGCCATGGAAGGATGAGTTCAGCAAATGCCCGCGTGCCAGAAATCCGCTATCCGGCACGCCATACAAATAGGTCTCGCCCCAATCCCACGCCGCATGCATTCCAATGGGGAACCAAATGTTGCCCGTTCGGCTCAGCGCGAATGCCGCCAGCAGCCCGAACGATCCCGCCATCAGCGCGCCAAACCACGCTTCGCCTTTGTTCCCCAGATGGATTGCGCCGAAAAGCATCGAGAGCACGACGGCCGCAGGCCAAAACCCGATGCCCGATCCCAGAGTCGATTGCATGTACCCGCGAAACGAAAACTCCTCGAATATCCCGACGAGAAGAAATCCGATTGCATACAACAGGCCATACCGGAATCCATCGGTTCCATTCAGCGCCACACCTTGGATCGAGAATCCGTGAAACGCCGCAATCAACGCCATCAAAAGAGAAAGGAGCAGGAGTCCATAGGGCACTCCCTGCCAGAATCGTTTCGCGAATATCTGATTCAGCGGCAGGTAGTAATCGCCGAACGAACGCTTTTCGACGATCGTCATGAGGAACGCGGAAAGCAAAAGAACCAGAACCGTCCCGCCTTCGTTGGCGATCAGCGACGACGGCGTCATCACATCGGCGGGCAATGCCCGATGCCAATCCCGAATTGCAGAGATGTGCCCCAGCACGAAATTCAGACCTGCAGCGATCGCCACAAAAAATACCAGGAAGATGAACAATCGCCATCCCGCGCGTATGCCATGGGGGCCTTTGAAAATGGAACCGAACGAAAATCCGGGCGCGACGCTGGCAACCTTCTCGTTTTCCGCACCGGCGATTGCGTTTGACTCGGGATTGATGGGCATGGGCACCTTCCGTGCGAATGTGTCTTGCCGAATAGTACGGCAGAGTGCCCGAAATTGTTTCAACTTCCTGCGAGCGCCAAAATGGACGTTTTCGACCTGCGGGGCGATTCGAATCTCGCCTGAACGGTGTTGCGGCAGGTACCTACGGCTGTTAAAATCAGGCGTTTGCGCAGGGTACCGCCTGCAATCCTGATGACCCTTCCGCGCATCGAATGGCTCAAAGTAGTTTGATCTCTGCAAGGGAGAACGGGCTTGGCTAAATACGATCTGGTCGTGATTGGCAGCGGTCCCGGCGGCTACGTGGCCGCGATTCGCGCCGCACAGTGGGGCCTAAAGGTAGCTGTCGTCGAGAAAGACCCATTTCTGGGCGGAACTTGCCTGCACGTCGGCTGCATCCCCACCAAAGTATTCCTGCACCACGCCGACATCTACGACCATTTCAAGCGCGCGGAAGAATTTGGATTCGAAGTCAAGGAAGTGAAGGTCAACTGGAACTCCATCCTCGCTCGCAAAGACAAAATTGTGAAAAAGCACGCCGGCGGCATCGGCGCGCTCTTCAAGAAGAACAAAGTCGAATCGATCGTCGGCTGGGGAAAAATCGCCGGCCCGGGAAAGGTCTCCGTCGAGAAAGACGGCAAGACCACCGAACTCGAAACGACCAACATCCTGCTGGCCACCGGCTCCGAAGCCCGCTCCCTCCCGGGCGTCACCATCGACAGCGACACGATCCTCACCAACCGTGAAATCCTCGGCCTGAAGACGATCCCGAAATCGATGATCGTCGTTGGTTGCGGCGCCGTCGGCGTTGAATTTGCCTCGATTTTCCGCACCTTCGGCACCGAAATCACCCTGCTCGAAGCGGTCACTTGTGTCGTACCCCTCGAAGACGAGGAAATTTCGGCCGAACTGCACAAAGCGCTCGTGAAGAAAGGCATGAAGATCGAGCTGGAAGCGAAAGTCGAATCGGTCACCAAAAACGCAAACGGCGCGACGGTCGTTTACAAAGACAAATCCGGGAAGTCGAACACCATCAGCGCCGAGAAAGTTCTCATCGCCGTCGGTCGCCGCCCGCTCACCGAAAATCTCGGCCTGGAAAAAACAAAGGTCAAAGTCGAGCGCGGCTTTGTCCACACCAACGCTTACCTCGAAACCGACGAGCCTCACGTCTATGCCATTGGCGACATTGTCGCCGGGCTCCCGCAGCTCGCGCACGCCGCATCGGCCGAAGGCATCATCGCCGTCGGCCGTATGGCGCGCAAAGACGTACAGCCGTTTGACCGCAAGCGCTGCCCCAACGCCACCTACTGCGAGCCCCAGATCGGTTCGATCGGACTCACCGAAAAACAGGCGCGCGAAGCGGGCTATGACGTCAAGACCGGTAAGTTTCCTTTCCTCGGCAACAGCAAAGCCACCATCCTTGGCCAGCACGAGGGCTTCATCAAAGTTGTTGCTGACGCGAAATATGGCGAGATTCTCGGCGTCCACGTGATTGGCCCTCTCGCGACCGAAATCATCGGTGAGCCAGTGGCCGCGATGGGCCTGGAAGCGACGCTCGACGACATGGCCGCGACGATCCACGCTCACCCGACCGTCTGGGAAGCGATGAGCGACGCCTTCAACTCGGTTCGCGGCTTGACCATCAATTACTAACGGAATTCGTTCCTCGCCGTATCTGTGCTGTCGTCGCGTTGTACGAGAGATTTGTGAACCAAACGTCCGAAAAAACCTGTTGGGTCGTCGAGCTGGGTCTTCAGCCGTACGCGGAAGCTTCCGCGCTGCAGGCTCGCGTCGTCGCGGCGCGCAAGCTCGGAGAAATTCCGGATGTGCTGCTCCTGTGCGAACACCCTCACGTGATTACGCTCGGCCGTAACGGGAAGCGCGAACATCGAAAGGCAAGCGACCGCCTGCTCGCTCAGATGAACGTCGAGTTCCATCCCACCGACCGTGGCGGAGACATCACCTACCACGGCCCAGGCCAGATCGTGGGCTACCCGGTGCTCGACCTCACCGACCATCGCCGCGACGTTCGCTGGTATGTGCGGCAGCTTGAGGAAACATTGATCCGCGTCTCGGCTGATTTCGGCGTCACCGCCGACCGTTTCGAGGACAAACACGGGATCTGGGTCGATACGCCGTCCGGCAAGGAAAAATTGGCCGCTCTAGGCGTTCATCTCAGCCGCTGGGTCACTTCCCACGGCTTCGCGTACAATGGTTCCACCGATTTGCGCTACTTCGACTTGATTGTCCCGTGCGGGATTTCCGGGAAACGCGCCACGTCCCTCGAACGTCTGCTGAATCGGGCCGTTCCGTCGGGTGAGGTGATCCCCAGGATCGTCGCCCATTTCGGCGAGGTATTCGACCGCCGGATGATCCCGAAATCGCGCGAAGAATTTCTAATTTGGTTGAACGCTGTCTTTGACGAGATTGCTCTCGCCTCGTCGCCGATTGTGGAAGTTGGTAGCAACGCATCAACGAAAGGGAGCAGGGCATGAGCCAGCCGCTGACGCGCGAACAACACCTCGATCTGTACTACTACATGCAGCTCAATCGTCAGCTCGAAGAGCGCATGGTCCGCTTGTTCCGCCAGAATAAAATCGTGGGCGGCCTTTACTCCAGCCTCGGTCAGGAAGCCGTCTCGGTGGGAACGGCCTACGCCATGGAAAAGCGCGATTGGATCGCGCCCATGATTCGCAACATCGGTGCCTTGCTCGTCAAGGGCGTTCCTCCCCGCGACATCTTCACCCAGCACATGGCCAAGTACACCTCGCCCACCAAAGGCAAAGACGGCACCAGCCATTTCGGAGACCTGAAGAACCTGCACATCGTCTCCCCGATCTCCATGCTGGGCGACTTGATTCCCGTGATGACCGGCGTCGCCATGGCCGGCCGCTATCTCGGCCAAAAAATTGTAGCTCTCACGTGGATTGGAGACGGCGGCAGCTCGACCGGCGCATTCCACGAAGGTTTGGGACTCGCGGCCGCGCAGAAGGCTCCGTTCGTTCTCATCGTCGAGAACAACCAGTGGGCTTATTCCACGCCGGTATCACGGCAGGTTCCGGTGAAGAATTTGGCCGACCGAGCCGTCGGTTACGGCATTCAAAGCGCCATCGTGGATGGCAATGACGTCGTCGCCGTCTTCAACAACACAAAGTATGCCGTCGAGGAATGTCGCGCCGGCCGCGGTCCTCGCCTGATCGAAGTAAAAACCATGCGCATGCGCGGCCACGCGCAGCACGATCCCGCCGAGTACGTTCCCAAGGAAATGTTCGAGTTCTGGAAAGCGCGCGATCCCATCACGCTTTACGAAAAATTTCTTACCGACAATAAAATCTGGGACGACGCCACCAAGGCCGAACTCGACGCCCGCATCGAGAAGCTTCTCGATGGTGAACAAAAATTCGCCGAAGACTCTCCCATGCCGCCGCCCGAATTCGCCGCCGAAGGTGTGTATTGCGACGGCTGTCATACCATCGAAGCGTCCTGGCAGCGCCCGAAGGACGAAGTCACTCCCCCCAAGTCGAGTATCGACACCACGTGGAAGCTTTCCGACCTCGGCGGAATGGGCGACGCCGCGAGCATCGCCAAGTCCTCGCATTCTTCAAACGCCCCCCAGCACGCTGCAAAGGTTTCAGCGCCGCCTCCGAAACAGAATTTTCAAAAGCATCCGCCGCCAAAGCCGCCGGTAAAATCCGGTCTGCCCGTGGTCGAGCCGGAAGACGAATTCGAAGAGCCGGAGATTCCCGCCGAACCCGCCGGACCGCGCATTCCGTTTGGCCGCGGCCCCAAAGACAAAGCCTTCCGGGAAAGTCCGGAAAGCAAGGTGTACAGCCGCGTGCAGAAACCGAAAACTTTCGGACAGAACCCGCAGAACAAAAATTTCACGAAGAACGGCCAGAACAAGCCCTTCCACAAGGGCGGCCAGAATAAGAGCCAGCAGGGCAAGCCTTTTGCGAAGGGTCCGCAGGGCAAGCAGGGAGGGCGCTGATCATGGCCGAAACCGCCGCAGCTCTCAAAACCGGACCCATCACCATGGTGGAAGCCATCCGCCAGGCAATGTTCGAAGAAATGAACCGTGACGCGGCCGTCGTAGCGATCGGCGAAGACATCGGCGTTTACGGCGGAGCCTTCAAGGTTACCGAAGGCCTTCTCGAGACATTTGGCCGCGAACGCGTGATCGAGACCCCCATTGCCGAAACTGCCATCATCGGCGCCGCTTGCGGTATGAGCTTTCTTGGGCTGCGTCCCGTCGTCGAGATGCAGTTCATCGACTTCCTCGCCTGCGCTTTCAACCAGGTCACCAACTTCGTCGCCAAGTCCCATTACCTCTGGGGCGCGCCGGTGCCGATCGTCGTTCGAGGTCCATCCGGCGGCGGCGTTCATGGCGGCCCGTTTCACTCCGCGAACCCCGAAATGTATTTCGTTCATACGCCGGGCTTGAAAGTGATTTATCCTTCCACTCCGTCCGACGCCAAGGGTTTGCTGAAGTCGGCCATTCGCGACAACAATCCGGTGCTCTTTTTCGAGCACAAGTTTCTCTACCGCCGTATCAAGGAAGAGATGCCGGACGGCGATTACACGGTGCCCATCGGCAAGGCAGCCGTCCGCCGCCAGGGCGGCGACTTGACGATTATCAGTTACGCCGCGATGGTGCACACGGCCATCGAAGCCGCCGAGCAACTCGCCAAAGAGGGAATTGAAGCCGAAGTGATTGACCTGCGCACGCTTTTGCCGCTCGACCGGGAAACGATTCTCGCGTCGGTAAAAAAAACCAACAAATTGCTGGTCGTCCACGAAGACACTCGCACCGGCGGGATCGCCGGCGAAATTGCCGCGTTGGTTTGCGAAGGCGCGTTCGAGGATTTGGACGGGCCGATTGCCCGCGTCACCGCTTTGGATACGCCGGTTCCGTACTCGCCGCCGCTCGAGGAATTTTTCCTTCCAAATACGGAAAAAGTGGTTGCCGCTGCTCGGGAACTTGCAAAATACTGAAACGACGTTAAGCCAATAGGGGAACATGGGAAAAACTAAGGGCATCAATAACGCAGAGTTCGAAGTGGGTTCCACCGTAAAGATTGCAGGCCGCGCCTTCCTCGAGGATTTTCTCGAAGCCGGCCAGTATCACAACGAGCTGGAGCCGGAGCAGCTCGAGTTCGCCGGACGCACCGCCAAAGTGAAAGCGGTCGATTTCTTCACCGGCGGCGATGAGATCTATACGCTCGAAGGCATTCCGGGTGTTTGGCACGAAGAGTGCCTCGCCGCAGCGTAAGCTTTGCCCGCTCGATCGGCGAATGCAATGTGCTGGTTCACCTTCGGCACGAGTATGTGCGAGATTTAAGTTTTGCAGTCCTAGGAGCTGACCATGGCTGTTGACGTCATCATGCCCCAGATGGGCGAGAGCATCTTCGAAGGTACGATCACCAAGTGGCTCAAGAAACCGGGCGACAAGATCGAGCGCGACGAGCCGCTGTTTGAAATCTCCACCGACAAGGTCGATGCGGAAATCCCTTCGCCTTCTGCCGGTGTACTGAAAGAAATCAAGGTCACCGAAGGGCAGACCGTGCCCATTCAGACCGTCGTCGCTGTGATCGATGCGGCCGGCTCCGCCGCCGCTTCGTCCGCGCCGGCGCCTGCTCCCCAGAAAGTTGCCGAACCGCCCGCTGCCGCGCCCAAGGCTGCGGCGCCGGCTCCCGCGCCCGCCGTCGAATCGCAACCGGCTCCGCCAGCAGCCGCTTCTTCCGGTGAAAAGGTTCGCAGCTCGCCGCTGGTCCGCAAGATTGCCAAGGAAAACAATATCGACGTCGCGCAAGTGCCCGGAACAGGCGCCGGCGGCCGCGTCAGCAAGCACGACATCCTCGCCGCCGTTCAGGGCAGCGCTCCGGCGCCCGCAGCGGCGTCGCGTCCGGCCGCTCCCGCCCCCAGTGCGCCGGCCCCGTCGCGGCCTTCGGCTCCTCCGCCCACCGGCGGCGCTTCCGCTTCGGCCGTTCTTGAAAATGCCGTGCCCCGCGAAAAAATGTACTTCGGCAATTACGAAGTACAGCCCATGTCGGTCATGCGCCAGCGCATCGCCGAGCAC
This sequence comes from uncultured Acidobacteriota bacterium, assembly GCA_963785585.1. GTDB lineage: Bacteria > Acidobacteriota > Terriglobia > Acidiferrales > UBA7541 > Palsa-295. The sequence goes on from CAWAVW010000004.1 coordinate 122,814, forward strand.
ATGGTCCTTTCCAAGCACGTTTCGCCGCACGTGTATTCCGTGGATGAAGCGGACGTCACCGCCATCGCCGCCCTACGCGCGAAAATGAAGGGCAAGTTCGAAGAGACCACCGGCACCAAGCTCACCTTCATGCCGTTCTTCGTTCGCGCCGCGGTCGAATCGCTGCGCGCTTTCCCCACGGTCAATTCCTCGGTGGATGGAACGAACATCGTCCTTCACAAGGAATGCAACATTGGCATCGCCGTCGCTCTCGACTGGGGTCTCATCGTCCCGGTCATCAAAAACGCCGAAGAGAAGAACTTCCTCGGCATCGCCCGCTCGATGAACGATCTGGCCGAGCGCGCCCGAGCCAAAAAGCTGAAACCCGAGGAAGTCGCGGAAGGTACCTTCGCCATCACCAATCCCGGCGTGTTCGGCGGCTTGTTCGGCTTGCCGGTCATCAACCAGCCCAACGTCGCCATCCTCGGCCTCGGCACCATCGAAAAGCGGCCGGTTGTGGTGGACGACGCGATCGCCATTCGCTCCATGGTCTATCTCACGCTTTCCTACGATCACCGCGTGGTCGATGGAGCCGTCGCCCATCAGTTCATGGCCAAGCTGAAGCACACGCTCGAGAACTGGACCGAAGCGATTCTGTAATCGAGTTCGCCGTGTTTCCGAATGAAGCGGCGGGGAATGACCCGTAGGCCGGGCGTCCCCGCCGCATTTCGGCCGGAGGAAACAACGCCGTTCTTGTTTTGCTCTTCCGTCTTTCTGTAAGGAATTCCGTCATGTCGCACTCCTTCCACAACTGGGGCAAGTCTCCCTGGAAAATCGAGTTTCGTCCGCCCAAGCCGCGCGCTCTCGCGAAAACCGTGGACTTCGCGATCGTGGGCGGCGGGTTTGCCGGTCTGGCGGCTGCGGCGTGGTTGCGCCATCACGCTCCCGAAAAATCGGTCGTGGTTTTCGAAGCTTTCACGATCGGCGCGGGCGCCAGCGGAAGCACCGGCGGAATGGCCCTCGCGGAAACCGCGGCGGGCGACCAGCCCGGCCTTGGCGACGTCCTTGACGGATTCAAGAAGATCCAGAAGAAGCTGGGCGTACGGTGCGATTTCAATCTCGGCGGAGCTTGGGAAATTGGCCGCAGCGGTGGACTCGAAAACTCTCCGATAGGTTGGAACGATTCCGGCACACTGCGTGTCGTGAAAGCAGTCCCCGGCGGCACGCTCGATCCCGGAAAACTCGTCAGCGGCCTCGCCCGCGCCGCGCACCGCTTGGGCGTAGCCATCTACGAATATCACCGCGTGACGAACGTCGCTTGGGGGCCAATCCCCGAGCTCGAAATCGCGGTGGCACGTCCGGCCCGTTCGCCGGGAATTCAGCCGCGCAGCAAGACCGTCCGTCTTCGTGCAATCAAGATTTTGTTCGCCACCAACGCTTTGTCACTTCCGCTCAACGGACTGAGCAAGGGTACCCACGCCCGTTTGACGCTCGCGGCGCTCACCACGCCCGTAAAGGAATCGGTGCTGCGCCAAATCGGACTCGATGCCCGAAAGCCTTTCTACACCGTCGATTTTCCCTATTTGTGGGGACGCGTCCGGAAAGATCGTTCGCTCATCTGGGGCGCGGGACTGGTCCAGTCGCCCGATTCGGAAGATCTCGAAGCCGTGGACGTCGCCGCCGAGGAGCCGGCAGCGATTTTTGCGCGCCTCGAAGACCGCGTCCGTCACCTGCACCCCGCGCTTTCGAATATAGAATTCACCGCGCGCTGGGGCGGCCCAATCCTGTTTCGCGATTCGTCGAAGCCTGTCTTCGGCTGGCACCCCAAAAGTGGCGCGAAAGCCGCCAACGGGTTGGTGCTCGGAGCCTTCGCCGGCCACGGCGTTGCGCTGTCGTCGTACCTTGGCGCCTGGGCTGCGGAAGTTCTGCTCGGCCGTCGCCGCCTGCCGAAATGGGGCGCGATCGGCGCGCGCGGCGAAGTCGAATCCTGACAATCCGTGCTTCGCGAATCCAACGGCTGAAATCCACCTACTGAAGTTTCAGGCGCAGTTCCTCGGCGAATCCTTCGATTTGGTTCATCGGCACGATCCGCACGCTTTGCTCCGTGAGAATATCGGAAATGAACCGGTGTCGTTGCATGTCGCGAAGCGGCTCGATATCGGTAACGGCCGTAACCTCGGCAGTTGGATCGCGCATGCGTACACGCGCCGCGGTATAAGCCAGACCTTTCGCTTGCCCGGAGTCCCGCTTCAGCGAAACTGCCTGTATAAATCCCCGCACTCCGTTTTGATAGCCGAAATCGAACTTCATGGGGTCGCCGGGTTGCGTGAAGCCCGCGACCGGGACTTCCCGCTGCATTTTTGCGAAAATCCGGTGACGTTTGAAAACGTCGGCGATTTTTTCTTTGATAAATTGGCGGAGGTTCTGAACCACGTGGCCCTTTTGCTTGGATGGCGGTGCGACGTATACCCGGTACAGGCGGTTTAATTCGGTGTCGAATTCCGCGGCAAGCAGCCCATGCTGCGGGCCCATCTGGATCGAATTGGAAAGCGACTCATCGAGCTTCGCCAGGTACTGCGAAACGTTGGTCAACGGGTCTTCCAGGCGCTGCTTTATTTCATCCGCGAGAGACTGAATCAAGCCGCTATCCACGCTGGCATGGATGCGCGCCACACGGGCCATTTCGGCGGCTTCGGTGATTACCCGCGCTTCACACCGTCCGCTGCGCACGTCCTGCAACACAACCCCGATGTTCACCCATTCGTCTCGGACGATGTTCGGCGTATACCGAAGAACACGGTATTGAAAAACCTGGTCCGGATTTTCGCCGTCGGTCTCCCAATTCAATTTCGGCGGCCCGTCGAATCCAACCATGTTTACCTCCAGTTTACGAAAGGCTGCGCCGAAGACTTCCATGCGGAAATGATCAGTTCCGGCACGAGCTTTCGTCGCACCAGCAATTGCTCCATCATACGTTCGATTGCATCCATGTCATTGTCATACCATTCGGGCGGAATCTCGCGGTACTCGCGGTCCAGATCGCCTTCTGAGATTCGCTCAATCCGCGCAAGCCACTGGTCGAATGCTTCCATCCCGCGGACCGACTCGTACACGCGATGCCGCGGATACAGGCCGCGTAAAGGCGCATCCGGGAAATTCCAGTCGCATGCGTTGAAGCAAAATCCGTGGTCGATCATGTGCGCACGCCAGCCGTCGTCGTCCCGCAGAAAGATCGCCTGCCGCCCGTTTGTGTTGCACGTCCACTTGTCGAACGCCAGCACGCCGCAGAAATCGCTCAGGTTCGTCACCTCGCGCAGGTATTCATCCTGCAGGAAATCGTAAACCACCGTCGTCGCTGGATCTCCCGGGTACCGGGAACCGAACTGCTTTCCCGCCGCGCAAGGCGCGCGCCCGCGCCCTAACTGAATCACCAAATCTTCACTTCGGCCAATCAGCTCTTCGCGCACTTCCACCACTTCCGGTTCCGGCGACGGCAGCCCCAGCCGCCTCGCCAATCTCGTAGCCAGCAATTCATTCGCCAGGATCCGCCGCCCCTGCGGATTATTCTGGAACTTCACTACGTAAAAGCCACCATTGCTGCAGCGCATCAAGTGCGACTGCGCTCCGCCTCGCATCCGCTTTACCTGTTCCACGGCCAGCGCCATTCTGAGCGTATGCTAATCGTGCGCCCTTCCTTCAGGCAAGAAATCATTTTTTAAGCGGGAACGTAAACGAATCGTCAACAAGCCTTCTTTTTCAGCACAACGTGATTCGATTCGGCGCGTTTTGCCGGGATATTCCCCTTAATCGGTTTCAGAACGGCACGTGTACCCCGGGATTTTTCCTGGCTGCCCGTTTCGCGTACCGCTACAAAACACAAAGAGCCGGAAGGGAGTCTGCACGCGCTCCCCTCCGGCCCGGACTTCCATCTCGTTTCCTGGCGCGAAACTAGCGTTTCTTTTTCTTCGCCGCCTTTTTCGGTTTGGATTTTTTTGCCTTGGCCTTTTTCTTCGGCGCTTTCTTCTTGGCCGCTTTCTTGGCCTTCGCTTTGGCAGCCGGTTTCTTGGCCTTCTTCGCCGGTGCCGGCGCGGGACGCCGCTCCGCCGCTGCCGCCGCGGGCTCGTCCTCTTCTTCTTCCGCTCCCTCGTCGATGACGATCTCTTCCACTTCCTCTACCGTCTCGCCGTGAGGACCGGTTTCCAGCCCCTCTTCTTCCTCTTCGAAGTGCGGCAGTTCGTCGTCCTCTTCGTCGTGCAATTTGCCGTTAAACATCTCGATCCTCCAAGGCTCGGATTCCGATTCTCCTTTAAGTACCCGGCGCTCCTCAATGGTGTATCGAAACTTTGTGCAGAGTGCAAGCGGGGAAAGCGGGGGAAACCACAGTTTCTTGAATTCGTTTCGACTTCGGCAATCCACGTCAGCCAGCCAGAATCCTCTAAGTCATTTATTTATATACGTTTGGAGGCGAACCGCTCAGCGAGGGAACTTACCGCTGGATCGTCAAAACGTCGCCGGCCTTGAGCGGGCCCTCATTCAGAAAGGGATTCGTTTCGCGGAGGTTTTCCACCGTCGTGTTGTAGGCGTGGGCGATCGTATAAAGCGTTTCGCCTTGCTTCACCCGGTGCTGCACGGTCGAGGTTTTCTTCCCGCTCGCCGAAACGTTCTGCACCGATGCGGAGGCGTCGCTCGCCTGCGCCGATTTCGATTTTGGCGCGATCGTGCCGCCTGTCATCCCGCCGGCATAAATCTTCAGATGGACCCCTCGCGGGACGCTCGACCCCCGGATCTTGTTCCACTTCTTAATCTCCGGTACGGTCACGTCGAACCGGTCCGCAATCGCTTCGAGCGTGTCGCCGCGCGCCACGGTGTAATGCACCAGCCGCACCGTGGGCGGAGCCGCTGGAATGTTCAACAGGAACCCGGCGTCCACCGTGGCGTGGCTTTCCAGGTGATTCGCCGCTTCGATCGCCGCAACCGTTACGTGATAACGGCTGGCAATTTCAGAAAGCGTTTCGCCGGCTTGCACCGAATGAAGCCGCCAACTCGTCCACTTGTCTTCCGGCACCTGCTGAATCGCTTCTTCGAATTTCGCGCTGGTACCCGATGGCAGCTTCAATTCAAACGTCGGGTCGCTGGGCGTCACGTTGCGCAGCAATTCCGGGTTCAATTCCCGCAAATCGTACACATCCGCGCCCGTCGCGTCCGCCACCAGCCGCAGGTCAATGGAGTGTCCCGGCCGGATCACATCCATCGTCGGCGCCTTGTCCGGCGCCACATCGATGCCGTACAACGCCGGATCCTTTCCAACCAGCGCCAGCGCAATTATGATCGGCACGTAGTTCTGCGTCTGCTTCGGCAGCGCGTGCCGCGCCTGCAACTCCCAGAAATCCGCGTATCCGGTCCGTTCGATGCCCTTCACAACGTTCATCGGCCCGGAGTTGTATGCCGCCATCACCAGGTACCAATCTCCGAACATATCGTACAGATCCCGCAAATGCCGGGCTGCCGCGCGCGTGGCCTTTTCCGGATCGCTGCGCTCATCCACAAAATAATTGCGATCCAGGTCGTATTCCTCGCCGCGATACGGCATGAACTGCCAGATTCCCCGCGCGCCTTTATTTGAAATGGCCACCGGCTGAAACGCCGATTCGGCCTGCGCCAGGTAAATCAAATCCTGCGGCACTCCTTCTTCTTTCATCACCCGCCGGATCATCTCCGAGTACCGGCCCGACCGGTCGATCCCATGCGCCGCCGTTGCGCGGCCCTTCGGCGTCGTGAAATAGCTCAAATACTGCAAGACCGACGAGTTCACCGTGAGCGGTAAATCGTGCGGCACCCGCATCAATTCCTGCTCGGCTTTCGCCGCCAGTCGCGGATCGGCCGCCGGCAAGTTCAAATTCGCCAAATCTTCGATCGGTGTCGCCGTTGGCGGAGCCGATTCGTCGGTCTCGGCATTCTGCTCGGCGTTCACTTCATACGAATGGAGCGTCTCGCCAATCTGATCGAGCAAATCCGACAGTCGCCGGTCCGAATCCGCCTGAAATCCGCTGGCCACAATCATTCCCACCGCTTTGTCGTAATCCGCGCGGGCCTTTTCAAACTCTCCGGCCTTGTATTCCTTCTGCGCCACATTGAATTGCGCCTGCACCTGCGCCACGAGGATGTCGATCCGGGGCCGCGTGTCATACAGCCCGGTCAGCGAAGTCCGGTGGTCGGGAAACGGCAGCGCTTCCTTCACGTAGTCAGGAATCGGCGCCGGAACCAGCGCCGGAGGGTGTGCTTTGGCGTGTTGCGTGGTCACACTTTCGTCGCAACCGGCGAGCAAGATCACACCCGCCGCCACCGCCCCAATTTTCGCTCTCAAACGCATGACCCTGACGTACCCCTCACTACCTTATCGTCCGGAACGTCCAATCGCTCCGGTACTGTCCGGCTGGCGTATCGGCCCTTACGAATTAGACGCTCGACAGCCGCGCCCGATAACGCCGTAACAAAAAGCTTACGAGCTACTTACGGCCCGGTCAATGGGCTTACCGTACCCGTCATTGTCAAAAACGGGACATCGAGTACTACTGCCGGTTTGCTTCTAAAACCCGCCTCTGCCTTGGCTTATAGCACCAATTCCTGTGGATAGGGTCTGTAATTGCGGCGGGCGCCGGGGCGTTTCAGTTCCTGGGAGCAAGTCCAACTTGAGCGAGCAATTTCTGAAATCGGGGGTCCTTGCGCAGACCGACGAAACTGGGGTCGATGGCCATGGCGATGGAATGTTCGTCTCGCTTCGCTACTGCTTCTTCAAGATATCGGAGCGCTTCCTGTGTTTGGCCCAGTCGGCCGTAGAGCGTCGCGATCGAGTAAGGCGACCCGCGCCCTGCCGCGTCCAGTTCTATTTGCTTCGCCAGCATCGCGCGATACATTCCCTCTCCGCCGCCGCGGGCGTACCCCTTGTCTGCCGCGTCGGATACCGACAGCATCGCCGGATCATTCAGCAGTTCGCCGAACTTGCGCGCCTCCTGCAGGAATGCCGGATAATTCTTCTGCGCCAGGTAGATCGACTCCAGGTAATTATGCGGCGATAGGAAATCGGGATCGGACTGTTCGAGTTGCTTGAGCAGCGCAAGAGCCTGGTCCGTTTGCCCGGCGTACCAGAGGATGTCTCCCTTGTCCGCCAGAATCGCACTCGACGAAGGATCGAGCTTCTGCGCCTTTTCAATCTCGGCGATCGCCTCCGGGAAGCGGCCCAGGTGCATCAGAAACGTCGCGTACCAGTGATGCGCCACCACCGAATTCGGATCCAGCTCGATGGCCCTCTGAAATTCACGTTCCGCCGCCGCCGAATCCCACGACCAGTAGAATTCCACAAACGCCAGCGAGCTGTGCGCTCCCGAAAGCGAATCGTCCAGCGCGATCGCCCGCTTCGCCGCCGCCATGGCCCTCGGATACGCCTCTTGCGGCGGCATCTTCGTGTATTCGCGCAGCAGGTTGTAGCAATCCGCCAGCCCCACATACGCCGGCGCGTAGTTCGGGTCGCGCACAATCGACTGCGTGAAGTAGTCCACCGCCTGCGTCAGGCCTTCCGGCGTCCGCTTGTGCCAAAAATAGATGCCCTTGAGGTAAAGGTCTTCGGCTTCCGGATTCGTCGCATGCAGCGACGTCGCGGCAAGTTTCTTCTGTGCTGCGCGGCGACTTCCGTAGGTCCACGCAGCGCCCACGCACAAAGCGAAAACGGTGGCCGCCGCCACCCACGCCCAGATTCGGGATTTCCGGTTTGGCTCCGCGGCGGGAACTTCACTCGGCGTCGTTGAAACAGCCGTCGGCACTTCGGAACTGGACTCCGGCAACGCCGCCGGTGCCACGTCCGAAACTTCGGTTGTCACCGCAATCGGATTGTCCGCGGTCTTCAGCCACTCCGCCAGCTCGCTCGTGTACGCATACACGCTGCCTCGGCCGCTCCCCGGCACGCGGTGAACCGGCAGCCCCCGCTGATCTTCCCAGCGTTTTACGGTTCGCTCGTCTCGTCCAAAGAACGCGCCGATTTCTTTCCAGGTATCCAGTCGCTGGTCGGTTCTCCGGGCGGCGTGCTTTCCCGAAGGATGCTCAGCCCGGTGGCCGAGACGCGTCTGCTCGTTGTTTTCCGCCATTTCCCTAGATGTCCCGAGTTGTCCCTAACTGTCGATTGCCGAGGCTGGGTGATTCCGATTATAACTCTTAAATGAAAAGCGAAAGACGGTACTTGCCGCCCTTCCCAGCTGCTTTCGGCTCCGAATCGACACTTCTCCGCGATCCTGCCCATCGGACCCAGCAGTGAAGATCACCCGAACTCACCTCCTGGGTTTGGCCGCGCTCCTCGGACTCGCGGCCGTCCTCCTCGCCAGCTACCTGCGGACCACCCGCGTGCTGCCGCTTTCGAAGCCCGATCTCGAGAAGATCGAATCGCTCGACGACGCCCTGAAAAATGGCATCATTTCCCAAACGGAGTACAAATATCGCGTCGCGCAGATTCGAGCGCGCGCCGCCCACGAACCGGAAACCGCCGCCCCGCAGTCGGCTCCACCTCCCGATTCGCCTTCGCCCGACGCCCCCTCGGACGCACGACCCTCGAAATCGACCGCACCGTAAAAGGCGCCAAACCCGCGTTGCTTCGAAGTCCCTCACCGACCGGACATACCCGGTTTCTTGCCCGCCGCCGGGTCCCGTACTGGATCTTTGGCGTTCTCCTGCTCCCGGCGATTTGTTCTTGACGAATTTCGGTCATTCGTACAGTATTGACAGAGTCATGAATGACCTATTAATCCTCGCTCTTCTCCTCGAAGGTCCCCAGCACGGCTACGCCCTGAAAAAACAAGCCGCCTTGCTTTTCGGACAACACGACATGCACAACAATGTCGTGTACCCGCTGCTTCGCCGGTTTGTGAACCAAAAGTGGGTTACCAGAAGCAAGGTGGCCGGAAACCGCGGCCAGACCCGCCAGGTCTATGCCCTCACGCCGCTGGGCCGTCAATCCATCGTCCATCGCGTTCGGGACTTCGGCCCCGCCGAAGCGTCCTCATCGGAGCAATTCAGCATTCGCGTGGGACTTTTCGACATCCTGGCGCCCGCGGAACGCCTCCTGATTCTGGATGCGCGTAAAGAATTCCTCCACCAGCGCGCCCTCCGCTTCGTTTCGCTCTCGGGAGCGATGGGCATGGGACCTTTTCCTCGTCAGGTCGTGAATTTTCTCGCCGAATCGGTTGACAGGGAACTCGCCTGGATTGAAAAGCTCCGCAAACTCATCCATCGATTCCCGCAATCAGCGGAAACGGAGAAAAGGAGCGGAAAGTCATGAATTCGATTCCTCCGATCGTTTTCAGTGTTTTCAAACTCTCCATGGGAATTTTTTGGTTCGCCGCGGGTGCGCGTTTCGATGGCCCCGACCCTGGTCGGTTCAGCCCCGATCGTGTCGTTGTATTTTCCTGGTTACTCTTGGCTGCCTATTGGGTGGTTGCCGGATTTCGCGTGAAGCGCGCGGCGACGCACGAACCCTCCGTCGAACGCATGGTTCACATCCTCTACATGGTCATCGGCTTCCTTTTGCTATATGACCAAAAAATCCATTGGAGTTTTCTCTATCGCCGGTTCTTGCCAGAGGACATCCGGCTCGAGTGGATAGGAGCCGCGATCGCCTTCCTGGGTGCGCTGTTCGCCATCTGGGCGCGCTGGACGATCGGCAAGGACTGGAGCGCCGAAGTCCAAATCAAGCAGGGACACGAGTTGATCCGCACCGGGCCATACGGCCGCATTCGCCACCCCATTTATACCGGCCTGCTAATCGCCGTCGCCGGCACCGCCATCCTCACCGGGCAGGTCCGCAGCATCCTCGGGTTTCTGATAATTCTGTTCGGCTTTATCCGTAAAGCGAAGAAAGAGGAATCGTTCCTCTACGAGAAATTCGGACCCGCCTTCACCGAACACCTGCGCCATACGGGGTTTTTCACTCCGCGCCTGCGCTGACAGCCACGCATTTGGCAGCCGGTTTTCGCCTTACGTTTGCTGCCGTTTTCGCCCTTCGCCCTCCTGAATCTGCTCGTCAGGGCCGATATTCATGCCATGATTGGCCTAGATACCTCGGCTTTTCCTCGAAATGAACGGTTCACGACGGGGGAGAAAATGCGAAAGCGGCTTGGCGGAATCCTAATCCTATGCGTCTCGGCGGCTTCGTTGGCTGGCTGCGCGCTCATGCGGAACACCGGCCCCTGCTTCGGCGTTGGTTGCCCTGCCGGCACTCCCGGCCAGAGCGGCCAGTACAAACTCGGGGAAGGCCCCAAGCAACAGGCTCAGCCCGCCCAGGCGAAAAAAGCGGACGCACCCGGAAAACCCTCCGCAGCGAGCAGGGAACTCAGCAACCTTGCAACGTCGTTCAAGCGAATCATTCAGGGCAAATAACTATCTAACGTTCGACCGACCCAGGTCCGATCTGAAACGTTCCATCCGCCTGCACGAATCCATATGCCATTCGAGGAGTATTGAATGCGACGGCCGGATTTCCCTCGCGGTCTAGCAGAATCAAGCCGCCCGTCGTGTGCGCGCGATGCGCCAGCTTTCGGACGCATGCGTCGGCCACAAACTGGGCCGTATTCGCCGACAACAAATTTTCTTCGGTTTTCTTGCGGCCTCGCGATGAAGCGCCCGCGCTCTTCTTGAGCGTGTTCACGCGGGCTACCCGCGACGAACTTCCTGCGGTTTCCGACGCCCCCAAAAGATCGGCCGCCATCTTTGCCATCACGATTTTCATGATGCCTTCGCCATGGCCCGTGCAGGAAATTCCGCCGGCTTCTTCGTCCGCGTAGCAGCCACACCCGATGAGCGGAGAATCCCCCACGCGCCCCGGCAATTTGCAGCACGTGCCGCCCGTGGACGTTCCCGCCACCAGATGTCCGCCGCGGTCGAGCGCTACCGCGCCGACCGTACCGGATTCGTGGCCCACGTGATGTTCGGCCGCGTGCGCGCTGCCGATACATTTTGACCACGCCACCCGTTCCCGATCGATCACCAGATCTTCCGGCGCGCATAACGCAACCCCATGCGACGATCCGAAGTTCTCCGCCCCTTCGCCTACCAACATCATATGTTCGCTTTCTTCCAGGACTTTGCGCGCCAGCATGATCGGATTCCGCACTCGCTCCACCGCCGCGACTGCGCCGGCTTTCAGTGTTGCGCCATCCATCAGGATCGCGTCCACCTGTACGCGCCCGTCGGAATTTAGGTGCGACCCGATGCCGGCATCGAAGGTCGTGTCGTCTTCCAAAATCACAATCGCCGCTTCCACGGCGTCCATCGCCGACCCGCCTGACGACAAAATCTTCCATCCCGCGCGAAGCGCGCGCTCAATTCCAGCTCGGCAATCCTCCACCGCGTCATCCGGAATCGCCCAGGCACCGCCGTGAATGATAAAAGATGGCTTCATGGTCTCCGTTCAAATCATACCGCACGCGTAGCGAGTCGAATTTCCTGAAACACGGGGGAAGCGCGCAAGTGTTACCGCAAAACTTCGATGGCTATTGCCCGCGCCGGGCGGCGCGTCGCATCACTTGTTCGGAACTTTGCGAATCGTGCGTCAGATTTGCCGGATACGATTTCGAAACGCTGGACTGCAGCGCCGAACTCGCCGGCGTAGGCTGCGCCGCCGAGATCGTTCCGCCTGGCGACAGCGTTGCGGGAGTCGCCTGAGAACTCGACAACGGCTCGCCCTTCGTCGATTGCCAGGTGTGAATGATCCGGTGAATCACCGTGATATTCGGGCCAATCGCCAAAATCCACAGTGCCACGTCCATGCGGTTCACCAGCGCGCCTAAAATCATCAGCGCCAGCCGTTCCGGACGTTCCCAGAATCCCACTTCCACCGTCGGCGTCAGCGATTCCGCGCGCGCCTTCGCGTAGCTGACCATCACCGCGCCGGCCATCGCCGCTCCCGCCAGAATCGCGTACCCGAATCGATTTACGCTCGAGAAGTAAACCAACAGGCCGAGGAAGAGAATCAAGTCCGCATAGCGGTCGAAGATCGAATCGAGGAATCCGCCAAAGAGCGATACCCGCCCCTGCCGTCGCGCCACCGGGCCATCCAGCAAGTCGCACAGCGCCGCCAGAATCATCATCCCGCCGCCCGCCGCAAACCGCCCCTGCGCGAACAGCACACCCGCCCACAGATTCAGAATGAGCGCCGACCACGTAATAACGTTCGGTGGGATTCCCGTAGCAGCGACAACGGCAGCGAGCCGGTCAACCGGCCAGATCAAATACCGGCCAATGGTCCGAGTCAGCATGAAGAGAAGTTCACCCGCGAATCCTTATTCCTCGTCGTAAATCGTAAACAGCTTCACCACTTCGTATTCCTTCACGCCGGCGGGAGTCGTCACCGTCACCTCATCTCCCACCTTCTTGCCGAGCAGCGCCCGGCCAATCGGCGAGCTGGTGGAAATCAAGCCGTTCGCCACGTCGGCCTCTTCCACCGTCACCAGCTTGTACTCGATCTTGGTGGACTTCGCCACATCCAAAACCGTGATCCGCGAGCCGTACGCCGCCCGATCCTTCGGCAGGTTGCTCAGGTTCAGCATCGAAAGGTCGGCCATCCGCTTGTGCAGCTGTCCGAGACGCGCCGAGACGTACGCCTGCCGTTCCTTGGCATACTTATATTCTGCGTTTTCAGATAGATCGCCATGCGCACGCGCCACCGAAATTTCCTTCGGCAGGTCGTTATGCAGCTCATGCTCGAGCACTGCGATCTCGTCTTTTAACTTCTTTTTAATCTTTTCAGCTAGGTCAACCATGTCGGCGTGTGTGGAGCGATCGTTCCGCTCCCGCTTTCTTATTAGAACGTACCCGGAAAGTATAGAGGATTTTCGACTGCCGCGCCAAATAAGTGGGGCGCAGCCGGTTTTCGAGGGGGAAGGGAAGTGCCCCGCGTTCATCCAGCAGCGTCGTTCTTCGAGGCGTTCTCGTTTTCATACTTTATAAAATAAAGTACTTCACAAATACAATGTACTTTGCTATGGTTGTCCCGTTGCGGCGGAACACCCCTTAAGGAGATTCATCCGATGTTTAAACGCATTGCCGCCATTGCTTTCATCTTCTTCTGCACCTCCATCGCCTGGGCCATCCTCGGCGCCACCGTGTTCAGCCGCACCTACGACACCAACAACCATCTAAAAGGCGAGGTTTCCTCTTCCTGGGGCACTTCCCAGGAGCAGACCGCCCCAAACGCCGGATACAAAGTCATCATCCCTCGAACTGAAACCACCACCGAGGCTGGAAAACAAGTCGAGCGCACGATCGACGCCTCCGAATGGCACGCCCTGCCGCTCGAAAAATCGCGCGTCAATGCTGCGCTTCACCTGGATTACCGCAAGAAAGGCCTGCTCTGGTACAGCACCTACCAGGTTCAATTCGCCGGCGAGTATCAATTCACAAATCCCAGCGATCAACCGCAGAACATTTCTTTCAATTTGCCGCTCCCGGCCGAACAGGCCGTTTACGACAATTTGATTTTTGCCATCGACGGAACCGTCGTGCCGTCGATCAGTGGCGACAAACTGGTGTACGCGAAGTCTTCGGTTGGACCGCACCAGACCGTCGTGCTGAAAGTCTCCTATCACTCCCAGGGCCTCGACAGTTGGGCCTACAACTTCGGCAGCGGCGTCGCCCAGGTCAAGGATTTCCAATTGCACCTCGCCACCAACGTTCCCACCTATGACCTGCTCGAAAACACGCTTTCGCCCACGTCCGAACGACTTCAACCGAGCGGCTGGGAACTCGATTGGGACTACACCAATCTCGTCTCCGGATTCCGGATCGGCGTCGCCATGCCGCAGAAATTGCAGCCCGGTCCTCTCACCGGGCGGATGAGCTTCTTCGCTCCCGTCTCACTCCTGTTCTTCTTTTTCGTAATTTTCATCCTGACGACGTTGCGGGGAATCGACCTTCACCCGATGAATTATTTCTTCCTCGCCTGCGCGTTCTTTTCCTTCCACCTGTTGATGGCCTATCTCGCAGACGTCGTCCCCATTCACATGGCATTCGTGATTTGCTCCTGCGTATCGATTTTTCTGCTGGTCAGTTATTTGCGAGTTGTCGCCGGGATGCGAAGCACGGCGTTCGAGGCCGGAGCGGCGCAGTTCCTGTACCTGGTTCTGTTTTCGTACGCTTTCTTCTTCGAGGGGTTTACGGGACTCGCCATCACCATTGGCGCGATCCTCACACTCTTCATCGCCATGCAGACTACGGCTCGCGTTCAGTGGTCGCAGAAATTTGCAACCACGCGCTAAAAACGAAAATCCCCGCAACGCTGGATGCAAGCTCCATGCGTTGCGGGGACTTTTCAAGGGCCCACCGCGAATCGAAGTCTGCCGAGTCGATTACTGCGGCAGCACGCCCACCACGATCCCGGAAGCTTCTCCGTTCGCGCGATAAATCCGCTCGGTTGCCTTCTGAAAATCCGCCGGCTTCGCGTCCGGAATATTCACAAACGTCTGCGGATTCCGGTCGATCAGCGGAAACCACGAACTCTGCACCTGCACCATGATCCGGTGCCCGCGGCGGAACGTGTGATTGATGTCCGGCATCGTGAAATCGATTTCCTCCACTTTGCCGGGCGTAAAAGCTTCCGGCGTTTCAAAACTCTTCCGGAATTTCCCGCGCAGCGGTTCTCCGCGAATCAACTGTTGATACCCGCCCATCGCTACGTGCGGCGGCGCCACATCGTTCGCCGTCGGCTCGCTACCCGCCGGCGGATTCGGATAGTCCAGCGGATACACATCGATCAGTTTCACCACGAAATCCGAATCCGTGCCCGTCGTCGATACGAACAGCTTCGGCGAAATCGGCCCCGCGATCGTTACGTCTTCCTCAAGCGGCGCCGTCTGGTACACCAGCACGTCCGGCCTCGACGCTGCGAATCGTTGGTCCGAAACCATATATTCCTGCGGCACATCGGTCGCCTGATACGCAACGTACGGAACCGGCTGGTTCGGATCGCTCACGTACTGGTCAAAAGCCTTCTCCTCGTTCGAAGCCGCGCTCGCGGGTGGGTCAAACGACAATCCGCCATTCTCGCGGAAATACAGCGTCTTGGTCTGTACGCCCTCCGGAGGCCACGCCGGATACTGCCTCCACACGTTGGTCCCGGTCTCAAACACAAACGCTTCCGGCAACTTCGCGTCCGCGCCGTCCTTCAAATATTGCTCGAAGAACGGAAATAAGATTTGGCTGCGAAAAAATTTCCCCGTGTCCGACGAAAACGTCACGTTGCCCAGATGGTTTCCGTCGAAGTGCGCCCATCCTCCGTGCACCCACGGCCCCACCACCAGCCCGTTATAAATTCCCGGATCGTTCTGCTTCACCGCCGAATACACCTTAAACGGCCCGGCCAAATCCTCCGCGTCGAACCACCCGCCCACCGTCAACACCGCGCAGTGAATATTTTTCAGATGCGGCGCCAGATTGCGCGCCTTCCAGTAATCGTCATACGTGTCGTGCTTTACCTGATCGTCCCACAGCGGATTTGGATCCTTAAAATACAGCGCGTCCGCATTCGAAAGGGAACCGATCTTCAGGTAAAACGAATATCCGTCCGTCGTCCCGTAATCAAACCGGTCGAAATTCTTCTCCGGCAAGGTCGGCGTCGCCTGCGGCCGGAAAAAAGTATAAAAGCCCATGTTTGCCGCCAGCATGAACGCTCCGCCGTGGTATGCGTCGTCGCCCTTAAACAAATCCGTCATCGGAGCTTCCGGCGAAGCCGCCTTCAGCGCCGGATGCGAATCGATCATGCTCGCCGAGGTATAAAATCCCGGATACGAAATGCCCCAGATCCCCACCTTGCCGTTGTTGTTCGGCACATTTTTCAGCAGCCAGTCGATCGTGTCGTAGGTGTCCGTGCTGTCGTCCACATCGTTTTTCGATTTCTTCACGTCGATGTGCGGCGTCATCTCCACAAACGTCCCTTCGGACACATATCTTCCGCGCACGTCCTGATAGACAATGATGTATCCGGCTTTCTCGAATTCCTCCGACGGCCCGATCATCCTCCGGTATTGATCCACTCCGTAGGGCGCCACGCTGTATGGCGTCCGGTCCATCAGAAACGGATACTTCCGCGACGTATCCTTCGGCACGTACACCGCCGTGAACAAATGCTTCCCGTCGCGCATCGGAATTCGAAACTCATACTTCGTGTAGTGCTCCTTCACGCTGAATTCCGGCGCGTCGCTCTTGCCCTGCGCGTTCAAACTCGCCGCAAACGCTCCGCACACCAATACCGCCACGCCCAACGCCATTACCATCCGCGAAAAACCACGTCGCATGTACTCATCTCCTGGGAAGACCATCCGCAAATGCACCGAGACGCTATCCTTCCGTTCATCCTCCGTCAAGCGCTTTTGGTCTTTCGGTAACGCGTTGACATGGGGACGCCCGCTTGCTACCATTTTTCCTGCGAGGAAACATATGAGAACTGCTGTGCGGCAACCGCGGAGCTACAGCATCGATCCCGATCTCCACACCTACATCGCCGAAACCAAAGGCGATCGCTCGGCCAGCGAACGCGTCAACGAACTCCTGAAGCTTGCCATCGAGCAGGAAGAACTTCAGGCCTTGGAGCGCGATGCTTCGAAGTTTTTCGCGAATCCGAAGAACCACGATCGCCAGAGCGCTCGAGCGTTCCAGCGTTCGGCCATCCGCGTTCAGAAACGCGCCAAATGATGCGTGCCCTCGAAACCGCCCTTCGAACCAGCGACATTTGGTACCCTCGCCGAGGAGACGTCTGCTGGGTCCGGCTCGACAAGCGCCGCCCCGCCGTAATTCTATCGATCAACGAACTCAACCGCCACGCGCTCGACGTCTGCGTGGTACCCATCACCACCGAACATCACGGCCAATTCCCGATGCGCGTTCCCATCGAAAAGGGCGACGGCGGTTTGCCTGCCGAGTGTTGGGCGAAGTGCGACCAGCCAACCACAATCGAGAAGATCAGGGTCGATTCGCGCCTGGGAACTCTTTCCGCCGACGCTTTCCGGAAAATTCAGGAAAAAGTAAGTATCTCTCTCGGTCTTACTCGAATCCTGTAGCAGAGTACGGCCGTCTCATGCGCCGCGAGGTTACCCGTTTCGAAAATTCTGCGACGCAAGCCCGCCGCAAGACATCTCAAGCACCAGCGCTCAAGATAGAGGAGACATCGCCATGACTATCGCACCCGCCGCGCCCCAAAACTCCGAACCCAACGCCGCCAACTCCGGCACATTCAAAATCGGCGACGACCTTGCCATCCATCGCCTCGGCTTCGGCGCCATGCGCGTCACCGGCGACGGCGTGTGGGGCCCGCCAAAAGACCGCGCCGAATCCATCCGCGTCCTCCGCCGTGCCGTCGAACTCGGCGTGAACTTCATCGACACCGCCGATTCCTATGGCCCGCACGTCAGCGAAGAAATCATCGCCGAGGCGCTGCACCCGTATCCCGCCGGACTCGTCATCGCCACCAAGGCCGGCTTCGACCGCACCGGTCCGAACAAGTGGACCATGAACGGCGATCCGCAGCATCTCCGCGAAGCCTGCGAAGGCAGCCTCCGCCGCCTGAAACTCGATCGCATCGACCTCTTCCAGCTCCATCGCATCGACTCGAAATTTCCCGCCGCCGATCAGCTCGGCACTCTGAAAGATTTGCAGCAGCAGGGGAAAATCAAACACATCGGCCTGTCCGAAGTCAGCGTCAAGCAGATCGAGCACGCCCGCACCATCGTCCCCATCGTCACCGTGCAGAATAAATACAGCGTCGTCGATCGCGCCGCGGACGACGTCCTCGACTACTGCCAGTCCGCCGGCATCGGACTCATTCCCTGGTATCCGCTCGCCGCCGGAAAAGTTTCCGGCGCCGCCAGCGCCATCGCCCGCGACGCCGAAAAGCTCCACATCACCCCGTCGCAACTCGCACTCGCCTGGCTCCTTCATCGCTCGCCCGTCGTGCTCCCCATTCCCGGCACCTCGCAAGTCGCGCACCTCGAAGAAAATATTGCCGCTGCCTCCATCAAACTCCCCGCCGGCGTAATGAAAGACCTCGCCTCCTCCAGGTAGCGCAAGAACAGCTCCCGTGGAACAGACACTCATGTCTGTTCTCCGTGAACGAAAATCCGCGGCAGGCGCAACATCGACGCCGGATTGACGAACCCACCGAAAGGGTTCCTGCAGCCCCACGCCCACCCGCACTTCCGCGACGAGCCGACGAATCCACACGTCGTGAGACAATCTTCAAAACGCATGAGCGCATCCCGCCCCATCGTCCGCGGCCTCAACCTCGACGCGCAAACCCGCTGCGCCCACTGGCACGGCCCCACCGACGTGATCGCCATCAAAATGAAATGCTGCGGAGAGTATTACGCCTGCAAAGATTGCCACGAAGCTCTCGCCGGCCACCCCATCGAAGTCTGGCCACAATCCGAATGGACCGCGCGCGCCATCCTCTGCGGCGCCTGCCGCACCGAGCTAACCATCCACGATTACATGCGCTGCGAGTCCGTTTGCCCCGCCTGCCGCGCACACTTCAACCCCCGCTGCGCCAACCACTACCATTTTTATTTTGCGCCCTCTAAACCCGGCGAATGATCCGACGAGCGCACTTCGACCCAAGTTCTTTCGCATTCGCAGACAGCCCCTATCCCGATTCTGACGGCACCGTTTTCGCCGACGAAGTTCACGAATTTTCGGTGAAAGATGGTTCCGACGTCGAAGGCCCAACGAAATCCGTCACCGTGATGTTCAAAGATTTGAAAAAATACCCATAAATCGTTACGGAAAGTAAGCTCACAAAGTGACCGGACCGAGTTTTTGTACCAGCCGAGGTGAGAGAGAATTTTCGCTTCGGACGCCATTGTTCAACTACTCTCACAGATCGATGACGACATCGCGGGTTGGCTGCGAGCAGCAAATGAGAAGGTTGCCGTTGGCCGGCCTTTCGAGTGGCTCGGGGCTGTAGACGACTGCACCGGAGACCAAACCGCTCTCACAGGTGTGACAAACGCCGGTCCGGCAGGACCAAAGGGCCGGGACGTCGCACGCTTCGACCAATTCCAAAATGCTTTGATATTTTGAGGCGCTCCAACGTGCTGCGATGCCGCTACGGGCAAACGACACCAGAGGACCGGTGTTGTCTTCGTCTGCGGGCGGATGAGGAGCTTTGTGCGTGGCGCGGATACCTCCAGGGCGCTTGGAATTGTCACCACTGAAAATCTCGGCGTGAATTCGCTGTGGTGCGATACCGAACGCTGCGAGCGTCTCCTTCATCTCGGCCATGAACTGAGACGGGCCGCAAAGATAGACGTCGGCGTCTTGCGGAATCCCTGTTTCGTCGAAGACAGAGCGCGACAGGTGACCGGCAAAATCGAAGTCCTCCCCTATTTTGTCGTCCGTGCCCGGTCTGCTGTAGCAGACATACGCTCGAGCATTCGGGAGCTTGGCCATCAGGCTGTGGACTTCGCTGGCGAACGGATGATGCTGGCGGTCGCGAGCCGAATGGATCCAGAAGATTTGTCGTGTTGAGCGATTGGCCGCCAGCGCGTGCAACATGGCCAAGACCGGAGTCGCACCGATTCCGGCGCTGAGCAGCACTGCAGGTCCATCTCCCGATTCCAGAATGAAGGTCCCGTGCGGCGAACTAACGTCGAGAACATCACCCACGCGGAGTCGCTCTTTCAGATAGGTTCCGGCTACGCCATTCAGTTCGATCTTTACGCTAATTCGGTAGCGCTCTGTTGAGGCAGGACCGGAAAGCGAGTAGCTGCGAAAAAGTAAAGGCCGATCTCCGCCAGGCTGGAGACGCACGACCACATATTGACCCGGCAATGCCATCGGCAACGGTTGTCCGTCATTGCTCAGCATGGAAAACGAGAGGACGTCCGCGGACTCGTGATCGATCGCCGAAATTTGGAGCGGGCGAAATCCCGGTGAAACCGGGTGCGCCGCGGAGGCGGGCGCGAGGCCTGCGTTCCCGCTCGCCGATCCTGTCGTTTGGCTCTTCAGCAGCGCTTCAAACGACCAGCGCCATCCGGAGGAGAGCGCTTCGATTCGCAGAGCGCGCTCAAGCAGTTCACGAGGATGACTTGAGGAATAGAGGAGCGCGTTAATTTCAGCGACGGTCATGCGCTCATTCGCCTCTCCGACTTTGGTGATTTCGTCACCGGCGCCAACGTCGCCTTCCTGCAAAACGCGAAAGTAGAACCCCGGCCGGCCGCTCCCGGTCAGCAGTGCCGGCATGCGAGGCTCATTCATCCGGATACCAACGCGGTAACAGGTAACGCGGGGCTGAGAAACCTCGAAGATCGCGCTGCCAATCTGGAAACGGTCCCCGATGCAGACAACATCGTCGGACAAGCCGGCAATGGTGAAGTTTTCGCCGAACTGCCCGTGAGTGAAATCGCTCCGACTCAGCTGCTCCTGCCAATAGCGGTACGATTCGATCTGGTAGACAAAGACGGCGCGGTTCTCGCCGCCATGCCCGGCCAAGTCCGCTTGACCGTCTCCATCGAGATTGAGTCTGCGGACGCGACAGCGACTCTCGACCGGCGTCTTCCAGATCGCGCTGCGCACGATACGGCCTTTCCACTCGACTTCGCGAGGTAACCCGACGTTCACCGATAGAAGCTGACCCATCATGAAGCCTTTGGAGACGCAGGCATGAGCAAGATGAATGTCCGTTCAATGCAGTCCGCTAGACGCATACGAAATCCAGTTCCGTGTTAAGTACTCCTCGTTCCTTGCTGCGGTATTGCGTTTCTTTCCAGGACACGAACTCCGCTCGCGTTTCCGATGTGAACTTCGGTGGCCATGCCTAGAAACATTCCGTGTTCCACGACCCCCACGGTGTTGTGAAGTTCCACCGCGCGGGACTGGAGCCGCTTGTTCAGATCGAAAAAGCAGTCGAGGATGTAGTGGCCACCGTCTGTGATGTATGGGGATCGTTCGGCTGTCACTCGCAACACTGGCTTCCAGCCCAGCTTCTCCAGACGAAGCGCAGTCGATTGCCACGCGAAAGGGACCACTTCGACGGGAAGCTCCCCGTGCGCGCCAAGACGATCGACGACTTTGCTTTCGTCGACAACGATAATCAGCTGACGGCTGGAACTACCCACAATCTTTTCGCGAAGCAAAGCGCCACCGCGTCCTTTGATGAGGTCCAGCGAATCGAGTTCTACCTCGTCGGCGCCATCGATGGTGAGATCGAGTTGTGCGTGCTCGGCAAGAGTGGATACCGGAATTCCCAGACTGCGGGCCAGTTGTTCCGATTCGTGAGAAGTGGGAACGCCGACAATCTGAAATCCGTCTTTTACTTTTTCGCCGAGAATACGAATTGCGATCTCCGCTGTTGATCTGGATCCCAAGCCGATGACCATGCCGCTCTGCACGCGCCCAACAGCGGATTCGGCGGCAAACCGTTTAGCTTGATTTGGCTGAGTCAAGTCCATCGCGACGCCGCTCCTTGGTGGGCTCGCATCTCAATTAGTTGTAACTCCTAAGGTCGCGAACTACCAGTCACAGTCAAGAAGTGACTTTGTGGATGACATCTCCAGTTGGTCCTCCGCACATTTCCTGAGTGGATGCGGGACCCTTCGTGGAGAACTTTGCGGCTATGATTTTGTCTGTGACCATGTAGCCGACGGTCATAGCGACAACCAACAATGCCCCGGTCAATTTCGGAGGACTGGGCACTGGGATATCAAACCACCGGCAAGCCACACCGATCGACAAGCCCAAAACGATTCCAACAAGAACCTTTGTCACCGCGTACCTCCTCTGGGTCGGTTCCAATCGCTAAACGCCCTGATACACCAGGCCAAGAAATCGCGCCGGATTCATGAAGCCGCTACCCCATTCTTGGTCCGTTTGGGCGCCGGGCTTGGCGGCAATGACTTCTTCTAATGATTTGCCCTGCTTTTTTAATGCGGCAACCTTGTCGCGGATCCCGGCCAACACGTCTCTGAACAAAATCAGATCCGCTTTGCCGCCAACTTCCCCATGCCCGGGTATGACGAGCATCGTGTCCGTCACTTTAGCCAGGTTTGCTTCGGCTGCGCGGATCTGGCCGTCGATGCTGCCGCCGGTCGAGTAGTCGATGAAGGGGTAGTTGCGATTCCAGAACGTGTCACCCACGTGGAGGATATCCGCTTCCAGGAAGTGCACATCAATGTCGGAATCTGTGTGCGCTGGCAAGTAATGTCTCATCACCAATGTGGAAGTGTTGGCGCGCAGCGTGTAGTCCTCTCCGAATACGGTTGAGGGCAAAGCACCCGCCGGCATGGCCGGAAAAGTGTAGTGCCACCCTTCAACCCTGGTGTCTTTGGAAAGATGTTTGCGCGTGTTTTCTTGCGCGAGGATGCTGGCGCCGGCTTCATGAAGCCAGGCGTTTCCGCCAGTATGATCGAAATGCCAGTGCGTGTTGATCAACTGCTTGATTGGATCCTTATTGATGCTTGCCAGCGCCGTGGAAACATTCGGACGCGCAGTTACGATCTCCGCATCCACAACCAGCTTTCCGTCCGGCCCTGTGAGAACGGCGATGTTTCCGCCGGGGCCGAGGAGCACGGAAACGTTTCGCCGGAGCGCTTGTACCCTGATCTTCGCGGTGGCGGCTTCGCGAAACGCATCTTTGACGAGGTGGTCCTCCTCGGCAAACAGCCTTTTCGGTGCGAGATAGGCGCCAACAAACGTCAACCCGGCGGCAGCGATGAACTTTCGGCGTGAGGTTTCCGTTTTGACTGTGGTGATCATGAGTTCTCGCCTTAATATCACGTGTTTGACTCGAATCCAGCCCAGGTTCTCACCGGCAGGCAAAACGCAGCTGTGCCAAACCGCATCAGAGCCCGAGGTTACTTAATCCCGCATGCTCGTCGGGACGACGGCCGAGCGGCCAGTGGAATTGTCGATCAGACTCTTCAATGGACAGGTCATTGATACAGGCGTAGCGCAGGCGCATCAGACCGTCCTCGTTGTATTCCCAATTTTCATTGCCATACGACCGATACCAATTCCCGGAGTCGTCGTGCCATTCGTATGCGAACCGCACCGCGATTCGGTTTGCAGTAAAAGCCCAGAGTTCTTTGATCAGGCGGTAGTCGAGTTCCTTGGCCCACTTCCTGGCCAGAAACGCGACGATGTCTTGGCGGCCGGTCACGAATTCGGACCGGTTGCGCCAGCGGGAATCGAGTGCGTAACCCTGCGACACTCTTTCTGGATCGCGGGAGTTCCAACTGTCTTCTGCGAGTCTTACCTTCTGAGTTGCGGTCTCCAAAGAAAAAGGCGGTACCGGCGGACGCGTCGTCATGTCGGGTTCCCCACAACAGCATTCGGCTAGAATCTCGCTATGCCTTAGTGCATGCGCCCTGCCAAAACAATTTTTCCCAGATAACCGAACAAAAATCTGCGATTCGAAAGAACTTCCCGCCTTCGGTTCTGTGAATGCCATACGCGCAAGAGTCACTGACAAGACTCTAATTCGGACGATTGTCGAAATATCGACACCTCGTTCACTACGGTCCACACAAGTTCTGAACGCATCCTGTCATATTTGTTGTTCTTGCGCGCGGCGCTCCGCTCTCCTCGGTATGGCGCAACAAGTGCACTGCCCATGCATCGTGAGTTCCAAAAACACGACTTTGCTTCGGAGGAAAATCACATGACAACCGTTGGCACTTCCGCAAAACGAGAATTCGCCGTTCACTACAAGACGACTCGCATCAACGATCTCGACATCTTCTACCGCGACGCCGGCCCACAGGATGCTCCGGCGATTCTGTTGCTGCACGGCTTTCCGACATCCTCCAACATGTTTCGCAATCTGATTCCGCGGCTTGCCAATTCATTCCGACTGATCGCCCCGGACTATCCCGGATTTGGGCAGAGCAGCATGCCGGATCACAAGACCTACGCTTACACGTTCGAAAACTTCGCGGACATTGTAGACAAACTTGCCGAACAGCTTGGAATCGGCAAGTACTCGATGTATGTGATGGACTACGGTGCTCCCGTCGGCTACCGGCTGGCACTCCGCCATCCCGAACGCGTTCAGGCGCTCATCGTTCAAAACGGGAATGCCTACGACGAAGGGCTGCTGAAGTTCTGGGACCCAATCAAAGCCTACTGGAACGACAACGTTCCCGAGAAACGAGCCGCGATTCATTTCCTGGTCGAGCCGAAATCAACCCGCTGGCAGTACGAGAATGGCGTCAGCGACTTGACGCTGCTCGACCCAACGACATGGGCCCTCGATCAAATTGGCCTCGACCGTCCGGGCAACCGCGACATTCAAATGGACCTGATGTACGACTACCGCACCAACGTTCCCCTCTATCCGGATTTTCAGAATTTCTTTCGGAAGAGCCAGCCGCCGACCTTGATCGTGTGGGGAAAAAACGACTTCATCTTCCCGCCGGAAGGCGCAGGCCCCTACAGCCGTGACCTCAAGAATCTTGAGACTCATCTTCTCGACACCGGCCACTTTGCGCTCGAGACGCACGGCGAAGAGATTGCCAGCCGCATCGAAACGTTTCTTATAAAGAACAAAATCGCGCGCTAGGCTCTTCGGGAGTCCGCGGGCTGGTTACTCCGCTGGCCCGCGCTTCCCGACGATTTCCATGCCCAAGAGTTTCGGATCATTCGTTCACCCCGGCCGTAAAGGCACTCCAAGAGCGTTACGGCAGTCCCCGGCAATACGCGAGGCTCGAAATGCTCGGTGAGATGGCCGTTGGCTTTGGTTCCGACGAAAAAGAATACCTTCGGGAACGAGAGAGCTTTATATGGCCAGCCTCGGTGAGAGTGGATGGCCTTATGTTCAGCGTCGCGGGGGCCAAAGGGTTTTCTGAAGGTTATCGACGACACTACTCTGGCCTTCGCCGATTTTCGCGGTAACAAGCTGCACGTCAGCACGGGCAATTTACTCACCGACAATCGCGTCGCATGAAACTAAGTCAGGAGAAACGAAGATGAACACCATCACGGTGAAAGATGGAACCACGATCTATTACAAGGACTGGGGGAAAGGGCAACCCGTGGTGTTCAGCCACGGATGGCCGCTCAGTTCCGACGCCTGGGAAGACCAGATGCTGTTCTTGGCAGATCGCGGCTTTCGCTGCATTGCGCATGACCGCCGCGGGCACGGCCGTTCGAGCCAGCCATGGAATGGCAACGACATGGACACCTACGCCGATGATCTTGCCGAACTGGTCGAAACGTTGGACCTGAAGGATGCAATCCACGTGGGCCACTCGACGGGCGGTGGAGAGGTAGCCCGCTACATCGGCCGCCATGGAACAAAACGTGTTTCCAAGGCTGTGTTGATTAGCGCGGTGCCCCCGCTCATGCTGAAGACCCCCGCCAACCCCGACGGTTTGCCGATCAAGGTGTTTGACGAACTTCGCGCCAACGTTCAACACGATCGCTCTCAGTTTTTCCAGGACTTGAGCGCCCCGTTTTACGGCGCGAATCGACCGAATGCGAAAGTCTCGAAGGGTGTCCGCGATTTCTTCTGGCTACAGGGCATGATGGCGGGACACAAAGCCGTCTACGACTGCATCAAAGCGTTCTCTGAAACGGATCTGACCGAAGATCTGAAGAAGTTCGACGTGCCCACACTCATCATGCATGGCACCGACGATCAGATCGTTCCCATCGGTGCTTCTGCGCTCCGCTCGTCCAAAATTGTGAAAGGCGCAACGCTGAAGCTTTACGAGGGAGCCCCGCACGGCATGCCCTCGACTTTGAAGGATCAAATCAACGCCGATTTGCTCGCGTTTTTCAATAGTGCAAACCAAGCATCGGCCTAGTTACGGGAGGTGCCTGCCTTCGGGCACCTCCTACTAGATTGCGTTTCCGGGGAGTCCTCAATGCACACGCTTGTTCTTTGCCTCACCGCTCTTGCCATCTGCGGCATAGTCGCCGGCAAGAATTCCACGCAAACCGCCAAGGACATCCGTGGTCCCTCACCGCTCCTGGCGATAGAAAATGAGCCAGCACCCAAACTTGTCGTCGATCCACCGCTTCCTGGGCCGCTCGCGCTAGGCCGTGTCTTCATCCAGTACCGGACGGAGAATCTTCGCGTGGTGCCGGTGTTCGGGAAGGGCGCTCTCACGGTGTCGCCCCGAATTGGACATATTCACATTACGGTCGACGATCTGCCCTGGCACTTCGTCGATGCGAGTGGGGAAACCATTATTCTCGTTGGACTGACCCCGGGCCCTCACAAAGTCCTCATCGAACTGGCAGATCCAACGCATAAAGTAATCACCAGCGAGACGGTAAAGTTCATTGTCCCTGACGCGAAACCAACCAAGCCGCACGAGCGCTAAGCGGTTTCCTTACAGACCGCAAGCCAATATTTGGACTTAACGACATCCGCGTCATTGTCAGACACAGGTGTCTGCAAGCTGTCGAAAAACTCCGCCGAAGTGACCAGGCTTCCCGTCGATTCCTTTTTCCCGCAGCGAAAACTTGTAGGAACTGAATTTATTTAGTTCATGCCTTCATGAACTCGGCGAAGCAGTGAGGACCCGAGCCCCCAAACTGTGCAAGTTCCGACAGCATTGCTATTCGATTGTCAGGAAAGAGGATTTACGCCAACTGGCCATCAATTGCTATAGAATTCACGAAACACCGCACACTACAAGCGTGCCGAGCCCATTTTCGGGCCTGGGTGTTCGGCTGTGAAGTCTAACGGTCAGATCCTTCAATGGGGCAGCCAGCTTGCCAGCTTCCCAAAAGCAAATTCGCATCCTCAGTGTCGAAGATCATCCGGTCTTTCGCGAAGGGCTCGCCACGATCATCAGTTCTCAGCCGGACATGGTTCTCGTATCGCAGGCCGCCAACGGGGCGGAAGCTATCGCGCAGTTCCGCGCATATCAGCCCGATGTCACTCTAATGGACCTCCAACTCCCAGGAATCAACGGCACCGATGCCCTTATCTCAATCAGGGGAGAGTTTCCCGATGCTCGCATAGTCATCCTGACGACTTCCGACGGAGATGCGGAAATCAGCCGGGCACTGCGGGCAGGCGCTTTCGGGTACATCCTCAAGAGCATGCCGAAGAACGAATTGCTCGCCATCATTCGTTCCGTTCATTCCGGCCGGCGCCATGTTCCACCCGAGGTGGCCGCACGTCTTGCGGTGCATTTGGGCGGCGAAAATCTTACGAATCGAGAGCTTGAAGTCCTTCGCCTCATCCAGGATGGCCGTCGCAATAAGCAAATTGCAGATGAATTGGCGATTTCCGAAACGACCGTTAATTTTCACATCAAAAATATAGTTGGAAAATTGGGGGCAAATGATCGGACCCATGCCGTTACCATCGCCGTACGCCGGGGAATGCTTCCCGTCTGAACCTTGGTCCTGAGCCTGTAGGAAACTACAGCGTGGTCACTATGAGATTCGAGAGTATAAGGAACGATTATATTAACTAACTTCAGAACGACAGAATGTTCCTCCCAACTACAACCGATATTCGTAATGCATCCGCTGCACGAACCACGCACTAGGAACAAAGGACTCAATTGCAGATTGATCGATCTAAGAGCCTTGGAAGTTTTGCCGCCAAATTACCGAGACGGACGCGTCCGAAAGCGCTCTGGTTGCTGTTCTCGCTGGTAGGTGTATTTTCCGACTGCCTTTTCGCCGTCGAACCGACGCATCACATCACGCAATATGTGCACACCGCTTGGCGCATCCAAGACGGCTTCCTGAATGGAATTCCTACGGCTATTACCCAAACTTCGGACGGATACATTTGGATCGGAACGCAATCCGGGCTCATGCGTTTTGATGGCATTCGCTTTCTGCCATGGGAGCCGCCCAATGGCGAGCATTTGCTCTCGACTCGAATCGATGCCTTGGTGGGGGACCGCGATGGAAGCCTTTGGATCGGTACGGCCGGCGGATTGAGCCACTGGCAGAACAACCACCTCGTCAACTTTGC
This sequence comes from uncultured Acidobacteriota bacterium, assembly GCA_963785585.1. Classification (GTDB taxonomy): domain Bacteria; phylum Acidobacteriota; class Terriglobia; order Acidiferrales; family UBA7541; genus Palsa-295. The sequence continues at coordinate 150,760 of CAWAVW010000004.1, forward strand.
CGATAACCCAGGCGTCGTTCCCGAAATCCTTCAATCCCGCAACGGGACCATCTGGATCGCCATCACACCCGCGAAAACGGGATTCGGGCCTCTTTGCGAAATTGCGGGCAGTGGGATGCGATGCCATGACGAGAACGAAGGAATTCCGCCGGGTGTCTACTTCTCTCTGTCTGAAGACAAGGACGGAACTCTCTGGCTAGGCGGAGACACAAAGCTCGTAGCTTGGAGGAACGACTGGCACCGAGTTTACGAACCGAGCGGGCTGAAATCGAATGGCGGACTGAGCGGCTTCGCTTCGCTCGCCTCGAGTTCCGACGGCGAGTTGTGGGCAGGCATGGGAGTGGCTGGCCAAGGCCTCGGTCTGCAGCGCCTTTCTCACGGCGAGTGGAAACCCTTCACTGCCGATAAATTCGACGGCACATCGCTGACCATTCAGGGCCTTCTGCTGGATCGCGAGAATTCGCTCTGGGTCGGAACCGTCAAAGACGGGATCTACCGGATCTACAACGGAACGGTGGAGCACTTCGATAGTAAGGACGGACTATCCAGTGATTACGTCCACAAGTTTTTCGAGGATCATGAAGGCAATCTGTGGGCCGTCACTTCAAAAGGAATCGACAAATTTAATAGCACCGCTGTCGTCAGTTTTTCTCCCAGAGAAGGGCTCGGAACTGCGGAAGTCGATTCGGTTCTCGCCTCGCGGGACGGCTCCTTGTGGATCGGCGGCTCTCAGTCGTTGGATGTGTTGCGCGATGGCCATGTAACTTCACTGATCAACGGAAAAGGTCTGCCTGGTGATCAGGTCACATCCCTCTTCGAAGATCATGCAGGACATTTGTGGATGGGGATTGACGACAACCTGATGGTCTATGAAAAGGGAAAATTCCAGACCATTCATCGTCCCGGGGGAACTCCCGTGGGGATGGTGTTCGGAATCACCGAGGATTTGGCGGGCGAAATCTGGATCGAGGCCAGAGGAAACCCCGGGCCTCTCATGCGTATCCACGATCTGAAGATTGTCGAACAGCATTCTCCCCCGGAGATTCCAGGGGGCCGAAGAATTGCCCCGAATCCAGAGGGCGGAATCTGGCTCGGACTTCGGAACGGTGACCTTGCGAGGTATCGCGAGGGCAAGCTGGACATTTTTCCGTTCAAGCGTCCATACGATCAGCGGGGCGTTGAGCAAATCACCGCTACTCCCGATGGAACAGTATTAGGTGCAACGGCCTTCGGACTGATCGGATGGAGACGCGGCAAACAGCTGACGCTTACGACCCGGAACGGGCTTCCGTGCGATACCGTCTACGCCTTCGTTTTTGATGATCGAGGAAATCTCTGGCTCAATACCCAGTGCGGCATCGTAGAGATCGCTGCGGGCAGCCTGCAACAATGGTGGGAGAATTCTGAAGCCGTACTTCAGCCAAAAGTGTTTGATGTATACGATGGCGCACTTCCGGGGCGCGCCCCTTTCGTTTCTGCGGCAAGATCCGCCGACGGAAAAGTCTGGTTCGCCGATGGTGTCGTATTGCAGATGGTCGACCCCAACCGAATCACCGGCAACAAAATACCGCCTCCAGTACACATCGAGGGAATTGTTGCGGACCGAAAAACGTACTCACCGCAAGACGGTCTCTTGCTCCCTCCGCTGACGCGCGACCTTCAGATCGATTACACCGCTCTGAGTTTCGTCACGCCACAAAAAGTCCGCTTCCGCTACCGACTCGAGGGCCGCGATTCGGCCTGGGAGGAACCCGGATCACGCCGGCAGGCTTTTTACACCGATCTTCGGCCGGGTAAATACATATTTCGGGTGGTGGCTTGCAATAACGATGGAGTCTGGAACGAGGAGGGGGCAACCCTCAAATTTAGAGTCGCCGCCGCGTGGTATCAAACGAACTGGTTCCTGATTCTTTCGATGCTCTGCGTCGCTCTTCTCACTTGGGTGATCTACACCCTGCGAGTCCGACAGGTTGCGGCGGCCATCAGCGCTCGCTTCGATGATCGTCTGGCCGAACGCACCCGCCTAGCCCGCGAGTTTCACGACACCCTCCTCCAAACGATTCAGGGCAGCAAAATGGTCGCGGACAACGCCCTCGACGAGTCCACGGACCTGCCGAGCATGCGTCGTGCGATGAAACGCTTAGCGGATTGGTTAGGACAGGCAACCCAAGAAGGACGGGCAGCCCTAAACTCGTTGCGCGCTTCGACCACGGAAACCAATGACTTGGCAGAATCGTTTCGAAGAGCACTGGAGGACTGCCGCATCCAAGGCTTTCCCGAAACTGTCTTCGAGGTAGGCGGAAAAGCCACGGATATGCACCCGATCGTGCGGGACGAAATCTACCGCATCGGCTATGAAGCCATCCGGAACGCATGCCTGCATTCAAAAGCGAGTCTTTTGCGAGTGAATCTGACGTACTCCAAGGATCTCCTGCTAAGCGTCTCCGACAACGGACAAGGCGTGCCTCCCGACGTCCTGATCGAAGGGAAAGCGGGGCATTTCGGACTCCAAGGCATGCGTGAACGGGCTTTGCGGATTGGGAGCGAGCTGAATATCTCAAGCTCTGAATCTTCTGGAACCAGAATCGATCTGAAAGTCCCAGGGCACGTTATTTTCCGTGGGCATACCTCCTTGTGGCGGGCCCTTTATACGCGAATCAAGGGTATTCCCGGCGGACCTTACCGAAACGGCGACCCGAACTAACTTCAAGCCGTCAGACCGCTTTGCAACCCCTCTGGCGGTCATCCACACCTGCAGATAACTGCAGTAAGTTTCCTGTTGTTTACAAGGTGGCGAGGCATTCGGAACCCATCTACTCTAAGCCCTTCCGGCGCCACGAATTTTGGAAGAACGGACCAAAACCGGAACATTTGACCGAATAGTCCGATCTACTTTGCTAGCACCAAGTTCAATGCTTTTGCAGGAGAACCACAATGAATTCAGATGCCAACCGCATCGGGCGCAACCAGCAGTCTCTTCAATTCCTCGGCTCACAACCCCCAAAGTCTCAAAAAGAAAAAATCAACGACACTTCCTGTTTTGAAGGGATGATTTCCCAAAGTCCCGTCATGAGGCTGACTTTGGCGCAAGTCACCACCGTGGCTCCCACTGATGCGACGGTGTTAATCACGGGCGAGACAGGGACCGGGAAAGAACTCATCGCCCGGGCGGTCCACAATCTAAGTCCGCGCCGAGATCGGGTATTCGTAAAATTTAACTGTGCTGCAATTCCATTGGGGCTGCTGGAAAGCGAACTTTTTGGCCACGAAAAGGGAGCGTTCACAGGCGCCATCGCGCGCAAAATGGGCCGCTTCGAGTTGGCGCACAATGGCACTCTGTTCCTCGACGAAATCGGCGACATTCCTCTTGAGCTTCAGGCGAAACTCCTGCGCGTTCTGCAGGAACAGGAATTTGAGAGGTTGGGAAGCAATCAGACGCAGCAGGTGAACGTGCGGATCGTTGCCGCCACACACAGAGATTTGAAACATATGGTCGCCCAGGGACTTTTTCGGAGCGACCTGTTTTTTCGCCTGAATATTTTCCCTGTTTCGCTTCCGCCTCTGCGGGCGCGTGGCGAGGATATTCCCTTGCTCGTGAACGCATTCGTGACTGACTGCGTCCGCCGCATGAATCGGCGCGTAAAAACGGTCAGCGACGAAACGATGAACGCTCTCATGCAGTATCCCTGGCCCGGTAACATTCGCGAATTGCAGAACTTCATCGAGCGCGCCGTCATTATGTCTCCCGGTACGTCGCTCGTAGCTCCTCTGGACAGCCTTGCAGTGCCTGAACGACAGATATCTGTCCCTCCAAAGACCCTGGCTCAAGCGGAGTCGAACTTTATTCTGGAAGCAATTAAAGCAGCCGACTGGGTTATCGGCGGACCGAACGGCGCGGCAAGCAGGCTGGGCATTAAAAGAACGACCTTAATTGGCAAGATGCGGAAGCTGGGACTTTCTCGTTCCAGAGAAGCGGCGGCTTCCTTTAGTTTTTCGCCTCGCCGAGAAACTTCTCCGACTGCTTCCGCATAGAAGGAACTTGGACGACGGATCTTGAGCACCGGAAAGTCCGCGTAAACGCTGTCGGTCCGGGTTCGACGGAAATCCCCGGCTGGATGGCCTTGGCGTCGGATGACAATCAGAGGAAAGCGATGATCGCGCAAGCGGCAGCGGAAATTCCCATGAATCATCTGGCTCATCCGCGCGAGATTGCCAGAGTGGTGGTTTTTCTTGCCTCGGACGATTCAAGTTATGTCACGGGAGCGGAGCTATTCGTGGATGGCGGATTGGTCCAAGTGTGAGTTCTGAATTTCCAATTACAAAAGCATCAGGACGATCGGGTCTCGAAAACTTCTTAGGGGGAAAAAGATGCTCGGCAAACCATTAGGGATCATGGGCCTCGTTGGAATTTGTTTTTCATTAGGTGCGATTTCTACGATATCTGCCGGCGATGATGTTCGGTTCCCAAATGGGTTCCGCGATTGGTTCGTGGTGAATTCCATGATCGTGACCAAAGACAGTCCCATCTCCGGCCAAATCGGCGGAATGCACATTATCTATGTAAATGCCAAAGGGCTGCCAACACTGAAGAAGGGTGGTCCACTTCCGTACCCTGACGGAACAGTTTTCGCGGACGATGTTCATGAATTTTCTGTAAAGGACGGTTCCTACGTCGAAGGAACCAAGAAAGCGGTAACGGTGATGGTGAAAGACGCGAAGAAGTACCCTTCGACGGGGGGATGGGGGTTCCAAGTGTGGGCTGGTGGTGACCCATCGAAACCGCTTCTCCCGGATGTCGCCCACTCCATCCCGGCTTGCTTCACCTGCCACACACCGCAAAAATCCCAGGACTATACGTTCTCAACCTATATTCCCTGAGTGACACGGATGGCGTTAGACACGTCATGGCAGGATTAGTCCGGAACGTGTTTACGAACGAGTTTGCAAGAAGTGGGCGCCAGGATTGTGGCAGCTCTCGATGCCCCACAAGCATCGAAGCGCCACGGGAGATCGATGCGGAACGCGACTCGCAAAAAGTATTACCCCCTGCTACGTTGGCTGGTCGCTCTATCTCTAAGCATTATTGTAGGTCCGGCTTTCGCTACGCAAAATACCCTGATTCAACCCCAGGTGTTGGTCGTCGATCACAGCTTGCCGAAAGCGAGTCTCGCCGAGGAGGTCCTAGCCGCTCGGCGGTATGGCACCTTCTGGGACAGTGGTGACGAGGCTTTAGCCCGCGCGGCGCTGGCGCCCGACTTCATCGACAGAACTTTACCGAGTGGGCGACCCCAGGGAGTCGCAGGCGTACTCAATGCCTCGAAGACATTTCGCATCGCAGTGCCGGACCTCCACTGTGAGGTGCGCCAGATGATCGTGGCAGGCGATCGGGTTGTCACTCACCTCCACTTCACAGGTCACTTTACCGGAACCTTTCTAAGCACCCGTGGCCAAGGACAGAAGGTCGAATTCATCGCCACCGATATTTATCGCGTCGCCGGCGGTCGCATAGCCGAGGATTGGCACCTTGAAGACAATCTGACTTTCTTGCAACAGGTGGGCCTTGTCGCTAAGTAACAGTCGTATGCCCGAAGGGGAATCATGATCCCAACCGACAGAGTTGCCGGGCGCCCGACTCGGCGGCGATTCCTTATTCAAACGGGCGGAGCCGCTGGTGTGGTGGCGGCAGCCACAGTTTTACCCTCTAGATTCATTGACGCAAAGGAGGAGAGTCTGATGACCATGAAAAGCAAGCCGAAATCAGCCGCCAACAAATTTTGGTCCGGAGACACGCGTCTGGTTGTATCTATTTCTATGCAATTCGAAGCCGGGGGACAGCCACCTAAAGGCACTGACAGCCCCTTCCCCAAGGTTGATTTCCCCGACAGCGTAACCTCGGACCCAGCCACCAACACATGGTTCGCCTACGGCTATCGAGAGGGCATTCCACGCATGCTAGACCTGTGGGACCGACACGACGTCAAGGTCACCTCGCACATGATTGGAGAAGCGGCGAACAAGCATCCCGAACTGGCGAAAGAGATTGTCGCTCGTGGCCATGAAGCGGCGGGACATGGTCCGCGCTGGAGTTCGCAGTACGCAATGAGCCGCGGGGAGGAAAGGAACTTTATCGCAGAAGGCACACGCATGGTTGAGGAAGTCACCGGCCAACGGCCCGTCGGCTATAACTGTAACTGGTTGCGGCGCGGTCCGAATACATTGTCCCTATTGCAAGAACTGGGCTACACATACCACATCGACGACATTAGCCGTGACGAACCGTTTATCGAGAAGGTGAATGAGAAGGATTTTGTGGTGGTTCCTTATACCCTCAGAAACAACGACATCCTTTTGATTGAGGGCCGCAACTACTCCCCAGGCAAGTTCCTTGATCAGATTAAGCTGGATTTCGACCAACTATATGACGAGGCTGGAACGCGCCGGCGCATGATGTCGATCAGTGCCCATGATCGCATAAGCGGCTCGCCGCAAATGATACGGGCCTGGAACGAGTTTCTCAGCTACGCCAAGAGCAAGCCGGGCGTGTCCTTCATGCGCAAGGATGAGATTGCCAAGTTCGTGGCCAGTAGTCCGCTAACTGTTCGTGAGAGCGAAACCATCTGATCGCACGTTCACCTGAGATCGTAGGGATTCGTCTAAGGCCCGTCGGCATCGGGTTTGATTTTTCCGTTCGGATGATACGCAGCACGAGCGTACCGCCAGCCCCTGCCTTCAGGCTTCCCGTATTTATAAATCGAAAATTTTCCAGCCATAAGAATCCCTCTTTTTCTCAATACGAAGTTGTTGGGAATTCTTAGGAAATGCTTTAGGAAGGAGTCCAACCCATTGAAAACAAACACATGGCGGAGAGGGGGGGATTACAAAAGGCCAGATTCAAAAAGCCAACAAAACTGAGGAAGTCCTTGTTTTTCCTTCCACTTGAGCGACGAATACTTTAGTACACTCTCCCCCACTTTCGTCTCCAATCGCACCGAAGTATGCCAAAAACGGTAGCAAAACGGTAACAAATTTTTGGCGGAGAGTGGGGACTCCGGAACTGAATGCCCGAGTGTCAAGGCTCAGTCTCCTATAGCCAGTTCGATAGGGGTATTTACATCCGGTTGCCCCAGCTTCGCAGCAGCAGCAGCAAATGCTATCTTGAATTTGTCAAACGCAGCCTTGCTATCGGTCAGTGTGCACAAGTTCGGGGTTAGGTTTGATCCAATTAAAATGCACCCGACCCCATCTGCTAAGAAGTTCCCTACGTGCAACTGAATATTCGGGCGGTTTGGCACGTCGGTCAGTTCGATGCGCCAGCGGTCCTTCGTTCTTGTTCGAACGAAACCGTGATAGTGGCCTGCCGGTATGGAACTAATTAAGGGGATATTTCCTTCCCACGGTCGTTCCAATGTGTACGCCACGACCTGTCCGTCTAGGTCCATCTGGCCCGAGACGCAGTCACTTCCTTTATGTTGCCGATGAATGGTCAAACTGACAGCCTTCGGCGTGTCAGCGTTTGCTACAACCCGACCAATTCCCGATCGGACTATCAGTATGAAAAGAAATAATAAGACGAAAAGTGACAAGTCACGCTTAATTGAGTGTGTCTTCATATTCGTGCTCCAGACTATTGCATTACAAGCTATTCCCGCCCACACCGTTTATTTCGTTAGTTCAATCAAAGCGTTGCAAAATATGGTGGCCCCCTGGTGGACAACACTGCGTACACCAGAGGAGCCATTGTACTTAAAAATGTGCGGATTCTAGCAAGTTCAGCAATTCATATTCTTCGACCAGAGGCGCATACAAAATTAGTTTTGCGCCCCCCCAGAAATCGTGATTGGAAGGGCCGAGAATCTTATGCCTTATAGTGCGCGCACAACGCGAAGACTCTGACTGAGCGAACAACCGTTGATATGCTTCACCTTTGCAGCCTGCTCAGAATTGAGTGCGTCTGACAGCTCTAGGTTTTCACCCAATTTTAGTGTTATTTGGGTCTCTGAGCTACATGATGCGCTGATAACCATGACTCGCACCGTAACTTGTTGTTTAGCAGGTCCTAGCAAGCCTTCCTGAGTCTCGAGATAACCTAACTCGACGAGCCATTCGCCAGCAGGCTTGTGAATTTGCAAAATACTACTTCGTGAACGAAGCTCTGAGGATGTGTCACTATCGGACCCTTCTTCAGAGACCTCAGATGTCCAGAAGAGTTCTCCTTGGCTTGTATGCACAATTGGGGAGTGCTGATCAACTGTCCAGAAATCATTTACCTTTCCTTTATCTTCAGCAGCCCGCAATCGCAACCTGAGAACAGGTCGAGTGTCCTCTTCGATTCCAGGTGTCTTTTCAACCTGAAGTTGAACAATCACGTCTTTATTCTTGCCCATCTCTAATGAAGCTTGCGATGCTGTTCCCGAGGTGGAGAGCATTAAGAAGAGCACCAGAGAACAAACTAGCGCGCAGCATAAAACGTCAATTGCACTGATACCGAGAGAGATGACGATGTTGTTGCTGTGAATGGATCTGCTCATGAGCTGAGTCTCAATTTATCAGTGCTGTTGCTCATCCCGCGGTATACCTCTGAAATCGTGTTCTGGGTGCTCCTGCTTTGGATTTCCCGGGGTGCAGCCGTCACGATACACAGGGGCTTTCTTTTCATCGGCAGCAATTTCGACCACTTCCCTGCTTTGAGTAACGCTTTTGGGAGGGCTATGACAACTGATATCTTTTACGACCATATCAGATTCATGAACAATAGAGACCTTTGCATCAACGGTATTTTCGCCCTCGTCGTCGGTTCCCAGAACGTATGGACTGTCCGCGGTGGGAAAGCATGTCAGGCGCAATGCAATAACTTTTGAATCGGACGCACTTAAGCGTTCAGGCTCCCCCGAGCATCCTCGTAGGTATTTAAGATGGCTGTCGTGATGGTTCGAAATCACCAGAAGCGTTCCAGCCCAACCCTCGCCCTGTCCAGCATCGACTTGCCCCCCGGAACCGAAAAAAAATAATGTCAGTCCAGCTGTGAAGCTACAGAGAAGAACATCGATCGCCGAGATTATTAACATCGTAGCGAGAGGATTGCCCTTCTTGCGTCGGCTGGTCACTGTTGCTCCGGCCTAATGATGGTCTGCACTCCATCCTCGACATCGTCAATGAGCCTTTGCTCTTCTGAAGCCTGCAAAATCGAAATAGGGGAGAACACCAGTACACACAGAAGCGCCATCAGAGTAGTCGAAAAGCACAAGCTCAAAATGTCAGTTACTTGCGAAGCTGCAATCCCTTTAGCAATCGATTCACCGGTTTTCACTATCTTATCTGCCTGTGACATCGCTATGAGCAAGCTGCTTACCGTACCTATAAATCCAATTGCAGGGAAGGATGGCAGCATTATGTCGAACACAATTCTAGATCGTTCAAGTTTGCGCCGCTCGCCTTCGGCAACAGTTTCAATAAATCTTGAATCGACTGGAGCTTTCCCACCCGACTGCCAAAATTGCATTTCGTCTGTCGCTGCTTCAAGAATTCGAAGAGGTATAGTTACGATTACCTGTTTCTTTGAAGATTCTATTGGCAACGAATCAGTGGGTTTCATTCCGAGTCTAAGCAAATCGTAGAGCCTTTTGGCTCTTTCTCGACGCTGAACTGCCCCAGGACGTGTTCCGTTTTTGACCCACAGCCTGCGCCAGCTATCTAGCTCTTCGACAATGATCGCGCGGTGGATCTCATGGGGCACACCTTGTATATACCTCCAAAGCGCGAACAGAGAAAACGCGGAGGCGAGTACAAAAACGAAACAACGTTCCCAACCTATCAACGCATTTACCCATCGGCGCTCCGCTCGCACGGCTTCCGTACCCCGCAACTCCGATAGAAGAACCGACATCAACCGGAGAACAGCTTGTTCCTGCACAAAATTCGACCACCCCCCAGAGGGGGTCGATGGCGTTCCATAGCTGTCAAACGGAGTTCGCAGTCCTCCGTGCCAGTCAAGAACTAATTCAGTCAATTCTTGAGAAGTCAGCTCTGGCTGCGGACGCTCAAATATGGCGGCATCCCAAAATCCAAGATTCTCACCGAAGTGAGCCGAGGAAACTTGCAATAGCTGTGCACAAGGTGTGTTACCGGGAACTCTGACAGGATCACTTTGACGAAGTGTTTCTCCGACTGTTTGCCCTGGCTTGTCATACGAAGGCTGTTGAGCCAAGGCCGCCGCCAGAGCCCTACGCTGATAGGTGAAACATGTTTCCGGGCAAGCATCACACTTAGAAGTCCCCCTGTAGTTAGCTAGCATTAAGATTAGGTCTATTGTTGGATCGCCCTTACTGAAATCGATCTGCTGGTTGACGCTGGCGTTTTTGTCAGCAGCGGAGGGGGGAGGGTCTAGCAGAATTGCAATGAGGTTATTAGGGCTCTGCGGTAAGGCTAGTTTCTCCGGGGAATTGTCGTTTGGATCTAGTAGACCATAATGACGCAAAAGTACAAAAAGATGGGTAAGGGTCAACCTTTCGCGCTGCTTGATGGGAACGCTCCCCGAGTTTATGCCTGCATTCGCATCTGCAGAATTATCCTGCAAACAAGGCGCCGCAAGCTTAGCGGGAACGATTGAGCGAACGAGAGGGAGGCTTAGCGCTTGACAACCGCGATCCCGCCAAGTTGCTCGCTTTTCTGTCATCGGCAATGGCCAATTCGCACCAGTCTCTGTAGCATATATCTCGCCCAATAGATCTGCATTTTGATAAGCGACCGCGAGGCGTCGATAGTGGCTTTGGATTAGATCTGTATAAAGCAAAAGCCCGAGAAACACACTCAGTGGAATGATGATGCAATATGCCCTTATGGACGTCCGCAGTTCACCCGACTGCCCTCCAGGAGCAATAGCATATATCTTGAGGATTATGGCTCGCCAAGTTGCTTTAGTGATGGCAACCCTAAGAAGGAGTACTAGTGCAAGCGCCGCCCCCCAGACTAACAATGAATATCGCGTAAATGCGCCGCGAAATAAAAAGAGGCACAAGCCCAATGCGAGATAGATTAGCGCTTCGCTCCATCGCCGATGCTTCATGAGTGCACCCGCCTATTTACTGCATGTGTTACTTGGTAAGACTGCTGGTTGCAGAAGCAGGAAGGGATTGGCAGCAAAAGTTTGCCGCCAGTCGTCCCGCGACAACAACAAAATTGCGCCAAACTCTTTAAGTAGGTCCTGACTCAATAGGAGATCTCTCGGAGCATCACCCCGACCAGACCATACCGTCAGGGCATTCGTGAGTTCAGATTTCGTAGCTTGGCGGCGGCAAGATGCATTTGAGGCCACTGAGGTCAGGAGCACGAGGCGACCGTCTCCACCTTGCTTCTCTTCCCTGTACACCGCGCGATGCGAAGTAGAATCCGATCGCATATCTAAGGTCACCTCTGTTGCTCCTTGACCAGAAGTTTCCTTCAGCAATTCATGCAGCTGCGCAGAGAATGAATTCTCGGGGATTTTCACGTTAGGACCCACAGCAAGAGCCAGAAGTGCAAAATCTTGGAGAACGACGGGTTTGTTTGTTGATCCATCGAGCTTAGACATAATGCCCAAATTGAACTTACGTCCTTCCGAACGAATCATGTACATGTACAGGAATGAATCCGAATCTTGGTGTATTACCAGCGCGGACGTTCGGCCATCAAGAATGTCTAGTAGAGGTTGACTCGGGTTCGGTGCTTTAATTAAACTCCATAACATCGAATCAGGCGAAATTTCCCAAGTCAGCCCAGCGCTATGAATTATTGCTAGTGACTTGCTGGACCGAACGACGTTTAGCACTATCCTCGAGCAAAGCCCCTCAGTTGACGAACCAAAACAGTCTACGCTCTGAATTTGACCAAACTCTTCCGGTTCCCAGATCGAAAGCGCTATGTCTCTGAGTGCGGCGAGCTGAGCAGGTCGCAGATATGTGCCTCGCGTCTTGAGGAAGTATTCATATGCCGGGCCTTGGGTGTTATCGGCAATTTTTTTCAACCAGGCTTCGGATGTTATTGACTGGACCGCATTATCCTCAGGCCCGAAGCGGATAACACAGACACCACTGGCGCAAGCATCCTTATTGGGTAGACTGAAATAAAGTTGATATTCTCGGAAGAGACTTCGTCCATCAGCAGCTTGGCCCCTTGCTTTGTATGCGTGTAAGTGGGCTGGATAGGGGAATCCAGCACCGTCCTCAAGGACCTTTAGCGTCGCGCCATTGATTTGCCAGTTTTCCAGTGCTGTTTTCCGTCCGGATGACGAAATCCAATAGCGTCGATATAACTTTGATCCTGGAGGGTCCTCTTGAAAGTCAACACTCCAGTCTCCCTTTATCCAAGCGTTTTGCTTGGTAGTACCTGCGGCAACGCTCTTGATTTCGTTAGCGCCACTGTTGGTCCCTTGTGGATCTGAATGAGGTTCGAAGGAATTGTTCAATTGACTTGAGGTGCTGCCAGTCTGAGGTATTTCCGTACCAGCATTATTCTCCCCTACTTGGCCATTCGCAGAATCTTGACCAGAATCGCCGTTTCCAGTCTGGCCATTGGATGGATCTTCGCCTCGTCCGCCAGAATTTGGAAGAAACGAAATCGTAACGTCACCCCTAGCAAGAGCCTGCAGATCAAATGTAGGTTTGAGGGCATTCTGAATTATCTGTTCAAGGTAACTCGCTGAGATTCCATCAAGCGTTGGAGTGATAACGGTAAATCTCAGACCTAAACATCCGAATGCAGCCTTTGCGTAGGAGCTACTTGCTCGTACTTCGACATTGATCTTGAAAGGTGTCAGATCATTTATATTTGCCCATACAACTGGCGCAGCAAATGCGAGAGACAGATCTGCACCTCCGTTGACAGTTCCGAGTGGGCCAAGATTTGCAGAACCGTTGACACATATCGAACCCAAACCACCACCTCGCGGCGGGCAACTGTGAGGAACTATCTGACAATTTCCTCCGTAGAGTTGTACGGCGAGTGCTCCGCGAACAGAAACCGCACCTCCCAAGCTTGGCAAACCGAGGTCAATATTTTGCCGCAGCGAGCATTTTAGTCCGTCGATGGTAATTTGGTCGTGCGCGCTTATGATCGGAATTGTTGAAGTGCTAGTTCCAGTAAGCAGAGCATGTGGAATGTCCAGCTGACCGTGCATCGTCATGATCTCAAATGTATTAAAGAGAAACACTGGACCTTCAAACGTGAACACAAGTTTCTCAAGATTTCCTTCGAGTCTCGCCTTTATCTTAATTAGATTCTTAACAGTGCCTTGTACTAATGTCAGGTTACCTGTGGCTCCAAACATCAAAGCGTGCTGCGGATAAAGCTCAATAGTAGGGTTTGCTAAACTGAAAGGATAAATTGAGATCTCCCCCATGATTTGGAACGAAATTGGTTCGGAAATCCGGACTTCGCCGTTGGACATTATTTGAATAGGGATCTCGGGGAGTGTGAAGTCGCTAGGCAAACTGATGCCAGTCTGACTAAATAATTGCGCTAGGCGGATGTTTACTCTGACTGATAATGGATCAGGAATAAGACTAAGCTCCGCATATTCACTCGAGAAGGGTAGATGAATAACGCCCGTGAGTTGTTCCATCTTAAGCTTGATGGACCCTTTGTTGATGCTTACATTCAGTTGCGGATAAATCACCACACGAGCGGACCCGGTAACCAAATCCCCGAATGTGAACTCACCATCAATGCCTATCTTGCCGTCCTCTGACGGATCATAGACAAGTCCTTTGAAGGCGAGAGACATTCCTCCAGCAACAATATGTGGGTCATGTAATTCACGAATGATGAAGCTGTTTGCATTCGTGACAACCACCTGCAGAAGAAGTTTTCTGATATCTGGAATTCTCACATCTAGGCGCTGGCTGCTCGACACCTCGGCTTCAACGGGCACCGAATCAATGAGTGCAGGTATCTGCGCTTGCGCGTGAATAGTAAGAGAGCCATTAGATTTTAGAACTAGCTGAAGTATGCGTAAATTTAAGTAACCCCCTACCCCTATTTGACTTTCAAATACCTGGGCGAACCCGCTCTCTAAGGTCGCGAAACTGAAATCGAGTTTCGGGATAGTGCCATCAAACTCAGTCGTTCGAATATCGCGTATGACAAAATGTTGAGTGTCGCTAGTAACAGAAAAAGACAAATAGCTCCCTTCTGTCTTTATGTCAGTCGGCCGCAAATTCTCGCCGAATACAGTCACTCCTTTAAGAAGGGCATCTCGCAATCCCGAAGCGTCAAAAGTCCGCGTAGCCCAGGTTTTCAAGAGCTGCGCGCTATAGGCTTTCATCAAATTTGTTATCGCATTGGAGTTTGACAACAGTTGCTTTTGAATCTGGCCAGCTATGTCTCCTCCAGAAAGAGTCAGTTTTATCGAGATGGGAGTCTGATCCGGTGGAGCTAGCTCCAGAGTAAAAGAGATATCCGCCCCGTCAGAAAGCAGCTTGTCAATCCGTACTATGGTCTCCGCCTTAACTTTCTGAAGATCAATTGCGCTGGCCACAATTGTGGCAATGGAGGCCGCGGCTAGCCGTTGCAATCGCTCTGCAATGTCGGAGCCAAGAAGCACCGGCCTTGGATGGAGTGTTCCATCTCCTACGGCATCGACAACGAGATCGAGTCCCTTGCCATCCGTGATCTCGTTCAACAATGGATTACGAACTTTGACTTGGTAACTTATGTTTTCGGAATAGAGCTTTTCGGAAACGATCGAGAAATCACTTATCGTTGCGCCGCCAAGAGGCCCCGTCGTAATCCGCAACTCACCAACTTGGCTTAATGCGCGGCGCACAGCTGACAAAAAGACTTCTTTTGTGGTTAATTGGCTTAAGCCGAATTCAGCATGGCTCGAGTCCAAATCGACCTTGCCGAGCGGAACCGTGGTGCCTGTTCCTGGCAAAGTAAAACTCAAATCGAACGAAAGCGGGAAAACCTCACTGGGAACAACAACGTTACTTACATGCGCAGGTAAACTGGGTATGGCAGCGAACTGCTGTAGAACGTGACCCATTTGCTGGTCGTCAACCGCATAGGAATCATGACCAAACAAACCAGGAAGCGAAATCTTTCCATTAGAAACCTGGAGATCGGCAAGTTGAATATGAAGGTCCACTTCGCGAAACCGTTCCGTGCACTGAGATGTGGGCTTCACGCTGGAAGAACTAGTTGACAACTCTGAGGAATCATTGACTAGCAGGAATAGCTCTCCCCTGGTTTGTTTCCTTCCGTTTACTGCAGTTTCCTTGAGGCGTACGCGAATGCCACTTATAGTGTGAGAGTTCTTGCTCAGGAAGTCTAAATGGTCATCACTAGTCTTACTGGGCACTGAATTTACACACGCTTCGGTAACCGGCACAAGAACTGGCTTTGCAATTTCAATCGGGTTGGACAGCAACTTGCTAAGGGCCGTAACTTGGTTGAGAGACTGAGTTACTGAGCGAAAGAGGTTAAGGGATTTGTCGCTAACACACGAGTGGACATCGGTGACAGTCTGAGAATCCATGCTAGTCCCGACGAAAGGTTTCAAAGCCTCCGAAAGATCCGTTGCTCTAATACCGACACCGGGCAGAGAGTCGCCTAGATTGCGCAACTGTCCAGCCAAATCAATCGCTAGGTCTCTGTAACTGCGGCACTCAATTTCAACTGAAACGATCTTGGCAATAGCATTTCTAGTGTCTTTTTCCGACAAGATCTGTGGTAATTGGTCCAGAACACTCACCCCACCGCTGAACATAAACACGCGTGCGGCGACTTGGTCCCCATCGACAGGAAGACAGAAGCCGTCTGCGTTTGCGGCACAGGGAGTTAAGTGCTGCGCCTCCATCCATTCTCGTATCTTAGCCTTCAGAGTTTTCGGATCATAAGGAACTGGTGATTGTGGACACTCCGAGCGGGAGGCAGAATCAGAACCAGAAGAAGGTAATAAACATGCGGGCAACTGGCAATACTCGTGAGGTACTGCAAGTGCGGAACATAAGGCAGGGGGGATAGGCGACACACCACTGAGAGACCTTAGATCTCCATCCCGGATTTGTTGTTTTAGGCTGCTCAGTCGGTCCAATGGAGGTGACGCATTTGCTGATTCAAAAAGGAACCTGTATAGAGATGACGCGACAATCTCTGCGACCTGTTGATCGGCGTTGTCGTTCAAATCCTGATTGATTGAATGCTGAATTCCGCCCACCGTTTCGCACAAAACTTGTTGTTTGAGGTCGGGAAGTTGTGTTGGGCTGTTAACGCAGCTAGGAATCTTACGAACGACGGCAATGGCTTCCCGCAACTTGTCTTGATCACCGTCCGTTGCTGACGCATCAGGGACGCGGAATAAGGCAACACACAGAACGATCAGAGCGATAGCAAAATAATGGCGCATTTGCGTCTTTCCAGATCGAAAAGCTGCCACGCTTGAAGTAGCAACGAATGTGCGGGAAGGGTATCACCCTAATCCATTAACGAGAAGTGAATTTGACGATGATTTCTTCGCGCTCGGGGTGAGGTTTCAAGTTGAGCCGTAGCGGTTTGACCAATCACTGACGTTTCATCGCTCGCTACCTTTATCACTCTAGGAATGCCTGCCTCCGTACTCTCATCTGTAGAAGTAGGCTGAGCTCCAAAAAACTCTGGTGAAGGCGATAGCGTTCCAAATGGCAGAAACATAAGCAGATATTTCCTCGCCTTTTTTGTCCGGAGTGTGGTTTTTTGCAGAAATCCGTTGGTATAACTAGAGTGGAACCTTGAACCCATTTGCAAGTGGAGAGCATGGTGGCGGGGCGTTCGAAAAAGGAAAAGGAGTTGCGGAAGCTGGAATGCTTCGCCCGGTTCGACCAAGTGAGTTTCTGGCTATCGAGGACTCGTGAATTGATAGCCAACGCTGAGACCTACAGCCACCCGGCATTTGTGGAATCTTTCCGGGAGCTACGATGTGAGGCTCGGAAATCCGAAATTGAACTGGTGATTGCGCTTTTTCGCTTCAAAAAAGCAATGAACAAGTCTATGGCGGAGTCCAAATCTTGAAGTACCCGGATGGCACCATCTCGAAACTCACCCCCATGGTCGCGTGTGACGACATGGAAGCGTGCATCTCCCGCCTTCGAGAGCTTCTGGACAATGCTGAATCGTATCGGCGACACGCCTACTTTGAATCGGCAGCCGCCCTGCATTTGGAGTTGGCTCAAGCGATGGAACGTGCGTGGACAGGGTTTGAGGAGATTTTGGATTGCCTCGATGAGTAAAAGCCTTCGCCAACGTATTTTTGAGGATACGGGCTACGACCATCTATCCCCCATCTCGATTGCCCGGGACCAGCGACTCCGCGTGCTTTATGAAGTCTACATGGAAGCGAAGGACGAGCCGGAAAAGGAAGCCGCCTATCAAGCGTTCGCCAAATTCGTCAGGGAGGAATATCTATGAGTAGGAACGAGACCGCACCGATGCCGCAGACGTTCGTCAGCAAAGACAAAATTGTAACAGTGAATCGTTCCGGTCGAATCGAGACGTACACCGAGGTGGACCGGAACACCGGCAAGGTGAAGACGACCACCTATATCAAGACGACTCCCTAAGAACGAGATACAAGGAGGAACGACGTAATGAAAAAAGCAGCCATCTATGCCCGTGTGAGCACGCCTGACCAACACGTTGAAGCTCAACTTTACGACCTCCGCAAACTTGCGGCGCATCGAGGCTTCGAGGTCAGCCGCGAATACTGTGACCGTGGGGTGTCCGGCTCAAAAGCAAAACGTCCCGGGCTGGACGCCATGATGGCGGATGCCCGACGCGGAGAATTTACGGTGCTTTTGGTCGCGGCGTTCGACCGCGTCGCACGAAGCACCAAGAACTTCCTCGAAATCGTGGATGAACTCCATGACCTCGGAATCGAGTTCATTTCAGCACGCGAAGCCATTGACACTACAGGCCCGATGGGTCGGATGTTTATCACCTTGATCGGCAGCATCGCCGAACTGGAAAAGAGCATTTTGGTCGAACGCATTCGAGCGGGGATGCGGAGAGCGAGAATGGAAGGCCAACGCCTTGGGCGAGCACCGCTAAATGTTGACCACGATGCGCTTGTCCGTGACCGCCTCTCAGGGATGTCGCTTACCGCCGTTGCGAAGAAATACCGCGTAAGCCGCGCCAGCGTCGTCCGTTTCGTGAGAGATGGACTGCGTCGGCAGTTGGCCGCAGCCGCGTAAGCGGCGCGAAAGGGAGCCTCCATGGCCCACTTGGGATAGAGTCGCTAAGTCGATGAAAACTCGTGCGAGTCAAAAAGGTTGTCACCGCAGTCGCAGTAAGTCGTTGGATTTACAGAGCAGATTTTCTGGGTCGCCTCTGGTTAGGAGACTACAGTCTGCGGACCTCGAACGAATAGTGGATTGGCAAAGGAGCGAAGCGAGTGACAAATAGTGCCGACTGACCGGACCGAGTTTTTGTACCACGGTGAATGAGAGAGTTTACATCACAACCTCATCGGACAACGGTGCAACTGGCGGCTCGTAGGGAGCCGTAGGCGACCGGAGAGCCGCCAGTTGGGGCGCGAACGCCGCCGGCGCCGGCGGCCTGTATCCCAGTGCCGAGTGTGGACGCAGCGTGTTATATACCACCCGCCATTTCTCGATCACCACCTGGGCCTCCCTCAGCGAATAGAAAATCTCTCCGTTCAAGCATTCGTCCCGTAACTTCCCGTTGAAACTTTCGCAGTAGCCGTTTTCCCAGGGACTTCCTGGTTCGATGTACAGCGTCCCTGTACCCACCTTCGCCAGCCACTTCCGCACCTCTTCGGCGACGAACTCTGGCCCGTTGTCCGAACGAATGTTCTCCGGGATTCCTCGATACAGCATCACGTCCGCCAGCGCTTCGATCACTTCGTACCGTCCCAATCTTCTCGCTACCCGAATCGCTAAACATTCCCGCGTATACTCGTCAATCAGCGTCAACATCCGCAGCGTTCTGCCGTCGTGCGTCATGGCGCTCACGAAATCGTAACTCCACACATGATTCGCTCGTTCCGGACGCAGCCGAACACACGATCCATCGTTCAACCACAACCGCCCTCGCGGCCTTTGTTTCTGCGGTACTTTCAACCCCTCGCGTCGCCAGATCCTTTGCACCCGATCCTTGCCTACATGCCAACCGCGATTCCGCAAAAGCGCGGTGATTCGCCGGTAGCCGTAGCGCCCGTATTCGCTGGCCAGCGCCACGATCTGTCGCGTCAATGCGTCTTCGTCGGTTCGGTAGAGCACTTCGTAGCGTTGTGTCCCTCTCCACTGCCCCAGCAGCCGGCAGGCATGCCGCTCCGATACTTGGTAGTTCTCGCGTGCATGCCTGACCGCGCCACGCCGCCGCTCGGGGCTTAGAAGTTTCCCTCCGCCACATCCTTTAGAATTTGCTTCTCTAGCGACAACTCGGCCACCAGCCGCTTCAGCTTGGCGTTCTCCCGTTCCAGCTCCTTGAGACGTTTGGCTTGATCGAGTTTCAATCCGCCGAATTCCTTTCGCCAGCGGTAGTAGGTCTGTGCGGTGATCTCGGCTTCTTTGCAGGCTTGCGGTGTGGTTTTACCGTTGGCCAGTTCCACTTCAACCTGCCGCAACAGCGTCACGATCTGTTCCGGCTTGTATTTCTTCATCGGCATACCAGCTTCCCTCCAGAGTGAATTCTCTCTCACTCCCGCTGGTACAAAAAACCCCGGTCAGGTCAATATGGCACGTTGGACGCCTTCTCCATCGGCGACTGGAGCTGAGGAAGGAACCGCGAAACCGCCGCTAGGAGCGGCAACAGGATCGTAGCCGAAGTCGTCTTCATCAGCACAACCCGTCCAGACAATCTGAATCAAAGTAGCAAAACGTGGCGCACTGAGAAGGGCGTCTGGTGCAGACCCCCAGCCTCTTGAGCGGAGGGGTCCCACCTTAATCAACACGTCGAATGGCTCCGCTTCTCTATAGTCCCTCACGGAGTGGAGGAATGCATCCGCTGCTAGCGGCTCTGCTGCGAAGATCGATTCGAAGTGGACGCGCGCCCTTCGATGGCAATAGATTCGCCACGACCGACCAAGTATTCTGAGCAGTTGAATCGTGTCACGTAGTTCTATGCGGACAGGGTTCTCCATGTGCTGGATCGCACTTGCCGCTGCGCACGCCAGATCGTATGCTGCCCGGATTTCTCTTCCCCATCTTGTTTCAACTGCTTTGGCATCTCCTAGGGCAGATACCGATTCCAGCAGCTCACTGTTGAAAGGAATTGGAACTGTGAGCCATTCCGATAGCAGAATCCGAAGCCTCTCAGCGACTTCTTGCGAATCCCCATCATCGCTTTCGCTGAATCTGGCGACGATCAATCGGATGCTCCGTCTCAGAGAACTGAATACAGCCGAATGGCTCTCGTGTCTTTCGATCGAACAGTTGGCGTGCCGATCGAGAAATTCAAATACTTGTGAAGCTGTGACCGTCAAGTCCTATCTCCGTTTCAATGTCGAGAGCGCGATTCCCCTCGGTGTTGAAGGCATCCTGCCCCGTAGCTCGGTGTCCGGTCCATACCATTGTGCTAAGTCCGCGATCTTCACGCCGATCGATTCAAGCCTATCCCGCTCTACGGCACGATGTACCACACCCACGATGTCACTTTTTCGGAACTCTGCGGTTTCGGCAACTTTGAGAAATGCGGCATCTCCGTCACATACAACAAGGGACGTGGACCCCGTACTTCGGTCCATCTGACAAGTTCGCGTATTGAAGCAAGTGACCCGGGAGATTGTTCCCGGCGACCAACTCTGGACGGTAAGTAGGCTAGCCAAGTCGATTGTATGTTCATGGTTCTGAAAGCGAATTGCCGCGAGAACGCTCCTTGAGACTGACTCCCCAGCCACGCGGCCGGCGATGCAAATCCCGGAATCCGACTGTGTGAGATTAGTTGGAATAGGCACACCCGCGCCCTCGACGAGCTCTTCGTAGAATGGGCCATAAGGGAGTTCAGCGCGCTGAGCGGCCTGCATCGGAGCCTCACCGTCAAATCGCCACTCGTTCGCATTCGATGGAAGGATTACTGTCCGGAGTGGTCCGTTCCGATTCCATGACTTGGATGTTCGTGCTGTCTCCCGCCGAACCCACACTATACCTTCTTTGTCTTTTCCTTCCAGGCGGAAACGCCCAGCATGCATTTCGTGACGCAGGAACGTCTCTACGTCGCTCTGCATCCCGAGCCTCTTTATTCGTTCGAAGTGTGAAACGGAATCGTTCGCACCATCCAGCGCAAGCCGATAACGCATTGCTCCCAGCGTGATAAGGCCGGCGGCCGCCGATTCGCACGGCATCGAGACAATGCCAATTCTACGCAAGCCAAGCGTCGCGGCGCCCCAAACGAAGCCGCATTTAATAAGAAACTCCGCCCAGCGCGGAATACTCTGCCAAGGTCCATCCGCTTCAGAGAATTGAATGTTTTGCTCTTGCGAGCCACGCTCGTTTGACACGGTTTCCCTATGACGAAGCCGAATGATAACGGCACGATCTTGGCATAGTATTCCAAGGATTGTGGTATTTCTGGCGTTCCCAGCAACACGGAGTGGGGGGACGCCAAACTGGCAAAGCGTGAACCGATGCCTGACGTGCTCACACCCAAGCAGCGCAGCTACTGCATGTCCCGGATTCGCAGCAAAGACACGAAGCCGGAGCGTCTAGTTCGCAGTGGGCTGTTTGCTCTTGGCCTTCGTTATCGGCTTCACCAGCGTAGCTTGGCTGGATGTCCGGACTTGGTCTTTTCCAAATATCGCGCAGTCATCTTTGTTCATGGCTGTCTTTGGCACAGACACGAATGCGCGTTGTTTCGGTGGCCCAAGACCAACGCGCGCTTCTGGAGAAAAAAGATTTCCAGGAACTTTAGCAACGATGCACGGAATTTACGGAAATTGCGCGTTGCTGGCTGGCGTGTTCTAACTGTATGGGAGTGCACCCTACGGAAAAAGAATGATGCAGAAAGGCAAAAGTTGGCCGCCAAGATCGCCCACTGGCTGCGGTCTGGTCGAAAGCGGCTCGAAATCTGAATTCAATTCGTCAAAACACTCGCGGACACCAATCTGGTCGCGACGTGTCAGATTCCACAAGATCCGGCGAAGTCCGCTGACAGATTCGAACTGTCCGAGGTGAACTCTGAGACGGACTGTTGAGGGATAGATACCAATGAGCAGTCCTGCCTGGTCTGTTACTACAAAGCCTGGTAATCTGACCCTTGGCATAAAGCATTGGGGGACATTACTTGTTGCGAGGACTTGATTTATTCTGCGGGGCGGGCGGGAGCAGCCGCGGGGCAAAAATGGCTGGCGTCAACGTTGTTGCGGCTGTTGATATGTGGGACTTGGCAGAAGCGACCTATATCGACAACTTCCCTAAGACTACGTTCTACCGGAAGAAGTGTGAGAACCTCACCCCAAGTTCAATCAAGTGGCGAAAATTCAAAATCGACATCCTTCTCGCGTCGCCCGAATGCACAAGCCACACTTGTGCCAAAGGAGCATCCCCACGCTCAGAAAAGAGTCGGTCAACAGCGTTTGAGGTAATTCGCTTCGCGAAAGCGTTTAAGCCCCGGTGGATCGTTGTTGAAAATGTTGTTCATATGCGATCTTGGAAGCGATTCGCGAATTGGCTGAGGTCAATAGAGCGGCTTGGTTACCACACTCGCGTCCAAGTGCTAAATGCCGCTGATTTCGGCGTGCCACAAGCGAGGAAGAGACTGTTTGTCACTGCTGATTTGAAACGCGTTCCGCCCATCGTCAAGGGACGGCCCGGTCTGAGGGTTCCCGTCACTACGTTAATCGAATCGGATAACGGATTTCGGTACACGCCGCTCCGCAAGAAAGGACGCGCGAAGGCAACCCTAGCGCGTGCGCGGCGCGCGATCAAAAAACTGGGTCCTCGCCAGCCCTTCCTCATCGTGTACTACGGCTCGGATGGAGCAGGAGGCTGGCAGCGAATCGACAGACCTCTGCGCACCATTACGACTGTAGACAGATTCGGATTCGTCAGACCGATCCCGAAGGGTCATGAAATCAGAATGCTTCAGGTCCCGGAGCTGAGCCGGGCTATGGGATATCCCGAGGCTCATCTTTTCACGCGAGGGACGAGAAGAGATAAGATCAAACTGATTGGAAATTCAGTTTGTCCGCCAGTAATGAAGGCGGTTGTAGAGTCATTGGTTCACGAAGACGGGAAACTCTGAAATGCCCGATTTCAAGAGCGAAGCTCTCCCATTTAAACCGCGCGCTCGTTTGCTGCTCTTGCTGGGCGATCAACTCATTCGGGATCCTGCCATTGCTGTGTTCGAACTTGTAAAAAATTCCTATGACGCTGATTCACCTGTTGCGACGGTTACCATGCGACAGGTCGATAGTCCAGCCGTAGGTAAGATTATTGTAGAAGACTCTGGTTCAGGGATGGACTTCGACACCGTCACCAATGTTTGGCTCGAACCCGGTACCGACTACAGGGCCGCTCAGAAAACCGTTGGAGAGAGAACTGCACGATTCGGACGTTTGCCTCTCGGGGAAAAAGGTGTCGGCAGATTCGCAGCACACAAACTGGGGCGCCACATACGCCTTGTAACTCGCAGAAAGAAGTGTCCTGAAGTCTTGGTCAACATCGACTGGGCCTCGTTTGGAGCTCACAAGTATTTGGCCGACGTCCCCGTCAAAGTTATCGAACGAACTCCGGAATACTTCGTGGGCAACAGAACAGGAACCAGGATCGAAATAACGCACCTGAGGAGCGGTTGGGACAGGGGTCTAGTTCGGCAGTTGGCGCGTTCTGTTTCTGCCATTTGTTCTCCGTTCCAAAGGGTGGGCGACTTCGCAGCTCAACTGGTCCTCGAAGATCATCAAGAATGGGTTCAGGGGCTCTTGGCTGCAGACAAAGTGCTTGAGTATGCGCTCTTCCGAGCGCGCTGTAAATTGCGAGGCAGCACTCTGCGGTACGCATACAGTTTTTTGCCATATCCAAATATGCAAAATGCAGTTAGGGGAAGGAGGAAGAAAGGCAAACTCCGCCTTACGACTGTCGATAACGAGCATATTGATTTGGATAGTGCTTGCGTTGGACCTGTCAACATCGACTTGAATATTTTTGACCGCGATCCAAAGATTCTTTCGCTCGGTGTCGCGGATAAAAAAGGCTTGAAGGAATTTCTGGACGAGTCCGGTGGGATCCGTGTCTATAGAGACGGTATTCGTGTTTATGATTATGGAGAAAGAGGCAACGACTGGCTGAATCTGGGAGGACGTCGCGTAAATATTCCGACTCAGCGAATAAGCAACAACATTGTTGTCGGTGCGGTTTCACTGGACTTGGCGAAGTCTCTCGATCTTGAACGCAACAGAGGCCTCATTGAAAAGACGAATCGTGAAGGATTCGTCGAAAACCATGCATTTAACGTATTTTGGAACGCGGTCTTTTTTGCGGTTACGCAAATCGAAGAAGAGCGGAACATTGATAAAACAAGAATAAGAAAGGCATACAGTAGCAAGAAGCTGAAGGAGCCGGTCCTAGCTGATCTGGGTGAGCTGCGCGACAAAATTCATCGACGACACCTGACAAAGGAGCTTGGCCACTACGTTGATCGAATAGAGCAGGACTTCGTTGCAATTCGGGAGAAATTTCTTGTCAGCGCAAGCGCTGGTCTGAGTTTATCTGTCGTAATTCACGAGGTTGAGAAAGGCGTACAGGAACTATCACGCGCAGTCGATCACGAAAAAACCACTCCGCATATCAGGACGCTGGCCAAGCACCTTGCCGAATTGATCGAAGGGTACGGGGCGCTTGTTCGGAGATCAGGTATGTCTCGCGAAAGGGCCAGCAAGCTCGTGGAGCAAGCACTATTCAACATTGAGTTTCGGCTTCGAGCTCACGGAATCCAGGTGACGGTTCAAACTGAAAACGCAGATTTCGATATGAAGTGCAGTCGCCGTCTGGTCATTGCGACGGTCACTAATCTCATAGATAACTCGATATGGTGGCTGGACAACAAATGGAATAATACGTCGAATAGAAAGAGGATTTTTGTCGGGACTACGAAGGAGTTGCGAGGCGGGCCAGCGATTGTAATCGCGGACAATGGACCAGGGTTCAGTGATCCTCCTGAGTATCTAATTGAGCCATTCATAAGCCGGAAACCTGATGGCATGGGGTTGGGTCTGCACCTAGCCGACCAAGTCATGAAAGCTCAAAAGGGTTTGCTGGAGTTCCCCGAAAAAGGCGATGTATCCTTGCCTTCTGAGTTTGATGGGGCTGTGATTGCGCTTGTTTTTAGCGGTGCTAAGCGATGATGGGGCTGCACGGAACTAGAGCATTCATTCTTGACGATGACGAGGATGAAGCGTTGCCAATGATCAAAGCGCTTGCCAAGTCCGGCATTGCAGTGGCAGTTTTCGATGAGACTATGGGCAACCTGCCAACCCCACGTAACCGACTGATTGGAGTGCGGCTCGCGATTCTGGACATGGACTTAGGCGAAGGTGGAAATTCCGAAAAAGCCATGGCGTCCGCCGTCGTCAAGAGGCTTGAACGGATTATTCATCCCGACAATGGACCTTACGCGGCATTGATCTGGACCAACCGGCCAACGGTAAAGGATGAGTTTGAAAACTACGTCTTCTCATCTGCGGTGCCAAAACCCGTCATCACGGTAATGGTCACAAAGGCCGAGGTTAAGAACAGTAGCGGAACAAGGTTTCTAGTTTCGAAGATCGCAAAGAGAGTCAAAGATGAATTGCGCACGGTCGGGCCGCTGGAAGCGCTCGCGGCGTGGGAGGCAGCAAACTTTAATGCAGCGGTAGGAGTGACCAATACGCTGTCTTCGCTGACCAGTCCTCGAAATACCACGCTGTTAACTTGGCGCGCCGACTGGAAACAGCAACTCATGGAACTAATGCGTGCGTTGGCTGGGGCCAAAGCAGAAAAGCACTTAGAAGCTGATTCGTGCATTCCTTCGCTTTACGCCGCGCTGAATCCGCTCCACGCCGATCGGCTCGGGAAAGGCATACTTCAGGCGGCGAGCGATTCAGCGCGCCATGCTCCCGAAATTATGGCCGCTATCGCGGATCCAGGCGATGAACGGAAAGCAAAAATCAATAGTATGATGCATCTCGATTTTCGTGCTCCTGGGCGTTTGGACGCTGGAAACCTTTATTTTTATACCGGTGCGCAGCGACCTGCCTGGATTCCAAAGGCGGGCGATATCCTTGCGGGATTTATACAAGGCAACACGGATGAATTGTTGAACAGCTGCGTGCCTGTTCTTGTGGAGATTAGCGCGACGTGCGATCACGCACAAAAAAAGGTCCGAATGGCTCGTCTGATGGCTGGTGTGGCGGCTCCAAGCAATTTGCGAAGGCGCCATGTAAATCCCAAGGCTGTAGGTCGTGAAGGAACTGCGCTCTGGGAATTGGGTCCTCTCGATCTAACGGGCGCCGGCCTGCCCATAGGGCGATTCCATCTGCAATTCAACGCACGGTACGTTTCGTCGCTCACCCTAAAACAGATTGAAAGATTAAAGTCCCAAGCAAGGCTTCGGACAGAGGCCCTGAGCCATATTCAGAGCTGGTTCGGGTTCCAATCATCGCGACCAGGAATGATGCTGCTAAGAGAAACTTAGTCTAATAAACCGAGGAACTAATTTGAATCCTAGGCGCCATACGCACAAATCGTGTAGGAAAGGGTAACTCGGAGATCCGTCCCTTTGGCAACAAGAACCTGTTCTAACCCAGGCGACAACGGTTCCCACTTAATGAGAACCAAGGGATGTCTGCGTGAAACCATTTCTGCCTGCGCAAGCTCGGTAGATAGCAAGCTACAATTTCAGGGTCCGACCTGGTATCCGATCAGCGACATTCAGCGTTCCGGTTTCGATGTCGGCTGTTCCGAGATGCTCGCGGTTTGCGGAAAATACTTCAAGGTGCGCTGAGTGGCCAGGATGTCCGTCATCCACGTAGTAAAGTCTGCCTGTAGCGGTTTCTTCGAAGATGCGTCTGGAAAACCGCCTTTCGACTTTGCTCGTGATGCAGAATCGTTGGGGTGACTTCGCCAATATGGTTTGAAAGTCCCTAGGAGCCGACGTTGAGCTGGGATCGTAATATCCCCGCTGTCCGATGATCCATCGCTTTATTACTGCCACTGAACTTGCATTTCTCAACTGAACTGCTTGCTGTGTGAGAGCTTTCGATACTGCTAAGGGGTCAATATCACTAAATGCTGAATCGGGTGCACTCAAAAGAGAAACTGATGCTGTGGGGTGTTGTAACATTGTTTCCGCAGCTTCGCCGATAGATTCATCGCGCAACTGCAATATGGGATTCGCGGAAGTATAGTCGTCGGTCTGTCCCGAGAGACGCTCCGGCCTCCAACATTTATAGTATCGGCTCCCGAATACCAGTTCCTGAATTAATGCTCGCTGGTCTTTCGGAAAGCTAAGGGAGTTGAACCGCTGTCTAAAATAAGCCTGTGAGAAAAAAACACTGTCCCGAAAAAGCACCGGTGCAGCGGGCGAAAGTTCCTGAGCTGCCAGCAGGAAAAACTGAAGGGGCACACTCCAGTTGCCATATGTCTCCAGACTACGTTCGTTCAGAAAACCAATCATGCTAGTTCAGAATCACCGTCAAGTCCTTATCGAGTTGGTCGAAAAATCCATCTGGCCAAGCCGAAAAGTCTCCAGAGGCAGAGACGGAAATCGGCAACACCGAAGGCTCTAGTGCACTCGGTGGTTTGCTAAAAAATAAGAATCGAACAACCTCTGGCGTAAGAACCGTCTGTTTGATCATTCGCCGTATACCATTAAGAACGTGCTCGCTGTGCGTTTCCACAAATACCTGGGTTCCACCAGCAGAAACGCGTCCGAGGAACTCACCGAGATTTGACTGTGCACTCGGATGAAGATGTGCCTCAGGGTTCTCAACGATCAATATTGTGTTTGGTCCGGCAGCCAAGCCTGCAACTACGATTCCGAGTGAGAATGACAATCCGAATCCGGTATTGGTTGGACGAACAAACAGATGTTGCCCCGTCTGTTGTCTTTGCAAGGCCAAGCCAAGACGAACTTCGTCAGCCTGGCTATAGATCTCATATTCCGCATCAAAGCCTGGGAATAGTCGAGCCATCCACAGTGTCCATTGGTACTGAATAGTTGGATATTCATTCCCATCGGAACTCTCCAAGATCAAGAATTTATTCGTCACGTTAGTTTCTCGGAGTTCGGATGCGATGATGTGGGGTGCGTTTTCACCGTACTTTCCCACACACAACGGGTGCCCTTCTGACGATGGGATCTGAGAAATCTTGCGTGGCCCGATACGCTCCGCATTCAAATAGTTAAACGGCTCTGAGAAGAGACTCCTCAGGTTGCCACCTGGCACGTTCTCTGCGAGTCGAAGAAAATATTCCCCAGAATGCTGCGGCAATTGGGGACACCGTAGTTCGATTTGGGTACCCTCAGAATGCCTAATGATTATCTCGATAGAATCACTGTTTGGTGCAGCACAATAGACCTCCCGAGCAGTTCCCAAATCGGTCAGATTGCCACGCAATTGAATTCGATCTTCTGAGAGGTTGCCTGAATGCATTGATTGGCGAAGTGCAAGCAGGCTCTGGATCACCGTGGATTTGCCACAGCCGTTAATGCCCGCTAAAACATTCAACCTTGCCAAATCAAGAGTTTGTGAACTGAAACATTTAAAATTAGTTAAGGAGATTGACTGAATCACTTCAGAGCCTCCTTAATAGCTTTGTGTGCCCCTTCAAATCTTATACGGACCGAATTAACGCTACCTGTACCCGCCGACAACGACTTGGCGTAGTCTAGATCGGTGGCAAGCATCTCCGAAACTAGCTTCCGAAGTTTTTCCTTTCGCGCTTCCAATGCCAGTAGATCGTATTCTTGCAACACATTTGCCCATGATTCAAAAAGTGCTTTGTTTATCGGCCCTCTTCGGGAGCCGAAAATGAACTTGCGAAATGCGTATCGTCCAAAGATCGCGTGCGCACGGCTCATCGCTTCGCGAAAACTGCGAGTCAGATCGCTGATTTGAGATGGAGGCATCCCGTTCAGCTCCTTCATTGCGGCTGAAAGAAAGCTATTTAAATCGGACTTCGAGTATGTCTTGAACGGATGTATGTGGAAGGCCAAGTATCGCAACGCGCATTCGCGCGCGTCCATGCGTGTATCACTGACACCGTCATCGGTCGCCTTGTCGAACTCCCCACTCTCGGCCAAGGTTTTCAGTAGCGTAGTCGCGGCCCCCTGAAAGAGAGCATGCCGGATTTCCTGAGCCGTTAGCACCAACCCTCCAGTATTGATGCGATAAAAAATCGTAAACTTTACTTCGGGCGGAGTCTCCGGACGAATTATGAATAAAGTGACTTGTGTTTCTTCAAGATCGCGCTGCATCCCCCTAGGTAATTCACCGAACGTCTTTCCCTCTGCCGAACTCAGGTACTCAAGACCGTGAAGTCTGAAATTCCTCTTAGTAACAAAGTCTTGAAGGGTGGAGAGCCTTTGAAGACCGTCGATGACGGCCCATCGGTTCGCGTCTATTCCATCAAAGTAAAACGCTGGAAGAGGAATTCGGAGCAGTGCTGATTCGATAAGGCGAGATCGTCGCACTGGATCCCAAACCAGATTGCGTTGAAAGTCTGGATTGAGAACGATCTCTGCCAGTGAAATTTTCCGCAGTACCTGAAATACGGACATCGGCTCTCGATCCACTTTGATCTTGGATGGGTCAAATGGATCAACAATCAGTTCATCGGTTTCGGCGTTTTCACTCTCCACTCCGAGGTCAGTAAGATCAATGCCGCCTGCAGCGCAGATTGCCGCGAAGATATCGGAACTCGTTTTCCGGACTGCGTTTTGAGCGTTGTAGAATGGCCCCGATTCTCGTAGTTTGCCTGTTTCATCAAGTCCGGGCACCGGGTTCGAAAACGGCCGATAGTTCAAGATCTCAGCATAGAACTGGTCGGGATTCTGCGGGTCGGGGGAGATTTTACCTATTTGTCCGTAGCCGAAATATTCGCCTTTTCCGGATTTTCTGGGCTCGAAGTAGATAAATTCAATATCGGGGAGAGTCAGCTGATTGAAGTATTTCTTTGGAAAGTGATACAGGCTGCCGGTCTTGTCGGCGTACTCCGATCCTTCCCTATACTGGGCTAGCACAAGATAGGTGTTCTCTATCATTCTTTAGCGCGTCCAATGAACCTTTCACTTCTGACTCGCCGGATCTTCGTTCGCCCGAGATTTCGATTTGCAGCCAGAGCTGATTCAAGTTCTCCAAATCACGGAGGGGGCATTGCGTGAGTATACCCGACCACCTCCTCACTTGTATGCCCGCTGGCACGGTAAGGTGGTTACAAAGGCTGCCGAAGGCTTCGGACTAGGCGAGAGGGTTGTGGCAAGGGAAAGCCCGAAATGAGCCCCTAGGAGTGTCCCAATCACGTTCGATCGGCCGTAGTAAGTTTATGATCTCCCTGTGATCCAATCGTCCGTGAAGATCCAGACAAAATTGACGCAGAAAGAAGGGCTAATCTGATTCATCTGTCCCTGCCGTCCAATAGCCCGGGCAGAAAACTTCGTAGTCTTCGTTGCAGAGGTCGCAGTTGGCTAGGTGGGACTGGATGGCCGCACTCTCTGCGTCCGGTTGAATGTAGTGTCCTTTGCAGACCGGCTGTCCATCCGGATCGTCGTACTGCCCCGGCTCGTTGCATCCTTCGTGTTTGCAGGGTTCGATTCGGAAATCCTCAAGAACCGCAGCGTGTTGAACGCAATAGTGTCCCCATTTTTCGTCTGATTCCGCAGAATCGTACGGTACCACCCCCGGTTTGTCACACCGGGAGAAATCCTTGGTCGTGTGGTTGAATATCGTCATGTCGCATGTTGGTTCGCTCATGATTGCTTGCTCTCCTCCTTCCAGATTCTCCGCACTCCATCGATCGGGACTCCTACTTAGCGTGTGCTGAACGCGTAGCCCGGGGTGAGAATCTCTTGATCGTGCCGCGCTGCATGTTAATCATCGATTCCGCCAACCCTCGGGAGTTTGATCGATCTCGTATGACTCGCTGCCAACCGGCGCCACTTCGCCCATTGATTAACGGAGAGCCCTGCCGTGAACTCTCGTCGCCGAACAATCCCGCCCATGTCTACGCGTCCCCCGTTACTCGAATCGCGACGATGGTACCCATGCTGCGGCTGTAATTATCCATGAAGATTTGAATGGCATCGTGTTCGTCCATGGCGGAGCAGACGAAACCCAGCCGTGTGCCTTTCTTATCTGCAAGCTCGAATTCAATGTGGAAGGGACGCTTGACGTTGACTGGTGGCTCACAGCTACCGTGATAGACCCCAGTGGGCTTGCCGTCGCTGCCGATGGGGATTGTGCCATCGGGTCGCGTTGCAGTGCAGTTGTCGGCGTCAACAATCATTCCGCATCCGGGGCAAGTTGTATCGGCGCACGTTGATTCCTCGGCGTCCTGCTTCTCAATGATGTCGTCACCTTCGAGGTCAAGACCGCCGATGTCACCTTCCCCAGATGGCAGCAGTCGTGACTCAGGCAAGGACAACCATTGTTCCTCAAAGTCCAAACTGTCTTCGAGCAACTCCACGTCCATGCCGTGGCACAAGGCGAGATGGATTTTCCAGTGTATGTCGCAGAAAATACCACAGGGACCGGAACCAGCTCCGGGCTTGCGGCACTCTACGTCGTTGGGGTTTTTGTATTCGCATTCGTGAATCATTCCCATCCCTCCGGCTCCAATTCCTTTGCGCTCTTGCCTGCAAGCACTCTTTCCCATTCGGCGTTAGTCAACTGCTCGTACAGCTTGGACAGGAGCAGGGCATCGATGCGGGCGTCGTTCTGCGCTGTCTCGACCGCTTTACGCAGCGCAGCGTCTCGTGTCCAGCGCGCGGGTCCGCTGCCAGATTCGAAAGCGAATCCGCTGCCTACACTCGTCAGCTTGACGTCGCACTCTGTTGGTTTGCCGCCATTCAACATGCTCACATTCTTGAACGCAGGGCGAGAGAGCGGCACGTAACCGATTTGTACGCTGCGGTCACTGCGGTAAGCTGCGGCAAGAGCGACGGCACTCCATGATTGTGTGATGCCCGCGGCGCAGGCTGGGCATCCGTCGCCGTTGCAGCGATAACCTTTGCCTTTTTTGTGTATCCAATGATAAGCGGACTGTTTCACCTTGCCGAAGAAAGACAAGATGATGGAACGTCCTTCGCATGCTGGTTTGAGTTGCGTGAAAGATGGTGCCGCCAACTCTCTATCTCCGAACTGCACGTCTTTGATTGCGGTGTTCATTGCTTTTGTCCTTCCGTTCTGTCTTCTCTCGAAATCATGGTGAATAATACTGACTCATGCGTGATCATGCGTGAGCTATTTTGTTCTTACGACACCAAGATCCGAATCGGGAACATCGTCAGGGTCGTAATCAAGCAAGGCTTTGAGAAGCCTCCGACGTACAAACCTGCGTTCGTAGGTCAGATCCCGTCGCTCAAACGTTCCTGCGAGTCGTGGTACCGTGGAGTCCGTTGAGAGTGCCGCGTCTGTTCGGGCTTTCCGCTACAATTGCAAAAGCTCACCACCCGGAATCCTTCGGCGGCCCCTTCGGCTTAACTTCCACCAATCCGTAGAGTCTGACCTTCTCGTAGACCATGAAGTAGCTGTGGTTCTTCCGCGCGTGCTTCTGGTACTTGTGGCGCATCATCGGTTTCCCGATTTGCACGAGCACGAACAAGTCAATTAGCTTGAACCCGTAGAGGCGCTTCAACTCCACGTGACGCCATACTTGCTTACCGCTCTCTATCTCATCCTGCGTCTTGATTATCAGCATGCCGCCCATCTTGAGCAGACGCAGAGCTTCCCTTGCGCCATATCTGTACATTTTCGTGATGTCTCTCGCGGACATGGGCATTGGAGTCCAGCCCCAATCGGTCTTGAGCGCCCGCTTCTCAGTCCGGGGTCGCAGTCCGTATTGGTCAGAGAGGCTCTTGTGCACCGTGCGGCTGCCGTGGACGTAGGGCGGGTCGAGAACGACCACGTCGAATGACTCGGGAGGCAGAGGAATGCGGCGGAAATCGAAATGGTGGTCGGCTGGCTTATGCAGATCGTTGGTTACAAGGGCATATTGAGTGGCGTCGATGGCCCGCCAGAAAGCTCCCTCGCCGTGGGTCATGTCTAAGATACGACTGTTCGGCCGGGAGTGGATGGACAGAATATCCTTGAGCATCTCGGAGTTGCTGCATTGTCGCGCGGTCAGTATTGGGGTCATGGCTAGTCCTCGATGGTCTAAATGTCATCCACCGCTGCGTATTCGGTCGGTGTATTCACCACAGCACGGGAGCCGTCGGATTCGTTGCGTTGCACGACCCACTGCCGGGACGAGTGCACGATTTGCTTCCAAAGGGCGAAGGCTGTCTTGGCATCGGTCGCGGAGATGACGAACGTCACCGTGCCGAATGCGGGATGCGTTGCTACGAGCGTGTGACTCGTGTTCATGGTCTACTCCTATTCGTTATCCAAGGCCGCTTGCTCGGGGCTATCGGCAAAGAGTTGGTGGGAATCATCCGCTTCTGCTTCGCGTTTAAGATTTTGGACTCGATGCGCAATGGCCAAAGCGTTGTTCATCGTGGTCTCGACTTTGGGGCGTATGGAATCCAGCTTCTTCTCGAAGAACTTCCCAAGCCAATAATGTGTTTTTTCGTTGGGATCATCGGGCGCGGGGTCACGAAGCATCGTGAGGGCACACTTGACTGGATTGAGATTCGAGTTCAGGCGTTTGGCTCGCCCGTTGTTCCAGCCGAGGAACTCGATGAGTTCATCCGGGAACAGTTCCGATTGCCGCAAGGCTGCGACAACTTCATTAGTGAGCAACTGCTTGGGTGTCCACATTGTCTGACTCTCCGATTTCAAAAATCTCTACAGCTACCAATGATCCCGGTAGTCGGTTCTCGCAAACATGCGGAACTCTTTCAAGGCTTGGAGAACTTGCAGGTGGTGTTGGTGTGCTCTTGGGCGGGGCGGTCATGCGAAGCATGACGAGTAGGACAGCCCTTCTCACCAGAATTCCATTACCCCCAAAAACCAGAACACCTAAAGCCCCGGAAACCACGGAACCTAAACCCCAAACAGCCCCAAAACCTAAACCCATGGACCATAAGGAACCTCTACAGGATTCTTTAAGGAATCCTCACAACTCCTCAAAAATGTGTGTCTTCTTACAAAATCCTCCTCGCTGAGGAATCCCTGCATGGATTGGCGTCAGTGGCTGCACCGCCGTGCCGCACGCACAACCGACGCCGATGCAGTCTTCTGGCTTGTCGCCATACCACGAGAAGTCGTGACCGTGCCATTCGCCATGTTGACCGACAAACACCGAGCCCGTCGGCGCACCGACTATGTGTTCGTTGATTTTCGTGGGAATCATGCAAACGAATGAATCTAACTTCTCGACCAACTCATCATCCGTCCAATCACCAAAATCTCTGGACAGGTCGGCGAATCTGTCTGCCACCGTCTTGAGTAGGTCAAGCGGCACTTGCACGGTCTTTTCTTGTTGGTTCATCGTAAGGCTGGACCCGACTTCGTACGTCTTCATCGTTTTCATGGTTTCCCCCTTTCCTACACGACGGGCGTCAGCACGTAGGCCGCATCGACCTTGACCCATTCGTAGCTGCAGGGGTCGAATTTCGGTTTCGGCTCGACTTCCTTGTGCCAACGGTTGAACCACTTCCGCATCTCGTGCAGTGCGCCGTTTTTGTTTTTGAGGTCGAATTCCGCCGAATCTGGCCTGCCGTGTGCGTCATTGCAGAAGCAAGTCAAGCTGTGGACGGTCAGCTTCGCCTCGAACCTGTAGCCAGCCCAGATGTGCCCGTCCGAAATCCTGCGGATGATGTAGAAGGTCTCGGTCACATCGCCTGTCGGCTTCGCGGTCGCCGTCCTCTTGACGAGCGACACG
Source organism: uncultured Acidobacteriota bacterium (assembly GCA_963785585.1). GTDB lineage: Bacteria > Acidobacteriota > Terriglobia > Acidiferrales > UBA7541 > Palsa-295. Next base: position 185,739 of record CAWAVW010000004.1, read on the forward strand.
ATGTCCCGCTCCTGGCTCCTGTTGACGGCTCGGACGGTTTCCATCGTGGACGCCAATTCCTTTCGTGACGGTTGCTTGGTCTTCGCCTTCTTCTGCTTGTTGCCGTAGACGGCGGTTGCAGGATTGCTGTCGGCGATGAGTCGGCGCATCGTGCGCTCATTCACGTCAACGGCTTCGCAGAACTTCGTCCACGTGCCGACTTCGTGCTGGATGCCGTCAATGACGAATTTCTGCGTCCATCCAGCGGGGCGGCGACCGTTCCCGCCTAGGAATCTTTCCCGCATCTCCATATACCAAGGCTTGAACTCCGCTAGCCTGCGACTTGCTGCATGATAGCGGGGGATGAAGCCGTCCACGAGTTTCTGGAACGGCAGCGTGTGCAGGTCAGGGGATGCGGACACCGTGTCCGCATCCCCTCCGAATGGCACTATTGCGGTTGCGGTCATGGTAGCGTCTTGGAGGACGACCGCCGCTTCACTCATATCTTGAATTGTGGTCATGTTTCTCATTCGTGTTCTCCTTACAAGATTCGGCCTGCCAGCGGGGCTTGGCACTTGTTGCCGGCTCATCATGCTGGAGAATACGTGACCGTTTACTTCTTCGCGAAAGTTCGAAAACTTCGTTGTTACTCGTATCTGATTGAAAATAGAGTGTGTACGAGACGCTTTGGGGAGGACGTAGGCAGCCCTTTTCGTTACAACGCGAAACCGAGAATCTTGGACAAAATCAGGAAAAAGCGGGTAGTAAAGGAGTGGTGGGCGGAAACGCTCCGGCAATATCGGCCCGAAGAAAAGCTCCGTCTAGAAGAGGACATGAAGAAGAGAAGAAACCGCTTGTTCTCCTCTTTCGTAGGTCGCGAGGATGGAGTTGAACTTGCCGACACGCTCCGCGATCTCATCACGAACTGCTACGCCTATGCTCACTACGCCGGCATACGGCGCGGTTACCTCATCGCGCGTCAATTACAGAAGCTCGAATCAGAGAAGCGCGGCGGCCGCGCAAAAGCGAAAATAGCGCAATTGATCGGAGAGCATCCCAACTACACGACAAAGCAGATTTTCATGAAACTTGATAATGCTGAGATTCCCGTCTTCTGGGTGGGAAAGGGAAAGAAGCATGTGAGGCTTTGGTCTGAACTTGGTGATGAGCCAGCGTACAAAATGCTTGTTTCTCGTATCCGCACCAGCGTCCGTCAGAAGACTCGCGTGAGGCACTGGCGGAGAATCATGCGAAAACATGACGAATTTCGATCATCGAAACCACACGGCGGCGAATAGGGAGCCGTTGCGCAGCAGATCGCAATTTTCTATTGCTCACGCGGTCTCCCCGTCCGCAATGAACTTCTCAATGCGGTCGGGGTCGAAACGCAGGTTGTAGCCGAGTTTCACCGTTGGTAGTTTGCCCGACTCGACCCATTTGTAGGCAGTGTGCACGGAGATTTGAAGCATCTCCGCGACCTGCTTGATTTTCAGTAGATTTTTGCGTGCCAAGGCCGTACCTTTCGGTTCGCCATTTGGGCCACTTGCTCTGGAAGCGTGGGCCTTCAGGCTGAAAATGCTCGAAAGGCAGGTTCGTCTGATTTCTGCCGCTCCCTGAGTCTTCTCCATTTGCCGGCTTCGGATCGTGCTCCGCAGACCGACTTCTCAAGGAACAATCCAATAATACTCAGTTTCGTCTACTTTCCCCCGGTCTTTCTCGGTCTCGTCAGAACGAAGCGGCGTTGACCTGCTCCCGCAATTTCGGGTCACTCCGCTTGACGGCTCTCAAGTAACCCTGTGTCGTCTCGATGTCCGAGTGTCCAAGAAACTGTTGGACGGTATAGATGTCCACGCCGCTGCGTACGAGTCGGGTCGCATAGAGTGCCCGAAATGCGTGCATAGGCTTCGGGGGAACCTTGACCTTTGCTCGCGTGGCAATCCCCACAACGATGCGGTCCAAGTGGGTGTTAGGCTTCCCTTGCCGTGTGGGGAAGAGAAGAGGTCCGTCCAGCGTTGGGCAGTGCTGCTTCAAGACTTCGAGCAGAGGCTTGGCGACGGGAACGATGCGCTGTTCGTGGTCCTTGGTTGTGAACTTCCATTCAGTCTTCGAGCGGGTCTGAATCATACCCTCGGCCGTATCAATGTCGCCGACCTCGGCGTGAGCAATTTCGCCATGGCGGAAGCCCGTGCCCGATGCGAAAAGGATGAGGGCGCGCTCGGCGACCGTTTCGCAAGAGGCGAGCATCTTCTTTATGTCGTCTTCGGAGTAAATCTCGGCTTCGGTTTCTTCGAACTTTGGCCAATCGTTCTTTCCAACAATCCCCAACTTGCCGTACCGCTTGAGGAATGTATACACGTAGGAGAATCGGTTGAAAACCGTACGTTCGCCATTCCCGTCCTTCTTGAGGGCAGCGGCGAATGTCATGATGCTACCTCGTCCCACTTCATCTACGTAGGTTTTCGGGCACACTTTGGCGAAGAGGTCGAGGGCATGAGCGTAATTGAGGTACGTGCGGTGTGACTTGTGCTCCTTCGTTTCAGCCTTGTATTCGACGATTGCGTCCGTCAACTTGATGCGCTCGGATGGCGTCTCAATGAGTGATGGCTGAACGGCCACCCCGAGAGCCTTCGCTCGCAGTGTCGCTTCGATTTTGTGGGCTGCGGTCATCGCTTCCGCTGCATCTTTACCTACGGGTTTCCAGCGGCGGTAACCGCCATCGGTAAAACGCAGGTGGTAGCTACCTTGGACTTTCCGTTCGACGCCGCCAACCAGTGCCACACCCGGCTTGATGCGTCCATTGCTATTGAGGACCGCTGGCAGGTACGGATACTTGCCGCCCACCTTTGCCCGAATCATTACTCTGACTCTGTTCATGCTCGTTTCTCCTGATATAAAGTACTCAGTGGTCAGGAAAAAAAAGCGGACTATTTTCCGCAAACGGTAGCAAGCGTGGTAGCAAAACCCGCTTCCGTTAGGGATTCCTCAATTTTATTGGGAAATTTTCAGACTTTTTGAAACTGGCGGAGAGGGGGGGATTCGAACCCCCGATCCGGCTTTTGACCGGATAACTGCTTAGCAGGCAGCCCTGTTCGGCCACTCCAGCACCTCTCCGCGGGAATTCGAATGTCGAAGGTAAGCGGACGGCCTGCTGAAGAAGTATAGCATCAACAATTTGGTCCGCCGAACAATTGCACCGCGCTGCTGCGGCCATTTCTACGAAAGCACGTCGCCACAAACGTTAGTGCGAGTGTGTCGCCGGCACCGGCCGAAACCGCACAAACAGCAACACTCCTGCTGGATGATCACCGTAAATCGGATCGAGCGACGCCGGTTTGCCGTACAGCGTCACCTGCCCGCCGATCGCGCTCGAAATGTGCGGGATCACCGCAAATTCCCGGTCGTACCCAAACGTGTACGCCTGAATCCGCGCCAGAAAATGCTCCTCAAATCCCGGCGGCAGCGGATTCTCACCGTTCAGCAATTCATTCGTGCGGTCCACATTTTCAATCCGCGTCCACGTATAGTTGTGACGCAAAAACCGCAGCGTCGATTCCGCCAGATAACTGTTGTAAATCTCGCCGCCGGGCAGCGTCAGATTGCGGCCCCATAGCAAAGTCGTCGCCGAATTTCCCCACGCCTCGTCGCCGCCGCGCGTAATCGGACGGTTGTACGTCACCGACGCCGTCATCCGCAGTTGATCTTCGTCCGGAAACAGCGCCTCCGGACTGTGCAGCCGCGCGATCGAATATTGCCCCGACCAGTTCGGCAGCGGATTCACCGTCAGCCGCGTGGACCACGAGTCCACATTGCCCGCCTCGATCGTCCAGCGATTTTCGCCCGGCTCGCGCCCGTGAAATCCCGAAAACTCCACCCGCGCGACCTTGTATGCCCATCCAACCGTGACCACGTCATACGCAATGTGCGTCGAATCCTGCAAATGATGCCCGAGCGGCGCGAGCGTGTCTTCACGTGCCGACACGCGATGCGCGAACGCTTCCGGCCCAATCGCAGGATCGCCCACCGGCGCGGCGTAAAACGAAAGCAGCGAATGCTCGCCGATTTTCAAATCGTACAGTGCCGCCAGCTCCATAAAAAAATTGTGCGGATGCTGCCCGTCCACAATCGGATTGCCAAACGCCGTCTCGCCCACCTGAAGCAATTCCGGATATTGCCGCCCGGTGATTGTCGCCGGCTCCAGTGAAAACATCGCTCGCGCTGTCAGCGTTCCCGGGCCAAGCTCCCGCTGCGCCATCGGCATAAACCAGCTCGTGCTGAAAACTTTGTCGCTGCCGCGCGGGCCGGTCTGCTGCTGCGAATTCACAAACGCATTTCCGTGCAGCATCAACATCCACGCGCCGCGCTGCTTCATCAGCATGTCGTGAGGCGTCGAATTCGGCTCCGCCGTCGTGCCTGCCGTCGCGTGCTGCAAAATTTCTTCGATGAACGAATTTGCCGGCCCCATTTCGCCGTGCATCGACATGCCTTGCATCCCGCGCATGTCTCCCATCCCGGCCATTCCGTCAGCCGTGTGAGCCGCACCCGACTCTGTGTTCGCTGCTTGCCGCGACCCGCGTACGGCAACAACGGGAGCAATGCACGGACACAAAAACGCCGCCTCGCACATCGAATTCGCCGCATCGTCCGCAAACGCAGGCGCGCCAAGCGAAATCGTCACGGAAAGGACAGCCGCAATTCGCAGCAAGGGTCGAACGAAGGCCATGGGAAACTCCTCAACTTCACGCTACCAACTTCAACTGACGAACTTCAGTGTACTGGGACTCCCTCACGATTGAAAAGGATGCGCGCCACTCTGCTTCCACGCGCACACAACCCATGTCCTGCAAGATTTCTCGGTGCTCTCAAGAATTTCTCGGCGTTTCCCTATGTGAATGTTCCGCCTTTGACGTTCGTCACTCGCACCCCGCCCGATCCCTCATCGCCCCCGCCAGGAACTCAGGTATCATTTCCCGCAGAAGGAGACGCACCGACGCATGCCGCCCGGCCCGGCAACTTACTTCGTCACGCTCGCCATCGCGCAGCGCCTTCTGCGAACGGCCGACGTACCTAGCGGCTGGGGCGTCACTCCCGAACGTTTTCAATTCGCCCTCGATCGCAGCGTCACACAGAGATTTGCCAGCTCCGCGCGTAGCCCCAGCGCCAGTGCTGTCGATTCGTATCTCGAGAGCCTCAAAGCTCACGACCTCGCTCTCGCCTGCGCCTGCAGCGACGGCAATTCCGAAGCCTGGGATTTTTTCGTCAAGCAGTACCGCCCCGAACTCTACCGCTCGGCCCGCGCCATCGCCGGAGACTCCGCCGGACGCGAACTCGCCGACTCTCTCTACGCGGAGCTGTACGGCCTGCGCGAATCCAGCGGCGCGCGCAAATCGCCGCTCGCGTACTTCCTGGGCCGCAGCAAACTCAGCACCTGGCTGCACGCCATTCTTTCGCAGCGCAACGTGGACCGCCTTCGCGCCGGCCAGCGCACCGAATCCCTCGACGATGCGCCCGGCGAAATGCACAGCGAAATCGCTTCCGCGGATCCTCACGTCGATCCCGAGCGCGATCGCTATCTCAGTTTGCTGCAGCCGGTGATCACCGCGTCGCTTGCCTCTCTCGATGCGCGCGACCGCCTGCGCCTCGCTTATTATTATGTGGACGAACGAACGCTCGCCGAGATCGGCAGGATTTTCGGCGAACACGAAGCCACCGCGTCGCGCAAACTCGAAAAAACGCGCCGCGAACTGAAAGACGATATCGACCGCCGCCTGCGCGTCGAAAAAAAGCTCAGCGACGCGCAGGTGCGTCTCTGTTACGGCTACGCTCAGGAAAAATGGCCGTTCGATTTGACGAGCGCCCTATCGGCCGGGAAATGATTTCCGCGCAATCGCAAGGTTTTGCGGCTCGCGCGTACTAAAGTAACACCAGGAGAGGCATCGAATGCCGTTGCACGAAAACGATCGGCCGCTCGACGGCGCCATCCGCGAAAGCCTCAAGCGCGATGTCGCACCGCGCGAATCTTGCCCTTCGCCCGACGTTTTCGCCGCTTACTTTGAGCATTCGCTCGATCCCGAAGAAACCGCTTTTTACGATCGGCACTTCACCACCTGCAAATCCTGCCGCCAGATCCTTGCGGGCGTCGCGCGAGCCAACGCAAACCACTCGGACGCGCTTGCGGAGTCTTCGTCGCGCTGGGCGTGGCTGAAAAAACCAATTTGGCTCGTTCCCGCCACCGCCATCGCCGCCGTCGTCGCCGTGGTCCTCACTGTCGAATTGCTTCCGCACCGGAATTCTGCCACCGAACCGGCAACGCAAATCGCTAGCGTTGATTCAATTGCTCGCCCCGCCTCGTCGCCGTCGCCGGCTCCCGCCTCGGCTCCTGCCCCAGGGGCAAACGCAATCGCAGACGCCCGTTCGGAATTGGATCTGCACGCCTCCGCGACACCTCCGCCGGTTGCGTCACAGCTCGACGAACTCGCGCCAAGGCCAAGTTCGCCGCGCGTGACCGCTCCCGAAGTCCGCGCCCCGAAAACCGATTCTTACTCGAACGCGCCCGCTGCCCTTGCCGCGAGATCCAGATACGAAGCTGCGAGCCAGGCGAAAGCATTCTCCAAAATGGCCGTGCCGGCCAAACCCGCGCCGTCCTCGGCACAAGCCGAAGCGGCTGTCTCTTCCGTCGCGAATCAAAACGTGGTCGTCACCTCGGCACAGGGTGCCGACGTCGAACAAACTTCTGCGGGCTCCGGGCGAGTCGTGGTCGCCTCTCCCGACGCGGGCATCGTCTGGACCGTGATCCCGGGCGGGCGCGTCGATTTCTCCGGCAACACCGCCAACTCCGCCGTTCACGATTTTCTTCCCACCACGAACCCCATCTCCGCCGGCTCGTCTCCCGGCGGGAAAATCTGCTGGCTCGTCGGTACCGCAGGCACGATCCTCCGCACAACCGACGGCCGCGGGTGGCTCGTCGTTCCGCCGCCCACAAATGCCGATTTCACCGCGGTTCAAGCCACCAGCGCAACTTCCGCCACGGTCACCGCCGCCGACGGTCGCAAATTTTCCACCTTGAACGCCGGTCAAACCTGGCAGTCCCCGAAATAGCCCCGAAACGGTCGCCGCAAATTACCCTGCAAGAAACTGATCCCACTCCGTTCTAACTTCTGAAGGCCAATTTCGGAGGCAAACGAGCCATGCGTCATATCTCCAAGCACAAAAACAAGAACAACAACAAAAAAGCTGCCCATCACAATCCATCATCCAGTCTCACACTTCGAAGTATTTGGTTTGTCCCCGCGCTTGCACTCGCAGTCCTGATTTGTATGCCGATTGCCGCGCTGTCGCAGGACTCGCCCCAATCCTCAGCAAATGACAGCGCCGCGCCAAAATCAACCACGCTGGCGACTTCCGAAAAAGACCGCACCGATCTCGCGATCACGGTTTACAACTCAAGCGTCGCCCTCATCCGCGACACGCGCCAAATCAGTCTCGGGTCTGGAATCTTTCCGCTTCGCTTCGAAGATGTCGCCGCTTCGATCAACCCGGTCACCGTTCATTTCCGTTCGCTCAGCGATCCCACCAAGCTCAACGTCGTCGAACAAAACTACGAATACGACCTGCTCGATCCTCAAAAGCTGATGGAAAAATACGTCGGCAGGGAAGTCACACTCGTCGAAGGCGCCGTCGAAAAGAAAGCGCTGTTGCTTTCCGATAACAACGGTCAGGTCTGGAAGATCGACGACCAAATCGTCACCGGCGTGCCCACCGGCACTTTCAAATTTCCCGACCTTCCCGGCAATTTGTACACCCGCCCCACGCTGATATGGACGCTCGACAATCGCGGCGCAAGCTCTCAAAAAGTCGAAGCATCCTACATGACCGGCAACATGAATTGGAACGCTGACTACGTCCTCACCGTCACGCGCGACGAAAAGGCCGCCGACCTCGACGGTTGGGTCACGCTGACGAACAACAGCGGTGCATCCTTCGATAACGCGAAGCTCCAGCTCGTCGCCGGAAAAATTCATCAGGTAACGCCGCCACCGCGTCCGATGGCCGCCAAGAACATGGCCATGTCGTTCGATGCAACGGCCGCGCCCCAGGCGTTCTCACAGGAAGCCTTCTCCGAATATCATCTCTACACTCTCGATCGCCGCACCTCGATTCACAACAACGAGTCAAAACAGATCAGCCTGCTCAACGGAACCGGAGTTCCCATCGAAAAATTCCTGCTCGTCGAAGGCGAGCCGTATTACTACCGGAATCCGATGGGCATCGGAAACGCCGTCCCGCAAACCGTGAAGGTGTATTACAGGTTCAAGAACGATCAGAAAAGCGGTCTCGGCATGCCGCTTCCCGCCGGTACCGTCCGCGTGTATCAGGCCGACTCGAAAGGCGGCGTCCAGTTCGTCGGCGAAGACAATATCGAGCACACTCCGAAGGACGAAACGCTGAAGATTTATACCGGCGACGCCTTTGACGTGGTGTGCGAGCGCAAGGAAACCGACTACAAAAGACTCGCGAGCAACCTCTTTGAAATGGAATATGCGATCACGCTCCGGAATCACAAAGACGGCCCCGTCACCGTCGAAGTCCGCGAGCCGATCGGCGGCGACTGGGAAATCGAAAACTCCAATTTCAAATGGACCAAATTGGATTCCACAACGGTGGGATTCGAAATTCCCGTCGCAAAAGATGGATCCGAGACGCTCACGTACCGCGTGCGCGTGAAGTGGTAGCCGAAAAATAAAAATGGGCCGAACGGCTGCGAGCCATGCAGCCCTTCGGCCCAATTTTCAAATCTGAAAATCGATTATTTGCCCGGCGCTTTTCCGATCTGCTTATCCACGAGCGCCAACTCCCGCGAGAAAACCGGATTCCCCGGAAACTCGCTCGCCAAATCCGCCAGCAACTTCTGCGCGCTCGCGTTTTCGTGCTCGCGTTCATACGCCAGCGCCAGCATCACCTTGGCAAACGGCTGAAAGTAATGCCCGTGCTCCGCCGCCGACCGCATCTGATCCATTCCCTTCACCCGGTCGCCGTGTACTCCGCCAAACCATACGAACGCGCGCTTATAGCCCGGCAGGCAGCCGATCACGTAGTTGCTCATTCCCAGCGCCACGTTCGCGTCCTGCATTGTATTGTCGATGGCCAGCAGCGCATTCGCCTCCGCTTCGGCCTGCTTCATCATGTTCAGCGCGGGAATTTGCTTCTTCACGATCAGCGCGTCGTAGTCGGACTCCATTCCGTCCGCCATCGTGATCGCCAGCATGGCCCGCAGGTTTCGCGAATCCGTCTTCAGCTGCAGCTTGGCCGCCTGCCGCGCCGCTTCGTTCGTTGTCAGAAACGCTTCGTTCTTGTTCTGCGCGGCGGTGCCGTCCACGCCGCCCAAAAATTTTGCGTCGTTCAGAAAAAATTCAGATGTCAGCACGCCCTTTTGGTTGAATTGCTCGAAAAGATAGCTGGCTGCCTCCGCCGCCTTTCCAAGCGCATCGTCCGGCCGCGCCTTTTGATACGCAAGAAACGCCGCGCGCGCCTCGTCGAATTTCAGCTCGTACAGCCGCTGAAATCCCGTTTCAAGCAGTTTCGTCGAGGTATCGGCCTGCATGGTCGGCGTTTGCGATTGCGCCGCGCGCCTGGCGGCCGGTTGCCACCCGGCGCTTGCCGCGATTCCGGTCGCCAGCAAACTTGCCAACGCAGCCGACGTCCAACGCCATGCATGTTTACAAGGAATGATTTCCGCCACGGGTTCTCCTTCGATCGCTGCCGTTCGTCGCTCTTGGCAGTCTCCAGGAAGACCGCGTTTCCCTATTTTCTATGTTTCCGCGCCGCGCCGTCCATCCGGCCCGCGCCGCGTGCCCTAAAGATTATTCAGAATATATTCCATCGACCGCTGAATCAGCAACATCCGCGCCGCCGGGTCGCTGATTCCGTGCCCGCGTCCCGGGAAAATCATCAGCTTGTCCGGATAGTGGCTCGAATCGATCAGCGCGTTCAATAGCTCGATGCTGTTCGCAAAATGCACGTTGTCATCGCCCGTACCGTGAACCAGCATCAGCAATCCCTTCACGTTGGCCGCCTGGTTCACCGGAGACGAATTCTTATAACCCTCCGGATTATTTTGCGGCGTTCCCATGTATCGCTCGGTGTAAATCGTGTCGTACAACTTCCAGTCGGTCACCGGCGCATCGGACACGCCCAATTTGAACGCGCCGCCCGAATTGAACAGCGCTTCGAGCGTCATATATCCGCCGTAGCTTCCGCCCGTGATTCCGATGCGCGAGCCATCCACGTATCCCAGCGATTCCAGGTATTTCACGCCCGTCAATTGATCCGCCAACTCCACTTTTCCCATCTGGTGATAAATCGGCGTTTCAAACGCATGCCCGCGTCCCCAGGAACCGCGATTGTCCAGCGTCCATACGATGTAGCCTTTACTCGCGTACACTTCGTCCAGCAGGTAGCGGGCGCCGCCCCATGCGTTCCGCACCAGTTGCACGTGCGGCCCACCGTACACATTGATCAGCACGGGATATTTTTTGGCCGGATTGAAATGCACCGGCTTCACCATCGATGCGTACAGCTTCGTGCCGTCGTCGGCCTTCAACTCCACGAACTCCACCGGCGTCAGCTCGTAGCTGGCCAGTTCGGGAATCTTGCCTTCATAGATCGCCGCCACACGCGTCCCGTCCGTGCGAAGCAAATCCTGCCGGCCCGGCGTCGCAATATTCGAATACGAGTCGATGAACGTTTGCGTGTCCGGAGAAATGTTTGCCCCGTGCACGCCGTTCTCTTTCGTAATGCGGGTGATCTCTTTCGTCGCCAGCGCCACCCGGTACAGGCTCGTATCGCGCGGATCATCTTTATTCGCCAGGAAATAAACGTAGCCGCGCGCCTCATCCACCGCCGGATGGTTCGCCGACCCCGGGCCAAAACCGCCCAGGTCCGCGATCCCCCAATCTCCGTTCGTCAGTTGCGCGATCTGCTTGCCAGAATTTTCATACAGGTAGAAATGTCGGAATCCGCTGCGCTCGCTCGACCACAGAAATTTCTTGTTGTCAGAGAAAAAATACAAATCGTCGCTGATGTTGATCCAATACTTGTCCGTTTCGGTCAGGATGGTCTTCGACGCGCCGGTCGCCGCATCCGCCACCAGCAGGTCGAGCTGGTTCTGCGCCCGGTTCAGCCGCTGAATCGCCACGGCTTTGCTATCCGGCAGCCAATTCACGCGCGCGAGATACACATCTGTATTCGCGCCCGAATCCATCCATTTCGTTTCGCCGCCGGTCACCGCCACCACGCCCACGCGGACGATCGGATTCGCCTCGCCCGCCTGCGGATAGCGCGTGTATTCCGTTCCGCCCGTCGGGCTGCTCATATCCATGATCGGATAGCGCGTCACCGGCCGCTCGTCCATCTCGTAGTACGCAATCTTCGTCGAATCCGGCGACCACCAGTACGCCGTCCGCGCGTCAAGCTCCTCCGGATAGACCCAGTCGAGCTTGCCCTTCAGCACTTCGTCGCTGCCGCCGGTCGTCAGTGCGACGGGCTGGCCCGGATTCGCCACATTCACAACCCATAAATTCGCGTCGCGTGAAAAGCTGATCCACCGGCTGTCAGGCGAGAATTTTGGATCCTCAATTTCCGCTTCGCTCGAAAGGATCGGCTTCGACGCCATCGTCTTCAGGTCGAGCAGCACCAGGCTGTTCGTTCCGATGAACAGCATCGAATTTCCATCGGGCGCCCATTGATAGTTATCCGGACGAACGCGCCCCAGGCCCGTCGCTTGCGTCATCTTTGCTTTTTCCGGTTGCGTCACCGCTTTCAGCGTTTCGGCATTCACCAGCACTTTGCGCTCGCCCGTGGACGCGTCCATCGTCCACAACTCCACCACCGCGCTCGGCCCATATCCTTTTCGATCGAGGTACGAAAATCGCTTGCCGTCCGGCGCCCACTCGATTCCTTGCGTTGGTCGCCCGAAGAGTGACGGCGCGCCAAAGATTCTTTCGAGCGTCATCTCCTTCTTTGCCGTCGCGGGCGATTGTGTTGCCGCGGCCTGCGCAGAAAGTTGTGCGGGAAACGACGCCGCCATCGCAATCATCAAAATCGAACCAACCAGAATCCGCCGCGAAAAACTCTTCATTGCGTTCTCCTCGATCGGCCATCGGAAATCAAACGCGCCATTCTAACGTGGCGACGCCCGAAACAACACACGTTCCACATCCGCACGGCAGCGCCGCGCGAAATTCGAATTTGGACGGAAAAAGCGCAAAGGGGGCGACAAATCGAAGTACGGATCTAGTTGGTTTGCTCTACGGCCACACCGGCATCGACGGCAGCCGGCTCTTCCCGAGCGCCGCGCCGCATCAGGAATGCCCCGATCGTTACCGCCAGCGCGAGCGCCAGCAGCGAACCGTCGCGCAGCAGCGTCATCGGGCCCAGGCGTTCGCCCGGTCCGAAACAGCCGCAATTAATCTCCAGACCCATCCGGTAGCTTCGCACCATCACCGAAAAGAATCCGCCGAGCAACAGCGTCGTGATCAGCGAGGAAAACCGCAGCCAGATCCCGCTCAACAGCCAAAGTCCCAGAAACAGCTCAAACGGCGGCAGCAGATGCGCCACCAGACTGACCAGCGACGGCGAGAGCAGTTGATAGGAATCCACCTGCATGGCAAACATCGAAAGGGAAGTCTTCACCGACGCCGGCGACCACGGCATCGCCACTTGAGGTTTCAGCTTGGCGTACGCGGCGAACAGAAATACCGCTGCCAGCGCCAGCCGCCCCAGCAACAGGAGTGTTGACCCGATTTCGCGTTTTGATTCCGATCTCATCGTTGTCCCATTACTGGCTCAGCAGCGAATCGAAGAATTGCTTCAGGATCGGCCAGGTCACCGACGACGCCATCGGCGAATACCGCTGTCCCTTGTAGGTGATTACAAACGTCGGCGTCGCCTTCACCGGCACTTTGTAGCCCATCGCAATATCTTCCACAATGTACTTGTCCACCGAGCATGTCGGATCGGCCGTCGGCATCGAGCCATCCGCCTTCGAGGTCGGCGGCGCCGCCGAACACGTCTTCAGAATATTCACCACCCGCGTAAAGTCCGCCGGGCTCATCGAACCGGCCACATACTTCGCCACGTCCCCGCTTTCCGTCCACGCGCCCTGGTTGTCGAAAAGCGCCGCGTCCACATCCTGAAACTTTCCGATTTTCGCCGCGGCATTCGCGAACCGCGCCGCTTCGCCCGAATACCGGTGCATCTGCAGCGGGAAGTCGTGATGTACCAGATAAACCTTTCCTTGCGCGACATACGTCTGAATCATCGTCTTCAGCGTGGACTCGTAGAAATTTCCGCACGACGGGCATTCGTAATCGCTAAACACTTCCATCGTGATCGGCGCGCTCTTGATCCCGATCGTCTTGTTCGGCACAGCGCTCGCCGCCGCATCCGCCTTCGGATGCGCCTTCGCCGACGTCACCTTCGCCGTCTGTGCCGAAGCGCCGGCTGCCGCCAGCAGACACATCCCCAGCACTAGGGCTGCACCCCGTCCTAACGTCTGGCGCATCGATCCTGCATCATCGAATCCGATTCGAAAATTCAACGAACCCCTCCGCACTCGACCAAAAATCGCTCCAGATTGTAACGCGAAAGCCATCGCCAGACCTCGCAGCTTTTCGCCGAGGTGCCGTATTGCAATGCGCCCTGTCGCCTTCTCTGCCGTCGCGGTGGGTTAGACGTGTGGCTCCCCACCTGGGTGGCCTTGCCCGGTGCAAAAATCTCGCGAAAGTGCCCCAAGCCTATATGCTCACTTTAAGTCTATTATATTCATAGGAATGCAGACACACATAAAACTTGACAATGATACACTCAATGCGTATGATAGCCGTGTTTGAATCACGACGATCCCGCCCGCGCACTACCCGCGCCCGCCGGACGTTCACTGGAGCACATTCATGAGTAAGATTATCGGTATTGACCTCGGAACCACCAACTCGGTGGTCTCCGTCATGCAGGGCGGCGAGCCGCAAGTCATCCCCAACCAGGAAGGCGCCCGCACCACTCCTTCGGTTGTTGGCATCACCAAGAGCGGCGAACGCCTCGTCGGCCAGGTGGCCAAGCGCCAGGCAATCACCAACCCTGAAAATACGATTTATTCGATCAAGCGCTTCATGGGCCGCCGCTATGACGAAGTAAACGAAGAAATGAAGATGGTGCCGTACAAAGTCGTCAAGCATGGCGACGGCGTCGCTGTCTTGGCCCACGGCAAGGAATACACTCCGCCGGAAATCTCCGCGATGATTTTGCAGAAGCTGAAACTCGCGGCCGAAGACTTCCTCGGCGAAAAAGTCACCGAAGCGGTCATCACCGTTCCGGCCTATTTCAATGACGCGCAACGCACCGCCACCAAGGACGCCGGCAAGATCGCCGGTCTCGACGTGAAGCGCATCATCAACGAGCCCACGGCGGCCGCGCTCGCCTACGGCCTCGACAAGAAGAAAGACGAAACCATCGCCGTGTACGACTTCGGCGGCGGCACCTTTGACGTCTCGATCCTTGAAGTCGGCGAAGGCGTGATCGAAGTGAAAGCCACCAACGGTGACACGCACCTCGGCGGCGACAACATCGACCAGCGCATCGTCGATTGGCTCGTCGAAGAATTCAAGAAAGACGAAGGCCTCGACCTGCACGCGAAAGGCAACGAAATGGCTCTGCAACGTCTGCGTGACGCTGCCGAACGCGCCAAGATCGAGCTTTCGTCCACGCTCGAAACCGAAATCAATCTGCCGTTCATCACCGCCGATGCCACCGGCCCGAAGCACTTGGTCAAAAAACTCGGCCGCCCGAAACTCGAATCGATGGTCGCGGACATCGTGAACCGCTCGATCGAGCCGTGCAAACAGTGCATGAAAGACGCAGGCGTGGACGCCAGCAAGATCAACGAAGTCGTGCTGGTCGGCGGCCAAACCCGCATGCCCATGATTCAAGAGCTGGTGAAGAATCTGTTCGGCAAAGAAGGCCACAAGGGCGTGAACCCCGACGAAGTCGTGGCAGTCGGCGCCGCGATTCAGGGCGGCGTGCTCGGCGGCGAAGTGAAAGACATTTTGCTGCTCGACGTCACACCGCTGTCGCTCGGCGTCGAAACCCTGGGCGGCGTAACCACCGTGCTGATTCCGCGCAACACCACGATTCCGACCCGCAAGTCGGAAACGTTCTCCACCGCCGCGGACAATCAGACCTCGGTTGAAATCCACGTGCTGCAGGGCGAACGTCCTGTCGCCAGTGGCAATCGTTCGCTCGGTAAGTTCCACCTGATCGGCATTCCTCCCGCTCCGCGCGGGCTGCCGCAAGTCGAGGTCACCTTTGACATCGACGCCAACGGCATCCTCAACGTCTCGGCGAAGGACAATGCCACCGGCAAGGAGCAGAAGATCACCATCACTGCCTCCACCGGACTCAGCAAGGAAGAAGCCGAGCGCATGCAGAAGGAAGCCGATGCCCACGCGTCCGAAGACCAGGAACGCCTGGCCGAAGTCGAAGCGCGCAACCGTCTCGACAACCTGGTCTATCAGACCGAGAAAGTCGTGAAGGACAATCGCGACAAGCTACCCGAAGCCGACGCCAAAGCGGCCGAAGACGCCATCGCCGAAGCGCGTACCGCACTCTCGGAAGGCGGCGTCGCCAAGCTGAACGCAGCGGCTGAAAACCTCACCAAGGCTTCGCACAAAGTCGCGGAGACCATGTACAAGGCTCAGCAAGCGGGCGCAGCAGCCGGAGCTTCCGGCGCGGCCGGCGGCTCGTCCAGCTCCGCGGGACACGAAGGCGCGCCGAACACTCCTCCGCAAGGGGGAGACGTGGTCGACGCCGAGTTCGTGGACGTGGACAACACCAAGCAACCGAACTAAGCATCGAACGCAGTCTCAAAAGCAGGGGCGGAGCCTCCACTCCGTCCCTGCAAATTTTTGTAGGGTCGCTTCACGCAAAATAAAATGGCGAGCACACCCAAAACCGATTACTACGAACTTCTCGGCGTCCCGCGCAAAGCCGGCGCCAAGGATCTTCGCGCTGCCTACCGCAAGCTGGCGCGCAAATATCATCCTGACCTGAATCCCGGCGACAAATCCGCCGAGGAAAAGTTCAAGCAGATTCAGGAAGCCTACGACGTGCTGTCCGACGCCAAAAAGCGCCAGATCTACGACCAGTTCGGCTTCAACACGCCGGGCCAGGGCGGACCTCCGCCTTCCGGAGCCGGTTACGGATACGGCGGCAGCGGCAATCCCAACGACGTGCAGTTCGACTTTGGCGGATTTGATTTCGGCGGCGGTGGCGCCGGAGCGGGCGGCCAGGGCGGCGGCTCGAGCTTCCGCGATCTTTTCAGCCAGTTTTTCCGCGGGCAAAATGCCGCGCGCGCCGCGGAAGAATCCGAACCCGGCTCCGATCTCGAGTTCCACATCGACATCACCTTTGCCGAAGCGATGCGTGGCGCCACCAAGAAACTCAGCATCACCCGCCTCGATGCCTGCAACGTCTGCCACGGCGAAGGCGTGCAGCCTGGCGATGAAAAAATCTGCCCCGCCTGCAACGGCACCGGACAAGTCACTCAGGTCAGCGGCAAGATGCGCTTCCAGGTTCCGTGCTCGCGCTGCGGCGGCAGCGGACGTCTGCAGACCATCTGCAAAAATTGCGGCGGCGAAGGCCGCGTGCCGCGCGTCGATACGCTCGAAGTCCGCATTCCTCCCGGCGCGCACAATGGTTCGCGCGTCCGCGTCGCCGGACGCGGCAATGCCGGCACCCAGGGCGGCCCTCCGGGCGATCTCTACATCATCACCAAAGTCGAGCCGCATCCGTTTTTCGATCGCCGCGGCGACGACCTTTACACGACCGTGCCGGTCACCGTCACCGAAGCATCGCTCGGCGCCAAGGTGGACGTGCCCACGATCGACGGCCGCGCGCAGGTGCGTATTCCTCCCGGCACCAACAGCGGCAAGCGCCTCCGCCTTCGCGAAAAGGGCGCTCCGTCCGCGCGCCTTCAGGGCAAGCGCGGCGACCAGATCGTCGAAGTGCAGATCGTCGCGCCGAAACCGGAAGACGAACGAGTGCGCAATCTGCTGAAGGAACTCGCGAAAGTGGATCCCGAAGATCCGCGCACCGAAATTTTTTCGAAAGCCGTCGTGTAGGTCGAAAAACGATTTAGAACACTTTGTTTGGCGGAGTGCCAAAAATGGTTCGCCCCAGAAAACGAGCGAAGGCCGGCTACATGATCAGCGCCGTCGCCGAGCTGTACCAGCTTCATCCCCAGACGCTGCGCCTCTACGAGCGCGTCGGACTGCTGAAGCCTTCGCGTTCGCAGGGCAATACGCGCCTGTACACCGACGAAGACCTCGAACGCCTCGAAGTGATCCTCAACCTCACGCGCGAGCTGGGCGTCAACCTCGCCGGCATCGAAATCATTTTGAACATGCGCGACAAAATGTCCGAAATGCAGTCGCAGATGGAAGAATTCATCCACGCCGTCCGCAGCGAAATGTCGCGCGGCTTCAACACCACCGACGACCGCAAATTCCGCAACGCCATCGTGCGCACCACGCCGCGCCAGTCGATTCGCGTGATTAAGTAAGAGTGGCGAGTGGCTAGGGGCAAGTGGCTAGCTGAAAGTGGCTAGTGACGAGTGGCGAGTGGCTAGAGTGCAGGCAAGCCGTCTCCGTGCCCTCAAGCTGTTCTCCTCTTTTCTCTGTGTTGATGTTCTCGCCTTTGCCTTTGTTTTTGAATTCCACAGCACACGCGAATTTCCTCAGCCGCGCTCGCTTGCGCATCCTTGCCCGCGCGCTTATTCTTCTTTCATGGCACGTCCCGATTGTCCCCATTGCGAAGGCAGCGGCTGGAAAGTCGTCGAGCGCACCGAAAAGGGAGCGCAAGCGATGGCTACCGACCGCCCTGGCTCCGCCTCCGGCGAACCGAAAATGTCCTGGGCCGTCCCCTGCGATTGCACCACCGGAGACAAAACCGAACGCGCCTTGCAGCGCGCCCGCGTGCCCGAACGCTACCGCCATTGCGATTTTGAAAATTACGAAACGGACAACGAAGTCACCGGCGCGACGAAAGAGCAGACCGCCGCGTTCAACCGCAGCCTCGCGCAAGCCAAGCTCGTGGTGCAGCGCTTCGCCGAAGAATTTTTGCCCGTCGCCGGAGCCGATAGCGAACACGGTTTGCTGCTGATGGGTCCGTGCGGGGTAGGGAAGACGCACCTCGCCATTGCCGCGATGAAGACCATCGTGCTGCGCGGACACAGCGGCCTCTACTACGATTACCGCGAACTGCTGAAAGCCATTCAAGACAGCTACAACGCCGAAAGCCAGGCCACCGAAATGAGCGTGCTGGAGCCGGTGTTGAAAGCCGAAATTCTGGTTCTCGACGATGTCGGCTCGAGCAAGCCTTCGCCCTGGGCGCTCGAAACCGTCGGCCACATTTTGAACACGCGCTACAACGAAAAGCGCGTCACCCTGCTGACCACGAATTACCTGGATACCGAAGGGCCGGGCGGAGCGGCCAGCGCCGCTGCCGCTGCCGCCGGATCGTCCAGCGCGCCCGCTCGCGCGATCGGTATGCGCGCTCCGACGATCGAGGATTCGCTCAGCGAACGCGTCGGACGCCGCATCCGCTCCCGCCTCTACGAAATGTGCCGCACCGTCGAAATTTTCGCCCCCGACTACCGCAAGGAAATCCGCCACGCCGGACCCTACCGGCCTTAGGTGTTTCCGCGGTTCACAGGCGGGAGCGCCTGGGCCACAGAATTCCCGATGACAAGTTGGCATGGGAGTGGATTTCTAATCGCAAAATAGTGTTGCGATTAGAAAGTTTTCCGTCGTTTGTTTTCTATGGTTTACGTTGATTTCTAATATTGGGAACGAGATTTCTGCGGTGACTACGGATGGGGATTTGCGGGGAGTACGGATGCGAGTTGCGGGGCGGAAGTGAAAAGACCGGAACACAGAGGGCAGGGAGATCGGGCGCACAGGGGTCGCGGAGGAAGAGGGGAAGCAGCGGAGCGGGTGTGCGGCGGCGGCGAGGCTACGCGAATCCGCGTAGGCTACGTGGCCAAATGAGACCGCTGATTTGTGTCGATTAGAAATGACGCCGGGCGAGTGTTTTGAGGAAGTTGCGCGCGTTTCTAATCGCGGAGTATGCCGATTAGAAATTTCGGGATTGGCGGGAAGTGTACGCGGATTCGCGTAGGGTAGGGCGGGGCAGGGTTGCGGGGCGGTTGGGTGAAGCTGCCCAAGTTGACCGCCGCTGCGCATGGTGCGCTCTCAATGGGCTCAAATGTTAGCCCTAGTGATGATAGCATAGTAGTACACGAAAAGCAACCGCTCGTTTGATTTAGCACAAAGATATCTAGGCCTTAAGCGACGGCGACCAGGCTAACGAGAATGACGCGCGACCTCAGCAGAAGAGTCCTCGGTGCCTCCGCGATCCTAGCCGCGGACCAGTACACGGTGGTTGACGTAGATTTGGAAGACCTCGCTCGAAGATTAATTCTATTTGATAAGTACATTCTGTCATCCGTCCGACTTCAGGAGTTCCCTATTCTTGTCAATCGCGTTGGCTACGGACAAATCCGTGAACTTCTGGCCTCCCGAATCTTGGACGTTCGGTGCGAGTGCCTTACCACGGGCCAGCTTGCGCAAACCGACATAGGTGGAAAACCGCGGTATCCACTTTTTCACTACCGGATCGATTGGATTGACGCAGCAAATCGAAAAGACTACGTGTCCGCGAACATGCGCGCGCTCGACGGTTTGCCCGGAGTTACCTATAAGCAAGTGAGCAAATTGAAACGCGCTATAGATGCCTCAATTAACGAGTTGCCCCGTGAGCGAGTGCGCGCGGAGGTATCTCCCCTATTTGAAAACGACATCCTGCACAATCCCGGACTTGTCAGGGCTGCGATCGACGCAGCGCTCGTGAAGCGCGGACACGTTGTTCCCCTCGGCTATCGCTTCAGTATTCGCCGGATTGACGCAGAAACCTTCTTCGTCAACACGAACGTTCACGACCTCTTACACGTGGAAGAAGCTGAAGGCCATAAGATTATTGAATTCGCTCTATTGGCGGTCGCCGGCCTTTCTCAAAATCTCGCGGAGATGATGCATTATTCGGCCGTCTCCGGTTTCAGGGAATCCGAGATCCAGCTGTACCGCCAGAAATTAGGTGTGCTTGCGTCGCTAGCAAATGCGAAGCACAAGGAAGTTGCTTTCCAGCGCGTTGTATCGATCGCCGAACTGCCTGACTTTCTCGGCCAAGGTAAGACTTTGGACATCGAAAGGCTTCTGAAGGTTCGCGAGATGCCGGAAACCCGCGAGTTTCGTGACTGGCTCGGAACTGTTGGTAGTGCCAGCGATTCAGAAATTTACGATCGCGTTACAAGTTTCCGAGCGCACGTTGGCGTGGTTCTTGGAAGCCGTCAGGGCAAAGCGATGCGATTCGTTGCCAATGGGCTAATTGGGTTAACAGCGGTTCCAGCAATCGGATTGGTTGCCGGGGCGATTGACACTTTTTTGGTCGACAAGCTTCTGCCTAGGTCGGGAATCGCCGCGTTTGTGGATGAGCTATACCCGTCCTTGTTTAAGGTAAATTCGTAACTCGTGACCTTTGGAAGGCATGGACTGAAAGCCGGAAGTGAGCGCCAATGAAGAGGAAGGCGACGGACCACGAACAGGATTATCTCGATAAAGCCGCTTATTCCTACGATCGTGCTCTGAAATGTGGTGAGTTGGGGCTCGGTCTGGAATCGCTCACGAATTTGGGTTCCACTTTCGAATCACTACTAAAAGTCGGGTCTCCAAAGTCTCGAAGGCTCAACGATCTCTTGAAGAAGTTCGAACGTAACCCATTACTTGAGTCCGCGGAGATTATTGATCATCTAGGAGCAGCCTGCGTGACCTGCTATGGCGAGCGCGTCGGAATGCTGCGAAATTCTGTGCATCCGGACCGACTTGCCGAAATAAAACCGGACGATCTGCGGGACACTGACCTCCTAATCCATGTCATGATTACTAACTTACACCGACTCTCGAATCGCGAAGTTCAAAATGTCTCCGGAGACAGGCATTGGGGTTGAGCAGCGTCGCGGCGAGGAGCGGGGGTACAGGGCCTGAAATTCCATCTGAACCTAGTTCGTAGGGTTCGCCGGCCAGTTAAAGCGCCAGTCTCTTAAAGCGCCATTTTTGGGTTCGAACCGGCGGATGTATGTGCGACGCGAAGTTCTGAAGCGCGTTCCAACGGAGGGTACACCAGTGACTATGACGCATTCCAAGGCGTACGCAAATTATAGGTCTCAGGCCAATGCGCTTATGAGTTTTACGGTCCTGGTGGCCTACGCTATGCCGGCACTGCGAGAGGAAATCGCAGAAGTGAATTCTGGAAAGAAGGCGGCCTTGTCGCGGCCGGATTTCTTTCATAGGAGCGATCGCACGACCGTCGGAGATACGCAAAAGGCCGCTTCCGCGTACGAAGTTCACCTGGCTTCGTACCTTCTGCTTGCGCACTTTAGTTTTTTTGAGGCGTTCGTTGAGTCTCTGATCGAGGAGTTTATGGAATTCCACGGCGGCAAAGACGCCATCATGGAGAGGGGCCGGCGGAGATTCAAACGATTTGTTTCTAGTCAATCGAGGTCGAAGGTGCCGTTGAAAGCAAAGCTGCAGGACTCAGATAAATCCTCGTGGCGTAAACGGTACAGGAATGTTTCGGAAGCCTTAGATAAGAACGGGTTCCGATTTCCTACCGACCTTTTAGCCCTATTTGGCGCGCGTGCTCTTTTTGAGTCCACTAAGAGATTCAAGGCGGACAAGATTCCAGAGTTATTGATCGACGCGTTTGGTGTCGAACTCACTGCTTCCGACGTGGATCAATTCCGCAAGATTCAACACCTCCGGAACAAAATTGCTCACGGAGACGGGAGCTCGGTAACGTTCTCGGTGAGAGACGCTACCAAAATGAACAATTTCTTGAGGTCGATAGCCGTGAAGGCGTCGAACCACTTCGCAGAGAACTTTTTTGTAATCGAATCCTATATTCCCTAGTCTCGGGCCCGACCAAGGAGGAGCGATGGCATTGGCGATAGCAATCTTGAGCCTACTCGCCAGCGTGGCGTTTAATGTTTTTCAATACTTCTGGCGTCAACAGGACCGACTAGAACGCGCGAAGGAGAAACTTGCGGATCAAAAGGACGAGGAGCAACGGCTCGCGAAGATCCAAAAAGCCGAGCAGTCTCCTCCTGAGTTCCATAACATTGGGGGAGATCCCGGCCCTATTAGCATCAGCCGAGTGCAGCACGCACTTCAAGGGCGCTTGATGGATGTTTGGGGTCGCGTGACGATCGTGAATCCCACTGGCCGCCCAATGAAGATTCGGATCAGCCGACTCGTGTTGGGCGGCGAGCAGTGCCCACTGCAAGGAGCGTTTTTCCGATCCAACGCCATGGAGAGGTTGGAAGGGATTACAGTCGTCGGTAACCACAAACAGGACTACGAGATTCACTTCATGTTTCCCGACGACAGATACCCGTCAAAGCCTTCGCGCAAGGGCGAACTATGGCTGACTAGCAGCAATGTGGATGGCTCGTTCTGCGTATCGGTAACCTGTCCGTAGTAAGTAGTTGCGTTCGGGGTGAACCCGAGCGCGGCTGTCAACTCCTCGTGCGTCTCGCGTTTCTACCCATATTCGTCGACGCTTCGCGGGGCGTCAGCATAGAAGAACATTTCGCGCGGGGCGCAGACGTGGGCGTCTACGCTACGGGAGGCAGCGACGTTGCTGGGCCGGTCAACCGAGTTCGCACAAGCGATACACCATCGCGAAGCGCAGGCTTTTGGCGCGCAGACGTGGGCGTCTACGCTACGAGAGGCTGCGGGGTCTGCTGCGATATTTGAGGTGGCGGCGTGGGGCGGGGCGGGCGGAGTGGCAAAATTCAACATTGAAAATTTCGGGTGGGAAGTACTTCCGGTACTGGGCGATGGATTGGTTGACAGTGTTGGGAGGGGGCGGGTATCATCTGCGTGACTAGAGCGTTCGAGCGTGGGCGCTCTTTCCCCTTTCTTGGCACCAAACCCAAGCAGGTTTGAGGTACCAAGGCCAGACTATCGGCAAACAGGGCACGCATCTGTACGGAGGCCGCTCCCCATGCAACCCGAACACGACACAAACGAAGCACCGTCCGCGAACGAGAATCAATTGGCGGAGAACGCCAGCGAGACGCCGGCAAATCCCGCAGTGCAATCCGATGGGTCTCGTGGTGTGTCTGGCGGCGGAGCAGCAACGGCCGTGGTGCGCGCGCAGGAGCCCGTGATGGAAACGGCGGTTGAGCCTCCGGCGGAGACGCGCGTGGAAGTGACCGAAGCGGAGGCGCACGCAGCGGAAGCGCATCCGGGCGCGGTGGATATTGAGGATGAAAAGCCGACGCATGCCGCGATTCCGGCAACGGCGGCTGGTGCGGCGGTGGCTGCGGGTGAAGTTGTGTCGCGCAGCGCGGATGTGATCGCGACGGAGCCTGCAACGGAAAGTCCTGTGGCTCACGCAGCGGTGGTGGATTTGCACGAAGCGCATGAGGCGCACGAAGCGGCGCGCGCGAAGGAAGAGGCTGAAGCGAAGGAAGCCATCGAGAGCCACGAGACGATGGAGCAGTTGCTCGAGCAGTTCCCGACGCCGGAGCCGGTGGCGGCCGAAGGCGAGATTTTCGATGGGCGCGTGGTGAGTGTGACCGACGCGGGCGTTGTGGTAGATGTGGGCGGCAAGTTCGAAGGATTGGTTCCGGCGCAGGAATTTGCGGATTCGGGCAGCCCGATCGAGTTTGGTCCGGGACAGACGATTGAAGTCGAGCGGCTGAGCGAGCACAAAGACGGATATGTGCTGCTGTCGCATGTGCGCGCGCACCGCCGGCGGGTGTGGGAGCGGATCGACAAGAGCTACCGCGAACATCAGACGGTGAAGGGCAAAGTCACTGAGCGGATCAAGGGCGGATTGGTGGTGGATATTGGCGTGCGGTCGTTTTTGCCAGCGTCGCAGATTGAGTTGCGCCCGGTACACGATCTGGACGCGTGGAAGGATAAGGACATCGAAGTCCGTGTGCTGAAGCTGAATCGCAAGCGCGGGAATGTGGTAGTGAGCCGTCGCGCGATTCTGGAAGAAGAGCAGAAGGCCAAGCGGAGTTCGCTGCTGGATTCGCTGAGCGAAGGCACGACGGTAACGGGCAAAGTGAAGAACGTGACGGATTACGGCGTGTTCGTCGATCTGGGCGGCATGGACGGGCTGCTCCACGTAAGCGACCTGGTGTGGGGACGCGTGCCGCATCCTTCGACGATTGTGAAGGCCGGCGACGAGATTCAAGTGCAGGTGCTGAAGTTCGACAAGGAAAAGCAGCGGATTTCGCTGGGGCGCAAGCAGTTGCTGCCCGATCCGTGGGCGACGGTGCCGGAGCGGTTTCCTGTGGGAACCAAGGTGACCGGAAAGATTGTGGGCGTGACGGATTATGGCGCGTTCGTGCAGATCGAGCCGGGAGTCGAAGGCCTGGTGCACGTGAGCGAGATGAGCTGGTCGAAGCGGACCAAGCATCCATCGAAAGTGGTGAAGGTGGGCGACGAGGTTGAGGTAGTGGTGCTGGAAGTGAAGACCGACCAGCGCCGGATTTCGTTGGGATTGAAGCAGACGCAGCCCGATCCGTGGAATGCCGCGGCGGAGAAGTATCCGGTGGGGACGATCGTCCACGGGAAGATCCGCAACCTGGCGGATTTTGGCGCGTTTGTGGAGATTGAAGAGGGCATGGAAGGGCTGATCCACATCAGCGATGTGAGCTGGACGGAGCGGATCAAGCATCCAAGCGACAAGTTCAAGAAGGGCGACGCGGTTGAAGCGAAAGTGCTGAAGGTGGATTCGGCGAACCGGCGGTTGTCGCTCGGAATCAAGCAGGTGAAGGACATCTGGAACGATTGGTTCACGGCGCACAAGATCGGCGAAGTGATTAAGGGCAAAGTGGCGCGGACGACGGATTTTGGGGCGTTCGTGCAGCTGGCGGAAGGAATCGAGGGGCTTTGCCACATATCGGAGATTGAGGAGCGGCGTCCGAAGGGCGATCGTGACAAGCATGGCGCCGGTTCGGGCGCGGCGGGCAGCGTTGGCAGCGCGGGTGACAAGGCGCAGCGCGGGGCTCGCGTGACGGCGGTGCTGACGGCGGGCAACGAGTACGACTTCAAAGTGTTGCGCCTGGAGCCGGAGCAGCACAAGATCAGCTTGAGTTACCGAGCGGCGCAGAAGCAGCAGGAGCGCCAGGAAATCGAGACGTTCCGGTCAACGTCGAAGGCAGCGAAATCGTCGCCGAACGCCACGATCGGCGACGCGATCAAGGCGAAACTGCAGGCGTCGTAAGGGTGCGCGGGTTCCGCAGCAGCGCGCAAGCGGGATTGGCGTGCGCGGCGAGCGGTTTGCCTTCGAACGAAAACAGTTTACCTGACGGTAGATTGGTGATATGCAAGGACATGCGGCGCGTCGCCCGGTCCGCGCCAAGCCCGGCCTCAACGGAAAATTAGAGGAGAGTCTCAACCAATGGCAGACACTGCCCCACAAAACAACCCCGAGCACGCGCACAAAGAACACACCGTCACGAAGGCCGAACTGGTCGAGGAAGTGACGCGCGTAACGGAATTGCCGCGGAAGGAATCCGAGGCGGTGGTGGAGACGATTTTCGAGAGCATCATCGGGGCGCTGCAGGCGGACGACAAGATCGAGATTCGCGGGTTTGGAAGTTTTCGCACGCGCGAGCGGCGCGGGCGAACGGGAAGAAATCCAAAGACCGGCGCGAAAGTGGAAGTGCCGCCGAAAAAGATTCCGTACTTCAAGCCGAGCAAGGAATTGAAAGATTACGTGAACAATCCGCGCGCTGCGGGTTCGGATCACGGCTCGCACGAATAGGCCACGGAATCGAATATGGATTATCTGTGGACGCCGTGGCGTTATCGATATATTGCGAACGCCGGGAAAGAGGATCGCTGTATCTTCTGTGACGCAGTTGCCGCGAACGACGACGCAAAATCGCTGATTGTTTTCCACGGACTGAAGAATTTCATAATTTTGAATGCGTTTCCCTACACGTCCGGGCACGTGATGGTGGTTCCGTACGCGCATGTGGGCGATTTGGCGGCGGCGGAGCCTGATACGCTGGCCGAGATGATGGTGCTGGCGCAGAAAGTGAAGACGGCGCTCGAGAAAACGTACCGGCCCGAGGGATTTAATCTGGGGATGAACCTGGGGCGCGCGGCGGGCGCCGGCGTGACGGGGCACATCCATCTGCATGTGTTGCCGCGATGGGCGGGCGACGCGAATTTTATGACGGTGGTGAGCGAGACGCGCGTGGAGCCGGAAGATTTGGCGACGACGTATGAGAAATTGAGGAAGGCGCTCGAAGGACACTCATCGTGAATCTGGAACTGAGCGAAGAACAACAGTTGCTGCAGAAGAGCGTTCGGGAGTTTGCGGCGGCGGAGATCAAGCCGATTGCGCGCGAGAACGACGAGACGGGGAAATTTCCGCGCGAGGCGTTTCGCAAGGCGGCGGAGCTGGGGCTGACGGGCATCTCGATGCCGGAAGAGTTTGGCGGCGCGGGAATGGATCACATCAGCTACACGATTGTGATCGAAGAGATTTCGAAATATTGCGCGTCGATGGGCGCGATTTTGTCGGTGCAGAATTCGTTGTACTGCGATCCGGTTTACCGGTTTGGGACGGACGAGCAGAAGAAGCGGCTGCTGACTCCCTTTGCGCGCGGAGAAAAGATTGGATGCTATGCGTTGACCGAGCCGCAGGCGGGTTCGAACGCGGCGGCGCTGAAAACGACAGCGGTGCGGAAGGGCGACACGTACGTAGTGAACGGGACAAAGGCGTGGATCACCAATGGCGGCGCGGCGGACGCGGCGGTCGTCTATGTGAATACGCAGCCGGAGAAGGGCGAGAAGGGAATCACCGCGCTGGTGATCGAAAAAGGGACGCCGGGATTTGCCGTTGGCAAGGAAGAAAAGAAACTGGGGATCAATGCGACGGCGTGCGCGGAGCTTTCGTTTACCGATTGCGAAGTGCCGGTGGCGAACCGGCTGGGCGCGGAAGGCGAAGGATATAAGGTGGCGCTGACGACGCTCGACGGCGGGCGGATTGGAATCGCGGCGCAGGCGGTGGGGATTGCGCAGGGCGCGTTCGATGCGGCGCTGGCGTATGCGCACGAGCGGCAGGCGTTTGGGCATCCGATCGCGGATTTTCAGGCGATTCAATTTATGCTGGCGGACATGGCGACGGAGATCGATGCGGCGCGGCTGCTGGTTCGCAGGGCGGCGTGGAAGCAGGATTCGGGCGCGCGGTTTTCGATGGAAGCGTCGATCGCGAAATTATTTGCGAGCGAGCTCTCGACGCGCGTGGCGCACAAGGCGATTCAGATTCACGGCGGGAACGGATACAGCAAGGAGTATCCGGTCGAGCGGGCGTATCGCGACGCGCGGATCACCGAGATTTATGAAGGGACCAGCGAGATTCAGCGCCTCGTGATTTCGTCTTGGGTGTTGAAGTCGTATTAGATTTGGCGGGTCTTTCGGTCGTTGGGTGTCTCCTTCCTTTTGCTCGGCATTCCCACATTTGTGATTTAGCGGCGGGGCGAACGAAGTGCGTGCGCGAACGGCGCCGGAAGGCGGCGATTCGCGCGGCTTGGCGGTGGTCGCTCCGCGACGGGTTTTTTATGTCGTAGCTAAAGCTACGACCCGCAAAGAGGCGGAGTGCTACCGCGAAGGCGCTCGTGGTTTGCGGCGTTCGTTGGGTTGCGCTTCGGCGGTGGACGTCACGGTCAGGTTGACGGAAAGGCCGTCAGGCTGGATAGCCTAACGAACTGTCAGGCAGGATTGCCTAACGTACGGTGGCTTCGATCGACCTTGCTCGAGACGGTGGATGGTGCTGAGGCCGGTGCGATTGTTGGTGAGTGACGTGGGTGCAGCGACCGGGAGAGGCGGCGGGGCTGGATAGTGCAGAAAGGCCGTCAGGCACGAGTGCCTAACGAACTGTCAGGCAGGATTGCCTAACGTACGGTGGCTTCGATCGATCTTGCCCGAGAGGGTGGATGGCGCTGAGGCTGGTGGAATTGTTGGCGGCTTCGGCGGCGGGGCTGGTTGGTGCTGGAAGGCCGTCAGGCATGAGTGCCTAACGAACTGTCAGGCAGGATTGCCTAACTTACGGTGGCTTCGAGCGATCCTGCCCGAGAGGGCGGATGGTGCTGAGGCTGGTGGAATTGTAGGCGGCTTCGGCGACGGGGGATGTTGCTGACGGGGGCGGGGATCGATGTGCGTCGCTGGGCGGTGCGGAGTTCGCGCGCGATTTAATTTGTCTGGGCGCGGGTGCTTACGGCGTTGAGGATGGCGGAGGTGGAGTCGCACTGGCCGAACCTGGGGAAGATTTTTTCGATGGCGTGGCGGTGATTTTCGGCGCTCATGTCGGTCATGGCGTCTGTGGCGAAGACGACGTGGTAGCCGAGATCGAAGGCGCTGCGGGCGGTGGATTCGACTCCGGCGGTGGTAGAAATGCCGGTGAGGATTACCTGGGTGACGGCGCGGCTGCGGAGATAGGCGTCGAGATCGGTGCCAAGGAATGCGCCGACGCGTTGTTTTGAAACCAAGTGATCGGAGGGCTGGCGGTCGAGTTCGGAGACGAGCTCGGCCCAGTCGGGCGGAAACTCTCGGACGGGACGCGGAGTGTCGGTGCGGCCCGGAGCGGCGGCGGTAACGTTCACGAGCACGACGGGAAGACTGTGACGGCGAAACGCGCGAGCGAGTTCGGCGGAGCGCTGGACGACTTCCGCGGTGGGATGCGCGGTGGGCAGGGCGACGATTCCTTTTTGCAGGTCGATGACGATTAAGGCGGCGACGGCGTCGAGTTGCGTGAGCGGCATGGTGGCTCCTGTGATTTTGCGTGT
This sequence comes from uncultured Acidobacteriota bacterium, assembly GCA_963785585.1. GTDB lineage: Bacteria > Acidobacteriota > Terriglobia > Acidiferrales > UBA7541 > Palsa-295. The sequence continues at coordinate 214,696 of CAWAVW010000004.1, forward strand.
GTTGCGTTGTGTTTCGGTCGCGCTGGCGGCCGAGTGATGGATGGTTGACGTTGATCGGTGGTAGCGCGCGTTGGTGGTGCGGACTTTCTCGCGCTGGCTCGTCGCGCGATTTTTTGTTTCGGGCTACGAAGCGCGGCTTGCGACGGGTTCAACGGAGCTAAACGCCATGCCGGCACCGCGGAAAAATTCGCCCGCGTCGCAAATTCGGCGAAGCGGCCGCTACAGGTGGCGGTCGCATGCCGCCGCGTCAGTCGCTGTGCTTTTGGGCGAAGCGCACGCTCGTCATAATGCTGAGCAGCGCCGCGGCGGCGAAGAAGACAGCGACGGCGGAGTCGCCTCCGGACGAGACATTTCCGGCGCGAAACAGAAAAAATCCAATCACAAGATTGAAGAGCGCCCAGACGACGTTGACGACCGGCGACGAAAGCCCTTTGCCGGGAGGTTTGGCGAAGGGAGTGGGGAAGCGGCCGCCGCACACTCCTTTGACGAAGTGCGGGACGAAGTTGGTTAGAAACAGTCCGGCGAAGAAACAGGCGAGGTAGTTCAGCCAAGTCATTTTGCACGTCCCTTTGAGCGCGAAGGATACAAAGGCGCTCGCTCCGAGTGAAGCAAATCCAGCCACATTATAGCGGTGTCTCGCCGACGTTCGCGGGGGCGGAAAACGTGCGCCCCGATGAATCGGGACACACACAGACGGCACCGTCTGCATTACGAAAAGCCGCCAGGATGCGAGGATGCCGGGATGACGAGTTCGGGCTGGCCGTTGCGGCGAAGCATTGTATTCTTGTCGCGATGCTGGAACTCGATAGCACGCAGGAATTTCGGCCGGCTTTTGACGTTGAGTTTTTTGAGGCGTTGCCGGCGCGGGCGGGCGTGTTTTTGCTGGCGATGAAGGCCGAGGGCGCGCGGCCATACCTGGCGCGGACGGCGGACCTGCGAGCGGCGGCACAGCGGTTGCTGGGGCGTCCGGAAGCGGGATCGAAGCGGCTAAATTTGCGCGATGTGGTGGCCGGGATTCGCTATCGGGTAACGGGATCGAAATTCGAGCAATCGATTGCGATGTATGAAAATGCGCGAGCCATTTTTCCCACGCGGTATCGAGATGTGATGCGGTTGCGGCCTCCGGCCGTCCTGAAAGTGAATCTGCGAAATTCGTACCCGCGATGTTATGTGACGCGCAAGATTCGCGCGGACGAGGGATTTTATTTTGGGCCGTTTCCGTCGAGGCAATTTGCGGAGGATTTCAGCAACGGGTTTCTGGACCTTTTCAAAACGCGGCGCTGCCAGATCAGGATTTTGCGCGACCCGACATTTCCGGGGTGCATTTATTCGGAGATGAAGATGTGCCTGGCGCCGTGTTTTGCCGGGTGCACGAAGGAAGAATACGACCGGGAAATGGGCGACGTGCTGGCGACGCTGGAAAGTTCGGGCGCGTGGCTGATGGAGTCGCTCGAGCAGGAACGCGAGCGGGCAAGCGAAGCGCTGGATTTCGAGAGGGCGGCGCTGCTGCACAAGCGGCTGGACAAGGCATCGGACGCGCTGCGAGGTTTGCCGGAGATTGCGCGGCGAATCGAAAATCTGAACGCCGTGATTTTGCAGAAGGCGGCAGAAGAGAAAGTGATTGCGGCGTTTCCAGTTTTGGGCGGGATGGTGGCGGCGCCGCTTTTTTTGAATTTTGGCGATGTGACGGCGGAACCGCGATCGGCGGAAGCGGTTTTGAAAAGGGCGCTGGAACCGGAATTGTTTGAGAACGAAGAGGGAGATGAGCGTCCGGCGAAAGTTCGAGAAGCGCCGAAGGCCGAGGCGATTCAAAATCCGCAGACGCCTGGGGAGTGGAGGGCGCGTTTCGGAATGAAACACGCGGAAGCGGATTTGCCGGAACATTTGTCGCTCGTGTCGCGATGGTTTTACTCGAAGCCGCGCGACGGCGAGATATTGTTTAAGGATAAAGTGTGGCCATACCGGCGAATTATGCGGGCTTGCAACCGATTGCTGGCACCTCCGCCGGAGATCCGGCCGATTGAGCCTGCGGCGAATTAACGTCGGGAAGAACGAGGGCGCGCCGACGTGGGCTTCTACGCTACGAAGGGCAGCGAACGAAACGGCAGGGCGTCCGATTGCGTCGTACAATTGAGTAGATGGCTTCTTCCGCTGACATCGAAAATTCTCCGCCGCCTGCCGGGCCACTGCAGGATACGAGTCCCCGTTCACGCCTGAAAGATATGTTCCGGTCGCTGCGGCACCGGAATTTCCAACTCTTCTTCAGCGGGCAGATGATTTCGTTGATTGGGACGTGGATGCAGAATATCGCGCAGGCGTGGCTGGTGTATTCGTTGACGGGTTCGGCGCTGCTGCTGGGCGTGGTGGGATTCGCGGGGCAAATTCCGATTTTTATCTTTGCGCCGCTCGGAGGTTTAGCGGCAGATCGTTGGAACCGGCACCGGGTGGTGATCTGCACGCAGGCGGCGTCGATGCTTCTGGCGTTTGCGCTGGCGGCGCTGACGCTGCTGCACATCGTGAAGGTGTGGGAAGTGATCGTGCTGGCGGCGCTGCTGGGAGTGGTGAATGCGTTCGACGTGCCGGCGCGGCAATCGTTTTTGATCGAGATGGTGTCGCGGGACGATCTGATGAATGCGATTGCGCTGAATTCATCGATGTTTAATGGCGCGCGGGTGATTGGTCCGGCGATCGCGGGAATCACGGTGGCGAAGATCGGCGAGGGATGGTGTTTCTTCGCGAATGCGGTGAGCTACATCGCGGTGATCGCGGGGCTGCTGTATATGAAGCTGGGACCGTGGAAGCGAGCGGTGCAGCAATCGTCTCCGTACGAACACATCAAGGAAGGATTTTATTTCGTGCAGCACACGGCGCCGATACTGGCGCTGGTGATGCTGATCGGCGTGGTGAGTTTTGTGGCGGTGCCGTACAGCGTGCTGATGCCGGTGTTCGCGGATCAGGTGCTGCATCGAGGAGCGCACGGACTGGGAATTTTGATGGGCATGAGCGGAGTGGGCGCGCTGCTGGGCGCGTTGACGCTGGCGATGCGGCGCGGAGTGCGAGGACTGGGCAAGGTGATCGCGTTTTCGGCGATGGGATTTGGCGCGTCGCTGATACTTTTTTCGTTGTCGAAGGTTTTTTGGCTGTCGGTGGCGCTGATGATTCCAGTGGGATACGGAGTGATGCTGCAGATGTCCGGCTCGAACACGCTGATTCAGTCGATGGTGCCGGACAAATTGCGCGGGCGTGCGATGGCGGTGTACACGATGATGTTCATGGGGATGGCGCCGCTCGGTTCGCTGTTCGCGGGGGCGGTGGCGGAAAAAATTGGCGCTCCGTGGACGGTAGCGATTGGCGGCGCGGGCGCGATAGCGGGGGCGTACTGGTTTCTGCAGAAGTTGCCAGAGATTCAACGCGAAGCGCGCGAATTGATCGCGGCGCAGGGATTGGGCGGAGGAGATCCACCAGCGCGGGCGACGGCGGGTTAGCAGCGCGTTTGAGCGGGTTGTCGGAGGCTTCTGATATACTTCCCGCGATTTTACTTGCGAATCCAAAAGGATAAAACGTTCACGGCATGTCTTCCGCAGCGTCATTTCCCACAGATTTGAAATCCGGATCGGCTACGGCGGAGGGTACGCTGCGCTACGCGGCGAAATTCCAGGGGCGCAGCGCCGCCGGACACTTCCGCGAAATTCGCGGAGGGCTGGTGCTTTCGTCGATTGGAATTGGGACGTATCTGGGCGAGCCGGACGCGGCGACGGACAAAGCGTACACGGAATCGATCGTGGCGGCGGTGGAAGGCGGAATCAATGTGATTGATGCCGCGATCAATTACCGGTTGCAACGGAGCGAACGATCGGCGGGGGTTGCGCTTCGCGACCTGTTTGCGAAGGGATTTTCGCGCGACGAGATTATGGTTTGCACCAAGGCGGGATTTCTGACGCCGGACGGCGAGATGCCGGCCGATCCGAACGTTTATTTTTCGAAGGAATTTCTGGAGAAGGGAATCTTTCGCACCGAAGAGATTGCGGCGGGCTGCCACTGCATGGCGCCGGCGTATCTGGCGGACCAACTGGAGCGAAGCCGGAAGAATCTTGGAATTCAAACGATCGATGTTTTTTACCTGCACAATCCGGAGACGCAACTGAGCGAGATCTCGCGCAGCGAATTCAAGGCGCGGATTCGCGAAGCGTTTTTGTTCCTGGAATCGGCGGTGACGGCGCAGCAGATCCGGGCGTATGGAATGGCGACGTGGAACGCATTTCGCGAAGACCCGAAAGTGGAAGGGTACTTGTCGCTCGAAGAGATGGTGCAAATTGCGAAAGACGTAGCGGGCGACGACCATCATTTCCGGTTTGTGCAGTTGCCGTTTAATCTGGCGATGCCCGAAGCGCTGACGCGGCCGAATCAGATGGTCAACGGGAAAGCGGTGCCGATGGTGCAGGCGGCGCGGACGTTTGGAATTGCGTTGGTGACGAGCGCGGCGCTGCTGCAGGGGCAGCTGACGAAAAATTTGCCTGCGTTTGTGGCGACGGCGCTGGGTTTGCCGGAGGGTTCGACACTGGCGTTGCAGTTTGCGAGGTCCGTGCCGGGGTTGACGACGGCGCTGGTGGGAATGAGCCGGGTGGCGCATGTGAAGACGAATTTGGAGTTGCTCGGAGTGGAGCCGGCGACGCGCGAACAGTTTATGCGATTGTTTGAGCAGAGGGGATGAAGTGGGCGGGGTTTCGCGCGAGAGTGCGAGGTCGCGAGGAAGGGCCGCGAGGCGAGAGTGCCTGACGAACTTTCAGACGAAAGTGTCTGACGGACCGAGCCAGGCGTCGATGGCTTCGCCGACTTTTTCCAATTGGCCGGCGAAGAAGTGATCGACGCCGGGAACCATGACGAGGGTTTTCAGGTCGGGCAGAGTGGCGAAGAGTTGTTCGACGTTTTTTTGCGAGCCGAATTGATCGTTGCCGCCCTGGATGATGAGTTTTGGTTTGGCGCAATCGCGCAGATAGGTCAGGTCGGAGCCGTCCACCGGAATTCCCAGGCCGATTAGTTTTTCCACGCGCGGGTCCGCGCATCCTACACGCAAGCCAACCCACGAACCAAAGCTAAATCCGGCGAGCAAAAGCGGTTTCGTTGGAAATTCGCTTGCGAGATAGTCGATCGCCGCTTTCACGTCGTCCTGTTCGCCGAGGCCGCGCGCGTGTGTGCCTTCGCTGAGTCCAGCGCCCCGAAAATTGAAGCGAAGGACGGGAAATCCGCGGCGGTGAAGAGTCTTGGCGACTTGATAGACGACTTTGTTGTGCATGGTGCCGGCGAATAGCGGGTGGGGATGGCATACGACAGCGGCCATGGTTGGATCGGCGAGGGCACTCGTCCAGAGCATCGCTTCGAGTTTGCCCGCGGGACCGTTGAGAAAAAATGTGCGATGGAAGACGTCGGCCATGGAGATAGAAGCTAAAAGTTTAGCAGCAGTGGGCGGAGCCGGTCATTTTTTGGGAGCCGAATCCCAGCGGATGGAGACGGTCGAGAGAATTCCGCTGGAGCCTGCGATGGGATTCGAACGGGGGGCCGGACCGGGGAGAATAGGAGCGGATTCGACGCGGACGACGCGAGCCGTCATTTCACCGGCGCGTTCCCAGTCGCCCCAGGGAATTTTCGCGAGTACGGAATCGCCGAGGGCGTAAATGTTAGCGGTTTCGAAGCGAGCGCCGGCGCGAGAAACGTCCTGCGTCATGGATTCTTCGGGCCAGGGCGAACCGGCGGCGCGAACGAAAATGGGCAGCGCGAAGGGAACGCGGGGCGCAGCGCGGCGTTCCCGACTGCGCGGGCGCGACGGCGCGCGACCCGGCAATTCCAGTTGAAGCGCGACGCGGTATCCGCCGCCGGGAGCGTCTTGCACGCGAACGACGCGAGCCGGCGTTTCGGGTTGCGGCGGGGCGGTGGAAGATTTATCGAACGGAAAAGCGACCCAGACGCGGGATTGGATGTCGCAGTCCTCGAGGCGCTGGACGAGCAGGCCGCCGCGGGAAATATCCACGGTGAAAGTGGATTCCAGGCGCATACCGAGAGGGCCGCGCCAACGGATGCGTGCGGGAAGCTTCAGGCGTGCTCGAGGATTTTTTCTAAGTTCGAGGGAAACCGCCGCCCGGGTCATTGCGCTTCATCGTAGCCGCAGACTGTGGCGGCGTCAAACGCTTGCGCGTTTGTTCGCCCGAAGGGTAACGGGAGGCCGGAAAACACGAAGGAATTGCGAAGATGAAGACGGCGCGTACCAAGGTTCCGCAGCGATTGTAGGGTTGAAAACCCATTGCACAAGGGTTGGCACGGTGGTAGCGTGACGCCATCGGAACGCCACGCGGAGGGTCGATGGATAAAGAGACAGAACGTCGCGCCGCACGCCGCTTTTCGATGATGCTTCCTTTGAAGGTGCGATTTCCCGCAGAGGACAGCATTCTGGAGAAGCAGGGTCAGACGCGCGATGTGAGCTTTCGCGGGCTGTACTTCCTGATCGAAGAAGTCGCCGTCGAGAAGGGCGCACCGATCGAGTTTGTGCTGACGCTGCCGCAGCAGATTACGCTGGCAGGAGACGTGAACATCCGGTGCTACGCGCGCGTGCTTCGCGTGGAACCGCACAACGGGCGTCGCGGAGTCGCGGCGCGCATCGACCGCTACGAATTTCTTCCCGCAACGGCGTGACGGACCTTCTGTAAACCTTCGAAAACAGAGTAGAATTCCTTCTCGCGCTGTAGGAAGGGGGAGACATGTATCACTACGATCCGTCCGTCGCGCTGGAAGAATTGCGCGACGACGCGGTGCTGCCGCATCCGGTGCACCTGCGGGACATGATTTTGAGGACGAAGCTGGACGCGACGACGGCGAAGGATTTGAACCGCGATTTTCAGGATTATCTGGCGCGGTTCGGCGAAACGCAGAAGATCGGGCGCGATATTCTGGAGAAGATCGCGGCGGGCGTGAGGAAAGTGAGCGCTTCGTAGATTGCGACGGGCGCACCAGCGCGCGGGAACAGCGACGCAGGAAAATCAAACCTCGGGAACCTGAATGGCACGCCAGACAATTCTGATCGACGCCGACGACACTCTCTGGGAAAACAATATTTTCTTCGAGAAGACGATCGATCACTTCATCACGCAGCTCGAGCACCTGGGTTATACGCGCGAGTACATCCGGCACATCCTGAACGAAACGGAACGGCGGAATATTCGCCAGCACGGGTACGGTGTGCGAAGTTTCCGGCGATCGCTCGAGGATACGTACATGAAGCTCGCGGGAAACGCGGCGCGGCGCGAGCTGGTGCAGGAAATCGAGCGAATGGCCGCGGAGCTGGAAGCGACGCCTCCGCACATTCTGGATGGAGTGCCGGAAACGCTGGCATACCTGGCGAAGCATCATCGCTTGATTTTGTTGACCAAGGGTGAACCGGCCGAGCAGGCGGCGAAAGTGGAGCGTTCGGGATTGCAGCCGTATTTCGATGCGATCGAAATCGTGCTGGAAAAGGATCCGGCGGTTTACGAGCGGATGGTGGAGCAATTCAAGATTGTGAAGACGCACGGATGGATGGTGGGCAACAGCCCGCGAAGCGACATCAATCCCGCGCTCCAAATTGGTCTGAATGCGGTATTTCTGCCGCACACAAATACCTGGCATTTGGAGCATGCGGAGCTGGAAAGTGGTACGGGGAGATTGTTGATCCTGGCCAGCTTTCGCGATTTGCGCGGGCATTTTTAGAATTTTCAGGAAACCAGCAGAAGCGGCAGAAGAAATTCCCCACGGGTGGAAATTCAAACATGGATTACAGACGCGAGTTTGCCGATTTTGAGGGCGTGGCCTATCTGAATTGCGCGACACAGGGGCCGATCCCGTTGGCCGCGGCGACGGCAGCGAAGGCGGCGCTGGAGTGGAAGAAGCGCCCGGATCAGATTCCAGCGAGCGCGTATTTTGAAATGCCGGATCGCGTGCGCGCGAAATTCGCGCAAATTATCGGCGCGGCAGCGAGCGAAGTGGCGATCACGGCGGGAGCGACGAGCGGGATGACGTCGGTCGCCTCGGGACTTGATTTTCAGGCGGGCGACGAAGTGATTGTGGCGCGCGGAGAATTTCCGGCGCACTTTGCGACGTGGTTTCCGTACCAGAAAGCAGGGCGGTTAACTTTGCGAGTGGCGCCGCCGCGGGGAAAGTTCATAGCGCCGGAAGATTACTTGGAGCATTTCTCGGAGAAGACACGGCTCGTGTCCGCCAGTTTTGTGCGATTCGACAACGGCGCGAGGCTGGACGCGGCACGGTTGGCGAAGGCTTGCCACGACAAAGGCATTCCCCTGCTGCTGGATTTTTCGCAGTCGGCGGGCGGAATTCCGATCGATGTGAAGAGCCTGGGCGCGGATTTCGCCGTGAGCAGCGGATATAAGTGGCTGTTGGGGCCCTACGGAACGGGATTTTTTTGGGTGAATGCAGAGTGGTCGGAGCGGCTGAAGCTGGGTCCGGTGAATTGGACGGCGATTGAAGGGTCGGACAATTTCAGCGCGCTGCCACTGGATGATTTGAAATTGGTGAAGGGCGCGCGGCGATGGGACGCGCCGGAAACGGGGAACTTCACGAATTTGACGGCGCTCGAAGCGTCGCTGGATTTGATCTTGCGGATCGGCGTGGAAGCGATCGCGAAATACAATCTGGACTTGACGACGGAATTGATCGAGCGGCTGCCGTACGACCGCGTGGCGCTGGTGTCTCCATTGGAAGCGGAGAAGCGGGGACCGTACGTGTGCATCGTGGCGCGCAAGCCGGACGAGACGCAGAAACTGTTTGACCGGTTGGCGGCGACGGAAATCGTGGTGGCGATGCGCGAGAATGCAATTCGAATTTCGCCGAACATTTACAACACGCCGGACCACATCACGCGGGTGATCAAGAGCTTGTCGCTGTAGGCAAACGCTCCGGGGCCGCGAAGGCGCGGGGCGGAAATTATTCGGTGGGACGGAAGCGGAAGGGAATGAAGACGACCGCTTCGACGTCCACCGGGGTTCCGTCGCGCATCGCGGGACGGAATTGCCAGCGCGCCAGAGCGGCCATCGAATTCTGATCGAGCGCCGGATCGAGTCCTCGAACGACCTGAATGCTATCCACCGAGCCGTCCTTGCGGATAATCGCGTACAAAACCACCTGACCATCGACGCGCTCTTTGATGAGCGACTGCGGGTATTTCGGATCGACTTTGCGTTCGGGAGCGGGTCCGGAAAGCGTGCCGGTTTTTTTGATGTACGGCGGGCCGCCGTCCTGGAGCTCGGCAAATTTCATGATCCAACTGCCGCTGTAACTGGTGAGGTTGGGCATGTCAATGTGAACGGTGAAAATTTCGTTGCCGGACAGGACTTTTTCGGGAGCCATGCCCGGAGCGATCGCGGCGATGGTCGGCGAAGCTTTGTGCGGCGACGGCATGGCATCGGCGGACGGCATCGGCTTGAGATTTAATTTGGAGGTGGCGTTGCCACCGGCCGGGCCGACGCCGCCATTCCCGTTGCGCGAATTTCCGCCACTGATGCTGATGCCCGCCGGAAGATTTGCCGCGCTACCGCCGCCATTTTTCCCCGTGCCGCCCGGGCTGGCGGCGTTTCCGCCGGAGCCGCCGTTCGATGCGACGCCGTGTTCGGCGCCATTGGGCGAGCCGGGTTGTTTCCCGTCGGGCGAAATGGCGACGCGCGCAGAAAGATTTCCCTGCGGGACGTTGACGACGGGAGCGGGAGGGCCGGGCGCGGCGGAAAGAGCGATTACGCGATGAAGGCTCGCATCTCCGGCCGAAGCGGCGCCGATTTCAGGAGCGGCTCCGGTTTCGGCTTGTGATTTTTGGCGGACCGCAGCGGACATGGCGCTGATTGGCATTTTCGGTTCCTGGTTCACGACGGGCGCGGCGGCGATGTTCAGGACGCCGGGATTTTTTTCCTGATTGACGATTTCCGGCGCGGACACGTCGGTGACGGCGCGGCGCTGAATTTTCGCAGCGGCGACGGTGGGGGTGATGTGAAGCTGCGGGACGGGTTGAGGAGCGGCGGCGGCCCATTCAACGACGTTGGGCATTTGCGGATCGATTTTCGGAGGAGTGAGAGGCGCGTCCGGGCGGATGAGAGTCTGGCGCGGATGATTCGCTTGAACTGGTTGCGAGAGAATCGTTTGTCGCGGGCTGAGAGCGTCGGCACCCTTTTGCGGCAAGGGTTTGGCGGGATCGCCCTTGGGACTCGGCTTCGGTTCGACGCCGCGAGGAGCGATGGCTGGGAGGTCGTTGGTTGGCGGAGTCCAGGAAAGTTGAATTTCAGGACCGTTGTACGGAATCGGTTTGATGGCGAGGAACCCCCAAATCGGAAGGCAGATCAGGATAACCGCGACGATGTGCCATGCGGCGGAGACGAGGTAACCGCGCCGGGAGAGTTTCCCCTCGACCCATTCGATTTTCAGGTCGGCGTCTTCGGGCAGGGATGTGTCTGCCGGAAGCTTGGGACCTTTGAAGTAGTCGTGCCAGCTCGAGCGAAATTCCTCCCAGGGCGATCCCCAGTCCACGCCGAGATCGAGGCGCGGCAAGCGGGAATGCGGAGGAAGTTCGGCGATCGCGTCGGCGACCGGCTCCGGCTCGAATTGCATAGCGGTCTGCATAGAGCCCTGTATTATACCCGACCGATTTGGATGCGTGTTTGGGTTGCGGGGTTTACGCCGCAGCGGCCAGCCGGTAAAAACTGAGCGCCGCGTCGCCTTGCTCGAGCAAGCGCGTGAGTTCGAGGCGGTCGAAAATTTCGGGCAGCTCGAAGCCGTTACGATGTTCGACGATGACGATGCCGCGGGGTGCGACGAGGTGCGATTCGTCGAGGAATTCGAGAGCGCGGATGTAGAGCTCTTCTCGATCGTACGGGGGGTCGAGAAAAATGAAATCGGCTAGCAGGCGGCGAGAGGCGAGCTTCTCGAGGCCCTGGATGGCGTCGGCTTGAATGACGGCAGCGTCGGCGGTGATGTTGAGCGAGGCCAAGTTCTGTTTGATGATTTGCACGGCTCCGGCGCGGGATTCGATGAATGCGGCGTGACGCGCGCCGCGGCTGAGGGCTTCGATGCCGACGGCGCCGGTGCCGGCGCAGACATCGATGAAAAGAGAATCGTCCACCGTTGGTCCGAGGACGTTGAAGAGAGTTTCGCGCAGACGATCGCTGGTGGGGCGCATTCTGAGTCTGCCCGGGCCTGTGAGGGGTCGGCTGCGATATGTTCCGGCGATGACGCGCACGATTGAACCTGCCTGATTACTTTAACGTGTTACCCGACCGACGCGAGCTGATAGCGCTTGCGCCACGAAGGGCTGACGGCTTCGAGCTGGCGAATGACTTGGGCGGCTCGCGCGGGATTTTCGGCCAGCAGCATTGCTTCCTTGCGCGCGAGCTCGAGCAATTCGTGATCGCGCAAAGGCTGCGCGACGGAAAACGCAGCGTCGCCGGATTGACGTGTGCCGAAAAATTCGCCCGGACCGCGCTGTTTCAGATCGCGCTCGGCGATTTCAAATCCGTTGGAGGTGGCGACCATGGCTTCGATTCGTTCGCGGCCCTCTCCCGTAGTATTTTTAGGCGCGACGAGGATGCAATAGGATTTTTCCTTACCGCGGCCAATTCTGCCACGGAGTTGGTGGAGTTGCGCGAGGCCGAAGCGGTCGGCGTGTTCAACGACCATGATGGTGGCGTTGGGAACGTCCACGCCGACTTCGATGACCGTGGTGGCGACGAGAATTTGAAATTCGTTGCGGCGGAATTTTTCCATGACGGCGTCTTTTTCGTCGTTTTTGAGGCGACCGTGAAGCAGGCCCACTTTTGACGCGGGGAAGACGTCTTTAGCCAAGCGATCGTGTTCGGCCATGGCCGCTTTCAATTCCTGTTTCGATTCTTCGATGACGGGATAGACGACGTAGGCCTGACGGCCGCTGGCGATTTCGCGGCGAAGAAATTCCCATACGCCGGGGAGCTGCGACTCGTCGCGCCAAGTGGTTTCGATGGGGGTGCGGCCGGGCGGAAGTTCGTCTATTACGGAGAGATCGAGATCGCCGTAAAGGGTGAGAGCGAGAGTGCGCGGGATGGGAGTAGCGGTCATGACCAGGACGTGCGGCGAGGCGCCTTTTTCCATCAGTTTCTTGCGCTGGAGGACGCCGAATCGGTGTTGTTCATCGACGATGACGAGGCCGAGCTTTTTGAATTGGACGGGATTTTCGATCAGAGCGTGCGTGCCGACGACGAATTGAGCTTGGCCGCCGGCGACGCGATCGAGGGCAGCGGATTTTTCGGCGCGTTTGCGGCCGCTGACGATCAGTTCGACGCCGTAGCCGGCCTGGGCGAAGACGCGGCGCGCGGAAAGATAATGCTGCGCGGCGAGAATTTCGGTGGGCGCCATGAGGGCGACCTGGTAGCCGTTTTCGATGACGATGGTTGAGGCTTCGAGGGCGACGATGGTTTTGCCGCTGCCGACGTCGCCTTCAAGCAGTCGCTGCATCGGGAAAGGTTTTTCCAGGTCGGCTACGATTTCGGAGAGGACACGTTTCTGCGCGGCGGTGGGCTTGAAGGGCAAAATACGTTTCAAGGCTTCGCGAATTCTATCGTCGCGGACGTGCATGGCGATGCCGCGATGGGTGCGGTCGCTCGCTTTTTGCATGGCGAGCGCCAACTGGTAGTAGAAGAACTCCTCGAAGATCAGGCGGATTTGGGCGGGGCTGCGGTAACTGTTGAGAAGCTCGATCGGTTCGTCCTTCGGAGGGAAGTGGGCGAACATGAGCGCTTCACGGCGCGCGGGAAAGCGATAGCGCTCGCGCAAGTCCTGCGGCAAAGCGTCGGGGATGGCGCCGTCAAAATTTTCGAGGATGCCGTAGATGATGCGGCGGAGCATGCGGGAGCTGACGCCGCCGAGAGCTTCGTAGATGGGAACGATGCGGCCAATTTCGGTGGAGTCCGAGGCGGCGCCGTCGGCACTGCCGGTGAGCTCCATCTGCGGATTCACCATTTCGTAGCGGCCGGCACGGTGAGGATCGACTTCGACTTTTCCGTGCAGGACCATGCGCTGGCCGGGTTTCAACTTTTCGGCGAGATAGCCGCCATGAAAAAAACGGAGGTGCAGGCTGCCGGATGCGTCGCGCACGGAAACGTGGAAGACGGACTGTTTGCCGCGGCGAAATCCAACGGTGCTGCCCTGGGCGGCGACTTCGGCGAACACGGTGTGGACTTGACCGGGAATCATCTCGGCGATGGGGGTGAAGCGGATGCGGTCTTCGTAACGGAAGGGAAGATAGCTGAGAAGATCGGCGACGGTGACGATGCCGCGCTCTTCGAGTATGGCGGCGCGCTGCGGGCCGACGCCTTTCAGATATTTCACTGAGTTCGAGAGCTGTATGGGCATCGAAGCTGAAATCGGAAGTTGCGCAAACCGGAGTCGCGGTTGCGGCCCTACTTTTATACCACCGCTTGGGCTGCGGCCCTGCATTTGCGAAGTTCTAGGGGCTCGCTTATATTGGCGAGGGCTGGCCCGCCGGTGGCGGCAGCCGGTGCGATGGCGGAAAAATACCTGGGAATGACGCGGCGTCGGTGGCTGGAATATCTGGTCGCGACGGTGCTTGGAAATTTGATCTATTTCTACTCGCTCGAGCCGTACCTGCCGCAGCGGCTGCAGCACAGCAGCCATTATTTGGATATGGGCAGTCTGGTGGATTTTCTGGTCTGCGTGGGGGTGTATTTGTTGATCCGTCTGGGAGGGAGACTGGGGGCGTTTTGAGGGCGAAGCCGATGGCTATGCCCGTGCAGTTGGAAGGGTTACCCAAACGCGCGGATTTGCAGGGCTTACGGGGGGGAGTATACCAACCGTAACCCTCGTATATGCAACGCGATAGCAGGCGCGCGCATCTAGTGATAGGTTGGGTAAAGGACGCACCGTGGGGCTGTTGTCCGATAGCGGGAAAACCAAGTCCGCAAATGCTCACCAACGGGCAGAGCAGCCGTCTATCAATATGGAACAAGCGCAAAGGCTGAATGCCGGTAGCCCGCTTCGGGGAACGGAGTCCGACTCGAAGATACGGGCTGTAAACGAACCGGCGCCAAAGACGATGGGGACCAGCGTCGCAATTGACGTAGATGCCCGCCAAGCAGCGGCGGCAAAAATGGCGGAGGAGCACGCGCTGGTGAGAAGCGCGCAGGCGGGAGACCGGCTGGCGTTTGAGGCACTGGTGCGGCGCTACGACCGCGACGTGTTGCGGCTGGCGTTGAATCTTGTGCATCGCGCGGAAGACGCGCGCGACATTTACCAGGAAAGTTTTCTGCGCGTGTACCGGAATTTGCAGAGATTCCGGTTCGAGTGCAGCTTCTATACGTGGCTGTACCGGATTGTGACGAACGTGGCGCTGGATCATCTGCGGCGCCGGACGAGCCGGAAAGAAGATCAAGCGCCCGCGCTGGAAGATGCGGACGGAACGACGCGGGATTTCTTCGACCGGCAGCCGGAAGTGAGAGCGGCGGCGAATCCGGAAAAGAGTTTGCTGGGGCAAGAACTGGGCGAGCAGATTGCGACGGCGTTGAACCGATTGTCACCGCGCGAACGAATGGTCTTTGAGATGAAACATTATCAAGGTTTGAAGTTGCGGGCGATCGGCGATGTGCTGGGAACTTCGGAAGAAACGGTAAAGAATTCTTTGTTCCGGGCGACGCGCAAATTGCGCGCGTGCCTGGAACCTGTGCGTTAACCGGTAAAGGACCAAGAGAATGCAGCAGGGCGGCAGAGAAGAGACAAATCGAACGGCGTGCGGGGAGTTTGACGAACGCCTGGCTCTGTTTGCTTCGGGCGAATTGAATGCGGAGGGAGCGGCGGAGGTGAATGCTCACCTGCCGCAGTGCGAAGGTTGTACGGCTTCGCTGGCCCGCGAATATGAATTGATCGAGTTGCTGTCGGCGCACCGAGCGGAGCCGGATGCCGCGCTGCTGGCTTCGTGCCGAGCGAATCTGGTGGATGCGCTGGACCAGTCGGAAGAAAAAAGCTGGCTGGTGCGAGTGCTGGGCGGGTTTGTGCCGGCGAGTTTGCTGACGCCGCGACCGGCATTCAGCGCGGCGCTGCTGCTGGTGATCGGATTTTCGGTGGGATTGTTTGGGCCAAAGTTTTTGAAGCAGCCAGCGGCGAACACGAATTCGAGCGCGGCGGCGCTGACCGCATCGAGCGACACGAGCGTTTCGTCGCCGGAACTCAATGCGCCGGCAGGCGATCCCTCGGCGATCACTCCCCTGAGCAAGATCGATATGCGGTCCGCGCAGGTGGCGAGCCTGAATGTGGTTCGGTCGGGACCAAGCGAGCCGCCCCAGGTGCAGATGGAATTGAACGCGCAGCAGCCGGTGACGTTGCGCGGAGATGTGAACAATGCGGACGTGAAGCATGCGTTGATCAACGTGCTGGGCAATAACCAGCGATTCGATCCGGACATGCGCCTGGATGCGGTGGAATTGCTGCGCGAGCGGAACGATGATCCCGATGTGCGAGCGGCGCTGTGCCGCGCGGTGCACAGCGATCACAACGCGGCCGTGCGGCTGAAGGCGCTGGAAGCGGTGAGCAATTCGGCGGGGCCTCAGGATCTGGTGCAGCAGACGCTGCTGGACGCGCTGGTGAACGATCAAAATCCGGGCGTGCGCGTGGAAGCGATGAACACGCTGCGGGATATGGCGTCGAAGGGCGAGATTGATTCCGATCCGGCGGTGCTCGCGGTGTTGCGCGACCGGATGCAGAAGGATCCGAGCATGTACATCCGGCTGCAGAGCGCCGCTGCGTTGCGAGATCTGGTTCCGGCGCAAAAGTTCTAGAAATGCGGAAAACGGCAACGGTTCGGACAATCCGGCAAGCCCGCCGGACGTTTCCGTTTTCAATTCATAATTCCTCGATGCGATTTCTCTCCCTGTTGTTTGCCGCCTGCGCACTGGTGTGCGCGCCCGCCGGTCGAGCCGACGGAAGCGGAAAGCCGCCAGGAAATCAGGCGCCGACACCGAGGTTGACGTCTGACCGGATGGGAAGCGTGCCGACGCATGACGGACAGCGCATTCATCTGGCCGTCGATTTGGGAAACGTAATTGTAAGGACGGACGATTCCGGCAAAGTGGATTACACGCTGCACCTGGAAGCCGACGCTTCGCAAAAAGATGCGAAGCGGATGCTGAAGACGTTTGTGGTGACGGCGCGTGCGACTACCGACGGTGTGATCTTTCGAGGACAGACGGCGGAGAAGCAAGCGAGCGGACGTTTGTGGGTGACGCTGCACGTGAATGTGCCGCGGAATTACAACGTGGATATCTCGACCGGCGGCGGAAATATTGAAGTGAGCGACTTGAACGGGCGCGTGACGTTGAACACCGCCGGCGGAAATATTGTGGCGGGCAACGCGACGGGCTCTGCGCGCCTGACAACGCAGGGCGGCCACATCACCATCAAGAACGTGGGCGGTGATCTGCTGGCGACGACGGGCGGCGGGCATATCACGACCGGCGACATTGCGGGCATCGCGACGCTGCATACCGAAGGCGGGCACATTCAAGTTTCGTCGATCGGCGGAGCCGGTCACCTGACGACAGGGGGCGGCAACGTCTTCGTGGAGCGTTCGGGCACCGGCCTGGTAGCGGAGACGATCGGCGGACAGATCGAGGTGGGCGAAGCGGCGGGGCTGGTGCATGCGAAGACGGGTGGCGGCGGAATCCATGTGGTGCGCGTGACCGGACCTACGAACCTGCAGACCAGCGGCGGAAACATTTATTTGACGCAGGTGGATGGAACGGTGAAAGCGTCCACGGGAAACGGCGGAATTACGGCGTGGTTTGTGACGCCGGTGAAGACTCCGAGCACGTGCGAATTCCAGTCGGGCGACGGCGACATCATTGTTTATATCCCGCGGCAGTTGCCGGTGACGATCGACGCGATGATGCCTTCGGACAGCGATCACCAATTTTTCGTGGATCCGGCGCTGCGGCTGCTGGTGACGCGGAACACGATGCCGAACGACAGCTCGACACTGCACGCCATCGGATTGCAGAATGGCGGCGGAGAAGTGGTGCATTTGCGGACGATTTCGGGAAATATCCGGCTGATGGCGAGCGACGCGACGAAACAACTGCAAATGTACAAGACGCAAATGCAGCAGCTCGAGGAGAGTTTGCAGAATCAATGGCGGGAGATTACGCGGCTGCAACTGCAAGCGGCCAAGACCGCGCCGTAATTTCGCGGCGCGAAGCCGCGAGCAGGCGGCGAACGGAATTCGGTCGAGGGCAAGGCTCGAGCCAAATCAGAAACACGGCAGCAAAAGGGGCGAACCGTGAACCTGAACAAGCGAAGGATTCGTTTTCAGAAGGGCTCATCGGCCGGCACAACGCTGGCGCGCGCGTTCGCGACGGCTGCGATCCTGGCTTGCCTGGCGGTTCCGGGACGGGCGGCGGACGACACGATGTTTCACAAGGTGTTTCCACTGACGGCGGGCGGAAATTTCCAACTCGACAACGTGAATGGGTCGGTGCGCGTGGAGGGTTGGGATCGCGACGAGGTGGAAGTGAGCGCGATCAAGGTGTCAAAGAGCGGCGGGAGCGATGTATCGCAAGTGACGATCGATGTGGAGAGCCATCCCGGTGCGGTGAACGTGCACACGCATTACCCGAAAGGCGAGGGCGCGGAAGTGGCGGTGGAGTACCGCGTGCATGTGCCGTTTCGCGTGCTGCTGGGAAGCGTGGGTACGGTGAACGGAAGCGTGATTGTGAAGGGCGTGGATGGCGGCGGCGAATTGCGCACCGTGAATGGCAACGTGGAAGTGTTTGACAGCGCGGGCCGGTTCAGCGAGAAGACCACGAACGGGAATCTTCGACTCGAGTTGCGCAAGCTGGCAGAAGGCGGACCGATGAAGCTGGAAACGGTGAATGGTTCGGTGATTCTGGGATTGCCGGCGGGATCGGGCGCGAACGTGAACGCGCTGAGCATGAACGGAGAGCTGTACTCGGAATTTCCGGTGACGTCGAAAACGGGAATGCTGGCGCCGCGGGCGTTCAACGGGCGACTGGGGACCGGGGGCGGAAATATTTCGGTGCGGACGATTAATGGCGGAATCAAGCTGTTGTTGCAGCATCCCGCCGTTTAGGGTTTTTCAGGGGTTCGTTTTTTGCGGCGCTAAGGTTCGCGGATGACTTCGGCGTTGGCTGCCGGAGCGACCAGACGCA
Source organism: uncultured Acidobacteriota bacterium (assembly GCA_963785585.1). Taxonomy (GTDB): domain Bacteria; phylum Acidobacteriota; class Terriglobia; order Acidiferrales; family UBA7541; genus Palsa-295. The sequence goes on from CAWAVW010000004.1 coordinate 232,920, forward strand.
TGAGTTTCGAGCCGTCGAGGTAAAGATCGATTTCGTTGTCTTCGGTTTTCACGCGAAGCTCTTCCACTTTTTTGCCGTCCACTTCCTGCTTTCCTAACGTTTCCACAACCACGTTTCCGGGCGTAAGTTCCTGCGGCACCAGCACCGCGAAGGTCTGCGGGCCCTTCTTTTCCATGTCGTAGAAGCCGGCGAGAATTTCGTACTGGTGATACAGATTGTCGTCGAGAACGACGATCATCGGAGAGTTAAACGTGAACTGTTGGGTGTAGGGGCGCGCGCCGTCGAGGTGAAGTTCGGCGGTGGCCACGTCGGCGCTGAAGGAAATGGCCGCGGAGGCTTTTTTGGCGCCCTGCGTGGACCAGTCGTAATGAAGCGGCTCGCCCGAGGGCTGAAGGGTGAGCGATCCAGTGACTTTGGTGACGCCCTGCGGGCTTTGAATCTCGGAGTTGCCGTGGGCCAGCCAGTTGCCGCCGGTGGAAGCGATTTCGAATTCTTCCTTACCCATGACCTGGCCGTTGACCAGGATTTTGAATTTGCCCTTGTCCGAGGTGATCCCCGGGCCGGTCTTTTTATCGGCGGAGGATTTCGCGTGAACAAACGGCACGACGGTGGCGCCGAGTACGAGGAGGCAAGCGGCAGCGAGGCGAAAAGAGCCGGCGCGGAGAGTTCCGCGGTGGTGAAGGGCATTTCGAAAACGATTCATGAATTCACCTTGGGGAAAATCCCCAGCGCCAGAATCTGTTCGACGACGCGGAGAGGCTCGACGCTCGATTCGACGCGAAATTCGGCCTTCTGGTAAAACGCCAAACGTTCGGCATACAGCTTACGAAAACTCTCCTCATCGCGAAACAACGGGCGGTCTTGAATGTGCGCAATCCGCCGGAGGAGCTCGGGCACGGGACAATCGAGCCAAATCATGGCGATACTTTCGTGAGAGAGGAGTTGCTGGTTCTGCGGTTGGGCGATGGTGCCTCCGCCGAGCGAAACGACGCGAGGTTTCCGCGATTCGGCGGTTTCTCCGATGATGCGCGCGAGCTGTTCGTGTTCGATTTTGCGGAATTCGGACTCGCCGTGCCTGGCGAAAATTTCGGGAATGGTCTGGTGCGCCGCTTCCACAATGCGGAGGTCCAGATCGACGTGCTGCCAGCCGATTTGCCGGGCCAGAAGGCGCGCGACGGTGGATTTGCCGCTGCCCATGAAGCCGGTTAGGCAGACGAGCGCGCGGGCACGGTACTCATTCATGGAATTTTCGGCAACGCGTCCGGAGAAGTGGGGAATCAGTCACGCTTCAGAATATTGATTGTACCATCGAAGGAACTGAGTTCGACTTTGGCGCGGCCGGCGTTGAAGGTGCCGAACAGGCTGTTGCCGAACTTGCTGTAGAAGTGCTGCGGATGCGCCTTGGGTGTGAGCGAAGCCTGATTGTTCACGGCGCCGCGAAGCGACATGGCACTCAGGTCGAAGGAATCTCCGGGCGAGAAACGGACTTCGATGGCGCCGCTGTAATTCTTGAGGCGGTAGGTGCCGTTGGGCAGAAATTGTCCGTCGAAAAGAATGTTGCCGGTGGAGGTCTGCGCGTGGACGTGATAGCTGCGCAGATCGACGAGCTTAAAACTGCCGCTGATGGATGAGACTTCGACCTGTCCGGCGCAACGAATGCACTGGAACGAGCCGCCGACGGTCTTGATGGTGAGGTATCCGGCGGTGTCCTGCAGATCGACGCCGGCGCCGATGGTTTCGACGTTCATGTCGCCGAGGACGTTCGAGACGTTTACTTCGCCGGAGTCGTCGTGAATTTGAAGCTCGGCGTCTTCGGGGACGTTAATTTGGTAATCGGCGCGCATGTCGTCGGCGGAGACGTCTTGCGAGGCGGCGTGGGTGGAAATGTCCACGCGGTTGCCCATTTGTTCGGCGTCAACATCGACTTTGTCGCTGGACGGAGTGGAGATGACCATGACTTCCGCTTTGGTCCAGGCTTTCACGGTGATCATGCCGTTTGGATTGTGGATGGTGATGACCGGATGAGCGTCGACCTTGAAGTGCTGCTCCTGGCGCTTGGGACCCGCGGAGACCGCGCTGCAAATCAGCAGGCCGGGAACGATCAGAGTGGCGGTTTTCCATTGCCACGGCGTCAAAGTAGTTTGCGATGCGTTCATTGGCCGGTCTCTCCCCGTTCGGACATCTGAGTCAGTAAATCCGCCTTCTGCTGGTACGCATCGTAAAGGAAATCACGGGCCGCTTCGTTGCCGGGTTCTTCTCTTACGCTTTTTTCACACAATGCGATGTAGTTGTCAACGATGGCCAGATTCTGATGCAGGGAAGCGGATACCGCGGAGTTGGGCTGGCGCATCTGGGCGATGGCGGCAACCTCGGCGGTATCAAGCTGGGCGCTCAAGGGTGACGAGACGATTTGATTGCCATCGGTCCATTGGACGTCTCTGGTTGGCTTGGCCCCCGTACCGCTCAGGGAGAACGCCAAGGCGACAAGGGCCGCCAAGTAGGCACCCGCAAGAACCGGACGAGGGAACTTGGCAAACAGCGCAGCGAACCAGCCGTAGGTTTCGGATTCGGGCCGCGCGAGCGGAGCGCCCTTGATCAAACCCTCGTGTTCTAGCTGAGAGCGGAGCGAAGTCCAAATTCGTTCCGGGGGATCGTGCGGGAGAGGATCCCAGGTTTGCGCTTCGGAATGTATGGCGATGAGATCCGCAACGAGAGCGGAGCAGGCGGCGCAGGACTTCAGGTGGGACTGCGCGGCGGCCGGACGGTCGCCTTCCATCCAGTCCGCCAGATGGTTGTGAAAGCTTGTGCAGTTTACGCTAGCCATGTGATTCAAACCTCGCCGACGGCGTCAGCCGCGGCACGACGATCTTTCCGGGCCTGGTCACGCAACTCTTCCTGCAACAATTCACGAAGACGCATGCGAGCTTTGTGCAATTGAGACTTCGAGTTGCCAATCGAACAATCCATGATGTCGGCGATCTCGTTGTGCTCGTATCCCTGCACGTCGTGAAGCACGAAAACCGATTTGTAACCCGGGGGCAACTGATCCACCGCCCGCTGCAAATTCACCCGATCAATCGAGCCTGTGAGGCGAAGGTCGGCGGTGCCAAAATCGCGCCGCGGCCCTCCTGAATCTTCGTCCGGCTCGGTCATTTCCTCGAGCGAGCTTTCGTTGCCGGACTTCTTGCGCAGCTTCATGAGAACAACGTTGACCGAAAGGCGGTGAAGCCAGGTCGAAAACGCCGACTCGCCGCGAAACGTGGCGATCTTGCGGAAGAGCTGCAGAAACGCTTCCTGGGTCAGGTCTTCCGCTTCGGCCGTGTTGTTCAGCATCCGGAGGCAGAGCGAATAAACGCGCCGGTTATGCAGGCGGTAGAGGCGCTCGAAAGCCGCAGCATCACCTTGCTGGGCCAGCCGGATGGCTTCGGCCTCCGGCATTTCTCCGGGAACATCTGTTCGTCTGGTTCGGGCCACGCTACCCGTTAGGACGCACCCTTCATTGCGATGCGCCGGTTGCTTTCTGAGTTGTACTTGGCGGTTCTTTACAGATACTGCTTCATTCGACGCACGGGAAACCGGTTTCGCTTATCGAATTCCAGGGGCGAAACAAGGTCCGGGGCCGCCTGGGAATCGATGTTGCAAGCGAGCGTCTGCCATTTTCGTTCGTTTTGGACTCTACGTCCATCCCGGATAAGGGCAATCTCCGGTGCGGGGACCGAAGAGAACGGGTTAAGAATCCAAAAAATGGAAGGTTGGCACGTTATGCCGAGGCGCGGGACGCTTTTGCGCGGACGCGGGGCTTCGGCTTGGCCAGTTGCAGGGGGGCGGTGGAATCGAGTTCGACACGAAAGGCCTCAAGTTGTTCGGCGGGCAGGGCCCGCAGGAAACATTTCAGCACGACTTCGCTTTCGCGGAGGCAGGTGGTGAAGTCATCGTGGAGGCTTTCGAGCGAGGCCCAGGCGCCGGCCGGAGCGACGCTGATGCCCGCAGAAATGTCCTCGGCGGCGTTATTGAACTCACCCACGAGCAGCAGCATCGTCTCCGAAAGGATCTTGAGCTTCTGCGCAAAGCGCAGGCTGCTGGTTATCAGCAGGCTATGGAGAATTTCGCTGCGTGTGGCGGCGGACCGGGCGGTATCGCCCCGAAAGAAGGAAGGATCCAAAGGTTCAACCGGCGGAACCGTTGCCATCTGGCGGCCGCGAGCGGCCGCGGCATCGCAGGAGCCAATGAGGACCCCGGCGAGGCGGGTGAGGAGATCCGCCGAGACCGTGATCTGCTGGCGGGCGCACACCAGTTCGCCGCGGGCGCGGAAGGAAAATCCGTCGTCCAGAGCGACGCTCATCATCGCGTAGACGGATTCCCAGCGGCGCACGACGGTCTCAAACACGTGGCTCTTATCGCGAGGCAATGCCGCGACCCAGTCGTCTGTGACAGTGCGCTTGGCGGAGGAAGAGCGTTGCTTCCGCTTCAGGAACACTTGGCCCCCAAGACTCGCGCGGATTATATCACCGGATTCGGGAGGGGAGGGTTTCTTGACGGTCGCGGAAGCGCACCGCTATACTGCCGCGCGGCCCCCGAATGGGGATTTCGTGGTAGCCCTCACGCCGCCGAAGCTGTTTCGCTCGATAGACAAAGCAAAGAAGGATGAGCCTTTGGAATTCGAACCGCTGGATCAGTTCCAGCAACGTCGCAAGAAATTAGAAGAAATCGAGGCGCTGGGGCACCCGGGATACCCTCGCAAGTTTGCCTGGTCGCACACCGCGCGGCAGGTTGCTGAAACGTTTAAGGAAAGGTCTGCCGAGGAGCTGACGGCGCAGGGGCAGGTGGTGAAGGTTGCGGGCCGGCTGGTGGCGCTACGTCCGCACGGGAAAGCGGGATTTGCACACCTCGCCGGGGACGGCGGCCGGATTCAGATTTATGTGCGGCAGGATGTGGTCGGGGAGGCGGCCTTCGAGCTATTCCGGTTGCTGGATCTGGGCGACATCATCGGCGTATCGGGGGAGCTATTCCGGACGAAAACAAACGAATTGACAATCAAAGTGGCCAAGCTGGAATTGCTGGCAAAAGCGATGCTGCCGCTGCCGGAAAAATGGCACGGATTGGCGGACGTGGAGCAGAGGTATCGCCGGCGTTATCTTGATTTGATCGTCACGGAGCACACGCGGGAGATATTTGTGCGACGCGCCCAGATCATCCGCGAGCTGCGGCGGTTTTTCGATGAGCGCGGCTACTCGGAAGTGGAAACGCCGATGATGCATCCCATTCTGGGCGGGGCGACGGCGCGGCCGTTCGTGACGCACCACAATACGTTCGATATGGATTTGTATTTACGGATCGCACCCGAGCTGTACTTAAAGAGGTTGGTGGTCGGTGGGCTTGACCGCGTTTATGAGATCAACCGCAACTTCCGGAATGAGGGAATCGATGCGATCCACCAGCCGGAATTCACGATGCTGGAGTTCTATCAAGCGTACAGCGATTATCTCGAGTTGATGGATATGACCGAGGCGTTGGTTCGCGGGCTGGCGGAGAAGGTGACGGGTGGCTCGAAGGTAAAATACGGAGAAATCGAAATTGATTTCGGGCGGTTTGAGCGGCTGTCGATGCGCGAAGCGATTGTGAAGTATTGGCCGAGCGGAGCGGGGGCCGCGCCGACCGTGGCCGAGTTGGCTTCGGATGGCGGTGCGCGATCGGTGGCGGAACGGTTCAACGCTCATGCGCGCACCCAACACCTGGACCTGATTCCGCACATCGACAAGCATTCCGACGGCGAGCTAACCGGTGAGCTATTTGAAGCCGTCGCGGAAGCGCACCTGATCCAGCCGACATTTATATACGACTTTCCGACGGCGATTTCGCCCCTCTCCAAGTGCCGCGCGGATGATCCCACGCTGACCGAGCGTTTCGAACTATTTGTCGCGGGAATGGAGCTGGCGAACGGGTTTTCGGAGTTGAACGATCCTTTTGATCAAGAAGCGCGATTCCGCGCGCAGGTGGACAAGGGCGGACACGAAGCGCCGAAGGAAGTGGATGTCGATTATATCCGGGCGCTGGCGCATGGCCTGCCGCCGACGGCGGGAGAGGGAATTGGCATCGACCGGCTGGTGATGCTGCTGACGGATTCGCACGCGATCCGCGAAGTGGTGCTATTCCCGTTGCTGCGGCCGGAATCGCACGGCGCTGAGGGCGAAGCGGACGCTGAGGCGCCCGCGACGACAACTGCGGCAACGCCATCGACGGCGAAGCCCGCAGCCGGCGCGAAAAAATGAGCTTTGAATGGCTGGTGGCGATGCGGTATTTGCGCTCACCGAATCGGCCGGCGGTGCTGCGAATCGTCACTCTACTCGCGGTAATCGGCGTGGCGGCGGGCGTGACGACGCTGGTGATCGCGCTGGCAATGAACACCGGTTTCCGTCAGGCGATTCGGGACCGGCTCCTCAGCGTCACGGCACACATCAATCTAAAACCGACCAGCCCCAATGGGATTCGCGACTACGCAGGGCTGATGGCGAAGCTTGGCTCGACGCCGGGCGTGAAGTCGATTGAGCCGGCGATTTACAATACCGTGTTGCTCTCGTCCGGGCGGCGCGCGCGCGGAGTGGTGCTCAAGGGCGTCGATCCGGAGCTGGAACGGAAATCAAGCGAAGCGCTGAGCCATCTGGATTCAGGCACGGGGACGTTTGCCGCCGATGCCGATGGAATACCCGCTGTGCTGGTGGGGCGAATTCTGGCCTCGGATCTGGAGCTTTCCACCGGCGACTACATCACGCTCACAAGCCCGCAGGGAAACCTGACGCCATTTGGAATGCTGCCGCGGTCGCGGCGATTTCGCATTGGGGGAATTTTTAATTCGGGTTTTTTCGATTACGACGCGAACTGGGGATTTGTGACGCTGGAGTCTGCACAAAGCCTGGCGGGAATCGGGAACGTGGTTAGCCTGCTGGAGATTCGCATCGATCACATGGACGAGGCGAACACGGTTGCGGCGGACTTGCTGAAACGCGCGGGCGAAGGGTACACAACGTCAACCTGGATGGAGGAGAACCAGGCGCTGTTTCGCGCGCTGAGTCTGGAAAAGCTGGTGACGGCGCTGTTCATCGGCCTGATTACGTTTGTGGCGGGCCTGAATATTCTGGTGGTGTTGACGATGACGGTGACGGACCGGTCGCGGGACATCGCTGTGTTGATGTCGATGGGAGCGCGACGCAGACAAATCTCGAAGGTGTTCATCCTGCAGGGTCTGGCGGTAAGCATCGCCGGAACGATTGCCGGGCTGATCATCGGGTACACCTTTGCGAATGTGGCGAACCGGTGGCGGTTGATTCCGTTGAACCCCGAGGTGTACGCGATCCCGTATGTGCCGTTTCACACGAACGCGAGCGATGCGATTTGGATCGCCGCCGCGGCGCTGGCGATCAGCCTGGCAGCGACGATCTTGCCGGCACGGTCGGCGTCGCGCATCCTGCCTGTAGAAATTCTGCGGTTCGAATAACATTCCGGCAATTTAGACGGGCAGGCGGTTCCCGGGACAGTTTCTGCGGCTTCCGACGGCGCAGAAACGCGGGGAGCGGACTGATTTTGCGTTGGTAGCGTGCTAATATTCCTGAGGGCGAATTCGCGGCGAAGAGACGAGAGACCATTCCGTTGACGAGCGGTGGAACTCCGGGTAACAGTACCGGCAAAAAAGGGAAACGCTTTAGATTCGCCGGGGTTTACTACCATAGTGGGAATGGTTATTTGGCTGTAATAAAAGGAGATATTCGCGGGGCGGTTCGGCATCTAAATTGAAAGAGGGTATTGGGAAACCGATGCACGCGGAATCCAACTCGACGATGGCCTTGCTCGACGCGCCGCCCGCCGGAGCGGCAGCGGTGGAAGCGGCAATTTTGCGCGGCGAAGGGCTACGCAAGGTGTTTCGTTCCGGCGACCAGCAAATCACACCTTTGGATGGAATCGATTTCGAAATTTTGCGCGGCGAGATGGTGGCGATCGTGGGACCGTCGGGCGCGGGCAAGAGTACATTTCTGCATGCGCTGGCCGCGCTGGACACTCTTACAGAAGGTGCATTATACTTCGCGAAGAAGGCGCTCGATTCTTTCGGCGAAGCGGAACTGGCGGAGTATCGCAATCGTTCGGTCGGATTTATTTGGCAACGGCACTATCTGCTTCCTGATTTCACCGCCGCCGAGAACGTAGCAATGCCTTTGCTGGTACGGGGTGTAGCACTGGGACAAGCACTTCAGACGGCGAAGCAGTGGCTGGAAGAAGTGGGACTGGCCAATCGCGCGGAACATCGCGGTGGAAACTTGTCGGGTGGCGAGCAGCAAAGAGTGGCGATAGCCCGAGCGCTGGTGAATGCGCCCGAGTTGTTGCTGGCCGACGAACCCACCGGCGATTTGGACGAGCGAAGCGCCGAAAATGTTTTTTCCCTCATGCAGCGCCTGCACCAGACTCATCATCTGACATCTGTAATCGCCACACACAACTTAAACATTGCCCGACGTTGCGACCGTGTTCTGGTTTTGGAGCACGGCAAACTGACGAAGGGTGACGACGTACTTGCCGGTTCCGCGGCTTCCCTCACGCGGACAGCAGGTGCTGGGGCGCAGACCCCGGGAGAGCTTGGGTGACCCGTGTTTGAACGCTACACAGAGAAGGCTAGGCGCGTAATCTTTTTTGCCCGGTACGAGGCGAGCCAGTACGGCAGCCCCTACATCGAGACCGAGCATCTACTGCTGGGACTGTTGCGCGAAGACAAGGCGCTGGCGAATCGCTTCCTTCGCACGCATGGTTCGATCGAATCGATCCGCAAAGAGATCGAAGCCCGGATCACGGTGCGCGAACGGATTTCGACGTCGGTGGAAGTGCCGCTGAGCCAGGAATGCAAGCGCATTCTGAACTTCGCTTCGGAAGAAGCGGAGCGGCTGGGGCACAAGCACGTGGGAACCGAGCATTTGCTGCTGGGAGTGCTGCGCGAAGAGAAGTCGTTTGGCGCGGAAATATTATTGGAACGGGGATTACGGCTTTCATCCGTGCGCGAAGAACTCGGTCGCGGAACGGGGGAGAAGGTGCCAGTGAACCGACCCAAAGAAGCATCGCTGTTGGCAGAATTCAGCCGCGATTTGACGCAAGCGGCGATGGAAGGGCAGCTCGATCCGCTGGTGGGAAGGGATAAAGAGCTGGAGCGTGCGATTCAGATCCTGTGCCGCCGCACGAAAAATAATCCGGTGCTGATCGGCGAACCAGGCGTGGGTAAAACCGCGATTGTGGAGGGCCTGGCGCAGCGCATCTCCGATGGAGACGTGCCGCCGTTTCTGGCGGATAAGCGGATCCTGTCGCTCGATCTATCGTTGATCGTGGCGGGAACAAAATACCGCGGCCAATTCGAAGAGCGGCTGAAGACCATCATGAAGGAGTTGATGGAGAGCCAGAACGCGATCGTGTTTATCGACGAGTTGCACACCCTGGTGGGAGCGGGATCGGCGGAAGGTTCGCTGGACGCGGCCAACATTCTGAAGCCGGCGCTGAGCCGCGGCGAGATACAGTGCATCGGGGCAACGACTCCGGCGGAATATCGCAAGTCGGTGGAGAAGGACCGTTCGCTCGAGCGGCGCTTTCAGGCCGTAAAAGTTCCGGCACCGAATGAAGAGGAAGCGATCCGCGTGCTGCAGGGCGTGCGCGACCGCTACGAGAAGTTTCATGCGGTCAGCTATACGGACGAAGCGGTGCAATACGCCGTGTACCTTTCGAACCGTTACATTCCGGACCGTTTCCTGCCGGACAAAGCGATCGATTTGCTGGATGAAGCCGGATCGCGCGTGAAATTGCGGCAGGCGATGCTGCCGGAAGAAGTTTCCGAAGTGCAGAAGCGGGTAAAGTTCATCACGCACCGGATGGAAACGGCGATTGCGAACCACGAGTTCGAGAAGGCCCGTTTTTATTCTGAAGAAGAGCGCAAAGAGAAGGAACATCTGCGCGCGCTTCGCGAGAAATTGAAGATCGACGATTCGTCGACGGGCAACGTGACGCGAGAAGATATTGAAGACGTAGTGGCGCGCTGGACAGGCATTCAGGTATCGGCGATCAAAGAAGACGAGCAGCAGAAGCTGCTGCGCATCGAAGAGGAACTTCACCGCCGGATCATCAGCCAGGACAAGTCGATCACCGCGCTCGCCCGGGCCATTCGCCGAAGCCGCGCGGGATTGAAGGCTCCGGGCCGTCCGGTGGGATGCTTCCTGTTCCTCGGACCGACCGGCGTCGGCAAAACCGAAGTGGCTCGCCGGCTTGCGGAATTTCTGTTCGGCAGCGAGAAGTCGCTGATCCGGTTCGATATGTCGGAGTACATGGAAAAGCATTCGGTGTCGAAGCTGATCGGCGCGCCTCCGGGATATGTGGGCTATGAAGAAGGCGGTCAATTAACGGAGCGAGTGCGCCGGACGCCGTACTCGGTAATTCTGCTGGATGAGATTGAAAAAGCGCATCCAGACGTGTACAACATTCTGCTGCAAGTTTTTGAGGATGGTCAGCTTACCGACGGCCTCGGGAACACGGTGGATTTCCGGAACACGATTATTATTCTGACATCGAACCTGGGCGCGCGGCAGTTGCAGAAGCAGGGCGGCCTTGGATTCGCCTCGAAAGAACTGGAAACGATGGCGAAGAGTCAGGACGAAATGGTGATGGGCGAAGTCAAGCGAGTGTTTAATCCGGAATTCCTCAACCGGTTGGACGAAGTGATTTTGTTCAACTCACTGACGGATGAGGATCTGTTGCGGATTATTGACTTGCTCGTGGGTCAGATCAACGAAACGCTGGTGCATCGCCAGGTGCAGATTGCCGTGACGCCTGAAGCGCGCCAGTGGATTTTGGAAAAGACCTGCGGCGATCGAAATTATGGCGCGCGGCCGCTCCGGCGCGCGTTGCAGAAGTACGTCGAAGACCCGCTGTCGGAAGCTTTGATACAGGGAGGATTGCAGCGCCCCGCCACACTCGAGATTTATCTGTCGAGTGAAGGGCTTGCGTTCCGACCTGTCGTAGAAGCAACCCCAGTGGCCCACTAGGAATCCTACGCGCAAGCCGGGCGGGGAGCGGTCCGGCGGGGGAGCACACAATCTTGGGCAGGCAACCGCGGCCTTGACTATAGCCATGGCCGAAAGGGTTAAATTTGTTTTGCGCCATTTGGAAACCCTCGTCGTGGTGTGCCTTTGCGTGTTAGTTTTTGGCCCCGGCGCTCAAGGCCAGCCGTCGCAGCAACCTCAGGAACCGCAGGGCCCAAATTATTCCATCGCTAGAATCGAATTCATCGGAAACCGGCGCGTGCAGAAAGACACGCTGATGGCGCGAATTTTTTCGCGGCCCGGCGATCCATACAGCGAAGAAGCGGTGCGCCGCGATTTTCAAGCGTTGTGGAACACGCAATTTTTCGAAGACGTGCGGCTGGAAGTGGAAGACAGTCCGGACGTAGCGAACGGAAAAATTATCGTGTTTTACGTGCAGGAGCGGCCGATTATCCGGCGGATCGAATACAAGGGAAACAAATCGATCACCGAGTCGGACATTCTGGACGCGTTCAAAGATAAGAAGGTGGGGCTTTCGGTGGAAAGCCAGTTCGATCCCACGAAGATCAAGCGCGCGGAAGTTGTAATCAAGGGCTTGCTGGCGGAGCACGGACGGCAATTCGCGACGGTGAAGCCGACGTACGAGCGGATCGCGGCGACGAACGCGGTGAAATTGGTTTTCAATATCGACGAAGGGCCGAAAGTGAAGGTCGGCGATATCAAATTCGTCGGCAACAAAGTGGTGTCGGACCGGAAATTGATCCGCTCGATGCGCAACGACCGGCCGTACGCCATTCCGCTGTACATCACCGAAATTCCGGTGCTGAGCAAAACCTACGACAAAGACAAACTGGACGAAGACCTGGGCGCGGGCGTAACCGGCGTATATAAGGACCTCGGTTATTTCAAGGCGAACGTGTCCGACCCGGTGGTGAAAATCAGCGACGATAAGCGCAGCGGCATTCCGGGACCGTGGCCGGTGTTTGGATCGAAGAACGGCAAGCGCGCGGACATCACGATTACGATCGACGAAGGCGAGCAATACCGGATGGGGAAACTGAATTTCCGCACGGCGGACCCCGATCAGGGATTGGTATTCAAGTCCGACGTCCTGGCGCGAGCGTTTCCGATCAAGCAAGGCGACGTGTTTTCGGCGACGAAAATCCGCAAGGCGCTGGAAAATTACAAAAAGCTGTACGGCGAATTCGGATACATCGATTTCGTGGCGACGCCGATCACCGACATTCAGGAGAAAACGAAGACCGTTGATTTGACGATGGAATTCGACCAGCAGAAACAGTTCTTCGTGCGGCGCATCGAGTTTGCGGGCAATACGACGACGCGCGACAAGGTGATCCGCCGCGAAATATTGCTGGATGAAGGGCAGGTATTCAACAACCGGTTGTGGGAAATCAGCCTGCTGCGGCTGAACCAACTGAATTATTTCGACACGATCAAGCCCGAGAACGCGGAGCTGAAGCGCAACGTAAAAGCGGGAACGGTGGACATCAAGCTGAAGCTGAAAGAAAAGGGGAAGCAGTCGATCAGCTTTTCGGGCGGCGTGAGCGGAATCGCGGGAACGTTCATCGGCGCGTCGTATACGACGAACAACTTTCTGGGATTGGGCGAGACGCTATCGCTCACCGCGCAGGTGGGCAGCTTCCAGAAGAACATCCAGTTTGGATTCACCGAGCCGTATCTATTCGACCGGCCGATCTCGACGGGCTTTACGATTTTTTCGAACAAGTTCGATTACAACCAGGCGAAGCAAGAGGGAATTCTGCTGGGGCAGGAAATCGCGCTGAATCCGGCGCTGCAGGAAAACTACACGACGAACTCGAAGGGTTTTACGGCGTTCGCGAGCTATCCGTGGCGGCGGTTTGCATTCACGCGCGTGGGAATTACGTACGGGTATTCGACGACGAATATTCAGACGTTCAGCACGTCGGCGCAATTGCTGTTTGAAAGCGTGCAGTTCACCAGCCTTGCCGGGCCGTCGCAGCTGAACGGAATCGAATCGAGCAAGATCACGCCGACGATCTCGTACAACACGGTGGACAATCCGCAGAATCCAACGCACGGGAAGAGCTTTTACTTCGGGCTGGGATTTGAGGGCGGCCCGTTGCAGGGCAACGTCAACACCGTGAGCGAGACGTTCACCAGCACGTATTTCCGGCCGGTGAACAAGCGCCGGAATGTGATCGGCGTGCGTGTGTTGTCAGGGATGATCAGCGGCTATGGCGGGAAAGACATTCCGCCGTTCAACCGGTTCTATCTGGGCGGCGAAAACGACGTGCGCGGATTCAACTTTTATACGATTTCGCCGTTCGTCGAAATTCCGTATTCCACCAGCACCGCGGTCACGTATTACGATCCGCACCGGTTGACCGGAGGATTGCCGACACCGGTGTCGCTGACCGTGCCGATCCTGCAGTATTATCCGACGCGTCCGGGCGGCGACTTTCAGAACGTGTTGAACCTGGAATACCGCATTCCGATCGCGGGTCCGGTGACGCTGACGTTCTTCAACGACCTCGGTATCAACGGCATTTTGCGTAAATCGCAGCTGGAACTGAATCCGCAGGCGGTAACGCAATTCCAGCAGCAATATCCGAATCCGGATTTTCCGAATTTGAAAGTGCCGAGCGCGCTGGCGATTTATCCGGGCACGAATTTCCAGCCGCACACGTCGGCGGGCGCGGAGCTGGACGTAGTGTTGCCGATCGTAAACGCGCCTTTCCGATTCTACTACGCGTACAATTACCTGCGCTTGAATCAGACTGTCAACGGATATCCGGGCGGCTATTACCTGAGCGACGCCGTCAAAAATTCACTGCCTCCGGGCGTCTTGCAGGCGCAAGTCGCGCCGGAGCTGCAAAACCTGCTGCTCGAACAACAGCAGCACATTCCGGCGTCGCTGCTGGAACCGAAACATACATTCCGCTTTACCGTCGGCAAGACGTTCTAGGCGCGAACGGCCCGGCGGCCGTATCCGATTCAGCCTGGCAGCAGGCAAGTGGGCGCGCGGGGGAGTTTCATTGGGCGCGACGAATTCAGCGAAGAGGGTGAGAGAGATGAGGATCAAAGTAAGCGCGCCGCGTGCGGCCGGATTGTTCGCGGTATGCGTGGCGATGCTGGTGAGCGGGTGCGGTTCGAATACCACGCCGGTGGGCGTGTCGATTAATCCCACGACGAAGACGGTGAGCCTCGGCGGAACGCAACAGTTCGTCGCCAACGTGACGGGATCGTCCACGAATCTGGTTACCTGGCAGATTTGTTTGCCGCCGACGACGGTGGGCGATCAGCCGACGGAGTGCAATCCGGTGACGACGGTGAAGACCAATCCGCCGCAGACGCAACTGCCCGCGGGATATGGAACGATCACCAGCGGGCAAAACGGAGTAGGCGGGGGGTTGTACACGGCGCCGACCACGTTGCCGCCAACGAACAATTTCTTCGTGGTTGCGACGAGCGTGCAGGATACGACAGCGTTCGCAACGGCGACGGTGACGATTGACTCGGGAGTGAGAGTGGCCGTCAGTCCGGATACCGCGGCGATCGCCGCGGGAGAAAATTTCCAGTTCACGGCAAACGTATTTGGAACTTCGAACAAGGGCGTTTCCTGGGAAGTGGCGGGAAGCGGCGGCGCCGATCCGGTGGTCGGAGGAAACGCGACGCTGGGATACGTTTGCCCAAGCCCGAACATCACGGTGCCGTGCACCGCGGGACAATACTTTGCGCCGACCACGCCGCCGGGGGCGATCGAGGTGATCGCGGTTTCATCGCAGGATCCTTCGAAGTCGGGTGATTCGTCCGTAACGGTATCGGCGGGGGCGAACCCGACGGTGACCTCCGTTTTGCCGAATCTGGTGAGCGAAGGATCGGTGCAGCAGGACGTCTATATTACGGGAACAGGCTTTTTCACGACCAGCACTGTGCTGGCGGGAACTCCTCTGACGCCCGTTCCGTCGCTCTACATTTCCGGCACGACGATCCGAGCGACGATTCCGGCGGGGCCGCT
Organism: uncultured Acidobacteriota bacterium; assembly: GCA_963785585.1. Lineage (GTDB taxonomy): Bacteria > Acidobacteriota > Terriglobia > Acidiferrales > UBA7541 > Palsa-295. The sequence goes on from CAWAVW010000004.1 coordinate 247,998, forward strand.
TTCGGCGCAGGGCGCGGTGCCGATTGTGGTGAAGGCGCAGAATGGCGACGTTTCGACCGTGCTACCCGGGAACCTGGGATTGACGGCGGTGCCGACGAGGCCGGCGATTGTGGCGTCGCTGCCGGATACGTTGCTTTCGACGCTGACGGATACGAACGTGAATTTGGTTGGCGGATTTTTCTCGCCGTCCACGACGGTGCAGGTGAATGGCCAGTCGGTGGGCAGCACGCTCACGAGCAGCCAGCAGATTACGGTTCCCATTGCGGGAGGAGCTTTGCCGGGGGCGGGACTATATCCGGTGATCGTGCAGAACAGCGACGTGGTGGCGCCGGCTCCGGCAATTTCGGCGGTAAATTTGGCGGTCGAGCCGCAGCCAGGCTCCATTGCGACGGCGCCGTCGGCGTCGATTCCGGTAGGCGCCAGCCCGCTGGGCATCGCGATCGATCCGTCGCTGGGAATTGCGGTGGTGGCGAACTCCGGAACGAATACCGTAAGCATTTTCAGTTTAGCGACGAACGCGCCCGTGGCGGGATCGCCGGTAACGGTGGGCAACGCGCCGACAAGCGTTTCAATTGACGATCAGTTGCCGGACCACATCGCCGTAGTGACGAACAGCGCGGACAATTCCGTTTCGCAGATCGATCTGACGACGTTTGCGGTGACGACTCTTGCGCTGCCGAATCCAAATACACCGCCGGTCGCGGCTCCGATTCCGTACGCCATTGGAATCAATCCGCTGACGCACCGGGCGCTGGTGGCGATCCAGTCGTCGAACTTCGGATTTCTGTTGGATTTCTCATCCGGACAGCCGGTTTACCTGCAGCAGGTGGGCGGCTCTTTGACGCCCTACAGCACCGGGCTGAGCCCGACGATTGCAATCGACCAGAAGTTGAATTGGGCAGTGGTTACGCCGGGCGGATTGGGCGTGATCAATGTGGTGGATCTGGGACGCGATCCGGGAGTGGGCTCGGACGTTGCGGACCTGGGCCGGGCGCCGTCGGTGGTGGCAACGCTGTCGCTTTCGACCTCCGTTCAGGGAGTGGGAATCGATCAGGAAACGCACAAGGCCCTGCTGGCCGACCCGAACGGGCCCAACAACGTGCCGGTATCGCAGAGTCTTTCGACGTTCAGCCTGATGGACCAGACGATTGCAAGCGTTCCGTTCACGCAGAATAATCTGACGTTCGCGCAAATCGGTTTGAATGCGGCGGCGGTGAACTCGCTTTCGAATATTGGAATCACCGTGAATGGACAGTCCAACACGGCGTATGTGGTGGATCTGCAGAACAGCACGGTGTTGCAGACAGTGACGGGATTTAATTCGCCGCAGGCTGTAGCCATCGATCAGGGAAAAAATACGGCGTATGTGGTGAACCAAGGGAACAGCACGGTTTCCGTGGTGCCGCTGGGCGGGCCTTTCAATCCATTGCAGATCGTGGAAACGAATCCTTCCATCGCGTTTGTGCAGCCGACGCCCGCGGCCATTCCGCTGAACGTGACGGGAATCGGTTTTGCGGCAGGATCGACCGTGTATCTGGACGGGAATGCGATTCCGACGACGGTCGTGAATTCGCGCACGTTGACGGCGACGGTTCCTGCGGCGGACCTCGAGTCGGCGCGGCGATTCGTGGTGTACGTGAAAAACGGCGCCGCGCTTTCCAACGTAACCGACCTTACGGTGATTCAGCCCATCTCCGTGGGATTAAATCCGATTGGAGTGGCCGTCGATCAATACCTGGACCAAGCGGTGGTGACCAACTCGGGCTCGAACACGATTTCGGTTTTGAATCTGCTGACAGGACAGACGATTACTCCGCAGGCTCCGAGCTTTTTTTCGACGGGAACATCGCCGTACGGCGTAGCGATTCTGGCGCGCAGCGGCCTTGCGGTGGTGACGAACAACGCAAGCAACAACGTGACGATTCTGGATGAGAAGGGAGTGAGCGGAACATTTGCCGCTCCCGCTACCGTGGCGCTTTGCACCATTTGCACTTCACCCCTGGGTGTGGCGGTGGATCCGGACACGGCCATCGCGCAAGTGGTGAGCACGTACGCGGTGCAATCAAATAATGAAGGCGCGATCAGTTCTCTCGCGGTCGCATTGACGACATCGGAGTCGGCGCCGACGGAAATCGACCTCGGGCCGGTGGCAGTGTCCGTCGATCCGGACTTGAATATTGCGGGGATCGCAATCGCGTCACAGGCAGGAGCACTGGACTTCCAGCAACTGGGTCCTTATTTTGCGCCGCCACCGGTGACCAATCTTCAGTTGCCGAGCGGAGTGATCTACGATCCGGTGAACCTGGACTTCCTGGTGACGAACAGCCTGGTCAATACGGTGGTGGCGGTGGATCCGGGCTCGGGGGATGTGCTGGGGAGCATCCGCACGGGGATTAATCCGACGTCGCTCGACTACAACTACAACACGTCGACGCTGGTGACGGCAAATTCGGAGAGCAACTCGGTGTCGGTGCTGGACTACGTTTGCGCGCCAAATCCGAACGGGACATCGACCTGCCCGAATCCGCGGGTTCACAGCGTGTTTTCCGCGGCAAGTCCGGTTCCGACTTCGTCGGTGATCATCGGACCGAACTCGATCGCGATCGACACGCGGCTGAATCTGGCGGTGCAAGTGGATCAGAGCAACAACCGGATTCTGCTGATTCCCCTGCCGCGGTAGCGGTTTGCGAACGCGGAACGGCGCGGCGGCAACCCCCTATTGGTGAAGGGCATCCGAACCGAGGGCGGCGTGTGCGGGCGCTAACCGCGCCAGCCGGTCGGCAAAACTGATTGACCGGCTAAATCGCGCACAGCTATAATTTCGGGTTTGTGTTTAATGGAAGAGACACCTAAGGAGTGAGAATGAAGATTCGATTCGCAGTTCCGGCCCTGGCGGCGTTCCTGATGGTTCCCGCCGTGTGGGCGCAAGCGGGCGGCGCAGCCGCTCCCACGAAATTGGGCGTCATCGACGTTCAAGTCGCAATTACCAGCACGTCCGAAGGGAAGCAGGCGGCCGCGGAGTTGCAGTCGCAGTTTGCACCGCGGCAGACCGAGCTTTCGAATTTGCAAAAGCAGCTCGAAGATATTCAGACACGTTTGCGCACCGGCCAGACCACGCTGAGCGACGACGAAAAAGCGCGGCTGCAGCGCGACGGTGAAAACATCCAGCGCAGCTTCCAGCGGAAATCGCAGGACGCGAACGATGATTTCACGCAAGCGCAGCGGGACGTAGTGGACCGTATTGGCCGCAAGATGATCGACGTACTGGGCAAGTACGCCCGCGACAACGGCTACGCCGTGATTCTGGACCGCTCGGGCCAGGCTTCGCCGGTGATTTACGCGGCGAACAGCACGGACGTGACCCAGGACATCATTCGTCTGTACGACCAGAACTACCCGGTGAAGGCGTCTGCGGCGGGTGCGGGAGCGGGTACCACACCGCGTCCGGCAGCAGCGAAGCCGGCGGCCCCGAAACCAGCGCCACAGCAGTAGTCAGGCAATCGGTCGCGCGTTCGCGGCGGAGAAGGGATGGAAGAGCCTTCCGGATGTACCCGGGAGGCTCTTTTTTTCTCTGTAACCGGCCTGGCGAGCGTGGCCGGCGAGCGCCGGCGTCGCGGTGGTTGCGTTTTCGGCGCGGGGAAATTATACTGGGGTGCATCCAAAGAGGTCGCAACGTCGAGTGGGCGCGAGCCCACTTTTTTGTTGGGCGCGACTTTAGCCCATTGGGACGGAGTATCGGCGGACGATCTCGGCGATGCCGATTTCGGACGGGACGTGGATGGAACTGGGAAAGATACGAGAGGCAGCGGAGCGGGTGGCGCGCTCGTTTGGCCTCGAAATTTTCGACGTAGAATTTAAGATCGGCAAAGAACGGATCTTGCGGGTCTTTATTGACCGATTGCCGGGGCCCGAGAATCCGCATGACCTCGGTGTCACTCACAAGGATTGCGAACACGTGAGCGAGCAACTGAGCGTGATCCTCGACGTGGAGGATCTGGTACCGGGACCGGCGTACACGCTGGAAGTGAGTTCCCCGGGACTCGACCGGAAGCTTTTGAAGCCGGCGGATTACGAGCGGTTTGTGGGGCGGCTTGCGAAAGTCTGGCTGAACGAGCCGGTCGGCAAGCAGCAGTATTTTGAGGGGCGCCTGGCGGGTTACGGCGAAGGCGTCGTGAAGTTCACCGTACGGAACGAAGAAGTTTCCGTTCCGTATGCGGCGATCAAGAAAGCGAATTTGGTTGTCGAGTTATAACGATCGGGCAGATTGCACTTATAGATTTCGCGGCCTCCAACCGGCCGCTTCAAGAATTGGGGAGAAACTCGAATGGCGAGTCAGCTGTACCAGCAGATCGAGCTGATCAGCCGGGAGAAGCACATCGAACCGGAGATCATCGTCGCGGCGATTGAGGATGCCATGGTGGTAGCGGCGCGGAAATATTACCGCACTGAAGAAGACCTCCGCTCGAAGTTCAATCCCGCGACCGGGCAAATCGACGTGTATTCCGTTCACACGGTTGTGGACGAAGTCGCGGACCCCGTCCGCGAAATTTCGCTGGGCGATGCGCGGAAAAAACAGGCGGATGTGGAAGTGGGCGGCGAGATTCTGCAAGCGAAGCCCACGGACGTGCTGGGACGAATTGCAGCACAGACGGCCAAGCAGGTAATTTTGCAGAAGGTTCGCGAAGCCGAGCGCGACACGATCTTCAACGAATTTCACACGCGGGTCGGCGAGCTGATCAACAGCGTGGTGAAGCGGATGGAAGGCCCGGACATCATCGTGGACATGGGCCGGACGGAAGCGCGTTTGCCGAAGCGCGAGCAGTCGCGCCTGGAGGCTTACAACGTAGGCGACCGGCTGCGGGTGACGATTCGCGCGGTGGAACGCGCGGCAAAGGGACCGCAAGTGGTGGTTTCGCGCGCCGATCCCGCCCTGGTGCAGCGTTTGTTTGAAATGGAAGTACCGGAAATTTACGACGGCACGGTGCAGATTCGCGCCGTGGCGCGCGAAGCGGGCGAGCGAACCAAGATCGCGGTGGAAAGCCGCGACAAGGACGTGGATCCGGTGGGCGCGTGCGTGGGCATGAAGGGCATGCGCGTACAGTCAATCATCCGGGAACTGCGCGGCGAAAAGATCGACATTATTCCGTGGAACGAGGAGACGGTGGCGTTCGCGCAGAAGGCGCTGAGCCCGGCGAAGGTGACGCGTGTGCAGATCGTCGATCCGGAAGAGAAGCGGCTGGAAGTGATCGTCGAGGATACGCAGTTGTCGCTGGCGATCGGCAAGAAGGGGCAAAACGTCCGCCTGGCGAGCAAGCTGATTGGCTGGAATATCGACATCAAGAGCGAAGAAGAAAAGCGCCGCGAGATTGAGGCGCAAATGGCGGCGTTGACGGCTCCGGGAACGGCTCTGAGCGAACTGGCGGGCGTTGGTCCGAAAACGATCGAAAAGCTGGAAGCGGCGGGAATCACGTCGATCGAAAAGTTGGCGGACATGACGCCGGAGCAACTGGTGGAAATTCCCGGCATCGGCGAAAAAATGGTGGAGAAGATTCACCAGTCGGTAGCGCTGTACTTCGAAAATCTGGAAGCGCAGGCAGCGGCGGCGCCGGTGGCGGACGAAGCCGTGAGCGAAACCGAAGCAGCGGTGGTGGACGAAGCGACCGTGGAAGCGGAACAAGAAGTGGCAGCCACCGAGCACGAGGGCGGCGACGCTGTGACGGAAACGGCAGCGGACGCCGAAGCGGAAGCCGTCGCTCTCGACGATGCCACCGCAGAAGCGACGGAAGAAGTCCGCGAAGCGGAAATCGGCGAGACGGAAGAAAAATCGTAGCAAGATTTTAGATTTCGAAATCGTTTGGGCCTGAAGGAACAGCGGCGCCAAGAATGGCGTCGCCGGCAAAAAGACAGAGGCGAATGGCAGATCCGAATCAAGTCCGCATCAACGAACTGGCAAGGGAACTGGAGATCAAAGCGAAGGTTTTGATCGAATACTTGCCGTCGGTCGGCGTTACCGAAAAAAAGACGCACTCGAGCTCGATCGATAACTCGCACGCGGAACTGGTGCGCAAGCATTTCCTTGGATTGGCGAATGCGGAAGCGCAAGCCGAGGCGGACAAGGCCGCGAAAGCCACCGCAGCGAAGAAGCCCGCGGCAAAGCCTGCCGCCGCTCCGACGGTTGCCGCAAGACCTGCAGCACCTGTCGCCGCGGCTCCGAGCGCGGCCAAGCCGGGTGTCGCTCCCGCTACGGCGGCTGGCGCACCGGCGGGCGCCGTGCGTCCTGCCGCTCCCGCGGTGTCTGCCGGTGGCGCACAGACTGCCGCACAGCCTTCCATTGCGGCGCGAACGGGCGTTGCACCTGCTGGTTCGACGATTGCGCCCGTTGCTCCACGCACCGGCGTGACTCCCGCATCCGGAGTACGCCCGGGAGTTCCGCTCCGTCCGACGGTGCCGGGCCAAACAACCTCTCCTGCAGCGCCGCGACCGACAGCGGCTGCGCCGGGCGCGGCACGTCCTGCCGGCGCACCTGGAAGCACGCAACGTTACCCGACTCGTCCGACGGCCCCGTTTGCTCCCGGGCAGTCGCGCCCTGGCGCGCCGCAGAACATGCGTCCTGCCGGCGCGACGCAACAATATCGTCCGTCACCCAGTCCGCAAGGCCGCCCCGGTGGCGCGCCGGGACAACGCCCTGGCGGTCCGCCATCGCGCTTTCCGCAGCGGCCCGGCAGCGGCGGCAGCGGTCCGGGTGCACGTGACAATAAGGCTCCCGTAGGCGCGCAGCGCGCCGGAGCGGGCGTGCCGAAAGCCGAGCCGGGCAAGCCGCTGTATGCGCGCAAGCCTGCGGCTCGCGGCCGACCTCTCATTGAAAAGCGATACGCCGAAGGCGAGCGAAAACTGCATCCGGTGCGGCCGCGGTCTGGCGCAGGTCCGGGCGGACGTACGAGCACGGTCGAACAGGCGGCGCCGGTAAAGCGCGAGCCGAGACTGATCACCGTTACGGAAGGGATTACGGTTCGCGAACTGGCGGAGAAGCTGGACATTCGCGCGAAGGAATTGCTGAAGACGCTGCTGGATCGCGGCGTATTCGCGAGCATCAACCAGGCGCTCGACGTGCAGACGGCTACGGGTCTGGCGGAAGCATTCAGCGGAATCGTGGAAGTGGTGAGCTTCGAAGCGCAGCTGGTGCAGGAAGAAAAAGAAAAGGTGAAGGAAGAGCGCACGGGGAATGAAGTGCCGCGCGCGCCGGTGGTGACGGTGATGGGTCACGTGGACCACGGCAAAACCAGCTTGCTCGATGCCATCCGCAAGGAAGATGTGGCGGCGGGGGAAGCGGGCGGAATCACGCAGCACATTGGCGCGTACGAAGCGCATATCGACGGCAAGCGAATCGTATTCATTGATACGCCGGGCCACGAAGCGTTTACGCGGATGCGCGCACGCGGCGCGAAGGTAACCGATATCGTCGTGTTGGTGGTGGCGGCGGACGATGGCATCATGCCGCAGACCGAAGAGGCGATTTCGCACGCGCGAGCGGCGAATGTGCCGATCATCGTGGCGATCAACAAGATCGACAAGCCGGACGCGCAGCCGGAACGGGTGAAGCGACAGCTTTCCGACAAAGGCCTGATGCCCGAGGAATGGGGCGGCGACACGGTGATGGTGGAAGTGTCGGCCAAGGCCAAGAAAAATATTCCGAAGTTGCTGGAAATGATTTTGCTGGTCGGGGATCTGCGGGAATTGAAGGCCGATCCGGGAATTCCGGCGAGCGGCACGGTGCTGGAATCGCGCGTCGATAAGGGCCGCGGGCCTGTGGCGACGATGCTGGTACAAAACGGAACGCTGCACGTGGGCGATGTGTTTATCGTGGGCGCGGTGTACGGAAAAGTACGCGCGATGTTTGACGATCACGGCACGGCGATCAAGGAAGCGGGCCCTTCCACGCCTGTGGAAGTGATCGGGTTGCAGGGCATTCCAGAAGCGGGCGACCAATTCCAGGTGGCGGACGAAGCGAAGGCGCGCCACATTGTGGAATACCGGCAGGGCAAGCAGCGCGACGCCGCGCTGGCGAAATCGGCCAGCAGCCGGCTGACGCTGGACCAGTTGCACGAGCAGTTGAAGGCCGGCGACGTAAAGGATTTGCAGGTGGTGGTGAAGGCGGACGTGCAGGGTTCGGTGGAAGTGCTGAACGAAATGCTGCCGCGGCTTTCGAACGACCAGGTGAAGTTGAAGGTGCTGCACGCGAGCGTGGGAGCGGTGAACGAAACCGACGTGCTGCTGGCGTCGGCGTCGAACGCCGTCATCGTGGCGTTCAACGTGAAACCGGAGCGCAAAGCAGCGGACCTGGCGCAGCGCGAAGGCGTCGAGATCCGCACGCACACCATCATTTATGAATTGCTCGACGAGTTGCGGTTGTCGATGGCGGGACTGCTGAGCCCGATCATCACCGAGCAATACCTGGGACGCGCGGAAGTTCGCAACACGTTCCGCGTGAAGGGTTCGGGAACGATCGCGGGTTGCGCGGTGACGGACGGAATGATGAAGCGCGACGCGGAAGTGCGCGTGCTGCGCGGCGGCACGGTGGTTCACACGGGCAAGATCGTTTCGCTGAAGCGGTTCAAGGACGACGTGAACGAAGTGCGCACCGGATTCGAGTGCGGAATCGGGGTATCGAACTTCTCGGAAATTCAGGTCGGCGACTCGCTGGAATGCTTCAAGATGGAAAAGAGGAACGCGGTGCTCGATCCCGCGCACGGGGCGCGTCCTTCGCGTCCCGAGCGCGCGGCGCGCCAGGAATCGGCTTCGTAAATTTGCGAGCAACGTTCGCTCGCGATTGCGGCATTTTGGAATTTCTCGCCCTGCAGTTGCGGTAACGGGGAGCGCGGCAGGGGTATCCCGCGCGACGACGGACATGCCCATCGGTCTCCTCACCCTGGAAATTCACATCCTCGATGCGCAGTCGCTCAAGGACAAGCGGCAGGTGTTACGCAGCCTGAAGGACCGATTGCGCGCGCATTACAACGTCTCGGTGGCCGAGCTGGCGCACCAGGACACGTGGCAGCGCTCTCGCGTGGGAGTGGTGACGATTTCCGGCGACCAGGCGTATCTGGAGAAGTCGCTGGCGGAAATTTCGGCGGAGTGCGAGCGAGTGCTCGAACGCGATCTGGTTTCGCACGAGATTGAGTATTACGAGGAAGGCGCATGACAACTCCAGGGTATCGCGCGGAACGAATTGCGGAGGAAATCCGGAATGAAGTGAGCCTGATGCTGGCGGGAGAATTAAAGGATCCGCGACTGGCGGCACCGGTGAACATTACCGAGGTGCGCTTGGGCGCGGGCATGCGGACGATTCGAGTGTTCGTGACGCTGGAAGGAACCGAAGCGGAACGGGCGAAAACGCTGGAAGGATTGCAGGCGGCGAAAGGCTACGTGCGACACGAATTGGTGGAGCGGCTGCACATGCGACGGGCGCCCGAGGTGCTTTTTATCCTCGATCAGACCGAAGAGATCGGGAAACGCATCGACGAGCTGCTGAAGAAATCCGGCCCGCAGGAGAACGGCTAGCGCGTCTCGACTGACTCATCTGAGATTGCAAAGCGCGCTGCCTGTGCGAGGCGCGAAGTAGAAGTTCCGCAAGGCCCCAGGTAAAAATATGCCGCGACCTCCCAAACCGCCGCCGATTGACGGAATTCTCGTGGTGAACAAACCGAGCGGGAAAACCTCGCACGATGTGGTGGAATCGGTGCGCCAGATTGCCGGGTTCCGGGGAATCGGACACCTGGGAACGCTCGATCCGCTGGCGACGGGAGTGCTGGTGCTTGCGCTCGGCAAGGCCACGCGGCTGGCGCGTTTCTACAGCGGGCGGCGGAAGCGCTATACGTGCGCGGTGCGATTTGGGTTTGAGACCGACACGTACGACGCGGATGGCGAAGCGTTGGGCCCGGATCAAGCACCGGCGCTCGACCGCGAGCATGTGGAAAGGCTGGCGACGCAGTTCGTGGGTAAAATTCAGCAGACTCCGCCGGCCTATTCGGCGAAAAAAATTAAAGGGACGCGCGCGCATGAGCTGGCGCGCAAGGAAAAGCCCGTCAATCTGGAGCCGGTGGAAGTGGAAGTCTTTGAATTTCGAATGACGGGCCTAGAAGGCTCGGTGGCGCGATTCACGGTGGAGTGCGGCAGCGGAACGTATATCCGTTCGCTGGCATACGATCTGGGGAAGCTGCAGGGTACGGGCGCCCACCTGTCTGAAATTGAGCGCACGGCGGTGGGCGAATTCACAATCGACCACGCCATTTCGCTGGAAGAGCTGCAAGCCGATGCGCGCGCCGGAAAGCTGGCGGAGCGGGTGATCCGCAGTGAAAATTTACTGATGGATTTGCCGCGGGCGACGGTGCTGCCGATCGTGGAGAAGCGCGTGCGCCATGGCGCGAAATTCAATTTGTCGCTGGCGCAAATCCAGCCAGGGAAACCCAGCGCCGCGGAAGGCGCGCCCGCTGAACTCGATTCCGGCGAATGGAAACCGGCTCGGCTCCGCGTATTCAACCAGCAAGGCCAGTTGGTCGCCATCGCCGAACCTGTGGTTCCGCGGACGTACCAGCCGGTGTTGGTCCTCGAAGCGACGCCGTAGAAACCCCTCGGCCTTTCATACCATTTTTTTGAATGCAAAATCCCGCTACTGCGGCTGTGCGGGCTGCTGGGGATTGGCCTGTTGCGGGTTTCCTTCCAGCGGATTGGCGGGCGGCGGATTCGTCGCGGGCGGCGGGTTCGCTGGTTGCGCGCCGGGCGACGGCAATGGGCGCTCCTGCTGAGGTGCGGGCTGTGATGGCGTTTCCTGGGGAGCCGGCTGCGCGGGCGCGGGAACTTCGGGCGCGCTGCGGCGCTCCTGCTGGGTGAAGCCGAAGGAGCCGGCGCCTTCGAGGGCGCCGCGACCGGCGTAGATCACGTGATCCTTTCGGGTGTTCAGCGCGACGAGGCGCGGCGTGACGAGAATCAGCAATTCGGTGTCGGTGTTGTTCGCGGTCTGAAGTCCGCCGAAGCCGAAACCGTTGTACGGCAGGTTAGCGACGCCGGGAGTTCCGTTGAGATTTGTGTTGCGCTGCGGAGCGATATATTCGGCGATGCGAGCGGTTTGGCCGATGTTGACGCGCACGGTCTGATGAAGCTCTTCGTTGTTGACGACTGGGATGTTGTTCAGGCTCGACCCGGCGAGACTGCTGAGTGTCAGCTCGAATTGCAGGGTAACTTCCTTGTCTTCGTGAATGCGCGGCGTGGCTTTCACTTTCAGCCCAATGTCGATGTATTCGGCGTTGGGGAATTGTGTTCCGGTGCTGGCGACGTTGCCGATGAAGGAAGATGAATTCAGGATGATGGAGACGTTGTTCGATTGATTGTTGGTGACGGCCAGGTCCGGAATTCCGTCGGCGTTAAAGTCGGCGGTGGCGCAGGAATCCGGCGCGGTGCCCAGAGCCAACTCGACAAAGGAGCTGAAGGTGCCGTCGCCAATGCCGAGGAGCAAGGCGACGGAATCGTCGCCCTGAGCCGTCACGGCCAGGTCGGGGCGACCATCGACGTTGTAGTCGGCGACCGCGATGGATGTGGGATTCGTTCCGGCGGCAAAATCCTGACGGGGAAGAGCGGCGGTGCCGAAAGTGCCGTCGCCATTGCCGAGAAAAATAGAGACAGCATTACCAACGGAGTTTGCAGAGGTGGGCGCGCCGCTATCGGCGACGGCGAGGTCGATAATGCCGTCGCCATTGAAGTCGCCGGGCGCGACAAACAGAGGGGTAACGCCGGTCGCGTAGGTGACTCCCTTCGCAAAGGTGCCATCGCCGTTGCCGAGGAAAATTTCAAGAGTGTTGTCGTTGGAATTGGTGACCGCCAGATCGATCTTGCCGTCGCCATTGAAATCGTCCGCGAGCACGCAGGTGGGCGCGGCGCCGCTGGCAAAAGGAGTGAGCGGAGTAAACGTGCCGTCGCCCTTGCCGATGAACACTTCGATGGTGTTGTCAGCTTTATTTGCAACAACCAGGTCGGGAGTGCCGTCGCCGTTCACGTCGGTGGCGATCACCGAGACAGGTTGGTTGCCGGTGATAATGGAAGTGCCGGTGGCAAATGTGCCGTCGCCGTTGCCAAGCAGGACGGTGAGGTTGTTGGTGGTCTGATTGGCGACCACCATGTCTACGTTATCGTTTGTGGTGGCGTTAAAAACTCCCGTGGCGATGGATGCGGGCCCGGTGCCCACAGTGACGGTGGTGGGCGTTTGAAATGTACCGTCGCCGACGCCGAGAAATACGGAGACCGTCCCGTCGGTGTAATTGGCGATGGCCATATCCTGAAAGCCGTCGGCATTAAAATCGGCAGTGGTGATGAAGTCCGGATTGGTGCCCGTGGCCAGCGTGGTGACCGGGAAGTTCGAGGCGCCCACGCCGGGAATATTCACGCCGGTGCTGCTGCCGAGGCTGGCGGAATATTGCGCGAGCGAGACAGGATATCGCTCTCCGACGAAGAAGGTGGCGGGCTGGCCGTCCTCCGCGCGAAGCATGATCCGGCGGCCGCTGTGGACGCTCGATAGCGTTTCCGAGAGTTGCGCGGTGGCGCCGGGGAGCGTACCGATGAATGTCGTTTTGCCGCCGCCGAAGGCGAAGAGCGGCGGAATCAGGACGCTCGACGCCAGTTGTCCGGAGGCGAGCAGAGCTGCAATTTGCGACGCGGTTAGTCCGGAAAGCGACGTGGGCTGGCCGAAAATTTCGGTCAGCACGGCGATCAAGCCTTCGGCTCCCATCTGCGCTTCCTGCACCGCGTTGGACGGAATCGAATAAATCTGTGCGGTCTGCGGCCCGAGAACTCCGATTCCGGTTTGTTTGGTACGGTCCATCTCGACGAGCATGACTTCCAGGACGAGTTCCGCCTGCGGCTTTTCGAGGTCGTCGATCAGTCCGGTGGCGACGGCCATCGCCTGCGGGGAAGCGCGCATGGTGATCGAGCGGGTCTTCGAATCGAGGTCGGTGCGGGTGACGCCGGCGATTTCGCGAACGAGCCGTGAAATTTCAGTGATCTGATCGGGAGTTTCTGATGAGGAAAAGATCACGGTCCTCACAATGGAAACGTCGTAGTCCTTTCGTTTCTGCGGGGTGTCTGGCGCTACGAAGAATAGTCCCTTGGTGAGTGGGCGCCAGAAAGTACCGGTCGCTTCGCCGAGCACTCGCGTGACGGTGGCGAAATCCACGTCGTCGAGGTCCAGGCGCACGGGGCGCTGGCGAACGTCCACATCGAAGGCGACCTCGACGCCAAATCGCCGCGCGATTTCTTCGTAGGCACCCTGGGTTTCGCCGCGCAAGTGGAAGGTCTGTGTGCCGGGAAGATGCTCGAGCAGAACTTGTTTGGCAAGTTGCGGTTCGGAGGAAACGTGCCGCACGAGCGTTGGATCGAGCGCGGCCAGTTCGGTCAGGCGTTCGGCCAGAACTTTGTTCGTGGGATCGATCTCGCGGGCCTGACGAAGCAGACGAACGGCGGCTGCGATTTGGCCGGAGACGGCGTCGCGCTCGGCGGTGTCCATTTTGTCCTGCACTACGTGGGCACGGGCGGCGGCGTATCCTTGCACGTAGGCAAAATTACTGGGATCGAAATGGACGGCGTCGTCGTATTCCTCGTAGGCGGTTTGCCAGTCGCCCGCCTCGGCGGCTTTGGCGGCGCGTTTCTGGGCTTCCTTGGCTTTCTTCACGTCTTGCTTGCGCGGCGGAGCAGCGGTGGCCTGCATTTGAGGCGCGGTCGCGGGAGTGGCGCTTTGCTGCAGCGATGACGGAGACGCGGACGGTGCCGGCGCTTGCGAGGCCGCCTGCGCGAGCGAGGCGACAGGGCTGAATGCGAGCGAGTAGATCAGCAGGATGGCAAGGCTCGACATCCGGTGACGGAGCGGTTTGTGACTGCGGAAGGACATCACACTATAAGATGGTAGTTTAGCGTGAAAGGTAAGCAAGGTGTTCGAATCTGGTGGGAATCGAATAAGGCCAGCGAAATCAGGAAAGTGGGTGGTTCCGGGCGGCACACAAATGGGGGGTTGAAGGGACTTGAATTCGCTTGATTTCACGTTCACACGGCGTTAAACTCGAATTTCCAGTTGTAAATGGTTTACAACTGGAAATGCTATGCTCTCAGCCCTACTTCTTGCTCTCCGTGAAGGCGTCGAAGCCGCGCTGGTTGTCGGCATTGTCCTCGTTTATTTGAACCGGACCGGGCGCCGGGCTCTTTCCTCGTACGTGTGGGGTGGCGTGATTCTGGCCGCCGGTGCGAGCTTTGCCGCGGCGGTGCTGTTGCAGCGCTGGCAGGTGAACGAAGACGGATTTGAAGGCGTGTTGATGCTGGTCGCGTCGGCGCTGGTAGTGTCGATGATCGTGTGGATGAATCGCGCGGCGCGGCACTTGAAAAAGGAAATCGAGCAGCGCGTCGAAACCTATGCGCAGCGCGAAACACGCGCTGGCGGATGGGCGATCGGATTTTTTGTGTTTCTGATGGTGGTGCGAGAAGGCGCGGAGCTGGTGCTGATCCTGCGCGCCGTGGAGCTTTCGAGCGCAGGCGTTCAGGTATGGATCGGGACGGCTTTGGGCATCGCGATCGCGATTGCGGTGGGATTGTTCTTCTTCCAGGGAACGCTGAAGATTCCGCTGCACCGTTTCTTCAAGGCGACCAGCGCGATTCTGATGGTGGTGGCGTTTCAACTGGCGCTGACGGGCATCCACGAGTTGAGCGAATCGATGTGGATTCCGTCGAGCAAGACGGAGATGTCCACGATCGGGCCGATCGTCCGCAACGAAGTATTTTTCTTTGTGATCATTCTGGGTTTTGCGGCGCTGGTGGTGCTGCGCGAATGGTTCAGCTCGAAGGATCCCGCTGCGGAGAAAAAGGGCGGCGCGGAGTCCAATCCCGCGGATCGTCGGATGCGCGAGTATGAGTTTCGCCGCCAGCGTCGATGGAGTTTTGCAGCGGCGATTTTGTGCGTGACGGTGGTTTTCGCGTTCGCGGGAGAATACGTGTACGGGCGCGTGGCGGCTGCGCCGGTTCCGGCGAAGGCGCTCGTTGCGGATAACAGCGTGGTGCGCGTGCCTCTCGCCGAACTGACCGATTCCAGCCTTCATTACTACACCACCGAGGTGGATCATACGGTGATTCGCTTCCTGGTGATCCATCAAAGCAATGGAAGCTACGCCACGGCGCTCGACGCGTGCCAGATTTGCGGCGCGTCCGGATACCGGCAGGAAGGGCAGAACATCATCTGTCGCAACTGCGCTGCGGCGATCTACGTTCCGTCGATCGGTGAGTCCGGCGGTTGCAATCCCATCCTCGTAAAGTCGCATGTGGAAGCGGGCCAAGTGGTGATCGACCTTTCCTCTCTCGCTGACTCCGTGGCGAAGATTCATTCCTGACGCAATGTTTGCCCGCCTGGTAGGTGAATCGTTCATCCGCAACCCGCGGCGAAAAGTGTTGACGGCTGCCGCGCTGGTGGTGGGCATGGCCGTGGCGACGGCCACGCTCACGATTGCCCTGGAGGTGGGCGACCGGCTGGCGCGGGAATTCCGCAGCCTTGGGGCGAATTTGCTGGTGACTCCGCAAGCCGACACGCTACCCGTCGAAATTGGCGGGGTGGATTATCGGCCCGTGGACGAGGGCGCGTACCTGAAGGAAGCGGATCTTGGAAAGTTGAAAATGATTTTCTGGCGGCACAATATTCTGGGATTTACTCCGTTTTTAGATGTGCCTGCGTTGCTTGGAAATGCGCCGGATCGAGGCGCGACGCCGGTGACGCTTGTCGGCACATGGTACAAGCACCGCGTAGCGGTTCCGGACGGGACGAGCTTCGAAACGGGCGTGAGCTTCACGCATCCTTCGTGGAAGCTGCGCGGCGAATGGTTTGGCGACGATGCGCAGGATTGCGTGGTGGGAGCGGCGCTGGCGGAGAAATATCCCGGCGGCATCGCGGTCGGGCAGACGATTTATGTAACGGCGGCACGCCCGGCGACGGCGACTGCGAGTGCGCCGGTGGCGTTGCACGTGACGGGAATCGTTTCTACCGGCGACACGGAAGATTCCGCGATTCTGGTACCGCTCGGTATTGCGCAATCGATTTCCGGTCACTCCGGAGAGTACCGCGATCTTTTCATCAGCGCGCTGACGAAGCCCGCGGACGCGCTCGCGGAGCGCGGCGAACGCGCGCAGACCGACAAGAACGTGCAACTGACGCCCGCGGAATACGATCGCTGGTTTTGTTCGCCGTACATTTCGTCGATCAGCTACCAGATTCGTACGGTAATCCCAGGCACCGATGTGCGGGCCATCCGGCGCGTGGCGGAAACGGAAGGGCGCGTGCTTTCGCGCGTCGGAACTTTGCTGTGGATCGTGACGCTTGCGGCGCTGGGGGCGGCGGCCTTGGCCGTGGCTGCGACTTCAGCAACGACGGTACTTGAGCGGCGCGCGGAAATTGGAGTGATGAAAGCGCTCGGGGCGAGCAACACGCTCGTGGGTGGAATTTTTCTTGCGGAGCAGCTTCTGCTGGCGCTCGCGGGCGGCGCGATTGGATTTTTGGTGGGCGCGGCGCTGGCGAGATTGCTGGGCGAAAGTGTGTTTGGAACGCCGGCATCCCCTCGTATCGTGTTGCTGCCGGTGGTGCTGGCGCTGGCGGCGATCGTGGCGCTGGCCGGCAGCTTGATTCCCCTGCGGCGCGCTTCGCGTTTTGAGCCTGCGCTTATTTTGCGAGGCGAGTGATGTTCTGGCGGCTGGTTTTCAAATTGCTGCGGGGAAGCAGTGGGCGACTCGCGGTGGCGGTACTCGCGCTGGTGAGCGGCGCGGCGGTGATTTCCGCGCTGATGAATCTGGATTTGGACGTAGAGCACAAGCTGACCCGGGAATTCCGGACGCTCGGCGCGAACGTAGTGATTTCGCCGGCGGCGAACGCATCCGGAGCGCTTGATTCCTCGGCGCCCGCGTTGCTTGGCGAATTCGACGTAGCCGCTGCGATTGGGCAGCCGAAGTTCATGGAAGCGAATTCGCCGATCACCGCGGCGGCGCCGTTTCTTTACGTTGTGGCACGGTCCGGAGATACGCGAGTCGTTGTGGCTGGTACGTGGCTCGATCAGCTGCAGCAACTCAATCCGACCTGGCGCCTTGCAGGGTCTTGGATTCGTTCGCGAGAAGATTCGTCGCACTGCCTGCTAGGCCGGGACGTCGCGCGAAAACTAAATCTCGCGACCGGCGGCACGCTCGCGCTGCATACGCCGCAAACTACGATGAGTTGCACTGTTTCCGGTGTGATCGATTCAGGCGGAAACGAAGACAACCAGGTGTTTGCGTCGCTGCACGCGATTCAGGCGCTTGCGGCTCTACCGGGCGGCGTAAGTGTGGCGCAGATCAGCGTGAACGGTTCACCGGAGGTGATCGCGAACGTTGCGTCCGAACTGGCGCGGGATTTGCCGGACTATCAGGTTCGTCCTGTGCGAGACGTAGCCGAGGCAGAGGGAGCGCTGCTAGGTCGAATCCGTTTGCTGATCCTGGCGATGGTGATTTTGATTCTGGCGCTGACCGCGCTGTGCGTGCTGGGAACGATGGCGGCGCTGGCGATGGAGCGGCGCGAAGACGTGGGATTGATGAAGGCGCTGGGTGGCTCGATCACGCGGGTTGTGGGAATATTTCTGGCTGAAGTGGGAGTGCTGGGAGCGGCCGGAGGCTTGATTGGCAGCCTGCTTGGATTTGTGCTGTCGTACTGGATGGGCTTGCGCGTTTTCGGGACCGCGATTTCGCCGCGCTGGATTGTTTTCCCGGTGACGGTGGCGCTGATGATTCTGGTGGCGCTGGCGGGCGCGCTGCCGTTGCGGCTGCTGGGGCGCGTAAAGCCGGCGGCGATTTTGCGGGGAGAATAGCGAGCGGTGTCCACGGTCGTCAAAATCGATGCGCTGCACAAGCACTTTGGAAACGTGCGCGCGCTGGACGGCATTTCGTTTCAAGTGGAGGAGGGGGAATGGATCGCGATCATGGGTCCATCGGGCTCGGGCAAAACTTCGCTGATTAATATTCTGGGGGGACTGGATACGCCGACATCGGGCAACGCGATCGTGGACGGAATCGACGTGGCGCACCTGGACGAAGCGGGCCTGACGCGGTTTCGCGCCGAGAAAATCGGATTTGTGTTTCAGCAGTTTCATCTGGTGCCGTATCTGACCGCGCTGGAAAACGTAATGTTGGCGCAATATTTTCATAGCACCACGGACGAAACCGAGGCGCGGCAAGCGCTTGAGCGCGTTGGGCTGGGTGACCGGATCGAGCATCTGCCAGCCGAGCTTTCCGGAGGCGAGCAGCAACGCGTGGCCGTGGCGCGCGCGCTGATCAACCATCCGAAATTGATCTTGGCGGACGAGCCGACCGGCAATCTAGACGAAGCGAACGAAGAAATCGTGATTCACCTGCTGCGCGAACTGCACGCGCAGGGGCACACGATATTGATGGTTACGCACGCGCCGGAGATCGGGCGCCTCGCCGACCGGCGCATCGAGCTTGCGCACGGACGCCTGGCACAGATCACGGAATTTTCCACCGACGACGAAATCCACTTCGATCACTTCCTTGAGCAGGTCTGGCTGTGCGGCGAAGAGGGAACCGCGCCCTCACTCGAGCAGGTACGCAAGCGTTCGACGGGGCAGGACGCGGCGCGAATTATCGCGCGGCTGGAATCGCTGGGACTGCTGACGATGCGAGAAAGCGAATTGGCGCTGACGCAGCGCGGCGGCACGCGCGCCCGCGACATCGTCCGGCGCAGGCGGCTGGCAGAACGTCTGCTGACCGATACGTTTTCGATCACGGAGTCGGAAGCAAACTCGCACGCCTGTAAGTTTGAGCACATCATCAGCCCGGAACTCGACCAAAAAATCTGCACGTTCCTTGGGCATCCGACGACATGCCCGCACGGAAATCCAATTCCGGCCGGAACCTGCTGCCCTTCGCGATAGGCTTTTCCGCGCCTGCGATTCCTCGCAAGGTCGTGATTTGGATATAGACTCCGGGTGCGGCGCGAGGGCGACTTGGATTTGTGCGTGGGTGTGTGCGTAGGCGTGGACGTGGAGGGAGAGCGATGCAGAAAATTACTCCGTTCCTTTGGTTCGACGACAACCTGGAGGAAGCGGTCAATTTCTATACGTCGGTTTTCAAGAACTCGAAGATCGGTTCAATCACGCGATTACCGCCAACGACGCCTGGGCCGAAGGGAAAAGTAATCACCGCTACGTTTGAACTCGAAGGAGTTCAGTTCATGGGGCTGAATGGCGGCCCTGCGCACGCGCGATTTACCGAAGCGATTTCGCTGTTCGTCGATTGTAAGACGCAAGCGGAAGTGGACGAGCTGTGGGCGAAACTCACCGAAGGCGGGAGCGAGAGCCGCTGCGGCTGGCTGAAAGACAAATTCGGATTGTCTTGGCAGATCGTGCCTCGCGCTCTTGGGGAGATGCTCAGCGATCCTGATCCGCAGAAGTCAAAACGAGTGATGGAAGCGATGCTGAAAATGGTGAAGCTCGATATCGAAACATTGCGAAGGGCGCACGCGGGTGAATGAGCTTTCCGTCGAACCCGCGCGTGACGCTCTGTTAGAATCATAATTCAATGCCCATTGCACTCGATGCGCGGAAGAAACCGATCAGCGTGAAGGTGAACGTCACAAGCGGCGAAGGCGTGGAGATCACCTGGTCGGACATGCACACCAGCCGTTACGAATTTCCGTATTTGCGCGACCACTGCCCGTGCGCGATGTGCAACGACGAGCGAGCGAAGAAAGCGGAGGGAGGCGGCGCGGCGGCGGTGCTGCCGATGTTCAAACCGCGCGTGACGGCGAACAGCGCGAGCGCGGTGGGCAATTACGCGATTCAGATTCAATTTTCAGACAGCCACGCCACCGGCATCTACAGCTTCGAACATTTCCGCGAAATATGCCCGTGCAGCGCGTGCGAACGTGAATTTCGATCGACGCCGGAGCCACCCGACTCGCGGAGCGGGAATCCGTAAGGTTCATCGAATCATAGGGTAGCGCGATGCTTTCCTTTCGTCCCCGTTTCAACGTATAGTTTCAAGCCACACGAAGACATGTCATCGAATCCCAACGGTCCTTCTTTCACGCCGGGTGCGGCACGCCCCATCGCAAAGGTTCTGGTGGCCACCACGGCCATGCTCGCCTTTATTTCGTTTTGGCGAGCCGCTGCGATCGTACTGAATGACCTGGCTTCCTCCGCGTATTACGCGGGTGGAGAAGCCGAGCAGTTCATCGGCAAGACCGCTCCGTGGTTCATTCTGGGTATCATGCTGTTCTCTTACGCGGTGCGCGCCGTGTACGTGGAAAGTTGCAGCATGTTCGTGCGCGGCGGCGTGTACCGGGTGGTGAAGGAAGCGCTGGGCGGAACTCTGGCGAAGTTTTCCGTTTCCGCATTGATGTTCGATTATGTGCTGACCGGGCCAATCAGCGGCGTTTCGGCGGGACAATACCTGGGTGGCGTAATCAATGAGCTTTTCGATTATTCGAAGATTGGGTTTCATTTAAGCCCGAACGTCACGGCGGCGACCGTCGCGATCGTCATCACACTGTATTTCTGGTGGGAAAATATCAAAGGCGTGCCGGAATCGAGCGGCAAGGCGCTGATCATCATGGAGCTCACCACCATCATGGTGGTGATGCTGATTAGCTGGTGTTGCTACACGCTTTGGGTTCGCGGAGGTTGGCACCTGCCGCCGCTGCCGAACGCGGGCAATATGAAGCTTGACAAGGGCTCTCTTGGCTGGCTCGACGGATACCATTGGGCGCATTCGATCACGCTGATCATTATTTTTGTGGGCCTGGGCCATTCCGTGCTGGCCATGAGCGGAGAAGAATCGCTCGCGCAGGTGTACCGCGAAATCGAGCATCCCAAGCTGAGGAATCTGAAAAAAGCCGGGCTGGTAATTTTCGTGTACAGCCTGGTGTTCACATCGCTGGTTTCGTTTTTTGCGGTAATGATTATTCCGGACAGCGTTCGCGGCAACTTCACGGAAAATCTGATTGGCGGCCTTTCGATGCATTTGGTCGGAAGCTTTCCGGTACGGCTGGCGTTTCACGTCTTCGTCGTGGTGGTAGGGACGCTGATTCTTGCCGGGGCGGTGAACACCGCGATTGTGGGCTCGAACGGCGTACTGAACCGCGTGTCGGAAGATGGAGTGCTCACCGATTGGTTCCGGCATCCGCATCCGCGTTTTGGCACGACGCACCGGATCATCAATCTGGTGGTGGCGTTTCAGCTGGTAACGATCATAGCAAGCCGCGGCGACGTGACGTTCCTTGGGAACCTCTATGCGTTCGGCGTGATTTGGAGTTTCTCAATGAAGGGCGTGGCGGTGCTGGTGCTGCGCTACACGCATCCCCAGGACCGCGAATATCGCGTGCCTTTCAATCCGGTAATTTTCGGCAAGGAAATTCCGATCGGGCTTGGGCTGATCACGCTGGTGCTGGTGGCCATCGCGTTTATCAACCTTTTCACCAAGCCCTCGGCGACGATTGCAGGCGTGATCTTCACTGTCTTACTTTTCACGGTGTTTGAGGTTTCCGAACATCGCATGAAGGTGCGGGCGGCCGGAGCGGCGCACGTGGAGCTCGACCAATTCAATTTGGCACAAGAAGCGGAACTCACCCCGGACAGCGTGGGAGTGGCAGCGGGAAATATTCTGGTGCCGGTAAGCACGTACTACGGGCTGACGCACCTGGAGGCTGCGCTGCGTCGCGTACGCCGGAAAGAAGCGGAGATCGTGGTGCTTCACGTGCGGATGCTGCGTCGCGCGGCTTCCGGTGAGTACGAACTGGCGCCCGACCAGTTATTCAGCACGATCGAACAATTGCTGTTCACCAAAGTGCTTGCGATTGCCGAGAAGGAAGGGAAACCTGTGCGGCTGGCGGTGGCTGCGGCGAATAATCTGTGGGAAGGCATTCTGCGCACGGCAACGAATTTACAATCGAGCACCGTCGTGATCGGCAGTTCCTCGAAGATGCCGGTAAACGATCAGGCTCGCGAGATTGGATTGTCGTGGGAGCGGATGGCCGAGCCTCGCCCGCGCGTGACGCTGGAAATTTTCACGCCCGCCGGACAGGAGCAGATTTTCTATCTGGGTCCCCATGCGCCGCGCCTGACGCCGAATGAAATCGAAATGCTGCACCGCGTATGGCTGGAATTGAGCGACTTGTTGCCCGGCGAAGAAGTGCACCACCACGATATCGTTCACTTTGCGCTCACCGAAGTGGAGCGCGAAATGAATGAAGGGCAAACCGCGTCGGTCACCGAGAGACTCCGGCAGCACATTCACGATATCGAAGGGCGGCGCTCGCATCCCGACGAACCGCCGAAAAAGTTGCCGGGGCAGTCGTAGCCAAGGCGAAGTTCGCCGTCGGATTTATTTTTTGGCGAACGAGAAGACGGCACTCAGCAGCCCGCGCAGCACCAGGACGACTCCCGCGATGCCCAGCAGCGCCATCGAATATTTCGTGTGAAACAGCGCGATATCGATCAGCAGGATTCCGACGATAGCCAACGATCCGGCGCGAACATTGGATTGCGCGCGAGATACGCTGGTTTCGGGCCGACGGAACGCGCGCGCGGCGAGGTAAAGGAAGAGCACACCGATGGCGATCACGCCGGCGGGTCGCGCCGGTAATGAAGCGCGGCCCGAGAAGGCCAGCAGAATCAGCAGCGCGCCGAGCAGCACGACGATCATCTCGCTGAGCATTCGGAATGGATTGAGTGGTTGAGGCATTTACAGTCCTTGCCGTCGCGTAGTATCGCTGGACTCGCGGCAGGCACGCAACAAGCGCGATGTTCAAGGATGCGGTGAAAGCACCGATGAAAGCGCTCTTCAGGCTGCGTTCGCGGGTCCCTTTCCGATCCGCCTTGGAATGATATACTTACCCGTTTGCGCTTTGCATCGCGGTCCGTCGCAACTTCATCCAATTGCTGGGAGACAGATACATGCATAAGGTCATCATCATCGGGAGCGGTTGCGCGGGACTGACGGCGGCGATTTATGCGGCGCGCGCGGATTTGAATCCGCTGGTGCTGGACGGCTATGAGCCCGGCGGCCAACTGGCGTTGACGACGCTGGTGGAGAATTTTCCGGGATTTCCCGAGGGAATTATGGGGCCGGAGTTGATTGAGAACGCGCGCAAGCAAGCGCAGCGTTTCGGGACCGAATTTCGGTCCGGGGCGGTGGCGTCGGTGGATTTGAGCAAGCGACCTTTCCAAGTGGTAGCGGGGAAGGAAACCTATGAAGCCGAATCGCTGATCATCGCTTCGGGAGCTTCGGCGCGGATGCTCGGTATCGAATCCGAGAAACAACTGCTGGGCTACGGTGTTTCTACCTGTGCGACGTGCGACGGGTTTTTCTTCCGCGGCAAGGACATTATTGTGGTCGGCGGCGGAGACACGGCGATGGAAGAGGCTACGTTCCTGACGAAGTTCGCCAGGAAAGTGACGCTCGTCCATCGACGCAACGAGTTCCGCGCTTCGAAGATTATGATCGATCGGGCGCGGGCCAACGAAAAGATCGAATTTCTCACGCCCTACGAAATCTCGGAAGTCCATGATGTGACCAAGCAGTCGGTGGAAAAAGTGACGCTGCGCAATACCGAAAATGGGTCAACGCAATCGCGCGATGTATCGGGAGTGTTCGTCGCCATCGGGCACGATCCGAATACGAAAATCTTCAAGGGCCAGCTGGAGATGGACGCGAACGGATACTTGATCACGCACGACGGGCCGAAGACGAATGTGGAAGGCGTGTTCGCCGCGGGCGACGTGCAGGACCATCACTACCGCCAGGCAATCACGGCAGCGGGCTCCGGCTGCATGGCGGCGATTGAAGCGGAGCGTTTTCTGGAAGGACACAAGGCCTGATGGGGCGGCGCGGAGAGCGGGTGGAGATCCACCGATCATGATGCGGGCGATTCTGCTGCATCTTTCCGAAAACAAAAAGCTGGCGCCATGGATCATGGCGAATCGCGTCAGCCGCCGCGTGGCGCAGCGTTTTGTGGCGGGCGACAATCTCGACGATGCCATCATCGCCGCGCGCGAAGTGAATCGCGCGCGCCAGTCCGCCAGCCTGGACCTGCTCGGCGAAAATGTTTCCGATGAAGCCGGAGCGCGGGCGGCCGCGGAAGGCTACATCGCCATCTTCGACCGAATCGCCAGCGAAAAGCTCGACGCCAACGTTTCGCTCAAACTCACGCAGCTCGGCCTCGACCTGAACGAATCGCTCTGCCAGGAACTGCTGGAAGGAATTGTGGCGCACGCGAGCGCGCAGGGAAATTTCGTTCGTGTGGACATGGAAGGCTCGGCTTACACGCAGCGAACGGTTGCACTGGTGAAGCGGGTACGAGCGAAGTACGAAGGCGTGGGCACGGTGATGCAGTCGTACTTGTATCGCGCGGAACAGGACGTTCGGGACTTGCTGTCGGTTGGCTGCCGAATGCGCTTATGCAAAGGCGCTTACAAGGAGCCTCCGGACGTTGCGTTTCCGAAAAAATCGGATGTGGACGCCAATTACGTGAAGCTGATGAAGATTCTGCTGCCGAGCGGCGTGTATCACGGAATTGCGACGCATGATCCGGCGATGATCGACGCCACAAAGGAATTCGTAAAGCAGCAGGGAATCGGACTTGACCGGTTTGAGTTTCAAATGCTGTACGGCATTCGGACGGACCTGCAGCAGCAACTGACGCGCGAGGGATACCGGCTTCGCGTGTACATACCGTTTGGCACCGACTGGTTTCCCTACTTCATGCGGCGGCTGGCCGAGCGCCCGGCGAATATGGTCTTCTTTTTGCGCAGCCTTGTCCCTCACGCGTCGAGTACCGAGCCCCCGGCTTTTTGAGCCCCCAACATAGCATCACCGCTGCCGGCGACCGGTTGTCAGAATGATTGATCCGGCTTAGAATGGGCGCGTTTTTTGCGCGCGGTTATTTTCCGTTTCTTACCACACCCACGTACAGGAGCAACTGATGAGAAATCGATTCTTCCATGCGTGCCTTGCGGCGGCGCTCGCTCTATCGATTGGCGGCTGCGGAAAATCGAGCAGCACGCCGAGTCCATCTGCGTCGCCTTCGAATTCCGGATCGGGAAGCAATTCGACTTCGCAACCCGGCGCATCGAACGTGCAACCAGCGCCCGCCCCGGTTCCTCCTCCCCCGCCGCCTCCGGTCGTGGTCCCGTCAGGCACGTCGCTGACGATTTCGCTGGGGGACACGATTGACACAAAACTCGCGAACGACGGAGACCACTTCGCCGCTACGCTCGCGGAACCGATTTCGGTGGCAGGCAACGTGGTTCTGCCGGTCGGCACGCGCGTCTCCGGCACGATCATCACGTCGCATTCCGCGGGAAAATTCAACGGCAACGCGGTGCTGGCGCTGACACTGGATACGATCCGTTTGAATGGGAACCCCTACTCGATCCAGACCAGCGAATTTGAAGACGCCGGGAAGGGCCGGGGAAAGCGCACCGGAATTGGAGCCGGGGGCGGAGCGGCGTTTGGCGCGATCGTGGGAGCATTGGCAGGCGGCGGGAAGGGAGCCGCGATTGGCGCACTGGCGGGCGGCGGCGCGGGCACGGCGGGTGCGGCGTTCACCGGAAAACGCGACATCACACTTCCAGCGGAGACGCGGCTGCATTTCCGGCTGACGGCACCGGTGACGATTCAGCAGTAGGATTTGCGCGCGCGCGCAAAATGAAAAGCCCTCGGGTACGACGCCGAGGGCTTTTTTGTTGTTCACGTATTCGGCGAGTCGCGCGTTTGCCGTCAGCCGATTGAGTCGCCGGGGCGCAGCGCGTGAATTTCGAGGCCGTTGATATCGGCGGTCATTGCGCGGAGCTGCTCCGGCGTGCCGATCAATGGAGGAAACGTTCCGAAGTGCATCGGAACTACGTGCTTGACGTTGAGCAGTCGTATAGCCAGCGCGGCTTCGCGAGGGCCCATGGTGAAGAGATCGCCGATCGGCAGCAGCGCGACGTCTGGGGCGTACAATTCGCCGATGATTTTCATGTCGGTGAAGACGGCGGTGTCCCCTGCGTGATAAATGGTCAAGCCGCCCGGGAGCCGGATGATGTAGCCGCAGGCCTCGCCGCCATAAACGATCTGGTCGCCATCTTTGATACCGCATGAGTGAATGGCGTTGACCATGGTGACTTCGATGTCGCCGGTTTTCTGCGTGCCGCCTTTGTTCATGGCGCTGGTGTTCGGGACGCCCTTTGATTCCAGCCAGCGCACAGCTCGTAGATTCCGATGATTTGGGGTTTGAACTTTTTCCCGATGTCCACGGCATCGGCGATGTGGTCGAAGTGGCCGTGGGTGACAAGCATGGTATCCACGCGCTCGAGTTTTTTGAGGGGCTCCGGGCACATGGGATTCGTCTGGATCCATGGATCGATGAGGACTACATTTCCGGAAGGTGTGGTGATGCGAAAGGATGCGTGGCCCAGCCAGGTGAGTTGGTTACCGCGAGTTTGAATCATAGAAATCTCCTCTGTTTTAGCGATGCGTCATATAAGAAAAGTGAATCCAGCGGATGCTTTCGTTTCGGTCGCGATTGTGCGCCGCTCCCACAGGCGCCCAGGGCGCTTGTACGCGCTCTGTATTGATGATATAAAAAAGTTGAGCAATTATCAGCGAATGAGCAAAGCACGAGTGGTTTACCCACAATATTCAGGAGACTTCTAGATGGCGTACGTGATTGCGGAACCTTGCATCGGAACGAAGGACACGGCCTGCGTGGACGTGTGCCCGGTGGACTGCATCCATCCCCGTAAAGACGAACCGGCCTTCGAGGGAGAGAAGCAGCTCTATATTCATCCCGATGAGTGCATTGATTGCGGCGCGTGCGTGCCGGTGTGCCCGGTGACGGCGATTTTCGCGCTGGAAGATTTGCCGGAGAAGTGGACTTCGTTCACGCCGATTAATGCGGATTGGTTCAAGGCCAAGACGCAGTAAACGCGGCAATCAGTGGTGCGAATTCCATGAGAGTTTATGGCGCGGCGGAGACAGGTTCCCGCCGCGTTTTTCTTTTTGCCGCGGGTTCGCGGGGCGAGCGCTTTTTGCCTGGGCCTACGTTGGTTCTTCGATTCCGAGGGTCTGCTTGCCGCTTTCCGAAATCATGCTTGGATTCCACGCAGGTTCCCACACGATGTCCACGGTAACGTCTCGCACGGCGTCGATCGCGCCGATGCGTTTCTTCACTTGATCGGGAATTTCGAGCGCCGATGGGCAGCCTTGCGTGGTGAGGGTCATCTTGACGGTGACGTTGCCGGCGTCGTCGTAGGCCACGTCGTAAATCAATCCGAGGTCCACAATGCTGATGGGAATTTCGGGGTCGTAACACTGGCGCAGCGCGTCCATGATCTGTTCTTTTTCGAGCGGCATTGCAGTTGCTCCTCTTTGCGTTGTCCGATGATTTGACTACCAGCGTTCCACACACGCGAGCGGGAGTCAAAGCATTCCGGTGGGGGCGTCTTTTGGGGCGCGGCTCGCGGGTGCGACTCTCGCGACCGCCGGATGGTTGCCCGGCGGCCGATGCGTCTGCTACAGTTCGCTGGGAGGAAATACATGGGTGTTTCGCAGGAGTTGCTGGATATTTTGGTTTGCCCGCTGGATAAGACGCCGGTGAAGATTACGAGCGATCAGCAGGGTTTGAAGTGCCCTTCCTGCCGCCGCGTTTACCCGATCCGAGAAGATATTCCCGTCATGTTGGTGGACGAAGCACGCATTGACGCCGAATGAAGTTGTGAATCCCACGCAAGCGGCCTCCGCAGTGCTTCCCAATTTGCCGCGGGGCGCGGAAGTGCTGCTCATACGCCTGCGCTCGCTGGGCGATCTCGTACTGGAAACGCCGGTGATTCGCGCGCTCCACGATTGGCGGCGCGATCTCGGCATTTGCGTATTAGCCGAAGAACGCTTCGCGGCTGTGTTCGAAGGTAATCCGGCCATCCGCGAGGTTTTGATTTCGCGTGACCTGACGGAAACCGCGCTTGCGCTGCGCCGGCGAAAATTCCCGGTTGTTTTCAACCAGCACGGCGGGCCGCGCAGCGCGATGCTTACGGGCGCATCCGGCGCCGCGCATCGTGTGTGCTGGGCGGGCTACCAGTATTCGCTTCTCTACAACGTGCAGGTTCCGGATGCGGCGGAGTTTTACGGCAGCGAGTGCGTACATACGGTTGAGCACCGCATCTCGCAACTGTATTTCTGCGGGCTGCCGCGAAGTCCGATTCCTGCTCCGGAAATTTTCCCGCAGCCGGATGCCGCAGCCGCCGCGGCACGGAAACTCGCCGAGAAGGGAATCGCCGCCGGCGTGCGATACGCCGTGCTGCAACCCGGAGCGCGCTTGCCGGGAATGCGCTGGCCGACCAGGAATTTCGCGGCGCTCGCGCGTTGGCTTCGCGAGACGCAGGGAATCGCGAGCGTGGTGAACGTTGGCGCTCGCGATCAAGATGTTGCAGCTGAGGCTACGCGCAGCTTCGAGAATTGTGCGGTGATTCCAAGGGAACTGAATGTTCGCGAGCTGATTGCCGCGATATCCGGCGCGAGTCTGTTCGTCGGCAACGATTCGGGGCCCGCTCACGTGGCGTCCGCGCTCGGCGTGCCAACGGTGGTGATTTTCAGCGAGACCGATCCGGCGCAATGGGGACCGCGCCGGGCGCAAAGCCGCGTGGTGAGCACGGGTGCGACATTCCGGCATCCTCGAGGCGACAAGGCGGTACTCTTGGCGCAGCCGCGGAGTGCCGAATTGATCGGGATGGATGAAGTGCAGCAGGCGTGCGAAGCCGTCCTGCGGACCTGACAGTTATTTCTGTGGCGATAACGGCGGAAGATATTTCGCTACGGCGGCGGCTGCCAGTTCATTACCGCGCGGCCCCAGATGATTCCAGCGGTCGAGATACAGGGGCTCGCCGACTCCATCAAAAATATCGCCAAGGTAGATGAAATCGCCGTCGCGTGCCGCCCGATCCTGCGCGAGGCGATAGACCGCGATAATCCCGGGAAAGGCGCTCCCTTCCGGACTGTTCGCGTCGAGCGTGACGAGATCCTGTTCATAT
This sequence comes from uncultured Acidobacteriota bacterium, assembly GCA_963785585.1. Lineage (GTDB taxonomy): Bacteria > Acidobacteriota > Terriglobia > Acidiferrales > UBA7541 > Palsa-295. The sequence goes on from CAWAVW010000004.1 coordinate 277,112, forward strand.
CCTGCGAGCGGCTTGTGACCAACCGGAAGAGCGGGCTGCCAGAACGCGTAAAACGTAAATCCGTACGTACCGGAGAGTTTTCGCGCGAATGCAATGTTTTGTTGGTAGTTGCTTATCGTCGCAGCGGCACGGGACTCGATCTTTCGGGATTCCAGGAGAGCTTCGCCGGACGGGGAACGTCTCTTGGCTATTTCGCGCGCGAGGCGAAGCGCGTACGAATTTCGCAGAAAGTCGAGCTTGCCGACGAGTTTGCCGTCCACGCGGGCTTTGATGGCGTCGAATTCCCAATGATCGCCGGCGTTGCCGGGAGCGAATGCGCCTACGTAGGAATCGTTGAACCCATCGTAGAAAATCACGGTGTCTGGACGGTGGCCGCGTTTCAAAAGCTCCGACAGCAGGATCACTTCCTGGTTCGTGTTGTAGCCCTCGACTCCGAAATTGATGACGGCGAAACACGGGCCGCCCGTGGAGTTGAGCGCGGTGGCCATGTACGAGGGAAGCGTGGCCCAGTCAGGAACGCCGGAGCCGTAGAGCGTGGAGCCGCCAAACATCCAAACGGATTTGATGCCATTTTTCTCACAGCCCGAGCGCGCGGGATTGGTCGTGCGTCGAACGACGCCGAGTTCCGTCACATCGTTGTTGACGTATTTGCCGCTCCAGGGCGAGACGCCCCAAACGACGAACGGAACGTATCCGCCGCGGCCGGGCTTGCGGCGCGCTTGTTCTTCCTTCCAGAATTCGGCGGCCCAGGGATACGAAGCGTACGCGGGACTGGTGCTTCCGAGCTTTTCCTGCGAGCTTGGGCGCAAGCCGTGTTTCATGGCCCAAACAGCGTGGGCGCCGAGTTCGATGACGACGGCAGCCAGAATCAGGCTGACGAGGGTGTAGCCCACGAACGCGAAAAATCGTTCGAATCTTCCGTAGATGCCGTCACTCATGGGGTTGTTCCGGTGGCTCGAGATGAATGAGGGCGGGTGTCACGAGGATTGATCCAAGTCGAGGTCCCTCACCTGACGATGCCGGATGCACAAGAGAATCTCAGATCCAGCCGCTAAAACGGCGGAAACCCGAGCGACTGGTCTTTGAATTGGACCCAAATCCTTACTTCCGTGTTTTTGCTGCTTTTAATTTCGTCGCTCTTGGGCGGAAACGGCTGGTACGGACTTACTTCGAGCAGAATAATCACACCGGATGCGGAGGGCAGACGTTGCGCGTCCTTCAGTCGATAGCTTTTGATCGGACCATTGAAGCTTTGCGGTCCCCAGTCGTCCTGAAAATCCTTGAAAGAATAGCTGGGGGCGGGTTTCCAAAGTTTATAGGCCTCTTGCATGTTTCCGGAAACGACGGTGTCCATGAAATGGCGAACCGTCTCTTTTTCCTGATGGTAACGTAGCAGATAAAAGGCGAACCCGGTGACCAGCGCGACGAATGCAATGCCGGTGATGACGTAGCGGCGAACCTTGGCCGGCGGGTGCTCGTCTGAACTATCGAAAATTCCCACGAAAGCTCCTTGCATTTACAATTGGCGCTTAAAAAGCGCGATGCACCCGCTGATCATCACGACCGAGATGCCCAACAAAACTAACACGTCCACGTAAATTCCTTCAATGCCGGTGCCCTTGAGGGTGAGGTTTCGCAAGGCGTGGACGGTGTAGGTGAAAGGATCGATTACCGAAATCCATTTCAGCCACCACGGAAACGCCTGGATCGGATACACCGCGCCCGATGGGAAAAAAAGCAGGGTGTTGAGCACGCCGAAAATCGCGCGGGGCACGAGTGGATCGTCCACGCGGACCATGAGGAAAAACATAAAGCTCATCATGGTCATCGCGGCGAAGGTGATCACGATGACGAGATAGAACAGCCGCATGGGCTGCCACATATCCGGAAGGCCGGCGATCATGCCGCCGATGATGGCCAGGACCATTCCGGCCATGAGGCCTTTGATGGTGCCAGCGCCGATCAATCCGAACACGAGTTCCGACTTTTTGATCGGAGTGACGAGGTAACCTTCGTGGAGTCCGCGCGATTTGTCGTCGATGAATGTGATTCCGCCGCCGATCATTGCGACCACGAAAACGGAAAGCGCGATCGAGCCCGCGAGCAAATATTGGATATAGGGCACGTAGGGGTAAATCTCGACGGTCTGCAGGTCGATCGAGCGGTCCAGACGCGGCGTCACGTCCGGGGCGTTGAGTTGCTCGACCATTTGCTGGACGCGCTCCAGCAGCGCGCTGGAAATAAATTGATCGGTATTGTCTTCGGTGAACGCAATGCGCGGGCGGTCGTGCTGGTAGAATCGCCGCGAGAAATCGTGCGGCACCACAACGATGGCCCGTACTTTTCCGTTTTCGAGGTCGTGCGTGGCGCTCTCCAGCGAATCGTACTGAGTCACCCGAAATGTTTTCGGTCCGGCCTGAATTCCATTGAACATTTCGAGGACTTTGCGCGATTCGACGGAATGATCCTGATCGACGAAGCCGAGGTCCACGTTGACCACTTTCCCGCCGAATGCATAGCCCAGGACGACCAGCTGCAACAGCGGGAACACCATGGACGTCATCATCAGCGCGGGGCTGCGAAAAAATTTACGCAGGTCGCGCTCCATGAGGGCCCAGATTCGCTGGAAACTCATCGGCCTAGATTCCTTTTGCGCATACGATCCTTCGACTCCGCTTTACTTGTATAAGTGCCCGATATCCAGCCGCCGGCCGCCCGCCGCGGAGTCGCGCAAGTCATTTCCGGTGTAATGCAGAAAAACATCGTCGAGCGTGGTGCTCTGGACGGTTACTTTTTTCACCTGCACTCCTCGAGCGCGCGTCAAATCCATCAGTCCAGCGACGGTGGCGGGACCGTCGGTGGACGAAATGTGGTACAGGCCGTCGCGGAAGGAAATGCCGGCAGCGTGCGACAGCGGCTTCAGCTGCGATTCCCAATCGGGTGGCGCGTTTTCGAATTCAGCTTCGACGGTGTCGGTTCCGGGAACGCTGTCTTTCAGCTTCGCGGGAGTATCGAGAACGGCGAGCTTGCCGTGATCGACGATGGCGATGCGGTCGCAGAGTTTGTCGGCTTCGTCCATGTAGTGAGTGGTGAGCAGAATCGTCAGGTCGGAACGTTCGCGCAGCGTGCGAATCAATTGCCAGACGTTTGAGCGCGAAACGGGGTCGAGTCCGGTGGTGGGTTCATCCAAAAATAAAATCTTCGGCGAATGAATCAGGCCGCGGGCGATTTCCAGGCGGCGACGCATCCCGCCGGAGAAGGTGCGGACCAGCGCGTCTTTGAATTTCAGCAAGTCCACGGAACTGAGCAGGTCGTGAATGGTCTTGTCGCGCTCCGCGCGGGGAATGCCGTAGAGCTTGGCGTGGATGAGCATGTTTTCCACGGCAGTGAGCTCAGGGTCGGACGTCAGAGCTTGCGGAATTACGCCCATAGCGTGGCGCACGCCGTCTGCGTCGGTGCGAATGTCGTGTCCGGCGATGCGTGCGGTGCCGGATGTCGGCGGAGTGAGCGTGGTCATCATGCGGATCAAGGTGGTCTTGCCCGCGCCGTTTGGGCCGAGCAAGGCGAAGATTTCCTTGTGGGTCACCGAGAAGCTGATGTCGTTGACGGCGACCAGCTCTCCAAATTTCTTGGTGAGGTGATCGACTTCAACCGCGTTTGTGGGATCGGTAGGCATTTTATTAATTGCGAGCGAACCAGCTTTTCTTCGCCGGGCGAGGCAGCAAGACATCGGCGGTCATGCCGGTGAAAAGGCGATGATCGGGATTCGGGACGGCGACTTTGATGGCGAACGTTTTGATGTCCCGCTTGGTGCGGCTGACGTCGCGCTGCGTGGCGAAATCATTCTCAACACCTTTGAAAATCACGTTGCCGTCAATCTCGTCGCCGGACGGCAAACGCACACGCAACTTCTGGCCAAACGCGACAGAATCGATGAGCGTCTCTTCCACTTCGGCGCGCACCCACAGATGATCGATATCGACGACTACGACGATGGGTGAACCCTGCGCGACGACTTCGCCTTGCTTTGCGACTCGCACGGAGACGATGCCGTCGATCGGCGAGTAGATTTTCGTATAGCTCAACTGGGTGGCCATCTGCGCTTCGGATGCGCGGGCTTGTTCGAGCTGAGCGATCGATGTGGAGACGGCGCTCTTGCGAACGTCCACTTGCTTGCGATTGGCCTGGGCGACGTCGAGAGCGCTGTCTTCTTCCTTGATCGCCTCTTCCAGTGCGGTCACGTTCGCTTGCGAAATGCGCACCGCCGCTTCGGCGTGGTCGCGATCCTGGGCGGAGACTTCGCCCTTATCGAACAGCATCTGCATACGCTTCAGATCGGCCTGGTCTTTCCACAATTGCGCGCGGGCGGGCTCAAGCTGCGCTTTCGCCATGGCGATGCGCCGCTGTTGCTGCACCACGGAGGCATCGGTCTGCGTGTCGGTAAACGTAAAATTGTGATTCGCTTCGTTCACTTGCGCTTCCAGGCTCAAAACGTTGGCTTTTGCGGCGCCAAGTCCGGCTTCGAGTTCGCGCGAATCAAGCTCGGCGATCAGATCTCCTTTCTTGACGGCCGTGCCTTCATCGACGGCGAGAGTGGTGATTCGCCCGGTGATCTGAGGGCTGACGATCACTTCGTTGCCATCCACCACGCCAACGAGCACGACGTCATTGCCGCGCGGCATTGTGCTGAAGTAAAAGGCGGCGGTGATCAGAAAGATCACGGCGATGAGTACCATGAATTTGCGGCCGGTCATGTATGTCTCGCTTTGGGTCGAGTGAGTGCGTGTTCCATAAAATCAAGCAAGGACTGTTTTCGGATTTCCAAGGCCTGCGGCGCGAGCAAATCTTTTCCGGCTACTTTGCTGAGAATGGCGGCAGCCGCGAAGTACGAGGTGGTCATGCCCATGATGGTGAAGGCGGCGTGTTCGGGGTTCACCTTGCGAAACTCACCGGACGAAATGCCGTCTTCGATGTTGCTGACCAGGTGCGTGTGGAACGGACGCAAATACTCGCGGGTGATCCATTCAAAGTCGCGGGTCGATTCCATCGCTTCGCGTTGAACGAGTCGCGGGTAATTCGGATGAGACGCGAGAAAATCGAAATAAGCAGCGAAGAACGCCCACAGCCGCTCGCGCGGCGTGGAGCCCTGGGGCGCGGAAACATAAACGCTGGTGCGCAGACGCCGAAGCAGATTTTCGAGCACGGCGCGATGCAGGCGGCGCTTGTTGCCAAAGTAGTAGTACAACATCGCCTTGTTTGCGTGGGCCGCCGAGGCGATTTCCTCCGTGCGCGCTCCGGCCATGCCCTGGGCGGCGAAATGCTTCTCGGCTGCGGCCAGAATGCGCCGGGCAGTGGCAGGGTTGGCGACTTTTGTGCGTCCTCGCGGCATGGTGTCGGCTCAGATTCCTACGCGGCTCATCATCGCTTCCGCGTAACGAGTGCCCGCGGCGACGCCCCGCGGCAGAATCTCATCGAGCTTCGCCCGTTCGGACTTGGTGAGCAGGACATCGAGCGCGCCGAGATTTTGCTCGAGGTAGGTGCGCCGCTTGGTGCCGGGGATGGGGACGATGTCTTCGCCCTGCGCCAGCACCCAGGCAAGCGCAAGCTGTGCGGGCAGGCAGTTCTTCGCCCGGGCCATTTCCTGAATTTGCCGCACCAGTTCGAGATTTTTCTGGAAGTTCTCGCCTTGAAAACGCGGCGACTGGCGGCGGAAATCGTCCGCGGCGAAATCGTCGGGCTTGGTGATTTGTCCGGTGAGGAAACCGCGGCCGAGCGGGCTGTACGCTACAAAGCCGATTCCCAGCTCGCGGCAGACGGCGAGAATTTCCTCTTCCGGGCCGCGCTCCCACAGGGAGTACTCGGTTTGCAAAGCGGTGATCGGATGAACGGCGTGAGCGCGGCGGATGGTCTTCACGCCCGCTTCGGAAAGGCCGAGGTACCGGACTTTGCCTTGCTCGACCAAGCGCGACATGGCGCCGATGGTTTCTTCGATCGGAGTTTCAGGATCGACGCGATGCTGGTAGTAGAGGTCGATGGTCGAAATGCGCAGGCGCTTCAGGCTCGCTTCGCAGGCCTTTTGGACGTATTCGGGCTTGCCGCTGACACCACGCGCCGTTGGATTTTTGGGATCTCGGAGAATTCCGAACTTTGTGGCGATCGCGACTTCGTTGCGGCGGTTTTCGATGGCCTTGGCGACCAGCTCTTCGTTGCGGCCGATGCCGTAGGCATCCGAGGTGTCGAGGAGGGTGACGCCGCGGTCGATGGCGCGATGAATCGTGGCGAGCGATTCGTCGTCGTCGGTGGCGCCATAAAACTCGGACATGCCCATGCAGCCCAAGCCAACGGCCGAAACCACGAAGGAACTTTTGCCAAGCCTTCGGTACTGCATCGCTCCTCCCCTCGGAGAACTTCGTAATATTTAACCGGCTGGTTAGTTTAGTCAGGAAGCGGCGTGCCGTCAAGCGGCCGCGCGCAGGCTTCCGAGCAAAGGGAGTTGGCGCGTCGAGAAATCCACCGCGTCGAGAAATCCACTGCGGAACGCTCAACCAGGCTAACGGTCCACGAAGGGAAACGCTACTAGGCGTCGAGCGCCCCGCCCGAGCCTTTGGGCAGGTCGATGGAATATTTGGTGCGGGCTTTGTCCCGATGGAGTTCGATCGCCAGAGTGATGAGCTGGTCGATCAGCTTCGAGTAGGAAAGACCGGAAGCTTCCCACAGCTTGGGATACATACTGATGGCGGTGAATCCGGGGATGGTATTCAGTTCGTTGACGAAAATTTTGCCGGTTTTCCGTTCGAGGAAAAAATCGCAGCGGGCCATTCCGGTACCATCGATGGCACGGAACGAAGCGACGGCCATTTCCTGGAAGGTCTTCACCTGTTTTTCGGTGAGTTCGGCAGGAATTACGAGTTGTGTGCCCTGCTCGAGGTATTTTGCCTTGTAGTCGTAGAATTCCCGATGCGGAACAATTTCGCCCGGAATCGATGCTGTGATTTCATCGTTGCCCAGAACAGAGACTTCAATCTCGCGAGCGTTCACACCGCGCTCGACGATGATCTTCATTCCAAACTGTCCGGCGAAATCCATGGCGGCAGCGATTCCGTCCGCAGAGGTCACGCGCGTCATTCCCACGGAGGATCCGGCGGCAGCGGGCTTCACGAAGACCGGAAACTTGAATTTCTTGGTGATTGCGTCGGTCACGGCCGCGCGGTTCCGCTCCCACTCCGAGCGGCGGAAGGCCAGGAACGGGACGACGGGCAGCCCCGCCTGCTCGAAAAGGCGCTTCTGAACGTCTTTGTCCATGCCGACGGCCGAAGCCAGAACTCCCGCGCCGACGTAGGGGAGCCCGGCGAGTTCGATCAATCCCTGTACCGTGCCGTCCTCGCCGAATGTGCCGTGCAAGACGGGAAACATCACATCGATAGACACACTTGGCTGTCCCGCACCGGCGCCGAGCGGAACGAGCGACGCAGCGCTGGGATCGGCCGGCAGCAGGACTCGGTTACCGGATTTCAGTACGTCGCCGAGGAGCTTTTGTGCCTTCGTTCCGACCAGCCAGCGGCCGTCTTTCGTGATTCCGATGGGAACGGCTTCGTACTTTTCGGGATCGAGCGCGCGAATCACCGACGCAGCCGAGGCGAGTGAAACTTCGTGCTCACCCGAGCGTCCGCCGAACAAGATACCGATGCGAAGCCGCTTTTTCTGACTTCCCGCCATACTCACCGTGCTCCGACTGCAACTGCGTATGCGTTACAAAATCTTTTTGCCAAGGCCGGACAGAACTAATTCTACGCCCAGCGTTGCTGTCGTATTGTGCAGGTCGATCACCGGATTCACTTCCACGACTTCGAAGGAGCACATCAGCTTGCTGTCGGCGATCATCTCTAACGCTAAATGAGCTTCGCGATAGGTGACGCCGCCGCGAACGGGAGTTCCTACGCCGGGAGCGTCAGTGGGATCCACAAAGTCCATATCGAGGCTGACGGCGATGCCAGCGGTGTCGTCGCCCGCATAGCGTATCGCGTCGGCCATCACTTCGCGCATGCCGCGTTCGTCGATGTCCCGCATGGTGAAGACGTGGACGCCGGACTCCTTCATGAGTTTGCGTTCCTTTGAATCGAGGTCGCGAATGCCCACGAGCGCCACGTTGCGCGGCTCGACCATTGGATTCACCCCGGCCAGTTGGGTCAACTCCGGAGGCCCGTAGCCCATGATCGAAGCGAGAGGCATGCCGTGGACGTTGCCGGAGGGCGACGAGTCCGGGGTGTTCATGTCGCCGTGCGCGTCGAGCCAAATGACGCCGATCCGCTTGCCTGCTTTATTGAAATGAGCGGCGGCGCCGGCGACGGTGCCTACGGCGATGGAATGGTCGCCGCCAAGCACCAGCGGAGTCATGTCTTCGTCCAAAGTCTTTTTTACGGCTTCGGCGAGACCCTTGCAGGCTTCCGAAATTTCGTCCAGATACCGGGCGCGCTTCTCGCCGTAGGGTTGCTCTTCGGGTTGAGGCACCATCACATTGCCGATGTCTTCCACTTGGCGTCCGAGCTGCTTGAGGCGCGCCTGCAGGCCAGCGACTCGCAGGGCGGACGGACCCATGTCCACTCCGCGGCGGTTTTGTCCCAAGTCCATCGGCACACCGATGATTCGTATTTTTTCAGGCATGTTTGTTTAGCTTTGGTTCGATCCCGTAAGAGAGGGAAGGAAGCTTAAGGATAGACTCGATAGAGCATCCGTGGGAAGGGGATCACCTCGCGGATGTGCTCGGTACCGCAAATCCATGCAACCGTGCGTTCCAGGCCCAGTCCAAAGCCAGCATGGGGCACGCTGCCGTAGCGGCGCAGGTCCAGGTACCATTGGAACGACTCTTCCGGTAAGTTGTGTTCCCTCAATCGTTTGACGAGGGTATCGTAGTCCGCCAGGCGCTCTCCGCCGCCGATGATTTCGCCGTAGCCCTCGGGGGCGATCATGTCAAAACTGAGCGATAGTTCGGGTCTTTCGGCGTCGGTGGCCATGTAAAAGGCCTTCATGGCGGCTGGGTAGCGGTGGATCACGACGGGGCGGTCGAACTCCTTGGAAATGATGGTTTCTTCGTCTCCGCCGAAATCGTCACCCCACTTTGCAGGATTGCCGGATTTCTGCAGGACTTTGATGGCGTCGTCGTAGGTGATCCGCGGGAACGGTCCCTTGATCTTTTCGAGTTTGGTTACGTCGCGCTCGATCATTGCCAGTTCGCGGGAGCGGTTCGCAACGACGGATTGCACGACGGCACTGACGAGACCTTCGGCCAACTGGATCATGTCTTCCAAGTGCGCGTAGGCGGCTTCCGGTTCGAGCATCCAGAATTCAGTGAGGTGACGGCGGGTCTTGGATTTTTCGGCGCGAAACGTGGGGCCGAAGGTATAGACCTTACCGAGAGCCACGGCCGTGGCCTCCACGTAAAGCTGGCCGGACTGCGTTAGATAGGCCTTCTGATCGTCGATGTAGTTTACTTCGAAAAGCGTGGTGGTTCCTTCGCAGGCCGCTGGAGTGAAGATCGGCGCGTCGGTGAGCGTGTAGCCCTGCGCGTCCATGTAATTCCGGGCGGCGAGTTCCGCCTGGGCGCGAATGCGAAGAATCGCGGCTTGGCGCGGCGTGCGAATCCAGAGATGACGGCGGTCGAGCAAGAAATCCACTCCGTGTTCTTTCAGCTGGATCGGGTAGGGATTCGCGTCCGAAACACGCTGCACGACTTCGACGCTAGTCACACCGATTTCGAAGCCGCCGGGAGCGCGGACCTCGGCGCGAATCGAACCGGTGACTATGACGCTCGATTCGATGGGCAGTCCCTTCAATGCGGCAAACGCGTCCGGGGTCTCCTTTAGGGAGACGACGCCCTGGATGATTCCCGTGCCGTCGCGGAAAATGGGGAACAGCAGCTTGCCGGATTCGCGCATATTGTAAAGCCAGCCGCGAATTGTTACGGATTGCCCGGCGTGTTCTCCGCTTTTATCGATGGTGGTGATGGGTGAAGGCGCTTGTGCTTCCTGGGTCATGTTTTGTTCTGCTTTCTCTTTGGATGCGAATTTGAAATACGTACTGATTTATGCGCCCAGCGTGTCTTCCAGTTTGTCGCAGACCTTCCGAATCTCGTCGAGCGTGGGGCCGTCCGCGCCCTGGTCCTTGATTTCGAAAACGAGCGACGGTTGCGCGCTCGCCGCGCCGAGCGCATTCAGCGCGTGTTTCCATTCGATTGTGCCCGCGAACGGCAGCAGGTGTTCATCCTTTTCGCCGTGATTGTCGTGGATGTGTGCGGTGACCACGCGGTCGCGCATTACGTCGAAGCTCGATTCCACGCCGTCTTCCATGTGAGCGTGGCCGATATCGAAGCACAGCTTCAGGTCGTTCAAATGGGTCGAGGCGATGAATTGTTGCAGCGATGCCGGGGCGCCGAGTTCGTCGGGGGTATTTTCGAGAGCGATCGTGACGCCGCGGGCCTTCGCAAAAACAGACAAATGCTCGAGTGAAGTAAATGCGGCATCGAACTTGCGCGGATCGGAAGACTGGCGACCGTATCCAAGGTGCTGAACGAAATACAAAAAGGGAACCGTCTCGGCGACTTCGAGGGCGCGTTTGATTTCGTCAACCGCATCGAGGCGCCGAATGCGCTCGGTATCTGAAATCGAAATGGGAATGCCACCGTCGCGCGTGGGCGAGCCATCGCGCTCCGCCGGAGCATGCAGCGAATGAAGCGCCAGCCGGTACTCGCCGAGGGCGGCGCCGATTTCGCGCACCGCTTGCGGGTCGCGATAATAGAAGTGCCGGGCGGTGCAAAAGACCTCGACGGCCGAAAAGCCAGCCTTGGCGATCTCCGCAAGAATGCCGGGCGTGAGCTTCTGATTGACGTACCTGTAAGTGGACAGAATGCGTTGCAATGGGCCCTCAAGGCAGCTTGCTATGTTTCACTGGAAAGTGCACGGAAGTCAACGGGAGCTAGAGCGAAAGGCCCAGCAAGCGTAGCAGGCTGCGAGAGTTTTGCAAGATCGAAGTTGCGCTTGCCGCTGCAAGCGACTGGTAAAATTAGGCTTGCGGGCAAAAGATCGAGCGAGGCTAAAATCCCACGGCCGAGCCGCTGCGGCGCTGGTCGGGCGCGCCCAGCCGCTCTTTGGTGGCTGGATCGATGCCGATCGCTTCGACTTCTCCCATGAAGTTGCGCTCGGGCGAAATGGTGTAACCCCGCGCTTCCAGGCTTTGCAGCACGGCATCGGAGATGAATGGTTCCAGCTCCACAGGCGCCGGCAACCATTGCTGGTGAAATCGAGGGGCATTGATGGAGGCTTGCGCTCCCATCTGCAGCCTCGACCAGTTGATCACAGTGAGCAGCACGGCGGAAATGATGGTAGGGCCGCCCGGCGAACCAGTGACGAAGCTCAACTCACCATCGCGCAAGACAATAGTGGGCGTCATCGAGCTGAGCGGACGCTTGCCCGGGCCGACGGCGTTTGCTTCGGATTGCACCAGACCAAACAGGTTGGGCGAACCGGGGTGCGCGGTGAAGTCGTCCATTTCGTCGTTCAACAAAAACCCGCCCGACGAGGTGACGGACGAGCCAAACGAATCGTTGAGCGTGTAGGTATTCGCGACGGCATTACCCGCGGCATCGACCACTGAGAAATGCGTGGTATGGCGGTGGCCGACTTCGGCGAGGGCGCGATTGGCGGCTTCGAGCGAGTCGCTGAGGGAAGGTGCAACCGCATCTGCCGAAATCGCGGGGCACGGAGCATCCGGCGCCAGATTCTCGAATGGTTCGGGATTGCCGGCGCCAATCTTTTCGCTCGATGACGCTTCCACCGGGTCAATCGTTTTGCGCAGTACGTCTGCGTAGCAGCGTGACGTCAGGCCGCGCACGGGAATCTTCGAGAAGTCGGGATCGGCCAAATACGCGGCGCGATCCGCAAACGCGCGGCGCATCGCTTCTACCACCCAGTGAACCGAGCCGGCGTCATCCCATCCCTTCAGTTCGATGGGTTCCAAAATATTCAACGCTTCCACCATCGCGACGCCGCCAGAACTGGGAGGAGGGCTGGTGACGATCTGCCAGTCGTGCCCGTTGAATTTATAGTTTGCAGTCAGGGCGTCACGGAATTTCGGCTCGTAGTGCTCCAGGTCGGCGAGCGTGATCAATCCGCCTTCGCGCTTCATTTCGGCCGCCAGCTCACGAGCGATTTTTCCGCGATAAAAATCGGCCGCGCCGTTTTTCGCGATCTGTCGCAGAGTTTCGGCCAGTTCCGGCTGCCGTAGAATTTCGCCGGGTTCGTAGAAGAGGCCTCCCTTCAGAAACGTGCGACGGCTGGCCGCGAAAATCTGAAGCGTCTTCGCGTCCTCTTCAAACAATCGCGCGAGGCGAGGGCTCACCGGAAATCCCTTTTCGGCCAGCTCAATCGCCGGCGCCATCACATCCGCCAGCTTCATCGTGCCGTAGGTCTTGAGCGCCATCGCCAAGCCGGCAACGGTGCCGGGCACGGCGACAGCGCGATATCCGACCAGGGAAGGCTCGATACCCGGCAGGTGATCCATTTTTGTGTACATGTCGCGAGAGGACGCGGCGGGTGCCGTCTCGCGATAATCGAGAAATTTTGTGCGCCCGTCGTTCATGCGAACCAGCATGAAGCCGCCGCCTCCGATGTTGCCAGCTTCGGGTTCGACGACGGCGAGGACGAAGCCCACCGCGACGGCCGCGTCCACGGCGTTGCCGCCGCGTTTCGTGATTTCAGCACCCGCCGCTGAGGCGAGCTGTTCGTCGCTGACGACCATCGCCTTTTGTGCTCGAACCGGATCCTTCGGCCAATCGAGGTATTTGGTGGCGGGACGTGCCAGATATTCGCGGGGAGCGGGCTGTGAAGCAGGCTCTTGCGCGAAAACAGCGGGGACGGCGGCGAAGAGGAACGAAAGGCACATTACTGAGCGGCGTGGGATTTTCACGGGAACGAGAATCTAGTGGATTCGGGTCGATGCGTCAAGCGCACGATTTCGGGCGCTTTGGAATCGTTGTACGCCAATTAACTTTCGACCAAAACCATGAAACCCGCCATCAGCAGCCCCAAGGCCAAGGCCAAAAGAATCCACAGGAATATATGAGACCGTTTGCGCATCAGTCCGGCGGGCGGCTGATTTGGCTCGCCGAATTCGAACACGTCGACCCCCGTTGATTTTGTGGGCGGCATTCGCCCAGCCCCGGACGCTCGAACGTCCGTATTGGCGGGATTTTTGGGGAATTCGGACGCCATAATGATCGACGCTACATCGCGAGGATGACTGCGGCAATCATCCGCGCGCCCAGACAGAAGGCGAGCCTAAGGCCTCAATCTACTGCAGGAAGATGCCAATCATCAACATTGCCACCGCGCAGCCGACAACGATGGCGACCATGACCCAGCGCCCCAATTTTGGATGCGTCTTCGGCAGCCCGATCATGTGCGCTGCGGGGTCGGTCTGATTGAAAATGGCGCTGCCGCGATGGCCCGTAGAGACGGAAGTCGCGTCGTTTTGCAAAGGCGCGGCCGGCCGACGCGACACATCGGCGATTGGACTGGGCATCGCGGGGATGTTACACCTCTGTTAACGACAAACCGAGAGGTATTTTCTAAATAAATCCTAAGATATACGCGTCTTTCAGCGTGATGAGACCGGTGGAGATTGTCGAATCAGGCTTTCAGAAGGGAGTGGATTTTTGGCAGCAATTCGAGTTTGGCATACGCTGCGGAGCGCGATAAATATTCCAGGCCGCAGGACGGACCGAGGTATGCGCGGCCTCCGTGAATTTTCGGCAACACGCGATCGAGCGTTTGCGCAATTGCCTGCACATCTTCCAACTCAGATCGGCGGCCGCTGACCATTCCTAGAGCCAAAGGCTTGGCTGCGCCATCGGCGGCGATTGCGTCGGCCAATCCCGGTCCCGAAACCAAATCGAATCCCAGAATATCGACCGGCAGACTCATCAGTTTTTCGTAGAGCGGCGTTGCGTCGGAAAAGTAGGTGTACAAGGCGAGTTCGAGGGTTCGCCCGGACCGTCTCACGAGGTCCCGGCGGGCGGTTAGATGCTGAATCGCGCTTTCGAAAATCTTCCAGTCGCCGGGATGATACAAAATCGCGGGCTCGTCAATCTGAATCAACTGCGCGCCACCCTGCCCGAGCGTTTCGATTTCAACGGCCAACACTTCCGCGTAGTCGAGGGCTCGCGATTCCAGATCCTCGGCGGAGCCGCGTGATGCGCCATTCTCTGAGGTGGAATGCTTCGCGAGCGTGTACGGTCCGGTGAGAACCGGCTTGATCGCCAATTTCCCGGCTTTCGCGGGCGGCGTGGGCAGATGCCCGAGCGCGTTTCTGGCGAAACTGTAATCGGCAGCGACCAGATGCCCCCGCCGGAGCATTTTGCCCGTGACGACCGGTTGCCGGAAGTACGTCTGGGTATCGAAGAAGGGAAGCAATTCTTCCATCCGGATGTTGTCGAGCTTGCCGGGAATGTGCGAGATGGGGTCGTTCCAGCGGATCAAACCGTCGGTGACGATATCGAGGCCTACTTTCACCTGCTCGGCGATAGCGCGGCGTGTCATGTCGTTCTGCGCGTCGAGCAAGTCCGCCGTGGTGCGTTCTCCCTCCGCGAGCGCGTCCATGGTGCGCCGCAGGACCAGCAAGTCATGCGTTTCCCCAAAGCGCGGATAGCTTCCCGCGCTTGCCAGATAGAGTCCGGGAGACAAAAGGCTCATTCAACAACCTCGGTAGGGGCGACTGGAAAGTTAGTCGAATCCAGCGGGGAGGTCAAGGCACGTCGCGAAGGGACAAAGAGCGGTGCGGGAGGCGAAGCGAAGATTGTGGATTCGGTTTGCCTGCCATATGGCGAGCTCCGCTTGCCGACACTCTGTATACGAAATGCCAGCGACATAGGCTTGGGTGCAAACGGCAGAGTCCCGTTGGAAGTGGGCACACAGCATCGTTGTTGAGAACGGGATCTACGAACCAAAGGGAAGATATTTAGACTTACTTTCGTGTTCGAGTAGCCAGCGCTTTCGCTCGATGCCGCCACCGTAGCCCGTCAGCGAGCCGTCCGAACCGATCACTCGATGGCACGGCACGACCACCGCAATCGGATTTGCGCCATTGGCAAGGCCGACCGCTCTCACGGCCTTGGGTCGCTTGATTCGGTTTGCAAGCTGGCCGTAGGAAATCGTGGTACCGCATGGAATCTCGCGTAGGGCGTGCCAGACTCCGCGCTGGAAATCAGTGCCCGCGGTTTTCACGGGAAGCGTATCAATCGCCGCAAGGTTGCCGCGAAAGTACGCGGCCAAACTGGTGGTGATACCGTGCGGGTTTTCCGACGGTTCGAGCGACAGTTCGCAATTCCGGTAGTGTGCGCGCAACATGGCGAGCAAACCCTGCTGGCCTTCCGTGAATGCCGTCGCGCGCAGATTGCCACCGTGATCGGCAGCGAACCAGAGTTCGCCGATCGGAGTTTCAAGCCGGTCGGAGAGTATATGGAGAGTCTCGCTCATCAATTTTAGATTTCTACTCGTCGTCAGCGGCTTTCGCGCGTTTTCTATGCTCGCGCCACGGAGGAACGGCAATCCGTATCTCGAAACCGGGACGCCGGAAGTACGATGGCTACTGGCCGGCCCGTGTCGGGTCACGCTGCATCATTTTGTCTGCCCATGCGATGAAGTATTTCATGTTTGGCGCGTCCGTATGCCCTCCGTCATGCTGGCGCCAAGCAAGCTGGCCGTCGAGCAGTCCGACGTTCACGGCGGGCATTTTCTCGGACTTATAGTCGAAGGAAACGCCCAAATCTTTTGCGCCGAGCAACCGGAACACCGGCTGCGCCGCCACCGTTGCCATGTAGCTTCCGCGCTGATCGAGCCATTTCGCGTCGCCCGCCTCCGGAACTCCATAGCTAATGAACGTCAGTCGCGGAGCGCACAGCGCGATTAGTTCATGCGCATCCACCGGCAAATCATTCGCGGTTTTCGGTCCAAATTTTGAATCCGCCGCGCCGTACTTCATGAAATTTCCGGCCATCCAGTAGTATTCGCCGCCGGTAAGGCTTTCGACCGATTCTCCGAAGTTGCGACGATGCAATTTCGCGCCGCCCTCACCGGATGAACCGACGAGAACCATGGCGAAACGTTGTTCAAACGCCATGGTTACCAGCGCTGCTTTGCCGTAGCGAGAAACACCTTCGATTCCAACGTGCTTCGCGTCCACGGCAGGATCGGTTTCCAAATAATCGAGACCGCGCGCCGCGCCCCAAGCCCAGGCGCGTAACGCGCCCCAATCATCAGGCTTCCGCGGTTGACCCTTATTCACAAGCCCAATAATTCCGCGCGTAAGACCCGCGCCGTTGTCGGCCTGGATGCTTGCAGGATCGATCGTCGCGTAGCCCCACCCATCGGCGATCAACTGCTGAGTGGACGGCGGATCGCCCGCGGGGCGCGGCCCGAAACCGGCGAATGGAACGTTGGTCACCAGGCTGTAGCCTGGGTACTCGTCGAAAATCGCCGCAAGCGATGGATCGTTTTTCACCAGCAACGCTTTCAGTGCGGCGTTGATTTTGTCGAGATCCTGCGCGGGCGGCTGCGTTGCCGCCGGCAGGCCGGTGCGTCCAAACATCATCAACACCGGCACCGGACCTTTTGCGCTCGCCGGCACAACGAGCGTCATCGCGATGTTCACGTCGATGTAGGGATAGGCGGAATTGTCCACATGCCCGACGAGTTCTTTGGCGATCACCGGATGAAAGCCGAGGAACTCTTTGTCCGTGGCCGTAACGGTCCAGGTAACTTTCGGCGGATTTTTCGGCAGCCGCCCGTAGACTTCGCGTTCCATGTCTTCGACGATTTCGGGGCGCCGCTGATTCCACCACATTTGCGGCGTGGTGACTTTTGCGCCGTTGTTTAGAGTGAGGACGTCCGGCAAATTTGGATACGGATTCGCGAGTGATTCGTCGTAGTTGGCGTGGTTCGGGGCCTTCTCGTCGCCGCTCGGTCCCGGGCGTAGAGATCTGATCCCGAGCTGATCCATCATGTTTTGGTGGTCTTGATCGGCGGTGAACGTGACGGGAGGAGCCAGATTTTCTGGCGTCGAGTTTTGCGCCGCCGCCCCGCATGCCAGCGCCAGCGCTATCGCGCAAAACACGCCGGGGCGCAGCGCGCGCGATGATCCCGCGATTTTCGACGCCCGTTGCAGCAGCATCTTTCCTCCAATGGTGATACGTTTGTGGCCGCCCGATCGAGAGCTAATGCTATGCGAAAGTCCGAAAAGAATCGAGGAACGATCATCGGTATTGCCATCGCGCTCGCATTCGGTGTTTCTGTGATCGTCTCGCTCGGGGCCGAAACCAGGACGGCGTTTTCTTCGAACGAGTGGACCGGCACGTGGGCGGCATCGCAGCAAATTCCCGAGTCGCAAAATGCAGTTCCCGCCGAAGATTTGCACGACGCCACGTTGAGGCAGATCGTGCATTTATCTGCTGGGGGAACTTCGCTGCGGGTGCATTTATCGAATGCCTTTGGCACGGCGCCGCTGCGTCTTACGTCGGTCCACATTGCTCGCCCCGTTTCCACGTCGACTGCCGCAATCGAACCGGGCACCGATACGCCGCTCGCCTTTGCCGGCGCGCCGGACGTGATCATTCCGGCGGGCGCCGAATATATTTCGGACGCGGTGAATTTTTCCGCGCCGCCCAGCTCTAATTTGACGATCAGCATCCATTACGACATTCCGCCTTCGCAGGAGACCGGGCACATGGGTTCGCGCGCGACTTCTTACCTGGTTCACGGTGACCAGGTGTCGGCGAGCAGTCTTGCCCATCCAAAAACGTTCGAGCACTGGTATCAAATAGCGGCGGTGGACGTCGCTGTGCCGAAAAAGTGCGGCTCGCTCGTCGTACTCGGCGATTCCATTACCGATGGCCACGGCGCAACGGTCAACGCAAACGATCGTTGGCCGGACGTTCTCGCGGAGCGGCTTCGCGAAGATAAAAAGTACGAATCTGTCGGCGTGCTGAACCAGGGGATCGGCGGCAACCACCTGCTCACCGACGGGCTCGGCCCGAATGCGCTGGCGCGATTTGATCGTGACGTGCTCGCACAGACCGCGGTGCGATACCTGATCGTTCTGGAAGGTGTGAATGATCTTGGCGGTCTCGCGCGCAACGGCGAGGCGCCGGCAGCGGAGCACACTGCGCTGGTCGAGCGCATCATCGCCGCCTATCAGCAAATCGTCACGCGCGCTCACGCTCAGGGAATTGTCGTAATCGGCGCAACGATCCTGCCGTACACGGGCTCGGACTACTATCATCCCGATGCAGCGAGCGAAGCGGATCGTGCGGCTGTAAACGATTGGATTCGCAGCGCCGGGCATTTCGACGCGGTGATCGATTTCGACAAGCTCATGCGCGACCCGCAGAAGCCCGATCGATTGCTGCCTGCGTACGATTCCGGCGACCACCTTCATCCGGGGCCTGCGGGATATCGCGCCATGGGAGAATTTGTGCCGCTTTCGCTTTTCAAGCGGTGACACGCAGGAGGGGAATCATGGATGCCGCCGCACAGCCGGAATTGAAATCAGCCGTGAACGTGCAGCAAGCCGTGCCATTTTTCATGATCTCCGACATGGATGCCTCGCTGAAGTTCTACGTCGAAGGGCTCGGTTTCACGCTGGAAAGGAAGTGGATTGTCGAGGGCAAGATCCGCTGGTGTTGGTTGCGGATCGGCGATGCGGCATTGATGCTGCAGGAGCGCCGCCGCGAAAACGGCGCGCCCGCGAAGTGGACCGAAAAACCGGGAGCCGGCGTGGAGATATGCTTTCAGTGCCAGGACGCACTCGCGATCTATCGCGAAATCACAACGCGTGGAATCAAAGCCCGCAATCCATTCGTCGGAAATAATATGTGGGTCACGTTCGTACACGACCCCGACGGCTACAAGGTATCTTTCGAAAGTCTCACCGACGCGCCGGAAGAGTCCGAATATTCTCCGGCCGCTGGTTAGCTCGCTTATTTCGGCGGTTCCTCGGCATCGCCCACCGTGAAATACGTGCAATCCGGATGTTGAAACACCAGCGCGCTCACGCTGGCCTCGGGATCCATCATCATGCCTTCGGTAAGGTGCACGCCGATTTCTTCTGGCTTCAGCAAAAGCCAAAGGCCGGCCTGGTCTTCCAGGTTTGGGCACGCGGGATAGCCGAAGCTGTAACGCTTGCCGCGATAGCGCGAAACGAAGCGATCGGCCATGGTGAGCGTGGCAGGGTCGGGAAATCCCCAATCTTCGCGAATGCGGCGGTGCAGCCATTCGGCGCAGGCTTCCGCCGTTTCGATCGCCAGAGCCTGCAGTCCGTGCGAAAACAAATAGCGGCCCGCGGCTTTCGCCTCTTCCGATTTCTCACGGATATTTTTTCCCGCGGTCACCACGAAGAGCGCCAGGTGGTCGCGCTCTCCATTGGCCGCCGGCAGAATGTAATCGCTCAGGCAGAGTTTGTCGCCAATGCGCTGGCGCTGAAAATGAAATGTATGAATTGGCGAATTCGCGCCCCGTTCAAACAGTGCGATCGAATTACCTTGCCGCTCGGCCTCAAAAAATTGCCAGACCGCGCCGATCTTCATGTAGTTCGCGCATTCCAGTTTTACTTCTTCAATCACGCCGGCCATTTCGAGGGCGCGCGGGTCGCGTTCGGCCAGAGCCTTCTCAAAATTTCCGCGAAAGCCCAGGTGACGCCCGAACAGCATGTAGGGATTGACGTAGCTCCAAATCTCCGCGAGATCGGGGACCACGCGGACCTTTCGCTCGAGATAGGCGACCGGTTGTACCGGCAAGTCGGCTCTCACCCGGGGCGAACGCTCGTCGCCGGCGGGAGCCAGGACTTTGGGGGTTTCTTCCTCCAGCACCGCTGCGCCCCCGTGCGTGTGTTTTTCGATCGTCGCGTCGCGGCTCGTGGGATCGCTCAACTCATTCATCAGGCGAAGTCCGGTCATCGCGTCTTTTGCGTAGCAAACGGCAGTGCTGTATTGCGGCGCGATTTTCGTGCGCGTGAACTTATCGGAAAGCGCTGCGCCGCCCACGAGCAGGGGAACGGTGATTCCTGCTTCGCGAAGATCGGATGCAGTCGTCACCATCTGTTGAGCGCTTTTCACCAGCAACCCGGAAAGCCCGATCGCATCGGGTTTGTGCTCGCGGAAGCTGCGAATCAAATCCTCGGGCGGCACTTTGATGCCGAGGTTCACTACGTCGTAGCCGTTATTTTTCAGGATGATCTCTACGAGATTCTTGCCGATGTCATGGACGTCGCCCTTCACCGTCGCCAGGACGACCTTGGCGCGTTTTTCGGTGTCGGCTTTCTCCATGAATGTTTCCAGGTGACCGACGGCGGTCTTCATCGCTTCGGCGGACTGCAAGACCTCGGCAACAATCAACTCGTTATTGTTGAACAGGCGCCCGACCTCGGCCATTCCAGCCATGAGAGGGCCGTTGATCACGTCCATCGGCGGCGTGCCTTCCTTCAGTTTCAGATCGAGGTCGGGTATCAGGCCGTCTTTCGAGCCTTCGAGAATGTAATTCGAAAGGCGCTGGTCGAGCGGCAAAGATGCGCCGCCCTCTTTTTTGCGAGCTCCGGTGCCCCGCGAATGTTCGGTGATGGCGGCGATGTGGAATTGATTCACGGCCGCTTTCTGTTCGGGAGTTTGGTCGCGCCAATCGAGGGGAACGTCGCGCAGAATTCCAGCGTTCGGATGGTCCGCGGGCACTTCCAGCGGCGGAGTATTGAATAACAGAGACTCCGCCAGCTTCCGCTCCTTTTCGGGGAGCGAGCCGTACCGTTCGAGGCGTTCGGCGTTCACGATGGCGAGATCGAGTCCAGCCTTGGTGCAGTGGTAGAGGAACACCGAGTTGACCACTTCGCGAGCGCCCGCCGGAAGCCCGAACGAAACGTTTGAGATTCCCAGCACGGTGCGCACGAACGGAATCTTCTGCTTGATCAGCCGGATGCCTTCGATGGTTTCAACCGCACCACCGATGTAATTTTCGTCGCCGGTCGCGCACGGAAATACCAGCGGATCGAAAATCACGTTTTCGGCGTGGATACCGAATTTTCCGGTCAGCAAGGCAATCGAACGCTCGGCGATTTCCAGTTTTCGTTGGCGCCTGAAGGCCTGCGCTTGTACCGGATCTTCGTCGATGCAGCCGACGATCAGGGCTGCGCCGTACGAGCGGGCCAGCGGGCAAACTCGCTCGAATTTTTCCTCGCCGTCTTCCAGGTTTATCGAGTTGATGATGCTTTTACCCTGGCAGTACGTGAGCGCCAGCTCGATCCCGCGGGGATCGGTGGTATCGATCATGATGGGCGCTTTGATTTTGCGAATGAGCTGGTCATAAAACGGCGGAATGTCGCCGATTTCGTCGCGATCCGTGCTTTGCAGGCAGACGTCCACAATGTGCGCGCCGCTTTTAACCTGACGGCGCGCAATTTCAGTCGCCTCTTCCCATTGCTCCGCCGCGACCAGATTCTTGAACAGCCGCGAACCGATTACGTTGGTCCGCTCACCCACGATTAAAGGGCGCGTGGATTCCTCGGCCTCGACCATCTCGATTCCGGAATAGACAGCGCGATGATTCGGCGAGGGAAGGGCGCGCGGTTTTTTGCCTTCGGCCATTTGCGCGATGGCTCGAATGTGTTTTTCGGTCGTCCCGCAGCACCCGCCCACAAAATTCAGCCAGCCGCGATCGATAAAACGGTCGAGTTGCTCCGCGAGCGTCGTGGGCGTTTCACCGTACAATCCCTCCTCATTCGGCAGACCGGCGTTTGGGTAGCAGGAAACCGCACGGCTCGTGAGCGACTGCAGGGTGCGGACGTGGTCGGTCATGAATTCCGGACCCGTCGCGCAATTCAACCCGATGCCGAGCAGATCGATGTGATCGAGCGAAGCCCATAAGGCTTCGATCCCTTGTCCCGCCAGCATCGTGCCCATCTTTTCGATCGTCACGGAAACCATCAGGGGAATCGGCTGGCAGATTTCGCGGCCCAATTCCTGAATCGCGAGCACTCCAGCCTTGATGTTTCGCGTGTCCTGGCAAGTTTCGAGCAGCAGGATGTCCACGCCGCCCTCGATCAGGCCGCGCGCCTGCTCCAGATAATTATTGCGAAGTTGTTCAAACGTAATCCCGCCGGTGACGCTGATGGCTTTCGTGGTGGGCCCCATCGATCCGGCGACAAAACGCGGGCGTGCCGACGTGGAAGCGTCGTCGGCGGCTTTTCGCGCAAGCTCCGCCGCTACGCGGCTGATTCGCAGCGCTTCCGCGCCGAGTGCGTACTCGGCGAGCACGACCGGAGTGCTGCCAAACGAATTCGTTTCGATAATGTCCGATCCGGCTTCGAGATATTTGCGGTGAATTTTCGTTACGACATCCGGTCGCGTCAGTACCAGATTTTCGTTGCAGCCTTCGAGAGACGGGCCGCCGAAATCGGCCGCCGTGAGATTTTCCTGCTGGAGCATCGTCCCCATCGCGCCATCGAGAATCAGGATGCGTTGGCGCAGGAGTTCGCGCAGTGCTTGACCCTGTTGGAGTAGGTTTCTCATCGGTAGCACCATCCTGCCCCGTTAGGCTCAGGGCGAATGGCATTCCACAATTCTACAGCGTGATGGGAGGATGCGCATGGAAAGGCCGATGCGATGTTCGAAAAGCCGGGATTGGCCGGAAGCGGAGCAGGCAGCGTGGCAGATTTCTGGCGCCACCTAAGGGAAAGGCGGAGAAGAATCACTGGGGTAAGAATACGTCCGAAAATCAAAGATTGTTGTTCGAAGGTTACGCTCCTTTGCTGTCGAGAAATTCGATCGGCACGCCGGAAGGTAACATCCCGGCCTTGGCGCCACGCTGCAACAGCTCGCGAACGGCCCGTTGACCCTCTTCGCCGTAATCGAGCGTCCACTTATTTACGTACATTCCCACGAATTTGTCGGCCAGCACGGGATCCATATCGCGGGCGAATTGCAGCGCGTAATCCAACGCCGGTTCGCGGTGGTCGAGAGCATACGCGACGCTTTCGCGGATGATTCTCGAAACCTGGCGGCCCAGATCGGCGCCGAGTTTGCGGCGAATGGCGTTTGCGCCCAGGGGAAGCGGCAATCCGGTTTCTTCCTGCCACCATTGGCCTAAATCCACGACTTTGTGAAGACCGATCTGCGAAAAAAGCAGCTGGCCTTCGTGGATCAGCAGGCCCGCTTCGACTTCCTTGGCCTGGACCGCCTCGAGAATCTTGTCGAACGGCATGGTCACGACTTCCACGTTCGGCTCGAATAGCTTCAGCGCCAGGTAGGAAGTGGTGAGCGTGCCGGGAATCGCGATTTTGCGCCCAGCGAGTTCCGTTTTCTTCAGCGGATGATTCGCCACGACGATGGGCCCATAGCCTTCGCCGAAACTCGCGCCGCAGTCCATCAAAATATATTTGTCTGCCACAAACGGGTAGGCGTAAAAGCTGATCGCCGTCACGTCGTACACTTCGGTCCTCGCAGCCTGGTTCAACGATTCGATATCCGAAAGCACGTGCGTGAACTTCACCCCCGGCAAACGGACTTTGCCGGTCGCGAGAGCGTAAAACATGAAGGCGTCGTCGCTATCCGGCGAATGAGCCAGTTTGATTTCCGTCGTTGTGGTTGAAACTGCCGGTGTGGACATCTGTGTTCCGCCTGGGGCTCACTGCGATCGTTCACCCGCCGCATTGTGGAGACTTTGGTACCTGCTCCGTAATTCCCGCGCGGTGGAAAGGGACGAGGTGTGAACGTCAACTGCGTGAGGCCAAAACTCTGAGACCCAAGAATATCACACCCGCACTCGCGCGGCCAAACGCTGCCGGGCCCGGCAGCTTCTGCGTCGCTTGATGTTCACTTGGACTCCGGTAATTTCAGGAGGCCGGCGAATGAGAGTGTGTTCCACACGGCGGGTGGCGGCGGAAATTCGATTGTTATGGGTTCATACTTTATGGTACAAAGTACTTCACGTATAGGAGGCACACCGTGACCGTGTTTGATTTGTTGTTTCTGGTCTTCGTCCTGGGTTCGGTCATCACTCTGATTTCCTGCCTCTTTCTTTTGCGTGCCGATCGACGCCGGGCATTTCGTAATTTGCGTCTCCTGGGAATTGCCCTGGTTTTGTATCTCGTCGCTTGTGCCGCGACGGCGGCCCTGGAACCACGGCGGATTTTGCCTCTCGGGCAACCGCAGTGTTTCGACGACTGGTGCATTCAGATCGATAGCGTCACTAAGCTTGCAGAGAGCACGCCGGTAAAATATGAAGTAAACGCGCACATCTTCAGCACCGCGAAACGGGTGCCGCAGCGCGAAGAGGGAATTGCCGTCTATCTGGAGGGAACGGACCGACGCCGTTACAGAGCGCTTGCGGACTCTGCCGACAAACCTTTAGACCTTCGTTTAAATCCCGGCGAGTCGGTTGCGGTCGCCCGCGTGTTTCAACCGTCGGAAGGCGCAGCGCCCGGCGGAATCGTCGTCACCCACGAACGATTTCCAATCGAATGGTTTGTGATTGGCGAGGGAGCATCGCTCTTTCACAAAGAACCGGTCGTCGCACTGCGATAGACGACGCTAGTGCGAACTCCCGCGGAGCGATCCGGGGTTCGGAGTGGGCAGCACGAACGCCGCGATCGCATCGATGACCGGCTGTTCCACATGGCCTGGCTTGTCGTACTCCGCCGGAGTCGATGCTCCCGTACCCGCCTGGAAAAGATGGTTGGCATCGGGGAAGAATTTGAGGGTCACGTTGGTCTTGCGTCCCAGGGCGGTTCGCCACTCCGCAAAATTCGCGGGAGTGACCTGATAGTCGCGGCCGCCTTGCAAAATCAGTATCGGTATTTTCAGTTTCGCCGCCGTTTTCACCGGGTCGTAGTCGCGCAGATCGAGCCAATACGCGCCGTACGTGGTTGCGCCGATGAACGGAACGGTGTCGCCGGGTTTTAGTTCCGGACTTTCGATTTGGGCGGCCGCCTTTTGCGCAGCCGCAAGCTGTTGCTGGCCTTCGGTGGGAGAAGCTTCGCCGGTGCCGGTGAGGTAGCGGATCTGATCCACGACGACTTGCTCCATCGGTTTGGTATTCGCGCCCATCAGTACAATGCCGGAGATCAATGCATTGTTTGTCGCAATGCGTGGCGCCAGGTACCCGCCCAAACTGTGCCCTACGATGAAGATCTGTTTTGAGTCTACTCCGGCTTGCTTTGACATCAACTCAACAGCGGCACGGGCGTCGGAAATCGTTTCGTCGTCCACGGTCAAATTCGTGGGATCCGTGCTGCTCTTGACCCCGTATTGCTGAGTACGTTTTGTGTAGCGGTACACCGCAATGCCCCGGCTCCCGAGTCCCCAGGCAAGATCCTTGAAAGGCTTGTTCGGCCCAATCGTTTCGTCCTGATCGTTCGGACCTGAACCTTGCACCAGCACCACGGCCGGGAACGGTCCGTTGCCCTTTGGCATGGTCAACGTGCCGGGCAAGACAAAATCGCCGTTATGCAATGCGAGTGGTTGCTCGGTGAACGAGTTCGCGCTTACGTACGCCGGGGGCGTCCACGGCGCAGCAGCGGTCTCCTGATGAGGGCGGAAACCCAATCCCGCGATTTTGCCATCGGGATCATATGCCACGGTCGCATCGAGCGTGGCGCCGGCAAATTTGCATACCAGTTTCACGACGTCGAGTCCCTGCACTTTGCTGGTGGTGGTGCTCACGATCGACTGGAAGGCGCCGACCTGCTGAGTGATAGACGCGAATCCGTCGCCGAGTTTGCCCGGAGGCAGAGCCGCAGCCATCTTCGAGTCGAACTGCGCCTCAATTTTCCCGAAGTTTCCGGCGACGAGATCGCGGATCACTTGCTCTGCGTTGCCCGCGATGGCGTTGCTATTGGGCTGCTGCGCGCCTGCGGCAAGAACAGCGGTCAATACGAAAGCGGAAAGAGCTATCCATTTCATAAGAAGTCCTCTCGTAGGGGAGACGAATCAACATCGGAAATAGTTTCACGGCAGATTTTAGGGCGAAAGCAATGAATCGTTGCCGTGGCCAACTGTTTCGCGCGCCCACGCCGGGCGCTTCGTCTTATTCCGGCCGGCACGATCGAATGCTTAGATGCAGATTTATTGCACCGTGCTGCGCGTGGGAGTTGGAAGCGGCGAGGCGTGGTGGGCCACCAGCAACCAAGTGTCGTCTCGTCGGATGAAGATGTTGGTGGCCTGAGCTGTCGTGTCGTCAAAGCCATCGGCGAACGCGGTGGTGATGTGTTCGGTGCAGGCCACCCAGCCGATGTCGCCTTCGACGCGTACCCAAACGCCGCTCAGCGCCACACGGACACGCTTTGCACCGGCGAAGATGCGCGCCCAGCGTTCGCGCACTTCGTCCCAGCCGAGAAGCAACTCCCAGCCCGGATGGACGCACTCGACGCCGTCGTCGTGGGACCACACGTGCTCCATCTCGGCGAGGTTGAGCGATTCAAACGCTGCGTAAAAGGCGGTGTTGGCGGCGCGCAGTTGATCGTCAGCCGATAATTTGGGGGTTGCCGGGGGCGTGGACATACCTGGATCTGTCCGGGAAACGAAAGTGAAATGCTGTGAAGCGACTGCGCGATCGGGCGGCGCTACGATTTGCGCCGCGCGAGCTGAAATCCACCGGCCGCCAGTACGATCAGGGCAACTTTGAATATTTCACCCGGGATGAAGGGGAGGGCGCCTTGCGCGAAGGCCGTGCGCCAGCCGAGCCCGAGGCCGCTCGCGAGCCACGCGCAGCCACCGAAGAATATAACGGCTTCGCCGGCGATGAGCGCGGCGACGAGCGATCCCGCCTGGGTCGCCGGCTGTGTAGCCAGCGTGGCGTTGGCATCCCGATCGGCCATTTTCGGCGTGCGTTCGGCAATCCAACCGGCGACGAATGCCGCGAACGGGTAGGAAACCAAGTAACCCGCAGTGGGACCGACGAATCTGGCGAGTCCTGGAATTCCCAGCGGTTGAAACACGGGCAATCCCGCCGCGGCTTCCAGCAAATAAAGACCGAGCGCCAATGCGCCTCGGCGCGCGCCCAGCAACACGGCGACGAGCAATACGCCGAAGGTTTGACCCGTAATCGGGACGGGCGTCCACGGAAGCGGAATCACAATGTGTGCGCAAAGCGCGAGCAGAATTGTCGCCGCGATGATGCGGACCGCGTCGGCGGCCACGCCTTCTGCGGGGAAAATCCGGTCGGCCAGAACTTTTGACTGTGCCATGCAAGAGCCTCGTTTGAAGACTGTATTCAGTGCGGTTACGCGATGCGGGGAATTATACCTGAGGCTGCCGTTCTCACTCCGACTTTTCACCTGGAATGAGCGGATCTTCGATGGTGGCGACGGCGCCTT
This sequence comes from uncultured Acidobacteriota bacterium, assembly GCA_963785585.1. Lineage (GTDB taxonomy): Bacteria > Acidobacteriota > Terriglobia > Acidiferrales > UBA7541 > Palsa-295. The sequence continues at coordinate 304,508 of CAWAVW010000004.1, forward strand.
CGTTATCGGCGCCATGGATCTTTCCGTTGCCGTCAAGGAAGAAAGAGCGACGACCGGTTTTTGGATAGCTCGCCGGCGTCGCGGCCAGCTCGAAAGCGGTGTCGTTGCCGGCGGAGTCCGGGACAATGCGGTAACGGAAGAGATATCCGTCCTTCTTGCCGGCCGCCATGTTTGCATCCACCAGGGATGCAAGATCCGGTGAAATTTGATTTTTGGGCGCAGGACCCAGTTGATCGAGGAATTCGGGAAGCTTGCCGAACGCGCGATTGTACGTTTGGATGGCGTTCGCAAGGCTATGGAGATTCGCGACCGCGTTGTCCTCCTGCGCAGCCAGATCCTGATCGGCCCACTGCCTGGCGAGCTGCGGAATGTCGAGCATCACCAATCCGATTGAAAGCAAACGCCAGCCGCCGGATTCACGGATCAGGCCGAAGTCGGCAGACGTATCGTTTTCAACCGTGACCGGAATGAACGCCAAATTTTCGTGGGTCCGGGGAATGCCCAGCCGATATTCGACGGTTCCAGAGTCGGACTGGCAGCGGAGGACCGGCAAGCCGTCTTTCCCTGTGGACCGAAGCGGCCTTCCCGCGGTGTCGGAAAGCGAAATCCGCTTCATTACCTTGGTGCGCTGATCGAGCGAGAGCGCTCGGAAGGCGGCCGGATTTTCGCCGGCGAGCGAATCGGCAAACTGCGTTTCATTGGCGCGGCAGGCGAAGACCAGAATTTCAAGTAGCGCTCCGGAAGGGCTGGAGTCCTTAACCTCATCGGGAGCTTGCATGGGCGCCGCCGAAGCGAAGCCGAGACTGCAAACGAGAATGAGTGCGGCGAGCTCGGCCGCAATTCGACGGATCGGTTGGGGAAGAACTGTCATCACGATTGAGATTTCGCGCGACCGAGGATGGTTGCCAGGTGTTGCGTGAACTTCGATCTCGGCATCACTTCGGCACAACCGGCCGCGCGAGCTTTTTCGGCCAGTTCGACCTGCACGTGCGAAAGAAAAGCGATGACCGAAAGCTCCGGCGAGGATTCCCGCACTCGTGTGATGACGTCGAGCGGATTGCTGCGCGCGTTTAAATCGACGATTACAAGACGCGGAACCTGCTTGGCAATTTCGCCAAGCAGCGCATCCGCGGTGGTGCAGGATTTGAAATCCACTCCCAGTTGTTTCGCCGTTTCCATAATCTTTGCCTGGAAGAAAATATCGTCCACGAATGCAAGCACCTGGGCCATATCCGATTGTAACGCGCTTTTAGGGCGCGCTTGCGCAGCGGTCGAAATTGGCGCTGCCGTGGGATATAAAGGAAGTCGTCGCGAATGAACGAGGAAACGGGGGAACCATGGCGGGATCGCTAAACCCAGACGCGCTGCCGGGAATGGCTGTGCTTGAACAGGCGCCGATCATCATCGAAAAAATCGTGTGGGCGGCAACCGACGAGCAAATGCACTGGAAGCCGGCGGCGGACCGGTGGTCTATCGCCCAAGTGCTGGCGCATCTGGCCGAGACGGAAGTATTCGTATTTCGAGAGCGGATACAGAAAATGATGGCCGAGAAAAACCCGTCGCTCGCGGAATACGATCAGAACGCGGCATACGCCGAAGGGAGATATTCGAAATCGCGAGCCCGAGAGAATTTGAAAACTTTCTGCCACGAGCGCGATCGTTCTCTTTCCGCGCTCCGCTATGTGCCGGCAGGAGCCGCCGGCCGAACCGGCCAACACGCCAAGCTGGGAACGATCACGATTGGCCAGTTGATGAACGCCTGGGCGTTTCACGATCTGGGCCACATCCGTCAGATTGCGGAGTTGTACCGCTCGCGGGCGTTTTATCCGAACGCGGGACCGTTTCAGCCTTTCTACTCAGTGAAACCATGAGCGAGAGAGGGGCGAAGGCGATCGTCACACTCTACACGCGCGATGGCTGCCATTTGTGCGCGGAGGCGAAAGACGCCATCACGCGGATCATCGGGGACTTCGGTGCGGAACTGCTCGAAGTGGATATTGACTCCGACGCGGGATTGCGGGCGAGGTATGACAACGACGTTCCGGTAATTTTCGTCGGTGATTCGCTGTTTGCGCGGTATCGAATCGACCCGGCGAAGTTCCGAGAAGCGCTGGCGAAAGTCACGAAGGCTGACGCGAAAGAAGCCGCGAAATAAGAGCGATCAAGCGGGGAGGTAATCTAGTGGCCTGATTTCGGTGTGCCGGCTCCGACGCTCTCGTCGGGAACGTCTCCGGCGCGGCCCTTCACGCGGTCATACACGCTGAAGTGGCAGGTGGAACCAAGAGCTTCGTTGTAATACGTGGGGACACCCAAGGCAGTCCGCAATTCTTCGTTGAATTTGCGGAGATCTTTCAGCTGATCTACGTGAATCGGAAACTTTTTGCCTTCGTGAGTAATCAGAAACTTCTGGTAGCCCGCATCCCACAGGGTTGTGAATTGGCCTTGCAGCATGATGCACGGAATTTCCGTCATCTGAAACACACCTTCCGGCGTTTTGCGCAGTTCGGCGCCGCAATTGTATTTCTCGATGCGGACGACGCCGCCGGAGCTGCGTACCAGGAAACCTTTCCCGGCGAGTGTTTCGATTTTCGGCTGATCGAAGAGTTTGTTGACGTACCACATGGTGCTTTTAGGATAGGGATTTCGTCGAGCGGATGCAAAGGGAAAATCGCCGAACCGGATTGGCTGAGACCATTAAGGTGGGTACGGCTTTACCCTCGAATCGCATTTGGTCGCGCAAAGACTCTGCTAAACTGTAGGAAATCCGCTGAATATCCCGCGAATCTCTCAGCATCTAAGTGATGAACGGTGATTTCATTGCGGATCTGTATTCCGGAATGAAACATAGGTCGTTAACTGCGTTCCGGGTACGAGCGATTGTGACTTTGGCGAACACACCTGAAATTCCCGCGCGGTATCCGGCTCGCCGGCATGCGATCGGCAAGCACCTGCTTGAGCTGATCGGGAATACTCCGTTGCTGCGGCTTGAGCGCGTCGTCGCAGAGTTTCCTAACATCGAGTTTTATGCCAAGGCGGAATGGTTCAATCCCGGCGGCTCGGTGAAGGATCGCGCGGCGTATGCGATGATCCGCGACGGCGAACGGCGCGGCGCGCTGCGACCCGGAAAAATCATCCTGGATGCGACCAGCGGAAACACGGGAATTGCGTACGCGATGGTTGGCGCGGCGCTTGGATACAAAGTGAAGCTGTGCCTGCCGACGAGCGCTTCGCCCGAACGAAAGCAGATACTCGCCGCGTATGGCGTTGAAATTGTGTACACCCCGGGGGACGAGGGCACCGACGGATCGATTCGAAAGGTCAAGGAAGTTTACGGCGCCGACCCGGACAAATATTTTTATCCCGATCAGTACAGCAACCCGGCGAATCCCGGAGCGCATTTCAATTCGACAGCGCCGGAAATTTGGGAGCAGACCGAAGGCCGCGTGACACACTTCATTGCCGGGTTGGGGACGAGTGGGACGTTTGTAGGTACGACGCGCCGATTGAAGGAACTGAACCCGGCGATTCAATGTATCAGCGTGCAGCCAGATTCCGGATTCCATGGACTCGAAGGCTTGAAACACATGGAGACGGCCATCGTCCCGGCCATTTACGACGCAACGCTGGCCGACCTGGATGTAGGAGTGGAAACGGAACCGGCGCAGCGGTTGACCAAGCGATTGGCGCGAGAAGAGGGAATCCTGGCGGGAGTGAGCGCGGGCGCGGCGCTGTGGGCAGCGATTGATATCGCGAAGAAATTGCCGAAGGACCAGCGCGCGGTAATCGTCATGATTTTTCCCGACTCCGGCGAGAAATATTTGAGCGAACGGTATTGGAGCGAGGAGTGAGCGGCGCGACATTGACCGTTATGGCTGCGGTGGCCGAACGAATCCGCGCTCACGGTGTGGAGACCTACCCGTACGAATGTTGCGGCGCGATTTTGGGCAAGGATCATGAAGGTGGTCGTACCGCGAGCGACCTTGTGCCATTAGAGAACCGCCGGAATGATTCGCCGCGGAATCGATTTGAGGTTACGCCCGACGATGTGCGCCTCGCGGAAAAGACGGCGCTCCAGAAGAATGTGGATTTGATCGGGTGGTATCATTCGCATCCCGACGCGCCTGCCAGGCCCAGCGAATTCGATCGCGAACACGCATGGCCGTGGTACAGCTACATTATTGTGAGCGTGCAGCAAGGCCAGCCTAAGGACATGAATTCCTGGCGGTTGCACGATGATCGCGCAGGGTACGACGCCGAAAACATTCAGATCGAAGGTTAGCAACGCGCCGCGGAAACGGGCGGCGCAGCTCTGAAAGATTTCGAATATCCAGGAGGACGTCGAATGGCAGTGAAAGTGGTGATCCCGACGCCGTTACGCGCGTACGCGGGCAAAAATCAAAGCGTGGAAGTGACTGCGACAAATGTGGGCGAGGCGCTCGGTGCGCTGACGGCGCAATTCGCCGACTTGAAGAAGCATTTGTACTCGGACGAAGGCAAGCTGCGCAGCTTCGTGAACGTCTATGTGAACGACGAAGACATTCGTTACGCGCAGAAGGAGGCCACGCCGGTGAAGGATGGAGACGTGGTAAGCATCGTGCCGTCGATCGCGGGCGGCGCGCGCAGTTGAATCAAAGGAGCGTTTTCATGGCAACACGGCCCGAGACAGTGAATCACGCGAGCGAAGCGACCGCAGCCCTGACGAAGGCTGAAGTGCAACGCTATAGCCGCCATTTGATCATGCCGGAAGTGGGCATGGACGGGCAGCTCAAGCTAAAGCGCGCGAAGGTGTTGTGCATCGGCACGGGTGGGCTCGGCGCGCCGCTGGGAGTATATCTCGCGGCGGCAGGAGTGGGGCGAATCGGGCTGGTGGACTTCGACGTGGTCGATCATTCGAATTTGCAGCGCCAGATTCTGTTTGGCACGAAAGATGTGGGCAGAGCGAAGATCGAAGCGGCCGCCGATCGCCTGCAGGATTTGAATCCCGAAATTCAAATCGACCGTTATGAGACGCGGTTGACGAGCGATAACGCTCTCGAACTCTTTCAGGACTACGACATCATCGTCGATGGCACCGACAATTTCCCCACGCGCTACCTGGTGAACGATGCGTGCGTTCTGCTGAAAAAGCCCAACGTGTATGGATCGATTTTTCGTTTCGAAGGGCAGGTGACGATTTTCGGTTACCCCGGCGGGCCTTGCTACCGGTGCTTGTATCCAGAACCGCCTCCTCCGGGCCTGGTGCCTTCGTGCGCAGAGGGCGGAGTGCTGGGCGTGCTTCCGGGAATCGTAGGCTCGATTCAAGCAGCGGAAACCCTGAAATTGATTATTGGCGCGGGCGAATCGCTGGTCGGGCGCCTGTTACTGTTCGATGCGCTGGCGATGCGCTTTCGCGAATTGAAGCTGCGGAAGAATCCGGACTGCCCGGTCTGCGGCGCCCATCCCACGGTGACGAAGCTGATCGACTACGCCGAGTTCTGCGGCATTCGCGGCGAAGAAGCGCCTGCAGCGCCGTCTACAGTGCCAGACATTACTCCGCGCGAGTTGAAGGCGCGACTTGATCGCGGTGACGATCTTTTTATCCTGGATGTGCGCGAACCGCACGAATACCAGATTTGCAACCTTGGCGGACACTTGATCCCGCTCGGCGATCTATCGAAGCGCGTAAGCGAACTCGATAGCTCGCGAGAGATTGTGGCTCATTGCCGCAGCGGCAAGCGCTCGAGCGAAGCGGCGGAATTTTTGCGCGGCGCCGGCTTTCGCAAGGTCTTAAACCTGAAGGGTGGTATCCTTGCGTGGTCGGATGAAGTGGACCCATCGGTCCCGAAATACTGATGCAATCTTCGTGCGGCGGGACTTCAAAACTCTCAGCGCGCGAATCACTGCAGCGAACTAAATCGAACAGTTTCGATCGGAGGATCGAATGGCAGATGTGAAGGTTACGGTTGTGAACAACGGTCCATTGTTGATCGATGGCGAAATCGAAATCGTGGATCAGGAAGGCAAGGCGTACGGATTGGGCGGACGCACAAAAATAGGCTTATGCCGGTGCGGAGCTTCCGAGCGCAAGCCGTTCTGCGATGGATCACACAAGAAGAGCACGTTTCAGAGCGTGGTCCAGGCTCACGAACTGCCTCCGCCGCCTGCGAAGAACTAGCCGTGTTGATAGGGAGAGGCATCCTCACGTTGTAACAGTTTTACCCATAGAATTGCGATCTTGATAGCCCGGGTTGCCGCCGACCCGGGCTTTTTCTTTTTGCAAGCCTAACAATTAATTAGTCTTAAGTGGTACTAGAACCAATGATGCCGAACGGAATGCCGGTTGCTTCGGCCTTTGTGGGCAAGTAGGCCACTTGGGGGCTGTGTGGGTCGTACGGGGCAGGTTTGGGGTCATATTCAACGGTTCCGTCGCGTCTTGATTTGGGCGCTTGCGATTGGTGTGTATGTAGGCATCGTCTGGTTCCTTCGCAGTTCCGCATATATTGCAGATCCTATCCTCGATACCTACCTTCAGATGGCTGGAAGCCTGATCGCGTTCACGTTTGCAGCCAATGCGTTGGTAAGGTTCCGCGGAACGCACGACCGGATTTCGCTGATTCTGGCGTTCGGATTTGTGCTGGCCGGATTGATTGAAGCGGGAACGAGCATCACGATCTCGCGGGGCGTACTGGTCGAAGCGAACTCGGGAAATCAGATTTCGATGGGATGGCTGGCGGGGCGCACTCTGCTGGGGGTGTTGCTGCTGGCAGCTCTGGCGGTGGAACGGCGGATTCCGGTGGCGCGCGATCCGGCCAAGGAAATGGCCGGCGCGACGCTGATGGTGGGCGCTGCCGCCTACCTGACCAGCATTTTCTATTTCGTGCTTCCCCACGCGCCGAAAATTCACCCTGGCGCGTTCGTGCCGCGGGCGTGGGATTTGTTGCCGGCAGCGATTTACCTGGCGGCAGCAATCGGCTACTCGCGAAGACTGCCTCGACTGGGAGCGTATTTGGACCGCGCGCTGTACATCGCCGCGGCGATGAATTTCCTGTGCCACCTGACGATGAGCCAGTCACAGCATGTTCTGGATGCGGCATTCACGGCGGCGCATCTGCTGATGGTGATGAGTTATGTGGTCGTGCTCGGCGGCACGCTTCTGGACAACGCGAAGCTGTTCGATGAAGTCAGCCAGCTTGCCGCGTCTGACTCGTTGACCGGGCTGGCAAACCACCGGCGCTTGATTGAGGTTCTCGAAAATGAGATCCAGCGTTCCGCCCGCACTGGACGGAGTTTTTCGATTCTGCTGTTCGATCTGGACGGCCTGAAAAAAATTAACGACAAATTCGGGCACCTGGTGGGCAGCGCGGCCATCAAGCGCGTCGGCACGGTATTAAAAAGCAGAAGCCGCACCATCGATACTCCGGCGCGGTATGGCGGCGACGAGTTCGCACTGGTGCTGCCGGAATCCGGAGCGGAAGACGCGATGCAAGCCGCCACACGCATTTGCGAGCAGCTTGCGCAGGACGGTCAATCTCCGGCTTTGAGCGTCAGCGTAGGAGTGAGCGTTTATCCGAAAGATGGCGCATCGATTGAAAAGCTCCTGGGTGCGGCGGATCGCGCGTTGTACCGGATGAAAAACCGAGGACCGAAGCAGAAGAAATTCCGCTTCGGCCATGTGGCAGCTTGTTTATAAGAAAGGGGGCGTAGGCGATGCGATTTGGGATGGGGGTCCCAAGAGTATCCAAAGGGCCGCGGCGGGAAACGCGCGTTCCGATGGAGGTAGGCGTTCATATATCGGGGAATCCGGATTTGCCGGGGACGGAAACCACGTTCACGGAAAACGTAAGCGCCAAAGGCGCCCGGGTGCTGAGCATGCGGCGTTGGAAAACCGGCGACCAATTAACGATTGCGACTCTGACGGGATCGTTTCGGTCGATCGCGCGCGTAGCGTACTGCCAGCTGGTTCCGTCGAACGGGTTTGCGGTGGGCCTCGAGTTTATCGAGGCCAGCGGACAATGGGTCGTGGCAGATTCAATCGCCAGTTAAGCGCTTTCAGTGAACGTAGGCGAAATGAAACTCAAACCACGAGGCGATTCCTCGTGGTTTTTTTGCGTCCGGCGAATTTACTGAACGAAACCAAAGTTGGTGTCGGGTCCAGGACCGGAACCCTCGGGTAGAGTTCCAAATTGCGATTCGAATCGCGCGATATTTTCCTGCAGAGCTTTCACCAGCCGCTTGGCGTGTGCCGGGCTGAGAATGATGCTCGATACGAGCTTCCCCTGGGGAACGCTCGGGAACAGGTACACGAAATTCAAAGTGAACTCGTCAGAGTTGTGATGAACAATGGCGAGGTTGGCGTACTGGCCAAGCAGTTCCTTCTCGTCGGCTTTTATCTGCACTTGTTGCTTCGGCGGTTCGGGCATCGGATATCTCCTCGGTCGTAAGACTCCACTATAGCAAAGCTGCCGGAGCAGGCTTGCTCGACGAAGGCCCGAAGGCATGCAAACCCAGGAGGCGGGCCGTTGGGAAGACGCGCCACGCCGTGACAAAATAGAACATGCGGCTCGAAGCGACTGGCCGCTGAAGTGAATTCGTAAAATGAGCACAGATCAAACTCCGACCGTGCGCGCCAAGCAAAGCAAGCTGGCCGTTTGGGTTCTCGCGCTATTTGTCGCCGTTGCGATCGGCGGCGCCGTGGTGTTATTCACGCTGAGCGGGTGGAGCGCGCCGGCACGCGCGCGAAACACGCCGAATCCCGTTCCTGCGACGCGCGAAGCGATTGGTTCGGGGATGAGCACGTACATGGAGCATTGCCAGAGCTGCCATGGACGCGCCGGCGACGGGAAAGGTGAACGCGCCGAAAAATTAAATGTCGCGCCTGCGGATTTGACGAACGGCGCGGCGATGGCAGAAGAGACCGACGGAATTTTATTCTGGAAAATTTCGGAAGGGCACCGCCCGATGCCCGGCTACAAGAATAAACTGAGCGAAACGGAGCGCTGGGAATTGGTGGATTACATCCGGACGCTGGAGAAAAAGTAGGGCCGGGAATTCGACGGTTTCGTAAAAAACGGCTTCGTAAAAGAAAGAGCCTCCCCATTTCCCGCGGGAGGCTCTTTGCATCTCGTCACGAATCCCAGCTCGATTATTGGATTTTCGCGAGCGCTTCGGAAACTTCCTTGAGATCAGGCACCGACGTGATTTCATAATTCTTGAACCAGGCCAGCTTGCCGCTTCGGTCGATGATCGCGATGGCGCGGCTGGTGATGCCTTTTTCGGCCATGAATACTCCGAATTTGTCGCCGACGGCGCCGCGCGGTTGAAAGTCAGCCAGCAGCGGATACTGAATGCCCATTTTTTCGGCGTAGGCTTTGTGCGACCAGACGCTATCGACGCTCAGGCCAAGAACCTGGGCATCGAGTTTTTCGAATGCCTTCATTTCGTTTACGAAGCACACATGCTCGTTGGTGCAGGTGGGGCTCCAGTCGAGCGGGTAAAACACGATGACGACGTTCTTTTTACCTTGATAGTCGGAGAGCTTCACGTCCTTCATCGACTGATCTTTAAGCGTAAAATCGGGAGCTGCGGCTCCAACGGATAGTGTCATTGGAAATCCTCTCTGTTCGCTTGCGCGAGAATATTGAAAATTGCGAGTGCGTCCTTTTGCAGACACCTGATGATAGCCGAAGCCTGGTCGGCGAACAATCCGGCGGTGATAGGATACCGGCTGGTGGCGGAGAAATTCTGACCGATGGCTCGAATTTCGTACGGCGAAGCGTATCCCGGCATTCAGATCCTGCCGAGAAGCCGCAACTGGTGGGCGAAGCTCAAGGGAACTGCGCCGGAGTGTATTCACATGGGGGAAGCGTGCGAATGGCTGGCGACGCTCGTGCCGGACGTGCTTTATTTGCGGGGCAAGAAAGCTCTGCGGCGCGAACCGGCCCGACCGGAACTGACCATGTGCCTCTCCTGCTTGTCGCAAACGGCGGGCGAGCAGATGGAGCAGTATGAGGGACGTGTGATCGCGTTTGAACCAGACCCCGAGCTGGTGACCCAGTATTTTTTTGTGGCGCCCAGGGATTTCGAAGGAGTAGGGTTGCGGCCAGAGGTAGGCGAGGCGATACTCCAGCGGCTTCGCGGCGATCTTGGGATTTGCGCGGATTGCGCTCGCGCGGCCACGTGGCTGTGGTTTTCGCGGAAGGATGTCGAGAGCCTAGACGAGGTAGAAAACATAGCAACCAAGGCAGGCGAAGCGTTTTGCGCGCGGCACGGGGTTGGGAAACTCTTCGAAGCGTTTGATGAAATTCTGCAGGCGAATTTGTTTTACATGAATTTACCGTACGACGAAGCGGGAGCGTACGTCTGGATCTGAACATGGATATGAGAGATGTGGTGGCGAAATACAAGAGCGCGGCGGGCGGTTACGGGAAGCTGGTGCCGATGAGCGCATTGGGGATTTCACGCGAAGAGACGGAAAAAGTGTTTGACGCGCTCGACGAGGATTACCACATCAGCCGGTTCTTTCATTTCGCAAACGCGGCCGGGGCGAGCTATTCGATCAACGGATTTCCGCAGACGCACGTCTCGATTGATGCCGAGATCGAAGAGATTTTGTAGCCAGATTTCGATTTACCAGACCCTGCTAGAACACCGGCGGCAGCAGCAGATCCTGCGGGGATTTTGATTTTGCGAGCGATAGATACAGCTTGAGCCCGTCCGGATCGCTCTGCCGCCAATAAATGCAGTCGGCGAGTCCTGCTGCCTCAACCAACTTATCGACCATCTTAATTTCGCGCGCGGAAAGGCCCTTGGAGTGGAAGGGCATACGCACCAGTTTGAATTTCGCGGCGCGTGCTGCCAGGTCAGGGACCACTTCCGTTGCGGATGAGCCTGTTGCCACGGACGCCTGACTGTGAACGTGAGCGCCCGAGCGGTTGGCATTAGCGGCGGCGGCGAGAACGGATAGAAAAACGACGGCAACGGCAGCGAGCCAGTTTTTGGTTTTCATGACCGGAGAAGTCTATCGCTAGAGTTCCCCGGAAGGTTGCAACAAATTCGCAGTAATTCCATCGACTGTCGAGCGTCGCCGGCGCGGCAAAACCCGCTTGCGCCGCAGTGGTATACTCTCCCGCTCATGTACGCGCGCAAACTGCAAGCGGAAGCGATCATCGGTTCAGAACGAAAGGCAGTCCCGTTAGACTGGTTGGACAGCTTTTGCATGCGGAATTTCACGGGATCGGGAGAGTTTGACGACACGCTCTCAACCGGCGAAGGAACACTGGAAGCGGGACTGACGATTGAGCCTGCGCGGCTGGCGGCGGCGATGAGCGAATGGTTCACCAAACGCGGGAAGGGCAACGGCCTGCCGGTGGAAATCGTGCTGCGCGAAAGGGCTACTTAAATTCGCGGAAGAACGGAAGAGCCGAACGGCTTCTGCGTATGTTGGGGCGTTTCAAAGTCCATCGGAGAAGGAGTTCGGCTCTTCTCGATAGGTTTGACGTGGATTGTCTTTGCTGGTTAGCAGCGGTTTTGCGGCCGGGAAGAAGAACGCAATTGCCGAATTCGATTGGGGCGAGATACATTCTGTCCGGGCTGGTTCAACGGAGGAGCGGGATGAGAAGGATCATTTTGCTTGCGGCGGTATTTTTTATAAGCGCGCCGGTGTTTGCGCAATCGCGCGCCACGGTGACGACCGTGGATTTCAAGAGCGAGCTGATGCAGGCGAAAGCGCCGTTCAACGTAATTCTTCCCGCCGGTTATGACACGAGCTTGCGGCGCTATCCCGTTTTGCTGCTGCTCCACGGCCTGACAGGGCATTACGACAATTGGATCACCGACACGAACCTGCTGCTGTATGCCAACAAGTACCCGTTGATCATTGTGATGCCGGAGGGCGGGAACGGATGGTACACAAACGGCGTGGCGCCCAATGCGAAATGGGAAGACCACATCATGAAAGAAGTTTTGCCGTACGTGAACGAACACTACCGCACCCTACGAGATCACGGCATGTGGGGAGTGGCCGGCCTTTCTATGGGCGGATACGGCGCCCTGAAGTTTGGATTGAAATATACCTATGATTTTTCGTTCGCTGCTTCGATGAGTGGCGCGCTTGAGGCGCCGAACTGGAAAGACGCGGACATGATCAAGTGGGAGGTGGTTCCGCTTTCGCTGCATGCGGCGTATGGGCCCGAAGGCGCGCCGGCGCATCAGGCGAACAGTCTGGAGACGCTTCTGAACGACGCGAAAGAGCCTCTGCCGTTCATTTATCTGGATTGCGGAACGGAAGATGGCCTGCTTGGCGACAACCGCAAGTTCGCGGACCTACTGCAAAGCAAGAAAGTGGCGCACGAATATCGCGAACGGCCCGGAATCCACAACTGGCCGGAATGGGATCATCAAATTCAGGAAGTATTGCGTTTGCTGGCAGAGAAATGGCAACTGACGTGGTGCGATGATCCGCTTTGTGCGCCGCCCTCCGGCCGGATGGAGATGGCGCCACCGCCGATGCCGGGCGGAATGCCGATGCCGCCTCCCGCGAAGCCCTAACCGTTAGCTTTCCCGGGACGAACTGGAAAGTTGTGAATCGTCGAAAATCCTCCGCGTGAACGCGTCGATGGCGGCCTTGATCTGGGGTATGGCTGCGTGCGTGGCACTCTCGCCGGCGGCGATGAGTTGCGGCGACTTCAGAAATTCATCCCACGAAACATGATGAACGTCCGGTTCGATCAGAACGTCGCACGCCCGGCGCCACGGCTGCAGAGCGACGGACTGGATAATCGAGAACGAACGGCTAATCACTTCGATGGTGTTGCGAGGCTTCGAATCGAGAAGTCCCGGCTCCAGATGGACCGCAATTACCACTTCGGCGCCCAATGCTTTCGCTGCCGGCGCGGGAACTTGCTCGGTAAGAAATCCATCCACGAGAAAATGGTCGCGGTACTCGACGGGAAGAAACAGGCCGGGGTACGCGCAAGACGCTCGAAGCGGCGGCCCGATCTCTCCCTCGGTGAAGTGAATCGACTTTCCGGTGATCAGATCGGTTGCGACGATGGCCAGCGGCATCCGCATCTGCTCAAACCTCTTTACGGTGGTGAACCGATGAAGGAAGTCTTCCAGCCGCTCGTTGGACGCCATGCCCATCCGGGAGAGTGTCCAGCGGCCGAAATCGCGAAATTTCGTGAGGGTGGCCTGATGCGCCATATCGTCAAGCGACGTGCCGCTGGCGTACGCGGAAGCAATCAGGGCGCCGACGCTCGTGCCGGAAATGCAGTCGATCGGAATTTCTGCAGCTTCCAGGGCGCGGAGAACGCCCACATGAGCAATCCCACGAGCGAATCCGCCGCCCAGGGCCACTCCGATTCTGGGCCGCTGGCCCTCGGCCGCGTAAGCAAATGAACGGAGGCCGCGAACGGCCTTGTTAAACCATCGAGAGGTTGACCCCATCGCCTTGTCCCAAGTACTTCCCTAACTTTAACCCAGCTCCGGGAAAAGAGTCTTTCGGGTTGACCCACCAGTACCGCTTTTGTAACCTCGATTGTCCCTCCGAGGTACTCCATGAAGCGTCGCATCGAAAAGGTAGCTGTGCTGGGGGCCGGAACGATGGGCTCGCGGATCGCGGCGCATTTGGCAAACGCGGGCATTCCTTGTTTCCTGCTGGATATGGCCCCTGCGGAACTGAATGCCGAGGAAGCACGCAAGAAGCTGACGCTGCAAGACTCGCGCGTGCGCAATCGGATTGTACTGGCGGGCCTGGAGGGCGCGAAGAAATCCCGTCCCGCAGCATTTTTTACGCCGGAAACTGCTCGACTCGTTACGGCGGGCAATTTTGACGACAACATCGCCTGGTGCGGCGAAGTGGATTGGATTATCGAAGCGGTCGCCGAGAACATCGAAATCAAGCGCAGCCTTTTCGCAAGAGTCGAAGCCGTGCGCAAGCCGGGAACGATTGTTTCAACGAACACGTCGGGAATCCCAATTCACGTGATTGCCGAGGGGCGTTCCGAGGATTTTCAACGTCACTTTGCCGGCACGCATTTCTTCAATCCGCCGCGCTACATGAAGCTGGTGGAATTAATACCGGGCCCAAGGACCAAGCCAGAAGTCATGGCGTCGCTTGACGAAATCGGCGACGTTCGGCTGGGAAAGGGCGTGGTGGTGGCCAAGGATACGCCGAATTTCATCGCCAATCGCATCGGCACGTTCTCGATGCTGAATGCCCTTAGACAAATGCAGGCGCTGGATATGACCGTGGAGGAAGTGGACGCGTGTACGGGGCCCGCAATCGGGCAGCCGAAGTCGGCGACGTTCCGCACGTCCGACATTGTGGGTTTGGATATTTTGGCGCATGTGGTGAAGAACATCTATGAGACAGCGAAGGATGACGAATCGCGCGAGATGTACACACTGCCCGCATTCGCCGCGGACATGCTCAAGCGCGGATGGCTGGGCGACAAGACCGGCAGCGGGTTCTACCAGAAGCTAAAGAAACCGGGCGACAAGGAAATTTTAACCCTCGACTGGAAGACGATGGAGTACCGAGCCAAACAAAAGGCGAAGTTCGGCTCGATCGAAGCAGGAAAGGGAATCGAAGACACGCGTGAACGCGTTCGCGCTCTGGTGGCGCCGGTGATCGACGCGAAGCCGGATGGAAAGGCAGCGGACAAGGCCAGCCAGTTTATTTGGGCAGTGCTGAGCGAAATGTGCCTGTACGCCGCGCGGCGCGTGCCTGAGATCGCCAATAGCATCGTGGATGTGGACCGCGCCATGCGGTGGGGATTTGCGTGGGAACTCGGACCTTTCGAAGTCTGGGATGCGATCGGCGTGGAGCGGATGTCGGCTGCGCTCGAGAAGCAGGGCAAGCAAATTCCTCCGGTTGTCAAGGAAGTGTTGGCGACGCCATCGAAGTCCTTCTACGAAAGTGAAAAAGGAACCACGAAGTATTTCGATCTGGCGGCGAAATCTGCAAAGACCCTGGCAGATACTCCGGGCGTAATCATTCTGAAATCCCTGAAAGACCGAACCGGCGTGGTGCAGAAAAATGCGGGCGCGAGCCTGATCGATCTCGGCGACGGCGTGATTTGCTGCGAATTCCACTCGAAGATGAATTCAATCGGCAGCGATCTGGTGGCGATGATTCATGCCGGAATCAACCGCCTGGGTACGGAATTCGATGGGATGGTAATCGCGAATCAAGCGCCAAATTTTTCGGTGGGCGCGAACCTGATGCTCGTGCTGATCGGCGCGCAAGAAGGCGAATGGGACGATATCCATCTGGCCGTCAAGCAATTCCAGCGCGTGAACATGGCGATCAAATACGCGTCGCGGCCGGTGGTGGTGGCTCCCCAAGGCATGGCCCTTGGCGGTGGGTGCGAAATCAGCCTCCATGGCGCGCGGATTCAGGCGGCCGCGGAAGCTTACATCGGTCTAGTGGAAACGGGCGTCGGGCTGATTCCGGGCGGCGGCGGCACGAAAGAAATGATCATCCGCGCCAACGAACATGCCGCAACCCCGGAGACGCTGGATTTATTTCACGCCATGAAGCCTGTTTTCGAGACGATTGCGATGGCGAAAGTTTCGACGAGCGCCGAAGAGGCGCGGTCGATGGGATTTTTGCGGCCCTCCGATTTGATCTCGATGAACCTCGACCGGCAGGTGGCGGATGCGAAGCAGACCGTCCTTTCCATGTTACGCGCCGGATACCACCCGCCACCGCCTGCGGAGATTCGAGTTCTCGGCGAAGAATTCCTCGCAGGGGCCAAGCTCGCCATCCATATGCTGGTTCGCGGTGAATTCGCGACGGAATATGACGGCGTCGTGGGCCGGAAGCTGGCGTATGTATTGGCCGGCGGCTCGGTGACCACGGCGCAAACCGTATCCGAACAGTACGTGCTGGATCTGGAACGGGAAGCGTTTGTGAGCTTGTGCGGCGAGCGCAAGACGCAGGAGCGCATCGCGCACACTTTGAAGACGGGGAAACCGTTGCGGAACTGAGCGCTAGCAGGGATACGCAGGAAGGTCCGGACTTCCCAGCAACTTTTCAAGCGGTGCCGTGTTTGTAAATCGCGGTGAAACCTATCTTCTCGAAAGCGCTTCTAAGAAGTGAAGATACATGCGCCTTGTTTCCGGTTCCGCCGATCGAATCCTGGAACTTTCGGGCCAGTATTCTGGAATCCTTATTCACGGGAAAACCAAAGCGGCGAGGCAGAAATTTTTTCCGAAGTAATCTGCGTGAACACTTCGGCAAACTCCGATTGCGGCACGCGAACGAATCAACTACACCCAGCTCCAGCGGCAGGAATCGGACGGGAACTCAGTTTCACAACTAAGGGAGATTTTCGATGCGGAAGAGCATTAGGCTTTTTGCGGTTGTAGCCGGGATGATTGTGGGCTTGGTCTCGTTGAATGCGTGCGGTGGCGGAAGCTCCGGAGGCACCAAGCCTGTAAATGGAGCGCTGGTAATTCTTCCAGGCTCGGCGAGCGTGCCGGTCGGGCAGACGGTGCAGTTCACGGCGTTTCTCGGCGACACGGCCACCAGTTCCACCTGGACGGCGTCTTCGGGAACAATCGACAGCAGCGGAAATTTCACCGCGCCGTCTTCGCCCGCGACTGTGACGATTACGGCTGTCGCGGGATCGAACGGCGGCACGTCCACCGTTACCGTTGTTGCAGCACAACCGATTACTGTAACTCCCTCTGTACAGCTGATTCCCGCGGGCGGGCTTCAAACGTTCACCGCGAGCGCGTCGGGCGTAACGTGGACGGTGAACGGCGGAGTGGGCAATTGCCTCACACCCGCGCCGAACGCTACAACGCCCTGCTACGGAATTATCGACGGAAATGGAAATTATCAGGCGCCACTTTCGCCGCCCACGGGAGGGACGGTGACAATCACGGCGACGTCCGGCGCGGATTCCGGAACGGCGGCAGCCACGATTTTGTTCTCCTCTGCGTCCCTTACGGGCAACGGGTCGAGCGGCCAATACGTCGTTACGCTGGCTGGCATTGACTTCACCAACGGGTATCCGCTCAATTTGGTTGGAAGCATCCAGACGTCCGGCAACGCTACTTCGAACGCCGGGTCCATCGTTGGCGGAGAGATCGACATTAACAGTCTGACGTACGGATTGTATTCGGGAGGTACGATCACGGGTGGCAGTTACCAGGTCGGCCCGGTGGATGGACGAACGAGTCTGACGTTCACGAACTCGTCCAGCAGCAGCGGCATTCCGTCCTTCACTCTGCAGGTCACTCTGCAGAATAACCAGCACGCATTGCTGATCGACTTCGACAACTTCGCCACCGGCAGCGGTACGCTCGATTTGCAGAACCCGGCTCAGTTCGTGACGTTGAACGGCAATTTCGCGTTCTCGACTTCCGGGGTGGACACCACTCTGTTCAACAACTCCGGCTACATCCTGCCGGTTTATGCCGCAGGAACGTTCGTGGCCAACGGCAATTCCATTCCCGTGAATCCGGTGAATGCTCCGGTGAACGTGCAGGACGTGGTCGAAAACGCGTTGACGACGCCACTGGTAACAAACGACCAATCGCTCAACGGTTCGTACACGAACGTGGATGGATCAGGCCGCGGCACCGTAACGATGTCAAGCACGCCGCTGGGCACGGTGAACTACGCTTACTACGTGATCGACCAGACGCATTTGAAAGTGATCGAGATTGATCCTTCCCAGAATCTGGCTCTTTACGGCGATATCTACAGTGCGCCGACAACGCCGACCCCGTTGACGGGAGGGGTTTCGTTTACCGCCGGCGGTGCAACCAGCAATCTGAACGCTTACGTGATGGGCGGTGTATTCGCGGTGAGTGGCACGGGGATTTCCGGAACGGGCATCGTCGATATCAACGCGGGAACGCAGATTCAAAACGGCAACTCGATTCAGAGCGGCAGCCTGACGAACAGCACAGGAACGGGAATTGTTCCCTCGCGTTACTTGCTCACGCTCAGCACGAAATCACCGAGCGGACAGTTGACGTTTTCGGTTTACAACACTGCTTCGAATCCTCCCAGCGCGGTGATGATTGAGACGGACAACTTCACGGCCGGCGGCACAGGCATGGCATACCAGCAGGCTTCCGGCGGCGCCGTGGCGGGAAACTTTGCATTCAATATGACCGGTGTCGGCAACTCCCGCTTGATTAAGTCGTTCGAGCAGGATCTGACCGGCCAGGTTGTGTTGACCCCGAACAGCACAACGGTGAACGGCACCATTGACCTGAATAATGCGGGAACATCCACCAGCACAATCGTTTCGTCGAGCAGCATGTGGAATGCAGCGGCGACGAACGGCCGCGGCGTGGCGTTGGTGAAGACGTCGAACGGGGCCGTATTCAATGTTCCGTACTATCTGGTTAGTGGAAATACCGCATTGCTGTTGGATATCGATTCCAATCGAATCGCAGCCGGCATCCTGACAAAGCAATTCTAAGTTTTCGGGATACTGCGGCGGTTTCACGACGATTTCCGGCCCGTTGTCGGCTGATCCTCAGCGGCAACGGGCCGGCTTTTTCTTCCCTCACTCCCTTTTAAAAATCACTGATAACCGAATCGAGCATCGCGCGTCTGAGCCGTTACGCAGGCCGGGTGTATTCGAATCATAAGATATTGCAAATTTCGCAGGCCGCGAGGCTTGTTTCAAACGGCTTGCAATCGATTCGCGCTCTCGTTAGCATCAACCGCTTTCTTCGTTTTCCGGTTTTCGCAAGGATTGCCGCGAAGTCTTGCAGGAGTGTGAGATGGACAAGCGAAATCGCAGCCCGAAACCCAATCGTTCTTACATCCATATCTATCTATCGCTCGTTGTTGCCGCCGCGACGATCGGCATCTGCTTCGCGGGCATCCGCGCCAACGCAGCGGCCAGTGAAGGCGGAGAGCCTCGCTACTTCGCAATCACCAACGCGCGGATCGTGCGCGTCTCCGAGCCGGTGATCGACAGCGGGACGGTGGTGATCGCGAAAGGCTTGATTCAAGCGGTCGGCACAACCGTGACCATTCCGCCCGAGGCCTGGGTGATCGATGGAAAAGGGCTCACGGTTTATCCCGGTTTCATTGACGCGGGATCGACCGTTGGTTTGGGCGACGACGCCGGCGACGGGAAGAGCAAAAGAGGCGGCCCCAATGCCACTCGTCCAGAAGATCGCCCAGGCACAACGCCTTGGCGAGTGACAGCCGACGAGGTAAAAACGGACGATAAACGAATTGAGTCCTGGCGCAGCGCCGGCTTCACGACCACTCTGGCATTGCCGGAGGGCGGAATTTTTCCCGGGCAAGCGGCTGTATTGGACTTGGCGGGAGCCCGGCCCGGAGATTTCGTAGTCAAATCAACGGGCGGTTTGCCGATTTCCTTTAAACCGGTCGGCGGATTTTTTGGATTTCCCGATTCGCTGATGGGAACGATTGGGTATGTGCGTCAGGTGGTCGATGACACGAGTTGGTACTCGAAGGCCGAACCGATCTACGAAGCGAACCCTACCAAGAACGAACGCATCCCGTATGACCGGACCGAACGGACGCTGAGCGCGGCAATTCACGAAAAGGAAGTGGTGCTGCTGCCGGCAAACAATTCCATTCAGATTTTGCGTGCGTTGCGGCTTGCGGATGAGTGGAAATTTTCGCCGGTACTCTTCGGCGGCCAACAAAGCTATGCGGTGGTCGATGCCATCGCGGCGAAGAAAGCCGCGGTGCTGGTGAGTCTCAAGTGGCCAGAGAGGCCGAAGGACGCCGATCCGGATTCGCCGCAGACGTTGCGAGAGTTGCGATTCCGAGACCGCGCGCCGGGTACTCCCGCGGCACTCGCAAAATCGAACGTGAAATTCGGTTTTTATTCCGAGGGGCTCGCTTCTCCCAAGGATATTTTCAAGAGCGTGAAAAAAGCGATGGACGCCGGGCTTACGTCCGATGCGGCGATTCGCGCGCTGACCCTGGACGCGGCTGACATTCTGGGTGTGAGCGACCGAATGGGCAGCCTTTCCACTGGAAAGATCGCGAATTTGGTTGTCACCGACGGCGACATCTTCAGCGAAAAGACGAAAGTGAAGCACGTTTTCGTGGATGGGCAGTGGTTCGAAATTCACGATGATGCCAAACCGGAAAAGCCGGGAGAGAAAAATCCGGCCGACGATGAAGATTCCGACGGCGACGTGTCGCACGGGCGATCGCAACAACTCGAAGGGGTGGGTCGATGAGGCGTGCAATTCGTTTGGCGGCATTGATCGGAATGGCTGCGACCGCGGTGATCCCGGCCGGAGCGCAGAACCCCAGCGTCGTGTTTATTCACGACGCGACGATTCTGACCGTTACGCATGGCAACATCGAGCACGGATCGATTTTGATCCGCGACGGGAAAATCGCGGAGGTCGGCGCAAACCTCACAGCTCCGGCGGGCGCTACGGTGATTGACGCCACCGGGCAGTACGTGATGCCGGGGATCATCGACTGCCATTCGCACATTGCCGTGGACGGAAGCGTGAACGAAGGCGGCATGGCGGTTTCCTCGATTGCGAACATTAAGGATGTGCTGAATCCCGAGGACATCAATATTTACCGCGACCTCGCGGGCGGCGTGACGGCAGCAAACATTCTGCACGGCAGCGCCAATCCAATCGGCGGCCAAACGGTGGTGATCAAATTACGGTGGGGCAAGAATGCCAGCGAGTTGCCCTTCGAAGGCGCCGTGCCGGGAATTAAATTCGCGCTCGGCGAAAATCCCAAGGAGTCGAATTTCACTCCGCCGCCAGGAATTCCGCAGCGATACCCCGCCACCCGGATGGGCGTGGAGGAAGTTATCCGGCAAGCGTTCATCGAAGCGCGCGAATACAAAAAGCAATGGGACGACTACAGCGTGCGGAAAACGGCGGGCGAGCAAAATCTGATTCCTCCCCGCCGGGACGAACGACTCGAACCGCTGGTGGAGGTGATGGAAGGAAAACGCTACGTTCACGCTCACTGCTACCGGGCGGATGAAATTCTGATGCTGATTCGCGTGGCAAACGAATTCGGGTTCAAAGTCAGGACCTTTCAACATGTACTGGAGGGCTACAAAATCGCGGACGAAATCGCGGCCTCGGGTACGGGTGGTTCGACTTTCTCCGATTGGTGGGCGTACAAGGTGGAGGCGTACGACGCCATCCCGTATAACGCGGCGTTGATGACCGAGCGGGGCGTGGTCGTTTCAATCAACTCGGACGATGCGCAGGAAGCGCGCCAGTTGAATATCGAGGCAGCGAAAGCGATGAAATACGGCGGCATGTCCGCGAATGACGCGCTCAAGCTGATCACGTTAAATCCGGCCATTCAGCTGGGCATCGACAAGCGCGTGGGATCGATCGAACCGGGTAAGGATGCGGATCTGGCGATCTACAACCGCGATCCGCTGAGCGTATACGCAGTGGTGCAGAAAACGCTGATCGATGGGCAAGTCTATTTCGACCGGCAGAAGGACATTGCGAACCGAGCGGACCTGGCAAAGGAAAAACAGGGACTGATCGATAAAGAAAAGAAAGCCGCCGAGGACAAGAAGGACGACAACAAGACGGACGATAAAGCGGGCGCAAAGAAGCCCGACGCCAAAAAGAAGCCTCCCAAGGACGACGGCGGCACGTCCCGCTCGGTGATCGGAGGTGCGCTGTGAAGTTGCTCAAGACGACTTGGTACGTCGCATTAATCCTGGCGGCTGGCTCGTTTGCGCAAGCAGCGGCGGCCCAAGCCACCACTGCAACCGCGCCGGTGTATGCGATCAAGGGCGCGAAGATTCACACCCTGGCGGGACCGGTGATCGACAGCGGAATCGTAGTCATCCGCGACGGCAAGATCGCCGCCGTGGGTGCGAGCGTTTCGATTCCGTCCGATGCACAAGTAATCGACGCGACGGGAATGGAGCTGTACCCAGGTCTCTTTGACCCGATCACGCAAATTGGATTGGAAGAAATCGCGCAGGTGAGTGCCACGGTGGATGTGAGTGAGCTGGGAGACTTCAACCCCGAGCTGGTGGCGGCGACGGCAGTGAATCCGGCGTCCGCGCATATTCCGGTGACTCGTGCGAACGGCGTGACGCACGTGATCGCGGTTCCGGGCACGGCCGGTTTCGATTCGCAGGGAGGCGGGACGATCGCGGGTCAGGCCAGTGCATTTAACCTTGCAGGCTGGACGATGGACGATATGCAGATCCAACGTTCCGTAGCGATGGTCGTGAACTGGCCGTCGATTCAAACGCGGTCGTTTGACTTCTCGACATTTTCGTTCAAGGAAAAATCGTACGAAGACGCGAAGAAGGAATACGACAAGTCGGTGAATGAATTGTCTGACTGGCTGGCTCGGGCGCGGCACTACGCGCAGGCCAAAGAGAAGGGTTCGCCGGCGCTATTCGAGCGCGATTTGAAACTGGAATCGCTCGTGCCGGTCGTGCAAGGAAAATTGCCGGTGCTGGTGATTGCCGACGACGAGCGCGACATCAAGAATGCCGTCGAATTCTGCGCCAAGCAGAATCTGAAAATGATTCTGGGAAGCGGCGCGGAAGCGTGGAAGGTTTCGGCGCTCCTCAAAGAAAAGAAGATCCCCGTGATTTTGGGACCGACGGAGCGTTTGCCGGAACAGGAAGACACGCCGTACGACAAGCCGATGACGCAGCCTTCCGAGTTGTTCGCAGCGGGCGTCCCGTTTGCATTTTCCAGTTTCGGCACATCGTTCTCCCGGCGTTTGCCGTATTACGCGGGAACGGCTGTTGCCTATGGCTTGTCGCACGACGAAGCGATGAAAGCCGTGACGATTAACGCCGCGCAGATATTCGGGATCGCCGACCAGTTGGGAACGATTGAGACCGGCAAGATGGCGAATCTGATTGTGACCAATGGAGACCCGCTCGAGGTGCAGACCGAGGTGAAGTATCTTTTCATCAAGGGCCAGCTCACTAGCACGGATAATCGCCACCGGGATTTGTACGAGCAATATCGCAAAAGGCCACGCGCCGCTCAGTAAGCTGATTTGCGGGTTCTCGGGCTTTTCGCGGGAGCCTTTTCTTTCAAACCGTTCGGGATATTGGGGAGAACTGCATGAAGACTCGAGGCGTGAAGTCGGTTTTCCTGGCATTGCTATTGAGCGTGGCCGTTGTCGCGGCCGGCTGCGCGGGCAGTGGGATGCGTACGGACGAGTCCGCGAAGCAGCAGGCGCCAAAGCCGACACTCGTCTTCATGACCGATTTCGGCACGGCTAACGACGCTGTGGCGATCTGCCGCGCCGTCATTCTAGGAATCGTTCCCGACGTTCGCATCATGGATATCACGCACCAGGTGACACCGTACTCCATTGAGGAGGCCTCGCGATTTCTTGCCGGCGTGACGCCCTACTACCCCGCGGGAACCGTTTTTCTGGTGGTGGTCGATCCCGGTGTAGGCACGTCGCGGAAAGCGGTGATCGTCAAATCGAAGAAAGGCCAGTACTTCGTTCTTCCGGACAATGGAATCATCACGCCGGTTGCGGATCGCGACGGAGTAGAGGGTGTTCGCGAAATCACGAACACGGGTTGGATGATTGGTGACAAAGTGTCGTCCACGTTTCACGGCCGCGATATTTTTTCACCTGCGGCGGCGCACCTTGTGGCTGGATCGGACTGGACGATGGCCGGACCAGCCGTCACGGATCTCGTTCGCCTCAGCCCATCCGTTGCCACCCTGAACGACAAGGGGATCACGGGGCACGGAATCGGATTGGATGATCCTTTCGGAAGTCTGATCACCGATATCAAGGGCGATGACTTCAGAGGACTTGGGTACGTTTTCGGCGATAAGGTCGCCGTGACGATCGATAACAAGAAGTATTCGTTCCCGTTCCAAAAGACGTTCATGGAAGTACCGGTGGGCGACCCGCTTCTCTATGTGGATTCTCGCGGGCGCATTGCAATCGCGGTGAACCAGGGTGACTTTTCCAAGGTGTTCAAAGTCACGCCCCCGGCGTCCGTGTTCATTCCTCACAAAGGCAAATAGTAAAAGCGGGGCTTCCGCAACTTGTTGTACCTCCACCATCCGCTTGTCTGATCCGTCGAAAACGCCGCCATGGGCTGCTAAGTCCCATTCCGCGGCTCGCCAATGTGCTATAGGGGTACGTTGGTACTATTGCCGCACCCGACGCCCACCTTTGAAAATTCAGACGTAGAGATAGCAAACAAAGCCGGATAGCGGCTATCTGAAAGATTTCTTGGGGGACGGCGTTTTGCCGTTGTGCACGATGGCGCCATTGATCAAAGACGCTGTAGAAGTCGCGAATCCCGCCGCAGACACCGCCGTTTCGAAGCCCAGCGCTCCCGCCGCGAAAACGACGGCGAGTAGCGGCTTGCGCGCCGATGCCGTATCGCTCGAAGTGCCGGTGCGCGTCTATGGATCGCGCGTCACTCAGGTCGCCGGCCAGTCGGAAGCGACGAGCGAGCCGTTTGAAGAACAAACCACCACGATGATCGTGTTTCCGCAGGGTTGCGTGCTGCGGATGTCGACCACGGTGAGTATCGGCCAGATGCTGGTGGTCACGAACTCCAAATCGAAGCAGGACGCGATTTGCCGCGTGGTGAAAGTCCGCACGTTTTCGAACACCCAGGGTTATGTGGAGGTCGAATTTACGACCGCACAATCGGGCTACTGGCCGTCGAGTTCTGGCGCTGGGGCACCAGCCGCCGCAACCCCAGTTGTGAAGTCGCCAGCAGTCGCGGCACCCGTCACTGCCTCGCCTAAGCCAGCCTTGCAAGCCAAGCCGGCAGAAGCTCCGAAACCAGTGGCCGTAAAACCGCCGGTTATCGATCCGAAACCGACGCCGGTTGTCGCGGCACCCGTCGCACAGACTCCTGTGGCGATTCCCGCCGCGCCCGTGAAACCGGCGGCACCTGTGGCCGTCGCGCCGGTTGTTGCTCCGCCCGCCGCAGCGGTTACCGCAGCTCCACCAATTTCTGCGCCGGCTCCATCCTCTGACGATGACGAATTGAACGAAATTCTGAATCGGCTGATCGAACCAACACCGGCTCCCGTAATTCCAGATCCGGTCGCGGCGCAGCAACAAACCGCTCCTGCAGCTGAAAAGAAGGTGCCGCTCAGCGTCGCGTTGCAGTCTCCATTGCCAGCGGTCGATTTTCCCGCCGTACCGCCGCCTGCGCCGGAACCGTCGCTGACCATCAGCGAGCTGCGGGGCGATGCGCTGCCGGACACAGTCAATCATTCCGCTGCGACCGCAAGTGATGACGAGCTACCGGTCTCCGGCTCGAGCGCATCGGCAGCAGCTTCAGAAACTCCCCGGCGCGCATTTGGAAGCTTTTCGGGCGGACAGAGTCTGACGGGCGGCACGTTGCTCTCAACGCAGCCGTTGGCTTCGACGTCGGAATCAGAATCGCCAGCTTCGCTCGATGCGCAACGCGAATCGAGAGTCTCCGTCGGCGGGGACTACGCGGAAGCTCCGAAACAGAATCCCTTCACGTTGATTGCCGCCTGCGTGGCCGTCCTGTTCCTTGCCGCGGCGGCCGGAGTCTTCTACTACCGTGCGAACACCGGAAACGGGCCCGCAACGGTGGTGTCACCGGCGACTTCAACCGCAAGTACAAACGATGCGGAGCCTACGGACGTGACGTCCGAACAAACCGCGCTACGCAACAGCACAGCGGGCGTCAGCTCGGGGGCCACGCAGCCCGCCGTTGTTTTGCCGGCTACGGCAGCGCCGGCGAACGCACAACCAAGTCCAATGGATTCGAGCAATGCTGCGTCGGCCGCTCGCGCCAATGCGATTGCAAAGCAGGCTCAAGCGAAAGCTCTCGCCGGAATTGTGGACGCAACTTCGAACGCTCATCCCTTGACGGCACAGCGAGCGGAATCCGCGGAGGTTGGTTCGGCTCCGAGCGTTGACGCCGGTTCAGCGGGGGTCGGTTCCTTGTCGGGAATCGTTTCAGGCAACGATGGCTCGTCCCTGAAGGCTCCGGAGATTCGTCCCGAAGGGCCGATTCGTGTAGGCGGGAACGTGAAGGAACCGCGTTTGCTTTCGAGCGTGATGCCCAACTATCCGCTCGCCGCCAAAGAGGCAGGCATCCAAGGGGATGTGGTCGTCCAGGCGACGATCGACCAGCGCGGAAACGTGGCGGATATGAAAGTGGTGTCGGGTCCGATCATGCTGCGCCAGCCGGCGCTGGATGCGTTACGGCGATGGAAGTACTCACCGACGATGTTGAACGGCTCGGCAATTTCGCTACAGATGCTGGTGACGATTAAGTTCAGCCGGCCTTAGGGCGAGATGTGCGTTTTCCATATTTCCGAATTCAACAACAGCGCGGGCGCTCCCCGCGCTGTTGCTTTTTCTGCTCGTCTGCATCCAATATAGAGCCCGGCTTCCATGACGATTCGTTTTTTGAGGTGTAAACATGCGTGACGCAGTAATTGTCAGTTCGGTTCGGACAGCGGTTGGAAAGGCCCCGAAAGGTTCGCTGCGCGCGACGCGGCCCGACGATTTGGCGGCAACGGCGATCAAGGATGCAGTGGCCCGCGCCAAAGGGCTTGACCCGAAAGAAATCGACGACGTGGTGATCGGCTGCGCCACTCCGGAAGCGGAGCAAGGGATGAATGTGGCGCGAATCGCGTCTTTGCGCGCCGGTCTGCCGGTGACAGCTTCGGCGATGACGATCAACCGGTTTTGTTCGTCGGGGCTGCAGGCGATTGCGATTGCCGCCGAAAGCATCATGGCAGGCCATAGCGAAGTGGCCGTCGGCGGCGGGACAGAATCTATGAGCATGATTCCGATGGGCGGCAACAAGGTCGCTCCGAACCCGTGGCTTGCCGATAACTATCCGGACGCGTATCTGAATATGGGATTGACTGCCGAGAATTTGGCGAAGAAATACGGCATTACGCGCGAGCAAGCGGACGAATTCGCGTTCGCGAGCCATCAGAAGGCGATTGCCGCGATCGCCGCTGGAAAATTCAAAGACGAAATCGTGCCCGTCGAAGTGAGCTATTCGTATTTCGAAGCCGGCGCCAACGGTTCGAGCGGTGCAAAGCCGAAGGCCGTAATGACCGTATTTGACACGGATGAAGGTCCCCGTTCGGACACTTCCGTGGAAATTTTGGGAAAGCTCAAGCCCGCGTTTCACGCGCGCGGCGTGGTCACAGCAGGGAACAGCTCGCAGACCAGCGACGGAGCCGCGGCGGCGGTGGTGATGAGTTCCGACAAGGCTCGTTCACTGGGATTAAAAACGATGGCGCGGCTGATCGCGTTTGCGGTTGCGGGTTGCCCACCCGAAGAGATGGGAATTGGACCTGTGTTCGCGATTCCCAAGGCCCTGAAGATCGCGGGCCTGACGCTCGATCAAATCGATGTAATCGAGTTGAACGAAGCGTTCGCGGCTCAGGCCCTCAGCGTAATCAAAGTGGCCGGGCTCGATCCGAGTCGCATCAACGTGAACGGCGGCGCGCTCGCTCTGGGCCATCCGCTGGGTTGCACCGGTGCCAAGTTGACGGCGACGATTCTGCGGGAACTCGAACGCCGCAACGCTCGATATGGTCTGGTAACGATGTGCGTAGGCGGGGGAATGGGCGCCGCGGGAATTTTCGAGCGCGCCGCCTGAGTGCGTTCCGGAGTTCCGTGCGGTTTTTGAAGCGACGGCCGCTCGCCGCCAGAATTTATACCGTTGTGCTGCGCGACTGCTAGAGAGAGAATCACCCGATATAAGCATTTCTACGGAGGCGTTTCGATGGCATCCCCCACAGTTTCGCAAAGCCTGAACCGCGGCGGTTCTTTCCTGATTAACTCGACGGCGCCCGAGGATGTTTTCACTCCCGCCGATTTGACCGACGACCAACGCCTGATCGGCCAAACAGCCGAAGAGTTCGTGCAGAAGGAGATCACGCCGTTTATTCCCGAGCTCGAAGCCCATAAGGACGAAAAGCTGATGGGCCAGATGCTGAAGAAGGCGGGAGAGATCGGGCTGCTCGGCGGCGGAATTCCCGAGGAATATGGCGGCTCAGGGCTCGACAAAGTTTCTGCGACGATTCTGGCGGAGAAACTGGCTGGTTATGGATCGTTCGCAGTATCGCACGGCGGACACGCCGGAATTGGCACGGTGCCCATCGTTTACTTCGGCACGGAAGAGCAAAAGAAAAAATATTTGCCGAAGATCGCCTCGGGCGAATTGCTTTCCTGTTATTGCCTGTCGGAACCGCAGGCGGGTTCGGATTCGCTCGCGGCGTTGACGCGCGCGGTGCTTTCGCCGGACGGTAAAAGCTGGATCTTGAATGGGCAGAAGATGTGGATCACCAATGGCGGATTCGCCGACGTGTACGTAGTGTTCGCGAAAATCGATGGGGAGAAATTTTCGAGCTTTATCGTGGAGCGCGGCACGCCGGGATTTTCAGCAGGCGCCGAAGAAAAAAAGATGGGCATCAAGGGTAGCTCCACGACGCCGATCTTTTTTGAGAATGCGCACATCCCTAAGGAAAATCTGCTGCACGAACCGGGACGCGGGCACGTGGTGGCGTTCAACACTCTGAATGCCGGGCGTTTTTCGCTGGGTGCCTATTGCATCGGCGGAGCGAAGAAAGTGCTCGAAGCGTCGTCAAAATACTCGAAGGAACGGAAGGCCTTCGGCAAAACGCTCAGCGATTTCGGAATGATTAAGACCAAGCTGGGCGAAATGGCCATTCAAATCTTCGCCATTGAATCGATGGTGTATCGCTCGGCGGGAATGATTGAAGCCGCGGTTTCCAATCCCACGCCGGGCGTGAGCAAGACGCAGCAGGCGATGCAAGTGCTTGAGGAATACGCGATCGAGAGCTCGATCAGCAAAGTAAGCGGCAGCGAGATGGTGGACTACGTGGTGGACGAAGGCGTCCAGATTTTTGGCGGCTACGGATTCCACGAGGATTATCCGGTCGCTCGCGCCTATCGCGACAGCCGCGTAAATCGAATTTTCGAGGGCACCAACGAAATCAATCGCATGCTCATCGTGCAAATGCTGATGAAGCGCGCGATGTCCGGCGCCGTGCCGATCATTCCGGCGGCGATGAAGCTCGCCGACGAAGTGCTTGCCGGGCCATCGTTTGAAGAGGCTCCGACCGGACACATGGCCGAGGAAGAAAAGTCGCTGGAACAAGCCAAGAAGATCTTCCTGCTGGCGGCGGGCACCGTGGTGCAGAAATTCCGCGACAAGATGGCCGAAGAACAGGAAATCGTTGGCGCGCTTGCGAACATCGTGATGGACGTGTACGGAATGGAGTCAACCCTGCGGCGGGCGCAAAAGACCTACGCCAAGCGCGGAGAAGCCGCGAGTGCGATGGTGGATGCGGCCCGCTCCTACATTTACGATGCGATGGACCGGGTGGAAAAGGAAGCACGCACGGCGCTAATCGCTACTGCAGATGGCGACACGCTGACGACGCAACTGGCGGTTCTTCGCCGGTTCGCCAAGCATTCACCGATCGACACAATCGCGTTGCGGCGTCGCGTTGCGGATGCAGTGCTGGCGCAGGACCGCTATCCATTCGAAGGCCGCTAGGCCAAATTCTCGGCATCGAAGTTCGCACGGCGCAACTGAAATCCGTTGCGCCGTTTTTTTTTGCCGCGCGAATTTTGCAGTTTCAACCAGGAACGGTTAAACGAATCTTCGCCACTCGAGAAAATTTCCCAAGAGTCTTTCTAAAACGACGAAAAACGTCGCCAGAAAGTGGCGGCGCTCGACGGTATTTCGGCTCCCGAAGCTTGCCCAGAGCGGGAAATGGGTTTCCCGTTTAAGATTAGGATTCCACAGGGCACATTTACTCCCCTTTGTTTTCAATTGGTTACACGTGGTGCGTTTGGAGGGCACCGTGCATCCAATGGAAATGAAGTGAGTGAGGGCAATGAATAAGAACTTAGAGATGTTGAAGGCCAGTTGGAACACAGTGAGCGAAAAGGCGAAGGTCCGGAAAGGAATGTTGTCAATCCTGGCGGTCTTCTTCGTCGTTCAGATTTATTTCGTGCGGGAGTTGCTCGCCGCCGAATTGCTTTTCGGAATGGGATTCGCGGTATTATTCGCGATTGGGATGATTTTCTATCTCGTCGGAACGCTCGGCGAACGAGGACTCGATTGGGCTGAAACAGGTGTCCGCGTGGTTGCGACCACCGCGCGCCGTGGCTACGCGAGCTTCGAAGAGGTCACGCGTAAAACGATTCGCGATCCGCGCTCCGAGTCCGCGCAATAACTTGTCGTAATCTCATCGGATCCTTACATACGGCCGCAAGCGCGATCTAAATTCAGCGCTTGCGGCCTTTTTTTGTGCGGTTGTACCTCTCTTCTTGCACTGCCTCCTTCTTCGCATTTGACCCTCATTCCCCAGTCCTACGCGCTTTCCCGACCCATGGACTCGCATCACCGGCCCGAGGCCTCGTTTCGAAACGAACAGGCGAACAGAGTGGCAGGGAATGGCTGCTTCAGGTAAAATACGAAGGCTTGCGGAGAACGAAGTGACGCTCACAAACATTCACAACACGAATCATGGGGCCAAAACCTTGGTCCGCGTGCGGCCGCGTGGATTTTGCGCCGGCGTGGTTCGGGCGGTCGATATCGTCGAGTTGGCCCTCGAAGCCTACGGTAACCCCGTGTATGTTCATCACGAGATTGTGCATAACCGATACGTCGTGGACCAGCTCCGCCGCCGGGGCGCGATCTTCGTTGAAACGATCGAGGAAGTTCCGGAAGGCGCGGTACTGGTCTTCAGCGCGCACGGCGTGCCGCCACGTGTCCGCGTGGAAGCACAACAACGCAATCTCAAGGTCGTTGACGCGACCTGCCCGCTCGTGACCAAGGTCCATTTGGAAGCCTTGAAGTTCGCGCGGGAGGGCCGCACTCTGATTTTGATCGGCCATCGCGACCATCAGGAAATCGTTGGCACGTCGGGCGAAGCCCCCGATCAAACGATCATCGTCGGCAGCGTCGAGGAAGTGGATCAGTTGGACGTTCCCGATCCCAACCGCCTGGCGTTCCTGACGCAGACCACGCTGTCCCTGTATGACACGCAGGAAATCGTGGCTCGATTGCGCCAGCGTTTCCCCGCGATTGTCGGACCCGCGTCGGATGATATTTGCTACGCCACGCAAAACCGCCAGGAAGCCGTGGAAGCGCTGACGCGCGAAGTCGAACTGATTCTCGTGGTCGGTTCGGCGAATAGCTCGAATTCCAACCGATTGGTGGAAGTGGCCAAGCGAGCCGGTGTTGCGTCTCGGCTGATTGAAGACGCGAACGATATCGATTCTTCCTGGCTCGAGGGCGTGACGATTCTGGGCCTGACGGCCGGCGCTTCCGCACCCGAAATTTTGGTCGAGCAAGTGAGCCAGAGGCTATCGAGCTTTGGTTTTACGAATCATCGCGATCTGGATCTGATTCGCGAGGACGTGAGATTCACGTTGCCTCCGGAGCTTGCGGCACGTCAGCGGCCGGTGGCCCGTTAACGCGATGCGCGTTGCGGCGCAACACCACGAAACGCGAAGGAGTTTTTGAGTGGCGGCAAAGATCGTCCGCCAATTCAACAAAATCGCCCTTCTGGGCGCGCCCACCAGCGCGGCAGCGATGTCCGCCGGCCTTGAAGGCGCACCCAACGCCCTGCGCGCCGCAGGGATCACGGATCGCCTCCGCGAGATCGGTTATGAGGTCACCGATCTTGGCGACGACGGCGCCCAGCTCTTCCAGCCAGACGAAGAAAGTCCCCGAGCCAGAAATTTAAAGCGCGTACTTGCGTCCGTGGAAGCGCTGAAACCGCGCGTCGAGCAAGCGGTTAAGTCAGCGGCGCTGCCGCTGATTCTCAGCGGAGATTGCTCGACGGTACTTGCTACCGTGGCCGGCGCTCGACGCTACTTTCGAAACGTGAGCGTGATTTACATCGACAGTGACGCCGATCTGAACACGCCTGCGACCACACCGTCCGGCTGCGCGGATGGCATGGTCGTTTCGCACCTGACGGGGCGTGGAGCGCCCGAACTGGTGCGTTTTTGGGGTGAGCCTCAGTTGGTTCGCGAGCCCGACGTGACGCTGTTTGGCGTGAATCGGCTTGATCCCGGCGAAGAGCAAGCGCTCGAACGTTCGACTTTACGCAGGTATCTCAGCAAAGACGTGAAGCGAATCGGTCCATCGGCAGCGGCGAAGGCGGCGGTCGAACGAATCGAAACCAACGGTTACGAGTTCGTATTACACCTCGATGTGGACGCGATTTCCGGATTCACGGCTACAAACTATCCGTCGTCGGATGGTTTGACACTCGCTGAAGTGAAGGAAGCCCTGTTGGTGTTCGCGCAGCAGAAGCATTTAGCGGCGTTTGAGGTCGCGGCATACAATCCTTTGAAGGACCCCGACGGTTCGGGCGCGAAACAAATCATCGATTTAATTGCCGAGGTTCTCGCTGCGCGGTTTGAGACGTTAAAAGCGCTGGCCGCAGCGGAACCCCCTCTGCCTGCCAAGGCGAGCGCGGCAAAGAAGGAAACCGCGGTACCTGCGCCAGCCGCGAAGGGCTCCGATGCGACCACAAAGTCGATTGAGCCCGTTCCCGGCGAATCCTGGTCGTCCGACGATTTGGACGCTGATTCGTCCGAGATAGCGGCGGAAACGGACGCTGCAAGCGGCGATGACGACGCGGCGGATGGTTCTGGAAGTTCACACGCCTGATTTGCGGTTTACTCCCCAAGTTCGAAGTCTGCAAGAAAGAGCCCAATGAAATTCAGCCCGAAAGTGATTGTCTTTGACGTCGATGGTGTGTTGGTGGACACCCGCGGTTCGTTCCAGCGAACCACGCTCGAAACGGTGAAATTCTTCACGGGCAAGCGTGTGACAACTCGTCAGCTCCATCAGTGGAAAAATCGTCCGGGCTTCAACGACGATTGGAAGTTATCGACAGCGTGGGTAAACGATCTGGGCTTTGCCGTGCCATACGATACGGTGAAGGCCAAGTTCGTTGAATTGTACTGGGGCAAGACGGGCCGAGGTTATGCGACGGGCGAAAAGTGGCTTCTGCCGCTTTCCATCATCCGTCAACTGAGAAAAAAGGCCGAACTGGCGATTTTCACGGGCCGGGTTCACCGCGAGATGGATTTTACCCTCGACCGCGTAAAGGTGCGGAAACTGTTCGATCGGATCGTCACGGCGGATGACGTGGAACGTGGAAAGCCTGCCCCGGATGGTTTGCTGAAAATATTAAACGGGCGCGACCCGCAAGTGGCTCTATATATTGGAGATAACGTTGACGATGCGCTGGCCGCACAGTCCGCAGGTGTTCCGTTCGTGGGTATTTTAGCCCGAAATAGCGAGGAACGCCGCCAGCGTGGTACTACCCTGCGAAAACTAGGCGCCAAAACTATCATCGGTGATATCAAGGAGTTAGAAACTCTCGTCTGATTCGAATTCAGTTGCGTTTTAGTTCCAGAACGAAGCTCCCACGCCCGATGTAGGACCAAAAGATAGTACCAAACAGAACAACCGTACCATTGTGAATTACTAGCCTAAACCTCATATTTGCATGACGAGGCGGGCGTAAAGCCCCACACAATGGCAATCAATCAAAACACACGAGCAGCTGCGGCCCGTGCTTTTGTACGGAGCCTGAACATCCTCCTGAAGTTCGCGCGGATGTATGATTTCGGCCACCCTCGGACAGCCAGACAATACGCGACCGCTTGGAACGAACTCAGCACGGCGATCGGGACGGGAACGAGCGACGCGTCGGGACTGCTGCTGGCCGTTTCCGGCGAGCAACTGCTCCTGGACGGTACACCCTTGGAATCCGCTGCAGCGGAACGCAGTTTCGCCCGGATGCTTTCTTCCGCGGGCATCGCCAGCATTTATTTTGCTCCGCAAGTAACTCAACCGAGCCTGGCAAAGTTTGCGCGCGGATTTCCGACCGGCACGGGCGCGAAGCCGGGGCTATTGGCTGAGCAGTTGAAGGCCTCGCTCGAAGGCGACCCCAATATTCAGGTGAACGAAGTCTGCTTTGTGCCGGCCGACTCGGCGGTTGCGAAGTCCACGATGGCCGCCCAAATTGCAGCGCACACGCTGGGCATGAATTCCGCACAAACGGATGAATTGCTGAACGACCCGACAAAACTTCTCGCCCTGATCGTTGCCGCCGAAGGCAGCAAACACGGCGGCGCAGCCGGCAATGTCGGCTTGAAAGGTGACGGCAGCGGCGACTCCGATCACGACGGCAGCGGCGGCGGAAACGGAGATGGCAACGGCGACGGGAATGGCGCCGGCCGCGGCGACGGCGGAAGAAACGGCGGAGGCTATGGTTCGGGCGGATTTGGATACGGAAACGGCGGAGCGGGAAACGGCGGCGACAATGATGGTCAGGTCTATTACGCGCAGGAAACCGCCGAAATTGTTCGCGATTTTCCGTCGGGCGGATTTATGCCCGGCGCAAGTGCAGTTGTATTCCCGGACGGTCTGGCCACGCCGGTGTACGGGGCGGCAGAGTTGAAGGCGAGCGGTCAGCCCGGAGGCGCAAGCGCGCCAGCGGGGACGTGGAACATCGTTGGTTCCGAGGGTTCGGGTACGCCGCTGTCGCCGGATGTTGCCGGTTTTTGGCTGAACAAAGATGCGGCCTCCGGACAATCAGGGTCAGGTTCATCGGTTTCGGGTGTGCTTCCCGTGAGCGGTTCCGGCGGCGCCGGTGTCGCGGGAGTCTCCGGCGGAAACGGACGGGGCGGAAGCGGCTCCGGCACGGGACGCGGCGGTAGCCGGCGAACCCGCGGCTCCAGCGCGCGTATTTTCGAAGGAGTTGGCGGCTCCGGAACAGGCGGCGACGGTGGTGCGGCCACCCGTTGGGGAAACGCAAGCGCCGATATTCGCGGGCAGCGCGGTTCGGGCGCGGGCGACGGCTCGATGACCGTTGAAACCGGCCTGATGA
Source organism: uncultured Acidobacteriota bacterium (assembly GCA_963785585.1). Classification (GTDB taxonomy): domain Bacteria; phylum Acidobacteriota; class Terriglobia; order Acidiferrales; family UBA7541; genus Palsa-295. The sequence goes on from CAWAVW010000004.1 coordinate 339,380, forward strand.
CGCTTCACGAAGACGAGTTGAAAGGAATCCTGCAGATGTTGGCGCAAATCGCGCGGACGGGTGATTCCGCGGACGAGAAGCTGGACGCGGGGACATTTCAGTCCAGGCTTTCGACGTTGCCGCGCCGCGCTCGATTTACCGTGAGCCAAGCGCTATCCGCGCTTGCGGCTCAGGCTCCCAGTGAATCCTCCGACAAGCCGGCGCTGTTGAAGCTCGCCGAACATATCGCGATTCGCTACGCGATGGAAAGTTTCGATCGCGGCGATATCGAAGTGAACGCCGTCCGCCAGGTCATGACCGAAATGAGCGTCGAGCTCGACGGCCTCCGCAAAGTCCTTGGTGTGTATGAAGAGAGGATGGCTCGCGCGGGATTGGAAGTGCAGTCGCACGTCAACCTGCTCGCCCAGCAGTTCTGGGCTCAGGTGACCGACGAAAAGCGGAAGTCCGTGTTGGAATCCAAGGAAGCGTGGTGCGTCCCAGCGGCCAAAGTGCGCGAGCACGTGGAGCAATTAGTGGCGCGCGGCGAAAAAGAGGCCGCGGAGAACGTGCTACGTAACTACGCGCAGTGCATCGAAATGAAAGCGCCGGAAGCGCGACGACTTACCGCGACGGGATTGGCCGAGCTGGCTTCCACCTACGCGAAATTCGACGAAAGTCTGCTGACCGACACGATCCGGCGCGTTGGCGTGCAGCTTGCCGATGAATCCGACCCCCAACTGCAGAGCCAGTTGAGCGCCGCGTTTGTTCGATTGTCGCAGGAAGCAACCAACGAGCGTTCGTTTCCCGCGATTCAGCGCAGCGTTGAACTGGTCGATTACGTGGAGGCGGAGCGCCCCGCGGTCGGCAAGACTCTACGGCCGAGAATTGCCATTGAGACTCGCCTGCCGGAATTCCTGGAAGACGCCATCAAGACTTCCACCGTGCCGCCGGGCTTGCTGGATTTACTTCGTCGGATGCCGCTACCGTCCGCCGTTCACGTCGCGGGCCGCTTCAGTCGCGCCGGGTTTAGAGAAGACTGCGATCTATTGGTTTCGATCATGCACACCCTCGGACCTGAGGCGCTCGCCCATCTGAGGGAACAGCTGCGGAGCGGCGACGTAAACGAAGCCGTCGTCGCCCTGGGAATTCTGTCGCGGATCGACATGGATGTGGTTGAGGAAATCCTGCCGGGTCGCATGACGGAATGGAAGCGTTCGGCGCATGACCGCGTCGTTCGTCAGATTGCCGCGAGCGGCGCGCCGGATCGCGGACGGCTGCTGCTGAATCTGTTCGATACGTTGGACCCGACCGTACGGCCGCTTGCGGTGGACGAAATCGGAATGGCGGGCGAGCAGGCCGCCGATATGCGTTTGCTGCGGCTGGCCGAAGGCGATCTGCCGAAAGACGGGACGGAGTATTTGCGATTGAAGGCGATTGAGGCGCTCGGTCGTCTGCGAACTGCCGGAGCCGAGTCGGTCTTGCGAAAGGTCGCAGAAGCTCGCCGCGCATTCCGCTGGTTGAATCCAAGCGAGATGCGCATCGTGGCGGCGCAAGCGATGGAGCGAATCGACCCGGAATGGGTGCGGAATTTTGTGCCGCGCAGTGGGTTGAGCGTCGCGGAATTTTCGATTGAGCCGTTGGATGCGGATTCGGAATCGTCCGCGATTCGTCAACGCCGCTATCCCCGATTGCGGTTAGAGCGCTCCGTACAGGCCATGACCACGAATCTTAAGGAAAATTGCCGCGTGGATATTCCGGAACTGACGCTCGGCGGCGGTGTTGCCGTTTGCGAACAAAGCCTCCATCCAGGAAGCATGGTGACGCTGAAACTCACTTCCGCGCAAAAAACCGTGAAAGCCCAAGCCATCGTGCGTGATGCCAACACCCAGGCTCGCGCGTTTGAAGTGGTGGAAATGGAGCTGGAAGAGCGCTCGAAGTTGCGCAAGATTCTGGTGCAGTTGGGCAATGCGCAGAAGAAATCGTCGGCGAACGAGCGTACCCGGCGCGCGTCGCGTGTGTTCCTATCCTCGCCGCAGTAACCGGGTTCAATCGCGCTAGAACGAGTTCAAGGACTCCATCGCTTCGCGAGGGGCTCGCGGCTGAGCCCCGGGACGAATTTTCCAAACGCAACAGCCGAATAGAGCAGCCCCACCGATCCCCGCCAATAACAACGCGAGTGGCACATTTTTCGTTCGCAACAGCGCCCAACCGGCAATCGTCGTTAGCACCGTACCGGCGTAGGTCGCGAGCGCAACCCGACGAGGACTGAGCCCTTTTTGAAGCATCCAGTCGTAGAAGTGTCTCCGATCGCCGTAGGTAGGCAACGTACCGCTTTTGACACGGCGAACGATTGCGAAGACGACATCGAGCAGAGGAATTGCGGCGACGACGAAGGGAAATGCGAGCTTCGATGCGTTCAGAGGGGCCACGCCATCACGAAAGATATCCAAGGACAGGAACGCGACGCAGATTCCCAGCACTGTACTGCCGGAATCGCCCAGAAAAATCGACGCCGGAGGAAAGTTGAAGATCAAGAATCCCAGGCAGGAACCGAACAGCCCCCACGCGACCGCCATGCCGAGAATTGAGAGACTCGATTCGCCGACGCCGATATAACCCAACGCGATAATCGTCGCCACACCCGCCGCGAGACCGTCGCTGCCATCGAGGAAATTGAAAGCGTTTACGAATACCACCACTATCCCGCACGCGAAAGCTGCACGAAAGGCAGGGTGTTCACCAAAGCCTGACGACGAAAAAGCCATCCCAACGAACAGGCCGCAAACGACCTGGACGGCAAGCCGAAGGAATGGTGAAACTTCTCGCAAATCGTCAAGTAATCCGACGGCAAACAGTATCGCGATGGCCACCAAGAAATATCGTGAGGGCGGCTGAGACGCACCGGAAGTCGTCAACAGGCACGCCATCAGACCTATCATCGTCGCGATTCCGCCGAGCCGGGGAATCGGTCTGCTGTGAATTTTCAGCGGACCCGGAACGTCGAGCAGATTCCACCGTGCGCACAAAGCGCGGACCAGCGGTACACACATCACCACGGCGACGAACGAACAGAATGAGCCGATGACGAATGTTGGATCAATCATAGAAGGCGTCGATCGTGGATGGACGCTGCATTATCCGTTTCGTATTAGCCGACAAATTTGTGAACGAGCCGCCGCACGTGTCGCATCCGAACTCGGCGGGCCTTCTTCGCCAGGCCCGATAATCCAGCGGCACGATAGGCCTCGCGAGCGTCCCGAAGATAGAGCTTGCCCAGCCCGTACGACACCTCATGGTAAAACAGTCGCCGGTAATCGCCATTCTCAATTTCGGCGGAAAGATCGGCGAATCGTTGCAGGAGCGTGTCGGCCGCGCCCGTGGCAGGCACCGTCCCAAAGCCCGACGAGTCCAGCAGCAACGGTCGCACTTCGACGCTAGCGAGCTCCGCGGAGCCATTGAATCCAGCTACAACGACCAGTCCTTCCTTTTCGGGCGCTGACGCCGCGTAACCGGAAACCAGGCTCCCCAATCCGTAGAAGCAAAACCTCGCGCCGTTCGCGGAACCATCCATTCGGCGGTGCCCGCTGATCCGGTGCGAGTGAGACGCGGCAACGATATCGAATCCAGCTTTTGCCAGCGAGTCCATCAAACGTACGTCTTCCGGGTCCGGACGATTCGTGCGCAAACACCCTGCGTGCACCAAAGCCACCCGAAAGTTTGCACCGCGCGCCTTCAACTCACTCAACGCTTGTTCCCCTCGGTCGAGCGTTGCAGGTTCGACGCCGGGCTTCGTGAGCGACGCCGGATCCCATGTAGCTTGCGCGGCAGCCCATAAGCCGACCCGCAATCCTGCAGGTCCGTCCCAAACGCCAACGTCCGGAGGGTTTTCCGTACCACGACAAAAACCCAGCGGCGTAATGCCGCCCGCGCGGATCGCATCGCGCGTTCGTTCCGCACCGACAGAGCCGAAATCGAAAATGTGATTGTTGGCAATGCCTGCGGCCGGCGAGTTCAGGGCGCGGAGATATTCGAGAGACTGTGCAGGGGCGGCGACGATTTCTCCGATTCCGTTAAGCGTTCTCGCGATCAGACCGTCGGAATCGATCGTGCACTCACAGTTCACAAACGTTGCGGCGATGTCGTTGAACGCGCTTGAGAGCAACAGTGCTTTGTCTTTCCACGTTTCGTCCGGCGCAAAGCCAAGCCGGCCGGCCGGAAGAAAATCTCCAGCCAGGGCGATCCGAGCCACGATGGAAGCATCTGCCTGCGATTCCCAGATTGTCCGTCCGGTTGAAGCCATCTACTCGCGTTGACCGCCCGGGAGAAAGTTTGAAAAGAGCCACTCTGACGCTCGCTTCCGCCAGGGATGGAGCCACATCGGCGCGATCAAAATGCCACAGGCTCCGACGGTAGTCGTCGTTAGCGCCGCCTGCGACTCTCGTGCCACGTGGCCCATTCGAGTGGTCGCGAGCAACGACAGACCAGTTCCGACCGCACACGCAAGTACGACCGCGCCACCGCTCTTTGGCAAAAGGTCAGGGAACGGCACGCTATTTTGAACGTGGTACGCAATTAGCACCGTCAGGTAGCCCAGAATCAGGGACACGACCGATGCCGCCACCACCGCTGTGCCGCCATAGCGGAGACCGGCAACGAAACCCAAGAGTGGGTTCAGCACGGAGGTAATCCCGCAACCGATCGAGACCCACAACAGCGCTCCCGTGCCGAGGTCAACCACGTACGCTGGATTGCTGAGCACGTTAATGAGCCATCCGGCAGCTAACAACACGACGAACGATACAAAAACCGGTTGATATCTTCCTATCCAGATTCTCGACACGATCGGGCTGGCGGCCGCGGCGAATCCGAAAACAGGGAAGGCCAGAAGAAAAATCGTTTTATAGGACTGGCGGTAGATCGCCGGGATGGACTCGGGAGATCGTTCTCGCAACCCAGCGATCGTCGGCACGAGCACCAGATTGGCCTGGACGATCAATTCACGAAACGTAAAAACCCACCGCGAAGCCATGTCGTAGTAGCCGGTCATCGCCAGGCCGCCAAATTTTGCGAGCAGCGCTTTCGTGACAGGCTCTCGCGCGGCCTGCGCGGTGGTGATGAATTGAAAATGCAGACCGTAGCCGCCCATTTCGCGAAACAGCGTGCGATTCCAGTGACGCGGGACAAACGGCAAGGACGGAATTTGCTTTTTGAGCAGTATCCATGTGGCCAGGTAACACGCGACCGTTTGCGCCGTCTGCGCGAACGCTAAGCCCAACAGCCCGCGGCCCGGCACGAATAGAAACGCAAGGACTAGGTAAAAGATTGACCCGCTGCCGACCACGTAATTGCGGTGAGTTATCAGTTCGTGTCCGGCAAGTGCCGCGAGCAGTACGCTTCCCAAAATATTGATCCAGAGCGTCACGAGGGAGTAGGGAAGGATCGCGTAGGCGTCCGCAAGTCGCGATGGCGGCATCACCAGATGCAAGGCCCAGCGCGCCGCCGGATACAGCGCGATGCAGACGATTCCCACGAACAACGCGACAGTTATCAGCGCGGTTTCGATAAGCCGTTTTGTGTTTTCTTTCTCGTCCCTCGCGGAGTACTGCGCGACGAACTTCACAATGCTTGTCGAGAATCCTTGATTCGCAAGCGTGACCACGGATGTCGTTGCAAGCACGAGCGACCAGACGCCGAGAAGTTCGACGCCAAGACTTCGGATCAAAAACCGATACAACACAAACAACGACGCAGCGCTAACGATCACCTGAGCGATCGTGGTCGCCGCATTCCATAGGATTTTCCGGGAAAACATTCGTTAAAGACTGCGACCACTAAATGGCGGAAGACGGCTTGCGAACGGGAGTCCACTGGCCGGAAGCTTGTCGCGTGAAAAGTCTCCACGTGCCAACCAGCGCGGCAAAATTCACCAAGCAGAACGATCGAGGAATCGAAACAAGGGAAATGGCGTTAGACCGAGAAATCGCGAAGCCGACCACGGCGAGCCCGTAAAAGGCGCATTGAGCGAGAAACACGCCTCGATAAACGGGCGCACCCAGGAGAAATAGATTCGACACAAACATGACGATCAGGAAGTACGGCACTAGCCATCGCAATAGCTTGTGCGAACACAGCGCGAGGGCGACGGCTCCGAATTTGAGAGGATTCAGTAGCTCTCGATACGCAAGCAGCGCGCGGAAGTCCTTGGTGATGATCCGGACCTTTAGGCGGAACATCTCAGACGGCGTCCGCTGCGACAAATGAGTCTTTACAGTGGCGCGCGGCTCATTTACAACTTTCAGTTTTGCTCTTACGGTGCGAAGCGGTAGTTCGAAATCGTCGCCCAGGTTCCGATTCAGGGGAGCCCAACTGGAACGACGCACGGCGAATAAAGAACCCGAAGCCATCGCCAAAAGGCCGCGCATACTTTCCTGTTCGCGAATCCACGACTCATACTTCAAATACGTACTCTCATTTTCTGCGATGGACGATTCGCAACCATTGGCATAAACCGGCGAAGCCGTCACGAGGCCAACGCACGGGTCGGACAATCGTTCGACCATGTGCCGGAGCGCGCTCGGCTCGCACAGGCAGTCTGCGTCCGTAAACGCCAGCACGCTTCCCGACGCGACGGCGACCAGTCCGTTTTGAATCGCGCTTTTGCCTTGCTGCTTCGGAAAAGAAACAAGTCCGACGCCATCCGCCGCGTGCCTTCTTACGATTTCTTCCGTGGCGTCACTCGATCCGTCGCTGCCGATCAGAATCTCGAGTCGCTCGCGAGGATAGTCCGACGCCAGGACGTTTGCGATCTTCGCCTCGATCACGGCTTCTTCGTTGTGGGCGGCGACGATTACGCTAACGAGCGGCATTTCTACCGCGTGATTACCTTTGCTCAGCCCGCCGCCGACTGGCTCCGTACCGAACGTGTGGCGACGCCCAAACGCACCCATTCGCAGCAATGCCGGATATCCCAGGTACACGTACACAACGGTGGCGATCGAAATCCAAAATACGAAGTGTGTCATCTCACCCTACATACCGCTGCAATGCCCGGCGATCCGCAGAATACGACTCTTCTCGAACATGGCACAAATCGCGGTACGTAATCAACTCGATCCCATTCCTTTCCACGCCCTCGCGCACGTCGGGGTTGGTGAGCCAATGAAGCTCCGTTTCGCGCTGGCTGTGAATTCGGTCGGCCTCCGAAAAGCCCGGCTCGAAGAGGCCCGGGTGGCAGGCTAGCTCAAACGCCTGCGCCGGCAAACGATCGAATGCCGCGATCGAGCGCTGAGCCAGTTCTTCCTCGGTTTTTGCGGCTTCCCCGGGGAAAAATATCCTGCTAGCCGGTGAGATAAACCTGCGGAACGCAAATGTCTGCAGCGCTCCTCGATAGAATTGCACGAGCAAGCGCCGCGCAAGGCGTCCCTGGTGCGGCCCGCCTGCCGATCCGCTGTGGGGCCACATGGTGCATCGTGATGCGCGGACGCAAGCGATCTCTTCTTCGGCGACCACTCGTGCGAAAGCATGAGCCGCCGCGGGATAAATGTGCATGTGCTGGTGCGAGTCTGCGTGCGTGATTTCGCGCGTACGGTCTTTCAGCCACCAGATCTGCGCGCGAAGTTCCGCTTCCAGCTCGTCCTGTTTCACGCCCCAAGTCCAAAGCTTTCGCGCCATCACCGCCGGGGAGTGGAAGTTACCATCTGCGCCGACCAGACTCGACACCGCTTCTCGCGGCAGAACCGGCTTTCCCTGGCAAATATTCAAATGAACGCCGACGCCCAGTTGTGGACAAGCTTTCAGTCGAGCCAGTGCATAGTCGGACGCCGGCATATTCACCATCATCGATGCGCTGGTGACGAGTCCGTATCGATGGGCCATACAAATCCCGTCGGTGATTCCGATGCTCATGCCCAGATCGTCGGCATTGACGATCAATCGAGGACGACTCACGGGGTCACCAGATTCAGAATAAACGGAACCTTTCCGCCGGGGCGAGCGATCGGCTCGTCGGCCATTTCCGCCGTCACGCGTATCGCGTCGCCCAGCATCGCTGCCAGGCTCGTGCGGATTTGCATCATTTCGTCCATGGCGTTCCGGCCGCCAGCCCCGACTCGAACGATTACGCGATCAGGCCGCTCGTGTACGAATTGGCAAAAGCGAAGCGCCGTCGCGTGTTTGAGAAGCTGGTTCAACGCGCGGGGCGAAAAAATACGCCCATCGGAGCAGGTAAGAAGTTCAGATTCGCGCGTAATCGTCGGGAGAACGCGCGGGAAGGCGCGTCCGCAGGCGCATGGCTCGTTGCTGAGCCAACGGCCCCGATCCCCAATTTTGTAGCGGATCAGCGGCATGGCTCGATTCAGAAATCCAGTCCATGCGAAATTGCCTTCCTCACCTTCTGCGACGGGCTGGTCATTGGCATCCAAAATCTCAAGGTAGCCGTATTCGGGCAGCAGATGCATCTCGCCGCGTTCGCACTCGTGAATCTGCCCGCAGTATTCCGTCATACCGTAGCTGTCGAACACTCTGCATTCGAACGCTGCCTCAATCTTGGCGCGCGTTGAGGCGTAGAGCGGTTCTCCGCTGGTAAAAGCCACCTTCATTGGAACGGTCTGCCCTCGTTCCAGCAGGAAATCCGCCAGCGTGCCCAGGACGGACGGAAAGCCCTCCAGAACCTTGCCATTTTGCTGCCGGAGAAATTCGACGTACAAGCGTGCTGTTTTACGCGCGAGGTGAAAAATACTCACTAAAATCTGGCGTTCGGGAATGTTGTAAGTCCAGAAAGGGGGTTCGGAGCGGCGCGCAGGCACGATGCGAGCTCCAAACAACGTCACCCGCGGCTGTAGCGGCTCGACGCCCGCCCAAGCCCATTGCCGAAGCAGGAACGCCCAATTCGCGCGGGCGAGTTCTTCCGTGTACGCCACTTTCAGGTTTCCACCGGTCGTTCCGGTAGTGCCTGCACGGATCCGGCGATGTTCGGGCACATCCGTAGCCAGAAACAATTCCGGCTTGCTTCGAACGATTTCGCGGGGTAGCACGGGAAGCTTGCGAAGATCGTCGAGCGATTCGATCGCAATCGCCGGGTAGCGCTGGTAAGCGGGCGCGAACCGGCGCGCATGATCGATGGTTGTTCGAACCGCGGATAACTGAAACTCGCGAATCTGTTTTGCTGTCCACGATTCATTTTGCTTCAGTGACTGCAAATACCGCAGCGTCGCACTCGAATAGCGCAGTTGCGAGAGAAACCAGCCACGAGCGCTGGTCATTACGATTCGTGCCGGCGCTGGACAGCGGTCGTAGAACGTTTGGAGACGGCCGACGTTGGCTCTGAGCAGGGGTTCGAGCACGGTAATGGCTCCTTTTGTCGCGCGCGCTACGAGAGGGAAGCGATCTGGCGAAAGAATCGTTCGAGCTTGTGGACTTCACTGGTGTGATTCAGGCGCTGTTCAACAGCTCGCCGTCCGCACTGGCCCATCTGGGTGGCTTCTGCGGAATTCTGTAGCAGGAAACCGATCGATTGCGCCAGCGCCGCCGAATCCCCGGGAGGGAATAGCAATCCTCCGCGCACCGAGCGAAAAAAGGGACGGATTGGAGGAAGGTCGCTCGCAATCACGGGCAGTCCACATGCCCAGTATTCGAACACCTTTACCGGAATGTTCCGGCGAAATTTGGGAATATCCAGAAGCGGTGAAATTCCGATTTTTGCCTGCGACAGTGTTCTCGCCATTTCACTGTGTGGGACCCGGCCCAGCATGTGGACGTGGGTCCCCAGATTGAGCGCGTCGATGCGACGGAGAAGCTGCGCCATTTCGGCTGGACCATCGCAGTATCCAACAAGAAGTGCTTTCACGTGTTCGCCGCGATCTTTCAATAGGCGGATTGCGTCCAGCAGAGTCCAAATTCCGGCGCGTTCGGAAAGTCCGCCGCGATACACAATGTCAAATGGTTTGGGGCGAAGAATTGGACGAGGAAACAAATCCAGATTTGGAAAATTGTAAAAGACGAGCTTCTTTGATTTGCCGCTGCGTGCCAATCGCCGAAGAGTCAACGGGTCGGCCGTCATCACTCCGTCGAACGCAGCCGACGCAGCCGTTTGCAAGAGCGCCACGCATTTGGCGACAAACGGCTTCCATTTCGCGGGGATGCGCCGCGATGTGAATGCCATCGACGGGAAGTCTTCGTAAGCGTCAAATACGATTTGCTTGCGGAATAGAAATTTCAATACCAACGCCGCAGGCAGCAGCTCGGGATCTTGAAAGTGGTACAGGCTGGCCGGCCGGCGCAACAAAGCCAGGACCGTGGACGGAGTGCCGAGAATTTGACGAACGCGCCCACGATGTGCGGACAATTCATCGAATTCGAGGTTCTCGCAGACCTTCCGATGTTTACCTGGAGAGACGTAACTCACCGCGAATCCCCGCGCAGCGAGCGGCATAAACTCCATGTAGAACGATCGGCTCTTCAGCTCGCTGTGTGCAACCGTTACATGGCAAAACACCGAAGTTCGCTGTTCCAGCGCGCCTGCCGCGCGCAGAGGTGCCGAAGCTTGTAGGGTTAGCTGCGGCGTTAGCGTGACTGGGGCTTGCAAGTGGAGACTCTTGGAGTTGCCGTTAGGCGGCGGTTGCCACGGCTGAAACGGAACGCTGAGCAATTCGCGGCGAAGGATGCCGCAATCCACGAACGACAAACACTAAGCTAAGAAACAACCATGTGGACCGATCCGAATTGATGTCGCCGGTGTTGGTTCCGTTGACGATGCCAACGGCGAGAAGCGCTGCCGCAATCTGCGATATGCCCAGAAAAGGGCTCGTCCGGTCCGCGAGCTGGCGAAGCGCTTCGCGTATCGCCGAGCCAAACAGGGCGAGCATAAGGACACCCGCAGCCAACCCCATCTCGCAGCAGACCTCGAGAAAAATATTGTGAGGCCAGTTGTACAAGCCGGCGTTGGGCGAGTAGTAGCGGAAACCCTGAATTCCGACACCGAAGAACGGATGCTGCATCAGCAAATTCCAGCCGTAGTCGAGCAATTCGGCTCGGAAATGAAGCAGAGCTCGGAGGTTTTCGCTATTTACAAGCGTACCGAGATAGGAAAACGAGGCGTCTGGTATGTGCGCGAAAGGTATAACAATGGCGGCAAGAATGGTCATCGACACCAGGTCCACGACGAGCTGGCGATAGAAAAACAGACTCATCAGAATCGCCACACAAAGCGCCACAGCTGCGCCGCGCGACCCGGATCCAACCAGCGATACAAGAGCAATGGCCAGCACGGGATAGAAAAAAATCCGCTTCAGGAACGGTAGATGAGGCATCACGCCAAACCACACGAGAATGGCGAGGCCGCACGCGATGTGCCCAAGGCCGATGGTGTTGCTGCTGGGAGTGACGAGCCGGTCCGAACCGCCCAGTGAATTGAGCGAATAGGTGCAAATAATCAGCGCCACGAACCCAAATCCGGCAAGGAAGCGCTTCATGGCTTCCGCAGTGCCGAGCACGCAGAATGGGGCAACGATCACGATGCCCGTCACTGTAAGAAACCGGGCTAGTTTTTCTACTCCGGCGTCGAAGACCGGTGTGTAGGCAAGACTAGCTGCCATCATTACAACAAGCCCAGCCAGCATAAAATAAGCCGGCGGCATTCCGACCATGCGTTTTCCGCGGAGCCAATTCAGAAGGATTCCAACGATAAGCACCGCACCAAGTGCCAACGTTAAATCGACAGGCAAAAGCGCGGCCACTCGGTCGTCGCCCTTGACGTCGCCGATCACTACATAGAGCGCGAGTGCCAACTCCGGAAACGCCAGGAGCGTAACGAACAGTAAAGCGCCGAGCAGTATCAGGAGCGTGCGCTGCGGCAACAGCTCGGACGCGGAGAACGAGAAACCTAACACGATCGCCGCCCCTAAGACCGCAACACTACCCAGCGTCGTCCATGAGCGTGTTGGTGCAGGATTCAAGGAAATGCGTTGGGTGACCGCGTCCGGCAAGCTATTCGCCTCCCGAAGCTAGAAAGAGCACGTCCTCGACTTGCGTAATTCTCGAAAGGTTCACGGGCGTGGTGCCATCGACCATGTCAAACGCTGCATATCCATGGCGACGCATTAAAGCGCACAGCTCCTCCACCTTTCGGCCCATTAGCGGGTAGGCCTTCGGCGCAATTTCGCAGGCAATCGCAGGCGCAACTGTTGCCCGCTCGAAATACTGTTCAAGGCCACGGAGAATCGGCAGTTCAAAACCTTCCGCGTCGATTTTGACGAAGGCGACATTGTGCAAATTGCAGCCGAGCAGATATTCGTCGAGCCGAACGACGGGAATCGTAAGGGTGGACGCTACTTCGCTGCTGGTCTTGTATGCGGGAACGAGTGTGTTTTGACCAGCTTCGTGCGTGATATACACGGTGCTGGTTCCTTCGGATTCGCCTGCCGCGCACGCATTTACGCTGATTCTGTATTCCGTGTTCATTCGAGCGAATCGCTCTAATTTGTCGAAGTAACGGGGCACTGGCTCGAAGCAATGCACTTCGCCGTCTCGTCCCACGATGTCTGCAGCGATTGCCGAGATGTATCCGATGTTTGCACCGACATCCACGAATACGCTTCCCGGCCGCAAATACCGCTTCATCGCCGCGACGAGCGGCATCGCGTAGGAGCCGAAATACATGGGAGCCGTTCCACGGTATTGCGCGTCGTCCAGCTCAAACCGTACTTCGCCGATTCGCTTTTGCACCGGCAAACGCGGCAGACCACGCGTCGTATTCAATTTAGCGAGCGCAACTCGGCAGAACAGGGACGGATTTCTCGCCAGCATGCTGCCGGCGCGTGACGCGGTCGCTCGCAGGCGAGCGCCGGCGATTTGAGCGGTTTTAGTTTGCATGGCGCAAACGGAGAGAACGAGTTCGCTAATGAATTATTTCCACGCTGGATTCATCCACTACGGTGGCATGGGCCATCAGCTTTTGCAGGCTGGTTAAACGCTCGAAATCCTGGCGACGGATTCTGTTTTCCCGAAGGTCCCGGACGGACGCACGCTTGTATCCGTGCAAATCCAGCTTGATGGCTGTCCGCGGCTGATTCGCGGGATCGCCGGGAAGGGTCCATGCCGGACCTTTGTGGATGCCGTTTCCATGAATCGCGGCTACGCTGCCCCTTCCGGTGCGAAGCACGGCCCAGGTTTCCCGCGGGTACACCCTCTCAATTTCCTCGTCGCTGAATCGGCCATCGTTCGCGTTGATTCCCAGGTCCCGCGACAACCGCGGACGGCACGATCGAACGTCGTAATGATTCGAGCCCGGCACATAAACGAGCGGGCCGTGATTGCCGTCGATATCCACCAGATAAATAAAAATCTGCAGCGAGTCGGATTCGTCGTTGTCTTTGTGAAAATTGCTGGAATGCAGAGGACGATGATGCGGAAAGTCGCGCACGATCGTCACGCGGTAGAGCGGCGGGATGTAACCCAGGAAATTGGCAGCGATCTTCAAGATGCTCGGGTGAAAGGCGAGATCGATCGATTCGGGAATATTCACCAGAGGATCGCACAGCGAAATCATTTTTTCGGTGGCGGCAAGTTCGGAGTAGGACAGTCCCTTCAACGTCGAGCGCTGCCTCGCTTGGATGGAGTATGCCCGGTCGAATTCGATCGTCAGATTTCGGAATAGCGTGTCGGCTTTTCGAAATATGTGATCGATCAGGTCGTGAGCGAAGAAGTCCTGCAGCAGAGCGTATCCCTGCGTCCGGAGCGACTCGACCTCCTGCCGCTCCCCATCGCTCATCGCGAAGAGCGAGCGGTTTCTTAGAAATAGCGTACGCATTTCCGATCCAGCGACTCGCCGTGAATACAGTAGCCGCGCTTTACAGATCGCGCTGTAGAGGTAGGGCTGCGTACGCACCGCTCGCAAAATCCGTCGGGGACGTGCCGGATTTTCCGTGATTTGAGTAATCATTTCTTGTTCCTGGGTTGTGCGGGTAGATCTACGCGTGCTAGCGCGGCGTCACGCGCGAGGATTTCACTCAGGCTAACATCGAGGGACGGCTACCTGAGCGAGCCGGATGCGGCCGCAGCCGCATATGTAATTGTTCCGGCCGCTGTCGCAACCGCTCGTTTGGCCGCCGGTTCAGAAAGTATTTGTCTGACGGCTGCGCACACTTCGGCCACCTGTTCGGACGTCATCGTGGAAAATAGGGGGAGGGCCAGGCACCGTTGCGCCGCGAGCTCGGTATTCGGCAGCGCATTTGTTTCGCCGAGCTCGAACTCGCGAAAATACGGCTGCTCGTGGATGGGTGGGAAGTACGCCTGGCATCCAATTCCGCGTTCGCGCAGTCCGGAAATCAGTCGATCGCGCTCCGGGCCCGGATTGTTGCCCTGCAGTTGAATTACATACGCGAACCAGCTTCGTCGCGAATCCGATGGGGAGGCCGGAATCACAATTCCTTTCGCGTTCCCGAGCGCACGGGCGTACTCGGCGGCGACTCGCGTGCGCTCAGCAAGCATCTCCTCGATGCGCTCCAGCTGCGCGAGGCCCAAGGCGCAATGGAGTTCACTCAGCCGGTAATTGAAGCCCAACCGCGAGTGGCGCAACCACCCCGAATCGTCGTCACGCCCCTGATTTCGTTCGCTTCGGCAAACTTCCGCTAGATGGCGGTTGTTCGTGACAATCATCCCGCCTTCCGCGGTCGTCATCTGCTTATTCGGATAGAAGGCGAAGACCGCCGCATCTCCAAATGTGCCGACCGGCCGGCCGCGAAACTCCGCGCCAACGGCTTCGCATGCGTCTTCCAGGATTTCCAGATTGAACTCCTGGGCGATGGCCGTGAGCGCGGCCATATCGCACGGCTGCCCAAAAACGTGAACCGGCAGAATCGCCTTCAGCATGCCGCCCGTCCTCAAATTTACCAGCCGAAGGCGTTTGGCATCCCAACGATAGCCACGCGCGATGATTTCACGAATAGACCTCGAGTCGATGTTGAGAGTTTCGGGATCGATGTCCGCGAATACGGGGTTCACGTCTTCGTACAAAAGACAGTTCACGGACGCCACAAAACTAAACGAAGAAGTGATCACTTCATCGCCCGGGCCGATGTCCATCGCGCGGACGCACAAATGCAGCGCGGAAGTTCCGCTATTCACGGCGACCGCGTAGCGCGCTCCTACGTAGCCCGCGAATTTATTTTCGAATTCCCCCAGGCGAGCCCCGAGGCTGAGCTGACCGGACCGAAGCACATCCGTTACATACGCAATTTCGCGTTCGCCGATATCCGGAAGCGAGAGCGGGATTCTCATGCGACCTCCAGCGAGCCCGCAGTGTTCGGTAGAGTTACCCCAGGGTGAAGCACCGCGAGTTCTTTGATGGGACTTCGCACCTCTCGCCGCAAAGCCGGCCGGATTTCATTTTGTATGTAAGCCAGCAGTCCGTCACGATCTCCCATCTGCAGATAGGCTTCCATCATCGAGATTCTTCGCAGGATTCCCAGTGACGCGCCAATAGGGTCTGCGATCATCAGAATCCGGTCGTGCCCGGTTGCGACTGGGATTTCCCACGACTCCCACAAGTCCTCCGCGATTTTCTCGCCGCCGTTCAGTCCGGTGAACTCGATCGCCACGTCACGCTCGGGCTTCAGCCCGGCGAAGAGAATCATCGTCTTCGCCAGTTCATGAATGTTTACGGGCTCGCCCATATCGAATACAAATGTTTCGCCACCGCGCCCCAGAGCGGCGGCTCGCAAAATCAACTGCACCGCCTCCGGAACGGACATGAAGAAACGCGTCGCGCGCGGATCGGTAACGCGAATCGGACCGCCTTTTTGGATTTGATCCCAGAAAAGCCGCAGCACACTCCCCGTGCTTCCGGCGACGTTACCGAAGCGGACGTTGGAAAAGCGCGTGCCTCGCCGGTCGGCGAGTTCCTGGATGCACATTTCGGTAAGTTTTTTCGAGATGCCGAGAAAGCTTTTCGGTTTCACGGCTTTGTCGGTCGAGATGTTGACGAATCGCTCCACGCCGAATTCCAGCGCTGCCTCGGCGACGTTACGCGTGCCCAGCACATTGTTGCGAATCGCCTCGTGCGGATGAAGCTCCAGGAGCGCCACATGCTTGTGCGCGGCGGCATGAAAGATAATATCCGGCTGCTCCTCGCGAATTACATCTCGAATGCGATCCCGGTAAGCCAGATCCACGAGTAAAGGTTTTACGTTATTGGCGCCCAGCCGCTCCGAGGCTTCGCGATGAATGTAAAACAGGCTATTTTCGGATTTGTCGAGCAGCAGAAGCATTCGTGGCTGGGCGTTGGCGATCTGACGACACAATTCGGAACCGATGCTGCCGCCTGCACCCGTCACAAAAACTACCTTTCCTCCAACGACGCGGCGGGTCTCGTCCGCCTCTACGTGAATGGCATCCCGCTGCAGCAAATCTTCAATTTGGGGGCTCCGCAGATCACGCCGCGACACGGAGCCATCCATCAATTCCGGCAGCGAGGGTAATGTGCGGACCGGAAGCTCCACTTCGCGGCAAGCCGCGAGTATCTGTCGCATTTGCGAGGATGACGCACTCGGAATGCAGATCAGGATTTCTTCGGCTCGCTGCGCCTGTGCGATGGCCGCCAAGTCAGCGATCCCGCCCAGGATCGTCACACCGTATGTTTTTCGCCCCCATTTCGTTGCGTCATCATCGACCACTCCAACGGGACGCCAGGATGACGAATCCGTTGCGAGTTCCTTAAGGATCGTCATCCCGGCATCGCCTCCCCCTACCAGCAAGACTCGCTTCCCGTCGCGGTTCCACGAAGCTCTTTCGGCGCTCAAGACGCGCATGCCGAAATGAAGGCCGACAAGCAGAATGAGCAGCAGAGCCCAGTCCATCACGAATGCGGCCATGGGAATGCGTAGAGTGGGGAATCGCCAGATTACAACGCCGGCGAAAATGAAAGAGCTGAGTGTCGCGGCCTTCGCGATCGAAATCACGTCAGCGATCCCTGCATATCGCAGCGAGCGCCTGTACAGTCCAGTGCTCACTAGAACTCCGGCGCGAATCAAAATCAGAATCGCCAACGTGGACTTGATCGTCAGCATCGGCCAACCAGCCGCCCGCGTTTCGGCCAGGACGAATATCGCCATGGAATAGGACAGGGCTGCAAGTGTGGTTTGAGCTGCCATTACCGCGCCCGAGCGAATGGCTGGACGAATCCAGTTCCACAATGCCGGCAAGCGAATTGCCCGGCTACCGTTGGCCCAAACCGTCGAAGTTGCGGATGAATCGAGTGAGATGGTGTTCATTAAGGATCCCCGGTGAGCGCCGTTTACCTTTGAAATCGCTCCCCATACTACGGTAAGCCCATTTGGTGCGGCGCGAGTGCTCGATTTTTGCTTCGCCGAGGGACGGGCGTAGCTCCGCCCCAAGAGTCCCACTCGTGTTTCAGGCACACCCGCAGACACGGCCGCTTGAGCAAAGCGCACGGTCCCTGCGAATTACAGTTTTCGATAAATGGCCTCAGGAATCGGAAATCGACGCCTGTTCAGCACTGCGCCCAAAATTGGTATATTCGCCGCTTCAATGCTTTCCTTTGCGATCCGCGCGGATTCGCGCCGGGTGGAATTCGATCCCACGACCACGATCATGCCGTCGGTCATCTGGCCGAGCAGCACCGCGTCGCCGTAAACGTGCACCGGAGGCGTATCCAATAGCACAAAATCAAACTCTTGCCGCAATTCACAGATGCGATTGCGCAGGCGCGTTGGATTCAGCGAACCGTTTGGTGCTTTGCCCACGTTGCCCGCCGTAATCAGCCAAAGTTGGCTGCCCGATGCACGCCGCGCGAATTCGTGAATTGGCTTGGTGCTCTTCATCGCTTCGGCGAAACCCGCGCCGTTGTGAATGCGGAAGTGCTCGTGCAGCGACGGCGTGCGCAGGTTTGCGTCAACTAAGCAGACCGTACCCGTTACCTGATCGGCGAGGACTTCGGCGGCTCGGGCGCACACCCAGCTACAGCCGTCGCCGTGATCCACTCCGCAGAACGTCGCCGCTTCCGGCGCGTGCTCCAACTTCGGAAGGATGAAAACGCGCTGGACCAGCTTCGTTACCTCGTCGCCGATCTGATCCCTCAGCGATCGATCGGCTCGCAGTCTCGGGCTTCGATCGGCGGTAAAAGGCGATGGCATTCCGCCTGATCGATAACCAGCCCCAGCTTCTCCATCTTTTTGCAGAATATCGAAATTTCGGCTCATGGATTTTCCTGTTGGGCGCTATGTTCAGTAGCTTGCGCGTCCGCGCGGTTGTTTTCGCTGAAATCGGGACGTAGATCGAGCGGCAAAAGAATTCGCTGCCCCGGTTCGGCGTAGCCGGCGCTTTCCAGACCGGGATTTAAGATACGGACTCGTTCCATCGCGGCGTCGTCGTTTCTTCCCATGTATTGCAGGCAGATTTTGCGGACTGCGATCCTTCGCTGGATTGCCACGGTCAGAACTCGATCGTTTTGGGACAGTCCGGCCGGCACACTCGCATGAATCGTTTCTGCGGATCTTGAGGCAAGCGCGGAATCAGTCCTGGTTTCTTCACGGAAGCCGGTGTTCGCTGCATCTTGGTCCGCATTGAGCGATCCGGCTCCGGAATCGGAATACTCCAATGCATCACCCGCAGGGATGTCAACGGAGCTGACGGTTTCCGGATTGCTTTCGGCCGCGTCGGCGTTCCCATCGGATTGACTCGTGTCCATACGATCCGTAAGAGCGTCCGAAACGCTCGCGCTGGCCTCACGCAACGTTGCGACCGGATCCAAATGCATTCCGCGCTGCCATCCGATCCAGGTAAACGTTCCCAGAAGCATCAACAGGCAGAAAGCGGCGAAAGCGTAAATCATGGGGCTGTAGCTGCCTTGAGCGTCCCTCACCGATGGCGTGCCGAGAATCGGCTTCCTTTGGGCAGAAACAATCACCCGCGATGGCCAAAGGACACTCGGTACGAGTGACTCCATGTCCAGATCATGAACGGATTCCTGAACCATCTTCGAATCGACGCGATGGGAGTCTGCTCCGTAGGCGATCGACATTGCGTTGAAGCATAGAGTGTTGATGTTGCGGGGAATTCCTCCGCTATATTTCGCGATCAGCAATCGCGCGCCAGGCGTGAATAGCGACGGTCCCTCATATCCGCCGACCCAAAGACGGTGTTCGATGTAGTGAAGGGTTTCTTCCTGTGTGAATGGCTCGATGCGGATCACCGAGGATATCCGCTGCCGCAGTTGCACCATCGAGGGCCTCGTGAGCCTGGCAGCCAACTGCGGCTGACCGGCAATTACGATTTGCATGGGCTTTGCCCATGGCGTTTCGAAATTGGAGAGCAGGCGAATGGATTCGAGGGATCTTTCGTCCAGGTTTTGCGCTTCGTCGATGACGAGAATGAAGCGGCGCCCGGCATGAAACTCACGCGAAAGCTCTTCATTGAGCATCGCGTGAAGCGTCGGCAAATCCTTGCCGGCGGGATTCAGCCCCAAATCCACCAGGATGTGCCGCAGAAAATCCTGGGGGTCGCAATCGGTCTGAAAAAGGAAAGCGATTCGAGCTTTGGTGCGCAAACCTTCGAGGTATTGGTACAGCAGCGAAGTCTTTCCCATCCCCGGCTCGGCAATCAGCGCCAGGAATCCGCGATTGGTTTCCGTGCCGTACACGAGCGAAGCCAGCGCCTCCCTGTGCTTCACGCCCATAAACAAAAATCGTGGATCGGGCGTGACGCCGAAGGGCTGCTCGATCAATCCAAAGTGTTCGAGGAACATCAGGATTGCCTCGCGCTTCCGGACGGGATCGACGCCAGGACTTTCATATCCAGATAGCGGATCAGTTCATCGGGGGTTCGGAACGAACCGTCGAATCGGTCAACCGCGTAGCCGGTCGCCACGCTCACCGTCCCTGCCAAGAAGAATCCCCCAAGAAATACCCATGCAAGGTGAAGCGTCGGCAGAGCCGGCACCGTCGCGGCTTCGGCGACCGCAACGTTTACGATTCGCTTGCTATCGAGCGCATCCGAGATGCGAGCTTCCTCTCGCCTGCGCACGTAAAGCAAATAATTGTCTTCGGCGGTTTTCACGTTGCGGGCGAGGTCGGCCTGGCGAATGCCTTTCGCATCGATTTCGTGAGCGGCGGCTCGGTACTGGCGCACCACGCCGGCGGTGGCGTCGGCTTGCGCGCGAAGCGCTTCGTGATCGGTATCGGCGCGCGCAATCTCCGTTGTCATCCAGTCCTGCGCGGGCAAGCGGTCGGTGGTGACTTGTTGAGCGGGCGAAGCTTGAGCCTGTTCGATGGCGCGTCGCGCATCGGCAATCTGCGCTTCCACCTGCACGACGGGTAAGTAGGCGGGCGTGTACTTCGTCAGCATTTCGCTGCGTTTCAACTCAAGGCTAAGAAGCGTGCCCTCGAGCGTCGCCAGCAGTTGCGGATTGTCTAACTTCGTAATTTGGGTCGTCTGGCGTTCGGGCGTGATGGCGGCGTGTGCGCGCAGGGCGGCGGCGCGTTGAGCCGCCTGGTAGGCACTTGTTTGCGCCACCTGGTAGCCGGCTTCAAACTGGCTAAGCTCCTGGAGAATCAGTTGCTTTTGCGCGGCCGGATCGACAATTCCTTCGCGACTGTCGTAATCCGTTAGAACTGTCTCTGCTTCCGCGAGTTCCGTCCTGTAGTGATCCGCCTGCGCGTTGAAGAACTTGAACGTTCCCGCGGGACGGTGTACGGCCGCGTGTTTCTCTTGATACATCGTTGCGAGCGTTTGCAGCACTTGCGCGGCGAGCTCGGGATCGGAGGAACTGTACGCGACGCGAATGAGCGTCGTCTTCTTCATCGGATCGACGATCAGGCGCTGATCGAGTTCCTGTACCGCGAGAGCCAACCGGGTTTGGCGGGATGTAGGGGCGCGCCGGACCGCGTTCGAGAGCCGCTCGAAGAGCACGGGGATGCCCGTCGTTCGGTCCTTGGCCAAACCGCAGGCGATCACCACTTTTTCGAGCAAATCGCGGCTTTTCAGAAGCTCTACTTCGGAGTTTAGGTCTTCTTCCGTGACCACCGGCACGATCGACGGACCCGCTTGCGATTCGGGATTCGACGTCACAACCGGATCGACACGCTCCCGGTTGACCAGAATTTTCATCTCGGCTTCATATTTTCGCGGAAGTAGCAGAACCGACAGAATGGCGCCGAGAAATATACCCAGGAAGACTACCGTAACCAGGCGCCGCTGCCGGAAGATGGGCGCGACAAAGTCGCGCAGGGTCAGCGCTAACTGTGGTTCCACGTTCGGTTTTAGTGCCAAATCGCTCATTCTTTCCCCAAGTGTCTCTTCGAATTCGTTTGTGCCGGCAGCCTATGGGTGCAGCTCCGTGTACGCTCCCATTCCGTAGTTCGGAATGAATTTCTTGATTTTCGAAATTGTGTTCTGCGGGACGTACAGCAGGTCTCCAGGACGAATTTCGAGATCCTCGTTCACGTTCTGCCCCTTCAAGATATTTTTCATGTCGAGAGTTTTAACTTCCAACCAAGAATCGCTCACGCGGCGAAACAGCAAGACTTGCGAGTGCTTCGCTGAGTCCTGAAATCCTCCTGCCATGGTGATCGCCTGTGATGCCGTTGTGTACCCGCGCAAGTCAAATTTGCCGGGCTTGAATACTTGCCCGCCGACCATGAAATAAGGTTTGTTGAAGTCCTTCAACTCGATCGATAAAGCTGGGTCCTGCAGGATTTTCGAGTAAGCGGCCTTGATCGCCGTCGCCGCTTCTTCGGTGGTCATGCCTTCCACATGGACGTCGCCGACGCCCGCCAAGCTGATGAATCCGTCTGGCTGCACGTTCACTATCTGATCGAATTCCGGAGTATTCACGAACGAAAGCGCCAGTACGTCGCTCGCACAGAGCAGGTAGCGCTGATTTCGACGCTGCAGGGCCGGTCGGCCAACGTCCTCTTGTGAGGCTTCGCTTTGAGGCAACTGCTTCGTGGCCGCAGCCCCCGCTCCGGAAGGCTTTGATTCGGGATGACTGAGGTTTTCAGCCATCAGCGAACTCTCCCGAGTTGCTCCGTTGCTTTGCGTTGATGTCGCTGTGCTCTGCGATCGAGCAGGCTGCGCGGAGATCGCCGTTAAGACCAGAAACGCCGCGCACGTGCAGGAACGCTTCACTCGACTCTCCTGTTGACCCAGTTGGTCCCGCTATTAATTCCAACTACCTGCCGGCTCAATTTCCCAAGAGGTTCACTTTTTTGTGCCCGACTGCAAATCCCCGTAACTCGGTCGGCCCCGACGTGTGTTCCGCGCGGAGAACGTTTCCGTCAGCATCGATTTGCATCACCCGTTTTTCCCCCGTCGATAGCGGCAGAAAGATGCTGAGAGAAACGGCCGCACCCGCAGGCGGACACTCCGTTGCCAGGATGTAGGTCCCTTTCTGTCCTACGTCGCGTGTTTTTCCGCGGCTTTCCTTCTGCTCGCCGAGCCGGTCCTTCCATCCGAACACTACGCGTGCGTGTAGCGCATATCGCAGCGACAGGCGCCGATCTTGCGGCGGCTTGGGGATTTGGGGAAGTTCCACGTCCGGCAAGCTCGGTGGTCCGGCCAGTTCTCGCGTTTGTTTTCGTGTGTTCATTGTGGGCGTGTAACCTACGCTCTGCGCCAGAAGGGCACAAGGGACAGAACGTCTCAAAGACGGAGAGCTTTCTGTTTATGTCGAATTTTCCGAAGTGCCCACGCCATTTTGCCGTTCGCGGCCCGGCGATCTGGTGCGAATCGGAAGAGCTGTGGGAGATAAAAATCTCTAGGCGGCGTCGGGACATTTGTACCTCTCCCGCAGGATGGGAAAGACGGGTATGCCGCGATTGCGCGGGTCGTTGCGCTTGAAAGGAAACACACGTCGATTAGCAACAAGGCTTTCGCCATGCGGCCGAGTTCTCGTAAGTCGCTTTCCGTTGGGGAATTAGCCGCAATTCCCAAATTGGGAATGGAGATCGCAGGAAACCAAGGAAGCCTCGTCGTCGCGAGCAAGCCGTCCGCACTAATTCGAACCGAATAAAATCTCGTCCGTGAACCGACACATTTCGACGATTTCCGCCGAGCCGAATTCAAGCGATTTCCGACGAGAACGGGCTCGACTGGAGCGGCTCCGAGAGGGCCTACCGATGTGTATCGGTAGGTAACGTACTTCACTTTTTACTTGCATCGGAATCGCCTCCGTAGCTACAATCCGCTCACCCTTCCAGACTTCCGGATTGCCGAGGCAAATATGCAGAGGGCAACGGAGTCGCCACGAAACGTAGTAAACGTTCTGATCGCGGAAGCGAATCAGATGAATTGCCAGTTGGTAGAACAGGCCTTCCGGCCACGGCGGTTGCGGCTGGCGGTGATCGCCAGCGCGGTGGAATCCACTCGAGCGGTTTCGCTTCTAAAGGAACACGCTCCGGATGTCGCCATCATCTCCGCGCAGCTTCACGAAGGTCCTCTCGCCGGGTTTCGCGTGCTGCGCGAGTTGCGGCGCCTTCGTGCGAAGACGCGTGCCGTCATGCTGCTCGACACCCGGAAGCGCGAATTGATTATCGAGGCATTTCGCAACGGCGCTCACGGAGTTATTTTTCGCGACGAGCCCCTCGAAACTCTCTCCAAATGCATCCACGCCGTGCATCGCGGGCAAGTGTGGGCAGATAGCGAGCTCCTCGGCCTGCTGCTTGAAGCCCTCGGCCAAACCAAGTCATTGAATCTGCAGGATGCGCATGGCTTGGATCTACTGTCGAAGAAAGAAGAGAAAGTCGTCCGCCTGGTAGCAGACGGCATGACGAACAAACAGATTTCAAGCGCACTGGGATTGAGCGAGCACACGGTCCGGAATTATCTCTTCAAGATTTTCGACAAGGTGGGCGTCTCGACGCGCGTTGAACTCGTGCTGTACTGCCTTCAGGAAAAACATTCCTCGGCGGAAATGGCCAGTTAGGCGCTGGTGCGGGCCGCGAGAATCGCCGAAAGCCGCACCAGAAACACTAGCCGTGAAGTTGAAATGGGCCCACGCCTGTGGGGAAAGGCGATTCAAACGCCGGCATCAAAAAATACCGCGCCGGCTCGTAGTGATTTTCGGGCGTGAAGGGCGAGCAGAACAGTTCCTCTCGCATTTCGTCGGTCCGTACGAAAAACGCGTTCGTGCCAAGCAAGTTGCAACCAACGAGGGAATATCCCTTGCCGGTCAGCAACCCGTCCAACGCCTTAAGCGACGCGCCGAAGTAATCTGTCGAATCCCATTGGTGCGCTTCGTTGTACTGCATCACCCAGGGGAAGTCGGGCGGGAATTTGGCGTTGTATTCAGCAACGATCACGCGGGGCTGAATCGAGCGAATTGCGTCCAAAATGTAATAGTCGTTACCGTCCAAATCGATCGAAAGCAGTTCCACCGTCTTCGCAGGCGCATGGCTCGCCAGCACCGAATCCACATTCTGCGCGGTTACGAAATGCTGCTCCACGCGCAAATGACCGTCGGGTATCACGCCGGATAATCTTTTCCGTATCGCCGCCACCCGGCGCGCCGAACCTTCCACCCATAATCCCCGCCACCCTTGCATCAGCAGGAACAGCGTGTTGTTCTCCAGGCCGTCGCCCGCGCCGAGTTCGACGAACGTGCGCGCGCCCTCGCCAATCCGCCGGAATATTTCGTGCAGAATGCCGTCTTCGTCGGATTGCGAATAGACGCGGTACCCGAATTTTGGCAGACGGCGATCATCGGAGTAGCGTGCCGTGGCGAGCAACTCACGCCGGTGCTGTTGCAGGTTGGCTAGGTTGCTGGCGCGTTGCAACCGGGCATTCTGAATTCGCGCGACGCGCTCAGAAATTCCCAGATTGCCGAGAATTTTATTCCATCGACGGTTCATGAAAAGTTCCGAGCGCTCGGGCGACTTCCAAATCGCTTTCCGTTACTCCTGCGACTTCAGGAATTTCCGCACTTCGGCCCCCGACGGCATGGACGGCTGCGCGCCCTTCCGAGTGACGGAAATCGCAGAAACAGCAGCCGCGTAGCGAGCGGCGGCGACGGGCGGCTTGCCGGACAGCAAACTCGCAGCGAATGCAGCGTTGAATGCGTCTCCCGCTGCCGTAGAATCGACGGGCGTCACCTCGAAGGCTGCGACCATTTCGCGCAGCCCATCCGCCGTGGCGATATAAGCTCCCTTGGCGCCCATTTTGATCACCACGTTCTTCGGTCCGCGCGCTAACAAAAGCTCCGCGCAGCGTTGAGCCGTGTCGGTCGTTATGGTCTCGCTCGCATCCAATCCGCAAAGCGTTCGTGCTTCGCTTTCATTGGGAGTGATCCATGTCAACACCTGGAACACTCCCGCGGGCAATTCTCTCGCCGGCGCGGGATCGAGCATTAACGGAACCCGGTGCCGGTGCGCAAATGCCGCCAGCGCTTCCACGGTGATCAACGGAATTTCGAGCTGGGCGAGAATCATGCCAGCGTTCTTCAGTATCCGGGAGTGTTTGGCCACGTCTTTTGGCAGAATCTTGCCATTCGCACCGGGCACCACAACGATGCTGTTCTGCCCGTCGGTTCCCAGGTTGATCAGCGCTACGCCCGACGAGCCTTTTTCCACTCCGACGGCCTTCACATCCACGCCGGCCTTCCGCAATCCGCTCTTCAGGTCCGCCCCGAACGAATCGTTGCCAACCTTGCCGACCATTTTTACCGGATAGCCCAGCCTGGCCGCTGCAAAGGCTTGATTGGCACCTTTCCCGCCATTGAAAGTGCCAAAACTGCTGCCGGCCAACGTCTCACCGGGCATCGGTACGCGTTCTGAGGTCGCGACCAGGTCAAGATTGATACTCCCCACAACTACAATCGGTTTCCGCATCTTTCCTTGGTCTCCGTATCAGCCGAAAAGCGTACCATCAACCGCGCGAAAGTTCGCGGTTTCGCCGAGAAAATTCTTAGCCCTCCCCGCATTCCGGTATGCCATTCGTCGTGCTAACCTTTTTCGAGCGCCGCAGGCACTGCCCGGGTGGCGGAATGGCATACGCGGCAGACTTAAAATCTGCTGTCCCTAACGGGGCATGTGGGTTCGACCCCCACCCCGGGCACCATGCGACGAAAGGCAGCTTTCGCACAAGAACGGCTGCGAGACCGCGTTACACCCTCTTGATGATGACCGCGGTTAAATCGTCCTTCTGTTGCGTGCCCTTCGAGTGATCGACTACACCCTGATACAGCGCCTCAATAATCTGATCGGGCGGCAAATGCTTGGTTTTTCGAATTACGTCTTCCATCCTCTCCACGCCGAATTGCTCCTTCGCAGGATTCACCCATTCGAAAAAACCATCTGTAATGAGTAGCAGCATGTCGCCGGACTTCATTTCCAGTTCCACCGGGGGATCGGACACCAGCATCGGCGACACTCCCAGCGGCAGTCCCTGCGCGTTCATTCTGGTGAAGCGGTCTTCGTGGATCAAATAAACGAATAATGGGCCGTGACCGGCCGATAACAGCTCCACGCGGGAGCTTTGAGGTGTGCAAATCGCTGCAACGAACGTAACGAAACGTCCTTGCGTCAGATCCGAACCGATCTCCGCGTTGATCCGTTCCATGGCGGCGAGCAGTTGCCCATCCATCGAGAAATTCGCTCGCGCGTAGGCACGGCAAACGGCGGCGAGCAACGCCGGGCCAATTCCGTGACCGGTCACGTCGGCGAGCGCCACCATCAGTTTGCCGTCCGGTAGAAACTGCCAGTCGAAGAAGTCGCCGCCGGTTTCGTCAGCCGGCAAATTCCACCCAGCGACCTCGAACCCGTCGATCTGCGGCGCCTCGCCCGGCAAAAGGGATTGCTGGATCGACCTCGCGACGCTTAAATCGTGTTGCAGACGCTCGACTTCGCGCCGGGCCTCGGCCTCGTGCAGCGCGGCGTTCACATGTTTTCGGATTTCGATCGCCACGGCCGCTGCCGCGAAACCAGCGAGCAGCAACGCGACCGCATACCCCAGAACAGAGCGTGAAGGCGACAAGATGGAAGATCCGGCGCTGAAGTCCGGGCGCCAGCCCACGTACCACGCGGCCACCAGGTAACTCACCGCGGACGAAAATCCAGCAATCCAGCTGTCAGCCGGGTTCAACCGCAGGGTCGATAGAATGATGAAAATGAAGAAACCGAGCCCCAACGGGTTGGCGAGGGCCTTGTAATCCGGACTGACTACGCGGCTGGACAAGAAAGCAATTCCGAATGCCGGCAGGGTACTCTCGAAAACGATCGAACCGATCCACACGGACCGTGGCAGCCTACGTCCGGTTCGCGTAGCACGGCCAAGAAGATAGAGCATGGCGAGCTCATACGCGATGAAACAGGCTAATACCACCACAGCCATGGCCCAGAGCCTAAGGTCCTCGCCCGTGTGCAGCAGAGCAGTGCGAATCGACCGTTCCAGGAAAAAGAATCCGAGTGCGCCCAGCACCACGAGGATGCGAAAGCGCTCGCTCTTCCGCAGCGCGCCTCGAAACGCGGGGGAGTTAAATTCGGGATCGGCGGGTTTGGTTGTCAACTCTGGGCCCTGGTGTCTGCTTGGCGCATCGTCTGAACGCGCACGACGACGTGCCTGAGAGAGTGCGTATCGTATGTGAAATAGGCTCGGTTTCTCAAGGGCCGAAGAACACGGGATGGCCGCTTGGCCCGTCCCTTACCACGCCGATTCGGATTTTGCCTCACACGCCATCTTGCGTAGAATTAATGCTTCCGTGAGGGCGTTTCGGCGGTTCCGAGTCTTCACTGGGCAGAACGGAGAGTCGATGGCCGTCGCATATTTGCTGAAAACAGAACCATCTGAATATTCGTTTGCGGACCTGCGTCGCGACGGATCGACCGAGTGGGAAGGCGTGTCAAACCCAGCCGCAGTGAAGAACCTGCGGGAGATGAAGCCCGGCACCAAGCTGATCATCTACGAAACCGGCGAGCGTCGAAGCGCCGTGGGGACCGCTTCGGTAACCGCCGTTGATGCGAAGGATCCAAAAGTCCCGATCGTCAAAATTAAGGCCGGTGGGGCGATTGCGAAACCGCTATCGCTCGCGGAGATCAAGACTCACAAGCTATTCTCCGATTCGCCGCTCGTACGGCAGGGAAGGCTTTCCGTCGTGCCGCTCACCGAAGAGCAATACGATTTTCTCGTCGGGAAGTGAGCGCACACCTCGATTAAAAGATGAGCCGAAAGAGCAAAGTGTACGAATCTGTGGATGCGGCCGTCGCCGACGTTCCGAGCGGCGCGACGATCATGTTTGGAGGCTTCGGCGGCGCAGGCTTTCCGAATAATTTGATTCAGGGACTCGCGCGGACGGGCATCACGAACCTGGGCGTCATCAGCAACAATTGCGGCACCGGCGAAGGGGAGCTCGGCATTTTGTTCAAGAATCGCCAAATCACTCGCGTTGTTGCGGCGTTCCCCGGACCCGGAGCCACATATTTTCAAGAACAGTACTCGGCCGGAAAAATCGAACTCGAGCTGATACCACAGGGAATTCTTTGTGAGCGGCTTCGTGCCGAGGGCGCCGGAATACCCGCTTTCTTTTCACCCGTGGGAGTCGGCACCGACGTTGCAAAAGGCAAAGAAGAGCGCGTAATTCGCGGCAAGCGCTGCATCTTGGAAAAGTCCCTCGGCGCCGATTATGCGTTCGTCAAAGCCTATCGGGCCGACCGCCTGGGAAATCTTGTGTATCGCAAGGCCGCGCGCAATTTCAATCCGTTGATGGCTGCCGCGGCAAAAACCACGATTGTCGAAGTCGATGAGGTCGTCGATACCGGGATGCTCGATCCGGAATCGATCGTCACACCTTCCATATTTGTGGACCGGATTGTTGTGGCCAGGGGACTGCGCTATGTCTAAACCTCGCTTAACCCGCGAGCAGATTGCGGCGCGCGCGGCGCTTGAGCTGCCGGATGGGGCCTACGTTAACCTCGGTTGGGGGATCCCCAACTTGATCGCCGCCTACGTCCCAAAAGAGTTCACGATCTACTTCCACAGCGAAAATGGAATCCTGGGCATGGGACCCCGAGCGAAAGCAGGAGAAGAGGATTTCGATCTCGTGGATGCAATGAAAGTGCCGGTAACGCTTGTCCCGGGTGCGGCTTTCTTTACGCAGGACGTTGCTCACATGATGACTCGCGGGGGACATCTGGATATTTGCATTCTCGGCGGTTTGCAGGTTTCCGAGAAGGGCGATCTGGCGAACTGGCGGGTGCCTGGCGCAAAAGGCGCGGGCGGAATCGGCGGCGCAATGGACATTGCCGTCGGCGCGCGTCGTTTAATCGTGACGATGGAGCACACCGCCAAAGACGGCATTCGCAAAATCGTGAAGGAGTGCAGCTACCCGCTCACGGCTCTCGAATGCGTCGATACGATCGTTACGGATCTTGCGGTGATCGATGTAACACCGGCGGGTTTGAAATTGCGTGAAGTCGCGCCCGGATTTTCGCCCGAAGAAGTCCAAGCGCAAACCGAACCGGCGCTGCATTACGAGGGCACCGTACCGGAGATGCAAATCCCAACTCGCTGACCGCGTCTGCTCGACCCGCCTGCGCGGGCAGCGGAATCCGATTCGTTGTATCATTTTGACGAAATGAGCCAACTTCCCAACGAACGAAGCAAACCGATCACTCACTGGATCGGCGAAGGCGGCGGATGGCTTCTGCGCCACGTCGTTAGCGGCCTAGCGGCCACTGGCATCACGCCCAATATGTTCACTTTTTTGGGCCTTGCGGTGAATTCCTGGGCTGCGGCCGAATTCGCGATGGGCAACTTTCGGCGAGCGGCGGCAATTCTGTTTCTCGCGGGCTTTCTGGATATGGCAGACGGCCAGGTAGCCCGCCGCGTGGGGCGCGTCACAGCGTTTGGTGCGTTCCTCGATTCCACGCTCGACCGCTACTCCGATCTCGCGCTGTACATGGGCCTGGTTGTTCACTACACACTGATCGGCCGCCCGTTTTACATGGCGCTGGCCGCTGTCGCGATGGCCAGCTCGTTTATGGTCAGTTATTCGCGCGCTCGCGCTGAATCGCTGATTCCTCTTTGCAAGGTCGGATTTATGGAGCGGCCCGAGCGCCTGGTTTTGCTGATCATGGGCGGAGTCTTCAACCGGATGGCACAGGTTCTGTGGGTGATTGCCGCCATCTCCACTCTCACCGTGATTCACCGCGTGGTTTACACCTGGCAGGAGCTGCGTGCGGGGCGATCGCTTCCCGACGCCAACGCGACTCAAACCTTCTGAACAGGATTTGCGGCGAGCGATTCTTCGACCGGCTTCGAAATAATTTCCTGCACGCGTTGCCTTAGATCGTCCACTTCCGCGCGTCCGATCTTCGTGGTGTCAATCGTGTCATGGATTTGCACGGTGATTTTTTCGGGGAAGAGGATCCAATTTCCCGTCTGGAAGAATTGGTACGATCCCACGATACTCACCGGAACGAGCGGCACGCCAAACTTTTGCGCCATGCTGAAAATACCCTTTTTGAATTCCTGCACGTGGCCGGACCGCGTTCTTGACCCTTCGGCGAAGGCGATCAGACTGATGCCCGAATCAAGCGCCGCCTTCGCGCGTTGTCGCATGATCTCCAGCCCTTCGCGCGATGGAACATCGGGAACGGGAATGTTGCCAAAGCGCCCCATCATCCATCCGTAGATCGGAACCTTAAAATGCGATTCCAGTTCGAATCCGCGGAGGAATTGCGGAATCGCCGAATAAATCACAAACGGATCGAACAGGTTCACATGGTTGCAAATGAATATCGACGTGCGCGTGCGATCGAAACCCGGAGCATACTGAACTTCAAATCTCGCGCCCGCGATTCGCATGATGTTTCGAAAGAAGAGACGCTGCGGCCAATCGTTCTTGCGCGGATCTACAATCGCGCCGAGGACAAGCAGGAATGCACCGACAACCGCGAAGTGAATTCCGCTGAGCGCCCAAAGAATCAGGGACCGTAGGGTGAGGTACGCCTTTCTCAAACGATAATGTCCATAGCGTTGGGGAGAATTTCGAGCGACTGGCATTTAAGGCGCAGACTCTCGCCGTTGACCATCACATTCACGGGCCCGTCGAGTTCGAAGTCCACTCGCTTCACGGCCGCTCGAGAGGCGAGCAGATGATGGATGTGGGTGCCGGTGAAGAGCCGCGGCAACGTCGCCACGAGGCCTGTACGCTCGATCGGCCCCCATCGCACATACTCGATATAACCGTCCGCGGGATCGGCTTTCGGCGCTATCATCATTTTTCCGCCGGTAAATTTGCTGTTACTGAATGTCAAAAATAAAGTTTTGCCGCGATCCCACTCGCCCTTTTCATCCAGCCTGTGCGGGAACGCGGAGTGCTCCAGATTAACCAGGTGTGCAAACACGGCGCGAATATAGCCAAGTTCGCCCATCCTTTTAAATCGGCGATTCGCGGTCTCGCCGACCTCCGCGGGAAATCCCAGGCTCATCAGATTCATGTAATACAGCTCGCCCTGCGCGTGACGCAGCCGAATCACGTCACATGGACGGCGCGCGCCGGCGCGAATCGCCTCAAGCGTGTGCGCAACACCTCGCTTCGTGAAATCGCGCAGAAACGAATTCCCCGTGCCTAGCGGTAAAAATCCCAAGCTCGGCCGGTCGCCCGAAAGCGCTTCCGGGAACAATCCGTTCACGATTTCGTAAGATGTGCCATCTCCTCCGACCGCCAGAAAATTTCGAACGCCGCCTGCATAGGCCTTGCGTGCAAGCTCCGTAGCCTCTCCCGCGCCACTCGTCTCTGCGATCGTAACCTTGATTCCCGATTGGCGAACGCGTTCGATCGCTGCGGGAGCAAGTTTGCCGCAGCGTCCGCCTCCCGCTGCCGGATTCACGATCGCCAGGAACTCCGCGCTCACTGCGGAGCCACTCGCCAGCGGATTTCCTGCCATCCCGTCATGTGGGAACGACCTGTGAACGCTCCCGGCTCGCGCGGATCTGCTCCGCGAGCACCAGTCGCTTGATTTTCATCGATGCGGTGAGCGGGAAATCCTGATCCCACTCCAGATAGCCGCTGACGCGCTTGAAATTCGCAAGCCGCCGGTTGCGTTCGCCGATCTCGGCGATCATTTCCGCCGTCAGCGGCTGCTCGTTCTCGGTATGCACTACCAAAACCAGCTGTTCGCCAACCATCGTTCTTGCCGGCCACAAATAATTCGCCGCAAATACGCAAAACTCTTTCACCGGCAGACCTTCGAAATACGTCTCGATATCTTCCGGATAAATGTTTTTGCCCTCTTCCGTGACGATCATGTTTTTCTTGCGGCCCATCAATTGCAAGTGCCCCGTAGAATCCACGCGGCCCAGGTCACCTGTAATCAACCAGCCGTTCACGATTGTTTCAGCGGTCATTTCCGGATCGTCCAGATAGTGCGACATGACGGTCTTGCTGCGCACCATCACTTCGCCGACTCCCTCGGCGTCCGGATTGTCGATTTTTACTTCCATGCCGGGCAGCGGCCTTCCCACTGTATCCGCGCGAAACGGCTTGAAATCGTTCAATGTGATGGCGGTGCCCGCCTCCGTGCATCCGTAACCGTTACCCACTTGGATTCCCAAATCATAAAAGAATTGCAGAGTATTGGGCTCGGTGAACGCTCCGCCGACGAAGAGCGCTCGCAGTTCGCCGCCGAAAGCCTGGTGAACTTGCTTCAGCAGCGAACGGCTAAGCTTCAGGTTGGGTTTGCGACTGGTAAGTGCCTGGTTGACTTTCACCAGCGCGTTGAAAACTTTTCGTTTTCCGCTGGGCAGCTCGGTAAAGCGCTGCCGCAAGCCGCGCTCCAGATTTTTCAGTATCGCCGGTACCAGCGCCATATAGGTGATCTTGTAGCGCGTAAACGCTTCGCGAATAAATTCCGGTCGCAGCGTCCGCAAATGCACTACCGTCGCCCCGCAGGTGAATGGTCCGATGAAGCCGACCATAAAGTCGATCGCATGATTCGTCGGCAAAATGCTCAGGTACCGCACGCCCGGCCAAAATGGATACAGGGAAGTAAGCGCCACACACTGCTCGAGATAATTTTCGTGCGTGAGAACACAGCCCTTCGGACGCCCGCCAGTGCCCGAGGAATATACGATGCACGCGGCATCTTTCCGCGTTCGCGGTACAA
Organism: uncultured Acidobacteriota bacterium; assembly: GCA_963785585.1. Classification (GTDB taxonomy): domain Bacteria; phylum Acidobacteriota; class Terriglobia; order Acidiferrales; family UBA7541; genus Palsa-295. Next base: position 372,466 of record CAWAVW010000004.1, read on the forward strand.
ACACCGGCTCGGCCGACTCGCGGTAGTCTTCCCACCCCTTTGCGCCGCCCAGATCGATTTTCGCCGGCGCTTCCGTCACCACGACCACTCGCGCGCGCATCGACTGGAATTCAGGCGCTTGCATGATCGCGCGCCACAAATGATATTCCACGACCAAAAACTCCGCGCCCGAATGCGCCAGCAGGCGTAACTGTTCGTCCGCGGGGAGCTTGTAATCGAGCGGCACCAGCACTCCGCCGCAGAAGAAAACCGCATAGGCCGAAATCAGCCATTTCGACTGATTAGTCATCAGAATCGCGGCGCGCGTTGCGTTTTGAAAACCGTCCCGCTGCATCGCGCCCGCCAGCGGAAGAGCAGCCTCCTTGAATTGGCGGTAGGTGATGCGCGCGTTCTCTCGCTCGCGGTCCGCTTCAATCAAGCAGATCTCGCTGGGCCAGCGGTCCAGCGCGGCCCGCAAGGCTTCACCCAGAGATTGGAATTTCGAAAGGTCGAGCATTTGGCGGCGTCCCGGGGATGTGCGAACTACAACCTGGACTGAATTCGTTCGGCGAGCGTCCGAAAGTCGCTCACGTCCTGCAATTCGTAGTCGGGCAGCTCAATTGAGAAATGCTGCTCGAGACGCGTCAACAAGTCGAGAGCTTGCAGGCTGTTAATGCCGAGCGTCTTGAAAAAATCATCGTTGGGATTCAGTTTCGCGCGCGGCACCTGGAAATGCTGCGCAGCCAGATTCAGAACTTCGTCCGTGGTTTGGTCGAGAGTTTTCATGTCTCACTATCTTGCCATATTGCTGCGGATTTTCGCCAAGCGCGCGGCCCAGGGCGGCGTTCGCGCCCGGTGCCCTAGCGGCTAGGGCAAGTAGGGAAGTGCGCTCGTGTTCTCGACGAACTTCCGCAAACCAGCTTCCACGGCGGGTCGCGTGAATAAATCGCAAAAGATTTCGATCTCGCGCCGCAGCTCATCGCGGGGAATCGGCTTGATGAACTGTTTCGCAGCCGCCGCAGTCGTGCGATCGAACTTTTTGAGTTGTGCGGCGGTAGCCCGGGCCACACGCAGCGCGTCTCCCTCGCCCACAACCTGGCTGACGAGCCCGGCCGCCTGCGCCTTGGTGGAGTTGATGCTGCGCCCCGTCAGCAACAGGTCGCGTACGACGCTGTTTCCTACGTCGCGCTTCAGCCGCGGAATCCCGCCGAAACCGGGAATCAGCCCCAGCCGCAGCTCCGGAAAGCAAAACCGCGCCATCTTATCGGCGATCATCAGATCGCACACCAGCGCGAGCTCAAACCCGCCGCCAAAGCAAACGCCGTGCACCGCGGCAATCGTCGTCAACGGCGCCGCGTCGATCGCGTTCATCACCGCGTGAATGCGCTCCAGAAACGCGTGCAGACCCGCCACCCGCTCGCGCATCGCCAGCTTTTGCGATTCGTGGTACAGCTCTCGCAAGTCCGCACCCGCACAGAACCCCTCCGCGCGCGCGCTGGAAATGATCAGCGCATGGCAATCCTTTTGCAGCGTCGGTAAGGCACCCGCAAACTGTTCGAATTCCGAAACCGTCAGCGATCCGATCTCGTTGCAGGGTGCGCGATCGAGCAGCAACTCGATCGCCCCGTCTTTCACGCTCCACGAAATCGCTTTGCCTTGAAAACTGTTCATGAAGTTTTCTTCTCGTAGATCCGTTCAATCTCATTCGCGTATCGAGCCGCGATGGCATCGCGCTTCAGTTTTCCATTCGCAGTCAGCAATCCATTCTCAATCGTGAACGGTTCGGCAACGATCTGGAACCCTCGGATTTGCTTATAGTGCGGAGTTCCCGCATTGGCCCCGTCCAACGCAGCCTGCACGCGCGCATCGTTCATTCCCTCGGGTGCGGCGGGCGTAACCAGCGCCGCCAAGTAGCTTCGCTGATTGCCGATGAGCATCACATGTCCCGCTTCGGGCAATTTTTCGACCAACGCTTCTTCCATCGGCTCCGGCGCAATGTTGTGCCCGGAATTCAGAATGATCAAATTCTTAATTCGTCCGGTGATGCGCCAGTTTCCCTTCTCGTTTACGTCACCTTGATCGCCGGTGTGAAACCATCCGTCCGCCAGCGCTTTTTCCGTTTCCGACGGTTTCCGCCAATATTCCGGGAAAATATTTGGTCCGCGCACCAGAATTTCCTGATTGTCGCCGACCTTCATTTCCACGCCGGAGATCGCGCTGCCCACGCGACCCGGTTCGGGCGCGCCGGGATCGTCCATCGTGCAGATCGCCGTCGTTTCCGTCAGTCCATAGACCTGCAGCACCGGAATGCCGACCATCATGAAGAAACGCTGGGTTTCGACCGCCAGGGGCGCCGAACCGCAAATGATCGCCTTCAAATTTGTTCCAATGCTTTGCCGGATCGCGGGAAACATCATTTTGTCCGCCGCCAGCGACCACAGCGAATCGGGAAACTTGCTCGTGCCGGCGGCTTTTCGCGCATACGCGTCGCGCGCGTGCGCGAATATGCGAGCTGCGATTCCGCCCTTCTTCGCCACGGCTTCCAGGATCTTGCTTCGCACTCGTTCCAGCAGCGTGGGAACATTCAGGAAATAATCGGGCTCCGCAAGTTTCAGTTCGTCGGCGAGCTTCGACAGATCCATGGACAGCGTCAGGACGCTGTTGCGCGAAAGCGCCGTCAGCAACAAAATCCAAGATCCTGCAAAGCAAAACGGGAGATAGTGAAATATTTTATCCGGCTCGGTTCGGGACCCCATCAACCGGTCGAGATGCGCGTTCGTGCAGCCAAGCATGTGCGTGACGTTTCCCGAGGTGAGCATCACGCCTTTGGCTTCGCCCGACGTGCCCGACGTGTAGATGATCGTGGTTACGTCCGCGTCCGCGAGCGGCGCCGCAACGGCCGCTTCGGGCGCCACGTCTTCGCTGATAAAAACACTCTCTTGCAGCGAAATTTTCGGTGCTCCCGGCCATTGTTTTTTGATCTCCGCAGCAATATTCGCGTCCGAACAAATGATCCGGGCGGGACTCGAATCTTTCAGCATCGCCACCAGTTCAGAAGGCGCCTGCCGGACGTACATCGGCACGACGATCAAACCTTCGGCCATCATCGCCACGTCAATTGCCGCCCACTGAATGCTATTGGGAGCGATCAACGCGCAGCGGTCGCCCTTTTTCAGCCCGCGCACCGAGAAGAAAAATCGCGCCTGCTGCACAAGCCCAAGGAAGTCGCTGCCGGTAGCCGAGACGATTTTTCCGTCGCGGACTTCCTGAATGACGGGCACGAACGAGTTCTTTTGGAGCCTCGCGAATATCTGATCGAGAAACGACATCAGGCGGCCGCTCCGCTATGGACCTCAAGCAGCTCGCGGAGAGTGGGATTAAGCGGAGGCAAATACTGCTCCCATCCCAGTACGCCGGTTCGAATGGGGAATTCGGGATACTGTCGGGCCACCTGCGCTTCAAAGTAGGTTCCCATGCGAGCCATCAATTGCAGGTTGCGCGCTACAGTCCGGCCCATAGCCTCGCGGATTTGTCCGGCTTCTGCGTCCAGCGCATGCAGGGCCGTTACGATCTTGTCCGCCAGGTCCGGCTCGTCCACGCGCATCAATAAATGATCGTGGCCGCGCTCGCGCATCAAATTTCGAATGCGCTCATCCATCGTGATTCCCGCCGAAACCACGCCTGCGGGCATCGACGTTACGATCGCGTGGTAGCGCGACGATAGCATCCTCTCGCACACGCGCAGAATGCTCACCAGCTCGTACATATTGAATTTATCCGACGAAAATACCGGAGCGCCGCCGAGCTTTGCCGCCACTTGTTCGCACGCTTCGCGATCCAGCATCTCCATCGCGACCAGCACGGGAAACACTTTCCGCGATTGCTGGTAACTTTTCACGCCCGTAGCAATCCCCGATAGATATTTTTCGTAGGCCGCGTCCACCGCCTTTCCCGAGCGATGGAAATAGAGCGACCGGTAGTGGCTCTTCTTGTATGCGCCGGTCGTCGCATAGGACAGCCATTTTCCCAGCGATGCCGATACCGGCCACCAGAAGGGATTGATCGGGCAGATCGCCAGCACCGGCGTCTTGCCGTCCCAACCCGCGTCACGCAGCGCTTTTTCGCCATAGGCACGAGGCAGCGGTTCAAACGTCCACGCCGTGTCGGTCCCCAATTCACTCGGCACTCCTAGCTTTCCGAGCACGGCTTGCGATTCCACGTTGCGCGTGATCACCAGCGAGTCTTTGCAGTACCGGCTGCACATTTTCTGCAGCAGAGTATCCATCTCGCCCGCCTCCGCGCCGTACGCGATGCTCAATTTATTCTGCGCCGCGGCGATTCCCAGCGTTCCAATCATCATTGTGGTGAGCGCGTTGGCGAACTTGCTTTTGAACATCGAGCCTTCGCAAGCCACCACGCCGTCATTCTTGCGGACCTCGGAATGAAGGAACGGCGGAAACACATCCGGCAGGTGCACCTGCTTCGCATCGCCGAAATATCCGCGCGTCAGATCGAAATTCTGGGACATCACGCTCAGCGAAAGGTTCTGGTCGCCCAGGATCCAGCGGATCTGCCGGATCATTTCCTCCACCCGGACGTCTGAGCCCGTGTTGCGTGTGCCGCAGTAGCCCGCGAACAAGAGTTTCAGCTTGGTTCCGGGTTTCCATGCGTTACCGGCGCCCAGCATCCACTCGAACTTATTCAGCTCGACCAGCCCGCTTACCCATGCTTCCAGCAATAGATCGGTCATCGGCTCAGATCCTGTGCGGCGGCGGCGCTGCGAGAAGCCGGTGCAACGGCTGCGCCCGACGGCCAGTCTCGGTATTTATACACAAAATGATTTTCACGGCTGAAGCGCAGCAGCGGAAAACTGTACTCGGAAAAAGGGACGGGTTTTCTTCCCATTTCCGCCACAGCGCGCGTATTGTCAAAGACCGTATTCCATACCAGGTAGGGCAGAAACACTTTCAGCAGGTTCGCCAGACCGCCGATCTTCCCGGCTCGTCCCGCAAGCGCGTTCACCATTTTTGAAGTGGATTTCTCGAACTTTGGCACAAACATCGGCGCGCGTTTTCCCGTCTCTTTCGCAAGCGCGTCCGTCAGTTGAGCAAACGTCTCCGAGTCCGTGCCCGAGGAGAGATGATAAATCTGGTGCGCTGGATTCGGCTTTTGATGCAGCGTCGCCACAGCGTCGGCCACGAAATCGACCGGCACGATATCGATCTTGTCCGTCGGGCGGAAGGGAAGCGCCGGAAGCCCCGCCAGAAACACAAACGCACGAACCATATCGAACTGATTGGTTTCAGGCCGCCGGCTGTCGCCCAGCACAATACTCGGCCGGAAAATTGTTCGCTGCACGTCGGGCAGCAACTGATGAACCATGTGCTCGCAAAATTTCTTGGTCCGGGCGTAGGGGTCGTAGTCCGAGCGGTTCCAGTCGATCGACGTGTCTTCCTGCACCACTTCGTTTGACCGCTGCCCCGCCACGGCTACGGTGCTCACATGACTGAAACGCCGCAGACCGTGCTGATCCCTTGCGCGCTGCGCCATTTGAATCACTTCCAGCGTGCCGCGCAAATTCACATTCATGCAGCTCTTTTCGGATTTGCGGTTCAGCGAAGCCGCGCAGTGAATGACCGAATCCGTGGTTGCGACCAGTCGCGCGTAGTCGTCGTCCGCGAGGCCGAATTTCGCTCCCGTCAAATCGCCGCGAAACACTCGAATCCGCTCGCTCCAATACGATTGAAACTGCGGAAAATCCATATGCAGCTGCAGCGATCGCCACAGCCGTTCGCGCGCTTCCTGTTCGTCGCGCGCGCGCACCAGCAAATTCAGCGGATCCGCGTGATCCGCGAGCAAGTTGGACGCAATGTGGGCGCCGATATATCCGGTGGAACCGGTCAGGAAAATAGCCACGTTTTTTCGTGTTCAGTTTGAAGTTCAGGACGAAATCAATTTGGCCGCGCCCGCCGCCTGCGAGGCGTTGGCATCGGGCTGGCCCGCAAACGGCACGGAACGCTTTGGGCGAGGCTCGAGTTGCCGTCCTTCGATGAGAGGATAGCACCACTTTCGCAGCGCGGGAACGTGCACGTTGATCCAGTAGTCCCACCAATCGATGCCGCGCGTGTCGTAGCCAAACGCCTCTTTTTCGTCTTCCGGTAGCGCGGCGGAAAGCAGTTCCACGTTCGCTGCTTCGAATACATGGTCGTTGTGCAAAATGAACGGCTCAAACAGGGCGATGAGCTTGATCACGCGTTCAAGATCGCGCTCTTGCCGCGCAAGGGGCGGCCGCGAAGCAAATGGTTCAGCGGTGCGGTTGATCATCTTTACGATGGCGCGTTGCGCCGGCGCTGAAAACGCCTGGTACCGCGTCTTGGAGACCGAAATGGCGTCAAATTTCAGTCGCATCCGCTCGCCCAGACTGTCTTGGGCGCGATAAAAACGCCGGTGCGCCAGGCCCGTCAATTCGATCGACCGACGCATATTGCATGCGTTCGCCACCGACGTTGCCAGCTGGTAGACGAGCGCGTTGCGGCGGGTTACGAGGGCCGCAGCGATCAACGTCATCCCGCGGCAAACCAGGTCCACCGGAATTAAATCAAGGCACTTGGTTTCGTTCGACGGAAGCTGCCGGAAAAACGTGCCAAGTAGGTAGGAAAGCGACGCCGAAGTGTTGATTCCCTCGTTCCACCCGAGGAACGGTTTTTCCACTGACGATTCGACAATCGCCGGACGCACGACCGCAATGGCCGCCTGCGGATTTTCGTCCAGGAAATTATGAATTAGCGACTCAGAGAGGCTCTTCGTGTAGGTGTACGTGTTAGGCCAGCCAAGCTCGTTTGCCCGTTTCGTTCCTGCATCGGTCAACGTTTGCCGCAGCCATCGGGTGCGATTCTTGCGAACTTGATTGTCGAGGGCGGTGCCATGCAAATCCTTTGCCGCGTGTTCTTTTTTCTGCGCCGCACGCTTCAACTCGCTCGTCACTTCCTCGGATTCGGCGCGCGCTTCGGTATCGTTGACCAGCTTTTCGAGCGACTTCCACTCTTGCACTGCGTCATAGTTCGGAAGTCCGTACGGCGTGTAATTGCGCGGGAGTTCTTCCAGCACGCGCCCGTCTCGCTGCCCCACCACGTAGCACGTCGAAAGATGCAGTAACGAACCGTGCGCACACTCCTTCAAAAAATCCAGTACGTACACGGTCGCGTGGACGTTCATCGCCAAGGCGTCTCGCACATCCGGGTTGAAATCCGTCAGGCCGGAACTGTTTACGATCACGTCCACCGATTTCGCGAGTCGCTCGCGCACATCCGGCGCAAGGCCCAGGCCAGGCTTGCTCACGTCGCCATCGACGACCTCTACTCGCTCGCGCAGCCATGCGCCGAATCCGTCGCCGTGTTTCGCCACCAGGCCGTCGAACACCGGCGATTCTTCGATCACGCGTTGGAATCGGTCAACGGAAGTGGCCGCGCGATTGTGGCGCACCAGCAGATAGACCTTACCGACCTCCGGCAGATCGTTCAGCAGATTGGCCAGCCAGACTTTGCCGATAAATCCGGTCGCACCGATCAGCAGAATCTGTTTACCGCGTAGCGCCGCGCGCACCGAGAGCGGCTGATCCGCCGGAGCTGCCGCAAATTCCACCACCGGAACCGTCACTTTCACGGACGGCCTCTCCGCGGGCTGAATCGCCTCGTCGAGCGTGCCGGGATTCTTCCGAAAACCAAGCACTCCGATCAGTTTCTCTCGCGGCACGCGGCCGTCCGGCTGGCTACCCGTGAACCGGGCGAACGGCCCGCGCGGACGAATCACGGGATCCAGCAGACGTCCCGTGCAAATGCCGTCGCGGAAATCGAGCCGGTTGCTCACAATTCGCCGGATGCCCAGATGCTTTGCCAGTGGGCGCATTACGTGATCGAGTCCCTGGCTCACGAGAACAATATCGGCACCGTCGCTCACCGCTTGTCGCAGTTTCGCCAGGCCATCCGGCTTGAGCCGCGGCTGCAGAAAATATTCGAAGAATTCTTCGCCCAATAGATCCAGCCGGTCGCGGCTCACTCCGCGAAGAACGGCGTGCAACAGGCGCGTCGCGAACTCACGGTTGGTCAAATACAGAAGCGGCCGGGCAATCGCCAGAATCGCCATGCTGCCTCGGCGAGTCCAGCGCTGCAAGAAGCTTTGAGAGTTCCATGCGAAAAAACCCACGGGCCGGACGGCCGTGAGATTCAGCAAGCTGCCTTCGACCCGCCAAAAGACAGGCTCACGCACGGGCGCCGAAGACTCCGGTATTCGCGCAGAATCGTTCGGATTGTGGCGGTTTACGTTGGACGACAACATCGTTTCGCGGTTGTATGAATTGCTGCTAGGACAATGAAATTAACACGCTCTTTGGCGCCAATCAAGTTAGCGCCCTTCACTGCACTCTTGGTGGTGCAGCGCGATCTTACGGGCCGGGTTTCTGATAATCGAAGCGGAACGAATCACTCGCCGGTCCCGCGACACCGCGCGTGTTGTACTCGAGCATGTACTTCACGTGTGCGGGATCTTCGGGATAGGCGACGCCGTCGGGATATGGATATGGGATCTGGGCGTGGAACGGCAACGGCGTCACCGTGTCGCCGTACGCGGCATAAAAATCCATGTCTTTCGCGAATCCATCGGCGTAAAAGAAATAATCCCGCGTCCATCCGTCGGGCAGATCCGGCAGGTTCGCGGCATCAAAATCGACGGCGATTTCGTCGCCCGAACCGTAGATCACATACTCGTCGTCCGGTTTGCGCACCAAATCCGTTACATCCCCGTATCGCGTGTAATTTCCTGTTTGCCGCGAATACGGCCCGGTCGCGCTCACTTCCTCGTAGATGTAGCTCAGATCGTTGACGGGCTTTCCTTCCACCACGCGCGGATAGCCGCGAAAACCCAGCTTCGCTTCGGCGAGCGGAACTTCCGTCAGTTTCACTGGAATGTCGGGAGCCGAGTTATCGACCCGAATGCGGTCCCAGTAGATTTTCAAATTCGTGCTGATGCGAATAAACCTCGTACCCGCCGGCAGCTTTCCGGTCAAGTCCGCGATCATGGTCCGCGAAAGTCCCGCGGGGAAGCCCATGTCGTCAATCACGCGCACCCAGTTTCCGGCGTCGTCCTGTGCCTCGACGTAGGGCGGCACCGGCGAAATCCCCGCTTGCCAAGCGGCATACATCGAACTCGCGCTGAAATAATCCGTGAATCCGTCCATCAGCAGGCGCAGCGGTTTTTGCGCATCCCAATCGCCAAGATCGAGTTCGATCCAGTGCATGGCCGCGAATCCGGCGTAGGGCAGCTCCGCGAAATTGGTCACGTATTTCTTGTCACGCGCTGCCAGAAGCGGCAACAGATTATGGCTGTGGTCGTCCCACGCGCCGGCCAATGGACGCGCGCTGTCGCTGGCGATCACTTTGAATTTCGGAAACGGCGGCTCGCTGGCGAAATGCTCGTTCGGATAAACTTCCACGTCCGCCGGATGATCCACGGCGATCAGCCGCGCCTGATCCAGATAATCGAGCTCTTCCATGGGCTCGACCATCCGGAAGCTGATCTTGCCGTCCTTCGCCTGCACCTGCTTTCCGTCTACTTTGAAGTACTCGTCGGGATCGGGCATGTTGCGTTTTCCCGGCGCGATCCAGTGGCCAACGATTCCCGGTCCGATCATGTCCGCCAGGAATTCGAATTTTTCGCCGTTCCACACAAACACAATCGGGCACGAGCTCCCGCGGCGGTCGATCTCGGTGATTACCTCATCTTTATGCGCGGGAATTTCCAGTTCGTCCTGAAGCACGCCCGTCGGCCACAGCAGCCGAATCACGTCCGCTTCGCGCTCTGTTCCCAGCCCCGCGACAATCGTCGCCGGCCCTTGCCCCAAATATCCCGAGGAACCGGCAACCTCCCACTTCTGCCGCATCGCCCCGGCGAACACTTCGACCTTGGTGCCGATGGCCGTCTTGTTGTCCGCCTCGGCCTTCAACTGAATTCGTATCCAGTTATAACGGTCGCCGCCGTCGTTCTTCAACAGTACCGGAGGTAAGTGATTTTGAGTAATCAACAGATCGGTCGCGCCATCATTATCGAAATCGACGGCCAGGACCGCGCGCGGATTGTGCAGCACCACTTTGTCGAGTCCCACCGCTGCCGTGACGTCGCGAAATCCCGCAGCGCCTTCGTTGCGCAGCAGCACGATCCGCCCTTCGCCCGCAAACGTCTCGCCCACCGCCACCAGATCCACGAACCCGTCGTTGTCGTAATCGATCGGCGCCACTCCCCACGCGCGCATCCAGTCGAGGTCCGGCAGATTCGTCCGCTCGAACGATTTTCCCTCCACGTTGCGCCACAGGCTCAGCCCCGGTGGCGCCCAGTGCGTGAACGCAAAATCCATCCATCCGTCTTTGTTAAAGTCGAGCGCCACAACTCCAGCGGTCGGCCCCGGCATATCGCTGGCCCATGGAGTCGTCGCCTTGAAAGCCCCTTCGCGCTGGTTCAAATACGCGACGGGAGCTTTCTGCCATCCGGTCACTACGAAATCGATGGCACGATCGTTATTTAAGTCGCTGACGATTGCCCCTACCGAAGGCCCGCTTCCCGCGAGACCAGTTTCGCTGGTCCATTCGGTGAATGTGCCATTCCCGTTGTTCCGCCACAAAAGGTTGCCTGCGGGCGCGGTGTTCGCGGGGAACTCGAACGGCTGCTCGGGATGCGCGAGCGGGAAATTGTTGAACCGGGTCACGTAGAGATCGACGTCACCGTCGTGGTCGTAATCGATGAACGTCACGCCGAGCGCCAACGCGTCCGAATCCGTTTGGGCCGTGATGCCGCTATCCGTGGTTACATCCTTGAAAGTGCCGTTACCCTCATTGTGGAACAGTACCAGCCGTCCATCGACCGTTACCGCAAGATCGGGCCTCGAGTCGTTGTCGTAATCGCCGACAGTACAGCCCATTACGCGGCCTTTCAGTTCGAGCTTTGCTATCCGTGTGACGTTTTCAAATCTTCCGCCGCCCTGATTTTTGTAAAGCGCAGGCGTACCTTGGCCATCCGAATCCGCGAGAAACACATCCCGCTTTCCGTCGCCGTCGTAGTCGATGATGCAAGCGCCGCTACCCAAAAATCGCGCAAGAGCATCGGGCGAACCGGGCTCGGTTGATGCTTTCGCCACGCGTTTCGAACGTGTCGATTTCGGGCGCGCGGTAGCCGTGGGCGCTGCAGGTGGAACAGCGGATTGCGACGCGGCGGCAATCTCTGCAGCGGTGGCAATTGGAAATCCGGAAACGCCGGTCACGTTCACGAATTTCACCGGCATCGCAGGAGGCACCGGTTCCGGCGCGGGCTGCATCAGCACCGCCAGCGAATACTTACCCTGTTCGCCGTAGATAAAGCTGACGGGCTTGCCGAGCTTCGCGGACGTCATGTGTTGGAATCGGTCGAAGTGCTCCTTGGCGCGCGCTGCGTCGTTCGATCGCTGAAGCGCCTGCGCCAGCCCAAATTCGGCGGACACCTGAAACGGATTGAGCGCGATCGCCTTCTGAAATGCGACAATCGCCTTCGGATAGTCCTGCTGCTGTGCGTAAATCAGGCCCAGGAAATACTGAGCGTCGGCATCGTAGGAGTCGATGGCCGCGACTTTTTGAAAGTCGGAGATGGCTGCATCGGGATTGCCATTTGCTTTTTCCAGGAGACCCAAATTGAACCACACCCGCGGATTCCGGGGATCGCGCTCCGCGGATTTCTCCAGAATTCTCCGGGCTTCATCGAACCGCTGCATGTTTAACAGCGCGATTCCCGAATTCAGGCAGCCCGTATCCGTTTCCGGCGCCAGAATGCAGGCGCGCTGGAATTTGCCGAGGGCCTGCTCAAATTGCTGGCGATTCATCAGAGCGACGCCGAAATTATTCTCGCGAATCATTTGCGCGCGAGGATTCGGGGGCGGTTCGTCCTGCGTCTGGTCGGTCGTGTCGGAGGCGAGTTTCGGTACTGCATGTGCCACTCGGTGCGGGGCGGCGGGTGAGGCAGGAGCGGCGGCGACGGCAGCTTCCTGATGCGCGCGGTTTACGCCCGCCGTGGTAGCGCAAAAAAGCGTCGCAAAAAGTGCAATACGCGTGAAACGGTTCATCCCAGCCTCAATTCGAATGTCGCGAAGTATTCTACCGTTTCGCGAGAGGCTTCGCAGAAATACTGCCTTCTTTTTCTTTGACGGTGATGATTTGGTCGGCGGGAATGTTTTTCAGCTCGTCCACCAGGCCGCTGGGCCAACGGATTTCGATGGAATCCGCCGAGGTGTGCGAGGCGAGCCCGAAGGTAAGAATCAGCTCGTTGGACGAAAGATAGCTCGATCCACTGCTCAGCATTTTGGATTGCACATCGCTTCCGGCGCTTAACTTCACCACCGCGCCGATTCCATCTCGATTCGATTTCGTTCCGACCAGCTTGATGCGCAGACTATGGTTCTTCGCGCCCGTATTGCGAAAGAGCGCCGCGGGACCGCCGTTCACGCCGACCAGCACATCCAGCGCCCCATCGTTATTAACGTCGCCATACGCGGCGCCGCGCGCCACGCGAGGGGCCGCAAATGCCGTTCCCACCGCCTGCGTCACCTCCGTGAATTTGCCGTTCGTCAGATTGTGAAACAGATGCGGCGGCTCGGCATAGCGTACGCGCGACTGCACCCGCTCGATCGAATCCTCGATGTGCCCGTTCGCGATGTAGAGATCCAGCCAGCCATCCAAATCGTAATCGAAGAAGAAGCATCCGAATCCGAGCGTCAGCAGAGAAGCGTGGCCCACGTCCGACTGCGGCGCTTCGTCCACAAACAGCCCGTTGTGTTCGTTGTGGTAAAGCGCGAGCATCTGATTCGAAAAGTTGGTGATCACCACGCTGGGATAGCCGGACCGGTCATAGTCGCCCGCATCGACACCCATGCCCGCGCGTGCGATGCCATCCTCGCTATAGCCGATTCCCGCCGATACACCCTTTTCGCTAAAGGTTCCGTTGCCGTTGTTCATGTAAAGCTTATTCGGTTGCGTGTCGTTGCTCACCAATATGTCGGTCCAACCATCCTGATTTGCGTCGAAGGCCAGCACGCCCAGGCTCTTTGAACTTGTGTCATATAAACCGGCCTTCTGCGTTGCGTCTTGAAACGTGCCATCACCCTTGTTGTGCCACAGCCGCAGCGAAGTGCCTTTGTAAGCTTCCGGTGTGCAATAGGATTTGGACTTTCCGTCAAGCGCGCAGTAAATGTCAGCTTCCGGTGTCCATTGAACGTAGTTCGCAACCACGAGATCCAGTTTTCCGTCGCGGTCGTAGTCCACCCACGCAGCGCTGGTGCTGAATTCATTCGGGCCGAACAGTCCCGCCTGTTTGGTTACGTCGCTGAATGTGCCGTTGCCATTGTTGCGGTACAAATGGCTCTGTCCGAGCGCCGTGAGGAAGAGGTCGTCGAACCCATCGTTGTTGTAATCGCCGACAGCCACGCCCATGCCGAAGATCTCAGCGGCGAGTCCGGCTTTCTGGGTCACGTCGGTAAAAGTGCCGTCATGATTATTGTGGTAAAGCGCCAGCGTGGTACGGCGGCGCTCATGCCCCGGGAAATCAGCGCCGTTCACGAGCAGAATATCCTGCCATCCATCGTTGTCGTAATCGATGAAGGCGACGCCAGGCCCCATCGTCTCGGGCAGCCATTTCTTTCCGAACGCACCGTTGTTATGCGTGAAGTGAATGCCCGCGGCACGCGTGATGTCTTCAAAATGAATCGAAGACTGTGAGGGACTTTGCTGGGCGGTGCTCTTCACCGCAGCGGTGCTGACGATCGAGATCGTACACAAAATCGCCGTCGCAACGCGCGCGTGCCGGGAAGTCCGTTTCCAGTACGCTCCCATCAGTCGCCATTCCTGGGCGTTACGCACGCGGATGTCCCGGAGACGCACGCGTCCGTTTTCATGGCCACGGTTTTTTTCGGGGCTGTCGTTCGCACGGATGGTTTAGCGCTGGAAGGAATCTCGGACAGATGCTCGTGGATCGGCTGCCGCTCGGTATTGTCTGCTGCGTGAGTGCGGATATAAGGGCCGGTCAGGGTCTGGGCCGATTCGTCTGCCTTAAAGCGCAGATAGCGCTTTTGATATTCCGCTGCCACATCGGGCTTTCCCAACCCGGTATAGGTGAGCATCAGGTTGTAGTTCGCTTCCAGGTCTTCCGGGTCGATTGCGATAGTCGCGTTGAACTGCTTGAGCGCATCGTCGTAGCGGCGCTTCAGAAAATAAATGCGGCCCAGGTCGTCGCGCGCCACGCGATCACTGGGGTATTGCGCCAGCACTTCCTGCAGATGCGGAATGGCATCGTCGTAACGGCCCTCTTGCCGCAGCGCTCGCGCATAGAAGTACTGCGCTCGCGCGAGATGCGGATTGATCGCCAGGGCCTTGTCGAGCACTTCCAGCGCAGCAGGCAGATTTCCTTCCTGCACGCGAACGCGACCGATATTCGTCCAGCCGTCGGCGTTCTTCGGATCAATCTCCGTAATCTTCGCGAACGCTCCCGCCGCGCCCGTCAGATCGCCCTGCAGAAGCAAGCCGATTCCGTAGTCGTTCCACCGCGTCCAGTCGTCGCTCTTCAAAACGACCTTAGGCGCGGGCTCGGGCGCGGTCGCCGGCAGGACAGCGAAGTCCGCCGAGTTTTCCGCCATCACTACGATCGGAATGTCGGGAATGCCTTTTGCGCCGCCCGGCACCTTCGACGTGTCTCCCGTGAACACGTAATGGGAATCGTCGTGATCGGGCGCGATGGCTGCCGACGGGTCCTTTTCGTCAGGGTCATGCATGCCGGCAAACGAAAATTGCGTGTTGAAAAAGGAAAACTTCCGGTAATTCACCTTCGCGTGCAAGTGGATATGATCCGAGGCGCTCTGCGGAATTTGCATCCGGTAGTGGATCGTGTCGGCGGCACCCGGAGGGATCAGGCGAACGTACACCACCGCGCGCGTGGCCCACGCGTTTCGCTTGTTGATGGGATTTCCGTGAGCGTCGATCTGCAGCGAACGGTAGAAGTGCGCGCCCGGGTCGACGGGGCCTTTCCCGTCGTTTTCGGCCCGTCCGCTCCAGAATACCGTTTGCCCCTTGTCGTCCGTGGCATTCAATTCCACCCAGCAGTCAAACGCATCCACTGTTCCGCCGGGGAAAAAATGGCCCAGCTTTCGGGTGCGAACGACCACGTCGACGCGGTAGGTGCCGCCGCGCCGGACCGATGCCTGGGTGCGATTTAGCGGTGCGGTTAGCAATGCTATGGGCGTGGCAGCATCGGGAGATTCGTTGACAGGTACATTCGATTCGGCTTCTTCGCCGACGGCAAAGGTGGTTTGCAAGTTTCGAGACGTTACACCGACGGGCGGGTTCGAACCTATCGCGCCGGACGCGGATTTCGGCGCTGCCTTCTCCGGCGAGATGGCGAAAATGTCCACCGTCACTGCGGACTTCAAGAAGTCTTCGGTGTTCTTCAATTGCGATGCATTCTCATTTACGAACGGTAGCGCCGTATTGGCCGCGACAAACTGATGCGAGTGAATCGTGCCGGCAACGTTCCCCGCGTCGGTGGATTTGGTGGATGGCATGTGGCAATCGGCGCACATCTGCGATTTTGCGGGATAGTAAAACGAGCGCGCGCCCAATCCGGAAACGCCGCTGGCCTGCCAATTGTCGTAGTCGTTGAATCCTCGCACCCAGCGATAGTGATTCACGGGAATATCGAGGTGTACTTTGTGGCACGTCGAGCAGAACTCCGCGGTCTGCGTGCGCATGAAAGGCTTCAGGAAAACCCGGCGATGCGGCTCTGGGTTCAGCTCGGTGAGGTAGTCATGGATGCGGCGAACGATCGGATTGTCGGATGCCGCCAGCTTGTGCAGCGTCGGATACTCGAGAAGGAAATCCGCTTGCCCCATTGTGCTTTTCACTTGCGAGATCGAGTGGCACATCATGCAGCCGAGGCCCGCTTGGCCCGCGGGTGTGTCTTCCACCTCGCGAATCGGCCGGTTGAACATGCCGCTGTAAAGCAGCGCTGGATCGTGGCAGCCGGCGCACCACTTCGATGGTTTGACGCCCACGGTGTCCTGCATGTACTCGATGCTCTTGCGATACCAGGCATTGTTGAAGGAAGAGAAATGGTGGGCGGAGCCTTGCCACTGCTTATAGATGTCCGCGTGGCAGCGCTGGCAGGATTGCGATTCGGTGAAATAACTGGCGGGGATGTGACCGCCGTCGGCGGTTTGCGCGGAGCTGGGGAAGAACGGGCCTTGCGGGCCGTCGCCTTCACTTTCCATGGTTCCTGGAGCGATCGCGGGATTCGATATGTGGTGCGATTTCTGCCAGGGTACGGTGCGCGCCCACCATGTTCCGGCGAAGATGATCCCCGCGAGCGCGAGACAGGAAGCGCTACGAATAATCCCACCCGCCACTCCTTCGCGAAGGATTCCTCGTCGCCCGGCCCAGCCCGCCGCCAGCAGCGCGCCACCCGCAAGGCACGATCCTATATGCGCGTAGAGCAGCGGCCACTCGGCGCGCCGCGCGCCGGTGAACATCAACATCACACCCAGCACTCCGCCGAAAGCTACCAAAATCCAGCCGATTCGCGACTCGACCGACGAGCTACGGAGAATCGGCAGCAGTGCAATCGCGAGAAGCAGGACAAGAGCGATGCCGCCGACGAGATGCAGGATCAGCGCGCCGAAGTACGGCACGTTGGCCGAGGGCCATGCATAGAGATAAGCCGCCGTGACGAAGAGAATGCCGAGAAGGGCCGACACACTGCGCCGGACGCGGGGAAATGAGGCCGAAGTGCTCATGGTTCGATGCTGCAGAATCCTTATAAACGTAGCATTTTGGAAGTGGCCCGAGGGGGAGTCAATAATTGATTTGTATTAGACGACGGGGAGCGACGGGCGCTGGTACGGGCCCAAAGCCGAAATTTGGAGCGTGCTAGACTTGAGCGTTTCGGGTCGCACGGGATTTGCAGCCTGGTCCGAAATCCGGCGAAGTTGCCGCCACGGAGTGTAGCTTTGAACGACTTGGTATTCATGCCGCTTCACGAGATGGCCTCAGCGATTCGGGCGCAGAAGCTTTCGCCGGTCGAATTAGTGGAAGCGCACCTTGCGCGGATCGAGAGGCTGAATCCAGCGCTCCATGCGTATGTGTATGTGGACGCGGACCACGCGCGCGAGCAAGCGAAAGCCGCCGAAGAGGCCCTCGCATCTCGAAGTTCTGCCGGCGAAATAGGTCCGCTGCATGGCGTTCCCATCTCCATGAAAAGTTCGGTCGATGTGGCCGGATGGAAGGCGGAGTGCGGGACGGTGCTTCGCAGGAATTACGTGGCCTCCGAAGACGCGCCGCTCGTTTCGAGGCTGCGGAAGGCCGGAGCAATTTTGATCGGCAGCACCAATGTGCCGGAATTCTTGATGGCTTACGAGACAGACAATCTTCTCTATGGGCGGACAAACAGCCCGTGGGATTTGGCGCGAACTCCGGGAGGATCGAGCGGGGGAGAAGCGGCAGCGATCGCGTCGGGATGCTCCGCCGGAGGAGTCGGAAGCGATGGCGGCGGATCGATTCGGATTCCGGCTCACTTCAGCGGCATCTGCGGACTGAAGCCAACGCCGGGGCGCATTCCGTCAACGGGACATTATCCGGTTTCAGCGGGCCCGTTCGCGCAGCTCGGCGTGGTGGGCCCGATGGCGCGGACGATGCAAGATCTGACGACGCTTTTCGAAGTGATGGCGGGACCGGACATCGGCGATCCCGCCTCGGCTCCGGTGCCAGTGCGGCGCAGAAGCGGCGAAGAAATCCGCAAATTGCGCGTCGCGTATTTTGAGGATGACGGCGTGACGCCCGTTACACCGCAAACCGCAGCGGCTGTGCAAACCGCCGCCGAAGCGCTGCGCGAGCAAGGATTCATCGTGGAAGAATGGCGACCGCGCAATCTGGAGCGCGTGTGGCAGCTCTGGTGGAACCTGTTTGGACGCGGAGTGCAAATGGCGTTTGCGCCAACGGTGGAGGGGCGGGAAGAAGAACTCAGTCCGATGTATCGTGATTTTCGAGCGATGGTTGCGGCGCAGCCCGCGATGAATGCTCAGGAACTCTTGAACACCCTCCTCGGACGCGATGCGTTGCGCGGAATGCTGCTGGAGAAAATGGAAGAGTTTCCGATTTTGCTGTGCCCTGCCTGCGCAATTCCCGCGTTTCGCCACCGGGAACGCGAATGGACCGTGCAGGGGAAAAAAGTGGAATACCTAAAAGCGATGAGTTATTCGCAGTGGTTCAATCTTTTGGGAAATCCAGCCGCGGTCGTACCGGTGGCGCAATCTCCCGAAGGTCTTCCCATCGCCGTCCAAATTGTAGGACGGCCGTGGCGCGAAGAAGAGGTACTCGGCGTCGCGGCTTGCATTGAAGCAGCTTCCGGCGGCTTTCGAAGGCCGCCGGAAGCGACTGCGTAGATCCTGCTAGCCGTTGTTGGCGCGAGCGATCAACAGAATCGCAAGAAAATAAAATACGAACATCATTGCCAGATAGGCTTTGGCGCGTTTGTTCGCGCCTGCAAATTCTTTCCACACTAAAATTCCCCATAGCGCGGCGACCATCGGAGCGGATTGCCCGATCGCGTAGGAGATCGCCACGCCGGTATAACTGGCGGCGACGAGATTGAAAACCGTGCCGGTGGCCCAGATGGCGCCGCCGATAAGGCCGAGCGCGTGGCCGGAAACGGGTCCACGGAACCATCCGCTGAACGCGACGGGCTCGCCAACCAGTGGATGCTTCATAAAATAAATATTCCAGAGGAAGCAGGAGAGCAGCGCGCCTCCGGTAAGAAATACTGCAACACTGTAAGGGCCAAGCGGATTTCCGTGGGTGAGAGCGCGCGTAGAAAACGGCGCCCACAAGCCCATCAATACGCCGGAGACGATGCAGACGATGATGCTCTTGCGAGAAATTTCTTTGTTCTTGCCTCCGAGTTCGCCGTAGGCTTTGCCGTCGAGGATGATGGCGACCACCGCGCAGACAACGCCGATCGCAAGCAGGGGAAGGTACCCTCTTTGTTGTTGGACGTAACTGAGGACCACTCCGACCACGAGCGCGATGCCGATGGCAACGGGGAAGGCGATCGAAAGTCCGGCCATGTCGATGGCCGCGACGAGGAGCAAGTTAGCGAGATTGAAGATCACTCCGGCAACCAGCGCCCACCCGATGTTGGAAGCGTCCGCCGAGTGTACATTGTTGAGGAAGCTGGCCGGGCCGTTGTTGGTCGAGCCCATGGTGAGGGCGTAGACCAGGGTGGCGAGGAAAATGCCGATGGCGTAATCCCAGTAAAACAGCTCGAAGCGGTAGTTCTTAACTCCTTTAAAGGTATTGGCCCAGGAGCCCCAACAGGCCGCGGAAATTACGATCATCAGAAGAGCGGAGCCGAACGTCAGTGGTGTGAACATTGATTTCCTTTGCCGCGACCGTCGCGGAAATTGCCATGGCAGCTTATAGTGCGCAGGTGCGCGGGCGTCAAGGGAAAAGGGGTTGGCATGGGCGGGCGATTCTAATCGCAAATCGCGTGTCGATTAGAATGGGTCGCGGAGGAATGTTTTCTTTGGTTTACGACGATTTCTAATCCTGGGGAGTGAGTTTCCGCGGGGATTCCGGATGTGGAATGGCAGGAGTCAGGAATGGCGCACGCGGGAATAAAATCAAACTATGGGATCTGCGAGGGCTTCGGGAAAAGGCGCGCCGAATTCACCGAGGCGCTCCTATCGAACTGGATCACTTTCCCGGCCGATGTAGCGCATTAGTGATGAAGCCATAAAGTACAAGTACCGGAACTACGATGATTCGTCACTTTTTGCAAAGCGCGAGGTTGGGCGGAAGTCGAGCGCAGTGCGCGGCGACGGCGGCGCTGTTCGTTGGAATTGCGGCATTACCCGTATGGGCGCAGAGTCGTGTGCCGGCGGCGGCAAGTCTGGAGAAAAAGTCCGCAGCGGAAGCAGTCGCGGGTAATTTTGCGGATGCGGCGGCGGATTTGCGGACGGCGATTACGCTTGCGCCGAAGGATGCGGGATTGCGCGTGCGCCTTGGCAACGTGCTGGTGGCGGAACGGCAATATCCAGAGGCGATTGAGAGTTACCAGGCAGCGCTGGGAATCGTCCCACAGGAATTGGCAGCCCAGCTAGGGCTGGCTCGCGCGTACCGCGCGGTCCACAACTACGACGAGGCGAGGCGGGAGCTCGAGGCGGCGCATCAGGAGCATCCTCGCGCGGCGGCACCGCTAGCGGAGTTGGGCGATCTGGAGATTGAATTGCAGTCCTACGACGCGGCGATCGCACGACTGAAAGCGGCGCTGGCACTCGATCCGAACGATCAGCAGACCCGGGAACGGCTCGCGGTTTCCTACAAATCGAAAGGAGATTCGGAACGGGCGGTCGAGCAGATCGCGATGGTGCTGAAGAACGATCCGAAAAATGCGCTCGCGTATTTTACGCGGGCGCAGATTTATTCGGACAGGAATCAGGACGCGTTAGCACTGCCGGACGCGGAGAAGGTGGTCACGCTGCAGCCGCAGAACCGGCGCGGGCGGGTGTTGCTCGCGAAAATTCTGCTGCGGCTCGCGGAAAACAGAGGATCGGCGGGAGCCCCGCAGCAATGCGAGCGGGCGGTGGACGTTTTGAAGCCGATCGCCGGCGGTGAGAGCGCGGATTCGGAGTCGCTGTTTTTGCTGAGCCGTGCCTTCCGCTGCGCCGGTGACGATACGAATGCGGACGCGGCGAATGAGGCGTTCGAGGCGGCTTCGAAAAACGACCGCACGTTGAAGGAAAATCAGACCCAGGCGAAGCATTTGGTGCAGCAAGCAAATGAGCTGGCGATGAAAAACGATTTTGCGGGCTCGCTCGATTTGCTGAATCAGGCGATTGCGATGGATGCCACGTATGGCGCGGCGTATTCGCAGATGGCGAAACTCTATTATTCGAAAGGCGACATGGCGAAGGCGAGCGACGCGATTTCCGAAGCGTTGAAGCGCGATCCGTACCAGCCGGACTTTCTTTTCGTTCGCGGGAAGATTTTGGAGAAGCAGGGAGATTTGGATGCGGCGATCGAGGCGTTCGAGCGGACGACAGAGGTGAATCCGCGCGAATCGGATGCCTATTTTGAACTGGGCGAGATTTTTCGCGCACAAGGCGAACGAGAGAAGGCGGTCGCGGCGTACGAGAAGGCGAGTGCGTTTTCGCCGGACGACGAGGATTATCGAAGGGCGCTGGAGGAGATTCGGAAGGCGAAGTAGTGGCGGCGCGGAATCGCGTGTCGCTTGGCGGGCTGGTCGCCGGGGGTCAGACAGGACTGTCTGAACGACGGTGCCTGCCCTACGGGTGCTGGGCTAACGGATGGCCGAGGGAGTGGGGCGAGTCAGCAAGGCGACGAATTCGTCGTAGAATTTTTGTTTGTCCACGGAGTCCTGTATTTCCACTTGCTGTTCGCCGAGGTGGGGGCGGGTGTCTTCGGTGAAGACCAGCGTGTCGCCGTAACCGGCACCGTGATCGATTTCAACGTCGAGATAGATTTTGTGCGAGGCGGTGATGATCGAGGGGTCAAGCCAGGCGACGGCGGCCAGTTCGTCCCACAGGTAGTTTGCCTCGGCGTATTTGGCGGTGTATTGCGCCGCAGGATTCGGTGACTGGGCGATTTTGGCGATGAGATCTTTTTCCATGCGCGTGGTGATGGAAATGTCCACGGTGGTGACGACGATGCGCGGCCACGGCGCGTGAAGGACGCGGCGCGAGGCTTCGGGATCCATCCAGAGATTGAATTCGCGGCGGGGCGTGAGCTTGAATTCGGGATCGTCGGTGATCGGATTGATGCTGGCGCCCATCAGGATAAGTTCTTTCGAAAGCGAGGCGAATTCGGGATCGATGGCTTCGGCGAGCGCGAGATTCGTAAGCGGGCCGCCCTCGTAGATCGTGACCTCATGCGGAAATTTGTGAACCATTCGGATGAGGAAGTGTGCGGCGTCTTCGTTCGCGGGCTTTGTGGTAGGCGCACCCTCTGGCATGGGAGGGATTTCCCACGGGCCGTGGACGGGGGCGCCGCGCGCGTAGTTCCACGCTCCCTGATAGACGATCTTGCCGTGGAGCTGTTCCCACTTGGCGATGTATTCCTTGGAGTTGACGAGCGGGAAGGATGCGCCGGGGACTACCGGGATGTCAGTGCGTCCGATAATTTCCATCAGGCGGAGGGCGTGCTGGGTTTCTTCGGCTTGCCATGCGTCACCGGTGACGGTGGTAACGCCGAGTACTTCGGTATGGGGAGATTGGATGATGGCGAGGATGGCTTGGGTGTCTGTTCCGCCGGGGCCGGCGCAATCCTGGTCGATGATGATTTTGCGTTTTTGCTGGGCGTGAAGGGGAGAGCAGAGAATTGCGCCGATGACCAAAATGCAGATGACGTGAATGCGGTGAATCAATGGCATGGCGCCTCCGGTTGCGCGGACGAGGATACACAAAAAGATTAGCTGAGGGAATGTGGGGCACGTTGTAAGTCGAAGGCGTTTTTTACATGGCTCAAACGGCAACCGATTGGAAATGGGGCGCACACCGACGCGAGCGTCTGTGCCACGGCGCAAACGGCACAGGGCGGGGACACGGTTAACAGTTAGGACCGGGAGATAGCTGACGGTTGAATGGGTGGGGCGTGAGCCGAAAAAAAAGGGCAGCGCGCGGTGAGTGCGCTGCCCTTTTCCTTGTGTGCGGGTTAGAACTGGAATCGCACGCCGAATTGAGCGGCGAACGAAGTGGCACCCGGTGACAACTGGTCGAGCGTTCGATAGGTGTTGCCGAGGCCGGTTGCATCGCCGGGCTTGGGCAGCGCCGTGAGCGTGGGGCACGAGTTTCCCACTCCGTCCGCGTTCGGAGTGCAGGACAGAGGGATAAACGCGCTGTTGTCCGGGTCCGAATAAAGGTTGCTGGAGTTGGTGATGTTGAACAGGTCGGCGCTCAATCGAACTTGATAGCGTTCGTGGAAGTTGAAATCCTTCGCGATGCGCATATCGAAGTTGTAAAAAGCCGGCTGGCGGCCGGGGTAGAGCGGGAGCAGGAACGGCTTGCCGGATGCGAGTTGCACGGCGGGTCGATCGTTGGTGCCGACTCCCTGGTTGGAAACGCCGTCACCGTTGATGTCCGTGGTGATGTAGGCGGGATATGCGAGGCCGCTGTGGAGGATGACGTTGCCGCTCCAGGTAAAGCCGAGCGGAAGGCTGATGACGTAGCCGCCTTTCAGTTGATGGGTGATGTCGAGCCCGTTGATGCCGTAGTCGAGTTTCACGTTAAAAGGATCCTGCGGACCGAAGAAGGTGTCGGTGTCGCGTTCGCTCGAGCCATCGGATTTGTTTTGCGACCAGGTGTAATTGGCGAAGAACTGGTAGCGCGAGGTGAACTTCTTACTTACGCCGAGCACCAGCGAGTTGTAATTGCCGTAGCCGAAGCTGGCGAGGTCATTGTTGGAGAACTGGGTGCAATCGAGCGGCTGCGCGGGACCAAAGATCGGCAAGCCGTTGGCGGGGCAGGTTCCGGTTCCGCTGGCGGCCTGCAAAATCGTCCGGCCGAACTGATCGGTGCCGGCGGGAACGAAGTTGCGATTCCAAATGGTGGTGCTGAATCCGCCGTTGCGCAAATCGACCGAGTGAACGTAGGCGTAGTTCGCCGATACGGTCAGGCTGCTGGTAAGGGCGCGTTCAACGCCGACGGTGACGCTGGAAACTCTGGGATTCTTGAACGCCGGATCGACGTATGTGGGCGAAGGGCAGCCTTCGGCGGAGGCGCACAAGTCGTTGACGCCGAGCGAAAGCGACGAGGGATAGAGATAGGGGAAGCCGCCGGCAGTTAGAGGACCAGCGGGAGGATAGGTGCCGGAGTTGTCAGGCGGAGCGCAGAGGAACTGCGGCGGGCAGAATAAGGTAGCCGTGTTTGCGGTGCCGACGGTGGGGAAAAAGATCGTGGGAGTCTGCGCGTAGTAGAGGCCCCAGGCCGCGCGGATTACGGTGGGATGCTCAACGCTGCCGACGTTCCAGGCGATGCCGAGGCGGGGGCCCCACTGAGTGAAGTCATTGGGTACGCGCTGCGGAATGGGAACTTCCTTGCTGCCGTGGCCGGGAAGTCCTTGGCCGACCCAGACGTCACCGCCCCAGATGCCGGATTGATTTTGCGGGTTTTGCGTTCCGTCCCAACGCAATCCGTAGGTCAAAGTGATTTTCGAAGTGACCTGCCATTTATCCTGCCAGTACAGCCCGATGCCGGTTTGGTAGGCGGGATACAGTTCGCTGGCTTTCAGCACGTTCTCCCCATTCAAGCCGAAACCCTGGTAGTAAAAGCTGGGCGTGGGCGCCGTGGGAGGATTCGCGGTTCCCGCGCAGGTAGTCGGATTGGGATCGAAATCGCAGAGGCTGTTGAAGACGTATTCACCGGCGCTCCAGCCGGCGAAGATATCTTTGCGATCGACGAAGGAATCGACGTCGCCGCCGAATTTGATGTCGTGCTTGCCGAAGGAATACGAAAAGCTGTCCTGCGCCTGGAGTTTGCCGTCGTCGTTATTTCCGGGCAGATAGAAGCGCTGGCCGAAGTTGCCGGTGCCGAGGATCTGAATTTCGGGCGAGCCGGATTCGATGGGATGGCGCTTGCGGGTTTCGCCGTTGATGCTCACGCGGATTTCGTTGACCTTTTGGCCGAAGACGCTGGTGAGGGCAAAGACGCCGGTGATGCCCTGGTTGACGAAGTTTTCGGTGTTGCCGATCGCGTCCGGAGTTTCGGTCTGACCCTGGCCGCCGGTGAAGCCGTTGGTATGGTTGCGAGTGCCGATGCCGCGGATGCTGAAGTGATTCGCGGGACTGAATTGATAGTCGTAGTGGCCGAGGATGGTGAAGAAATTCTGATATTGGTTGTGCGAGCCCTCGAAATCGCTGAGGCCGTTGGTGAGGCCGTAGCAGGCGGAAAGAACGGGCTGGCCGACGGCAGTGGCGCAGTTTGCGGGGAGAACTTCATCCGAGCCGGCAACCGGCGGCAAAATCGTGGGGCCGAGGCCGACGGAAGCGAGACCGGCCTCGCACGCCGCGAAGTTGGAGCCGGCGGGACAGAAGACGGTGTCGAGAGGGCCGTTCTCGCGCTGGATGTCAGTAGCGAGATAGAGGAACTGGCGGTCTTTGTGAATGGGGAAGCCGACCGAGCCGCCGAACTGGTTCTGGTGCGCGATGTTCGAGGGATTGTGAAGAGCATCGTCGGCGGTAAGGCTGCCGCCACGATAGTATTCGTGGGCTTCGCCGTGAACTTCGTTGGTGCCGGACTTGGTGACCACGTTGAGAAGGCCGCCGGTGGCGCGTCCGAATTCAGGAGCGAATCCATCGGTGACGACCTGGAATTCCTGCACGGCTTCCAGAGGAACGGTGAGATTTTTGGTTTCGAGCGAGCCGAAATTTTCGCCGAAGAAATTGTTGGTAGTGTCGGCGCCGTCGATCACCAGGCCGCTGTAGTCGCTCTGTTGTCCGCCGAGGCGAATGCCGCCGCGAAGGCCCGGGACGACTTGCGCGGAAGGCGAGAGTTGCGCGAGGTCGCGGTAGTCGCGGCCGGGGAACGGAAGGTTTTCGACGCTGGTTGAATTCAGCAGCTGGGTGATTCCGGCGGTAGATGTGTCCACGATCGCGCCCGCATCGGCAGTGACGGTGATGCTTTGCTGCGAGGTTTTCAGCGGCATGACGACGTCGTAGTTCAGGGAAGCGCCGACGTTGACGACAATGCCTTTTACCGTGGTGACGGCAAAACCGTCGGCTTCAGCGACCAGGGTGTATTCGCCGGGAGAGATATTTTCGAAGTCATAGCTGCCGTCTCCTTGCGATTTCAACTCGCGGCGAATGCCGGTGGAGGGATTGGTGAGTGTCAGCTTGGCGTTGGGGACGACGGCGTGCGTCGTGTCAAACACCGTGCCGCGGACCGCGCCCTTTTCCAGGTTCTGCGCTGCGGCTGGCGCCGGCGCGAGCAGAAGGCCAGCCAGCGAGACGATCGCTACCACTGCCAGAACCAAACTCTTCCGAATCCTCATCAGAAATCTCCCTTGAAAATCGTTGTTCGATCCAGCGATGCCGCAAGAAACGAATCGGCCGGTCAAAAAGTTCTGCATCTACCTGCCGGCGATGCGCGAATTGAGAAGCCTGAAAAACTTTTCCGGATCGACGCCGACGGCCACTTTGGCGTTTGGTTGAACTACATCGAGCCCTTCGATGATGTAACGATCACCGTGAAGGACGTTGCGTTCGATGGCGCCGCGGCGGTTGGCAACCGTTTCGCCGCGGGTGAAGTCGCCTCGGGTTTCTACATCGACGTGCATGGGCTGGGTGACGAGCAACGTTGCGTCGATTGCCTGGGCCACGGCGAGAGGGTCGTACATCGGAGTGCCGCCGCCGGAACCGTATTTGACTTCCAGGCCCAGTAAGAATTGAAAGACGCTGACGAGGAAATCATTTTGGGGGCCGTGGGTTTTTGCCAGTTGATCGAGTTGCGCATGGCCGTAGAGGGTTTTGTCGCCCACGTCGAGGCCGACCATGGTGAGCGGCCAGCCGGCCTGGAAGACGATTTGAGCGGCTTCCGGATCGTTGTAGATGTTGGCTTCGGCGGCGGCGTTGACGTTCCCGCCGCAGATCGAACCGCCCATGAGGATTACTTCTTTTACGAGCGGGACGATCGAAGGATCTTTCAGAAGCGCGAGAGCGATATTGGTGAGCGGTCCGATGGGAACGAGAGTGATCTGATGCGGATTCTCGTGGATCAGCTGGATAATCAGGTCCGGACCGAAGCGCGCATCCGCTTTGCAGTTTGACGGCGGAGTGGGGACGTCGGCGAGGCCGTTCGCGCCATGCCAGAATTCGGCCGTGATGAGTTTTTGAAACAGCGGATGTTGAGCGCCGCCGGCGATGGCGATGTCACAGCGGTTGGCAAGTGATGCAAGGGTTAGCGCGTTTTTAAGGCCTTGTTCGGCAGTAACGTTTCCGGGGACGACCGTAAGAGCGCGAACATCGAGTTCCGGGGAATTCAGAGCGAGGAGAATAGCGATGGCATCGTCTGTGCCCGGGTCTGTATCGATGATTACTTTTTTGGGTGCGGAGGCGGGGGCAGGCTCGACGGATGCGGCACGGGCCGGCGGTGCAGACGAAACGAAAAGAAATGCGCAGAGCGCAACGGCCGAGGCGAAACGGACGTTTCGATCGACCTTGCGGGCGCCGGGCGTGCCAACGGAGCGCAGGGATTTAAGAAACGCTCGCAAATCGGGCGAGTGTGAAGACACAAATCGCAGTGCGAAAACGAATGACACCTGAAAAAAATGGCCCCCCAGCCCTAGGATGAATCGAAGGCTAACGTCCGGTAGAGGCGGAGTCAATACCAAAGTGACGCAGCAGCAGAAGATTTCCACAGAGTTCGTCCCGCTTTCGTGAATAAATTTTAATTTGCGAAAGAGCGCGAATCGCGCCGGCGATGAATTGGCGCGGCTGCGAGCTGATCGGCACAGAGATTTACAAACGATTGATGAGCAATTTGGCCTCCGATTTCAGGTGCGCGATGCAGGATCTCCAGCAAAGCGGTAATCGGGAGATTTTGTGCGCGGTTTTCGCGCGAAGAGCCTCCGCTGGCATTCCTACTTATGGGCAAGGGTCGCGGCCAGAGAGCGAAAGTTGCTAGAATCTGAGTCGAAATGGAACGAAGTCGCACAACTTTGGCGTGGTTGATGGTGGTCGCGGCTGTCGGCGTAGTGGCCCTCACCGTGGATCTGTCGGCGGGGATGTTGCGAGCAGCGGTGCAGGGGGCGGGGCAGCAGGATGACGGGATCACGCTGCATCACCGCAGCGAACGAGCCAATCCATACCATGTGGAGTTTCGAGATGTAACCGCGGCGGCGGGGATTCATTTCCATCACGAGCGGGCGGCGTCGGCGGAGAAATTGTATCTGGAGACTATGGGCGCGGGAGTGGCGTGGATCGATTTCAACCAGGATGGATACCTGGATGCGTTTTTCGTGAACAGCGGATACACCCCGTTTTTCCATCCGGCGGCACCTCCGCAACCGGCGCTCTATCGCAACAACCGCGACGGAACGTTCACCGATGTTACGGCGGCGAGCAAAATTCACGCCGATGGGACATTTTTCTTTGGCGTCGCGGTGGCGGACTACGACAACGACGGGTATCCGGACATCTATATGACCGGTTACCGGCACTCGGTGCTGCTTCACAACAACCGCGACGGGACGTTTACGGATGTGACGGCGAAGGCGGGCGTAGGGGACGACGGAGAGTGGGGCACGGCGGCCGGATGGTTCGACTACGACCACGACGGGCTACTCGATCTGCTGGTGGCGAATTATGTGGAATACGACGAAGACCATCCGGTGTCGTGCGGCGATACGCGTCCGGGTTACCGTGCGTACTGCCATCCCGATAGTTTCCATGGAAGTTCGGCGCGGCTGTACCACAACAACGGCGATGGGACATTTACAGACGTGAGCGAGAAAGCCGGCCTCGTGAACAAGGACGGAAAAAGCCTGGCGGTGGTGCTGGCCGATGTGAACAACGACGGATGGACGGACATTTTTATCGCCAACGACACGCAGCGAAATTTCTTGTACATCAACAACCACGATGGGACGTTTCGCGACGCGACGTACAAGTCGGGAGTGGGTTTCAGCGAGGACGGGCGGCCGGAAGCGGGGATGAGCGCGGACGCGGCGGACGTGACGAACAACAGCCTGATGTATTTATTCGTGAGCCATCTGGATTTTGAGTTGAACCGCTTTTATCACAATAACGGCGACGGGACGTTCACGGATTACACGATGGCTTCTGGGCTGGGTCAGACGAATATTTTGAACAGCGCGTTTGGGGCGCGATTTTTCGATTTTGATAACGACGGGTGGCGCGACCTGCTGGTGATCAACGGACATATTCTGGACAACATCGGGTTGTATCATCCGGAAGTGAAGTACGAAGAAGAGAAAACGCTGTACCGCAACATGGGGCAGGGCCAGTTTCTGGATGCGACGAAGACGGAAGGCGCGGATTTTCGCGCGCCTCGCGTGGGACGGGGACTCGCGGTGGGGGATTACGACAACGACGGTTGGCAGGATTTTCTGGTCAGCAATAACGGCGAGGACGCACAGCTTTTTCGCAACGAAGGCGGATCGTCGCCGCTGGCGAGCGGGAATCACTGGTTGGGAGTGCGGTTGATCGGCGAGAAATCGAATCGCGACGGAATTGGCGCGGCCCTGAAGGTGATCGCCGGAGATTTCACGAGCTACGACCAGTCGAAGGGCGGAATGAGTTATTGCTCCGCGCAAGACCCGCGGATTTATTTTGGGTTGGGGAAGCATGAGAAGGCGGATTACCTCGAGGTCCGCTGGCCAAGCGGGTACGTACAGCAGTTGAAGGACATTCCGGCAGATACGATTGTGACGGTTACCGAAGGCGTGAATGCGATTGCGAAACGGTATCCACGCCCGCGTCCGCAGTAAATTCAAATCGAAAATTTGAGTTGCACGCACCTGTGCGGGTTTCCGCAGGTGCGCACGGGTCTGTGCCTAGGCGCGCTGCGGCTGCACGATGCCGACGGCGAAAACCTGTTGGCCGCGGATTTCGAGTTTGATCTGCGGCAGCGGTTTGGGCGGAGGACCGGCGAGAACGGAACCGTCGGTGGCGGAGAAGACTCCACCGTGGCAGGGGCAGTCGAATTCGTTGGCTTCGGGGCGGTAGAAGACCGGGCAGCCATGGTGAGTGCACAGGCGGCTGAAGGCGATGAAAGTGTCCGCGGCCGGGCGGAGGAGAAAGCAGGGGCGGTCGTCGGTGGGGTAGGCGAAGACTTTGGAGGCGCCGACAGGGAGGTCGTTTGCGTCGGCGACGAGTTTGACGGGCAAGGGTTTTTCGGCGCACCCCGTGGTGGCGAGGCAGGCGGTACTGATTGTAACGAGGCTGGCGGCGGCCAGGGATTTTGCGAATTCGCGACGGGTGGGTTTTTGCTGCTGCGCGCTTTCCAAGGGATCGCTCATCGGCGAGTGGGAAGTTTAGCAGAGTCGGCAGCGAGCTCGGGAGTCGGCGGATCGGTCGTCCAAGGCGGAGATCCGCCGCCGCGGACTCAAAACCGCACAAGCCGAACGCCGCGTGCCACGCAAAAACGATCGCGCAGTTTGGGTACGGGTAAACACACCGTGTTTTTTGGGCTACGAAGCGGGCGGGACTCTCTCCTGTAAGTATCGATTTATCAATACGAACGCAATGGCGGCGGGGATGCAAATGGCTTGGTGTGCCCAGCGAAATATGCCTGACGGAGGAAGCCATGGAAAGCACGATCGGATTTGTGGGGATAGCGACGGCGGTGTTTGTTTCGTTCGCGATTGCGCTGGGCCTGGAGTGGGTGAGCCTGGAACTGATGATGAAAATGATGCCGGCGCGGGCTCCGGTGAAAACGACGGCGCAGCGGTTTGCGATGAACGACAGGGAGATTGCGAACGGAGTGCAGGAACGGAAGGCTGCGTAGGTTTTGTTGCACGGAAGTGAGGCGGTAAAGGGAGGTCACCATGTTGTTTCTGCGATTTCTGCTGTTGGTGCTGAGTTTTGGGTTTCTCGTGGTGGCGGCGGGAGTGGTGCTGTACGACGTCTATCTGGCGTTCGAGCTGGATCGGATTTTGAGGAAGAACGAGGAGGCGCCGAGTGCGGCTAGCTCGCTGGGCGGCACCGACGCGACTCCGCCGGCGCGCGCTGGTGAACGCGCGGCGTCGGATGCGGCGCTTCAGAATGCCTGGGCGGGAATTCGGCGCAGAAGCGCGGCGACCGGAACGCGGCGCAGCATCCGCTGGCAAGTCGCCGCGAAACTGTTGGTGGCCGCGGCGGTGTGCACACTGACGGCGAAAAGCATCCTGGTGGTGCCGGATGGCGAAGCGGCGGTGCGCATCAGCCAGATTTCCGGGGTGCGGCCGGGGACCCTGTATGCAGGGACGCATTTGATCGTGCCGCTGATCGAGCGCGGGCAGACGTACGACATTCGCGAAAAAGTGTATTCGACGGCAGCGTCGCCCGGTCCGCGCGACAAGGGATACGAAGTGCTGACGGTGGACGCAAAGGAAGGCTTGCAGGTGGGGCTCGCGGTGTCGGTGCGTTACCGAATTGATCCGAGCAAGCTCGATTTTGTGCAGGCGAATTTGCCGCAGCCGATGGACGAGGAAATCGTGGCGCCGGTGGTGACCAGCGTGTTTCGCGATCTGGGACCGAACTACGCGGTGAGGGATGTGTTCTCGACCAAGCGCTCAGAATTTCACGATCGGGCGACGCAGCAGATCACGGCGCGCCTGGCACAGGACGCGATCGTGGTGAAGGAAGTCTTGTTGCGCAAGGTGGAGCTGCCGCAGCAATACGCCGAGGGATTGCAGGGATTGCTGATGAAAGAACAGGAAGACGATCAGGTGACGGTCGACCAGAGCATCGAGGCAAAGAAGGTCGCGATTGCCGGATCGCAGGCCGAGGCGCAGAAGGTGCGGCAGATCAAACATGCCGAGGCCGATGCGCGGACGCGCGTCCTGATGGCCCAGGCCGAATCGGATTCGATGCAATACACGCTGCCGCTCAAGCAGAAGCAGATTGAGCAGTCGCGCCTGGAAGCGGAAGCGCGGAAGCAGACGACCTTGGAAGATGCCGATGCCGCGGCGCAGGCGCGGGTGAAAAACGCGGACGCGGAAGCGCAGGCAAAAGTGATCGACAGTAAAGCGGAGCAGCAGAAACGGATATTGCTGGCGGCGGCGCGGGACGAAGAAGTCGTGAAAGGCGCGGAGGCGGCGGCGCAGGCGAAAGTGATTGACGGAAAGGCAGAGCGCGAGCGGCAGAATCTGTTGGCCGACGCCGAAGCGAATCAGATTCGCGTGACATCGCAGGCCGATGCGGAAAGGCTGCAATTGGAGGCGTCGGCACTGAAGGTCAATCCGATGCTGGTGCAGTTGACGGTGGCGCAGCGGTTGAGCGATCGGGTGCAGATCATGATGGTGCCGAACGACGGGAAGTTCTTCTTCACAAACGATGTGCTGAAGTCGGTGCAAGGCGCGATGAACGATTCGCCGGCGCGGGTATCGGGGAAGTGACGCGCCCTCTGGATGATTTTCGCGCGATTGGCGCGAGTGAGTTTCCTGGCTGAGAGGTCTGCACTTTTCGCCTGTCACGGGGAGCGCGGACAGTTCCGCCTGGATGACTGCCGGCAAGAACCCTTGCGGGCGGCTCTGGGATGCATCGAGTGGACAAGCAACGTCACCGCCGCGACGAAGCTCTTTTCACCACGGTGCAGATCGAAGTCGCCCTGCCGGCGTTTGTAGGGAATGAGCAACGGCATGAAGTCGAAGCGCGGGCGAGGCGTCAGTTGGCGGAAGGATCTCGCCGGTACGGGATTACGCGTCGGCGCGCTGAAGCGGCCGACGGACAGCCGCCATTGCGTAGCCGACGAAGCATGGGCCCGAAAAACGGTGTGCTATGATTGCCAATCCCGATGCGGCACTTCTGCCGATTTCAATTCTTGCTGACAACCTGGGCGGTACTTTTTTTTGCGTCCGCGATTCCGATGCGTGCGCTTGGGCGGAACACGGATGCTTTGCCGAAGGCGTGGAATGACGCAGCGACCGAGCTGGCGGATAAGGTGGCGGCGATGGTCAGTCCGGCGCATCCCGTGAATTTTGAGATGGTGAATGCGTCGGGTCTGGGTGCGGCGACCGCGGATGCGGCACGAGGAGCCCTGGAAGGGCAACTAGCGCTACATCACTTCCGGTTCACGCGAGCGGCGAATGCGGATACGGCCTTGCGGGCGACGCTGGCAGAATCCAGCGAGAGTTACGTGTGGACGGTGGAGATTCGGCAAAAAGATGCGCGGGACGCTCCACCGCAAGTGGCGATCGTCGCTGTCGGGAAAAGTGCGCTGCCGATTGAGGGAAATGTCGGCGTAACCGTCACGCTGAAATCGCAACTGGTGTGGAAGCAACCGAAACGGTTTCTCGATTTTCGAATGGTGGGCGCAGCCGGCGCGGATCAGTCGCTTTTGTTTGTACTGCAGCCGTCTCGCGTTGATGTATATGAATTCAGAAATTCCCAGTTGGAGTTGCAAAGCAAAGTTGCGATTTCTCATAGCAAGCCGTGGCCCCGGGACGTACGCGGATACCTAAAGGGAAGCGACGACAAAATCGCATTCGCCATGCCAGGAATTTCCTGCGCGCAATCGATCGCCTCCGTTCCGTCGATTCAATGCGAAGCCGGACCGGAAGAGTTGACGGTGGCGGAAACTTCCACGCCGGGAATCGAAACGGGCGATTCGGTGGACGCCGGATTGCATTGCGGCGATGCGCGGGTGGTGATTGCATCGGGCGTTGGAGACTGGACCCAGGCGGATTCGTTGCAGGGATATTTGGTGCCGATGAAGCAGACTGCGGGGTCCGGCGCGGCATCCGGTGCGTCGTTGGGGTTTGATGGTCCTGTGGTTTCGCTGGTGCCCGACGCACCGGGAACGAATGCGGCGCGGGCGGTGGTTCGGAATTTGAAGACGGGAAATTACGAGGGGTACCTTGTTACGGCGAGTTGCAGCCAGTAGCGCGATTGCGTGTGCGTTGTTCCCGGCGCTGGCGGCGATGCCGGCGCGGCGACCGCATTACGGCGGGACGCTGCGCGTGGACATCGGCGCGACGTTGACTTCGCTCGATGCCGAATCAGGCGCGGCCGCGAGCGGCGAGGAAGCTCGCGCGCGCGGGCAGATCGATGCCCTTATCGGCAAACATCGAGAGGCGGCAGCGGCGGATGAGGGCGCGTTTCAAGTGAGCGAGTGGCAGCCGGGGAAATTATTAACGCTGGCGGCCAACGAGAAATTTTCAGGCGGACGGCCGTACGTTGACGCGATCGAAATTGCTATGGGCCGCAACGCGCGAGACCGGCTGCTGGATCTGGAATTGAACAAGGCGGATTTCGCGGAAATTGCGCCGCAGGATGCGAGGCGAGCGGCCGAACGGGGAGTGCGGGTGAGCGTTTCGCGGCCGGATGAATTACTCGCAATGGTGTTTTTGAAGGGCGCGCGGGAAAAGGCGACGACGCAGGCCCGGGAAGCGATTTCCAGTTCGATCGATCGCAGCGCGATTGTGAGTTTCATTTTGCAGAAGACGGGCGAGCCGGCGGCAGGATTATTGCCGCAATGGGTGAACGGGACGGCGTTTTTATTTTCGATGCCGGCGACCGCGGGTGCCGGCGTGACGCGAGCGAAAGAACTTTTGCAGCAAATGGCGGCGTCGCCGAAGTTGGTGTTGGGATATGATTCCGCTGATGCGCTGGAGCAAGCGATCGCCGAGCGCGTTGCCGTGAATGCGAAGGAAGCAGGAATTTCGATTTCGACGCAAGGAATTGCCTCGGGTAAAGCGGCCAGCGAATCCGGAGCCGATGCGGTGATTGTTCGATTAGCGATGCAATCGCCAACGCCGCGAGCGGCATTGACCGAATTTCTTTCGGAGCTGGCGAAGCTCGCCGACGTGGACGCTTCGGCGCTGCCCGATCCGGCCACCGCGCAGGATGTGTTCGACCGCGAACGGGCGGTGATTGGCGACGATCAAATCGTGCCGTTGGCCTGGGCGCCGCATGTGTATGGTTTGAGCGGACGAGTGCGGGATTGGACGGCACCGGGCCCTGGCGAGACTTGGCCGTTTGCGGATGTTTGGCTGGAGCCGCCGGCGACCGGCGCGCCGCAATGAGTGTCGAGCTAGCGTAAAGGAAGCTTCGTGACGTTTCGTTCCAAACTATTTATCAATTTCATTTTGGCGCTGCTGCTATCGGTGGGGCTGATCGCCGTGGGAGTCACGCTGATCACGCGGCGGGCGTTCGATCAATTAAATCGTGAGCACAGCGAAGCTCTGCTGGCTCAATTCCAGCGCGAATTTACGCGACGCGGCGACGAAGTGCTCCACCGGGTGAAGGGAATCGCGGAAGAGCAGGCGACGACGCTGATGGCCGTTGATCTGAGCCGCCCGAACTCGGACGTGTCGGTCTATGTGAACGATGCGCGCGGAGTTTCGCAATCTCACCAATTGGATTTCCTGGATTTCGTGGCGAACGACGGTTCGATTATTTCGTCCGAGGAAAACCCGGCGCGGTTCGGCTACAAGATGGAGTGGGTGACGCAGCCGCAGGATTGGGGAACGCGCGGCGCATTTTTGATGAAGCTGGACACGCAAGAAGGCCCGCAGTTGGGACTGATGGCGGTTTCGACGGTCCGTGTGGGCGACAAGAATTTGTATGTGGTGGGCGGGCAGCGGCTGGATAAGAAATTTCTGGCGTCGCTGGTGCTGCCGGCGGGAATGCGGGCGCTGCTGTATTTGAATCTGCAGCCCGAATTTCAGACCGCGGATCTGGTCAATGAAGATGGCCCGGCTCCCGATGCGGAGCGGTTCGCAACGTTAATTCAGAAAGAACAGCAGGATCCGAGCGACCAGAGCGAGCGGATTGTTTGGTCGGTGTATCCGGTGAGCGCGGAGGAGTTTCACGCGATTCCGCTGACCGGCCGTTCGAAGGAATTGTTGGGCGTGCTGTTGATGGGAAGTTCCCAAAACGCGGCCATTGCGCTCGAACGCCGCATTCGGTGGTTGGCGTTGGGAGTGGCCGCGGCGGGACTTTTGTTCGGATTGTTTTTGAGCTGGTGGGCGGCTTCGCGCGTGACGCGTCCGGTGCAGGCGCTGGTGAAGGGCACGCAGGAAGTGGCCGAAGGCAACTGGAACGCGCGGGTGAACATCCGGAGCGGCGATGAGATCGGAAAGCTGGCGAAAAACTTCAACGGGATGACCGAGCAGCTTGTAGAGCAGCGCGAAAAACTGGTGCAGGTGGAGCGCGTGGCGGCGTGGAGGGAATTGGCGAGGCGCCTGGCGCATGAGCTGAAGAATCCGCTGTTTCCCCTGCAAACGACGGTGGAAAACCTGCAGACGGCGCGGGAGCACAAGCCGGAGCAGTTCGATGAGGTGTTCCGGGAATCCACCGGGATTTTGCTGACGGAAATACAAAATCTGAAGACGATCGTCGGTCGGTTCAGCGACTTTGCAAAAATGCCGCAGCCGGAATTGGCCGATGTGAATTTGAATGAAATCGTTCGCAACGTGGTGAAGCTGTTTGACGCACAATTCAGCGCGGTGGGGCGGCCGCCGATTACTCCCGAGCTGCATTTGGCGGAGGATTTGCCGGTGATTCAGGCGGATGCGACGTTGCTGCATCGCGCGGTGGAGAATCTGGTTCTTAACGCAATGGATGCAATGCCTGCCGGCGGAGTGCTGATGCTGCGGACTTCACACAAAGACAATGAAGTACGGTTGGAAATCTCGGATACGGGCGCGGGGTTGACGCCAGAAGAATCGGAGCGAATCTTTACGCCGTACTACACGTCGAAGCAGCACGGAACGGGGTTGGGCCTGGCGATCGTGCAGGCGGTGGTGGCGGATCATGGCGGACGGATTTCGGTGGAGAGCGAGACGGGAGTCGGAACGGCATTCCATATCGATCTGCCGGTGAAGCCGCCTCACAAGCCGGCGGCGATTCCAATCGTGTTCGAGAAGAAAGACGAAGAGGCGTAGCCTGCAGTGTCCTCCAAAGCCAACATACTGATTATCGATGACGACGCGAATACGCTGGCGTCGCTGGCGCGAGCATTTCGGTTGGCGGGCCACGAAGCGACGGTGTGCGATAACGCGGCACGCGCGGTCGAGATTGCAAAGTCCGAGCGGTTCGATCTGATTCTGTCCGACGTGGTGATGCCGGGGCGCGACGGAATTTCGCTGCTCGAAGACTTAAAGGCGCTCGGCGTGCCGTCACCGGTCGTGATGATGTCCGGGCAAGCGACCATTGAGATGGCGGTGAAGGCGACGCGGCTGGGCGCGATTGATTTTCTGGAAAAGCCGATCTCGACGGAGAAGCTGCTGCTGACCGTCGAGAATGCGCTTCGGTTGAAGCACCTGGAAGATGAAAACAAGGATTTGAAGCGGCGGCTGGGGCGACATCACATCGTGTGGGCCAGCCCGGCCATGCGAGAAGTGATGGCCCAGGTGGAACATGTAGCAGCAAGCGAAACCCGGGTTTGCGTTCGAGGCGAAACGGGAACGGGAAAAGAATTGATCGCGCGGACTCTGCATGAGAAGAGCCCGCGGCGTAGCGGGCCGTTTGTATCGCAGAATTGCGCGGCGGTGCCGGCTGAGTTGATGGAGACGGAATTATTTGGGCATGAGAAGGGATCGTTCACCGGTGCAGCCTCGCGGCACACGGGAAAGTTTGAGCAGGCCCATCGCGGGACGCTTTTCCTGGATGAAATCGGGGATATGCCGCTGACGATGCAGGCCAAATTGCTGCGCGTGCTGGAAGAGGGCGAGATCGAGCGCGTGGGCGGCGAGAAACCTTTCAGCGTGGATGTGCGCGTGGTTGTGGCGACGCACCGAAATCTGGAAGAGCAAGTGCGGCAGGGAACGTTTCGCGAGGACTTGTACCATCGCGTGTTTGTGTTTCCGATTGTGCTGCCGCCGTTGCGCGAACGGCGCGAAGACATTCGCGTGCTGGCCGAGCATTTCGTCAGGCAACTCGACGAGCGAAACAGTTGGAAGCCGAAGCGGTTTACGCCGGAAGCGCTATCCGAGCTGGAGCAATACGCGTGGCCAGGCAACGTGCGGGAATTGCGTAACGTGATCGAGAGAGTATTGCTGCTGGCGACCGGCGACACGGTGGAAGCCGAGACGGTGCAGCGAGCATTACCGCAAGCATTGGATTCGAACGTTGGGCATGGGCATAGTGGCTCCCAGAGTGCGGCGATTTCGACCGGGCCGCTCGCGGGTCGCGTGGAAGCGTTTGAACGCGAGACGCTTCTCGCGGTGCTGAAGCTGCATCACCATCACATGACGAATGCCGCGAAGGCGTTGGGCCTCGAACGCAGCCACCTCTATAAGAAGTGCCAGCAGTTGGGCATCGATCTGCGCGCAATCCGGCAGACGGAGTAGTTCCACCGTACTTTTTCGATCGCGATTGCTCCTGCATTTTCCTCTGAAGCGAACTTCCAAACTATTTTTCGGGCGAAATCACGAGCGGGACGCCGTCCACGTCGGGAAGCGGCAGATTGAGCCAGCGGGCGACGGTGGGAGCGAGGTCGATCATGTGGGCGTTTTCGATTTTGCCGTGGACGATTTGTGGCGAGTCAATCAGAAGGGAGGCGCGCATTTCGGGCCGGTCGGGGAAGTAACCATGCGTGCCGGCGGGTGGAATCGCGCTGTGCGCGTCGCCGGAGTAGCCCGAGGCGAGCACGGTGCCATCGGCTGCTTCGATCGCGAGCAGGGCGTTTGGATCGCCGCCCATCTTTACAATCTCGTCGTGCAGCGCGATGCGGCGGATGCCTTCGGTGGACGGCGTGAACATAGCGAGAACGCTGGAGCGTGTGGCTTCGTCGTTCGGATCCTTCAAATAAACGTAGGCTGAGCCTCCGTCGGTAATCAGAGTGGCCTTCCAGTCGGTGATTTTTCCTTTCGCGTCGAGCGTGACGAGGCCTTTTTCGCGGAGCATCACACCCGGGCGAAAGAGTTGCGAGATCGGCGCGAAGCCGTGATCGGAAACGATGACAAGCGCGGTTGCGTTCCAGATACCGGCTTTCTTTGCGGTGTCGATCATGCGGGCGATTTGGGCGTCGGCGGTTTCGATCGCTTGATTGCCCTCGGCGCTGAATGGGCCGTGGAGGTGTTGTTGATGATCGACCATGGCGAGATGGACGAACATCAGATTCGGTTTGAGGTGGGCGATGGCGAAGCAGGCTGCGTCGGCCCAGGCGATGTCGGTCTGGTCGGGCGGCGTGACCGCTTCGGTGAAGTCGGGAAAGTCATTGGCGACGGCTTGAAAGCTGCCAGGCGTGGAAAGCGCGCGGAAAAGTTTCAGATCTTCGGCGATGCTGGCGCGCCAGACTTCGGGCATGTTGAAGTCGGCTTTGGCGCCGACCGTGACCGGCCAGTGGATCAGCGCGGTTTTCAGTCCGTGCTGCGATGCTACCTGGTAGATGGTGGGAACTTTGATGTCTTCGGTGTACCAGCGATAGCCGCCGTAGTTGCGGTCCAGCGGATCCCAGGCGGGATTGGTGTAGATGCCGTGTTTTAGAGGGTTGACGCCCGTCACCATCGCAGTGTGGTTCGGGTAGGTGACCGTGGGCATCACGGCTTGAACTCCGTCGCTGTAGGCGCCGGAATTTACGATGGCCCGGAGAGTGGGGATCTTTAGGTTGTGGGCGTCGGGCTCGGTATAGGACTGCGGCTTCATGCCGTCCACCGAGACGACGATCACATGCTGGATTTTGGTGGCGTGATTCGAGGAAGCGGCGGCGATGACGGTGAGGAGAAGCGCTGATGCCAAAAGGAAGGGGATCGCTCGCCGTTGCGACTTCATGATTGTTGCCTCCAGGAACGCCGGAATCACTGTATTCGCTCGCGCGGCGTGGATTCAAGCACAACGATGAATGGGCGAGGTTACGCGGAACGCGGGCCCGGGATGTAACCGAGGAACAGGCGGTGAACGGGCCAGTAGAGGACGAAGATGAGCAATAGATACATCGCCGCGAGATGAAGTGGCGCCGGTCCCCATTCGCGATGGAAGACCGGGTCGGCGAAGGCGGAGTTGAGATTTTGATCGGGCGCGACGAAGCGGGAAGCGACAAGAACTACGGCAGCGATGGCGGATTGGACGCGCCATGCCCGGGAATCGTATCCCACGCGGAAAATCGACCAGAGCAGTAGCAGCGGCAAAACGATGTGGTAGAGAGACAGCACGCGGAGCCACTCGGGAATTGTGCGGTCGAACATGTATTCGGTGCCGCCGATCAAATGACGGCCGACCAGGACCCGTGAAAGTACGTCGAGAGTCCAAACCAGACAGATGGCAGGGCACGCGAGGGCTTGCGTCGAGAGGAGAAGCCGGTTTTGAAAAGCGACGCCGAGGCAGGTGAGGATGAGGGCGACGTCGCAAAAGTGCAGGAAGTTTTCCCAGCCCCAGGCCTGATAGTAAGCGGGCATCCAAAGGCAGAGCCAGAGGATGGCGGAAATGCGAAGCCATCCGTGGAAGCTGGCGCTCGATGCTCGGGAGGAAGGCATGTAGTGTTCGGCGAAGGAGATTATTGCACGACGGGCATTTCGTGGCGGGGAGTGTTCCGCATCGGCGCGCCGAAGCAGCCCACCGACGCCCACGATTGGCTATCGGACGAATGCGCAAATTTTGCGGTGGGCATAAACGCGTGAGAAAATTTGTGGATCGTGACGAACGAACTATTGTGGATGGCGGGAGGCGGAGCCTGTGCGGCGGCGGGAGTTTGCGCCTACGGCGCGGCTGCGCATTCTTCACAGGTGTTTGGGCTGACGATTCGCGAGACGGCAATTGCGGATGCGGTTGCGTTGACGTTTGACGATGGGCCGAATCCGGCGATCACTCCCGCCTTATTGGATTTGCTGGACCGATACGGGGCAAAGGCTACGTTCTTCGTAATTGGCTCGCGCGTGCGCGCGTTTCCCCACTTGGCGCGTGAGATTGTGAAGCGCGGACACACTATTGGAAATCATACCGAGACGCATCCCAGACTTACGCTGTGCACACCGCGAAGAACGCGCGCGGAAATCGATCGTTGCGACGAGGCGATCGGGGAGGCGACCGGCGCGCGCGTGCGGTGGATGCGCCCGCCGTATGGATATCGAAGCCCGTGGCTGGATGGAATTGTGC
Source organism: uncultured Acidobacteriota bacterium (assembly GCA_963785585.1). Classification (GTDB taxonomy): domain Bacteria; phylum Acidobacteriota; class Terriglobia; order Acidiferrales; family UBA7541; genus Palsa-295. The sequence goes on from CAWAVW010000004.1 coordinate 413,260, forward strand.
GCAAGCGACGCGAAGAAGTTGTGATGTGGAATGTGGCGGCGCGGGATTGGGCGACGCACGACACGCAGAAAATAATTCAACGCTTGCGCGGCACGCGGGGTGGGGATATCGTCCTTTTGCACGACGGAAATCATCGCGTACTGCAGGGCGAACGCAAGCACGTGCTCGACGCTTTGGAACATTGGCTGCCGCGATGGAAAGACTCGGGAATTCGATTTTTGAGCATGGATCAGGTGAAGGCGAGTGGCGAGGCGAACGCAATCCCATGATGGATGAGAAGCGCTTTTACGACGAAAAGACAGAGACCAAGCAGATGACCCTGACGTGTCCGCACTGCCGCACGGAGGGAACTTTTCCGGTGCGATGGATGATGCGGACAAAGAAGAGCGGGCTGCCGCCGGGAGGCGATGCGGACGACCGGGCCAAGTTTTTGAAGGCGCGATCGTACATGGTGCGCATGGACGATATGGTGGCGTGCCGGAATTTGCGTTGCCGGAAGAGATTCGATCTAACCGGCCAGACCGTGATTCTCAGCTAGGATTCGCGGAAACTGCGTTTGCACCGGGTGTTTTCGGCGCGCGATGGCGTAGCGAAGATTAGTCTTCGGATTCATCCGAGGCGGAAACCGCAGCGGGGACGCCGTCAAGAACTTCGCGGACTTTTTGAGCCATTGCTTTCAGGTTGAACGGTTTTTGCAGGAACGACATCCCGCCTTCCAGCACTCCATGGCGAAACACGCTATCGTCGGTATATCCCGAAATATACAAAACTTTCAGGTCAGGCCGTGAGGCGGCCAGACGAGTGGCCAATTCGCGCCCGCTGAGCTTCGGCATCACGACGTCGGTGATGAGCAACTGAATCGGCTCCGCGAATTCCTCGGCGACGGCAAGAGCTTTGACGCCGTCCGGCGATTCGAGCACGTTATATCCACGAGCACGCAGGTACTCGCCGACGAGTTCGCGCACGCTTTCCTCGTCTTCCACGAAGAGAATGGTTTCCGTTCCAGCCGATGGTGTTACCGCCGGCTTTTCGGCTACGGCTTTTTCGGCGGGCGCCGCGACGCGAGGCAAATAGACTTTGAACGTAGTGCCGTGCGCGACTTCGCTATAGACCCAGATGTAGCCGCCGCTCTGTTTCACGACTCCGTACACCGTAGCGAGGCCGAGGCCGGTGCCTTTGCCCGGGCCTTTGGTGGTGAAGAAAGGCTCGAAGATTCGCGCCTGGGTCTCCTGGTCGATGCCGCAGCCCGTATCGGTGACGGTCAGCATTACGTAGGGGCCCGGTTCGACGATGGCGTGTTTTGCGGCGTAGCTGCGGTCGAGGTCGATGTTGGAGGTTTCGATGGTCAAGCGTCCTCCGTCGGGCATCGCATCGCGCGCGTTGACCACGAGATTCAGGACGACCTGTTCGATCTGGCCGGGGTCGGCTTTTACGGAACCGAGTTTGGCGCCGGGGAGGAAAGCGAGTTCGATATTTTCGCCGATGACGCGAGACACCATTTTGATCATGCCGGAGACCACGTCGTTCAAATCGAGCACGCGCGGTTGCAAAACCTGCATGCGGCTGAAAGCGAGCAACTGCCGGGTGAGGGCCGCGGCGCGTTCTGCGGCTTGCTGAATCTGTTCCACGTTTTGGCGCTCGCTCGATTTTCCCGGAAGCGTATCGAGCAGCATCTCTGCGTGGCCTTTCATCACCATCAGGAGGTTGTTGAAGTCGTGAGCGACACCCCCGGCGAGTTCGCCGACGGCCTGCATTTTTTGGGACTGGCGCAGCTGGTCGGCGAGATGCTTGCGGTCGGTGATGTCGAGAGCGACGCCGATGGTGCCGATCAAGTCGCCTTCGTTGCCGCGCAGAGGCTGGACGTGCGACTCGAAGACGCGCTTTTCCCACTCCGCTTCGTAGGTGACGGATTCGCCGGCGAGGGCTCTGTAATGGGCGGCGATGGGCTCAAAGTCTCGGTCGGAGGTGCGGAAATACTCGAACAGGGTTTTTCCGGTCATTTCGCCGGAGCGAACTCCAAGAGCTTCGAGTCCTGCGCCCATGCTGGAGGTGAACCGTAAATCTTTGTCCGTGGTCCACAATACGGCGGGCATCCGCTCGATCATCACCGCAAGGCGTGTGCGGCCCTCGTGACGGTCCAGTTGGGAGCGCTCAAGATCCTCAAGCATGCTGTTGATGGCGGTGCCGAGGTAGGCGAGTTCGTCTTTGCCCGCGACGACCAGGCGGGCGCTCAGATCTCCGCTGGCGCCGATTTGGGTAATGCTGTCGGTAAGATTCCCGATACGGGAGATTACAAACCGCTCGAGCAGGTGCAGCGTAACCGCTCCGAAAACGAATGCAGCGGCCAGAAGCAGCAGCAAGAATTGGAGCAAGCTGGTCTGGCCCTGCGCGTCGATCGAACGCGGCAGCAGGACGCGAATGATTACGGCGGGCTTGCCGTAAAGGTCCTTCAGTTCTTCGTAAGCCGCAATGGACTGCCCATCCAGGGCCTTGATGAAGATGGGCTCACTGCGGGATATGGCGGCAGCAGCAGCGCTAAAGTCCGGATCGAGGGATTGGCTGTTCAGCTCCTCTTCCTTCAAAGGCGTATGCGTGATGAGCGCGAGCCGAGTGAATTCCGATAGGTCGAGCAGGCGTCCCATCACCAGAGTACCGGCGATAGGGCCTCCGTTGTCGCTGCGCAGGATGGGGCGGGAATCGACGAGAATGGGGCCGTTCTTAAGAGCCAGAATGCCGGCAATGCGGGAATTGGCCGAGCCGTGCGTAAGCAATTGTGAACCGGGAACGAGATGCTGGTCGAGGCCCGCGGGCAGCGGAATCTCGCCACCGTGTTCAAGGTCGAAGCCCTTGGCAAAGAGCCGCTTGCCGGAAAGATCGTAAATGGCCACAAAACTGATTTGAAGCTGCTGAAACGTGGGCGCCGGGAACTCGGTGGCCACGTAGGTCGCACGCTGGCCATGAACGTACTCGTAGGTTTGGTCCCAGGAAGCATACTCGGAGGTGGTGCGGTCCAGCGTGGCCAGGTCGTTGGAGACGGCGCTGGCGGCACGCTCGACGTTATCCTGGGCGAACTGCTCTTCGAGTTTTCCAAAGCCGCGGTGCAGCAGAAAGCTTGAGATTAGATACAAACCTCCGACCAGGCCGATCATCGTGACGGCCACGATGAGCAACGTCTTCCGCCGAAGCGAAGACGGTAGGGACTGGCTGGCGATGCGGAGGGTTCCCAAGCGATACCTCAATCGTTATTATATCGCCTTGGAATCATGGCTTAGGACGCGGGTGTCGTACCCGTACATGTCTTTTTGGGCCGGATTTAGAGTGTTCGCGGGCTTCGGTGGGCCTGAAACTGCGGTCCGGGACATCTTCCAGAACAGAGGCGGCATCTTTAAAGAGAGCCAGCCAAGTCTCCAATTCCCACAGGAATGTTCATGAAAAACGCGCTCAAGTTGGGTCGTAATCACGGATGGTTTCCGGCCGTGTTGGTGCTTTTCACGGCGATGGCAATTCCGCTGAAGGCGCAGGAAGGGCCGATGCCTCCGGCACCGGCGCCGCAGGCCGAGCCCCAGAAGCCAGCTGACGCGGGGCAAAACTCGGGGGCGACGGGAACACCGGCCGCGAATGCGATTCCTTCCGGTACTACGGCTTCGCCAACGACCCCTTCGGATTCAAGCGCGACGCCGACGACCAAGCCGGCTGCAGCTTCGAGCGGCGCGAAGATTATGGTGCCTTCCGGGACGCACATCCCGCTGGTGTTGCACAACGCGATTTCGACGCGGAGTGCGCGGCCGGGCGACCCGGTGTATTTCGAAACGCTCTATCCGGTAATGATCGACGGGCAGGTGGTGATTCCGGCGGGCTCGTACATGAGCGGAGAGGTGACTGAATCAAAGCGGGCGGGCCATGTGAAAGGTCGAGCCGAGCTGGCGATTAAATTGACGTCGATGATTTTGCCGAATGCCTACCAGGTGAATCTAAACGCGGTGCCGAGCGGCGCGGGCACCGGAGGAAACGAATCGACCAACAGCGAAGGCCAGATCGTGGGCGATTCGGACAAAATGGAGAAGGTAGCAACCGTGGCGAAGACGACCGCCGCAGGCGCGGGTATCGGCGGAATTGCGACCCGCACGGGGACCGGGACCGGCATCGGAGCAGGGATTGGAGCGGCGGCAGGACTGGCGGCGGTGCTGTTGACGCGCGGGCCGGAAGCAGAGCTGCCGCGAGGATCGACTGTGGAAGCGGTGATCGACCGTTCGCTATATCTGGATGCGGACAAGGTGAAGTTCACGAGTCCTGGCCAGGCGTCGGCGTTGCCGGGACCGCCGAACCGCGAACCGGTGCGCAACAAGAATCCGTTTTAATCGGCGAACTGGCAGTATCGATCCAGTTGCCAGTTCAGGCGCCACCGGTTGCGATTGCTTCGGCATTCCTCGACGAAAATCGAAGTGAGGAAAACGGCGCGATGTCGAAATTCGTTTTACCGGTGACGACCAACTCGCGAAGGATATTCGCGGTCGCGGGCGCCAGTAGAATTCCGTTGCGGTAGTGTCCGGTGGCGACCAGCAGGCCATCGATTTCGGTTGGGCCGATGATCGGCAGGTTGTCGGGCGTGCCGGGACGCAGTCCGGACCAGGATTCGACGATTTCCGCCGATGCCAGAGCGGGAATCATCTCCGCCACGCCTCTTAAGATTTTTTCTTTTCCTTCCGCGGTGACTTCTTTTTGAAATCCTGCATTCTCAAGCGTGCTGCCGGCGACGAGTCGTCCGTCCGCGCGAGGAACCAGGTACGCATGATCGGACCGGACCACGCGCGCGAGCGAAATATTTTCGGATCGCAGGGCCAGCATCTGGCCGCGAACGGGGTGCGTGGGCGCGAATGGAGCGAAGGAATGGGAGTTCGATACGGTGTAATTTCCCGTGAGCGTGCCGCAAAAACTGCCGGCGGCGAGGACCACGAATCTCGCGGCGATTTTTTCCGTGCCGGCGATGACTCCTGTGCATCGGTTGCCGTCGCGAAGGAAAGATGTGACGGAGACTCCGGTTCGGAAGGTGACGCGCTTGTTTTTGCAGGCATCTATTGCGGCGGCGACCAGCGCCCGCGGCTCAATCGTGGCTTCTCGCGAAAGAAGCGCGGCGGCGCGGACTTCCGGACCGAGCGACGGCTCGAGTTTGCGAGCGGCTTCGGCGGAGAGCGGATCGATGGGAAGCTCGAGAGCGCGGTATTGCGCGATCATCGCGTCGCGATTTTGCTCGGCGTTGCGCCCGGTGAAAATTTCGAGCGTGCCGGGGCGCGCGAATCCGGTGGACTTGCCGGAAGCGCTTTCGATGGCCGCTACGAAGTCCGGGTAGCGCAGGAAACTATCTTTACCGAGCGGCACGAGCGGCAGCGCGGAGGGAGCGTCGGGGCCGGGAGAAAGCATTCCGGCGGCGGCCCATGACGATTCGAGTCCCGGTTCCTGGCGGTCGAGAACGACGACGCGGAGGTTTGCCGAGGCCAGTTCGAAGGCGATCGAGGTGCCGATGATTCCGCCGCCGACAATGGCGACATCGAACGAATTCATGTTTTCAGTTTAGCAAAAATGGGAGCGGCGAGGACGCAGCGCGGGTGCGTGACTGCTGAGTTTCTGCGGGTAGCCCGCTTAGAACGATTCGACGAGCTCGACGGAGAGTAGGCGGGCTTTTTGGGACAGGACCTGAGCGCGGGCCCAATCGCTGGATTTGCTGGCGTCGCGCGATTGGGCAAGGAAGCTTTGGATTTTTTGCACCAAATCGGATTGCGCGGCGCTGAGTTGTTTGCCGTTGGCCTGATCGAGATTGGATTGGGCCACGGCGACGTCGTCTTCGGTTTTGCGGCGGTAGCTCTCCTGATCTCCCGCGGAGATTTGCGGCACGATCTGGGGCGCCGGTGGCTTGGCCGGCTGCTCCGCAGCGGAGGTATCCGCGGCGGGTTCGGGAGCGGGTTTTCGGGGAGGCGCGGGTTTGGTTCGCGTAGGAGTCACGGGAATTTCGGTGGCAACGGGCGGCGTATTCGAAACGGGCGGAGTGAGTGTTTCAACGGGAGGCAGCGCGTTGGTATCGGGCGCCACGTTGGTGATGGGTTTGGAATCGACCGGCGCGGGAACGGCGGCGACCGGAGGCGCGGCTTTGGCGGTGTTGTGCGCACACCCGCACACGATTAGAGAGAGAGAGCACAGCGTCGCGGCCATGCACTCGAACGATTTCAAATTGCGGCTGGGCATTGATTTATCTTTTTTCTTCTGCAAACGGTTGACTGAAATCGCGCACTTTGCCGCTGGGCGCTTCGAGGGCACGCGCGAGCGGCAGTTCGATCCGGAACGTGGTACCGCGGCCCAGTTCCGACTCGAATTCTATCTGACCGTTGTGTATCTGTACAAACCGAAAGGTATTGGCGAGGCCAATGCCGGAACCGCCGGGCCGCGTGGTGTAGAACAACTGGAAAATTTTCTTTTGGTCGTCCGTGGAAATTCCCTTGCCGGAATCGGAGACGGCAATTTCCGCGTATTCGCCGCTGCGGCGCAGGCTGAGGCCGATGCGCCCTCCGGGCGGGGTGAATTCGGAAGCGTTGAGAAGCAGATTCAATACGGCCTGATGCATTAACTGGCGGTCGAGCATGACGGGCGGGAATTGCGAGGGCAATTCCATCTTGAGTTCGACGCCCGCTTTCGTGATCGAGGGGCGGGCGGCGTCGAGCACTTCGTCGAGCAGCACGCGAAGATCGGTTTCTTCCAGGATCAACTCGACGGGCTTGGTGAAATTCAGGAACGTTTTGACGGCGCGGTCCAGGCGGTCGATTTCGTTGTCGAGCATTTTCACCGCTTGCTGCGGTTCGGGTTCGACGGGCATGTTGGCTTTCAACACTTCGAGCCACAGGCGCATCGAGTTCAGCGGATTTTTCACTTCGTGTGCAACCCCTGCGGTGACGCGGCCGAGAGCGGCGAGGCGCTCGGAAACTTGCAGTTGGTTGCCGATGCGTTCGAGGGACTCGATGTCGCGCAGAGTGATGAGAGTGCCCATCGGGACGCCCTGCTCGCGGACGACTTGGGCGCTCAGTCCAATGCGCTGCGGGCCGTTCGCGCCTTCCAGGCTAACCTCGGCATTTTCGACGGGCTGAACCTGTTCGCCCTTGATACCGAGCGCATCGCGGATGGCGTTTCCTTCGGGGAAAATTTCGCTCAGGCGGCGTCCCCGCATTTGGTCGAGGCGTCCGCCGAGAAATTTTTCGACCGAAGGACTGACCAGCACCGCGCGTCCGCTGGCGTTGAAAAGGAGCAAGCCGTCTTCGAGGCCGCTCATCACCTGATCGAGATTTTCGCGCAGCGTGCTGAAGATCTCACGAACGTCGCGCAACTGTTTGCCGATGCCGATAATCTTGGTGCTGACGGCGCCGAGTTCGTCGCCGCGTTCGACCGGTTCGAGATCGAATTCGCCGGCGGAGATTCGATCAAGTTGGGCGGAAATGCGTTCAAGAGGCGCGAGCGAAGCGCGGCTGACAACGAAAGCCATCAGCGTGGAAAGCAAGACGGCGCCGAGAGCGTACAGTCCGGCGGATTTGATGCCGGGGAAAATTTCGTCGCGGATCAGGGCCGAGGAAAGCCCTATCCGGATATCGCCGAACGGGCCGGTGGCAAGATTGAACGGCAGAGTATCGTCGTACACCTGAGGCGGCCCGTAGAGAGTGTTCATCTGTTCGAAGAATCCGCCGCGAACGAGAGAAGAAATCGGCGGGCGGGCGGCGATCTTTTGCCCACGCAGCGCAGCGTCGCTGGAGACGAGGGCAATGCCGTCTTTGTCGCTGATCGTGATTTCGTAGATGGTAGGCGAATAGCCGATCGCCGATTCCATCACGGAATTGAGAGTGCTGCTGTTGTCGAGAGTGCGGCGGATGTATTCGCGAACATCCTCCGGGCTGGCGGAGGCGGGAGCGTCGCCGCGCTGCGAAGCGTCGAGCAAACTGCTCTGGCACGCGAGGAAAATTTGCTGGGCTACAAAGCGGGCGCGCTCGTCGGCCTGGCGCAGCGTTTGGCGCATCAGGCGGGCGATGTAAAGCCCGGAGACGAGCGTGACCACCGCCAGAACGAGAAGCGACGTCGCGAGGGTGAATTTAGTTTTCAGGCTGAGACGCATCTTTCCGCCCCGCCTCGTATTCTTTCAATTTGTTGTGAAGCGTTTTCAGGCTGATGCCGAGTAAATCCGCAGCCCGCGTTTTGTTCTGGCTGGTAGCCGAAAGGGTTTGCATGATCAGTTCGCGTTCGACCGCATCGACAGTAGTGCCGACCGGGAAGCGGATGCCGCCGAGGCCGGGTGTGGTCATGGCGGTGGCACGGCCGAATTCCGATGGCAAATGCTGGCGCGTGATGACGCCGCGGTCGGACGCGATGGCCGATCGCTCGAGGACGTTGCGCAGTTCTCGGACGTTCCCCGGCCACGGATAGGATTTGAAAAGGTCCATCACGTCGGTGCCGACGGAGGTGACCTTTTTATCGTGCTTCAAGGAAATATCGGCAAGCAGGTTTTCGATCAGCAAAGGCAGATCGTCTTTGTGGTCGCGCAGCGGCGGAAGGTGGATGTGAAACACGTTCAAGCGGAAATACAAATCCTGCCGCAGATGGCCATCGGCGACGGCCTGGTCGGGATTCTTGTTCGTGGCAGCGACCACGCGAACGTCAACCGGAGTTTCGACCTTGCTGCCGAGACGGCGGACTTTGTGGTCCTCGAGAACGCGGAGCAGCTTTGCCTGCGTGGGTGCGGGCATCTCGCCGATTTCGTCGAGCAGCAGCGTGCCGCCGTCGGCAAGTTCGAAACAGCCGATGCGGCGTTCGGCGGCGCCGGTGAAAGCGCCCTTCTCATGCCCGAAGATCTCGCTTTCCATCAGCGATTCGGGAATTGCCGAGCAATTGATGGCGACGAACGGACGGTCGGCGCGCGGCGAGAGCATATGAATCGAGCGAGCGACCATTTCCTTGCCGGAGCCGGTTTCACCGGTAATTAGAACGGAAGCGGTAGAGGGAGCCGCGATTTCGACTTGGCGCATCACGTCCTGCATCGGATCGGAAGTGCCGACGAGCGCGCCGATCTTTCCGGCGGAGCGGAGGTCGCGCGTGAGCGCGGCGACGGTTTTCTGATCGCGCGCGTGGCCGAGGGCGCGTTCAAGCAGGGCGCGAAGGACCGGCGGCTTCAGCGGCTTCTCGATGTACCAATATGCGCCCGCGTCGATCGCCTGGATGACGCGCTCGTCGCTGCCGCGACCGGTGATGATTATCACCGGAATTTGCTGGATTTCATCGCCAAGCTGTTTCAGCAGGTCGAGGCCGTTCATGCCCGGCAGCTCGACGTCGGCGAGAATGAGATTGGGCTGAAATTCCTGAAACTTGGCGAGCGCTTCCTCGCCGCTGCCAACGCCGAGGATGGTCCAATTCCATTTGCGGAGAAGCGCTTCGTAGCCCTTGCGGGCGTTGTCCTCGTCCTCCACGATCAGGATGCGCTGCATGTTGGAGTTTTCGGCGCCCATCAACCTCTGAATCTACCAGCAGTTCTGGAGAATGCCAAGAAAACGCGCCGAGCTCCCGCGCGCGACCGCGACTCTTTTGGGCGAATTCCGAGGAGTGCTAGCTGCGGCGCGCGTGAAGAGGGCGCTGCAAAACAAGTTCGAGTTTCATGTTCTGCTCGAGCGTCAACTCCTGACCCATTCCCGATGTCGCCATGTAGGCTTCGACGGCGGCGGCCGCGGCGCCGGTTGCGGCGTCTTTGGAGTTTTTGGCGGCGACACCGGGAGCGGCACCGGCCATGGCCGCCGCGAGGGCGGCGTAGATTTCCGCATCGCGCTTGACCGGCGAGATCTCGATGGCGCCTTCGCGGTCGAACAGGACGTGGAGTTTCTGTTCGTCGGGCATGTCGATCACTCCGGCGGCGAGGGGAGCCCAGCCGCGCGGCGTCTTGATTTCGTCAAAGGCGAGCCATAGGCGGGCTTTGCTCATTTGTTCCGCGGGACGGATTTTTACGACGTGGCCGCGAACGGGGGTTCCGGCCGGCAGTACGGCGCCGTCTTCGGTGGTGACTTCGTCAACGGTGTGCGCGAGAAAGGGTTTGCCGGCTTTGTCCTGCTTGGTGGAGATGCGGGTGTCCAGGGTGACGACGAATCGAGTGCCCGGCGCCCCTGCTGCGGGAGTCTCCTGCGAATCGACGGACACGTCCTGCGATTGAGCGAAACTAGGAATGGCAGCGAACGAAAAACAAACAACGACGATGGCGAGAACTCTCCAGCGAAACATGTGCGCCTCCGAAACTTTGGATTCGCGCTTTCTGCTGGAGTAGAAAGCGAGGAACAACTTTTCGGAGTATAGCAGAAATCTGAGGCGAGGGCGGCGCGCGGCGCGCGAAATTTTCACTCTTAATACGTCCGTGAAACGGCTCAAGCGGCTCCGTACGGGATGTCGGGTGCCCACGGGTCCCAACGTCGGCGCTATCAGCGGTGGGATTACCGCAGGGGAATCAGAAAAAAGAGTACTGGAACGGGGTGCGCCTGAATTATACTGCGCTCGGTTTCGCCGCTTTGCCTGGGACGAGTCGCCCCACTCCCTTTTTGGGCCCCTTTGTGAAAGTGCAGGGGTATCCCCGACTGTGCAACGCGCACATTTATAACTGGGTTTCGAGAACGGATCGAATTCCGTCTCACGCAATTTTTGGAGGTTTCAATGAAGGGTTGGGAACGGATCACAGTCCTGGGGCTGGCAAGCTTACTGCTGGCGAGCGGTTGTTTCGCGGATGACGCGAAGACGGCGAAGGGCGACGACACGACGGCGAAGGCTGCAGCGCCAGCCTCGACGGATGCGAAGGCGAAAGTCGGTTCGACCGACGCAAAGACGGCAGCGGCGTTGAAGCCTGCGCTACCGGCAAGAGTGGCGGCCGAGGCGGCGGATGCGAACGCGGCGCCAACGGGCGACGGTTCCTATCAAGCGGCGGAAGCTTACAACGCGACGCTCAAGTGGAATCCGATGCCGGCGCTTGACGGCAATCCGGGACTTTTTACCCTGGAGACCGGAGACATTTTGCCGAAAGGCGCATTTGACGTGGATATGGGCGCGAACAAATTTTCGCGGATGCCCGGCGATATCACGTCCCTTCAATTTATTCCGTCGTTTGGAATCGGCATTACGAATTGGCTGTCGGGATTTTTCCAAATCAATGCATACGACCACATCCACGTGGGCGATCCGAGTTTGTTGAGTTTGTCGTCGGCAAACGCGCTCAATCCGCAATATCTGAATACGATTTATCCGTCGATCATTCCGTCCACCGGTTTCCCTCCTGCGTACGTGGAGGATGCTCCGTTTGCTTCGCACAATGGCGGCGGTGTGGGGGAGATCGATCTGGGCTTCAAGATTGGCGTGTTTTCCGAACGCAAAGGAAAGCCGCTGAGTCTTTCCATCCGCAACGATTTTTATATTCCGACGCAGACCGGATACAGCAGCCTGCTCAGCAACCAGGTGCAGTACGGAAAGTTCAACTACGGAATTGGAGTGGAAGCGAGCAAGACGATTCTGCATCACAGCATTTTGGCGACGGCCAACTGGTCGTACCGTTTTATGCGCAACTCCAGTTACAACGTGACGTCGGGCGGAACGACCGAGACGTTAGTGTTGAGCCTGGCGGACCAGATGCAGGTCGGCGCGGGGCTGATTATTTTCCCGACCAAGCGGTTTCAGATCATGACGGAATACGACGGGCTGATTTTTGTGCATCGGGGAACGCAGAATACGACGTTTGGCGCTCGCGATCCCGTGGACAACGTAACCGGCGTGCGCATCTATCCGTGGAAGCACTTTGCGTTTGACATCGGCTACCGCTACAACTTGAACCTGAACAACCATACGGACCGGAACGGGTTTGTGATCAAACTGGCCGGCGCAAATTGGCCGGAAAAGCCGCTGCCGCCGGATAACGTGACGGCTTCGTGCGCCGCGGAAAAATCTTCGGTGATGGAAGGTTCGAACGAAGCGGTAGTCTTTACGGCGACGGGAACCGACGCGAACGGTCACCCTCTGACGTACACGTGGACAGCGAACGGCGGAAAAGTTTCCGGCGTTGGCGCGTACGTGCGGTGGGATTCGGCGGGCGCATCGGCCGGAAATTATACGATTACGTCGCGCGTGGACGACGGCACGGGCAAATCGGCGAGCTGCTCCGCCAATATCGCGGTGCAGCCGAAACCGGCGCCTCCCGCTCCGACGATGAGTTGCGCGGCGGATCGCGCATCGGTGATGGCCGGTGAACGGCCGCAGATTTCGGCCACGGTGAACGATCCTTCCGGATTGCCGCTGACGTATTCCTGGCAAACGAACGGCGGGCAGATTGTCGGCACAGGAGCGACTGTGCAGCTCGATACCTCCGGGTTGCAGCCCGGAACGTACACGGTAACGGGCCGGGCCGAAAATACGGCGCATTCCGCGTGCGATTGCACCACGAGCGTGACGGTGCAAACGCCGCCGCCTCCGCCGACGGCGAGCGTTATCGCGGCGTGCAAATTTAAGCCGAACAGCTCGTACGCCGACAACGTCTGCCAACGGATGCTGGACGACGCGGCGGTGCGCCTCGATAGCGATCCGAAAGCAAAAGTCGTGTTGGTGGGTTATGCCGATCCCAAAGAAGTTCACGCCGATAAACTTGCAACGGCGCGAGCGGCGAGCTGCCAGAAATATTTAGTTGGGAAAAAGCGGATCGATTCGTCTCGCGTTGCAACACGGAGCGCGACGGGCACTGCCGCCGCGACCGACAATCGCCGCGCAGATGTGAAACTTGTGCCCGACGGCGCGACCGAGTAGCGATTTGGTTGGGTCGCCGGCGCCGCGGTGGATTGTTCGGTGGCGCGTGCTCACGCCGGCTCGCTTGTGCGGGAAACGGAATTCCGGTCAACGTGCTGCGCCGCTGCAGAATCTGCTGTCCTAACATGGTCGCCTAACTTTCAGGAAGCCTCGTGACACTTATTCGCCCCTTTCTCGCCGCTTGTCTTTGCTGTGTTTTCTCGCCTGCGCTTTTCTGCCAGGTATTTCAAGCCTCCGGACCGACGGGCGGCGACGTCCGTTCGCTCGCAGCCGATCCGATTCACCCCGGCACGGTTTATTTGGGCACCACGGACGGCCACGTGTTTGGTTCAAAGGACGCGGGCGAGCACTGGACCCGGCTGGGCAGAGCCGGAGAGGACGCGTCGGCCGTGGTGAGCGCACTGGTGGTTGATGAGCGCGACGGCGCTTCGGTGTTCGCGACGACCTGGACGCGCGGGAAAGGCGGAGAGAGTGGCGCGTTATACGTAAGCCCGGACGGAGGGCGCACCTGGAAGGATGCAGGACTGAGCGGACACGCGCTGCGCGCGCTGGCACAGGCCCCGTCCGATCCGAACGTAATTGCCGCCGGTGGCTTGGACGGAGTTTTTTTGTCGCGCGACCACGGAACCCGCTGGAAGCGCATCACGCCAGACGATTACGCAGAGTTAGGCAATGTGGATTCGCTCGCTTTCGATCCGTTCGATGCATCGGTTCTTTACGCCGGGACATTTCATCTGCCCTGGAAGACGAAGGACGGCGGCGAGCATTGGATTGCGATTCACGACGGCATGATTGACGACTCCGACGTGTTGAGCCTGGCAGCAGACGCCGAGACGCCCGGACGCATCCTGGCGAGCGCGTGCTCCGGTATTTACAGGAGCGACACCGGCGGGGCGGAGTGGGCCAAGATCGCCGGGATACCGTATTCGTCGCGGCGCACCTATGCGCTGCGGCAAGACTGGCACTCGCCGCAGAATTTGTACGCCGGTACGAACGAGGGCTTGTGGCTGTCGAAAGACGCCGGCCAGTCGTGGAACCGCGCCACTCCGGCCGATTGGACGATCAGTGCAATCGCCATCGTGTATGGGTACGGGGCAGCTCGCGGCGGAGAATCGCCGCATCGCCGGATCATCGTGGGTTCGGAGCAGCAGGGGATTCTGGTGAGCGACGACGGCGGAGCGCATTGGAAGCGCTCGAACGAAGGCTTCGTTCACCAGCGTGTGGTTTCAATCGCGGCGGGCGATTTGAATTCACATGCGGTGGCTGTTTTGATGGAGGACGCGGAGGTTCCGGCCCAGATCAGCGACGACGGCGGCGAAACCTGGAAGGCGATGGGCCGCAATGCCGGGTCGCTGGGCCTGGCCGAAATTATCGAGACGCCGGACGGCTGGCGAGCCCTACTTTTGGCCGGAGGGCTGGCGCGATTCGATCGCGGCGCGAATCTCTGGGTTCGCCAGGGCTCGCTTGGCTCCAAGATTCAGGAGTTGGCGTTCAGCAAGCGCGCCTGGTATGCCGCGACGGACGACGGATTGCTGATGTCCAGAAACAACGGCGTGACGTGGAGCAAGATTCCGTTCGGGCCAGAGGATGTGCCGGTTCGCTCGGTGCAGACGAACTCCGAGGGCATGGCGATCCGCACGGCGGCGTCGCGAGGCATGGTGTACTCCGACGACGGCGGAGAGACGTGGGTCTGGCACGACCTCGATCCGCAATCGGGCGGCGTGCTTCGCTTGATCTGGGAGGGCGATAACCTGCTGGCATTTTCACCGGGTGGCGTTTTTTCTTCGGGTGACGCGGGTCGCACTTGGATGAAAGTCCAGCAAGGCCTTCCCGGCGCGCAACCGGCGGACGCGGCATTCGCGGGCTCTCGATGGTTTATATCGATGCAAAGCGGAGGAATTTATCAGTCGCTCGACGGAGGAAACACTTGGACGCGCATGCGAACCGGAGAAGCGGGGGCAGACGGCGCCGGTGACCAGTTTCCCGTCATGGCGACGTCCGCGGATGCGGCTCGTTTGTACATGGGGTCCTCGAATGACGGCGTATTTCTAATGGATCTGCGCTGAGGACGCAGCGTGCCGAGACCGGCCGCATGGGCCGGCGCGCGTCCTGGCTCCTCCCACAGCCCCAAATCGGCACCAATTCCCAAATCAGTATTCCTACGGATTGTCCCGTCTATGTCGTCCGTAGAAAAGACATTAGCAAAATAGGTATTTATGGCACCTTGCGGACCGTTCCGTTCCGACACTAAACTCCCTCGCATTCATACCGATTCGCAGCAATAACCGCCGCATTTACTTCAAACCGGGAAAATTCCTAATTGGTACGGGCGTTGCACTTGTGATTGGGAATGTTCGATTCAAAGGGGGAATCGTGACTTCAGCCGCATCGGGGACCGCGTATTCGATGGAACGGCCGATCACTGCGACGGTGTTGATTGTCGATGACGAGGACAGCACGCGGAGCTTGTGTCACGACGTCGTGAGCGATGCGGGGTTGCGGACGCGAACGGCTTCGACGACCGAGCAAGCGCTGGAGATTCTGGACCAGGGCCCTGTGGACATTGTGATCACCGACTTGCGCGTGCCGCGGATGGGCGGGCTGGAATTGCTGAAACGGATTCGCGAGCTGTATCCGCAGACCTCGGTGATGGTCTTGACGCAGTACGGGACGATTGAGGGCGCGGTGGAAGCGACGAAGCTGGGCGCCGCGGATTACATCACCAAGCCGTTTCACATTCCCGAGCTGCGCAGCAAGCTGGACCGGATGGTCCGGCTGTTCGAAACCGACAATGAGAATCGGGTGCTGCGGGAGACGCTGCGAACGCGCCCGGGATTTGCGGGGATGATCGGCGTGTCGCCGAAAATGCAGCGCGTTTACAAGCTGGTGGAAAAGGTCAGCCAGCACGGATATCCGGTCTTGATCCTGGGCGAGAGCGGCACCGGAAAAGAGTTGGTGGCCCGTTCGATTCATTTCTCGGGCATGCGGCGCAATAAGCCCTTCGTTCCGGTGGATTGCTCGGCGCTGGTGCCGACGCTGATCGAGGCGGAATTGTTTGGGCACGTGAAGGGCGCGTTTACCGGAGCTGTACATACCAAGCAGGGCTTGATGGAAATGGCCGATACCGGCACGCTGTTTTTGGACGAAATTGGCGAGTTGCCGACGGATTTGCAGGCAAAGCTGTTGCGCGCGATTCAGGAGCGGGAAATTCGCCCGGTGGGCGGAACCGATCATGTGCCGCTGTCGGCGCGGGTGATTGCGGCGACGAACCGCGACCTCGAATATATGATCCGGCAGGGAACGTTCCGGCAGGATTTGTTTTTCCGCCTAAACGTTGTGCAGATCAAACTTCCTCCGCTGCGGGAACGCAAGACGGATATACCAATTCTGGTAAATACCTTTCTTGAAAAGCACTCGGAATCGAGCGAGAAGGCCTACACGTTCTCAGAAGACGCGATGTACCGGATGATCGCCTACGACTGGCCGGGGAACGTCCGCGAACTGGAGAATGCGGTAGAGCGCGCGATTGCGCTGAGTTCGGGACCGATCCTGCAGATTGCGGATCTGCCCTCGAGTTTGCATCATTTTTCCGCCACCCAGGCGCCGCCCGTGGATGAAGTATTACCGCTCGAGGAAACTGAAAAGCGGCAGATCGAACTAGCGCTGGAGAAATCGGACGGTGACAAGATGCGTGCGGCGCAGTTGCTGAAGATTGGGAAGACGACGCTCTACCGGAAGTTGAAGCAGTACGAGGCCGAGCGGGCGAAATTGAAGGACGCGGCGGCAAACTAGTGCGGAATTTCTTGGCAAACGATTCGAGCGGCAGCCGTCGCTCCTTTGTCCTTGTTTCCCCTATGGAGTGAAATTTCCTAGATAGGAACTGTCAATTCGAAGTGGGAAAGAAGTCTCTAATCTCACCCGTTGAAATTCGCCCGAAATTGCAAAAAACCCAAGAAAACTGCCCTCTTTTCGCGTAGCTGCGTCCCAATTGCGTCCGCTGGTGGACCGAATCATGCAGGAGAATTCTGCATGAACCCTCATTACATATTCTTTCCAAAGTACTTGAGTGGGTCGGAATTGTGGTCCGTGCGTCGAGGTGAACTGTGAGGCGGATGCAGCACGGTGGTTCGGCGGCACGGGCCGCGCAGGCGCTGCAGCCGGACGGTCGCGCGACGAGCTTTGACGCTGGCTTGGCTGGTGGCACGTTGGAGCAGGACGCAATTTTCCGCGCGGCGTTTGATTCGAGCGGCGAGGCGCTGGTGGTGATCGATGGGCAATGCCGCATTCGGCGGGCGAACGCGCGAGCCAGGGAACTATTGAGGATGCCCAGCGGAGCGGAGACGCGCGCATTGGCGGATTTCTTTGCGGGCAATGTAGAGGAGTCGTTGTCGAAAGTTTCCGCCGGGCGAGCGGCGCATGCTTCGCTCACATCGTTTGATGCAACGCTTGCGACGGGTTTGGCGGTGCGCGTGGCGTGGCGTCCATCGCCCGGCGCGACCCAGCACCGGCTCCTTTGCATTGAAGAAGGTTCGATCGTGCAGCGAGCGGAGTCGAAGTGGCGGCGCTCGGAAGCGGAGATCGCTTCGATACTGGATTCGGTGCGCGTGGGCGTGCTGGTGTTAGACGCGAATGGAAACGTAAGGCATTCGAACGCGCGATTCGGGCAGTTGTTCGGGCTGGACGCCACGAATTTGAGGGCGATCGAGACGGCCGCCGATATTCAGGCGTTTCTCGGGCCGCGGTTCGATCGTCCTGCGGCGTTTGTGGCTCCCTGGAATTCTTTTGCGGCGGGCGAGGGCGAGCCTTCGCACGATGAGCTGGAGATTGCGCGTCCGGCGAGGCGCGTGCTGGAGCGCTTTTCGCGTCCGGTGCTGGACGCGCAGAATCGGAAAATCGGGTGGCTGGAGATTTTTTACGACGTGACCGGCGAGCGGCAACTGCAAACCAAGCTTTTGCAGACCGAGAAAATGGCGGCGCTGGGGCACCTCGTTTCGGGAATCGCGCACGAGCTGAACAATCCGTTGACCGCGATCATGGGGTACGCGCAGTTGCTGCTGAGCCATGGCTTAAAACCGGACCAATTTGCCGAAGCGCGCAAAGTTTTCGAAGAGGCCGAGCGGGCCACGCGGATCGTGAAAAATCTTCTGTACTTCGCGCGGGAGAACAAGCCGGAGAGGACGCGCGTCAATATCAACGAGATTGTGGAGCGGGCGCTGGCGCTCAGGAGCTACGAGCTGAAAATCCAAAACATCGTAGTGGAGTGCGCGCTCGCGGCAGACCTGCCGGAAACACTGGCCGATCCGCATCAGCTGCAGCAGGCGGTTTTGAATCTGCTGGTGAATGCCGAGCAGGCGCTGCTGCATTCCCGGGGGCAGGGTCGCATCTGGATTCGCACCCGTCGCGCGGCGAACGAGCGGATTGCTCTGGAAATTTCCGACGACGGACCGGGAATACCAAAGGAAATCGCATCGCGGATTTTTGAGCCGTTTTTTACCACCAAGCCGCCCGGTGTGGGTACCGGGCTGGGGCTTTCGATCGTGTACGGGATTGTGAAACAGCACGATGGGGAAGTCTCGCTGGAAAATCGCGCGACGGCCGGCGCGACTTTTATCATCGAGTTGCCTGTCACGGTGAAGCAAGCGGAGGAATTCTACCCGCTGCCGGAAATACCGCGCGAGTTGGCGGGCTCGGCGGCAGCCAGCCGGATTCTGGTGGTGGAGGACGAACCGGCTGTGGCGCAACTGGTGGTGGACGTCTTGCGGGAAGAAGGGCATCAGGTGGACGCGGTGCTGGATAGTCAGGAGGGACTTACGCGCCTGGCGCGGAGCGACTACGACCTGGTGATTTGCGATTTGCGAATGCCCCGGCTGGACGGCCCGGCGTTTTACGACGCACTGGTGCGCGCGGGAAGCGCGCATCAACATCACATCGTTTTCATAACAGGCGATACGCTGGCTCCGCGGACGGCGCGGTTCCTCGAAGAATCGGGACTGCCGTTTCTGGCGAAACCGTTTCTGGTGGAGGAATTGCGGTTGGCGGTGAACCGGCGGCTGAGCGCCAATCCGCGCCGTGAAGATGCGATTCCAGCCGCGCTGGTCTCAAAAGCGCGGTCAACGGACGGAAGGAACTAACCGAAATGGCATTCCGGTACAACCCACGACCAGCGCATCGCGAGGCGAGAGCGCTACTGGGAATTCCCGACGCCTTGCTGGCGAGGCGAGTGGCCCTCGACCTGAAACGCGCCAACGGCCAGCGGACCGTGCACCTCGCAACGAGCCTTTCGGAACTTCTGGAAAAGTTTTCAGACGCTTCCGCGGGAGTGATCGTGCTGGACGACCGAATCGTGGAGGGCGTGCGGCTGAACGAGTTTTTGAGCCAACTGTCGGGGAGCGCGCCGGTCGTGCTCGTGGCGGATTGCTCCCGTCAAACGGAAGCGGCGAAGTTTGTGGTGGAGGGCAAAGTCGATTTCGTGGCGCGGCATGGGGATTTCGCGGCGATGGCGGTGAGCCTGGCGGAGCGGCATTTGCGACGCGCGGAATCGCAGCGCGGACGAACGGGCACGACGGAGATCGACGTCTCGGACGAGCTGGCGGAGATTTTCCGACACGAGATCAACAATCCCCTTACAGGAATTTTGGGAAATGCGGAATTGCTGCTCGCGCATGGAGCGCATTTGAGCCCGTCGGATGTGCAGAGGGTGCAGACCGTAGTGGATTTGGCGGTGAGGTTACGAGAGACGATTCGCAGGATAAGCAATTCGATTGAGTCGCATGGCCAATTGTTAAAGTCGTTTTGAAGTTCGCAATCCTCTGGGGCGAAGGGCGGCACCGGTCGCGGCCGCCCCCTTGTTTCGCTCAGGGAAGGCGAAACCTCGCTCCCCGATGAAAACGATTCTAGTTCGCCGAATCAGCGGGCGCCTGGCTTAGCACCAGGACGAGGATTCGGCCGTCGGAGTGAAAGCTGCCGCCGGTTGCGGTGTTCGCAGTGATGAGCGGATCCGCCGGCGTCACGTGCGTGCGTTGAACCACAATGCCTGTGCCGGAAAGAGTGTCGTTCACATATTCTCTTTCGCCGTCGATCGCCGGATCGATTTTGTGAGTGAGGCCATTGTTGCGCTGGTCGCGTTCAAAACCAATATCGTGGGTGGCGGCAATGCACCAGAGCGGCTGGCCATCCACAACGAAGGTGGATTTCCAGACGCGCAGGTGATTGCGGGACATGGCGACGCGGACCGGTTCGGCATGAGCGAAGCCGTAGTCCTGCGGCCTGTCGAATAAGTAGAGAGTGCTCATCGGCATGGTCAGGTAGTCTTTCTTCTCGATGGAATCCGTAATCGCGTTCAGCACGGTATTTTCCACCGAGCGATCCACGCGTACCCATCCCGCACGCTCGAACACCTTTTCCAATTGAGCTTGTGACCCGACGATAAAAATATTCACCATGTCGCCGGGCTTGCCCTTTTCGTCGGAAATTCGGCGGGGAATCGCCGCGAGAATTTCGGGCGTGATGCCCGGAACCGGAGTTTCGGGCGGTCCCCCGATGGCGATTGCGGCGGCGGTGCTCAGGCCGGGATCGATGACATCGATCTTGACTTGAAAATTTCCTTTCGCCGCAGCGGCATCCTTCATGCTCTGGTTGATTCCCAGGAACAGGCGTCCGGCCACCGGCGCCTCGTAGTCAAGCGAGGCGCCCACGGCGAAGGCTTGCGCGCCGTCGTCGGAGCCGAGCCTGCCGATTAATTCGCCGTGACCACCATCGGTGACGGCGTATTCGTGAATCAAGTCTTCGAATGCACGCGGCAGTCCTTCGGGGCCGAGCGTACGGCCGTCCGGGTGTTTCTTGTCGGCGCCGTAGGTGATGGTACCGGTGGCGGTGATTTTAATTTTCTCCCCGCCGCGCAGATCGATTTTCGTATCGACCCATTGCTTCGTGGCGTCAACGTCCACTTGGTAGGAAGTGGCATTGGGCGATCCGTACTGCGGAGCCGCGGATTGGGCAACGACGGGCCCCGCAGCGAAGAGAAACAATAGCGTCAGCGCCAACGCGAACATCTTCGACGAGCTTGGGGTCATTCGCATGGATATGCTCGCAAAAAGGAATTTAGTCGCCCGAAAGATTCTTCGGTGAGTGATGGTTGAGAGTGTCGAGCAAGAGTTTTGCGCAGTCCGGAGCCGATACGGCGCCATTCAGGACAATGTCCTTGGCGTCGAGCGATTTGTCGTACAGCACTCGGTTGGCGTCGTTGTCCGGGCGAAGAGTTGAGCCTGTGAGAGAAACTCCGGCAAAAATTCCGCGGGAACGAGAGTACGACAGAACTTCGGCGCGCATCGTTGCGTCGGTTTCCGCCGTGGCAGAGCGGCCTACCGGACCCGCCGAGATGGATGCGTCACCGCCGAGTTTCACCTTGCTATAGAGGATGGCGCTGGCCGCGCGCGAATTCATCAGCAGAAGCACAAAGTCGGTGGCCTGGGCTCCGATCTGGAATCCAACGCTGCCGCCTTCGAGCGCCATCATGGTCGGGGCGCCCCAGGGACCTTTGAAGTCCGCGCCACTCCGGCAGGTCATCACGCCGCGGCCATAGCTGCCGCCCACGATGAATGCGGCTTTCAGCACCGATGGAAGCACGACGACGCAATCCGCGTGGTCGATCACGTTTTGCGGGATGTCGTCGGGAATATCCATAATTTCCTGTGTCACCTGACCGGCGTTTTGCACGCGGTCGCATTCCTTGCTGTCTGAGGCGGGGATGGGCCAGGCCAGGGCGGCGATCAAGCCGAGTGCGGCGATGGTGCTTTTCATAGTTCCTCCAGAGTATGGTTCAGTCCTGTACGACGTTGGGCTGGGCGTTTTGGTTGTTAGTGGTTGCGAATGGTTTTAGCAGACAAGCCGAAAGGCGGCCTGATGAAGTTTACACGCGGGTCATCGAGACGGCAACCGATAGGGAGAGGGCGGAGCGATGGGATGCGCGATGCCCAGCTGTCAGTCAGACCAAACGCCATGATTTCGATGGCAATCCCGTCGTCGCCTATTTACTTCGGACGCGAGTTTACCTACCATGTCGGTTGCCCCGAGGTCGCGTCTGGGCGCGGCTGCCAGAGTTTGTACGCCCGCCCGGTCAACTAAACACATCATGCCACGAGCTCCTAGAGTTGTAGTGATCGAACCGAACGGCGTTCGCCGGGAAGTGCCTGTTACCACCACGCCGTTTCGCATCGGGCGCCAGGCCGGCAACGAACTGACGCTGCGCGATAGCCGCATCAGCCGCCAGCAGGCCCAGATCATTTCCGTGAACGGCGCGATGGTGCTCGAGGACATGGGCAGCCGCCACGGCACCTACGTCAATGGCGAGAAAAGCCTGCGCCATGAATTGCAGCCGAAAGACCGCATCGATTTTGGGATGGCGGATTCGTACAAACTGATTTTTCTGGGAGAAGGCGCGACGATCGAAGAGCTGGTGGAGCGCGTGGAGGCCCCGGCGCCGACGCAGTCCGGTTCCCGCGAGTTGTATCACCTGGGTGTGTTGCTCGAGGTGGCGCGAACGCTCGGGACGGGACTGTCTCTGGAAGACGTGCTCACGGCCGTGGTGGACGCGGCGATTCAGGTGACGGGAACCGAGCGCGGGGTGCTGCTGCTGGCGAATGAATCGAACGAATTGCAAATGATCGTGGCGCGCGATGCGCAGCGCGGCACGCTACGTCCCGACCAGTTGCAGGTATCTCAGTCGGTGGTGAAGCGCGTGGCGCAGACGCGCCGCGAACTGATTGTAAGCGACACCGGCGAAGACGGCATGAATCAGCAGGAATCCGTGGCCCGGCTGGAGCTGCACACGGTAATTGCGATTCCGGTTGACAAGCTGCCCGTGATCGAGACGCTGGACGCCACGATTTCCACGCGTCAGGGCGAACTGCTCGGAGTGCTGTACCTCGATAGCCATGTGCCTTCCAGCGCGTTTACCGATTTGGACCGCGACGTTTTGCGGACGCTCGCGCGCGAAGCGGCGACGGTTGTCGAGAACGCAAGATTGTTTGCTTCCTCGCGCGCAAAGCAGCGGCTTGATCATGAAATCGAAATCGCCAGCCAGATTCAGAAAAATTTGCTGCCGAAGGCGTTGCCGAATTTGCCGGACGTCGCGGTGGCGGGCTCGACGCTTTCCTGCCACTCGGTGGGCGGCGATTGTTTCGATGTGATCGAGCTGGGCGGCGGACGACACGGATTCTTTGTGGGAGACGTTTCGGGCAAGGGAATTTCCGCGGCGCTCCTCGCCACGTTGCTGCAGGGCGTTTTCTTCACTACGGCGGCGATGGACATCTCTCTGCCCGGCGTTTTCTCTCGCGTGAATCAATATTTGTGCGAGCGCAGCGGAGAAGACCGCTACGCGACAGTGTTCTACGGAATTCTCGATAAAATGGGCCGGTTCGAATACGTAAACGCCGGCCACGTACCGCCGCTGCTGAAGCGTAAGAAGGGCGGCCTGGAAGGATTGGGCTCCGCGAATTTTCCGGTGGGAATGTTTGCCGAGGCCGAATACCAGAGTTCGCGCGTGCAAGTCGAGCCCGGCGACTATCTGGTGATCTATACGGACGGCGTTTCGGAAGCGAGCAACACCCAGAATGAATTATTCGAAGAAGCCCGCCTGCGCGCGCTGATCGAAGACTTCAAGGGTAACAGCGTGCAGGAGTTGGGAGACTCGATTCGTGAGGGGATGCGCGTGTTCACCCAGGGCGCCGCGCAGTCCGACGACATCACCATTCTGGTGATCGAATACAAAGGGAACGCATGATCCAGCGAAAGCCGACCAAGCGCTCCACGAAAAAGAAGAAAGTACCGGATACTCTCGAGCGGGTGGTCACGAAGTTGAACCCGGAAGTGGATCCGGGTGAAGTGGCGGCGCAGATTGTAAGTCTTCTGGCGCCCGGTCGGTTGGAAGGCGCTCGGTTGTGGCGCATCGTGAACGGTTCGCCCGTGGTTTGGCAGGAAAGCGGCAAGGTCCCCGCAGCGGATTACAATCACATCGAAAAAGTTCTGCGCGGTAAAGAGTCGGGAGTGAGCCGCCACCCGCACGCCTGGATTTTGGGGCGCGGCGAAATTCCCGTGGGAATTCTGGAAGCGCACCCGAAGGGCAAACTCGACGACAAGACGCGCGGCTGGTTGGACCTGTTCCGCCGGTATGCGGAGTTGGCGCTCGAAAGCAGCGACCGACGGAACGCGTTGATTGAGCTTTCAACGATTGTGGAAGCGACGAAGCGGCTGAACTCCACGCTCGATCTGGCGGAACTCCTGAATATTATTTTGCAACTGACCACGCGTCACACCGGCGCGGAGCGCGGCACGGTGTTTTTGGTGGATCGCGAAGCGGGCGAAATCTGGTCGCTGGTGGGGTTGGGCCTCGATCAGCACGAAATCCGGATGCCGATCACCAAGGGCATTGTCGGGTGGGTGGCGCAGCACGGCGAGAAAGTAAATCTGGAGGATGCCTACACCGACCCCCGATTCGAGCCGGAAGTGGATTTACGCCTCGGTTTCCGCACGAAATCTTTGTTATGCCTGCCGATTCGCAGCAAGAGCGGCGAGACCATCGGCGTGCTTCAATTGCTCAACAAGAAAAACGGTCCGTTCACCCGCGCGAACGAAAATTTGCTCAGCGCCATTTCCGATCACGTGGCGCTGGCTCTTGAAAACGCGCAGCTTCACCGCGACCTGCTGCACAAGCAGCGCATGGAGCGCGACCTGGCGCTGGCGCGCAGCATTCAAGTCGGATTGCTGCCGGATCGCCCGCCGCAGCTCGAAGGCTTTGATTTTGCGGTTTCGCACCGGCCGTCGCTCGAAGTGGGCGGCGATTATTACGATTTCATCCCCATGACGCCGGATACGATGCTGATCGTGGTGGCCGACGTGGAAGGTAAAGGCGTCGGTTCGGCGATGGTAATGGCCAACCTGCAAGCGACGCTGCACGCGCTGCTCGCGCATCTGCATTCGCTCGAGCGGCTGGTCGAATCGCTGAACGACATGATGCTGGCCGATACGCGCGGGCAGAAATTCATGACCATGTTTGTGGCGCTGCTGGATAAGCCGCGCAGGACCCTCCATTACGTGAACGCAGGGCACGTGCAGCCTGCTGTGATTCGAGCGACCGGAGAAGTGGATTACCTGACCGAAGGCGGCATGGTGGTCGGCTTGTTTGCGGGCGTGCGCTACGAGCGCGGGCACGTAAAGCTTCATCCCGGCGACATCGTGGTGGCGTGCACGGACGGAATTACGGAAGCCGATAATTCGAAGGAAGAGGAATTCGGTTCCCAGAAGCTGGTGGATTTGGTGGCGCGCGAACGTGCGTTTTCGGCCGAGCAAATTGTGCAGTCGGTGCTGACGGAAGTGGACTTGTTTTCGCGCGGTGGCACGCACGAAGACGACCGCGTAATCATGATTCTGAAAGTAGTTTAGTTCCTGCCTGCAGGCTGCGCGCTCCGCGCAGTGGTCCTCTATGAGCCCGTGGATGAGTAGTGCTTCGTTCCGGTATTCCACAGCGAAATCGCGATCGTAAGAAACGCAATCGCCACGACTGGCACCAGCGGCGCGTATTCCGGCGTGGCCGTCCGTCCCAGGATGCGGACGCTCGGGTAAAACGAAGCCAGCCCGAACGGAACAATCCAGCAAAGAAAAAACTGAACGACGCCGCTGTATATCGAAAGCGGGTAGCGGCCGAAGGCGATCACGTTCCAGACGGGCGGATGGACACCGATACGATCCTCGAACCAGAAGGAGACCGTGGTGAGAATCAGAAATACAGAAATGTAAATAATGGCGGCACAG
This sequence comes from uncultured Acidobacteriota bacterium, assembly GCA_963785585.1. Taxonomy (GTDB): domain Bacteria; phylum Acidobacteriota; class Terriglobia; order Acidiferrales; family UBA7541; genus Palsa-295. The sequence goes on from CAWAVW010000004.1 coordinate 438,904, forward strand.
AATCCGAAGAAGACCAGCGTGCCGAGGCGTGCGGCCGTCCAGGGAATGCCGAGGCTTCGCATCGCCCACACGATGCAAAAAATTCCGGTGGCCACCTCCTGTAACGATTCGATGCGAAACGTTTCAAACAGTACCTGGAAGAGCGAAGAGACGGGACGGAGCAGGACGCGGTCGAATTTGCCTTCGATGATGAAGTTGTTGCCGAAATCGTAGAGGTTCGGGCTGATGACGTTGAATACGCCGTACGGAATCAACGAGAAGCCATAAAGAAACAGCACTTCCTCAAACCGCCAGCCGGCGAGTTGCGAAGCTTTCTGAAACAGGATGACGACGAATCCCAGGCCGAAGACGGTGGCCGCGAAACTGGTGAACAGGCTGACGAAGAAATCCCCGCGGTAGCTGACGCGCACTTTCGCGTATTGCGCGAAGTAGTCCGAGAGCAGCAATACGTGCCGCTTGGTTTGCCATAGCAGCGTTTCCAAGCCGGACTTTTCGTCGGCAACGGCGGCATCCGGCAGCGAACGGGGCGTAGTCATTTCATCCACCGTGCACAGTGATTTTGTTCGCGGAGCGCTCCCACCAGAGGTGCGCGGCGGTTAAAAGCACGAAAGCCCAAATCCACTGAGCACCCACGGCGCGAGCGGCTTGTGCGCCATTCCACTTACCGAGATAAATCTGCAGCGGCGCGTAGGCGATGTACTCGAACGGAAGCCATGCGAGAACGCGCTGCATCGGATGAGGGAAAAACGTCATCGGCACGAGCAGGCCGGAAAGCAATTCGATCAGCCAGAACTTTGCGCGGATCAGCGCGAGGATCGATTTCAAAGGAATGGCGCAGGTGCCAATCATGAAGTTAATAGCGCCCATCAGAAAAAAACTTCCCAGAACCGCCAGCAGAAACAGGGCAAAATTCTTGCGGGATGCGGCAGCTTGCACCGGAAAAACCAGGCCGACCACGACCGCGGTGGGAAGCGTGAGCAACGCCAGCCGAAATGCCGATTCGCCCATGGCGCGGGCGATCCACATCCACTGGATCGAGACGGGCTTGATGAAATCCATCGCGATTTTGCCTTCGATCACCTCGTACGCCATTTCCTGGTCGATTGTGTTGGTATAAAAGGACCGGATGATCCAACCGATGCTCACATACGTGATCATCTGGGACAGGCTGTATCCGGCGATCGTGGTGCCCGTCGAATACACCGCGCTCCAGATGAAGTAGTACACCGTCACGTTCAGAAAATAAGTGACGATGCCGGTGAAATACCGCAAGCGGAAGGCCAGTATATTGACGAATCCCACGCGCGAAAATTCGAGATATGGGATGAGAGCTTGTGCCCAGGCGCTCATGCGGGAACTTCCAGATGCGCTTCGCCGGCGTAAATCCTCTTGATGATTTCCTCGATCGGTTCGTCTTCGATCAGCAGGTCGCGGACTTCGACGGCGTCCAGAATTTGTCGAATCAGATCGGACGTAGAGACGTTCACGCGATCGAAGCGGATACGGTAAGTCAGCTCGTCGGCTTTTTCGACTTCCAATCCGGCACGCGTGAATTTCGCAAGAGAGTCGGCCTGCGCGCGGTCTTTCAGCACGAATTTGATTTGTTTGATTCGCAGAAGCTGTTGCTTGAGCTGGGCGAGCTGGCCGTCGTAGAGGACTTTCCCGTGGTCGATGATCATGATGCGGCGGCAGAGTTCTTCGATGTCGTCCAGATCGTGCGTAGTGAGCAGCACGGTCGTCTGGAACTCGCGGTTGATGGCGCGAAGAAACTGGCGGATGTGGTGTTTGGCCACCACGTCAAGTCCGATGGTCGGCTCGTCGAGAAACAGCAGCGGAGGATTGTGGAGAAGCGCGGCGGCAATGTCGCAACGCATGCGCTCGCCGAGAGAGAGTTTACGGACGGGGGTATGAAGATATTCGCGGATGTTCAGGATTTCGTCGAAGCGCTCCATACGAGCCTCAAAATCCCGCTGCGAGACATCGTAGATGCGGCGCAAGAGCTTGAACGATTCGATGACGGCGATGTCCCACCAAAGCTGCGTGCGCTGCCCGAACACGACTCCGATGGTTTTCACATACTGGCGGCGCTGCTTGTGGGGTACGAATCCGTTGATGCGAATCTCGCCGCCGGACGGGACGAGAATTCCCGTTAGCATTTTGATGGTGGTGGATTTTCCGGCGCCGTTCGGCCCGATGTAGCCGACCATTTCGCCGCGCTCAATCGAGAAGCTGACGCCCTCCACGGCCGCGACGGTGCGGTATTCGCGAACGAAGAGATTTTGGATGGATCCCCAGACTCCTTCGCGCCGTTTGAACGAACGGAAGTTCTTGGAAAGGTTTTGGACGTCGATGAGTGACTGGGAGCTCATGCGCCCTAAATTCTAGCACCTGTGAACCGGCGAAATGCGGCAAGGCTGCGCCGCGGAATCGGCGGCTGCGCTATGGGCGGCGGCAAACGGGGCAATGCTTGGATTCGAAATGCGAGGAATCGACTTCAAACATGTTGTTGCAGGTCACACAGACACGATGGATGAGCGGCGAAACGATTTCCACACCCGCGCTTGCGTTTGAGGGCGTCTGCGGCGGTGCTTTTTTCTCGTCCACTGCTTCACTCTAGCACTTTTACGGCAAAGTTTTCAGCCACGCCGCAGGCGATTCACGCGTCTAAGTGTTTCGGGAGGCAACCGGAGAACCTGTCTGTTACAATTTCGAGACCTCGGGGAGAAACGAGCCAGCTGGCGCCCGGCACTCATGGCCGAAAACACCAAACGAAATTGGATTATTGGAATTGTGGTCGCGCTGGTGGCGATCGTTGCCTTCCTGACCTTAACGGGTCATCACCCTGCGCCGCAGGTGCCCGTGGCGGCGGTTACGCGTGAAGACATCATGTCGGCCATTTCCAGCAATGGCAAGGTCGAACCCATCACGCCCTACGCCGCGCGAGCGCAGTATCCCACATTTGTGTCCGACCTGAAGGCGACCGAGGGACAAGCCGTCCGCAAAGGGCAATTGATTTTGACGCTCGATTCCGCCGATGTGCGCGCTCAGCTTTCCCAGACGCGTGCCGATTTGCTCACGGCGGAAAGCGATTTGCGCAATGCGAAGACCGGCGGCCCGCCGGATGAAGTGGCGACGCTTGAAGGAAGTTTAAGTTCGGCGCGGACGCAAGTGGCGACGCTGGAGCATGACAAACAAGTGCTGGCAGAGCTTTTGGCTAAGCAAGCGGCGACGCAAAGCGAGGTGGCCGCCAACCAGGCGAGCCTCGACACCGCGCGCTCCAATTTGCAGACGCTCGAAGCGAAACGCGCGGCTTTGGTGCAGCGCGCGGCGGTGAGCACGGAAAGCGCAACGCTCCGCGTGAACCAGTCGCGCGATTCCCTTGCTGCGCTTGAGGAAAAGGTGAAATCGGCGACGGTGAGCGCTCCGTTTGACGGCACCCTGTATTCGCTGCCCGTGCATCGCGGCGATTTCGTGAAATTGGGCGACGTGCTGGCGGAGATGGCCGATTTGTCGAAAGTGCGGGTGCGAGCGTTTGTGGATGAGCCGGACATTGGTGGACTGGCGCCCGAGCAACCGGTGCAAATTTCGTGGGATGCGAAGCCGGGGCTGACGTGGGCCGGAAAGGTGGAGCAGGTTCCTCGGCAAGTGATCGCGCGAGGAACTCGAAGCGTGGGCGAAGTGCTGTGTTCGGTGGACAATTCGAAGATCGAATTGCTGCCGAATATCAATGTGGAAGTGCGCATTATGGTTCATCAACTGAAGTCCGTGCTGGTGGTTCCTCGCGCAGCGGTGCGCTTTGAAAACGGCCAACACTATGTATTTGTGTTCAACGGTTCGGACGTGTCGCGCCGAAACGTGGACGTCGGAATCGCCAGCACGTCCGATTATCAGGTACTCTCGGGACTTTCAGCGGGCGACAAGGTGGCCGAGCCCCCGACGGGAATTGATTTGATCGATGGGATGAAGATTCGGCCGACGGAGGCGAAATGAGGACGGTTCGCGTGCGAGCGTGTGCGGTCGTGCTGGCGGCAGCGTCGATTCTATTTGGCGCGATGCCGCGCGAGGCATCAGCCCGCCCGCTTACGACGCGCGCCACCGCTCCCGATGCCTCGGCGCAGATTCAGACCGCGCAGCGGCAGTTCAACGCCGGAAATTATTCGGCGGCGATTTCCACGCTGCAGGCTGCGGTGTCTCAGAATCCCTCGAGCGCGGAGGCCTATTACTGGCTGGGCCGCTGCTATTACGAAGTGCGCGATTACGACAACGCGATTACCGCGGGCGAGAAGTCGGTGGCGCTCGACCCCAAGAATTCGATATTTCATCAGTGGCTGGGGCGAATTTACGGCGGCAAAGCGGATCGCGATCGAAGTTTTTCGTATGCCCGTAAAGTGAAGAAGGAATTCGAGGCGGCGGTGCAGTTGAATCCTGGGAATATTTCGGCGCGGCGCGATTTGGAGGAGTACGACATTCAAGCGCCGTGGGTCGTCGGCGGAAATAAGGACGAAGCAAAAGCGCAGATGGACGCGATTGTGGCGCTCGACCCGGCGGAAGGGCACCTGGCAAAGGGGCTTTACGATAACGAAGAACTGAAAAAACCAGACCAAGCCGATCAGGAATACCGCGCGGTGCTGGCGGCGAAGCCGGCTCGCGTCGAGCCCTATTTCGACGTGCTGTCTTATTTTCAGCATCAGAACAAGCCCGCTGATATGCAGACCGCGATTCAGGCCGCGGCCCAGATCAGTCCGAATGATCCACGGTTGACGTATTGGCGCGGTGTCGCGTTCGTGCTGGGCAATTCGAATCTGCCCGAGGCTGAAAAGGATTTGAAAGCGTATCTGGCGAGCACGCCGGACCGCAGCGATTGGCCTTCGCACGCGTCGGCGCGCGAATGGTTGGGCCGCCTGTACGAAGCGCAAGGAAAGCGCAGCGAAGCGGCGGAGCAGTATCGTGCGGCCCTGCAACTCGATCCGGAGAGCAAGGACGCGAAGGCGCGGCTTGAGAAATTAGAAAAGGGCGGGAAGTAACGCAGCGCAAGGTCCACGGAACCTCTTACCGCGAAACGCGCATCCTATCTAAATGATGGCAACGGCGCACCCAACCGGACTGAAAAACAAACCCATCTTCCTGGGCGAGACGTGGAGCCTTGCATTGCAGGCGCTGCGCGCCAATAAAGTACGCGCGATGCTGACGATGCTCGGAGTCATTATCGGCAGCGCGTGCATCGTGCTCGTGGTTACCGTGGCGCTGACGGCAAAACGATATATCGTCGGCCAGATTGAAGGCGTCGGTTCGAATCTGATTCTCGCTGAAGCGGTCAGCCGCGGGGCCGATCACCCGGAAACGTTGGGAGATCAGATCGACCCCGGAGATCTGGCGGCAATTAAGCAGGAAATTCCGGAAGTGGTTCAGGCGGCCGGCACCAACGACCTTTCAATGAGCGTCACGGTGGATGGACAAGAACATCCCATCAACCTGGTGGGTGTTACGGAAGGCTTTCAGGAAATCCGTAAGCTGGTGATCCTTCGAGGGCGGTATTTCGATCAGGATGACATGCTTACGCACAGCAAGGTCTGCCTGTTGACGGAGAATCTGGCGAAACTCGTATTTCCGCACGACAATCCGGTAGGAAAAGATATCAGCGTGGGGGAATTGCATTTTGCAGTGATCGGCGTCTTCAAGGAACGTGTGTCAACATTTGGGCAAACCGAAATTGTCCCGGAGTCGCTGATTGTGCCGTTTCCGCTGATCAAGTACTACACCGGGACGGAATTTTTCCGGTCGTTTTACGCGCAGGCGCGCACCGCGGAAGATGTCCCCACAGCGACCGAGCAAGTGCGCCAGGTGCTCGAAAGCAGGCACCGGCCCGGCGCAAAATACCGGGTGCAGAATTTGACGGTTATCCTCGAAGCGGCGCGATACATTTCGGTGGCGATGACCAGTGTGCTGATTTTGACGGCGCTGATTGCGCTGACGATCAGCGGAATCGGGATCATGAACATCATGCTCGTGACCGTGACCGAGCGGACGCGCGAAATCGGCATTCGCAAAGCGATCGGAGCGCCGCGCGACGCGATCCTGTACCAGTTCTTGATGGAAGCGCTGGTGATCAGCGGGACCGGCGCAGTGATTGGAATCTTCATCGCGCTGGCGATTCCCGCGATTCTGAATTTTGTAATTACGTTGATCCCCGAAGCGGCGGGAATGCATATACCGGTATCGGGAATGTCGGTGATCATGGCGTTTCTGGTGTCGTGCTCGACGGGATTGCTGTTCGGATATTTGCCCGCGAACCGCGCGGCAAGGCTGCATCCCACTGAATCGCTTCGCTATGAATAAAAAACATACCATCGCACGGCGACTGGCGATTTTGCTCGCGGGCCTTTTTCTATTGTGGGCGCCCCGCGTTGCCCGCGCGCAGGATCCGGGCGCGATCACCATGCATCAGGCCATTTCCCTGGCGCTGCAAAACAGTCGCGATCTTACGCTGGCGCGGATGCAGTACCGCGTCGCGGCGGACGCGGTCGGCGTGGACCGCTCCGCCTTTATGCCCAACCTCTACACAGGCTCGGGCGCGGCGTACACATACGGATTTCCGTCCCTCGGCGGATCCCCTCCGGCTGTATTCCAGTTGAATTACTCGCAGTCGATTTTCAATCCGGTGCTGAAGGCGCAGCAACAGGCGGCGGAAGAGCACGCGAAAACCATGAAGCTGGAGATCGACCGGACCCGCGACGATGTGATCGTTCGCACGGCGAGCGCGTATCTGGAGCTCGCGAAAGTGCGGCATTCCCTGGAGTTGATGCGCGCCGAGCAAGTGAGCGCCGAGAAAATCGTGGGCGTGACGCGCGATCGCGTAGCAGCGAACCAGGAGCTGGCGATCGAAATCACGCGCAGCGAATTGACCGCCGCGCGCGTGCAGGAAAGAATCATCAAGCTCGAAGGGCGCGATGAAGCGCTCACGCAGCAGCTTCGCGACCTGACCGGAATTTCCGATACCCAGCCCCTGCAGGTGATCAATGAAGACGCTTCGTTTGCGACGGACATGGAGGCCAGCGAAATTCAGAATCTGGCGCTGCAAAGCGACCTGGGAGTGCAGCAAGCGGAAAACGATCGCGCCGCCCGGCAACATATTTTGCGCGGAGCACATCTGAGCTACTGGCCGACGTTCGAGGTTGTGGGGCAGTACAGCATCCTGAGCAAGTTCAATAACTACGACGAGTATTACAATCGCTTTCAGCGCAACAATATCAGCGCGGGCGTGCAGATCAACATCCCGCTGTTTTCGGCAAAAACGCGCGCGAACGTTGCACTGGCGAAGAGCGAACTCAGTGCCTCGGAACTCACCCTTGGGATGAAACGGCAAGAAGTCCGGGCGGATGTGCTGCAGAAAGAGCGGAATGTGCGGGAACTAAACGCCTCGCGCGAAGTGGCGCGGTTGGACTTAAAGCTGGCTCAACAGACCCTGGACGTGTCCGAGGCAAAATTTGAGCAAGGCGGCCTGACCCTCCGGGACATCGAACAATCCAGGTTGGACGAGAGCGACAAGTGGGTCGCGTTCCTGGACTCGGATTTTGCGCTGAAACAGAGCCAGTTAACGCTCCTGCAGGCCACTGGCCAGCTCGCTAAGGTGTTCCAGTAGAACACGGAAACCCGAAAGCATGGCTTGGGGTATCCTCTAATATCGAGTAAAATACAAGCTCCGCGCAGTGGTGGACGTTGATCGCTCTGTTAGCAGTTCTGAGGGGGAATCGTAGATGCCGTCTGTGATGAAAACATTGCTCTTAAATCCGCCGAGCTTTGAAAAGTTCGACGGCGGTGCCGGCTCGCGCTGGCCCGCAACTCGCGAGATCGAGTCGTACTGGTATCCCGTCTGGCTGGCCTATCCGGCCGGAATGCTGCCGGGCAGCCGCTTGCTGGATGCGCCTCCGCACGGAGTGACGCCCGCCGAAGTGGTGCAGATATCGAAAGACTACGAATTTGTGGTGCTGTTTACCTCGACGGTCGGTTTCTATAGCGACCTCAAGATGGCCCGCGGTATGAAGGAACAAAAGCCGGGCATCAAGATTTGCTTCGTCGGACCGCAGGTGCAGATCAAGCCGGCGGAAAGCTTGCTGGCGAGCGAAGACATCGATTTCGTTGTTCGTGGCGAGTTTGATCTTTCGATCGTCGATTACGCGAACGGCAAACCGCTGGCGGAAATTGCCAACGTCAGCTATCGAAAGGACGGGCAAATCGTCCACAACCCGGCACGGCCCATGCTGCAGACCGCAGAACTGGACGCGCTGCCGTTTGCCACGGATGTCTACCAGCGCGATCTGACCATTGAAAAATACAACGTGCCTTTCCTGCTGCACCCGTTCGTATCGTTTTACACGGCGCGCGGATGCCCGGCTCTTTGCACGTTCTGCTTGTGGCCGCAGACGCTGTCTGGGCACGCTTGGCGCGTTCGGTCGGTGGAAAGCGTTGCGCGCGAATTCAAGCAGGCGCACAAGATGTTTCCGCAGGCGAAGGAATTTTTCTTCGACGACGATACGTTCAATATCCGCAAGGATCGCGTGCTGGCGCTCTGCAAGGAATTCAAGCCGGTGGGATTCCGCTGGTCTTGCACCGCGCGCGTACACAGCGACTACGAAACATTGAAGGCCATGGCGGACGCCGGAGCGCGTTTGCTGATCGTTGGATTTGAGTCCGGCGACCCGCAAATTCTGAAGAACATCAAGAAGGGTTCGACGATCGAGATGGGCCGCACCTTTGTGCAGAACTGCAAGCGCGTCGGCATCCACGTCCACGGCGATTTCATCATCGGTTTGCCGGGCGAGACCAAGGAAACCATCGAGAAGACCATCAACTACGCCAAGGAATTGGACTGCGAGACGATTCAGGTTTCGATGGCGCATGCGTATCCCGGCACCGCGCTTTACGATCAGGGAATGAAGGAAGGTTTCCTCGCGGGCGAAGCGATCACGGACAACCTGGGACACCAACTCCCGCACCTGGAATATCCGGGCTTGAGCCGGGAATACATGGTTGAATCGGTGAACCGCTTCTACGACAGCTACTATTTCCGTCCGCGCGTCGCGTGGCGCATCGTCCGCGAGTCTTTGTGGGACAGCCACGAACGCAAGCGCTTGTTCCATGAGGCCTGGGACTTCATGAAGCTGCGCCACGACCGCATCAAGGTCGCCAAGAAGGGCGTCCAGAAGAAGGCCATGGTGCAGGTGAAACTTCCGTCGATCAATCAGGGCGCCGGCGAATCGCAAGGCGCATGACGCGTTCGGAAGGGCTTCATCTGAAGACGTACGTGTTTCTGCTGTTGATGGTCACCTTCGGTCCACTGGGTGACGTTTTTCTCGGTAAGGGCATGCGGAGTCTCGGTGAACTGAAATCCTGGACTCCGTCCGGCCTCTCCCAATTTTTCCTTCGCGCTTTCACTTCTCCCACCGTCTGGCTTGGCATCGTGTTGCTCATGGCGTTTTTCATTTGTTACACGCTGCTGCTGTCGTGGGCCGATTTCAGCTACGTCCAGCCGGCGTCTTCGTTTGCGTATGTGATCGTCGCGCTGCTGGGCCATTATTTTTTGGGTGAAGTAGTCACCGTGACGCGATGGATTGGAATCGCGATCATTTGCCTCGGCGTCTTGCTCGTTGGCCACACGCCCCTCAGCACTACGGAGCCAACCTGATGCTGGCGAAGGTTGTGCTTTACATTGTGGTGGTTTGCGCGAGCACCGCCGGAGAGCTGTGCATCAGCCGGGCGATGAAGTCGATCGGCGAAGTGAAGGATTTCCGGCCGATGGCACTGCTGAGGGTCGTGGGCCGCGCGCTTCAGGTCGGTTGGCTGTGGGCCGGACTGACGCTGATGGCGTCGGCATTCTTTTCGATGCTGATGCTGCTGTCGATGGAGAACGTAAGCTTCGTGGTTCCGGCGACGGCGCTCAGTTACGCGGCCGGCGCGTACGGCAGTCGCGTGTTTTTGGGCGAACGCGTCGCGCATCTTCGCTGGGCCGGCGTCGCGCTGGTTTGCATCGGCGTGGCCCTGGTATGGCAGGGCAGAGGCTAGCGTTTCATGGCTTGGACGGCGCTTCGCGTTGCATGCTGCGTGCTGGCGCTGGCTCCCCTGGTGTACTACGTTGTCGCACTGATCGCCGCCTGGCGATTTTTCCCCTCTTCGGCTCAGCCCGCTGATTTGATTGAAGAACCTCTGCGACCCGTCTCGCTCTTGAAACCAATTTATGGACTCGACCGCGAAACCTACGAGAACTACGCCAGCTTTTGCAATTTAGCCTATGCCGAGTACGAAATTCTATTTTGCGTGAGCGATGACCACGATCCCGCGATTCCGGTAATCCGGAAATTGATGGTCGATTTTCCGAATCGCGCCATTCGGTTGTTGGTAGGCTCAGAGCGCCTGGGCGTAAGCGATAAGGTGAATAAACTTTGCCGCATGGCACGCGAAGCCAGGCACGACATCCTGGTGGTGACGGACAGCGACGTGCGCGTCGCACCGCAGTTTCTTTCGCCCATCGTTGCGGCGTTTCAGCGATCGGAAATTGGGGCGGTCACTTGCCTGTATCGCGGGCTGACCGACGGCGGATTCGCCGCGAATCTCGAGGCGCTTGGCAACAGTACGGATTTTGCGGCGGGCGTGCTGGTGAGCTGGCTGTTTGCTCCGGTGAATTTCATGCTCGGCGCTTGCATGGCCACGACGAAGAAACATCTGGCGGAAATCGGCGGGTTCGAGTCGATGGTCGATTATTTTTCGGACGACTACGAACTTGGCAATCGCATCGCTGCCAATGGACATCGCGTGGAATTGATTCCGCAAGCGGTTTCGATTGTGTATCCGCATCAGACGCTCGGCGAAGCTTTCCGGCATCAGTTGCGGTGGAATCTGAGCATTCGATTTTCGCGCCCCGGCGGACATTTCGGGCTTCTGTTTACGCAGGCGTTGCCGCTGGCGATTTTGGGAGCTCTCGCGGCCCCGTCGTTTTGGCCTTCGGTGGCTTTCCTTGGGGCTTACATAATTCTACGTTTTGCGGTGGCGTGGGCGATTGGCATACGCGGAATGCGCGACCATCTGGTGCGCCGGCAGTTTTGGCTCCTGCCGGTCCGCGATGCATTTGCATTTATCGTGTGGTTGGCCAGTTTCTTTCCCCAGCGGATTTTCTGGCGGGGCCAGCAGTTTCAGGTGCGCGACAAAAAGCTTGTGGCCGTGCCGCCGGGCAAGAGTTAATCGGCTTGGGTGCACACTCATGCGCCCCGCGCCAGGGCTATCGCGGCTGGTTCAGCAACTTGTGTAGCTCGTTGGCCGCGGCAAACTCATCGCCCAACTCTTTCGACGTGAGGCGTGTTTTCAGATATTCGATGGCCTGCGTCATGCGGTCGAGCGAACGCTCTATATTTTCGGTGTTCGTCAGTGCGATGTCGCGCCAGAGCCCGTAAGAACTTCCTGCAATACGCAGCATGTCTTTTAATCCCGGCCCGGCGAGCGTCACGGGCAGGCCCGTCTCATCGGTTTCATCGCGCACCACGCGCGCGAGCGCAATCGCCACCATCTGCGGCAAGTGAGAGACGGCGCCGACGGCCCAGTCGTGGGTTTCTGCGTCGCACCATACCGGTTCCGCGCCGATCTCCCGGACGAGCGATGCGAATGCTCCGACGCGTGCGTCTCGATCATGTTCCACGGCGATCAGTGCGTAACGCGATCGCTGGAATAGTTCGGCGCTGGCATTCTCGACGCCGGAAGTTTCCTTGCCCGCCATCGGGTGCCCGCCGAGGAATTTCGCGCCGCTCGTGAAGAGTTGCGCGGCCGCGCGGCAGATTATTTCCTTGGTGCTGGCGGCGTCCGTGACCAGCGCTGCCTTCGATGCCACCGCGGCAATTCCACTGAGAGCTTCAATCGTCGCGCCGATAGGCAGGGCGATGTAGATCAAGTCCGCTTCGCGCACCGCTCCCGCGAGGTCCACGGACCCACGCGTAATCGCGCCCTTGGCCAGAGCGCGCTCCACGGCTTCGGGGCGGTCGTAGCCCGCGATTTCAATAGCGGGAAAGTTTTTGCGAAGTGCGAGGGCGAAAGATCCGCCGATCAATCCGGTGCCGATGATCGCGACGCGCTGAAAGGGAACAGAATTCGAGGTTGCAGGCACGCGACTAGTCTAATCGAAGTCGTGGTATTGCCAAACGCGGTCAGACAGCAATATGTGCGGTTCGGGCGTCGGCGTCTTGCCGCGGCGAATCGACTACCGAAACGTGCGATACATCTTGCAGTTTTTCGATCTGGCGAACCAGCGTCAGCCCGGCCCGTTCCGCGCGGACGGTCATTTCGACGTCGAGATGAGCCCCGTCGTCCGCCGTGTTCACCTTGAGTTGCAGCAAGTCAAAACGGCGGCGGCGCGTGACGCTCAGGATGCGTTCCAGTCCGCCGTCCGTTTGTCGCACTCGTACATGAAGCGTGAGCGTGTTCACGACGCGACCTCATCCATCATTTCGGAATTCGATTTGCCCGGGCCGACGATGGGCCAAACGTTCGCTTCCGGATGAATCAGCACATGCGCAAGCACGGGTCCCTTTTGGTTGAGCAATTCGTCGATGGCCCCCGAAACCTCGCTGCGGCGTTGCACGCGGAATCCGGGAATCCCCATCGATTGGGCGACGAGGGTGAAATCGGGATTGTCGGAGAGATCTACTTCACTGTAGCGCTTGTCGTGAAACAGCTCCTGCCACTGGCGCACCATGCCGAGCGCGTGATTATCGAACAAAACGATCTTGATCGGCAGGTCGTAGCGCTTCAGTGTGGCGAGCTCCTGCAGATTCATCATGATCGAACCGTCGCCGGAAACGTTCACGACCGTTGCGTCCGGGCACGCGAACTGCGCGCCGATCGCCGCCGGCAAACCGTAGCCCATCGTGCCGAGGCCGCCGCTGCTCAGGTGCTGCGAAGGGCGGCTGAATCCGAAATGCTGCGCCACCCACATCTGGTGCTGTCCCACGTCGCACGCAACCACGCAGTTTTCCCCGGCGCGTTCGGAAAGCGTCCGAAGAAATGCCGGAGCGTAGATTTCGGTTCCGGGTGCGTTGTAATCCCAGGCGGTCGTTTCTTTCATCCGCAGGCATTCGCGCCGCCAGCCGTCGATCTGCAACGGTTGCGCCAGCGCGGCCAGCGATTGCTTCAGGTTTCCGATGACGGCGGCGTCGGCGTGGCGGAGTTTGCTGACTTCCGACGGATCGACGTCGAGATGCACCACTTTGGCGTGCGGCGCGAAGCCGTTCAGACGGCCGGTGGCCCGATCGTCGAATCGTGCGCCGATGCAAATCAGAAGATCGGATTCCTGCACCGCGTGATTCGCAGCCTTCATGCCGTGCATTCCCATCATGCCGAGAAAGAGCTCGTCCGTTGCCGGAATGACGCCCAGACCTTTCAGCGTGGCGACAACCGGAATGCCCGTTTTGCTGACGAACGCGCGGAACTCGTCGATCGCCCGCGCCATCCCGACGCCTCCTCCCGCATAAATCACCGGACGCTTGCTGGCGAGAATCAGTTCACGAGCCTTGGCAATCGATTCCGAACTGGCGGCAGCGGATTCTTCGCTCGTTCCATTTGTGTGGACGTTGTAATCCGCGACGGTGTTGGCGATGTCTTTCGGCAAATCGATGAGCACCGGACCAGGACGGCCCGAGCGCGCGATCCGAAACGCTTCATGGACGATGCGCGGAAGATCCTTCGACGAATTGACGATGAAGCTGTGCTTCACCACCGGCAGCGTGATGCCGAAAATATCCACCTCTTGAAACGCATCGGTGCCCATCAGGTTCGTAGGGACTTGCCCCGTAATGGCGACCATCGGGACCGAGTCCATGTAAGCGTTTGCGATTCCGGTGACGAGGTTCGTCGCGCCGGGGCCGGACGTGGCCATGCAGACCCCGACCTTTCCGGAAGCGCGGGCATAGCCGTCCGCGGCCAGAGCGGCGGCTTGCTCATGGCGGACGAGAATGTGGCGAATCTTCGAATCGATCAGCGCGTCGTACACCGGCATGATCGCGCCGCCCGGATATCCAAAAATCACTTCGACGCCCTCATGCTCGAGGGCTTTCACCAAAAACTGCGAACCCTTCATTTCGCACCTCGCGCTGCCGCCGTTTCCGGCTTCAGCCAAGCCATCTGCTTGCGAAGATCGGCTCCGACCTTCTCAATGGCGTGATTTTTGTCCTGCTCGAGCAGGCGGTTGTAATGCGGACGGCCCGCTTGATTTTCGAGGATCCATTCCTTGGCGAACGCGCCGGACTGAATTTCTTCCAGCACCTTTTTCATGCTTTCGCGGACGTGCGCGTCGATGATTCGAGGGCCGCGCGATATGTCGCCGTACTTGGCCGTTTCGCTGATGAACTGGTGCATCTTGGCGATGCCGCCTTCGTAAATCAGGTCCACGATCAATTTCAGCTCGTGCAGGCATTCGAAGTACGCGGCTTCGGGTTGATACCCGGCGTCCACCAGCGTTTCCCATCCGGCTTGAATCAATTCGCGCGCGCCGCCGCAGAGTACGGCTTGTTCGCCGAAAAGATCGGTTTCAGTTTCTTCGGTGAACGTCGTCTGAATCACGCCCGCTTTCGTGCCGCCGATGGCGCTGGCGTACGCGAGCGTGCGGTCAAACGCATGTCCGGTGGCGTCCTGATGAATCGCCAGCAGGCAGGGAACGCCGAGGCCGGCTTCGTACTGCCGTCGGACGAGTGCTCCGGGACCTTTCGGGGCGACCATGGTCACGTCCACGGTTTTCGGCGGAGTAATTTGGCCGTAGTGAATGTTGAAGCCATGCGAGAAAAGCAGCATGGCGCCGTCTTTCAGGTTCGGCGCGACTTCGTTGATATAGAGGGCCGGCTGCGCCATGTCGGGCGCCAGCATCACGATCACATCCGCGTTCTCGACTGCCTCGGCGGGACCGACGAGAGCCCATCCGTCAGCTTCGGCTTGTTTCCACGAGGGGCCGCCGCGGCGAAGGCCCACTGTCACGTTCAATTTGCTGTCGCGCAGATTCAGCGCGTGGGCGCGTCCCTGGCTGCCGTAACCGAGCACCGCAATTTTCTTGCCCTCGAGTGCGCGCGGGTTGGTGTCTGCATCCCAAAACATTTTCGCCATGGTGTTTCTCCTTAAAGTTTTCGTGCAAATTTTTCAAAAATTCTCAGGCGCTCGTTACGGCGCCTTCGGAAGCCGACGAAACCAGCTTCGCGTATTTCGCCATTACGCCGGTCGTGTAGTGCGGCGCCGGTGCCTTCCATTGCGATTTGCGGGATGCGAGATCGGCGTCCACATCCAGCCGCCTCGCTTTCACGTCGAGCGTGATCATGTCTCCATCGCGGATGAGCGCGATCGGCCCACCGACGGCGGCTTCGGGAGCAACGTGGCCCACCATAAATCCGTGCGTGGCACCGCTGAAGCGTCCGTCGGTGATCAGTGCGATCGAATCGCCGATGCCCTGGCCGACGAGCGCGCCAGTGACCGCGAGCATCTCGCGCATCCCCGGACCGCCCTTCGGGCCTTCGTAGCGAATCACCACTACGTCTCCAGCGACGATTTTCCGAGCCTGGACCGCGGCGTAGGCCGCTTCTTCGGAATCGAACACCCGCGCCGGGCCGGTGTGCAGCACCCGCTTGTGGCCGGAAAGCTTTACCACGCAGCCGTCGGGAGCGAGAGTGCCGCGCAGAATCGCAAGGCCGCCCTCGGGCTTCAATGGCGCATCGAGCTGCCGAATCACCAGCTGGCCGGAAGTTTCTTTGGCCTCGCCGATTTCCTCGAACAAGTTGCGCCCCGAAGCGGTGATTTCGTCCTTCAGCAATCCAGCTTTCTGCAGGCGCTGCGCAAGCAATCGCATGCCGCCGGCGTCGTACATATCGGGCGCATTGAAGCGACCGCCGGGGGTCAAGTCCGCGAGCAACGGCGTCCTCGCCGAAATTTTGTCGAAATCTTCGATGGTCAGCGGTACCTCGGCATCGCGAGCAATCGCCAGCAAATGGAGCACGGCGTTGGTTGAGCCGCCGGATGCCGCCACCGATGTGATCGCGTTTTCCAGCGACGCGCGCGTGATGATTCGTTTCGGGCGAATGTCATTCTTCAGCAAATCCATCACGATCTTGCCGCAATCGTACGCAGCTTGTTCCTTGCGCGGATCGAGCGCTGGAATTTCGTTCAAGCCCATCGGCGAAATTCCCAGGAACGTGATGGCCGTGGCCATCGTGTTCGCAGTGAACTGGCCGCCGCAGGCTCCGGCGCCGGGGCAGGCGTGGTTTTCAAGATCGGTGAGCTGCGTTTCGGTCATCTTTCCGGCGACGCAGGCACCGATCCCTTCGTACACGTCCATGATGGTCACATCGCGGCCTTCGAATTTTCCGGCCATGATCGAACCGCCGTAGAGCGACAGGGAAGGGATGTTGAGCCGCGCGAGCGCCATCACCGTGGCGGGAATCGTCTTGTCGCAACCGCAAAGAGCAATGACCGCGTCAAACGCGTGGGCCCGCACGAAAAGTTCGATTGAGTCTGCGATCACTTCCCGCGAAATGAGAGAAGCTTTCATCCCTTCGGTGCCCATGGTGATGCCGTCGGAAATCGTGATGGTGTCAAACTCGATGGGAGTGCCGCCCGCAGCCCTTACGCCTTGCTTTACCTTTTCGGCGAGGGTGCGCAAATGCAAGTTACAGGGCGTCACTTCGGTCCATGTGTTGGCGATTGCGACGAGAGGCTTGGCAATGTCCGCGTCCGTCAGTCCCGTGGCCTTCAGCATGGCTCGCGCGCCGGCCCGCGATATCCCTTTCTTGATCGAATCGCTTTGCATGAGTTGCTCGAATCTCCCGTGAACCAAAACACTTGCCCTAAAACGAAAAAAGCCCCGTCACCAGTCGTCCGGTGCGGGGCAGCGTCGCCTGAGCATCTAGGCGGGCGGGCCGCACCCGATCAGCTCTACTACCACCACGGCGTCGATGACTCTTAAAATTCGTCTCATGGGATTGCGCTGCGCTGCCCGAATGCCGCCTTTCTACCGTTTCAATCAGGGCCGTCGTCCTCTGGCGTCGCTGCCCCTTCATTAAGCGGCTAGAGCGACTATAAGTCCAATTTGTAATTATTGCCGCGCGCATAAGTAATACTTATGAACAGGCCGTCGCGCATTCACTTGACGCCGCGAGCGCCGAGCCGTACTATGAGTGTCAACGTCGAAACTTGGTTTTTCAAAGGATCCCGCACCGCGTGCTGAACAAGTTTTATTACCGTTTCGCATTTACGTACCGCTTCCCATATCCAGGGGAGCGGGCCGGCGAGACGCGCGCGGAGCACCACAGCTAGAAAAGCATACACCGCACAAGTTCTTGAACCGCCGGCCGCGAACCTCTGACGAGGACGCGGCTTTTTTGTTTTCTGGGCGTTGTGCACCGATAAAGGAGCCGGAATGACACGGATGAAGATCGGCGATTGGCGAACGAAAATCGATGCCATTGATACCACGCTGGTGCATCTGCTGAACGTCCGCGCGGCCTTCGCTCTCGAGGTCGGCCGCCTAAAGGGCCAGCGCGGCATGGCGCTCCGGGTTCCCCAGCGAGAGCGGGAAATCCTCGGCCGGCTGAAGCAATTGAATCCCGGGCCGCTCGACGAGCGCGCGATCGAGAAAATTTATGCGGCGATTCTAAGCGAGTCGATACGAATTCAAGCCGAACACGGATTCGGAACCGTGCAGGTGGAAGGCGCGGCGACAAGACCGCGCGCCCGGCGCCACGTAGCGTCGCGACGGCGCAAGGCAGGCACGGAATGAAGTTGCCGGCAAACGCGCGCATCGCATTTCAAGGGGAACGCGGCGCCTTCAGCGAAGAAGCGGCGCTGAAGCTGGCGGGCGAAGACGTGACGCTCGTGCCGCGACCCACCTTCGATGCGACGTTTGCCGCTGTCACCGATGGAGTCGCCGACTTCGTTCTCGCGCCCATCGAGAATAGCCTGGCGGGCTCGGTGCACCGTTCCTTCGACCTGCTGGTCGAAAGCAATCTGCAGATCATCGGCGAAGTCATCATTCCGATTGTCCACAATTTGATCGCCGTGCCCGGAGCCCGCTTTGAACGAATCACCGTAGTCGAATCGCATCCGGTAGCGCTCGCACAGTGCGAGCAGTTCTTTTCCTCTCATCCCCGAATCAAGCGTGTGCCTGCCGAAGATACCGCCGGAAGCGTCCGCGAGATGATCCGCCGTGGCGATCCGGCCTGCGCGGCGATCGCCAGCAAGCGCGCCGCGGAAATCTATGGCGGCGCGATTCTGCGCGAGCATCTTGAAGACGACCGCGAAAATTACACTCGTTTTCTGCTGCTTGCGCCGGAGCGGCAAGCGGCCGCCGGCGTTGCAGATGTCGACAAACTGTCGATTGTCTTTCAACTGGCCCACCTGCCCGGCGCGCTCTATCACGCGCTTGAGCCGTTTGCCCGCCGCAATATCAACATGATGAAAATCGAAAGCCGTCCCATGCACGGCCGGCCGTGGCAATACCGGTTTCATCTCGATTTACAGGCCTCGGCCGCCGATGCCGAAGCGCAGGATGCGATTGCCGAACTGGGCAAACTCGCGGTCGAGTTACGGATTTTGGGTTCCTACAAAGCAGCCGAGATTACGAAGCAAAAACCAGATTCCACGACGGAGAAAAAATAATGATCGTCAATATGACCGGGCAGGCAACCGAAGAACAAATCAACCATGTAGTGCAGCGAATCAGGGAGTGCGGCTGCCAGGCGCACGTGATTCGCGGCGAGGAGAGGACCGTGATCGGCGTCGTCGGCAACAGCAATCAGCGTCGCAGTGAGCTCGAAGCCTTGAATTCAGCGCCGGGCGTCGAGGAAGTCGTGCGCATATCGCATCCCTTCAAGCTCGCGGCCCGCAGCGTGCGGCCCGAGGGGACGGTGGTCGATCTCGGCAAGGGAGTAGTGATCGGCGGCACGGAAGTCGTTGCCGCCGGCGGGCCTTGCGCAGTCGAGTCTGCCGCGCAAATCGAAGAGATCGCCCAACGCGTGGCAGCTGCCGGAGGAAAGCTTCTGCGCGGCGGAGCGTTCAAACCGCGCTCGTCTCCCTATTCGTTCCAGGGAATGGGCGAAGAGGGTCTGAAGCTCATGCGCGCCGCTGCCGACCGCAACGGTCTGCTGGTGGTGAGCGAAGTGATGGACCCGACGCAAATCGAAGTCATGGCGCCCTACGTGGATTTGCTGCAGGTCGGCGCGCGCAATATGCAGAACTACTATCTGCTTCGCGCCCTTGGCGAAATTCAGAAGCCGGTGCTGCTGAAACGCGGCATGTCCGCCACGATCGAAGAGCTGCTGCTGAGCGCGGAATACATCATGTCCGGTGGGAACTACCGCGTGATTTTGTGCGAGCGCGGCATTCGGACGTTTGATACGTACATGCGCAATACGATGGACATCGCGGCAATTCCGGTGATTAAGTCGCTTTCGCATCTGCCGGTAGTGGCCGACCCTTCGCACGGCACCGGGCGGCGTGACAAAGTCGCGGCGATGGCGCGCGCGGCCGTGGCAGCCGGCGCTGACGGGCTGCTCGTCGAAGTGCACCAGGATCCAGAGCGGGCACTGTCGGACGGAGCGCAGTCGCTCTATCCGGATCAATTCGATCAAATGATGTCGGAAGTCCGGGCCATCGCCCCGGCCGTGGGACGCGTGATCGCACCCGCTAGAACGCGTCACACGGCGGCGCGGTAAGCCCTCGTTTCCAGCCGCAAGCCGAGTGCATGAGAGCTCGGCTTGCGCACCCTGTTCAGCACGCAAACAACTTTCCCGGCGACCGACCCTGCCTAAAATAGATTGGACCGAACATCTACCACGGTGCATCCACTGTATAATGCAGCGAACCTTTTGATCGAACGACAATCACGCATCTACAACGCATTGAGGAGAAGAAATCATGGCAACTCGCACTGACAAGCGCGGTCCCAACTACGCGCAACTAGCCGCCGGGGCCGAAAAAGCCAAGCCGGTCTTGCATCAGCACGCCCACGAGATCCAGCCGTACGGTCGAATCGCAAAGCTACCCATCGCGCTCGACGAGAAAGTCTGTGCCGCTAGCGCCGAAAATCTGAACCAGATCTTGGCCGACACCATTACGTTGCGCGACCTTTACAAAAAGCATCACTGGCAGGTTTCGGGGCACACCTTCTACCAGCTTCATTTGCTCTTCGACAAGCACCACGGGGAGCAGGACGAGCTGGTGGACTCCGTCGCCGAACGGATTCAGCTCCTCGGCGCGGTAAGCATCGCGATGGCCGCCGATGTGGCCGAAACCACAATCATTCCGCGTCCGCCGCGGGGCCGCGAGGAAGTGCCCGTCCAGATCTCACGGCTGCTCGAAGCGCACGAATTCATCCTCCGGGAAGCGCGCACCATGGCCCGGCAGGCTTCGAACGACGGAGACGACGGCACCAACGATTTGTTGGTGAGCCAGATTATCCGCACGAACGAGTTGCAGGTGTGGTTCCTTGCGGAACACCTCGTCGATACTCCCGCGGTTCGCGCTGACCGTTCCTAACCCCAAATTTGCCTCGTACGAGGCTGCGGGATGTGTATAATCTCGCAGCTTCGTACACCAACCCCAAAACCCAGATAAGGAGGAGTCATGGCAAAGGCGTGCGTTCGAATTGGCGCGCGGGCGTTTCTCGCTCTGTGCGCACTCTCGCTATTCCTCGCGATTGGTACCCGGGCCCAGGATGTGGTTGTCGGCTCCATAGACAAAGTCGATACAGGGGCAAAGACCATCGCAGTGAAAACCGCCGACGGCACCGTGACGGTGGTGAAGTACACCGGCGACACGACGGTGGCGGGATTGAAAGACGCCGCGCACGGCGGCGATCTCGTCGGTAAAGAGGGCGGACATATCATCGTCCATGAAGTTCCCGACGGCGCGGATAAAGTGGCCCACGCGGTGACGTATGTCGGTGACTCCACGGTGCACACCACGGAGGGAACCGTGTTTCACGTGGGCAAGAGGACCAAGACCCTCGGCGTGAAAACCGCGGATGGCACGGTGAAGACCTTCAGCGTGGCCAAACACGCGACGATCGACGGCGGCAAAGACGTTTACCGCTACTCGGCCGTCAAACTGAAGCAAGGCGACCATATCGTCGTTTACTCCACCGAAGAAGGCGGCAAGGAATTGGCGCACGCTTTCAAACACCTCTAGGGATTTCGTTCGTGCGGCAAAAAAACGGCGCTCTCGGGCGCCGTTTTTTGTGTCCTGAGCCTATAACGGCGCTTCGAATATTCCGGGAAGGGGTTGAGCAAAGACGCGACCAACGGTAGAATGGAGTGCTCGCGGAACGCTGGCGAGCCCCACTGCTGGGAGGTCGTACAATTGGCAGTACATCAGATTCTGGATCTGATTATCCTGGTTCGAGTCCAGGCCTCCCAGCCAACTTTTCAGCCCCTGCAATGATCGCCTGCGGTGCAATTCCTTCCTGCGCAAATTTTCCCCAAACCGTTCCAAAGCCAACAACACCCGCGTTTACATTTGCGCCGGGCAACGCGCAACTGCATTAAACTAGACGCAGCTTCGGTTCGACCGGGCGTCGGTCGCGTTCTCGTCGAACCGCTGCAACCCTTCATGCCAAAAGTAGCGCTCTTCATTCCGTGTTTCGTGGACCAGCTCACGCCGCAGATCGGCGTGGACATGGCTGCTGTGTTGCGCCGCGTGGGTTACGAAGTCACATTTCCGAAGGACCAAACGTGCTGCGGACAGCCGGGTTTCAACTCCGGCTATTGGAACGATGCGCGGCCGCTCGCCGAGCGGTTTCTTCGCGTTTTTCGCGACGCCGAGACGATCGTCTGCCCGTCGGGATCGTGCACCACGATGGTGCGGGTTTTCTATCCGCAACTGCTTGCCGGAACCGCACACGAATCCGAAGCGCGGGAAATCGGAAAACGTGTTTTTGAGTTTTCCGAGTTTCTGCTGAAAGTGGCCGAGGTGACCGACGTGGGCGCTTCGTTTCCGCACCGCGTCACGTACCACGATGCCTGCCACGCACTCCGTGAGTTGCATTTGAAGCAAGAGCCCCGTCAATTGCTGCAAGCGGTGCGAGGCATCGAGCTGGTGGAAATGCCATTTAGCGAAGAGTGCTGCGGATTTGGAGGCACGTTCTCGACGAAGTTCAGCTCGATTTCCGCGGCGATGGGTGAGACGAAAGCCGGGAACGCGGCGCAATCCGGAGCGGAATTCATCACGTCCACCGATCCGAGCTGCCTGCTGCAGATTGACGGAATCCTGCGCCACAGGAAATCGCCCATCAGCACGATTCACATCGCCAGCATTCTGGCGCGCACGGAATCGGCGGGCGGCGCGCGATGACCACGGCAGCCCAGGATTTTCTTCGCAATGCGGCGGTGAAGTCCGCCGATTTGGTTCACCGGAAAACGATTCGCAATAGCATCGATCACTACGACAGCGCCGTGGTGCGCGGCCGCGCTCGCTTTCAGAATTGGCAGGCGGCGCGCGAAAAATGCCAAGCCATCAAGCGCGAAGCTATCGAGCATCTCGACCGCTACCTCGAAGAATTCGAAACGAACGTGAACGCGCGCGGCGGGCACATCTTCTGGGCGGAGAACGGAGAACAGGCGCGGCAGTACATCGCTCGGCTTGCCGAAAATCATAATGTGCGCACCATTTCGAAATCGAAATCGATGGTGGCGGAAGAAATTCATCTGACGGCTGCACTCGAACAAAAGGGAATCGAAGTTTTCGAGACGGACCTCGGCGAATTCATCGTTCAGTTGCGCAAGGAACCGCCATATCACATCGTTACCCCCGCGATGCATTTGACGCGCGGCCAGATCGCGCAACTTTTCAAGGAAAAACTCGGCGGTATCGACACCGACGATCCTCCCAAGCTGGTGGCTGCCGCGCGCGAAGCTCTGCGCCGTGCGTTTTTCTCCGCGGAAATGGGAATCACCGGCGCGAATTTTCTGGTGGCAGATCAAGGGCTCGCCGCCATTTCCACCAACGAAGGAAACGCCGACCTGGGCGTGACGCTGCCGCGCATTCACGTAGTGCTCGCCGGAATCGAAAAAGTGATACCGCGGATGCAGGATCTGGCGATTCTTTGGCCGGTGCTGGCGGCGTCCGGCACGGGTCAGCCCATCACCTGCTACAACACCCTTGTGGGCGGACCTCGCGGCGCAAAGGAAACCGCCGGACCTGAGGAATTTCACGTGGTGCTGCTCGACAACGGGCGCACGGAACTGCTCGCCGACCCCGAGCAGCGCGAAGTGTTGCACTGTATCCGTTGCGGCGCCTGCCTGAATGCATGCCCGGTGTATCGCAACGTCGGCGGCCACACCTACAACACCGCCTATCCCGGGCCGATTGGCAGCGTGCTCACGCCGCACCTGCGCGGCCTGAACGAGTTTCAGCATCTTTCCTACGCGTCATCGTTGTGCGGCGCTTGCACCGAAGCCTGCCCGGTGAAAATCGATTTGCACCATCATCTGCTGGAAAACCGTCGCAACGCCGTAAGCCATGCGGATCGCCCTTTCAGCGAACGGATGGCGTTCAGGATGTGGCGTTGGTCGATGTCGGGAGCTTCGCGGTTTTCTTTTCTTGCGGCCGTGGGAAAATTTGCATTGCGCGCTCTGTATGGTCTGGGCGCCGAAGGCACGGTCGTCGATCCGCTGCGCCCTTGGACCAAACATCGAGCCGTGCCCCCACTGGAACAGGAATCCTTCCGCGCGCGCTGGAGCAAAATAAATGCCGACGAGTGAAAATCCCGGACGCGAAGCAATTCTCGCGCGCATTCGCGCGGCGCTGAAAGTTCCGGCGAAAGTTTCCGATTCGCCGGGGCACGTGCACGCCGGCCCTGCCGCTATTTTCGCGCCGATCCTCGATCCTCTGAACCGCTTTCAACGGGAGTGCGCCGCGAACAACACGGAATTGATTCTCGCGAACGATCCCGCCGAAAGGAATTCCGCCGTGCGAGGGATTCTCGAAAGTCTTCCGGCGGGAGAAATTTTCGCGCAGGACGCGCCGACCCTGCGGGATTCTTCGGCGGGTTGGAAGGGGAATCGACCCTTGCGTTGGTCGAAGGAAGGTGGCCCGCTCGAATCGTCGCAAGCGTCGATCACCCTCGCGGAATCGCTGGTGGCGCAGACGGGCTCGGTCTGCATCTCGTCGGCATGCGGTGGGCGCGGCGCGTCCGTCGCGGTTCCTGTTCACATCGTTCTGGCGTCGATCGACCAGCTTGTGCCGGACATCGATGCTGCGTTTGCGCGCGCCACCGAACGCGGCACGGCAGCGAAAAATTCCTACCTTTGCTTGATCACCGGATCGAGCCGGACGGCCGACATTGAAAAGATTCTGGTAATGGGCGCGCACGGCCCGAAGCGTTTGGTGGTAATTCTCTCGCTCAGCTAGTTCGGGGCGCGCGCACCGCGCTGCCCCGGCCTTCTCCACAGCAAAATCTGCCACGCCGCCACAAAGCACGCAAAAAACAACGAAATGAAATCGGCGAGAGTTCGGTCGATGGTCCGCTCGAAGCGCAGTGTAATTCGATGCTTTCCGGCTTCGACGGGGATGAGCATCTGGCCGAGCCCCGGCGCCCCGAACGTCTTCACCTCAATGCCATCCACCTTCGCGGCCCATGCCGGAAACGCGAGCAGTCGTACGCCGACAATCTCGTTGCCGCTTGCCACGAATGTGAAGTCTTTATTCTGCGCCGTCCATCGCTCAATGCCTACCGACTGCGGTGGCACAGGCACCGTCGATTCGGCTTCGTCGTCCCATCGCGTCACGAGCGGCGCTGGCGGGCCGGGCGGATCGCCATAGGCCACGTCGCTTCCGGGGAGACTGTAACGGTCGCTGCCGAGCGGCTGGTATTCGTCGGTTCCTTCGTAGCCGTTGCCCGAATGAATTCCTCCCGCCAGCACAGAGATGTCTTCGCTGTCCCACCAGCAATTCCTCACGATCGCCGTTCCGATCCCGGCGATCGCGAGGCCAGCGCAAGTCCAGGCGACCCATTGCGATCGTTTGCTTGACGGAGTTGCCGCCAGGATAAACGCGAATACAAATCCCATCGGCCCCAGCCAGCGCCAGGGAAATTGCACGAAGGCCAGTTTCGGCAACATCCGCCAGAAAATTGCGCTCGGAGGGAGCATCAGAGCGGCTGCCACCACTCCGACCGCGATCACCGACCACCAAACCAGCCCGAGCTCGCGCCGGCGGCGCGCCAGGAATACCGCGCCAATTCCCGCGACGAGCATCATCAATATCGCCACGGTCGATACTTTCCAGTTGAACAGCAAAAACTCGGGATCGGGTTCGTGCGTGAACAGGAAATTCGATGTCGGCCGCAGCAATTGCATCAGCGCCTGATCGATCTGCACCCAACGCTGCTCACGAGCCGCGGGCAGAATATAGAAAGCCGCCAGGCCAAACCCGCACGCCATGGATGCGCCGCCGGTTAACATCGGCAGCAGGCTACGGCGATAGATGCTGCCCACAACCAGAATCAGCGCGAGAGAATAAGTAGCCAGAACCGCTGCCGGCGCGTTCGTCAGCCACACCGCGGCGAACACCAGAGCCAGCGAGGGGACTTTCCGCCAGCCGAATTGAATCACGCGAATGGCGCGTAAGACTAAAAACGGAAACAGCGCGCTCGCCAGCAACTCGGCAAAATCGCTGCGGTAATAAGCGGTGATCAACTGGTACGGATTGAGGGCGCAAATTAACGCACCCGCCGTAGCCTGCGCGGGAGTGAGCCACGCGCGCGCCACTTTCCACATCGCGCAGCCATTCAGTACCAGCGCGATCCAAATGAATGCTCCCGGCACCATCCGCCACGGCAGCACCGACCCCAAACCGGCGCCGAGCATCCAAGACGCGGGCGGATAAAAAATGAATCGCGGCTCGCCGAAACCGTAATTGGCCCACTCGGCCCACCGCGGGTACAGGATGCCCTCGCGCCACTGACCGGAAACGTCCAGCCACGACGCCATGTGAAATTGAAAATCGTGGCCGGAGGCGTTGCCCAGGAACCACATGGGGGCGGTGACGGCTGTTGCCGCCAGCGCGACCAGCGCAAACGCGACCGCTGCTTCACGGCCTGAGCGTGGGTCATGTGCGGACGACGACTCTTCGTTGATGGCGCTGAAATGGATGGGCTTTTACCTGGCGCGCGGAACCGAAGACCATGTCGCGTTCCCACGCGACTATCGAGGATACAGAATCTTCGCGGCTTTGCGCCAGAATCGAATGCACACTCCGACTCCTTGATCCCGAGAAACCTCTGCGCCTTGCATATCCCGAGCCGCAGCAGGTAGAGTTCTCAGTGCGGTTTCGAACCCCTTCGAACGGCCCAGCCGAACGGGAGTGCGCCTAATATCGCCGCATCGCAAGCGGCGCCGCTGCATTCATAAGGATTGTAAATGGACGAAACATTAAAACCTGACGCGAACCCGGATGCTGTCCGTGAACGCGACCCGAAGCTGACCGCCGAAGAAGAGCGTTTAAAGTCCAGTTCCGAGCGAGAGGTCCACTGGAAACGATGGGGTCCGTATCTTTCGGAACGCCAGTGGGGCACCGTTCGCGAGGATTACAGCCCCAACGGCGACGCGTGGAATTATTTGCCGCACGATCATTCTCGTTCCCGTGCATACCGATGGGGCGAAGACGGTATCGCGGGATTCTGCGACCGCCATCAGCACATCTGCTTTGCGCTGGCGCTATGGAACGAGAAAGACCCGATCTTGAAGGAACGACTCTTCGGCCTGACGAACAAAGAGGGCAACCACGGCGAAGACGTGAAGGAGTATTACTACTACCTGGACGCAACGCCCACCAGTTCCTACCTTCAGTATCTCTACAAATATCCTCAGGCCGAATATCCATACGACCATCTGGTGGAGGAAAACGGCAAGCGCACGCATCACGATCCCGAATATGAACTGATCGACACCGGCGTGTTCGCCGAGAACCGCTATTTCGATGTGTTCGTCGAATACGCGAAAGCGCAATCCGAAGACATCCTGATCAAGATCACCGCCTGGAATCGCGGTCCCGAAGCGGCGCCGCTGCATCTACTGCCCTCACTGTGGTTTCGCAATCGCTGGGACTGGGGCGATGAATACGACCGTCCCCAGGTCTCCCAGGTGGAAGGCATTGACGGCGGCGCGCTGCTGGCGTTGAACGAGTTCCACTACGGAAAGCGCTGGCTGCTGATCGAAGGGAATCCCGAAACGCTTTTCACCGAAAACGAAACGAACAACCAACGCTTGTTTCAGACCGAAAACAAGACTCCGTTTGTCAAAGACGCTTTTCATCGATATATCGTTAACAAGGAAGAAGGCTGCATTAACCCCGATCGCAGCGGAACAAAATTCGCCGCCCACTTTTCAAACAACATCGAACCAGGCCAGAGCTGGACGATTCGCCTTCGCCTGACGGATCAGGAAATCGTCCCAACCGGGCGCCCAGTCAAAGACTTCTTTAATGACAACTTCGAGGCCGTATTCACTCGACGCAAAAAGGAAGCCGACGAATTCTACGCGAAGCGAATCGATCCCAAGCTGAGCGAGGACGCTCATCGCGTCCACCGTCAGGCGCTGGCCGGCCTTCTGTGGTGTAAGCAGGCGTATCACTACGATGTTCGCCGGTGGCTCGAAGGCGATTCCACACAGCCGAAACCCGATCCCAGCCGCTGGTATGGCCGCAATCACGAATGGACCCACCTCTATAACTCCGACGTCATTTCCATGCCCGACAAATGGGAATATCCCTGGTACGCGTCCTGGGATCTGGCGTTTCATTGCGTGACCATGGCTTTGATCGATCCGGAATTCGCGAAGGAGCAGTTGATCCTGTTCCATCGCGAGTGGTACATGCATCCCAACGGGCAGATTCCCGCCTACGAGTGGAACTTTTCAGACGTGAATCCTCCCGTGCTGGCGTGGGCCGTATGGCGCGTTTACAAGATCACCGCCCGCGTGGAGGGAAAGGAAGACCGCAATTTTCTCGAGCGCGTATTCCACAAGCTGCTGATGAATTTCACCTGGTGGGTGAACCGCAAAGACCCCGAAGGCAGGAACGTTTTCGAAGGCGGATTCCTCGGTCTCGATAACATTGGAGTGTTTGACCGCTCGACGCCGCTCGGTCCGGGAAATTTTATCGAGCAGTCCGACGGCACCAGTTGGATGGCAATGTTCTGTCTGGACATGCTGGCCATGTCGCTCGAGCTTGCCAAACAGGATCCGGCGTACGAAGACGTCGCCAGCAAATTCTTCGAGCACTTTGTCTATATCGCGCAGGCGATGAACGATATCGGCGGTGAAGGCCCGGGAGGCGAAGGCATCGGGCTTTGGGACGAAAAGGACGGTTTTTACTACGACGTGCTGCACCTTGGCCACACGACCCAACTGCCCATGAAAGTCCGCTCGATGGTGGGCGTGATTCCGTTGTTCGCCGTCGAGACCTTTGAGCCCGAAGACCTGGAAAAGCTGCCAAGTTTCCGCAAACGCATGGAATGGTTCATGGCGCACAATCCGGATTTTTCCGATCACGTGGACATGAGCCAGACCACTCCCAAGGGCAGCCGGCTGCTGCTGACGATCGCCAACCGGCCTAAGCTCGAGCGCATTTACAAATACCTGTTCGACGAGAATGAATTTTTCTCCGCCCATGGAATTCGCGCCCTCTCGAAATTCCATCAGGAGCATCCGTTCGTCTTGAATGTCGGCGGCAGGCAACAAATGGTTGACTACGAGCCCGCGGAATCGACCTCCGATTTGTTCGGAGGCAATTCTAACTGGCGCGGGCCGATCTGGTTTCCGCTGAACTTTCTGCTGATCGAATCGCTCCAGCGCGTTCATTACTATTACGGCGATGAATTCAAGGTCGAGTGCCCGACGGGGTCGGGGCAGCAGAAGACGCTCTGGGAAGCAGCGGGAATCGTTTCGCAGCGGCTTTCGGCGTTGTTCTTGCGCCGCGACGGGAAACGCGCGGTCTATGGCACTTCCGACGTCTTTCAGAACGACCCTTACTGGCGGGATTTGATTTTGTTTTACGAATATTTTAACGGCGATACGGGCGAGGGCCTCGGTGCCAGCCATCAGACCGGCTGGACGGCGCTTGTCGCGAAGCTGATCGAGCAGAGCGGCGAATAAAAATCTAAAAGTCGGTGACCAGCCCAAGCCCCAAAGACACACGGTTGATGTAACCGAAATAGGCCACCGTCAAAACCGTTTCGCGCACGGCGGCATCGTCCCAGCCGGCTGCTTTGAGCGCTTCGATGTCCGCTTCGGCGATGTCGTCGGGCTTCTTGGTCAATTTTTCCGCGAACCGGAATAGCGCTTTCACTTTCGGCTCGACCGCCGCATTTTCGTAATCCGAAGTCAGTTTCCGTTCCATTGCTCGATCGATTCCAAACCGCCGCAGCAATTCCATATGAAATTTCACGCAGTAGGACGACGAGTTGATGCTGCTCACCACGACCGCGATTTGTTCTTTCACCAGCTTGGTCAGCGCCCCGTCGCTCATGATCGCGTCGTCCATCAGCAACTGCGCCTCGATCACCTTCGGCATGGCGCCCAGGGATTTGAAATAGTGCGGCAAGAAACCCAGGCCCTGCTCGAGCTGGCGATAGATTTCCTTTAGCTTCGGGCCGGCCTGCGATTCTTCCACTTCGTTTACAAAGGACATCCGCATGCTCCTGAATCTGAGTCGGTAGGAAATTGGGAAAGAAAACTCAAGGGATAGGATCAGTGTAACATCTCAACATGAATGGCGCGTGACTGCGCGACGCGCGCACCAGCAGAACGGTTCAAACGATTCTCTAAAGCCGTCAGGCTTCTCCGGCCGCTTCCTGAACCAACTCCACCAGAACGCGCTTCCCACCCGGGCACGGAACCAGGAAGAAATTCACGGACGACGCATTCGCACCGGGAATCGCCTTCGGATAAATCGAGATGACGCCGAAACGCGAATGCAGGATGGCCATGGCCCGGTCGATCGCCAGCACGAATATCTCGACCTGCTGTATGCCTTCGCCGAATTTCTCCAGATATTTCGCGATCGCGCCGGTAGGCCTCTCCTCCCGCGTCGTAAGAATGTCGAGCTCGGTGCCGTCCGCCGCATGCAATTCAAATTCGCGCGCATCCTGATCGGACGGAACGTCCGACAGGTGCGGCGACCCGTTCAAAGCGCGGATTGCCTCAAACGATTCCGGCCTTACGGCGATTCCCACCACCATACGCACCGGCGAAAACTCGTGGCATGCGCGCACCAGCAGATCGTTGAACTCGTTGTCCTTGCGCCACTCGTCCAGCGCCGGCTCGCACATCGCGACACCGGCCACGTACAGGCGCCGCGCCGCTTCGTTGCGGACGCGCGCGTCCGGATGGCTCAGTTCAGAGATCAAATCCGGAATGGGAATGACGTCGCTCAAATTTCCTTTTGACCCTTAGGGAGCCTGGTTGGGCGGTTGTACGGCGTTGATATTCGATAGCGAAATGTTCGTTTGCTTTCCCGCCACCACCGCGATCGGCGTATCCCAAAGCTCTCGCTCGTCGCCCGAAAGAGCGCTCACGTTCAGCGTGCTCAGCCAATAAGTGCCCGGCGGGATCGAACGAAAGAACCCGCGCCCATCCAAATCGGTCGTGGCTTGCCCGGCCAGATACTTTCCCTGCGCGAGCAGTAGTGTCTCATGATCGAGCCTTGCTTTGTTCTTCGCCTCGATTACGTCCCACTTGTGGCCCGGATCGACGGCTTCCAGCTCCATGTCGATTCCTGAGACGCTGGTGGGATTTTCGACAAAAAACTGGCGCACCTGGTCGTGATAAAGCTTTACCTGCGCGGCGTACTTGTCCGGGTCTTTCACTTTGTCCGATTCCTTATACTTCGGCGCGGGGAATTGCACCGTCTGGTCGCCCGCCATGCGGTCCAGGTACGCTGAGTTGAACTCCGGCACATTCATCACATCGTCCACCTTGATGAGCTTCAGGAAGTCTTCACCCGCAAGGGAGACGCAATGATTTTTCTTCATCCAGGCCTTCAGTTCCTTAGAGACGTCGAGCTTGTCGATAAATTCGTCCATCTTGGCCGGTGGGACCGCGGTTTTCGCTTCCGCTTGAATCTCGGCGTAGCTCTTGCGCAGCAGATAAAAGTTGAACGAGCGGACCGGCTCGTCGGTGCCCGCCGATGAACGCACGTGCGCTTCGAATTGAATCGAACCGTTCTGCGCGTGGGCGCCGGCGGCCCATGCCATGGTCAACGAGAGGGAAAGAAGCAACGTGCGAGAGGGAAATTTCATAGCGTTCATGCTAGCAGAAGCGCACACGCCCGTGGGTGCATGAAGCTTGATGGTAACCATGAAATTTTTCTGGATTGTCGCCGTTAGGCGCGAACACGCCACGCGGTTGGCAAATTGCCCGCGCGTTTAGTAGAGGTGGAACGTCACTTCGATTGTCTGGCGCACCGCCGCCGGACGCCCGTCCGGACCCGCCGCCGGGCGGAAGCGCCATGTTCGTACGGCTTCAATCGCTTTCTCGTCGAGGCCCAAGCCCAAGCCCTTTGACACGCGGATCTCCGTCGCTTTTCCTTCCGCGGTGATAATCGCCGTCAGCAACACGGTGCCTTGATACTTGGCTTTGACGGCTTCGTCGGAATACTGCGCCGTCGGGCAGTACACGCAAGCTGGATACCCGTAGCCGCCGGTTCCCGCGTTATAAACCCCACCGCCGGTGCCGCCGCCTTCGCCCGGTCCCAAACCGCCGCCGGTGCCGCTGCCGATACCCGTTCCATTGCCGGAGCCGATTCCGTTGCCGCCACCCGGACCGTTCGAATCGTTCAACACTTTCGCGAGCGGGTCGCCCCAGTTCTTCGCGTCGTTGTTCGGCATTTTCAGGTCCGGGGGCCCGAGCAGCGTGGGAGTCATTTTCAACGCTGCGTTAGGATTGGTGATGACCTTCGCCGGAGTGAACTGGTTGAGTGCAAACTTTGGAGCCTTGCCGGCGCTTGCGGGAAGAACGTCATGCGAGCCGCCGCCACCGCCGCCACCGGCTTTCTTTGCGCCGGCGGGAATCTTTGGCAGGTACGGGGAAATGTCGTTAATTTCGACGTTCGTGTTTGCTTTCGTCGTCGGTGGGGAGAACAGTTCGCCCCAAAGCGGAATCAAGATAATCACGACCAGCACGACGTGAAATACCAGCGACATCGCCTGAACGCGCGTAAATTGCGTATCCTTCGTCCAAATATCTTTTACCGCGATCGGCTTGCTCGTTCCCTTGAACGGCACGACCTTCGGCGGATTGATCCAATCTTTCAGGTTTTGCCAGAAGCTGCCGAAACCCTGATTCCAATCGACGAGCAACTCGGAGTTCACCGGACCGCGCGCTGCCGGCGCCAAAAATTCTTTCCAGTTGTCTTTCAGGCTTTCGCCGAATTCCTGGCTCTTGAAAACGGCGGCGGGGCCGAGCTTGCCCTTCATCGGCCGCTCGGTCATGAATTCTTTCAGGTTGGAAGTAAATTGCGACCAGCCGGACGTCTCTCGAGGCGATCGCAGCCGGCCCAAGCGCAGCTTCGGCGCGTCGCCGTCTCCCGTCAGGATGGCGTCGCTCTTCCTGGCGATTGGTTCGGCGACGGGAACCTGCGGCTCGTTGCCGGCCGGATTCGGAACCGCGCTCGAATTCGATGTCATGTATCCCATGAGTTCGCCCCAGCGTCCTCCGTAGCAGCCTGCTAAATCCTTAGACGCACAGCGCCATAAAAGGATGTACGGCCCCCACGGCTGACACCATCACAAAATCATTGTAACATACGGTTTGCAAGTTTCGCCGCGACCGGGCCTCTCGTTGCCCGCACTTTCACGGTAATTGTGTGCCCTAAACATCGCAAAATTAGCGTTTTCGTTTGTCCCGGAGAAAGGCTTCACGCGCTCATTCCATGGCCAAAGACATCGACCTGAAAAGTACGCTGAATCTGCCCAAAACAGATTTCCCGATGAAGGCGAAGCTGCCCGAGCGCGAGCCGGAGCAGCTGGCCGCCTGGGAGTCGTCACGCCTGTACGATCAGATTCTCGCCGCCCGCGCCGATGCGCCCCTGTTCGTCCTGCACGACGGTCCGCCGTACCCTACCGGAGAGATCCACTTGGGTACCGGGCTGAACAAAGTGCTGAAAGACATGGTGGTGAAGTCGAAATCGATGGCCGGATTTCGCGCTCCCTACGTTCCCGGTTGGGATTGCCACGGCCTGCCGATCGAAACGAAGGTCGAGAAGGAACTGGGCGGGAAGACTTCCAAAGTTCCGGCTGCGGAATTCCGGCAAATGTGCCGCAAATTCGCCGCCGCGTTCGTCGAAAATCACAAAGTCGAATTCAAGCGCCTCGGCGTATTCGGTCAGTGGGACAAACCTTACCTCACCATGGACCACCGCGACGAAGCGTCGATCGCCGGGGCGTTCATCGACTTCTACGAAAAGGGCTACGTCTATCGCGGGCTGAAGCCAGTGTACTGGTGCATCTACGACCACACCGCGCTCGCCGAAGCCGAAGTCGAATACGACGACCACACCAGTCCTTCGATTTGGGTGAAATTTCCGCTCGTTGCCGACGACAAATCGAAAAAGCTCGGCCTGGCCGACGATGCGAACGCGCTCATTTGGACGACGACTCCCTGGACGCTGCCCGCCAACCGCGCGCTCGCGCTCCATCCGGAGTTTGTATATGTGCTAGCGGAAACGTCCGTCGGCAAATTGCTATTGGCCGAAGACCGGCTTGAGACCGTTGCCAAAGAGCTTGGATTTGAAGTTTTGACGCGCTTGGGTACGTGGTCGGGAAAAGAACTCGAAGGCTTGAAATTCCATCACCCCTTTCTCGAATATTCCGTGCCGGGCGTTCTCGCCGATTACGTCACGCTCGATCAGGGCAGCGGCATCGTCCACACCGCCCCCGGACACGGCGCGGACGACTTCCGCACCGGGCAACGGTACGCCCTCGAAGCCTATGCGCCGCAGGATGACGAAGGCCGCTTCGTCGAAGGTTTGCCCGAATACAAAGGCAAGACCGTGTTCGAAGCGAATCCGATCGTCATCGGGATCGTGAAGCAGCGCGGCATGCTCGTCGGCGAGCGCAAAATCACCCACAGCTATCCGCATTGCTGGCGCTGCCACAATCCGGTGATCTTCCGCGCCACCGAGCAATGGTTCATTCAGATGGATGGCGGCTCGGCGTCGATTCCCGCCCCGAAAGCCGCACCCTTACGCGAAGCGGCGCTGAAGGAAATCGACAAAGTAAAGTGGCTGCCCGGTTGGGGCCACGACCGGATGAAGGAAATGGTCGCTGGCCGTCCGGATTGGTGCATCTCGCGCCAACGATTCTGGGGCGTGCCGCTGATCGTTTTCTACTGCGACGCGTGCGGCAAGCAACTGAAGGATTTCGCGGCGCTGCGAGGCGTGCTGCCGTTCTTCGAGAAAGAAGGCGCCGACGCCTGGTTCACGCATTCGGCCGAGGAATTGCTTCCCGCCGGAACAAAGTGTTCCTGCGGCTCGGCGAAATTTCGCAAGGAGTCGGACATTCTCGACGTGTGGTTCGATTCCGGCTCAACGCATCTCGCCGTGCTGACGCGCGACGGCCTGCACTGGCCGGCCGACGTGTATCTCGAAGGCCCGGATCAGTATCGCGGCTGGTTTCAAAGTTCACTGCTTGTCGGCATCGGTACGCGCGGCGCATCCCCGTACAGACAAGTGGTGACCCACGGCTGGACGCTCGACGAAAAGGGCGCGCCGATGTCGAAGTCGCTCGGCAACGCCATTTATCCCGCGGAAATCTGCGCCAAGTGGGGCGCGGACCTTCTGCGCATCTGGGTCGTCTCGCAGGATTATTCGGCGGATATGCGTATTTCCGAATCGATGATGACGCAGCTTGCGGAAGCGTATCGCAAAATCCGCAACACATTCCGGTTTGCGCTCAGCAACCTGAATGGATTCGATCCGGCCAGTGACTCCGTACCCGACGCCGATCTTTGGGAGATGGACGCCTGGATGTTGCGTCGAACCGGCGCGCTCGCAAAACAATGCGAGCAGTGGTATGCAAATTTCGAATTTCATCGCGTCTATCACGCGCTGCACGATTTCTGCACCGTTGACCTGAGCGCGTTTTATTTCGACGTCCTGAAAGACCGCCTCTACACCTTTGCGCCAAAGAACATCGGCCGTCGCTCGGCGCAGACGGCGATTTATCGCATCGCCAACACTTTGTTGCGCTTGATCGCCCCGACGCTGGTTTACACCTCCGAAGAAGTCTGGAAGTTTCTGCCGCGTCTTGCGTCCGATCCGGCCAGCGTGCACATCGCGACGTTTGTCTCTCCGGAAACGCTCGAAGCGGCGTTTGACGAGAAGCGCGCCAGGGAATGGGAGCGGCTGCTCGTGGTTCGCGAAGACGTGTTGAAAGCTCTCGAACCCGCGCGCGCCGAGAAAACCATTTCGAGCGGGCTCGAAGCGCGCGTCACGCTCGCGGCCACCGGCGAGCTTCTCGCATCGCTTCGCAAATACGCGGACTTCCTGCCGGGCTTATTCATCGTCTCGCAGGTTGCCATCGTGGAGGGCGACGTGCCGGGTTCGATCGCCGCCGCCGGTCTCACCGGACTGAAAATCGCTGTGGCCCGCGCCGAAGGGAAAAAATGCGAGCGGTGCTGGAACTATTCGACGCACGTGGGCGAGAGCTCGGATTTCCCCACGGTCTGCGAACGTTGTGTGCTCGCCTTGGAAGAAATCGAACGCACGATTGGCCTGCCCCCCGCCAAGACCGAACAAAAGAGCGTGCCCTCGTAATGGCCGCCGCTCGAGAGTCGGCGGATGTTGTGGTTGCTCCCTCCGGCGCGCGTGCCGGCCGCGCCGTACTGGTTTTCCTGGCGCTCTTCGCTCTGGTCGCCGATCAGCTCAGCAAATACGCCGTGGAGCATCACACCGCGCCGGGTTCGGTGCGCGTGCTCGTTCCGGGAATGTTAAACCTGATGCACACCAGCAATCCCGGCGTGGCGTTTGGAATTTTTGCCGATTCCGAAAATCCCTGGCGCTCGCCGCTGCTGATTGTATTTTCGATTGCGGTCATCGCCCTTCTGATCTGGCTGCTGGCTACCGGCCGTGCCGGCGCGTGGCTCGGCGAATGCGGTCTCGCGCTGATTCTGGGTGGGGCAGTCGGCAACGTGCTCGACCGGGTGGTCCGCCGCAGCGTCACCGACTTTATCGACTTTCACATCGGCGCCCATCACTGGTACACCTTCAATCTCGCCGACGCCGCCATCGTCTGCGGCGCCGCGTTGGTGATGCTCGAACTCTTTCGCGATAGAGCGCATCCTACCCAGAGTCGGGCCTGACCATGCATCCGGTTCTCTTCCAACTCGGAAACATTCCCGTTTTCAGCTACGGAGTTCTTGTCGCCACCGGTGTGTTGCTCAGCCTGTGGTACGGGCGCCGCATCGCTCCCGAGGCGGGAATCGATCCCGAAAACCTGTGGAACATGGGCATCTACATGGTCCTCGCGGCGCTGATCGTCGCCAAGATTTGGCTGATTCTCAGTTCCTGGGATTTCTATGTGGCGAACCCGCGCGAAATTTTCAGCATGAATACGTTTCAGTCCGGCGGCACGTTTTACGGCGGAGTCACCGGTGCCATCGGCACTGTGATTCTCTACACGTATTTCCAGAAAATGAATGTGCTGCGCACCCTCGATATTTGCGCCGCGTCCCTGCCGCTCGGGCATTCGATTGGGCGCCTGGGATGCTTTGCAGCGGGCTGCTGCTATGGCAAGCCGACCGATGTCGCCTGGTCGGTGGTGTTTAAGAATCCAATCGCCGCGCAGATCGCCGGCACGCCCATCGGTGTTCACCTGCATCCCACGCAGCTCTACGAAGCGTTTCTCGAGCTCTGTAATTTCTTTTTTCTGATGTGGCTGTGGAAGCGCCAGCGTTTCGCCGGCCAAATTTTCGGTGCGTACATGATTTTGTACGGCATCGAACGCGGCATCATCGAGTTTTTTCGCGGCGATCCTGGGCGTACGCTGATGTTCCACGACCGGATATCCCTGATGCAGGTCACCAGCATCGTTCTCATCGGCACCGGATCGTTTCTGTGGTGGCGCGGGCTCAAACAGATTTCGTCCGCTCGGCCCATGACCACGGCAACCAG
This sequence comes from uncultured Acidobacteriota bacterium, assembly GCA_963785585.1. GTDB lineage: Bacteria > Acidobacteriota > Terriglobia > Acidiferrales > UBA7541 > Palsa-295. The sequence continues at coordinate 476,074 of CAWAVW010000004.1, forward strand.
CTAAGCTTCGTCTGCGCCGCAGCAGATTCCACTCACGACAATGCAACGCGAACCCGAATTCGACGAAGTGTTCGACTCCGAAGAGAATTCCTCGGAGCGCAACGACTACGTCGTTGAGGAAGATCAGGCGGGCCAGCGTCTCGACCGTTTTCTCGTGGGCCATTTGCCGCATGTGAGCCGCACCCACGTCCAGCATCTGATTGACGAAGGCCGCGTGCGCGTGGGCGGCATCGCCAAGAAGCCGTCGCATCATCTCGAACAGGGCGAAACCGTCACCGTCGAAATTCCCGCGCCCGAACTTCCCGGCGTGGAACCCGAAGACGTCCCGCTCGATATCCTTTATCGCGACGAGCACATCGCCATCGTCAACAAACCGCCGGGGATGATCGTCCATCCCGGTGCGGGCGAAGACCGAGGCACTCTCGTCGCGGCGCTGCTATTTCGCTTCGGCGGCGTCGAAAACCTTTCCACGGTGGGTGGACCAATCCGTCCGGGCATCGTGCACCGCATCGACAAAGGCACGTCGGGTCTGCTGATCGTCGCCCTTACCGACGAAGCGCATCAGAAGCTTGTAGAGGAATTTCGCGACCGCCGCATCCAGAAAACGTATGTCGCGCTGCTGCACGGAAAACTCACCGGCGAATCGGGCACGATCGAGCTGCCCATCTCTCGTGATATAAAACGCCGCTCGCGAATGACCACGCGCCGCGGCGAAGGCCGCGAAGCGCGCACGGACTGGCGCCTGCGCCTGCGTTTCGATAATTTTGCGTTCATCGAAGCCGACTTGCACACCGGGCGAACTCACCAGATTCGCGTTCACTTTTCAGCGCTCGGCGCGCCGGTCGTGGGCGACACGCTGTACGGCGCGCCGCGGCAGGAACGAATCGGCCACGAACTGCTTCCGCCGCTCGACCGCAATTTTCTGCACGCCGCGCGCATCGGCTTCGAACATCCCATTACCGGAAAGCCGATGGCGTTTCGCGCCCCGCTGCCTCCGGATTTGCAGGAATATCTGAAACGCCTGGGCCGCGCGACGCAATCGAATCCTGCGGCGATTGACGCCGCTTTGAAGGAATTCCTATAATCACGAGGTTGTTCAACAACATGCGCAAATCGCCCCGACTGTTCGCATCGTTTGCCGCGCTCGTTTTTCTGGCGTGCAGTCCGGCATTTGGGCAACAGCCGCCGCCCGCCGCGCCTCCGCCGTCCACATCGCCGTCTGCAGCCCCGCAGCAGCCGGGCGCGCCGGTGCCCGTTCCACCGCAATCGGCGCCCGCCATCACTTCCACAACGGGACTTGTGCACCTGGTGGCTACGGTGATGGACCACCACCACGAATTCGTCACCAATCTCGATCAATCCGATTTCCGGGTGCTCGAAGACGGTTCGGTGCAGGAAATTCGCTATTTCGGCCGCGAAACCGATTTGCCGCTTCGCATCGGAATCTTGCTCGACACTTCCAACAGCATTCGCCCGCGATTGGAGTTCGAAAAGGAAGCCGCGCTCGATTTCTTGCAAAGCGTCATTCGCCGCAACAAGGACCAGGCGTTCCTGATGACTTTTGACAACGAGCCGGAAGTGATTCAGGACTACACCGGAGACCTGGCACTGCTGACGGACGCGATTCGCAAGCAGCGTGCTGGCGGAGGCACTGCTCTGAACGACGCGATCTATCGCGCCGCTGAAAAACTTTCCAGTCCTCCGCTGCCCAAGGGCCCAAACAACGAAGTCCGCCGCGTGCTCGTGGTGATCAGCGACGGCGACGATAATCTCAGCGATCACGCGCTCAGCGAAGCCGTCGAAGCCGCGCTTCGCTCCGAAGCCGCGATCTACTGCGTGAGCACCAATACCGATTGGCTCTCCATCAGCGGGGACAAACCGAAGAAAATTCATCTCGAGCCGGGCGATCTGGTTCTCGAAAAGTTCGCGGATCAAAGCGGCGGGCGCGTTTTTTATCCCTATAAAGTGGAAGACTTGGCGCAGTCGTTCATCGATATCGGGAACGAGCTTCGCAGCCAGTACTTCATCGCCTACGCGCCCGGCAACGCCGAGGCGAACGGGAAATACCGCAAAATTGAAGTGCAGACCGACCGAAAAGGATTGGACGTTCGCACCCGCCGCGGATATTACGCGACAGCACCGAAAAACCCTCTCATCCCATCCAGCAATTAGGACCTTCGCGAAGGCCTATTTCGAGGCAGGTTCGTCGATGCGGCTCGTCGAAGTCACGATGGCGCCGTTTTTCTGCGCCCATGCCAAAAATCCGTCCGGTGGGTGCTTCACTCCGCGCAGATCGGCCTTCTGAATGCTCGCTAAGTTTTGCCAACGGGCGTCGCGCACATCGGCGTTGCGCAAGTCCGCCTTATCCAATTTCGCGCCGGTCCAGTCCGACTGGCTCAGATCGGCATTCGATAGCACGGCGTCCCGCAGGTCCGCGCCTGTCAGGTCGGCATCGCCCAGGTCCGCGTCTTGAAATTGCGTGCCCTGCAACAAGCTGTCGCGCAGATTGGCCGAATGCAAATTCGCATTCGAAAAATCTGCCGCGCGGAAATCGCTATTTCGCAGATCGGCTGCGCTGAAATTGGATCGCACCAATCGCGCGCCCTGCAATCGAATGCCTTGCAGGAAAGCTCCCGAAACGTCCACGCCCACCAGTTGCACACCGTCCACATTCAATTCCTGTAGAGCTTCCAATCGGCCGCCACTCCCGCCCTTGCCCTGCGCCGTATTCACCACCTGCCACGCCTGGTAGTGCTTCTGCTTGGTGCGGTCGCCGGACTCCGAAAAATAAAACAGCACCGCCACGAGCACGCTCAAACTGCTCAGGTACTCGAGCACTTCAAGAAATTTCCAGTTGCTGAGGAAATACGCCACCCACTCAAAACACCACTCCACCGCAAACAGTGGCAGAAGCCACCCGTGCGCTAGTTGGGCACGGCCCTCGGCGAAGGACGGCGGATGGGTTCTCGGTGCGAACACTCTCATGGGGTTTCCTCTTCGAGTGAATCGGCGCGAGGAAGTTACACCATTGCCGTGGGGAAGGGATACGTTTTCCGGAAACCTACGTTATTCAGGAACCGGGGTTACGAAAGGAACGATCCTTGCAGCGTCGTTCCAGAGAAGATACCCCGTGCTTACTTGAATGGCGCGTAGTATCCCTTTCGTGCGAGCACTTTCATATCCGGGCGGTCGATATCGACCTGAATCTTACGGAACGTTCCGTCGCGCTTGTCGTTCGTCGGGTAATAGCCGAGCACGTACTGCGAGCGCAGCTCCTGCGAAATTTCATCGAACGCTTTTTCGAGCGATGCTTCGTTGTGAACATCGATCACCCGGCCGCCCGTCTCGTCGGCCATTTTGCGCGCCACGCCCGGGCCTGTACCAAACGCCACCATCCGGTCCGAGATCAGCAAAACGTGAATTACCGCGTCCGTTCGTTGCGCCGCTTCGATCGCATCCTGCAATCGCAACTTGCTGCCGGTATCCTCCGCGTCGGTCATGATGATCACGCCTTTGCGTCCGGCTTCGCTGGCGAGTTCGTCGTGGCAGGCAAGGTACACGGCGTCGTACAAATTCGTGCCGCCGCCCTGGCCGCCGGGAATCGTCCCGGGAGTGACCACGCCTCCGCCGCCGACGGAATTGACGCGCGCCTTGTGAATCGCCCGGGAAAGCACCGAAGTGTCCTGCGTGAAATCGGCCAGTAAGTCCACGTCGAAGTCGAAGGTAATGACCATCGCTTCGTCTTTGGGCCGCATCACTTCGCGCAGAAATCGCGAGGCCGTGTCCTGCTCGGCGTCGATCATCTGGTCCATGCTGGCGCTGGTATCGATCAGCAGCCCCAGTGTGATCGGCATATTTACTTCCTTCGAGAAGAATTCCACCTTCTGCTCGACGCCGTTTTCGTAAACCTTGAAATCTTCTTTGGCCAGATCCGAGACGATCGTGTGGTGCTTGTCGCGAACCGTGGCGAATACGTTCACCACGTTCGTTGTGGCTTTCAGTGGCCCTTGAGCATCCTGCGTCGCTTGCTGCTGTTGCGTGGCGTCGTCCCGTGAATCTGACAGCCTCGCGCGCCCAGACGCCAGCTTCAGGAAAGAGGCCGGCCGCGCCAGCCGGTCCGTCATCTGCGGCAACGCGCCCTTGGCGGACGGCACGGCCGTGACCGTCGCGTAACCCGCCAGAGCTAGAGTGAAAATCCCCGCCGCAAGGCTGCTGCGCCGCATTGTATAATCCTCCGTGAAACTGCCTGAGCCAGTATGGATAGCGTTTTGATACGATGCAGTTCGCGCGCCGCCGGATGTTTCGGCCTTCCCGCTTCTGCGGGTGCAACGCGCGCCAGCGAACCGCCATCTTAGGTTCAAATCGAGACTTCCGAATGACCGACCGCAAAACCGCAACGATCCACACGACGACAACCGCCATCGCCACGCGCGCGCTCGCCCGCGTATTTTTGGCGCTCGGCATTGTAATACTTTTCAGCGCCGGCACACGCGCGCAGGACGCCGCGCCGCAACAGGATCAGACCAAACCTCCCGTGCAGCCGGGACAATTGCCGCCCGCGCAATCTTCGGGGAAGACTCCGATTGCCCCACCGCCCGCTGCGCCGGAGGCCGCACCCGTAGCGCAAACTCCGCAAGCGCAGACCGGCGTGTCGAAGCCGCAGGGCCAGAGCGATACCCGCAACCGCATCCGTGTTCGTTCGGACCTTGTGATTGTTCCGGTCACCGTAAAAAACCGCGACGGAGCGCTGGTCGGCGATCTGCAGCGCGATGAGTTCCGCATTTTCTGTGACAACGTGGAGCAGCAGATCATTTTCTTCACCTCTGATCCGTTTCCGCTCTCCGCCGTCGTGCTCATCGACAACGATCTTTCCATCAAAGCCGCCGACCAGGTGCAGAAGAGCCTTACCGCAATCTCCGCTGGATTCGGACCGTCCGACGAAGTGGCTCTGGTCACCTACAACGAGTTCACCAACGTGGTCGAGGATTTTTCCTTTAACAACGACCAGCTTTTCACCAAGCTCAAGCGCCTCGAGCTCGATCATCACTATCCCGGCAGCCCCGTCGGCGGCCCACTCACCGCTGGACCTACGGCCAACGGCAAGAGCACCGAAACCGGCCAGCCTACCCAGTTGGGCGTGCGGCAGGAAACTCCGCACAAAGACATGGACGACGCAATCTTCGACGCGGCGACCATGCTGAAAGGCCGCGGCCGCGACCGCCGCAAAATTATTTTTCTGATTTCCGATGGCAACAACGCGAAAAATAACACCCACACGTTCGATCAGACCTTGCAGTTGCTGCTGACGGCTGACGTTTCCGTCTATTCCATCTCGGTGGGGCACGCGTTCCTGCAAAAGCAGACGTTGCGCCTGGAGAAATACGCCACCAAGTCCGGCGGCGACACGTTTTACGCCGGCAACGACCGCGGCCTGGAAGGTCTGTACTCCAACGTGACCGAACAGGCGCGCAACCAATACACGCTCACCTTCTCGCCGCAGGATACCGACCGCACCCAGGATTTTCATTCGATCGAAGTGCGCGTGCGTCGCCCAAACCTGGAAGTTTCCACCCGCGAAGGCTACTACCAGAGCGGCCTGCGCTAAATCGCGCGAAATTTTTTTGCGAAGTCAATAACACGCCGCAATTTAAATTTCTTGACTTCATTCGCGTCCCGTTCAAAACTCGTCTCAACGATGGAAGCGCGCGCAGCGCATCGCGCGCCGCTGATTCGCCGGGAGAAAGTTCCAAAGAACTGCGCGGAACAATCTCGAGCCTGAACGAAGGCTCACCAAAAGTAAAAACGGGGCGCCACTCGAAAGAGCAGCGCCCCGTTTTTATTGGCAGCCGCCGATTTGTTAATCTTCGGCGGCAACGCTTGCAACCGCGCCGCGAATCGAAATCAATTGCTCATGTGCCGGGCAGATCGGGCGGTAGTCGCAGTAGCTGCATCCGAAGCCGGGTTTCGCCGGAAACTCCTTGGCGCGAATCTGGTCGGCCACGTGCGCGATTTTCTCTCTCGTCTCTTTCAGGGCCTTCGCGTCGCGCGTTCCGGCCGCCGCTTCGTTGGTCATCAGATTGAAAAACACAAGGCGCACCGGATCGAGTTCCAGGATTTCTTCCGCCGCCAGCGCATAAATCCCGAGCTGCAAATCCTTCTGCGCCGCCTTTTCGTCTTTCGGCCGCCCTGTCTTGTAATCCACGATCTCCACTTTCTTTCCGTCGATGCGATTGATCTGATCGATTCGCCCGGTGACGATCACGTCGTGCTCAAGCGGCAGCTCGAACGTTTTCTCCTGGTACATCATCGCCGGCGGCATCTTCGAATACTCCCGCCAGAAGGCTTCGAGCTGCTCGCGTCCTGCTTTGCGATATTCGTCTTCGTGATATTTGTCGATGAAGCCGCGCGAGGACCATACCCGGTCGTAGATCGCGTTCACTTCCGCAAACGGAAACTTTTTTCGTGCCGCAAGTTCGGCCACCGATTCCTTGACCGTCAAATGCATCACGTTGCCAAACGTGGCCATCGCGTGCGGCCCCCCGCGAATGCTCCACACATGCTTGAACATGTATTGCATCGGGCAGCGGTCGTAGGAATCGATCGCCGAGGAGCTCAGTTGCAGAGGCTCCGGCCGCGGCGGATGGTAAGCCTTGGCCCACACGGCCACGCGCGAGTACGCCTTGGTGTTTTTGCCGTCAGGTCCGAAGAGTTGCGAAGGGTCGCTTGAGTCGGCTTCCGGTCCCGTCGTCTCGGTGAGCAGCGGCACATCCATCTTCGCCTCGAACTGGTGAACGTCTTGCTGCTTGATCTTCGCGTTCATCAGGAAGTCGTCGAGGAACATCGACGGCTTTTTGCGCTTGTTGACGATGGTCAACAGCGTCAGGCGCTGGCGCGCGCGCGTGAGCGCCACGTAGAACAGGCGGCGCTCCTCCTGCACCTGGAAATTCATCTCCGGCTGCTCTTCCTTGATCATCTCCGGTGGAAATTCAAACACCACTTTGCGCGCCCCGGAAGGGAAGTCGTTCCTCGAAAGCCGCAAAATAAAGACGTGCGGAAATTCCAATCCCTTGGCGGAGTGAACGGTCATCAACTGCACAGCGTCGTCGGACAAATCCTCGTCCAGATGTACGTCGCCGCCCGCTTCGTAAAAATATTCGAGGTATTCGATGAAGTCGGCGAGCTTCTTGTCTTCGCTCTTGCGCTGCCATTCCTTCACGAAATTCACAAAGCGGTCGAGGTAATACCTGTCCTGATCGGAGGGCAACGGCGCCAGGCCCAGCGCACCAATCAATTCATCGAGCACTTCGGTCGCCACTTTTCGCTGCGCGCTCGCACGCAGTGTTTTCAGCAGCGCCACCAATTCTTTGAGCTTCACGCCGGCCCGCGTGAACGGAGCTTCGTTCTGCGCCGTCTCCAATTCCTCGCTCAGCGGACGTCCGTGATTGCCCGTCGCTCGTTCAGCGATTCGCACCAGGTCGCTCGGTTCCAGGCCCCAGTACGGTGAGCCCAGCATGCGCGCGCAGGCAACGTTGTCTCCGCTCACGACGATCACTCGCAGCCACGCGAATAAATCCTTCACCAGCGTGCTCGACAGGATTGAAAACTTGCGGATGACGAATGGAATTTCCTTGCGCCGCAGCGCGTCCAGCAAAAGCGTCCGGTGCGTGTGCTTGCGGTAGAGCACCGCAAACGATTTCCAGGCCGCGCCTTTCTCATGCAGCCGCTCGATTTCGCCGGCCACCCAGTGCGCTTCTTCTTCGGGCGTGCCGAATTCGGCGACGCGGATTTTGTCGCCCGCGCGATTCTCGGTGGTGAGCGCCTTGGGCGGCAGCAGCGGCGACTTTTCGTTGTGCTGGATCACTTCACCGGCCACGCGCAGGATGCGTTCCGTCGAACGGTAATTTTGCGAGAGCGAAACGAGAAACTTCTTCGTCTTCGGCCCGAGTTTTGCGTCCGTCACGCCGCAGAATTGCTGCAGAAAGATCGTGAAGCTTCCGAACGACGCACCGCGAAAACGGTAAATCGCCTGGTCGTCGTCGCCCACGGCCACGATGTTTCGGCGCTCGCCGGCCAGCAGCTTCAGCAATTCGAGCTGCGCGATGTTGGTATCCTGAAATTCGTCCACCAGAATATATTTGTATTGCTCCTGCATGCGCGCGCGCAGTTCTGCGTCCTGGCGCAGCATCCGTACGCTTTGCACCAGTTGCGCCCCAAATGTCAGCAGGTTGCGCTCGAGCAACAGCTTCTCGCTGATCCGGTAAACGCGCGCCAGCTCTTCCTGCCGCGCGATTTCCTCTTCGGCTTCGGCGAGCGGTTCGGCCTCCAGTTCCGCGCGCACCGCTTCGTGCCGCTCGCGCAACCGCTTCACATAACTCTCGTAATCCTCCGGCGTCACCAGTTCATCCTGGCAGCGCGAGAAAAACTTCACAAAGTCGCTGATGAATTCGCCGGGGTCCTGCAAGCGCCGAAAGTGCTTCAGTTCCAATTCGCCGATGTGCCGCCGAAGCAGGATTCTGTGATCCACATCGTCCAGCGGCTGCACATCCGGATTCGCAGTTCGCAAAATCCGTTCCAGGCAAAACGAATGGAACGTGCTCAGCCATACGCCCTCCGCCCGCTCGCCCACGGCTTTCACCACGCGGCTTTTCATCTGCCCGGCGGCTTTGTCGGTAAACGTCAGCCCCAGGATGTTTTCGCCCTGCAAGTCCGGCTGCGTTTCGAGCAGATTGCGGATCCGATCGATGATCACCCGCGTCTTGCCTGTGCCGGCGCCCGCAACGACGAGCAGAGGCCCGTCCACGTGCTCTACCGCCGCGCGCTGCGCCGCATTCAGTCCCGCGACCGCATCGGTCTTGCTTTCTTCCATTGCCATGCCGCTATCCTAGCCCAATTCCAAATTTCGCGCCGAGCCACGCATCGCATCTCGCGCTTGTCGCGCCCATCGTCAATCGTTCGCTTGCATCTTTCCGTACTTCCCGAGCGCTCCCATCCGGACCCGCATTCCGTGGCCGCCTCGGCTCTGCCCTTTCCGTCAAATTGACCGCGCCAACTCGCCGCGCCTATACTTATAGCTCGCATAGGCGAATCTTCTAGGTGTCCGGAGCTTAAATCATGGAACGTCCTGTCATCCTCAGCGCTGTCCGCACTCCCATCGGCAAATTCATGGGCGGTCTCGCGCCGCTTTCCGCCCAGGAACTGGGCGCGAAAGCGATCGCCGAGGCCGTTCGCCGCGCCGGCATCGAACCCGCGCAAGTGGACGAAGCGATCATGGGCAACGTGGTGCAGGCCGGGCTCGGCCAGAATCCGGCGCGCCAGGCCGCGCTGAAGGCGGGACTCGCGCCGCGCGTTGCCGCGATGACCATCAATAAAGTTTGCGGTTCGGGACTGAAGGCCGTCGGCCTCGCAGCGCAGGGCGTGCAGCTCGGAGATACCGAAATCGTCGCCGCCGGCGGCATGGAGTCGATGTCCAACTGCCCCTACCTTATCAAGGGTGCCCGCACCGGATTCCGCCTGGGCAATCAGGAAATGATCGATTCCATGATCCATGACGGCCTGTGGGACTCCTACGAGAACTACCACATGGGCGTCACCGGCGAAAACGTCGCCGAAAAATACAAGATCACCCGCGAAGAGCAGGACAAGTTCGCGTTCGAGTCGCACCAGAAAGCGATCAACGCCCAAAAGTCTTGCTTCTTCTCCGCGCAAATTGTGCCGGTGGAAATTCCGCAAAAAAAAGGCGAGCCGGTCGTCATCAGCAAAGACGAATCCCCTCGCGCGGACACCACTCTCGAAGCCTTGGCGAAACTGAAGCCCGCGTTCAAAAAAGACGGCACCGTGACGGCGGGGAACGCGCCGGGCACGAATGACGGCGCTGCGGCCTTAATCGTCTCTACCGAAGCGATCGCTTCGAAACTCGGCAAACAGCCGATGGCCCGCATCGTGGCCCAAGCGGTGAGCGGCGTCGAACCGAAATGGGTGATGATGGCGCCGGTCGATGCGGTGGAAAAACTGCTCGCGAAAACCGGATGGGACCGCGACAAAGATGTCGATCTCTACGAATTGAACGAAGCGTTCGCTGTGGCGGCCATCGCCGTCACGCGCGAGCTGAAGCTCAATCCCGAAAAGGTAAACGTAAACGGCGGCGCAGTGGCGCTCGGCCATCCCATCGGAGCGTCCGGCGCGCGCGTGCTCGTCACGCTGCTCTATGAATTGCAGCGCCGCAACCTGAAGCGTGGCATCGCCGCCCTCTGCCTCGGCGGCGGCAACGCCGTAGCCCTCGCCGTCGAACGCTTTTAGCAACTTCAGACGCCCGCGCTCCCTGCGAACTCCCATGCCGCCTCGCAAAACAAAACCCAATCGTCGCGGGAACGTCGCCGGAAAATCGGCGTCGAAGAAACGCAGTTCCACGGGCCGTCCGATTCCCATTTCACCCGCGCCGCCCGCTTTCGATGCCGTCCGCCGGATCGCGCACACGCTCGACGGAGTCGAAGACGGCACCTCGTACGGCACCGCCGCTCTCAAAGTCCGCGGCGAGCTTTTCATCCGCCTGCGCGAAGACGACGACACGCTCGTGCTTCGTTGCCCGATTGAACAGCGCGACGCGCTAATCGCCGAAGATCCCGATACTTTCTTCCTCACCGATCATTACGTGAACTACCCCTGGGTTCTCGCGCGCATGTCGTCGATCAATCCCGCCCACCTTCGCGACATCGTCATCATGGCCTATCGCAACGCAACGACCGGCAGACGGAGTTCCACGAAACGAAAAGAATGAACCTGGCTGCCGTTCGACTTCCTTCCCGCGCGAGGTTCCTTTATCATTCTCACATCATGGCACTCGAAAAAATCAACACCGTCGCCGTCCTCGGCGCGGGCACCATGGGCAATGGCATCGCCCACGTTTTCGCGCGCTCGGGATTGAACGTAATTCTCCGCGACATCGCGCAACCTCAACTCGACCGCGCCATCGAAACCATCTCCAAAAATCTCGACCGCGAAGTGAAGAAGGGCAAACTCGCCGAAGCAGACAAGCCCGCCACGATTGCGCGAATCAAACCTGTCACCGATCTCGCCGCGCTTGCCGCCGCCGATTTCGCCGTCGAAGCTGTCCCCGAAATGCGCGACTTGAAAATCCGTCTGCTCAAAGAGGCCGACGCAGTCTTGAAACCCGGCGTCATCCTTGCCAGCAACACCTCTTCGATCTCGATCACCGAACTTGCCGCCCAAACCAGCCGCCCCGAACAGTTCGTTGGCATGCACTTCATGAATCCAGTTCCGGTGATGCAGCTTGTGGAGGTGATTCGCGGCCTCGCCACCTCGGACGACACCTTCAACACCACGCTCGCGCTGTGCGAAAAACTCGAAAAGAAGCCGGTCGCCGTCAACGACGCGCCGGGTTTCGTTTCCAATCGCGTGCTGATGCCGCTCATTAACGAAGCCGCCTTCGCCGTCATGGAAGGCGTCGCCACGCCCGAAGCCGTCGATGCCGTCATGAAGATGGGCATGAATCACCCGATGGGCCCTCTGGAACTTGCCGACTTCATCGGTCTCGACGTCTGCGTCAACATCCTCGAAGTCCTGCAGTCCGGTTTCGGCGATCCGAAATACCGTGCCTGTCCGTTGCTTCGCAAATACGTGGCCGCCGGATGGCTGGGCCGCAAATCCGGGCGAGGGTTCTACAAGTATGGATAGGGGCAGGGTGCCGTCCCCGTCACGGTGCCAAAAATTTGTAAAAAAGGACTTTCGCCTTATCTTCGCCTATGCTATTCTCCCCCTAGAAATGGCGGGCAGTAAGGCGCGGTGGTACACTTTGGCGACCCCATCCCCAGCTAAATCGCAACATCCCTTTTGAGGTGGCACGATGAACGACGAGAAATCAAAGAACCTGGACCTCGCGATATCCCAGATTGAAAAGCAGTACGGTAAGGGCTCCATCATGCGTTTGGGCAATAAAGACGTCCTTGTCCCCGTGAATGTGATCCCCACCGGCTCCATCTCCATCGACGCAGCGCTGGGCGTTGGCGGTTTCCCCCGTGGTCGCGTGATTGAAGTGTACGGCCCGGAATCCGGCGGTAAGACGACGCTCACCCTGCATGTCATCGCAGAGGCCCAAAAGCTGGGCGGCCAGGCGGCCTTCATCGACGCCGAACACGCCCTCGATCCCGTCTATGCCCGCAAGCTCGGCGTGGATGTGGACAATCTTCTCGTCTCGCAGCCCGACAACGGCGAACAGGCTCTCGAAATCGCCGAAGCTTTGATCCGCTCGAACTCGGTGGATATCATCGTCGTGGACTCGGTAGCCGCTCTCGTCCCCCGCGCAGAACTCGAAGGCGACATGGGCGACGCGCAGATGGGTTTGCAGGCTCGTTTGATGTCGCAAGCGCTGCGCAAGCTCACCGGCATCGTCTCGAAATCGAAGACCTGCCTGATCTTCATCAACCAGATCCGCGAAAAGATCGGCGTGATGTTCGGCAATCCGGAAACCACCACCGGCGGCCGAGCGCTCAAATTTTACGCTTCGGTCCGCATCGACATTCGCCGCATTCAATCCATTAAAGAGGGCGACCGCGTGATCGGTTCCCGCACACGTGCCAAAGTGGTGAAGAACAAAGTCGCCGCGCCGTTCCGCGAGGCCGAGTTCGACATCATCTACGGCGAAGGCGTCTCCCGCGAGGGCGACCTGATCGACACCGGCGTCACGGCTGGTTTGCTCGAAAAGTCCGGCACCTGGATTTCCTACAAGGCCGACCGCCTGGGACAGGGCCGCGACAACGCCCGCGTTTTCCTGAAAGAAAATCAGGACATCCGCCACAAGCTCGAGCAGGAAATGCGCAAACATCTCGGCCTGCCGAATACGCACGTTTCAGCGGAAAACGGCAAACCTCACGCCGAAGCGGCCAAGCCGAACGGCGATGCTCACAAGGTCGCTCCCGAACTGGCCAAGAACGCAGCGAAAGCTGCGGCTGCCGGCACTTCGCGGTCCAGCCGCTAACCCATCAACAATTCACAAGAACGACGGGCGGCGTCTGCCAATGCGGATGCCGCCCGTTTTCATTTCTCAATCCGCTCGCATTCCAACTGTCCCTCAGTACAGGCATGTCAGTTCAGAAATCCGGCTTCGTTTCCCATTGCGCTTCGTTGTAAGAATTCCTTACACTAAATCTCCAGCGCCACTATTTTGCACAAGGGCCCGTAAAGCTAGATGCAACGCCACCCAGCCTTCATGTCAGCCGTGTCGGTACTGTCTTTGTTCCTGGCAGGAGCGTTCAGCTTCGCGTCGGCTGCCGCGCGTCCCACGCCGGCAACAAAATCCAGCACGAAACATCACAAACGCGGGCCGGTCGATAAAGCCGTCGATCCAACCAAGGGAGACGACGCCGAATTCGACGATCCAGTCATTCGCCAGCTGGCTGTGGACGCGCTCGGCCACTCGAACGGCTCCGTGCTCGCCATGGACCCTTCGACGGGGCGAATCCTCACGATCGTCAACCAGAAAATGGCTTTCTCGTCCGGGTTTGAGCCTTGCTCCACCATCAAGCCCGTCATCGCGCTCGCCGGATTGCAGGAAGGCGTCATCACCCGCGACACCATGGTGAAGATCGGCCGCCGCCGCTACATGGACCTGACCGAAGCCATGGCCCATTCGAACAACGCCTACTTCGAAGAGGTCGGTTCGCAACTTGGTTTTTCGCGCGTGCACACTTACGCTACCGAGGTCGGCCTCGGCCAGCGCGCCGGTTACAACATCGCGGAAGAGCAGCCCGGTTTTCTGCCGCCTTCGCCTCCGGCATACGGCGGTGTGAAGCGCATGTCCAGCTTCGGAGAGGGAATTCGGCTGACGCCCCTGCAACTCGCGTCCCTGGTTTCGACACTTGCGAACGGCGGCACCCAATATTATTTGCAGTACCCGCGCAGCGAAGAAGCGCGCGCCTCGTTCGTGCCGCGCGTGAAACAACAGCTCGATATCGCTCCGTTGCTTCCCGATCTGCGCGAAGGCATGCTCGCCGCGGTGATGTACGGCACGGCCAAGCGCAGCTACGATCCGGATGGCGAACAGTCGCTCGGCAAGACCGGAACGTGCAACGATGAATCGCTGGGCGGACGCCTCGGCTGGTTTGTTTCCTATGCCGATCAGGCTCATCCGAAAATCGTGCTGGTGATCCTGATTCGTGGCGGCAGCCGCTCGATCAGCGGGCCGCGCGCTTCGGAAATCGCCGGACACATCTATCACGGCCTCCGCCAGAAAAACTATTTCGCGGAAAACGCCCAACACGCGCAGTCCACCCCCGCTGGCGCTTCGCAGTAATTTTCAATCCGGAATTTTCCCCGCGCAGCTTTGCCTTATCCGCAACTTCTCATTTGTCGCTTAGCGATCCATATCTTCGAATTCCGCGCTCACCGGAATCTCGTCACAGCCGTTTACTCGCTCGTGGCTCCAAACGCCTTTTTCGCTTTTCGATAATCCTTCGCCTGCGCTATTCTCACAACTCACTCGAATGGACGAAGCATCCAAATCCGGAACCAAGTCCAAAGTATTGGGCATCGCGCTCTGGTCGGTTTTTCTCGCGCTGGGAATGGCCGCGGTCGCGTATTCCTATCATCTCCGTTACTCCGCCGAGCGCGACATCGTTTCGCAATCCGCTTCCGCGCAGGAAGATGCCCGCCGCATCCAACAGCAAGTCACGGTATTCACCGACAAAATCGTTCCCGCCGGCCATCCGTTCAATGCGCTGCTCCAGAGCCTGGGCCTCGCTCCCGACCTTTCGGCGCGCGTCGCTTCTTCAGCGCAATCCGTGTTTGATCTTCGCCATCTCCGCGCCGGAAACCATCTCTCGATTGGCCGTTCGGTGATGGGCGAGCTTCGCGAAGTGCGTTACCGCATCGATGCCGACCGCTATCTGCACATCGCGCCGCAAGGTTCCGACTTTCACGCCGACATTCAAACAATCCCTTCCGAGACGGTCACAAAAGGTGTGGTCGGCGAAGTGCACGGTTCGCTGTTCAATGCGGTCATCGACGCCGGAGAAAAACCGGAACTCGCCATGCGCCTCGCCGATATTTTCGGCTGGGATTTGGACTTCTACACCGACCCGCGGCCGGGCGATACCTTCCGCGTGGTGGTCGAAAAGAAGATGCTGTCAAACGGGGAAATGTCGTCGTATGGCCGCATCCTGATGGCGGAGTACAACAACGGCTCGCATCCCTATCGCGCCGTGCTGTTCCACGATCCCACCGGCGCGCCGGCGTATTACACGCCCGATGGAAAATCGATGAAGAAAGCTTTCCTGCATTCGCCGCTGAAATTTCAGGCCGTCATCACTTCGCATTTCAGCAACAGCCGCTTCCATCCCATCCTGAAGGAGTATCGCCCCCATCTCGGCATCGACTACGCTGCTCCCACGGGAACTCCGGTGCAGACGATCGGCGACGGCCGCGTGATTTTCGCCGGACCGAAGGGCGGCGCCGGAAACCTGATCGAAATTCAGCACACCAATGGCTACACCACTTACTACATGCACCTTTCGCGGATTCTGGTGCACGCCGGCCAGCACGTCGAGCAGGGCGAGCGCATCGGACTTGTCGGTATGACCGGCCTCGCCACCGGCCCGCATCTCGATTTCCGCATTCAGCGCGGCAGGGATTTCGTAAACTTCGAGCGCCTGCCCCTGCCGCCCTCCGACCCCATCAGCAAGCGCGACATGCCCGCTTTCGTCGCGCTCCGCGACGCCGCCCAAGCCCAGATGCCGTCGCTGACAGCGCTCGCCAACTCCGTCGCTAAGAATTCTGCGCTTTCGCCCTCACAGCAGGCACCCGCGAATCCGTAGCGCGTCGGCACTCAATTGCAAGCGCGCGAACTTTGCGAATCCATCTAATTTCTATTGGAAAATTAGTGTCTTCAATCGGAGCCAGTTTTGGGCGAACGAGTGTTTTAAGGTGAACGTCGTAGGCACGATGTTCTTGAGATTCGGATTAACGCGGGGCCCGCGAGCCGAGCTCGGAGCGCTTATGCTCTCACTTCCCAGGTGTCGCCGGCACGCAGCAGCTTCGCCAGATCGCCTTTGCCGCGCTTGGCTTGCACGTCGCGAATCTGCTGATTGATCAGGTCTTCGTAGCGGGGAACTCCGCTCACCGCGCGCAGCAATCCGATCGGAGTCGGAAATCCTGCCATCGTATCCATTTGCGAAAGCGCAAACGCATACAGCGGGCTTGGATCGTTTTCGTTGTGGACCAGCAGGTCGCTCTCGGTGATTCCGTTGCCGAGCGTCACCACTTCCAGCGTCAAGCCGACCATGCGGATACCTTTGTCGCGATTCTTGCCGAAAATCAGCGGCTTGCCGTGGACCAGCTCCAGCACGCTGTCGTGCCGGGTTTCTTTCTCGGTCAACGTTTCCCACGCGCCATCGTTGAAGATGTTGCAGTTCTGCAAGATTTCCACGTACGCCGAACCCTTGTGCGCCGCCGCTTTTTTCAGCGTCTCGCGAAGGTGCGCCTGGAACACGTCCACGGACCGCGCCACAAACGTCGCTTCCGAACCCAGCGCCACCGATAGCGGATGAAACGGCCGGTCGAGCGACCCATACGGAGTGGACTTTGCCTTCTTCCCAATTTCCGACGTCGGCGAATACTGACCTTTCGTCAGCCCATAAATTTTATTGTTGAACATCAATACTTTCAGGCCAACGTTTCGCCGCAGCATGTGGATGGTGTGATTGCCGCCAATCGAAAGCGAATCGCCGTCGCCCGTCGCCACCCATACGTCCAGATCCGGACGGACCAGTTTCACGCCCGTTGCAATCGCCGGCGCGCGGCCGTGAATGGTGTGAAATCCAAACGTATTCATGTAGTACGGAAAGCGGCTCGAACATCCAATGCCCGAAATGAACACAAAGTTTTCGCGTTTCACTCCCAGCTCGGCAAACACCATCTGCACGGCCGAAAGAATCGCGTAGTCGCCGCAACCCGGGCACCAGCGGATTTCCTGGTCGGTCTGAAAGTCCTTCTTCTTGTAAATCGGAAGCGTTTCGGTTGCCAATTCCATCTCCTCAAAGTTTACGGCGCAGCGAAGGCACGAAACTGCGCGCCACGAATTCTAGAGAACGCCGAGCATTTCCTCGATCTTGAATTCGATCTCGGACTGCTTAAACGGCTTGCCCTGAATTTTTCCGTAGCTCACCGCGTCCACCAGAAACTTCGCGCGCAATATCATCACGAGCTGCCCCATATTCATTTCCGGGACCAGCACTTTCTTGTAACGCTTCAGCACTTCGCCGAGGTTGCGCGGAAACGGATTCAAGTGCCGCAAATGCACGTGTCCGATCTTGCGGCCCTTGGCGCGTTGTTCTTTCATCGCCGCGGTAATCGGTCCGCGCGTTGAACCCCATCCCACGATCAACAAATCGCCGGACGCATCGCCTTCGGGAACGATATCGGGAATATCCTTCGCGATCCGTTGCACTTTCTCCGCGCGCGTGCGCACCATGTGCTCGTGGTTCAGCGGCTCGTAATTGATGTTGCCGGTCACGTCCTGCTTCTCGATGCCGCCCACGCGATGCTCAAGTCCCGGCGTTCCGGGAATCGCCCAGGGCCGAGCCAGCGTGTCGGGATTTCGCTTGTACGGCTGGAAATTCTCAGGATTCGTTTCGTATTTCACCGGAATCGCCGGAAGATCGGCCATCGAAGGAATTTTCCACGGCTCCGCGCCATTCGCGAGATATCCGTCGGAAAGCACGATCACCGGGACCATGTACTTGATCGCGATGCGGCTCGCCTCCAGCGCAATCCAAAAACAATCGCCCGGCGTTGAAGGAGCCAGCACCGGAATCGGCGCTTCGGAATTTCGTCCGAAGAGCGCCTGCAGCAGATCGGCCTGCTCGGTTTTCGTGGGCAATCCCGTCGAAGGGCCGCCACGCTGAATGTCGCAGACCACCAGCGGCAGCTCGACCGCCACCGCAAGGCCCAGCGCTTCGGTCTTCAGCGCCATGCCCGGGCCCGAAGTGGTCGTAATTCCGAGCGCGCCGGCGTACGCCGCGCCGATCGCCGACGTCACCGCCGCAATTTCATCCTCGGCTTGAAACGTCATTACGCCAAAATCTTTGTACGTCGAAAGCTCGTGCAAAATGTCCGACGCCGGAGTGATCGGATACGAACCCAAAAACAAAGTCACTCCCGCCTGCTGGGACGCCGCCACAAATCCCAGCGCCAGCGCTGCGTTTCCGCTGATGTTGCGGTACGTCCCCGGCGCCAACTTCGCCGGAGGAATTTCATAATTGATCTGAAACGCTTCGGTGGCTTCGCAATAGCTGTAGCCGGCCTTCATCGCCAGGGTGTTTGCTTCCACCAGCGTCGGCTTGTTCTTGAACTTGTCGTTCAGCCAGCGCAGCGTGCCGTCCATCGACCGGTTGTAGAGCCAGTAGCACATCCCGAGCGCGAAGAAATTCTTGCACCGGTCCATGCTCTTGGTGTCGAGTCCCAAATCCTTCAACGCCGCGCGCGTGAACTTCGTCAGCTCCACCTTAAACAGGCGGTACCCGTCGAGCGAATGATTCTCCAGCGGATTTTCCGCCGCGTTCGCCTTCCGAAGATCCGTCTCAAGAAAGTGATCCACATTCACGATCAGGATTCCGTTCGGCTTCAGGTCCGCCAAATTCATCTTCAGCGCCGCCGGATTCATCGCGATCAATACGTCAACCGCATCGCCCGGCGTGTACACATCCTGCGAAGAAAAATGCACCTGAAATCCGCTCACGCCCGGCAGTGTTCCCGCAGGGGCGCGAATCTCGGCAGGGAAGTCCGGGAACGTGGCCAGATCATTCCCAAACAGCGCCGCCGTGTTGGTGAACTGGCTGCCGGTAATTTGCATGCCGTCGCCGGAGTCTCCGCAAAAGCGAATGACCGCGTTTTCGATCGTTTCGCGTTTGCGTGCCAGCGCTTCCGTGGTCATTGAAGACATTCTGTTTCCGTACCTCGGCTCTGGATTCGATTTTGAAGCTTACTGCTTAAGATGCGGCGGATGATTCGCCCGATGCGGCGTGCCGTAAAATACGGAACCGCGTGCTCCCGCCCCGCGTCTCAATATCCGGCCTCGCTCGCGTCGTTGCGAAACTTGCGGGGAGGGCAATTCGGTCCGGCGGTGGTCGCCGCGCTCAATCGGACCCCATCACTGCGTTTTATTAAAACTCTGCATCGTCGAGCCTAGGCTAGCACACTGCAGGCAATTTTGCGCGAAACCAGGGCCTCCTGTTTCGTGTTCAACCGATAGAAAAATGAAATGGGACTTCCACACTTTGCTGATGCAGGCCGCGCAAGCGGCGAAGTCCGCGCAAAGCGCGAAGTCCGCGAAACCGCTCACCACCGCCCGCGTCGTCCGCCGCTGGTTCTTTCATCTGGGCGGCCCCGGGTTGATCCTGCTCGGCCTGATCGATAGCTCGGTCATCCCCATACCCGGCAGCCTCGACGCCATGACCATCATTCTCGCCGCGCACGAAAAGACTCTGTGGATCTACTACGCCGCGATGGCCACGATCGGCTCGGTGCTCGGCGCCTACTTTACGTACCGAATCTCCCGAAAGCAGGGAGAGAAAGCGCTGCAGGCCAAGCTCTCTCGCCGCAACATGAAAAAAGTCACCGAAATTTTCGAGCGTTGGGGATTCTTCTCCATCGCCCTGCCCGCGCTGCTTCCTCCGCCCATGCCCATGGTTCCCTTCGTGATTGCCGCCGGAGCCATGCAGTATTCCCTGAAAAAGTTCCTGCTCGCGATGACGCTCGGCCGCGCCGTCCGCTACGCCATCCTCGCCTATCTTGGCGCGGTGTACGGACGCAAAATCTTCGCCGTGGTTCTCGCTCATGGTTGGACGGCGCTCTATGTCCTCATCGGACTTGCCGCCGCCGGCGGAATCGCCTTTGGCATCTTCCGTTTCCGCCGCAAAAAGCCCGCATTCGCAGCCGGCCACGACTAGCTCGGGTCGCCGGCAGAGCGCGATTTCGCGCCATTTTCGGCCCACTTTACCCTTTTCGCACAATTTCCTAAGTGCTATCGACCCGCTCCATTCGCGGTGCTAGCGTAAAACCGGACACTCAGGGAGAAGTGTGTGACCGAGTTCGAGGAAACAAAAAGCCCCGGCGCCGAGAAGCGCCGCAGCACGCGGATCATCAAGTCCGTGCCGATCACCGTTATCGGGACCGACGCGCTCGGACAGGAGTTCCGTGAAGCCACCAACACGGTGATGATCAACTGCTACGGCTGCAAGTACCAGACTGTCCACTATGCCCCGAAAACCACCGTCATTACCGTGGAGGTTCACCGCGCCAATCGCCGCCTGCCGCCTCGAACCGTTCGAGGGCGGGTGATCTGGGTCCAGCGTCCGCGCAACTACCTGGACGTCTATCACATCGGTCTGGAATTCGAAGTCCCCGGCAATATCTGGGGTCTTCCTGCGCCTCCGGCGGATTGGTTTCCGTTTCCGGGCGAGGAAGATGAGCCGCCCGAGCCGGAACCATTGAAATTTTCCAAGCTGCCGACCTCTCCAGTGCGCGATTCCTCGGCCGATAAGAAATCCGGGGAGGCCGTAGCCATCGCCGTGGCCGAAGAATTCGAAGTCGATTGCACTCTCGAAATGGCCTCAGCCGCTCAGGCACCGGCAGCGCCGCCGGCCGGCCGGAACCGCGTCCGCGAACTGCAAAACGGCTCGCTGCGCGAAATGGTCTGTGAAATTGTGGAAGAAAAGCTCGCCGAACACTCGGCCGCCCTTCGCAGCCACCTGGACCAAGCGGTGAAGCACCTGCTCGATCAAATGTCGCAGTGGACCGTCGCAGCGTCCGAAGAAACTCGCGGGGAATTGAAAGCTCTGCGCGAATCGCTCGCCGCTCACCCCGACAGGCCCGCGAAAGCGGCAACCCGGCGCAAGAAAAAATCTGCACCCGCCGAATCGTAACGTCGAGCGCCGTGCGGCAGCGCCGCCATGTTCATCACTGCTCGGACGTCGCAAAACCGCCATACGGCCAGCCTGTCCCAAGGTACCATTGACTTTCGCTTTTAATTCGCCTACGCTAGCGCTCGATACTACCACCCAAGGGGCGTGCGATGGCGTTGACCAAGCGGCAGAAAGAAGTTCTCAATTACCTGGTCGGATTCCTCAATAAAAACGGGTATTCGCCGAGCTTTGAGGAGATCGCCCACGCGCTCAAGCTCACCTCGCTGGCGACCGTTCATAAGCATTTATCCACTCTCGAGAAGAAAGGCTTCATTCGCCGCGGGTACAACCAGAGCAGGTCGATCGAAGTGTTGCAGCTCCCGAAACCCATTCGAGAACAGGTGATGGATCGCCACGTCGTCGAGTTGCCTTTGGCGGGCCGAATCGCCGCCGGACGGCCTCTTGAAGCCGTGGAATCGAGCGAAACCATTTCGCTTGCCGACTTTGCCCGCGGCCAGAACACGTTCGTGCTGCAGGTGAAGGGCGAATCGATGCGCGACGATCACATTTTGGATGGCGACTACATCGTCGTCGAGCAGACGCAGGTCGCGAATCCCGGCGAAATCGTGGTTGCGCTCGTCGGTGAAGACGACGCCACCGTAAAGCGCTTTTACCGCGAGCCCGGCGGCAAAATCCGCCTGCAGCCGGCCAATTCGACGATGGCTCCGATTATGGTGGCGGCCAACGACGTAAAGATTCAGGGCCGCGTTGTCGGCGTGCTCCGCAAATATTAACCGGCGATTTGGGGCGTAAACCGGCGCGAGCGAGACCTTCCCCCTCGCGCGCGCCGGCCTCAAACCGCGAGTCCCGCTGTTTCGAAGATTTTTCGCTTCCACCATCCAACTCCTTCGGTTAGTCTCTGAAACGTCCTTCCCCCAGCAGGGCAAAGCTCCATCCGCTGTGGCTGAAGCTGTAAAAATCGACTGCCCCTTATCGGGTCGAGCACACCTGTACCAATTTGGATTTGGCTCCGCCTTCGCGGGGGACTACATTCAGAGACCCCAGTCCTTATATTTCGTTCTAGCTGGCCGCAAACGACCGCCGCCAGGGAAGGAAACTGTGGGGCGACAAAAAGCCGGACGCGCCGGCCCAGGGGCCGCTCCCGCATCAGCAGGGAAATGGACAGTGGCAGCAACCAAGTTTCACCGCAGGTAACGCGAATGCGCCGAGTGCGAAAGCACCGGCTTCTACTGGGGAGGCAAGAACAATGGCACCAGATAATTCGTTTCCAAACACGACCTCGGGCATTGCCCGGCTCGGCAGCACTCTGCATGTGAAGGGCGAGATCACCGGCAATGAAGACCTGCTGATCGATGGCAGCGTCGAAGGCCTGGTGCAGCTCGAAGACCGGAAGCTGACGGTCGGCGCGAGCGCCAAGGTCACCGCGGATGTGATCGCCCGCGAAGTGGTGGTTTATGGCAACGTGAAGGGCAATCTGCGCGCCCGCGACCGGATCGAAATCAAGAAAGACGGCTCGGTGGTCGGCGATTTGACCACGGCGCGCATCTCGATCGAAGATGGCGCCTATTTTAAGGGGTCGATCGAGATCGACAAGACCGGCGAGCTGGCCGACGGCGACAAGTCCACCGCCGCCCGCCGCACCGCGACCGCCACAACGTAATCGCAGGGCAAAGCGCGTCGCAGCGCCTAGCCACATCGAAACGCCCGCAAGAGCCGGCTCTGCCGCCTGCTCTTGCGGGCGTTTTCTTTTCCGGGCCGAGGCGGAAGGAGATCGCCGCAGCAGGAGCGGTGGCGAGCCGGGCGAGGTTGAGGGAGGCATGAGGCGGGGAATTCTAATCGCAAAATAGTGTTGCGATTAGAAATGGAATTGGCGTTTGTTTTGAGTGGTTTACGGTGAATTCTAATACTGGGAAGTGGGTTTTGGCGGCGGGCGGAACGTCAAAAGATTGGAACACAGAGGGCACCGAGGGAAGGCACACAGAGTTCACGGAGACAGAAGGGTCGATCTGGAAAGTGTGACGATTGGACATTTGACCATTCGAAATGGGGGAGAGGGGGCGCAAGGGGGCGATTCCCGTTTTGGGAAATGTGTTGCGGCCAGGTTGTCGGGCAACGTACATGGTGCGGCCTCGATGCGCGTCGTTTTGACGCACGACTGATGATAACACGAAAGTACATACACGTCAATGGTAATATAGGGCGTGAAGAAGGGAGCTGGCGCGGATGTTGCGGCGGCGGGGCTGAGTCTAAACCTGCATCCTTGGCTGCGGCAGGGATGCGGCAGCCGAAAGATCAAAAGCGGTGAGGCGAAAGAATGGGCCACCCGGCAGACGGGGTGGCACGGCGGACGTGGGTGGCGTTCGAGGCTGCGTCCAAGCGGCTCCGCACGCCTGCGGCCGGCGGTGGTCCCCGCCTGGCGGCGGGTGCCACCGCACTCCGCGAGACCCGCACGTTCGGCGCCCCAACGGACGATCTGCTCGACCCATTGCCCTTCGCCTTTCGGTTGGAGCGACACACGAACTGCCGCTCTTGCCTGCCGACGATGTCCGCGCCCATTTCCCGTTAGCGCACAAGGATGCGGCACCCGAAACGTCAGAGGCGAAGGCAACTTCAACACCCGAATAAACCTTAGCGGCAACTACCGCAGTGGTATCATCTCGCTTTGATCCGCGAGGAACCATTCGATTTTGTGGGCGAGGGCTACCGAAGGGGTGGGCTACCCGCCGGTCTCAGATTCAGTAAGTTCGGACCGATGGGGAGGAAAGCAATGATCGGTAAACTTCAGAAATTGATTCATCTCTTCAGCGCTCCCGCGTGCGTCTTTTGCGCTTTGTCGCTTGCATGTGGTCTTCCCGTTCGTGCACAGCAACCCCAAGAACAAAAGTTGCCGTATGCGATTGATCGCGCCAACGTTGCAGATGCACTCGCCAAAGTTAAGTCAGGGCAGTTCTTCGCTGTGCATGTGGACCTGATCACGCGTGCTCGTGCGGAGGAGGCGACGCCGATACTGAAAGAGCAGTTCGCGCGAATTCAAGACCCGATGTTAAAAGACAAAGTCGCTGCTGCGCTGGTACGTTTAGGTTCGCAGGATGACATCTATTGGGATTATCTGCTGAATCAAGCGAAGGTTGCGCTGGACTGCGACGCCCCATCGTTCTTGTCCTATGACAGCACCGGAAAATCAACGGGCGGCCCGTCGCCGGAATTTGAGGCATGGCGAATGGGGAGAACCATCCCGCAAGACACGGAAACGGCGGGCGCGGAGTCCATGTACATCTTTCCCGGACGCGTCATGAACCTCGCCTGGTCGGAAGACCCGAGAGCGATCCCATACTTGCGCGAAGGATTATCGTCTCCCAATCCCATGGTTCAAGCGGCAGCCGCTTCCGGACTGGCAGAGTTAGACGACGAAGGCGCGATCCCGCTGATCATCGCTGCCTGTGAAAAGGCACCTAAGGAAATCTCCAGCCTGATGGGAGAGAGCTTGATTTACTTCGACAACGATACGGCCCAAAAAGCGGTTGACCAGTACGTCGCAGCGGATATTGCGCGTGCGCTTCGCGAAGCGAAGGCCAGTGGACGAAACCCAAAACCGTTGACTGCTCCCTTGTACGATTCATCGGTAGGGGAACATCCTTAGCAAGGCGCACATATCCCGGTGCATCCGTTTCTGTGGTGGCTCGGCGGGTGGCGGAGCCCGTAGCGCCGTTCGAGTTTGTTTGAGCCAGTGATGATGTTGACGCTACGCATCTTTTGTCCGCCGGGGCGGAAAAAGGACGCGGCACCCGAAACCTCCAAAGCGGTGAGGTGAAAGGATGGGCCACCCGGCAGACGGGGTGGCAAGGCGGACGTTTGCGGTGTTCGAGGCTGCGTCCAAGCGGCTCCGCACGCCTGCGGCCGGCGGTGGTCCCCGCCTGGCGGCGGGTGCCACCGCACTCCGCGAGAACCGCGCGTTGGGCGCCCCAACGGACGATCTGCTCGACCCATCGCCCTTCGGCTTCTGGTTGGGGCGGCACACCAACGGCAGAGGCGAAGGCAACTTCAACACCCGAATAAACTTTAGAGGCGAAGGCGACTTCAACAGACGAATGAAACGTAAGGGCAACTACCGCATAGGGGTGATCCGGCTTACGTTTGCGCGAGCCAATTGGGCTTTTTGGTCGAGCGCAAGCGAAGGAGTGGCTGGCCGCGGGCCACTCGGCGCGTAAGTTGCCGCTCGTCGAAGGCGCGGACGGACAGTTCGGTTGACAGAAGGGAAGGCATACTTTAGACTCTACGTTTGTCTATTGAAGGAAGGGTGTGACTAGCTGATATGGCAACGTATATTCCGAGGGGACGTCAGGCCGAAGACCTGATGGTAGGGAAAAACTGGTTTGTGATCGACGCCGACGGAGTGGTGCTGGGCCGACTGGCGACGAAGGTCGCGCGGATGTTGATCGGGAAAGACAAGCCGACCTACACGCCGCATCTCGATTGTGGCGATCATATCGTGGTTGTGAATGCCGAAAAAGTGAAGCTGACGGGGAACAAGATCGACCAGAAGATGTACCGTCACCACAGCGGCTGGCCGGGCGGTTTGAAGGAAGAGCCGATCCGGTCGTTGATGAAGCGCCGTCCAGAAGAGGTCGTGCGCGAAGCTGTGCTGGGCATGCTGCCCAAGAACAAGCTGCGCGCCCGAAGAGCAAAGAAGCTGCGAATTTATGCCGGCAGTGAAGGCCTTGCGCGCCACACCGGACAGAAACCTCAGCCGATCGCCCTGTAACCTCGCACCATTCGGCCTCAAAATTTTTTGCCCGGCGGAAATGTCCGTCAGGGCCAACCTGTCTGCGCCAGCGGTTTCGGCGGGGCGGGAACGTGAGGGGGAACTTTGAGTTCAGCAGCCAATACGTTTTCCGGTTCAGTGAAGCAGCACTACGGCACCGGCCGCCGCCGTGAATCCGTGGCCCGCGTGTACATCAAGCCGGGCGCGGCGAAGTTCACGGTGAACGGACGCCCGGTGGACGAGTATTTCCGCAACGTGGCCTGGCACAAAGCCGCCACCGAGCCGCTTTCGTTCACGCAGATGCAGGACCAGCTGGAAGTGCGCGCCATTGTGAAGGGCGGCGGCACGGGCGGGCAATCGGGAGCGGTGCGCATGGGTCTATCGCGCGCGCTTTCGATTCTGAATCCGGAGCTGCGTCCGGCGCTGCGGACCAACGGTTTCCTGACGCGCGATTCGCGCATGAAGGAACGCAAGAAGTACGGACAGAAGGGCGCGCGTCGCCGCTTCCAGTTCAGCAAGCGCTAACGATTCGCGCGGGCGGGGCTTGGGTTGCACGAGCCCCGTTCGCGATTTTCGAGTTTGCTTTCGCTTGACGTTGTACCGACGAGGTTTGGATCCGCGGTCGCATTCAGGGCGCGGATTACATCACGGCCGGCAAGATGCCGGCAAAAAAGGAAACTGCCAAGCCGCAGGATGGACGCGGCGGGAAAAAGTTTCCCTTTCCAAAAAGGAGCCACATGGGAGTCGAAATCACAATGAAGGAGCTGCTGGAGGCCGGAGTTCACTTTGGCCACCAGACGCGCCGCTGGAATCCGAAGATGAAGGAATATATCTTCGGCGAACGCAATGGCATTCACATTATCGATCTGCAAAAGACCCTGAAAATGTTCCGCGAAGCTGCGCGGTACGTTTCGGAAATTACGTCGCAGGGCAAACGAATTCTTTTTCTCGGCACCAAGCGCCAGGCGCAGGAAGCGATCGCGGAAGAAGCGAACCGCTGCGGCATGTTCTATGTGAACCATCGCTGGCTGGGCGGGACGCTGACCAACTGGGTGACGCTGCAGAAATCGATCAAGCGGCTGAAGCTTTTGAACGCGATGGTCGAAGACGGCCGCATGGCGGAATTCTCGAAGAAAGAAGCGGCCCGGCTGGAGCGCGAGTTGAAGCATCTGAAGCAGAACTTTGCGGGCGTGGAAAATATGACCACGCTGCCGGATGCGATGTTTGTGATCGATCCGAACGCGGAATTGATCGCGGTACGCGAAGCGCGCCGCATGGGCATTCCGGTGGTGGCGATCGTGGATACGAATTGCGATCCGGACCTGGTGGATTGGGTGATTCCGGGCAACGACGACGCTCTGCGCGCGATTCGCCTGTTTACGTCGAAAATTTCCGACGCGGTGGTTGTGGGCAACCAGTCCTTCGAGCAGACGCAAATCGCCGATCAGAAGTCGGTGGAAGGCGGCGGCGAAGAAGGCGTGGATTACGTCGATACCAGCGCCTACGAAGTGTACGAAAAGCAGGAAGGCGACTTCGTGGAAGGCGAAGGCGAGGCGATCACGGAAGAAGCTCTGCCTCTGCCGACCGAAGACGAAATTCAGCACCGCTAGTTTTTCGTTCGCTCGAACGTTTTAGTGCAACCTCGAAACTTCGTGCCGTCCTGCAGTGTGGGACTCCGGTCCGAATATTGTTCGAATTTTGTGTGACGGCGGGTTCGCGCTGCGTTGAAATCCGGCGCGGCGACGGCTCGCCGGCAAGAACTCATAAAAAAGGAATTGGTGTAGCGATGGCAACTCCCGAAGGAAAACCGAACGTATCAGCTCAACAAGTGAAGGAACTGCGCGACCGCACCGGCGCCGGATTCACGGCGTGCCGCGAAGCGCTGGTCGAAGCCGGCGGCGACATCGAGCAGGCGATCAATGTGCTGCGCAAAAAGGGACAGGCCGCGGCGGCGAAGAAAGCGCAGCGCTCGACGTCCGAAGGCCTGGTGAGCACGTACATCCATGCCGGCGGAAAAATCGGCGTGCTGATCGAAGTGAATTGCGAAAGCGACTTTGTGGCGCGCACCGAAGATTTCCAGAAACTGTGCCACGACGTGGCGATGCACATCGCCGCGCTCGATCCGCGCTTTTTGCGCCGCGAGGAAGTGACCCAGGAAACGCTGGACCGCGAGCGCGAGATCTACAAGGATCAAGCCAAGCAGACCGGAAAGCCCGAAGTCGTGGTGGAGAAGATCGTCAACGGCAAGATGGAAAAATTCTACGAAGAAAATTGCCTGTACGAACAGCACTTCATCAAGGACGAAGGCATTACGGTGAAGGAACTGATCGACCAGGCCATCGCGAAGATCGGCGAGAACATCACGGTGCGCCGTTTTGCCCGCTTCAAGGTGGGCGAGATGGAAGCCGGAAAAGATGGCGGCACCGATACGTCGGACACCGCGGTCGCCGTTCCGTCCGTCTAGGCTTTGCGCACGACAAATGCCGGAAAAATCCGCCGAGTTTGCCGGCGGATTTTTTTTGCCCGGATGCAACGGCGGTGGCAAGGAAATTCCGCCGAAGCGAGCGTACCGAAGCCGAACACGAGGCGCACAGGGTTCGCGCCAGATTTTCCCGCGCGGAGGCATGTTCCGGACGTCCCGTGTGCGTTTCTCTGCTAGAATGCTCGGCGGGCCAGGGGGCTGGCCAAACCTGCGATGACGAAAGCACAGATGGCGAAAGATAAAAAGGGTCCGACGGGCGCGCCGGTGTACCAGCGAATCGTGTTGAAGCTTTCGGGCGAGTCGCTCTCCGGGCCGCTCGATTCGGGCATTCACGCCGAAACGATTCAGGGAATCGCGCGGGAAGTAAAGGACGTGCACGACCTGGGCGTGGAGATCGCGATCGTGGTGGGCGGCGGGAATATTTTCCGCGGCACGCGGCAGAAGGATTTGGCGATCGATCGCGCGACCGGCGATTACATGGGAATGCTGGCGACGGTGATCAACGGGCTTGCGCTGGTGGATGCTCTTGAGAAAGCGGGCTGCCATACGCGCTTGCTGAGCGCCATCGAGATGCATCAGGTGGCGGAGCCGTTTATTCGGCGCCGCGCGACGCGCCATCTGGAAAAGGACCGCATTGTGATTTTCGCCGCGGGGACGGGCAATCCGTATTTTTCGACGGATACGGCCGCAGCCCTGCGCGCGATGGAAATCAAAGCGCAGGTCATTTTGAAGGCGACGCGCGTGGACGGCGTGTACGATGCGGACCCGGAAAAAGTGAAGACCGCCAAGAAGTTCGACACGATCACCTATCTGGACGTGCTGCAGAAGGGCCTGTCGGTGATGGATTCGACGGCCATCTCGCTGTGCATGGACAACAAGATGCCGATCGTGGTGTTCGATATGAATGTGAACGGGAATTTGAAGCGCGTCATCATGGGCGAGAATGTGGGCTCGACGGTAACTGCGGCTTAATTTGTCGGCGCGGAGGAAAATCGAAAGATGAGCACGATTGCATCGAGCAAAGACGCGATGGCCCAGGCGCGCGCGCGCATGGAAAAGGCCGTCGACGACTTTCGCAAGGAATTGTCAGGCGTTCGCACCGGGCGGGCCAACGTGTCGCTGGTGGATCACATTCGCGTGGACTATCACGGCACGCCGATGCCGCTGAATCAGATGGGAACGCTGAGCGTGCCCGACGCCACGACGATTATGATTTCGCCGTGGGATGCGTCTGCCGTGCCGCTGATCGACAAAGCGATTCGCACGTCCGATCTTGGCCTGAATCCGACGAACGACGGGAAGGTCGTCCGCATTCCGCTGCCGAGTTTGACCGAAGACCGCCGCAAGGATCTGGTGAAGCACGTTCACAAGGTGCTTGAGAATCACAAGACGGCGGTGCGCAACGTGCGGCGCGACATTAAGGAAGCGGTGGAGAAACTCGAGAAAGAAAAGAAGATGAGCGAAGACGACCGCAAGCGCGCGATCGACGAGCTGGATAAGCTGACGCAGTCCGAAACCAAGAAAATCGAAGACCTTTCAGTGCTGAAGGAACGAGAGCTACTCGAAATCCGGTAGTTTGCCCGGTCGCGTGGACGCCTCGCGCGACGGATTTTTGTTCGCGCGATGGAAGGCGGTTCCCTCGTGATTGACGCCCGCCCGAGCATTACCGCACAGCGCGTAGCGATGCGCCGCGCGGCCCACCAACTGTTCGATCATCCCCACGTTCTCGAAGATCCGATCGCGCTGCCAATCCTCGGCGAGGAAATCGAGGCGCGCATCCGCGCCGAAGAGAAATCCTACCGAACGCGCGGCGCCCGCTATTTTCGGGCGTTCATGGTGGTGCGCAGCCGATTTGCCGAGGACGAATTGGCAGCGTCGGTTGCACGCGGCGCGAGCCAATACGTGATTCTGGGCGCGGGCCTCGATACGTTTGCGTACCGCAATCCGTTCGGCGCGAGGATTCGCGTGTTTGAAGTGGATCATCCCGCCACGCAAGCGTGGAAACAGAAGCGTCTGGCGGCGGGCGGAATCGCCGTGCCGCCGTCGCTTACGTTTGCGCCGGTAAATTTCGAAACGCAATCGTTGCGGGACGGACTGGCCGTGGCCGGGTTCGATTTCGGCAAGGTGTCGTTTTTCTCGTGGCTGGGCGTTGTGCCGTATTTGACGCGCGCTGCCGCGCTGAGCACGCTGGAGTTTATCGGATCGATGCCCGGAGGCAGCGGAGTGGTATTCGATTACGCTCGACCGCGCGCTTCGCTGGGATTTGTCGGACGAATGGCATTTGACGCGCTTGCCCGGCGAGTGGCCACCGCCGGCGAGCCGTTTCAATTGTTTTTTGATCGCGCCGAATTGGCCGACGAACTGGGCGCGAAGGGATTTACAAAGATTGAAGATTTAGGCGCCGATGAATTGAACGCTCGGTACTTCAGCGACCGCGCCGACAATCTGAAAATTCGAGGACGCCTGGGCGGCATCGTGAGCGCGCGAAAATAAGCGGGCGGAAGGATCGCGCGGCAACGTGCGAGCTAATTCAACGCGCGAACGTCTTCCGGCAAAATTAGCGTGAGCACGCACTTACCGGACGCTGCGGTGCAGCTCAACGTGCCGCGGCGAACCAGTTTGGCCGGCGACGCATCGGGAAAGGCAGCGCCAAAATCAATTGCCTTGAGCTTCTCGGCGAATGGCCGCAAATCCTGGCTTCCGGTGATGAATTTCGCGCCATCGACGACCGCATGCTTTGTCCCCGGCGAAAGCAGCACGAAGAAATCGGCTTTCGCGTCTTGCTTGAGTCCATCGGCCAACGGAAACTCGCGGATTTTCGCGAGCTCCGGTTTCGCCTTGGCCACCAGCGCATCGATTGTGGTGTTGGTTCCGAGTAGAACGATCAGGCGGGCTCGCGTTTCCGGCACGGAGTGCGCCGCGCCCATCGCGAGAGCGTACATGAGAATGGCGCGTTCTTTCTCGCCTCGTTTTTCGTAGATTTGCGCCAGGTGGTCGCCCACTTCACCGTGCTGGTTCAGAAGCCACGAAGCTCGCACGTAGCGTTCGGCTGTGTCCAGATCGCCTTTCTTGAAATGAACCCATCCGAGCGTGTCCCAATAAACGCCCATCGCGGCGACCTGGCCAAGATCGTCCATGGTGAGGTGCGAGAGCTCGATGTTTCGTAGCGGGGCGGCCGTGGCCGAAACTGCCGACTCGGCGTATTGCGACGCTTTATCGAGTTCGATGCCGGCGTCAGCCAGATTGTAGGCAACGTTATTCCAGACGACGGGCGTCTGCGCGAGGTCCACGCTCTTGTCGAATGCTTCGAGCGCTTTGTCTTTCTGCCCGGTATTGAGGTAGGCGCGGCCGAGGCTGACTTCGAGTTCGGCGTTGTCGGGCGAGAGCGCCGTGGCCTTGTCGAGTTCCGGGACGGCGTCGGTGAAACGGTGCTGCTCGGAATACAGCGCGCCGAGCGCGGCGTGGGCGATGGGATCGAGCGGATTGATTTCGATCTGCTTCTTGAACGCGTCGGCCGCTTCCGAATATTTTTCCTGCTGTTGCAGGGTGATGCCCAAATAGTTGTAAACGTGCTCGTCGTAGGGATCGACTTCGATCTGCTTGTGAAAGGCCGCGGCGGCGTCATCGAATTGTCCGAGCCGCAGATAGGCGAGACCGAGATCGTTCCAGCCCTGCTTGGTTTTCGCATCGAGCTCGGTGACGCGTTTGAACAGTGGAATTGCTTCGCGCGCGTTACCGGCATTGAGCGCGGCGACGCCCGATTCGAGAAGTTCGTCGGCCGTTGCGGTTGACGGAATCGTGGAGGAGCCTGGCGTTGGATTCTCAACGGCGAGCAATTGGGTTTCGTCGGATTCGACGGTGCGTGAAAACGTAAGATATTCGCTGGCCCGCGAGGCGGGCAATTCGCGCATCTTGAAATTGAGAACGCGCTCGGCGGTGAGCGTGTGGTCGGCGAATTTGTAGCTGGATTTGTAGGCGGCGTAATCGTGATTGACGCTCACGCCGAAAGGAGCCTGGGCGGTAAAGCCCGCGGGCAGGGTCATGGTCAAATTCATGGTTACGTCGAGCGGGCTGCCGAGCTGCACAGGATCGGGCGAATCCGGCGATGCATCGGGCAAACCGATCGCGAGCATCGGGATTGGGATTTTTACTTTTTTGCTCGACCAATCAAAGTAGTTCGCCTGGGTGAACTCGAGGTCGAGTTCGAAGGGCTTTTCGGTGTCTGAAGGATCGCTTGGTTTTACGCTGGTGACCTCGCCCTTGATGCCGTCGAGCGTGGCGATGGTCTGACCGAGCTGTTGCCACTGGGTTTGCGGCGTGCGACGGAAGGCGACGCGCAGCGCAAATTCATTGTCGCCGCGCAGAAAATATTTGAGTTTGGCGGTGAGCTTTCCGAGCTCGCTTACCTGCGCTTCGATGGCAACGCTCTGCGTCGATAGCCACGGGGGATCGGCCGGCGTCTCGATCAGCTTTCCCATGCCGTCCGGCGGGACCAGCAGCGCGTATTTATCGCGCAACGACGCTGCCAGCAGGCGGAAGGGCGCCACCTCGGCGGTTGAATCCATCCAGATCAAATTGTTGTCGTAAGGAACGGCGGTAATCAGATGATCGAATTGCGAGGGCGAGGGAATCGCTTCGTCGATTTTCCGCCGGGAGGGAATCAGCACCGCATCGGAAGGAATGTCCGCCGCCTGCAGCATCGCCGCCAGGAGCGTGACTTTGTCTTTGCAGTCTCCGTATTGATTTTTGAAAACGTCGGCGGCGGAGTGCGGCTGGTAGCGGCCAAGCCCGAACGACAAACTCACATAGCGAATATTTTTCGCGACGTAGCCGTAGAGCGCGTCCATCTTCTGCAATTGATCGGCGCGGCCCTGAATCAGTTCGAGGGTCTTCTTGCGGATGTCGTCGTTTGGGACGGCGCGTCCTTTCTCGAGTTGCGCGTACCAGCCCGCGACTTCCGCCCAATTCTTAAAGGTAGTGATCTGCACATCCACGGATTTCTGTGCTGCCGGCTGCGACTTTTTCTTTTTCAATTCCTCATCGGTGGGCCGCGCGAGGAGAGAATGCTTCCAGAGATAGATCGTGCGGCCAGCCGCGTCCTTCTTCGAAAATGCCGAATCGTCTTCCTGGATATTTCGCGGATCGACGTTTGAGTAGGCCGCTGATTTGACGATCAGCGCGCGTTCGCGGGGCACGTTGATTTGCAGGCGCTCGTCGAGAACGATCGCGCCTTCGAGAAAGTTCTGTTCGTACCAGAATTGATTCGGGGCCAAGGCCGTTTCGGTCCTGGTGACGATGTCATATTCAATCGTGTCGCCGGCATGCAGCGAGGGAACGGTGATGTGCTTTTCCTTGTAGTCGGTGTATTCGGGCGCGTCGGCAGCGACGCCTGCGGTCATTTCCTTGATGGCGTCGGCAGCGGCGGTGACGATGGTGCCGTCTGGTTTCACCACGCGGACGTAGCGCACATCCATTTGCTCGTTGCCGGAATTGTAGCCAAAGACGAGTTCGCCCAATTGCTGCACGCCGGCATCGCTCTGCACATGAATCCTCGCCAAAATTTCATGTTCACCGGTTCCGTCGTTTTCGTAGCGCACGTCGGATTCATATTTTTCGACGACAAAAGGCTCGCGCGAATAGTCCGCCGCCGGAGTTTTGAGCGGGTCGGGAACCAGAGCCGGCTGGGCGGAGGGAGGGGGCGCAAGCTGCTGTTGCGCCGAAACCGGCGATGCAAAACAAACCAGACTCAACAAAACCGACCGGAAAATTTTCATTCCATCTCCCCGAAAAATTCGCCCCCGCCAGTCTAGGCGGGATGGAGCGGGCGGTAAAGCCTGACGGGCCGGAGTGTTGAGCAATTGCAAATGACGAGTTTGGGGCGTTTTTCGGGGAACCGGGCGGACGCAGGGCGGGAGCGAGGTCGAGATTCGTTGTTGTTGGGAGGCGGCATTCGCATAAAGTATTCATTGTAAAAGACTTACAGAGAGACGATTTTCTGGCGGGATTCGCGCAATGGCGTGTCCAAATAGTTAACAGTTTGTGGTACTATTACGGTGTTGGGAGCCGGGGAGAGGGAGTGAGGCGAGTTTTGGAAGCAGGCTCGCTTGGTCGGAGTGGGAATAGGCACGATGCAGTCCAAATTTGCTACTTTATTTTTGGATTGAATCGAGTTGACAAGGGCCACTGATTCTCCTATACTTCCGCGGTTGCTTTCGAGTTTCAGCAGTAGTGGTGATTAGGGAAGTCTTTCGTACCCCGGAACAAAGAACGACGGATCGGGGAACGAAAGAGCGGCCGAAATGGGGCGCCAGCCCCGCAAAGCCGTGTGAGCCTCTCCGCCGTATATGAAGATGCAGTTCACTCCTTGGGGTGAAGTCGCGTCGTCGCGGAGTACCTGGGTCAATCCTTAGGTCAGGCACCTTTTCTGTTCATTCACTCGCCGATTTTTGCGCGGGATGGCATTGTGCGCGCCAAAATCGAAATTTTCAGCGTTCATGGAGTGAGGAGAGAAACGTGCCGACGTTTTCACAGCTAGTGCGCCACGGCCGGGAAAAGATCCGGGTGAAGACCAAGTCGCCCGCGCTCGAGGGCTGCCCGGAAAAGCGCGGAGTGTGCGTCCGCGTGTATACGCAGACGCCGAAGAAGCCGAACTCGGCGTTGCGCAAGGTTGCGCGCGCGCGGTTGACGAACAGCGCCGAAGTGACCACCTACATCCCCGGCATTGGCCACAACCTGCAGGAGCACTCGATCGTGCTGGTGCGCGGCGGCCGTGTGAAGGACTTGCCGGGAGTGCGCTACCACATTATTCGCGGCACGCTGGACGCCGCAGGCGTTGAAAATCGCAAGCAAGCGCGCTCGAAGTACGGCGCCAAGCGGCCCAAAGCCGCACAGAAGTAGGAGGCTCGATCGATGCCACGCAAGGGTTGGGTACTTCGCCGCAAGATTCCCGGCGATCCGGTTTACGGAAGCGATCTGGTGCAGAAGTTTATCTCGAGCATGATGTACGACGGCAAGCGCGCGACCGCGCAGTCGATTTTTTACAACGCGATGGATCAGGTGGCGAAGAAGTCGAATGACGACGCGTTCAAGCTTTTCAAGAAGGCGGTGGAGAACTGCAAGCCGGCCCTCGAAGTAAAGACGCGACGCGTAGGCGGCGCGAACTACCAGGTGCCCGTGGAAGTAAATCCGTTCCGCAAGCAGTCGCTCGCGATTCACTGGCTGGTGCTGTACTCGCGAACGCGCAGCGGCAAGACGATGACCGACAAGCTCGCCGAAGAAATTTTGGACGCCGCGAACGGCCGCGGCGGCGCAGTGAAAAAGAAGGAGGACGTGCACCGCATGGCGGAAGCGAACAAGGCTTTCGCACATTATCGCTGGTAGCGCGAATCCCAGGGACCTATGCCACGCCAGGTACAACTCGATCAGACCCGCAATATCGGGATCATGGCTCACATTGACGCCGGAAAGACGACGTCGACCGAGCGCATCCTTTTCTACACGGGTGTGACCTACAAGATCGGTGAAGTGCACGAAGGCACGACGGTAATGGACTGGATGGAGCAGGAGCGCGAGCGCGGCATCACGATTACGTCCGCGGCGACGACCGCTTCGTGGACTCGTTTCCAGAAGAAATACCGCATCAATATTATCGATACGCCGGGGCACGTGGACTTCACGGTGGAGGTCGAGCGCTCGCTGCGCGTGCTGGACGGCGCGGTGGCGATTTTCGACGCGGTTGCCGGCGTGCAGCCGCAATCGGAAACCGTGTGGCGCCAGGCAGACAAGTACCGGGTGCCGCGCATCGCGTTCATCAACAAGATGGACCGCATCGGCGCCGATTTCGATCATTCGGTGCGCTCGATGCGGCAGCGGCTTTCGGCGCATCCCGTTCCGCTGCAATTTCCGATTGGCCGCGAAGATAATTTTATCGGCGTGGTGGATTTTATCGAAGAGCGCGCCATTATCTGGAAGGATGAAACGCTGGGCGCGGAATACGAAACCGTGGCGCTCGAAAAGCTGTGGGACGCCGAATACCTCGGCTCGCACCCGGCCGTGGCGGTCGCGGTGAAAGCTTCGGGTTTGACTCCGGAATTCTACAAAGAGCATCGCGACAAAGTCGTCGAGTACATTTCCGAGCACGACGACGCCATCATGCACAAGTACCTCGAACAGCAGAAAATCGAACCGGCCGAGTTGCGGGCTTCGCTGCGCAAATCGACGATCGCTTTGAAGCTGGTTCCGGTGCTGGCCGGATCGGCGTTCAAGAACAAGGGCTTGCAGCCGCTGCTCGATGCGGTGATCGATTATTTGCCTTCGCCGGCCGATGTTCCGCCGGTCGAGGGGACGGATCCGAACGGCGGCGAGACGCTTCTTCGCAGCGCTTCGGATGACGAGCCGTTTGCCGCGCTGGCGTTCAAAATCATGACCGACCCGTTCGTCGGGCACGTCACGTACATCCGCGTATATTCGGGCGTGTTGAAAGCGGGGCAGAACGTTTACAACTCGACGCGCAAGACGCGCGAGCGCATTGGCCGATTGCTGCGCATGCACGCCAACAAGCGCGAAGAAATCGATTCGATCGAAGCGGGCGACATCGCCGCTTGCGTGGGCCTGAAGAACGTAACCACCGGCGACACGCTGTGCGACGAAGACAAGCCCATCGTGCTTGAGAATATCGACTTCCCGGCGCCGGTGATTCAGGTGGCGATCGAGCCCAAGACGAAAGCGGACCAGGAAAAAATGGGCATCGCGCTGGGCAAGCTGGGCCAGGAAGATCCGACGTTCCGCATGCATACCGACGCCGAAACGAATCAGACGTTGATTTCCGGAATGGGCGAGCTGCACCTGGAAATTATCGTGGATCGCATGATGCGGGAATTCGGCGTGCAGGCAAACGTGGGCCGCCCGCAGGTCGCCTACCGCGAAACGATCCTCAAGGAAGCGGAAGGCGAAGGAAAGTACATCAAGCAGACCGGCGGACGCGGCCAGTACGGCCACGCGGTGATCAAGCTGCATCCTTTGCCGCACGCCAATCACGAAGACATGCACGAAATGTCGGAAGAAGAGATTGCCGAGATGGCCAAGAATATTGGCGGCGGCAAGGGCGGCAAGTACAGCTTCGACAAGGAACACCGGCTGCTGTTCATCGACAAAATCGTGGGCGGGTCGGTTCCGCGTGAATTCATCAAGCCGATTGAAGACGGCATCCGCGAAGCGATGGAAACCGGAATTCTGGCCGGCTACGAAATGGTGGACGCCGCTGTGGTTTTGACCGACGGCAGCTACCACGACGTGGACAGCTCCGAAATGGCGTTCAAGATCGCGGGTTCGATGGCGTTCAAGGATGCGTGCAAGAAAGCCAATCCGAAATTGCTCGAGCCGATCATGCGCGTTGAAGTTGTGGTGCCGGAAGATTACATGGGTCCGGTGATCGCGGACTTGAACTCCCGCCGCGGGCAAATGCAGGGCCGCGAATCGCGCGGCGGCACGGAAATTATCAACGTGCTGGTTCCGCTGTCGACCATGTTCGGGTACGCGACGGAAATTCGCAGCCGCACGCAGGGCCGCGGCAGCTTCACCATGCACTTTTCGCATTACGAGCAGGCGCCGAACAACATCTCCGAGGAAATCATCGGCGGCAAGAACGGCGACAAGGCCAAGAAGTAGGCGTCACAGGAATTCAGAAGTTAGAACGGATCGTTACAGGAGCAGAGAGCGAAATGGCGAAAGAGAAATTCGAACGAACCAAGCCGCACGTAAATATCGGGACGATTGGTCACATTGACCACGGCAAAACGACATCGACGGCGGCGATCACCAAGGTGTTGTCGAAGAACAACCCGAAGGTGGCGTTCCGGGCATTCGATTCGATCGACAACGCGCCGGAAGAGCGGGAGCGGGGGATCACGATTGCGGTGTCGCACGTGGAGTATGAGACGCCGAACCGTCACTACGCGCACATTGATTGTCCGGGTCACGCGGACTATGTGAAGAACATGATCACGGGAGCCGCGCAGATGGACGGCGCGATTCTGGTGGTGGCGGCGACCGATGGTCCGATGCCGCAGACGCGCGAGCACATCCTGCTTGCGCGTCAAGTGGGTGTGCCTTACATCTGCGTATTTTTGAACAAGTGCGACATGGTGGATGATCCGGAGCTCTTGGAGCTGGTGGAACTGGAAGTACGTGAGCTTTTGAAGAGCTACCAGTATCCGGGGGACACGCTGCCGGTGATTCGCGGGTCGGCTTTGAAGGCGCTGGAAGGCGACGCGAAGTGGGAGAAGTCGATTCTGGATTTGATGGAAGCGGTGGACAAGAACATTCCGCAGCCGGTACGCGATGTGGATAAACCGTTTGCGATGCCGATTGAAGATATTTTCTCGATTTCGGGCCGAGGAACGGTGGTGACGGGACGAATCGAGCGCGGCAAAGTGAAGGTGGGCGAGGAAGTGGAGATTGTGGGATTCCGTCCGACGATGAAGAAGACGGTGACGGGAATTGAAATGTTCCGCAAGCTGCTGGATGAGGGCATGGCGGGCGACAACGTAGGTTTACTGTTGCGCGGCACGGAAAAGGATGAAGTCGAGCGCGGGCAGGTGCTGGCGAAGCCTGGATCGATCACGCCGCATACCAAGTTCAAGGCCGAAGCATACGTGTTGACGAAGGAAGAGGGCGGACGGCACACGCCGTTTTTTACCGGGTATCGTCCTCAGTTTTATTTCCGTACGACGGACGTGACGGGCGATGTGAAGTTGCCGGACGGAGTGGAGATGGTGATGCCGGGAGACAACATTTCGTGCGAGATCACGTTGATCACGCCGGTAGCACTGGAAAAGGGACTGCGCTTCGCGATTCGCGAAGGCGGACACACCGTAGGGGCCGGCGCGGTCGCCGAGATCATCGAGTAACTTATGGCCAACGGCGAAAAAATCCGGATTCGTTTGAAGGCTTACGACCACCGCATTCTCGATCAATCGACCAAAGAGATTGTGGACACGGCAAAGCGCACAGGCGCGGACGTTGCAGGGCCGATTCCACTGCCCACGGTGATCAACCGCTGGACCGTGCTTCGCTCACCGCACGTGGACAAAAAATCCCGCGAGCAATTCGAAATGCGGACGCACAAGAGGCTGATCGACATTCTCGAGCCGACGCCGGACACGGTGGACGCTCTGATGAAGCTCGATCTGCCGCCGGGCGTGGACGTGGAAATCAAGGCGTTTGGCCGGGAACACGCAGCGAAGTAAGCGCACGACGAGAAGCAGCTTTTAGCGCGTTTGCGAAAGCGGGCGCCATTCACGAAGGAAAGAGCGAACGAAATGGCAGTCAACGGAATACTGGGCATCAAACTCGGCATGACGCAAGTGTTCGGCGAAGACGGTTCGGCGATTCCATGCACCGTGCTGCAGGCCGGGCCGTGCGTGGTCGTGCAGCGCCGCACCAAGGAAAAAGACGGCTACGACGCCGTGCAGCTGGGGCTGGTGGAATTCATCAAGCCGCAGCGGGTGAACAAGGCGCGCACGGGCCACTTTAAGAAGGCCAACGTCGCGCCGCTTCGTTACCTGCGCGAGATTCGCATCGACGATTCGAAGGATGAATCGAAGTCCGGCGATCGCGTGCTGGTGGAAAATTTCAAGATCGGCGAACTGGTGGATGTAACCGGCGTCAGCAAGGGCAAGGGCTTTCAGGGCGGCGTGAAGCGCTGGCACTTCCGCGGCGGCGACGCGAGCCACGGCTCGATGTTCCACCGGGCTCCGGGCGGCATCGGAGCGAGCTCTTTCCCGTCGCGCGTGTGGAAAGGGCAACACTTTCCGGGCCACATGGGCAACGAGCGCAAGACGATCAAGAAGCTGCGCGTAGAGAAGATCGATTCCGATGAGAATTTGCTGCTGGTGCGCGGCGCGGTGCCGGGTCCGGCGGGCGCGTACATTTTTATTCGCAAGGTCAAGGCAAACCTGTAATCGCAGCGGATTCCGTGGCCGTTACGGCCCGATAAAGAGAAAACGACGATGCCAGTTGTGGACGTAAAAAATCTCGAAGGCAAGACAGTCGGCCAGGTTGAACTCGCCGACGACGTGTTCGGCGTAAAAGTGAACCCGCACCTGCTGCACGAAGCCGTGCGGCATCATCTGGCGGGCGAACGCGCCGGCACGCACAAAACGAAGGACAAGAGCGAAGTTTCCGGCTCGGGCAAAAAGCTGTGGAAGCAGAAGGGCACGGGCCGGGCGCGCGTTGGCTCGATCCGGTCGCCGCTCTGGCGCCACGGCGGCACGGTTCACGGACCGACGCCGCGCAAGTACGACTACGCGCTGCCGAAGAAAATGGTTTTGGGCGCGTTGCGTTCGGCGCTTTCTTCGAAGCTCGCCGAGCAAAAGCTGACGATTCTGGACAGCTGGAAGCTGGAATCGCACAAGACCAAAGCGTTCCGGACGGCGCTTGGCAAAGTGAACAAGAACACGACCACGATTTTGCTGGTGGAATCGGGCGACAACCTGAACCTCGAACGCGCGAGCCGCAACATTGACGGCGTGACGCTGGTTCCGGCGGCGGGCCTGGAAGCATACGACCTGCTGCGCCACGATCACCTGATGCTTTCCCGCGAAGCGGTCGCGAAGCTCAGCCGTTCGCTTTCGGCAACGCCCGCGGAAGTTCCGGTACAGATCGAGCCGGCTCCGGCGGTAGCGAAGAAAGCAGCAGTGCCCGCGGC
This sequence comes from uncultured Acidobacteriota bacterium, assembly GCA_963785585.1. GTDB lineage: Bacteria > Acidobacteriota > Terriglobia > Acidiferrales > UBA7541 > Palsa-295. The sequence continues at coordinate 516,954 of CAWAVW010000004.1, forward strand.
AAAGCCGGAAGCGAAAGCGGCGGCTCCGAAAGCAGCCAAGAAGCCGGCAGCCAACAAAGAAGAGAAGCCCAAATCCAAGCCTAAGGCGAAGAAGGGATAAGCGATGGAGAACAAGGTATTCAAAGTCATCCGCCGCCCCATCATCACCGAAAAGGGCCTGGCCGTGAAGGAAACGCAGCACACGGTTGTGTTCGAAGTGGCTCACGACGCGACCAAAACCGAGATTCGCGAAGCCGTGCAGCGAATTTTCAAGGTGAAAGTGGACCACGTCCGCACCGCGGTGTTTCACGGCAAGTTCCGCCGTCGCGGCCGCGCGGAGGGGTTCCGCAGCGATTGGAAGAAAGCGTACGTTCGTCTCGCCGAAGGCGAAAAAATGATCGAGTACGCCGAGAATCTGTAAGACCGGCGTTACCGCACGGGGCAGGCGCCCGGCGGCAAGTATGAGGCAATGATGGCACTGAAAACATTTAAGCCGTACACACCGTCGCGACGCTTTTTGACCATGCTCGATAAGAGCGAGATCACCAAGCAAACGCCGGAAAAATCGCTCACCGAGACGCAGAAGCGGACCGGCGGACGAAACTCGCACGGCGAAATCACCGCATGGCACCGCGGTGGCGGGCACGCGCAGAAGTACCGGGTGATCGATTTCCGCCGCGACAAGACCGGAATTCCGGCGAAGGTAGCGGCGATTGAATACGATCCGAACCGCTCGGCGCGCATTGCACTGCTGCACTACGCCGATGGCGAGAAGCGCTACATCCTGCAACCGGTGGGCCTGGAGGTGGGGATGACGGTGCAGAACGGCGAAGGCGCGGAAATTCTGCCGGGCAATGCGCTGCCGATTTCGCACATTCCGCCGGGCACGATGATTCATAACCTCGAGCTGCATCCCGGAAAGGGCGGCCAGGTGGTGCGTTCGGCGGGCGGCGCGGCGCAGCTGATGAGCAAGGAAGGCGACTTTGCGCTGGTGAAGCTGCCTTCGGGCGAGGTTCGCAAATTCAGCATTGGCTGCATGGCGTCGGTGGGCCAGCTGGGCAACCTCGACCACGAAAACGTGACCTACGGAAAAGCGGGACGCACGCGCTGGCACGGCAAGCGTCCGACCAACCGCGGTGTGGCGATGAATCCGGTGGACCATCCGCACGGCGGCGGGGAAGGCCGCGTGAAGGGAAACCATCCGCAGACTCCGTGGGGCTTTCCGACGCTGGGAGCGAAGACGCGGAAGAAGCGCAAGAGCGATCGGATGATCGTCGAGCGCCGCAAGTAGCCATGAGTTTTGTAGTTGCACGGAACAGAAGGGTACGGACCCGGCGCGGGGGAAAATTGGGGAGTTACGAAATGACAGCAGCTCGTTCATCTCGTCGTTCGCCCCGGCGAGCAGCGCGAGGGCGGAAATCGGTTCCGCGGCGCGCGGCGAAGCCGGTACTGAAAGCAGCGGCCAAGTTGCCGCCGCCGCAGGTGCAGTACCGTTTGTGCCGTTCCGGTTGGGCTGTGATTGTGGAAACGATCCCGAACGCGCAGGGGACGCGGTTTGTATGTCCTTTCTGCCCGGTATCGCACCGTGTTTCCGGTCCGGTGCGGGGATTCAAACGAGTTCGCCGCGCGCAATGGATGAAATTGCGCCGTGTGGAAGGATAGGGAGAAAGATGCCGCGCTCGCTTAAGAAGGGACCATTCATCGACGACCACCTCCGCAAGAAAGTGGAGGGGTTGAACACGCGGAATGAAAAGAAGGTGCTGAAGACGTGGTCGCGCCGGTCAACGATTTTGCCGGACATGATCGGGCACACGATCGCGGTTCACAACGGCAAGAAGTTTATTCCGGTGTACATCACCGAGCAGATGGTGGGACACAAGCTGGGAGAGTTCGCGCCGACGCGCACGTTTAAGGGGCACGCGGTAAAAGCGGCGCTCGAACGCGCGGCGGCAGCGGCGCCCGCGGCAGGAGCAGCACCGGCAGGAGCAGGCGCGGGAGCAAAGTCGTAATCGGGCATTCGAAAGAGGAATCGATCCATGGCAACGGCAACGCAGGCAGCAACACAAATCGGCGGAGTGGCCAAGGCGCGGTACTCCCGCGTTTCGCCGCAGAAGGCTCGGCTGGTCATCGACTTGATTCGCGGCAAGCGCGCCGAAGAAGCGCTGCACACGCTTCGGTTCACGAAAAAGCGCGTGGCGAAAGAGATCGAGAAGACGCTGCGCAGCGCGATCGCGAATGCGGAACGCAAAGCGGAAGACGCCGGCGAAACGCTGGACGTCGATCAGCTCTATGTGACGACGTGCTACGTGAACGAAGGCCCGCGCTGGAAGCGCATGCGTCCGGCGCCGATGGGCCGCGGATTCCGCTACCAGAAGCGCACCTCGCACATCATCGTTGAGGTTTCCGAGCATCAACGCGCCGTCGCTTCGCGGATGCAGGCGGCGGTTGTGGAAGCCGAGGAATCGAAGGGCGTGAAGGGAGCGGTGCGCAAGGCGCGCAAGGCTCTGGAACAACGGAATAAGCCGTCACAGAAAAAGAAGCAGTAGGAGGACAGTTTGGGGCAGAAAACACATCCGTACGGTTTTCGTCTGGGCTACAACAAGGGCTGGAAGTCGCGCTGGTTCGCGAAGAAGGATTACGCCGACCTGCTGCACGAAGACGTGCAGCTGCGGAAGATTTTGAAGGAAAAGCTGAAGTCCGCGGGGATCAGCGGAATTGACGTCGAGCGTGCGGCGAACAAGCTGGTGATCCGAATTTATACCGCCCGTCCGGGCATCATCATCGGACGCAAGGGCTCGGAAATCGACAAGCTGAAGCAGGACGTGCAGAAGCGCACCAAGCGCGAGGTGCATATCGATATCCAGGAAGTGCACCGCCCGGAACTGGATGCGCAACTGGTGGCGGAATCGATTGCCTTGCAACTGGAGAAGCGCGTGGCGTTTCGCCGGGCTATGCGGAAGTCCGTGGATTCGGCGCTGCGTTTTGGATGCAAGGGCATCAAGGTGCGCGTGGCGGGCCGGTTGAACGGCGCGGAAATCGCGAGAAAAGAGTGGTACCTGCAGGGCCGCCTGCCGCTGCAAACGCTGCGGGCGGACATCGATTTTGGCACTGCCGAAGCGAATACGACCTATGGCGTGATTGGCGTGAAGTGCTGGATTTATCAGGGTGAGAAGATCCCGCAACGCGGGAAGGCAAAGACACAAACCGCGCAAGCGTAAGGATACGGTCAAGCAACTATGTTGATGCCGAAAAAAGTAAAGTACCGCAAGCAACAGCGCGGGCGCCGCACCGGAAAAGCATGGCGCGGCGGTTCGCTGGCGTTTGGCGAGTACGGGCTGAAGGCGCTCGAACCGGCGTGGATTACCGACCGGCAAATCGAAGCCTCGCGCGTGGCGATTACGCGATTCATCAAGCGCGGCGGAAAATTGTGGATTCGGATTTTTCCGGACAAGCCGTACACGAAGAAGCCGGCCGAGACTCGAATGGGTAAGGGCAAAGGTCCCCCGGAGAAGTGGGTGTCGGTGGTGAAACCCGGGCGGGTGATGTTTGAAATGGCTGGCGTAGATCTGGCGACGGCGCAGGAAGCGATGAAGCTGGCTTCCCACAAGCTGCCGATCCGCACAAAATTCGTCAGCCGCGCGGAGGAACTGTAATGGCGGAGCGGACGACTGGAAAAATGGAGAAACTCCGCGATCTGAGCGCGAACGAACTGGAAGTTCGCCATCACGAGCTCGCCGAGCAGATCTTCCGCCTGCGTTTTCAGCTTTCCACCGGCCAGACCGAGGGTTTGCGGAAACTGCGGGAAGCAAAGCGCGATATGGCGCGAATCCAAACGCTGTTGCGTGAGAACGAATTGAGGAAGGCGTAATGGCAAACGAACAGGCAGCAGCCGCCGCGCAGGAAGCGGTGTCCGGGCGCGGCGTGCGGCAGGAACTGACCGGCGTGGTGACGAGCACGAAGATGCAGAAGACGATCGTCGTGAAGGTAACGCGCGCGGTGCAGCATCCGCTCTACCAGCGGGTGGTGCGCCACGCGAAGAAGTACTACGCGCACGATGAAACCGGCGAAGCGCATGTGGGCGACACTGTCCGCATCGTTTCCACCCGCCCGCTTTCGAAATTGAAGCGCTGGCGCTTGCAGGACATCGTTCAGCGTTCGTCGCGCGCTTTGCCGAAGGCATAAATCCGGCGCGGGTTGGGCGGACGAAGCAGCAGAGCGGGATTTGTAACAGGGGAGCAAGAAAATGGTTCAGATGCGAACATGGCTGACGGTGGCGGATAACTCCGGCGCTCGTCAATTGACATGCATCCTGCCGGTGGGCGGCGATGCGGGATTGACGGCGAGTTTGGGAGATGTGATCACCGCGGCGGTGAAGGAATCAACGCCCGACAGCCAGGTGAAGAAGGGTTCGGTGGTGAAGGCCGTGGTTGTGCGGACGCGCAAAGAGCAGCGCCGCAAGGATGGCACGTACATCCGGTTTGACGACAATGCGGCGGTATTGATCAACGATGCGAACGAGCCGGTGGGCACGCGCGTTTTCGGGCCGGTCGCCCGGGAATTGCGCGACAAGCAGTTCACCAAGATTATCTCGCTCGCTCCGGAAGTGTGGTAGCCATGCGAAAAATCGAAATCAAACCAGCGGCGTTCAGTATCCGGCACGGCGACACGGTGAAAGTGATGTCCGGCCGTTCCAAGGGCAAGACCGGCAAAGTGCTTTCGGTGGATGTGTGGAAGACGACGGTCACCGTGGAACACGCCAACATGATCAAGAAGCACACGCGCCCGAACCCTTCGAAGAACATCAAGGGCGGGATTTTGGAGCGCGAAGGCCCGGTACACGTTTCAAACGTAATGCTGGTTTGCCCGAGCTGCGGCAAGACGACGCGCGCCAGCCATTCCAAGCTCGCCGATGGGACGAAGGTGCGAAGCTGCCGGCATTGCAAGGCAACGTTCGAGAATTAGTTTTCGGTGCGGAAGTCGGAACGAACTTTTGGTGTGGTGAAGAGAGACGAGAGAAATGATTACGCGTTTGCATGAAAAGTACCGCAAGGAAGCAGTGCCGGCGCTGTCGAAGCGCTTTGGCCTTACGAACACGATGGCCGTGCCCAAGGTGAAGAAAGTCACCGTGAACATCGGGATGGGCGAAGCGAGCGCGAACGTGAAGCTCCTCGATACGGCGGCGGCGGAACTCGGCCAGATTACCGGACAAAAGCCGGTGATCACGCGGGCGAAGAAGTCGATCGCCAATTTCAAAATCCGCCAGGGCATGCCCATTGGCTGCATGGTGACGCTGCGGGGCGAGCGGATGTACGAATTTCTGGATCGCTTGTCGTCGATCGTGCTGCCCCGCGTGCGCGACTTCAAGGGTTTGCCGTCAACGTCGTTTGATGGGCGCGGCAACTACACCATCGGATTGAAAGACCAGCTGGTGTTTCCGGAAATCGACTACACCCGCGTGGACAAGATCAAGGGCATGAACATCACGATCACCACCACGGCACGGAACGATGAAGAGGGCCGCGAGCTGCTGAGGCTGCTCGGCGTGCCTTTCCGCCAGTAACGAAGGCGAAGGAGAAACACCAGGGATGGCTCGCACCAGTCAGATCGCGAAGACGCACAAGAAGCTGAAGTACAAGGTCCGCGAACGCAACCGCTGCCGCATCTGCGGGCGGGCGCGCGCGGTTCTTTCGAAGTTTGAGATGTGCCGTATCTGTTTCCGCGGCCACGCGCTCAAGGGTGAAATCCCCGGCGTCGTGAAGGCCAGCTGGTAAGGACGAGAGAATGACGACTGATCCGATCGCCGATTTGTTGACACGCATCCGAAACGCTTCGCGCGCCAAGCACTCGCGCGTGGATTTGCCCGCTTCCAAGCTAAAGGTGGAGGTTTCGCGCATCCTGAAGGAAGAGGGTTACATCGCGAACTTCAAAGTGGTGGAAGAGCAGAAGGGCAAAAAGACGCTGCGCGTTTTTCTGCGTTACACGCCGGACCGCCGCAGCGTGATCACCAATTTGAAGCGCGTTTCGCGTCCGGGTTCGCGCCGGTATGTGGCGAAGACCGGCATCCGCCAGGTGGTGGGCGGCATGGGCATCTCGATCGTATCGACGGCGCAGGGTTTGATGACCGGCCAGGCCGCGCGCAAAGCGGGAATCGGCGGCGAAATGATGTGCGAGGTCTGGTAATCCGCTGAGCAGGAGCGTTTGATTTTTTGATTTCAAGGAAACGAAACACATGTCGCGAATTGGAAACAAAATTATTCCGGTGCCGTCGGGCGTAAAGATTCAGATCAAGCCCCACGAAGTGGAAGTGCAGGGACCGAAGGGCAAGATGAACGTCGCGCTGCCGAAGGGCATCACGTTTGAGCAGAAGGACGGCGTACTGACGGCCAAGCGCCAGTCGGACGATCAACGCGCGCTGCACGGTTTGTCGCGGGCGCTCGTCGCGAATGCGGTGACCGGCGTTACCACCGGTTTCAAAAAAGATCTGGATATTGTGGGCGTCGGCTATCGCGCGGAAGTGAAAGGCAAGAATGTGGTATTGGCGCTCGGTTATTCGCATCCGATCGAGTTCCCGATTCCCGAAGGCATCACCATCACGGTCGAGAAGATGACGCACCTGGTGGTGAGCGGCGCGAACAAGAATCACGTGGGCCAGACGGCGGCGAACCTGCGCGCGCTGCGCCCGCCCGACCCGTACAAGCAGAAGGGCGTACGCATCACGGGCGAGAGATTGAAGAAGAAGGCTGGCAAGGCCGGCGCGAAGTCCGCGGCTTAGTCCAGAAGGAGACGGAACGTGGCAGCACCTGTTCGCAGTTTGTCGCGGCAAGCCCATCGCCGCAGAATTCATGTAAGGACGCGGAAGCGCCTGATCGGAACGACGGAACGGCCGCGGCTGTGCGTGCACCGCACATCGAAGCACATTCGCGTGCAGGTGGTGGACGACCAGACGAATCGCACGATCGTGTCGGCCAGTTCGCTGGATGCCGTGGTGAAAAAAGACATCAAGGGCGGCGGCAACATCGCCGCGGCGAAAGTGGTGGGCAAAGTAATCGCGCAACTGGCGAAAGAAAAGGGCGTGGACAAGGTGGTTTACGATCGCGGTGGATATCAATATCACGGGCGCGTCAAGGCGCTCGCCGAAGCGGCCCGAGAGGCGGGCCTGAAGTTCTAACTCTCTATGTCGAAACAAGAGCTCAAAGACACGCTGTCGATTCGCCAAGTGATCTCGACCAATCAGGCGAACCTGAAAGACCAAGTCGTCTCGATCAACCGCTGCACGAAGGTCGTCAAGGGCGGCAAGAACCTGAGTTTCTCGGCGCTTGTCGTGGTGGGTGATCAGGGCGGACACGCGGGATTCGGAATGGGCAAGGCTCGCGAAGTGCCCATGGCGATCCGCAAAGCGATCGAATCGGCCAAGAAGAATATGGTGAAGCTCAACATGAAGGGATCGACGATCCCGCACCAGGTTCTCGGCCGGTATGGTTCGGGTCAGGTGTTGCTGAAGCCCGCTCCGGAAGGAACGGGAATCATCGCCGGCGGCGCGGTGCGCGCGGTGATGGAGGTTGCGGGAATTCAGAATGTGCTGACGAAGTCGCTCGGCACGTCGAACCCGCACAACGTGATCAAAGCGACGTTTGACGCGCTGATGCATTTGAAAGACGCGGCCAAGGTTGCCGAAGGCCGCGGCAAGGGAGCGGAAGAAGCGGCTGCGGTCTAACGCTTCCAGGTAAATCCGATGACAACCAAGACGCCGGAAAAAAAGAAATCGGGAAAGCTGAAGATCAAGTGGACGGTGAGTTTTATCGGCTGCCCGCGCAGCATGCGGCAGACGATTCGCGGCCTGGGTTTCCGCCGCATGCAGCAAGTGCTCGAAGTGGACGATACGCCGTCGATTCGCGGCATGATCGCGCGCGTGCACCATCTCGTGGTGATTGAGGGTCAGAATGGCTGAGAAACCAACGCTATCGAATTTGAAGCCGCCGCGGGGATCGCGTCACCGCAAAGTGCGCGTGGGCCGCGGAATGGGCTCGAAGCTGGGCAAGACTTCGGGCGCCGGCAACAAAGGTCAACAGTCCCGCCGCGGTTATTCGCGCCGTCCGGGATTTGAAGGCGGCCAGATGCCGCTGCACCGCCGTTTGCCGAAGCGTGGGTTTACTTCGCCGAACTCGACCACGTACGCCGTGATCAATGTGGAGGAGTTAAACGGATTCAGCGCCGGTGAAACGGTTTCGCCGGACCTGTTGTTCGATCTCGGCGTACTGCGCGTGAAGCGCGAGAACGTGAAGATCCTGGGCGATGGCGAAATCAAAGTCGCCCTGACCGTGCAGGCGCACGCATTCAGCAAATCGGCGGAGCAGAAAATCACGGCCGCCGGGGGCAAGGTCGAAGTTATTCGATGAACAAGCTGGTCCAGGCATTCCGGAACATTTTCAGCACGCCGGATCTGCGAAACCGCGTTCTTTTCACGTTGGCGCTGCTGGCGGTTTACCGCCTGGGCGCGTTTATCCCCACGCCGGGAATCAACACCGCGCTTTTGCAGCAGCTGTTTCAGCAGGGCCAGGGTTCGGTGCTGGGCATTATCGATTTGTTCAGCGGCGGCAACTTCCGCAAGCTGACGATTTTCGCGCTCGGCATCATGCCGTACATCACGGCATCGATTATTTTGCAGTTGATGGTGGTGGTGTGGCCGTACCTGGAACGCCTTCAAAAAGAGGGCGAACTCGGGCGCCGTAAGATCACCCAGTACACGCGCTACCTGACGATTATTTTGAGTTTGTTCCAGTCGTTCACGATTGCCGAAACGCTGATGCGCCAGAATCTGGCCGGCCAGGCGGTTGTTTATCATCCGGGCCCGCGTTTCGTGTTCATGACAATTCTGACGCTCACGACCGGTTCGGCGTTCATCATGTGGCTGGGCGAGCAGATCAGCGACCGCGGCATTGGAAATGGAATGTCGCTGATCATTTTTGCCGGCATTGTGGTCGGACTGCCGCGCGCCGTGCTGGATTTGTGGAACAAGGCGATCAACCAGCAGTGGGGTTCATTTACCGCGATTGCCATCATTGGCCTAATCGCCCTGATGCTCGCGGTGGTTGCGTTTATCGTATTCGTAGAAGGCGGCCAGCGGCGGATTCCGGTGCAGTATGCGAAGCGCGTGATGGGCCGGCGGGTAATGGGCGGCCAGATGACCTACCTGCCGCTGCGCGTCAATTCCGGCGGCGTGATTCCGCCGATTTTCGCGAGTTCGCTTTTGACGTTTCCGCAGACGATCGCTTTGCTGTTTGCGAGCAAGTCGTCGGGGTTTGACCGTTTCGCGCAGGCGATCAAGTGGGGCGAGCCGCTTTACACGTTGATCTACGTGACGCTGATTATTTTCTTCGCCTTCTTTTACGTGGGCATCATTTTCAATCCCACGGAGCTGGCGGACAACATGCGGAAGTACGGCGGGTTCATTCCGGGCATCCGGCCGGGACGAAACACGTCCGAGTATATCAACCGCATTCTGACTCGCCTGACGCTGGTGGGCGGCATTTATCTCGCTATCGTGTGCTTGCTGCCGGAGTGGATGATTTCCGGTATTCACTTGCAGCACTTGTGGCTGGTGGGAGATTGGTTTGACCGCCACATGTGGCGCTTCGTTCTTGACGGCTTGAACGTTCAGTTTTACTTCGGCGGCACATCGCTGCTGATCGTGGTGGGCGTGGCCATGGACACCGTGCAGCAACTGGAAGCGCAGCTTGTGATGCGCAACTACGACGGGTTCGTGCGCAAGGGCCGCGTTCGAGGGCGCCGTAGTTAATGGCGGCGCGTTAGTGGTGCAGAAAGCGTCTAAGCGGGCGTTGATCTTTCTTGGGCCGCCGGGAGCGGGGAAAGGCACGCAGGCCAAGCGCATCGCCAAGGAACTCGGCGTTCCGCATCTTTCGACCGGCGATATGTTGCGCGAAGCGGTTTCGACGGGCACCGCGCTCGGCAAGCAGGCCAAGCCGATCATGGATCGCGGCGATCTGGTGCCCGACGCCATCGTGCTGGGGATGGTGGAAGAGCGGCTGAAGCGGCCCGATTGCGCGAACGGATTTATCTTCGACGGTTTTCCGCGGACGTTGCCGCAAGCCGAAGAGCTGGACGCGATTCTTCATCGCAGCGGATTCGGCAAGCCGCTGGTGATTGAGTTTCAAGTCAGCCCGGAAACGCTAATCAAGCGCGTGGCGGGCCGATGGACGTGCAGCGTGGGCGGCGAGACGTACAACATTCACGATCGCCCGCCGAAGGTGGCGGGAATCTGCGACGTGGATGGCGGCAAGCTGGTGCAGCGCGACGACGACCGGCCGGAAATCGTGAAAGAGCGTTTCGCGGCGTACGAGCGACAGACGATGCCGCTGGCGGAGTATTACCGGACGCACGGCGTGCTGGAAGTGATCGACGGGGCGCAGAGCGTGGAAAAAGTGACCGCGGCGCTGAACGAGATTTTGAAGCGCGCGGAAGGTCGCGATGGTCATCTGTAAATCGCCGTCCGAACTCGAAAAGATGTACCGCGCGGGGCAGATCGTGTGGGGCGCGCTCGACAAGATGCGCCAGATGGTGAAGCCCGGCGTGACGACGCAGCAGCTGGACGAATTCGCCGAGGCGTACACCGTGGAGCATCACGCGAGGCCGGCATTCAAGGGCTACCGCGGGTATCCGGGTTCGGTGTGCACTTCGATCAACCAGGAAGTGGTGCACGGAATTCCTTCGAAGTCGCGGAAGCTGCGCGAAGGCGACATTCTTTCGATGGATTTCGGCGTCGAGCTGGACGGCTACTACGGCGACGCGGCGTTGACGGTGCCGGTGGGCAAGATCAATCCGGTGCGCGAAAAGCTTTTGCGCGTGACGCGCGAATCGCTCGAGCAGGCCATCGACAAGGTTCGGCCGGGCAACCGGCTGGGCGATGTTTCCGCCGCGGTGCAGGCCTGGGTAGAAAAGAACGGGTACTCGGTGGTTCGGGAGTTTGTGGGGCACGGCATCGGGACGAAGATGCACGAAGACCCGCAGCTTCCGAATTACGGTTCGCCGGGCCAGGGACCGAAGCTGCAAGAGGGAATGGTGCTGGCGATCGAGCCGATGGTGAACACGGGCGGCCCGGGAGTTCGCGTACTGGAAGACGATTGGACGGCGGTTACGACGGACGGCAGCGACTCCGCGCATTTCGAGCACACCGTCGCCGTGACGGCCAACGGGCCGTGGATTTTGACGCGGCCGAAGGACGCAGCGGGCCCGGTCTGGTAATGAATCTTGCGAGCATCTAATTAAGAGGCACCCGGTTACGACAGGAGAGCATGAACCGAAGGCCAGAGCAGAAGAAAGAGAAGTCGAGCGAAGGCAGCGGCAAGGAAGACGCCATCGAAGTGATGGCGACGGTGGTGGAACCGCTTCCGAACGCGATGTTTCGCGTCGAACTTGAAAATAAGCACCAGGTGCTGGCGCATATTTCCGGGAAGATGCGCAAGAATTTTATCCGAATTCTGCCGGGAGATCGCGTGGCTGTGGAACTTTCACCCTACGATCTCACGCGCGGCAGAATCGTCTATCGCTACAAGTAGCACTGCGCTGCCGGGAACATCGGCGGCAAGGGGATTGAGATGAAGGTTCGGGCATCGGTAAAAAAGATTTGTATGAAGTGCAAGATCGTTCACCGGCGCGGCGTGGTGCGCGTGATTTGCGAAAATGCAAAGCACCGGCAGCGCCAGGGCTAAAGGCGAGGAGAAAAGCGAATGGCTCGTATCGCAGGTGTGGATTTGCCGCCGAACAAGCGGCTCTGGATCGGATTGACGGCGATTTATGGAATCGGGCAGTCTCGCGCGAAGTCGCTTGCCGAGAAGGCCAACGTCGAATACACCAAGAAGATCAAGGATCTGACGGAAGAGGAATTGACGCGACTACGCGCCGCGATCGAAGCGGAAGGCCGCGTGGAAGGCGATCTTCGCAAAGAGATGCAGATGAACGTCCGCCGGCTGATTGAAATCCAGGCGTATCGCGGACTGCGGCACCGCCGCAACCTGCCGGTTCGCGGACAGCGCACCCATACCAATGCGCGCACCCGCAAGGGTCCGCGGAAGGGCGCTGTGGCAGCGAAGAAGAAGACCATGGCCCGCAAGTAAGATTGGAAGCGGAGCGAAGCAGCTCCGCCGAAGCAAACGCAATCGCAGAACGAACAGGAGAAACACTCGCGTGGCAAAAGAGACGAAAGACGCAGCGGCGGCAGGAGCAGCGCCGGCAGCAGGCGCGGCAAAAACTTCGAAGCGCAAGAAAGAGTTTCGCAAGAAGCGCGAGAAGCGCGTGGTGCCGCACGGCGTCGTCTGCATTCAGGCGACGTTCAATAACACGATCGTGACGCTCACGGATCCGGATGGCCGCGCGGTCAGCTGGTCTTCGGCCGGGTCGGTGGGATTCAAGGGATCGCGGAAAGGCACTCCGTACGCCGCGCAGCAGGCCGCTGCAACGGCCGCGGGCGTGGCTCGCGATCAGTACGGCATGAAGTCAGTTGAAGTGCGGGTGAAGGGACCGGGCGCAGGCCGCGAATCCGCAGTGCGCGCGCTGGCTTCCTCAGGCTTGCACATCAACGCGATCAAGGATGTGACGCCGGTGCCGCACAACGGCTGCCGTCCGCCGAAGCGCCGCCGCGTATAAGAGATTTGCAGGGCCGCAGCTTGCTGCGCCCGATTTTGTGGCGTTCGCCTTCGGGTGGACGCTGCGAAACAGCCGTACAGTAAACGAACTGGATCAGGAAGAAGGGTCGCCAGCCCGTAAACTGATCCCCAAGAAATAAAGGAGAACGCTAAGTGGCAAGACATCGTGATGCAGTTTGCCGGCTGTGCCGTCGGGAAGGCCAAAAGCTGTTCCTGAAAGGCCTGCGGTGCTTTACAGAAAAGTGCGCCATCGAAAAGCGCAACTTCGTTCCGGGCCAACACGGCCAGGCGCGCCGGGCCAAGATGGTTGGCTATGGCGTGCAGTTGCGCGAAAAGCAGAAAGTGAAACGGACGTACGGCTTGCTCGAACGGCAGTTCCGCAACTATTTCGAGAAGGCGGAGAAGACCAAGGGCCCTACGGGCTCGAACCTGATGGTGATGCTCGAACGGCGCCTGGACAACGTGGTGTATCGCATGGGACTTGCGGGTTCGCGCTCGCAGGCTCGGCAGCTCGTGCTTCACGGACACATTCGCGTGAAGGGGCACAAGGTCAACATCCCCAGCTACCTGGTGCAGGTGGGCGAAGAGATTTCGTTGAAGGATAAGATGCACGAAAACGCGATGGTTCTGGAAGCGCGCAATCTGGCGAAGAGCCAGGGCGTGGCTCCGTGGCTGGACATCGACCCGGCCGCTTTCAAGGCCAAGGTCGTTGCGTTGCCGCGCCGCGAAGACGTGCAGACGCCGCCGATGAACGAACAGCTCATCGTCGAACTGTACTCAAAGTAGCGCCGGCGCGAATCGCGCTCGGAAAGCGGATTTTGTCTTTCGATTTGTCCTTAGGATTTGTGCTTGGGATTTGTTTGCAGGTCCGCCTCTGGCGGGCCAGGAGGAACGTTAGATATGTGGAAGGGCTTCCAGAAACCAAAGCGTTTGGCAGCAGAACCGGAGTCGTTGACCGACAAGTACGGAAAGTTTTCCGCGCAGCCGTTTGAGCGCGGTTGGGGTACGACGGTCGGCAACTCTCTGCGGCGCGCGCTGTTGAGCTCGATCGAAGGCGCAGCCATTACCGCCGTGAAAATCGAAGGCGTGTTGCATGAGTTTTCTCCGATCCCGGGAGTTGTGGAAGACGCGACCGACATCATCCTGAACCTGAAGCAGGTTCCGCTGAAGCTGAACACCGACCAACCGAAGACGATCACCCTGGTCGTTGATACGCCGGGCCCGGTTACGTCCGCGAAGATCGAAGAGGACGCGGACATCGCGGTGCTCGACAAGAACATCTACATCGCGACGGTGAGCGAAGGCGGCAAGTTCGAACTGGAATTGCGCGTGAAGAATGGCCGCGGGTACGTGGCTGCCGACCGCAACTTCGACGAAGATTTGCCGATCGGTTACATTCCCATCGATTCGATCCACTCGCCGGTGCGCAAGGTGAACTACGCCGTCGAAGCGGCTCGTTTGGGACAGATGACCGATTACGAAAAGCTGACTCTTGAAGTCTGGACCAACGCCGCCATCACCCCGCAGGACGCGATCGGCCTGGCATCCAAGCTGGTGAAAGACCACATGAGCATCTTCATCAATTTCGAAGAGACGCCGGACCTGCCGGACGAAGTCGTCGAGAATTTCAGCGATCCTCGGCTGGAATTCCTGGATCGCTCGGTCGAAGAGCTGGAACTTTCGGTGCGCTCTTACAATTGCCTGAAGAATGCGAACATTCAGAATCTGCGGGAACTGGTGCAGAAGACCGAATCCGAAATGCTGAAGACCAAGAATTTCGGGCGCAAGTCGCTGAATGAAATCAAAGACATCCTGCACAAGATGGGGTTGAGCCTGGGCATGAAATTCGACGAGCACGGCCGGATCATCTGGCCGCCGCTGCCGAGCCAGACCGCGCCTCCGCCTTCCGAGGGGGATGCCTCGGCTCTGTAATCGAGCGCCACGGTAAGCAACCATGAGACACCTTAAATCAGGCTCGAAACTCGGCAAGCAGCCCGCGCATCGCCGCGCGGTGCTGCGCAACCTGGTCACCAACCTCATCGAGAAGGAACGCATTCACACGACCATCCTGCGGGCGAAGGCAACGCGGCGTCTGGCGGAAAAGATGATCACGCTCGGCAAGCGCGACTCGCTTCACGCGCGTCGCCAGGCGTCGGCGTTTCTGATGACTCCGGTGGCAACCGAAAAACTGTTCAAGGATCTGGCACCGCGATTCGCGCAGCGTCCCGGAGGCTACACGCGCATCATTCGCGCGGGTTGGCGCCTGGGCGACGGCGCGGAGCTGGCCATCCTGGAATTCATCGGCTCCGAACTGAAGAAGAAAGAGAAGCGCCCTCGCCGCAAGCCGACCGAGGAAGCTCCGGAAGAAGAAACCAGCGAGAAGGAAGCCGTCGCCAAGACGTAGTTCGCCGGCAGGATTCCTTTCGCAAAAGAAAAACGCCCGGTTCGAGAGATCGAGCCGGGCGTTTTGTTTTTTAGCGCGTCGTTTGACGGCTAGGCGTTCATCATTTCGAGTAATTTCAAAACCGTCCGCCAATTCCGCGCGGTGCTGACGGTCTTGAGCTTGGAATCAAAATATGCGTTGGTGAGCTTGCTGTTGCCGGCACCATTCGGAAACAGAGCGTATATCTCGCGGCCGACAACCTGAAACGAATCGCCGGGCGACCGGTTCGGATTGAGAATGGCGACGCCGGCCGCGTCCGGCACATCCGCCAGGAAAAACACATGAAGGCGTTCCGCATCCGGATCGCATTTCGGATACGCATTTTTCCGCACAATCTCGCTCATTTCGTCGAGGGTCCGAATCACCACCGGAATTTTGAACTTAAATCGCTTCTCGACGCCGGACGACACAGCCGCCGCGATCGTTTTCAGGATTTTCTCGGGCGCGCGAAACACAACGTTTCCGCTCTGGATGTACGTCGTCACGTCGGTGCATCCGGCCTTCTCGAAGATGGCCGCCAGATCATTCATCGGCAGGATATTCTTGCCGCCCACGTTGATTCCGCGGAGCAGCGCTACGAACTTTCCGGATTTGGAAGGCTTGGCCATCGCGCCCGGTAGCCGCTTAATTATTGCCGATCCAACTGTCGTACATCGCCTTCTGCTCGTCGGTGGGGTGTTCCATTGGCTTGAGAGTGTACGTCGGGTTCGGATTCGCCGCGAGCGCGATG
The DNA here is from genome assembly GCA_963785585.1 of uncultured Acidobacteriota bacterium. Lineage (GTDB taxonomy): Bacteria > Acidobacteriota > Terriglobia > Acidiferrales > UBA7541 > Palsa-295. The sequence goes on from CAWAVW010000004.1 coordinate 532,765, forward strand.
GTGAAATCGCGAAACTCGCCGAGGCGCAGGACGGTAATCTTTACGGTGTCTCCGGGCTTGTGCGCCGCGATTGCTTTCGAGAAGCCGTCGGGATCGGTGACGCGGCCGTCGATCGCATAAATCAAATCGTTGAAATCGAGGCCGCCCGAATCCCCCGGTCCGCCGGGCGTGACGTTTTGAATTTTTACGTGCGCGTCGTCGCTCGCGACGGTGGAGAGGCCAATCCAGGCTTTCGTGTCGTCGATCTTCTTTTCCACCGAAATTCCCGCATACGCAAAATACTGCTCGTAGGGAATCGGTTCCTTGCCGGAAATGTACTTCGAGAAAAGCGGACCTACGTCCGTTCCGGCGATTTCCGACGCCGCTTTCACCGCGTCGTCGGGCTGAAACCCGGGTTTGGGCAGGGCGTAACGCGAGTAGAGAAGGCGCATCCAGTCGTCGAGAGACTTTTGATTTTTGGTGTCGTGCCGGATCGCAAAGTCCAAAACGTGGCCCATCAACTGGCCGCCGTCGTAATACGAATAGTACGTGTTTCGCAGGTTGTTCTCCTGCTGGACGGTATTGCGCGAATACCACGTGTCCCAACTGGTGTCCTCGATGCTTCGCTCGCTGCGGCCCGGCTCCGCTTCGAATCTCGTGATCAGCTGGCCGATGTTGTCCAGATATTGGGCGGGGGTGATCAGTCCGGCGCGCAAAAGCGACAAGCTGCCGTAATAGCTCGTGAGGCCTTCGGAAATCCAGAGCGACGGGGTGTGCACCATCTGGGAATAATCAAACGGCCCGAGCGGCAGGGGGCGCAGCCGCTTCACATTCCAGGCATGGAAAAATTCGTGAGCGGTGACAAACAGTTTCAGCATCGCCTGATCTCCATATCCCGGCGCCGGATCTTTCGAATCCCAGTCCTTGGCGAAATCGATTTGCGTCGAATTCAAATGTTCGAGGCCGCCGCCGGCCTTTGGCCACACGTGATAAATGAAGTAGTAGTCCTTGAACGGCGCGGCCTGCGTGCCCACGCCGGCTACCGGCTGCCACATCGTTACGATTTGGGCCACGGCCTTTTGCACGCCGTCCACGAAGGCCGCGAAGTCGGCTTTGCCAATGACGTCGTGCACGATGACGTGATACGTGGTTCCAAAAAGCTCGAAATCCTTTTCGGTGAAATCCGAGATTTCGATCGGCGCATCGGCAAACCAGTTGTAGTCCGCCGCGCGGAAAGTGCTCGTGCCGCCGGCCCCGGAAGGACTGCTCGAGGCGTGCTCCATTCCCGTTGCGATCTTCCATCCCGCGGGCGCGGCAATCGAAAGCTCGACGGGTCGTTCCTTGCCGCCGACGAGGTACATCCAAACGGAAGGGCCGCCGATGAACGCATGGCGCTCGTTGTACTGCGCGATATTGTTCTGCAGGGTGTTGGCGAAAATCTGGTAAGACACCTTCAGTTCGTGCGCACCCGCCAGATCGATGCGCCAGGTCTGGCTGTCGGTTTTGCGCCACGCAAGAACCTTTCCGTCCGGAGCCGTCGCGCGAAAGCGCTGCACGTTCGCCGAATAATTCTGCAAGTAGTACGATCCCGGCGCCCAATCGGGCATGGCAAAGTCCACGGTCGCGCCCTTGAGATCGGCGGCGTGAATCGTGACGTCGATCAAATGCGTATTCGGACGTTCGAAGCTCAGCTCGTACCGCAGCGGCGAAGGCGACGGCGCGGCTGAGGCGGCGCCGCGAGCGCAGGCAACCGGAAAAACAGCGAGGACGACGAGCAGCAGGGAAGTGGAAAGACCGCGATTGAACATCAGCATGTCCTTTCGATGAGAAAATTATTTTACCTGGGCCGGATGCACCGGCTCCGCAGAATCACTGGTTTCCAGCAACTTATGACGCGCGCGATTTCGCCAGGTTACAAGACCCGCGGCAATTTGGGCCACGATCCCGCCGCAGGTGTCGATCAGCACGTCGCCCACCGCGGCCGTGCGGCCGGGCACAAACGACTGGTGATATTCGTCCAGCGCGGCGTAGCCGAGAATGAGCAAAATCGTGAGCAGAGCCCATCGCAGATGCATTCCTTTTTGCCCCGCTCGGAAACCGCGGAGAATCAAAAGGCTGAGAATGAAATATTCGGTGAGGTGACCGCATTTGCGGATGATGTGATGGAAGAATTCGAGCCGATCGGGCGAAGCCTGGGGCATCAGCCAATGAAGGAAGGGAATGATGAAACGGCTGGTGTGTTCGCTGGTGAATACTCCGGTGGAAAAGCCGGAAATGACGACGGCCCACAACAAAGCGGGCCACCAGCGCTTCAGCCAGGCCATGCTAGAGGGCCCGTAAACCGGATGGGAATGGGATGTGAAACGTGCGGCGCGCGGTGCTCGACATTATTCGAGCCGGTAATTCGGCGCTTCGCGCGTGATGATGACGTCGTGGACGTGACTTTCGCGCAGCCCCGCCGACGAAATCCGGATGAACTGAGCGCGTTCCTGCAGCTCTTTCAGATTTTCGGCGCCGCAGTAGCCCATGCCGCTTTTCAGGCCGCCGACGAGTTGCTCGACAAGCGCCGCGAGCGGCCCTTTGTAGGGCACCTGGCCCTCGATGCCCTCGGGCACCGACTTTCCGCGCGCTGCACCTTCCTGGGCGTAACGGTCCGCCGATCCCGCTTCCATCGCGCCGAGTGAACCCATGCCACGATAGGACTTGAATGTGCGGCCCTGATACAAAATCGTCTCGCCCGGAGATTCCTCGGTGCCCGCGAACAAGCTGCCGATCATCACCGAGTTCGCGCCCGCGGCGATGGCTTTGGTGATGTCGCCGGAAAACTTGATGCCGCCGTCGGCGATCACCGGCACGCCGGTGCCTTTCGCGGCTTTGGTCGCCTCAATGATCGCCGTAATCTGCGGGACGCCCGCGCCGGTGACCACGCGGGTTGTACAAATCGAACCCGGTCCGATGCCGACTTTCAATCCGTCCACGCCGAGCGCGATCAGATCCCGCGCGCCTTCCATGGTCGCGACGTTACCGGCCACGACTTCCAGCTCGGGCAACTTGCTCTTGATCGTCCGGATCGCGTCCATGACGCGCGTGCTATGCCCGTGGGAAGTGTCGATCGCCAGCACGTCCACTTTTTCGCGGGCCATTTCCTGGGCGCGTTCCAGAAAATCGCCCGTCGCGCCGATGGCCGCGCCGACCCGCAGGCGACCGTGATCGTCTTTCGTCGCGTTTGGAAACTCAATTTTCTTCTGGATGTCTTTCACGGTGATCAGGCCCTTCAAATTAAAATCGCTGTCCACGACCAGAAGTTTCTCGATGCGATGCTTCTGCAGGATTTTTTCCGCTTCTTCGAGAGTGGTTCCGACCGGAACGGTTACCAGGCTGTCTTTGGTCATCACCGCGCTTACGGGCTGGTCCAGATTGCGCTCGAAGCGGAGGTCGCGGTTGGTCATAATGCCGACCAGCTTTGTGCCGCGGGTGACCGGCAGGCCCGACACTTTGTACTTGTTCATGATGTCGAGGGCTTGGCGAACCGAAATTTCCGGCGCGATCGTGATGGGATCCACGATCATGCCGCTTTCCGAACGCTTGACGCGGTCCACTTCTTCCGCCTGCCGGTCGATCGTCATGTTCCGATGCACGAATCCGATGCCGCCCTGCCGGGCGATGGCAATGGCCAACCGGGCGTCCGTGACCGTATCCATGGCGGAAGCGACGATCGGAATATTGATCGCAATTTTTTTGGTCAGGCAGGTGCGGGTGTCGGTCTGCGTCGGCAGCACCGAAGACTTTCCCGGCAGGAGCAGCACGTCGTCAAACGTGAGCCCTTCGGGGATGGGACCGTCAATCATTGCTTCTCCTGTACGAAGAAATCGCCGCCGAACGGAAGTGCGCGCAGCAGGGCGGGTGAGAGGGTGTGGGAATGAACCTGTAGCCGAAATCCTTCATCGGTAATCCTCAATTTTATGTGCATCGCCATATGAATGCAAGTTTGCTGCGCCGCGCGTCTCGCGCTCCCGATTCATTCGCGAGCTACCTGGCGCGTCGAACTTGCGCGACGCCCATCGAACCAATACCATAATCCAGGTGAAAGACTTCCGTCCGCTTGGGCCCCTCCGAAATCCTCACGCGATGACGCTCGCGTCCACGTTCTGGCGCCGCAGGGTCCGCCGCCTGGGCGAGAGCGTTGCGCGCGAATTCGAAACCGATCCCGGCACGAAGGTGCGCGGGCAGTGCCACTGGCAGCCGGATCCGCGGAATCATCCGACGCTCGTGATTCTGCACGGCCTGGAAGGTTCGAGCGAATCCGGATACGCGCGCGGCACCGCCGAAAAAGCGTGGGTCGCGGGATTCAACGTGATTCGCCTGAACCAGCGGAATTGCGGCGGCACCGAGACGCTCAGCCCGACTCTGTATCACTCCGGCCTGAGCCAGGATATTCGCAGCGTCGTTTTCGAATTGATCGAACGGGATCAGCTGCCCGAAATTTTTATCTCGGGCTACTCGATGGGCGGAAACCTGGTGCTCAAGATGGCGGGAGAACTTGGTGACGCCGCTCCTCCGGAACTGCGGGGTATCGCGGCCGTCGCTCCCGCGCTTGAACTGGCGGCATGCGCGGACGCGCTTGCGGAACCGCGGAATTTCATCTACGAGCATCACTTTGTGACGCGGCTGAAGCGCAGCATGAAGCGCAAAGCGCGGCTGTTTCCGGATCTCTACCCGATCGGCGAAGTGAAGGATTTCGAAAAGATCCGCACGGTGCGAGGATTCGACGACGCGGTGACGGCTCGTTTCTGCGGTTTTCAAGACGCGGAGGATTATTACCAGAGGTGCAGCGCATTGCGCGTGATCGCGAGCATTCGCCGGCCTACGCTGATTGTTACCGCGAAGAATGACCCGTTCGTGCCGATCGAACCGTTCCTGGATCCCGCTCTGCAGCAAAATCCGTTCATCCGGTTTTATGCGCCGGACCACGGCGGGCACTGCGCTTTTATTTCGAGCGAAGGCGGCGACGAGCGTTTCTGGGCCGAAGCCCGCATTGTCGAATTCTGCAAAAGCCTTTCGCTGCTCGCGTCCAACGGCATTTCCTAGCTAGGAGACCGGTTTTTCGAGCGACTGCTGAAAACCGGGCGTCAGCAGTTTTGCCGCGCCCGATTCGGAAATCACCATGTCGTCTTCGCAACGGACGCCGTACTGGCCCGCGACGTAAATGCCGGGTTCATTCGAAAACGTCATTCCAGGTTTCAAAACCGTGGTGTTTGCATGCACCAGATAGGGTGACTCATGCCCATCGAGGCCAATCCCGTGGCCGAGCCGGTGCTCGAAGTACTTGTAGCCCGGGCCAAATCCGGCATCGACGATCACTTTGCGCGCGGCATCATCGACGGAGCCGCACTCGCGGCCTGCCGTTGCCGCGGCCAGCGCCGCATCCTGCGCGTTCCTTACAATTTCAAAAGCGCGCTGGAGCTGGTCCGGAGCCTTTCCGATAACGCCCATGCGAGTCACGTCCGATTGATATCCCTCGATCTCGGTGCCGTCGTCGATCATGACGCCGACGCCCTCGCGCAAGGTCTGCTCCTGGCGCGAGCCGTGTGGCAGGGAAGAGGAAGCACCGAATGTGACCGTCGCTTCGCCACGAAGTCCCATGCGGCTATACCCACGCACGACCATGGTTGAGACTTCGCGCTGGGTCATTCCCTCGCGCAGTGACGCGAACGTGGCCTTGTAGACCGCGCAGGTGGCCTCGCAGGCCAGACGCATCAACTCCAATTCGTGTTCGCTTTTCTGCGCGCGGCAGCCGACCGTGATTGGATTTCCATTTGTATAGTCGAGCGAAGGAACGGCGCGACGGAGGCCATCGAAAAAAACATAGGGCGTCGTCTCTTCGACGGCGACTCGTCCGGTGCGGATCGAGCGCTCCGCGAACCACTTCGACGCCACGGCGTACGGATCTTCGTCCTCCTGCCACACGCGCACGTCCACCGGCCAGCGAAGCTGCTCGCGAAGGCGCGCCTCTTCAAACGCCGGACAGACGATGAGCGCTTCGCCCTGGCGCGGAATCACCAGCGCGAGGATGCGTTCGCTTGGCCACCAACTGACGCCCGTAAAGTATTTCAGAGTGGTTCCCGGCGTCACATAGAGGGCGTCGAATGCGGGCTTTGAGTCGCTCATCAACTGCTGGGCGCGCGAAAACTGCGCTTGAAACTCGGCGGTGGTGATTGGTTTGACCCGATCGCCGAGGGGCTTCAGGGCGTCGAACGCCGGCGGCAAGCTCGGCGCGGCGGTCTGCGGCTGTGGTTTCGCCGCGCGCGCCGCGGCGCCACCGAATGCCGCGGCAGCAGCCAGGCCTCCCGCTCCGAGCGATGCCGTGCGCAAAACCTCACGCCGCAAAAGTTTCATGAAATGTCCTCCGGCAAAGAGAAAGGGATTGCCCGGCAATCAAAACTCAGTGGAAGTTCGAGATCAGTACCGCGTCCGTGACCGTGTTTCCGCGGGCGAAGACGATCTGCTTGCCGTCCGGCGAAAGCGCGTAACTGATGATTCGATCGGACGTGAAATTCGTGATTTGCCTGGGACGGCTGGCCGTCGCGCCGCCAACCGGCTGCGCCCATAAGTTCGAGACGCCCTCGGTGCGGACCGGATAAAGGAGCAAGCGGCCGTCCCTCGACCACGCGGTGAACGCCGTGCTGTCGGTGTTGAAATACGCTCCGGCGGGGGCGTCGTACACGTATTTGATTTCACCCGCAGGCAGGCCCAGCACCGCGAGCTTTGCGGGGTTCGCCGGGTCGGGCTGATAGGAGACCGCGAGGGATGCGCCGTCCGGCGAAATTGCCGGCGCACCGTAGTTGCCGGTGGCAATCAATTGCGGCGTGCCGCCATCGATTCCGACTTTCATCAACGACGCCGTCTCGCCGTTGACAGACATATACACCAGGAATTTGCCGTCCGGCGAACAGCTCCCCATGAAATTCAACGGACCGGGGGAAACCGCGCGTATGTTCGAACCATCCACGTCGGCGCGATACACGAGGGATTTGGCATCCTTGCCCAGCCCCATAAAAATAAAGTGCGCCCCATCGCCGCAGGCTCTCGGCGCCAGAGCGGTGCCGTCGTTGAACTGGAAATCGCGAACGTTCGATCCGTCCGGATTCGCAAATGCCATTCGCAGCGATCCGGCGGTGTAATAGGTGTAAATGATTTGATCGGGCGTGGGCCAGGCGACGCCCGCTTCGCCGTCGGCACGGCCGATACCGGAGGTGATTTGCTTAGGCGCCGAAAAAGCGGAGCTGCCGGATCCTGCCGCGGAGATCCACAGACTGGACACCGCCGACCATTGGACGGTCGCCAGCGTGGCGCCGTCGCCGGTGATGCTCGCTCCCGCGTAATAATTCAAATCGTTGGTGATGCGGCGGGCTTCTCCATCGGGATAGGTCAACTCCCATATCTGGGAGTTGAATGTCGTTTTGTCCACTGGGGAGGTGAAGATCAGTCCCGAGTCATCGGGCAACCAGGAAAGACGCTGGAGATTCGCCCAGGTGCGGTTGCCGAGTTGCTTTTGCTCGTGGGTTTCGAGGTTGAACGTTTCGATCACATTTCCATTCGCCAAATTTTTGGGATCGCTCCGCGCAATGGCGATCAACTTTCCATCTTCCGACCAGCCGGGACCCACAGGCACCAGCAGGTCCGGAAACCGGACCGTCGCCAGCGTTTGTTCGTTGCCGCCGTCCAAATCGGCAGTGAGCAGCGCTGACGATTGGTTCTGGCTCGAATTCCGGATGAAGGCGAACTTCTTTCCGTCCGGCGAAAACGTGACGGCGCTGTCCACGTCTGTGATCACGTGGATCGGAGTACCGCCGAGCGAAGGGACCTTGAACAGGAAACCCAGGCCCGTCCCCGGTTCTACTTTGCGGTAGTACAAATAATTTCCATCGGGCGAAAATACGATGTCGCTGAGTTCGCCTTCCGATCCCGGAACGACTTGCGCCGTGCTGCCGGTGCCCACTTGGCGGACCCAAATCGCGTGACCGCCTTTTTCATCCCGTGTATAGGCCAGCCATTTCCCGTCGCGCGAAATCGTCACCGAATGAATGTTTCCCGTCGAAGTGATGGGAGAAATTTTCATCTGCATGAACGAGTCGGAAGTGTTCCTGGGCGACGGTTTTTCGGGTTTGTAGATCTTAAAATAGTAAAACGCCGAAGCGGCGAGCAACGCGATCAAGAGCCGCGCCCAGGGAGGCAGAGAGCGGAAGGCCGATTTGATTCCCCATCCGCCTTCGTCCCGATCTCCGTCCCGATCGCCGCCGCGACCGCCGCCGCGAACCTCGGGTACCGACACCGACGCTGGGATCGCGGCGGTTTGCCACGTCGAATCCTTTTTTAGCGCCGGAGCGGCAGCCGTCCACGTCGTCGCCGAACTGCCCGCGCGTCCGGAATCCGCGTCGCGCTTCAGCCGCTTCAAGTCGCCGCGAAGCTCCGCGGCCGTCTGGTAGCGCAGGTCGCGATCTTTCTCGAGTGACTTGCCGACAATCTCTTCCAATTTCGCCGGAAGATTCGGGTTCAAGGTGCTCGGTGCCGCCGGTGTTCGATTCAAAATCGCGTCGAAGATCACTGCCGACGTGCTGCCGCTGAAGGCCGTCTGCCCGGTGGCCATTTCGTACAGCACCGCGCCGAGGCTGAAAAGGTCGGTGCGGACGTCGAGGTCTTCTCCGCGCGCTTGCTCCGGAGACATATAGGAAATCGTGCCGATGGCCGAACCCGGGCTCGTGAGCAACAGATGGTCGCTGGTGGGCTGCGTGACGGCATCGCCGGCGCCGACGGTCTCCGCTGCCCGGCGCGTCGCGCCCTGCTTCGCCAGCCCGAAATCCAAAATCTTCGCCTGCCCGCGGGTGGTGACAAAAATATTCGCGGGTTTGATGTCCCGGTGAATGATGCCACGCGAGTGGGCGGCGTCGAGAGCGTCGGCAATCTGGGCGCCGAGCTCGAGCAGGGAATCGGTGGCAATCGGCCGCCCACCGATTCTTTCGCGCAGAGTCTGGCCGTCGAGAACTTCCATCACCAGATACGGGCGCCCGTCATGCTCGCCCACGTCGTAAATGGTGCAGATATTCGGATGATTCAAAGAAGATGCGGCGCGGGCCTCGCGTTGGAACCGTTCGAGCGAAGCAGGGTCGCGCGCGAGATCTTCCGAGAGAAACTTCAGGGCGACTTGCCGGCCGAGGCGTGTATCTTCCGCGCGAAACACCTGGCCCATGCCGCCGCTTCCGAGCGGCTCGAGTATTTTGTAGTGAGAAATTGTGTCGCCGATCATCGATTTGGTCGCCGGTTTGTTCGCAGGTTTGTTCGCGCACGCAATCGTAAACAACTCACGCCGCGCGCGCAAGCAGCCAAACTCCGCTCGATGGAGAGGCCTCGGTAAATCGGCGCGGCGCGGACGGCGCTGCGGAAAGAGAGTTGCGCGAACTCGCGAGCGATGCGGCGACCAGAGGGAAAGTTGCTCGATCGAATCGTAGTGGAATGTAGTGCCGCCTGAAGTGGCTGTTTTCATTACTCTTACTGTTTTCAGGCCCTTCAAGTTTTTTGCAACTTTCCGAACGTCGCTGGGTTTCATTCGCAGCGGTCAATTCGGGCACCTAGACCCGGTAATCATCCGAATCGCAATTTTAAGGAGAATCGCAATGCGCTATTCGAAAGCTACGGGTGTGTTCTTCGCTTTTCTTTCCACGGCGCTGCTGGCCAGTTGCGGCGGCGGTGGCAGTTCCACTCCAGTGAGCCAACAGCAACAGGCCAACATTTACACGGTGGGTACGGACGCGCCGCTGCCCAGCGTAATTTCCTGCGAGGTTACCGTCAGCGGAATTACTCTGAACAACGGCACGACGAATGTGAGTGTTTTGTCGCAGCCCGCGGTCGTCGATTTCGCCCAGCTCAGCGGGTTGCATCAGTTGCTTGATCTCACAGCGGTGCCCGTGGGCACGTACAGTTCCGCGACGATCACGATTGCGTCGCCGGTGATCAGCTTTATCGACACGAGCGTCAATCCGCCGGCCATCAATACGATCAATGGCTCGCTCACGCAATCCAGCGTCACCGTCAATCTGAAGCAGCCCGTCTCGGTCACGAACGCCGATCTGTTCGGTCTGCGCATGGAATTCGATTTGCGGCAGTCGCTTGAAACCGATCAGAACGGCCAAGTGACCGGAGTGGTGAATCCCGTGTTTGAAGTGGCCCTGAAGGATTCCGCCGATTCGTCGGTCGCGATCGACGAATTTCACGGCGGCGTTGTCGGGGTCACCGGCGCGAATACGTTCACGATTCAAGGTCCGCATGGCCGCCAGTGGACGGTGACGACCGATGACAACACCATCTTTGACGATCCGAGCACGCCGATCAGCTCGTTCACCACGAACACGATTGTCGCCGTATCCGGAACGATCGACGCGGTGTCGCACAGCATCGACGCTACGGAAGTGGACGTCGTTTCCATGGACAACTTTTACCTGGGCGGCTTGTTCACCAGCATTCGGCCGCCATCGGGCGGAGCGACGGCGGCGGATCTGTATGTGCGCGACGAATTGCCCGCCATCAATGGCCTTTCGGACGGGCAGATCGAAACGCTCAGCTTGAACGGCAGCGAGAACTACCACATCGAACACATCAACCTTCCGCTCACCTCGTTGCTCTTTAACAACGCGGCTCTCGCGGCAGGGCAGCGCGTGGGCGTTGGCGGCTCGCTCACAACTTCGAATGGCGTCAGCACGCTCACGGTTCACCGCGTCGTGCTCATGCGCCAAGGCCAAGCCGGTTCGTGGGTGCCGGGAAGCACCGTGGTGCAAAACGGAAACGCCGGTACTTTCCAGTTGTCAGACGATTGGACCGCCGGAGTTCTGTTGCCGGCGCCTCTTACGGTGATGACCACCAACGACACGAACTTCATCAACTTGAGTGGTCTATCCGGACTGAGCGGCGCGAACGCGATCTCGATTCGCGTCGTCGGCTTCATCCTGATCGATCCCGCAACGAACCAGCCCATTATGGTGGCGCGTTCGGTGGAGCAGCTCACGTCTTAATCGTTCATACGATTCATAACCGCGGCGCGCAAACGCTGAGGAAAAACGGGCCCGTCTCGCAAGAGGCGGGCCCGACTTTTTTGAGGGAGTCCGAAGTGTTGGAAATGCGGCGCGCGGCGAGCACTGTCGGGATTTCAGGCGAGGAAGGACCCAATATAAACGATGCGTTACTCTTCGACCTTGACCGCAATCACGTCTTTGCCTTTCACGGACATTTCAATCGCAATCGGCGGACGCACACCCGCGCCGCCCACAATTTCGCCGCGCACCATTCCGTTGGGCCCCGGTCCATAACGCAGCAAATCGAACACGGCATGGCTGCACGGGTCGGCAATCATCGGGTGATCCGAATGGTAGTGATAAAACGAATCCAGGCGGTCGAGGTCGGTGACATATTCCATCTGGCAGTTTCCAAATGGTTCACGAAGCGATACGCCCCAATACACTCCGTTCGGAAGCTTCACCACCACGGCCGGAATATTGTCCGCGGTCATCGGTGCGCGGAACGTAAACCGCTGTGAAGACCAGGTCTTCGACAGCTGGGCCGTGGTGGCGACTGCGCCCGGGCCGAACGGTAAATTCTCATTCGCCTGCGCGGGTGCGGCGAGGTCAACGACCGGAGCCACCGGACCCTCTTGCGCGGCGGCTTGGGCTTCGTGTGTGGTTCGGGCGGTATTCCACCAGCGAATGCCAAACGCCACGGCCAGCACCAACACGATTGCGCCGATCGAAAGTATCCAAAACGTGGGCGACAGCAGAATGGGCGGTATTTTCGCACTCAGCGGGACACGAGGTACGCTGGACTTTGCCGCGCCCTCTCCGCCCGAGGGCCTGTCGGTCACGCCCGGGATTTGCGGAGCTTGCGGCTTAAATGGATCTGCGTGTTTTGATTCGTCGGACATCGTCGCCTGAAGGAATTCTAAGCTTGAAGGGATTTACACCAATTAGCAAGCGGGTCGTAGGGGCGTGTTACGGCAGCGATACGAGCTCATTCCGTTTAAATTTTTCCGGGGAGATCCGCCGCGCAGGCCTGCGCACATGCTAAGCGAGTCGTTTCAGGGGAATCGGCTGTTGCGCGGCGTACTCGTGGAGATTCGCCAAATTCAAAATCAATTCCAGCATTCGGTCGCGTTGTTCCGGCTGGGGTTCGTCCGCGTCCTCTTCGAGATTTTGCACCGTTGCCAGAGCGTCCGAAAGCAACCAGTCCACGTCTTGCGGGTCCAGCCGCTGCCCCGAGCGGCAAGTTGCCATCGCTTGATCCGCGCGCACAAACGCTTCGTCCAGAAAATGATCCAAGCACAGGCGCCTTTCCGCCAGCGCAATCGGAACCAATTTCGGACATCCGGAGCGGTTGCAATTGTTCAGCGCGGTCACGTTCGTCTCCTCTCGTGCAGCCCGTACGCCTGAAGAAACCTGTCCAGCTCCGGCGATACAATCCGGCTTACGCTTCCGCGAATTCTCTGGCGCGTGGATCCCGGACCGAGCTGAACGTGTTTCCGAATTGGGTGGAGAGTAGCACAGATTCCTGGAGGCAATTGTGAATGATGCGAAAACACCAACATCGCCGCGCCGCCTTCGTGGCGTTCTCCGCCCCGGCGGGGGGCGCCGGGATGCAGAGAACCGTTTGAAGGCGTTCGCGGCGATATTTTTCACCGCGGTGCAAGATCCTTTAGTGAATCTGAATGCTTCCTGAACTTGTGCTCAATTCGACCGTCGGTCCGCCATTGCCGACTTTGCCCTCGAGCGTGTGCGGATTGGTTTTTCCCTGTACGGCGACGGTGTGGGTGCTGTCGATGCTTCCGGATCCGGTACGCGCTACGAGATTGAATGACGCTGTCGGAGGCAACACGACCGCCACGTCTCCGGACCCGGTACGCAGTCTCCATTCGCCGGCCGGATTGCCGTCCACCGTCACGCCGCCGCTGCCGGTCTGCACTTTCACGGCGCCGTTCGCGCCTTTCACGGTTACTTCACCGGAGCCTGTGCCGATTTCCACGTCGCCTGGCGCCGTCTCCTGCAGGCGCACGTCTCCGCTGCCGCTGGATGCGGTGAAACCGCCGGCCACGCCGTCGGCGCGAATCGAGCCGCTGCCGGCCGTGGCCTGCGCCGCGCCGTGAATATCGGTCAGCTCGATGTCGCCCGATCCGGTGCGCGCATGCACTTCGCTGCCGATATGGGCCAGCTTCACGCTGCCCGATCCGCTGTTGGCGTCCACCGTGCCCGCCACTCCCTCGATCCGTTCGTCGCCCGAGCCTGATTGCGCTTTTACCTTGGCCTGCGCTGGCACCACGATTTCGTAGCTGATGGAAATGTTATTTTTTTCATCGCGGCTTTCCATGTGTCCGACGCGAATTGTATTTCCACTCTGTTCGATCGGCGGATTCGCCGCAATTTCCTGAATGCGATTGGCTACGTCGCCGCCCCATCCGTGATTCGCGTGAATCCTGCCGTGAATTTCCACCTTGCTGCTATCGCCGGTGCGAACCGTGATTTCGCCCGAGCCGGTTTGCACGTCAAGATCGACGCTGCCGGTAACGCTCAGCGTGCGGTCAAAATGGGTATCGTCGCCGGCCATAACAGGCCTTGCGGACATCGCCGCGCCGAGAGCCAAAATCGCAACGGCCGGTAATACGGCTGCCTTGATGCTCATATTTCGTCCTCCAGACTTATTGCAGACTTATTGCAAACGGATTGGCGCCTGCTGCACGTGAGGTACGCAAGGTGTAGGGGAAAAGTTCAGGGGTTCGCACGATCGTGCTGGGGCGCGCGGACGAACCCTAGAGCACGAAAGCGGCGGCGAAGGCTTTCGAATTCGAACGCACGCGACCGAGACTACGCTTCCGTCCCGTGGCACTTCTTGTACTTCTTGCCTGAACCGCAGGGGCACAAATCGTTGCGGCCCACTTTCACGGCGCTTCGCACGGTCTTCGGAGCTTCGACGGGCGCCGATCCGGCTTGATACTGCATTTGCTTTTCCTGGCGCTTCTGCCGACGCTCGATTTCCTCGGGAGAAAACTGCGAAAGGCCCGCAGGCGTCGCCTGGCGCGGCCCGCCGGTGGTCGTTGGGCTGGCGGCGCCCGGTGCACCGGATGAAGTTGCCGGTCCGCCGAGTACCAGCGGACGAGTGCCGGCTACGGGCGCGGGGCGCGGCTCAGTTGGGTCGGCGGGACGAACCAGGAAGAGGAAGCGAACGGCTTCCGTATCGATCCGGTTCATCAATTCATCGAACAGCGAGAACGCTTCTTTCTTGAACTCAACGAGCGGATCTTTTTGCCCGTACCCGCGCAGCCCGATGCCTTCTTTCAAATGATCGAGCGTCAGAAGATGGTCTTTCCACTGGCCATCGACGACGTCCAGCAGAATGTGCCGCTCGAGCCACCGAAGCGTCGGGGCGCTGAACTGCGCTTCCTTTTCTTCGTAGCGCGCCCGAACTTTTTCGATCATCACGTCCATGAGCTGGTCGTGATTCAGCGCGGCAAAATCGACGCCCACGGCTTTCGGATCGAAGCCGAACTGGTTCAACACTTCGTTGGAGAATTGAGTGAGGTTCCACTGGTCGGGATGCTGCTCGCGCGGGCAATATGTCTCGACAAGCTCATTGGAAATCGCGTCGGCGCGCTCCAGCACGAATTCTTTCTGGTCGCGGCCTTCGAGAAACGAGCGGCGCAGATTGTAGATGGTCTCGCGCTGCTTGTTCATCACGTCGTCGTATTCGAGCAAATGCTTGCGCGCTTCGAAGTTCTGCGCTTCGACCGCTTTTTGAGCGTTTTCGATGCGCCCGCTGATCAGGCGCGATTCGATGGGAACGCCTTCGGTCATGCCGAGGCGGAACATCAAATTCTTGACGCGCTCGCCGCCGAAAATGCGCATCAGATCGTCTTCGAGCGACAAAAAGAAACGCGAAGAACCGGGGTCGCCCTGACGTCCGGCGCGTCCGCGCAACTGGTTGTCGATGCGCCGCGCTTCGTGGCGCTCGGTGCCCAGAATGTGCAGCCCGCCCATGGCGACAACTTCGTCGTGTTCGGCTTTGCACTGCTGTGCGAACTGATCGAACACCGGTTTCCACTGTTCGAGCGGCACCTGGAAAATCTTGCCTTCGATTTGGAAGAGCACCATGGCCTGGCTCGTTGCGCCGTTCGTCGGAGCGGGTAAGCCCGCCTGCGCGGCCACGTTGGCGGCATCGGCTTGGGCCGCCGTTTCCGTGTTCGGGGCGGCGTTAATCACCGAGCTTGCCGGGGCGTAGGGCAGCGCCATTTTGTTCTTCAGGAAGTAATCCCGCGTCATCGCCTCGGGATTGCCGCCGAGCAGGATGTCGGTTCCGCGGCCCGCCATGTTGGTCGAAACTGTTACGGAGCCTTTGCGGCCCGCTTGCGAAATGATGATGGCTTCGCGCTCGTGCTGCTTGGCGTTCAGCACCTGGTGGGGAATTCCGGCCTTCTTCAAATGCGCGGCGATTTTTTCGGATTTCTCGATTGAGATGCTGCCCACGAGCACGGGCTGTCCGCTTTCGTAATATTGCCGGACGCCGCCGACGCGCGTGCCGTCTTCCTGCAGGATTCCGTTCACCGCTGCTTCGTACTTCTCGGCTTCGGTTCGGTACACGACGTCTGAATTCTCAATGCGGATGAGCGGCTTGTTCGTCGGAATGGCCACCACTTCCAGCTTGTAAATCTTGTCAAACTCCGGCGCTTCGGTATCCGCGGTTCCGGTCATGCCCGCGAGCTTCTTGTACATGCGGAAATAATTCTGAAACGTGATCGTCGCCAGCGTCTGGTTCTCGCGCTCGATCTTCGCGCCTTCTTTCGCTTCCACCGCCTGGTGCAATCCGTCCGACCAGCGCCGCCCGGGCATCTGCCGGCCTGTGAATTCGTCCACGATGATTACTTCGCCGTCTTTCACGACGTAGTCCACGTCTTTCAGGAAGAGCGAGTGCGCGCGCAAAGCGTGGTGGACGTGATGGAAAATATCCATGTTGCCCGGATCGAACAGATTGTTCAGACCCAGCAATTTCTCGCACTTGGAAATGCCTTCTTCGGTGAGCGTCGCGGTTTTGTGCTTTTCATCGAGCGTGTAGTCGATATCGAGGATCAACTTCGGAATCACCGCGTTGATGCGGACGTATTTGTCGGTGGATTCTTCCGCCGGACCGGAAATGATCAGCGGCGTCCGCGCTTCGTCGATCAGGATCGAGTCCACTTCGTCCACGATCGCGAAGTGGTGCCCGCGCTGCACGCACTGCGTCAGTTCGTACTTCATATTGTCGCGCAGGTAATCGAATCCGAATTCGTTGTTCGTGCCGTAGGTGATGTCCGCGGCGTAGGCGGCGCGGCGCTGCACATCGTCCAGATCGTGAACGATCACGCCGACCGAAAGCCCCAGCATCTTGTAAATCGGGCCCATCCACTCCGCGTCGCGCCGCGCGAGGTAATCGTTCACCGTGACGATATGCACGCCCAGTCCGGTGAGCGAATTCAAGTACGCGGGCAGAGTGGCGACGAGCGTTTTTCCTTCGCCCGTCTTCATTTCGGAAATTTTGCCTTGATGCAGCACGATGCCGCCGATCAACTGCACATCGAAATGCCGCATTCCCAGCGTCCGGCGTCCTGCTTCGCGCACCAGCGCAAATGCCGGAACGAGCGATGGGTCGACGGCTTCCTTCAATTGCGTTTTGTAGTTCAGGTCGGCGGGATCGAGGGCCGCTACGCGCTCCTGGACTTCTTTCCGCAGCTCAGCGGTCTTCTCGGCGATTCCGGCGTCGGTCAGTCGCTTCATTTCCGGCTCGAGCGCGTTGATCGACTCAACGATCGGCTGAATCGCCTTCACGTCCCGCTCGTGCTTGGTCCCGATGAACCGCGCGACGACGCTATTGATGATCTTTTCTACGTCCATAGTTTCGGTTTAGACGCATCCAAGCCCTTAGCGGGCACGATGCCGACCGGCTCCCCAGGATTCCCCGTGAATTGGAACAGTCCTGCTTGGCAGGATTGCGGTGAACACACCGCAGAATTCCACATACTATTGTATCCGCTAGCCCGTTTTCCTGCAAAGTGGCCTGCCGTTGCCAATTTACAAGACACGTCGATTCGATGCGGGCGCTCGCGCTTTCGCTGTCCTGCGCTCGCCTTGCCGCCCGCCGTCCACCGGTTTATGATTACAGTTCGCTTTTGCGCGTAACGTCGCGCATGAATCGCCGTTCCGTACACAAAGGACCCAGATGCCTCCCGCACCAGGACACACACACGGCCCCGCCAATCCGCCAACGCTCGAAAAAAAGCCGCCGATCGAAGGGGTGAAAAACCTCGTCGCCGTAGCCAGCGGCAAGGGCGGAGTGGGCAAAACCACCGTTGCCGTGAATCTCTCGCTTGCTTTGAAATCGCTCGGCTTCACGGTCGGGTTGCTGGATGCGGATGTGTACGGACCGAACGTGCCGGTAATGCTCGGCACCACCGAGCAGCCGCGCGCTGTGAACGAGAAGACCATCGTTCCGGTGACTACGCACGGGATCAAAATGATTTCGATGGGCTTGCTCAATCCCGGCGACAAGCCGCTCGTGTGGCGCGGACCGATGCTTCACAGCGTGATGCAGCAGTTTTTGCGCAGCGTGCAGTGGGGCGAACTCGATTACCTGATCGTCGATCTGCCGCCGGGTACGGGAGACGTGCAGCTTTCGCTGATTCAATCTGTCGCGGTCACGGGAGCGGTCGTCGTGACCACCCCGTCCATCGTCGCGCTTGCGGACGTTCGCAAAGCGATCGAGATGTTCCGGCAGGTCAACGTGGAAATCCTCGGCGTGGTTGAGAATATGAGCTATTTCAACTGCCCGCATTGCAACGGGCGCATCGATGTGTTCGGCCACGGCGAGGGCCAGCACATGGCCCAGAATTTCGGGGTGCCGTTTCTCGGCGAAATCGAAATCGATCCACAGATTCGCATTGGCGGCGACACCGGCAAACCCGTCGCTTCGCTCGGTGAAGACGCGCCGGGAGGGAAGAGCGTGTTCAACGTCGCTCGGAATCTGATCGCGCGCCTGGAAGTGGTGAACGCGGCGAACACCGGGCCGGTCGTCCAAATTCTGTAAGATTCTGGTACGTATTCCTGCATTCGTTGTGAACCCATTCGAGGGGGCTGCGCTTTGATTCGAAGTTATCGCGGACGTATGCCTCAGATCGCCGCGAGCGCGTATGTGGATCCTGCGGCGGTCATCATTGGCGATGTCGTGCTCGGCGAGCATTCCAGCGTGTGGCCCTGCGCGGTGATTCGCGGCGACGTTCACTTTATTCGCATCGGCGCGCGCTCGAATGTGCAAGACGGGTCGGTACTGCACGTGATGCGAGACACGAACCCGCTGGTTCTTGGCGACAACGTTACCGTGGGGCACAGCGTGACTTTGCATGGGTGCACCATCGAGTCGCGCTGCTTGATCGGCATGGGGAGCATCATCCTCAACGGCGCGGTGATCGGCACCGGCAGCATCGTGGCCGCGGGCACGCTGATTCCCGAGCGCACCGTGATACCCGCGGGCAGCCTGGTGATGGGATCTCCCGGCAAAGTGAAGCGGCCGCTTACGCCGGAAGATCAGGCTTCGATCGACCGTTACGCGCAAAATTATTTTGAATATAAGGAGATCTACAAAAGCGAGCCGTCCGTCTGAAGCGTGGAGCGTCCGCGACAACGATCATGCCCGAGAAAAAACAATTTCGCGCCATCAAAGGAACCCGCGACATCCTGCCTCCCGATTCCACGTTGTGGAATTGGTTTGAGCAAACCGCGCGCGACACCTTTGCGTCGTACAATTTCCGCGAAATCAGGCTGCCGATTTTCGAGGAGACGTCTTTGTTTGCGCGTTCCGTCGGCGGCGAAACGGACATTGTCTCGAAAGAAATGTACACGTTCGAGGATGAACCGGCAGGAGTTGTGCGACCGTACCGCATCGGGGAGACCGGCCAATTCCTCGACGAGGTCTCTCGAGCGATTAAAGCGGGCGACATCCGTCTAGATTCCGCGAACCAAACAACTCTAGAGGAAATTCGAAAGGTTTGGAGGCTGTTCAATGGAGAAAGCCTCGGAGTTGACGAGCCGGATCCGATTTTCCCGAACAAAGCTGAACGCCTTCTCGTCATGATGCTCATGTCCGAATCGGTGAAGCTTGGAGCTGAAGTGTCGCTTCGCCCCGAAGCGACCGCCAGCACGATGCGCGCCTACATCGAGCACGGGATGCACACGCTGCCGGGAAACGTGAAGCTGTACTACATGGGGCCAATGTTTCGCCGCGAACGCCCGCAAAAGGGCCGTTATCGCCAGTTCTATCAGATTGGCGCGGAAGTTCTCGGGCAATCCGACGCGCCCGCCATCGATGCGGAAGTTATCGAAATGCTGATGACGTTTTTCCAGCGCGTCGGGCTCACGCGCACTACGCTGTATATCAACTCGATCGGCGACAAGAATTGCCGCCCGCAATACATCGAGCTGCTTCGCGAAGAGTTGCGCAAAGTGAAAGACCAGCTCGGACCAGACAGCCAACGCCGCATCGAAACCAATGCGCTGCGCGTGCTCGATTCCAAATCGCCGGCCGAGCAGCCCATCATCGAGAAGCTGCCGCGCATCGCCGACCATCTTTGCGATGCTTGCCGCGAAAACTACGCCAAGCTCAAAGAAGAGTTGAAGCTACGCGGCATCGCGTTCCAGGAAAACTGGCGCCTCGTCCGCGGGCTCGACTACTACACGCGCACCACGTTCGAAGTGATCGCCGAAGGCCTCGGCTCGCAGAATGCGGTCTGCGGCGGCGGGCGTTACGACGGCTTGGTGGAAATGCTCGGCGGACCGCCCACCAAGGGCATCGGCTTTGCCATCGGCAGCGATCGCGCGATCCTGTCAATTCAGGAAAGCGGCAACTTGCCGAAGCTTCCGACGCTCGACGTGTTCGTTGCGTGGATGGGCATGGAAACCTATCCGACGGCTGTGAGAATCGCCCGCACGCTGCGCGATGCGGGATTTTCGGTCGAGCTTCCCGGCGAAGAATTCAAATTCAAGAAATCGCTGAATCTGGCCGACAAACTTGGCGCGCGCTACGCGCTCATTATTGGCAGCGACGAGCTTGCGTCCCATGCGTATGCCCTCAAGCGCCTGGCTGACGGGGAACAACATACGTTGAGTGAAGCGCAGTTGATTGAGACTTTAGAGCGCGAGAAAGTGGCTAGTGACTAGTGGCGAGTGGCTAGAACTGCGGAGGTTGCCGATTGCCCGAAAGCGCGACCGTCAAACACTGCAAGGATCTCAAAGTTTGGAGGAAGGGCATTGCGATCACGAAGAGCATCTACGCGCTTACGGCGAAATTTCCAAGGTCGGAGAACTTTGGGCTGACTTCGCAGATGAGTCGCGCGGCAGTGTCGGTGCCGTCCAATATCGCGGAGGGGCAGGCGCGAACGGGAACGAAAGAGTTCCTGCGGTTTCTCTCCCATGCGAACGGATCCCTGGCAGAGCTGGAAACGCAGATTGTGGTTAGCACCGAACTTGGTTATTGCGCGGGGATGGAAGTCGAAGCAATTTTGCGGGAGATTGGCGAATTGCAGAAAATGCTGGCGGCGATTCGGCGGAAGTTGTCGGAGTTCCAGCCACTAGCCACTCGTCACTAACCACTTGGAGAAGCTCGTGCTTGATACGCTTGGCAACTTACAACGCACCAACTACTGCGGCGCTTTGCGCGTTTCTGACGCGGACGCCGAGGTCGTGCTGATGGGGTGGGTCCATCGCCGCCGCGACCTGGGCCAACTGATATTCATCGATCTTCGCGACCGCGCTGGGATCGCGCAGATCGTGTTCAACAAGGAAGTGGACGCGACGGCGCACAAAAAGGCCGAAGAGCTGCGGTCCGAGTTCGTCGTTGCGGTAAAAGGCAAAGTGGTACGCCGGCAGAAAGATAATCCGGAGATTCCCTCGGGCGGCGTGGAAGTGATGGCTTCCGAGCTTTTCATTCTCAATAACTCGAAGACTCCGCCGTTTCAGATCGAAGACGAAGTGACCGCGAGCGAGGAAACGCGCCTGCGCTACCGCTATCTCGATCTTCGCCGGCCGAAGCTTCACAGCAATATCGAGCTGCGGCATCGCATCGTCCTGGAAATGCGCAAGACGCTCGACGAACTTGGCTTTTTCGAAATCGAAACGCCGCTGCTCACCCGCTCGACTCCCGAAGGCGCGCGCGATTGCCTGGTCCCCAGCCGCATTCATCACGGCCAGTTCTACGCGCTGCCGCAATCGCCGCAAATCTTCAAACAGATCCTGATGATTTCCGGGATGGACCGCTACTTCCAGATCTGCAAATGCATCCGCGACGAAGATTTTCGCGCCGACCGCCAGCTGGAATTTACGCAGCTCGACCTCGAGATGTCGTTCCCTCGGCAGCAGGATATTTTCGAAGCGATCGAACGCGTGATGCAGCGAGTTCTCGGGCTCATCGGCGTACGCGTTGAGCGTCCGTTCCGCCACCTCGATTACAAGGAGGCGCTACGGCTGTACGGTTCGGACAAGCCCGATCTGCGCTTCGGCATGGAATTGCACGACGTCACCGCGCATTTCGAGCCCGCTCGCGAGACGTTTAAATTCGAAGGCAACGTGCAGGCCGTCGTCGCGCCGGGCGCCGCCGCGTGGTCGCGCAAGCAGATCGATGAACTCACCGAGGCAGGGAAGTCGGCCGGGGCGCGCGGTGTGTACACTATAAAAGTAACCGCGGAAGGAATCACATCCGCGCTCGAAAAAAATCTCGGCGCCGAAGGTCTGAAGAAGCTCGTCGATTCGCTTGGCGCGAAACCCGGCGACCTGATCGTCGCGGCCGCTGCAAAAGATCAGATTCCGCACACCGACACGTCGGTGCTCGTTGCCGGACAGCTTCGCCTGTTCCTCGGCGACAAACTGAATCTGATCGATCGCACCAAGTGGGAGTTTGCGTGGATCACCGGCTTCGCGCTGTTTGAATGGAGCGAACGCGACAAGCGCTGGGTGAGCGCGCAGCATCCCTTCACCGGAATTTTCGAGGAAGACATCGAAAAGCTCGAAACCGCGCCGTGGGAATGCCGTTCAAAAGGCTATGACCTTGTGCTCAACGGCAACGAGCTCGGTTCGGGCAGCATTCGTATTCACCGGCAAGATGTGCAGGCGCGCATGTTCAAAGCTCTCGGCTTGAGCGACGAACAGGCGAAGCACCGGTTTGGATTTTTTCTGGATGCGCTGACCTATGGCACGCCGCCACACGGCGGCATCGCGCTGGGTATCGATCGAATCGCGATGCTGCTGGCCGGGGAAAAATCGCTGCGCGATGTGATCGCTTTTCCGAAGACGACCAAAGCGCAGGACTTGATGTCCGAAGCGCCTTCGAGCGTGGATACCGACCAGCTCGACGAGTTGGGAATTCAGATCAAACCGGCGGAGAAGAAAACGGGCGAGTAGCATGTTTCAAAACGGTATGGCAGGGTACTTGCTTTTACGAATCCTAAAATGAGCCGCATCCGCATACTTCCGGAAAACGTCGCTAACAAAATCGCCGCCGGTGAGGTGGTGGAGCGGCCTGCGTCCGTGGTGAAAGAGCTGCTCGAAAACGCGCTCGACGCCGGGGCCCGGTCGATCCGCATCGAAGCTGAATCCGGCGGCAAGCGGCTGATCCGCATCACCGATGATGGTTGCGGCATGAACGCCGACGACTCGTTGCTCGCCTTCGAACGCCACGCGACGTCGAAAATCCGTGGCGCCGAAGATTTGCTTTCGATCGCCACACTCGGTTTTCGCGGCGAAGCGTTGCCGACCATCGCGGCGGTGTCACGGCTGGTGCTCGAATCGCGCGCGGCCGAAGATGCCGATGGCTCGCGCGTGGAATTTGCGGGCGGCAAACTCGTGAGCGTGAAGCCGGCCGGAATGCCGGTCGGCACGTCCATCAGCGTGAGCGATATTTTTTATGCTGTGCCCGCGCGCCGCAAATTCCTGAAATCGGAAACCACCGAGCTCGGGCACATCGCTTCGCTGGTGACGCACTACGCGCTGGCGCATCCGGAAACACAGTTCGTGCTGAAGACTCCGTCGCAGGACATTCTGGATTGCGCGCCGGTGGATAAACTGGCCGACCGGGTGTACCAGATTTTCGGGCGCCAGGCGCTCGACGAACTCACCGAAATTCCGGTCACCGAAGGGCCGATCCGCGGCGCCGTCACCGAACCGGCTCTCGAACCGGAAGAGAGCGCGGCCACTCTGAAGGTCACCGGCTTTGCCTCGCGGCCTGAAGTGCAGCGCTCGAATCGCAACGGAATCTACATTTTCGTCAATCGCCGCCTGGTACGCGACCGGTTGCTACTGCACGCCATCAGCGAAGCCTATCGCAACATTATTCCACCCGGCTCTTTCCCCGTCGTGCTGCTATTCCTCGAAATGCCGTACGACGAAGTGGACGTGAACGTCCACCCCGCGAAGATCGAAGTACGATTCCGCCATCCGCAGTTCATTCACGATTTCACGCGCGACGCGATTCGCCACGCGCTCTCGCTCGCAAGGCCGGTTCCGGGTTTCACGGCCGGTCAGCACGCCGGACCGAGCGTCGCGGCGGCGATGGCCACCGCGGCAGGGAACGGCGGCGCGAGCGGCTTCCATGCCGGACAAGCCGGCGGATACGGCGCAGGCTTCGCGCCGGCGCAGGCTCGCTCGATTTCCACTCCTGGGGAAGGCGCGTTTCCCGGACCGCCGCGCGCCGAAATTCCCACGTCGCTCGGTTACACACCCGGCGCGCTTGAAAATTTCGAGCTGTCGGGCGCGCCCGAGCGCCCGATTCCGCAGCGCCTGCAATTCGACGCGTCGGGCGCGAGCGACATTTCGCTCGGAGCGCAGCAGACGGTTCCGCCCATTATCGACGCCACCACTTCGAATTCTCCCGGCGCGTTGCCGAGCATCGAACAGATCGCCGACTTAAAACCCCTCGGGCAGGTGAACAGCAGCTTCATCGTCGCCGTGAATTCCGAAGGACTGTGGATCATCGATCAGCACGTCGCTCATGAACGCGTGCTTTTCGAGCAGCATTTGCGCGCCCGCCGGGAGGGCGAACTCGGCGGCCAGCGCCTGCTCGCGCCTTTGATTCTCGAGCTGAATCCCCGCCAGGTGGCGATCTTCGAGCAGATCGGCGAAGAACTGCGGGCCAACGGATTCGAAGCCGAAATGATGGGCTCTCGCAGCGTCGCCATCCAGGCGGCGCCCGCCGGCATCTCCAGCGGCGACGCGGAAAAACTGCTCTATGAGATTCTCGACGGCATCGCTCGTGAAAATCAGGCCATCTCCATCGATTCGCTGCAATCGAAGATCGCCGCCTCCACTTCGTGCCATGCGGCGATCAAAATCAATACGCCGCTCGATCCGGTGAAAATGGAATGGCTGCTCGGCGAGCTTGCCAAAACCGAATACCCGATGAGCTGCCCGCATGGCCGTCCGGTCGTTTTGCGGTATTCTGTGCGCGAAATCGAGCGCGCTTTCAAACGCATTTAGCCGGAAAAATGCCCGACGCCCCGACCGATACGAAAAAACTCATCATTGCGATTGATGGTCCGGTTGGCTCGGGCAAAAGTACCGTCGCTCGCCGCGTCGCCGAGTTGCTGCATTTCGTATACGTGGATACCGGAGCGATGTACCGCGCCGTGGCGCTCAAGGCTCTGGGCCGCGGCATTTCCCTCGACGCGGACGAAACGCTCGAAGCTCTGGCCCGCGATTCACGGATCGATCTACGGGCCGGCTCGCCCGGCGACACGGCCAGCCAGCGCGTCTTCCTCGACAACGAAGACGTCACCGCCGCGATCCGCACTCCCGAGGTCTCGCAGGCTGCTTCGAAAATTGCCGTCAACGCGGGCGTTCGCCACGTGCTCGTCGCGGAACAGCGCCGCGCCGGATCGCAGGGCGGAGTTGTGATGGAGGGGCGGGACATCGGCAGCGTGGTGCTTCCCGACGCCGGGCTGAAGATTTTTCTAACTGCTTCGCCCGAGACTCGAGCCGAACGCCGCTGGCGCGAGCACCAGCAGAAAGGCGATTCGATCGATCTCGAACGCACACTCGAAGAAATCCACGAGCGCGACCGCCGCGACCTGAGCCGCGCGACTTCGCCGCTTGTGCGCGCCGCCGACGCCGTGGTGGTGGACAGCACCGCGATGGAGCCGGAAGAAGTCGCTCGCCTGATTGTAATGCTCGCCAACGACGGTCTCGCCCGCCGCGTCACGAAATAGCCCGCTGGCCGGTCAATTTCGCGTAGACTGTCTTCGTGTCAAGCGCGCGGCGGCGCTTTCGAGGTCAAGCTATGCTGCGTCGTGCGTTTCTACGCTTGCTTTTCGTTTGCGCTGCTATTTGGCACTTCATGCCGGGTACGTATTACTCTCAAGAAACGGCGGAAATCTCCCGGAGCTACCCGCTCCCGTGCCAGCCCGATTCCATCGCCGCATCAGCCGACGGCAGCACAGTCTGGATCGCGTGTGAAGAAAAAGGGCACGGTTCGCTCAAATCCGATTGGGTATACAGAAACGGGGTTTATGCCCTTGATCTCGAGTCGGGCCGACTTCAGAAAATCTCCACGGGCCACGGTGTCGTCCGATTCCTGCCGTCTCCGCACGGAGTGGACGCGGTGATGACGCGGCTGGGGGAAATGCACTCCAAGCACGCGTTGCTTCTCAGCGGCCCCAAGATCGTGAAGCAGCTTCCGATTGATTGGCCCATCGCGTGGAACTCCGAGGGAACGAAACTCTATTTCGAAGCCGGCTCCACGGTACAAGCGGAAGCTTGGGATATTTTGGGAATTCTGCACCTGAACGACATGTCGATCGAGAAAGTCCAGCTTACGTCAGCCGCACAAGGCATCGACGTGTGTGCCGCGACCGGTGAAATCTATCAGGGCGACCCCGAACTGGATCGAGAAGGGAATTTGAGTTTCGAGGTCCGGGTTTACGACTCGAACGGAAAATTCCTTCGCAAGCCGGCCGGCATTCCGTCAGGCCGTTTTTCGGCTAACTGCCGTTACATGGCCACAGACGATTCCTTTCACGGCCCGGTCCCGTGGGAAATCTTCGACGTCGCCGCAGGAAAACGGCTCGAGCTATTCCCGGATCCCGATCATTCCGGCAGCTCGTGGCAACGCTTCGTCGCATGGAACCCACGCACCGAAAATCTCTACTTGCGGACTCTGGAGACGCCGATGAAAGACAGCGCCACGGAGACGAATACCGGGTTGCAAATCGCAGACGCGGCGACGGGGAAGCTCGTCGCTTCTCGCGCGGACTTCGGCGACGTGGTTACCTGGTCGAGCGATGGTGAGAGCGTCCTCGTCGCGAAAGACTCGAAGCTGACGATTGCGCCGCTGAGCACCCTTCGCTGAGCTTCCTAACC
Source organism: uncultured Acidobacteriota bacterium (assembly GCA_963785585.1). GTDB lineage: Bacteria > Acidobacteriota > Terriglobia > Acidiferrales > UBA7541 > Palsa-295. The sequence goes on from CAWAVW010000004.1 coordinate 559,194, forward strand.
AAAACAAAAACGCGCACAGCCAGCGAAGGCCGTGCGCGTTTTGGAAATGATTCGAGATTCGCGTCGCAGCGCGAGTCGGCTTACGACGGGCTGGACATCGACGCCAGAAATTCTCCGTTCGTCTTGTTTTTCGACAAGCGGCCGAGAAGCAATTCCATCGCTTCCACGGTGGAGAGCGGGCTGAGCACCTTGCGCAGCACCCAGATGCGGTTCAGCTCATCGGGCGGCAGCAGCAGCTCGTCTTTACGCGTTCCCGAGCGGTTGATATCGATCGTCGGAAACACGCGCTTATCGACCAGACGGCGGTCGAGGTTGATTTCCATGTTGCCGGTACCCTTGAACTCTTCGAAAATCACATCGTCCATGCGGCTGCCGGTGTCGATCAGAGCAGTGGCCATGATGGTGAGCGACCCGCCCTCTTCGACGTTGCGGGCCGCGGCAAAAAAGCGGCGCGGGCGCTGCAAGGCGTTGGCGTCGATACCGCCGGAGAGGACTTTGCCCGAAGGCGGCGTGACGGCGTTGTAGGCGCGGCCCAGGCGGGTAAGCGAATCGAGCAGGATCACCACGTCGCGCTTATGCTCGACGAGGCGCTTCGCTTTTTCGAGAACCATTTCGGCCACTTGAATATGCCGCTGCGGCGGTTCATCGAAGGTCGAGCTGATCACTTCGCCCTTCACGGTACGCTGCATGTCGGTGACTTCTTCCGGGCGTTCGTCGATCAGCAGCACGATCAGCGCGACTTCGGGATGATTGGTGGTGATCGAATTGGCGATCGATTGCAGCATCATCGTCTTACCGGTGCGGGGCGGGGCGACGATCAACCCGCGCTGGCCTTTGCCGATGGGGCAGAGCATGTCGAGCACGCGGCCGGTGAGATTCTCTTTCGTGGTTTCCAGGCGAATGCGGTCCTGGGGATAGAGCGGCGTCAGGTTGTCGAAGAAAATCTTCGAGCGGGCCACCTCGGGATCTTCGAAGTTGACGGCTTCGACTTTGATCAGCGCGAAGTAGCGTTCGCCGTCTTTCGGCGGCCGCACCTGGCCCGAGACGGTATCTCCGGTGCGCAGGTCGAACTTGCGTATCTGCGACGGCGAGACGTAGATGTCGTCCGGGCCGGGCAGATAGTTGTACTCCGGCGCGCGCAGGAAGCCGAACCCGTCGGGCAGGCACTCGAGCACGCCTTCGGAGAAGATCAAGCCGCTCTTCTCGGTCTGCGCGCGGAGGATTTGAAAAATCAACTCCTGCTTGCGCATCCCGGAGGCGCCGGGAATGTTCAATTCCTTGGCGATCTTCGCCAGGTCGGTGATGTTTTTGTCTTTCAGTTCTGCCAAAGAAATACTGATTGCGCTCATTGCTTCTGGAACCTCTTCTTTTTTCATTAGTGTTTTCTCTGAATGGACTACGGGCGGGTCCCTTAGTGTTACCTGCCAGGCTGTCCAGACTTACAAATGGGATATGGTACAGACAATCTGAAACCTCTGGCGCGGGCCATGCCTGCCGATCAAGTTATGGAAGGACCAGAGGGTTTCAATTCGTTAGTTCATTATCCTGCGTAACGTCTGCGCTGAATTTCGGTTCCACTCCGTCCACCGGCGGGATGCCGGCAACGGGAAGCGGGCGTTCCAGGGCAATCTGCAGGACTTCGTCCACGGACTCGACAAAATGGATCGACATCTGCGACCGGATCTCCTGCGGAATATCCGCAAGGTCCTTTTCGTTGTCTTTTGGCAGGATGATCGTGCGCAATCCCAACCGGTGCGCTGCCAAAAGCTTTTCCTTTACTCCGCCGATGGGCAGTACTTTGCCCCGCAGCGTGATTTCTCCCGTCATCGCGATGTCGCATCGCACCGGAATGCGCGTGAGCGCGCTCACGATCGAGGTGCAGATCGTGATTCCGGCCGATGGTCCATCCTTGGGGATGGCGCCTTCGGGTACGTGCATGTGAATGTCGAGGTGGCGGTAAAAATCCTTCGCCAGGCCAAACAGGTGCGTCCGCGAGCGAATGTAGCTCATGGCGGCCTGCGCTGATTCCTGCATCACGTCGCCGAGCTTTCCGGTCAACGTCAGGCGGCCTTTGCCTTCCATGAGCATCGCTTCGGTGGAGAGCACTTCGCCGCCCACTTCCGTCCATGCCAGGCCGGTCGTCAAGCCGATTTCGTTTTTCTTTTCCGCCAGAAAATCGCGGTACTTCAAAATGCCGAGGAAGTCGTTCAAGTTGGCGGGCGTCACTTCGACCGATACGTCTTTGCCTTCGGTCACCACTTTGCGAGCTACTTTGCGCGCCACGTTGGCCAGTTCGCGGTTCAAGCTGCGAACGCCGGCTTCGCGCGTGTAGTTGCGGATCGTGGCGCTTACTGCTTCCGGAGTGAACTTGATCTGTTCCTTGGTCAGGCCGGTCGCTTCAATTTGCTTGGGAATCAGGTACTTGGTCGCGATCTGGTGCTTCTCGTGTTCCGTGTAGCCCGCGATGCGCAGCACTTCCATGCGATCCTGCAGGGGCTGCGGAATGGTATGGAGCACGTTTGCGGTGCAGATAAACATCACCTTCGACAGGTCGTATTCGACGTCGAGATAGTGGTCGGTGAACGCATGGTTCAGCTCCGGATCGAGCACCTCCATCAGCGCCGCCGACGGATCGCCGCGGAAATCCATGGACATCTTGTCCACTTCATCCAGCACGAATACGGGATTCGTGGTTCCGGCCTTGCGCATCATCTGAATGATCTGGCCGGGCAGGGCACCGATGTAGGTGCGGCGATGGCCGCGAATTTCCGCTTCGTCGCGCACGCCGCCCAGAGACACGCGGACGAATTTGCGTCCGGTGGCGCGGCCAATCGACATTGCCAGCGAAGTCTTGCCGACTCCCGGAGGCCCAAGGAAGCAGAGAATCGAGCCTTTCGGGTTTTTCACCAGTTGCCGGACGGATAGGTATTCGAGGATGCGGTCTTTGATCTTTTCGAGACCGTAATGATCTTCGGAAAGAATGGCTTCGGCGCGCTTGATGTCGCGAATTTCCTTTGATTTCTTTTTCCAGGGTACCGCCAGCAGCCAGTCGAGATAGTTCCGCGAGACGGTGGATTCAGCGGACATCGGCGGCATCATTTCCAGCCGCTTCAGCTCCTGCATGGCCTTTTCCTGCGGACCTTCGGGCATGCCCGAGGTTTCGATCTTTTTCTTTAGCTGCTCGATTTCATTCGCTTCGCCGCGGCCCAGTTCCTTCTGAATGGCCTTCAGTTTTTCGTTGAGGTAATACTCTTTCTGGGCGCGTTCCATCTGGCGCTTCACGCGGGTGTTGATCGAACGGTCGACGTTCAGTTTTTCGATTTCGACTTCCAGAATATCGGCAATGCGGTTCAGGCGTTCGAGCGGCTCGAAAAGTTCGAGTAGCTCCTGCTTTTCTTCCACGGGAATCTGCAGATTCGCGGAAATCGCATCGGAAAGTTTTCCCGGATCTTCCACGCGAACCGCGGCAATCATGGTGTCGTAGTTGAGGCTCTGCGAAAGCTTCACGTACTGCTCGAACAGGCCGGTTACGCGCTCGGAGGCCTGCTGGAGCTGCGGGGAAGGCTCGGATTTCGAAGTCACCACGCGGATCGAAGCGCGGAAAAACCCTTCGTCGCTGGTGATCTGCACGATCTTTGCGCGTTCGGTGCCTTCGACCAGCACCTTGATGTTTCCATCGGGCAACTTCACGCTCTGCACGATGTTCGCAAGAGTTCCCACCTGATAAATCTCTTCGGGCTTGGGATCGTCGACCGAGGCGTCGTGCTGCGTGACCAAAAAGATCTTCTTATCGCCCGCCAGCGCGTCTTCGAGCGCGCGCACCGATGCTTCTCGTCCCACGATGAAGGGATGCATCATCTCCGGAAAGATGACCATGTCCCGCACCGGCATCATCGGCACGTGCTTTACTTCGGATTTTTCCCGGTTAAACATCAGATTCTTTTATCTCCCGTACCGCTTAGCCCGCTTTTTCCAGCAGGCTCCAGTTAATTTCGCGTCCTTTCACCATCTCCGCCGTCACCACAAAGTCGCGCATCTTTCGCTGCGCCGGCAGGTGGTACATCATTTCCAGCATCAGATCTTCCAGAATCATGCGCAGGCCGCGCGCGCCCACTTTGCGTTGCAGGGCCAGCTCCGCCACGGTATCGAGCGCGTCGTCGGTAAAGCGCAACCGGACGTTTTCGAATTCAAATAGCCGCTGGTACTGGCGAATCAGGGCGTTTTTCGGCTCGGTGAGAATGCGAACCAGCGCCGACTTATCGAGATCACTCAACACGCCCATCACCGGCAAGCGGCCCACAAATTCCGGAATCAGCCCGTAACGGATCAAATCCGTCGGCTGGGCCTGCTCCAGCATTTCGATGTTCCGGCGATTCACCGGGGTCGGCAGCACGTCGGCGTTGAAGCCTAGTGACTTTGTGCCGACGCGCCGTTCGACAATCTTTTCGAGTCCCACAAACGCCCCGCCGCAAATAAACAGGATGTTCGTGGTATCGACCGGCGTAAATTCCTGGTGCGGATGCTTGCGTCCGCCCTGCGGCGGCACATTCGCGACCGTGCCTTCCAGAATCTTGAGCAAGGCCTGCTGAACGCCCTCACCGGAGACGTCCCGGGTAATCGACGGGTTTTCGTCTTTCTTCGAGATCTTGTCGATCTCGTCGATATATATGATGCCTTGTTGAGCCTTTTGGACGTCTCCATCGGCTGCTTGCAGCAGCTTTAGGATGATGTTTTCGACGTCCTCGCCGACATAACCTGCTTCGGTCAGCGTTGTCGCGTCCACAATCGCAAACGGCACGTCCAGCATGCGCGACAACGTCTGCGCCATCAGCGTCTTGCCGGTCCCGGTCGGGCCTACCAGCAGAATGTTCGACTTCGCCAGCTCCACGTCACCCGGCTGCTTGTTCAGGAAAATCCGCTTGTAGTGGTTATAAACCGCCACCGCCAGCTTTTTCTTGGTCTTGTCCTGCCCGATCACATACCCATCGAGAAACGCCTTGATCTCGGGAGGGCGGGGAAGCCGGCGATTCGTGGGACTGGACTGTTCGCGCTTTTCGTCTTCCAGAATTTGCTGGCAAACGCCGACGCACTCATTGCAGATGTACGAGCGGGGATATTCCGAAGGAGAACTGATCAGCTTCTCCACCTGCTCCTGCGTTTTATGGCAGAACGAACACCGCAACGGCTCTTCTGGGGTGAACCGCTTCACGAAGTACTCTCCCTGGAATCCGATTCCACCACACCCAAGACACGACTGAGTCGTATTGTAGGATGAAATGGAATTCGTGGGCGGGGAATCATCTGTTTCGATACTAACCCTTTGGAACGCAATTACCTGTGCTTGGTGATGATCTCATCCACGATTCCGTAGGCCTTGGCCTGCTCGGCCGTCATGATGAAGTCGCGCTCCACATCGCGTTCGATCTTCTCGAGCGGCTGCCCGGTGTGACCGGCGAGCATCTTGTTCAGCGCTTCGCGCGTGCGGATGATTTCCTTGGCATGGATATCGATGTCGGTTGCCTGTCCGGAAAGACCCGACATCCACGGCTGGTGAATCAGCACGCGCGAGTTCGGCAGCGCGTAGCGCTTTTTCGGGGTTCCCGCGGCCAGCAACACCGCGGCAATCGAAGCGGACTGCCCGATGCAATACGTAACCACGTCGGGACGCACGAACTGCATCGTATCGTAAATCGCCATGCCCGCCGAAATCGAACCGCCGGGAGAATTGATGTACATCGAAATGTCTTTTTCCGGGTCTTCGGAAGCCAAGAAGAGCAGTTGCGCGGTCACCAGGTTGGCGACATGGTCGTCGATCGGCGTTCCCAGGAAAATAATGTGGTCTTTCAGCAGCCGCGAATAAATGTCGTAGGCGCGCTCGCCGCGGTTGGTTTGCTCGACCACCATCGGAACTAAAGTCGTTGCGCGTAGAGTCGTATCGTCAATGTGTCTCATTAGGAGTGTTTTTCCGTGCTGAGGAATTCGAACCGGGTCTTACGCTTCACTTTTCGCTGTCGTTTCGATGCGGGCGTTGCTGTAGAGCCACTCGAGAGTCTTGTTGCTTCTCAGTTGAGCTTTCATCCTATCGAGCGCTCCCTGCTTTGTCAAGCGAGCCCGCAGAGCGGTTGCCGATTCGTTACCTTGATGTTGCGCCAGATGCTCGATTTCCTTGTCGATTTCTTCGTCGGTGGCGTCGATTTTCTCGGCGCCGGCGATCTTGTCGAGCAGTAGCTCGGCTTTTACGTCGTCCACGGCGCGATCGTGCTGGCGTTGCCGCATCGAGGCCCAATCGACGTTCACTTGCCGCGGATCGATTCCCTGCGCCGTCAGTTGCCGCAGCGTCCGTTCCAGGCGCACGTCCATTTGATTCTGCACGAGAGCTTCCGGCACTGGAAATTCGTGAGATTTTACCAACGCTTCCAGGATTTTCTCGCGTGCTTCGGCCTTCTGCTGGTCTTCCTTGGCCGCTTCGAGGTTCTCGCGGATCTTTTTCTTCATTTCGTCCACGGTCGAGACGCCGGCCGCTTCGCCCGCCACTTCTTTCGCGAACTCATCGTTCAATTCCGGCAGTTGCTTCACCTTGATGGCCAGCACTTCGACGGTGAAATCGTAGGTCTTGCCCGCGAGTTTCGGATCGGGATAGTCCGCTGGGTACTGCGACCGGAATTTCTTGGTCTCGCCAGGATTCGCGCCGCGCAGATTCTCGGTAAAACTCTCGAGCGTCTCTTCTGCACCGATGTGGCACATGATGTTGTCCGCTTCCACCGGTTCGCCTTCGCCCACCGGCGTACCTGCCAGCTTGATCAGCACGAAATCGCCGTCTTGCGCAGCGCGGCCTTCGGCAGGGACGAACGTCGCCGCGCGGTCGCGCATCTCTTCGATGGCTTTATCCACCTGCGCGTCGCCCGCTTCGACCGGTTGGATCTTCACTTCCAGATTCTTGTACGTGCCCAACTCGAATTCGGGGAGCACTTCGAATACGGCGCGAAACTTCAGCGGTTCGCCGTCCTTGAAATCCACTTTGTCCACTTCCGGGCGCGTCACCGGAATCATCTTTTGCTCGTCCAGAGCCTTTTCGAGGTATTCGGGAACCAGCGATTGCAGCACTTCGCCCTGAATGTCGTCGGCGTAGCGCTTGCGGATCAGCGGAATCGGCGCCTTGCCCGGACGGAATCCCGGGATGCGCGCCACTTTCGCCAGGTCGCGCGCCACCTTATCGGTGGCTTTTTTAGCTACGTCCGCTGGAATTTCCAGCTCAATTTCTCGTTTGCAGGTCGCGGTGTCGGTCATAAGGGTTTTCTTTCCGGGCGCGCAACACAACGCCGTGGGGTAGTTCTGCCTTTTACCTGTTCGGAACCATCAGAAGGAACGGGCAGGAAAGCCGGCGCACAACGCGCCATGCTCTGTTTTTCAGTATAAGGGAATCGCGGAACTCGCGTCAACTGAGCCGTGAGCGTGGAACTTCGCGAGCGCCGCAGAGGTGTGAAGGCTAGAACGTCGTCTGTAGCCTGAGCGCATAACTGCGCGACGGGCCAATCGCGTTGCCCGAAAACAATCCGCCGAAGTCGATGACGTTGAGGACGTTGGTTAAATTTTGCCCGTCCACTTGCAACTGCATCTTGAAGCGGTCGGAGGTATAGAGGTTCGCCCCGGCCGACGCATTCACCTGAAACGCCGGATAAATTCGCCCGCGATTGAAATTGATCCGGTTCACCACCTGCTGCCCGTACTGCTCGACCACGCCGGCAATGCACTGCGGCAAGGTCAACGAAGGGTCGCACTGAAAATCAAAGGGCAAGCCGGTGTCGTACTGAATTCCGCCGGCCAGCCAGAACCGGGGCGTCACCTGATAGCGCACGCGCCCTCGCACCGTATTTCGCTGGTCCTGCGAATCCGGCAAATGTCCCGAGGTGGGAATCACCGCGTCGTCGCCCAAAAATAGTCCGCCGGTGACCGGGAACCAGGCGTTGCCTACGGTGTATGTATAGCTCACGAAACCTGAAAACTTGTGCCAGTCGGGGACGTCGAGTTTCGCTTCTGCGCCGTAAATAATCGCCTTGCGGAAGGCAATCGGGTAGCTGATCGTGGTGTTGGCGATCTGATCGTCGTCCGCGTAATTGTTCACCAGGCGGCGGAAATAATTCGCGTCGAGTTTCACTCTCCGGAAAAATCCCTTGGTCACGCCGGCTTCGTAATAATTTCCTTCCGAGGGTTCGACCGGCAGTTGCAGCGAAATCGGGTCGAGCATCGTCGCCGCTGTCGAACTCGACAGCAGAATATTTTCAAACGAAGGCGTCTGGAAGACGCGGTCGTAGGAGAAATGCACCACCAAATCCGCGGAAGGGAAGTACCGCGCCACCGCGAACCTCGGGTCCACCGCCTGCCGGTTCAGTAACAGTTGATAGTGATCCCACCGCAGACCCGCGCTCACCGTCCAGTTTCCGAGGTGGACCAAATCCTGGACGAACGCCGACTGCTCCAGATCCGGCCGGCTGGCGATAAAACGGAACGTGAGGGGCGTGCCCGGATCGAATTGGGTCGGATCGGTAATCGCGTAGCGGAAATTCTCGTTGAGGAAAGTGTTGTCGGACTCGACTCCAAACTTGATCTCATGCCGGCCGCGAATCACCGTCATGCTGGCTTTCGCATATCCTTCGCGAAACCAGTTGTGCTGAAACAATTCGATCGGATTCGACAGGTCGTTCGAATTGAAATCGTTGGCGTTGTCGCGCACCATCGCGCGGATGTCGGCCATCACGTTTGACGAAAAAGTGTGCTGGTACGAGATCGTGCCGATCGTCTCGACGTTATCCGCGGTTTGGCGCTGGCAGGGCGGCCCTGTCGTCTGGCCCGGCGCGTAGCAAAATGTCTGCTGTATATATTCGTTCGGCAGATCGTAATTCGAGCTTTCATGCCGCACGCTCAAGCTCAGGCGGTCTTTCAGCGTGAAGTCCCGCTGGTAGTGCAGCGAAAAATCGCCCAGCGTTCCGGTGTTCGTATAATTTTCCGGAACCACGGGATTCAGATAATGTCCTGTCATGCTGCCGGTGGCGCTCGCTCCCAGCGTGTTCTTGCCCCATACGTATTGGCCCTGCGCGTACGCTCCGGCGGTATCGAAGCTTCCGCCGGATAGCACCACCTGCCCGTGGAATCCAGCCTGCGCATCCTGCAACGTGTTCACTTCGACCACGCCGCCCATTTTCCGCCCGTACTCTGCCGGAATTCCCGCGGTATAAATGCTGATCGATTGCACATCGTCCGCGTCGATGGCCGGTCCGAAACTCGGCGACCGGTTGTCGGTCAGGGGAATTCCGTCCACTACGAACTGGGTCTGATACTCGGAGCCGCGCGGATGCAGCACCGCGTTGCCCTCATAGAGCCATCCCGGCTGCGAATTCACCAGGTCCTGAAGAGAGCGTCCGGGAAGGGAACTCACGCGCTTCTCGATCGTTTCGGCTCCGATCTGGCTGACCGCGCCGGCCTGGTCCGGATCGATCAGCGTGCCGGGACTTTTCACCTCCATCGTTTCTTTCACCGACGGAAGCTTTAGCTGAATTGGGTAATCGATGGCGATCGCGCTGCGAATTTCCACCGTGTCGGACTCCGGAGCAAATCCCTGCTGCGCGATCTCGATCCGGTAGATTCCAAACGGCAGCCGCTGCACATCGAGAGTGCCTTGCTCGCTGGTCGCCAGCGTGTTGCGGTACTGGTTCGCTTCGCTCACGATCGAAACGGTCGCCTTCACTCCCAGCCCCGCGGGATCCGTCACTTTCAGGCGCAGTTCTCCGCGCCCGCTTTGCGCGAAAGCGGCCATCGCACACACCAGAATCATCGCCACAACTCTCATCTTCACCGCTTGCATCCGCCCGCCATGATTTCCAGCAAAGACTCCATTATCCCGGTAGCCCGCCTAACTACTATAGTACGTCGAGCGGACACCTTGCCGCCAACCACACATTCGCGCCCCGTTCCTTCCCAGAACGGCTAGATGGGCGTCACGTTACTTGATTTTGGGACGAGGTCGGGGACGCGACGCAACGCTGAAAGTGCCGCGGAGTTTCGCTGAGGATGTATCCGACCATCCGGGGACGCTAGTAAAGAAGTGGTGCGGCCGAAGGGACTCGAACCCCTACGGGCTTTCGCCCACCAGCTCCTAAGGCTGGCGCGTCTGCCAATTCCGCCACGACCGCACGCGCCGATTTTAGCAGCATCGCGGGCCTACTTCCACGGCGGCGCTGCTGCCGCGGGCACGCCCCGCGCACGCCCGGCGCAAAAACCAAATCCGCTTGCTGCCCGCCGTTGGGTTTGCTAGGCTTCGCCTCCGACAGCTATCCAGGCCCGACCAGGAGACCCTTCATGCCACATTGCACCAAGTGCGGAGCAAGCATTGCAGACAACGCCGGTTTTTGTCCCAGCTGCGGAGCAGCGCAATCGGCCGCCGCGACCGCCGCTTCCGCACCTCTCGCCACGTCCTCGGGAATGCAGGAAAACGTTGCCGGAGCGCTTTGCTACGTTCTCGGCTGGGTTACCGGACTGATTTTCTATTTCATCGACAAGCGCCCGTTCGTGCGCTTCCACGCCGCGCAATCGATCGTGGTCTTCGGCGGCCTTCACATCCTGAGCATCCTGCTGGGAATGTTTTTCGGCTTCAGCATCCTTACGCATGGCGCGGGCGGATTCTCGCTGGGCTTCGGTCTGATGTCGATCCTCAACCTGCTGACGTTTGTTCTGTGGATTTTCCTTTTGATCAAGGCGTTTCAACACGAGAAGTTCCGCGTTCCGGTGGCCGCGGATTTGGCGGACCAGATTTTCAAGCCCTAATTACCTCGGGCCACGGGCGAAGTTTTCTGAAGGGACTTGCTCCATTCCGGAGCATCCTTCCCGAAAACTTCGCCCAACCTTTCTCCGTCTGTGCCGCCATTCGCGCACCCCGCGCTTGACAACCACGCACCGACCGTCCATTCTCACTAGCTTCCTACGAGGAGACGGTTTTGAAAGTTCGCGTTTGCTTCCACGATAAATGCTTCGACGGAGCCGCCTCCGCCGCCGTCTTTTCGCGCTTCTATCGCGAACGCATCAACTCCGCCGCTGAATTTCATTACAGCGGCATGACCCACAAAGCCTCGAAGCCGTTCGAAGACGGCACGTTCGACGGCGACGAAAACGCCATCGTTGATTTCAAGTATTCGAGCTCGCCGCTGCTCACCTGGTGGTTTGACCATCACCAGAGCGCGTTCCTGACTCCTGAAGACGCCGCCCATTTCCGAGCGGACACATCCGGCAAGAAGTTCTACGATCCGACGTACAAGTCCTGTACGAAATTCATTGCCGACGTCGCCACTCAGAAATTCGGCTTCGATCCAAAACCGATCGCCGATCTGATTCACTGGGGAGACATCATCGACGGCGCACAGTTCAAAGACGCCGCCGAAGCCGTGAGCCTGCAGGCTCCGGCCACGCAGCTCGCTTTGGTCATCGAAGCCGCGCCCGAGCACGACCTGGTCCCCAAGCTGATTCCGCACATGGCGTATCTTTCGCTGCAAGAAATGGTTGAGCTTCCCATGGTCCAAAAGCATCTGGGGCCGTTGCTGGAGCGCCATCGGCGCTCGATGGATATTTTTCGGGAACGCGCGGAATCCCGTGACGGCGTGATTTATTTTGATGTGAGCGATCTGGATCTGGAGGGCTACAACAAATTCGTTCCGTACTATTTATTTCCGGATGCCACCTATTCCGTCGGCCTGAGCGCGTCGCAGATTCGCTCGAAAGTTTCCGTCGGCACCAGCCCGTGGAAAGACGTGCCGCCGGAGGTGAACCTCGCGTCCATCAGCGAAAAATTCGGCGGCGGAGGCCACGCCCGCGTTGCCGCCATTTCCTTCGGCCCCGGCGACATCCACCGCGCCCGCCAGGTCGCCAAGGAAATCGCCGGTACTCTGCGCGCGGCACCCAAGCTCCCAGCCTAATCCGTCTTTCATTTTTCCGAGCATCGAATTCCGCCGGCATCGGAGTTGTGTCTTCGTCACATAGCCGCTCGTGCCTGTCGAGCGTCCCCGCCGCGGCGGGCGATGCAGCACAGATTGCGACCACGCACGCCGATTGTTCGCTCAGCAAATTTTCGTTGGCTAAACTCCTCAATCAGCATTGGGCCGAAGAATCTCTCATGCTACAATCTTCGTTCGAGTGGGCCGGTAGCTCAATGGTAGAGCAGCTGCCTCTTAAGCAGCGGGTTGTAGGTTCGAGTCCTACCCGGCTCACCACTTGTCCTCAATTTCGCTAGACGCATCGTTCCGCCCATCCGCACGAAGAACGGATCACATGATGTACAATCCCCGCACCGGACCTACGCTATGCAAATACCGGTCAAGACGCCTCGCTACGCACTCGCCTTCTCGCTGGTTGCTATTTGGTTTTTCGCGCCGACGGTAGCCGCTCAACAAGACACCACTGCCGGCTGGCCGCTACGCGATTCATCCCCAACCCATGCTACGGCCGACATCGGGGGCGGCATGCCTTCCGATTTTCCCGACGATTCCGAAGACCCTTGCCTGCTGTGGGCCAGCGGCGAGCATCAAGGCGTCGTCGTGAACGCCGCGAGTTTCCAAATCCCGGATCGCGCCCGCGACGAATACAAAAAGGGCTGCAACGACCTGAAAGCAAAAAAATATGACTCCGCCGAAGCGCATCTTCGCAGTGCTGTGAAGCAGTACCCGCAATATGCGGCGGCCTGGGCGCTGCTGGGACAAACTCTCGCAGCCGCAAAGCGCCTGGAAGACGCCCGCGACGCCTGCGCGCAAGCCACGACCGTGGACGCCGGATACGCACCCGGCTATTTGTGTCTGGCTGATTTAGCCGGCCAGCAAAACGACTGGCAGAAAACTCTCGATTTCGCGGACCGCGCTCTGGCCCTGCAGCCGAACGAAAACGCCTACGCGCACTTCTACACAGCGATGGCCCAATTCCACACGAATCTGCGGCAGGAAGCACAACGCAACGCGCTCGAAGCCATCGCCGCGGACCATCGTCGCCGCATTCCGCAGGCCCACCTGCTGCTCGCCCAAATCTACGGCGCCGATCACGATCTCGACTCCGCCGCCCGGGAACTACGCGCCTACCTGAAGGAGGCGCCCAAAGCCGCCGACGCTGCCGCCGTGCGCGACAGCCTCGCCGAACTGGAAGCCCAAAACCAAAAGTGAAACCTGTACGGCGACGTTCGCGATTGGAAAGTCATCTGTGAGTCTCTTACTTTTTTCGCGGAAGGTAAAAATGCGGAGCGAGAAACCTCAAGTCGCCAAAAATTGCCAGCCCATCGCCGCGCCCGTCGAAACAATCTCACGGGGAGTTGCGTGCCCGACGTGAATCGCCATCATGCGCTCAAATAATTCCGGCGTGTTCGCGAGCGCATTCATCGCGCGGTTGCGCAGCCACGCGTTTCGACCCAGCTGCAGCATCAGCCGGCCCATCCACAGCGGACGCCGGGCCATCTGCCGATGCCGAATCTCGTAGCTTTTCAGGTTTCCCGCTGCCATCGCATCCGCAAGCGCGAACGCCTGCTGAAACGCCAGCCGCAATCCCTCTCCGGTGATCGCATCCACACCGCCGGACGCATCGCCGACGAGCGCGACGCGACCGCGCGTGACACGCGTGAACGTTTTCGTTTCTGTAACCGCGCCGCGCTCGCGACCGACCGGTTGCGCAGCCGCGATCCGGTGGCGCAGCTCCGGTAACTCGCTCATCGCGGAGTCAAATCGCGCACCTTCGCGGGTATCGGCAATGACGACAGCCGAAATTTCCTCCGCAGACACCGCCGTCACGTAGCCCTGCACCCGGCGACCCCAGTGAATCTCCATGTAATCCGTCCATGGCCGGATGCGGTAATGCCGTCGCGTGGCCCATCTCCTCGTTTCGGGCACCGCGCGATTGAGCCCGCTCCACTCCCGCACGCGGGACGCACTTCCATCCGCGCCAATGATCCATCGCGCCGTTACTTCACGATCTGCAAGATGCACCGACGCAGCGCCGATGGCGGAGACCGGCGTCTTCCACAGAATTTGTACTCCGCAGTCTTCCGCACCCTCAATCATCAACGCGTGCAATTCCGTTCGGCGCATCCCTCGTCCGGTACCCACCGGAAAATCGGCGGCCACGCGCCGCCCGGAATTCACGAAGCGGATTCCGCGAAACGCCAGACCTGCGGCTCGTGGAACGTCCACGCCTAATTCCTCGAGCGCCGCAACCGCTTCAGGCATCAACCCTTCGCCGCAGGGCTTGTCAACCGGCGGCTGGGAACCATCCGCGACCGTAACGGAAAATCCTTTTCGCCGCGCAGCAATCGCCGCAGCCAGGCCCGCGGGCCCGCCACCGATTACAAATACGTCTATGCTCATGCGTCCCGCGATCACTGGTTATGCCTCGATCCCGCTCTTCGAGTCTCGGTCGCGTGGATGGACCCGACTGCTCGATGGATCTATCTTCGCTACTGTTGTGATGCTCCAACAGCCTGTTTCGTATCTGCGCCGGCAACTTTTCTCTGCGGTTGTGCCGTAGCGAGAATACTAAAAACGTGCTATTCGTGTTGTTTGCGCAAATCGCGCCGCCATGTCCTTGAATCTCAAATCGCTGTTTGACGACGCTCCCGCAAACCTTCGCGGCCGAATCATAGGCATCTACGCCATCCTCGCGGCATTCAACAGCGGCGCGTGGCTATGGGCGGCCGTCGCCTTTCACAATTATCCTGTGCTGCTGGGCACCGCGCTACTCGCCTACAGCTTCGGGCTCCGTCACGCGGTAGATGCCGACCACATCGCGGCCATTGACAACGTCACCCGCAAGCTGATGCAAGACGGCAAACGCCCCGTCGCTGTCGGTTTCTTGTTCTCGCTGGGACACTCGACCATCGTGATTCTCGGTTCCGCCGCCATCGCCGGCACCGCGCTCGCGCTGCAACACAAAGTGGACGCGGTGAAAAACATCGGCGCCGTTGTCGGCACGTTGGTGTCGGCGTTCTTCCTGCTGGCCATCGCGATCGTCAACCTAATCGTGCTGCGCTCGATCTACCGGGCCTTCGTGCGGGTCCGTGGGGGCGAGCCCTACGTCGAGGAAGACTTCGACATGCTGGTCGGCAACCGCGGATTCCTGTCGCGTGTGTTTCGCCCGATGTTCAAACTGATCACCCGAAGCTGGCACATGTATCCGCTCGGAATTTTGTTTGGTTTGGGGTTCGATACCGCAACGGAGATTGGTCTGCTGGGGATTTCCGCCGCGGAAGCCGCGAAAGGTCTGTCGCTCTGGTCGATTCTGGTGTTTCCCACACTTTTTGCCGCGGGCATGTCGCTCATCGACACGACGGACAACATCCTGATGCTCGGCGCTTACGGGTGGGCGTATGTAAAGCCCATTCGCAAGCTCTACTACAATATGACGATCACGTCCGTGTCTGTAGTTGTCGCTCTGGTCGTCGGAGGGATCGAAGCTCTCGGCCTGCTCGCCGGCCACCTTCATTTCACCGGCTGGTTCTGGGACGCCATTGTAAAACTCAACGACAACTTCGGCGTTCTCGGTTTCTTCATCGTCGGCTTGTTCGCACTCAGTTGGATCATCTCGATCGCGTTTTACAAGTGGCGCAAATTCGACGATCTAAACCTTGCCGCACAACCGCCGGGAAGCTCCGCGCAGTAATATCGCGCGCTACTTTTTCAGCGGCCACGTCCAATTCCGGATCTCGGGCTTGTCGATTCCTTCGGTGTACGCGTAGTCGATGCTCTCGATGATTTGCGCCTTCAGCCATTCCTTCAAGTGCGCGCCGGCTGCCTGCAAACTCGGCACTCGGTCGATGACGTCCGTCGCCAGAGTGAAACGGTCCACCTGATTGCGAATCGCCAGCTCGAGCGGCGTGTTGATGTTTCCTTTTTCCTTGTAGCCCCGCACATGGATGTTCGAATGGTTCGTCCGCCGGTACGTGAACTTGTGAATCAGCCACGGATATCCGTGAAAATTGAAAATCACCGGCTTGTCTTTGGTGAACAGGGAATCGAAGTCCCGGTCGGACAACCCGTGCGGATGCTCGGAGTCCGGCTGTAAGCGGTACAGGTCCACGACATTCACAAAGCGGATTTTCAGCGTCGGAAAATGCTCGCGCAGAATCGCCACGGCCGCCAGAGCTTCCATGGTCATGATGTCGCCCGCGCTGGCGACAACGACATCCGGCTCGGCTCCATCGTCCGTGCTGGCCCAATCCCAGATTCCAATTCCTTTTGTGCAGTGAACCACGGCCTCTTCCATCGTCAGATAGACCAGGTGCGGCTGCTTGTCGGCTACGATCACGTTCACGTAATTCTCGCTGCGCAGGCAGTGATCTCCGACGCTCAGCAGGCAATTTGCATCCGGCGGCAAATAAATCCGCGTCACGTTGGCGCTCTTGTTGCTCACCACATCGAGAAATCCCGGGTCTTCGTGCGTGAATCCGTTGTGATCCTGCCTCCACACCAGCGAAGTGATCAGCAAATTCAGAGACGAGATCGGCGCGCGCCAATCGATCTCCAGCTTCGACTTCTCCAGCCATTTGGCGTGCTGGTTGTACATCGAATCGATGATGTGAACGAATGCTTCGTAGGTATTAAAGAGCCCGTGCCGCCCGGTGAGGATGTAACCCTCCAGCCATCCCTCGAGGGTGTGCTCGCTCAGCATCTCCATCACGCGACCGTCCGGAGCGATATCCGTCCCGTCCGCATCATCCGGTTTTATCCGCGCCAGCCAGGTCTTCCAGGTAGCGTCGTACAAGTCTTCGAGCTTGTTCGAGGCGTTCTCGTCCGGGCTGAAGACTCGAAAACTGTTCATGTTGAGCCGCATCACGTCTCGAAGAAATTTCCCCAGCGTCTCGGTCGGTGAAACGTATTTTTGCCCCGGGCCGCCTGTGGGCACTTCGTACTTTCGAAAATCCGGGCAGTTCAGCGCTTTGCGCAGCTTCCCGCCGTTGGCGTGGGGATTGGCGCTCATCCGTCGCTCGCCCTTCGGCGCCATGTCGCGCAATTCCTCGAGCAGCGTGCCGTTCTCGTCGAAGAGTTCTTCCGGCTTGTAGCTCCGCAGCCAGTCCTCGACGATTTTCAAATGTTCAGGATTCGTCTTCACATCGGTGACCGGCACCTGATGCGCGCGCCAGAAATTGGCAACCTTGTGGCCGTCCACTTCCTTCGGCCCGGTCCACCCTTTCGGTGAGCGCAAAATAATCATTGGCCACCGCGGACGGTCCGGCTTGCCGGTTCGCCGCGCCTGTTCCTGAATCCTGCGGATCTCGAGCACGCAGGTCTCGACTGCCGCGGCCATCTGCGGATGCATCAGCGCCGGGTCGTCGCCCTCCACGACGTGTGGAGTCCAGCCGTAGCCGCGGAAAAGCTGCTCGAGTTCCTCCGGCTCAATCCGCGCCAGGACCGTGGGATTCGCGATCTTGTATCCATTCAAATGCAAAATCGGCAGCACCGCGCCGTCGCGAACGGGATTCAAAAACTTGTTCGAATGCCAGGATGTTGCGAGCGGCCCGGTCTCCGCCTCTCCGTCGCCGACCACGACGTTGACAATCAAATCCGGATTGTCGAACGCGGCGCCAAACGCGTGCGAGACGCTGTATCCCAGCTCGCCGCCCTCATGAATCGAGCCCGGCACTTCCGGCGTGCAGTGGCTTCCGAGCTGCCCGGGAAATGAAAACGCGCGGAACAAATTCAGCAGGCCCGCCGCATCCTGGCTTTTCTCCGGATAAATTTCCGAATACCGCCCCTCGAGATAGCAATTCGAGAGCGTCGCCGGCGCGCCGTGGCCCGGCCCGGAAATGTAAATCATGTTCAGATCGTATTTCTTGATCACGCGGTTCAAATGCACCCAGGTGAACGTCTGACCCGGATCGGATCCCCAATGTCCGAGCAGACGATTCTTGGTGTGTTCGGGTCGCAGCGGTTCGCGCAGCAGGGGATTCTCCCGCAGGTAAATCATCCCTCCGCACATGTAGTTGCACGCGCGCCAGTACGCATCCATCTTTCGCTGTTCTTCCGCCGTCAACGCTTGCGCTGAGTTCTGTTCGTCCGCCATGATATTCACACTCCTGCAATCCGTTCGTCCGCTGGATTGGCCTATACTGCACCCGCAGCGCAAAATCACTCATTGGTGCTGCGTAAGATTGGCACACCTTTGCGTCCGCTACCGTACTATTCTGTGAATGCCACGCATACGTTGTGTGACGCACCAACCGAGCCACTCTCAGCAGTGCCGGAGCAGAATTGCCTGACCGACTGATTCTCGCGATCAACGCCGGCTCGTCCTCGCTGAAATTCGGCTTGTACGCGCCGAGCGCGGTCGCTGGCCCATCGAACGCCCCGGACGAAACCCGCATCCTGGAGGGCCAGGCGGACGGCATCGGCCGTCCCTCCGGCAAAATCGAACTGAAAGACGCCGCCGGCAAAACGCTGCGCGCCGAAACTGTAAACTTCCCATCGCAAGACGAGGCGCTCGCCCGCGCCGCCCAGTGGCTCGCCGAATTTTCAAATTCCCAACCTGTCGCCGTTGGCCATCGCATCGTCCACGGAGGCCCGCGCCTGACCACTCACCAACGAATCACGGCCGCGGTGATCGATGAACTACGCGCCTGCGTTCATTTCGCGCCGCTGCACATTCCCGCCGCTCTCGCCCTGATTGCGTCCACCGAAAAATTATTTCCCGGCATTCCGCAGTTCGCCTGCTTTGATACTGCCTTTCACACGACCATGCCCGAATCCGCCGCGCATTTCCCGCTGCCCCAAAATCTTTACGACGAAGGCATCCGCCGCTACGGTTTTCACGGGCTTTCCTACGAATCGATCGTCCGCCAACTGGGGAAGGATTTGCGGCCGCGCACCGTGGTCGCCCATCTGGGGAATGGGGCGAGCTTGTGCGCCATAAAAGAGGGCCGCTCAATGGACACCACCATGGGCCTGACTCCTACGGGAGGAATTCCCATGGCGACGCGCAGCGGCGACCTCGATCCGGGCGTCCTGCTCTATCTTTTGCGTGTGAAAAAACTCGACGCCGACGCGCTCGAAAAATTGCTCAACCACGATGCCGGCCTCGTCGCCCTATCGGCAGGGAAGTCGGACATGCGCGACCTGGAATCCGCCGCGGCATCGGGCGACGCCAAATCCCAGCTGGCCATCGAAATCTTCTGCAACGCGATACGCAAGACCATCGCCGCTTATGCCGCTGCTCTCGGCGGCCTCGACCTTCTGGTCTTCACCGGCGGCATCGGCGAGCACGCCGCCCCCATCCGCGCGAAAATCTGCGACGGCCTATCCTTTCTGGGTCTCACGCTCGACCGCGCCGCCAACCAGTCCGCGAGCGCCCAAGCGTCTACGGTAATTTCGTCGCCGTCGAGCGCGACGCACGCGCGCGTAATCGTCACCCAGGAAGACGCCCAGATCGCGCGGCATTCCCGCTCGCTACTTGCCGCGCCGTAGCGCGAACGCGTTCCTCGAGATATTCGTACAAATGTTCTTTTGCCCAGTGCATCGCTTGGCGATTCCGGCTCAATCGGCTCACCATCAGCGCACCCTCCAGATTCGACACGATCAGCGCCGCAATCTCCCCGGCATCCACGGCCTTGCGGATTTCGCCCCGCTTGATCCCTTGTTTCACAATCGCTGCGAGCCGCTCGAGCCAAGAATCGAGCGCTTTCCTTACGCGCTCGCGCAACACCACGTTTCCGTCGTCCGCATCGATCGCCGTATTCAGCAGGGGACACCCACCCGGCACCAGGCCCGTTCGTATGTCCACAAAATTTTCGATCATTCGCTTCAGCCGGTCCACCGCGTTACCCGTCGCTTCCACTCCTTCGGAGCGCACACGGACGGCCGTTGTCCATGCGAAATCGAACGCTTCAGCGGCCAGCTCTTCCTTGCTGGCAAAGTGGCGGTAGATGCCGCCCTTTTCAAGGCCCGTCGCGCCCATCAGGTCGGACAGCGCCGTCCCCTCATAGCCGTGCTTATTAAAGATCGGAGCAGCCAACTGAATAATCCGCTCCCGCGTTTCCATGCCTTTACTCATCGCTCGACTCCGGACGTCTGAGGCCGGGACTCGGCCTTGCACTCGGGCAAAAGTCATCCTATCATAAATGCGACCGAACGGTCTCTAATTGCATCCCATCGTTCAGACAGGCAAATGGCCGCCCTCACCCAACCGCTGGTCCGCGTTCCCGCTCTCGCCGAGCGCCCGCTGATCAATCCGTGGTTCATCGCGATCACGGTCACGCTCGCCACGTTTATGGAATTGCTGGACACCGCGATCGCCAACGTCGCTTTGCCTCACATCGCCGGAGGCCTGGCCGTCAGCTACGACGAAAGCACATGGGTGCTTACGAGCTATCTGGTATCGAACGCCGTGGTCTTGCCGCTGTCGGCGTGGCTGAGCCGCGTATTCGGGCGCAAGCGATACTATATGATTTGCGTTGCGCTCTTCACGGTCACCTCGCTCTTGTGCGGATTTGCGCCGAGCCTCGGCTTTCTGATTTTCTTTCGGGTGCTGCAGGGTATCGGCGGCGGGGGACTCGCTCCGGTGGAGCAAGCCATCCTCGTGGATACATTTCCCGCGCACAAACGCGCGGCGGCATTCGCGCTCTACAGCATGGCGATCGTAACCGCCCCCGTGATCGGGCCGCCGCTCGGCGGATGGATCACCGATCACTGGAGCTGGCGGTGGGTTTTCTTCATTAACATTCCGATCGGAGTTCTTTCGCTCATCCTTACGCGCCGCGTGGTTTCCGACCCTCCGGAATTTAAACGCGAAGTGGAAGACGCCCGCCGCGCCGGAAAACTGAAAATCGACGGCCTCGGAATTCTGCTGATCGCCACGGGCTTTGCCTGCCTGGAAGTCGTTCTCGATCGCGGTGAACGGCTCGATTGGTTCGGCAGCCCGTTCATTGTGACGTTCTTTTCTATCGCCATCGTCGCGCTGGTGATTGCCGTTTTCTGGGAGCTGCGCCATCCCGATCCGGTGGTCGAAATTCGACTTCTCGGCGAGCGAAACTTTGCCATCGCCAACGTCAGCTACTTTCTTTTCGGATTCACGCTGTTTGGTTCCACGGTTTTGATTCCGCAGTTGCTGCAAACTCTCTACGGATATACGGCCACCGATGCCGGACTCGTGCTGGGGCCTGGCGCTCTCGTGATCGTCGTGCTTGCGCCGGTGGTGGTACGGATTTTGCCGAAACTGGGCGTGAGAAAAATGATCGGATTTGGATATTTCGTTTTGGCGATCGCCATGTGGCATTTCGCCACTTTCGATTTCGGGACGGACTATCGCCACTTCGCGCTGGCTCGGGCGTTACAGGGCTTGGGAATCGCGCCGCTATTCGTTCCCGTCAGCCAGCTTGCGTATTCGTATCTGCCGAAAAATAAAAACAACAAAGCGTCGAGCCTGACGAATTTGTTTCGAAATCAGGGCGGCAGTTTCGGAATTGCTTTTGTGACGACGATGCTCGCACGCCGCGCGCAGTACCACCAGTCGATCCTTTCCGAGCACGCGAGCCCGGTGTATCCGGAATATCGCCAGCGGTTCACCGAATTTACAAATTATTTCGTTCATCACGGTTACTCGACCACCGACGCGGTTATCCGCGCCCGGGCGCAGTTCGCGCATCTGCTGGAATCGCAGGCAACGTTTTACGGATTCATGGACTGCTTCCGCTTGCTCGGGTGCGTCGCTTTTATCGGAGTTCCGCTGGTATTCTTCATCAAGAAATTCGGCTCTGCCGCCGGCGGCGGAGCAGCTCACTAGAATTTGCCGCCCTGTGTAGAGACGCCCGCCAGTTCCCATAACTCCCCGCCTCACCGGTAATCCATTTCGCCGAACTGTCGATAAATCACAGCAGACGGGGTGTCCGCACGTGCCTGTTTCAATTCGAGTCGATGAAATCTTCGAACGAGCGTTCGACCGCGCGAACATTCGGGAAGCGTTGAGATGAGCGATACGGAAATCGTTAAGGAATTTCTTATCGAGAGCTACGAGAATCTTGACCGGCTCGATCGCGAGCTGGTCGATCTCGAGCGCCATGCTGGAAATCCAGAAACACTGGCGAGCGTGTTTCGCACGATTCACACGATCAAGGGCACATGCGGTTTTCTGGGCTTTAACAAGCTGGAATCGGTGGCGCATGCCGGCGAAAACCTGCTCAGCAAGTTGCGCGACGGTCAAATTCAGCAGAATACCGAAATCACCACGGCCCTACTGAACCTCGTGGATGCGGTGCGCGAAATCCTGAGCAACATCGAAGGCAGCGGAATCGAGGGCGAGCGGGACGACGCTGAATTGATCGCGACGCTCACGCGGCTCACACGCAACGAGTCCGCCGGAGCGAACGGCAATCGCCAGGAATCTTCGACCGCAGGCGATTCGTCAACGGCCGCGCATGCGTCCGGTTCCGACGCTTCGCCGGTTGCGCCGATCGGCAACATTCTGATCGAGCAGGGCGCTGTATCGGCAAGACAAATCGAACGCGCCGTTGAGCAGCAAGCGGCCGGAGACCCGCGCCACCTGGGGGAAATCCTGGTCGAGCACGGTGCGGCGAAATCCGGCGACATCGTGGATGCGTTGCAAATGCAACGATCCGCTCGGGCCAGCGGCACGGCGGCTGACCGTACGATCCGCGTCAACGTTGGCTTGCTTGACAAGCTGATGAACCTGGTCGGCGAACTCGTGCTGGCCCGCAATCAGGTGCTGCAATTCACGAACACAAATGAAGATGCCGGATTCCTCGCCACGTCGCAGCGGCTGAATCTGATCACCACCGAGCTGCAGGAAGGGGTGATGAAGACGCGGATGCAGCCGATCGGCAACATCTGGGGACAATTCCCGCGGACGGTGCGCGACGTAGCCACGATTTGCGGAAAGCAAGTCCGGATTGAGATGGAAGGCCGCGAAACCGAACTCGATAAAACGATCATCGAAGCGATCAAAGATCCGCTGACGCACCTGGTCCGGAATTCGGTCGATCACGGCGTCGAAGTTCCGTCGGTTCGCGTTGCCGCGGGCAAAAATCCGGAGGGGCGCATCTTTCTACGCGCGTTTCACGAGGGCGGCCAGGTCATCATCGAAATTTCCGACGACGGCGCGGGACTGGACTGCGAGCGGATCCGCCGCAAAGCGGTCGATCGCGGCCTGGTGACGGCCGAACAAGCGGCGCGCATGAACGACCGCGAAGTTGCCAACCTGATTTTTCTGCCTGGATTTTCGACTGCGGAGAAAGTCACCAACGTGTCCGGGCGCGGTGTGGGCATGGACGTGGTGAAAACGAACATCGAAAAAATCGGCGGCACGGTGGACGTCCAGTTCAAACCCGGGCAAGGTTCGACCGTTCGGATGAAGATTCCGCTAACGCTCGCGATTATTCCCGCACTGGTCGTGACCAGCGCGGGAGACCGCTACGCAATTCCGCAGGTGAGCTTACTGGAGCTGGTGCGCCTGGAAGGCGAACAACTGAAAACAGGAATCGAGCTGGTGCAGGGCGCTCCGGTGCATCGCCTGCGCGGACAACTTCTGCCGCTGGTGTACCTGAACCGCGCGCTCGAAGTAGCCTCCACGGCGAAGCAAAACGGCGCGACAAATATTGTGGTGTTGCGCGCCGACGACCGGCAATTCGGCCTGATCGTCGATGAAGTGAACGACACCGAGGAAATCGTCGTGAAGCCGCTTGGCAAGCAACTGAAGGGGATCAACACCTTTGCCGGCGCGACGATCATGGGGGACGGCCGAGTGGCGCTGATTCTCGACGTGCTCGGCCTTGGCCAGCGCGCCAATATTTTGTCCGAATTGCGCGATCGCGCGGTAGGGGAAAGCAAAGACTCCTCGAAGCGCGAAGACGCGAACGCGGACCGGCAAACGCTTTTGCTGTTTCAGTGCGGCGGCCAGAGCCTGATGGCGCTGCCGCTATCGCTCGTATCGCGCCTGGAAGAATTTCCGCGCAGCGTGATCGAACGCACCGGCCAACAGGAAGTCGTTCAGTACCGTGGCCAGATTATGCCGCTGGTACGCATCTCGCAGGTTCTTTACCAAACCGCGCCCGCCAGCAAGGATGAGCAGAAACCGATTCAGGTGGTGGTGTACGCCGAAGAGAACCGGAGCGTCGGCCTGGTCGTCGATCGAATTCTGGACATTGTCGAAGAGAATCTGGTGATCGAACGCCTGGCGTCGCGGCCGGGAATTCGCGGCTCCGCTGTGATTCAGAAAAAAGTCGCCGATGTACTGGACGTGCAGGGAGTGGTGAGAGCCGCGCATCCGCAATTCTTCGAGTCGCGGCCGGCGGCGTAAGCGGGAACCCGGGAGATTTATACGGTGAGCGAGACACAACAACTCTGCACCTTTTTTCTCGACGGACGGTTTTTCGGCGTGCCCGTGCAGCAAGTGCAGGAAGTGATTCGTTACCAGGAAATGGCCCGGGTGCCGCTGGTGCCCGCGGTGATCAGCGGGCTGATCAATCTGCGAGGACAAATCGTGACGGCGATTGATTTGCGCACGCGGCTCGGAATGGACGAGCGGAACGCCGACCAGTTGCCGATGAACGTGGTCGTCAGAACCGACGATGCCGCGGTGAGCCTGCTGGTGGACGAAATCGGCGACGTACTCGAAGTCGGCGAAGACACGTTCGAGCGGCCTCCGGAAACGCTCGACGGAATCTCGCGCGAAATGATTCGCGGGGTGCACAAACTCCCCGACCGGCTGCTGCTGGTGCTTGACATCGAGAAGGCCGTGAACCTTTGCGAATTCAGCGGAGCGGCCGCATAGCCCGGTTGCAACCAAGCGGCAGCGCATCCGCACGATGACTTAAGGGAGGAAGGGAAAATGCCAACGAAGGTCCGCGGGACGAATCACACAGCGATCCACACGTCTGACGAAACCACCGAACTGCTGCGCAGCCTGGAGCAGGCGAATGCCAACACCAAAGCGGTGGTGCAAGTCGTCAATTCGGTGGGTTCGGCGACTTCGATTTCTGCCGCGGCTAAAGCAGCGCTC
The DNA here is from genome assembly GCA_963785585.1 of uncultured Acidobacteriota bacterium. Taxonomy (GTDB): domain Bacteria; phylum Acidobacteriota; class Terriglobia; order Acidiferrales; family UBA7541; genus Palsa-295. Next base: position 584,208 of record CAWAVW010000004.1, read on the forward strand.
GATACGGTGAAGGACGCGTTTGGATGGGCCTACGGCTCTTATTGGGTGCGCGATGCCAAGGAGAATGCGCTGGTGTTTTCGGTCGAGTCCGGCTCGGTGAACGACGAGTTCCGCAAAGTAACGATGGAAGCGAAATTCCGCGAGGGCGAAGGTCTGAGCGGGCGCGCGTGGAAAAATCGCGATCTGTTTTTCGTGCCGGACCTGGCGGAAATGAAGGATTGCTGCCGCGCTCCGGTGGCGCAGCGCGCCGGAGTGAAATCCGGCATCGCGTTTCCCATCATTGTGAAGGGACAAGTGACCGGGATGATGGATTTTTTCGCGCTGGAAACGCTGCAACCGTCGGCCGAACGCCTGGACGCTCTGCGGAATGTGGGGCGCATCGTCAGCGATTCGTTTGAACGGATTGCCGGCGCGGAGCATCAGGCGGAGGGCGCTGCGAACACAGCCGCCGTGAATCGAGTGCTCGAAGCGGTCGGACGGGCGAGCAACGCGAACGAAGCGGCGCGAGGAGCGCTGGACACGGTGAAGGACGCCTTCAACTGGGCCTACGGCTCCTACTGGGTTAAGGACGAAAAAGAAAACGCGCTGAAATTCGCGGTCGAGAGCGGATCGGTGAACGAGGAATTTCGCCGCGTCACCATGGAAGCACGCTTTCGAGAAGGCGAAGGGCTGAGCGGGCGCGCCTGGAAAAATCGCGATCTGTTTTTCGTGGCGGACCTGGCGGAAATGAAAGATTGCTGCCGCGCACCGGTGGCGCGCCGCGCCGGAGTGAAGTCTGGCGTGGCATTTCCGATCATCGTTGGCGGACAAGTGTACGGAACGATGGATTTTTTCGCGCTCGAAACTCTGACTCTCTCCGAAGAGAGATTGGATGCGCTGCGAAACGTCGGACGGCTGACGAGTGCGGCGTTTGAGCGAATTCTCGCCAGCGAGCGCGAACGCGAAGCGCAGACCGAACTGCGGGCCAAGGTGGAACGAATGCTGGCGGCGATCACCGCCGCGTCCAAAGGCGATCTGACGGTGGACGTCGCGGTGAGCGGCACGGACGCGATCGGGCAAGTCGGCGAAGGCTTGACGCGGTTCCTTACGGATATGCGGGGCAGCATTTCGAGCATCGCGGAGAATGCCCAGTCGCTTGCGAGCGCGGCGGAGCAACTCACCGGCGTGAGCCAGCAGATGAGCGCGAACGCCGAAGAAACATCGGCGCAGGCAAACGTGGTGTCGGCCGGCTCCGAACAAGTGAACAAAAACCTGCAAACGCTGGCGACGGGAACGGAAGAAATGGGCGCCAGCATCAAAGAGATCGCCAAAAACGCCAATGAATCCGCGAAGGTGGCCACTTCCGCGGTGAAAGTCGCCGGAACCACCAATCAAACCGTCGCCAAGCTCGGCGAATCGAGCGCCGAAATCGGCCAGGTGATCAAAGTTATTACTTCGATTGCGCAGCAAACCAACCTGCTCGCTTTGAACGCGACGATCGAGGCGGCGCGCGCAGGCGAAGCAGGAAAGGGTTTCGCCGTGGTGGCCAACGAAGTAAAAGAACTGGCCAAGGAAACAGCGAAAGCCACCGAAGACATCAGCCGCAAGATTGAAGCGATCCAGACAGACACGAAAGGTTCCGTTGATGCGATTGGAACCATCAGCACGATCATCAATCAAATCAACGACATTTCGAACACGATCGCCACGGCGGTGGAAGAGCAAAACGCCACCACCAATGAAATGGCGCGCAACGTGAGCGAAGCAGCGCGCGGCGGAAGCGAAATCAACCGCAACATCTCCGGCGTGGCCGAGGCGGCGCAGAGCACCACGCGCGGGGCGGCGGATACGCAGCGAGCGGCGTCGCAGCTTTCGAACATGGCCGTCGAGCTGCGGAAGCTGGTGGCCCGGTTCAAATACTGAGCGGCGTTCGCGAATGCAGGTTTCGCGTTGAGTTCGAGCGTTCGGGATCTCGAGAGTATCCATGCCTCCATTGCGCGTGTTGGTGGTCGATGACTCAGTGGTGATCCGCAAGATGATTTCCGACATCTTGTCGCAAGATCCGGAGCTGGAAGTGGCCGGATCGGCGAGCGACGGAAAAATCGCGCTGTCCAAGATTCTCCAGCTGAGCCCCGACCTGGTTACGCTCGACATCGAGATGCCGGTGCTGAACGGCCTGGAGACGCTGGCCGAAATCCGGAAAATCCTGCCGGACCTTCCGGTGATTATGTTCAGCACGCTCACCGAGCGCGGAGCGGGTTCTACTCTGGAGGCGCTTTCGCTGGGCGCCTCCGACTACGTGACGAAGCCGAGCAATACGATGAGTACCGATGAGGCGCGGCAAAGAATTCGCACCGAAATGATTCCGAAGATCAAAGCGCTCTGCCGGCGGCGCGGCCGTGATCTCGCCCACCGAACCTCGCCCACGGCGATCGGCGGTGCCGGCGTGGGGAATGCGCTCGCTCCCAGCAACGTGGTGACTCTCGGCCCGCGACCCACTGCGATCCGCCCCGCCAGCCGGCCGGTATCTCGAAAGATTGAAATCGTGGCGATCGGAACATCGACCGGAGGGCCGAACGCGCTGGGAGCGGCTCTGCCGGGAATCCCAGCCGACATTCCCGTTCCGATCGTCATCGTGCAGCACATGCCGCCGATATTTACGCGGATGCTCGCGGAACGGCTGGCATCGCGTTGCGCGATCAAAGTCCACGAGGGGACTGAGGGCGCGCAGCTGGAGCCGGGACACGCGTGGATCGCGCCGGGCGATTTTCACATGACCGTCGCCCGCCACGGAACGGCGCTGCGGCTGCATCTGAACCAGGCGGCGCAGGAAAATTCCTGTCAACCGGCGGTGGACGTTTTGTTTCGCTCGGTGGCCGAAACGTGCGGCGCGGGCGCTCTGGCCGTGGTGATGACCGGAATGGGTTCCGACGGAATGCGCGGAGCGCAACGGATTCGCGAAGCGGGCGGCGAAGTGATCGTCCAGGACGAGAAATCGTCGGTGGTGTGGGGCATGCCGGGATTTACGTTCAACGAAGGGCACGCCGACGCGGTGTATCCGCTCGACCAGCTCGATTCGGAGATCCTGCGGCGGGTGATCGCGAGCCAATCGCTGGCGGGCCAACGCGCGCGGCGGGAGTTGATGCGCCAGTCCTAGGAACGATATGACCATGCAAGCTACCGTCGAGACGCCGCGATTCGCCATGGACGCGAAGGGTCAGCCGACCGATCCCGCGTTTCTGCAGATTCGCAATCTGATCTACCAGATTTCAGGAATCTTTCAAGCCGAAGGAAAACTGTATCTTTTAGCAGACGCCTGCGGAAAGCGCATGGCGGCGCTGAAATGCGGCACTCCGCGGGAGTATCTGGACGTACTTACAACGAAGCCGAACCGCGAATCCGAATTGCGAGCGCTGCTGAATGAAGTGACCATCGGGGAGACGTGCCTGTTTCGCAGCATGCCGCAAATCGAAGCGATGCGAAAAATCATCCTGCCTGAAATTGTGGGAGACAAGCTGAAACAGCTAACCAAGAAACTGCGCATCTGGAGCGCGGGTTGTTCGACCGGCGAAGAGCCGCACACGCTGGCGATGTGCATGCTGGAAGAGCGAGACAAACTGCTGAAGGATTGGAAAGTGGAGATTATCGCCACCGATCTGAATGACCGGTCGATCGAGACGGCCACCGCGGGGATTTACGGCGACTATGCTTTGCGGTTCACGACCGATTATTTCAAGAACAAATATTTCCGGCCGGCGCCGGACGGAAAGCGGCTGCAAGTCCGCGAGGAAGTTAAGGAGCTGATTTCCTTCAAGCGTCTGAACCTGCGCGACGATGCGAAACTTGTCTTCATGAAGGGGATGGACCTGATTTATTGCTGCAACGTGCTGATTTATTTCGACAGCGAGTCGAAAACGCGCGTGATCGAGCACTACTTCAGCAATCTCAATACGGGCGGCTATCTGTTCCTGGGAATTTCGGAATCGCTCTACCAGCTCAACACCCAATTCCGGCTGGTGCATTTTCCCGGAACGTTTGCGTACTGGAAAGCGCCGCCAGGAGCGACGAAACCATGAGCCAGCAAACCACGCAGGCCGACGCGCCCGTGCTAAACCGGCGGCATCAGCTTCCTCCGGAAGCGAGCAAAAAGATTTTGGCGCTGAAGGCGATTCCGGCGATGCCGATGATTTTGCTGCCGCTTTTGGAGCTGCTGCAGAAGCCGCCGGATCAAATCTCGATCGATGAAGTCGTGCGCCTGGTTTCGTACGACAAGACAATCGCGGCGCAGTGCATCCGGATCGCGGGCTCGCCGCTGTTTGGGCTGGCGCGCCAGCCGGAGACGATACGCGGCGCGATTATGAGCATGGGAACGAGCCGGCTGAAAGACGTTGTGCTGACTTTCTCGCTGGGGCAAATCCTGGCGCCGGAAAAATTCGTAATCGATCCGGGAGTGTTCTGGAAACACTCGCTCGGCTGCGCGCTGGTAAGCCGGCACTTTTGCGAGGCGGTGGGCGGAATCAATCCGGAGAAGGCGTATCTGGCGGCTCTGCTGCACGATATCGGGATGATTGTGAATTGCATGGTGTTTCCCGCGGAATTCGGCCGGGCGATTCTGAAAGGCGCGGCCGAGGGAATCCCGCTGCACGAGGCGGAACGAGCGTCGATGGGATTTTCGCACTGCGAGACCGGGCAGCTGCTGGCGGAATCATGGAATTTGCCGGAAGACATGCGCGCGGTGATTTCCTGCCACCACGATCTGGATATGGAGCCGGAAGTGGCGAGCCTGGTAGCGGTCGTACACCTGAGCGATCTGCTTTGCGACATGCGGGACATGGGCTACGGCTACTACGAATCGAGGCGTGTGGATTTCACGGACAGCCCGGCGTGGCAAATTCTGCGCAATACGGACCAGAAGATCGCGGAGATGGATTTGGCGCGCTTCACGCTTGAACTGGACGAAGCCGCGGCGGATGTGGCGAACCTTGTCGAAGGCGTGTTTGCGGCGAAGAAGGCGAAAGACTAGAGCGCCTGCCGCTGCGGGCTATTCGGGGCGAAAACGCGGCGTCGTCGCGCCCTGTTTCACTTCGTCCTCGGCGAGCGCGGAGCCTGCGGGCGGGTAGGGAATCGTTCCGCGGAGTTTCGAGATTTCGGCGGGAGGAAAATCCGGGAAGGGCAACGAGTTTTCCGCGCGCCACCGCTCGACGGCACTGACGGCGTCTTCTGATTTCTTCAGGTTCAAGCCCGGATCGCGCGCCACATAGACGTTGCGCGACGGCGACGAGAAGCTGGTTCCGGAGTCGTCCACGATCTTCATAATCCGCAGCAACACATCTTCCCGAATTACGGTGAACTCGACCGAATCCAGAGTCTTCACGTAACAGAACAAGTCGAGATCGAGCGAACTTTCGCCGAATCCGGCGAAGCGAATGCGGGCGGTCTCCGCCTCCACGCGGGGATGAGCGTAGAGAAGCTTGCGAATTTCGGCGAGCACGAACAGAAGCTGGTCGCGGCTGGTTTCGCTGCGCAGGCCGAGCGTGGTGCTCAATAAAAATTTGTCGCGGCGGGTGAGATTTTCAAGATTCATCGTGGCGAGAGAGCCGTTGGGAATTGTGAGGGCGATGCGTTCCTGCGTGCGGACGCGCGTGGATCGCAACCCGATATCTTCCACAGTGCCGATGGTGGTGCCGAAGCGGCAGACATCGCCCACGTGGATGGCTTCGTCGGCGAGCACGGAAACACCGCCAAAAAGATTTTCCAGGGTTTTTTGCGCCGCGAACGCGATGGCGATACCGCCGATGCCGAGTCCGGCGAGCGCGGTGGTCATGTTGAAGCCGAAATTGCCGAGAATCACCATGATTCCGGCCAGTACGATCAGCGCCTTCAAGATTCGCTGGCCGAGCAACACGAGCGATCCAAAACCGATATGGCCCGAGCCGACGGCGCGCGCGCGAAGCCGTTTGGCCGTCCAGCCGATCACGCGCGTGAACAGCCAAGTGACGCCGATGACCAGGAACATCACGGCGATCTGACCGTAGTAGTGGCGCGTGAGCAGCGGCAAACCGAGAGAACGAACGCCGATCATGTGAAGCGCGGCCGCCAGGATCATCCAAAACGGACCGGAAACGGCGCCCTGGAAGTGGTAATCGATTTTGCGACGGCGTATCGCGGCGACGAGCGCGCCAATGCCGCGCGCGATTTGCAGAATGATCCAGGCGCCGGCCATAGCCAGCGGAATCAGAAGGAGAATCGCAAGCCACTGCCACGCCGGCAACCCCAGAAACGAATGCTTCACCAGCGCTTCGGGCAACCGTGTTTCGACTTTTTCCACTGCGATTTGATCGTAGAGGTCGGGAACTTTGGCGAGCGACTCCGAAGAGAAGAGCCAGATCGGTCCGTACACCGGGTCGTTTACGCGAACCAGGATCACATCGAGGTCGTCGCTGCCGACGGAAAGTTTGCCGATGCGCTCCTGCTCCGGTGAAAGTCCTTCCTGCGGAGTTCCTTCGGGCACATCGGCGATCCGGCTGATGTTGCCGACAAATGCGCGGTCCATCAGCGTTTTGAGCTGATTGACGAGTTCATCCTGATTCACCGGATGGCGGGTGCGCGCGGTCTGAAAATATTGCGCAGCGGAATCCGTGTGGCCCAGTTGCGCTGCCTGCAAAAATCCGATCACCGTGCTGCGCGGAGTCGAACGCCCGAGCGGATCCGTGGGAGCCGCTTCGGCGGACTTTTCCGGGGCCGCTGGAGCGGTTAACGGAAGCTGCGCGTGGGCGGGAATGGCGAAGAGGAATAGCGCCAGCAGCCAAACGCTCAAATTTAGTGACCGCATATTGGAAACTCCTGAAGCAACGGGAGGGTTTATTTTTGCACAGGTGGCGGCACGGCCCGGCACCGATTTCAGGTTGCAACCAGATTTAGGGACGCGTTTGGGAACCGAGATCAAAGGGCTGATCGTAGCCGGTCATTTCGAGGTAGCCGACGCCGGAGATAGCGGCGCCGGCGCGGTCGCCTTTCAGGCGAATCGCACCTTCCCAGTAACTTGGCGCGAATTTCAGGCTGCTGAAAATTTCCTGCTGCTTCATCGGCGTCGTTACCTCGAGTCGCAAACGAAGCGGCGCGACCGAAACGCGCCAGCGAATCGGATAGGCGGCTTTGCTGTTTGGGCTGGTCCAAGTTTCGCCGGTGGGCTCCAAATCGAAATCTTTTCGGGCGAGATGCATTGGTTTTCCGGCGGGGTCGATGTACGTGCCGGAAGAAAACGGGTCGAGCGACCCGTCTTTGCGGCGGATGCGGAAGAGCATCAGCTCGGAGTTGTCGTCAAGCTGCAGGCTCAGCCAATCCCATCCCGTTTGATCGGAATCGAGTTGCTGGGTGAAAAATTCGTGATCCATCCACGCGGTACCTTCGACGGGGATACGAGCGCCTTTCAAGTCGATTGCGCCGGAAACGGCCAGGCGCGTGAGCGATATATAGTGCGAGGCACGGCCGATGCCCGCCGATTTCTGGCTGACGCCGTCGATGCCGTGAATCACCGGCGGCTTTTTGGATGAGAGCGTGAAATCGAGCGAAAAATCGTCGGAGACGGCGCGCATTTTTTGAGTCGCGCCGTCAAATTGAATTTGCCAGTTGCCATTCCAAATCCGGCGGGTCTCTGCGTTTACGCCGGCAATTCCCGGCCCGGAGCGGTTCAGCCGTTCACGGTGGTAAAAATGCGGGCCATCGATGTCGCTGAGCGCGAGATGGGCCATATAGATGTCGTTTACGGACCAGTCCGAAGGCTGAACATTCTCTCGATTCGCGCCGATACGAAAAAACGTCAACTCAAATCCGAAAGCGCGACCGTCCGCGGATTTTAGATTTCCTGTGTAATACCACCACTCGGTTTGAAAATCGGGATGATTAAAGTAGTCGCGAGGGAACTCGTATTTGTAGCCGGGCATTGCTTCGCGGAATTGCGCGGCGATGGGGTTCAAGGTAAACGCGAGCAACAGAGCGCAGCAGCCGAGGAGGTTGAATTTATTCCTCATGGACGACCTCGATCGGATTCAGGCGGACGGCTGTTCTTGCCGGATACAAGCCCGCGAGAAGCGTCGCGAGAAACACGCCGAGCAGGGAACCGATGAGCACCGCGATGGGCCAGTGAAATTGGATCGTCCAACCGAAAGACTGCTTGTTGATGACATAAATGAGAATTACGGAAAGCACGAGGCCCAGGAGAAGACCCACGAAACTGGCAATCGATCCGATCAACCCCGCTTCGACCAGGATCAACTTGCGAATCTGCGAAGTGGCAGCGCCGAGAAAGCGAAGCAAGCCGAATTCGCGGCGGCGATCGACGACCAGAGCGAGCAAGGCCCCCGCGATTCCGATCACCGCAACGACGATCGAAATTGCTTCGAGCGCGTAGGTAATCACGAACGTCCGGTCGAAGATTTGAATCGCCTGTGTGCGAAGGCTGCGATTCGTGAAGATCATCACGTTTCTTCCCGCGACGGCCTTTTCGACGGCCGAGCGGACGGTTTCCAAATCGGCGTCCGGCGAAAGATACAAAGCGACGTTCGACGGATCGGGGTCGGGAAGGTAGCGGAGCAAAGTGGCGCGGTCCATGGCGACGAATCCCGCTTCGCTCGAATAGTCGAAGGCAATGTCGATCACGCGAAAAGTAACCTTTTGATTGCCGAGGGGAAGTGAAATCGTCTGGCCGATCTTCAGATGATGTTTGTTGGCGAACGGCTCGCTGATCACCACGGCGTCCTGGCGCTGGAGTTCGCCATACACGTCGGAAGCACGGCGGCCCGATAAGAATGCGGATTGCCGATAGCCGCGGACCGCGTGGAAGTCGGCGGCGCCGAGCGTTGCGGGGAATCCCTCGTAGCTGATGTCGTAGGCGCGAAAGCGATCGATGGCCGCGACGCCGGGCACGTGGGCGAGTTTTTCGGCGATGTCGTTGGACATGGTCGGATGCTGATCGGAAGCAATCGTTCCGGCGGGGCGCAAATACAAATCAGCCTGCAGTTGATTGTCCATCCAGATCATAACGGTCTGACGGAAGCTGCCGACCATGATTCCAATCGAAGTCATCATTCCGATCGCGGTGGCCAGTGCGCCGACGAGCACAGAGGTTCGGCGAAGAGAGCCGGACAGACTGCGCGAACCGAGCAAGCCCTCGACGCCGATCATTTTTCGCAGCGCCGGGGCGAAAAAGCGAAGCAGCGCATCGGCGACGGCGGGAATTGCGAAAGCGGTGGCGACGATCAGCAGAATGGCGGACAAATATCCGAAGAGCGGCTTGCCGGCGACGGCGGGAAGCGCGGCGGAAGCAAGTCCGCACGCGCCGATGCCGATCGCCAGCAGGGCATCGCGGAATTTGTTTACGCGCGTGGAATATTCGCGGCGGCCGCGTGCCATGGCCTCGACCGGCGAAACGCTCGCTGCTTCCCGCGCGGGTGAGATCGCCGCTACGCAGGTGACGCCGATGCCGATCACCAGCGCGTACAAAAGGGAATCGATTCCGAGGGCGATCGGCGCGGGGCGGCTGCTGACGTAAAGTGCCTCGACCGTGGCGGAAAGAAGCGTGAGCGCGCCGCCGGCGAGAAGGCGGCCGAGCACGCAGCCGAGCAGCGCGCCGGCGAGACCAAAACATCCCGCTTCCCCCAGGAACGCGGCGAGCACGGTTCCGCGGGTGGCACCGAGAGCACGAACGATGCCGATTTCCGGGCGGCGGCGCACCACGGAAACTGAAATTGTGTTGTAGATCAGAAATGCACCCACTACGAGGGCAATATAACTGAGCACGCGCAGATTCCAGCGGAACGCCGCCAGCATTTTCTGCGTTTCCGCCGTGCGGCTGCCGATCGGGCGTACCTCGACGCCGGGCGGGAGCGCGGCGCTGAGCCGATTTTGCCAATCGGGAATCGAGAGGGTATCGGGAACTTTGAGCAGAACGCTATCGACGCGCGCATTTCGCCCGAGTTCGTGCTGCGCCGTGGCGACGTCCATGACGATCAGGCTTTCGCCTTCGTTCGCGTCGTCAAACACTCCACGCACGAGGTAATCGCCGGTGTGGTCGTTCATTTGAAGCCGGATTTTGTCGCCCACCTTTTTGTGAAGGCTCGTTCCGATCCAGACGCCATCGAGATTTCCTGGCGATTTGTACTGGTCCAGAATGGCCCCGGTTTCTTTTGCATCGTTCGATGCACTTTCGTCGGTCTGCTGCACGAATGTAGGGTCGGTAGATTCGGCGATGAGGTCGATGCCGATGAGGGGTACGGCCTGCCCGGTTTCCACGACGGTGACGAAATCCGATATTCTCGGGCGCACTCGAATTGCGTAGGGCAAAGTCGCGAGAGTCCCGACGATTCCGTCCGGGACTCCGCCGGCCGCTGTCACCTCGAGATCCGAATCGCCCATGAGCGTTTCCACCGAAGATTTGAACGAACCCGCGGCAGCGTTGCCGGCGAGCTGAATGGCAAGAACGACGGCCACGCCCAGCGCCACAGCAAGGACGGTAAGGAATGTGCGCAGGGGCTCGTGCAGGAGCGGGCGAATGATCAGGCGATAAAACAGAGTGACGCGGCCCATTTTATTGCCGGACAACCTGTTCGATGCGGCCATCGCGCATGCGGACGAGCATGTTGGCGGATGCGGCGGCTTCGAGGCTGTGGGTAGCCATGATGGTTGCGGTGTTTTGCTCCCTGGTGATGCGGAGAAGCAGATCGAGAATCAAGTTGCCGGTGACGGTGTCCAGATTGCCGGTGGGTTCGTCGGCAAGAAGGATCCGCGGCGAATGAACGAGCGCACGAGCGATGGCGACACGCTGCATTTGGCCTCCGGAGAGCTGATGGGGCATGCGCGCGGCAAGCGAATCCAGTTCGACCCAGCGCAGTCGATCGAGAGCGGTCGCGCGAGCGGCGGGCTTTCCTGCCAGCAACAGCGGAAGCTCGACGTTTTCAATCACGCTGAGGGTCGGAAGCAATTGGAACGACTGAAAGATGAAGCCGATTTTCTCGCGACGGATCGAAGTGAGTCCGGCGTCGTCGAGTTGGGAGGTGTTCGCACCATCGATTTCCACTTCGCCCGTGGTGGCGAAGTCCATCGCACCGGCCAAATTGAGCAGTGTGGATTTACCGCAGCCGCTGCGGCCGACGAGCGCGGCGAAACTTCCCTCGCCGAACTCGATGGAGACGCCGTCCAGCGCGCGAACAGGCGCCCCGTCGGAGTGATATTCCTTGGTGACACCGCTCAGGCGGACGACCGCGCCGCCGGCAATGGAGGGCGGGTGAGGCCGGGACAGATTCTGGGACGGATTCATCGGCGCGCGCCAGCGAACAGTTTTCCCAAGTGGAGCAACACGGCAGCGGGAAGGTTCGAGCGATGTGAGTGAAGATGCGGAATCACGACACGATCAGTATAGTTGAAATCAGGTTGCGGCGAAGCTGGACAGAGCTGTGACACCGCTCGCGGCTCGCGCACAGGCTTTCACGGGATGCGAAAATTCAGCAGCGCTCGATCAGCGTAGCGATACCCTGACCGACGCCGATGCACATGGTACAAATGGCGTATTTGCCTTTGCCGGCGTGCAACTGATAGGTGGCGGTGGTTGCCAGGCGCGCGCCGCTGGCTCCGAGCGGATGTCCGATGGAGATGGCGCCGCCGTTTGGATTTACGTAGGGTGCGTCGTCGGTTATGCCCAGGTCGCGCGTGACGGCGAGCGCTTGAGCCGCGAACGCTTCGTTCAACTCGATCACATCGATCTTCGACAGATCGAGCGAGGCGAGCTTCAGAAGTTTGCGGACCGCAGGCGCGGGGGCAAAGCCCATGATGCGCGGCGCAACACCGACGGTAGCGGTGGCGACGATACGGGCCAACGGCGTGAGCGAGTGTTTCTTCGACGCGGCTTCCGACGCGATCAACAGGGCACAGGCGCCGTCGTTGATGCCCGAGGCGTTTCCGGCTGTAACCGTTCCGGTTGGGTTCACGATTGGTTTCAATTTCGCCAAGCCTTCGGGGGTTGTGTCGGGGCGCGGCTGTTCGTCTTCCCGGAAGACTTTGGGATCGCCTTTTTTCTGCGGAATGGCGACCGGCACGATTTCTTTTCTGAAGAAACCCGCGGCGTTCGCAGCCGCCCATCGCCGCTGGCTACGCACGGCGAAGGCGTCCTGATCGGCGCGGCTCACGTGGAATTCGGCGGCGACGTTTTCGGCGGTTTCGGCCATGGAGTCCACGCCGTATTTCGATTTCATCGCGGGATTCACAAATCGCCAGCCGAGCGTGGTGTCGAAGACTTCGGCGTTGCGTCCGAATGCGCTTTCGGATTTCGCGAGGACGAATGGCGCGCGCGTCATGCTTTCCACCCCACCGGCAATCATCAATTCCGTTTCGCCGGATTTGATGGCGCGGGCGGCGATGCCAACGGCGTCCAAGCTTGAACCGCACAGCCGGTTGATCGTGGCGCCGGAGATTTCCTTCGGCAGCCCGGCAAGCAGCAGAGCCATGCGAGCGACGTTGCGGTTGTCTTCACCGGCCTGGTTCGCGCAGCCGTAAATGACGTCGTCCAGGCCCAGCCAATCCACCGAAGGGTTTCGATTCATCAAGGAGCGAATCGGCAAGGCCGCGAGATCGTCGGTGCGAATGTACGCGAGCTCACCGCCGTAACGGCCGAAAGGCGTGCGGACTGCATCGCAGATGAAGGCGTCAGGCACAACAGGCTCCGTAAAAAGTCAGCGTTCCACAAATCGGCGCGCCGCGCAACCGGTGTATCGCGTTTGCGCGGGTTGCCATCTACTCAGCGGGACCGTGTTTCGTGTAATCTATGCGAATGACAGACAAAATCAAAAAGCCCGATTCAGAATGGCGCTCGCAACTGGACGACAACCAATACTACGTTACGCGGCAGAAAGGAACGGAGCCGCCCTTCACCGGCGAGTACGCGAACACCGAGACGGCCGGCACGTACGTTTGCGTCTGCTGCGGACAGCCGCTGTTTGCTTCCGATGCGAAATACCATTCCGGCTCCGGGTGGCCGAGCTATTGGCAACCGATCGCGGCTGAGAACGTAGCGCTCGCAAGCGACACCAGCCACGGAATGAAGCGGACGGAAGCTATCTGCAGCCGGTGCGACGCGCATCTAGGACACGTGTTTGACGATGGCCCGAAACCGACGGGGCTGCGGTATTGCATCAATTCCGCTGCGTTGAAACTGGTAGAGAAGAAAGACTCGAAGTAGTCCGCAAATTTGCGTTCGCGCCGGTGCGGATGCGGCCACCGGTCCGAACGAATCCTGCCGGCAATCTTCTAATGATCGAAGTAGATCACTTCCGGATGTCCGGTTGTGCCGCTCGGATCGGCGGAGATTGCGCGAATCTTCGATGGCGAAACCAGGTAGAAAATGATGTTCACCGGCAATCCGGTCAAAGAGTTCGTCACCATGGTTCCGCGTCCGTTCGTGCCCGGCGTTAGCGAGTAGTTCGCCTGAAGCGTTTGCCCTGAATGCGGCGTTCCGTCGTTGTCCACTTCGTCCACAGTTCCCGAAAGAATGCCCAGACCCGGCGAATTCACTTCGCCGATAACGTTGAGCGCGGCTGGATCGAGAGTGCTGCCGGCGCTGAGAGTGTATCCGCCCTGTAAGGAAGACGGGGAATACGTAGACTGAATCGTCTGCGCGTCGAGCAGGCCGTAGGTGACGGCACCGTCGGAGCCGACCAGAAAGCCCTGGTTTTTGGCGGTCAGGTACGCAGCGGCCACGCGCGTGCCCAGTCCCGTGAAGAGAATGCGCCCATTGCGGCTCGGGTCGGCAGCGTAGGTGCCGGAGATGGCGTTCCCGGTGGTGACGGTTCCGCTGTCGTTCTGGTCGTAGTTCACAGTCACGATGCTGGTGCCATCACCGGTGAGAAAGCCCGCCAGCACGCTGGCGTTGGTGTCGAGGCCTGTGCCGGTGGCAATGGATGTGCCGCCGAGCGACGTCGCATCGAAGATCTGATTTGGATCTTGCAGGATCAGCTCGCCTCCCAACCGCGGAGGATTGACGTTTGTGGTGTCCGCGACCATGAAGAAAATATCGGACGGCGTGACGAAGTAGAACGTGTAGGTCTGCTGAATCTGCGACTGGTTCGGCAGATTGTAGGTGAAATACAGGATGCCTTTTTCATTGGCGGTGCTGACGCTGAAGTTGCCCGAAAGCGCCAATTGCGGAGTGTAGGTGCCGCCTTCGTTTACGTCGAGCATGCCCGGACTGAGCAACGAGCTGCCGTCGGAGCGGACGACGCCCGTCAGCGCCATTGGTTTGCCGGCGTTGTCTTGTCCGGTAAGTTGGAACGCATAATTGCCGCTGAAGTTCGACGGCGACAAACTGTTGCCGACCACCGGTTTCATGATGCCGGAGCCGTGCGTCCCCGTGGTGTCGTTCTCGATGATGCGGATGTTTAAGTTGGAGTCAATCACCAGAAGGTAGTCGGTCTCCAGAATCGCGCCTTTGGTGTTTGTGGCGATTAACTGCATGGTGCCGCGGCCGTCACTGCCGAGCGTGTAGGTTCCTGTGAGGGTCGAAGCGGTAAACAGGCCCGAGGCGCGATTGCTATCGAGTTGGCCCGAGGAGATCACTCCTTTTCCGTTCGAGGTGAAATTGCCGGCAATCACCACGTTTCCGCCAGAATCATAGCCCTGGAACAGGAAACTGTAGGACCCGGTGAACAAAGAATTGGTGCTCGTGCTGCCGGTGACGACCGATAGATTCAATGGCTGGGACGTGGTGACGGGTGTGGCTTCGGAATCGCTGACTTGCGCCACGAAGGACGTGCTGGTCACCAGCACGGGCGTGCCGGTGATGCGGCCCGTTGCAGGGTCGAGCGTGAGGCCCGCAGGTAGCTGACCGCTGATGATGCTCCAGGTATAAGGCGGCACACCGCCGGTGGCGACGAGGTTCCCCGAGTACGGAGAGGCGACGGTCGCGGTGGGCAGCGGGGGCGTGGTGGCCTGCAGCGGCGTTGCGTTGCTGACGGTAATGGTCAACGGATTTCCGGTGACGTTCTGCGGCGGAATCGCCGAGTCCACTACCGCAGGCGTAAACGAATACGCTCCCGCCAGAGTGGGCACGCCGGTGATCTGGCCCGAGTTTGTGTTGAATGTGAGCCCCGGTGGTATCGATCCGCTCGCAATGCGCCAGGTAAGCGGGGTGACGCCTCCGGCGGAGGAAATGCCGGCGCTGTAGTTCGCGTTCACGGTTCCGTTGGGCAGCGTCGTTGCGGTGATCGATAGCTTTGGCGCGGGATTGACGAGAATCGAGTACTGCGGGGAAACAACGGAAAGCGGCGTGGTCGCGCTGTCGGTTACGGTAATTGTAAATGTCGCGGGATTCGGCTGTCCGGTAATCGGTCCGCTGGGAGTGCCGACGATCGAGCCGGTGGTGTTAAGCGTAAGTCCGGCGGGCAAGCTGCCGGAACCGGGCGTAATTTTGTACGTAAGCGGCGAGACGCCGTTGGTCGCGGTAATCGTCTGGTTGTAGCCGACACCGTTCGCGCCATTCGCCAGCGAAGTCGGTACGGTCGTCGGGAAAGTGGGCGGCAGCACGACGGTGATCGTTACGGTTTTCGTGGTGGATTTATTGTCGTTGGCGATAGCCTCGAGGCTCACGGTGAGGGAAGTCGTCAAGCCGGTGGGAGCGTTATAGGTGACCGAAGTGGTCGTCACATTTGTCAGCGTGCCGCAGCCGGTGCCGGCGCATCCGGAGCCGGTGAGCGGTTGCCAGGCCACACCGCCATTGCCGGTGTCATTTCCCAGGATGGCATAAAAATTAACGGTTTGGCCCTGATCGAGCGTTTGCGTGGCGGTGGGCGAAATTTGCAGCGTGATCGAACCGTTTCCGCCGCCGCACCCCGCGATAGCGAATGCGCACAGCATCGCCGCGCAGAGGAAGCCCAAAAACCGGGCAGGGCGAGGAAAGGCCGCCGTCCGGCGGATCCCGCCATCGATGCTTTCCGCTCGGTCCTTCGTCGTTCGGGCAAACGCCTTCATGATTTTCATATCACCTTGGGTATCTTTTTCGGATGCGGCCCGGACGGAGGGAATCACTCCCACAACGTGCCTTTGGCTCAATTTGCGAAACTATTTGAATAACAAAACCACCGCAGCGTGTCAACGCACATCTCCTCGCTGGTCAGCGCGGTAGGACCCATCGCTTGTGCGACATTCTGCCCTCTGGGATAATGCGCGCCATCGCTCAGCCATGTGGATGCAAAAGGAGCTAGGCCCGTTGCCCAGGGTGATCCGTCGGCATTTGTCCGCGACCGCTACGTTTAGACTGCTGGCGGGCGTGCTGTTGCTCTGCCCTCACGCGGTCGCTCAAAATCCCCGCGGCGCCATACGGGGATTGGTGCTCGATCCAAGCGGCGCCCGGGTGGGCGGCGCGGAGATCGTGGCTCATGCGGTGAGTTCGTCGCTCGAAAGGGCGGCCCATTCCGGCGCTGAGGGAGAGTTCCGGCTCGAAGACCTTCTGCCCGGGAATTATCGGATCACAGCCGATGCTACCGGATTCGCCGAGGCGACTGCGGACGTGGCTGTCGTGGTCAGCCAGGTGAAAGACGTAACGATTGTGCTGCGTCCGGCGCCAGGCCATCAGACGGTTACCGTGGCCGGCGATGCCTCGTCGATCACGACAGAGTCGATTGACCTGGCCAGCGCTGTTCATCAGGGCGCGATTTCATCCACGGACCTGGAGACGCTGCCGCTCGCCAATCGCACGTTCGCCAACATCGCGTATCTGGTTCCCGGCACCGAGCCCGTCGAGCCTTCCGACCCGACCAAGGCGCGGATCACGGCGGTCTCGTTTGGCGGGAGCTCGGGGTTAAACGTCGAGTTGTCCGTTGACGGCGGGGACAACTCGGACGACTACATTGGCGGGTTTTTGCAGAACTATTCGCCGGATGCCGTGCAGGAATTCGTGGTGAGGACGGCGCAAGAAGACGCTGACACCGGCCGAACGACAGCGGGATCGGTGGTGATTACGACGAAGCGGGGAACCGACGACTGGCACGGTGACGCGGCATTCTACGAACGCGCCGCGGCACTGAACGCGCGGTTTCCGATCGACAATCCGGCCCCCAATCCGAAACAGCCGTTTTCGCGGCAGAATTACATCGGGACAATCGGCGGTCCCGTGAAGCGAGGCAAAGTCTGGTTCTTCTCGTCGTTCGAATACGTGGATGAGGATGCGAGCATTGCGTACAGCGCGGCGAGCTTGACGCAGTTTAACGCATTGGCCTCGTTCGCGTCGGAAGGCTTGATTCCGGGAGTGTCGTCGATCGACGTGCCTCCGTTCGTACGCGTGCCGTTTCGCGATTATCTGGGAACCACGCGATTCGATTGGGCGCAGTCGTCTCGTTCGCAGTGGTTTTTGAGAGCGGCCATCGACCGGTACAGCACGGAGAACGATTTGGTGCAGCAGGCGTCGCTGCCTTCGACGGGCGCAACTTCGCGGTCGAACTACCTGAACCTGCTGCTCAGCCAGCATTACACCTTCAGTTCGACATGGCTGGGCACGCTTACACTCGAGGGAAGCGGACTGCATCGCACCGAGACTCGAACCGCAAATTTGGGATTTGCCCTGGCGTTTCCCTTCACCTCGACGGCGAGCACAATTTCAGGATATGAAACATTTGGCGACAATCAGTTCGTGACGCCGATCACCGCGTTTCCGGTGATGCGCAACCAGGAAAAGTATCAAGCCCGGTACGACGTGAGCCACGTGACCGGGCGGCATGCGCCCCGTTTCGGCGTCAATTTCATTCACGAGCCGGTGCTGAGCGGCGCTCTTTCGGCGACCGCGGAAAATTTCACGGTATTCGCGCTGAACCCCACGGCGTACATCGGAAACCCGCAGCAGTTCACGGCGGATCTGACGTGCACGGCGGTGGGCGGCGTGCAGCCCACGCCCGGATCCTCCTGCACGGACACGCCGGCTTCGAATGGCAGTTTCAATCAGGGTTTGCAGCGGCTCGGGCTCTACGCCGAAGACTCGTGGCGCGTGATGCCGCAATTGACGGTCAACTACGGCCTCCGTTACGACACAACGTTTGGACTGTTCAACGCTTCAGGGCGCTCGCAACTCGACAATCCCACGTACATCACGTTGCAAGCGCTCGGCATCGATCTGCTGCCCGGCGCGCCACACGATTATCGCCACGCGTTTGCGCCTCGCATCGGAATCGCGTACTCGCCGGGCCAATCGCAGAGCACGGTGATTCGAGCGGGATTCGGCCTGTACTACAACGACCTGGCGCAGAACGGTTGGGTGAATGCGTTTCAGGCCGTGAACGCGGCGCCGGGACCGTGCACCGATCCGTTCGACCCGCCGGGGCCGGGAAACGCGGGCTGCGTTCCGGGCGCGGCGTTCGGCGGCACAGGCGCGATCATCGCTCCGAATTACAAAACGCCGTATGCGGTACACGCGACCGCGGGTATCGAACATGCGTTCAGCAAGAATTGGCTGTTGAGCGCCGACTATACCCATGAGCAGGGCAATCACGCCTACCGGGGATACAACTACAACGCCGGCTATACGCTATTCACTCCGCGGTTTCCTTCCACCGATTTTGCCGACCAACAAGCGTACGTTCCGGATATTTCGGTCTATCGTTCGGACAATCGCTCGAGTTACAGCGGGCTTTCGATTCACCTGCAGGGCAACGTGTCCCGGCGGCTGAATCTGATTGCGAATTACACGCTCTCGAAGGCGCAAACGTGGGGCTGCGTGCTGGGCGAACTTTTTGATTATGTGAACGGCGTGTGCAATCCGCTCGATCCGTTTGGACGTGGCGACTACGGCCCGTCGGGCGAAGATGTGCGCCACCGGTTCGTGCTCGCGGGTACGCTTCACGCTCCCGGCGGTTTCGATATCACGACACTCAGCCAGTTCGAAAGCGCGCGGCCGATAACCCTGACCACTCCTGTGGACGTGAACGGATTGGGCGACACCGCGGATGATCGAGCGGTGGTGAACGGCGTGCAGACTTCGCTCGACGAATTGCGCGGCACACCCTACCTGCAGGTGGATATGCGCGTTTCGCGACCGGTTCATCTGGGGGAACGGTTCACGGCGACGCCGTTTGCGGAGTTTTTCAATCTGTTTAACCGGAATAATCCGGGCGCGAATTACGTGACGAACGTAGCCGCCCTGCCGGTGCCGCAGAATCAGCTCGCCAACCTGATGGACATTTGCGTGAACGCATCCTGTTCGCAACTGCAGCCCATTACCAGCTTGAAACAATTGCGGCAACCCTCCGGCGCGCTCGGAGATTTTTTCGGTCCGGGAACCACGGTGGGAATTCCGTTTGCGGCGCAGCTGGGCGTGCGGTTTACCTTCTAAACGCCGGCCGTCTGTGTGGAAATAAGCCAGCCAAGAATTAACGAGCGGCCCCAAGAGGCGCTAAAGCGTCTTCGAGCCGCTCGCTGAATCAGTTGACAGCGTTCGCCGAGTACTTCTGAACCTGGTCAATCAGCGGTTGCGCATCTGCGGGAACCGGCACGCTGCCGTTCAGAACGGTCTGGCGGGTAACGTCCGCGCCGTACATCGCGCGATCGCCACTCTTGTCTGCCTGCACGACGGTGCCATCCAGACTGACTCCGGCGAAAATTCCCTTGCTTCGGGAATACGAAAGGATTTCCGCGGTCAATTTCAGATCGGTGCTGGCGGTTGCGTTGCGTCCAACTGGTCCTGCTGCCACGGAAACGTCGCCGCCCATTTTGAATTTATCGCTCAACAGGCTGTGCAGCGCATGGTCGTTCATAAACAGAAGCACGAGATCGGTGGACGATCCGCCGGCCTGATAGCCGAAGCTGCCGCCCTCGACTGCCAGGAACAGCGGCGCGCTCCAACCGTTCTCGGTGCGGCATACGGCCAGCCCGCGGCCGTAGTCAGCGCCGAAAATAAATGCGAATTTCTTTTCGCCGGGAATGATGGCGACGCAACGCGCTTTGTTCAGCACGTCCTGCGGAATGCTGTCCGGCGCGTTCATGATTTCTTGAAACACGCGCGTCGCGTTTTGCGTGCGGTTGATGTCATCCTCTTTGTCCGATGCTGCCGACGAAACGGCGGGAATCGCGAAGAACATGATCAGAGCCGCCAGTATGGAAAAGTAAATCTTCATATCCAACCCCTTTTAAAATCGAATTGTGAACCTTGTCGGCGCTGTCCGAAATTGCGGACCGGATATGCGGATTCAACAGAGCGCCCGACTGCGCTATTAGGTTCGGCGTTTGCCTCGAATCCCGCCATACGCTAAAGGCTGTAAAAGTCGTTAGAAACCAACGGTAGGCTCGAAAGTCTAAGCGTGAAGGAGAGATACGGAACGAAAGCGCGAAGGGCTGGGCCGCTGTTTTCAATTTTTGCAAAATTTTAGTATAAAGATGGGCTGTGCCCGCGCGGTTGTTTGGTCTGGCGCGACGTGTCGGAGGGTCGATTGATCGAAGTGCAGAATTTGACGAAAACCTACGGCGATGTGAAGGCTGTGGACAACGTGTCTTTCACCGTGAAGAAGGGTGAAATCCTCGGCTTTCTTGGACCGAACGGCGCCGGGAAGACGACGACGATGCGAATCTTGACCGGATACATGCCCGCGACGTCCGGCACGGCGCGCGTTGCCGGCTTTGACGTGTTCAGCGATTCGATGGAAGTGCGCCGTCACATCGGGTACTTGCCGGAAGCTCCGCCGGTTTACACGGATATGACCGTGGGCGATTACCTGGAATTTGTGGCGCGCATCAAGAATGTGCCGGCCGATAAAATCGCCGGGCGCGTTGAAGATGCCATGGAAAAGACCAACATCACCGACAAGCGCGAGCAACTGATCAAACGGCTTTCGCGCGGATATAAACAGCGAGTCGGGCTGGCGCAGGCGGTGGTGCATGATCCGGACGTGATTATCCTCGACGAGCCGACGATTGGGCTTGACCCCAAGCAGATCATCGAAGTCCGCAACCTGATCAAGGGGCTGGCGGGCAGCCACACCATTATTCTTTCCACGCACATTCTGCCGGAAGTGAGCATGACCTGTGATCGCGTGGTGATCATCAACAAAGGCAAAATCGCCGCGGTGGACACGCCTCAAAATCTAACTTCGCAGCTCGAAGGCGGCCAGAAAGTTCACATCGAGGCTGCCGCGCCGCCGGCTGCGCTGCGCGACGCGCTGGCCCAGGTGGCGGGCGCGACGAACGTAAGTGTTGAGCCGCTGCCGGGTGGCGTGCTGGTCGGGGCGACCGTCGAAACCGCGCAGGGCGCCGACATTCGCAGCGCGCTGGCGGCGAAAATTATTCAAAACGGATGGCAGCTCCTGGAACTTCGCGGCGTGAGCCTGAGTCTGGAAGACATTTTCCTGGAATTGACCACCGACGACGCGGCGCATTCGCAGCCCGCGGTCCAGTAACGCGCAAATTCAAGGAGCAGGAATTTCGATGCGAAATCTCTACGCCATCTATCGCAAGGAAATGGGCCACTATTTTGTTTCGCCCATCGCCTACGTGTTTATCGGATTGTTCCTGTTGCTGACGGCATTCTTCTTCAACTTTTTTCTGTCGGCGGTCATCCTGCGCGCACAGGAAATGCAACTGCAGGGGATGCAATTTGGTTCGGCGGCGAACGTGGACATTCCCGGGCAGGTGATGGGGGCGTTCTTCAGCCTGCTTTCGACCTTGATTTTGTTTTTCACGCCGATGCTCACGATGGCGAGCTACGCCGAAGAGCGGAAGCGCGGCACGATGGAACTGCTGATGACGTCGCCGGTGTCCGAATTGCAGATCGTCCTGGGGAAGTACCTGGCGTCGCTTTCGTTGTTTGCGATCATGCTCTTGCCGACGGCGGGATATTTGACGTTCCTGTTCCTGCACAGCGACCCTGCGCCGCCCTGGAAACTCTTGCTGGCGGGATACGGGGGAGTGCTGCTGTTGGGAGGCTCGCTGCTGGCGCTGGGCACGTTCATTTCGTCGCTCACGGAAAATCAGTTGATCGCGGCGGTGCTGACGTTTGCGGCGATCTTGTTCATCTGGGTGATCGATTTGGGGCGCAACGCCGACGGGGGCATGGGCACGGTGCTGCAATACCTGTCGGTGATTCATCACTACGACGATTTCGCCCGTGGAGTGATCGACACATCCAGCGTGATTTATTACCTGAGCTTCATCGCGTTTTTCGTGTTCCTCACGGTGCGTTCGGTGGATTCGATGCGCTGGCGGCGGGCGTAGCGCCGCGCGAGGGGCGATTTTCATGAGCTTTCCAGTTTTGGAGGAATGGGCAGGATGAAATTCGATCGAGAAGAGATCGCGCGGTTTATCGCCACCCTCGGCGTGGCGATGGTGATCAGCGGATACCTGCGCTACATCATTCAAGGGGAGCTTTTGACGTTTAGCAAAGCGCTGCTGATTGCCGGCGGAGTGTTTTTGCTGGGCGCCATCGTGCTTGGCTTTTCGGCCATTCTTCGCTTTTTTTCAAAGCGATCTTCGCAGCAGGGAACGAACACACTAATTCTTTCCATCGCGGTGCTCGCGATTCTTGGAATCGCGAACTGGGTTGGATTCCGGCATCCCAAGCGGTTCGACCTGACCACGGAAAAGCTGTACACGCTCTCCGATCAAACGCGCCAGATCGTCGGCGGACTGCAGCAGGACGTGAAAGTCGTCCGCTTTGACAAGACCCCGAATCCGCAGTTCGACGAATTGATGGCCCAATACAAGCGCTTGAGTTCGCACATCAGCTTCCGCACCGTCGACCCGAACCAGGATCGCGGCCTGGCGGACGAATACGGCGCGACGCGCATGGGCGACACGATCGTTGCCTCCGGCGCGCGCAAGGAACATCTCGATGCCGGCGCGCAGAGCGATGTTTCCGAGCAGGATGTGACCGGCGCGATCATCAAAGCCACCAATGAAAAGGTGAAGACAATTTGCTTTGTGACGGGGCACGGAGAGCATTCGATTACCGACAGCTCGGAGGCGGGATACAGCCAGGTAAATGACGGGCTAACGAAGGAAAACTACACCACCAAGACGATCAACCTGATTACCGGCGGCGGAGTTCCGGCCGATTGCACCGCTCTCGTGGACGCGGGGCCGACGCAAGCATTTTTCCCGCAAGAAGTGGAAATGATTACGAAGTTCCTTGACGGCGGCGGGAATGCATTGTTGCTGGTCGATCCGCGGACCGATCCGAAGCTCGATGACATATTTAAGGCGTGGAATATCGCCGTGGGGAACAACATCGTTGTGGACGCGAGCGGCATGGGCCAGTTGATCGGGGGCGGCCCGTTGATGCCGATCGTGGTGGATTTTGGCGAGAGCACGATCACCAAGGGATTTACGAGGTCGATGACATTCTTTCCCCTGGCGCGGACCGTTTCGATTGCCGAGAAAAATAAGCCGGTGCCGTCGCTGGTGGAACTGCTGAAGACTTCGGAGCGAAGTTTTTCCATTCCGAAGCTCGACGCGGGCCAGAAGGAAGTGAAATTCGATCCGAAAGTGGATACGCAGGGCCCGCTTTCGCTGGGAGTTTCGGGCGAGCGCCAGTCGGACGGAAAGAAAGTGCGGCTCGTGGTGATCGGTAACTCGCAGTTCGCCGCGAACCCCTTCGAGGGCCATTTGCGGAATGGCGACCTCTTCTATAACGCCATCAGCTGGCTGGCCGAGGACGAAAGCCTGATTTCGATTCGGCCAAAGAATCCGACGAACCGGAGCGTAAACCTGTCGCAGGCGCAGCGGAGTTTGCTGGTGCTCGCCGACATCTTCCTGATTCCCGGACTGGTGATTTTTTCGGGAATTTATATCTGGTGGAAGCGGCGCTAGCCGGAAACTGACAGGCGGTTCTCCGTCGCCGGTTCAGACATCAAAACGATGATCAAGAAACCCACTCTCGTGATTTTGTTGCTGGCCATTCTGGCGGGCGCCGCGGCGTATTGGTTCGACTGGAAGAAAGGTCAGAAAGAAGATACGAAGACGCCGGATGACTCCGGCAAACCGGCATTCACGATCACGCCGGATCAGATCACCGCGATTGTAATTTCGCGGGTTGGCGAAGCGCCCGAATCAGCCATCCATTTCGGCAAGCGCAACGCCGAATGGCAAATCACCCAACCGATTCAAACGCTGGCCGACGCCCCCACGGCCGACGGCCTGGTGGATTCGATCGCCGGGGCGCGCATCGCGCAGACCGAACCGGGAACGCCGGAACAGTTGAAATCGTACGGTCTGACTCCGCCGGTGGTGACGATTGAGTTTCAAACGCAAAACGGCGCCCATCATTCGATCCAACTGGGAAAGAAGGATTTCACCGGCGCTTCGGTGTACTCGCAAATCGATGGAGCGAAAGACGTAGCGCTCTTACCCGAATCGTTGCTCACGAGTTCGGAAAAGTCGCTGAACGATTTCCGCGACCGCACCGTGCTTGCCATGGTTCCGGCTCTAATCGCTTCGATCGATTTGAAAAACGCGGGCGGCGAAGCGGCACTCGCGAAGGACAAAGACGATTGGAAATTCACCAAGCCTTCCGGCGCTTTCGCGGACAGCGCGGCAGTGGACGGACTGCTTTCCGCAATTTCGTCGGCGAAGATGTCGAGCGTGGTGAGCGAAACGGCCGAGGATTTGCCCAAATACGGGCTCGGGTCCCCGGCGATCACATTCTCGGCCTCGGATGCGAAAGGGAAGAGCGTGACGTTACTCGTGGGCAAGAAAGACGGCGACGCCTATTTTGCGCGCGATTCGGGCCGGCCGATGGTTTTCAAAATTAACGAAGAGCTCGAGAAAAAGCTGTCCCAGAATTTCAGCGACCTGCGTGACAAGCGAATCGTGCGCTTCGATCCGGCAAGCATCACCCACATGGAAATTCAAAACGCCGACGGCACGATTTCCTGCACGCGCAAAAACGAAGACGAATGGACATTTGACGCACCGGCGGACGTGAAAGGGAAACCGGCCAGCGGCGAAAAAGTGCTCGGGCCGCTCGACCGCGCGCGCGCCGAGCAAATCTTCGACAATCCACCGGCAAGCCTGAGCGCGAAATTTGCGAAGCCGGCATTTAACGGCGCGTTCTCCACGAAGGACGGCAAAAAGTGGAGCGTCGCCATTTCGAAAGAGGCAGACGGCTTTGTCTACGCGCGGACCAGCGACGGCGCAACCGTTTATAAGCTGAAGAAAGAAATCCTGGACGACCTGACGTTCAAGGCAGCGGATATGGCGTTCTGATCAAAAGCCGCACGCGCTTGGAATCTCCGCGCATGCGCGAAGCGCGGAAATTCAGGCGCACTGTCGCATCGATTCGAGCACGCGCTCCGAAGGCCATGTGGCAAGCAAAAGCACCTTCCCGGTCGCTTCCGAAATGCAGACGTAGTAAACGTGCGAATCACTTTCCACCTCGAAGAACCCAGGTCGCTTGGCGTCCGGTGTGACCATCGCGCCGCTGGCCAGCAAGCCCTGCAAATTCGAAACGGTTTCGGTGGAATGGTTTCGCAAGTCCTCTATTTTCATCGTCGTCTTCCAGTGCATTGCCATTTTTCCCCCAGCACCGCGAACGTCTCTCACTCTATACTACGCTGGGGTATCGGCAAAAGTTCCAGATAAAGTAGGGCTTTTTTTCCGAGATGCAAAACGGAACATTTTCCCGCTTGCCCGAAAGCTATTTACCTAAACGCAAGCTACGTGGCCGGATACTAAACACATAACTTCTCCCTTGCGCCGGATTGGCAAAATTGCCATAGTCTGTGGACTCGAGGTCTGCCCACAGTGAAAAAGAAGAGTTCGTCGAAGTCTCTGCGCATGAAAAACGACAAGCGCCGCAAGCACCAGCATTGGCAGGTGACTGTGTATTACGCCGACGGCGAAAAGTTCGCACGCGTTTATATCGATCGCGACCGCGCCCACAAATTCGCGGAGCGGCAAAAAAAATCGCCCGTGGTGAAATCCACGCGGGTGATGGAAGTGGACTAAACCTCGATCATTTCGGCTTTTTGGGGCCCCCGATTGGGCGTTGCGGCAACTGGCAATCGCGGCGCGAATCCCGCGCCCGGCCTCTTGTTCGACTCTGCGACGCGTGCTATAAATTAGGTGCAGTTGAGTAGTGCTGAGAAACGCGGGATTCGTATAGTGGTAGTACGCGACCTTGCCAAGGTCGAGGCGAGGGTTCGATTCCCTTATCCCGCTCCACTGTTTCAGATTGGTAGTCTCTCCCGCCTTCCCGCTGTGCAAGCCACTATCCAGTTTTAATTTCGCGTGCTAGAGTCTGCGGCACCCAAGCCCATGCTCGCTTACCTTTGCGGTCCTATTGAATTCGCCGAAGACGGCGGCAAACTGTGGCGGCGAAAACTCACGCCGTTCCTGCGAGACACGCTGGGGCACCGCGTGTACGATCCCGCCGAAGACGAGATGAAAAGCCTGACCGAGGAAGAAGCAAAACATTTTCGGGAGTGGAAGGCGTCCGACATCGACCGTTTCCGCCGTACGGTGCGAAAGATCATCGCTTTCGATTTGGACTTGATCGAAAACAAAGCCGACTACGTGATTTGCTATTGGGACGAAGGCGCGAAAAGCGGAGGAACGTCGGCCGAGTTGACGCTGGCGCACCGGAAGGGAATTCCCGTTTATTTCATCACCCCTCTGCCGATGGACCAGATCAGCGGCTGGATGCTGGGATGTTCGGATCATATCTTTGCCACAGTCGAGGAACTGAAGGAATTTCTCGTCGCGCGATTCGCGCGCGAGAAGCAGCACAATCTGTGGAAGAACGCATAGATCCCGCAAAACGATGGAAACGATCTCCGTTGTCGTCGGCAGCACGCGACGCCCGAAAGTGAATGCAGTCGTGGAAGCGCTGGCGCAGGTTCGTACGGTGATTCCGTCGCTTCCCCATTTCGACGTGGCGTCGATGGAAGTGCCCAGCGGCGTTGGCCATACACCGTTGTCTCGCGAAGAGTTGATGCTGGGCGCCAGGCATCGCGCCGAAGCGCTCGTGGCCGTTGGCCGCGCCAAAAACGAATCGTGGAAATATTTTATCGGCCTCGAAGGAGGCCTGGACGTGGTGAAAATGGCGAATGGGCGCCTGGTGTTCCTGGAAAACTGGGCTTACGTAACCGATGGCCAGGGACGAGAATCGTTTGGGCAATCCGGCTCGATTTTATTGCCGGACGTGCTCGCGAAGACCGTAGTGGATGACGGCGTGGAGCTGTCGGAAGCCATCGACGCGTTTGCTGGAGGGCACGGCATTCGCGACGCGCAGGGCGCCTGGGGAGTGCTCTCGAGCAATCTGGTGACGCGGCAGGAGGCCTTTCGCGTGGCCGTGGTCAACGCCTTCGCCCCATTTTTCAACGCCGAGCTGTACAGGAACAATTAAGTCCGGTGCGCTTCTGAAAATCCTGAATCGCTGTGTTAACGTATCGCGCGGAGAGGAACGAGTGGACATTGTAAAAGGCAACATGGGCTGGATCGAAGTGGTTGTGGGTCCGATGTTCTCGGGCAAGAGCGAAGAACTCATTCGGCGCTTGCGGCGCGCGGAAATCGCCAAGCAGCGCGTGCAGATTTTCAAGCCGGTGATCGACCAGCGCTACGCGAAGAATGGAATCGTCTCTCACTCGGGACTGGAACTCGATTCCGAATTGGTGAGCGACGGCAACGAAATTCTGGCAAGGGTTGCTCCGCGCACGGAAGTCGTCGGCATCGATGAAGCGCAGTTCCTCGGTGAGTCGGTGGTCGAAAGTTGCGTAAAGCTGGCGGACCTGGGCAAACGAGTGATCGTTGCCGGGCTCGATACCGATTTCATGGGCCGGCCATTTGATCCCATGCCGCGTTTGCTCGCCGTGGCGGAAGAAATTACAAAGCTTTTGGCGATTTGCATGCGGTGCGGCAATCCCGCGGTCCACACCCAGCGCCTGGTCGCTTCGGAAGAACTCATCGTGGTTGGCGCCGGGAATGTGTACGAAGCTCGTTGCCGGCGTTGCTTCGAGCCTTTGCTCGCCCAGCAGAAGATCGAAGCTGCGGCGGCGGCCGAGGCGCCGAAGTCCCGCGCTGCCTCCCACTGACGCCTCGCCGGCGGCATTCCGGCAACCCCCCGCGGTCGCCGCGAATCCATATTCACCAAAGGGCTAAAAAGCCGTAAAATGGCCCGCAGGACGTTACCCATGGACCTCCGCCTAACGATCGCCCTATTCGCCCTGGCCGGAATTGGCTCTGCGCTCGGTTCCGGTTCGGAAGACGTGGATCGTTACCGGAAACCGGTCCTCGCCGGAATGCCCGATTTAACGGCTGTTCCGAATACAGGCACGCTTCCCGAAGTGCTCGTCTCCGTGAATCCGCAGGTAAAAGCCAAACAGTCGGAGCTGCAGCCGCAATCTCGGCTGGAAATTGTCCGCTACGTTTCCGGAGAATTTGCGAAAGTGCGCAAGCCCATCCCCGCGGGCAAGAAAGGCTTTCGAATCGAAGTCGGCAAAAAAATCGACGACAACGATCTGCGCCATGCGCTCAAGGGAAATGGCCCGGCGGCGAATCCTGGCGACACGATTCAGGTGACGGGAATCGAATTTCGCGCCAAGGAAATCGTGGTGGAGATTAACGGCGGCGGCAAAGGACACTTCCATTTGCGCGACCATCTGCAAGTGGGCGTCGGCGGGACGGCGGCGCCCGGCACCGGTCCGACGGCGGAAGCCGCGCCGAACGGCGGAACGTTGATTCTCGATTACGGCAAGCAAGTGCCGGACATGAGCGCGGACGACCTGATGACCGAGCTTCAGCCGTTTCTGGATTTCACGCGCGAACATTCCGGCGCGGTGAATTGGATCGACACGCTACCGCAGCAGTACAAGGACGCGATTCAGAACCGCGAAGCGGTGCTCGGTATGGATCACGAAATGGTGCTCGCCGCGCTCGGACGACCTGAGCACAAAGTGCGCGAGCGGACGCCCAGCGGCGATGAGACCGAAGATTGGATCTACGGTTCGCCGCCCGCAAGGACCACGTTTGTTACGTTTGCCGGCGATAAAGTAATCCGCGTCGAGCAATTCAACTGAATTAGGGTCGAATCGGGACGAATTTCCCGGTTCATCGCGCGTTTATGGAAGCTCTTTTCCGCCGGATGAATCCCCGCAAGTGATGTGCAATAATCTTAAAGCCCGGATGTGATTGCTCGCGTCCGGCGACCGTCTGCACGAGTGGACGCAGAGCGGTGCAAGACGTGGCGATCTGCAATGTGAGGCGCGGCTACCGTTTGCCAGCCGGCGGAACTTTTTGAAATTATCTTCGGAGGAAGCATGCCTGTAAAAGTGGGAATTAATGGATTCGGCCGCATCGGACGCAATATTTTTCGCGCCGCACTGGGCGATCCGTCCATCGAAATTGTGGCGGTAAACGACATAACGGATTCGAAGACGCTGGCATACCTGCTGAAATACGACTCGATCCTCGGGAATCTGGAACACAAGGTCACCTACACGGACGATTCGCTGACCGTGGACGGAAAGACGGTGAAAGTTTTCCGGACCAAGGATCCCGGCGAAATCGATTGGCCGTCTGTGGGCGCGACGATCGTGGTCGAATCCACCGGAATTTTCACCAAGGGTGAAGACGCGCGCAAACACATTCGCGGCCCGGTGAAGAAAGTGATCATTTCGGCGCCGGCAACCGACCCCGATACCACCCTGGTGCTCGGCGTGAACGAAAAGACCTACGATGCGGCGAAGCACCACGTGATTTCCAACGCTTCGTGCACCACAAACTGCCTGGCGCCGGTGGCGCGCGTTTTGCAGGATACGTTTGGAATTACCGTTGGTACGATGACTACGATTCACTCCTACACCAACGACCAGAAACTGCTGGACCTGCCGCACAAGGATTTGCGTCGCGCGCGCGCAGCAGGACTTTCGATGATTCCGACATCCACGGGCGCGGCGAAGGCGCTGCAATTGGTAATCCCCGAATTGAAAGGCAAGCTCGACGGTTACGCGATGCGCGTACCGACGCCGAACGTGAGCGTCGTCGATTTGACGGTGATTACCGAAAAGCCGGCGACGGTCGCTTCGGTGAACGCCGCGCTCAAGGCTGCCGCCGAAGGCCCGATGAAGGGGATTCTGGGATACTCCGACGAAGAGTTGGTGTCGATCGATTTCCGCGGCAATCCGCATTCCTCGATTGTGGACGCCGGTTACACGCGAACGGTTGGCGCGAACTGCGTTCAGATTCTGGCGTGGTACGACAACGAGTGGGGATATTCGTCGCGGTGCAAGGATTTGATCAAGTTTCTCGCGGCGTAAAGATACCGGTACAACTTCGGAAGCGAGCGAAATGCCGCTCTGCTCCGGTGTTTGATTGTAAAAACATTTCGGTTTTGAATAGGGAATCGCAGGGCACCCCTGCACGGACAACATGAACAAATTGTCGATTCGCGATCTATCGCTGGGCGGGAAACGCGTCTTCATCCGCGTCGATTTCAACGTGCCAATGACGGGCGGCAAAGTGGAGGATGACACGCGCATTCGCGAGACGCTGCCTACCCTTCGGTTTGCGCTCGAAAATGGAGCACGCGTTGTGCTGGCTTCGCACCTTGGCCGGCCGAAGGGCAAAGTCGATCCCAAGTTTACGCTCGCGCCCGTTGCCGGAAAGCTGAGTGAATTGCTTGGAAAGCCTGTAGCGTTTGCGAGCGATTGTATCGGCGCGGAGGCGGAGGCGAAAAGCAACTCGCTCGGCAATGGCGACGTGCTGCTGCTTGAAAACGTTCGCTACCATCCCGAAGAGGAAGCGAACGACGCTGAATTTTCGCGTAAACTCGCCGCGCTTTGCGATGGCATATTCGTTTGCGATGCGTTCGGTTCGGCGCATCGCGCTCACGCATCGGTCGTCGGCATCACCAGGTTCGTCCAGCAGTCCGCCGCCGGGTTGTTGATGGAAAAGGAGCTGGCTTACATGGGCAAGGCCATCTCGAATCCCGACCGTCCGTTTGTGGCGGTGCTGGGCGGCGCGAAAGTTTCGGACAAGATCGAAGTGGTGCAAAACCTGATGAAACTCGCCGACGCGATGCTGATCGGCGGCGCGATGGCTTACACGTTTTTGAAATCGCAGGGACTGCCCGTAGGAAAGTCGCTCGTCGAGAACGACAAGCTGGATCTGGCGCGCGACCTGCTAGCCGAAGCGAAAAGCAAAAACTTCCGGCTCGTGCTGCCTGTGGATCACGTCCTGGCGGAAGCCTTCGATTCGCCCATCACGAAAACGACGGATATTTCCGGTACGCCCGACGGATGGATGGGCCTCGACATCGGCCCAAAGACAGTCGCGCTCTTCGACAGTGAAATTGCCAATGCTCGAACGATCGTGTGGAACGGGCCCCTGGGTGTATTCGAGAAGCCCGCATACGCGAAGGGAACTCTGGCGATTGCAAAAGCGGTGGCGGCCGCCTCGGCGAAAGGCGCGACGTCGATTGTCGGTGGCGGAGATTCGGTCGCGGCCATCGAGCAGTCCGGCGTTGCGTCGCAGATTTCCCACATCTCCACCGGAGGCGGAGCGTCGCTCGAGTTTCTAGCCGGCGAGAAGTTGCCCGGCGTGGAAGCATTGACGGACAAGCCATGACAACCGGACACCAACGGGCGCGCCGTCCGGTAATCGCCGGAAATTGGAAGATGTACAAGTCGCAGGCGGACACGCGGGCGTTTTTTGAAGCGTTTGGGCCGCTGATTGCGGCTTCCGACGATTGCGACATCATCATCGCCCCGCCGTTTACTTCGCTAACCGTAGCGGTGGAATCCGTGAAATACACCAAAGTCGCGATCGCCGCGCAGAACGCCTACTGGCAGCCCGAGGGCGCGTTTACCGGCGAAATTTCGATGCCGATGGTGGCGGATAGCGGCGCAACGGCGGTGATTATCGGGCACTCGGAACGACGCCAATTCTTCGGCGAAACCGACCATAGTGTAAACAAGAAGGTAAAAGCGGCCCTGGCTGCCCGGTTGACCCCGATTGTGTGCGTGGGCGAGAGTCTGGCGGAGCGCGAGGCGAATCACACCCACCAAGTTCTGGCGAGGCAGTTCGAGGCGGGGCTCGATTCGTTGACCCCTGCGGAGTTCTCGCGTATTCTTATCGCATACGAACCGGTGTGGGCCATCGGGACCGGCAGGACGGCGACGCCGGAGATGGCAGCCAGCGCCCACGGTTACTTGCGCAGTCTGGCGGCTGGCAGGTTTTCGATTGAGCAGGCCTCCGAAATCCGCATCCTCTACGGTGGAAGCGTCAAGCCCGACAACATACAGGGTCTGATGTCGCACCCGGAAATTGATGGCGCGCTTGTGGGCGGAGCCAGTCTGGACCCGAAATCGTTTGCGGCTATCGTGAATTTTCGTTCGTAGACTTTGTTCTGACGTTCGCGGCACGTGCCGCCAGAAAGACTTCAAGAAGGGGAACTGGAAATGCCATCGTGGGCGAAATGGGGATCCTCGTTGTTGGTTGCGCTGCTTTTGATTTCGATCGGCTGGCGTTACACGTTTGTTCTGGTGACGCTGCACGTCCTGGTCTGCTTTGTACTGATCATCGTGATCATGCTGCAGAGCGGGTCGGCGGCTGATTTGGCCGGAGCATTCGGCGGAGCGGGAAGCCAGACGGCGTTCGGTCCTCGAGGCGCGGCTACGTTTCTTTCGCGCGCGACTACCTGGTGCGCGATCGTTTTCATGATGACCTCGCTCACGCTTTCGGTGAAACGTTCGCCGGAGGAGTACACGGGGACGGGTTCGATCCTGGAGCAGACCCAAAAACAGTCCGCCACCCCGGCGAAACCCGCAACGTCCACGCCTGCCCCCATTCAGGTTCCGTTGCAGCCTGCTCCCGCGCCGCAGACGCCTCCCAAGAAATAAGGGCATCTGCTACAATTCGATTCATCTCCTCGGTATCGCGGAAGTGGCGGAATTGGCAGACGCACCATCTTGAGGGGGTGGCGCCGCAAGGCGTGGGGGTTCGAGTCCCCCCTTCCGCACCATATTTTTATTTTTCGGTACGTTTCGAATCGCTCGCCTTTCGTTTTAATTCCCGCGTTGTCCACGTCGAAGAATGTTTGCTGACCGCACCCATTGGAATCTCGAAACCAATCGACTGAGTGAGGCGCTCGCGCGCCATCGCGCCTCTGGGAAGCGTCTGATCGATTTGGCGGCTTCCAATCCCACGGAATGCGGATTCGCCTATCACCGCGAGGGGATTTTGCGTGCGCTGGCAAATCCTCTGGCGCTTTCGTACGAGCCGCAGACCAAGGGATTGGCGTCGGCTCGTCAGGCAGTAGCGGATTACTACGCCGGATTGGGAATTGAGCTGTCGATCGACGACGTAATCCTTACGACCAGCACCAGCGAAGCGTATTCGTATGTTTTTCGCGCGCTGTGCAATCCCGGCGACGAAATCCTGATTCCTGAGCCGAGTTATCCGCTATTTGATTTCCTCGCCGACATACAGGATGTGAGGCTCGTACGCTATCAATTGCTATACGACCACGGTTGGCAGATCGATTTCCATTCTCTCGGGAGCGGCATCACGAAAAAAACGCGAGCGGTGATGCTGGTCCATCCGAATAACCCTACCGGACATTTTGTGAAAACGGACGAGGCCTCCCGGCTGAACGCCCTGTGTGCCGGGCGTGGGCTGGCAATCGTGGCCGACGAAGTGTTTCTGGATTTTGGCCTGGAGGCAGATGAACGAAGAGCGCGCAGCTTTGCGCACGACGGTGCCGCGCTAACGTTCACATTGAGCGGACTATCCAAAATTGCCGGATTGCCGCAAATGAAAGCGGCGTGGCTGGTGGCCAGCGGGCCGGAGGAACTGAAAAAGTCCGCGCTCGACCGGCTGGAAGTGATCGCCGACACCTACCTTTCGATGAGCACTCCGGTACAGCACGCCGTGCCCGAGCTACTTGCCGCGCGCGGTTCGCTGCAGGAACAAATACTCACCCGCATTCGCACCAACCTTCGTGAGCTCGACCGTCAGCTACGCGAACGAAGCATCTGCTCGCGACTGAGAATCGAAGGCGGGTGGTACGCGGTGCTGCGCATTCCGCTGACGTCATCCGACGAGGATTTCGCGGTGAGACTGCTCGTCGAGCGAGGAGTGCATGTTCATCCCGGTCACTTTTATGGGTTTCCCGGCGACGGCCATCTGGTGGTCAGCTTGATCGTGCCGGTAAGCGGTTTTGCGGAAGGGATTCGCGCGCTGCTGGAAATGTTGTAAAGCGTTCGCTGCATGGCGAAACGACTAGCGAAGGCGCCCCGGCGGGTCCGCGGTTTCGGGCAAGGCGATCTTCAACTCCGGTTTGACGGATTCCGGTTGATGCGACGGCGGGGGTTGCGGAATTCCGACGCCGCGATTGATCTCCTGGTGTTCGCTTGCGCAGCGAGGGCAATAGCCCTTTCCGGTTTCTTCGTCGCGGAAATTGGCGAGCTCGTAACAGCCATGCACGCAGTCGCAGTAACCGGTAACCGAAGCCGTTTTGATGGGGACTAACGCCACGCAGCAAACCTCACGCAGCGATTCTATTACAGATGACCGCAGGGGCGGGAAACCGATGGCGCAGTTCGAGCTACACGTGTTCGAGCTGAGCCAGGCGGAACGGATCGCCGACTTTATCGTGCAATTCCATCCAAACGCGCTCGGGATGCGAGAGGAAGACTTCTACAACGCGCGGGTCGAATTGCCGTCCGGAATAGCGGCGAATCTCTTCGCGCGCCGCTGAAATCGGCAAGGCTTTGCGGTACGGCCGATCGGAAATCATCGCGTCGAGCGTATCGGCCACGGCGAAGATGCGCGCGCCCAGGGGAATCTGTTCGCCCTTCAGGCCGCGCGGATATCCGGAACCGTCGTACGATTCCTGGTGCGAGAGTACGATCTCGGCCGCTTCCTTGAGGAACGGAATTCGTTCGAGCACCGCGAATCCAATTTCGCAATGGCGCCGCATAATTTCGCGCTCTTCGTTCGTCAGCGGGCCGGGCTTGCGGAGAATGCTGTCCGGCACGCCCATCTTTCCGATGTCGTGCAGGAACGCGCCGCGCGCGATGTGGCGGAGCAGTCCGCGATCGACACCCATCGATTTTGCGATGGTAATCGTGAAGGCTGTGACGCGCTGGCAATGCCCCTCGGTTTCAGCGTCTTTCGCGTCGAGCGCGCCGCCCAGAGCTTCGAGCGTGTAATCGTAGGATTGTTCCAGGTCCTGCAAGGCAATCGAAAGTTGTTGGGTTCGTTCGGCCACCAGATGCTCGAGATCGCTCTGATACGTGCGGTTTTCCATCACCAGGCGGCGATGTTCGAGCGCCCGGCGGACGCTCAGATGCAGCTGATCTTTTTCGAATGGCTTCAGAATGTAATCGTACGCGCCGGCACGAATCGCTTCGAGCGCGATCGAAATGTCATGCATCGCCGTGACCATGATCACGGGCACGTCGGGATCTTCCTTGCGAAGTTCGCCGAGCAGCTTGATGCCGTCCATTTCCGGCATCACGATATCGCTGAGGACCAAATCGAAGGTATCGTTGCGAAAAGCGTCAAGAGCCATGCGCCCGTGCGAGCACACCGTACAACGGTAGCCCTGCGCCTCGAGCAACGTCGAGACGACCTCGCGAATCGCTTCTTCGTCATCTACAACGAGTATTTTTTCCGGGTCCAAGGTGAGCTCCGAGTCCTTCTATTATAGGCGAGCGGCGGCGGCTCTCCGGGCCGAGTTGTCGTATGTTGCATCGGCCGTGCTGCATCGCGTAATAGCGCGATTCTATACACCGTTCCGGCACTGCTTACCGTAAGTGGCGCAATACGTCTTACATACGGGAAACGGGGAGTCTAGAAGAATCCCGGCGACGTCCGAGCGCGGCGACTGCGAGCGGCGTGCAAGTGAAACCTGCTATCCTTTTTTTGTGGTTTGTTCCCGGAGGTGGGAATGCGGCGGTTGATGGGCCTTTTTCTGCTATGTACGCTAGCGTTCACTTCGGGCGCCCAGCAATCCGCGACCACACCCTCCGCGCAGACCGGCTCGTCGGGCGGCACGACCGTCGCCAAGACGGAGCCGTCTCCCGCCGGCAGCAATGCCGACTTTGTGAAAGCCGCCGACGAAGTTCTGGCACAGATGAGCCAGATTCTGGACCTGCCCATCAAGCAGCCGCTGAAAAAGAGTTTGCGGTCGAAGCAGGAAGTCCGGGATTACCTGATCCGCGAAGACAAAGAAGACAAGAACGACAAACAGCGTTACGCGGACGCCAAGACTCTGGAAGCTTTCGGACTGATCCCCAAGGGTTTTCCGCTCGATTCCTTCATGCTCGACGTGCTGACCGACCAGGTGGCTGGTCTTTACGATCCGAAGGCAAAGGAGTTTTACATCGCCGACTGGATTCCGATCGACGAACAGCGTTCGGTAATGTCGCACGAACTGACGCATGCGCTGGAAGACCAGTCCTTTCACATCGATCCATGGATCAAGGCGGCGCGGCCCAATGACGATGCGGAATTGGCGCGCGACGCCGTGAGCGAAGGCTCGGCCATGGCTGCCATGGTCGATTACGAAATGCTCGACCAAAAAGTAGGCGTTCGCGATCTGCCGGATGTGACGCTGATGATCCGCACCAGCGCCATCAGCGAAATGGATAAGGATCCGAATCTCGCCAAAGCGCCGATTTTTATCCGCGACCAGCTTCTATTCCCCTATCTGGCAGGCACCAGCTTT
This sequence comes from uncultured Acidobacteriota bacterium, assembly GCA_963785585.1. Classification (GTDB taxonomy): domain Bacteria; phylum Acidobacteriota; class Terriglobia; order Acidiferrales; family UBA7541; genus Palsa-295. Next base: position 620,869 of record CAWAVW010000004.1, read on the forward strand.
ACGCAGGAGTTTTTGAAAGCACACTCGGGATGGGCAGACCTGCATCAGGTATTTGAGAAGCCTCCCGTTTCCACGCAGCAAATTCTGCATCCGGATTTGTACCTGAACGGCGTTATGCCGGAGCCGGTGAAGCTGCCCAATTGGAAGGGAACCGTTCCCGGCGATTGGAAGCTGCTGGAGGAAAACGTTCTCGGAGAGTTCGGGCTGAACGAAGTACTGAAACAATTCATCGGCGACCAGCGGGCGGAACTGCTTTCGCCCGCGTGGAAAGGCGACCGTTACGCGGTCTTCGAGAATGATAAGACCAAGGAGACGTCGCTGGTGTTTCGCCTGTCGCTTGACGATCCCGACGACGCGGCGCGCTTTTTCGGGCAGTACAGCGAAGCGCTGGAGATGAAGCATCCCAAGCGAAGCCAGCTATTCCGCCGTCCAAACTTTTTTCAGTTTCAGACGGAGTCCGGCGGAGTGTACCTGCGATGCGTCGCAACCACTTGTTTGACGGTCGAATCGGCTTCGCGCGATACGTTTGACAAGATCGATCAGGCCGTAGGCTGGCAACCAGCGCCCTCTCCGCCGATCTCGGACGCTCCCGCCGTGGTGACGCAGCTTTTGCCGGCGCCCTCGGCAAACTGACGGCGCGCTAGGCCCGCAGCTCGATCTGATCCGCCGGCGTCCTCGAGGCTTTCCTTTCCAGGCGCGCCAAGCGCCGCTCGAAGCGTTCGCGGTATCGCCGGTGAAGCGCAGCACTCAAGAGCCCGGCGCGATTCGTTCGCCGCAAGTCGGCCAGCGCTTTTCGTACCAGACTCGCCGCTTCGGCGAGGTTGCGGCCGGCGCGCTCGTGGAAAATCGCGAGTTGCTCGTAGGCTTCGAATCCCTCGCGGGAATTGCCCGCCATGCTCTCCCACAGCTCGCGCGCCAGGTTGAGGTCGCCATCGCGCTTCGCGATGCGAGCGAGCGAACGCCGCGCGATTCGGTCGGTTTCCGGCGGCAGTTCGCCGGCAAGCGATTGCACATAGTGTTTCCGCGCGCGCTTCGCTTCGCCGCGTCGTTCGCAGATGCGCGATACGCCAAAGAGCTCGAGGGAGTCGGTGCCGTGCTTTTCCGGTTCCGCGAGCACGGCTACGATGCGACTGGCAAGGCCGGCCAGCCCGCGCAAGTCCATTTGGTTGTGCTTGAAAATTTCGACGAGCGGTTCGACCGGGCCTCCCGCGAGATAGTCGAAATAAAATTGGGGAATCATGGCGGAGATTAAATCCGCGCCTCGATGAAAACCGAGAACGTGCTTTTCGAGTTCGGCCAAGCGCACCGAGCCCAAGCGGATGCGCCACAAATTCCTCGCCGGATGCAGAAAGTCCAGATGCGCTCGGAGCGCGGGCACCTTGATTTTGCGCGTCATGCGGAAACGCGTTTCCAGCAGCGGCCAGTCGAACGATTTACCGTTGAAAGTGACGAGTACGTCGCGCTCGGCGATCCGCTCGGCCAGAGTGACCAGCAGCGCGTGCTCCTCGCTGTGGTCGCGCATAAAAAATTGCTCCACTTCCAGTCCGCCTGCGTCCCACCACGCGATTCCCACCAGGAACGGATACGTTCCCGTGCCACCCATCAGCCCGGTGGTTTCGGTGTCGAGAAACAACCAGGTGCGCGGGTCGGAGACTTCGTCCGGCGAAGCGGGGGCAAGCAATCGAAGCGTGGCGAGATCGATATTGCGATCCGGCGCGGGATGGCCGATGGCTTCCGAAAACCATTTTTTCACGGAGAGGTGTTGGCCGAAATGCGTGGCGATCGTGCGTGCTTCCAGCAACTCAGCGAGGCGGCCCGCTCCCTCCGGCAAATGGGGGGTAGCTCCCGCATATTCGGGAGCGTCGCCGACCTTGCGCCCGCTTGGACGCTTTGACGCGGGACGCAACGCAGCCAGACGGGCGAATTTATCAAGCATCGGCACTCGCGTGTTCAGGGCTCGGAGCTATGCGCAAAGTCTTTCCAGGATGGCAAGAGCGACTTCCTTGGTCTTCTCGCACTTTTCGCCGGCCGGCCCGACGCACGAAGGGCAGCCTTTTTCGCAAGCGCAACCAAGAACCATCTCGCGCGTCTTGCGCAGCAGGATATCGTAAACCTTGAAGAGCGGCTCGCTGAACCCGATCCCGCCCGGATACGCATCGTATAAATACAAATTCGGCTCGAAGAATTCCTTCATCTCGTTCGGATCGCTGGTGGCCGCTGAAAACTCCTGCCATTCAGTCTCGATGCCAGGGCTGGGCGGACGCTCGCCGACGGCAGTGCCCAGATCGCGGCCGTCGCACATCAGCAGCAGAGTGGCCATCGACGCCATGGCGTAGAGCAGGCCAAAAATTCCGCTTTGCCGGTCAGACAGCGCATACGGCAGCTCGGTAAGCAGCTTGCGTTCGAGCGTGATCCAAAAGGCCGTGGTGTGCATCTCGTTCTCAGGCAATTCCAGTTTTCCGGCGCCGATATTTTCGTTGGTGAAAAACTTTATCTTTTTGAAGCCGACCACCTGGGAGCGAACCAGAACGTCGCCATGCACGCGCGCGGCGGGTCCGGAGATTCGCTGTTCTTCGGCGACTTCCAGCACGCGAACTTGCGTATAGCGAATCGCGTCGGTGTAGTAGTCAACGTTCACCGATTTCACATACGCTTTGCGCTCCTCGAAATCGAGGCGCTCGACGTGGAACTGCTGGCCCTGATGAATGTAGATCGCTTTCGGGTGCACGGTGGTGAGCGCCGAAGAGAAATCCACCTCGCCGATCACTTCCGGTTCGCCGTCCTCGGTGCTCTCCGGGTGGCCGGTGATATCGATGATGATGAAATTGTCGGACGTGACCGAACGCAGGCTGACGGTGTCGGCCGGGTATGCTTCCTCGGTCCAATGCCAGTTTCCGCCGCTGCGGTGCAGAAATCCCGCTTCGGCCATGCGGGCGCAAAGATCCTGCACGTCGGCCGCGCCGAATTTGTCGTCCGCGGTAATCGGTAACTCGAACGCGGCGCACTTCAAGTGGTTCACGAGAATTTCCAGATTGTCCGGCTGGACGTAGGCGTGTTCCGGCGAACGCCCGAAAAAATAATCCGGATGCTGGACGATGAATTGATCGAGCGGGGCGGAGGAAGCAACCATTACGGCGCAGGAAGTTCCGTTCCGGCGACCGGCGCGACCGGCCCGCTGCCATGTCGCTGCGATCGAGCCTGCGTATCCAGCCATCACGCTGGCGTCGAGCGAACCGATATCGATGCCCAGTTCCAGAGCGTTCGTCGCGACGACGCCGCGAATGCGGCCTTCGCGCAGCCCGCGTTCGATCTCACGCCTTTCACCGGGCAGATAGCCGCCGCGGTATCCACGAATGGGCTCTGGCTCGCCGGGCATCGGGCGGTTGGCTTGCTGCAGATACGTGAGCAAGACTTCCGTGTGCAGGCGGCTGTTGGCGAAGACGATGGTTTGCAACTTGCGAGCGAGCAGCTCTTTCGCTACGCGGGTGGTCTCGTTCAGATAGCTGCGGCGGATCCCCAGATTTCGATTCACCATCGGCGGGTTGTAAAAGACGAAGAGCTTTTCGGCGGCCGGTGCGCCGTTCTCTTCGATGACCTTCACTTCGCCACTTTCGATCAACTGCGCCGCCAGCTCGCCGGGGTTCGCAATTGTTGCCGAACAGCAAATGAACTGCGGCTTCGAGCCGTAGAACTCGGCGATGCGCGCGAGGCGGCGCAACACATTGGTCAGGTGGCTGCCGAATACGCCGCGATAGGTGTGCAGCTCGTCGAGCACGATATAGCGAAGGTTCTCGAAGACGCGCGTCCATTTGGTGTGATGCGGCAGGATTCCAGTGTGCAGCATGTCTGGGTTGGTGACGATAATGTGGCCGCGCTCGCGAATCGCCTTTCGCGCGTCGCTGGGCGTGTCGCCGTCATACGTGAAGACGCCAAAGCAATCGTCGAGCCGGGTCGCCAGATCGTGAAGTTCGGTAAGCTGATCCTGCGCCAGAGCTTTTGTGGGGAATAAGTACAGCGCGCGTGTGTCCGGATTTTCGAGCACGGCATTCAGCACCGGCAGGTTGTAGCAAAGAGTCTTACCGGACGCCGTGGGAGTGACGACCACGAAATTCTTCCCGCTGCGCGCCATTTCCGCGGACGCCGCCTGGTGAGAATACAGTTTCTCGATGCCTTTGGCGCGGTAAGCGGCCGCCAGCTCAGGACGAATCCAGTCGGGAATTGAGCGATAGACGGCTTCCCGCGCGGGCAGGTGTTTCACCGCGGTCAGGACTTCGTCGGCGCGATAGCGCGCCGCCAGGCCTTCGAGCACTTCCTGGACGGTGTCCAAGGTTGTTTGCGGCCTGAGCGAAAGACCCTGTTGGGATGCCGCCATCGATTCCTCCTCAGCCAAGGTATCGGCCGGCTGGTATGCGCTCGCGCGCTCGCCCTGATACGAAAATTGTTCTTCGCCTTTTGTTCGCTGAGAGTAACACGCGGCAAACGCGCGCGCAACACGGCGATTTGGCTGAATGATCGATCACCGCGGATGTCTTCGAAGTGAATCTCCGCACGATGCGGTAGCGCAAGCGGCTTGGCGGAGACTGCTATACTAAGAGAATCGTATGAACACTCGCAAGAAGCGGAAGGCGGCTCCGAGAGCGCGAATCGTGGCCAAGGCCCAACTTCCCACTCGTTTCGGGCGCTTCACCATCCTCGGAATCGAGGGGAGCAAGAAAGGGGAAGAGGCGGTTGCCATTCGCCGCGGCGATTTGGCGAATGGAAAGTCGCCGCTGGTGCGAATTCATTCGCAGTGCCTGACGGGCGACGTGTTTACGTCAGAGAGATGCGATTGCCGCGCGCAACTGGAGCTATCGCTGCGAAAAATTGCCCAGGCGCCTTCCGGAGTGCTGCTTTACCTGCCGCAGGAGGGCCGAGGCATCGGCCTGATCAACAAGCTCAAAGCGTATGAATTGCAGGACGGGGGCTTGGACACCGTGGAAGCGAACCGCAAGCTTGGTTTTGCCGACGACTCGCGCGATTACGAATTCGCGGCGGAAGCGCTGAAGGCGCTGGGAATGAAATCGGTTCGATTGCTTTCCAATAACCCCGACAAGGTAAAGCAACTCGAACTGGGCGGCGTGAAGGTCTCCGAGCGCGTTCCGTGCCGCCCGCGCACCACAAAGCACTCCGCCGCGTACCTCAAGACCAAGAAAAACAAGATGGGACATCTGCTGGCGGATCTTTAGAAGGTACTAGGGTCAGCCGTGCGTGACGGAGCAGGCGCTTTCCGTCAGTGCTTCTTGCTCATCTTCCGCCGGATGTCCGGCCAGAATTCCTTCAGCTCGATCGCGATCGCGTCGTAAGCCACCTGCGTACCCCACACCTTCGTCGTGTTGCCGATAGTCTTATCTTCGGCCGGATGGTAGCTATACGTCGATATGGCAGCCGCCGCAAAAGAGCCGCCAACCTCCGAAATATTGAATTCCGTTCTTCCCGAATCGCCGCGCGTGACGGCCAGCCGGCTCAGAGCGTACATCGAACGATGAAGAAATCCGCCCTTGCCGGACTGAAAGTAACGCGGATCCTGTCTGAAGACGGATGGAACGATGGCGCTGACCATGTAACCCTCGATCAGGCCATCGCCGAATGATGTTGCGTAGCGCTTGCCGAATGCGCCCCACCCTTGTCCGTAGGCAGGTTCGCTGTTTTCCGCCTGCCCGATGGCTGAAACCAACCCATACCAGCCGAATTGAAACGGATCGAAGGAAGCTTTCGTCTGTAGCCGGAATTTTTGCCCCGTCGTCAGCGGCGGTACGTGCGCTGAATTTTCAAGCGTCAGGAAATTGGGCATGGCGTAGAACAGACGGTCTTTCGAGCCGCCGTTGGCCTGTGCGTTGCTCTTGCCTTCCTCGGCCTGCGCGGCCGTCTGTCCGGGCATTACATGCGCAGGGCTTGCGTGTTCCGTACCCGCTTGCGAGGTTGTCGTTGCCGGTGCCGAGGAAGCACCCACCGACTGTTCCGCATTGGGCGACGGTGCGGCCGGAGTTGGGTCTGCCGTTTGTTGGGCTGCGGTGACGTTTAGGGTCCCGAAGATGAAAACGGAAAATAGAAGGGCGAATCCGGCATACGTCGCCCGGTGCACTCGAATCATCATTAAATCGTATCACCTTGCGCGGTTTGGCTGGCCGCAAATGGACCCAAGTGCGCTAATTCATGCAATTCGTTAGATACCAGCACGCCTTCCACTGTTGTACGCGCCAGGGCGCAAAGCAGATGCGAACGCGCCCGCCAATGTGGCGATTCGGTGCCCGCCCCTTTTCCGTCAGCGGAGCCGCAACCTGTCACAGAGCGTTCGGGCCTCGGTTGGTGACGGGATATGCCGAATTCAAAACGTATCTGCGCTCCGCGGCGGATGTAGTTGGGATGTAGCGGAATGCGGAAGGACTTCGAGTGTCTAGTACCCGTAGGACTTCCCGCGAATCTCTATTTTTTTGCGATTCATTTACGCCCGAACTCCGGCCAAAAAAGCAGAAGGCCCGCCTTGTGAGCGGGCCTTCGAGGGGAGAAAGTTCCAAAGGCCACTGCGCGGTGGGCCGAAGAACTCTTTCCTCGAGCGCAGTCTAGTGGAGGTGCCAAAACGAGTCAAGCGGGAAAGAGGATTGAACGTGTCGCCGTAAACGATTGTTTCTATTGTAGATAGACGCTTTGGGCGGCCTTTCGACAAACGCATCGTGAAAAATTTCCACAGAGGGTCACTTCGGGGGCTTCCCTTCGATGCCGTAGAAGTCCTCTGCATTGATGGGCTTACTGCCCAAACCGAGCTGCAGAACCTGCATGGTATTGCTGCGGTCGAAGACCTTATCCGGAAACAGGCGCTTGGTGATCAATCGAAATCCGCCAAATGCAATTCCGGCGATCAGCGCAAACACGCAAACCACTCCGCTGCCTTCGATCGCTCCGACGATCATGGCTCCCATCGTCGGTTCCTTGAATCGAAATGTCGGCTCGTTCCAGGTGACTTCGGCGCCCGATTGAATTCGATCGAGCAACTTCGCGGCTTCGGCTTCGGTGCGCGCGCCGGAAACAATCGCCAGCATGGTGATGGCACGGCGCGCGAAAAGCGGGGAAGCATTCGCATCGGGAGAATCGGGATTCACGTGATAGTCGCGTCGCAACTCGGCCAGCCGCTTTTGCGCGGACTGCGGAGTGGGGTAGTCGGCAAGCAGTAGAGTGAGTTCCCGTCCATCGACGCGGTATTTCGCCACTTCCGCTTCGGCGCCGGCGTAAAATCCGATCCAGTCGTCCTTTCCGGCTTGCGCGAGCGGGAAAAATTCATTCAGCGTGACGGGGCCAAGGACGTATTTGTCGGAACGTTCGACGAAATTTTCAGTCGGCAGATGCTCGGAGATCGATGGCAGCGGCCCTTGCGACGCCTTCGGCGACACGGCCGCAACGAGAGCGTTCAAATCCGCGGCTCGCTTGGGCAAATCCGCCCCGCGCACGTCGAGAACGAGATTGCCCGTCAGCACCAGCGCGCGATCGTTTGAAATCGAAGAATGATCGGTTACCGCGGCGTGCTGCATATCCGACGAGCGCAGGTAGGAATAAAGTCCGTACGCGCCGCTGGGGTCCTTCATGTTAAACAGGACGACCTTGTATGTGCCCGACGAGTCCGTGAATCGCTGCGCTTCCAGCGAAGTGATTCCGTATTCGTTCAGGACGTTCGCCGAAGGTACTTCAAACCCGTCTGTATTTCTCAACGCAGCCGCGGGTTTTTCGCCCGCGCGCCCGCCGACCGAGTTGGGCAGAATTCCCTGGGCGAACGAGGGCAGAACGAATAGAAACACGGCGGCCAAAAGCCGGAGGGCAGACTTGCGCATATGCATCTTCATTAGACGCCGATATCTTACTTTGGGTTCCCCTCGGAGGCTACCGTGCCGGTGCCGCCGCCGGGGGTGACGTGATTATCCGAAACGAGCTTCGAGCGATCGTAAGACAGGCTATTGAGGCTATCGAGGTAAGAGGCGATCCCGCGGTACAGGCCGTCGGCCACATCCTGGCGCTGATCGGTCTTCTTCAGCAGTTTTTCGTCGTTCGGATTGCTGATGAACGAAATTTCCGATAGCACCGAAGGCATATTCGCGCCGATCAGGACCACAAACGGCGCTTTCTTCACGCCGCGATTCCGTTCGGTCTGGCTCACCTGCTGCATCCGGTGCGAGAGCGAATCCTGAATGTCGCTGGCCAGTTCCTTTGACTCTTCGATCTTTTCGTTGCGCGCGATCTTCTTGATGATGTCCTGCAAATCGTGCATCGATTCCTGCGCCTGGGCGTTCTCGCGCGACGCAACTTCCATCGATTCTTCCGATGTGGCGAAATTCAAATAGTACGTCTCCACGCCGCGGGCGCTCTGATCGTGGCTGGAATTGGCGTGGATCGAAATGAACAAGTCGGCTTTCGCTTCGTTGGCGATGGCAGTTCGCTGCTCGAGCGGAATGAACGTATCGTCTTTGCGGGTGTAAATCACTTCCGCGCCGGGCAGCTTTTCTTCGATTTCCTCACCCAGCTTTAGCGCTACGTCCAGGCAGAGATCCTTTTCCATCAAGCCATGCGGACCAATCGTCCCGGTGTCGTGTCCGCCGTGCCCGGGATCGATCACGATGCGGTTGATCTTCAACCCCAAAGCGCGCGAGAGCGAACGCTGGCCGTCTCGGGTTGGTTTCGGTTCCGTCGGAGGCAAGAGCGCCGCCGTTTTCGCGGAAGTCGCCTTTGCTTTCGCGATGGTCGTTGCGCCGGCCGTCTTTGCGTTGATGGCGGCAACCGAGGCGGACGTCTTATCGCCCGCCGGATTGGGCACGCTCGCGGCAGGTGGCTGCGTCGCGAGTGCCGAGTCGGCAGGCTTGGCATTGCTGGCCGACGCAGGAGCCGGTTTCGTGCGTACGTCAATCACCAGACGATACGGATTGCCCAGAAGCTGCGCGGTGTAATCGTGCGCCCCGCTCACGTCCAGCACCAGCCGGACCACGCCGTCTTTGTTCTGGCCAATGCGAACCGATTTCAGCAAGCCGGACTGCACATCAAAAGTCTTTTTCGCGAATCCCGGCGTCAGTTTCGCTTTGTGCAAGTCGAAATAAATCCGGTCGGGAGAGGTGATTCGCGCGGCGTCGTATTGAATGGTTCCGTCGAGGGTCACGATAATCCGCGTGGACGCTTCGTTGTTCCACGTCTTTAACGCCAGCACGCGCGGAGTGCCCTGCGAGCTTTCGCGCGGCTCGACGACGGGACCTTTGATTTCGGGCAGGTCCGGCGCAGACGCAACCGCGCCCGCAGCGGCCGGCGGCGGGGCGGCTACGCTGGCTGTGAGCGTGGCGGCCTTCGCTTTGTCGCGCGCGTCCGCAATTTCCTTCAATGCTTCGCGCGCGCCGTTGGCCTTGTCCGTCTTCGGATACAGCTTCAAATACTGTTTGAAAGTGATTTCGGCGGCGTCCGATTCCTTCAAGTCGTATTCCTGAATCATGCCAATCGAATACAGAGCCTGCATGCGATAGCGGCTGCCGGGGTACTGCTTGATCAAGAATTGGTGCGTGTTGATGGCTTGCTGAAAGTATTTCGGATCATACTGGCGTCCCATCTGCTCGTAGAGCTCGGCTTCCGCGATCAGCGCGGGCGTGACTTCTTCGGCGGACGGAGTGATCAGATACACCTTGTGGAACGCAGCGATCGTGGCGCGATAATCCACAATCTCACGGTCCTGCATTGGATTGCTTTCGAGGGTGGTCCGCATGCGGACGGCGCGAGCAAACTGATCGCGCGCTTCGGTGCGCTTGTCCGCGCGAGCGGAAAGGGGCGCGGCCGCGCAGACCATCAGCGCAAGCAAAAGCGCCACGCACTTCATCGTCCGGTTAGGTTTTCCCAATGCCACGTGCGTCTATTCGTTCGTGAAAGTCACCCGGCCGTTCGAGTCCACAGTCTTTCGCAGCGGAGTTCTTGGCGGAGTCCACAGCGAAGTATCGCGACCGGAACTTGGGCCGAAATACTGATTGGAAACCTTCTGAACGTATTTTTGCGTTTCCGGGTATGCCGGAACGCCCCCATTTCGATCGACTGCATTTTCACCTGCGTTGTACGCTGCCAGCGTTTTGATTAGATCGTTGTCGTAACGGTCCAGCAGCGACTTCAGGTAACTCGTTCCGGCTTCCACGTTCTGTGCCGGATCAAAACTATTGTGTGCGCCGTAGCGCTGCGCGGTGCTCGGAATCAATTGCATCAAGCCCACGGCGCCTTTCCGCGAGATGGCCTGCGGATTCCAGCCCGATTCCTGGCTGATTACGGCCTTCACCAGCGCCGCGTCCACATGATGGCGCTCCGCCGCTCGGGCGATGATGCCGTCGTACCGCGTCTCGATCGACTTCGGAGCCACCGGATCTTCGACGGATTTCGGTTCCGCGTAAGTCGTTTCGTTCCCCGGAAACGGATTCACCAGCAGCGAAGATTCCGCCGCCGGAGCAGGCGAAGCCGCAGGGGTAGAACTGATAGTACTCCGACGATGGGGTTTCGGGGAATCGGCATTCACGAAAACAGTTTTCCCGTGCTCGTCAACCGCGCGGGTAATCTGGGCGCTCAAGGAGCAGGCCAGTGCCAGCCACGCTCCGGCCATGAAGGCTGCCGCGGCCACACGAAGAACTTTGGACCTTCTCGAGTCGATCGCTTGCGATGAGAGTGGCATGGCCGGGCTCCCGCGGAGCGCGCATCTGGGTGAACGCGCTCGAGCGAACGCAAAAATATATTTGCGCAGACACGAAAACGACGCGCGACTTCGCACTCTGCGCGGCCGTAAACCGCTGTCTCGATTGAGATTATAGCAATCGGTCGATGAGAGGGTAAACCTGGTCGATAGCGTTTTGTATGCCGGATGTGTCTTTTCCGCCAGCCTCGGCTAAATCGGGCCTGCCGCCTCCGGAACCACCCACCAGCTTGGCCAGTTCCTGGACGATCTTGCCGGCGTGCAGTTTCGGGTTCAGGTCCTTGGTAACTGCCGCAATTAGAGACACTTTGCCGTCTTCCGCGGTCGCGAGCACTACGACTCCGGAGCCGAGCTTCTGGCGCAGGGTATCGACCATTTGGCGCAGCGCTTCGCGGTCAAAACCCTCCACTTTGGCGGCAATCAGGCGAACGCCCTTCACGGTCTTCGCCTGTTCGATCAAATCGCCTGCCACCGAGCCGGCCGCTTTGCGCTTCAGTGCTTCCAGTTGCTTTTCCAGCTGCTTGATCGACTCGGCCTGGCGCTCGATCGCCGAAAGCAATTCGTCGTCGGCGACATTCAGGTGAGCAGCGGCGTTTCGAATCGTTGCCAGCGAGTTCTGGTATTCGCTGAGGGCGCGGTCTCCGGAGATCGCTTCGATGCGGCGAACTCCCGCAGCGACGGAACCTTCGCCGGTGATTTTAAAAAGTCCGATTTCGCCGAGCCGGGTGACGTGCGTGCCGCCGCACAGCTCCTTGCTGTAAAAGCCGCGCGGGCTGTCGGCATCCGGAATCGTCACCACGCGGACGTTGTGCTCCGGATATTTGTCGCCGAAGAACGCGATGGCGCCGGAAGCGAGCGCATCTTCGATGTTCATGATGTCGGTCTGCATCGCGGCGTTCTTCCAGATTTCTTCGTTCACCTGCTGTTCGATTTCCGCGAGCTCGCTGGGATCGACGGCGGCGAAGTGCGAAAAATCGAAGCGCAGATGATTCGGAGCAACGAGCGATCCGGCCTGCTTTACATGCGTCCCGAGAGTGTTGCGCAGCGCGGCGTGCAGCAAGTGCGTCGAAGTATGGTTGCGCATATCCTGCGCGCGGCGGACGGGATCGGCGACGGTGCTGACGCGGTCGCCCACGTGGATGTCTTCTTTGGCCAGCACCCGGTGCGCCACCAGTCCGCTTACCGGATAATAGGCACCGCGCACTTCGGCCACTTGCAGCGCGCCGGAGTTATCGAAAAACGCGCCGGTATCGGCTACCTGCCCGCCCGATTCGGAGTAGATCGACGTGCGGTCGAGCACGATCTCGGCTTCCTCGCCGGCTTTGAGTTCGTTCACCGCGCCGTTTTTCGTGACGATCGCTTCCACGCGAGCATCCCGCGCTTTCGTGCCAAAGTAAAAATCCGGCTCGGTCTTGTGCGTCTCGCGCAGTTTTGCGTAGATGGGGCTCGCCGATTCTTTTTGCGCGCCTTTCCAGGATGCGCGGGCCCGAGTCCGCTGCTCTTCCATCGCGCGATCAAATGCACCCCAGTCGACACCGATTTTTTCGTCCCGGAATACATCCTCGACGAAGTCGCGAGGGAGCCCAAATGTGTCGTAAAGCTTAAAACTTTGTGTTCCTGCAGCGAAATTCGATGTCTGAGCGTCGCTCGCGACACGAACTACCAAGTCTTGGGTGGTTCGGATCGGTTGTGCACTCGCGTCGTGTGACGCAATCATGGAAAGAACTGGGCCCGCTTCGCGCGGAAGAATCTCCGTAATCCGCGCGCGCAACTCTTGGTCCGAGAAGCCCTCGATGCCCTCCGCAAACAGAGGTTCGAGTCGAGACGCCATGCTTTGAGCTTGCTCATTCGAGAAATTCATCCTACGGAAGTATTCCGGATGACGTGGTGAGAGGCGTTTCGCTTCTTTGACAATGGGCTCGAGTTCTTTCAGTCCTACGTCGAGCGTCCGTGCGAATTGATTCTCTTCGGAGCGGACGACCTTCTCGATATGCCCGGTATTTTCTTTCAGTTCCGGATACTGGCCAATCATCAAGTCTTCTACACTTCGAGCCATATTTGTAAGCACATACAGATTACCGCCGAGAATACGCACATGCCTGAGAGCGCGGCGCATTATTTTTCGGAGGACATAACCGCGGCGGTCCCTGGACGGAACTACGCCATCCGAGATCAGGAATGTAGTCGCGCGAGCATGGTCGGCAATAATTCTGAGGGAAGCTGCGTATTCCGGACTTCTTGCGAGATCGGTATCGATATAACGACGCGCGACTTCAATTAACGGAAGGAACAGATCCGTGTCGTAATTCGACACCTTTAGCGGATCCGTGAGATTAAGAAGTGCTGACGCCATTCGCTCGAGTCCCATGCCCGTATCGACCGAAGGCTTGGGTAGGGGATTGCGGACGCCGCTGGTGTCTCGGTTAAACTGCATGAAAACCAGGTTCCAAATTTCGACGTAGCGGCCGCATTCGCACGGGAAAACGCAATCGGTGTGGCCTTGTTCCGACGCCGCCGGGCCCATGTCGTAGTGAATTTCGCTGCACGGGCCGCACGGGCCGGTATCTCCCATGGCCCAGAAATTGTCTTTCATTCCCATTTCAAAAATGCGGTCTTTGGGGACGCCGGTCGCGAGCCACAAATCGTACGCTTCGCTGTCGCGCGCGATGCCTTCCTCGCCCTTGAAAATCGTCGCGTAGAGTTTTTCTTTCGGAATTCCGTACCACTTCGGCGAGGTAATCAGTTCCCAGGCGTAGGCAATCGCTTCTTTCTTGAAGTAATCGCCAAACGAAAAATTGCCGAGCATCTCGAAAAATGTGTGGTGTCGATTGGTAAAGCCCACATTTTCAAGATCGTTGTGCTTGCCTCCGGCGCGCACGCATTTCTGGCACGAGGTAGCGCGGTTGTAGTCCCGCTTTTCCAGGCCGAGGAACACGTCTTTGAACTGGTTCATCCCGGCGTTGGTGAAAAGCAGCGTGGGATCGTTTGCCGGGACGAGCGAAGAGCTGCGCACCACGCGGTGGCCGCGCTCCTCGAAAAATCGCAGAAATGTGCTGCGGACTTCGTTGCCAGTCCACTTCTTTTCGGTCGTCATGCTGTTCAGGGATCGCCTCAGGCGATGAAATCCATTATCGCAAACGCTCCGGTGGGCCGCAACGATGCCTCGCGGGGCCGCAAATTCCGGTATTGCACGGGTCACCCGACGCGCTTGTGGTACGTTACTTCCCGAACGATGGAAAAGAACCGAAATCCGCGGAATTCGTCCGACCCGAGCAGGCGAGCCGTGAATCGGGTCACCACGCTCCTCTTATCCGGCAGCGTGCGTAACGCTTTGGCTGCGGCTCGGGCCGCGCTGCGGCGATATCCGGACAACCCGCAGCTGCGCGCGCGGCACGGCGATGCGCTCTACAAGCTCGAGCGACTGAAGGACGCAGAAAAGGCCTACCGCGCGGCGCTTCGCATGGACGGCGGCCTGTTTCAAGCGTGGTACGGGCTTGCGTGGACCCAATTTTCGCGCGGCGCATACGCGAGTGCCGCGGAGAGCTTTCAGCGCGCGCTGGCGGCTGATCCCAAAGACCGCGACGCACGCTTCTATCTCGCAAAATGCCATTTCTACCTGGGCGAAGTGGATGCGGCGATCGACGAATTCCAGAAGCTCGCGGATGACTCGCGCGGGAAATCGCGGCGCGAAGCGCTCGGCGAGATCGCCAAGATCATTCCCGGAAGCCCCACGCGCGGGAACCCGGCGATTCTGAAGGCGCGCGTCCGATGGGCCGAGCTCGAAGCCGCGCGCGAGCGTCCGCGGGCGAACCTCCGCGTTCGCCTCGGCAACGGCCGCAAACCGCTGCGCATCGGGTACGTATCCGCGTTTTTCGGCTCGCAGAACTGGATGAAACCCGTGTGGGGAGTCATCAACAACCACGACCGCCGCTCATTCGAAGTTCACCTGTTTTGTGATGTAGAGAAACCGTCCGCAGCAAGTGGCTACAAGCGGCACAGCACGGACGCAATCCACCACATGGATGGGCTCTCGAATCCGGATGCTGCGCGGCTGGTTCGCAAATGCGGAATCGATATTCTGGTGGACCTGAACGCGTACAGCTTTCCTCAGCGGCTTGGCATGTTCGTGCGAAGGGCGGCCCCAGTACAGGTCGGCTGGTTCAATTCGTTCGCGACGTCTGGGTTCCGGGCGATGGATTACATTGTAGGCGACGCTGCGGTTCTGCCGTCGGCCGAGGAACGCTATTACACCGAACGCATATTGCGTGTTTCGGGCAGCTATCTGGCGTTTCGAGTTCTCTATCCGGTGCCGAAGGTGACGCCACCACCGTGTGCCGGAACCGGGAAGATCACTTTCGGATGTTTTGCGCCGCAGTACAAAATCACCGATGAAGCGATCGCGGCCTGGGCGGAGATCCTGGCAGCCGCTTCGGGAAGCAGGCTCATCCTGAAAAATACGTGTCTTGGCGAGGCCTCGAATCGCGCCGCGCTCGTCGCAAAATTCACTCGATGCGGCATCCCCGCTAATCGCGTGATCCTGGAGCCGCCCGCCGATCACTACGATTTTCTGAAAGCCTACGCGCGAGTCGATATCGCGCTCGATTCCTTTCCGTATAGCGGCGGCACGACGACGATGGAAGCGCTGTGGCAGGGCGTCCCGGTACTGACGTTCAAGGGCGATCGGTGGGCGAGCCGGACCAGTCTTTCGTTATTGCGCGCCGCCGGTTTACCAGAGTGGGAAATGCGCTGCCGCGAGGATTATGTGACGCGGGCCATTGCGCTCGCGCGATCCGCGAAAACTTGCTCAATGCTCTCGACGTTGCGAAAAGAGATGCGGAGCCGGCTGCTCGGGTCCAAGGCATGCGATTCAGAGGGGCTTTGCGGCGAGTTGGAGCAACACTTCAAAAAAATCGCCCGGCGGAGCGACTCAGCTGGAACCATTGCGAGCGCTGAGCGGTTGCTCCTCCGGGCGAACAGGGAAACGAAATCGCTTACTGGATCCAGCCCTTCCGGACAACGCTGAGGTTCTTCACCGCGTCCAGCTTCACTTTCTTCAACTTGGCCTTGGAACTCGATGCCTTCTTCGCTTTCTTCGCTGCCATGGTGTCCTCCGTGCGGATTTCGCGCTCGCGTGTTGTAGAGCTTCGAACTCACGCGCACTGCGGTTATATGCAAACGACGCGCCAACGTCAAACCGAAAACGGGGCGGCTGCATCGGCTTTGAAATGTGATGCTTGCGCGAGGAGTCGTTCTTTACGAAGTCCGCCCATGCCGGTCGTGCGTTGAATATCTCCACACGCGTTGAATATTTCAACTCTCGGGCGCGTCCGGCACGTCCGGCAGATCGCCGTGGGTGATGCCTTTGAGTTCCGCTCGAATGATTTCGGACGAAAACCCCGCGCCCAGCAAATTGCGGTACAGCGAGGCGATCTTTTTCTGTTCCAGCGGGCCGCGCAGATGCGCCAGTTTGCGCTGAATTCGCGTGCGTACAAGGGCGGCTTCGTCCGTTTCGGAAAAAACGGATTCGACGGCTGCGGCGATGAAGCGGTCAGGGACGCCCTTGGCACGCAGGTCACGCTCGATCCGAAAACGTCCCTGACGGCGAAGCCTGGCGTGCTGGCTGGCGTAGTTGAGCGCAAACTTTGCGTCGTCGAGATAGTTCAATTCGCGCAGGCGGGCGATGATCTCCGGAACCATTTCCTTGTGTTCGGCCCGCCGCTCGAGATGCGATTTCATTTCGTGGATCGAGTAGGCATGGCGCATTAGCGCACGTTGGGCGGACATGTAGAGCTGCTGCGTGGTTTCGAGTTTGCGCGTGGCGCGGCGGGGACGCATCGACTGAGGATAGTGTTCTGCGCGGGACGAAGCAAGCGCGGCAAAGGCGAAGACAAATTCAAGGGCGGGAATATCAACACCGAGTTAGGCGGAGGAAAAAAAAGAGGGCACGGAGCAGGCAAAAAGTTGCCGACTCCGTGCCCTCGAGGGTGAATACAAATTGTTACTTGCGATCGAATTCGGTCATCGCGCGTTCCATATCCTCGCGCGCGCTGTCTGCCGAAGAACGGACGCCCTGAACGCGCAGACGGAAATCATCCGGATTCGAAGCGCGCGTCAAAGCTTCCTCGAGCGTGATCAAGTTGCGGCTGTAGAGATCGAAGAGCGACTGGTCAAACGTCTGCATGCCGTATTGGCTGGTGCCGGCGGCGATGGCATCGCGAATCATACGTGTTTTATCGGGATTGATGATGCAATCACGGATGTAGCCGGTGTTGATCATCACTTCCACGGCGGGCACACGGCCCGAACCGTCGGCTTTGCGAACCAGGCGCTGGCTGATGACCGCTTTCAAAGTGCCGGCGAGCTGCAAGCGAATTTGTTTCTGCTCCGGCGGCGGGAACACGGCAATGATGCGCTGAATGGTTTCCGTCGCGTCCAAAGTATGCAAGGTGGAAAGCACCAGGTGGCCCGTTTCAGCGGCGAGCAAGGCAGTGGAAATCGTTTCCAGGTCGCGCATTTCGCCGACCAGAATCACGTCCGGATCCTGACGCAAGGCAGCGCGCAGCGCCGTCGAAAACGAAGCCGTATCGACTTCGATTTCGCGCTGGTTGATGAAACCCTTCTTGTCGCGGTGCAGGTATTCGATCGGGTCTTCAATCGTCATGATGTGTTCGGCGCGCAGCGAGTTCACGCGGTCGATCATGGCGGCGAGTGTGGTCGATTTACCGGAACCAGTGGTTCCCGTGGTCAAAATCAATCCGCGCTGCTCTTCGCAAATCTGGTTGATGATGCGCGGGAGTTCGAGTTCTTCGATCGTACGAATCTTGGTGGGGATGACGCGCAACACCATGCCGACGTTGCCGCGCTGCTGGAAGACGTTGACGCGGAAACGGCCCAGGCCCGCCACGCCGTACGCCATATCGAGTTCGGCGGTTTCCTTGAATTTCTGCTTCTGCCGGTTGGTCATCATGCTGAAGGCCATGGACAGCATTTCTTCCGGCGTGATGCGGGGGACGTCGGTGAGGCCGCCCAGGTTGCCGTCAACGCGGAGATACGGGTGGTTGCCGACTTTCAGGTGCAAGTCGGACGCGCGGCTTTCGACGGCGCGGCGCAGCAGATCGTCAATGTTGATGGCCATGAATTCCTCAGGTGCAGACGCTTTCAAGCCAAAGTAGCACGCAGGGAAGGGGGTGCCAATCGAGTTAGCCGGAGGAGGTGCGAAAGGTGCAACCTGTCCGTTTGATCAGGTCGAGCGTTCGGCATTCGTGAAGGTGGCTCAGGAAGGGGGCTGGTCGCTCAGAAATAGCTTGTCGTAAAGCACTCCCGCCAGGACTCCGCCAAGCAGCGGACCGACCCAATACACGCCGTGGTTGGTCCAATGGCGGGTGGCGAGCGCAGGTCCGAAAGCACGCGCCGGATTCAGCGCCGCGCCGGTAAAAACGTACCCGCAGAGCGCCGCGGCAACCACCGTTAGCCCGATGGCGAAGCCTGCCACTTTGTGAAACGCGCCATGCACGTCCACCGACGTGGCAAAGAAAACGAAAACGACGACGAACGTGAGCACTCCCTCCAGCAGCATGGCATGTAGCCGCGTGAAGTCGGACGCGAGATAGGGAGTCACCGACCCGAGAACCTCGCTGCGCCAGTTCGCTTCTGGCAGAATCGCCACCAGCAGGTACGCCGCGGCAGACGCGCCGAGCAGTTGCGCCGCCCAGTACAGAACGGTTTGCATCGTGCTCAGGCGCTTGGTGACCCAGAAGCCGATGGTGACCGCCGGGTTCAAATGTCCGCCGGAAATGTGGCCGACCGCGGTGACCATGATGGCGTACGTGAGTCCGTACGCCGTCGCAAGAGCCAGGACCGTCAGCGAGCCTTGCGTCGCGATGCGCAGGTACTGGTCGGCGGCGATGGCGCCAAGAGCGAAGAAAATCACCGCGAACGTGCCGAAGAACTCGGCCAGAAGTTTTTGCGACAGGCTGTACAAGAGTTTCTCCCGCGCGATTCTACTGAAATCGCGCAGGGCAGTCAAAGTTGCGGCTGGTGAGCGCGGACGAGTTTGCGTTTCGGTAGCGGAGGAACTAGCGCGTCGCGGCCGGGACGGGCGCGTTGACGGGCGAAAGCCAGTTGTGGCGATCGGGTTTTTTGCCTTCGACCAGCGCGAAGAACTCCTCCTGAATGCGCCTGGTGATGGGGCCGCGCTCGCCGATGCCGATCTTGATGCGGTCGATCGAGCGAATCGGCGTGATTTCGACGGCGGTGCCGCAGAAGAAAACTTCGTCGGCGAGGTACAGCATTTCACGCGGAATCACCTGCTCGGCGACGGGAATGCCGAGGTCACGGCAGAGCGTGATAACGGTGTGGCGCGTGATACCCGGCAAAGCGGAATTCGAAAGCGGCGGAGTGATCACTGTGCCGTCCACAATCAGGAAAATGTTTTCGCCAGAGCCTTCGCTCACTTGCCCGTTGGTATCGAGAGCGATGCCTTCCACGTAGCCGTTGGCGCGCGCTTCCATGCGAATCAGTTGCGAATTCATGTAGTTGGCGGCGGCCTTGGCCATTTGCGGCAGAGTATTTGGCGCCGGGCGATTCCACGAGCTGACGCAAACATCAACGCCGGCCTTCAGTGCTTCGTCACCGAGATATTTTCCCCAGGGATGGCAGGCCATATAGACCTCGATCGGACAGCCGTGCGGGTCCACTCCCGCTTCGCCGTAACCGCGCAGAACAACCGGACGCGAGTAGCCTGACGCCAGCTTGTTCACGCGAATCAGCTCGAGATTGGCTTCGCAAAGCGCATCGACGGTGAAGGGAACTTCGATTCGGTAGATGTAGGCGGAATTGCGCAGGCGCTGCATGTGATCTTTCAGGCGGAAAACGGCCGGCCCCTGCGGAGTTTCGTAATGGCGAATGCCCTCGAAGACGGCCGAGCCGTAGCTGACGACGTGCGAAAGAACGTGAATCTTGGCGTCGTCCCACTGGATGAACTTGCCGTTGTGCCAGATTTTTTCGGTCTTCGGGAAAGGCATTTTCCGCTCCGCGCGCTTCGAAAAACCGTTGGAAACGCTTGAAAACGAGATTAGAGCACGAGGATTCGGCTGTCAATCAAACGGGGCACTGGAATTGCGAATACGTCGCATCCAAATTGGCCGCGCCGCGAATGCCGTTTGGCTTAACGTCCCGACGCTTGTTCGCCGCGAAGAACCATACAGGTGGAGGAAGCGCGCGCCACGATATCGCCTTTCGAATTGGTAACGTCGCACTCGACCATCCCAACGGTGCGTCCGCGCTTCACGATTCTGCCCACAGCGCGAAGCTTGTCGGTCCACACCGGCTTCAGGAAATTGATCTTCAGCTCGAGGGTGGTGAAGGATTCGTCGTCTTCCAGGGTGGAAGCGAACGACATGCCCATCGCGGCGTCCGCCACGTCGCACAGGATGCCGCCATGAAGCGAGCCCATCGGGTTCGCGTGTCGGCTTCCGGCGTCAAATTCGACGATCGCTTCGCCGGGTTTAGCGGAAACCAACGTAAAGCCGATCAGAGTGGCAATGGGCGGCGCCGGCAGCTCGCCGCGCATCACTTTTTGCAATCCTTCGAGTTTCTTGCCCATGCAGGCCTCCCGTCAGCAATTGCTAGTGATCATCCGATGCGGCATCGCTCTGTCGCGGAACGGAGAAACCGGAGATCCGGCTCCACGCGCTGGTCTTCCAATTATCGGTAATTTCTTTGGCCAGAATCCAAGGCGGAATCGTGACGAACAGGTGCCGCGACAATGCTTCGAGGAAAGGCTCGTACATCACGCGCAGTTCCTTGAGCTTGGCATTCGAGGCTGCGTCGTCGCGCAGATCGAAGCCCGCCGTGCGCAACGTGTCTCGAAGCCGCAAAAGTTCCTCCGGCGAAAGCCGGTCCTTTTCCGGGCTGACGGGCCGCGCGTAGAAAACCTGCGACAGATCGACCAGTGTGTGGCGGCACATCGCGAACGTAAGCCGCGCCTGGCGAGAGCACGGATTTTCGCCCACCGCGATCAGAAGCGCCGTGGAATCCAAAATCGTCGCCAGGGCTGCCAGCCACGATTCATTGCTATGCTGCGACCGAAAGTAACTGACCACGGGATAGGAGATGTGGCTTTCCAGCAATTCGGCGGACCAGATTTCCCAGTCGCGGAAAAGTTGCTGCAGCGCTGCGAGGCCGTGCGGCCCGTCGTGGCGGCGCAAGAGTTCGGCGGCTGTTGGCGGCGAGCCGGCGCGAGCGTCGAGCAGGACGATGCTGACTTCGCGGCGAGAGAATGCCTGGTAAATCACCGGCAAGTAGCTGATCACCAGGGCCAAAAATCCCAACCCGAGTCCGCTTTCGAACACGGTGAGGAAGCGCTCGATGGCGGTATGGGGAGTGATATCCCCGATTCCGAGCGTGAAAAGCGTCGTGCCGCTCAGATAAAAACACATCGCCAGGCTCGGCCGCGACGGATCGTGTTTTTCATTCCCGTAATAAAGCAGCGCGAATCCAACGAGCAGGGAAACCGCCCAGAGCGCAAACAGGACCAGCAAAGACAACGGCCCGTAAAAACTCAAGAACGTTTCGCGCTGGCGTACCCCCGAAACGCGGCGTGCGATCCACTTCCACGGCTTCCATGTGACGATGTAGTAGAGGCGGGTGAGGCGGAACCAGCGAGTCACTCGTCGGGGCAAAACGACGGTCTCAAAAGCTTCCAGCAAAACCAGAGCGATGATGAACAGGCCGACGTAGGCCGAAAATGTCATGCACCGGTCTCCAGCGTGGTTTTTAGGGTGATCTCCGATTTGAAAAGTCGAGAGACCGGGCAGTTCGCTTTCGCGCTGGCAGCGGCAGCTTCAAACGCGCTTTGAGAAATTCCGGGGATTTTTGCGGTTACGTCCAAATGGATTTTTGAGATCGTCCATGCTCCGCTCAGATTTTCCAGCGTTACGGTGGCGGTCGTCTGAATTCTTTCCGGCGTTACATGAATCGTGCCGAGCTGCGCCGAGAGCGCCATGGTGAAGCATCCGGCATGCGCTGCGCCGATCAATTCTTCGGGGTTCGTGCCTTTTGCGTTTTCAAATCGCGTGACGAACGAATACGGTGCATCGGAGAGTATTCCGCTTTGCGTGGTTATCGCGCCCTTGCCATCTTTCAGTGACCCATTCCAGACCGCCGATGCTGTCCGTTCCATGTTCCATCTCCCGATCTTTGCGATGTGATGTAGTACGAGAGCGATGCCACCGTCGAACGGACCGCAAAGCCCGTTTCGACTAGCCGGGGCGCCGTTCTTTGGTCCGACGAATTGGATGTTAGCAGGGTTCCGTTCGACTTGGAAAACTTGCCGAACGCCGGACTAGTTGTTGTCCGAAGCGGTGCCCGCAGCCTTGTCGGTGCGGTCGAGATAATCCATGGTGCTATGGACGCGCGAGAGCAAGGTCCCGTGGAGCGCTTCGTAAGTGCCAAAGGCGAGGAACGGAATCAGCGCGACCAGGACCCAAACCTTGGCGCGGGGCGGCAGCTTTTGCTCCGGTTCCCAGCGGAAAATCCGGCGCGCGATCTCGAACGAGACCAGCAATCCAACCGTAAGCGCGATCGAGTCGGTGAAGATTTCCGAAAACGTGGCGCGGTTGGTCATCGCGCTTTGGAAGCCGGTAGCTAGGTAGGTGGCGGGTGAAAACAGAGTCACGCTTTGAATCCATTTCGGGAAGACGCTGAGGGGAATCGTCGCACCGGACAAAAACAGAAAAACCATCCAGATCAACTGATTGATGATCTGCGTTTCCTGCATCGAGTTCGTAACGCTGGCGACGATCAGTCCGAACGCTGAAAAAGTGGCCGACCCGATGATTACGAGTAGAAACACGACGGGAACCTCGCCCCACGACGCCATGTGCAGTACATAGCGCCCGACCAGCATCTCGATGAAGATGAACGGCACGACGAGCACGAAGTTCGCGACGATGCTGGACGCCAGCATCGGACCAGCGCCGACCGGAGCCAGACGGAAACGGCGCAAAATCCCCGTTTCCCGGAAGGTGACGAGCTGGACGCTCAGTCCCCAAAAGCCGCCCATCACGGTGAGCGTAAGAATCCCGCCAAAGATGTAGCTGATTTTCTCCGGTGAGCTTTTTCCCCAAATCATCACAAACAGAAACAGGAAGATCATCGGCATTAGCAGGCTGAAGAATAGAAACATTTTGTTGCGCATGGCCAGATGAATCCGGATCTTGGTCATTGCCCAGGTGTTGGTGATTGCGTTCGACGCCATGATTACTCCCTCAACCTTCGGCCGGTCAGCTCGATGAAGACATCCTCGAGCGACGGCGAAAACATTTCCATGCCTTGCAGTTCGTTGTTCTCGGCTTCGAGGTGCTTCACCAGAGCCACGATTGCCTGCGGAGCGCGCGAGGCGTACAACACGTGCGTGTCGCCGATTGTCCGGTAATCCGAGACGCCATCGAGCGCGCGCAGCGATACTTCCGCGGCGGGCCGGGCCAAACGAACTTCAATTCTCGTGGTGCCGGCCGACGATTGTTTCAGTTCGCGCGGAGTTCCGCTCTTGATGATCTTGCCTTGATCGACGATGGCCACGCGGTCGCAAAGCCGCTCGGCCTCTTCAATGTAGTGAGTGGTCAGAAGAACGGTTTTTTTCTCGTTGCGGAGTTCTTCAATAATGGCGTAAATCTCGCGCCGAACCTGAGGGTCGAGGCCCGCGGTGGGTTCGTCAAGGAACACCACTTCCGGGTTATTCACGAGGGCCATCGCAAGCGCCAGCCGCTGCTTTTGCCCTCCCGAGAGTTCTTTGTAAAAGGCGTCTTTCTTTTCGGTGAGCTGAAAGCGTTCGATGAGCGCGCTGGTATCGGCTCGCTGCTCGTAGAACTCCGCAAAAAGGTCCAGAGCTTCCTTCACGCGAATCTTTTCGGGAAGAGACGTGGATTGCAATACGGCTCCGATTTTCATTTTGAACTTCGAGCCGCTTCTTTCGGGATCCAAGCCGCAGACGCGCACGTTTCCCTTGTCCGCGGTGCGCATGCCTTCCAGAATTTCCACTGTGCTGGTCTTTCCTGCGCCGTTCGGTCCCAGTAGCCCGAATACTTCGCCCTGCTCGACGTGAAAGCTCACGCCGCGGACGGCTTCGACGGTTCCGTAACTCTTATAAAGGTCTTCGACGCTGATGATCGATTCAGGCAAGATGCATTCCCTCTAAATGATGAGCTTTCTTCTATATCACAGTCGTGCTGGCCGCGCGAATCAGCGGACGGAGCGTCTTTTCCCGCGGGCGCCTCGATTCTTCGGCGTCCACTCGTAATCCTTGATTCTCAGCGAAAGTCCTTCCATCAGGACGCCCTCGGATTGGAGCAACCGCCGTTGCAGCGACGCCGTGGGCTCAGCGATGCGGATTTTACCGCCCGCACCCACCACTCGATGCCAGGGAATTCCTTTTCCGCTCGGGCAGGCAGCCATGGCGTAGCCGGCGGCGCGGGCTCCGCCGCGCAACTTGATCGCTTTGGCCACAGTGCCGTAGGTTGTTACGCGGCCTCGCGGGATTTGTTTCACCAGCCTGTAAACCAGCTCCCAAGACATGTCTGCCACTCCGAAAACATCCAGTGAATCGCAATAGAACAAACATACCGCAGAGCGCCGCACTACGGCGAGAACTGCCTGGTGGGAATCGCGCGCGGAAGGTGATTTCGCGGCCGCCCGCGGACGTCTCGTCGTGCCTCAAGAGTAATAACCGATTCGCTGCAGAGGCCCGAACAGAGCGAGTTGTACCATTGCCATCGTAGTGGAGCGTTCATACACTACGCACAGTTGAGTCATCTGTTTGTAACGCATTTGAGAAACGTGTCTCAGAAGCTGGCCCAAGCCCGAGGAGGCAGAGGTGGCTTTCGTTCGGCGCAAAGGCAACACCTACTTTCTGGTGCATAACGTGCGCCGGCAAGGGAAGGTGCGTCAGTTGCATCTGGCGCGTTTGGGGGAGCGGCCGCGAATTACGGATGATGTCGTCCGCAAAGTATCGCGAAATCATCCGTTTCTCGATCTGGACTGGTCGGGCCTGCGAGAGCAGGTGAACAGCCGGGTGGAGGTATTCAATGTTCGCTCGCCGTATGTGCAGAACCTGATGCACTCGTTACGCAACCTTAACCTGGACCTGGCCGAGCTTTCGCCGCCGATGCTGGTGTTGGCGGATCGAGCCAATTCAAGCCGAGAACTGGTCACGCAATTGCGATTGCTGCGCTCCACGCTCGATATCAAGCTGGATCAATTCGAGCGGAAGGATGCGCCGAGGTCGGATGGCGGCAGGAAGTTCCGGTAGGGGGAGTATCACCGTGGGCGCGCAAGCACTTCAACTCGACCCGTCGCAGCGCAGTTTGGAATCGCGGGATTTTGAGGCCGGGCTACGACGCAAGATTGTAGGGCAGGACGAAGCGGTACAGGCGGTGGTGGACTTGTATCAGGTGTTTCGTGCGGGATTGAACTCGCCGGGGCGACCTGTGGGCAACTTGCTGTTTCTGGGGCCGACGGGTGCGGGCAAGACGCGGGTGGTGGAAGCGACCGCCGAAGTTCTGTTTGGCGATCCGCGGGCGGTGATCAAGGTCGATTGCGCCGAGTTCCAACACTCCCACGAAATTGCCAAATTGATTGGCTCGCCGCCGGGGTATCTGGGGCACCGGGAAACGCATCCGCTGATCACCCAGGAAGCGCTGGCGCAGTATCACACCGAGAAACTGAAGATTTCCTTTTTGCTGTTCGACGAAATCGAAAAGGCCAGCGACGCTCTGTGGCAGTTGCTGCTGGGGATTCTGGATAAAGCCACGCTGACGCTGGGCGATAACCGGCGCGTGGACTTGTCGCAGACCATGATTTTCCTCACCTCCAATCTGGGCGGCCAGGAAATCACCGAACTGATGGTTGGCGGCATGGGCTTTGCGCCGAAAGTGCAGGCCGACACCCGTGTTCGTCTGGACGAAAAAGTCGAGAAGACCGCGGCGGAAGCGGCGAAGCGCAAATTCGCGCCGGAATTCATGAACCGGATCGACAAGACGATCGTGTTTCATCCGCTGCGCGCGCAACAGCTCGAGCAGATTCTGGACATCGAACTCGGCATGGTGCAGCAGCGGGTGCTCGAAACGGCCAAGGGCCGTTTTCTGTTTCGGGCCACCGCACCGGCGCGCGAATTTCTGCTTCGCGAAGGAACCGACTTGAAATACGGCGCGCGCCATCTGAAACGCGCCATCGAGCGCCACATCGTGTATCCGCTGGCCAGCCTGCTCGCCACCGAACAAGTCTCCCTCGGCGACGTCATCTCCATCGACTGGAACGGTCGAGAGACGGGATTGATGTTCCTGAAGGAAGCCGAAGGCGCTCTGATCCCGATGGCGTCTCCGACTCCGGGATTGATGGCTGAAGCGGCAGCAGCCAGCTCCGACGGGCGAGCGGAATTGTATCCGGCGGCGGCTGCCTCCGTGGACCTCAACTCGATTCAACGATTGTCGCCGGTCGCGTCGCGCGGCTTGCCGATCGAAAAGGCCAAAATCGACAAAAAGTAAGCGAACCAGATCCTTCGCGGGATGGCCGCAGCGGGTGTTGACGGAAACGTCGGCGCACGCTGCGGTTTTTTATTGGAATGCGATGCATGCAAAGCAGCGCGGAATTACAGAGAAAGCTAGCAATCCTCGACCATCGGCTCGTCGAAGCTTCCGCCGTAAATGTTGGGAACTTTGCCGCCCATCGGACGAAGGTAGGCGCAGAGTTGACCGCGGTGGTGAATCGAATGATTGAGCATGAATTGCAGATACAGAACGGCGGGGTCGTTGAACATGCCAAAAAAGCTCATCCGCGAGGCCCAGAATTCCGGCGTCAGCTTAGAGACCTTCGCGATCTTTAGCGCGAAACCGTCCTGGTAACAGCCGGAAATGTCCTGAGGACTCGTGATGTCGCCGGGCAACGCGTCCTCTTCGTCCTCCATTTCGAATTTTCCGATCAGGAATCCCTTCAGGAACCAGATATCACCGTAGGCAAGATGCCACGCCAGTTCCAAGGCGCTGCGGGAATTTGGTTCCGGGCGGTAGTGGCACTTGTCGGCAGGAATCGCCTCAATCACCCGAAGAGTGGTGACGGATTCTTTCCGGATGGAAGAGAGATAAACGGAAGCGAGCAAAGCGGCTTCGGTGGGTGCGAACGAAAAATCGTCAAACGGATGTTTCATGGCTTCCAGCGCAAGATCGGTTTGCGCGCCGCGGCAGTTTCGTCCAAACGGCCAACGCGCGTCGAATGCGGCGCGGTCTTCACCAGTTCCGGATTCGAATCCACTTCGGCGGCGATCGATTTCATCGCGTCGATGAAGAGATCGAGCTCTTCGCGCGATTCGGATTCCGTCGGCTCAATCATCATCGCGCCAGGAACGATCAGCGGAAATGCCGTTGTGTAGGGATGAAAACCGTAGTCGATCAGGCGCTTCGCAATGTCCATCGTGTTGACGCCCTTGGCTTTTTGCCGCGCGTCGCTGAAAACAACTTCGTGCATCGAAGGCAAATCGTAGGGCAAATCGAAATATGGCTCGAGATTCTTGCGAATGTAATTGGCGTTGAGCACGGCATCTTCGGTGGCCTGCCGGATGCCCGGCCCATAGGCAAGGGCGTATGCCAACGCTCGCAAAAGCACGCCAAAGTTTCCGCTAAAGGCTCGCACGCGACCGACGGACTGCGGGCGGTGGCTATCGAGCGCGTAGGTGCCATCGGATTTTTTCACCACCACCGGAACGGGCAGGAAAGGTTCGAGAATTTTCTTGACCGTCACCGGGCCGGCGCCGGGTCCGCCTCCGCCGTGCGGCGTCGAAAACGTCTTGTGCAGGTTCAGGTGCATCACGTCCACGCCGAAGTCGCCCGGGCGCGTGACGCCTGCCAGCGCGTTCATGTTCGCGCCGTCCATGTAGAGCAGCGCGCCGCGTTCGTGGAGTATCGCGGCGATCTCGGCGATGCGCTCTTCGAAAACGCCAATGGTGCTGGGATTGGTGAGCATCAACGCCGCGACGTCGTCGGTGCAGTATTCGCGCAGATGGTCGGTGTCAATCTGGCCGCGATCGTTGGACTTGATGTTTTTCACTTCGTATCCGGCAATTACCACCGACGCGGGGTTGGTGCCGTGTGCCGAGTCCGGAATCAGTACTTTCTTGCGCGCGTTGCCTTTACTTTCCAGGTAGGCGCGAATCATCAGCAGGCCGGTCAGTTCGCCCTGCGCACCCGCCGCGGGCTGCAGCGTCACCGCGTCCATGCCCGTCACTTCGAGCAGGCATTTCTGCAAGTCGTCCAGGATTCGAAGGCAACCCTGCGAGAGTTCGGCCGGCTGCTCCGGATGCTCGGAAGCGAGGCCGTCAAGCCGCGCGACGAATTCGTTCACGCGCGGATTGTATTTCATCGTGCAGGAACCGAGCGGATACATGCCGAGATCGATCGCGTAGTTCCAGGTGGACAGGCGGGTGAAGTGGCGGATGACCTCGATCTCGCTGACTTCGGGAAAACCTTCGATCGAATCACGTGTGTGCGCCGCGCCCAGAGCGCCCAAGGGATCGACGGCGGGAACGTCGAGCGGGGGAAGCTCCATGCCTCGCTTGCCGGGAATCGAGTGCTCGAAGATCAGGCCTTCGTTCTGGCTAACGTGCGGGCGGACTTTACGAATGGCTGGCGCCGCTGTTTCGATATCGGTGACTTTCGTATTCACTTCCACAAGCTCCTTGCCGACAGAACCGCGAAATTCGTTTCGGGCGGACGTCTTAAACCGGCGTTTCCAAAGTTTTGCGAATCGAAGCGGCCAACCGTTCGATTTCGGCGCGCGGCATCGTT
Source organism: uncultured Acidobacteriota bacterium (assembly GCA_963785585.1). Lineage (GTDB taxonomy): Bacteria > Acidobacteriota > Terriglobia > Acidiferrales > UBA7541 > Palsa-295. Next base: position 649,426 of record CAWAVW010000004.1, read on the forward strand.
TCTGTTACGCAGACAACTCCGCGTTTGGTGAGCTCCGGATAGTGCGTGCCCAGCGCGTATGGGCCGATGATTTTTTCTTTCAGCAGCGCGGAGTTGATGAGCTTCACCGAGCGGGGGAATTCCAGCGTGAATTCGTTGAAAATCGGCGCCGAAAACACGCGGCGAACCCCGGGAATCTTCAGCAGTTCCTCCTGCGCGAAGCGCGCCTTGGCGATATTCTGCAGCGCCTGCTCGCGAAGGCCTTCCTTGCCAATCAGGCACAGATGGATCGTTGCTGCCAGCGCATAGAGCGCCTCGTTGGTGCAGATGTTGGAGGTGGCCTTCTCGCGCCGAATATGTTGCTCCCGGGTTGCGAGCGTCAGCACGAACCCGCGATTTCCCTCGGCGTCGGTCGTTTGTCCGGCGAGACGGCCGGGCATCTGCCGGACGAACTTGTCGCGGCTGGCGACCACGCCGACGTAAGGGCCGCCGTAACTGGGCGGAATTCCGAAGGCTTGCCCTTCCAGGGTAACGATATCGGCTTCGACGGGCGGCTTCACAATGCCGAGTGAGACAGCTTCTGCTATGGAAGTGACGAGCAAAGCGCCGTCGGCGTGGGCAATCTCCGCCAGCGCGGGAATTTCTTCGAGGACGCCGAAAAAGTTCGGCGACTGCACAACCAGAGCGGCGGCGCGCGCCAGCTTTTCCTTGCTGATTGCCGCGCGATCGATCTGGCCGCTTTCGGTGTAGCCGATTTCTTCCACTTCGAGGCCGAGATTTTTTGCGTAGGTGTGCAACACCTGCCGGTATTCGGGATGCACCGACCGCGCGATCAAGACAGAGTGGCGGCCCGTGATGCGCTCGGCCATCAAGATCGCTTCCGTTAAAGCGGTCGAACCGTCGTACATCGAGGCGTTCGCAACTTCCTGGCCGGTTAGCTGGCACATTAACGTCTGAAACTCAAAGATCGCCGTGAGCGTGCCCTGGGCGAACTCGGCTTGATAGGGCGTGTAAGACGTAAGAAATTCGCCGCGTTGAATCAATGCATCCGTAACCACTGACCGCAAATGCTGGTAAACGCCGGCGCCCAGAAACGAAGTGTAGCCGCGCGAATTTTCGGCCGCGCGCGCCTGGAAATACCGGATGATCTCGCTTTCGGAAAGAGGGCCGGACAGATTCAACGGATGCGAAAGGCGAAACTTTTCGGGAATCGAAGTAAAGAGTTCGCTTATATTTTTGGCGCCGATGGCGGCGAGCATTTCATTTCGTTCGGAAGGACTTTTCGGGAGATAGCGCATCGAGCTTAGTGTTCCTTCGCTTTTTCGGCGATGTACGCTTCGTAGGCCGTCGCGTCCATCAACGAAGCGATTTCCTGGGGATCGGCCAATTTCACTTTCACCAGCCACGCTGAACTGTGCGGGTCGGAATTGATTTTCTCCGGCGCATCGGCAAGCGCGGGATTGTTCTCCGTTACCTCGCCAGTGACCGGACTGAAGATCTCGCTCACGGCTTTCACCGATTCAACCGTGCCGAAGGACTGTCCCGCCTTCAGCGCAGCGCCGGGTTTCGGCATTTCGACGAACACGACGTCACCCAGCTCCTGCTGCGCGTAGTCCGTGATGCCGATTGTTCCCACCGCACCGTCCACTTTGATCCACTCGTGGTCTTTCGTGTAGCGATAATCAACCGGATACATTCATCCCCCCTATTGGATGCGAAATTCCGATTACGGACGCTTATAAAACGGCAACGGAATAATCCTCGCCGCCGCTGCCTGCCCCCGAATATTGATTTCCAGATCGGTGCCGATGGCGGTCGAATCCGGCGGTACGTAGGCCATGCCGATATTTTTCTTGAGCGAAGGCGAAGGGCACCCGCTGGTCACGCGACCCGCTTCCTTTCCGCCGATCGAAACAGGATAGCCATCGCGGCCGATGCGCTTATCCAGCATTTCAAAGCCCACAAGTTTGCGAGGCAAGCCAGCCTGTTTCTGTTGCGCCAGCACATCGCTGCCGAGAAACGGGGCCTTTTCCATCTTGCAGATCCAGGCAAGCCCCGCTTCCCAGGGCGTCGTCGTGTCGTCGATTTCATGTCCGTACAAACACATTCCCGCTTCCAGGCGCAGCGTATTTCGCGCGCCGAGACCGCAGGGAATCATGTTGAAGGTTTTGCCCGCTTCCGTAAGGTCGTTCCACAACTTTTCCGAAAATTCCGGCGCGAAGTAAAGTTCAAACCCGTCCTCGCCCGTGTAGCCCGTGCGCGCGATCAGGCAATCCACCCCGCTCACTTTTCCAAAGGCAAAATGGTAGTAACGGATCGGCGAAAGATCCACGGCGGTAAGCTTCTGCACGATTTCCGCGGCGCGCGGGCCTTGTACCGCCAACTGCGTGTAGCGCGAGCCCGTATTCTCAACGCGAGCATCAAATTGATTGTTGGCCGCGATGTGCGCGAAGTCCGCATCTTGATTGCCGGCGTTCACGCAAAGCAGATAGTGCGCGTCGGAAATTTTGTGCACCAGCAGATCGTCCACAAACGTGCCGCTCGACGTCATCAACCCGGAATAGTGAATCTGCCCGGGCGCCAGCTTCGCGGCGTTGTTGCAACTGACCCACTGAACGAGTTTGACCGCTTCAGGCCCGGTGATTTCGAGTTCGCCCATGTGGCTGACGTCGAATAGCCCGGCGCGGGACCGAACGGCGTCGTGCTCAGCGAGAATTCCGGAGTATTCGAGCGGCATATCCCAGCCGCCGAAATTGACCATGCGCGCTCCCAGCGCTCGATGGGTGCCATTCAGGGCTGTTTTGCGAACTTCCGTGGCTGCCGAGCTGCTCAATCGGTTGGTCCTGGGAAATGGTCCGAAAAAGTACTGAACATCGAAGCTAGCATGCGCGTTTTGGGGTGTCAAGAAACCGGCCCGAACTTCATTTTCGTCAAACGGAACGAAACCAGAGGCGCGAATTCCGCGGCAAAGGCAGGGCCTTGCCAGCAAGGGAATCGGCGGTCGCATCGCGCTTGTGACCGGCTCCGGCATGGCCTACCATCAGCAGACTGGGCTGTTTCACGTTTATTCGAGAGGTTTTCCCGTGATCAACACCGTTTGTTCGCAATGCGACAAGGTCGAAAGGCAATGCACCTGCGAAAAGTACTGCTGCCACTGTCACTCGCAATTCGGCGTCCGAATGGCCGTGGATGGGATATATTACTGCCCGGATTGCCGCGAGGCCTGCGACGTTGCGCTAGCGGAAAGCGATGACCACTGAACCGGCGATAACCGAACTGATTTTGCACGATGATTCGAGGCTGCTGGCCGCGGTTGGCGCCGTCGTGTCATTTTCTTCCACTCGCTGTGGATTGTCGCAGGAAGCGCAGGAGGGACTTTCGATAGCCGCCGTGCAAGCCTGCCGCGAGACGTTTCCCCTACTGACGGATTCCAAGGCGGATGAGCCCGAAGTGAAAATGATTGTGTCGGATTATCCCGACCGCGTGGAAGTGGCGATCGAACATTCCGGGGAAGCATTGCCTACGGCCGGGTTACACACGTTTGCGGGGAATCCCGGTGCCGGCGGAGACGCGGGACTGAGCAGCGCGTTGCAGAAAACCAGCGTCGATCGCGTCCAGTACGAAACGCGCGACGGCGTCTCGCGAATGACGTTGATTAAGTACTGCCCTCGCAAAGCGACCGTCTAGAAGTTTTCACCGCTCCGCGCCGTAGCGATTTCCGATCCCGCTCGATCATCCGAACCGACGTCCCAGCTTTCGACCGGCGCCGATTTCACTCTTTTAGATCGGCGATGCGAAGGCCTTGGTGTGAATCAATGACATCAACTCGTCCTGTGTCACCGGCGCATTGATCTTCAGGCGATCGCCGGTCGGCGTGACGGTTACGTGGTCCAGGGTCTTGGCCATATCCGGATTGGTCTGTGCTACTTGATACCGGCGGTACATCACACCGGCCTGCATCGCAGCCGCCAGCGTGTTCGCGTCGTTCACCGAATCGCAAACCGCCTGGAAGTGCGCGTCCACGCCGTCGTCGGCGCTCACGTAAATGGTCATGGCATGCATCCGGCCAATGATGGTCGAGGCTTGCGGAAACTGGCTGGCTTGCGGCAGCAATTGTTGCATCGCGAGATGCGTGTAGTTCTGATCGAGCACCGCCCAGATGATTCCGTTGCCATTCGCTTCCTGAATCAGCGGAAACATTTTGCTGTTGGTCAGCAGGCTTTCCTGGCCGCCCATGCGGACGTTTATCAACGCCTCGAGTGCCGCGCGATGACCAAATGCCGCCGTGTTGGAATCGAGGAACAAAAACAAAATGTCGTTGGCCGCAATGCCGCTGCCGAATGCGTACAGGTGATAGCCCTGTACCTCGAACATCGGAAGTTTCTGGGTCTTAAAGCGTGCTTCGCTGGACGACGGATCGAATTGGCCGAGGGCTACGCCGACAACTTCCTCGCCCTTTCCGCTGGTGATCCCGCCCCAGGCAAGTTCTTCCACCTGCGAATTCGGATCGATTCCGGCGGTGGTAAGGAACTGTTCGAACTGCACAAAACGCGCTGGAAGAAGCTGATCGCGAAGCTGCGGGAACCACGAATACTTTCGCGACGCTTTCAGGTCTGCATAGGCAAATTCACCCACGTCTTTCGGGAACATGCCGATGATGGAAGTGCTCAAGGTTCCGGCGAATACTCGTGTGGGAATCGCCGAGATGGCGCTGAAACCAATCGCCACGGCGAGTGCCATACAGGTTGCGACTCTAAGATTTGGATGTCTCACGTTTTATTCCCCTTGATTCAGGTGCGAGTTTCTAGCGAGCGCGACGAAGCCCGACCCCTGTCCGAATTCTACGATTTCTCGGCTACGCGCGCGGCAATCGACGCCGATTCCGCGCGCAGCTTGCTCGCAAAGTCCGCATCGGAGATCGACTCCAGATTGATCTCCACATTTGCCAGCGCGCCGTGAACCGCCGCGGCAGCCATCAACCGGCCCACGCGAACGTCTGACGCCATCGAAGCGCTCGAAATCGAGCGGAGCGCGCCGAGCCTCTCAAAAGTATCGGCAGCTTTCCGGGCTACTTCAAGCGGTACTGTGGCGGCACCCTGCAAGGCGAGCTGAATGGCGTCTTCACGGACCTTCTTCTGTTCAGACGTTTCTTGCGGCAATTTGTAAGCAGCCATTACGTGCTCGAATGATGCCGCATCGCGGTCCACCGCTTCCGAAAGAAAACGCGAAGCCCCATGAAACTCCGCCACCGCATCGCTCAATCGATCGACAAACGCCGCTTGCGATTTTTTCTTGCGCGATAGCCCCGCGACCATCTGGCCAAGACTCGCTCCGATCGCACCCGCCAGAGCGGATACCGATCCGCCGCCAGGAACCGCCGTAGGCTCCGCCACGGCATCGAGAAACGGCTGCGCCAGCGAGGCCAGCTTGCCCGGACCGTCCATCGCGGGAGCGCCGGCCAGCGACGCTTCCATGCGATTTTCAAACACTTGCGCGGGCGAAAAGTTTTCAAGTTGCAGGTAGAAGTCGGACGTGATTTCGAGTGCCCGTTTGGGAATCAGACCGACGATTTCGCTGCCTACGATACTGACGCCGTAGCGTTCCGCTTCGCGTTTCACCATTTCGAAAACGCGGTGCAGCGGCGTCTGCTCGAAATCCGTCATGTTAATGGACACTTGCGCCAGGTTGCGGGCCTTCAGGTCGACGCCCATCGCCTTTACGTAGCGCAGTCCGCCGTTCGAAAAGCGAATATTTTTGCCGATTTTCTTGGCAATCTCGATGTCGGGCGTGTTGAGGTTGATGTTGTAGGCGACCAGAAATTTCCGGGCGCCCACCACCACCGCCCCGGCCGTCGGATGAAGCGCTGGTTCGCCGATGTCCGGCGCGCGATCGGCGTTCCTGGGAACTTCGACGAGCAGGCCTTCGAACTGGCCTTTGCGGATATTTTCCAGATTGGCGCGCTCAGGACGTTGCGCTGCCGCTTCGTAAAAATAAACGGGAATGCGAAAGCGTTCCCAGATTTCGCGGCCTACTTTCTTCGAAAGCGCCACGCAATCCTCGATCGTCACTCCCTGAACGGGAATGAACGGAACCACATCCGTCGCTCCGAGCCTGGGATGCGCGCCCGTATGCTTCGTCAGGTCGATGAGTTCGGCGGCCTTACCTACGCCGCGCAACGCCGCTTCGGCGACCGCTTCGGGCTCCCCGGCGAGCGTGATGACGCAGCGGTTATGATCCGGGTCGCTCTCTCGATCGAGCAGATACACTCCGGAAACCTCGCGCATGGCCGCCACAATGGCGTCGATCTTGGCCGAGTCGCGGCCTTCGGAAAAATTGGGAACACATTCAACAATTCGTTTCATTGGGTCGATCGAACTTTCGACTAGAGATTTTTAGCGTGGAGAATCGCGCCGCGTTTCATCGTCAGGCTGCACAAGTTCACACCAAAATAATACGGGATTTCGCGGTAGTCAGCCACGTCGAAGGCGGCGATGTCCGCGTATTTGCCAACCTCAATCGAGCCAATGCGGTCATGAAGCCGCAGAGAATACGCGGGATTTATGGTTGCGGCAGAAATGGCTTCGGCGGGGGTCATGCGCAGTTGCGTGCAAGCCAGAGCAAGAATCATCGACATATTCAGCGTTGGGCTGGTGCCGGGGTTGAAGTCCGTGGCAAGGCCGATGATCGCTCCGGCGTCGATCAGTTGGCGTGCCGGCCCATAGTGCGTGAGCCCCAGATGAAAGCAGCAGCCCGGAAGCATGGTGCAAAGCACGTTCGAACGGCTGAGTGCGCGGATGTCCGCTGCATTCAGCTTTTCCAAATGATCGGCGCTCGCCGCTCCGACCTCAACGGCCAGGCGAGCGGCGCCGGTATGCGCAAGCTGCTCGGCATGAATTCGCGGCACGAGCCCCGCGGCTCGGCCGGCGAGCAGGATTCGGCGCGCTTGCGGAACGGTAAATGCGCCGCGGTCGCAAAATACATCGCAGAATTGCGCGAGCCCCGAAAGCGCCACCGTCGGAATCCATTTCTCGACCAGGAGTTCGACGTATGCCTCCGGATACCGCTTGTATTCCGGCGGCACCACGTGGGCGCCCAGAAATGTGGAGATGATGTCGAGCGGCTGCTCCTGATGCAGCTCCGCCAACAGCTCCAGTATTTTTCGCTCGCTCTTCCAGTCGAGACCGTAGCCGCTCTTCGACTCGATTGTCGTGGTCCCGTGCGCCGCGAATTCTCGTAAATTAGCCAGTGCCCGGCGCTTCAAATGCAGGTGCGGCGCTCGACGCAGTTTCTGTACGCTCGAGCGAATGCCGCCGCCCTTGCGCGCGATTTCTTCGTAGCTCGCGCCGGCATTGCGCATTTCGTATTCCGCGGCGCGGCTTTCGGGGAAAATCAGATGCGTGTGCGAATCGACGAACCCGGGCAGCACGACGCGTCCGCCGAGATTCAGTTTTTCGGCGCGGCGAGCTTTGGGGAGTTTTTCGATTCGAGCGCGAGGGCCGACGGCGACGATGCGGTCTTCGCTGACGAGCATGGCGCCGTCGCGGAGGATGCCGAGATCGTTGAGCGCTTTGCCGCGGCGGGGTACGGGGCCGCGCAGAGTGAGAAGCTGCGAGCAGCCGGTGATGAGCCAGTCTGGCACGGGAATTCGTCGATACTAACTCGACAGCTTGCAAAAAACTACGACCGTAAGGATTCGCGTTTCGATGTTCGAACCTGGCTTACGCGTTCGCCGCGTTGCTCAGGAAGGCGGGCGCGAACACTTCGGCGACGAACGCCTCAATCGAAGTGGGAGTGGTGTTGGCGGGGCTGCGCGGCTCGAGCGTTTTCACGAGGCCGGAAGCCTGAGCCTTCCACAAGTCGATGAGCAGGCTGGCGAGATTTTTGCTCATGCCGGATTGGACGAGCGCGGGCTCGAGCATCATGAACGGGACCTGCATGTAGCTGAGGCCGGGCTTGCCGATGGCGTTGCCGACGATGGCGACCACTTCTTTCATGGTGATGTCGCGCTGGCCGTGCAGCTCCTGCACACGGAATCCGGTGAAGTCTCGAGCGGCAAGACGGCGCGCGGCGTACGCGCCGATGTCGCGCGTGGCGATCATGGGCGCGGGAACTTCAGACGGCGCCGGACCAGGCAGAAAACCCATCTTGCGCATCGGCGCCGCGCTCATGAAGAGATTGTCCATGAAGGCGACCGGACGAAGCGCCAGCACATTCAGGCCGGGGATCGTTTTCATCTTTTCTTCCAGATGATGAAGACCCAGCACCGGCCCGGTTTTTTCGGAGAGTTCGGCGCCGATGGAAGAGAGTACGACGACATGTTTCACGCCGGACTTCGTGATCGCTTCGACGTACGCGTCGGTGATTTTCGCTTCGTCGCCGAGGACGTCGGACGACTGAGGATTGCTCGGAAGCATCAGGTACACGGCGTCCGCGCCTTCGAACGCTTTGGTCATTGTGGCGGCGTTGTTCGCGTCGCCGACGAAGGGCTCGGCGCCCTTTTGCGCGAGAGGGGCGAGATGCTCGGCGCTCCGGCCGATCGCCCGGACTTTTTCGCCGGCGGCAAGGAGCGCTTCGACTGCTGGCTTGCCGGTGTTACCCGTCGCGCCTGTGATGACGATCATGAGGGTGCTCCTGCGGTTTGGATGCGCGCCGACAAGGAATGCGCTGAGTTAGCTCATCGGAATTTTGACGCCGGATTTTTTCGCGAAGGCGACAGCTTCGGGATATCCGGCGTCCACATGGCGCGCGACGCCGATGCCCGGATCGTTCGTCAGTACGCGCTGAATGCGCTCACCCATTTCCTTCGAGCCGTCCGCGACGGTCACCTGTCCGGCGTGGAGCGAATATCCGATACCCACGCCGCCGCCGTTATGTATCGATACCCAACTCGCACCGCTGGCGGTGTTCAGCAGGGCATTGAGCAGCGCCCAATCGGCCACGGCGTCCGAGCCGTCCAGCATTTTTTCCGTCTCGCGGAACGGTGATGCCACCGACCCGCAGTCGAGATGGTCGCGACCGATCACGACGGGGCCTTTCAATTCGCCGCGCGCCACCAGATCGTTGAGCGCCAGTCCAAATCGATCGCGCTCGCCGTATCCCAGCCAGCAAATGCGCGCCGGCAAGCCCTGGAACTTCACGCGCTTTTGCGCAAGCTTGATCCATCGCGACAAAATTTCGTCGTGTGGGAACATTTCCAGCACAAGCTGGTCCGTGCGATGAATGTCCGACGCTTCGCCGGAAAGTGCCGCCCAGCGAAACGGACCTCGGCCTTCGCAGAATAGCGGGCGAATGTAGGCGGGAACGAAGCCGGGAAAGTTATAGGCATCTTTGACGCCATGATTGAACGCAAACGTCCGGATGTTGTTGCCATAATCGAACGTGACCGCGCCCATTTTCTGAAGCATGAGCATTCCTTCCACATGTTTGGCCATCGAATCGAGCGATTGCTTCCGGTAGCTTTCTGGATCATTTTTTCGAAGCGCGTCGGCCTGATCGAGAGTCAGTCCCTGCGGAACATATCCGTAGAGCGGATCGTGCGCGCTGGTTTGGTCGGTAAGCAAATCCGGCACAATTCCGCGCCGCGCGAGCTCGGGAATCACATCCGCGCAATTTCCGACCAGCCCCACAGACGTCGGCTCACCCTTGCGCACGGAGTTCTTCAGGATGCGCAACGCTTCATCGAGGTCGTTCACCATCACGTCGCAATAGCCGGACTTCACGCGCCGCTTGATTCGCTCGGGATCGACGTCAATGCCCAGAAAAGCGGCGCCGTTGAGCGTCGCTGCCAGAGGCTGCGCTCCGCCCATCCCGCCCATTCCGCCGGTAACGACGAGCTTGCCGGACAGGTCGCCGCCGAAGTGTTTGCGTCCCGCGGCGGCGAACGTCTCGTATGTACCCTGCAGAATTCCTTGTGAACCGATGTAAATCCAGCTTCCCGCGGTCATCTGGCCGTACATCATTAGTCCGGCGCGATCGAGCTCGTCGAAATTCTTCCAGTCGCTCCAGTGGCCGACCAAATTCGAATTCGCGATCAGCACGCGAGGCGCGTAGGTGTGCGTACGGAAAATTCCGACGGGCTTGCCGGATTGCACCAGCAGCGTTTCGTCATTTTCCAGCGAACGCAGCGAGGCCACGATGGCGTGGTAGGCATTCCAGTTTCGCGCGGCTTTTCCGCGGCCGCCGTACACGATCAACTCTTCCGGCTTTTCGGCCACCTCCGGATCGAGGTTGTTCATCAACATCCGAAGGGCGGCTTCCTGTTGCCATCCCTTACAGGAAAGCGTGGAGCCGCGGGGAGCGCGAATGGGTTGGTATCCGGCGGCTTGATCGGTGGCGAGCGGCGACATGGAATTCCTCCGTGAGCATCTTATCGCAGACCGCCGAGTGGGAGTAGCGGACGGCCAGCGCCCACCGGGGCCCTTTGGACCTGCCCTTTGCCCGGAGTTGCGGCGAGGACTGCGTTGCTTCGCGCAATACGGTTGGGCTAGAGTTGATTTGAGAACATGGCCTACCCATCTCTTACCGAGAGTTTTCTTGCGGCGATTGATCAGCACCCAAACCCGAAAGCGCAGATGTTTCGCGGCGCCGCTGGCTGGGAATCGATTACTTCGCAGGAAATGATTCGGCGCGTAGCCGGCATTGCAAAGGCGCTCGGCGAACTCGGCGTCAAGGCGGGCGACCGCGTAGGCGTGTTCGCGCCGAACTGCCCGGAGTGGCATATCGCGGACTTCGCCATCCTGGGATTGGGCGCGGCCAGCGTACCGATCTATTTCAACGAATCGATCGATCGCCTCGTTTATATCCTCAACGACTCAGGTGCGCACGTTGTGATCACCGTTGGCGAGTCCCAGGCTCGGAAAATCTCCGACAGCCGCGAGCGCATTCCGGCCGTGGAACATGTGATTTCCGTTGCGCCTCCGTCGGACCTGCGCGGCGAGATTTTGCGCTTCGAGACGCTGATTGCGACCGCGAGTGACGCGGACGTTGCCGAATACCGGCGGCGCGCCGGCGCCGTTGCCAGCAGCGAGCTGGCGACAATCATTTACACGTCCGGTACAACGGGCGAGCCGAAAGGCGTGATGCTTTCGCACTCGAATTTGACTTCGAATGCGATTGAGTCGATGGAGGAGTATCCGTTTTTCGCGGATGACTGTGCGTTGTCGTTCTTGCCGCTCGCGCACGTGTACGAACGCGTGATGGACTACGGTTACATCCTGCGCGGTATATCCGTTGCGTACGTCGAACATATCGAAAGCGTGCAGCAAGCGATGCTCGAAGTTCATCCGACCACGATGGCTGCCGTCCCGCGCTTTTTCGAAAAAATTTATGCCGGAATCCTGGACAAGGGCCGCAAGGAAACCGGAGCCAAGCGCAGGATTTTCGACTGGTCGCTGAAGGTGGCATCCAGTTCCGTGCCGTGGAAGGCTTACGGAAAACCGGCGTCGGCTGGTTTGCGGTTGCAGTGGAAAATTGCCGACAAGCTGGTGTATTCGAAGGTTCGTGCCGGATTGGGCGGCAGAATTCGAACGTTGAGTTCCGGTGGCGCGCCGCTCGCTCCTGAACTTGCAGAATTCTTCTGGTCCCTCGACCTGCCCGTGTATCAAGGCTATGGTCTGACCGAAACATCGCCGATTGTGACCGCCAGCCTTCCATCCGCTCACAAAGTGGGAACCGTGGGCCGTGTGATTCCGAACGTGACCGTCAAGATTGCCGAAGACGGTGAGATTCTGGTGAAGGGTCCGAACGTCATGCAGGGCTACTACCGCAAGCCCGACGAAACCCAGAAGGTTTTCACGTCCGGCGGGTGGTTCTGTACGGGCGATGTAGGCCGCCTCGACGAAGACGGATATCTGATCATCACCGATCGCAAGAAAGAATTGCTGAAGACTTCGGCGGGCAAGTTTGTGGCGCCGGCTCCCATCGAAAACCAGTTGAAGACTTCGCCGTACATACTGAATGCCATCGTCGTGGGCGATCGCCGCAAATTCGTTTCCGTGCTCGTGGTTCCGAATTTCGGCACGATTGAGTCGGAGGCCAAGCAACGGGGGAAGGTGTTTTCCGCTCCGGCGCAGATGGTTCACGACGAATGGGTCCGCGAGTTGCTATCGAGTGAAATCGGGCGGCTCACGGCTTCGCTCGCGCAGTATGAGAAGCCCAAGCGGTTCGCCGTTCTCGAACGCGATTTCACCGTTGCCAACGGCGAATTGACCTACACTCTGAAGATGAAGCGCCGGGTGATCGAAGCGCACTATGAAGATGTAATCGCGCAGCTTTACGCCGACGTGGAAGAGCCGAGGCCGCAGCACCAGCCGTGAAGAATTTCAAAAATTGCGTTGTACGCACTCCGGTTCCAGGGGAACTCGCCATGGCAGACCAACTCACAATCGCGGGGCGCGCGTTTAATTCGCGCCTGATCGTCGGTACCGGGAAATACCGGAGCTTCCCGGAAATGCGCCGCGCTCACGAAGCTTCCGGCGCGGACATGGTTACCGTCGCCGTGCGCCGCGTGAACCTGACCGACAAAACCAAGGAGTCGCTGCTCGACTACATCGATCGCGAGAATTTCTTCATTTTGCCGAACACCGCCGGTTGCTACACCGCCGATGAAGCCGTGCGCGCCGCGCGGCTGGGCCGCGAAGTAGGCCTTTCGGAATGGGTAAAGCTGGAAGTGATCGGCGATCAGCAGACACTGTTTCCGGATACCGGCGAATTGATCGCGGCTACGAAAACGCTCGTCAAGGAAGGCTTTATCGTACTGCCTTACACCAGCGACGATCTGATTGTCGCGCGAAAGTTAATCGACGCCGGCGCGTCCGCGGTCATGCCGCTCGGAGCGCCGATTGGTTCCGGCATGGGACTGCAAAACGTGGCGAACTTCCGGATACTGCGCGAGCGGATCACCGAAGTCCCTCTGATTCTCGATGCGGGCGTTGGTACCGCCTCCGACGCGGTTATAGCGATGGAACTCGGCGCCGACGGTGTGCTCATGAATACGGCCATCGCTGAAGCTCAGGATGCCGTATTGATGGCCGAAGCGATGGGTTCAGCGGTGGACGCCGGACGAAAAGCCTTTCTCGCAGGGCGCATCGAGAAGAAACTGTACGCATCCGCGTCGAGCCCGCTGCAGGGCGTCGTCCGTTAGCTCTGTATCCGTCCCGCACTCCGGAGCCCGGAAGAACTTGATTTGACTCTCGCCCTCGGCGATTCTGTGTCGTTCCCGACCCATGGCCGATCCCAAGAAACTGCAGCGATTCGGTTACATCGACTGGTTGCGCGGCCTCGTGTGCGTAATGATGTTCATCGTGCACGGCTACGACTCGTGGCTCAACGACGATTCTCGCGGAACGCTTTTCTATCGCCTGTCGCAGGAATTGGGGACAATCCCGGCACCGATGTTTCTGTTTCTTGCGGGCGTCTCCGTATCTCTGGTCACCACGAAAATGCGCGCGAGGTCGATCCCGCCGCTCGATATTGCCCGCACCTCGATCGCTCGCGGCGCTGAAATCCTGGCGTTCGGATACTTGTTCAGGTTGCAGGAATTTCTTCTCGGGCTGCCCAAGTCGCCGTGGCAGGATTTGCTGCGCGTGGATATTCTCACGACGATTGGGCTATCGATTATCTTGATGGGCCTCGTTTGCTGGGTGGCGCGAACCCGTTCGAGCGCGGTGCTCGTCTCGATCGTACTGGCGGGTGTGGTGGCGCTCGCCACTCCTCCGCTTTACACCACGTGGCGTCCCCGCGCGTTGCCGTGGTTTCTGGAGTCATACGTGAATGGCGTGCACACCTACGATTCGCCGCAAGCCTGGCTGTTTCCGATTTTTCCATGGACGGCCTTTGCGTTCGCCGGGCTCGCGGTGGGATTTCTATTATTCAGCGAATGGGGCAAAGCCCATCTGGCGGAAACAGTAGCGCTCACGGGCTGCGCCGGCGCGGCGCTCTTCTTCGGATCGATGTGGATCGACGCCCACGCCCCCCAAATGTACGCGACGTATGACTACTGGCATACGAGTCCAAACTTTTTCATGGCGCGGCTGGGCATCTTGATGGCGATGATGCCGCTTGCCTATGCGTGGTGCAGGTGGGGACTTGGCGAGGTCGGGTTTAGCCCTCTCATCCAGCTAGGGAAGACTTCGCTGCTCGTTTACTGGGTCCATATCATCTTTGTGTATGGGCGCCTTTCGATATTTCCCAAGAGACAGCAAACCGTGCCCGTCGCCACGCTGGGAATTTTGATAATCGCCCTTGCGATGCTCGCCCTATCCATCGTGCGCACTAGGTCGGAAGGACGCGGCCCCGAAATTCGCGGATGGTTCCGCCAGAAACTGGGGCTTGCCGCGCAGTCTTAGCGAGATGTCGCAGGGGTGTTTGGCGATGTGGCGGGGCAGGTCGAATCGGCGGACGTCTGCGGGAGCTTGAAGATCACTTCGCCCTTTCGTGCGTAACCCATGCTGCGGGCGCAACCTTCGATCGTGGCAGGATCGCTCTTTAAATCCTTAACGTTGTCCTGCAATTTTTGATTTTCCTGGTCGAGACGCTGGATTTCCTGTCTGATGCGGTTTGCTTCCACCTGCGAACGATGCATCGCGAGAACGCCGTGCGTCCCGAAAATATCCTGCACGATCAGCAACGCGAGTCCTACGATGAGGAACGACAACACGTTCCGCCGAAAGAAATCGGCCAGGTGAGCGAAGAAGGGAAGCGGAGGGTCGCTCGCGGCGCGAACTTGAACCGCTCTGTCCTCCACATTCCTCTTCGACGGTTTTACTGGCTGATCCACGCGCTCGCCTCCTTGGCCAGTTTTTCTGCGGCGGCTAGCGTCGATGCTTCCGTGTAAATCCGCACCACAGGTTCGGTGCCGGAAGGGCGCATCAGAACCCACGAACCATCGTCAAAAATCAGTTTCAAGCCGTCGAGGCGGTTTTCCTTCGCGACATGCCGGCCGAGAAACTCCTTAAAGTCGGATTTCAGCCGCGCCGGCAGTTTTGCCTGCGCATCGCTCGAGAGATGCAGATTCTCGCGGACGGGCCAGTATTGCTGTCCGACCCGTTTGAAAAGGTCGAACAATTGATCGTGTAGCGATTTCTGGCGGGCGGCAATCATCTCGGCCACCAGCAGGCAGGCGAGAATTCCGTCCTTCTCGGGCAAGTGCCCGCGAATGGTCATCCCCGCGCTTTCCTCGCCGCCGATTGCGATTTTGTCCTCCCGCAGAAGCGGTCCAACGTACTTGAATCCCACCGGTGTTTCATACGCCTGCACGCCATGCAGCTTCGCCACCGCGTCGATCAAATGGGTCGTCGCCACGCTGCGTGACGCACCCAGCTTCCCGCCGCGCGTTTCGAGCAGGTAATCGAATACCAGTCCCAGAATGTGGTTCGGCTGAACAAACGAGCCATCCGAATCGAGGATCCCAAACCGGTCCGCGTCGCCGTCGGTCGCCAGTCCCACCACCGCTTTCTTTTCAAGTACGAGTTTTTTCAGCGGCGCGAGGTTGTCTTCGGAAGGATCGGGACCCGTGCCATTGAACAGTACGTTGCGATTTTCGCGGATCGACGAGACCGCAACGCCGTGTTCCTTCAGAATGCGATCGAGCCAGCCTCCGCCGCAACCGTGAACGGCGTCGTACGCCAGCGTGCCTTTCAGCTTCGCCAGAACGTCGAAGCGAATCATTTTCTCGAGTTGCGCGAAATACGGAGCCCGCGGGTCGATATGGTCGAAATCGTCCTCGATGTCGTGGAACGGCGTCTCGTCTTCCGCCAGCGCATCGGCACGCTTTTCGATGTCTTTCGTTATTTCGGGTAGCGCCGGGCCGCCATCCGGACCCGAAAACTTTAATCCGTTGTATTCGGCCGGATTGTGGCTGGCCGTGATATTCACCCCGCCGTCGAA
This sequence comes from uncultured Acidobacteriota bacterium, assembly GCA_963785585.1. Taxonomy (GTDB): domain Bacteria; phylum Acidobacteriota; class Terriglobia; order Acidiferrales; family UBA7541; genus Palsa-295. The sequence goes on from CAWAVW010000004.1 coordinate 665,290, forward strand.
TTTATTGAAGATGATTGCGTGAGCGATCACGGGCGTCGGCGTCGGTTCGGGGCAGAAACGAACGTTGCAACCGGCGGCGCGCAAAACCGTCGCTGCGGTGCGAGCGAATTCGGGCGAGAAGAATCGAGTATCGTTCCCAACGATGATCGTGGGATTTTTCGACTTGTCTTTTACATGCCCGGCAATCGCCGCAGACGCGCGGCGAACTCCCGAAAAAGTGAACGTATCGGCGATGACGCCTCGCCAGCCCGACGTTCCGAATTGGATTCGTTGTTTGGTCACGGAGCGATATTGTATCTTGGTCTTCGCGCCCTGCACACGCAAGTTCGAAGCGAAAAAGCGGCGCAAGAGTAAAGGTTGCGATGGCGGGTGAAATTGTGATCCTGGTGACGTGCGGTTCGCTCCGCGAGGCTCGAAGAATTGCGCGCTCGTTGGTGGCCGGGCGTCTGGCGGCCTGTGTGAATGTCGCCGGCGCTCCGGTCGAGTCCATTTACCGGTGGAAGGGAAAGGTCGAACGCGCCAGCGAACGCCTGCTGATCATTAAGACGACGAACTCCCGGTTTCGGAAGGTCCGCGACGCGGTATTGAAACTCCACAGTTACGACGTCCCCGAAATCATCGCGCTACCTATCGTCGCCGGCGACGCGAACTATCTTCGCTGGCTTCGGGCTTCGGCGGCACCGGGAAAGCGCTAGGCGGCCGGCTTTCGCCCACCGTTTGCAGTTAGATTTGTGCGAGCGCCTGGTCGAGATCGGCGATCAGGTCTTCCACATCTTCAATTCCCACCGACAGTCGAATCAACCCTTGCGTGATTCCGATCTCCTTCTGAATTTCCGGCGGAATCGAAGCATGAGTCATCAGCGCCGGCAGCGAAATCATCGACTCCACGCCGCCCAGGCTTTCCGCCAGCGAACACAGCTTGGTGTGGTTCAGCACTTTCGTGGCCGATTCGAGAGACCCAACCTCGAAAGAGATCATTCCACCGAATCCGGATTGTTGGCGAGCCGCCAATTCGTGCTGGGGATGAGAGTTCAGCCCCGGATAGATGACGGCTTTGACCTTCGGATGCGATTCGAGGTATTTCGCGACCGCGATGCCATTGGAATTGTGTCTTTCCATGCGCACGGCGAGAGTCTTCAGCCCGCGAGAGACAAGGAAACAGTCCATCGGCGCGAGCCCGGCTCCGGCGGAACGCTGGACGAAGTAGATTTTCTCGGCGTCTTCCGGACGGCGCAGAATCACCGCCCCACCGGTGCAGTCGCTGTGGCCATTGAGGTACTTCGTCATGGAATGGACGACGATGTGCGCTCCCAATGCGAGCGGCTTCTGGAAGTACGGGCTCAGAAACGTGTTGTCCACCACGACGGTCAGGTTTTTTTCGCGTGCCAACTCGGACACCGCAGCGATGTCCGAAACAATCATCGTGGGATTGGTCGGAGTCTCCACATAAATCATTTTCGTGTTCGGTTTAATCGCCGCGCGAACTTTGGCCAGGTCGGACGTATCGACGTAATCGAACTCCAGCCCGAATTGCTTCAAAAGCTGCGTTGTTAGACGGAAGACTCCGCCGTAAACGGCTTGGGACAAGATCGTGTGATCGCCGGGACGAAGCAAACGGAACACGGAATCGATTCCAGCCATGCCCGATGTGAATACGTAAGCAGCATGGCCGCCTTCCAGCTTGGCAATCGTCCGTTCGAGCGCCTTGCGGTTCGGGTGCGACGTCCGGGCATAGTCGTATCCCTTGCTCTTGCCCATCGCTTCGATCACGTAGGTCGAAGTCTGATAGATCGGCGCAACGATGGCCCCGGTCAGCGGATCCGGCTCCTGGCCCACGTGGATTGCGTCGGTGGAAAAACCCATCTGGTGCCTCCTGAAAACAAATCCTTTAGGGCGCTCTAGACGCCAATCGGCGAAATGTTAGGACGTTTCTTCCATCATACGATGACAGGAGTCATTCGACGCGGCTCACTGGAAATCGGTCGGCGTAAAATGCACGGTCCAACGTGAAGTCTCTCGTCCTCCGAGCCAAACGATGCGTTCCACGGGACTTAGCGGCGAGTTTCGAGCGTACTTGAGGAGCTTACGCGTTTGGAGTACAACTAAGGCGTGACGTTTCTCGTTCATTCCACGATGCTTGGATTCGCTCGAATTCGAGCTGCGGTCATCGCTGCATCCGTTGCCATGGTTTTCATTCTAGTCGCGCCTGCGGGTGCGCGTGCTCAGCAATCGGCGCCATCGTCAGCCACCCCGCAAAGCCAAACCGGCAGTAACGGAACGGCTTCCGATAAGTCTGCGCCGTCGCCCTCGACCAATGACGATGCCGGAACTACGAGACTCAGGATTGTCGTCACCAACAGCCAGGACAAGCCCGTCGCCAACGCCAGCGTTTACATCCGTTTTGGCGACCCAGGGAAGTTTTTTCATAAAGACCGCCTCGCGGAGATGAATTTTAAGACCAACGGCGACGGCTCAGTGAAGGTTCCCGACGTACCCATCGGAAGAGTTCTGATTCAGATCGTCGCCAAGGGCTTGCACACCTATGGCAAGTGGTACGACATCACCAAAGACTCCGATACGATCCAAATCAAGCTCGACCCTCCGCCGCATTGGTACTAAGTGTTTTGCTTTGGTGTTTGAAATTTCCCGCATCGCGCCGGCCGGATAAATTCTCCGCGCAATCGAGAGACGCGCGCGGCGCGACAACACAATTTCTTTTTGGGCGGGCTCTCTTGCACTGAAATTGTGCAAAGCGGAAAAACCCCTGTATTTAGGGCCGATACGATTCAGCGGGAGCGATTTTCCACACGGATTTCAACAGAACTGTTTAAAACTTTCATACATCATTCATATTTCGAATTCGATTTAAGTTGCATTTGGTTCCCGGATTGCCCGATGGAAAAATTTCAAAATAATTTCCGCCTTCACATCATCACAGCGAATTTACGTTCAGCGGCTTGATCCTTACGGTGCCGTGAAATCCGTTGGCGCCCGAACTGCCGTGCTATCATCGGCTTTCCGCCGTGGCCACTTCAACTTCCACCATCCAAGTGATCTTCAACGCCGATGATTTTGGCGTCACACGCGGCGTAAACGACGGCATCATTCGTGCACACCGCGAAGGCGTACTGAGCAGCGCGACGCTGATGGCTACCGGAATCGCATTCGACGACGCCGTAGCCCACGCAAAACGAAATCCCTCCCTCGGAATGGGCTGCCATCTGGTACTCGTCGGCGAAAAATCGGTCTCTGACCCACGTGAGATTCCAACGCTTGTTGACTCGACCGGAAGGCTGCCCGCCTCCCTGGCTTCCTTCGTTGCCAAAGTGACCGCAAGGCATATCCGGAGAAAAGACATCGCAACGGAACTCCGTGCTCAGATTCAAAAGATACGCGCCGCAGGAATCGAGCCCACCCACGTCGATACACACAAGCACACGCACGCGCATCCGCGCGTGATGGAAATCGTCTGCCAAGTGGCGCATGAACTGGGGATTAGCCGGATCCGCAAGCCGATCGAGTCGTTCGCCGATTCCTGGCGCAGCACAACTGCCCTCGGGAAGGGAGCTGCGACACAAGTCGTAGCCGCCTCTGCCGTACGAATGATTCGCCCGCGGTTTGAAGCACTTGCGAAGAAGTACGGGATGCGTTCGCCCGACCATTTCAAAGGACTTGCAGCCACGGGCGAGATCGACGGCGAAAAATTGCTGAATTTCGTTTCCTTTCTCGAAGACGGAACCACGGAAATCATGCTGCATCCCGGGCTGTACGATGCGGAACTTGAGAAAACGGGAACCCGCTTGCGGATGCACCGGGAAAGGGAGATGAACGCGCTGACAGATCCGCGCGTCCGTGAGGCTCTTCAGAAACACGGCATTCGCATTATCAGCTATCGGGAGTTACACTAGCTCCATGCGAACTTCAGCAGGCGAGGCACCTCGATACTCCCTCGTTGTGCCCTTTCACGATGAGCAAGATAGCGTCCGCGAGCTGCATCGACGCTTGAGCGACGTGATGACCGGCCGATTCGATCCTGTGGAATTTGTGTATGTGGACGACCAAAGCTCCGACGGTACGCCGAAAATCCTGGCGGAAATCGCTGCCGAAGATCCTCGCGTATCGGTTTTGCGCCTGAAGCGCAATTACGGCCAGACCACCGCTCTCGCCGCCGGTTTTGACTATGCCTCCGGGGACATCATCATTTCGATGGACGGCGACCTGCAGCATGACCCGTCGGACATTCCAAGGATGGTCGAAGCGATGGACGCCTCCAACGCGGATATCGTGAGCGGTTGGCGCGAAAAGCGCGTGGACAACTTCATCATGCGCCGCTTGCCCTCCCGTATCGCCAACTGGATGATGGCCAAGCTTTCCGGCGTGAACATTCATGATTTCGGCACCACGTTTAAGGTTTACCGCCGCGAGATTATTAAAGATATTCCGCTGTACGGTGAGATGCATCGGTTCATCCCGGCTTTGGGCGCGTGGAACGGCGCGAAGATCGTCGAAGTTCCGATCAAAAACATCGAGCGCCCCGAAGGGAAGTCCCATTACGGTATTTCGCGCACCTTCCGCGTATTCTTCGACATCATCACGATTCGCTTCCTCATGCGCTATATGACCCGGCCGCTCCACTTTTTCGGCCCCCCGGGATTGCTCGGCCTTATTTTCGGCGGTGCCATCTTGTTTCTGCTGATGATGCAGAAACTCATTTTGCATAGCGACGTTTTCTTCACTCACGGACCGCTGATGGTTCTGGGCATGATGCTGTGTCTTTTTGGAGTCCAACTGCTGGCGGTTGGACTGGTGGGCGAGCTCCTGATGCGCACGCACTTCGAATCTCGTCAAAATCCCATCTACCGCGTCGAGCGCGTGTACCCTTCGGCGAGATCCGCGGAAGCAAGCGCACAACGCCAGGAAAAACCTCTTGCCACCGGCAGCGGCAGCCGATAAGTTCGGCATCGTGCCCGTCGGCCTGGAACCGGGCAGAGGGATCTGAATTTCCGATAGGGTCGCGCTGCGACCCTCCATCCGTTACTTCCACTTCCAAGGAGACTTCATGTTCATTCAGCGCATTACGAAAGTGGCTGCAGCTTGCTGTTTGTTTGCGATCGCGCTGGCCGGCTCAGCGCACGCGCAGTTCGGGATGCGGCAACAAGCGCCGACGCTCGGCGGATTATTCAATCCGGTCATCGGTCTGGGAGCCGACTACGACATGACGACATCGAAGGGCGAGAAAATGAACTTCCAAATGTCGATCGTCGGCAGTGACACGCTGAACGGAAAGCAAGGTTATTGGATGGAGATCGCCATGTCGGGGGGCAGGATGCCCCAGCCGATGCTCATGAAGTCATTATCGGTCGTGGATGGCAACTCCATGGTCACGCAGCGAATGATCCTGGTGATCAACGGCACGCCCTATCAAATGCCCGATCAGATGGTGCAGGGTAGAAGCAAACCGGCAGACACAAACATCGCCAACGGCGGCACCAACCTCGGAACGGAGTCCGTCACCGTTCCCGCCGGCACATTCATGGCCGACCACTGGAAATCGAAGGATGGCGACGACATCTGGGTTGCGAAAGACGCCGGTCCCTGGGGCATGGTGAAAATGCAGAGCCACGAAGGCTCGACGATGGTTCTCACCAAAGTCATTCACGATGCCAAGGACCAGATCACCGGCACGCCGCAACCGTTTGACCCGATGGCCATGGCGCGAAGCCAGCGCTCGCAGTAAGTCTGGGCAAACTCGCAAAAAATAAAAAGGCGCCTCGGTTGTACAACCGAGGCGCCATTTTTGATTTAGAGCGTGCTGTGCATGGGCTCGTCGTCGTTCTCATCGCCCGAAGACGCCGCGATCTGCTCGATGGTGCTCGCTATCGCTCGGATCGGCGTCGAAACGTGGACGGTTTCGTCCTTGTCCACCACGTCAACCACGATCGATCCTCCGTCTTTCTTCACCGTTACGTGTTCTTCCGGGTCGGTCACGTCCACGAACGTCACATCGTCGGTTTCGCTCAGCTGATCCAGCGCCGCACGGATCGTCGGCATCCACGGTTTCAACTCCGCCGCGGCGTGGCCCAGCTTATTCGATGGCACGAAGTGAGTTGCGATGGGAACGAGCATCGCGGGCGCGATCACGAACACATGATGGACCTCGGGCTGTTTCTCCACCACGTCCACTTCGATCATTCCTTGGCTGCAGATCAGTCCGACGCCCGCAGCCATCGTTCCAAAAACTCCCAGCGCTATTTTCCCCATCAGTACCATCGCTCACCTCTCGCTCCGAAATATCGAGTTCCCCGCGCGTTACTCGGCCGAATCGCCCTTCGAATCCACCCAGATACGGATGTGCTGCGTTGCGTCCTGCACCGTCACGAGCAATGCATCTCCTGCATCACTCAAGGTGTGCAAGGCGGCGGCGATATCCAATTCGTTGTCCTTGGCCGTGGCGAAGAGCGCATCGACGACCTTCAGCGGCACGGTGACGTCCACCTTCTCGTTGTCCTTGTCATGATTCACGACGTGCACGATCAGGTTTCCGTTCGACTTCGCCACACGGACGTCCTGATCCTTCTGCTTCACGCTCACGAATTCGTTGTCGGGGGTCGTTCGAATCGCGTCGAGGATTCCCCGGACGTCCACTCCGTCCATATCCATCTTGCCGATGGTGACGTGGCCGTTGTGCAGCTCGCCCTTGTTAATCGTCGGCAGAATCTTTTCAGCGAGCGACAACGGGACGTTGACGTTCACACTTTCGCCCTCTTTCGAATCGAGCACGCGAACGTGCAGGTAGCGTTCGGGAGGAGCGGCAAAGACCGGGACGGCGGCGCTCGACGCCATGCTTGCAGCCAAGAAGAAAACCGCGATTGATTGAATTCCTTTTCGCATTGGTAGAGAGCCTCCTGGGCTCTTGTTGAACATAGGTACGCCGGGCCTCTGAAAAATGTTCCATGAAGGGTCCAGGAAACTGCGACGAAACAGGCTGGTGTGCCAGGTTTTGGTATTGGGCGAAAGCGTCGAGGGTGCGGACTAGTCGCGCTGTGGCTTGAAATACACAGCCGCGAGGGGAGGCACTCGCAGCTTGATCGACCACGGGCGTCCGTTCCAGGGGATCGGCTCGGCTCGTACGCCGCCCGAATTGCCGGCGTCGCTTCCTTCGTAATGCGAAGAGTCCGTGTTCAGGATTTCCCGGTAGAAACCGGCGGTGGGCACTCCGACCCGGTATTCCTCGCGCGGCACCGGGGTGAAGTTGCAGACCACAATCACAAAATCGTCGGAGCTTTTCGCGCGCCGCAGAAACGAAAGAATGCTGTTCGCCGAGTCGTTCGCGTCGATCCACTCAAACCCAGCCCACTCAAAATCGACCTCGAACAGCGCGGGTTCGGACGTGTGCAGCCGGTTCAAATCCGCCAGGAGCCGTTGAATGCCGCGATGCGGAGGGGACTGCTCGAGCGCCCACTCCAACGCGCCGTCTTCGTGAAACTCGTGGCGTTGCGCCAGTTCGCCGCCCATGAACAGCAATTTTTTCCCCGGATGCGCGAACATATATCCGTACAGCAGCCGCAGATTGGCAAACTTCTGCCAGTCGTCGCCGGGCATTTTCTCCAGCAGCGTTCGCTTGCCGTGCACGACTTCATCGTGAGACAGCGGCAACACGAAGTTCTCATTAAAGGCGTAAATCATCGAGAAGGTCAGCTCGTTCTGGTGATGCTTCCGGTAGATGGGATCGCAGGCAAAGTAGCGCAGCGTGTCGTTCATCCAACCCATGTTCCACTTCAGGTCGAAACCCAGACCACCCACATAGGTCGGGCGCGAAACCGCCGGCCACGATGTCGATTCTTCGGCAATCGTCAGCGCCCCGGGATTTCGTTCGTGGAGAACCTGGTTCAGCCGCTTCATGAACGCGATTGCTTCCAGATTTTCACGTCCACCGAACGGGTTCGGCACCCACTCGCCCGGTTTGCGCGAATAGTCCAGATAGAGCATCGAGGCGACGGCGTCCACGCGCAGCCCGTCGATGTGGTACTTCTCAATCCAGAACAACGCGTTCGAAATCAGATAGTTTTGAACTTCATTCCGGCCGTAGTTGAAAACCAGCGTTCCCCAATCGGGATGCGCCCCCATTCGCGGGTCGGCATGTTCGTACAGGTGCGTGCCGTCAAACAGTCCCAGCCCGTGCGCGTCGCGAGGAAAGTGCGCGGGGGTCCAGTCCAGTAAAACTCCGATGTTTTCCAGATGGCATCGCTCCACAAACCGCGTGAAATCGGCCGGCGAACCGAACCGGCTCGTGACTGCGAAATATCCCACCGCCTGATATCCCCACGAGGCGTCCAGCGGATGCTCGGTGATGGGCAGCAGTTCGATATGCGTAAAGCCCATCCGCTTTACGTAGGGGATCAGCTCGTCCGCCAGTTCGCTATAGGTCAGCCAGCGGTTTCCTTCCGCCGGCTTTCGACGCCAGGAGCCGGCGTGCAGCTCGTAGATCGACATCGGCGAGTGCAGCCAATCCCGCGAAGCCCGAGCCGCCATCCACTCGGTATCGCTCCACCGGAATCCTTCGATGTTGGCGACGACGGATGCGTTTTTCGGGCGTTGCTCCCCCGCAAATCCGTAAGGATCGGCCTTCAGAGAGGCGGGTCCTCCCACGCGAGAAAGGATCTCGAATTTGTAAATCTCGCCTTCGTCGAGCCCGGGAACAAAAATCTCCCAGATTCCGGTCGTACCGCGTTCACGCATGGCGTCCACGCGCCCGTCCCAGAAATTAAAGTCTCCGACGACGCTCACCCGGCGCGCGTTCGGCGCCCAGACAGCGAAATGGACGCCGCGAACACCGGAGATTTCCCGCACATGAGCGCCCAGCTTTTCGTAGTTTTGGTAATTCGTTCCTTCCGCGGAGAGATATAGGTCGTATTCGGTGAGGACCGGCGGGAATGCGTACGCGTCGAAGTTTTCGAACGTGTTGCCGTCGGCAAAGCGGAACTTGATCTCGTAGGAGCCCGGGGACGGAAGCGCGCCCCCCAGCGTTGCCGTGATCGACGCCGGTAGTAACGCCTCGAAAAATCCGTCGGGATGCAGCTCAACCGCAGCGGTCTTCGCGCCGGTCGCGAGCCAGACTATCTCCACGTCGACTGCTTTTGGCCGGAAGGTTCGAACCGCAAGCGCGCTCTTTCCTGCGTGATTGACGAAGTGAGGGCCGAGCAACGCGAAGGGATCCGAATGCTCCCCGCGGATAAGCCTTTCCATTTCCTCTCGGAAACTTCCGGCGTGTTCGCGCGAATCGCCTTGAGCGGTTGTGTTTTCCTGTGCCATAGAGCCGACTAGGGTGTGTGGACCGGCCAATCCAAGCCGACGAGCATCTTACCGGAGCCAGGCCACCAAACCAAAAGGTTCATGACGCCTTAAGGGCCAGGCTCGCTCCCTGTTACGACACTTCCTTTCGTCCCATTTTCCTTGCCTATCGACGCCGGGCGGTATAAGCAGTAGCCTGCCGGAGCACTTCAGGCCGGGACTGCCAACGATTTCGACGGAGAAAATATATGAAAACGCTCAACCACATCCGGCTCTTCGGGGTTCTCACCTGTTTTCTGCTCCTAGGCTCGCCCTCGAGCGCCCGCGCGCAGGAGGCTGCGCAATTCAAGATTCCCGCGACTCCGTCCGACGCCGTGCTCGCAAACTGAAACGACATCGGCAACCGGCTCATCACCATGGCCAAGGATTGGCCGGAAGACAAGTATGGATACAAATTGACCCCCGAAGTCCGTTCGTTTGCCGAAGTCATGCTCCACATTGCCGGCTCGAATTACGATCTCCTGAACCGCGTCACCAACGCCAAAGTGGGTGACGGTCGCAATGATCCGCCCGTAGCGGAATACAAGACCAAAGCGGCGGTCGTCGCGTTTCTGGCCAAATCCGTCGCCGATGGCGCGGCCGAAATTCAGAAAGAGGGCGACTCCAGTACTCTGAAGAATTTATATATGTGGATCGGCTATACGGAACATATGGGCGAACACTACGGGCTATTGGTCGCCTACTATCGCGCCAATAAAATGATTCCGCCGGAATCGCGCCCGAAAAAGTAGGTCCCAGCAAGCTTCTCTTCTGAATAAGGCCGGAAATCCGCACGTTTTCCGGCCTTGCCCTCCATTGCGCGGTCTTCGCCACTGTGGTGTAAGTGCCACTGAATCTGTGGCTTTGGTACGAAAGTACCATTGTGGACCATTTGGCCCCTCCCTAACCTGTTTGTGGGGTGAACTACAGGGCGCGGCGCTCGCTCTGAACACCGAACCATGTCCAGCAAAATTACTGCATTGCTTCCGGCGAAGAATGGTTTGTTTCGCCATTGGAAGCGTGACCAAAACGGTTCCAAAGCTCTGCATTCGCCCGCGCTCAGTGAACCCGCCGGACTTGACGAAAACTTTCAGCTGCTCTTTTCCGGGAATCCTCACCCGATGTTCGTTGTGGATCGTGCCACCCTGCGTTTTATGGAGGTAAACGGCGCAGCCATTCGGGCCTACGGCTACTCGCGAGAAGAATTTCTGCAAATGGCGGTGACCGGCCTTTCTCCGGCGGCAGACGATCCTGGCGCCTTGCAGATCTCGGATAGCACTCCGAGGAGCTTGTCTTGCCAGGGCCACTGCCAGCATCGCCGCAAGAACGGTGAATTGTTCGACGTGGAAGTGACCACGCAAGCCATCGAGTTCGCCGGTCATGACGCGATTCTTACCGTGGCGCTCGATATCAGCGCGCGGCGCGCCGCCGAGGAAAAAGTTGCGGAGCAGTCCGCCTACCTGCGAGCGCTCACCGAAAGCAATCCGCTGGCCGTGGTTGTTCTCGATGATTCTCACCGCATTCAGATGTGCAACCCTGCCTTTGAGTTGATGTTTGGCTATCACCAGGCGGAAATCCTCGGCGTAGCCCTGGATTCACTTCTTGCGCCGGACAATCTGAACGACGAGGCAGCGGCACTCACGGCCCGCGCAGCTTCCGGCGAAGTCGTTCGCGCCAAGACTCGCCGCAAGCGCAGCGACGGTTCGCTCATCGACATTCAGGTGACCGGCGTGCCCTTGATCGTCAGCGGGAAGCGCACCGGCACCTTCGCCATGTACGAAGATATTTCCGACCGCCGCCGCGCGGAACAAGCCCAACTCGAAGCCGAGCAGCGCCTGCAGTCCTTGTTCGAGAACGCCGTCGAGGGAATTTTTCAAGCGACACCGGATGGCCGTTTGTTGCACGCCAATCCCGCCCTGGCGAAAATGTGCGGCTACAACTCGCCGGAAGAGCTGATCGCGAGCGTAAAGGACCTGGCGCTCGATTCCTACGCCGACCCGTCCGCGCGTGCGGAATTCAAACGGCGGATGGCCGAAGACGGCTTCGTCCAAACCTTCGAATATCAATTGGTCCGCAAAGACGGCGGCACCATTTGGGTTTCGGAGACGTCGCGGTGCGTTCGCGATGAGAACGGCGAAATCAGCTGCTACGAAGGCACGATCGAAGACGTCACCGCCCGGAAGCGCTCGGAACTCGAACGACAGGTGACGTTCGAGATTATCCACGCCGTAAACGCCACCGAACATCTGAACGACCTGCTGCATGTGATTCATCAATCGTTGAAAAAGGTTTTGTACGCCGAAAATTGCTTTGTGGCCCTCTACGAACCATCTTCCGGCATGTTCCATTTCCCGTTCTTTGCGGATCAATTCGACCAGGCTCCGCCGCCCCAGCAAGTGGGTAGAAGCTGCACAGCTCACGTCTACCGCACCGGCCGCCCGATGCTCATAACCCAGAAGGCTTTCGACAAACTCGCCGCGGAAGGCGAAGTCGAGTTGGTCGGCACGCCGTCTCCCACATGGCTCGGCGTCCCCTTGCGTACCCCGGCCGCCACGATCGGCGTGCTCGTCGTCCAACACTACGAGGACGAAAACGCCTACAACGAGCGCGACCTGGAATTTTTTGCCTCGGTCGGCGGCCAAATCGCCCTGGCCATTGAAAGAAAGCGCGCCGATGCGAAGGTACGCGACAGCGAAGCTCGCCTTCGCGTTCTGGTCGAGCAGCTTCCCGCTGTCCTGTGGACCGTCAACAAGAACTTGCGATTCACTTCATCGTTGGGAGCCGGGCTCGCGCGCCTTGGCCTGAAACCGAATCAACTCGTAGGCAAATCCCTGCTGGAGTATTTCGAAACTGCCGACCAGACGTTTCTTCCGATCGCTTCTCACCGTCGCGCATTGGCTGGCGAACCCATGACCTTCCACGTCGAGTGGAAGAGCGGCTCGTACGCTTGCCACGTGGAGCCCCTTCGCAATGCCGAAGGCGAGCTCGAAGGCGCGATCTGCATGTCGCTCGATATCACAGACCGCAAGCAACTCGAAGAGCAATTGCGTCAGGCCCAGAAAATGGAAGCGGTAGGACGCCTGGCCGGCGGAATCGCGCATGACTTCAACAATTTGTTGATGGTGATTCAGGGCTATGCCGATCTGCTCGCGGAACGGCTACCGCAAGGTGACCCGCTGCGCCGCAACGCCGAACAGATTCAAACCGCTTCGCAACGAGCAACGTCTCTTACCCGGCAATTGCTGGCGTTCAGCCGCAAACAGATGCTCGCGCCCAAGGTCTTGAACATTCAGAGCGTCGTTTCCGACATGGAAAAGATCCTGCGCCGCTTAATCGGCGAGGACGTTCACCTGGAAACTTCTTCCACGCCCGATTTGGGCCTGGTGAAAGCCGACCGCAGCCAGATCGAGCAGGTTGTCTTGAATCTGGCCGTAAACGCGCGCGACGCCATGCCCGACGGCGGCCGCTTGACGATCGAAACCGCCAACGTGGAGCTCGACGCAGCCTGTTCGCACCCCCCGGCCGTCCTGTCGCCCGGTAAATACGTGATGCTGGCCGTCACGGACAACGGCTGCGGCATGGACTCCGAGACCCAGGCGCATATTTTTGAGCCGTTTTTCACCACGAAAGAGAAAGGCAAGGGGACGGGGCTGGGACTTGCGACCGTCTATGGAATCGTGAAGCAAAGCGGCGGCTACGTGTGGGTTTATAGCGAGCCGGGTCGCGGCACCAGTTTCAAGGTCTATCTCCCCCGAATCGAAGACGAATCCAACCTGGCGACGCGCGATCGCAAACCGTCGGAGCGCTCGCTTCCGCACGGGTCCGAAACGATTTTGCTCGTCGAAGACGAAAAAGGCGTCCGCGAACTGGCCCGCGAATACCTGCAAACCTGCGGTTACAAAGTGATCGAAGCCGAGGACGGTCACACCGCTCTCGAACTTGCCGCCATGCATTCGGGCACCATCCACCTGTTAATGAGCGACGTGGTGATGCCGGGCATCAGCGGACGGGAGCTGGCGGAAAGGGTGAAGACTTTACGTCCGGGGATTAAGGTTCTTTTCATGTCCGGCTACACGGACCAATCGGTGGTCCGCCATGGGATCTTGGAAAATGACGCCGTCCTGCTGCAGAAGCCCTTTACCATGGCAACGCTCGCGGTAAAGCTCCGTGAATTGTTTGTCGAAGAGGTCGTGAAAGCTTAGGCGTTTTGCCGCCCGCTCTGTCAGTTCAATCTTCCTTAATGTCTTGCTCCCGATGGATTGACCGTTCCTTTGAATTTCCGCAGCGGTTGATTGCACGCAGCGTCCATTTGTTCCCGGCTGAAACACGTGTGCGCCACAGAACATTTCGGCTTCCTGCGAGTGAGTGAACCTGCAATGCGCGCCTCCCCGAAAGTTGGCAAAAACAAAAAGCATACGGGCGATCTGCGATCGAACTACCGCCGCATCACATTTGGCGCGTGAAGTGCATTTGTCCGTTCCCGTCGGCAGCCTGACGTTGACAACCAATGGAGGGGATTGCGATGGAGACTCGGGACACGGTAACGGAAGAATTGATCGCGGAGCGCAGACTGTGGACGGCGGTCGTTGTAAGCGCGGTGGAAGATTGGCGCTCAGGCTCGTTGCGAGCTCGGCGCGATGCCCAACGGTTCCTGTTTGAGAATACCCAGGATTTCGAACTGGTGTGCGCCGGTGCCGGACTGGATCCAACCGACATGCGCTCGCGTCTGCTGAAGATTGGCCGTCTCGTCGATTCCCGCGGACCGCTCGGCCGTCCTATGTTCGCCTGAATTTACAACGTTCGCATGAAATGAGATTCGCACCCGCCTTGCGAAATCCGTACCTAAGTTTCTCGTCAGACGCGGAATTATCTAGCGTAGAATCCGTTTAGTACGGGCTGGAACGCTCTCCCCAGTCTGTCGCTAATGAATTTCGGATGAATCCCGCCCTTCTCTCCTCCAATTGTCCAGAGAAACAGTTGCTTGCGCTGTGTGCTCGCACGCGTCCTTCCCCCGAACAGCAAAAAGACATTCTGAGCATCCTCCGTGGCGAAATGGATTGGGATTATCTAATCTCCGAATCGCTCGAAAATTCCGTCACCCCTCTTCTCCAGCGCCAGCTCCTTTCCCTCGATTCCAACTCCGTCCCCGCTCCCGTTCAAGAAAAGTTGAAAACCATGGCACGCTCGATCGCCGTGCGGGGCATGTTTCTTACCGCCGAACTGTTGCGCGTTCTCGATACTTTTAAACAGCAGGGAATTCGCGCGATTCCATACAAAGGACCCGTTCTTGCCGCGCAGGCGTACGGCGACTTTACCCTCAGAGAGTTCGAAGACCTCGACATCATCGTTCCGCAAGTCGATCTGCCTGCGGCCCACGAAATCGTGGTCGGGTTCGGCTATAAACCGAAGTTCGATTGGATTCTCGCGCCGGACGCGGCGGCCGCTCTGGTTCCTGGCGAATACAATTACCGTGACATCCCGCGCAGCGCGATGATCGAGTTGCATACCGAGAGAACGCTGCGCCACTTCCCGAGAGTTCCTGACATCGCAGGGTTCTTGCCCTCGCTGGTCGAAGTGCGGCTGGCCGAACGCGATGTTCCCACGTTCGCACCCGAAGAACTGCTGACGCTGCTCTGCATTCACGGTTCGAAGGACTTTTGGGAAAGGCTTTCGTGGATCGCCGACGTCTCGGAACTCGTCCAGTCCTATCCGCATTTCGACTGGGTTCGCGCGCTGCGATTTGCCGATTCCCAAAAGGCTCTGCGAATGGTTCATCTCGGCCTGGCGCTCGCGCTGGCAATTTTTGGCACGCCGTTGCCGCCTGAAATTGTGGCGCAGGTTACCCGCGATGGAATCGCCATGGGAATCGCCTCCGATCTCGCGCGTCGTTTGCTTTCGCGGCCATTTCCCACCTTGAACGGAAGGGAAAGGTTTCGATTTCGCCGAAACATGCAACAAGGCTTATGGGACGGCTTGCGATACGCGATTCGTCTGGCGATCGTCCCCGCGGAAGAAGATTGGGAAATGGTTCGCCTGCCTCCCGCGCTCGCCCCGCTCTACGTTGCGCTCCGGCCAATCCGCCTCTTAAAGAAGTACGGATTGGGCGGCTCATAAAGTCAGATCTCGCACCCACTCCGGAAATTCCTCTCCTGCTACCGCGCAACAAATCTCGAATTGCCGGGTTTTTACGTCAGGGGGCCGGTTTTCGACATCGGGCGCCACGTGCCGTGTTCTCGCTTCGGACACACGGACCGAAATCAGGAATGAGAGTCTCAACGCCTGCGGCATAGGATGGTGGCCTGCGATTCGCGGTTTCCGGTTGAATTTTCAGCGAATCCCTCGGCCCGGTTCGACATCCTATCTTCGGAAGGCTGTTTTGCATGTTCGTTGAGCGAATTTTCAGATGTCGGCGGGTTCCCGGGGGCTGCGCTTTGCTGGCGCTGGTTGCATCCGGGCTTGCCGGTTGTCAACCCCAATCGAGTTCGGCGAAGGAGCGGGTCGCCTCGCCGCCGAGTGCCGCGATTTCGTTTTGCTCGCGTCGGCCATCCGGTTGCGTGCCCGGGGCTGTTTTCAGCGTTCGCGGTACCCAGGATCTGGCGGTGAATACGTCGATTGAACACGTCGCTCCGGGCGATCACATGCAGATTTTGGAAATTGTTATGCCAGACGGACATACGTACGAGGAAACGAAGGTCGGTTTCCGCGTCCCAGAGATTTCGAACGCGCCGATTCCAGGCGTGCGAACCATTCCTGTCGCGGGCACCTGGATCCAGAAGCGCCAGGTCTTCGGCGTCTGGAAAGTTCGCTACTCTCTCGATGATCAGTTACTCGCTACATCCGATTTCCGATTGGAGCCGTAGGGTTCTTATATGAGCGCAGCCTCCGCCGTATCGCCAATTCGCGTAGAGCAGGGTGGCCAGCCAACCTCCGCGGGAACCCATGCGCATGCGAACACGATTGGCTCCAAGATTCGCAGCCACGGTTCAGCCTCTGTCCGCGTTCTCACCGGAAATATGTATCCTTGGATTCGCAGCGGCGATCAGGTGTTTGTTCGCCGGTGGGATATCGATCGGATTTCGCCCGGCGATGTGGTTTTATTCGAGCGCGATCAGGAGTTTTTCGTTCATCGAGTGCTCCGGCGAACACGCGCCGCCAATGGTGAAAGTCTTTTGGTTACCAAGGGAGACGCGCTCGACTCGCAGGACCAGGCCGTTTCTTCCTCTGAGTTTCTTGGCCGCGCCACCCGGATTCATCGGAAGAATCGCCACATCGACATTGAATCGCTCGGCCAGACAATGCTGAGCCGCAGCCTCGCCCGTGTCTCATCCTTTAGTATTCTGCTTTACGCCCCGCTCCGGTTCGTAGCCCGTTTGTTCTGATAATTTTGTCGGCTTGGAAATGGGGGCAAACCGAAGGCTTCCTCCCTTGCTTCATCGATTCGCTCACCCCTGGCACTCACGGCGTTCCCAGTCCATGTGAACGCCAGCGGGACGATCCTCCATCGATATCAACCCTGCATTCATGCAACCGGGACCAGACTGCGGTAGAATCTCAGGACGCGATGCACCTGCCCGGCCACGAGGCCGCGCATTTAAGCGAAACCGACCGCACGCCGCCTGCATCCGAGACTTAGGCTGAATCCGGCATACCGAAGGGGAGGCAATACCGATGAGTTCTACCGCAAAGCCCACGGAGACGGCGTCAACCGTCTCGACCACCGAAAATCCGCTGAAAGCTCTTACCAGGTTTGGCCAGTCGGTTTGGCTCGATTACATCCGCCGCGACTTGATGGCCAGCGGTGATCTGAAGCGCATGATCGACAACGATGGTCTGCGCGGCATGACCTCCAACCCCTCGATATTCGAAAAAGCATTCGCCACTAGTCCGGACTACGCCGGCGACCTGGACGCGTTTTCGAAGGACAAAAGCCTCGACGCCAAGGCCATATACGAAAAGGTCGCAATCAAAGACATTCAAGCTGCTGCGGACTTGATGCAGCCGGTGTACGAAGCGACCCACCGTCGCGACGGCTACGTCAGCATGGAGGTTTCACCGTACCTAGCGCACAAAACAGCAGAAACGCTCGAAGAAGCTCGTCGTTTGTGGAAGACCGTCAACCGCAAGAATCTGATGGTCAAGGTCCCCGGCACCGCCGAAGGCATCCCGGCGATCCAGCAGTTGATCAGCGAAGGAATCAACATCAACGTGACGTTGCTGTTCGCGCAGGATGTTTACGAACGCGTGGCCGAAGCCTACATTTCCGGCCTGGAAGCGTTGGCAAAGACTGGCGCGGACATTCGCGGCGTAGCCAGCGTAGCGAGTTTCTTCATCAGCCGCATTGATACTCTGATCGACGGCCAAATCGACGCGAAGTCGAAGGCCGCATCCAGCGACGGCGATAAAGCCTCGCTCGCCCAGCTTCGCGGCCAGGTCGCCATTGCCAACGGCAAGCTCACCTACCAGAGCTACAAGAATCTTTTCAGCGGCCCGCGTTGGGAAGCTCTTGCGGCGAAGGGCGCTCAGACCCAGCGCGTCCTGTGGGCCAGCACCAGCACCAAAGACCCTTCGTTCAGCGACATCTACTATGTGGAAGAACTGATCGGCCCCGACACCGTCGATACGATTCCTCCGGCCACCTACGATGCGTTCCGCGACCACGGCAAGCCCCGCGCCAGCCTGGAAGAAAACGTGTCAGCCGCGAAGGCGACCATGGAAGGTTTGGCGAAGGCCGGCATTTCCATGAAGTCCGCAACCGATAAACTGACCGAAGACGGCGTGAAATTGTTTGCCGATGCTTTCGACAAATTGCTCGGAGCGGTTCAAGCCCACATGGATAAAGTCGCTGGAGGGTCGAAGTGAATAAGCTGACGTACAACCTTCCCGGCAATCTCGCCGCGCCGGTCGCTGCGACGTTGGAAGACTGGAAGAAGAATGACAAGGTCAAGCGCCTTTGGGCCGGCGACGCAACGCTCTGGACCAATCAGGACGAAAGCAAGTGGCTCGGCTGGTTGAACGAAGCCGACAAGCCCATCTCGCAGGAAAGCCGCTACAGCGATTATAAAAAGCTAGCCGAGGATATCCAGAAGGCTGGATTCACCCACGCTGTCCTACTCGGTATGGGCGGCTCGAGCTTATGCGTCGAAGTATTCGAGAAGACCTACGGCACGATTGCCGGTCATCCGCAAATGCACGTGCTCGATTCGACCGACCCGGCGCAGATTCGCGCCGTGGAGAAGAGCATCGACGTCTCCAAGACCGTTTTTATCGTCGCCAGCAAATCGGGCAGCACACTCGAGCCAAACATCTTCAAGCAGTATTTCTACGACTTGGTCACGAAGGCAATCGGCGCGGCCGATGCCGGAAAGCGCTTCATCGCCATCACCGATCCCGGTTCCCATATGCAGAAAGTCGCCGAGCAGGATGGTTTTCGCGCGATTTTCTACGGCGTTCCCAGCATTGGCGGCCGCTACTCCGCTCTCTCGAATTTCGGAAAGGTTCCCGCTGCGATTCAGGGCGTCGATCTTGCGAAATTCCTTTCTCGCGTGGACGAAATGGTCAAGGCGTGCGGCGCCTCCGTTCCCGCCGATCAAAACCCCGGCGCGATTTTGGGGGCGATTCTCGGTACGCTCCAAAAGACCGGCCGCGATAAGGTCACGATCTTCACGTCCCCAGGAATTTCCGATCTCGGCGCATGGCTCGAGCAGTTGATTGCCGAATCGACGGGTAAAGAAGGCAAAGGATTGATACCCGTCGATCGCGAAACCATCGGCGCACCCGCCGTTTACGGCACCGACCGCGTTTTCGTCTACCTGCGACTGGAAAATGCGTCGGGCGCGAAACTGGATGCGGCGGTCGCGGAGCTCGAAAAAGCCGGGCAGCCCGTGGTTCACATCGCCGTCGGCGATCCGTACGAGCTGGGCGAGGAGTTTTACCGCTGGGAAATTGCCACCGCCGTCGCCGGTTCGATCATTGGAATCAACCCGTTCAACCAGCCCGATGTGGAGGCCAGCAAGATCGAGACGCGCAAGCTCACCGATCAATATGAAAAGGTCGGCTCGTTGCCGGCGGAAGCTCCGTTTTTCGAAGGGAAGGGCGTCAAGCTTTTTACCGATCCCAAAAACGAAGATGCATTGAAGAAAGCCGCTGGCGCAAATCCCACCCTCGTTTCCTATCTTCGCGCACACCTCAATCGCCTTCAGCCCAACGACTACTTCGCCCTGCTCGCTTACATCCAGCGCAACGACGCTCATCAAGATCAGCTGCAGATTTCGCGCCTGGCCGTGCGCGATAAGAAGCGGGTCGCGACGTGTCTCGGATTCGGTCCACGGTTCCTGCACTCTACCGGGCAAGCCTACAAGGGCGGTCCGAATTCCGGTGTATTTCTACAGATCACCTGCGATGATGCGGCAGACTTGAAGGTTCCGGGCCAGACGTACACGTTCGGCATTGTCAAAGCCGCGCAGGCTCGCGGCGACTTTCAAGTGTTAGCCGATCGCGGCCGCCGCGCGCTGCGCGTTCATTTGGGCGCGGATGTGGCCGCGGGGCTGACGACGCTGCAACAGGCCATCGCGGAAGCGCTTTCGTAGGATAGAGCCGTATCTCTTCGCGAGCGAACCGGCGCATCATCGCGTCTGCGCCCTTCCGGCTCGTGGCCACGGAGGACACCTTTTTGGAGCAACCGAATTCCGCTGAAGTGCCCGACGAAGAATCAGGGCGTCCCGCGCCGCCCTGTATCATGGTGATTTTCGGCGCATGCGGCGACCTGACCAAACGAAAGCTCATCCCCGCGCTTTACAATCTCTCCAAAAGTAATCTGCTCCCTCTGCATTTCGCGATCATCGGCGTTTCCCTGCAGGAATCCACGCACGAAGCGTTTCGCGCCAAGGCGACGCGCGACATTCACGAGTTCGCGACCGGTGAAGTGGACGACGCGTCGTGGGATTGGTTCAAAAGCCGCCTCTACTACCTGTCCGGTGATTTCAAGGATCCGGAGCTCTTTCAAAACCTCGGCAATTTGCTTCAGAAGGTCGAGCTCGAGCAATCGACGCAGGGCAATTGTCTTTTTTATCTCGCTACCAGCCCCCCCTATTTTCCCATCGTCATTCAGCAACTCGGCTCGGCGGGGCTGATTCGCGAAGAGCAGGGAAAATGGAAGCGGGTGGTGATCGAGAAGCCCTTCGGCCACGATCTTTCGAGCGCCGTGGCGCTGAACCGCGAAATCGGAAAAGTCTTAAGCGAGCACCAGATCTATCGCATCGATCATTATCTCGGCAAAGAAACCGTACAGAACATTCTGGCGTTTCGTTTTGCCAACGGCATTTTCGAGCCGGTCTGGAACCGCCGTTACGTCGATCACGTCCAGATCACCGTGGCTGAGGAGTTGGGCGTCGAGCTGCGCGGCGATTACTACGATAAAGCCGGCGCCATGTGCGATATGGTGCCCAACCATATCCTCCAGCTCATCACGCTCACCGCGATGGAGCCGCCGATTTCGTTCGATGCCGCCGCCGTACACGACGAGCAGACGAAAATCCTGCGCGCCATTCAGCCTCTCAATCCGGAGCGGGTGCTCGACCACGCGGTTCGCGGTCAATACGGCGAGGGCCTCATCGACGGCCGCCGTGTCCCGGCCTACCGCACCGAACCGAACGTGAATCCGCAATCCACCACCGAGACATTCGTGGCGCTCGCGCTCAATATTGACAACTGGCGCTGGGCCGGCGTTCCGTTCTATTTGCGCACCGGAAAGCGCATGAAAGAGCGCGCCACCGAAATCGTGATCCGATTCCGCCGGCCTCCGTTCGTTTTGTTCCGGAAGACGTCCGTCGAGAAAATTCCGCCCAACGAGCTCGTCTTGAACATTCAGCCGAACGAAGGGATTTCCTTGAGCTTCGAGGCGAAAGTTCCAGGTCCCGTGGTTCGCCTGGGCGCCGTCAACATGGACTTTCAGTACGCCGACTATTTCGGCACCGTGCCGTCCACCGGCTACGAGACGTTGCTTTACGATTGCATGTTGGGCGACCCCACTCTGTTTCAGCGTGCGGACATGGTCGAAGCTTCCTGGGCGGTTGTTCAGCCGATCCTGGATGTATGGAAGGCGATCCCACCGCGCGATTTTCCGAATTATGCCGCCGGCAGTTGGGGGCCCGAGCAGGCGATGGAATTGCTTCGCCGCGAAGGGCGCGAATGGCGCGACCCGTCGCGAAAACCGCTCACTCTGAAAGACACGCGTTTGAGCGCGCCTGTAGGCCATTTCGCTTCCGTTTCAAAGCCGTGACTCCGCACGCCGCGCGCGGATAGCTCCTCAACACCACCTGGAATCGTCCGCGTGGGTCGCGTGGCGCACTCCTGGCCGCTCAATTTTCGCCTCATCATTCGATTCACGGAGGATGCCAGTGAAATCCCGTGCCGCGGCCGTCGAAAGCATCGCAGAAAAGTCTTTCGACGTCTGCGTGATCGGTGGCGGCGCCACCGGCTCCGCCTGCGCCCTGGACGCGGAGCTTCGCGGCTTCCATACCGTGCTGCTCGAAGCCGGCGACTTCGCCTCCGCCACATCGAGCACTTCCACCAAGATGGCCCACGGCGGCGTCCGCTACCTCGAAGAAGCAATCACCGGACTCGATCCCAAGGAATACGCCGTCTTAAAGCGAGCATTGCACGAGCGCATTCACATGCTGCGCAACGCGCCCTATCTGACGCGCACGAAGCTCTTCATCACGCCGTGCTTCCGCTGGTGGCAGGTTCTGTATCTCGAAGTCGGACTGAAACTCTACGACTGGATCGCGGGCAAGGATGCCCTCGCCCGCAGCTATTTTATTTCGCGAAAAGAAGCCTTGCAGCGAATGCCGACGCTTGCCGCTGAAAAAATAGTCGGCGGCGTGGTGTATGCCGACGGGCAATTCGACGATGCTCGCTACAATCTCGCGCTGGTAAAAACCTTTACCGAAGCGGGCGGAGAGGCACTGAATTACGCGCGCGTCGTCGGCTTGCAGAAAGACCGTACCGGCAAAATCACCGCCGTCGAAGTGCAAGACCAACTCTCGCAGCGTGTCTTCGCGGTCCGTGCCCAATCGTTCGTGAATGCCACGGGGCCTCACGCCGACGCGCTCCGTCAGATGGCCTCGCCCGGCACTCGACCTCGCATGAGAACCAGCAAAGGCGTCCACATCCTGTTGCCTCTCGAAGTTCTATCAAGTGAAGACGCCATGCTGATTCCAAAGACCGACGATGGCCGCGTGCTCTTTGCAATTCCCTGGTTCGGCAGGCTTCTCGTTGGCACCACGGACGACGAAGTGAAACCCGATGAGGAACTCTACGTAAAGCGCGAGGAAGTCGACTACTTGCTTCGCTACCTGAATCAATATCTCGAAACGCCCGTCACCCCGGATCAAATCCTCAGCGGCACGGCAGGCGCGCGCCCCCTGGTGAGTTCGGGCGGATCGACCGACACAAAAAAGCTGGCTCGTGACCACGAAGTCGAGTTCGAACCATCAAGCGGCCTCGTCAGCATTATGGGAGGAAAGTGGACCACGCATCGCGCCATGGCCGAAGACACCATCAACGAGGTCCGGAAACACGCCGGCGGCGCGACTCGGCCTTGTAGTACGCTCCGCCATCCCCTCGCAGGCTCCGAAGGCTATGCCGATACCTATTGGCAATCGCTCGTTGCCCGTTTTGGCATTTCCGAACGAACCGCGCGCCATCTCTCGCAGAAATTCGGCACCCGAGCTGACCGCGTCATGGAGCTCGTGAGCGCCGAGCGTTTTCTTGCGCAGCCAATCGTGCCCGATGGGCCGCCGATCCTCGCCGAAGTCGTGTTCGCCGCACGCGAAGAAATGGCCGTAACCATCGAAGACGTTTTGGCCCGCCGTACGGGATTGCAACTCTGGAGTTGGAAGGACGCCATTCGAGCCGCGCCCTCGGTAGGCGCGCTTCTCGGACGCGAACTCGCCTGGTCGGATGAGCAGACGCGCGCCGCGGTCGATCAATACACCGCGAAAATCCAGGACCTGATGCAGAAATCCGGAATCGGCCTGCGCTGACCTTGCCGCAGGGCGTTGCATTATGCCTGGGAATTGCCCGCGGCTCCTCATCCATTCATTTTCGTTTGCACTACAGTGTGGTAGATTCTCGCGCGTAAGTTCCCGGCGCCTCCATTTTTTGCAATGACGTCCGATCCCACAGTTCGCGCCCCTGGCCGACCAAGGTTGAAACAGGTCGCCCGGTTATTAACGGTATTCTTCGGAATTTGCGCTACAAGCTCCTTCGTCTTCGCGGATCCCCCCTCCCGCTCTCTCATTCCCAATATCTTCTCGCCGGACTCGACGCCTGCCGACCACATCTACGGCGTCGCCTTGTTCGTCCTTTCGATCACGGCCGTAATCTTCGTAGTCGTATTCACGCTGCTGCTCTACGCCACCGTGAAGTTTCGAATGCGGGACGATGACGATCATCACGAACCGCCGCAGGTCTATGGCAGCAACCAGATCGAGCTGGCCTGGACGGTAATCCCTGTCTTGATCGTCGTCATGCTCTTCCTCGCCACCGCGCGCGTGATTGCCCAGGTGCAGGACGCCGATCACTCGCCCGGTTCCATCGAAGTGACGGCCATCGGGCATCAGTTTTGGTGGGAATTTCGCTACCCATCGCTCGGCGTGATCACCGCGAACGAATTGCACATTCCGGTCAGCGAAACGAACGCCCCGACGCCGACCTTTTTGAAACTGCTTTCGGCCGACACCGATCACAGCTTTTGGGTGCCGCGCCTGGCGGGAAAGACAGACCTGATTCCCAACCGCGTAAATCAAATGTGGATCGATCCGCACCACGCCGGGTTGTATCTCGGCCAGTGCGCCCAATATTGCGGTACGCAGCACTCGTTGATGCTGTTGCGCGTGTACGTGGATTCGCGAGCGGATTTTGACGCATGGGTCCGTGCGCAGGCTCGCCCGGCAAGCCCCGTCGATTCCTCGAACGCGCTCGCAGAAAAAGGGCGCGCGATATTTGAAGCCACCTCCTGCATCAATTGCCACACGGTGCAGGGAACTGTCGCCGACGGGCGTTTCGGCCCGGATCTGACCCATTTGATGAGCCGCGAAACCATCGCTGCCGGCGCGGCGGCGAATACGCCGGCAAACCTGAAGCTCTGGATTGAAAATCCGGACGCCATTAAACCCGGTTCGCTGATGCCGGCCATGCGTTTGACCGACCAGGACTTGAATGCGCTTACCGCGTATCTGGAAACGCTGCGATAGTGGAATTTCGGAGGAGTTGTGGCGTCTGAAACTCTAGCGCTTGCGCCGACCGAGCTCGCTGCGCGCTCCTTATCGGAGCGCCTGCACGAGTGGGCCGTCACCGTCGATCACAAGCGCCTCGGAATCCTTTACATTGGTTACGCGCTCGTGTTTCTGGTAATCGGCGGCGTGGAAGCCACGATCATGCGCGTTCAGCTCGCCGTCCCCAACAATCACTTTGTGTCTCCGCAAGTATTCAATCGCATGTTCACCATGCATGGCACCACCATGATTTTCTTCGTCGCCATGCCGATTCTTTTCGGATTCGCCAACTACACCGTTCCACTGATGATCGGCGCGCGCGACATGGCTTTCCCGCGGCTGAATGCGTTTAGCTTCTGGCTCACCGCATTCGGCGGCCTGCTGTTGTACTTCAGCTTCGTCGGCGGTTTCGGCCTGTACGGGGCCGGCAGCGCGCCCGATGTCGGCTGGTTTGCCTACGCTCCCCTTACGTCAAAGGTGTTTTCGCTCGGCCACAGCACTGATTTCTGGTCCCTCGCGCTGCTCGTTTCCGGGTTCGGCAGCATCGGCACGGCCGTGAACCTTGTGACGACGATCGTCTGTCTTCGTTGCCCCGGCATGACCCTGCAGCGCATGCCTTTGTTTGCCTGGATGATTCTCGTAATGTCCGGAATGGTTTTGTTCGTGATTTCTCCGCTCACTGCGGCGCAAGTGATGATCTGTATCGACCGGTATTTGGGCGCGCATTTCTTTGACACCCAAGCCGGCGGCTCCGCTGTGATCTGGATGCATTTCTTCTGGATCTTCGGGCATCCCGAGGTTTACGTGCTCGTGATCCCCGCGTTCGGCTTCGTTTCTGAAATCGTTCCGGTGTTTTCGCGCAAGCCGATCTTCGGCTATCCGATCATGGTCGCCGCTACCGTCGCGATCGGATTCGTCAGCTTCAGCGTCTGGGCTCACCACATGTTCACCGTCGGCATGAATTCCTACGCCAACAGTTTTTTCGCCATCACCACCATGGCCGTCGGCATACCCACGGGAATCAAAATCTTCAACTGGCTCGGCACGATGTGGGGCGGAAAAATTATTTTCAAGACGCCGATGCTTTTCTGCCTGGGTTTTCTTTTTCAATTCCTTCTCGCCGGCCTCACCGGAATCATGCTTTCGGTCGCGCCATTCGATTGGCAGTTGAGCGGCTCCTACTTCGTCGTCGCGCATTTTCATTACGTAATCGTCGGCGGAATTCTCTTCGCCATTTTCGCTGCATTCTATTACTGGTTCCCGAAAATGACCGGAAAGATGCTCAACGAAACCATGGGGAAGTGGCATTTCTGGCTGTTCGTCATTGGTTTCCACTTGACCTTCGATTTCATGCACATCCCCGGAATCCTGGGGATGCCACGCCGCATTTACACCTATGAACCGGGCCGCGGCTGGGAGGTGTGGAACAGGATTTGTTCGCTCGGTGTGTTTTTTCAAGCGGCTGCCATTCTGATTTTTGTCGGAAACATGGCGTGGTCCTATTGGAAAGGGCAGGACGCCGGCGACGATCCCTGGGACGCGTGGACTCTCGAGTGGTCCACCGCTTCGCCGCCGCCCGTGTACAATTTTGCCGAAATCCCCACGGTGTACAGCCGCAGGCCGCTCTGGGACCTGAAACATCCCGAAGATCCGGACTGGAAATATGAATAGGACGAATCACTGACATGGCCTCCGTCAACGCGCTGCCTCCCGCAAGCGAATCGCCGTGGATATTGCCCTCGCGCGGCCGCGTTGGGATGTTTTGCCTAATCGCCGCCGAATCCGCGATCTTCACGATTTTCGTCGTCGCCTACGTTTTTTACATTGGCAAGAGCCTGAACGGCCCGACGCCGCGCGACGTCCTCGAACTCCCGATTTTCAATACGATTTGCTTGCTATCGAGCAGTCTTACGATCCACTTCGCGATTCGTGCGCTCCGCCAGAGTAAAACCGGCCTGTTCTCGGCGCTTTGGTTGGCAACGATCGCTCTCGGCGCGATTTTTTTGATCGGTACCGCCCGCGAGTGGCATCACCTCATTTACGACCGAGGCTTGACGATTCAAACGAACCTGTTCGGCACCACGTATTATTCGCTCGTCGGCCTCCACGCGTTTCACGTGATCGTCGGACTGCTGGGCCTGAGCATCGTCCTGGCGTTCGCGCTCGCGGGCCAAGTGAAACAGGAACACGCCGAACGGGTGGATGTGCTCTCTCTCTACTGGCACTTTGTGGACGTAGTGTGGGCGATCGTCTTCACGGTTGTTTACGTAATCGGGCGCTGAGGGTCCGCAACAAAAATGAGTGACGCCAAGCAAACAGCCGGATCGCCCGTGACGCCCGCCGCCGTGTCTTTGCCCGCGCCAACCGCGTGGCCGATCGCGCTCGCCTTCGGCGTCACGCTT
Organism: uncultured Acidobacteriota bacterium; assembly: GCA_963785585.1. Lineage (GTDB taxonomy): Bacteria > Acidobacteriota > Terriglobia > Acidiferrales > UBA7541 > Palsa-295. The sequence continues at coordinate 692,297 of CAWAVW010000004.1, forward strand.
GTTTTTGGCGGCATGGTCACCAGCGCCGCGGTGAGCGTGCTGGGCGGGATTTTGGTTTTCGCCGGCTGCGTTGGATGGTTCCGTGACGTTCTCCCGCGCGAACGTCACGAGTCGGTTGCCGTCGAGCAAATCGAACCTGCGGCCGTCCGCACGTCGCGCGCGAAAGTAAAAACGTTTGACCTCGCTCCCGAACCGATTCGCGCCTACTTACCGATTTCCTACTATCCCGTTTCCGCGGGTATCAAGGGCGGACTTGCCGGTTCTGTCGCGATGGCATTTCTCGCCGCCGCATACGGAATCGTGAAGCAGGGAAGTGTCTGGTATCCGATCAACTTGCTGGCGGCCGCGATCTATTCACAATCGCTGATGCTCGGCAAGAGTTCGCTCAATGCCTTTCACCTCCAAAGTTTTCTGGTCGCTTCCGTCATTCATCTTGTCACCTCGTTGCTCGTTGGATTGCTCTACGGCGCGATGCTTCCGATGATTCCGCGCCGCCCGATTCTGCTTGGCGGATTTGTAGCGCCCATCCTGTGGTCCGGCCTGCTTTACACCACGCTGGGCATTCTCAACCCGCTCCTCGATAAGAAAATTGACTGGACGTGGTTCGTCATCTCGCAATTCGGGTTCGGAATCGTTGCGGGATGGGTCGTATCGCGCCAGGAAAAGGTCTTCACCCACCAAAACGTCCCGTTCGCCATGCGCGCCGGAATCGAAGTACCCAGATCGGATTCAACTGGTGACAAAAGCCCAGACCGCGGAGGACGACGCTAATGACCCGGCGTCCATCCTTCGACCTCGCGATCGTGGCCGTCGCGTTCCTGGCTGCCGGCTGCGCGAATCTGCCTGGCAGGCCCGCTACGGATTCCGTCCCGGTCGCCCCGGATAAAATTCTCGACTTCGATTCGCTCTACGCGAAAAATTGCGCCGGATGCCACGGACAAAACGGCAAGGGCGGCGCCGCATTCGGACTGGACGACCCCTTGTATTTTGCATACGCCGATCAAGCAGCCATACGCAACATTACGGCAAATGGAGTCGCCGGCACCGCCATGCCGGCCTTCGCCCAATCCGCCGGTGGATTGCTTGCGGACGCCCAGATCGATGCCATCGTTCAGGGAATGCAAACGCGTTGGAGCCGTACGAACGCGCCCCCGCCCGCGCCACTACCTCCCTATTTGTCGCCGGGTCCCGGCAACGCTGCGCGCGGAGCGCAGGCCTTTCAAGCTTTTTGCGCATCTTGCCATGGCGCCGCGGGGAAGGGTGGACCGCGCGGTGGCTCGATTGTCGATCCTGCCTTTCTCGCCCTCGTAAGCGATCAAGGTCTGCGCACCACGATCATCGCCGGCCGCAGCGACCTCGGCTCGCCGAATTGGTGCGACGATGTGCCTGGAAAGTGCATGAGCTCGCAAGAAATTTCCGACGTGGTCGCATGGCTCGCGTCGCACCGCATCGCCTTTCCCGGCCAACCGTACGCCGCCACCGCCATGCCGGATGGAGTTCAATGAGCAAAGAACAAAATGGAATGTCGCGTCGCACCGCGCTGATGAAAATTGCCATTGCGGTCAACGGCGTGGTGGGAGCGTTGCTCGCGATACCCATCGTCGGATACCTGCTGTCGCCGATCATTCGCGGACGGAAATCGGGCTACTCGTCCTGGCTCGCGCTCGGTCCGCTCTCGCAATTTCCCGCCGGCCAAACGCGCTTGGCTACGTACCGCTATCCTTCGGTGGATCCGTCCGATGGCCAAACAGCGGAGACTGCCTGTTGGGTTCGCCACATCGACGGCGAGCAGTTTCAAGTTTTTGCGATCAATTGCGCGCACCTGGGTTGTCCCGTCCGATGGTTTCCGCAGTCGGGACTTTTCATGTGTCCGTGCCACGGCGGCGCTTACTACGAAGATGGCTCGCGCGCTTCCGGGCCGCCTGAACGCGGGCTTTTTACCTACAACCACAGAATTCAAAACGGCCAACTGATGATTGAAGCGGGCTCGTTGCCTACTCCGGGCGACGCGGCACTCATCAATATCTCAAAGGCTCGATGCGCTTGATACAGAAGATCGGATCCTGGCTCGACGCGCGCTTGCAGCTCGGTGCAACGCTTCGCGAAACCATGGAACATCCGGTGCCCAAAAGCACCGCGAGCTGGTTTTACGTGTTTGGCAGCGGCGCGCTGGTGATTTTCGGTCTGCAGGTCGTTACCGGCATTTTACTCGCGCTGTTGTACGTCCCGTCCGCCGCGCACGCCTGGGATAGCCTGCAGGTCTTGAATCACGACGTCACGCTCGGATGGTTCCTTCGAGGTCTTCACGGCTGGGGATCAAACTTCATGGTCGCGATCATGCTGCTTCATATGGTTCAGGTGTTTTTGTTCGGCGCCTACAAATTTCCCCGAGAACTCACTTGGGTGATCGGAATCTTCCTGCTCTTGATGACCCTGGGGATGGCTTTCACCGGGCAGGTGTTGCGATTCGATCAGGATGCGTACTGGGGACTTGGAATCGGCGCATCGATCGCCAGCCGTGTGCCGGTGATCGGCCCATTTGCGGTGAACTTGCTACTCGGAGGCCCCATCATCGCGGGCGCCACTCTTTCGCGATTTTTTGCCTTTCACGTTTTCGCGATTCCCGCGCTGCTCATCGGTCTCGTTTCGCTGCATCTGTTGATGGTGCTGAAACTCGGCATCAATGAGTGGCCGATGCCGGGCCGCATCGTTCGCAAGGCGACCTACGAAAAGGAATATCACGAGCTCGTCGAAAAGGACGGTGCGCCTTTCGTCCCCTACGCCGTCTGGAAGGATATCTTCTTCGCCGCGATTCTGATTGCGTGCATCGCGGGCTGCGCCGCGTATTTTGGCCCGTTCGGACCTTCCGGCCGGCCCGATCCTACGAACATTCAGGCCATTCCCCGTCCGGATTATTTCTTCCTGTGGCTCTACGCGCTCTTAGCGCTGCTGCCGCCGTCGCTCGAAACGCCCCTGCTGCTGGTCGCCCCCGTGGTGATCATCGGCGGCTTGCTCGCGCTTCCATTTGTTTTCGGCGAGGGCGAAAAAAGCTGGAAACGCCGCCCCGTCGCGGTGATTTCCGTTCTTCTGATTGCTGTTGCGCTGGGCACGTTCACCCACCTTTCGAGTTACACGCCGTGGAGTCCAATCATGGACGCCTGGAGCGCCGATCCGATTCCTTCGCAATACCTAAAAAATTGCAGCCCTGTTGAACGCCAGGGCGCGCTCGTCTTCCAGCAAAAGCAGTGTCACAACTGCCATTCGCTTGGTCACGAAGGCGGGATGCGCGGTCCGGCACTCGATTCGGTCGCCTTACGACTCACTCGCGATCAATTGATCCGCCAAGTGATCCAGGGCGGCGGCAACATGCCGGCCTACGGCAAGAATCTCAGTCCACCGCAGACGACCGCGCTTGTCGCGTTTCTGGAGACTCTCAAACCCGCCGGCCAGCCGCCCGCCCGCAACGCGTCCGAATCGCTCGCGGCAACTCCTGCGCCGGCAAATCCCTCGCAGGGCCGTCCTTAGGCCCACTCGATGACGCCTGCCGTACAAGCCGCATTTCAGTCCTGGACGCCGCCACTCGGAGTAAACATCACGATGGGAATCGCGACGGTGCTGTACGTTCGCGGCTGGCTTCGTCTCCGCACCGCCAGCCCCGGCACAATTTCCCTTGGGCGTCTTGCTTCCTTCCTCGCAGGGCTCGGCTCGTTGTGGTTCGCCATTGGATCGCCGCTCGAAGCGTTAGACGATTTGTCGATCCTCGCTCACATGATCCAGCATCTTTTGCTGATGATCGCCGCGCCGCCATTGCTCCTGCTCGGCTCTCCAGCGTTGCCGTTTCTTCACGGGCTGCCCGATCGATTCGTCCGCGGACCGCTGGGCCAACTCTTGCGCCACAGAGCGGTCCAGTGGTTGGGCAGTGCGGTCACGGATCCCGTCTTCTGTTGGATTACTGCCATGGTGGCGCTGATTGCGTGGCACATTCCTGCGGCGTTTGAACTCGCTCTGCATTCCGAGCGCTGGCACGACGTCGAGCATGCCTGCTTCTTCGCCACGTCCATATTATTTTGGTGGCCCGTCATTCAGCCGTGGCCCAGCCAGCCGAGATGGCCGCGCTGGTCAATGCCGCTGTATTTGTTGCTTGGCGCGATCGCGGGCAGCGCCGTCTCGGCCTATCTTTGTTTTTCCGAGCGCGTTCTGTATCCGTCGTACACCGAGACGCCGAACGTTTGGGGGCTTTCGTCACTCGTTGACCAGGAGATCGCCGGCGCGGTCATGTGGGTCGCGATGACCATCGCACTCTGTCTCCCCGCGTTTTTAATTACCTTCCAGTTGTTGTCTCCCGTTCGAACGCGGCAAACCGCCTCGATTCGCACGACGCGGTAAGCAAGCAGTCGCGCCGGCTCAGAGTCGCCCGAGCAGAAACAGCACCAGCAGCACAATCAATACCAATCCGACTCCGCCGCTCGGAAAGTAGCCCCAACTTTTGCTGTGCGGCCACCTCGGCAGCGATCCCACCAACGCGATAATCAGCACAATCGTCAAAATCAAAAACATCGGGGTTCCTCCCTGTATTTACCAAACAATTCAGACCCGGAATTTTCGGCCCATTCGCCGTCCACAGGAATACGCGAAAAGTGGCACCGGCGTAGGGATTTCGCTGTATGGTTCCCCCACCGTAGCGCCGTACTACAATACACAGCGATGATTCGAGCGTGTTTGCTCCCGCAGGGAGCCGCAGATACGTTCGTTCACCATTTCGTTTATCTTGTAAACTTTCCAATCATTCGGTGTCGCGAAGCATCTTATTTCGGTTTCATCGCGCCCGCCTGGTCTTCTTGCTTGGAAACACGATAGGCACCGGTTGAAGTTCGCGGCTGGCAATCCGTGAATTCGCAAGAAGTCTATAACCATTCGACCTTTGACATGAGCGCTACGCTATCGCCAATTCCGGTTTTCAGCGAGCCGGAAGAGCCCATTCGCGCCGAGCTTTTCAGTTCTGAGCGCCTGGAGCAGCACGCCGAAACTCTCGCCGCCGCGCAAACGATCTCCAGCCGAGCGGACGCCGGCCGGCCGCTAATCCCTCGCGTTCTGGAAAACGGCCGGGTCCTGCTGGACTATTACCGCGCCACGGCCCTCTCGATTCAGCAGGACCAGGTCATCACTCCCGCCGCCGAATGGTTGGTCGATAATTTCTTCATCGTCGAAGAGCAACTGCGCGAAATCCGCGACGACCTTCCGGTAGGCTTCTACCGCAAACTCCCGAAACTTTCCGCCGGACACCTCGAAGGATACCCGCGCGTTTTCGGCGTTGCCTGGGCGTTCGTCGCTCACACCGACAGCCGCTTCGACCCTGATCTTCTGCGCTCCTTCGTGATGGCCTACCAGCGCGTTCAACCGTTGACGATAGGCGAGCTCTGGGCCGTAGCCATTACCTTGCGCGTCGTTTTGGTCGAAAATCTCCGCCGAATTTCAGAGCGCCTGGTACGCAGCAGAAACGCCCGCGTGCAGGCGGATCTGTTCGCCGACCGTCTGCTGGGCACCGGCGGGCAGACGCAAGTGGCCGCCGAACTCTTGCTCAAGGAATTCGAGAACCAGCCGATCGAGCGAGCCTTCGCCGTACAACTCGTCCAGCGCTTGCGCGACCTCGATCCCAAGGTCGGTCCCGTACTCGTCTGGCTTGACGAGCGACTCGCCGCGCAGAAAACCACTTCCGACGAAATCGTTCGCGCCGAGCATCAGGAACAAGCGGCGATGAGCGTCACCGTGCGCAACATCATCACCAGCATGCGCCTTACCTCCGCGTTCGATTGGCAGACGTTTTTTGAAAGCGTGAGTTTGGTCGATGAAGTCCTCCGAAATGGCAGTAACTTCGCCGAAATGGATTTCGCGACTCGCGATTATTACCGCCACGCGATTGAGGATTTATCCCGTGGTTCCGACCATTCCGAAATTGAAATTGCCGAGCGAGCCGTCTCTCGAGCGCGCCAGGCCCGCGGCCAGCGCGCGGCCGACGGGCAACCTCTCGACGCTCGTCACTCCGATCCCGGCTACTACTTGATATCGCAAGGCCGCCTGGATTTCGAGCGCGAGCTCGGGTTCCAGATTCCCTGGCGTCGCGGTTTGCTTCGTCTCTACGTGCGCGGAGCCGTGCCCGGATACTTGGGAACGATCGCCCTGCTCACCGCCACCATCCTGGCTCTTCCGCTGTTGCACGCCGCGGAAAGGGGACTGGCTGCGTGGCTGCTCATTTTGATGGCTCTACTTGCCACGGTTCCCGCGTCGGACCTCGCGATTTCTCTGATCAATCGCGCCGTAACCGATCTTCTCGGACCGCGCACCTTGCCGCGGCTCGAATTGCGCGACGGCGTGCCGGAATCGCTCCGTTCTTTCGTCGTCGTGCCTACGCTGCTGACTTCCCAAGAGAGCATCAAGGAACAAGTCGAACATCTCGAAGTTCACTATCTGGCGAACCCGGACGGCGACTTGCGTTTTGCGATGCTCTCCGACTGGCTCGACGGGGAAGCCGAGCGCATGCCCGGCGACGAAGAGCTACTCGCCTGCGCCACCGAATCGATCGCCGCCTTGAATAAATCTCATGGTCCCGCACCGGGCGGCGGTGACCGTTTCTTTCTGCTGCACCGCCGTCGCACTTGGAACGAACAAGAGAAGAAATGGATGGGTTGGGAGCGCAAGCGCGGAAAACTGCATGAGCTGAATCAACTGCTTCGCGGTTCCACGACAACAAACTTTCTGCCGATCGCCGGGCATCTGCCGGAAATTCCCCAAAATGTCCGCTACGTAATTACTCTCGACGCCGATACCCGACTGCCCCGTAGCGCCGCGGACCATCTCGTCGGCACAATGGCGCATCCCCTCAACCAACCGAAGTTCAGTGCGCAGGCGGGACGAGTGGTGGATGGCTATTCCATCGTTCAACCGCGCATCACGCCTTCCTTACCAACAGATCGAGAGGGTTCGCTTTTCCAGCGAATCTTTTCCGGACCGAGCGGCATTGATCCCTATGCCTCCGCGGTGTCGGACGTTTATCAGGATTTGTTTCGCGAAGGCTCCTACACCGGCAAGGGTATCTACGATATCGATGCATTCGAAACCGCGCTCGACGGAAAAGTGAGCGACAATTCGCTGCTCAGCCACGATCTCTTCGAGGGCATTTTCGCCCGCGCCGCGTTGGCCTCCGATATCGAGTTGTTCGACGAATTTCCCTCGCACTACGAAGTCTCCGCTTCCCGCCAGCACCGTTGGGCACGCGGCGACTGGCAACTTCTCCCTTGGATTTTCGGGCGCGGTGGTTTGTCGAAACAGCAGGCTCGCAACATTCACATTCCCGCCATCAGCCGCTGGAAAATGCTCGACAACCTGCGCCGCACCCTCTCGGCCCCCTGTATGTTCCTCACCATGGTGGCGGGGTGGCTGATCCCTCAGATCAGCCCCTGGATGTGGACGCGTTTCATCCTTACAACGATCTCGATTCCAGCCCTGATCTCGTTTCTAGTCGGCTTGAACCCGCGCCTGGGCGGAATTTCAAAGCGGAGTCACATTCGCAACGTTTTGTCCGACCTGTATATCGGTCTCGCGCAAATCGGCATCACCGTCACGATGCTCGCTTTCCAGTCGTGGTTGATGGCCGACGCGATCGTGCGAACGCTCGCACGAATCTCCTTCACCCGCCGAAATCTGCTGGAGTGGACAACCGCGGCGCAAGCGGGACGGCGCGCCGACCTTAAAATTCTGGGAATTTACCGCCGCATGATTTCCAGCGTCGTTCTCGCGATCGTCGTGCTGGTCGCCGTGTTTCTCCTGCGGCCCCATGCGCTCTCCGTCGCGATTCCATTTGCGGCGCTTTGGCTGGCCGCTCCGGCCGTGGCCCGCTGGATTAGCATGCCGCCGGACCAGCCGGATCAGGAACCGCTCACCGAATCCGACGCAAAATCGCTCCGACAGATCGCCCGTGCGACTTGGCGCTTTTTTGAAACGTTCGTCAATGCCGAGCAAAATTATCTGCCGCCCGATAATTTTCAAGAAGACCCGAAACCCGTCATCGCGCCCCGTACCTCGCCGACCAACATCGGCTTATATCTGCTGTCGTCACTCTGCGCCAGAGACTTGGGCTGGAGCGGAGCCTCCGACGTGGTGGATCGCGTCGAGCTGACTCTGCAGACGCTCAGCAAGATGGAGCTTTACCGCGGCCACTTTTACAACTGGTACGACACCAAAGACCTGCGCCCTCTCGACCCAAAATACGTTTCCTCGGTCGATAGTGGAAATCTCGCCGGCCACCTTCTGGTGTTGTCGAACGGCTGCCGCGAAATCTACCGGGAACCGTGGGACGGAAGCCGGATGTTCGATGGGCTTGCCGACGTCCTGCATCTGCTGCGCGATGCCATGGCTCGAACCACCGACGCGCGACGCACCCAAACCGTCACCCGGAAGCAATTGCACAACGCCGTGGAGTCCCTCGCCACGTTGTTGTCGCCGGCTCCCGAAAATGCCGTCGAATGGGCGGTGCGCTTCGTCGAACTGCGCGAGCGCGCGCAAACCGTCGCCGATATCGCTCAGGCGCTGACGCAGGAATTCAGCGGCTCCGCGGATGCGGAAGTGCGCGCCTGGGCCGAGGCCGCGCGATGGACGGTTGACAGCCACGCCCGAGACGCGAGGATCGCGATTCCGTGGCTGCATTTTGAAGATAGTGAAATTCTCTTGGTCGCCGAGCGTCGAGCGGGGAATTCCGCCGAATGGGCGGCCATCGAGCCTGCCTTCCGCACGCTGCCCTCGCTGGAAGACGCGCCCGACCGCTTCGAAGCTGCCATTCGCGCCTTGACCAGCCTGAAGGACAGCTTAAGCGCCGAGTCTTCCGCAAATTGGGAAACGCTTGGGCGTATCGATGCAATGACGCGCGCTCTGGAAACTTCTTCGCAGAAAGCCAAGACCCTGCTGCGCCGTTTACGCGCAATTTCAAATACCAGCAAAGCGATGTTCGACGCGATGGACTTCGGATTTCTCTACGACACCACGCGCAAGCTGTTCGCGATTGGTTTTCGTGGAACGGACGGATCGCTCGACCCCAACTGTTACGACTTGCTCGCCTCCGAGGCGCGCCTCACCAGTTTTATTGCCATCGCCAAGGGCGACGTGCCTTCCTCTCACTGGTTCCACCTCGGCCGCTCGCTCACGCCGGTCGGGCGAGGCTCGGCGCTGATTTCCTGGTCCGGCTCGATGTTCGAATACCTGATGCCCGCGCTCGTGATGCGTTCGCCGAGAGACAGCCTGCTCAGCCAGACCTACGATCAAGTCGTCTTGCGTCAGATCGAGTACGGCGCCGAGCGCGCCGTCCCGTGGGGAATTTCGGAATCGGCTTACAACGCGCGGGATATCGATTTTACCTACCAATATTCGAGTTTCGGCGTGCCGGGACTGGGACTCAAGCGCGGGTTGATCGAAGATCTCGTGATCGCTCCTTACGCCACCGCGCTGGCGGCAATGATCGATCCTGTCGCAGCGGCGGCAAACTTCGAGCGAATTGTGGACGCCGGGGGACGAGGCGTTTACGGATTTTATGAGGCTCTCGATTACACCGCCAGTCGCTTGCCCGAAGGGAAATCCGTCGCAGTAATCAAAGCCTACATGGCCCATCACCAGGGCATGTCGATCGTTGCGCTCGCCGACGTTTTGAATGACGGCGCAATGCAAAGCCGTTTTCACGCCGAACCGATTGTGCAGGCCACGCAATTGCTTCTGCAGGAGCGAACCCCGCGCGACGTTCTGGTCGCTCGTCCTCGCGCCGAAGAGGTTTCCGCCGCTGCCAAGGTGCGTGCTTCCATACCGCCCGTCGTTCGCCGCTTCACAAACGTCAACGATCCCACGCCGCGCACGCAGTTGCTCTCCAACGGCAGGTACGCCGTCATGCTCACTTCCGCGGGCTCTGGCTACAGTCGCTGGCGCGACATCGCCGTCACGCGCTGGCGCGAAGACGCCACCCGCGATTGCTGGGGGCAGTACGTCTTTCTGCGCGACGAGCAGACCGGCAACGTGTGGTCGGCGGGCTATCAGCCAAGCGGAGTCGAGCCGGATTCCTACGAAGCCGCTTTTTTCGAAGATCATGCCGAGATCGTACGTCGCGACCGCTCGCTCACAACTTCACTCGATGTCGTTGTCTCGTCCGAGGATGATGCCGAGGTCCGCCGCGTCTCGATAACCAACTTGGGCGTTCGCTCTCGCGACATTCAAGTTACCTCGTACGCCGAGGTCTCCCTGATTTCCCAGGCGGCGGACGTTGCCCATCCCGCGTTTGCCAATTTGTTCGTCGAAACCGAGTTCGTCGCGTCGGTGGGGGCGCTGCTCGCCACTCGCCGGAAGCGATCGGACGATGAACCTTCCGTCTGGGCCGCTCACGTGATGGTGGTGGACGGCGAAACCGTCGGCGAACTGCAATACGAAACAGACCGCTCTCGCTTCGTCGGACGTGCGCGGACCCTCGTGAATGCGATTTCAATCGTTGACGGCAGGCCTCTCTCCAATACCGTCGGACCGGTCCTCGATCCCATCATCAGCATTCGCCGCACGATTCGGATTCCTCCCGGCCACACCGTGCATGTTGTATATTCCACAATCGTCGCATCCACACGCGAAGAAATCCTCGAGCTCGCCGACAAGTACCGCGATACGCGGACCTTCGAACGGACCCTCACGCTCGCCTGGACCCAGGCCCAAGTGCAGTTGCATCACCTGGGGATTACTGCCGAAGAGGCGCACATGTTCCAACGCCTGGCAAACGCCATGCTGTACTGCGACTCTTCGCTTCGGCCTTCCTCAGATGTATTGAGCCAAACTCCCCTCGACATAAACACCCTGTGGTCGCAGGGAATTTCGGGCGACCTGCCGATCGTGCTGGCCCGCATCGATGATCCCGACGACGTGGACATCATCCGCCAGCTTCTCCGCGCCCACGAATACTGGCGCATGAAACAGATGTCCGCGGACGTTGTGATCATCAACGAAAAGGCCGCTTCCTACGTTCAGGAACTGCAGGGCTCGCTGGAAGCGCTGGTGCGCGGCAGCCAACTGCGCCTCTCGCCGGACGCCAGTGGAGTCAGCGGCAAGATCTATCTGCTGCGCGGCGATCTTGTCCCGCCGCAGACCCGGACGCAGCTCCAGGCCGTGGCGCGGGTGGTCTTGCTTAGCCGCCGCGGTACGCTGGCCGAACAAGTCCTGCGGACCCAGTCAGCGGATGCACTTTCTCCCAATCCGGCCAGACAACCACGTCCCAGTAAGCGCCATGATCTGCAAATAGCGGCTCCGTTCCTGCAATTTCCGAATGGCCTCGGAGGATTTTCCGAGGGTGGTCGCGAGTACGTGACGATTCTGAGCGAAGGTTTGCGCACCCCCGAACCATGGGTGAACGTGATCGCGAATCCTTCCTTCGGATTTCTGGTTTCGGAGTCTGGCGCCGGCTTCACCTGGTCCGAAAACAGCCACGAAAACCAACTCACCCCATGGTCGAACGACCACGTGATGGACACTCCCGGCGAGGCGATTTACCTTCGCGACGAAGCTACCGGCGAAGTGTGGACACCCACAGCGCTTCCGATCCGTGACGAGGCGGCGACCTATGTCGCCAGGCATGGCCAGGGTTATAGTCGCTTCCAGCACGGATCGCACGGAATCAACCTTGACCTGCTCCAGTTCGTTCCTCCCGCAGACTCCGTCAAAATTTCCCGTCTCACGCTGCAAAACGAATCCGGACGAACGCGGCGAATATCGGTCACGGCCTATGCCGAATGGGTTCTCGGAAGCTCGCGTAGCGCCACCGCTCCGTATCTGATTTCAGAGGTGGATCCGCAATCAAAAGCCCTCCTCGTGCGCAGTCCGTGGTCGGGCGAATTTGGCGGGCGCGTTGCCTTCGCGGATTTGTGCGGCAAACAAACTTCCTGCACCGCGGATCGAACCGAATTCTTCGGCCGAAATGGCTCGGCACAGCATCCCGCAGCGCTGGAAAATGGCACACCTCTTTCCGGCAAGGCTGGCGCAGGACTCGATCCCTGCGCCGCGCTGCAGACAACAGTCGAACTTCGACCGGGCGCGCGCCTCGAAATTACGTTTCTGCTGGGTCAGGGATCCAACAAGGAAGACGCTCGCCAGCTCATCGCTCGCTATCGGAGCGCTGATCTCGACGCGCTATTCCGCGCCGTCACGAAATCATGGGAAGACATCATCACCGCTGTCCAGGTGAAAACTCCCGACCCCAGCATGGACGTATTGCTGAATCGTTGGCTGTTGTACCAGACCCTTTCGTGCCGCGTTTGGGCGCGCGCTGCCTTTTACCAGCTCAGCGGCGCATACGGTTTCCGCGATCAGCTTCAAGATGTGATGGCGCTGGCCGTCTCAAAACGTTCGGCCGCTCGCGACCAAATCCTGCTGGCCGCCGCGCATCAGTTCGTCGAAGGCGACGTTCAGCATTGGTGGCATCCCCCCTCGGGCCGCGGCATTCGCACGCGAATGTCCGACGATTTGTTGTGGCTTCCCTACGTCGTCACTCAATTCATCGAAGCGACCGGCGATTTTAGCGTGCTCGACGAATCCGTTCCGTTCATCGAGGGTGACTTGCTCGCCGAAAACCAAAAGGAGTCCTATTTCCAGCCACGCATCTCCGAAACGCGCGGCACGATTTTCGAACATTGCGCGCGTGCCCTTGATCGCAGCCTTTCCGTCGGCTCGCATGGCCTGCCTTTGATGGGAACCGGCGATTGGAACGATGGAATGAATCGTGTCGGTCAGGACGGCAAAGGCGAGAGCGTTTGGCTGGGCTGGTTTCTGCACACGGTTCTGTGGGAGTTCGCGAAACTGGCCGACGCAAGAGGCGAAAACAAACGCGCGGAAACCTGGCGAATCCACGTCAGCGCGCTGAAAGCCGCGCTCGAACGCGACGGCTGGGACGGCGAATGGTACCGCCGCGCATATTTCGACGACGGAACTCCGTTAGGCTCCGCCCACGACGCCCAATGTCGAATCGACGCGATCGCTCAATCGTGGGGAATTATCAGCGGAGGCGCTGAACGCGGCCGCGCAACGCGCGCCATGGCTGCCGTCGATCAGCAGCTCGTGCGCCGCCCCGATGGATTGATCCTGCTGCTCACGCCGCCTTTCAATCACCCCTCGCATGATCCCGGCTATATCAAAGGGTACATTCCCGGCGTCCGCGAAAATGGCGGCCAATATTCGCACGCCTCCACTTGGACGGTAATCGCCTTCGCCGCGCTCGGCGACGGCGACAAAGCCGGCGAACTTTTTCGCATGATGAATCCGATCAATCGCTCGAACTCGCGCGCGGGCGTGCAGCGCTACAAAGTCGAACCCTACGTCCTCGCGGGTGACATCTACGCCGAATCTCCGCACGTTGGCCGCGGAGGATGGACCTGGTACACCGGATCGGCGGGCTGGATGTACCGCGCCGGAATGGAATGGATTTTAGGCTTCCGCGTTCGAGGAATGATTCTTTCGATCGATCCGTGTATTCCCCGGAATTGGCAGGGATACTCGATCGAGTTCCGGTATCACTCGGCCACCTATAAAATACGAGTGGAAAATCCATCCGGCGTGGCTCGCGGCGTAGCTCTCACCGAACTCGATGGAAAGGTTTTGGCCGGTTCGGCGAATATTCCCTTGGAAGACGACGGAGCGGTTCACCAGATTCGTGTCGTTCTTGGATAGAGACCGGCGCGGGGCAAAAAAAAAGGCGCCTGCGACTGGCAAGCGCCTTCCTCTTCAAAAGTTGTTTTCCGCTCTATTACGCTCGCGTGAGCAGCCCGGAGACGAGCGACACCAGAAACAAAACCAAAAAGATGAAAAACAGGATTTTCGCTATACCGGCCGCGGCAGCCGCAATCCCGAAAAACCCAAACACTCCCGCAATCAAAGCAACGACGAAGAATATCAACGCATAGCGCAGCATGGTGCCTCCTTGTTTTGTGTCCCCTTCCGAATACTTTTCGATTGAATCCACGAAAACTTCCGAATCGCGTATGGGACTATGCCGCGTTCGCGTGGTTAGCCGGATTCGGCTGCCACTTCTGCAATTTTGCTTTGCGCTGTTCCTGGATATTCACCACCGGCTTGCCCGTTCGGCGCCCGATCTCCCACCGAGGTGCAATTGCTTTTCCCAGAAGGGCAGGGAAGCGCCTGGCGAGCCTGCGGAACGTCGAGGTCGCAATCACCAGCGCCAGCACAATACACGCGCCCGCCAATACGTAAAAATAAATGTGATCCAGCCGCGTTGAGACGAATGCGACCATCGCGGTCATCGAACCAACAACCAAGATTGCAAGATTTGAAAACGCCCTTTCCACGTGCATGTCCGCCTTCCCTGCGCCCGGGGCACTTAATGGATGAGTGCGTGCCCCGCCGCAAAGCGAATGTAGCTCTCCGGCCCCCTTCCCGGAATCAGCAGGATTCGGTAGTCGTATGCGGGATATCCAGTATCCCGCGCAAAGGCCATTTCCCGTGCCGGGCGATGCCATCGAAGCACTTGCGCTACATCCAACGCCCCGGGCGTCATACAGCAATCCCGGTATTGTCGCTGTACGAATATCGGGAATACTAGAGTCCGAAGCGTATGGCCTGCGCATGCAAGGCAGGAATTCGCGCGGACTGTAGTTCACCGGTGTTTGTCAAGGCACCAAAACTTTGTGGTGCATCGCCGCCTTGCGGCGAACCCTGTAACGCTCAAAGGTGCACGGTCAGCGAATGTTGGATTTTTTCCAGAAGATCGCGAAATCGAAATTCATCCCCAATCCCGCGGCGCTCCGTGAGATGGAGCTGGAAATCGAGCGTGGTAAGCAAGCAGAAATGCAGTTGCAGACTTCCCACGCGGAGCTGGAAAAGCAGATCAGCGCGCATATCGCGGAATTGGCCCGAACGAACGGCTTGCTCGAGCAGAAGGTCCAGGAAAACCAGGAAGTCACCGCCACCGTCAGCGCCATCGGCGAGTCCATCCCTTTTGGCGTCTGGATTTACGAAAAAGACGGCAAAGTGCGATTCATCAGCCAATCCTTATTGGATCTGATGGAAGTGAAACCCGGTGACGCGGTAACCAAAAACTGGACGGATCTATTGCCGGAACCCGCCCGTGGAAAGGCCGCGGCCGCCTGGGCAAAGTGCATGAGCACCGATTGCTCCTGGGATTTTGAATTCGAACTCCCCAAGAAGGACGGGACGTTTCACACAATCATGAGCCGCGGCGTGCCGGTGAAAAACACGGCGGGAAAGGTTTTGTACTACGCAGGCGTCCAATTGGACGTCACCGAGCGCGTTCGCATGACCACCGAGCTGAAAGCCGCTCACGAAAATCTTGAGTCTCAGATTCATCAGCGGACGCTCGAGCTCAACGAAGCCAACCGGCAGCTGACCTTGGACCTGGTGGAGCGCAAGAAAACGGAAGATGCCCTGCGCAAAAGCGAAACGCAGTTGCGCGCGCTTTTTGACAACTCTCTCGACGCGATCGTGGTCCTCGACGACGATCGCCGCTTCGTCGATGCAAATCCTTCGGCGCTGGCCCTATTCGGCATCTCCAAGGAAGTCCTGTCGGACTTTACGCTTGAGAAAGTCGTGCCGCAGACCCAGCGCGACACTCTTTCAGCCGACTGGAACTCCTTGCTTCGCGACGGCGAGCAATGGGGAGAGCGAAAATTACTGCGCCCCGACGGCACCGTGCGAACCGCTCAGTTCAGCGCCAAAGCGAATTTCGTGCCAGGCCGGCATCTGTTTAGTTTTCGCGATATTACTCGCCGCCGCGAAGCGGAAGAATCCCTCAGCCAGCTTTCTCAGCGCCTCCTGCAGACCCAGGACGAAGAGCGCCGCCGCATCGCTCGCGAATTGCACGACAGCACCGGCCAATGTCTGGCAGCCGTTCGCATGAATTTGCAAATCCTGAAAAAAGACGAAGATAAACTCGGCCCGGACTCGCGCAAGTCCCTTGACGAAGCCTTCGCCATTTCCAGCCAGTGTGCCAGTGACGTTCGTACGCTGTCCTACCTGCTGCACCCGCCGCTCCTCGACGAACTTGGCCTGGTCGCAGCGCTCGGTTGGTACACCGCCGGATTCTCTGAGCGCAGCGGCGTGAAAGTCTCCCTCGAAGTAATACCGGAATCCATGCAGTTGTCGCAGGACGTGGGCACGGCGCTCTACCGCATTGTGCAGGAGAGCCTGACCAACATTCACCGTCACTCGCATAGTCCCACGGCGAGTATTCGGTTGCTGCAACAAGGCAAAGAAGTTCTTCTCGAAGTCAGTGACAAGGGCCGCGGCCTTCCCGCGGAAAAAACCGAAAGCAAAGGCCAGGGCGTCAAAGGCCTTGGCGTCGGCATTACCGGCATGCGAGAACGAGTGAAGCAACTCGGTGGTACACTCACAATCTCGCCGGCAAATCCAGGAACGATCGTTACAGTTACCTTGCCATGGGAGGCAGACAATGCCAGCGTTGCGGCTTCTAATTGCTGATGATCACGAGATTGTAAGGAAAGGATTGCGTTCCATTCTCGAAACGGCGCACGACTGCGAAGTGGTCGGCGAAGCCGTCGATGGCCGCCAGGCGGTCACCATGGCCAAGGAACTCACGCCGGACATCGTCGTTCTCGACCTCGCCATGCCCTCGCTCAACGGCCTGGAAGCCACTCGGCAGATCTTAAAGAACCGCCCGCAAACAAAAGTCGTGATCCTTACCATGCACGAAACCGATCCGCTCATCCGTCAAGTGCTCGACGCCGGCGCCCGCGGCTACATCTTGAAGACCGACGCCGGACGCGATCTCGTATCCGCTGTGGAGGCGTTGCGCCGCAACAAAACGTTTTTTACCTCGAGGGTCGCTCAAATGATTCTCGACGGTTTCCTTAAAGGCGAGCCCCGTCCGGCGGACAACCAGCCTGCCGGCGGACGTTTGACGGCCCGCCAGCGCGAAATCGTCCAGCTTCTCGCCGAAGGCAAAAGCAGCAAGGAAGTTGCCGTCGCTCTGGGTCTAAGCGTGAAGACCGCGGAAACGCATCGCGCCAACATCATGCGAAAACTCGATTGCCACTCCGTCAGCGAAGTCGTGCGCTATGCGATTCGAAATAAAATTATTGAGGCGTGAGGGCGTCGGCCTTGCTCGAACCGACAAGCTACAGTGATAACTGTATTTCATTAAAACGCTCCATCTGATTAGCTGGAAAAGCTGGCTGCTCGCGATTTGCGGCGTAAGCAGCGTTTCTATGTACAGTGTTAGCAGCCGTGAGCGTGTCGCTTCCGCTTTGGAGTTAGGAGTTTTCCGTGTCTGAAACGCATTTACGAATCCTGGTCGCAGACGATCAGCCGTACATTCGGCGCGCCGTTCGAGCGCTGCTGGAATCGCGCTCGGGTTGGGAAGTCATCGGCGAAGCCTCCGACGGCAGGGAAGCGATCAAGAAGACCGGAGAACTGCACCCCGACGTCATCGTCATGGACATGTTCATGCCCAATCTCAACGGGCTCGAGGCGACCCGCGAAATTCACGCCTCGTATCCCGAAGCGAAAGTGCTGATTCTCACTCTCCATGATTTGCCCGACCTCTCTCGTGCGGTTCGCGAAGCGGGAGCGAAAGGCCTGGTGCTGAAGTCCGATTCGAACCTGTTTTTGATTCCCGCCGTGGAAACCATCGGGGAGTCCAAGACGTACTTCGCCTACAAACAGTAGCTCCCGATTTGTATGTCCATCGCTGGCGTGTTTGCTCCTACAGCATTTTCCTGGCCCCCTTCAGCTAAACCATCGATGTTGGAAAGTGATCGTCCGCGGTTTAATCGGCTTCGGGCTTGCACGCTTGATCCCTCTCGGCTCTCAAAGAAGCGACGGCCAAACACTCCCAGGGCTCAACAGGTTCCTGAACACCTCCATCCCATACATACCGCGGCGGCGATCGAACGTAGGTCGCCGCCGCGCTCGTCCGTTTCGATATCAGGGCAACCCCGCCGAACGGAAATTTACGGTCATAATACTTTTACAGTATGGTCAACGAATCGGCCTCGTCCTAGAATCTCCCAACTTCCAACGGCTCCGAGTAGCGTGGGGTCGGCGGAGATAGCTTCCAAAGGAAGGGGCCGCCTCAGTCCCCCCAGGAATTGGGCGGCTCCTCCCACCCTTCTTACCTGAACACCACATACCGCTCCCGCCGACATTTGTCCCGCGCACGCTGGGACCTCGCTCTCGGAATTCCGCTTCGTAAAGTACTCAATCAAAAGCCATTTCCGCGATAGAAATCCTCCGATCGGTCCATACTTTTCGCCCGGCGGTTCGTCTAAACTTGTAGTTGTGCGAATGAAAGCGATCGGTCCACGAGAACTGCTGTCGCGCCGCGCGATATTGCAGTCTCTCGGCAGCGCCGCCGCTCTTGCCGTTCCGTTCGCGGCGTTGGGCGCTTCGGCGTTTTCCATCGATGGCTCGCACCAAGCCACGCCCCCGTCCGCATTGTCACCAAGTCTTCCGAAACCCACCTATCTTTCCGCCTCGGACGATGCCTTCCTCGAACAGCTTCAGAAGGCCACGTTTCAGTACTTCTGGGAGCAAACCAATCCTGCTACCGGCATCATCAAGGATCGCTGCAACGTTCGCGGCATCGACAACGGAATTCTTGGCAGTATCGCCGCGACGGGCTTTGGACTTACATCGATTTGCATCGGTGAAAAACGCGGCTACGTCTCCGCGTACCAGGCTCGCGAGCGCGTCTTAAACACGCTCCGCTTCCTGTGGAAGAAACTGTCGCACGAGCACGGCTTCTTCTACCACTGGGCCAACATCAATAGCGGCGAACGGCTCTGGAATTCGGAAATTTCCTCCGTCGATACATCCCTGCTTCTCTGCGGGATTCTCACTTGCCGCCAGCACTTCGAGCACACCGAAATCAGCCAGCTCGCCCACGACATTTTCAATCGCGTCGATTGGAATTGGCTCTCGGAAGACACCAAAATCCTGCCTCACGGCTGGACTCCCGAGACCGGCTTTCTTCAATATCGATGGGATAGTTACAGCGAAATGATGATGATGTACCTGCTCGGGCTCGGTTCCGCATCGCACCCACTGCCCGTGGATACGTGGAACGCCTGGAAGCGCACCGAGTTCGAATACGACGGCATCAAATACATCGGCTCGTACGCACCGCTTTTCGTGCACCAATACTCACAGGCTTGGTTTGATTTTCGCGGCAAGCGCGATGCTTACGCCGACTATTTTCAGAATTCAATTCTTGCCACCGAGGTTCACCGCCGCTTTTGCATCAGCCTGTCGAAGAAATTCCCGGACTACAGCGACGATTTATGGGGGATAACCGCGTCTGATTCCGCCACCGGTTATCAGATTTGGGGCGGGCCCCCATCCACGGGCCCGATCGACGGCACCGTCGTGCCCTGCGCTTCCGCCGGCTCATTGCCATTCATGCCCGGCCCTGGGATGCGCGTGCTGCGCAACATCAGCAATCGCTACGGCGCCGGCACCTGGAGCCGCTACGGCTTCGTGGACGCGTTCAATCCTTACTCGAATTGGTACGACAGCGACGTCGTCGGAATCGATTCCGGTATCACGATGATCATGGCGGAAAACGCGCGAACCGCGTTTGTGTGGGACACCTTCATGAGGAATCCGGAAGCCCAGCGGGGAATGGAACGCGCCGGGTTCAAACCCAACTCCCCCCTGGCGCCGCAAGAACTGGTCGAAATGCACTTACATGGGAAAGTGCTTCCCCCCGCCGGAGCGGGTCGGCCTAGCGGTAGTTAGCGGCCTGCAGTTCAAACATTTGCGCGTAGTGCCCGCCCACCTGCAGCAGAGATTCATGTTTGCCTTCTTCCGCGATTCGGCCGTCCTTGAGTACCAGGATGCGATCGGCCATTTTTACCGTAGAGAACCGGTGCGAGATCAGCAGCGCCATTTTTCCTGCGGTCAATTCCGAAAAGCGTTCAAACACTTCGTGCTCGGACCGGGCGTCGAGCGCCGCGGTGGGTTCATCCAGGATCAGCAACTGCGCATCGCGCAGGTAGGCGCGCGCAAGCGCGATTTTCTGCCACTCGCCCCCGGACAAATCCATGCCGCCTTCGAACCGCGAACCGAGCACTTGATCGAATCCGTTCGGCAACCGCCGGATCACGGCTTCCGCCAGGCTTTTGTTCGCCGCGCTGCGAATGCGGAAGCTGTTGTCGCGGTCATCGATCTTCCCAATCGCGATATTTTCCGCCGCCGTCATTTCGTAGCGCATGAAGTCCTGAAAAATCACGCCAATTTCTTTCCACAGGCTTTCGAGGTCGTACTCGCGCAGGTCCTTTCCATCGAGCAGGATTTGCCCTTCCGACGGTTCGTAGAGCCTCGTCAACAGTTTGACGATCGTTGTTTTGCCCTGGCCGTTCTCTCCTACGATCGCGATTCGTTCGCCCGGAGCCAGCTTGAAACTCGCATTCTTCAGCACCATCCGCGCGTTGCCCGGGTAGTGGAACGACACATTTTTGAACTCGAATCCCACTCGCACCGGCTTCGGCGCAGCCATCGCATCCGGCCGGGAAACGATTCTCGGTTTCACCGAGAAAAACTCGAGCAAGTCCGTCAGAAACAACGCTTGATTGGCGATTCCCGAAAACGTGGTAAACACCGCCTGAATATTCGTGCTGGCTCCCGCAATCGCGCCGCCCAGAAAAGTCATCATGCCGATGGTGATCGCCCCGATTGCCGTCTTGTAGATCACGTAAGCGTACGGGCTGTAATATCCGGCCGTTACTACCATCGCCAGCAGCGAGCCGATCACCAGCCGCCGCTTGGCAAGCCGCAGCGACTGCTGGTAAATCCGCTCCGAAATATCCGAATACCGGCCAATCAGATACGGCGCCAGTCCGAACAGCTTTAATTCCTTTGCCCCTTCCTTGCTGCCGGCCAGCATCCGCAGGTAATCCAATTCGCGCCGCGCCGGAGTTTGCTGGAAACTCAGCGAGTAGCCAAGAAACGCGAAGTGCGTCTCCCCCAGGAATGCCGGCAGCACGCAGGCCACCAGCGCCAGCAGCAGCGATTTCGAAAACAGGAAAATTCCTGCCGCCAGGCTGATCGTCGTCACGATTTCCTGCAACAATCGCCCGCCCAGCTGAATCATTTGGACGCGGTCAACGCTTTGTACCCGCGCGCGTTCAAGCTTGTCGTAAAACGACGGATCTTCGTACGTCGTCAAATCGAGCTTCGCTGCATGGCTCATCAGCTTGATGCTGATGTGCCGCGTGAATTTGTCGCTCAGCGTGCTATCGCAGAAATCTACCAGCCTCATCAGCGTGGCTGCGGCACCGGCGAGAACGAATTCCAGAACGACCAGCCACCAGAAAAATCGCGGCAGCACAACGTGCGCGGCCGTGTGCTGGTAGATTGCATCAATAATCACCCGCGTAACGGCGAGCATGGAGAGGGGAACGAGCGCAGCAGTCATTCGGAGCGAGACGCTCGCCACCACGATATGGGGCGCGGCCTCCCACACAAAACGCATTACCGGAGGAATATTCTTGAGCGCTACTAATCTTTCGCGCCATTTCGGATGCGGCAGTGGTGGCGAGGTCGAATCGGCGGCCGGGCTGGCCATACATTTATCTCCGTATCTTGCAACTCTTCAAGTTTATGATTGCACGTCGCGTGCCACCAGAACTCTCCCGTAAACCATTGATACAAATGCACTTATAAAATCCCGATCAATCGAGCATGCTCATTTGATTCGTGGGGAGTGAAAGTTCTACGCGGCCCGGCGTTCACCACACTTCCTCGATTTTATCAGTTCGTACCTGCTTTCACACATCGCAACCGACGAGTTTCCTGAATCGAAATCGGGCATGCGAAGAAATGCAAGCACGTCCGCACTCGATTTCATGGGCCGCCGCCCTTTCATTTTGCTCGCTCTGGTTGGATGCCCCGGCTGCGTCCGTGGCCTACCCTGAACCCACTACCTCGTCCTACCGCATCGCACCGCATGCCCTAGACGCTTCACCGGATGTTCGCGCCGCGCCCTCTGTAACAAGATGAGCGTGTTACTGAACACCAGGGAATTTGTGAATTCGTGATTCCGCTCTGCGAAATCGCCGGACTTACAAAATCAAAACGGGGGTACTCGATCATGAAAACTGTAAAGCACTTCGGATCGCAGGTAGCGCTCGCCGCAGCGTCGCTGTTGTTTAGCGCCACGATGCTCGCCGGAGCAGCATTCCAACAGAACGCGCCTGACAACAGCAAAAACAACCAGGGCGACGCCGGCAACGGCGCGATGACCGCTCAGAAGCAAGCGATGAACCCGGCGGATCGCGAACTCACGCGAAAGATCCGCCACTCGATCATGCAGGACAAGTCGCTATCCGCCTACGCGCACAACATCAAGATCATTTCGCAGGACGGCAAAGTTACTTTGAAAGGTCCGGTGCATACGGACGACGAGAAAGCAGCCATCCAATCGAAAGCCGTTGCGATCGCCGGCGCCGACAACGTCACCAACGAAATCCAGGTCACACCCGCGCAGTAAGCGGCGCAACTCACATCCGTATTAAATCGCGTCGAACAATTAAGGAGACACAACATGTCAGACAACAAGAAAGTGGCAGTGTTCGGAATATTTTCCTCAGTAGCCGCGGCCGATAGCGCCACGGACAATTTCGTGAAGGCCGGCTTTTCCGCGTCAGACATTTCTGCCTTGATGCCCGAAAATCTCGGTTCCAAGCAGATCGGCACGGAGAAGGCAACCAAGGCTCCCGAAGGAGCGGCAGCGGGCGCAAGCACCGGAGCCGTTCTCGGCGGCGCGCTCGGACTGTTGGCCGGCATCGGCGCTCTCGCGATTCCGGGCGTCGGTCCATTGATTGCCGCCGGCCCGATCATGGCAGGCCTCGCCGGGCTCGGTGTCGGCGGCGCCGTTGGCGGATTCACAGGTGCCTTGATCGGCATGGGAATTCCCGAATACGAAGCCAAGCGGTACGAAGGGCGCATTAAGAACGGCGGCATCCTGCTCTCCGTTCACTGCGACACTTCGGATCAGATCAAGCGGGCAAAGGAAATCATGAAGAACAGCGCCGCCGAAGACGTTTCTTCGACGGGCGAGTCCTCTTCCGATTCGAAGCCCAACACGCGCGTAGCGACGGCGACCAACCTTTAGACTGCAACGCTTCAAAGGCGCAGAAGGCCGGCACAGGCCTTCTGCGCTTTTTTGTGCGTGGCGCCCGTTTCGTCCGTCCAATTTCATTCCCCGCAGTGAATTCCCGTAAGAATGCTATCGTTTGACTGGTTCAATTGTCCCTGTGCGTGTCGAGACCGCACAAATTTCTACGAGGGTCACCCATGGCGAATCAAGCCCGCGGAACTCCCCACCTCGCGATATCTGTGATTCCAGACTCCGGTGCAGGCGGCCTGACGGGGATTTCAGGTTCGATGTCGATCAATATCGAGGCAGGGAAGCATTCTTACGAATTTGAATATTCGCTTCCGGAACCAGCCTAAATCAAATTCCTTGCGGTAAACCTTGCGGACTTCCAAAGAAGGCACAACGGCTTCAGCGCCTCAGGGCGAGGGAAGGCAATTTCCAGCCAGGATTTCGGAGTTAGCGTTTTCCTCGAAGAAAATGATCGGCCACGACGCTTGGCTGCTCGACCACGCGCTTTTCTTCCACGCACACAACCAGCCGGATGAATTGCGCCATGCTCCAGGCGAGCGGCGTTGCGCTCCCGGTGCCTTCGCCAAACACAAATCGCGATGCCGTGGGCTCGGCGCGGTCCCACACCTGCTCCGGAATCAATCCGCCGTCATTCGCGAACCGCAACATCGAATCGAGGTACAAGGAAGCGTCTCGCCCCCTCGCCACTTCATATTCGCCGCGCTCGCCGGTGAAAATCGGCCATAGCCGGCCAATTCCTTCGCCGAGCCAGGGTCCGCCGAAAAACGTCTCACCGTATCCGTCGTTGCTATAGCGGCGGAATCCCGGGCCATTCGGAGTTTCAATCCGGATCGCCTGATCGACCACCTGGATCGACCGCTCGATTGCCGCGTCGTCGGCCGGACGAATTCCCAGACGCACGAGTTCGAGAAAACCCGCATCGACGACGTCGGCCTGATCGTACACGCCGCCGCCGTTGCGGACGTCGAGCTTGAATCCGTCGTCCGGGTTCGTCGAATCTCCAATCCGAAAATAATATCCCTGTGCGGCAAGGGGTCCGCCCAGATGGCCGCTCTTCGTCACCAGCATTTTCTCGAGGTTGGCCGCCCACTCATCCGCTTTCGCCAGATAGCGCGCCGCATCGTCACTGGCGCCATTCCGCTTGGCAATATCCGAAGCGCATACCAACCCCGCTATTTCCGCCGCGATGGTCGAAGGCGAATACCCCGGTACTTCTTCCCAGCGTTCCTCTTCCGTGGCTGGGCCGTGCGCCACCACGAATTCCGCCGCCGGCCGCACATGTTTCTGCCATATTTCGGAATCCGTCCGTCCCAGCTGCCACGCCAGAATCATGGGGTACGACACTTGATCCATTTGCAGCTTGGTCCAGTAGGGCCGACCGTCGATCCAACTGTTCTGCGGAAAACTTCCATCGGATTTCTGCTGCACCTTAAAAAGATAATCGAGCGCGCGTTCGGCGGCGGCCCGGTCGCCCGCCGCCAGTAACCCGGTCGCAACTTCGTACAGATCCCGCGCCCAAATCAAGTGATAGCCGCCCACGTCGGGCTTTTGCGACGAAACCGCGAATCCCCACGGGATGCTCATCGATGCGATCATCGCGCCGCGGTACGTTTTGTCTTCGTGCGCTTTCAATACCATCGCCGCCAGCCGAAATTCGCTTGCATAAGGCTGCTTCACTTGGCGAAGCGTCTGCGCAT
The DNA here is from genome assembly GCA_963785585.1 of uncultured Acidobacteriota bacterium. GTDB lineage: Bacteria > Acidobacteriota > Terriglobia > Acidiferrales > UBA7541 > Palsa-295. The sequence continues at coordinate 717,173 of CAWAVW010000004.1, forward strand.
ATTCGCTCCAGCCCCGGTTGTATTCCTCGCTGGTCGCCCGAAAACCTTGCTGCAGGCTGGCCTTCGCCGTCGCCTGTGCGTCGGCGGCTGTGTGGCCGAATCCCAGCGCCAGTGTGAAACGTGGCCCGGAAACCTTCGCCGCCTGCACCACGTTTCCTTTCTCCGCGCGCGCGTAACTCCATTTCAGCTTTTGATGCAGCAATAGATCCGTGTACCCGTCGCTCACGCCCGCAAAACCGCTGCTCGTCGCCTCAAATCCGGCGCTGCTCAGCAGCGCGGCAGCGGTGCCTTCTTTTTCCGTAATCAGCGCCCCATCCGATGTATAGCCCGTGTCTCCCGCGCCGGAATTGTTCAGCGAAGGATCAAACAAAACGTACAGCGAATACTTCGGATCGCCGGTAAACGTCACGTCGATAAGCAGCGCGTTGCGCCGCGGATCGGTCACATACGTCTTCGTTATGGTGAAGCTCTTTGCGGCATCTCGGCTGGTCTGCCGATAGTCCAGCGAATTGCCGCTCACGCGCTCGATCGAATGCTCCATATCCGCCGACTCTAGCCAGACCCGCTTGCCGTCGCTCACCGCGAACTCCAGTGTGCGTACGTTCGCGTTATCGAGGCGCGGATAATACACCTCGGTCATCACGCCGCCCTCGAGCGTGAACCACACCTTGGAATCCGTCGTCGTCGATGTACCCACCGCGTCCTTGCTTGCGGCCGTCCAGGTGGGAATCGCACCCGGCGCTCCCGGCGCGAGTTGGCCGAGGGCTGTCGCCGGCAGTAGCGCGGCCGCAATGGCCACGATGGGAAATGCGCGCGCGAGCCTGCGGCGCACGGTTGAGGATTTTTTTCTCATGAGCGACACGATCCCTTACTGCGCAATGAAAATTTCGCACTCGTCGGGCGCCAGTCGCAGCGCCGCGCTGTTTCCATTGACCTGCAAGATCTGCGAGCTGGTAAGCGATCGAAACTGGCTCACTCCGGCGAGAGGAGTTCCCGCCAATTCGATTTTCCAGTCCTGTGCCGTCTTGCCCGCATTGAATGCGATGAGGATTTTTTCCTGATTTGAAATTCTCGCGTAGGCATAGAGCGAGTCCGACATTTGGATGTGCCAGAGCGCCCCATCGCGCAGCGCCGGATGCTCCTTCCGCAGCTGCAACAACATCTGCACATGCGCGAATACTTTCTGTTCGGCCGGCGTGCGTCCGGATTCGAGGAACGCATTGCGCGCATCGCCCGGAAATCCGCCGGGGAAGTCATGCCGGTTGTCGGGATCGTCGCCGCCGGTCATTCCGATTTCGTCGCCGTAGTAAAGCTGCGGAGTTCCCCGCAGCGTCAGCAAAATCGAGTACGCGAGCAAGTCTTTCTCGGGCGTCGCGCCTTTTGCGCTCGCCAGTCGCGGCATATCGTGATTGCCAACAAATGTGACCAGCGCATCGGGATGGGGATACAGGTGATCCTCAGAAAGTACGTTGATCATCCTGGTAGGCGAATCCCCGGCGATGACTCCATCCCGAAGCGCAAAGTACAGCGGGTAGTCGAACACCGACGTCACGCCGGAATCGATGCCATCGTTCTGCGCTCGCCCCCCGGCAAAGAAACTGGTGATCCGAGCGTCAGGATGGAGCACTTCTCCCACCGTCGTCATATCCGGATACGTCTTCTTGAGTGCGGTGTGCCACTCCGACCAGAACTTCCGCCCGACGTAGGGAAATGTATCCAGGCGGTAGCCGTCGATTCCCGTGGTCTCTGCCCACCAAAGCGCGTTCTGGATGAAATATTGGGCTACGTCCGGGTTTTCCTGGTTCACGTCCGGCAACACGTCCGCGAACCAGCCGTCCACCACGTCGTGCCAATATTTCTCCGGTGCGTGGGGATCGACCAGGTATTGAAACTCGGCGGAAAAAGCGGAGTGATGTTCCCTTGTGCCATGAAACCAATCCGGTTCCGGCGGCGCCGATGCCCACGGATGCTTCGGCCCCAGGTGATTGGGCACAAAATCGAAAATCATTTTCAGGCCGTGCTGGTGCGCGGCAGCAACGAGTTGCGAAAGCTCTTCCACCGTTCCCAGATGCTCCTCGGTTGCGTACTCGTCCACCGCACCGTAGCCGTGATAGTCCTCGCCAGTCGAATCATCGTTGTCCACAATCGGCGTCAGCCAAATCGCCGTGACGCCCAGATCCTTCAGGTAGTCGAGGTGCTGCTGGATTCCGCGGAAATCGCCGCCGTGAAAGGCGCGCGGCTTGGACCGGTTAAACGCCCCGGGCGACGTTGCCATCGCATCATTCTTCGTGTCTCCGTCGGCGAATCGGTCGGGCATGATCAGGTAGATCGTGTCGTCGGATGAAAATCCCTGAAACTTGCCGTCCGTGCTTTGTCGCGCGAGTATCGGGAAATTCACTGACGCCTTTCCATTCGTCGTCGTGATTTGAACCGGTACGTCTCCGGCGCGCGTCTCCGGCGAAATCTCCAGCCACAGGAACAAATACTTCCCGCCGGCAGTGGCCTTTGACCGTGTAATCTTCACCCCGGGGTAGTTGCAAGTCACCGTCGCGCCGTCCAGATTGGCGCCGCTGGCCAGCACCATTACATTCGGCGTAAACGCAGCCCACCAGTTGGGCGGGTCCATTTTGTCGATCCGGGGATTTGTGCTGGTGCTGCTTTGCGCGGTTTCGGTCGCGCCATATCCGGTTTGCGCGGCGCAAACCACGAACAGGAAGCTCAAAAGAAAAAATGCCGCCGTTCGGGGGATGCGTTTCCTCGGGGTGTGGTTCAGAGGCGGGTTTTTACGCACGGTCTCACCCTCGTCAAAGCAAGTGCACAGGGGAGCGGGTCATGTACCGCTCCCCCGTGGGACGGCAGCTTAGAACGTCACCCGTAGGGCGAGTTCCCCTTGCCGGTTGCTCGACGGAAGGACCGAGTTGATCAAACCGAATTGCGAGTTGAGGTTGAATGCTCCCGTGCTGTTGTACGTTCCGTACTGGCCATTGGGCTGGCCGAAGTGCGGAGTGTTCGTCGCGTTGAAGAATTGTGCGCGGAACGCGATGTTGATCCGTTCCGTCACGTGAAAGTTCTTCAGCAGCGCGATGTCGATGTTCGACAGTCCGGGTCCAATCAGCACGTTCCGGCCCGCCGTTCCAGGACGGTCAAACACAACGCTATTGTCCGGGTACAGCGTCGCCGGGGGAGCAGCGAATGCCGACGCGTTAATGTAGTTGGTGATATTGCCGGGATTCACGCTCGGTCGCGCCGTAAGATCGGGACGTTCCGTTTCGCCTACCTGGGTGTCAAACGGCAATCCGGACTGAAGCGTGTAAATGCCGGTGACTTCGAATCCGCCCAAGGCGATTTCCAGAGGGCGGCTCCAATTGTTGCCCCAGCGGCGACCGTGACCAAACGGCAAGTCATAGAGCGTGCTGAGCACAAACCGGTAGGGAACGTCCAGGTTCGACAATCCCTCTTCCAGCGACAAATTGCGGAAGTCCTGCGGTCCCTGGCAATCGTACGCTCCGCACGAATTGTCCGTAACCTTTTCCCACGTGAACGAGCTGGTTACCTGCAAGCCATTCGTGAATCGGCGTTCAAATTCGGCTTGCAAGGAGTTGTAGTTCGATTTTCCGTAGGTGTTGTACGTGCTGATCGAGCCCAGGCTCGGATACAGTCTGGACGTCGGCGAACTCAGAGCCTCATCGAACATGGTTTGGTTCGAGTCGTAGTAACCCGGCAGATGCGCGCCGTGATCGCCCACGTAACCCAGGCTTACCGACATGTTCGTGCCCACCTGCCGCTGCACCTGCAAGTTCCATTCGGTCACTTGTGGCGTCACGTTTGACGTCAGGTACGAAATAACGCTCACGTTTTGCGGATCGCTCAAGTTCAACGAAGCGATGGCCGCCGCTCCCGTCGGAAGGGGCGCCGTGGCCGTCGTGGAATTGAGTTGCGACTGCGTGCAAGCCGGCGAGCAGGGAAGCGAGCCGGACAGCGCGATGCGGTAGCCGTTCACATTCTGGAACGATGCCGAACCGCTGAACGGCGGGTTCTGGGCCAGCTGGTTGTCGATACCGCCGCGATCCACGAAGTAGAAAACGCCCACACCGCCGCGCACGACCGTCTTGCCGTCGCCCGTCAGTTGGTAAGCGAATCCCGCTCGCGGTCCGAAGTTGTTCCAGTCGTTCGGCACCAGCCCGCGGGAGGCGCCATTGCTTCCGGCCACAATGATCGCTCCCGTCGTGATGTCGAAGTTCGCCTGCCGGTTGTCCACTTCGATCGGCGACGTGAACACATCCCAGCGCATGCCCAAATTCAGCGTCAGGCGCTTCGAGATCCGCCAGTCGTCCTGGACGAACGCTCCGTTCTCCCAGCTGCGCGTGCCGACCATTCCGTAAGGAACGCCGTCCTGGTACGTGCACACGAAACCAGCCAGCAAGTCGGAAACTTCGTAACCCGTTGCGCTCGGCGATTGCCCGTTCCCGCACAGGAAGAAATAACCCTTACCCGTGGTGGGACGGAACAGGTTCAACTGCCGGCGGATGATGTTGCCGCCCACTTTAATCGTGTGGTTGCCCTTCACCAGCGAAAGAGCGTCGTTCCACACGAAGCTGGTCTGCGGCACAAGGTACGGGCCGTAGTCACCGGTGTACTCGATCTGCGTGTTGTATCCGCCGATCAGGGCGATACCGCCGAGTTCCGAGCTGTTGTTGCAGTTCGGAATGCCCAGTTGCGTACAAATCGCCACGTTCGCGAACGGCGGCGTGTAGCCGTACTTCGTGCGCACATACCCGTAGTGCATTTCGTTGATCATGTCCGACGAAAACGCGTGCGTCCATCCGATCGAAGCTCCATTGGGATGGTTGAACGTGGTGCCGGTGCCGAATCCCGAGGGTAGCGTGATCAGGAACGGGGCTTCCACGTTGTCGTCTTTGCCCCAGCTGAATCGGGCAAAGATCTGGTCCTTGTCGCTAAATACGTAATCGCCGCGCACGTCGAAATCGTTCCAGGTTTCCACCAGGTTCGACGAGTTCACGAAGTTGTTGTAAATCGTTCCGCAGCGAACGTCCGTTGATGGCGAGCAGTTCGGCTCCGGGAACGCATTCAGATAATTAATGCCAACGCTGTTCTGGCGATTCGTCGGAATCACGTTGGGCTGCGTGCCGTTGCCCTCAAATTGCAGCCCGGTAATCGGATCGATGATTTTCACCGGCGTGGACAAGCCGCCCGTCGTGCTCGGGCATGTCGGCGCTCCGCCGCACAGCAGTTCGGAGAAGTCGCCCATCCTCATCAGATCCGTGGGCACGGTTCCAACGCCCGAACCTTGCGGTTCGTTCAAACGCAATCCTTGGTAATCCACAAAGAAAAACAACTTATTCTTGATGATCGCGCCGCCAAACGTGCCGCCGAATTGATTCTTCAGAAATACCGGCTTCGCGCCGGAGTCAAAGTAGAACTTCGAATCCAGGTTGTTGTCGCGACGGAACCAGAACGCGCTGCCATGAAAATCGTTCGTGCCCGAATGCAGCGCCGAAGTGACGATGCCGCCGCCCGCCCGGCCAAACTCGGCGGGCGCCACGTTCGTAATGACCTTGAATTCCTGCAGCGCGTCCGGGTTGGTAAAGAAGATGATCGTATTGACCAGCGTCTCGTTGTTGTCGATGCCGTCAAACAAGAAGTTATTCGCTTGCGGGGGCAATCCATTCACCGATAGCGATCCGCCGCCGCTTTCCGAGTACCGGAAGGTTTCCGTGTTGTTCTGTGTTCCCGTCGCCGCGCCCGTGGGGATACCGCGATTCACGCCGGGGATCAGCACCGCGTACTGCGTAAAGTTCCGTCCATTCAAGGGCAACTCAGTAATCTGGCGTCCTTCAATAACCGTGCCCAACGAAGAGTCCACCGCGTCCACCACCGGCGCGCCGCCCTCGACGCTCACCGTCTGGGTCACCGAACCGACCGCCAGTTGAAAGTCAGCGAGCGCGAACTGCGAAATCTGCAAATCAAACTCGCGCGTCACCTTCTCGAATCCTGTGATCGTCACATCCACCCGGTAGTGTCCCGCAGGCAGCGCGGGCACTACGTAATACCCCTGCGCGTTCGTCTGCGCCGTCGCCACGCGCCCCGTCTCGGTATTCGTCGCGGTCACGGTCGCGTTCGGCACCACTCCGCCGTTCGGATCGGTCACCGTACCTTGCAAACGCGCCGTTTCCGTTTGCGCGAAGCAAACGCTCCCCATGAATATTGCCAGTGACAACATCAGAAGCTTCGCAAGATTCCGAAATTTCATCGTGATCCTCTCTTTAGGCCCTTCTTGAATTCGCGCGAACCCACCTCAACCCGCCTTACATCCCCACCCGATTTCCACTCAACCTCTAAGCGTTGTAGGTTTGAATTTTGTGCGGCACCCACCCCTACTGGGCCGCAAATTCCGGCACACTGCGACTGTCGCGCATCTAACGCTTTTATCGCCAGCATAGAAAGTTTCAATGGGTTTGATACCGTTACATCCGGAAACCCTTTATTCGCAGCGGTTTTAACCACCTGTTACTTCGCGTCACAACGGTGTAACATACCTCCGCTATGCAGGAACGGGATCAGAATTTGAAGCAGCTCGATCGTCTGACCGCGAGCCACGCGCTTCACGGTTCTGAATCCTTGTGCAAACTGCTCCGCTACGTTGCTGCTCACGCCCTCGACCATCCAGGTGTTCCCCTCAAGGAATACCAAATCGCTACAGAAGTCTTCGGCCGCCCCGCTGATTTCGATCCCCAGGTGGACTCCACCATTCGCGTTCAGGCCGGACGCCTTCGCGTCAAGCTCGCCGAATACTACGCATCGGAAGGCGCGGACGACGCCATCCTGGTCGAATTACCGAAGGGAACCTACGTGCCGATCTTTCGTCACCGCACGAACTCCGGCGTACGAACGGTTCCGCACGGCACGGAACTGAACCTTCCGCAGGCTGTCGAGCCTCGCGGTTCGGATCGAAACCGCGTCACCGCAATCATCGTGTTGGCGATCCTGCTGGCCGCTGCGGTGATTGCCATCGCCGTGCTGCTTACGATTCCGAAGAGTTCCGCGGTCAGCCATGCCGCCAGCAGCCCGCCCGCGCCCGCTGCTTTTCAGACGTTTTGGAAGCCGTTCGTCAACGGCTCCAACGAACCCTGGGTCATCTTCAGCAACGCTGCATTCACCGGACGCCCCGAAACGGGCCTGCGTTATTTCGATCCGGCGAAAGATTCACGGGACGCGGTATTCGATCATTACACCGGCGTGGGCGAAGTTCTGGGGGTTCACGAACTCGATCAAGTCTTTAATCTGCTGAACCGCCCGATTCGCGTGAAGCGCGGCAGCCTTTTCTCGCTCGACGACATCAAGAACAACGATCTGATTTTCGTCGGTTCGCCGTCCGAAAACCTCACTCTGCTGGAGATCCCGGGCACCAAGGAGTTCGTATTCCAGCGCCTCACAACCGGCTCGCGAAAGGGCGACCTCGCGATCGTGAACTCTCATCCGCAGCCGGGCGAAGCAAAAGAATTTCTCGCCAGTCCGGAAAATCAGCCGTTCACCGAAGACTATGCGGTCATCGCCCTGATGAAAGGCGTGAATCCGGAGCGCTTCGTCATGATTCTCGCCGGCACTACCACCTTCGGCACACAGGGCGCCGTCGAGTACGTCTGCCGTCAGGACTCCGTTGAGAAATTGCTGTTGCGCCTGGCTCTTGCGGATACCGGGGAGTCGAAGCCCTTCGAAGCGCTTCTTCACGTCAAGGTCGAGCATGGCGTTCCCGTCAGCACGGACCTTGTTGCCGTCCACGAACGCGTTCAGTAGCAATTCGCCTGCTTCTCTAACAATCGACTGTGCCGCGAAAACGAGGGATGGCTGTTGCAGCCACCCCTCGCCATCGCTCGCGGACTAATACTGCCAGTTCACCGTCACGCTGCCCACTCCGCTCGTCGGCACCGTATAGCTGTGATTGCTCCCGTTTTCCCACGTTACCGTTCCATTCGCCGCGATCTTCACGAACTTAAACTGGATCGTTTGGCCGGCCGGAACAGAAACGTTCAGAAACCAATTCGGGTAGTTGGGGCAGAGAAGCGGCCCCACCGAGTTGTCAAATGTCGGCGTCGGCGAGCTCCAGTTTCCCAACTCAACTGTGCTGCCCGTCAGGAAGATGTAGTCGCCTGTATTCGTCGGACTCGCATTGTTGACAGTGAACGTCACGGGAATCATCGCCGCCGCCAGCACGGTGAACTGGATCGTATTCGCCGCCGTCCCGGACGAGTTTTTCAACTGCACGTTGTAAACTCCGTTCGTCACGTTCGGAACGGTGAATGTGACGCTCGTGTTCGACCACGAGCTGACTGTCGCGGTCGTCGTGCCAAACAGCACCGTTCCAGTCGCCGTGCCGAACCCTTGTCCCGCGATTGTTACCTTCACTCCCGGCTGCGCGACGGTTGGTCCGATCGATCCGACTTCCGGCGCCGGAATGCTGCCCACCACCTGCCATACGGCAACCGTATGCGGATTCAACGTAAATCCGGTCACTGGATTGTTTCCGCCCGAACCGCTGCCCACCGTGATCGACGACCCGCCCATCAGTCCGGCCAGGTAGTCCGTGTAACTTCCCGCAGGCAGCGCGGTGTTCAATCCCGTGATCGAATAGCCCGTCGAGTCGTTCTTGTTGATCGCTACCAACACAACGCTGTTGTAGAACTGCCGCTCGTAGATGTACACGTCGTTGTTCATCCACCGCTGCGTGTGCGAACCGTACGCCACCGCGTCATTGTTTTGCCGCAACGTCGATAGCTTCTTGATCAGGTTGTACTGCGTCGTGCTGGTGCTGAATCCCGACATCATCTGCCGGTTATACGGCGTGCTCCCGCCGCTGGTCGTATTGAACAGGTACTGCTCGTCGCCGTAGTAGATGATCGGAATGCCGCGCTCGGTCAATATATACGCCGTCGCTTCATTCAGCCGGTTGGTGTTGTCATTCAAATTCAGGAACCGCGGGTTGTCGTGGTTATCGAAAAACGTCACCAGATCGTTTTGCCACGTGAAATTCGAATTCTCCGTGCTGATCAGTGTGTCGATCTCCGAGAAATTATTGTTGTTGGCGAAAACATCGCGAACCGCCTGGTAGAGCGCGTAGTCCAGCACCGACATTCCGCTCTTGTTCGCGTACTTGTAGAAGTCGTGGTAAAACGTATCGCTCGTGCTGGTCAAAAACCACTCGCCGAAAAAGAAGCTCGGATCGTTCGTGAACGCCGTATTCGCCATGCTGTATTCCCAGCCCCACGTGGCGTGTTTTACGGCATCGATCCGGAACGCATCCACGCCGTGCTGCTGGTAGAGCGTCATCGCCGACTTCAAATAGCTGTCCGTCGTCGAATCCTCTTGATTGAAATCCGATAGTCCCTCGAGTGTGTCGTATTGAATCTGAAAGCGGTCGCAGAAGCACCCCGGAATCGCCGGAGTGTGATGGTAAACGCAACCGCCCACCGTCCCGCCGGTACATCCGTTGGGATCGCTCGTGTACGTCGTCACCAGCGTTCCGTTGTTGTAGATGGCCCCATCTTCTCCCGCGGTATTCGGATTCGAGTCGTTCACCGGAAAATCCACAATGATTTTCATTCCCAGGTTGTGCGCCGCCGTCACCAGGTTGTCGAACGCCGTCCACGTGTTGTTCACATCTCCAAAATGCTCTTCGATGCGCATGAAATCGTGGCCCGAATATCCGTGGTACGGCGCGGTCGGGTTTCCGTTGCTGTCCGGAATATTCACGTTGATGTTGTCCATCGGCGGCGAAATCCACAGCGCCGTCACGCCCATTCCCTGTAAATACGTTAACTTCTGCTGGATGCCGGCCAGATCGCCGCCCCAGTACAAATTCCAGTTCGTCTTCGTCGAATCGTACAGGCCGGCGCTTTGGGAAGGATTATTGTTGGTCGTGTCGCCATCGTAAAAACGGTCGGTCACGATCTGGTAGATCACCTGTTTCTTGAAGTCTTGCGCGGAAAGGATGGCCGGGGTAAACAACAGAAACAGCGCAACGATAGCTGCAATGCGAACTCCACGCGTCATGGCGTATCTCCTTAGGAATGTGTGCGTTGTATGAGATTGTTCGAAGCTTTTGCCGTTCGGTGAAGGGCAAAAGCGGGGCGGTTTATGTTGGCTGGGTCGTCAGGCGACCATCGAACTGCATCGCGTGGTGCCAATCTGTTCTTTTATACGTTCGATAAGAAGTTTCAATCGGTCTGATACAGTTACAAAGTTAAGTCTTGGCAGGGCAGCTATGTTCGGGGCTGTAGTTCGGATGTTACTCCGATGTCACACACTGTTTTTCCGCGCGAAACGGAAATCGATCGGCATAAGGCGTTTCCGCGCACACCGGTCCAAATCCGTATCATTAGTTTACGCATTGCGGTTCGCCGCGCGAGCGCTTTCCAAAACGGGATGACCTGACCAGGGCTATTTGTACCAGCCGACATCAGAGAGAATTCACGAGCAGGCTGGCTGGATAAGAGGTACAAAGCAGAACAGTAATGATGTTATCGTTACGCACCCTTTGTCCGCCGTTGCGGACAAAGAATGCGGCACGCGAAACATCCAAAGCCGTGAGCCGAAAGGCTGGGCCACCCGTCCTCAAGGTCTATCACCACGATAGTGGAGCGAAGATAGAATCGGCGGACTTGCCCGCGATCAGAAATCCGGGGGACAAACCATGGATGTCCGGAAGCCTGCAGGCCTTCGGGTCGCGACGTTTTTAGTGATCGCCGATGCTGCGTTCTGGCTGATCTTCGGTCTCTACTTCCTCGCCGAAAGCCATCCAAACTTGCCCCATGCTCCCACCTTCGAGGAGCGCCCTCCCGACCTGATTTTTTTTGGACGAGCGATGTCATATTTGGATCACGAAAAATTGAGGCCGTTTGTAAAAGTAGCCTGGACCCTGCAAGGCGTGAGTTTTCGGGCGGGCGAGCCGTTCAACCGTTGGTTTAGTCGCCGGGATATTCTTGTGGACCACACATACGCGGGCATTTCAGTCGGCGGGTATTACGTTTTGCTCGTCTGCCTGGTTTCTTTCGTCCAGTGGTTTTTGATCGGGCTTCTGATCGATTGGTTTAGGCAGTGGCGAACCGGGCGGCGTAATCAGCGCCTCGACGAGCGACACTCGACATCGTAACGTGATCAGGCGACTGGCTGGTCGCCCACCTTACAATACGCGCATCCGGTCAAGAGCTAAGGGCGCGCCACCCGCCACCTCTATATATCGGCGGCGAGACGCGAACTTAAGGCTGCTGACGGTCCATCGGGACAACTTCTCGGCGGAGACCCTGAGGCATCGCCGAGTCGCTCACAAATCCAAAAATCGTGCTCCATTCCGTTTCCCACCGAACAACCTCTAATTCGCCAGGGACCACCGTTCGCTCCACCAGTTCGGTGCCGCCAATCGGCTTCGTTTTGCCCGACGGGGTCTGAAGTAGTAACACCGTTACAGGAGGCAAATCTTCTACGGCATTACTTCGGACGTACGCCGATACATAAGGCGATAGACAAGGCGGGGTAAGGACGTTTGCCGAGCTCGCCGCGGTAAGGACCGCCCGAACTAATATGAGAGCATGTCCAGCTTCGAAGACTTTTCCGGAACTCGCTGGGTAAAACCGCAATTCGTCTTTCACGAATTCGTAGAACCAATCGCTGACTTCCTGGCTTTGGTCGTTTAGCAAAGTTATGTTCGTCACGTTGCCACTCTTGTCCACGTCAACTCGCGCGAATGCCAGATCCATTACATGTTGGCCAGCAGACAGGACGTCGGAGCCAAAACGTACTCGAGCGCTCTCCGCACCGATACTTCCAAATATCGTGACGGGCGCCCGCATCGCGCGGTTCCAATCCTTCGGAGACCTCGACCCTTCAGTTTCCTCTTGCTTAACCAATGAGATTTTTAACTCGCGCGGTTCCGATGCTGGAAATAGACCAACGGCAGTCGCCTGAAAGTCGCGGGAATCGCCTGGCTCAACGGGCCCGTGCCCCTCAGCATTTTCGCTCTGATCGAATACGAGCGAAAAGCAATAACGTCCTTGAGAGTCAAAATACTCGGCGTAAAAGACATCGCCGTCGCGGGGTTTCGTGGAGGCGTTCTTCAATTCGAAATATCCCTGGGTTCCTTGCGAAGTTTGTCGGATCCCGGACTTAATTACTGTCCAATACGAAGCGAAATCTCCTTGTGGAGCGGCAGTGAAGGTGATATCAGCGGCTACGTCCTGAAATGATTTGGTTGGCATAGCCAATGTCATAATGAATGCTGCGAAAACCATTTTTCGGGCCAAACCGCACCGGTGATTTCTCCGCGCGTCATCCCCGGCCCTGGCCCGAATGAGCCAGTTCCAAAGCGATGTGACATTTGCCATGGCCTCTCCAAGTTCGCGACGCTAAGACAAAAACCTAACGGAGTCCAATGACTTGAACCATGCCTCGGAGCCCGTCCTGCTGGACAAATAACATTTCCGGACACCGAATGAGTGATGAGTTTCGCGCCGCCATAGTATGCAAACTTTAGCGTCATGGTGAAGTTGTACGAGCCAGCGTTGCCCTGTGAGTCTGGGAGGGCGGGTCGCCCACCTCATAATACGCGCATCCGGCCAAGAGCTAAGGGCGCGCCACCCGCCCCATCGGCTCTCATCCAAGACCTTCGTTCCTATCAAATTCACGATCAAACGTCGCAGGCACCCTAAGGAGACATGTTTATGCCGATCATCAATAGTCCCCTCAAATGGGGTGGCATAGGAACTACCGTCGGCGTTGGGGTTGCCGCTGTTTTGTTGCCCCTAATTGAGATAAGGCCGTTCCCAGTTTCCGTAAAGTCGTTCCTCGAAAGGATCACCTTCAAGCTATGCCCGCTTCCTATACTTGGCTTTTCGAACGACGCGAAAAGCATGGCGGGCGTGATCTTGGTGACGATCTTTGGAAACGCAGTTCTATACGGGTTGCTGTTCGGCCTGATAGCCGGTGGCGTCTCTATGTTCCGAAAGGGTGTCGCGTAGCATCCGTGATGCAGCTCCCCGGGGCGGCCTTGCTGCGTTCTAGCAGGCCCGGATACGCGGCTGTGGATGTTGTCCAGGCCTTTCCGCTGTTGAGAGAAAAGATGCGCTGGCGGGTGACCCACCACATAATACGCGCATCCGGTCAAGAGCTAAGGGTGGGCCACCCGCCGGGTAACCATCTTAAGGGTGCGGCGGGCCGCGAATCGGTGTACGAGAAGTTCGGTCCTTTCAAAGCCAGCACCAGTCGGCGACCGACTTGGATTGTCATTTACAACAATCCAGGACAGTAGCTCGCGAGGTGGGAGGATGCTTGCTATGAAGAAAATCACGCTAGCGATATCGCTGCTGTTTGGGTTGGTCGCAACTGTCTACTCGCAGGAGCAAGCGCCGAAACTGCTGCTGCACGCCGCTCAGTGCCTTGAGGGGAAGCAGTTCTTGCCGTCCTCGAAAGCAACAAAGCTGACCTTCGGATACTTTCTCGATGAGAAATCCTATCTGGGGACAAAGGAAGTGTACGTCGTAGTCTATGCCGCTCCCGCCAGATCGAACGGGTTGGTTTTTGCAATTGTATTCACACAACGGGACGACCACGAGGTCTTCGATATCCAGAACAACGCCGGGTTTGTTCTGTCGAAGGATGAGCCGATCGGCGTTTCTTTCGTGACTCCTCCGCTTGGCGGTACGTGGACGCAGGAACACCTGGCATCGGCGATCAAGGAGATCGAGAAGCAGCACCGGTTTGCTCTATCGATAAAAGACCTATCCGCTGCCGATGCTTCCGTTGTTTGCGAGTCGTACACGGACCCTCAACCGAAGTAGGGTGAAAAGTAGAGAACCGACGGGTGCAGCGTCATTTGCGGTTCTTGTAAAGCGTGCGAGTTTCGAATTGAGAGCTACCCGAAATCGTTGGTGCAGGCGCCGCCTGGCGACTGTGGGTGATGAGTATGGACGCGGCGGTGCCCATATCGCCGTTGGAGTTTGTTCGAGGGAGTGATGATGTTAACGTTACGCACCCTTTGTCCGCCGGGGCGTACAAAGAATGCGGCACCCGAAACATCAAAAGCATCGAGGCGAAAGGGTGGGCCACCCGCCGTCTGACATCTTGCCGATCCGGTGGCGGAAGTCCTTGATTGAGCCTTGAGAGGAAGCGGCAGACAGACTAGGATGTCGTTCTACGAAGCGGTGCAGCAAATACCAGATGTTACAGATGTGATGCCTGGAGAACTTTCGGCCGTCAGACAATGGGGGCCAGCGCGTTTTTCTCGAGTGCCTTGTGCAGAAGTCAGTGTAAGCGGAGTCCTACATATAGAAAAGTCGTTATAGTAATACCAGTTATAACGAGCACCCACCTTTTCCAGCGAGCAGCTACGTAGACCGACAGTACGAAGCTCAAGAGCATCGACAGAACTATCGCGGTCATGTTAAATGGAATATTGACCTTAACTTTTCCATCCAAGAACAGCCCCAACCAAAAGTACGCGCATGGCAAAGCCAAAACCACCCCGATCACATTCAGCCATTTTCGGTTTGGTTCCATTGCTCGTGCTCCAAATGCTCTTTGGCCGCGTGCCAACCGACGGTCCAATTCGTCTCTCCCACATGTATCTTACCCGAGGCGGGAGCCGTATCGAGCGGGTCTAACGTCAGGCGCGGAACCACTACCAGTGCATGGCCCGAGTTCTTCCCCGTATCTGAATCACCTGGGCTCCGGAATGTTACCGATGTTGGATTCTCGACATTCTCACGGACGTTAAGTATCCAATCCAACGTGCTGAATTGGTATCCGGCCTTTTGAAGTTCTTGGATCGAGTCACCGAGGCGGGTGGCTCATCCTTCCGAGACGCCGCCGCTGAATTTTTCGGTGCCGCACCGGATTCTCCGCCACCCCTACATCAGCCGCCCCTTACGCTCTGCTTTTTCGTCCGGCCTCGACTTTATCCTTGACGTACATGTACTACTATGTTACCATCAGTCGTGCGTCAAAACGACGCCCATCGAGGCCGCACCATGTACGCTGCCCGACAACTTGGTAGCAACTCGATCTGTGGTGGAACAGGCGCTCCCGCCTGTGGCCGCCGCGAAGCCAGCCCGCTTTCGCTCGCCGTCCTATCCTCGCGCCCCACAAGCCTCATTTCTCATCAACACAAATCCGAATTCATTTCTGCCGTCTCCGTGAACTCTGTGCGCCCTTCCTCTGTGTCCTCTGTGTTTCAATCTTTTGACTTCCGATCCGCCGCCCAAAACGCACTTCCCAATATTAGAAACCATTGTAAACCACTGAAAACAAACGCTCGATCAATTTCTAATCGCAACTACTTTTGCGATTAGAATTCCCACCCGATGATCGCTTCGCGTCGCAACCAACGCCGCCCCTCAGTCCGGAATTTCGCCCGGTTGCGAACTCTGAAGCGCGTCGAACGCGACGAGCGGCGCTGCGTTTCAGCGACCGAAATAAAAAAACGGCGTGGCGAACTCGCAATCGCCACGCCGTTTCAAGTTCCCAATGATAGCTGGTTGCGGGGGCTTGCAACCATCCGAATTTGCTAGTCCTGCCGTTCAGAATGGAACTGATTCGGCTCGCGGCGTAGACTTCGTGAAACGTGAGGTTCTCAGGACTTCCGAATTGCCGACTGAGTTGCAGCGCGGGGCTGCCCGCTGATGCCAGCTGCGAATTGCTCGATTTGGTCTGCAGCGGTTTTGCTGCCGGCATATTCTTGCATCGATTCTGATACTCGCTTCGCTGACTGACGAAAAGCCGCGTCTTTCAATACTCGGTTTACGGCAGCACCGAACTCGACTGAATCAATCGCCTTCTCTCCGTCTGCTCTTGTCACCGGCATTACAATCTCGCCCGCGCCTAGCGCCACGAGGCGACGGGCATTACTTTCGCGTTCTGTGATGGTCGGTACGATGACCGCCGGAGTGCCAGCTCGCAATCCCGTCATCACCGAACCGTGCCCGCCATGATGTATCATCAGATCGCAGCGCTCAGCCATGGCAATCCCGGGTAGATAGGCAGCGTGAGTAAAGTTTGGCGGCAATACCCCAACTTCGGCCGGTACTTCCTGAAATCCAGTGGTCAGCACAACATGCACTGGCATGTCGCCGAGGGCCTGGATAGCCGCTCGAATCACCACGATAGAATCGATCGGCGTCGGAGCGTTGGCGTATCTGGGATTGCCGGAATAAACCCAAATCAGCGGTTTTTGGCGGCTCAGCGCATCGATCCACTTAGGCAACTGGGCTTTTTCCCGCTGCCAGACGATTGGACCTACGTATTGAGCGCTCGCGCTGGCTGGTAGCGGATCCGTTTCCGGCGTACCGAGGATCAGAGAAAGATTCCCCGCCAGGAGATCAACGCAACGCGCGACGGGTTCGATTCCGTATTCCGCTGCAACCTTATTGATAACCGCGGCGGCGCTGGGCAGTCCAGATGGCCGGTCTTTCTTCCACCATAGAAATCCATCGCTGGCTGGATGAATATTGCCCTGAAGCACGGTTACGAGCGGCACGGAAAGAACGCGCGCGGCGAGGCACGTAAGAAGCCCGAATGAATCGACGACAACATCAGGAGCGTAAGCGCGGATCAGGTCGACGTAGACCGCCGTTTCGCCCTTAGTGGATTCTTCGTCAAAATGAATAGCGGCAAAAAACTCTTCAACATCCCAGGCGGATCCAGCTTGAGCCAAATCCATTACGGGTGCCGGCATAGGCCGCGACGGCATGGGGAGGTTCTGCAAGCCTGCCTCAGCAATGAGCTTTGAAGGTGCTGGTGCAGGGTTGAACACCGCCACTTCGTGACCCCGATCGGAGAGCGCTCGAGCAATGGGCACAAGACGACTCGGCAGCCCGAGATCGTTTGCAGGCATCATCGTAAAAAGAAACTTGGCCATCGGTCCTCCGGGATCACCCATCTTTACATATTTCCGAATCGGCGAAGCTGGAAAGCACGGAGTTTCAATCGCGATGTCTAGGATCGTTACAGTTTTGTCGAGGCAGGCATGAGGTCCGACCCGGAGTCGCTAGGCGGAACCTCTCGGATCTTTACCTTGACATACAAATTCGGATGGTTGCAGGGTTTGCGGAAGTCTCTGAAAGGAAAGAAAGTTTGGTTGCGGGGGTTGGATTTGAACCAACGACCTCCGGGTTATGAGCCCGACGAGCTACCAGGCTGCTCCACCCCGCGAACCAATGATACCGGAAGCTCGCGGTGCGGTCAAACAACCGACGACCATGCAAATCCCCGTCGCGCGCCGCGATCCTGTGGAATGACGACGCTTTTGTGAGCAGAACACATCCTGATCGAACGATCCGAGCAAGCGCGCTTTTGTTGGAACGATTCGCGGAAGGGAACTTACCAGCTGCTGTACGCGGAATTGTCGAACGGAGACACGTCTTGGGAAGCGGAGTTCACGTCGGAAATTCCGTTGCAACTCTGCTCGGGGCTCAACGAAATGTCGTCCTGTTTCGTCACCCAGTCGCGCTGGTGGGTCATCGGATCGACGGGAATCACCGACAGATAATTGCTCGACACCAAATCGTCCAGTGACGACGGCCCGCATTCCTTGTCCAGCGTGTAATCCTGAATCGCCCGGCGCAATACCGCCAGGTCGGACTTCAAGACCGTCTCATGTGCGTGCGTCACAGACTTCTGGTACTGGCCGGTCGCGATCGTCGCAAGAATTACGATGATCGCCATCACCACCATCAATTCCAGCAGCGTGAAACCGCGCTGGCCGCGGCGACCGCCGGCGATGTCTGCCATCGAATTGTGTTGGGTACGCATCGGTTGCTCAGCCCAGCGTAAATTCAACTACCAATCGGAGTACTTCGTTCCGTCCAGTGCCGTTCCGGTCGATTTCGAATACACATCGAACACGTCGTCGCCGCCCCAGGAAGTCGAATCCGGATCGTCCTGCACCGACCGCAATCCCCAATCCGATTTCTTGGTCATCGGATCCTCGTAAATCTTGCGAAGGAAGCGAATGCGCTTGTCCGGAGCTCCCACTAATTGCGTTGGCTTCACCAGGCTTTCGAGATCCGGCGGATAGCCTTCCGTGCCCGCCGCGACTTTAATTTGCCCTTTATCGGCGGCGTCCTTGTATCGGTCAATCGCGTCGCGCATTTCCCGCAGCCGCAGTCGCAACAGATTCTCCTTGTAGCGCTTCACCTGATTGCGGGCCATCGGCACGGCAACGGCGGCGAGCGCGAGCAGAATGGCGCAGGCCACGATGAGCTCAATCAGAGTCATGCCCGCGGAAGAATTGCGAGCGCGCGTTCCCCCCGAGCGGATTCCGCCGCTCCGTTGCGCTTCGTGCCGGCCTCGGTCCATCGCGAACATCGGAATCAGTGCACCTGAATCGTGGCTTCGCCGGTGACGATCGGGATGGGTTGTTGCTGGGAATTGTGCGCGTTCACCTGCAGGATTTGCAGGTGCGTGGTCCCCGGACCGATCGCGTGAATTACAAAGCCGAGAATCGTTCCTGTGCCGTTCACGCCGGCGGTGTTGGGCTGTCGCGTGGCGGACACCACCACTTCTCCGCGCTGGGCATCAATGCGTTGCACAATCGCGATTTGCTGATTGCCGCCGGAGAGAAAACCGCCGTCACGCACTTCCTCTACTTGAATGACCGCAGGGTCGTAATGCACCAGCAACGGTATTGAGAAAAGGTCGCTGACATTCGAAATGGCGAGTCCGAGTGTCGTCGAATCGCCCGGTTTTAGGCTGGCATTCGAAGGTTCGAAATGCAGTTGCACTGCCGCCGTAGCAGACGACTGCGCCGCAGGCTGAGCCGTTGAAGTCGTTGCGCCGACCGCAGGCAGTGCGGTGGGCGTCATGCCGGGTGACGCGGATCCCACGCCCATATTCGAGCTGTTCGGGGCCGGAGTCGCAGCGGGCGCCGGAGTTGCGGGCGTGGTTGCTGCCGGCTGCGCGGACGCTGGGCCGCGATACACGCGAACATTCGAATCCGTACCCGCTGCGACGCCTTCCAGATTTCCCGCGGTCATCGAGGGATACCGCAGAATATGCGGCGTCAGGACGATCAGCGTTTCGTCTTCCTGAATTTCCTTGCTGTTATCGGAGAAGAGATACTGCAGCGCAGGAACTTCGCCGAGTCCTGGAATTCCGTTGATGTTGTGGGTATCGGTGCGCTCGATTAATCCGCCCAGGATGCTGACTTCGCCTTCCTTCAACCGGATGTCGTGCTCGATTTTCTTTTGCCCGATCACTGGCTGGTTGATCCCGCCGATGTTGCTGGTCCCGGTAATCTGCGAGACGTCCACCGTGAGCTTCATGCTCACTTCGCCGTCCGGATGCACGCGCGGAGTCACTTCAATGTTCACGCCGACGTCGATGTACTGAAACTGCGTGTTGACGAGAGGGTTGACCACGCCGGCGCTGCCGGTGGTGCCCACGCCGACGCCCGCTTGAAAGCTGCCCGTGGCTACCGGCACGCGCGAACCGATCTTCAGCGTCGCCTTCTGGCCGTCGGTCACCCGCAGCTCAGGATCCTGAATAATTTTGGTTCGATCATCGGTCAAAATCGCATTGGCCGTCGCGCCGGGCAGCGTGATGCTGTAGTCCGCGGTTCCCAGTTGCTTCAGCGCGCCGAGGGTGATTTGCGCGACGCTCGACGTAGTGGTGGACGTGCTCGAGGAAGAACTGGAAGAACTGCTGCTCGAGTTGGGTTGGAGCTTGGTTCTCGGCGTGAAGTTGATCGCCACCGTTTGACCCGGTAGCAATCCGAGGTCGCGCAGCCGGTCCATGCTGGCGGTCATCACCTGCACGTGAATTAAGACTTCCGGCTTGGCTTTATCGATATCGCGAATGATCTTGGCCGCAAGCGACAGCTTGTCCGGTGTGTCTCGAATGACGATCGCATTCTGCGAATTCACCTGCTGCAGGCGGTGCAAATCGAGAAGCTGGCGAAGGCCGTTCACAATTTCCGTCAGGTCCTGCGGCGTCAGCGTGTTCGAAAGATAGAACGTCTGAACGACTTCGTCTTCCAGGTCCTTGCGCTTCTGCGGCTGATCGGGCGCAACGAAAATAATGTTGGGCGTCACTGCCTTCCAGAACGATTTGCTTTCGAGGCACACCGCGTCAAGCGCCTGCTCCAACGTGACGTTGGGCAGCTCCGCGGTAATCCGGCGCGACGTGAAATCGGGGTCGAAGATCACACTCACGCCGGCCATTTTTGCGATCGTGTCGAACACCACGCGCGCGTCGTTCGTCATTTTCAGGCTGATCGGTTCGGTGGAAATCGGCTTCAGTTCCGGCGGGGCGGAAAGGATTTGTTCATCCTGCTGCGGGGGCACGGGCACCGCCGCTGCCGCCGCATTCTGCTGAGCCGCAAGCATTTCGAGGGTCCGCTTCACTTGCTGGTCGGCGGCGGAGTTGGACGGATCGAGAGCTTGCGATTTCTGGAATTCCGCAAGGGCGAGCTGCAAATCGCCGGACCGGAGCGCTGCCTCGCCCCGGGTCAAATGCCCTTGGCTGGCATCAAATCTCGCCTGGGTGGCGCGTAACTTATACTCTGGATTGGTCGGATCCGAGCGGAGCGCGCGGTCGAAATCGACGAGCGCGGTGTCGTAATCCTGGACCGCGTTTGCCTTTTTCCCGGCGTCATAATCGGTGTTTCCCTTCGGGCAGCCCACAAGCAAAAGGGCAATCGTCACCAACAGCGAGAGAATTCCTGAACGGCGTAACAATGGTCCTCCGAAGGGGTTGGTGTCTTGCTTTAAGAGTCTAGCATTCAGGATGTTAAGCGGCAAGGAATCCCCCTTACGCCCGGTTAGACGCAGCAAACACCGAAGTGCCTTCCCGAAAATGGTACGGGTGTTGCGAAAATGAGCATAAAGAACGGAACTGGATGGTAATCCGCGACTTGCGGCGGCTCGTCCGCGGCGGCTATGATGGTGCATCCGTGAAGACGAACTCCAATCGAAATGAACACGAAGGCGTGAAGATTGTTTCGCAGAATCGCGCCGCTTCGTACAATTACGAGCTGCTTGAGCACATGGAGGCCGGCCTGGTACTGGTCGGCACCGAGGTGAAAAGCCTGCGGGAAGGCAAAGGTTCGATTCGCGAGGCCTACGCCGAAGCGCGCGGCGGGGAAATGTGGCTGGTCAATTGCCACATTCCGGAGTATTTGCCGGGTGGTTACCGGAATCATGAGCCCCTTCGCAAACGCAAGCTGCTCTTGAATCGCCGCGAAATCGGGAAGCTCATGACCCAGACTTCACAGAAGGGCATGACCATCGTTCCGACCAAGATTTACTTCCGCGACGGCATCGCGAAATGCGAACTGTCCGTGGCGAAAGGCAAGAAATTCCACGATCGCCGCGAATCCGAAAAACAAAAAGAAGCCAAACGAGAAGCCCACGAAGCGATTGCTCGCTCGCGCCGGCGCTAAGGAAAAACAGAACCCATGCAGATTCAAATCGAAACCCAGCCGTATTCATCGATTCATGCCGACGCACTGGTTACGTACGTATTCGATCAAGACGACAAAATCTCCGGAGTGTTGAGCGATCTGGATCACGCCATGGACGGCCGAATCACCGCCCTGGCCGCAAGCGGCGAACTGACGGGCAAGAACCTCGAAATGGTGCTGGTGCATTTCCCGGAAGGGATCGACGCCATGCGGCTGCTGCTGGTGGGCGCGGGAAAGCCGGACAAGTTCGCGATGTCCGACTTGCGCAAGATCGCCGGCTCGGCGCTGCGTTACCTGAAATCGCGCGGCGTGAAGAAGCTTATTTTTCTCGCCCGGGAAGGACAGCGCAGCGCGGCGGCGGTGCAGGCAGCGACCGAAGGCTTGACGGTGGCGGACTACGAATCGAACAAATACCACACCGACAAGAAAGAGAAGAAAGAAATCCAGTCCGTATCCCTGGCCGGATTCGACGCGAACGCCGATCTGAAGAAAGCCCTCGATGACGGGCGGGTGATCGGCGAGTCGATGAACTTTGCGCGCGACCTGATTAATGAGCCCTCGAATAAGCTGACGCCGAAGATGCTGGCCGCGAAAGCCGAAGCCATGGCGAAGGAAGTCGGCCTCGGCATCGAAATTCTCGACGAGCGCAAAATTTCTGAGTTGAAAATGGGCGCGCTGATCGGCGTGGCGCAGGGAAGCGTCGAGCCGCCGCGGGTCATCATCGTCCGCTACACGCCCGAAAATGTGCGGCCCGACGCTCCGGTGTTGGGATTGGTCGGCAAAGCCGTCACGTTTGACACCGGCGGCATTTCCATCAAGCCTGCCGACAACATGGAAAAGATGAAGTACGACATGGGCGGCGGCGCGACGATGCTCGGCGCGATGCGAGCTCTTGCGTATCTGAAGCCGAAGATTTCGGTGATTGCCATCATTCCCGCCACGGAGAATATGCCGGGGGGACGCGCGCAAAAACCGGGCGACGTGCAAACTGCGATGAGCGGCAAGACGATTGAGGTGATCAACACGGACGCCGAAGGACGGTTGATTTTGGCCGACGGCGTATTCTACGCGCGCAAGCTCGGCGCCACGCACTTGATCGACGCCGCGACGCTGACGGGAGCAATTCAAGTGGCGCTCGGCACGGTTCACGTGGGCGCGTTTGGCACGCCGCGCGAATACCTGGATCATTTCCTCGAAAGCGCGAAAGCGGCGGGCGAAAAAATGTGGCCGATGCCGATCGACGACGAATATCGCGAGCTGATCAAGAGCGAAATCGCCGACATCCGCAACACGGGAACGGGAAAGGGCGGCGGCGCGATCACCGGCGCTTGGTTCATCAAGGAGTTTGTGGACGACACGCCGTGGATTCACCTGGATATCGCGGCGACGACCTGGGTGGACAATGGCAAGCCATGGCTGGCGAAAGGGCCGACGGGAACGGCGATTCCGTCGATCATCGATTTTGCGATGAAGCTATAGCGCGCAACCGAAACGCAAAAAGATTCAGCACAAAGATCACCCGAGAAGGCGAAAAGAGGGCACGGAGAGGCCGGTGAGACTTGCGGCGTTCGTGCCCTTTTTCATTTGCCGGCAAGAAATATTCGCTACGCAGCGGGCTACATTTTTTCCGGCGCAGTGATTCCGAGCAGATCGAGCGTGGTGACGAGTTGTTCGCGAACGAGTCGGGTGACGAGCAGCAGAAACGCCCGCTTTTGCGGGTCGGATTCTTTCAAGATCGGATGCTTGTGATAGAAAACGTTGAAGAGTTGCGCCAGCTCAAAGGCAAAGCGCGTGAGCACGGACGGCTCTTGCGAGCTGATCGCTAACTCAATTTTCGCGTCGAGCGATCCGGCCAGTACCACCACGTCCCAGATGTCGTCAAATTCCGGCTGCGCGAGGTAGGGACTTGCATCGAGCGCGCCGGATTTCAGCTTTTCGATGTTCGCGGAATTTTCGACGCCGATGCTGGGATCGAGTTCCGCGCCTTTGCGCAAAATTCCGTTGACGCGAACGACGGCGTATTGAACGTACGGTCCGGTTTCGCCTTCGAAACTCAGCGCATCCTTAAAATCAAACGCGATGACGGTATTGCGCGTGAAGCGCAGCAGGAAATATCGCAGAGCTCCGATGGCAATGGCGTGGGAAATCGCCGTGCGCTCGGATTCCGACAAATCCGAGTTGCGCTCGTCCACTTCCTTGCGCGCGCTGGCTTCCATGCGGTCGAGCAAGTCGTCTGCTTTTACTCCCTGGCCCTTTCGTCCGCTCACTTCGATGTATGGTTTCTTCGAGTCTTCGGCGGGAATTTCGTAGCCGAGTTCGAGGGCGCAGCGGGGCGTGAGCGCGACCACGTTGTAAGCGAAATGTTTCAGATTGTCGGCCGCTTCCGTATAGCCGAGGGCACGCAACCCGGCGACGACGACTTGCTGTGGATAGGTCTGGCGCGAATCGATCACGTTATAGACTTCGTTCGCGTGGCCAAACACCGGATGGTCGGCTGTACCGGGAACGCTGCTGGTGACCCACGCTTCGCGGCCATTCCATTGCTTGAAAAAAGGCTGGTAGTAGAAGTCGCGATTCAACAGGCCGAACTTCCACAGGTGGTAGGCGATGTCTTTGCCGACGTAGGTTACCGTGCCGGTCGAGCGGACGATAATTTTCGCTTCGGCTTCTTCCGGGTTTTCTTCTTTTTCTTCCGCGCCGGAATTGGAATCGGCGGGAGCGGCTACGCGATCGGAAGGCAGTTTCATAATCCAGCAGCCGGCCGTTTTTCCGGATGTGGAAAGTTCGATCGCGCCGCTGGACTTCAGCAACTCGAACGCGGCGTCCCAGAATTTCAGATGAAGGATTTCGCTTTCCTGCGACAGCAAATCGTAATCGATGCCCAGCCTGCCGACGGTTTTCAACTGGCAGATGACGATCGCGGGAGCGACGACTTCGGCCATGCGCGCGGCGTCGCCGTGGCCCTCTTCGATTTCTTTGAGCGTTTGATTGCGAAGATCGAGGCGCGCTTTGTCTTCCGCCAGAAAAGTGGTGACGCGGGCATACAAGTCCCAGCAGAGGTAATCGAAAAGCGGAGCGGCGGCGAGGGCTTTCACTTCGTCGAGCGATTTTTTTTCGAGGTGCAGAAAGCCGAGAACCACGTCGGCGACCTGGACGCCGGTATTGTCGATGTAGTTTTGCACTTCGACGCGCCGGCCGGCGTGGCGAAGGATGCGGGCGAACGTATCGCCGAGCACGGCGTTGCGGAGGTGGCCGATGTGCGCGGCTTTATTGGGGTTAATGCTGGTGTGCTCGACACAGGTTTTCGGCGCGTCAGGGCCGGGGCTTTTTGCTTCGTGGCCGGTTTCGGCAACCGCCGCGCGGAAGAACGAAGCGCGATCGAAAAACGCGTTCAAGTACCCGCCGCCGGCGACTTCGACGCGGCTGACGCCTTCAATGGGCTTGAGAGCGTTGGCGATTTCCTGAGCCAGGGCGCGAGGCGGTTTTTTCAGGCGCTTGGCGAGTTCGAAACAGACCGGAGAGGCGAGTTCGCCCATCGAGAGTTTGGGCGGGCGCTCGGCGATGATGGGGACGTCGGTCTTGTATCGCTCGTGGATGTGATGGCGGAGCGCCTTGCGAAACCGGTTTTCGACGGCTTTGTACACGGAACTCCCTGTTCGTTTTGAGTCAGAAGAGTATAGGGAATGGGCGGAGTGGCGTCAAAGAGCGCTGGGGTGGGAGTACGCGGAATTGCGGAGGGTCGCGGCGGCAGGTTTTGATTTTCATGGGAGTTTCTAATCGCAAAATAGTGTTGCGATTAGAAATTGCTCCGTCGTTTGTTTTCTGTGGTTTACGTTGATTTCTAATTCCGGAGAGGAGATTTCCGCAGTGCGTGTGGAGGACGGACGGAGCGCGGAGGGGGCTTCGACGGGGCTACGCGGATTCGCGTAGGGAGGGGTGGCGCGAGGCTGTGGGGAGGTTGGGTGAAGCCGACCGAGCTGGCCGCTGACGAGCATGATGCGCTCTCCCGGGGCTGAAATGTTAGCCCTACTGATGTTAGCATAGTAGTACATGAAATGCAAGCGGAAAGCAGGGAGAGTCGAACGATCGTCGGCGGGCGAGTTGTGAATCGAGGGAAATCCGCTCAACTGGATCGATGGGAAAAGGCGGCGGGATGTTTCCGCGAGTGGCGCGAAGGGTTGTTTAGGTGGTGGCGCCAGCGTGTCGGTAGGGGTGGCGAGCCACTGCACTTGAGGAAACCGGCGTCGCGATGTGTGCGAAGGGGGAAGATGTTGGTTTGACAGAGGTTGGGGCGCGGAATAGTATCGGTTTCCGGATTTTTCGGTGTGCGGCGCGGTGGTCGGCGGCGAAGTGCGGCTGCGGATTGGCGCTCTAACCGGCTGGATGAATCTCTCGAACATCTAAGGACTATGAAGCTGACGCGGACGGCGTATTTCGATTGTTTCTCGGGGATTAGCGGCGACATGGTGCTGGGCGCACTGGTCGATGCGGGCGCGGATTTGCGGGCGATCGAAGGGGAGTTGCGGCGGTTGGGGCTGGAGGGCTGGTCGATCTCGGCGGAAAAAGTGATGCGCGGAGCGATTTCGGCGACGCATGTAAAGGTTGCGACTTCGGAAGGGCATCACCATCGCGGGCTTTCGGTGATTTTGGGGCGGATTGAGAAGGCGGAGCTCGCTCCGCGGGCAGCGGAAAGGGCGCGACGGATTTTCACGCGGCTGGCCGAGGCGGAAGCGAAAGTTCACAACATGCCGGTGGAGAAAGTTCACTTCCATGAAGTGGGCGCGGTGGATTCGATCGTGGACATTGTGGGTGCGTGCGTTGGATTTGAACTGCTGGGAATTGATGAGTTTGCGTGCTCGTCGATGGATGTGGGCGGCGGGCAGGTGAAGACGGCGCACGGAGTGATTCCGGTGCCGGCTCCGGCGACGGTGGAGTTGCTGCGCGGAGTGCCGGTGCACACAAGCGGCGTGCAGAGGGAACTGGTGACGCCGACGGGCGCGGCCATCGCTTCGACGCTTTCGACGCGGTACGCGGAAATTCCGGCGATGACGATGCGAGCGGTGGGATACGGCGCGGGAACGGCGGAGCTGGCGGAGAAAGCGAACGTGATGAGGATTCTGATTGGCGAACACGAAGGCGCGAGCGCGAGCGCGGAGGGCAGCGCGGGGCTCGCGTGGGATTTGCCGGTGAGCGTGATCGAAGCAAACCTGGACGATATGAACCCGCAGGTGTACGGCTATCTGGTGGAGAAGGCGCTGGAGTGCGGGGCGCTGGATGTGTTTTCGAGCGCGGTGCAGATGAAGAAGAATCGTCCGGGAATGCTGGTGACGATCCTGTGCGAGCCGTCGAATGCGTCGCGGATGATGGATTTGCTTTTCCGAGAGACGACCACGATTGGCGCGAGGACCTACGAAGCGCGGCGAAAAACGCTGGCGCGGGAATTTGTGCGGGTGACGACGGAGTACGGCGACGTCCGCATGAAGGTATCGCGGCTGGGCGAAGCGATTGTGAATGCGGCGCCCGAATTTGAGGATTGCAAGGCCATTGCGGAAAAGCAGGGCGTGGCGCTGAAGACGGTGATCGCGGCGGCGGCGTTTGAATTTCAGAAGCGGGTCGAGAAAGTGACGACGGCCTAAGAGAGCGACCAGGGATCGATGACGGAAACGAAAGAAAAATATTATCTGACGACGCCGATTTACTACGCGAATTCGCGGCCGCACGTGGGGTCTGCGTACACGACGATCGTGTGCGACGTGATCGCGCGGTACAAGAGGATGTGCGGATACGACGTGGCGTATCTGACGGGCACGGACGAGCACGGCGTGAATATCGAGCGGGCGGCGGAAGCAAAGGGAGTGAGCCCGCAGCAGCTGGTGGACGCGAACGAAAAGATTTTCCGCGATTTGTGGAAGCTGCTGGGAATTTCGATCACCGATTTCGTGCGGACGACTTCGGATGATCACGCGCGGGCGGTGCAAACGCTGGTGCGGCGGACGCTCGAAAAATCGCCGGACGCGATTTACAAGCGTCGATATGAGGGGCGGTACTGCATTTATGACAATGCGTATGTGAGCGACACGCCGGAGGCGGCGAACTGCCCGACGTGCGGCCGCCCGGCAGAGCTGATCTCGGAGGAGAATTATTTTTTCCGGCTGTCGGCGTATGGCGATCGACTGTTGCAGCTTTACAAGGAGCATCCGGAGTTCGTGCAGCCGGATTTCCGGATGAACGAAGTGCGGGCGTTTGTGGAGACAGGGCTGAAGGATTTGTCGATCAGCCGGCAATCGATCAAGTGGGGAATTCCGTGGCCGGGCGATCCGGACCATGTGTTTTATGTGTGGTACGACGCGTTGACGAGTTACATGACGGGTATTGGATATGGATCTCCGGATGCGGCGGCGAGCGCGAAGTTTGCGAAATTCTGGCCGGCGAATCTGCACATGATCGGCAAGGAAATCATCCGGTTCCACGCGGTGTACTGGCCGGCATTCCTGATGGCGGCGGAGCTGCCGCTGCCGGAGAAGATTTTCGCGCACGGGTGGCTGCTGTTCGAGCAGGAAAAGATGAGCAAGTCGAAAGGCAACGTGGCGTACCCGGAGCCGATTGTGAAGGCGCTGGGAAACGACGCGCTACGGTATTACCTGCTGCGCGAAGTGGTGTTTGGGCAAGACGGCAATTTTTCGAAGGACGCGCTGATTACGCGGTACAACGCGGACCTGGCGAACGGCCTGGGGAATTTGTGCAACCGCACGCTGACGATGATTCAGAATTATTGCGGCGGAGTGGTTCCCGACGAAGTTCCGATGCCGGGAAAGCTGAACGCAATCGGGTCGGGCGCGTTTCACAGCGTGATTCGGAGCGGATACAACAAATTCGAATTTTCGGACGTGGTGGCGGAAATCTGGGCGCTGGTGGCGATGGCGGACAAGTTTCTGGCATCGGAAAAGCCGTGGACGCTGGCGGACGATCCGACGCAGAAGGGAAAGCTCGAGCAGATTCTGTATGAAGTGGCGGAGGCCGTGCGGCTGCTGGCGGTGTTCGCGCATCCGGTGATTCCGGAGTCGACGCACAAAATCTGGGAACAGCTGGGACAGGCGGGCCGGATTGAGGACGTCCGGATCGACAAGCTGCAGTGGGGCGGATTGAAGGCGGGAACGAAGATCGGAAAAGTGGAAGCGGTGTTTCCGCGCGCGGATAAGAAAGAAATTCTGGAGAAAATCGAAACCATGGAAAACGAAATACGGAATCCGGGTAGTGCGAATGCGGGGGCGACCGAGGCGGATGTGCCGAAGCCGTCGGGTGCGACGGCTGGTGCGGCGGCTCCGGCGGCGGGCGCAGCCGCAGTTGCTGTGCCGGCAGGGCCGGTGAAGATTGGAATTGAGGATTTCACGAAGGTCGAATTGAAAGTGGGACTGGTGAAATCGGCGGAGCGGATTCAGGGCGCGGATCGATTGCTGAAGCTGCTGGTGGATATCGGGGATGAAGTGCGGCAGATTCTGGCGGGAATCGCGGTGGGGTACACGCCGGAGGAATTGGTGGGCCGCAAGGTGGTGGTGGTGACGAATCTGGCGCCGCGAAAGATGCGGGGCCTGGAATCGAACGGAATGATACTGGCGGCGTCGGCGGGGCCGGACGGCAAGCCAGTGCTGTGCACCTTCGCGGAAGAGATTCCGGTAGGGTCAAAGGTGAAGTAAGGCCTGAGCGGGCTGAACTTTCGGTACTTTCAGACCAAACGAAAAGCGAATAGACTTTGAAGCGAGGCGGCGCTGAGTACAATTTTGTCAGGGGCGCGCTTCGCTCGAGGGAACGGGTTCGGGCGAATGCGGATTGTGGATTCACACGCGCATCTGGAGTCGGAGGATTTCGACGCGGACCGCGCGGAGATGCTGGCGCGGGCGAGAGAGGCTGGGGTCGAAATGATTCTGGCGATCGGCAGCGGCGGGACGGGGCCGGAGAGGCTGGACGCGGCGATCGATGTAGCGAACGCCGTGGCGAAGGATTACAACCGGGACTTTCCTAAAATTTGGGCGACGATCGGGATTCATCCGCAGCATGCGGCCGAGGCAAGAGAAGAGCATTACGAGAAGCTCGATACGCTGGCGAAAAATCCGAAGGTGCTGGCGTGGGGCGAGATGGGGCTCGATTATCACTGGCCGGAGCCGGCGCGGGATGTGCAGAAGGAAGTGTTTCGGCGTCAACTGACGCAGGCGCGCGAGAACACGTTGCCGATCGTGATTCACTGCCGCGACGCGTGGGACGATTGCCTGGAGATTCTGGAGACGGACTGGAAGTCGTCGGGGTTGGGCGGCGTGCTTCACTGCTTTACGGGAACGCTGGACGAAGCACGGCGCGGGTTGGAGATGGGATTCATGGTTTCGTTTGCGGCGAACGTGACATACCCGAAGATGCAGCATTTGCGGGACGCGGCGAAGGAGTTGCCGCTGGAGCGGCTGCTGACGGAGACGGATTCGCCTTTTCTGCCGCCGCAAAAGCTGCGCGGAAAACGAAATGAGCCGGCAAATGTGGTGGAAGTAGCGCGGACGCTGGCGAGTGTGAGAAACTTGAGCAGCGATGAAGTAGCGGCCGCGACCGCGGCAAACTTTCTACGGTTTTTCAGGCCAGGCGCGCGGTAGTCCAGCCCAGCCAAGGTGAACCCAACAGGATGGCGTTCGCAGTACCCATCGCACGAGGAATTTTCGACCTGATACGCGAGGACCTGGCGCTCGTGGAGCAGGAAATTGCCGCGCAAAATAACGCGGCGATCCAACCGGTTTCGGACATTTCCAAATATCTGAGGGAAGGCGGCGGGAAGCGTTTGCGTCCCGCATTGCTGCTGCTGGCGGCGGGAGCTTCGGGCTATCGCGGCGAGGGAGCGATTCGCCTGGGCGCGGTGGTGGAGATGATCCACAGCGCGACGCTGATTCACGACGATGTGATCGATGGCGCGGATACGAGGCGAGGGCGCCCGAGCGCGAATGCGCGGTGGGGCAATCACATGAGCGTGCTGGCGGGCGACTGGCTGTACATGCAGTCGTTCGAACTGGCGCTGCGCGAGCGGAATTTTGAAGTGCTGGATATTTTGATCGACCTGACGCAGAACATGGTGGAGGGCGAGCTGTTGCAGTTGACGCGGCTCGGCCGGATGGATTTGACCGAAGCGGAAGCGACGGAGCTGGCGTACCGCAAGACGGCGGGACTTTTCAGCGGATGCGCGCGGCTGGGCGCGGTGCTGGGCAAGCAGTCCGCGAATGTGGTGGAGGCTCTGGCGGAGTACGGGCGGAACGCGGGCCTCGCGTTTCAGCTGGTGGATGATTTGCTGGATTTTACGGCGTCTCCGGAAAAGCTGGGCAAGCCGGTGCTGAGCGATTTGAAAGAGGGCAAGGTGACGCTGCCGTTGATTTTTGCGCTGGAGACGGCGAATGGGCACGGCGATGCGAAGCGGCTGGTATCGAAGGTGCTGGAGGAGCGGGAATTTGTGAGCGTGCGCGCGGAAGAGATTACGAGTCTGGTGCGCGAGACGGGATCGCTCGACCGCTCGACGGCGCTGGCGAGGGAATACGTGCGGCGGGCGAAGGAGTGTCTGGAAGTGGTGCCGGATTCGGAGTATCGAAGGGCGTTGATGGCGGTGCCGGATTTTATTTTGGAGCGAGAGAATTAACTGAGTTTCGAGTAGCGAGTGTGCCCTACGTCCCCGAGTTATATTTTCCTTGATCTACAAACCTCGTAAACGTACTCTTCGGCCCTTAGCCGGTCACCTCGGTGTGCAATTGTCTCCCAGAGAGATGACTGATTTCGTGCGAAATTCTGAGTTTGGTGCCCTCGAGTCGCAAGGAGGTCGGATGAGTGTTTCGGTAGCTTTTCTGAGAACGGCGGATGGCCCGGTTGAGGTAACCCGCGAGAAAGTGCTAGCCGCGATGCGTGAATTCGATTCCCGATTTCGAGCCGGTGAGAACGAATCAGGAACGCTTTATTCGGTAGTTGAAGACGGGAAGGTCTATCCGCCGAAGAGAATCTTGGAACTCGCGACCGGAATACCGCGCAGCAAATTCTATGGCGGTCAGCCATCTAACGATGTCCTACGCGGGTTAGGGTTTTACATCGCGGCTGGAGAAGGAGGTCCAGGAAGCGCACACGATTTGGCCCGGCGAGCCGAGCCAGTACCTGCTGTTGGCAAGCTACTGGACGATTTGTTCAAGACTAAATGGTCGAAGCTGGATGAGGATATAACTGGCTTGGTTGATTCCGAGTACCCCGGCGTCTACGTTCTGGCTTATCCACATGGGAACTCACGCGACGATGTTACGGGTCCCGATCTCACCGGCCAGACGGTATCCGAGCACGATATCTTTTACGTTGGCGTGAGTCATGCAGGGGTTCGGAAGCGGCTTCGACAATTCGTCAAGGGTGTTGACGATAACGATCATCACAGCGCAGCGATGCGTTTTTTCAAGGAATTTGGACGGGGTGAGAAATATCGGACTTTTGCGCACGAGAAGCCCTTCTTCGTTTCTTCGATATCGATTCCCAGCACATCGCTCAAATCGGTTAGAACGCCGCGCGACCTCGAAAAGATGGGAGTATTGGCGCAACTTGAATGGTACGTTTTGGCCAGAGTTAAGGCGAAAACTGGGCACGAACCGCCGCTCAACAAGAGGTAGGGCTCGCAAGCGCGAAAGTACATTATTTAATACTGGTTTGCCGCGTTGACGGGAGTTTGCGATTTTATTTTGGAACGAGAGAATTAAGGGTTAGAAGCGTCGAGTTGTAAGCCTACCTGCTGGTTACTGAATTTTCTCCATCGCGAAAGTTAGATTCGGCACGCGTGTCGCTACGCGTCCGTGAGTGTGCGTCCGGAGGGATCGGTTCGCGGCGGAGTTGGGATTAGCGCGGGGCGCGATAACGGCGGGCGAGGGACGGGATGATGGCGCCGGCGAGATTGGCCAGGTTGGCGTCGGGGAACGGAGTGCGGTCGGCGCGCGGATTGAAGGAACGGAAGAAGGTCTTGAGGAGGCGGCCGAATGCTTCGAACTTTTCGCGCAGAGTGAATTTGAGGGGGCGGCCGTTGGCGCGAATGATGAGGAGGGTGACGTCATCGGCGGCGAGATTTTCCGGGTAGCGGACTTCAATTTCGTGGAGCAAAGTTTCGATGAGTTTGTTGGCAGGAACTTCGCCGAGCAGATTGGCGATGCGGAGCAGGCCGTGTTCGCCGAGCATCTGGCCGTCGGCATCGCGGGATTCCATCAGGGCGTCGGTGTAGTTGACGATGCAGTCGCCGGGATCGAGTTCGACGTCGAGTTGCTCGTAGTCGGCGATATCGAACATGCCGAGAGGGATGTTGCTGAGGGGCGGCCGCTCGGGATGATCTTTTTGGCCGACGAGGGACCATTCTTTTTTCGCGGCTCGGTAGAGCAAGGGCCGGGGATGCCCGGCGTTGCAGAGCGAGAGGCGGCGGCTGGGTTCGAAGAATGTGGTGACGACGGCGGTGGCGAAGCTGCCGTTGGTGGAAAGCGCGGTGAACTTTTCGTTGAGCAGCCGGACGAATTCTTTCTGGTCGAGGCGGTTGACGAAGCGCCGCATCAGGGTGCGGAGGTCTGCGGCGGTGGCGGCGACGGATTGGCCGTGGCCGGAAACATCCGCGAGAAGCAAACGGCTGATGCGGCCGGTGGCGCAACTGGAAACGTAATAGACGTCGCCGCCGCGCTGAGCGGCTCCGAAGGGTTTGCTGTACACCCAGACGTCGAGGCCGCCGAGCTCGACTCCGCTCGAAGCGATCTGGCTGCCGCCCCAGACTTCCATGCACTGCATGTGCTGCGCGGGCGAGTCGGACATGCCGATCATTATAAACGCGGAACGAGTAGACGCGCGGGGGCAATCGCAATACCGCCAGCAGTCAAAACCGAACTACAGGTCGAGAGATACCTCGCGCGGCGCGCAAATTCATTTCGACGGTGCCACCGGCTTTACTTGAGCATATTCAGGGTTCTTCCAAAGGTCGCTGCGATATTCCAGAGTGTTGGCGGTGACCTGCGCGACTTCGTCGCCGTAATATCTGGCGACGACGTGTAGCGCGAGATCAATGCCGGAAGTGAGGCCGCCGGCGGTGGCGAATTTACCGTTCTCGACGAAGCGGGTGCCACTGACGAAGCGCACGGCGGGATATTGCTTTTGCATGCTCTGCTGAAACAGGTGGTGGGTCGTAGCGGTTTGGCCGTCGAGAAATCCGTAGCCCGCGAGGACCTCGGCGCCGGTACAAACCGACATGGTCACGTCGGCGGTGGCGGAGTTCGCGAGGAGCCATGACTTCTGAGCGGCGGTGCGTCCCGCCTGGGCGGGAATGACGATCACTTGGGGCTTCGGTGCGTTGTCGAAACTAAAGCTCGGCATGATGGTGACGCCCTCGGCGGACACCGGAGCGAGTGAATCCGACACCGTGTAAAGGTTGAACGGCATGACCATATCGTCGCCGTCGGATTCATGCCAGGGCTTGCCGTCAGGCTTCAGCATCGTTTCGCTGAAAACCTCCCACGAACCGGCGATGTCGAGAATGTCCGCTCGATTCGAAATCAGGAACGCCACGTTGATCGTGCCGTTGGCGGGCGGTTTCAGCGGATGAGTTTCTACCGAGGAAAGCTTTGCTTTGCCGGGCTCTGCGGCACGGCCAATGAAAACTGCGAGAGCCAAAACACCCAAGGCTACGACGGCCATCCAGAATGCTCGAGGTACACGCTTCATAGGCTCCTCCTTCGAATTGCTTGCGATCACGTTCGAATCCTTGCTTCGCGCATCCGGTATTTCAGTAATGAAAACGGTAGCGGAACTCGACGTAGAGTTGCCGCGGATCGTTGTAGTGGAAGCCGCCGAAGGTGAGGCTGTTGTCGAGCAGGACGCGGCGATTGGCGACGTTCAAAGCGGTGAACGAGACGGTGTACTTTTCGCGGAACTCTTTGCCGAGCGTGAGGTCGAAGGTGGTGTGCTGCGGCAAATAGTTTCCGGGATACGGATCGCCGGGCATGCCGTTGGTGAAGCCGGAGCCGTAATACACGTTGGTCGAAGCGAAAGATTGCCAGGGAAGGCTGGCGTTGAAGCCGACGTTCAAGGTGTTGCGTTGATCGTGGTCAACGGGCGAATACCCGGGCGGAATGTAGAGCGGGCACGTAAGCGGATTGACAGGAGTGGGGCAGATCAAGCCGCCGGTGATCGGTCCGCTGGCCTGGGCGATTTGATTGGAGTAGGCCAGGTGAAACTGGCCGACGTGCCAGAGACGCGGGGAACGGAGGGTGAGTTCCCAAGCCTGGATTAAGGCTTTGTCCCAGGTGATCGGCCAGAAGATGTTGGATTCGCCGATGTTGTTGTGGTCGAGCCAATTGCGGGCGTAGGTCTGGAAGGTGTCGGCGTCGAGAGTCCAGCCGCGGAAGGGAACGGTGACGCCCACTTGATATTCCTCGTCGCGTTCGCCGTGCAGTGGACTGAAGGTGAGCTCCTGATTGTTTGCCAGATCGAGCAACGGCCCGGTGGCGGTGAGAAGCGGCGGAGCCTGGTAGAAACGTCCGTAGAAAGCGTGGAAGACGACGTTCACGCGCGGGACGCGGACGGCGATGCCGAAGCGCGGGTCCACCTGGTCTTCGACGATGTCCGCGGTGAAGTGCGACTGGCGGAAACCGGCGATGAGCGTGACCCAGGGATTCACTTTGAATTTATCGTTGACGTAAATTTCTTCGAGGCCTCCGGTAACGGCGGCGGTGGACGGCGGAAAGTTCTGGCAGGTGGTGCCGCAATCGGTGAAGACGTTGTTGAAGTACTCGCTTTGGTGTTGGGCGAAGCCGTACACGCCGGCCTGAATGTCGTTCTTCCAGACGTGCGCGCTGACGGAGGCTTGCAGGCCGCCGTAGTTGGAGGTCTGGTCCACGTTGCTGATGACCGGGTAGTCGTTGGGCGAGGCGTTGTAGCTGGCCTTGTTGTAGTGGTAGAAGGGCGAAACGGTGAAGAGCAAGTCCGGGTTGAAGGTGTGAACCCAGGAGAAAGTGACGTAGCCATCGGGTTCGCGTTCGGCGTCGCGCAGACCATAGCTCGGATAGGCCTGATTCCCGTAGGAGTTCGGATCGGGATCGTAGGGAATCTGGTAGTAGTCCTGGCGGAGCGAGCTGACGATGCGAAATTGGTTCTGCGAATCGGGATTGAAAATGAAGGAGGCGAATCCGCCGAAACCGTTCTGCGCGTCGTGGTACACCGAGCCGATGGGAGCCTGCAGACCGTAGTTGCTGCGATTGGCGTTGACGCTGGCGTAGTAGGCGAAGCGCTCGGTGTGGCCGCCGAAGTTGAGCTGGTCGTTGGTCTGATACCAATTGCCGAAGGTGGTGACGAGTTCGGCTTCGTTGTTCCGTTCGAATCCGGTGCGCGGGACGATGTTGAAAATGCCGTAGGTGCGATCGCCGTAGCTGGAGTCGTAGCTGCCGCGCTGGATTTCGAGATAGTCGATGTCTT
Source organism: uncultured Acidobacteriota bacterium (assembly GCA_963785585.1). Classification (GTDB taxonomy): domain Bacteria; phylum Acidobacteriota; class Terriglobia; order Acidiferrales; family UBA7541; genus Palsa-295. Next base: position 753,117 of record CAWAVW010000004.1, read on the forward strand.
TCGGATCGATTTGCGGGCCGAGGTTGCTGGCGATGTTGGTGTTGGGCACGGGGACGCCATCGATGAGCCAATCGACTTGATGGCCGCCGCGCATGTGGAGCATGTCGTGGGTGACGTAGGAGCCGGGAACGTAGTCGGTGATCATCTGCAGGCCGTTGGTGCGGTCCGCGCCGGGGGTACGGGCGATGTCCAGCCGGTCAACCAGCGTGGTGGGGGTGACGGAATCCATGCTGGCGGTTTGCGCTTCGCCGACGACGGTGGCGGTTTGGTTGAGCGTGGCAATGACGAGTTGGAAATGGAGAACCGGCGCCGAACCGGAGTTGACAGTGAGAGTCTGCTCGGCGGTTTGGAATTTGGAATCGCTGACGGTGACTTTGTAGTCGCCGATGGGCACCGAGGAAAACGAGAACTCGCCGTTGGCGTCGGTTTGCGTGGTTTGGTTCCAATCGGATGTGACGGATTGGAGTTTTACGGAAACGCCGAGCACCGGGCGGTGCTGCGGATCGTGAACGACCCCGTTGACGCGGCCGAAAATGGTGGCGCGGACGATGGATGCAGAGCCAAGGCAAAAAACAAATGCGAGAAAATAGACGACGAGCTTACGCACGAAAAGCCTCCGTTGGTTTTTATTTTTTTAAGGCGCGGGACGGCGGCTTACGAACGAGGAGGCTGGAAGGGAGTGGAGGCGAAGGCGGCGAGGTCGGTTTGGCGCGACGGCATGACGACTGAATTGGAGTGTGGCGCGAGTACGATCGAGGCCAGGGCGGACGGTTTTGTGGGCGCGATCGGGGCAAGCAGGCCCCAATTGAATTGGTGATGGCCGGACTTCATGGAGCATTCGATGGCGCAGGTGAGCGCGGCGTGGTGGCACTCGGCGTCTTTGGTTGGCGCGGCGTGCGGCGCGTGGCGCATGGGCGAGGTATGCGAGCCGTGAGGCAAGCAGCACATGCCGTCGCAGGTGTCCGGGGTGGTGGTGCGGGCGAACAAAGCCAATGGCGTCGCGAGGAGCGCGAGGACGACGAGCAGGGCTTGGGCGCGGCGAAACATCGTGGGAAGAATAGCATACTCTCTGCGCTGGGTTAACGGCGGCAGCCTTGTGTGACGAAACTTTTACATTGCGAGTATTACATTGCGAGTTTTACATGGCGATGAGCGGAGTGGGCGGAAACAAAGCGTCGGAAGGATTTAATGCAGAGTGTACGGAGAAAGGCTTGAGGGCACGGAGGCGTCTGGATGGTTGAGGATGTAAGGAAGGCTGTTTGCGCGGGCGGCGGTTGAGGGAGTAGGCTTCGAAATTATGCTGCCGTTCAAACTCGTCTATAGCGATGGGTACGATTTGAATTTGGGGACGCACGTGTTTCCGTCGCAGAAATACCGCCTGGTGCGCGACCATTTGTTGCGCGAGAGAATCGCGGAGGCGGGGGATTTCCTTGCGCCGGCAAAGGCGACGGACGAGGACGTGCTGCGCGTGCACACGGCGGAATATCTTCGAAAGCTGAAAACCGGATCGCTTACGTATGCGGAGATGATGAAGCTGGAAGTGCCGTATTCGGATGAATTGATCGAAGCCTGCTGGCTGGCGGCGGGAGGAACGATCCTCGCGGGGCAGCAGGCGCTGGCGGATGGATGGTCGGCGAATATCGGGGGCGGATTTCATCACGCGCACGCGGGGCATGGCGAGGGATTTTGCGTGATTCACGATGTGGCGGTTGCCATCCGGCGATTGATGCATGACGGCGCGATTTCGAGGGCGATGGTGGTGGATACGGACGTGCATCACGGAAATGGGACGGCCTCGATCTTCGGGGAGATCGATGCGGTGTTTACGTTGTCGATCCATCAGGCGAACAACTATCCGTATTTCAAGCCGCGATCGAATGTGGATATCCACCTGGAAGATGGAGTGGAAGACGAAGAGTACCTGGAGAAGCTGGAGAAGAGCCTCGGGAAGGCGTTCGAGGATTTTTCTCCGGAGATTTTATTTTATGTGGCGGGGGCCGATCCGTACCGCGAGGATCAATTGGGCGGATTGGCTTTGACGATGGCGGGGCTGCGGCAGAGGGACGATTTGGTTTTCGAGTATGCGCGAAGGCATGCGGTGCCGGCGGTGATTACGCTGGCGGGCGGATATGCGAGGGATGTGGGGGACACGGTGAAGATTCACGTGGGGACGATTTTGGCGATGCGGGATGTGGCGCGCGGCTGAAGGATTGGTGGTGTGAGTGCGGATTTGCGGCGTTCGAGGCTGCGTGGTGGTGAAGGTGGACGTGTGTGGCGGGCGGCGGTCTCCCGCCTTTGGCGGGATGCCGCCGCACTCCGCGAGAACCGTTGAAGTGTTTGAACTCGCGGGGATTGGGTTCGAAGGTGTACGGCGTGGGCTAACTGAGAGAGGGGCGAGAAGACGCTCGTCGGGAGGAGACGGGAAGCGGGGTGCGCTGCCGCGGGGCGACGTCGGCTGCGGGGCGGGGGTGGCGGTAGGGCTACGGGTTGGTGGCGGCCAGCGTGGATTGGATGGCGGTGGTTAGATCTGCGGAGAAACCTTCCGGGGGGAAGCCGTTGACGCGGTAGGTGATTTTTCCGGAGGGATCGAGGATGAGGACGGTGGGAAGGGATTCGACGTTGAAGAAGTCGTCGAGGCCGTCGGCGTAGAGCGCGGGGACGTTCCACTTTTCGTGAGCGACGAAGGCGGGGACGATCGACTGATCTTCATCGGAGTTGACCGCATAAAACAAAAGTTTTGAGTTGCCCGCGTAATTTTTGGCGACCTGCGCGAATTCGGGTTCGAGTTCGCGGCACGGTCCGCACCAGGTGGCCCAGAAACTGAGCACCAGGATTTTCCCTTTCATCGGCGCGAGCGGCACCGGTTTTCCGTCGAGACTTCGCAACACAAATTCGTAGGGATCCTTGGCATGCTTGTTGATGGCGGAAGGATCGGATGCGGAAGCTCCGGCGGGAGTGGCGGTGCGATCGTAGGCGGCGAGAATGGCTTCGCCGAGGCCGTTCTCGCTGCCGTGGACCTGGCGCCAGACGTTGCCGAGTTTTTGGCGGACGGCGCGGCGATCGATTTTTCCTCCGGAGGCCGGTTCGGGAAGAACGAAGGCGAGCGTGTACTGTTCGATGGCTTTCGTATTGTCGTGCTGCATTTCGGCGAGTTCACCGAGCTGTTCGGCTGCGGCGGCGTTTGGACGGACGGAATAACTTTTCTGCAGGTCTTTCGAGGCGTCGTCGTAGTTGTGCCGGCTGAGTTCGATCTGGCCGCGGAGGCTGTAGAGGGCGGAAAGAAGATCGTCGTGCTGGGATTGCCAGTCGGCGACGGAGACGCGCTGCGATTTTTCCTCGGGAGTGGCTTTTTCGATGCGGTCGATGACGCGCGTGACGTAGCCGCTCGCGCGGGTGAGGCTGGCGTCGTCACCGCGCTTCTGCAGCAGGCTGACGGCGAGCATCATCATTTCGGAATCATCGGGGTGAACGGCGATCAGTTGTTCGGAAAAATCGAGCGCGCAGGCGTCGTCTTCGAGTTGTTCGCAGGATTCGACGAGAGCGCGGTACACGCCGGCTTTGCGCGGAGCGTCTGGGAATTTGGTGAGATAGTTTTTTAGGTTGCGGACCAGAGCGGCGCGGTCGTTGCCGGCGTCGGAGATGGCTTTTTGCAGTTCGATTTCGGGGTCGGCATCTTTTTTGGAGATGGCGTCTGGGGATATTTTGGATTGGGCGGGATCGGCGGAGGATTTTTGCGCGAGGGTGGAAGGCGCGAAGGACAGCGCGAGGGAAAGGAAGATGGGCAGCCCGAGACGCGGCATGGCGAACGGGGAGAGGGTTTTGTGAGGCATCGAAAGCGGGATTCTATCGCGAAAAGCGGTTCGATGGGGGCATTCGGTGAGGATTCGGCGTGATCGGCCTGAAAATCGAAGGCGGGTTCAGGGCGTTGTGTGGAACCTCAGCGGCGAGAACGCCGGTGCCACGAAAGATTCGACACATCACGCGACGCGGAGAAACGAACGACGCGGAGTTCATCGAGATTACTCCGCTGCTGGTATTTGAAATTGAGGCACCCACCCTTTGCAAAAGCGGCAAAGGATGGGGCACCCGAAAAATCAAAAGAAACGGCAAATTCAAAATCGAAGGCGACATCCAAATTGCGGCGAGCCGGTTTGCGTCGTGCGGCGATGCGCACGCGGAGGAAATCACGCGGCGACTATTTCAGGGTGACGTCGCCGGAATTGGTCTCGACTTCGACGCGGGCTTTGCCGTCGCCCAGACGAGCGCGAAGCTCGTGCTTCAGGGTGGTGCCTTCCATGGAAATGGGAATGTTGGCTTCAATGTCGCCGGAGTTGGTGTGCGCATAGAGGCGCAGGCTGGCATCGGGTGAAACGTCGAGGATGACATCGCCGGAGCCGGTGCGAATGTCCCAGTAACTGGTCGCGTTGGGATTGCCTTGAATTTCGACGTCGCCGGAACTGGTGTGAATGCGAAGGTCGCTCGAGGCGTTTTTGATATCGACGCCGCCGTTGGCGGTTTGAATTTCGATGGCCGCGGCGGCGTTTTCGATTTCGACGTCGCCGGAGCCGGTCTGAAAGCGGATCGGCCCCTGGATGTCGGAAAGTTTTAAATCTCCGGAACCCGTGGTGCCGGTGACCTGGCCCTTGATTTTTTTGAGCTCGATATCGCCGCTGCCCGTCCGGATTTGAACGTCGTCACCAACGTCCGTGGCGGTAACGGCGCCGGAGGCGCTGGTGAAATTCGCGGGGCCCTTGATGCCGGTGACTTCGACGTCGCCGGAGCTGGTGATGGATTGCAGCTCGGTGTCGGCGGGGACGACGATGGTGTAGTCGATCGAGACGTTATCGTGGCGCTGCGGGGAATCGCCGACGCGCACGAGAGCGTCCTGCTGGGTGATGGGCGGACTCGAGCGCAGGTCGTTGACGCGGCGCCGGGCGCTTTCCTCGGACCAGGCGTTGACGGAGACGTCGCCGTGGATGCGGATCTGGCCCGGAGGCCCGGTGGTGATGATCGTGTCGCCGCTGCCGGTCATTAATTGAAGATGAACCGGCCCGGTGACGGTGAGGGTTCTGTCGAAGGTGCCTTCGACGGAGTTCCGAGAGCCGCAGGAAGCCAGGGCGATGGAGGAGAGCAGGATCGCGGCGAAGGCGATGGATTTGGATTGGCGACGAGAGTCGATCATGGGCGCGTTTGGCCGCATTCGAGTGCGCGGCGAGTACCTCTTCCTATCAGAGATATACGAGGCGAGGCAACCAGAAGTTCCGCCTTGCGGGGATGCGAGAGAATCGCCGGAAACGGTCATGCTTTGATTTTCAGCAGGGAATTCAAGGAGCCCTGGCGGTAGCCTTCGAGATCGAGGGTGACGAAGGCGAAGCCGGCGGCTTTCACTCCGGCGGCGATTTTCGCGGAAGTGGCCGGATCGAATCCGCGAGCGAGTTCGTCGGCGGCGAGTTCGATGCGGGCGAGTTCGCCGTGAGCGCGAACGCGGAATTGGCGGAAGCCGAGATCGCGGAGCGCGGCTTCGGCACGATCAATTTTTTCCATGAGAGCGGGAGTGACGGCTGTGCCGTAGGGAACGCGGGAGGAAAGACAGGCGGAAGCAGGACGGTCCCAGGTGGGGAGGCCTTCGCGATGGGAGAGCCAGCGAATTTCGGATTTGGTGAGAGCGGCGTCGAGAAGCGGCGCCAGGACGTGATGTTCGTGCGCGGCGCGATGGCCGGGGCGGAAGTCGCGCGTGTCGTCGGCATTGATGCCGTAAGCGATTGCCTGGACGTTGCGCGCACGGGCGAGGGCGGACATCTGGTGGAAGAGTTCGTCTTTGCAGTGGTAACAGCGATCGGCGTTGTTGGCGACGTAGAGAGGATTCTCGAATTCGGAAGTTTCGATGAACTCATGGCGAATGCGGGTAGCGGCGACGAATTTTTCGGCTTGATCGCGGTCGTGGCGGGAAAAACTGGCGGAGATCGCGGTGATCGAGATGGCGCGGCCCTGGATGGCGTGGTTCGCGGCCCAGGCGAGATAGGCGGAATCGGCGCCGCCGGAAAAAGCGATCAAGACGGAATCGAGCGAGCGAAGAATGTCGAGCAAGTTTGCGCGCTTGGCGAGAGCGGCGGATGGATCGAGAAATTGGGCGGGCGCGGCGGTCATGTGCGAGTTCGTGTTCCTCGGCCTCGAGCGGAAATTATAGCGCGGAACGGGCTATTGGAAATCGAGCAGAACGTCCACCTTGGCGTTCGCGGAATCCTCCTGCAGGAAGTGGCCGATTTTTTCGTAGTGAACCGGAAGGCCGACGAAGGCTTGCTTGATGCCGCGATCGAGAAATTCCTGGAAGACGGTTTCGTTGAAAGTCGCGTCGGGCTCGATGGTCCACGCTTTGCGGATGCGGCGTTCGCCTTCGAGAGATAGGCCCGTGAGAACGAGCTTTCCCATGTGGAACTGGGGCCCGTCGGTGAAGCGGACGGTATAGGCGACACGACCGGCGGCATCGTCGAAGTGCGGTTGGATGTCGAGTGTGGCGTCCAGATAGCCGCGCTGATGGGCGGCTGATTCCACGCGGAGCCAAATCGCTTCGAGGCGATTGCCGTCGACGGCGTCGCCGGGTTTGAAGTCCACGAGGCGATCGAGTTCTTCGTTCGCGAGCGCGGCGTTGCCGGACCATGTGACACCGGCCCATTTGTAGCTGGGTCCGGGAAGGACGGGCAGGGTGATATCGAGTTTCGCGGATGTGGGATTGGAATTTCCCGGGGCGAGCGCGGCGATCGGCTGGGGAAACTGGACGCGCAGAAACGAATGAGTGAGATAGAGCGGACGGGCCTGCTCGAATTCGAAGAGTTCGATGACCGAGCGGGAGTACGGTTTGCCGATGAGGTCGAAGACGCGCTCCTGAAGCGCAGCATTATTTTTCGCTAGAGCATCGGAGAATGTAACCGAGTTGACGGTCAGGTTGACGTCTTCCGCGCGGAATTCCTGGACCTGCTGCGCCGCGGGACCGCGGGTGACGAGCCGGTGCGAAACGGTGGCGTGGATGTTGCGCTGGTCGAGAGTTTTTTCGATCACGTCGGACATGCGGTCGAGGACGGTGCCCGCGAGCGGAGCTTTGCCGTCGAAGAGAATTCCGGCGGTGGTGAGAGCGTTCGAGAGATCCGCGTCGGAAATCCACGCGAAATTGTCGAAGTCCACGGGGATGCCGGGAGCGTCGGCGACCTGATAGACGACGCGGACTCCGGCGACGGAGCTGGAAAATTTGTATTGAACACTTTTGAAAACGCCCAGGGCGGCGATCTTGTCGGCACCGCCTTGCAGCGCCTGGCGATCGACGATCCAGCCGGGTTTGATGCCGAGGGCGGCGACGATTTGTTCGGAGGTGAAGCGCGACGAGCCGGTGACTTCGATGGATTCGAGGCGAGCGGAGCCGGATTGAGCGGCTTGCGGGAGAGCGGGCGGCAGCGTTGCAGCGAAAAGCGCAAAGAGAAGGACGAGGGCGCGCATGGCCGAACGAGAGGAGCGAGAATTCGGACGAGTAGCCATTTCCCGATTCTAGAACATACGGGAGATTGGTGGAACCTTCGATGGGAGATTTGGCGGGACGGGAAAGCGAGCGAGAGAAGCGAAGGCAGGTTCCGGGCGATGCGGGGAACCCAAACGGCCCGCAGGCCTCTGCCGCGAAAACAATGGCGTGTGGCCCGGCAGACATGCGCCGGCCCCGAAGCTACTGAAATTTGATGTGGAGGTTTACGATCGCGGCGGCCATGTCTGGTTCCTGCCGAACGAGGGAGTTTACCTGTTTTATGCCCTTCGAAAGCAAGACTTGCGCGCCGGCGGTCTGGATGAATTTCGAGGGATAGGCGGGATCGAAAAGATCGCCGGGCTTGAGCGCCCAAACTTTTGCGAGGGCGGCGGCGGTTTCCGCGGGCAAGCCTTCGAAGAAAACCTGACCCATGTGAAATTGCTTCGATTCGTCGATCGCGACAGCATAGGTGACGAGTTTCGAGCTGTCGTCGAGCGAACGCTTGGGAACGATGCGCGTGGCAAGATACCCCTTGGATTTGTACGACTGGCTGACGGCCAATAATCCGCTTTCGATTTTGTCGAGATTGACGACTTCGTTGGGCTCCATGCCGAGAGTCTTGGTGAGCACGTCGGAAGAAATGGCCTGGTTGCCGGTCCAGGTTACGCCGCTCCAGCGATAGAGGTCGCCTTCGGCGATGGGAATTGCGACGGCGACAGGCGTGACGGCGCCTTTCGATGCGGGGTCGATCAGCGTGACGACGGGCGCGCCGAATTTCGGGCGCAGATACCCGTAACGGCCGTACACGGCGCCGAGGCCGCCACTGGCGAAGGAGGCTACGAGAGTGCGGGAATATTCCTGATCGAAGAGTTGCGCCGGCGCGTGGTCAAGATCGGCCTGAGCAACCTGGGCGCGGCCCGGATACGAAACGGTCTTGATGGGTATCGAAACGCCGTCGGCATGGAAGACAAACGAGCGGCCGCTGGGAATCACGCTGACGGTGGCGGGGATATTGTTTGCGACGAGGTATTCCGTGAGAGCGGACTGAATTTGCGGAACGGTGTCGCCGCGAACGGGAGCGTCGCCGGTGTACAAGTTCACGCGCTTGCGGAGCATCTGGTCGAGGTCGGCATCGCTGAACCAGACAAAGTTATCGAAGATGCAGGCGAGGACGTCTTTGGTTTCGGTGACGCCGAAGACGGCGGTGAGGTCGTCGCCGCGGCTGGAATATCGGAATGATACGGAATCTAAGGCGCCGGATTTGGACATGCGTTCGGCGGAGTCCTGCAGGTCGCCGACGGTGGTTTGCTTGCCGATGTGAAGTCCGGAGGCGGCGACGCCCTGCTGCTGCGAATAGCGTTGCAGGCCTTTGAATTGAATGGCGGCAAGATTGTAGGACTTTGAATTTTGCGCGCGAGCGGAGGGCGCGACGAGAAAGATGAGTGCGAGTAGAAGGGGCGCGACACATGTTTGCGCAAGCGGGCGCGCGAGAGATGGTTTCATCGCGGCATTATAAATGAAAGCGTAAATACTCGAACGGGTTATTCGACGGTGACGGACTTTGCGAGATTACGCGGCTGATCGACATCGCAGCCGCGGCGGACGGCGATGTGATATGCGAGTAACTGCAAGGGAACGATCTCGAGCATGGGCGCGAGAAGCTCGGGCGCATGAGGAACTTCGATCACGTGGTCGGCGGACTGGCGAGCCTGGGTGTCGCCTTCGGTGACGATGGCGATGACGATGCCGTCGCGCGCTTTCACTTCCTGCATGTTGGAGATGGTTTTTTCGTAGCGGGTCATCGAGGCGGGATCGGATTCGTCGCGGGTGGCGATGACGACGACGGGAAGATTTTCGTCAATCAGGGCGTTGGGGCCGTGCTTCATTTCTCCGGCGGGGTATCCCTCGGCGTGAATGTAGGAAATTTCCTTGAGCTTCAGAGCGCCTTCGAGGGCGATGGGATAGTGAATGCCGCGGCCGAGATACAGGAAATCGGTGTGGCGGAAAAGCTGGCGAGCGAGCGACTCGATTTCCGGATCACGCTGCAGGGCGGCTTCGATTTTGTGCGGAAGCTTGGTCAGCTCCTGCATCAGGTTTTTTGCGGCGTCGGGAGTGAGCTTGCCGCGGACCTGCGCGAGATAGAGCGCCGATAGCATGAGGGCGGCGAGCTGGCAGGTGAAAGCTTTGGTGGATGCGACGCCGATTTCGGGTCCGGCGTGGGTGTACACGGTGCCGTTGGCTTCGCGCGTGAGCATGGAGCCGACGACGTTGCAGATGCCGAGAATCTTCGCGCCTTTCTGGCGGGCTTCGCGCTGGGCGGCAAGAGTGTCCGCGGTTTCGCCGGACTGGCTGATGGCGATGACGAGCGTGTGTTTGCCGATGATCGGATCGCGATAGCGGAACTCGCTGCCGTAGTCCACTTCGACGGGAATGTGGGCGAGGCGCTCGATCATGAATTTACCGGCGAGGCCGGAGTGCCAACTGGTGCCGCAGGCGATGATTTTTACGCCTTCGAACTTCTGAAAATCCTCGAGCGAAATATCCATTTCGTCGAGGAACACTTTACCGGTTTCCTGCGAGATGCGGCCGAGCAGGGTGTCTCGAACGGCGCGCGGCTGCTCGAAAATTTCCTTCTGCATGAAATGCTTGTAGCCGCCCTTTTCGGCCATGATCGGGTCCCAGGTGACGTGCTGGGGCGCGCGCGTGATGGTCTTGCCATCGAAATCGGTGAGGGTTACGCCTTTGGGCGTAAGGACGGCGAGTTCGCCGTCGCCGAGGAAAAACACGCTGCGCGTGTGCTGCAAGATGGCGGGGATGTCGCTGGCGACGAAGAATTCATTCTCGCCGAGTCCGACGACGATGGGCGGCCCGAGGCGAGCCGCGACGATTTTCTGCGGGTCCCTGGTCGAAAGGGCGACAAGCGCGTAGGCACCGGTGATGACTTTTACGGTTTTCTTGACGGCTTCTTCCAGAGGAACATTACCCTTGGAATATTTTTCGATCAGATGGGCGAGGATTTCGGTATCGGTCTCGGTGACGAATTTGTGGCCTTCGGCGATGAGCTGGTGCTTCAGTTCGAGATAATTTTCGATGATGCCGTTATGGACGACGACGATTTCTCCGGTGCAATCGCGGTGGGGATGAGCGTTTTCTTCGGTGGGGCGGCCGTGCGTGGCCCAGCGGGTGTGGCCGATGCCGTAGACGCCATCGAGCGGCGTGACTTTGATAGATTCCTGCAGGTTGCGGAGCTTTCCGGAGGCGCGGCGAACGTCGAGCTTGCCGTCAGATTTCACGACGGCGATGCCAGCCGAGTCGTAACCCCGGTATTCCAGGCGGCTCAGGCCGTCGAGGATCAGCGGGACGACTTTCTTGGAACCGATATAACCGACAATTCCGCACACGAGAAATGGCTCCTGGGAGGCGCTTTCAAGGACGAGCAGAGGGAATTAGCGCCTCAATCAGGTTAGCACAGGGGGATTGCGGGGCAACGGAAGGTCGGCGACGGTGTGCGGAATGCGGCACGCGGCGGGTTTGGGTTTCGGCGTCGGAGCTGAGGCGACGGCTAGAGGCGCGCAGACACGAATGTCTGCGCCACCATCAGACAAGACTGTCTAATCCACGGTGGCGCGGACGGCGTTGTGTCTGCGGAGGCAAGCCTCCGCTTGGGAACAGCCGGGTGGGGTTGGCGTGGCAAGGTCGGCGGCAAGCCGCCGCACTCCGGGGCGCGCGGAGTGCGCGCGCGTGAACATTACGTGTTGCAAGAGTTCAGAGCGGGGGGCGCAGGGTTAGTCAACGATTTCGAAGCGAAACTCTTCCATGATGGGGTTGGTGAGGACGTCTTTGGCAATTTTCTGCACTTGCGCGGTGGCTTCGTCGCGGGTGAGGCCGTCGAGAGCGAGGACGAAGAATTTTCCCTGGCGGACGTCTTTTATTTTGTCGTAGGAGAGGGAGGACAGGGCTTTTTGGATGGTTTGTCCCTGGGGATCGAGGACCGTGGATTTCAGCATGACCCAAACGTGAGCTTTCATGGTTGGAATTGTACCAGCGGAATTATTCCAGTGGAATATTGCGGCGAAGGAAATACGCGGCGGCGCGAAATCAAATTCGCCCGGTTCGCAAGGTCGGCGAACCGGCCGGTACAGGCGGCGGAGTTGGGGCGTTGCACGAACGGACGGCTGGAGATGAGTTTTGCGGGGTTAAAAGCGGATGGACGCGGATGGGGAATGATATGAGATGTCGGGGCATTGCGGCGGCGTGAAATCAAATTCGCCCGGTTCGCAAGGTCGGCGAACCGGCCGCTACAGGTGGCAAGGTTAAACCTCGAACGAAGCGATCGTTGGGCGGATGTGAAACTAAGCTGGGCCGGCGGATTTTGCGGCGGCGCGAAACGCGGAAAGGTATTTTTGCTTTTCTTCGGGCGCGAGGAAGGCGGATTGATAGCTTTGCTCGGCGAGGGCGACGAGCTGCTGGTCGGTGAGGCCGAGCGAAGCGGCTTTGGAATATTCGGTGAGCAAGTCGGTGTGAAATAAAGCTGGATCGTCGGTGGAAAGCGTGACGAGCAAGCCGCGCTTCAGGAATGCGGGCAAAGGGTGATCCTGCAGGCTCGCTTCGGGTTTGCCGATTTGTTTGGCGAGAGCGCCGGTACACAGATTACTGGTGGGGCAATTTTCGAGGACGATGCGGCGCATCAGAAGCCATTCGGCGAGCGCGGGATCGTGCATCACGGCGATGCCGTGGCCGATGCGTTCGGCACCGAGGATGCTGACGGCTTCGCGGACGAGCTGCGGGGCGCCGATTTCTCCGGCGTGGCAGACGATGCGAAGACCTTCGTGACGCGCGTGGTCGAACGCGGGACGGAAATGCTCGGTGGGGAAGGCCAGTTCATCGCCGCCCATGCCGAAGGCGACGACGCCAAGTTTTTGGAGTTGGCCGGCGGCGATGGCGACTTTCAGGGCTTCTTCGTGGCCGAACTGGCGAGCGGCATCGAGGATGAAAACGATTTTCAGGCGGCTGAAGGGGACGCTATCGGCGACGGCGCGGATGGCCTGGACGTTTGCTTCGATATCCTGCGAGCGGCGAAGCATGACACCGGCGGAGATGGTGAGTTCGGCATAGACGACGTTTTGAGCGAGCAATTCTTCGCACAGTTTTTGGGTAATGAGGGCGTAGTCGTCCGGCGTTTGCAAGTACGAGGTTACCCATTTGAAGGTCTGGATGAATCCGTTGAAGTCTTTGTATTTGTAGCGAGCGAGAACGGATTCGTGCTTGAGGGTGATTTCGTGGCGCCGGGCAAGCTCGATGGCGGTGGCGGGACGGACGGAACCCTCGAGGTGCAGGTGCGTTTCGGCCTTGGGTAAAGCGTCAACGATCGTGGGTTTTCGATTGGATTCGTTTGCAGCGGTCATTTTCTCTTTGGTGTGACGTGAATTTTTGCGCCCGGTTTCGTTCCCGCGTGTTTCACTGCGACGGAAGCTGGGGCCTGCCCGCGTTGATCCAGGAGGTCATCCAGTAGGAGCCGACATCGGTTGCGGCGTTGGAGAGTTGATTCACAAGAATGGCGCCCGCCTGGGTGTAAAAGCGATCGTAATAGTCTTCTTTGTATTCGGTGAGGCCTTCGTGAGCGCGACGGTCCGCCAGCAAAACATTTTCCAGCCAGGAATGAGCGGTGAGAGTCATTTCAAACGCGTGATCGGTGGGATCGTGGATGTAGACCGCATCGCCGGCTTTGATGAAGAAAAATAATTGGTAGCGATCGGGAAGGCCGGTGGCGAAGCGTTCGTTGACGCCGGGCTGCAGCGAGAGACGCCCGTCGAGATTGGCGGTGGTCTTAAAGGGATCGTGGGCGGCGATGACGTAGTGCGCGAGGATGGCGGCGTTGAGTTTGGCTTCGGTCCAGTTGCGATCGCGGAAGGAGTCGGTGAGTTTTTTGCTGTACACGCCGATTTCCCAGGGAAGCAGGCCGAATTGAATGAGCGTGCGGCGATTGTATTTTGAAATGGCGGCGTTGTAATCGCGCGGCAGGGCGGTGAAGGGAAACGGGCCATAATGATCGAGCTGGATGAAATCGGTATCCGGCATGGATGCGGGAGCGGCGGTGGAGAGAGTGGCCGGAGGCGGCTCCGGAAGCTTTACGTGCTGGACGAGAAACTGGCGATTGGCCTGAAAAAAGGGAAGCATCTCGTCAGGGAGGGTATCAACGGCTTTGTTGGTGACCAAGCGGTCGGCGGTTTCGCCCCAACCGAAGGCGGTGGCCATCGCGATGAACAGAATTGCCAGCGCGAGCGCGACGGCGGCCTGCAACCTGCGGCGCATCAAATCATTTTCCTTGTCGGGCGGCAGCGATGTTGGCGTCTGAAAGCTGGCTGTGCCTGCGTCCATAATAATAGTAGAAGCAGAGACCGATGAGTAGCCAGACGAAGAAGCGTATCCAGTTAGTGATGGGCAGGCCAGCCATCAGGAGCAGGCAGGTGAGAATCGTCATGATGGGAGCAAGCAGGCCGCCGGGAGCGCGGAAGGCGCGGGGGCGGTCGGGTTCGCGGAAGCGGAGGATGAGAACGCCTCCGGCGACGAGAGCGAAGGCGAAGAGCGTGCCGATATTCGAGAGATCGGCGAGAGTTCCGATATCGAGGAGGCCGGCGGGAATTCCGACGACGAATCCGGCGACCCAGGTGGAAAAGTCCGGGGTGCGATATTGCCGGTGAACGCGGCTGAAGACTTTCGGCAGCAGCCCGTCGCGCGACATGGCAAACCACACGCGTGCCTGGCCGAGTTGAAAGACCAGCAGCGAGGAAATCATTCCCGTGAGCGCGCCGAGCAGGACGATTAGCTGAATGGTGGGCAGGTGAAGGCGCTTGAGGGTGTTGACGACGGGAGCGGCGTCGTCCATCAGGGATTGCCAGGGAACGAGGCCGGTGAGGACGACCACGACCGAAATATAGAGGATGGTGCAAACGACCAGAGTGGCGATGATGCCGATGGGGATGTCTTTTTTCGGGTTGTGACATTCCTCGGCGGCGGTGGAGACGGAATCGAATCCGATGTAGGTGAAAAAGATGATCGAGCCGCCGGTAAGAATGCCGGGCCAACCGTTGGGCGAGAAGGGGTGCCAGTTCGCGGGATGAACGAAACGCGAAGCGAAAATCACGAAGACCATGATGGCGGTGATTTTCAGGGCGACCATTATGTTGTTGGCGTTGGCGGATTCGCGGATGCCGCGAACGAGCACAACGGTGAGCAGCATGACGATGACGAAAGCGGGCCAATTGAATCCGAAATGCCAGCCGGGGTCGTAGAGGGTGTTGCCCTGCAAGTCCTGCAAGCCCGCTGGCAAATACGCGGGAGTGATCCAGCGCAGATTGGGATGAACGCCGAACCAGTCGAGAAGATTTACGACGTGCGCGGAAAAACCGACGCTAACGGCCATGTTGGAAACGGCGTATTCCAGAATTAAATCCCAGCCGATGATCCAGGCGATCAGTTCGCCCATCGTGGCGTAGGTGTAGGTGTAGGCGCTGCCGGCGATGGGAATCATGGCGGCAAGTTCGGCGTAGCAGAGCGCGGCGAAGGCGCAGACAACTCCGACGAGAATGAAGGAGAGAGCGATGGCGGGTCCGGCGCCGGGCCGGCCGAAGGATGCGGAGTGGTAGATCAGATATTCGAGAAGCGGCGCGTTGAGGACGGAGCTGAACTGGAGTTTTTGTCCGGCGATGGCCGTGCCGATGATGGTGAAGATGCCGGAGCCGATGACCGCACCGATGCCGAGCGAGGTGAGGCTGAGCCAGCCGAGGGATTTGCTGAGGCGCTTTTCGGGATTCTCCGAGTCGGAGATGAGCTGGTCGATGTCTTTCTTGCGGAAAAGCTGTGCGCCCAATCAGCACCTTCCGTTGTGAGGGTTTGCGCGGGAAACTTTACCTTGTGCGGGTGGAGTTAGCAACTACTGGTCGGCGGAGGCGAGGCGGGGAGGACGGCGGGTCGGACGACTTTCCGGCGTGCGCTAGGCGAGGGAGAGGTTGGCGTAGCGTTCGATGAGCTTTTTTGCGCCGTGGTCCTGGAAGCTGACGGTGAGGCGGCGTTCTTCGTCTTCGCCCTCGACTTCGATGATGGTGCCGATGCCGTATTTCGGGTGACGGACGCGCTTGCCGATCAGCGGATTGCTGGATTTGCCGGAGGCGCGGCCGGATGCGCCGGTGCCGGTTCCGCCGCTTCGATAGCCGGGACCGCCGACCGCCGCGGGGCGCGAGCCGTAGGGAGTGCGCTGAGCACGATAGCCGCCGTAACTGGGCATCGAGTCCGGATCGGGTTCGTAGCGGCGAGACTGGCCGGGTTCGGATTGCGAGCCGAGGGCGGTTTCGATCATGTCCGCGGGAATTTCGGAGATGAAGCGCGAAGGAAGCGAGGCGCGCAGGCGCTCTTCGCCGTAGGTGCGGCGATAGACGGCGCGTGAGAGGACCAGAAGTTTTTTTGCGCGCGTCATGCCGACGTAAAACAGGCGACGCTCTTCTTCGAGTTCGGGATTGCTGTTGAGCGAGCGGCCGTGCGGCAGTAAGCCCTCTTCGAGTCCGGCGAGAAAAACGGCGTCGAATTCGAGGCCTTTGGCGCTGTGAAGCGTCATGAGCGAGACGGGAATGGTTTCGTCGAACTGGTCGGAATCGGCGACGAGCGCGGCGTGATCGAGCACGTCTTCGAGGGTCTGGCCCTGCTCGGTGGCTTCGGCCATGGCGTTCGCGAGTTCACGGAGATTTTCACCGCGCGAAGTGTGCTCCAGATTGTCCTGCTGCTCGACCCAGTCGAGATAGCCGGTGCGGCTGAGGACTTCTTCAATCAGCAGCGCGGGCGTGAGGTCTTTGCAATGCTCCTGCAGGTCTTCGATGAGCTTGCGGAAGGCGGAGAGCGCTCCGCTGAATTTTTTGCCGGAGGCGAATTCGCCGGATTGGATGACGCCCCAGAGCGACTGGGACGTTTCCTTGGCGCGCGCTTCGATGGCGGCAACGGAAACGGCACCGATGCCGCGCGGCGGAACGTTGAGGACGCGGAGCAGGGCGACGTCGTCTTCGGGATGAAAAATCATGCGGACGTAGGCGAGGGCGTTGCGGACTTCGGCGCGCTCGTAAAAGCTGAAGCCGCCGACGACGCGGTAGCGAATGTTGAGGCGGCGAAGGACTTCTTCAAACGAGCGCGACTGCGCGCCGGTGCGGTAGAGGACGGCGAAGCGCGCGTCGGAATCTTCACGGACGAGGGGAGCGAGCTCGTTGCCGACGTATTCGGCTTCGGCGTTGGAGTCGGGCGCTTCGTAGAAACGGACACGCTGGCCGTCGCCGAGGCTGGATTGCAGCGTTTTCCCGAGGCGGTCGGAATTGTTTTTCACGACGGCTGCGGCGGCGTCCAGGATGATTTGCGTCGAGCGGTAATTTTCCTCAAGGCGAATAATTTTCGCGCCGGGAAAGTGTTCGACGAAGCGTTTCATGTTTCCGGCGCGGGCGCCTCGCCATCCGTAGATCGATTGGTCTTCGTCACCGACGACGCAGATGTTTTTGCGCGTACCGGCGAGCAGGCGGACGAGTTCTTCCTGGGCGCGGTTGGTGTCTTGAAACTCGTCCACCATGATGTATTGGAAGCGGGAGCTCCACGCGGCGCGGACGTCGGGATGATCCTGCAGAAGGTCGACGGCGCGGAGGAGCAGGTCGTCGAAATCGAGCGACGCGGCTTTGCGGAGAATTTCTTCGTACGCGCGAAACGCTTTGGCGACGTCTTTGCGGGCATCGTCACGAGCGTCGGCGGCGCTGGCTTCCATCAATTCGGGAGTGATGCCGTTATTTTTGGCGTGGCTGATCTGGGCGCGCACGGTGCGCGGGGGATAGTCGTCGGTGTCGAGTTCGAGCGCGGCGAGGGCGCGCTTGATGGCGGCATTTTGATCGTCGTCATCGTAGATGGCGAAATCGCGGGGCAGGCCGAGGTGCGAGGCTTCGCGGCGAATCAGGCGAGCGCAAAAAGAATGGAAGGTGGAGACCCAGACGTCCATGGCGCTGCGGCCGGAGGAGGCGAGCAGGCCGGCGAGACGGTCTTTCATCACTCCAGCGGCTTTGTTGGTGAACGTGACGGCGAGGATGGATTGCGGCGCGACGCCTTTTTCGATTAGGTGGGCGATGCGGTAGGTGATGGCGCGGGTTTTTCCGGTGCCGGCGCCGGCGAGGACGAGGACCGGTCCTTCGGTGGTGAGCGCGACTTCGCGCTGGCTTTCGTTCAGGCCGTTCAAAAGAGTCATGGAAGGTTGGGGAGAGCTCAAGACGAAATTCTAACTGACGGGGGAGGATTGGGCAATTTGGTGGTCGCGATGGGAAGGCAAAAGCAAATTCAAAGACGTGGAACATTACCACAGAGAACACCGAGAAAGGCAAAGACGAGGGCGCGGAGACGCGTCGGATGGGAATGGGCTGCGGCCAAAGCGGGATGCGGAGGCGGGGAGCGCTTGTCTGTTACAATTTCGAGTCGTTTTGCGATGAGATGCGGACGGAGACCTGCGACGAGTGAGTACGAAGGCGAAAATATTCTTGTGGATGCAGGGGCTGGTGCTGACGGGCGGCGGCGCGGGGCTGTTTGTGGTGACGTTTTTCGACTCGTCGGTGCTTTCGTTTCCGTTTTTTCCGGATGCGGTGGTGATTCAACTGTGCCTGGCGAATCCGGCGCGCATGCCGTACTACGCGGCGATGGCGGCGCTGGGATCGCTGAGCGGATGCTTCGTGCTCTACCTGCTGGCGAAAAAAGGCGGGGAAGCTTTTTTTCACCGCCACGCGAAAGGAAAGGCGGAAAAGATCAAGGAGTGGGTGGAGGCCAACGCATTTTTGAGCGCGTTCGTGCCGGCGGTGCTGCCGCCGCCGTTTCCGTTCAAGCCGTTTGTGCTGGCGGAAGGAGTGTTTCAGGCTCCAATGAAAACGTTTGTGCTGGCAATTTTTCTGGGACGCGGGCTGCGCTACGGAGTGGAAGGAATTCTGGCGGTGAAGTACGGCGACGCGACCCTGGGATTTTTGAAGCATCACGGTGGAATGTTTGCGGCGTGCACGCTGGCGGTGATGGCGGTTCTGTATTTGATTTCACGTTTTGTGTTTCATAGCAGCCCTGCCAGGAATTAAACACACCTCACGAAAATTCAGCTGAATGCGCTACGGCTGGGCAAAGCCGCGGTATTCGTAGTAGATCGTCTGCGCGAGGGGCTGTCCGGCGGCGGATGCGTCGATGGAGACTGCGAGATTGTCGGGAGATTTGTCGTTGGAGGGGAAACGGAGGTCGCGGATTCGGATTTGTTCGCCCGTGTCGGTGGGGGTGATGCCAGCGAGGGGAAAGCGGGCGTAGGCGAGAAACGATTTCGCGGCAGCGGTATTTTCGGCAGATTCGAGCGACGGGGAATCGTCGGGCTTGGCGTGCACGACGCCGCGATCGGGATCGAAATTTTCACCAGGCAGGAGGGAGAGTTCGAGTTCTTCGAGAGTGGTATCGGTGGAAACGACGGCACGCCAGGTGAAGGGAGACGAAGTGGGGAATGCGCCGACGGCGAGCGGCGTGTGGCCCTGGTAATCGAGATTGGCGAGTAAAGATGTGGCGCGGTGATGGAGTCCGGCGCGGACTCCGATATAAGCGAAGAGAAGAACAAGGCCCACGAACGCCGAGACCGCGCGGCGCGAAGATTCGCGGAAGTCGCCGATTTCTTCGCTGACCATGGTGATGAGTTCGGGGACGGCAAGGCTGGCGGCCAGAAGCAGGACGATCCAGATTTCGAAATGCGGGAGCCAGTCGAGCGACGTCCAATGCGTCTTGAAGGGCCAGAGGAATTGCAGACCGATGCCGCTGACGGCATCGAGGAGCAAGTGGAACGCGATTCCGGCGGAGCAGACGGCGAGCGCGGCGGGGAATTTTAGCGGGACCGGAGAGACGAGGGCGGAGGTGCGCATGCGTTTGCGGTCCAGGGCGACGAAGAAGGCGGCGAGGAGCATGGCGAGGATGAGCGACGAGAGGAGAGAGTGGAGAAGGGATTGGTGGAAGCGGAGGTAGAGGGCGGGGCCGGCGAAGTAGGAGAGGGAGTCGAGGTCGGGGGCGACTCCGGAGACGAGAAGCATGAGCATGCCGGAGCGCGGGAGGCGCTTTTCGGAGGCTCGGGCAAGAACGATGGAGCTGAGGGCGTGGGTGACGGGGTCCAACGGGTCCTCGTTTTTGAGTGACGGTGAGAGTGTAAGGCAAAAACAAAGTCAAAAGCGAAGGCGGAAGTCAAAAACGTGGAACATTCCACAGAGAACACGGAGAAAGGCGTGAGGCCACGGAGGCGGCCGGACGGTGAAACGTGATCGAGCGCGTCGCGATTTTTTTGAGGAGCGAGAAAAGCGAAGTCAAAGGCGTGGAAGATTACCACAGAGGACACAGAGGAAGGCGAAGACGAGGACACGGAGAGTTGGTCGGGAATGACCGGACGAGTAGGTCGTTGGCTTCGGAGCGCGGATTATGCGGCGGACGGGGTCGGGGCGGGGGTGACGATGGAGAGTGCGTTGGGGACGATGCGGAACGCTAGCGGCAGCCGTCCAATCGGTTCGCCATCCACCTGCGCGAAAACGGGCTGGCCGTTGGCCGGTTCGCAGATCACTTCGGTGGATTTCCAGGCGTCGATGCCATCCATGGCACGAAGCTTACCGAGCCAAAGCGCGGGCAGACAGGCGAGGTAGCGAAGGCGGCTGCGTGTGGCGTTGGTGAGCATTTCGAAAGAGTCTTCGAACAGATTCGCGCCGGTGGTGATTTTGAAAGGGCCACCGTAGTTGACGGTGCGGCCGATGACGATGATGGAGGCGCGGC
Source organism: uncultured Acidobacteriota bacterium (assembly GCA_963785585.1). Lineage (GTDB taxonomy): Bacteria > Acidobacteriota > Terriglobia > Acidiferrales > UBA7541 > Palsa-295. The sequence goes on from CAWAVW010000004.1 coordinate 773,455, forward strand.
GCTGTTGTCCGCCGGAGTGGACGAGCATTTCAGGGAAATCGTAGCTGACGAGCTGCTTTGCGCCTTCGGCCCAATAGGCGAGGACGCCGGTCTTCTTTTTCAGCGCGGGATCGACGGCATTGACGATGGCGCCGTCCGGGCCTGCTCCGCCAACGCTCAAGAAGTAGCGGCCTTCGGGCGGAACTTCGGCGGAATGGCCGCCGTTCACGTGCGTGGCGACGCCGAGAGCGATGCGGCGAATGACTCCGTCGGGAATCAGGCGGGCGGCGTGAGGAATGTCCCACGGAATGCGAAGTTCCTTGGCGAGAATGTTGGCGGTGCCGGCGGGAAGCAAAGCCATGGGGACGTCGCTTCCGGCAAGACCGTTGATGATTTCGTTGATGGTGCCGTCGCCGCCGCAGGCGATGACCATTTCGCGCCGCTGTTCAACGGCCTGGCGGGCGATGTGTTGGGCAGCTCCCGCCGCGGTAGTGGGCGCGAGTTCGGTCTTGATGCCGGCGTCGTGCAGGATGCGGACGGCGCGCTCGATTTCGCCGAAGCGGCGGTGGCGGCGCCCGCCGCTGGTGGGGTTGTAAATCAACAGAGCGTCTTTGATGTCGCGGGGCATGGGGCTGATTGAAAGTTTTCCGGGTTGTGCCACGTTCGCCCGATACCGGGATGGGCGAATGCGCATTGTATAATACCCGGCGATTCTTACCGACTGGTTCCGCGCGAGGGTTTCATGTCCGTTTCCAAGGCAAAAGAAAGAGAGGCGCAGAAGGAAATCGAACGGCTGCGCGAAAAAATCCGTCATCACGAATATTTGTATTACGTTTCGGACGAGCCGTCGATTTCGGATGCGGCTTTCGACAAGCTGATGAACCAACTGAAGAAGCTCGAGGCGGAGCATCCGTCGCTGGTGACGGCGGATTCGCCCACGCAGCGGGTGGGCGGAGCGCCGCGCGCGGGATTTCAGACGGTGGCGCACGCAACGCCGATGATGAGCCTCGACAACGCATTTTCGTTCGAGGAGCTGGCGGACTTTGACCGGCGAGTGCGCGAGGCGATCGGACGGGAAAAAATCGATTACGTGGTGGAACACAAGTTCGATGGGTTAAGCATGTCGTTGCAATACGAAAACGGGCAACTGGCGCGAGCGGTGACGCGCGGCGACGGCACGACGGGCGAAGAGGTGACGGCGAACGTGCGGACGATTCGGACGATTCCGCTTTCGATCGAACCGTCCCTGCTGAAGAAGGCGGGCCTCGGCGGAAAGTTTGAGGTGCGCGGCGAAGCGATCATGACGCGCAAAGCGTTTGAGCTCTTGAACGAGCAGCAGGAAGCGACGGGCGGGAAGCGGTTTGCGAATGCGCGGAACGCGGCGGCGGGAGCGGTGCGGGTGCTCGATCCGAATATTACCGCGTCGCGGCGGCTGGATTTTTTCGCGTACTACCTGCTGGTGGATGGAAAGCCGCCGGAGAAGCGGCATTCGGAAGTGCTGGAGGCGCTGGCAATTTTGCGATTCAAGACCAGCGACGATTGGGAATTGCTGCATTCGCTGGCGGATGTGGAGAAGTACATCAATCGCTGGGACGGCGGGCGGGAGAAGCTGCCGTTTGAAATCGACGGGATCGTGATCAAGGTGGATGAGATCGCACTGCAACGCGAACTCGGATACACGTCGAAGGCGCCGCGGTGGGCGATCGCGTACAAGTACAAGGCGCATCAGGAAAAGACTCTGGTGAAGCAGATTCTGGTGAGCGTGGGACGGACGGGCGTGCTGACGCCGTATGCGGTGTTTGAGCCGGTGCAAATTGGCGGCGTGACGGTGGTGAAATCGACGCTGCACAATCTGGATGAGGTGCGGCGGCTGAACGTGCATGCGGGCGATACGGTGCTGGTGGAGCGCGCCGGAGAAGTGATTCCGCATGTGCTGAAAGTGGTGAAGCACGGCAAAGAGGAAGTGGAATTTGAGATGCCGGGGAAATGTCCGGAGTGCGGCACGCGGATTCACAAGGCCGAGGACGAAGTGGCGTACCGGTGCGTGAATGTGTCGTGTCCGGCGCGCATGCGCGAATCGCTGATTCATTTTGCGGGGCGGCACGCGATGAACATCGACGGGCTGGGCGACAAGATCGTCGAGCAGCTGATCGAAAAGAAACTGGTGGAAGACTTCGCCGATTTGTATCGCCTGGACCGGGAAACGGTGGCGGGACTGGAGCGGATGGCGGAGAAGTCCGCGCAGAATCTGCTGGATGAAATCGAGGCGAGCAAAAAAAACAGCCTGGCGCGGCTGATTTATGCACTGGGGATTCGGTTTGTGGGCGAGCGGACGGGGCAACTGCTGAGCGAACATTTTGGATCGATGGACAAGCTGGCCAAGGCGACGCTGGAAGATTTGCAGGAGGTGCACGAAGTGGGACCGAAGGTGGCGGAAGGAGTGGCGGAGTTTTTCTCCGAACCGGCGAACCAGAAGATGATCGAGCGGCTGCGCGCGGCGGGCGTGAACATGAAGGGCGTGAAGCGCGAGATCAAAGACGACCGGTTTTCGGGGATGACGTTTGTGTTTACCGGGACGCTGACAAACCGTTCGCGAGAAGAAGCTGAGGCGCTGGTGGCGTCGCATGGCGGGAAGGCGGGATCGTCGGTGAGCAAGAAGACCAGTTACGTGGTGGTCGGAGACGAGCCGGGGTCGAAATTTGAGAAGGCGAAATCGCTGGGTGTGGAAATTTTGAACGAGGCGGGATTTGAAAAGTTGATCCAATAGAGTTGCGTAGATTGTTTGCAATGACTTGAAGTGACTGCGAATTTCTCCCCGCTGAGAGTATCCTCAGGCGCTGTGCGCCGGTTGAATCGCTGAAGCATCGGAAGGGTGTCCCGATGAAATACAAATTGCAGAGGCGCGACCTGGATGCTCGTGCGGGGCGGAGCGCGCTTTGAATTGCGTGAAAGCGCCGTGCGATGCGGCAGCCGGGGCGAACTTGGCTGCGCAGCCTGCGCGATCGCGTGCGTCTGGCGCTTGGATACTTGCGGCGACGGTGCTGGCATCGAGTATGACGTTCATCGATGGGACTGTGGTGAACGTGGCGCTGCCGACGCTGCAGAAAGTGTTTCAAGCCAGCATCGTGGACGCGCAGTGGGTGGTCGAGTCGTACGGACTGGTTCTTTCGGCGCTGATTCTGGTGGGCGGGGCGCTCGGAGATCGATTGGGCCGGCGGGCCGTCTTTCTGACGGGGACTGCAATTTTCGCGGCGGCGTCGGTGGCGTGCGGACTGGCGACGGGGATCGACGCGTTAATTATCGCGCGGTCGATTCAAGGAGTTGGCGCGGCGCTGCTGGTTCCCGGGAGCCTGGCGATCATTGCGGCGGCGTTCGATGAGACGTCGCGAGGGAAGGCGATTGGGACGTGGTCGGGCGCGACGGCGATCACCATGGCGCTCGGTCCGGTGCTGGGCGGATGGTTGATCGAGCACGGGTCGTGGAGATGGGCGTTTTTTCTGAACGTGCCGCTCGCGGCGGCGGTGATTGTGATTTCGATTTGGCGCGTGCCGGAGAGCCGCGCGGCGGGCGGGCGGAAAATCGATTGGTTGGGCGCGGCGTTTGCGACGGCGGGCCTTGCGGGAATTGTGACGGGATTTTTGGAGTCGGGAGTTCGCGGGTGGCGCGATCCGTTTGTATTTGGCTCTGTGATTGGCGGCGTGATTTGTTGCGCGGCGTTTTTGGCGGTGGAGTCGCGGTCGGCGGCGCCGATGGTGCCGCTGGGGGTGTTTCGTTCGGCGGCGTTTTCGGGCGCGAATTTGATTACGCTGCTGCTGTATTCGGCGATCGGCGTGTTTTTCTTTTTGTTTCCGATGGATTTGATTGGCGTGGAGGGCTATTCGGCGACGGCGGCGGGCGCGGCGGCGCTGCCGATCATTTTGTTGATGTCGTTTTTGTCGCGCTGCGCGGGCGGACTGGTGGCGAAGTATGGGGGAAGGTTGCCGCTCGTGGTGGGCCCGCTGATTGCGGCTGAGGGGTTTTTGATATTTGCGTACCTGCCGTCTTACGCGCACGAAACTCTGCCTGCGTTGACTGGCGGCAGTGCGAGTTATTGGGCGTGTTATTTTCCGGCGTTCGTGGTGCTGGGGCTTGGCATGACGATTACGGTGGCGCCGTTGACGACGGTGGTGATGGGCGCGGTGAGCGACGACAATACCGGCGCGGCTTCTGGAATTAACAACGCGGTGGCGCGGGTGGCGTCTGTGCTGGCGATTGCGGTGCTGGGGCTGGCGATGCTCGGCGCGTTTCGCGCGCGCTTGACGGTAAATGTGGCGCGGCTCGGGCTGCGGGAGGCGTCGGTAGCGAAGATTGAAGCGCGGAGCGCCGATCTGGCGGAGCTTGCGCCGCCGGAGGAGTTGTCATTCGAGCAGCGCGCGGCGCTCGAGCGTGCCGTGAAAGAATCGTTTGGCGCAGGATTGCGGCTGGTGATTTTGTGCTGCGTGGGATTGTCGCTCGCGAGCGCGATGACGGCTTGGTTTGTGATTCCGAGCAGTGGCGCTGTTAGCGCGAATACGGCCGACTAGCGTCTTTGATGATATATTTCGGGCCGCTAATTGGATGTCTAACTGACGAGGAAGGAAACCAAAATGTCTAAGATATACGTGCCCGCCAAAAGTGCAGATGATTGGAAGTCCCTATTAGCGAAGCCAGAATCGCAGTGGGCCACGGGGTATTCGGCACGAACGCTGGCGCACTGCTGGCAATCTGCCGACGGACTTCCGCCGGAAATAAAATCAATGTTTACGGATCACGGCTCCGACGCCGAGCTTTTACTCGCTGTCCCTGAACATAAAGTCCCTCTTCGGGGAGCGTCGTACGGAGAAAGCCAGAGCGACGTATTTACACTCGTGCGCGTGGGCGACTCTACGTTTGCGGTCACCGTTGAAGGTAAGGTCAACGAGCCCTTCGGCCCAACGGTGGGCGATTGGCTGGTGGATGCCTCCAAGGGCAAACTGGAGCGACTTCAGTACGTTTGCGGACTTCTCGATCTTCCGCAACCGGTTCCAAATCAGATTTACTATCAACTCCTTCACCGCACGGCGTCGGCGGTAATCGAAGCGCGACGGTTCAAAACCGATGCGGCTGCGATGATTGTGCATTCGTTCTCGCCCGAGAAATTATGGTTCGACGCGTTCGCGCAGTTTGTGTCTCTGTTCGGTGCGACAGTTTCTCCCAATGAACTAGTGAAGGTTCGACCCAATGCGGGCCCGCCTCTTTACCTCGGTTGGGCGTGCGGTGATTCCAAGTTCCTGACCGCGTGACAGGGTTGAACCAACGATGAACGATGGCGAAATCCTGGATAGTCCGGGGTGAGGGTGTCGGCTATACTTGTGGGTAGCGGGTGAGCCGGGTGATCGCCGGTTCGCTTCTCGCGAGGGAAGCGGACGGGAGGAAAGTCCGGACTCCGGCCGTTGCGGACTCGAAAGAGCGTGCGACGGCGGGGCAACGCGCCTGGTAACGCCAGGGGGTTGCGCGTCAACATTGGCGAAGGCTGGTGATGGCGAGGCAGCTACGGAAAGTGCCACAGAAACTGAAACCGCCGGTACGCGTGGACCGCGGGGGCCGGCTCGAGGCAAAACCGAGAGCAGGCCAGTGATGGTCCGGCGAATTTGGCAAGGGTGAAAAGGTGGGGTAAGAGCCCACCGCTCGAATGGCAACATTCGAGGCATGGCAAACCCCGCGTGGAGCAAGGCCAAATAGGAGGGGAGGGCTGGCCCAGCCCGAATGCGACGCATCCGAAAGGTTGCGTTGCTGCGACCCTCGGGTAGGCTGCTGGAGTTCCGGAGCGATCCGGAACCTAGAGGAATGATCATCGCGCCGCAGAGCGAAAGTTTTGCGGCGGACAGAATCCGGCTTACAGGCTCACCCGCTATTCTTTTCAATCTCTGCGAGTTCTCCTGCGACACAACGAACTAACCCATGGAAGTGATTCCTCGGGTCGTCTTTCGAAATGTGACGGATAGCGCATACTATTTACGAGCGTTAACGGGACTACCTCGCCGAGGTGCAAATGACTTCAGAAGAGATCGATCACTATTTGGCTCGTGGGTTTTCCATCGACTGTCCCCACATGTCTCTAAGGCAAGACGTGGGCACGTCGCCCGACGTGTACGAGGGTCCCGGTTCGATTTATCAGACACCAGAGGGCGAACTCGCTTTCAAATTCTATGGTGGCACAAAGGCTAATTTTCGGGCTCTCGACCGTCTTGTAGGATCGGGTGCGCCGACGGTCGGGCAGATTATTCCTCAGGATCAGTACTTCAGACTTGAAGCCACTTCGATGCGGGGCGAGAGGTGGTTCGGCGAGCGCATATTACCCGATGTTAATCAGGGGGTTGGGGGAGATCAGGTAATAACTGGACGCCTATACGAGTTGACAAAGCGAGTCAACGATCCGAGGGGAGGCGCCGAGAAAGCTCATATGAGCTTGTCCTTTGCCGATGACTTTGACTTTCCGGGCAATACGCCGCGGAGTACGAAAACATTTTTACGAGACGAACAGATCAGCTTTTCGGGTGACTGGTCGTCCGCCGTTTTCGAAGCCGAAGGGTTGCAATTCGCAGTACACAAGCACCGCGGCACTGTGTTGCTCTTGGTCTCGTCGAAGGGTGAAGTCTTGCCCGCTGACCTTGATATGCGCATTTGCGAGGCGCTTGAATTCACATTATTCGTACCTGCCCGATGGGTAGTCCGGGAAGCTTCTGAGAATGGACGATACGCGAGCACTTTGCGTCCGTTCCCGAAGACCAACGCTAAGCAGTCAGCGCACCCGCCGATTAAATTCAATAGCGCGCCTTTAGAAACAGCTCCGTGGAAATTGTTTGCGAAGTATTTGGAGTATGTCCTGCGACACTCTGAACCACGACGGCATCCATTGTCGGAGGATGTACACGACGTGGTTACTGGTGATGCAGGATCTTTGGACTTCGGCTTGTTGGCCCTTTCCGTTTCTGTCGAGGGTGCTCTGACAATTGGTTTTCCTAACCTTGCTACCCCAGAAGATGGACTTCTCGAGCAAATATCAGCGGCTGAGAACCTCGTTTCGCTTTCTGAGTTAGAGTCTTCATTCAAGAAGCGATTGAAAGGCTCACTGGCTGCGATGCGGGCGCCAAGAGCGAAAGACAAATTGCATGCCCTCGTGGGTCTAGGCTTAATCCGGAAGGAACTGGCTGATTGTTGGACCTCGATTCGCAATTCGACGGTTCATGCCTCCGACATCGACCCGGCCGAAATAAGCGACCTATACAGGCGCTATCAGTCCACTCTTACGCTCTTCAACGAACTCGTAATGCTCATAGTGGGATACACGGGTGAATACACGGATTATAGCGCGCTTGGTTGGCCGAGGCGACACCTCGACCGCCAATTTTAAGGCAGTCAAAAGCACCGCCGAGAGCGGCCGCGACGACAGACGCGGAGTGAAGTTGACACCGTCGCACGAGGTCCACGAGACCGTCGAAAACGCAATAACACAATTTGATTGCTGCGCCGAGCTTCGCGTCTCGCACGGAAATGTGGGGATGCCCCATGACGATTTCTTTGGCGCGACTGGCGGACTCCACATCGACGGAAAAGACCTGGTCGGTGACGCGCAACAGCACGTCGAATTTAGGCTGGATCGCGTCGCGCCGGTTGATTGATACATAGCGGTGCAGAATTTCCTGCAGGACTTCGGCGTCGGTCACGAACCGCTGGCGGTCGCGGATCATTTTTTCGAGCAGCCATTGCGCGTCCGACTTGTGCGGATGGGAAGCTCCCACCAAATACATGGGTATATTCGAATCGACAAAAATTACGCCTGCGAACCTGGTGCGTAACCCCGTTCAATTTCTTCGAGCATCGAATCGATATCGCCGGTAGGGAATTCATGCTGGACGGCGGCGCGGATGGCTTGCAATTTCTTTCCCGAGTCTGTCGAGGGTTCTTCGCGGCGCGCAAGTTCGAGAGCCTGGCGAATCCACTCGGCAATGGACATCCGCCGCGCACGGGAAATGCGCTTGATCTCGCGGTATTCGTGATCTTGTAGGATTACCTGAAGGCGTTTAGCCATGCCATGAGTATAAATGACTCATGGCCATGAGTTAATCGGGCGAGTCGTGCGCAGCAATACCAGCTCGATGCATTCAGGGTTCTCGGTGGCGGAGCAAGTGATTCATGCCGCTGCCCTGCCAGCAACCCGATTCCGAGGGTTCGATTCGGCGCGTGGGCGGCGCGGCCGAGGGCGGGGGGTTGCCGGTGGCGGGATTGCTGAAGTTGACCAGGCGGGCGTAATTCCCGGGCGAGGGACGCAGGCGGTCAATTCGCCTGCGTTGCGCCTGCGCTGCGCGGAAACTATGCTGAGCGGGGAATTCTACGAGCCGACGCGGAGGTGAGAGAAGGAGTTGAACAGGCCGAAGATGTTGAGGAGCCAGAGAACGACGGCGATGACCACGACGGCGTTGAGAATCGATTTGATGGTGCCTTGCATGGGGATGAAGCGGTTGACGAGCCAGAGCAGGACTCCGACGACGATCAGGACCATCACTACGTTCAACAGCGGCATGGCGGATTGCCTCCTTCTTAATTTTTCGTTCTCGCGATGAGCAATATCTGGAAAAGACGATACGCAGAGGCGCGGGTTTGGCCCATACAGCGAATCGCTTAAAGTGCCTGGGATGGTGCGTTACGCAGAGAAAGAGAGCGGGAGGCCGGCCTGACGGATTTCTTCGGTGACGACGGTGAATTTCGTCAGCTCGGCGAGGCCGAAGGAGGTGGTGATGGCGACGTCGGAGGCGTCGCGGCCGGTAGCCATCAGAACGCGACCGATGCGGGGAACGTAATTGCGGGCGTCGAACGTCCACCACTGGCCGTCGAGGTAGGCTTCGAACCAGGCGCTGAAATCCATGGGATCGGGGGAAGCGGGAACGCCGATATCGCCAAGGTAGCCGGTGGCATAGCGCGCGGGAATGTTCATACAGCGGCAGAAGGTGATGGCGAGATGCTGGAAGTCGCGGCAGACGCCGGCGCGTTCGGTGTAGACGTCGAGGGCGGTTTTGGTGGCGCGGGCGTGCTGGTAGCCGAAGCGGACTTTCGAGTGGACCCAATCGACGATGGCCTGCACGCGTGCCCAGCCGTAAGGCGCGTTGCTGAAAAGATCGGCAGCGACGTTTGACAGGCGATCGACTTCGCAGTAGCGGCTGTTCATCAGGTAGATCAGGTTATCGACGGGCAAGTCTTCGACGTTGTGCTGCTGGCCGTACAGATTCAGCAGATCTTTTTGGCCGGAATCTTCGATCACCGTGGAATTCCAGAGGCGGAGCTTGCCTTGCGGGGCGAGAAAGCGCGTGCACCGGTTGCCGAAGCGGTCGATGTAGTGGTCGGCCTTGACGTTGGGTTCGATGCGCAATTCGTCTGGGGCGCGGAGATCTTTTTCGCGCGAGGGATGAACGTTGAGGAGAGCAACGAAGGCGACCGCCTGCGGGATTTTGAATTCGATGTCGTAGCCGAGGCGAATGAGCATGCTGTTTTAGATGCGCGGCCGGGCGCTGAAAGCTCGGATGGTAGGCTTACGGGAGCAGGAAGCAAAGCCATTCCTTTCGATGGAAGCGATTTGCAACACGACAGGCGAGCGCGGGGGAGTTTCGGCGAAGCTAGCGGACGCGCGAACACTTTTCGCGAATTTTCAGGTTTTGATCGAGAAACGAAACGGTGAGTTTCCAGCCGAGATCGGCGGCGTCGGCATTGTACGTTGCGCGGGCGTCGCAAAAGAATCCGTGGTCGGCGTTCGAGATTTCGACGTTGACGAAGGCCTTTCCGGCGGCTTCGCAGCCGTCGATGATCGGGCGAATCTGATCCTGGCCGATGTGCTTGTCGAGGCCTCCCCAGAAAAAGAGCATCGTGGCGTGGAGATTGGGAATTTCCGGGAGCAGGGCGGGCGATATCTGGCCTCCGTAAAAGGATACGGCGGCAAGGACGGGCAGGGAGGCGCAGGCAAGAAACGAGGCGCGGCCTCCGACGCAGAAGCCGACGCTGGCCACGCGGTCTTCTTTTACGAAGGATTGCGCGTTGAGCCAATCAAAGGCGGCGCGCGCGTCTTGCTTGATGCCTTCGGAGGTGAGGGCTTTCAGGTGAGGCATGGTGGAGAGAAATTGGTCGTAGGGAGCGACGAAACCGGGCGCCGTGCGGTGAAACAATTCAGGAGCGATCGTGACGTAGCCTTGCTGCGCGAAACGCTGGGCAACGTCGCGAATGTGGGTGTTTACGCCGAAGGCTTCCTGAAACAGGATTACGGCCGGATGCTTTCCCTCGAGATTGGGCCGGGCAACATAGGCGTCCATCGAAGTGCCGTCCGCGACCGAAATTGAAACATTCTGGGACGAGATGTCGTCCATCCAACGGGCTCCTTCGCGGGGCGCGAATCAGGCGCTGATAGAATAGGCAGGATGGGCCGAAATGAAAAGGACGATTCGAGAACGATTTGAGGGCGAGGCGAGACTGAAGATTTCAATGAAGCGCGGGCAACCGCTGGGGCATCCAAACCTGTTTCAGGAGGCCATGGTACATGGCGATGAATGAATATGTGACGCTGGGGCGTTCGGGGCTGCGGGTGAGTCCGCTGGCGCTGGGAACGATGACGTTTGGCACGGAATGGGGCACGGGATCGGACGAAGCCGAATCGCGAGCGATTTTTGACCGGTATCTGGAACACGGCGGGAATTCGATTGACACGGCGGACGGCTATACCAAAGGCACCAGCGAAACGATGCTGGGAAAGTTCATCACCGACAAGAAGGTACGAGACCGCGTGGTGCTGGCGACCAAGTTTACGTTCAACGGCGAGGCGGGCAATCCGAACGCGGGGGGAAATGGCCGGAAGAATATTTACCGGGCGCTGGAAAAATCGCTGAAGAAGCTGCAAACCGATTACATCGATCTTTACTGGCTGCATGCGTGGGATCTGGTGACGCCGGTCGAAGAAGTTGTTTCGACCATGAGCGATTTAATTGCCGAAGGGAAAATCCGGTACTACGGGTTTTCGGATACTCCGGCGTGGTACGTGGCGCGCGCGCAGACGCTCGCCGAGCAGCAGGGCAAGGAGCGGCTGATCGCGCTGCAACTGGAATATTCGCTGCTTGAGAGAAACATCGAGCGAGAACACATTCCCGCATCGCAGGAATTGGGATTGGGGATTTGCCCGTGGAGTCCTCTGGCGGGCGGGATGTTGAGCGGCAAATACACGCGCGAAGGAAATTCCGGAAAGGGGGAAGGACGGCTGAGCACGCAGGCGTCTCGCAACCCGGCATTTGCAAAATTTTCGGAGCGCAACTTCAAGATTGTGGATGCGCTGAATCAGGTGGCCCAGGAACTCGGCAAACCGGCGGCGCAGGTGGCGTTGAACTGGGTGGTTACGCAGCCGGGAATCACGTCCACGATCGTGGGAGCGACGAAAATTTCGCAGTTGGAGAGCAATCTGGCGTCGGTGGAATTTACGATTCCGGCGGAGTTGCGGAAGACACTCGAGCAAGCGAGCGCGATCGAGATCGTGCATCCGTATTCTTTTTACGGACCGGAAATTCAGGGAATGATGACGGGTGGGACGACGGTGAAACGATGGACTCCGGTGCGGGCTACGGGGAATCCCGCCGATCCATCGGTTGCGGCCGGGGCGGCAGCGCCTTCGAAGCCAAAAGCCGCCACGGCGGAAAAGTAGTCCGGACAATTACCTCGATGAAAAAATACGACGGGCCGGTCAGCGATCATTTTAACGGCGAGTATTTCTACAATCCGAACGGCAAGCCGATGGCGGGCCCGGGCAGCGCCTTGCAATGGTTGACGAACCGCCAGCCGGGCCCCTGGCGAAAATGGACGGAAGCTGCGCCGGGGGCGACACCGCCGGAGCGGGTGAGCGACGGCGGGTTGCGCGTAACGTTCATCGGGCACTCGACGGTGCTGGTCCAGATGGACGGCCTGAACATATTGACGGATCCGGTCTGGTCGATGCGAGCGAGCCCCGTATCGTTTGCGGGGCCGAAGCGGCACCGGCCGCCCGGCCTGCGATTCGATCAACTTCCGGCAATTGATTTGATTTTGCAGAGCCACGACCACTACGACCATTTTGATGTGCCGACCTACCGGAAAATCGCGAAACAGTGGAAGCCAAAGTACATGGTGCCGCTCGGAGTGAAACGGCGCCTGGTGAGCAAGAGATTGGCGGATCCGGCGCAAGTGAGCGAGCTGGATTGGGGCGAGGAAGCACCGGTGACGGCGGACGTGCGCGTGACGGCGGTGCCGGCTCGGCATTTTTCAGGGCGCGGACTGCGCGACCGCAACCGTACGTTGTGGTGCGGCTATGTGGTGGAAGGACCATCGGGCGCGGTGTATTTTGCGGGCGACACGGGATGGAGCGCTCACTTTCGGGCGATCGGCGAGCGATTTCCCGGCATTCGATTGGCGCTGATTCCGATCGGAGCGTACCGGCCACAATGGTTCATGGGCCCGGTGCATATTTCGCCCGATGATGCGGTGAGAGCGCACGAAGATGTGGGAGCGGCGACAAGCGTGGGAATCCACTTCGGAACTTTTCACCTGGCGGACGACGGGCAGGACGAGCCGGTGGAGCAGTTGAAGCGGGCGCTCGACAGCCGCAAAGTGCAGCACCGGTTCTGGGCGCTCGGCGAGGGAGAGGGAAGAGACATCCCGTAGGACGGCTAGTGGGAGGAATTTTCGAAGATTGCGCCGAAAAGAATCTTCAGCAGAGCTGCAATTTCGGATTGGGATATGGACTTCGGGTCCACGAGATGCTCGAGCAGTAACGCATGAGAAAAAGCACCCAGGGCGGTGGCTGCGGATTCGCTGGAGACGGGCAGTTTCACGCCGACGGATTTCGCAATTCGCTGCAGGATTTCGCCACCACAGGAAAGCAGGGCGCGGCTGCGGGCGCGGAGCCGAGCGTGAGCCTCGGGATGGCGAATCGAGAAGAGTTTGAACTCTAGCGACAGCAGGGCCAAACGGCGGTCGTGCGCGAATTGAGCGTAATGATCGCGAAGCGCTTCCAGGCGCCTTTGGGGAGTCTCGTGCCGATCGAGCAGGGCATTCACTTCGGTGATGCGTTCGCCGACCCAGCGCTCTTTTAATTCGAAGAAAATGTCTTCTTTGCTGTCGAAGTTCGCGTAAAACGCGCCGCGGGTGTATCCGGCTTCGGCGGCGATGTCTTCCAGGCGGGCGGCTTCGAAACCGACGCGCGAGAAAATCAGCTCGGCGGCGGCGAGCAGTTTACGGCGAGTCGCTTCGGTGCGGGCGCGCTGCCGGGAGATGGGCTGGTTGCGGGAGGGGGAGGCCGGCGGCTTGCGGGTCGTTGAACTGTCCCGCGAGCTGCCCCGCGATCCGTCGCGCGTTCCGTGCCGCGATGAAACACTTCTCGTTGTGGCGGTGCCTTTCACGCTGCGCGGTTTTCCTTTACAGGATACATACATGCATGTATATAATAATCGGCAGCGGATTGCAAGCGAAGGGGAAACGTGGCTTCGGCGACCATGACAATGGATGCGGTGGTGTGGCGGCCGCGGTTTAATCCGTGGCTGATCGCGCTGACGGTGACGCTGGCGACGTTCATGGAGGTGCTGGACACCTCGATCGCGAACGTAGCGCTGCCGCATATTGCGGGGAGCCTGGGCGCCAGCTCGGATGAATCGACCTGGGTGTTGACGAGCTACCTGGTCTCGAACGCGATTATTTTGCCGATCAGCGCGTGGCTGGCGACGCGGATGGGGCGGAAGCGCTTTTACATGAGTTGCGTGGCGCTGTTTGCGGGCAGCAGCTTTCTGTGCGGGTTGGCGCCGAGCCTGGGAATGCTGATTTTGTTTCGCGTCTTGCAGGGCGCGGGCGGCGGGGGATTGCAGCCGAGCGAACAGGCGATTCTGGCGGATACGTTTCATCCTTCCAAGCGGGGAATGGCGTTTGCGGTGTACGGAATGGCGGTGGTGGTGGCGCCGGCGATCGGGCCAACGCTGGGCGGATGGATTACGGATAATTTCAGCTGGCGCTGGATTTTTTATATCAACGTGCCGGTGAGTATTCTTTCGCTGTACCTGACGCACAAGCTGGTGGAAGACCCTCCGTACCTGAAACAAGAAAAGGAAAAACGAAAGGGCGTGAGCGTCGATTACATGGGCCTGGCGCTGGTGTCTCTCGGAATCGGCGCGCTGCAGATCGTGCTGGATAAGGGCCAGGAGTCGGACTGGTTTGCGTCGCACTGGATCACGGCGCTGATGGCGCTCGCGGTGGTTCTGCTGGTGAGCTGGGTGGTATGGGAATGGCATCATCCGCATCCGATTGTGGAACTGACGCTGCTGAAGAAAAGGAATTTCGCGACGGCGATGTTTTTTATGTTTGTGCTGGGCATCGTGCTGTACGGAACGACGGTGCTGATTCCGCAGTATCTGCAATTGCTGATGGGGTATTCGGCGCAGAGCGCGGGAGAGGCTCTGGCGGGCGGCGGGTTCATCATGATGGTGATGATGCCGATTTCCGGATTCCTGGTTTCGAAGCTGGACCAGCGATTGATGATGTCGTTTGGATTTGCGGCGACGGCGACGGCGCTTTACTACATGACGACTCATATGACGCTGGGAATGGATTTCCGCACGGCGGCGATGCTGCGGGTGTACCAGGTGGCCGGGCTGGCTTTTATTTTTATTCCGTCGAACACGCTTTCCTACGTGGATGTGCCGCGCGAAAAGAATAACCAGATTTCGAGCATGATCAGTTTCATTCGAAACATCGGGGGCAGCATCGGCATCGCGCTGATCAGCACGTTCATCACGCGGGGAACGCAGACGCGGATGACGTATCTTTCGGGCCACATGAACAATACGAATTCGAGATTTCGCGACATGCTGGAAGGGATGGTGACGACGCTGCGGGCACAGGGGCTGAGCCCGACCGACGCGATGCATCAAGCGTACGGAAGAATGGCCGGACTGCTGCAGCAGCAGGCGACGGCGCTGGCGTACACGGATGTGGTGTCGTGGATGGCGGTAGCGGTGGCGTGCCTGGTCCCGTTGACGTTTTTGATGAAGCGTCCGCCGAGGGGCGCGGGCGACGCGCCGCCGATGCATTAGCGTTGCAGTGCGGTTGGGTGTTTCCTCTTGAAATTCCTTCTGCGGGTCTAAAAGACAAAAAACTGGGTCGCGGCGAAAAGTTGCTTCGCGCGCAAGGTTAACCGATGATAATGGTGCGTTCGCGTGCCGGTGTGGGCGCGGCGAAGTGAGTCGAGCGGGAATCCGAATTTCTCTTTGAGGGTATCCATGGCGGCGATTCGAGCACTTTTCTGGGATAACGGCGGAGTGATCCTGACGAACGGATGGGACCGCACGGCGCGGCACGCGGCGGTGGACACGTTCAAGCTGGACTGGGCGGATTTTGAGGACCGGCACGAGCTGATGCTGAACGCGTTTGAGACCGGGCACGCGACGCTGGACGAATATGTGAAGAGGACGGTTTTCTACCGGGAACATTCGTTCACGCCGGAGGATTTCAAGAAGTTTATGTTCGATCAGTCGCAGCCGTATCCGGACGCGCTCGAGTTTCTGGGGAAGATCGCGGCACAGAAGAAATATCTGGTGGCGGCGCTGAACAACGAGTCGCTGGAAATCAACGAGTACCGGATTCGGACGTTTCAGTTGCGCGATTATTTCGAGGCATTTTTCAGCTCGTGTTACCTGGGAGTCCGGAAGCCGAATCCGGGCATCTACAAGCTGGCGCTGAAGATCACGCAATGCGAACCGCAAGAGTGCGTGATGATCGACGACCGGAAGATCAATCTGGAATCGGCGAAAGAAATCGGGATGCATACGATTCAGGTGCAGAACCTGGCACAGTTGAAAACGGATTTGGCGGCGCTCGGAATTACGGCGTAGCGGTCAGCGGCGGCGCGACCCGCGCGCGCTGGGAAAAAGCAAGAAGGGAAGAGGAAACGTTGCGATGAAGCTCAACAAGCGAGTGTCGCCGGATATTGAAGCGCTGAGTCACGCGGTCCTTACCGAAATACTGGCGAATCTGAAGGACGCGGTGGCGAAGCGCGGACGATTTGGGATTGCGCTTTCCGGCGGGCACACGCCGGCGAAGCTGTACACGATGTGGGGCGCGACGGAGAAATACCGGAACGAAACGCCGTGGAATCAAGTGCACATTTTCTGGGGCGACGAGCGATACGTGCCGGCTGACGATCCGCTCAGTAACTACCGGATGACGAAGGAAACGCTTCTCGCGCACGTGCCGATACCGGAGGCGAATGTGCATCCGGTGCCGACGAATTTACCGACGCCGGAAAAAGCCGCCGAGGCGTATGAAGCGGAACTGCGAAAATATTTTGGCGCGGCGAAGCCTGCGTTTGATGTGACGCTGCTGGGAATCGGCGGCGAGGGCCATACGGCGTCGCTCTTTCCGGGATCGCCCGCGCTGGAAGAGAAAACTCGCTGGGTTTTGCCGGTGGTTGCGCCGGCAAAGCCGCCGAACCGGTTGACATTCACACCGGTCGTGCTGGATCAGAGTGTGAACACCTACTTTTTGGTGGCGGGAAAGGATAAACGCGAGATTCTGGCCGCGATTCAGTCCGAGCCCGACGGAAGGCCAAGCGAATATCCGGCGGCGAGAATTCGTCCGGCGGACGGGCGCGTGATCTGGTTCCTCGATCAAGCCGCCGCGGATTGAGTTTCCACCGTTTCGCGATACGTTCCAGATTTCTCCTTCCAATTTTTTTCGCTTGTCCTGCGGGACAGGTTTCGCCATCCAGCCGTACTACTTTCTCCTGCCTGTTCGTACTATTGACCGAACCCGAGGCGACACTTAAATTGCATAAAGAGACTGGCGCGCGAGAATTTTGCGGCGCGCTGAGTCTGCATGGGGCATCACAGCGGGGCGGCAATCGTTTCAATTGAGCGCGCTTGTGGTGTGGGGCAACGTCGTACGGCAGCGAACGCAGGCAATTCCAGGAAGGCTTCCCGGGGTGTAAAGCGTTGAAACTCGACTCTTTCAAGATTCCAGCAGGCAAGCAGCAGAATCCCGCGGTTTCACCGGCAGCGCCGAATGTAGCGGCGGCAGCAGCGCCGAGGCCGGCGGCAAATTCGATTTCGCCGTCAATTGGCGGCAAACCGGCGCCGCAAGCCGGCGGCGCGGGATCGGGCGAGCGGCACAAGAGCCAGCGCGTGTTGCTGCGGGTGAAGGCGAACATTCACGTCGCGATGCAAGGCAAGCAATCGACGCTCGAGGCGACCACGCTGAGCGTTTACAACAAAGGCGCCATGATCGTGCTGAAGCAGAGCCTGCCGGCCGAGACCAAGCTGGTGCTGGAGCACGTGGGAACGAAAGAGAAGGTGCCGTGCCGGGTTTCGAAGGCTTCGCGGGAAATGCCGGAAGGATTTCACGTGCCGCTGGAGTTTGACGCGCCGGCGCCGAATTTCTGGGGAATTGCGTTTCCGCCGAGCGATTGGAAGCCGCACGACGACATTTAGTCGCTCGCGGCGCGACGTTCAGCGATTAGAACGGCAGATTGTTCAGGTCCAGATTTCCGCCGGAAAGAATCAATCCGATCCTGGGAAGAACGGGCGTTTCGTCGCCCATTTTTCGGTGAAGGAGCGAAGGCTTGCGCGTGAGCGCGGCCGCGGCGGGCACGGAGCCCGACGGCTCGACGACCAGTTTCATTCTTTCCCATAACTGAAGCATCGACGCGACAATTTCCTCCTCGCTGACGAGCGAAATTTCATCGACGAGTTTACGAATGATGCTGAAGGTAAGCGGGCAAAGTTGCGCCCGCAGGCCATCGGCGATGGTTTGCGTGGTGGCGACGGGTTCGATCGCGCCGGAGGCCAGCGAGCGGAACGCGTCGTCGGCGTTGACCGGCTCAGCGCCAATCACGCGGATGCCGGGGCGCAGGGCCTTCGCGGCGATGGCCGTGCCGCTGAGAAGACCGCCGCCGCTGACGGGGGCGATGATGGCGTCGAGGTCCGGAATTTCTTCGAGCAGTTCGAGCGCGGCGGTGCCTTGGCCGGCGATCACGCGAGCGTCGTTATAGGGATGAACCATATGCGCTCCGGTTTTCTTTAGAATTTCGGCGGTGACGGATTCCCTCGAGGGAATGTTGGGTTCGCAGAGCGTGATTTCGCCGCCATAGGATTCAACCGCGCGCATTTTTGCCGGGGACGAGTTGGAAGGCATGACGATGTAAGCAGGCACGCCGCGCCAGCGAGCGGCTTGCGCAACGGCCGCGGCGTGGTTCCCGGAGGATGGTGCGGCGATTCCGTTTTTCGATTGCTCGCCGGTGAGCGAAAAAATCGCATTGGTGGCGCCGCGAATTTTAAACGAGCCGGTTTTTTGCAGGTTTTCACATTTGAAGAAGAGGCGCGCGCCGGCGATTTCGTCGAGGGAGTACGAGGTAAAGACGGGAGTCCGATGAATGCGGGCAGAAATTCGAGCGTGCGCGGCCCGGATGTCGTCAATGGTGACGGGGATGGCTTCGGATTCGTGGGAGGAGGTTGGCGAGGACATGTCCGCTGAGCCGATTATCCCACAGCTGAATTCGGCGCGACGAAGCCAAGCGAGGGGCCGCAAGATGCCATTTTGGAATCGCGTCCGCCGGCGGCGGGGGTGATTTTTGTGTTTCCGGCAACCGCGAGGCGGCCGCGAGGGACCGCACTCCAAGAAAGGTGGAACCGCCACCGACCAAAAATTTCCAACATTAAAATCGTTGACTGCGCTTTTGCGCAGTGCAATTCTCGCACTTACCCCCTTCCTGTTTTCAATCCCACACAGACAACCGTGAGCAACGGCGCGAGGAGAATTCAATGTTGAAGGACGACCGGAGGGTGACAAACCGGAAGACGTATACGCTTCCCGTTCGGTACACCGTTTTGACGGAGGAATTGGTGACCGTGCCGTTTGAGGAGACGCGAGGAGCAGCGGCCACACGGAGCACGAGACGAAGCGATTCATTGCGGAACAGCCGGGAAGGCGAGACGGTGAATTTGTCTGAGCGGGGGATTTATTTCCGTTCGGAGGAGAAATTGGGAGTAGGCGATCCGCTCGAGATTATTTTTACACTACCGACGGAGCTGACGGGGCGCAGCCCGGAGCAAGTGTGCTGCCGTGCGAGAGTGGTGCACGTTGACGGCGCGGAAGAGGCCGATGGTTTGATGGGAATTGGGGCGGCGATCGAGCGCTTTGAACGAATTTCGAAAGCGCGGAATTGGGATAACTGAACGCAGCAGCGATCGATGCGTTCCGACGAGTGGAGGAGCGAGCGCGCTGAGCGGTAAATCTATTTCGGCGCGCTCGCTGAGACTGTGAAATTCACTTTGGCGGCCGCGGAATTGTCAAAGCGGTCGGTAATCTGCACGGCGACGGTGTGTTCGCCCGGCGAGAGGCCGGTGATGGCGAAGGAGTAGCTTTCCTTTGGCGCGTCGGAAAGCAGGCCCACGGGGAAGACGATCTGCCATTCGCCGGCATCGACGCTATAGCGGGCGTGATCGATGGAGACCGAGGAACTGATTCCGTCGAAGGTCACCTGCGCGCCGCCGGATTTGGATTCGGCGCGAAGATTTTCGATGCGCGGGGAAGAGTTTTCAATTTCGAACCGGTCGCTCGGGCGTTCGCTCGATAGAGCCAGCGCCGGGGGATTCGAAGGCAAATCGGAGGCGACAATCTTCAAGTAATACGGACCGTCGGGCATGGTCGTGGTATCCCAGGAGTAAAAGCGCTGGGCGAGCTTGTCTTTCAGCAAACGCCAGGTTGGATCGCCTTCCGAACGGAAATAGACCGAGAAGATGAGGTCGTCGTCGTTGTCGTCGTGAGCCAGCCACAAGACGCTTTGGTAGCCTTTCTCCTGAAATCCCTGCGGCGGGAGATCGACCTTCGAAGGCTTTGAGCCGGTATCGCTCGTGGCCGAGAGAATGGGAAATGCGGAAGCGGCGGAGCCGGCACGCTGCGGCATTTTCAGCTGCACCGAAGGCGATGTGCCGGGACCCGCGGCGAGCGACGGAAAGCCCTGCACGCGGATGCCGGGATCCTGAACGACGATATCGTCGATAATGGGAGCGACATTTTCCGGCTGGTAGGCGACCGAGACCCATGAAATTTCGGGGGCTGCGGATTTCCCCGGACCATCGGTAAACACGGCTTTCCATTGAACGAATCGGGCGGGCGGAGCGGAAACCGAATCGCCGGATGCATTCGTATAGGGTCCAGCCCAAGCGCTCCAATTTTTTTCCGGTCTGGCCGTATTTCCCGAGCGTACGTAGAAAGCAACTTTGCCTTGAGCGCCGCCGTTTTCGCCCCACCAGGTGATGCGTCCCCAGTGCGAAAAAAGTTTAGCGTCGAAGGTTTGCGATTCGAAGGTGCCGTTTGCTTCGTAACCCGGGCCGAGCGTAAAAATTTTGCCGGGATTGGCGGTGCCGACGAAGACACGGCCATCGGGCGCGGAGATCAGGCTGGTGACTTGCGAGGACGGCGGCTTTGCGATCGTGGAATAGACGGCGCTGTTTTCGAGTTCGACGATCGAGCCCTTGTTGCCGGTGCCGAGCAAGACTTTTCCGCTTGCGGATAAACCCATCGAGAAGACCAGATCGTCGCGCGAGCTCCAAATGGTTTCCGGCGCGGCGGTGGGAGAGATTTTCACAACTTCGGAGCCGCCCGTGGTTGTGGCGAAAAATGGGAAATTCGGAGGGGCGGCAGGCGCTTGCGGCTGCGCGCCGTTGGTTGCGCCCTGGCCCTGAAGAATTAGGGATTGCTGCGGCTGAGCGGAAAGGGCTGGATTTGTTTGCGCGGAAGCCGCGGTGCGCTGCTTTTCACCGATCGACGCGGCGTACAGATTCCCGGAGGCATCGGTGAGGAGCGAAGTGACTTCTTTTTTGTCGGTCTCGTAGATCACAAAGGACGTACCGGCGACGGGGATGAGCTGGCCGGGTTTGCGGTTGATCTCGATGCGCAGGATCAAGCCGTCGGGATCGGTGCCGACGAGCAGGTTGCCCTTTGCGTCAAAGGCCAGCGAGCGCGCGTGGCGTTCGTCGCTTTGGTAGAAGAGTTGGCCTTTTCCGTCGGGCGAGACAGCGAAGATCTCGCCTTTGTCTCCGGTGCCGACGAACAAGACGCCTTGCGAGTCGATGGCGAGAGCCCAAATGTATTTTGCTTTGGGATCGAAGAAGATGGATTTCTGGCCGTCGGGAGTGACCTTGTAAACCTTGCCGTCGGGCGACGTGCCGACGAGAAGATTATCGTGCGAATCGAAAACGATGGCCTGCGCGGATAGCTCGGAGGATTCAAATACGGTGGTTGGTTTTGCGGGATCGTCGAAGCGAAGGACTTTTGCGTCGGAGCCCCCGGCGGCGTAGACGCGACCGCGAGAATCCATGCGCAGCGCCCAGAGGTACGCGAGATTGGGGTCGGAGTAGGGCGCAAAGGCCGGCGCGGGTACGAGCTTACCGTCGCTGCGGATGGCGACGCCATTGGCGGTGCCTTTGTCGAACTCGGATGCGTCCGATTGCCGCCAGAAATGGGTGCGCTCGGCGTGAAGCAGGGCGGGCGTGGCAATGGCCAGAAGCAACAGACCGGCTAGAGCGCTTCGACGTGTCATCCGAACGAATCTCCTTGGCAAGCTTTGGTGAAACTACTTTACGGTGATGGTGAGAGTCCTTTCGCCGGAAATTACCTGGTGCAACTCGACCGACCATTCCCCGGCGATGGATTGGTTGGTGACGCGAGCGCTGGTTGGATTCTGGCGCTGATCGAGGACGTTGATTTCCGATGCCGGCGCATTGGGCATGATCTTGTCTTCGACGGTGAGAGTGGGCGTCGGCTGCAGCAGAGTGGCGTACAGGCGGTCATTTTGGCGGACGCGGTTGATCAGGTTGATCAACTCCTCGAGGCCCGGTAGTTGGCCTTGCGAGCCTGCTTCGGCGGCTTCGACGTTGCGATTGACGAAGCCGGCATCGCTGACGACGAGCTGCAATTGTCCGCGCGCGGCCTGCGCGGGAATGGTGACGTGAATTTCCTCGATGGACGTGGGGCCGCGATAAGGACGCAGCTGCACTTTCACTCCCACGGTTTCGCCCGGGCGGGCCTCGGTTTTGTCGAGCCATGCGCCGTCGATGGTGGCCTCGCGGCGTTCGGGCTCGGTGGAGACGCGCAGATGAATGCCGTCGATATGCGGGATTTCGTAAGGGTTGGAGTAAATGCGCGAGAAAATATTCTGGACGGCGGCGGCGACATAAAATCCCGTGGGGACGGGATTGTCGTTGGGCACGAAAAGGTCGCTAAGAGACACTGAGGAGTGGTTCCTGATGGCGATATCGCCTTCGAGGTGAAGCGTGGATCGTTCGCTGTAGGCGGGCGTGCTGACGATGCCGTTGTAAGCGGTGAGCGCGACCAGAGACGGCGTGAGTTCCGGGCTCTCGACAATTTCGAAGTGAAATTTCTTTTCGGTGAACGGGGTGACGAGCGTTACGTCCACCGGAATCATCGGCGGCCCGTCGCCGAGCTGGCCCATGATGGCGGTGACGCGGTCTTGGGTGAGAGTGCCGATCGTTCCGCCGGTTGAGATGATTTTCGTGGAGGCCATCGCCGAGGCGAGCGTGGTGACCACGTGAGCGCGGGCCATGGGCATGGCGACCGAGCCCAGAGAAAATATCGGATGGCCGCAAGCGTACACGCGGCCGTGGTCCACGCGGGTGACGGTGCAACCCGGCGTGAGCGTCAAATCTCCGCGGACCAGCTGAACGCCGACCATATCGCCGGGCTTGAGTTGTGCGTCATCGGGTTGCGGCGCGGCGCTGCCGCCGGCGGAAATGCTCATGCCCCATCCGGCGAATTGGCTGGCGAAGCGCGCGATGGTGTCTGGGTACAGGCCGGTCGAGATCAACGGCGTTTCGATGGGAATTAGAAATTCACCGGAACCCGCGCCGATGGATTTCGCGAATGAGTCCGGTAGCGGCACGGCGGCGGAATAGGCGAGGGATTGCGGCGATGGATTCGCGCCGGAAGCATGAGCCGCCGCGGGCGCGACGGATTTTTCAATGTCGAGCATGTTGGCGATCGGAGTGACGCCGCCGATGGCTTCTTTGGTGAACAGGCCCAGCTTGAGAGAGAGGGCGCCGGCGAGTTTGCCGTCGAAATAAACCGGGCTGCCGCTCATGCCCGCGACGACGCCGCTGTGCTCGGCTTCCTGGCCGAGGAGGCGGACGAGGATGACGTCTTGCTGCGGGCCGAGCGCGTTTTGCAGGACGCCGATGACGACCAGATCGACCTTTACGATTTCGTCGCCGGAGTAAATCGTGTAAACGACGCCCTTCATGCCGGGTTTGACCTGGTCGAGAGGGAAGAGCGGGGCAGGGTCGTCCGCACGGAGCGGAAACGCGAAGGCAAGGAGGAGGCCCAGAAGCAGGGTGGAAGACAATCGCCGAAGCGCCGAAGGCATCAGAATTCGATGATACGCGGCGGTTTGGCGGGATGCAAATTGAGGCGTGCTAGAATTTCA
Organism: uncultured Acidobacteriota bacterium; assembly: GCA_963785585.1. Taxonomy (GTDB): domain Bacteria; phylum Acidobacteriota; class Terriglobia; order Acidiferrales; family UBA7541; genus Palsa-295. Next base: position 796,973 of record CAWAVW010000004.1, read on the forward strand.
AAATGTCAAAAAAGACGGTTTCTCCGGGCGGACATATCAACGGAGTGGTGGAATTGCCGGGCGACAAATCGATTTCGCACCGGTACGCGATTTTGGCGGCGCTGGCGGAGGGAACGAGCGAGATTCAGAACTATTCGACGGCGGCGGACTGCCAGAGCACGCTCGAGTGTTTGCGGCGGCTGGGAATTGAGATCGACGCGACGCGCGAGAGGGTGAGGATCGCCGGGAAGGGCCTGGATGGCCTGCGGCCGTCGCGAAAGGATCTGGACGCGGAAAATTCCGGCACGACGATGCGGATGCTCTCGGGCGTGCTGGCCGGGCAGACGTTTACGACGACGATAACGGGAGACGGATCGCTGAGGAAGCGTCCGATGCGGCGCGTGATCGAGCCGCTGCGCATGATGGGAGCCGAGATCAAAAGCGCGGAAGGCGACAGGGCTCCACTCGAAATTCGCGGCGGAAAGCTGAAGGCCATCGAGTACACGCTGCCGATTCCCAGCGCGCAGGTGAAGTCGGCGGTGCTGCTGGCCGGAATGTACGCGGACGGGCCGACCAGCGTGCTGGAATCGGTTCGGACGCGCGATCATACCGAGCTGGCGCTGCGGGAAATGGGCGCGTCGATTGAGACGACGAAGGGTGTGGTGCGGATTCAGCCGCGGCCGAAACTGCAGGCGCGCAACCTGACAGTGCCGGGCGATTTGTCGGCGGCCGTATTCCTGATTGCGGCGGCGTTGATTTTGCCGGAGTCGTCGCTGATGTTGCACAACGTGGGGTTGAATCCGGGGCGCGGACGAGTGCTGGATTTCCTGATTTCGATCGGAGCGCCGGTGAATCTCGCTTCGGTGCAGTTGCGAGACGGCGAGTTGATTGGCGACGTGGCGGTGCACTACGCGGCGCTGAAGGGCGGCCAGGTTTCCGGCGCGATGACGGCGGAGATGATCGACGAGCTGCCGATGCTGGCGGCGCTGGGCGCGTACACGGAAGAGGGCATCGAAATTCGCGACGCGCAGGAGTTGCGAGTGAAGGAAAGCGACCGGATCGCGGCCATCGCCGAAGGGCTGCGGCAGATGGGCGCGCAGGTGGAAGAGTTCGGCGACGGATTGCGGGTCGCCGGGAAAAGCGCCGGAAAATTACGCTGCGCGAAAATCGATCCCAAGGGCGACCACCGGATTGCGATGGCGCTGGCGGTGGCGGGTTTGGGCGCAGAAGGCGAAACGGTGATCCGCGATTCGGAGTGCGTGGGCGTTTCGTTTCCGGATTTCTTCGCGACACTGGAAAGATTGCGCGGCGGGGGCAGCGAGGCGAGCTAGGACGACTTGTTGATGTTGATCGTGCCGTAGCTGGTGACGATGTTGATTTTCGGTCCGGACGCGCCCACTTTGCCGACGAGTTTGCCGGTGCCGTTATCGCTGGAAGAAACCAGAGACGGATTATCGAAATCGCTTTGCACGTCACCGGATTTCGAAACGGCGGAGATTTCAAAAGTCGATTGCGACGGAAGAGTGAGATCGACTTCGCCGGAGTCGTTGGCGATGGCGATGTCTTCCCTGGGCGGCTGCGCGTAGCCGACTTTCACGCTGCCGTTGGTGTCTGCGATGGACAGCTTGCCCGCGACGTTTTCCACTTCGATGTCTTTGTTCTGCGTGGCGAGCCTGGCATCGCCTTCGACGTCCGAGACTTCCACGGCGCGCGAGTCCAATTCGAGAAGTCCGGTCAGGCGGACGAGCACGAGATCAGCTTTCTGCGATTGATAGTGAGTGGTTTTGCCGACGTTGCGCATGCGGATGGGGCCGAAGAATTCGCCGTTCACGGTAGCGTCGCCGCTCACGTCGGTTACTTCAATTTCGTTCCCTTTCCCCGTGATGCGAACGTTGCCTTTTGCGTTGGTGATGCGCGCGTCGCCCTTGGTGAGCGCGGCGGAAACGTCCGAGCCGCAGTCGTGAATTTCGATGTCGCCCTGCGTGGACGACACGGTGACCGCTCCGGAAACGTCGGCGATGTTTACGTCGCCGTGTCCGGTATTGATCGTGACGACGGAAGATTTCGGGACGGTGATTTCAAAGTCCACCGAAATGCTGCCGTGGGAGACGTCTTGATTGACGGGATGGACGAGATAGCCGTCGGAGGCTTTGTCGATCGCGATTTGGACTTCTTTGGCCATCCGGTCGGCGGTCGATTCGTTGGAAGCGTGGGCGGTGGTGCCGGCGCTGACGCGCAGGTCGGAATCATCGCCGGCATGGACGTTGACGTTGCCTCGGCTGGTTTCAATCCTGATGTGCGAGCCGGAGGGGATTGCTTTCGCGGGGAGTTCCTGGCTCTGGCTCGACTCCTGATTGAACATGCTCATGTCGATCGAGAGGTCGGGATTTTTTTCGCGGATTTTCGAGTAGATTCCCATGCCACCGAGAACGAGCACGATCAGGACGAGGAGGGCCGCTTCGCCGCCATTCAGCAGCGGAGGACGGACCTGGCCGGAACGTTGAGCGGCAAAGTTGTCGATGAGTTTCGCGACGCCCCAGAGAATCAGAAGCAGGGGCGAGAAGCGCCAAAAAACGTGCCAGAGGTGGAAGTCGGGATTAAAGCGAGCCACGAGAAACAGCGCGCCCAGCAAAATCAGGAGCAAGCCGCTAAAAATGGATCTGCGCTCGTAGGGGCCGTTGGTCACGAGATCCTCACGAGCCGACGTGACCGTCTTTGGAAGCGAACGACTGGGCGACCAAAATAATTCCGGCGACGATCAGCAGGATCGGCCACAAATCGCCGAAGCTGTAGCGCGAGTATTCGGCAGCAAGGAACAGCGCTCCGACGGTGATGATCATCACCGGCCCCATCAATCCGCGAACTTTGCAATACGCGCAACTGCAGTGGGTTCGAATCGCGTCGGCCATGATCGGCTCCTAGGAATCCTTCTTCATGCGGTCCCAAACCAGCCATCCGCCCACGGCGATCAGGGCAATGGGCCAGGTCTTCGAAAACCAATCGCGCTGCAGCAATCCGAAGTTGGCCATCAGCAGCAGCGCGCCGATGGCGATCAAAATGAAGGCGCCGATCGGTTTGCTGGAAGGGCCCTCGACGAGGTTCGGAGGTTCCGGTTCACCCAACTGGCGGGCCTTCGCGGTGCGATACGCTTCGACCGGCATGTAGAGGCAGAAGAAACCGAGGCCGATGGCAAAGAACGCATCGAAGCCTCCGGGCATGTCTGCATTGAGCATGGCGATGAGGCCGCCGAAAATCAGAACGTGTATAACGCCTTTTAGAATTTGTCCGTTATAGACGGCGCCGAGACCGGGAATCAGTCCGAGAACAGCGGCGAGTCCGGGATTCGAGCCGGATTTCATCGGCGGAGGAAGTTGCGGAGTGCCGGCGACGAGCGCGCCGAGGCACGGTTCGCAGTAAAGCGCGCCATTCACTTCTCGCGTGCACGTCGGGCAGAGCGCCTTGCCGCAATTGCGACAAAATCCAGTAGCTACCAATTCGGGATGGGTGGCGCAATTCATCGGGAACTCCTGTTCCATGCGTTTATGGTGGATCCGAAGCCCTGATTTACAGCGCACGCGAGCATTGCGAGAGTGCGCGACTGGCTGTGGCCGGGATTCGGACGGGACTGCGATTTTTCCTGCGGACTCTGATTCTTCGGTTGTTGCTGATCGTTTGGAACCGTCGATGGGTTTGCATCCGGTGAAGGTTCGCTCGAGGGCTGCAACCGCGATTGAATCTCGTAGACGACGCGGAGATCGTTCACATATTTCACGCTGCGCGCGTAGGTAAGGTGCACGGAGCGATTGGCGGTGCGAAACGCGTTCACGGGGCTGAAGTCGGCGCGCTTGAGCTTGGAGGGAGTGATGCCGCCGGTGTAGATCAGAATCAAAATCGTGGCGGCCACGGTAGCGAGACCCATCGCGAGTCGCGGCTGCAGCAAGCGAGTGGTCCAGCCGAACCAGCGCGTCCATCCTTCTTTCTGAACGCGAGGACCAAGCGTGGAGTCGAGGATCCGGTTCACCAGCAGCGGCGATTCAGGGACTTGCTCGAGCGACCGCATGCGCGCGACCAGGCTGCCGACCTGGGCGACCGTTTGCGCGCAATCCTGACAGGATGCCGAGTGCGCCTGGAAAGCGGCGGTTTCGGCGGGCGTAAGAGCGCCGTCGAGATAATCGCTGAGCCGTTCTTCGGTCGTTGTGCAGTTCCAGTTCATAAATTCTCGGCTCCGAAATTAATTCGGACGAAGTCCCATTTCTTCCAAAACTTTCGCCAATTCGATTCTGCCGCGGTTGATTCTGGACTTCACAGTGCCTTCGGGAACCTGAAGGACGGTTTGAATCTCGCTGTAGTCGAGTCCCTGCAAGTCCCGCAAGATAACCGCTTCGCGAAGTTCCGGCGAAAGTTTGGCGAGACCTTGCTGCAATTGTTCGCTCAACTCCGACGCCAGGGCCAGCTTGTCTGGCGTGCGAGCGGAGGACTCTTTGTTTTCGACCTGCGGCATCACGTCGTCCATCGAATCGGTGAGGCGATCGCGACGGGTGCGGCGGTAGTGATCGACCAACAGGTTGCGCGTGACGCTGGTGAGCCAAGTGGGAAACGCGCCGAACGTAGGACGGTAGCTTGGCAGCGTTCGATAAACCCGCAGGAACACTTCCTGGCTCATGTCTTCGGCCTCCGTCCGATTCCCTGTGAACCGGTAGCAGATGTTAAACACGCGGCGAGCGTGCCTGCGTACAAGTTCTTCCCAGGCCGAACCCTCGCCCTGGAGACAATCGTGTACCAGTTGGGCGTCGGGCTCCAAGCTTCCTTAGCCTCATTACCTCTTCCAGCTTGCGGCCTCACTGATGTAACGCAATCGGTTCCGGAAATGTTCCGCCCTGTCCGATAGCGGACAATCGGGCACGAAGGAGTGCCGATTGTCTGGCGGGGTCGCGACGCGGGAATCTTATCCGCGAAGCCAAGGGGAACACAAGTGCCATGAGCGCAAGGGAATACGAAGGCGAAAGGAGGGCGAAGGGCGCCTTGACACTTTTGGAAGCTTGCTGATACGGTTCGTTGCGAATGGTACGCAATTCACGAAAACTGCTGATCGTTGCGCTGGCGATCGCGGCCCTGGGTTACTTCGGTTACAAATTCCGAAATTCGATTACGCTCGAAGGATTTCACTGGTCGCTGGTGGGCGAGGCGCTGCGGCATGCGCGGGTGAGCTTGCTGTTGCTGTCGCTTGTGACGATTTACGGATGTTTCGCGATTCGGGCGCTCCGGTGGATGCGCTTTTCGCGCGGGTTCGGAACGTTGAAATTCTGGAACGTGTATCCGGCGACGCTGATGGGTTTCACGTGCACGTTTTTGCTGGGGCGAGCGGGCGAGCCGATTCGTCCGGTGCTGATCGGTAAGAAGGATGCGGTTTCGATTCCCGGGATGTTTGGCGTGTACGTGCTCGAGCGCGTGTCGGACATGGCGGCGACGGCCGTCCTGGCGGTGACGGCGCTACTGCTTTTCAAGGGCCACGGCGCGGCGGGAAGTTCGAATCCTGTGGTGACGAAAGCTCGCTCGGCCGGGGAACTGCTGGTTGTGGCGGTGATTTTGGTGATCGCTTTTCTGGTGTACTTCCGGTACCACGGCGCGGAGTGGCTATCGCGCCGGTTGCAGCATCCGAGTTGGCATACCGGTTTCCGCGGCAAAGTCGTCGCGCTGCTGGAGGGGTTCAGCGAAGGGCTGCAGGGAATTCGAACGTGGAGCGATTTGGCAGCGCTGGTGGGTTACACGGCGCTGCACTGGTTTCTGGTGGCGTGCTGCTATTTGTGGATCTCGAATGCGTTCGGCGGAAAGCTGGGCGAATTGACGCTGGCGGATTCGATTTTAGTGCTGGTGTTTGGAATGCTGGGGTCAGCGGTGCAGTTGCCGGGAGTGGGAGGCGGAGCGCAGATCGCGACGTTTCTGACGTTCACGTTGTTTTTTGAGATTGACCAGTCGTCCGCCGCGGTGACTTCGATTATGCTTTGGCTGATTACGTTTGCGGGGTGCTGCCTGGTGGGATTGCCGATGCTGTTGCGTGAAGGCTGGTCGATGGGCGAGCTGCGGCAAATGGCAGCGGGCGCGGAAAAGGATGCGGAGAAGATGGCGTTGAGCGGGGAATTGCCGCAGCCAGGAGCGAAGCGAACGTGAAGTGCCCCTTCTGCGCGCACCTGGACGACAAAGTCGTGGATTCGCGCGAAGCGCGCACGGGCGATTTAATCCGGCGGCGACGCGAATGCCTGCGCTGCAGCCGGCGGTTCACGACGTACGAGCGCATCGACGAAATTCCGTACATGGTGATCAAGAAAGACGGCCGGCGAGAAAAATTCGAGCGGCAGAAATTGCTGCAGGGTTTGCTGAAAGCGTGCGAGAAGCGGCCGGTGCCGGTGATCAAGCTGGAAGCGATCGTCGACGAGGCCGAACAGTTTGTGAGCGAAGCGCCGGAGCGTGAACGAACAACGTCGGAGCTGGGGCAGAAAATCATGCACAAGCTGAAAACGCTGGACAAAGTGGCGTACGTGCGGTTCGCGTCGGTCTATCTGGATTTCAAGGATGTAAAAGAATTCATGGACGAGCTGAAGGGCCTTCTGAAAGACCGCGCCAAAAAATAGTTACGACGGAAGCTGCCACACCCCCGCCGCGAATTTTTTAATCGTGCGAAAACCAAGATGTTCGTAGAGCTGCACGGCCTGGGTGTTTGTGCCGGTGACGGTGAGTGACAGGGCCCGGTATTTTCGGCGGCGAAGCGCGTGAATCGACGCCTCCATCATGGCGCGGCCGATGCCGCGGCCCTGGTAGCCGGGCATGACGCAGACCTGGGTGGTGTGGCCGACGCCTTCGGATACCGTGGAAGTGAGCACCATACCGACGGGCGGTTCGCCGGAGGCGGGCCGGACGAGGAAGGAAGCTTCGGGAAGGAATTGCCCGCAACCGGGAAGCAGCACGATGTTGCGCAGGAATTTCATGCCGCCCGCTTCGGTGCGGTATTGATCGTTGATGTCGCCGTCCACGTGGTTTGCATACGAGAGTTGAATCAAGCGCGCGGCCGATTCGAAGGCTCGGTCGGTCCATTGCTCCAGGCGCAAGCCGCTCGAAAGGGGACGGCCGCCGAGTTTGGCTTCGTTTAGAGGCAGCAACATGAACTGGCGGGTATGAAGCCGAAAATACTTCGACAAGAACGTGGGATCGAGCTCGGAACCGAAGGGCATCAGTTGCGCTTCCACGCGCGCCAGGCGAGGCGTGGCATGGAGCGCGGCGACCATTTCGGAGATGAGCGTCTGGGTAATCGGTTCTTTCGGGAAGTCGGAAGAAACGAATAGTCCGCCGATAAGACCTTTGTATTCCTCCAGCACGTAAAAACCGTAGCCGGCGGGTTTGCCGTACTCGGTGATCAAAAACCCGCCTAAAGCTTTCGAGTCGATAAACTTGCGAATCAACTCGACCGATGGGCGGTAATCCCACTGCAGTTCATCGCGCCAGTGGCGGATTTCCTGTTCAAACAGAGGTTCCAGGGAGCGCGACGGTACCTGACGGAGATCAATGATCTGCATGAAGTGCCCGTGCCTCGCTCACGCCTTATTATAGACACGGAAGGCCTTAGAGCCCAACGGTGACGAGTTGTCCGAAGCGTAACGGTATGCCGCCATGGGGCTCGGATGAACTGTGCTAGCATCGGCTTGTCGGTGCCCAGCCCTGCAAAAGTGGCGCTGCGCCCGGATGAAACGGATGGCCGCCAACTCAGATCCCAATTCAGCTAAGAGACGCCTCATGAAGCTGTTGTCCAGCCTTCTTGCGGTGGCGCTCTTTGCATTGGTGACCATTGCCACGATTTCGGGGTTTCTGCTCTATCAAGTACTGCATCCGGCGAGGACCCCTGCCAGTTTCGATTTGAATGTGATGATGGGGCATCCGGTGACGTTTTCGTTTCCGGTGGCCAATGGCGGCATGAGGGAGGGTTGGTTTTTCCCGGGTTTGCGCGGCGCTCCGACCGTGGTCGTGTGCCACGGATACTTATCGCAGCGAGCGGATGTGCTGACGCTGGTATCGGCGCTGCAGGACCAGCAATTCAACGTCTTCGTGTTTGATTTTTCGGGACACGGCACGACGCTGGGAATGTCCACGCTGGGCTACCAGGAGACAGCGGAACTGGAGTCGGCAATTTCGGCGCTGGCCACGCGAGACGACGTGGACCCGAAGCACTTCGCCCTGTGGGGCGTCGACATGGGCGGATACGCGGCGCTGGAAGCGGCGACGACGGATTCGCGCGTGGCGGCGTTTATTGTGGACGATCCGTATCCCGATCCGGGCGACATGGTTCAAATTCTGATCCGGCCGTCGGGGTTGACGGTGGTGCCGCTGGTGAGCAAGTTCACCGATATGGCGTTCCGGCTGGTGAATTACAAGTACCGGCAGTATCCACCGGTGACCGGGCAACTCATCCGGACGAAGGGAATACCGAAATTGTATTTTCTGGCGGACGACCGCCCGGCGCTGGGCGAGGATACGCTGCAACTTTTTACGCATTCGCCCGATCCCAAACAACTGGTGCGCAATCGTTCGGCGTATTCGGTGATGAGCGACGAAGACCGGAAGAATTACGAGAATCAGGTCGTGAGTTTTTTTCTGCTGAACGTTCCCCCCACCACGCGGCCCGTGAAGTAAATTTTCATTCGACAATTTTTTTGCGGAAGAAACGCGCGTCGAGGCGCGGTTGCGCGCGCGGAGGCAGGCTAGTGCGCGTCTGGGTCTGCGGCGAGGTCCGCGCCGGAGACGGGCACGTAGAGCAATCCCTGATCGAGTGCGTGCAAGTTGCCGCGAAATCCGCTCGCTCCGCGGAGATCGGCGTAGCCGGCTGGATTGGTGAAGACGATTCCGGGCGTGGCGTTTGCCGGCGTCCATTCCGGAAGCTCGCGGTGCGCGTAGAAGGCGAGACCGTAATTCCAGGAGCGATTGAGGCGATAGGTGAAGAATTGCTGCGTCGCGTTGTGCTCGGCGTAAAGGCCGTGGATTCGGGCGGAAACGAATGGATCGACGGAGGGGAGCATGCGGGTGTTCGCACATTGAACGGCTGCGGCGACGGCCACGGCGTTCAGCGCGATGAGCAGCGCGAATTTTTGTTTCGCGCCGGTTACCAAAAGAGCAGCGCCGAATACGACGACGAGAGCGATGGCCGCCGTTTTCACGAACGGCAGATCGTAGTTCGCGGTGATATACGCCGGCAGGCGGTGGATTTGATGCAATGCGACGCCCGCCAAGGATGCCCAGGTAATAGCGATGAGAGCGGCGATGGCGAGGGCACCCAAGCGGCTGCGCCGGAAAACACGCCGGGCTGCGGCGGTGGCCACAAGCGCGAGCGCGGGAATTCCGGGAAGGATGTAGCTGGGCAATTTCGATTTGGAAAAGCTGAAAAACAGAATCGGAAAAATCGCCCAGCACGCAAAGAAGAATGCGGGTGACATTCGCAGCGTGTTGGCTTTCCCGGATCGGATGGCTTCGGCGAGCGCCGCGGCGAGGAACGCCGTCCATGGAATTAGGGCCACGAGCGCGACGGGCAGAAAGAACCAAAATGGCTGAATGTGCTGAAAGACGGGCGTGAGGTATCGCTCGAAATTGTGCTGAAAGATAAAGACGCGCAGAAAATCCGGATTGCGCGCGGCGCACAGCGCGTACCAGGGCAGCGCGACCACAAGAAACGCAGCGAGTGCGATGGGATGTGCCAGACGAAATGAGGCGCGGATGTTTCCGGTGAACGCGGCCCAGATGGCGATTGCGCCGCCCGAGAGTATAACGGCGGCGGGGCCTTTGGCGAGAACTCCGAGACCGAGAAACAGGCCAAAGAACGCCAAAGCCGGGAAGTCCGAGCCGGAGCGCATTTCTTCGAAAGCGGAGCCGGGAATCGGCAAGACACCCTGGCGATTCAGAATACTTGCGGCGCATGCCATCGCCAGCGTGATGGAAGCGCTGAAAAGCATGTCCGGAGTCGCGGCGCGCGCAAACCCGATAGCGGCGACGCTGGTGGCGAATACCAGAGCAGGAGTCCATCCGGTTGACGAGTTCGGATCATCGGGATCGCAGAAAAATTTACGGCCGAGCCAGTCGATCGCGATGGTGGCAGCCAGGGCGGCAAGTGCGGAAGGCATCCGTGCGGCCCATTCCGCAGAGAGATGGAGTTTGAATCCGAGCGCGGCGGCCCAGTAATAAAGGATGGGCTTTTCGAACCAGGGAAGACCGTACAGCCGGGGCGTGACCCAATCGCCGGTTTCGGCCATGGCGCGGGCGATCCAGACGTATCGCGGCTCGTCCGGTCCAACCAATCCGAGGGCGCCCAAATTTCCGAAGAGAGAAATCCCGGCAATGACGGCAGCGAAAGCGGCGGCGGCGAGTTCGCGCGCGGACCGTGGTTGCGAGGGCGTATTCACCGAAGCGCGAGTGTAACACCGAGTTTGGAAAATTTGGCGGGGCCGCGAGGCTCGCGCATAATGTGACGCGATGCGCGAATCGATGGAATATGCCGCGGCATGGCTGGGGCTGAAGGCGCTGGGGTTGTTGCCGCGGAGCGCGGCACGATTTGTGGGCGCGACGTTTGCGGCCATCGCGTATGCCTGCCGCGCGCCGCTGCGCCAGGCGGCGATGTTCAATCTGCATCTCGCGTTTCCGGAATGGAGCGAAGAGCGACGAGCCGGAATTATTCGCGGGATGGTTCGCCAGATCGGCTGGATGGCGGGAGAGTTTTCGCAGTTTCCGCGGTACACGGCAAAAAATATCGGGCGTGTGGTGGTAATCGACGGCGCGGAAAATTTTGACGCAGCGAAGGCGCGCGGGAAAGGCGTGCTGTTCCTGACCGGTCACATGAGCGCGTGGGAACTTTCGTCGTTTGCGCACGCACTGTACGGCCATCCGCTGTATTTTCTGGTGCGCCCGATTTCGAATGTGCGGGTGGACAAGCTGATCAACGATTACCGCTGCCTTTGCGGGAACCGACCGATCGACAAAAACAAATCGGCACGGGCGATTCTGAAGGTTTTAGGGGACGGCGGCACGGTGGGAATCCTGGCCGATCACAACACTTCGCTGGAAGAGGGGGTGTTTGCCGATTTTTTCGGCATACCGGCGTCCACCACGTCCGGACTGGCGCGGTTGGCGCTGCGAACGGATGCCGCGGTGCTGCCGGGATTTATTCACTGGGACGCAGCACGCGCCAAATACGTGTTGCGGTTTGAGCCTGCCGTGGCGCTATCGCGGACCGATGATGAAGAAGCGGACGTCCGCGAGAATACGCAGCGGTTCACGGCGGAGATTGAAAAGTACGTGCGGGCGTATCCCGATCAGTGGCTGTGGGCGCACAAGCGATGGAAGACGCGTCCGCCGGGCGAGAGACCGATTTACCCGGAGTGATGAGCGCGAAACGGCGACGACGGGAATTTCCGAGACGATTTCAGTGAGGTGGTTATGAACCGAACGGCCGGAGAACTGGCGGAACATCTGGGCGCGCAGCTGAAGGGCGATGCGAACGCGGGCATTGACGGGGTGGCTGGTCCGGAACGGGCGCGCGCCACGGATTTGATCTATGCGAGCGATGCGCGGCAGATCGAACGCGCCGAGAAGTCGGCGGCCAGGTGCGTGGTGGTCGCGACGGGCATGACGGTGGCGGGCAAGACAACGCTGGAAGTGCAAGACGCGAAGTTTGCCTTCGCGAAAGCGGCGGCGTGGCTCGCGCCGCGCACGGCGTTGCGGCCGGAAATTCATCCGACGGCGATTGTGGCGGATTCAGCGAAGCTGGCGGCGAACATCCGGGTGGGGCCATACGTAGTGATCGAAGAGGAAGTGGAAGTGCGCACCGGAACGAACATCGAAGCGTTTTGCTTTCTGGGGCGCGGAGCGGTGGTGGGCGAGCATTGCCGGCTGCATCCCAGGGTGACGCTGTACGCCGGGGCGCGGCTGAAGGATCGCGTGGAATTGCACACGGGCGTGGTGATTGGCGCGGATGGATTCGGTTACGTGTACGGCGAAGGGCGGTACGTGAAGTTCCCGCAGATAGGCGGCGTGGAATTGGCGGAGGGCGTGGAGGTTGGCGTGAACTCGGCGGTGGACCGAGGATCGCTGGACGATACGGAGATTGGTCCGGGGGTGAAAATCGACAATCTGGTGCAGGTGGCGCACAACGTGAAGATCGGCGCGAACTCCGTGGTGGCGGCGCAAACAGGAATTTCCGGCAGCAGCGTGCTGGGCACGGGAGTGATCGTGGGCGGGCAGGTGGGAATCGCCGATCATTGTACGCTCGAAGATGGAGCGATCGCGGGAGCACAGGCAGGAATCCCGACGGGGAAAACGATTCGCAAGGGACAGTTTGTGTGGGGCACTCCTGCGCGGCCGATGGAAAAATTCAAGGAGCAGTACGGATGGATATCGCGGCTGCCGGATCTGGCGGCGCGGATTAAGAAGCTGGAAGAGAAGGCGTAACCGGTGGATGGGCGCGGCGGGGTTGTTGCGCAGGTGGAAACACGCGCAGGCGGCGGGCAGCCATTCGGGGGTTTCGGCCATCTGATTTGGTGGAAACGCAAACCTGTTTTTTGTTGACCGATGTGATAAACACACAGATGATACTGGCGTTTGCCAGGGTTCGAGCGGTACCACTTGCCACGTCCTTGCGGGCTTGCTGCCGCGATCTTTCACAAACAAGACGTTCGATCATTTGAAGCCGCTGCCTTTTGAGAACGGTCGCAGCATTGCGATTTTCTTGCAACATTTGTCTTCAACGGGACTCTAATCGAGCGAACCGGTATTTCGGAGTGTTAAGGGACTGAATGACACCTGAGGCAAGCCTGCGTGGTGAGGAGACAGCTCGATTGAGCGCACCGGGAACCGCGATAGGCCACAGCCGAAGCCACGCGTCAAACGTCGAGCAAGCGATTGCCCGAGCCACCGAGTGGTTTCTTTCCGCACAGAAGCAAGACGGCTACTGGTGGGGCGAGCTTGAGGCCGACACCACTCTCGAATCCGATTACATCCTCTATCTTCATATTCTGGGACGGTTGCAATCCGACCGCGTGCCGAAGCTCGGGAATTACATCCGCAAAAAACAACTGGCCGACGGCGGCTGGAATATTTTCGAAGGCGGACCTTCGGAGCTCAACGCGACGGTGAAGGCGTACGTTGCGCTGCGCTTGGCCGGAGATGCCGCGAATATGCCGGCGATGGCGCGGGCGCGCGAGCGAGCGCTGGCGCTGGGTGGAATCGAGGGGACCAACTCGTACGTGCGGTTCTACCTGGCAATGGTCGGCGCGGTGGATTGGTCGATCGTGCCGTCGATTCCGCCGGAATTGATGCTGCTGCCGGACTGGGTTCCGATCAACATTTACGAGATGTCATCCTGGACGCGAGGCATCGTGATTCCGCTGGCGCTAGTGTACGCGCAGAAACCGGACTGGCGTTTGCCGGAGGGCGTGACGGCGACGGAGCTGTTTTGCAATCCGGGCAGCAAACCGAAATCGTTTCAGTGGGACAAGTCGATCGTTTCCTGGAAAAATCTGTTTCTGGCGCTCGACCGTGGATTGAAATTGTACGAACGGCTGCCGTGGAAGCCTTTCCGGAAGCGCGCGCACGAAATGGCGCGGAGGTGGATGCTCGAGCGCCTGGAACGCAGCGAGGGATTGGGCACGATTTATCCGGCGATGATGAATTCGATCTTCGCGCTGCTGGCCGAGGGGCTCGACACGAACGACCCGCTGGTGAACCGAGAGACCAAATTTTTGGCCGCCTACGAGATTGAAGAAAACGATACGGTGCGCGTCCAGCCGTGCATTTCTCCCGTGTGGGATACGGCGATCGCCATGGTTTCGCTCGAAGAGGCGGGTCTCGATCCGGCGCATCCGTCGCTTGTGGCTGCGGAGCGATGGATTGTGGGAAATCAGATTTTGGGTCCGGGCGACTGGCAGGTAAAAAACCCGGGAGCGGAGCCGGGCGGGTGGGCGTTTGAATTTCGAAACGATTTCTACCCCGACGTGGACGATACGGCGTTTGTGTTGATGGCGCTGGGGCGCGTGGCCGATCCGGACTCGGGCCGGTTGCGGCGTTCGATGAGCCGCGGGCTTGCGTGGCTGATGAGCATGCAGAACGACGACGGCGGGTGGGGCGCGTTTGACAAGAACAACGATTTGCAGTTTTTGAACCACATCCCGTTTGCGGACCACAACGCCATGCTCGATCCATCGACGGCGGACGTGACCGCGCGCGTGGTCGAATGCCTGGGGCACATGGGATGGCCGGCGAATCATCCGGCGATCCAAAAAGCCCGAGCATTCATACGGCACGACCAGACCGAGGATGGTTCGTGGTTTGGCCGCTGGGGCGTAAACTATATTTATGGCACCAGCAGCGTGCTGCGGGCGCTCGAAGCGATCGGCGTGAGCCATGCGCCGGAGTGCCAGAAGGCGATTGCGTGGCTGCGTTCGGTGCAGAACGCGGATGGCGGGTTTGGGGAGTCGATTCTTTCGTATTACGACGCCCAGCTAAAGGGCAAAGGCTCGAGCACTCCTTCGCAAACGGCCTGGGCGCTGATCGCGCTGCTGGCCGTCGTGGGACCGGACGATCCAGCCGTGCAACGGGCGATCGAATGGCTGGTGGAACGGCAGAATGAGGACGGGTCGTGGGATGAAGCGGAATTCACCGGAACCGGATTTCCGTGTGTGTTTTATTTGAAGTACCATCTATATAGGAACGCTTTTCCGCTGTACGCCTTGGCGCGCCACAATAATCTGTTGAAGGGCAAAAGGAAGTTCTCGGGTTTGCAGATTCCTTCGGAAGAATTGCAGGGCCGTCCGGGCAAACGGTCGTAGCGGACGGCGGAAACGGCAACGCATCAAGCTGCGCGCGCGATTGGATTGCGCGTGCAGCGCCCCCGTAGAACGAGGAATTTTCCGGCACGACATGCTGACACTGGTCACAGGAGCCACGGGATTCGTGGGTAGCCACGTAGCGCGAGCGCTCGCGAACGCGGGCGACCGCGTGCGCGTGCTGGTGCGGCCGACAAGCAATCTGAAAGCGCTCGAGGGGATTGCCGTTGAGCCCGTCGAGGGCGACCTGCGAGATGCAGGCTCTCTGGATCGCGCGGTGAATGGCGTGCAGCGCGTGTTCCATGTGGCGGCGGATTACCGGCTGTGGACGCGGCATCCCGAAGAAATATACGAAAGCAACGTGGAGGGCACGCGAAGGCTGCTGGACGCATCGCAGCGAGCGGGAGTCGAGCGGGTGGTTTATACGAGCACCGTGGCGACGATTGCCGTGCCGCGCCACGGGGCGCTGCCGAACGAAGAGACGACCGCCACGATCGAAGAGATGATCGGGCACTACAAGAAATCGAAATTTATGGCCGAGCAGGTGGCGATCGATGCCGCTCGGGCGGGAGCGCCGGTGGTGATCGTGAATCCAACGGCGCCGGTTGGGCCGGGTGACTGGAAGCCGACGCCGACGGGAAAAATTATTTTGGATTTTCTGAACGGGAAGATGCCGGCGTACGTGGACACCGGCTTGAATGTGGCGCCCGTGGAGGATGTGGCGGCCGGGCATTTGCTGGCAGCGGAGAAAGGACGCGCGGGGGAGAGATACATTCTGGGCGGACGCAACATGACGCTCAAACAGATACTGGATTCGCTGGCGCCGATTGCGGGCCGGCCTGCTCCACGCGTACGGCTGCCGCATGCGATGGCGCTGGCGGCGGGGTATGCGGATGAATTGTTCTCGCGAATCGCCGGACGGGAACCGAAGATCCCGGTGGAAGGCGTGAAAATGTCGCGGCACCGGATGTTCGTCGAAAGCGACAAGGCACAGCGAGAGTTGGGCTATACGCCGACTTCGGTGGAAGCCGGGCTCGAGCGCGCGGTGCGCTGGTACGAAGCTCGCGGATATGTGGCAAGCCGAGTGGGAGCGAAGCGAGTGCCGGACGCGGCGGCCGCCTGAGTGCGATGAAAATCCTGGTTACGTTCGCGCTCGAAAATGAATTCGCGCCGTGGAAAACGATGCGGGATTTTTCGCCGGGAAAGTGGGGCGAACGGGACGGGCACGTCGCGAGAATTGGCGGAACGATGGTGGGAGTTCTGCTGACCGGCGCTGGACCGGGGCATGCGCGGGCAGCGGCGTCTGACGCATTCAAGAACGATGTTGCCGAGACGCTTTGTATTTCCGCGGGTTTGGCGGGCGCGTTGAAGCGGGGATATGAAGTGGGCCAGGTGCTGGCGGCGCGGAAAGTGATATCGGAGGTTTCCGGCGGGGGCGTGCTTTCGTCTACGGAGCTCGTTGCGATGGCCCAGGAGTGCGGCGCGACGGTCGTCGAGAAATTTTATACGTCGAGCACCGCGATCGCGACGGCCGAATCAAAAGCGACGCTTGGATCGCGGGCCGATGCGGTAGAGATGGAAAGCTTTGAAATTATGGATCGCGCAGCGGCGTTGGGATTTTCGAGGATTGCGATTCGCTCGGTGAGCGACACTTGCGATGAGGATCTGCCGCTGGACATGAATCGAGTGTTTGCCGAGGACGGGCGGGTGAGCGTGCCGCGCGTGCTCGGACAGGTGGCGCGGCATCCGGAGTCGATTCCGGGTTTGATGAGGTTAGGCAAGAACAGCAAGAAGGCGGCTGAATCGCTGGCGCGGTTCCTCGATTCGTACATCCAGGCAATCGCCCAACCGTCGAACGAATCCCAAACCAAGAACGGCGCGCTGGCGCGCTGAAGGTCTATGAGCCAAACGATCACACCGGTTGATACGACGAAGGTTCGCGACACAAAGCCCGGTCACATGCGCGCGGGCGTGTATCGAGGAAAAGGACAAGTGGTGGTGGAGACCGTTCCGATTCCGGAAATCGGCGAAGGGGAACTGTTGTTTCGCGTGGCGGCTTGCGGCATCTGCGGGACGGACATCAAGAAAATTCATCATGGGTTTGTGAACCCGCCTCAAGTGCTGGGGCACGAACTGGCGGGAACGGTGGTGAAGGTGGGACCGGGAGTGACGAAATTCAAACCGGGCGATCGCGTGGTCAGCTTTCATCACATTCCCTGCGGCGACTGTTTTTATTGCGAACGGAAACTTTTCTCGCAGTGCGCCGGATACAAGAAAACGGGATTGACCGCGGGATTCGGCGATCCGAACGGCGGAGGATTCGCGGAGTACGTTCGCGCGATGCCGTGGATTGTGGAGCGCGGGATGATTGCCGTGCCGGACGACGTAACGTTTGAAGAGGCGACGTTCGTCGAACCGGTAAACACCTGCCTGAAAGCGGTGCGTAAAGCGCGCGTTGCGGCGGGCGAAACGGTGCTGGTGATCGGCCAGGGGCCGATTGGAATGCTGCTGATGATTCTGGCGAAATACGAAGGAGCGGAAGTCTATGCCAGCGACCCGATGCCGGGGCGGCGGGCGGCGGGAATTCGATTCGGCGCGAAGGAAGTATTCGATCCGACAAGCGGCAAGCTTTTGGATGAGGTGCGCAAGCGGACAGAGGGAAGAGGCGCGGATGTGGTAATGGTTGCGGTGCCGAACCCGTCACTCGTCCCCGAGGCTCTGGCCCTCGCGCGGCCGGGCGGTCGCGTGCTACTGTTTGCTCATAACGATCCGGTAATGCAATTGGGGTTTCCCGCCGCGGCTGTCGGAGTGGAAGAAAAGGAAATTTTGGGAAGTTACAGCGCGTCGGTGGACGATCAGGCTGAGTCCGCGGCGCTCGTGTTTGACCGCCGTTTGCCGGTGCGGGATCTGATTTCGCACCGTTTCCCCCTGGAACAAATCGCAGAAGGATTGGAATTGGCGGCCCGTCCGGCGGATAATACTTTGAAAGTGGTGATAACGCACGCATGAGCACTCCTAAGCAGAAAAATGGGCACATGACCGCGGCGGTTTTGTATGGCGCGGAAAATCTGAAAATCGAAAGCGTGGATATTCCACACGTTGGCGATGACGAAGTGCTGGTTCGCGTGGAAGTAGCGCTTACCTGCGGCACCGACCTGAAAGTGTGGAAGCGCGGCTATCACGCGCGGATGATCAAGCCACCCTCGCTATTCGGGCACGAGCTGGCGGGAGTGATCGAGGAAGTCGGAGCGGCCGTAAAGGGCGGAGTGAAGAAAGGCATGCGCGTGCTGCCGGCGAATTCGGCGCCCTGCAACGTTTGCTTTTACTGCCGCAAGAATCAGCCGAACCTCTGCGAAGACCTGCTGTTCAACAACGGCGCGTACGCGGAGTATATCCGCATCCCGGGGCGCATCGTGCGGGAGAACATGCAGGTAATTCCCGAGCACGTTTCGTTTACCGATGCCGCGATGGCCGAGCCGCTGGCGTGCGTGCTGCGGGGAATCCACGAGACGGGAATTTCGGCCGGCGATACGGCGGTGGTGATCGGTTGCGGCGCGATTGGATTGAAGTACATTCGCATCCTGTCGCAGCGCGGCGTTCGGGTGATCGCGGTGGGTAAACGCAAAAGCCAGATGGACGCGGCGAAGCGTTTGGGCGCGTTGGCGGCGTTTGACGTGAGCGAGATGGAAAACCCGGTGAAGAACGTCCGCGACCTGACCGAAGGAATTCGCGGAGCCGACGCGGTGATCGAGGCGGTTGGCCGTCCGATCAGCTGGGAATGGGCGCTGCAGATGGTTCGCAAGGGCGGCACCGTGAATCTGTTTGGCGGATGCCCGACCGGCAGCGAAGTGAAAATCGATCCGGCGGCGCTGCACTATTCGGAAATCACGATTAAGAGCACGTTTCACCATACGCCGCGGTTTATGCGCGAGGCGCTGGAGACGATTGCGCGGGGCGAGATTCGCGCCAGCGACTTTGTAACCGGCGAAGTGCCGCTCGAGGAACTGCCGGAAGTATTTGAAAGCATGAAGAACCGGAACGGCGAATTGAAGACAGCCGTGATTCCGTAGGCTCGACCCGCTCACACGCAGCATGTTGCCAACACCTGAACTGGAAATCGCCCGTACACTGCCGGCAGCCGGCTGCGAGCCCGCTGAGGCCGAGCGCTACACGCGCTGGCTGGCGACGCATCACTACGAAAACTTCAGCGTCGTATCGAAGCTCCTTCCGAAGCGCCTCCACCAGCATTTTTACAATGTGTATGCGTATTGCCGCTGGTCGGACGATCTGGGCGACGAAGTAGGTTCGCCGGCGCGGGCGATTGAGTTGCTCGATGCGTGGGAACAGGAACTCGGGCTGATTTATGCGGGCGGTGCAGGGCCAACGCACCCCGTGCTGATTGCGCTCGGCGAAACGATTCGCGCAAAAAATATTCCGATCGAGCCGTTCGCGAATTTGCTGCGCGCGTTCCGGCAGGACCAGACGGTGCGGCGCTACAAAACGTGGGCCGAGCTGTACGACTACTGCGTGTATTCCGCGAATCCGGTGGGGCATTTGGTTTTGTATCTTTGCGATTACCGAGACGAAGAGCGGCGGCGGTTATCGGATTACACGTGCACGGCGCTGCAACTGGCGAATTTCTGGCAGGACGTTTCGCGCGATCTGGAAAAAGGGCGGATTTATATTCCGCTCGAAGCGCTCGCGGCGCACCGGATGACCGAGGCGGACATCGTCCACAAGCGGTTTGACGCGCGCTATGTGGCGCTGATGAAATCGCTGATCGCGCGGACGAGGGACTTGTTTGAGGCTGGAATGGCGTTGAACGCGACGGTAGCGCCGTTTTTGCGGGTGGATTTGGAGATGTTTGGCCGCGGAGGCCTGGCGATTCTGGACGCGATTGAGACGTCCGGCTACAACACGCTGGAGCACCGGCCGTCGCTATCGAAGTGGACACAAATGAAATTGCTGGGCCGCACGCTGGCGATGACTGCGTTTTCGCGCGGCTCGAACGAAAACCCGCCTGCGAGCGTGGCCGCCGTTCATGCCGCACCCGAGCGCGACCCGGACACCGGCGGCGCAACCCTCCCGATTTCGAGTTTGCCCAGGGTCCACGCGGTCTACACCGACGAAGTGCGCGAATCGTACGCGGAGTGCAACCGGATCGCGCGCGCCTCGAAGAGCAGTTTCTATCTGGCGTTTTTCGGTCTGCGAAAGGAAAAGCGCAACGCGCTGTGCGCTTTGTACGCGTTTATGCGGCTGATCGACGACGTGTCCGATGAGCCCGGCGACATGGAATCGAAGCGCCAAGGCCTGGCGCGTTGGCGCGCGATGCTGGATGAAGCGGTGGACGGACGTACGGGCGGCCACGCCGTGCTGCCTGCCCTGGCGGATACGATTGCGCGATTCGGAATCCCCACCCGCTATTTTCACGATTTGATTCTCGGCGCGGAGATGGATTTAACGGTCGCGACCTACGCCACATTCGACCGGCTTTCCGAATACTGTTATCGTGTAGCAGGGACGGTTGGACTCACCTGCCTGCACGTGTTTGGTTTCCGCGACCCGAAAGCTCCCGATCTGGCGGAGCGGCTCGGGCTGGCGTTTCAGATCACAAACATCATTCGCGACGTGGGAACGGATCACGCGATTGGCCGCATCTATCTGCCCCAAGAGGACCTGGACCGGTTCGGCGTCCGCGCGGAAGATTTGAGCGGTCCGGTAACGCCGCAGCTTCGCGGCTTGCTGGAATTCGAAGCGGATCGAGCGTGGCAGTTTTACCGCGAAGGTTCGCCGCTGGTACATCGCGTGGATGCCGATAGCCGCGCGACGTTGTGGGCATTGATTCGAACGTACAGCACGCTGCTGGCGAGGATCGAAGAACGGGAGTTCGACGTTTTCTCCGCGCGTGTTTCGCTGTCGAACGCCGAAAAAATCCAATACCTCCTGACGGCGGGGATGAGCGGTTGGTGGAAGAAGGATGCCCTCGCAAAGCGTTCTGGTGATCGGCGGCGGATTGGCGGGCCTCTCCTCCGCCGTCGCACTGGCTGATTCGGGTTTAGAGGTTACGCTGCTGGAAAAGCGTCCCCACCTGGGCGGACGCGCCACGTCGTACACGCTGCCGGATGGCAACGAGGTCGATAATTGCCAGCACGTGACGCTCGGCTGTTGCACGAACCTTTCGGATTTCTACACGCGTGTGGGTGCGGGCGAAAAAGTCCGCTTTTACGACACGCTGTATTTTGTGGATAAGGCCGGCCGGCGCTCAACGATGAAGGCAGTGGCGCTGCCGCCGCCGTTCCACATGACTCCTTCGTTTTTATTTTTCGGCGCGCTCGGTTTTGCGGACAAGCGCGCGATTGCCAATGCGATGCTGGCGATTGCCACATCGGGCGGCAAGCCGAAGGGCATCGATGGAATTTCGATGCTGGAGTGGCTGCACCGGCAGAACCAGACGCCCGGCGCGATTGAACGATTCTGGCGTGTGGTGCTGGTGAGCGCGCTCGACGAAGAACTGGCGAGGACGGACGCGCGCTACGGGATCGAGGTTTTCTGGAAAGCGTTTCTGGGCAGCGCGGGAGGATATCGGATTGGAATTCCGACCGTGCCGTTGGCGGATTTGTACGGCGGATGCCGCGATGCGATCGAAAGGCGCGGCGGCACGGTGCGGATGCGCTGCGGCGTGCGCGAGATTCGGGTTCGCGACGGGCGATTCGCGGGCGCGCTTCTGGAAGACGGCACAGAACTGAGCGCCGATGCGTGCGTGGCCGCGGTGCCGCATGATGTGCTGCAGAAAATGTTGCCGGCGGAGTACAGCGCAACGAACGCGCCGCTCGAAGGGTTGAGTCACATCAAGACTTCGCCGATTACCGGCGTTCATTTGTGGTACGACCGGGAAGTGATGACCGAGCCGTTTTTAACCTTGCTCGATCACACCACGCAGTGGGTGTTTAACAAGACCCTGCTATCTGAAGAGGCTGCGAGCAAAAACGGAGGCGGGGCCAGCGCGAAAGGGCAGTATCTGCAACTGGTGATCAGCGCTTCGTACGATTTGGTTCCGATGTCCAGGCAAGACATCATCGAGCTGTGCAAACGGGAACTGGGTGAAGTTTTGCCGGCAACAAAAGACGCCCAAGTGACCAAGGCCACGGTGATCAAGGAAGTGAATGCGACGTTTTCGCCGGAGCCGGGAATCGATCGATGGCGTCCGTCGCAAAAAAGTCCGATCGCAGGATTGTCACTCGCGGGCGACTGGACGAGCACCGGATGGCCCTCGACGATGGAGGGGGCGGTGCGCAGCGGATATCTTGCAGCAGAGCGCGTCATGTCTGGTCTTGGCAACACGCAAAAATTCCTGGTCCCGGATCTGCCGTTCGAAGGTTTATCGAAATTCTGGGCTCATAAAGCAGAGAACACCCAATCATAAGCAGCGGCTGGAACCCTTTTTTTCGTTGGAGGGAAATATGCAAATCGAACAAACGGCATCGAAATGCCCATTTCGAAAGGGCGCTTCGATGTATGATGACGCAACCCCTTAGGAGGCTCCATGGAGCGGAAGTACAAGCAAAGGGGCTACAGCGACCGCGATTCCCAGGATAAAAAAAGAGAGCGAACCGAGCGCCCCCCGAGCGGCGAGCCGCGCCCCAAGCAGCACGATGCGATGGGCCCGCGCACTCCGCGCATGGTAGGAACGGTGATGAGGGCGCGCTGTTCGAGCTGCGGTGCGGTGCTGATGCCCGGTTTCGATCAAAGTGGTGAATGTCCGCGGTGCCATACAGCTTTACATTCCTGCAAACAATGCGTTCATTTCGATACCGGCAGGCAATTCGAATGCACGCAGCCGATTCCCGAATACATTCCCAAGAAAGATGCGAAGAACGACTGCACATTTTTTGAATATCGCATGACGGTGGAGAAGGACACTTCACCGGTGGCGTACTCCACGCCCAGCGCTCCGGCGGCCGCGAATCCCGGCCGGCCCAACGACGCGCGGAAAGCATTCGAAGATCTCTTCAAGAAGTAACTTCCTGACGACCGCAGTTCTACTCAGTCTCTTACGCTTGCGTGGACGTGTGTTCAGATTCGATCCGCTTTTGCGTTTGTGCCTATTTGGGCGGCAACGGGAAAAGTGTGGGAGTTTGCGCGGGCTGGTCGGCGATCGCTTCCAGTTGCGGATAGTGTTCGCGGAGAGGGTCGGGCACGCTCACTTTGCCGTGGGTCAGCAAACGGATCAACTGCAACGCGTTGACGATTCCTTTCCCTTGAAAATGATTGTTGGTGACGACAAATGTGGATCGAGTGCGTTCGGCGACAGTTTCAATACGCTCGGCCCAGGGCAGGAGTTCCTGCTCGGAATATAAATAGTTGTAGCGCTCCGAGGGCGGGGAATCGGGATCGTCTGTAAACCAGGTGTCGTAGCGTCGGCCATGAAGGCGGATGTAGCCGATGGGTGACGTAGCGCGTTCGCTGGGCTTGATGGAATGCCCGATGACGGGCTGGTCGATGTTGCAAAAGCCGACGTTTTGTTCGTGCAGGAAATCGTAGAACGCCGGTTGCGACCAGGACGCGTGACGAACCTCGACGACCAGCGGATAGTCGCGAAAATCTTTGACCAGATGTTTCAAGCGGGCGAGATTCTCCGGCGTGTTGTGAAACGAAAACGGAAACTGCAGCAGCAGGGCGCCCAGCCGGTTTGCGGAGTGCAAAATGTCGAAGCCTTGGCGAACGGTTTTGATGTCTTCCGCGGTTGCGCCGGTCTCGTGTGTGAATCTTTGCCAAAGTTTCGTGGTGAACAGGAAACGCGGATTATCGGAAACGTAGCCGATCCACTGCTTCACGAGGTTGGGTTTCAGCGGATAGTAAAACGAAGTGTTGATTTCGATGGTGTCGAAAATCTTCGCCAGGAAGGTGGCTTCGCGAAAGCCGCGCGGCCGCGGGGAAGGGTACACAATCGATTTCCAGTCGGGATACGACCAGCCCGCAGGACCGATATAGATGTTGCGGAGATTTGAATCGGGCGAGTTGGGGTTGCCTGACATTGTTGCATTTGAGGAAATCTTTTTCAGCCTATGACGGTACTATTGACGCTGTCAAATCCGCGGGTGTACCGTCAAACAGTCAGGAGGTTGCCGCTACGGAAATACGCGACGCGGGTCGTAAGACGCTCGTTGCAGGTTGTTCCGTGCGGGACTGTTCTGATCTTTCCTCGATGTTCCAGACCATTCAACCTTCCAATCGTTCCCAAAGAGGGTGCCCGAATGAAAATTACGTACAGTCACATCGAAGTGGAATACCGCCTAACGATCGAACATGAAACGCAAAGACACACCGAAAAGCTGAACCGGATCCTGAAACGCTACGACCCCGACCTGGTAAGACTGCACGAATCGCTCGAAAAAACTCCGCACAAGAATGAATACAATTTTTCCGTAAATCTTACGCTTCCGACCGGCACGATGCATGCGACCGGCGTGGGCGGCGACGTGCTAGGCAGCGCCAAGGCCGCGTTCGCCGAACTGGAAAAGCAAGTGACCAAGCATCAGGGAAAACTCCGAAAGGATTACATCTGGAAACGAAAGCGACCGGTCGCCACCCTCGGCGGCTTGCAGGAAAGCCCGTCCGGCGATTAGCGCGGACGCGGGAATTCCGCATTTCGTTCGACTCCGTTTAAAGCTCGGGTAAAGGCGCTCATGTCGCGGGCGGTGCGTGCGGCTTTGTTCGCTTGTGCGTTCGACGCGCATTTCCTGCCCGCGAAATCGGAATAGACATCTTCGCTCGCCGGCAGTAGTGTGGGCGCGCACGAATTGTGCGGGCGGAGGCGAGCGGAGCGTGTCGCGTTATTTGGGTGCACTCGATCAGGGAACGACGAGCACGCGATTCATCGTGTTTGATCGCGCGGGAAAAATCGTGTCGATGGCCCAGAAGGAGCACCGGCAGATTTATCCGCAGCCGGGATGGGTGGAGCACGATCCCGAGGAAATCTGGCTTCGCACCGAAGAAGTGATTTCAGAGGCGATGTCGAAGAGCGGCCTGAAGCCAGAGGACCTGGCCGCGATTGGCATTACCAATCAACGGGAAACGACGATTGTATGGAATCGCAAAACCGGGCGGCCGGTTTGTAACGCCGTGGTGTGGCAGGATACGCGCGTGGAGGGCGCCGTCGCCGAGCTTTCACGCGATGGCGGGCAGGACCGTTTTCGTAAAATCACCGGATTGCCGCTGGCGACCTATTTCAGCGGTCTGAAACTTCGATGGATTTTGAGAAATATTCCGGGCGTGAAGGAGCTGGCGCCGTCGGGAGATTTGCTGTTTGGCACGGTCGATACTTTTTTGCTTTGGAAGCTCACTGGCGGAGTGGACGGCGGAATTCATGTGACCGACGTATCGAATGCCAGCCGGACGCAGTTGATGAATCTGCGCACGCTGGCATGGGACGACGCCCTGCTGGGCGCGTTTGGAATTCCGAAATCGATCCTGCCCCAAATCGTTTCAAGCAGCGAAATTTACGGCGAGGCGAGGTCTGCGCCGGTGCGGGGCGTGCCGGTGGCGGGAATTCTGGGCGATCAACAAGCGGCCCTCGTGGGGCAGACCTGCTTTGAATCCGGCGAAGCCAAGAACACGTACGGCACGGGCTGTTTTCTGCTGATGAACACGGGAACCGAGCCGGTGTTTTCGAAGTACGGGCTGCTCACGACGGTGGGATTCAAATTTGGAGATGCGCCGGTGCATTATGCGCTCGAGGGTAGCATCGCGATCACCGGCGCTCTCGTTCAGTGGCTGCGCGACAATTTGGGAATCATCGAAAAAAGCTCGGACGTCGAGACGCTCGCGCGCACTGTGACCGACAACGGCGGCGTGTACTTCGTCCCGGCGTTTTCGGGTTTGTACGCGCCGTACTGGAAATCGAGCGCGCGGGGAGTGATTGCCGGGCTGACTCGCTTTGCCAACAAGGGGCACATCGCGCGTGCAGCGTTGGAAGCGACCGCGTTTCAAACGCGGGAAGTGGTGGAAGCGATGGAGATGGATTCCGGAATCCAGCTGGACGTGCTGCGCACGGACGGCGGAATGGTGGGGAACGAACTGCTGATGCAATTTCAGGCGGACATTCTGGATCGTCCCGTCGTGAGACCGGCCACGAGAGAGACGACCGCCTTGGGCGCGGCGTATGCTGCCGGGCTTGCGGTGGGCTATTACAAGGGCGTGAAGGAGCTGCGCGAGAATTGGGCCGTTGACCATACGTGGACACCGTCGATGGCCGCGGAGCGGCGCGAATCGCTCTACCAGCAATGGAAGAAAGCGGTGACGCGATCGTTTGATTGGGTGGATTAACTTTCCCTTCGAAGAATTCGGCGGATAACGAAATCCAAGGAGAGTTTATGACCTCACCGTTTTTCGGCGAGTTTATGGGCACGCTGGTGATGATTTTGTTCGGCAACGGTGTGGTGGCGGGAGTTTTGTTGAAGCGCTCGAAAGCCGAAGGGGCGGGATGGATGGCAATCACCACTGGCTGGGCGTTTGCGGTGATGGCGGGAGTGTTTACCGCGATTGCCTGCGGCAGCAGCGACGCGCATTTGAATCCGGCGATCACACTGGGATTCGCGGTGACCACAGGAAATTATTCGAAGATTCTGCCGTATGTGACGGCGCAGCTTCTTGGCGCGTTCGTGGGGGCGGTTTTGGTGTGGCTGCATTTCCTGCCGCACTGGAAAATCACAGACGACGCTTCGGCGAAACTGGCGGTATTCGGAACGGAGCCTGCCATCCGGAATATGCCGTCGAATTTGTTCAGCGAAATTGTAGGCGCGTTTGCGCTTGTCTTTGTGGTGGCGGCTATTTTTTCGAAGGCGGTGGCGCCCTCGGGAATAGCGCCCGGACTTGGACCGTACCTGGTCGGCAGCCTGGTGTGGGGAATCGGGTTGTGCCTGGGCGGGACGACGGGTTACGCGATCAACCCGGCGCGCGATTTAGGGCCGCGCATTGCTCATGCGATTTTGCCCATTGCGGGGAAGGGCGGTTCGGATTGGGGCTACGCGATCGTGCCGATCGCCGGGCCGCTGATTGGAGCGGGCCTGGCGGGGGTGCTGATTCACTTGGTGAAATTCTGAAGAGTGGCCGCGTTCAATCGATAGCCGTTATGGTGTGATACGAACGCGCGTGCAATACGCGGCTCGATTTTTTTCCGCTGCTTTCCGCCTCTTTGCTGTGCTTTCCACTTCTTTCCGTTGGGCGGACGGCAGCCGGAAGAAATGCAGCGCGAATTCGCCGCCCAAATTTCCAGCAGGGAAGCCACGACGCGGTCGCGGCGACATGCTAGAATTCATACAGATAGCGTCGCGCGCACGAATCGCAGTTCCATCCGCATCTGCCGCTGAATGCTTGTTCGAAGATAGGGGCGTAGCTCAGTGGTAGAGCAGCGGCCTTTTAAGCCGAAGGTCGTGGGTTCGATCCCCACCGCCCCTACCATCCATCTTCCTGATGGATGGACGCTCAGCACAAACAAAGGCGGAGAAAAGGGGCAGATTAGGGTCTTACGTGACCGACCCAGGTCCGGCTGGAACGTCCATGACCACGCCGGTGGTGAGCAATCGCACGTAGCCACGTTGATCGAAAAAGAGCATCGGAGTGTCCCAATCCGACATCGTCCAGTCCAGCTTTTCCTTCGGACCGCCCTCCTTCATCTCCGCCTTCAACTCCAGCAAATCGTCAGCTTCGATTCAAGCAATCGGGCGTATCGTCATTCGCTGTCCGTCAAAGTCCCGTTCCATCTCTAAGGTCATTCTGCGTTGCGTTCCGCCCTCCTAGGAAGTGCAGTCACAGCGCCACACAGCGACGTTGACAACATAGCCGGTCGAGATGGTGAAGGTCATCATCGTTCGATAATTCGTGCTATATCCTTGGGACATTGATTACCCCGAAAGTACGGATGAGCGAAAGCGGAACAACGCATTGGGGAGGATCGTTGCCGCGAAGTTCCGGAGGAAAGAAAGATGACCATTCCTACTAGCCCTTCTGGGCCGGAAGCGCCACCAAGGCTTGCACAAGATGAGGGGGCGTCGGTGCAGCTGATTCTCTCGATCGGCAGAGCGTTCAAGTTTGTCGACGACTACGTGCGCCCGCGGATGCAGAAATACGGGCTGACCATGACTGAATTCTCAGTGCTGATGGTGCTTTGGCACGGTGGACCGACGCCGCTGGGTGAACTGAGCGAAAAAATCCTCCTGACTGGCGCGAG
This sequence comes from uncultured Acidobacteriota bacterium, assembly GCA_963785585.1. GTDB lineage: Bacteria > Acidobacteriota > Terriglobia > Acidiferrales > UBA7541 > Palsa-295. The sequence goes on from CAWAVW010000004.1 coordinate 825,029, forward strand.
CACCACGTACACAGTCAAGAAGATGGAGAAGCGCGGTTTGCTTGCGCGCGAGTCGCGGGGCGAAGACAAGCGGGTGGTGATGGGAGTTATCACCGACAAGGGCCGGAAACTGGCGAAAAAGATCGCTCCATTGCATGCGACCGACCTGGCAGAAGCTATGCATACCCTCTCCATAGAGGAGAAGCGAGCCGCGGCACAGCTGCTGCGCAAGCTGCAGGGACTCGGTCCTAACAAGCGCTAAGCAGTCGATGAAGAAAGACGACAGTCGCGGCGAGCCGGACGACATCGGCGGCTTTTCTGATCCAATCGGTGCGGAGCAGCTTCCCCAGGAGTTCAGGCGAGGATCCTCTCAGGTTAAACCTTCGATGGATAGGAAGCTGAAGCATGACAGTGGACGCTGCTCCGACTGCGGATGTAGCGGCCATCACCCAGAGCACTCGCGAGTCGATGCCTGAGGGTGGCCAGACGGCCAACCCGATTTGGAGAGCGAACCCGACCATCATAGGGGCGACAACGAAGGCCTGGATCAGCGGCTGTTGTGCCCGGTGATAGGCCTGGAAGGCATCGGCTGGGATTCGGCTCCAGGTCTGATAGTTCACGAAGCGCTCGACACAGTTTGCGCCAAAGCAGTACGCATTCAGCAGAACGACGGCAACCACTAGCACTTGCTGGAGGGGTGTTTGCGACATGAGGTCCTCCGCCGTTCAGAAGTTATAGGTCAGCTGCGGAGAGATAAAGTTCAGGCTGTGCCCGGGCGGACTCTGCTTGAGGAATGCACCGGCGAAAAAATGCTCGTAAGCTAACGAGCCGCTCAGGTGCCGACTGAAGGCGTAATCGAACTCCTGCTGGATTTGCGTACCGATGAACCTTGCGGTTGAGTTTCCTGGTGGGTGCGTAAGTATGCCGGCAATATTGTAAACACCATCCTCAATGGACTGCCGCCACAAGAGTTCAACGTTTGTGTTGGTGCTGGCTTTGTGGGTCAAGGCCATCTTGTAGGTGGGGCGCACGATGATGAGGTTGAAGGGGCCCAGCAGAATACTCTGGCTCAGATAGTTTCCGTTGGGAAACAGGGGATTGAAGGTGCTGAGCGTGTTGTCGTGGACATTGTGGTCCCCGCTTAGGACGCCTCCATCCAGTTCGGGGTGCGGCGCGAAACGAGCGTGGTTGAATGTATAGCCGAGATGATAGCCGGCGCCCCAGGCGCTGATGTTGCCGGTATTGAAGCGTCCGAACTGACCGGTGTATTCGAAGTCGTAGTCCCAAGTCGGAGTGTGGGACCAGACACGAGCGCCAACCGTCTCCCGCTGCTCGCGACCGGTGCCCTGCGTATATCGGACGGACTTGTGATCGTACCCAAGGTAACAGAGATCGACATTGGTGTCGAAGGGAGCGACAGGCCGGCTCAGGTAGAGTCCCCAAAGTTCTTCATTCGGATTGGGCTCGTTGTCGAAGACGCCCACCTTGACCTCCGTTGGGCGGACCGCGAGTCCATCAACGCTCCATTGCCCGGCGTGGATCATGAGACGAAAGCCGTCGAAGGGCTGCTCCACATTGAGGCCGGCGCCGGTGGCGATCAGACGCGTCGAACCTAGGGAGATGAGCTGGCGCCCGGCTCGAACTGTAAGCGAATTATCGGACGACGTACCGAAGCTGAGATCAACGAAGGCTTGATTGAAGTCGAGCTTATCCTCGTCAATGGCCGGGCGCGGACCACCGTCGCGGCCGTTGATCAGACCACTATTGAGCTGAAGGAAGGTACGAAAGTGATCGGTCACGTGAAGGTCGAAGCTCAGTAGGTAGCGCTGCATCAGGTAGCCGTTGTCATGGGGCTGCCCGCCGAAAGCGGGGTCGTCCTGATACTCGCCGCGCTCGCGGATCTGTCCACTGATCGAGAGGAAGCTGGAATCACTCAGCGGGATGTAATGAAAGCGGTCCGTCCAGTCCCTGCCGGATGCGGCAGGCTCGGCGAGATACGTCCAATCGATATCCCACACCTGCGGGGTGTACGACGCTGGGGTCGCCGTCTGAGCGGCAAGCGGGAGGGAAGCGCCCAAAGCCGCCAAAGTAACGACAGCCACGATGTAAAGAACGCCGCGGACATTCACGCTTGACCTTCCCAAAACCTCAGCCAGAGCATCCGACCCGGACAAGGCAAAATGTAGACGCGTTACTTCAACTTCGAGATCACTTCGTCAGCGAGGATCTGTTGGGCCTTGAGTCCGTCGGGACTGCCGAAGTCATTTTCGAGTTCGGTGACGATCTGGTTGACCACACTGACAGTGACCCCGAGGGTGCGCAGCCGATCGAAGGTCGTATCGTCGCCGATCGTGGACATGGTGCCGCAGGCGTCGGCGATGACATTCACGTTATAGCCAAGGCGAACGGCGTCCCGGGCGGCCCAGAATAGACAGATGTCGGTAGTGAGGCCTGCCAGGATCAAATTCGTACGGCCCGTGGCCTTCAGAGCGGCGACCAATTCAGGTTGGTCGAAGCAGCTCAAGATGCCGCCGCGCTTGAAGCGTTTGGCAAAGGCGTCGGGCGCAACCTCCTGGATCTCAGGCAGAGTAGGCCCGACATACTCCTCCATCGTAGTTGTGAGGAAGAGTGGCATTGAGAAGGTCACGCCCATGCGGGCGAGGACGCGGCAACCGGCGATGACTGTAGTTTTGGGCAGGCTCTTGACCCAATCGATGGTCATGGTCTGGTGGTCGACAAGCAGGATGATGCTGTCGGCGGGCGAGAATCGAGGTGCGACGTGCGCCATTTAGATCTCCTTAATCTGAGAATGAAACTTATTAGAATTCTAAATGGTTTCTAAGTATCCGTCAAGCGCTAACGAACAGGGGGAGGGCGGCAGGTGCTGCGATTCAGGCGCGCTCTGCGTTCATGCCGGCGAGGACGCCGCGCATGAAGGCAAAGCTCGAGGTGACGCCAGGCATCGGATCGTCGGCGTGGATTTCGTACTCGAGGTCAACGAAGCCGTCGTAGTTGATCGCCTGAAGCGCCTGAAAAATTGCCGGCACCGGCATTTTGCCTTCCCCGACGGCGACCTGGCTTTCCTTGTCGCTGAAATTCGTCAAATCCTTCATGTGCATGTTGAAAAGGCGAGGACCGGCGGCGTGAATGGCGTCGATCACGTCAACGCCCGCGCGGACGCAATGACCGACGTCGATGCAGCAGCCCATTCGCGGGTCCAGCGATTTCACAGCGGCGAGAACGTCCATGGGCGAGTGCCAAATCTTATCTTCGGGGCCGTGATTGTGGATGGCGATGCGCATGTCGTACTCGCGCGCAGCGTCTGCGATCAAGGGAAGCGCGTTTGGCGACGGATCGCCCGCGACGATCACTCGAATGCCGGCGCGTTTGCAGTAGTCGAATTTCGAGCGGATGCCAGCGAGATCGTCCTTATCGAAATAAATCGCGCCGGCAGCGTGCAGGTTGATGCCCGCGGCGCCGTAGTCGGCGAGCGCCTGGGCCTCCTGCTCGGGATCGACGGGCAGGTGGTCTTTCACGTCTTTGGCGTTGAGCTCGTCGATGCGGAGAGCCTGCATGCAGCCGATGAGACGGGCACGATCGAAATTGCGGAAGGTGTAGCTGGCGAGGCCTAGACGAATCGGCGGCGCAGCGGGCCACGGTTTCAGCTCCGGCATCGTTCCCGCGTTCGCCAGGAACGGCGACACGGCTGCGCCGAACGGCGCGAGGGCGGCCGTTGCGGATGCGACGACGGCGCCACGAAGAATGTTGCGGCGTGAAAATTCGTTTTTCATCGATCGGCCTCAGCTGTTTTCGTGCGAGTGCGAGCTGGCGCGCGGAGTGATTAGAGGTGCGGCGCCCAGCCGGGTTCGTAGTCGCGGTTCCAAAGCGACATCGCGGCGGAATCATTCTGAATTTTCCCGTCGGCGGGATCGAGCTGCAACTCGTGGTTCGTTTCCCACGCGATATTGGAAAGCTGGAGCATGGTGACGGCGACGTTGCCGACGTCGATCGGCGCGTTGAGCTTCGCGCCGGTGCGAATGCCGGCGATGAAGTTCGCGAAGTGGAGATCGGTCATCGAGTCGCGCCCGATCAGATCGGCGGTCGAAGTGGCGCCGCCGGTTTTGAACTCGCTGGTCTTTTTTCCGGCGAGGTCGTAGATCTCGTAGCCGTCGCGATCGATGAGGACGGAGCCGGTGGTGCCGATGATGGTCGAGCCGCGGCCGCGATTGTAGTAAGTCATGCCGGAGCAGCTCTTGCCGTCCCATGAGATCGTTTTGTCGTCGTATTCGAAGCTGGTGACGAGCGTGTCGTAAAACTCCCAATCGTCGTGGAACTGGTAGCGGCCACCGGAGGACGTGACTCGTTTTGGATAATCGACGCCGAGTGCCCAGCGGCAGACGTCCACTTCGTGCGTGCCGTTATTCAGCGTTTCGCCGGTGCCGTAGATGCGGAACCAGTGCCAGTTGTAGGGCTGGATGTTGTCTTTGTACGGACGGCGTGGCGCGGGACCCTGCCACAAATCCCAGTCGAGCGTTTTCGGCACGGGCGCTTCCTTGCCAAACCCGATCGATTTGCGCGTGTTCACGTACCACGCTTTGGCGAAGTAAGGACGTCCGATGAGGCCATCATGAATTTTGGCGACGATTTCGATTGTGTGAGGCGACGAGCGTTGTTGCGTGCCCATCTGCACGAGCTTGCCGTATTTTTTCTGCGCGTCGACGAGCAGCGCGCCTTCGGCAGGATTGTGGCTGCAGGGTTTTTCCACATAGACGTGTTTTCCGGCGGCAAGCGCGTCGATGGCCATCGGCGCGTGCCAGTGGTCGGGCGTGGCGATGGTGACAGCGTCGATGTTTTTCAATTCGAGTATGCGGCGGAAATCCTGCTCGGTGCGCGGCGCGTAGCCCAATTCCTTTTCGGAGGCCGCGACGAATTTCGTGAGGATGTTCGTCTCTACATCGCACACGTGTGAGACGCGCGCGGCGTCTTTATTCGCGGCAAGAGACGAGAGATGCGCGTAGCCGCGGCTGTTCAAGCCGATGATGGCGAAGTTCAGGCGGTCATTTGCGCCGAAGATGCGCGAATAGCTTGCGGCCGTGGAACCGAAGTTCGCTGCTCGCGTAGCGCCGGCTACAGCGGTGACGGCAGCGCCGGTGGCGAGAGTTCCAAGAAACTTGCGGCGATTGATCACGGGTTCTCTCCCTCCGTCGCTGGTGGAGCGACCGCTAGCATTTCACGCCGGCTGCGGACAAGGTTTTTTTCAAGCCGTCCATACTGATGCGCGTGGAGGCTTCGGGCGTGCCGGCGCCGCGCCAGTGCGTTTCGAGGCTGACGGCGTACGAAAAGTGGTCACGCAAAAGCGATTTTAACTGATTGGTCCAGTCCACCACGCCCGCCCCGACGGGCGCCCAATCGTAACCTTTGTGATCGGGCTTCGGGACGACGTCCTTCGCATGACAGTGACCTATTCTGTCCTTCGGCAGCAAGTCATAGCCCTTCGAATACGGGAAGCTTCCGATCGCGGCGGCGTTGCCCGGATCCCAGTTGAGCATCAGACTCTTATTCGGAATGGCGGCGAGGACGGCGGCAGCTTCTTCGCCTGTTGCGGTGTTGCACGACATTTCGTTTTCGAGCAGCAGGATCATGCCGCTCTTTGCGCAGCGGTCGGCGGCGGCGGCGAGCCGCGCATTGATGGCGGCGCGATACGGCTTTGGATCGTCGATCCGCCAGAAATCGAAACAGCGGATGCGGTCGGTGCCGAATGCCGTCGCGAGACCGATGCAATGTTCGAGAAGCCGATCTTGCGCGGCAGCGTCGAAATTCGCGTTGAATTGATCGCGCTTTTCACTCTGGCTGGAGCGCGGGGCTCCGGGCCAGTCGGTTTTGTAGAGCGGGCTGGCGATGTCGGTGACTTTTAGATTGTGCGCGGCGAGGATTTTGCGTGCCTCGCCGATTTCTTTCTCGTTCAGCTCGGTGACGTTTTTGTTCCACATCGAGCGGAGTTCGATCCATTGCAGGCCGAAGTCCTTTGAGGCGATCGAGCAGGCTTGCTCGAAGTCTTGCGTGATTTCGTCGTTGATGACGGCGATGCGGAATGGGCATGTGCTAGCGGCCGCCCAGCGTGTGCTCGCGGCTCGTACGGCGTCTGGCGCGAGGGCACCAAGGCCGAGCAGGCCGAGACCCGCCAGACATTCTCGTCGCGTGGTCTTCATTGCGGAGACTCCGACAGCGCCGCCTTCGTAGCGCGGTGCGCACGTCGAGTTTGCCACATTTCGCAGGCGAAGGGTCTGGGTTCGAGAGGCGTCGTCGAGATTTGGAATCGTCGCGATGTACTCATGATGCCGGGAAGACGACTATCAGGGACTTGGATCCGCTGATACATTGCACGTTTTCCCGTTTTCTTTTTTCCTGTTGGTGAGTCCAGACGTTGAATTACCCGCCGCCGGTATCGTTGTGCCATTTCTTCGCCACCGGCGGAAAGGGAGGCGATGTACGGCGTGCCAGAGTGATCTCGCGGTAGCCGCCGCGATGCCGGAAAAAGAGGCCGAGTGCCAGGAAACAACCGAACAGGATCGACGGCAGTATTGCAATTTTTGCCAGCGCCGCTTGATTCGTATGGGTGACGATTTCTTCTATTTGAGCCTGGTCCTTCCCGGTCAGGGACTTCATTTTCGTCCTGTCCAGCGGCTGGAAAGCGAAACCAAACTTTTGTTGTTCGGTTCCGGCTACCGCTGCGTGCAGCGCGGGGTTCTCCCTCAACAAGTTTCGGTCAAGCGATGCATCCTGCAGAGTGCCGAGGAAAGGTCCTCCGAGAATACCCACCGAGATCATCCCGACGGCGCTGATGGCGTTAAGAGTCAACGCGCCGCCGCGTGGGAATTGTTCGGCGGCGAGGCCGAGCATGGTCGGCCACGTCAACGCCGTGCCGAGCCCATAGAGCGTGGCTGCGGCGAAGATCAGTAGCGGAGCGGCACCCGCATGGGCGAGGCAGAACAGCCCAGCCGCGGCGGCGAACGAGCTGGTGGCCAACAGGCCGACCGGACCGAGTAGGCGAACAAGAGGATCCGCGAAAAAGCGAAGGCCGAACATGATGGCCGACGTGTAAACGAGCACCCAGTTTCCGGCGTTGGCGCTGAATCCCTTCAGCACAGGTGTGAGTAACCCCGGAATCCAACTGTTGGTGCCCAACTCCGTCGCAGCCATGAGTATCATCACCAACAAGAGAAAAATGAACATTGGCCGCCCGAAGGCGCGGCAATGGAAGGCGAAATAGAGCGTCGGCAGCAGCGCGTAAGCGACCGCTAATAAAAATGAATGCCCGGCAGGCAGAATTCCTGCGCCAAAGACCGTGGCCACTTCATTCACGGCATAGACGCCGAAGGTACAAATGATCAGGCATCCGGCCCAGCCGAATTCCTTCAACATTCCCAGATAGGAAACGTGGGCGGCGACCCTCTCCTGAAGGGGAAATTTCTGGCCGAGCATCATCAGGCCGTAAACGATCGTCGGGAGTAGGAACAAGCCGATTTTCCAGCGCCAGCCAAAAGCGCTCAGCGAGATGGCGATGAGACCGCCGAGGACGAGGCCAGCCGCCCAGCCGGAGTGGAGCAGGATGAGTCGCGAGGTTTTATTTTTGGGATACAGAGTGGCGGTGACTGGATTCACGACCGCCTCAATGGTGCCATTGGCGAGAGCGAATAGAAATGTGCCGACGTACAGCGAGGCATACCCTCGCGCGGTGAGCGTAATGATCGCGGAGGCGGCGTGAAGAATCCAAGCGAAGGCCATGGCCCTGCCATAGCCGATGCGGTTGACGATCAGGCTGAAAAAAATGATGCTCAACGCAAAGGGGAATAGGCCCGCGCCCAGGAGCGCGCCTTTCTGGCTTTCGGAAAGGTTGAACGCAACGCCGAGAGTATTGAGCAGTATGGCGCGTACGATGAAACCGAAGGACGTTGCGACCAGCGAAAAGATGCAGCCAACGAAGATCCGATTGGCACGCGCGGTCATTCGCGCTTAACACCGGCGTGGAGAGAAACGAAGGCGGCAAATTTGGCAGCCGGCAACGCGGGACTAAAGTGGAATCCCTGGTACACATGGCAGCCTTCTCTTTCCAGAAACTCACGCTGCGCTTCGGTCTCGACACCTTCGGCGATTACCGTGAGATCGAGATTCTTACCCAACGTTATGATGGTGCGGGCGATCGAAGCGTCTTTGCGGCTGGTGAGCAGGTCTTTTACGAAAGCGCGATCGACCTTCAGTTGATCCAGCGGCAGACGCTTGAGGTGCGACAGGGAAGAGTAGCCGGTACCGAAGTCATCAACCGAAAACTCGATGCCAACGGCTCGGAGTGCTTCCATTTTGGCGATGGTTTCCTGCACTTTCTCGAGCATCGAGCTTTCCGTAATTTCAAGCTTGAGCCTGCAAGGATTCGCTCCGGATTTTCGGAGAGCTTCGATGACGAGACTTACGAAGTGAACGTCGAGAAGCTGTCGGAGACTGACATTCACGGCAATGCTGAGGTGCCGCATCTCGGGGTCCCGCGCCCATTCGGAAAGCTGCGAGCAGGCGGTTTCGAGCACCCAGCGGCCGAGCTCCACAATCAGCCCGGCATCTTCCGCCAGGGGTATGAATTCAGTGGGGGGAACCATGCCACGTTGCGGATGTCGCCAGCGCAATAGCGCTTCGGCGCTAACGACCTGCCCCATTCGATTGACTTGCGGTTGATAGAACAGCTCGAACTCGTTATTCTGCGCCGCTCGCCGCAGATCCGTTCGCAGCGTCGCGCGGGACGTGACGTAGGTCTGCATTTCCGGGTCGAAGAAAGACGAAGCATTGCGGCCCGTGGACTTGGCGCGGTACATCGCCAGATCGGCCTGTTTCAGCAAGTCGTCCGCCGTCTCGGATAATCCACTGAACAGGGTGATGCCGATGCTCGCGCTGCTTTCGCTTTCGTGAACGTTCAAGCTAAAGGGCACCAGGAACGCGCTGAGAATCTTATCGGCCACAAGCTTTGCGGTGGCCCCGGCCGTTTTGGCATCCGGGCTCAATCCCTCGAGCAACACGACGAATTCATCACCGCCCAGTCTGGCCACTGTGTTGACTTTGCGCGTACAGGAAGTGAGACGCGCGGCGACTTGCTGGAGCAATACGTCGCCGACGTGGTGGCCCAGGGTGTCGTTCAGGCTCTTAAAGTCGTCCAAGTCGATGAAAAGCACCGCGCCGGAAGTCTTTTGCCGGGCCGCGACGGTCAAAGCCCTGTCCAGCCGCTCTCGCAAGAGCTGACGGTTCGGAAGTTCCGTCAGAGTGTCATAAAAAGCGAGATGCTCCATTTTTGCTTCAGCGGCCTTTCGTTTGGTGATGTCGGTATTAATGAAGAGAATCGAACGCGGCTCGTCGCCAGCGCCCTTCACCAGCGTTACGCGGCTCTCGACATCCAGATTGCTGCCATCGCGACGGCGCTGAACGACTTCTCCGATCCAAGCGCCCTCTTTCAGAACGCAAGCCACGCGCGCGTTCATTTCGGAGGCGTCGCAATGAAAGATTTCGATCGACATGCGCCCCACGACTTCTTCGGATGTCCACCCATACAGGCGTTCCGCGCCTTTGTTCCAGTACCGGAAACGTCGTTGCAGATCTTCCACGTAAATGGCGTCCTGGGCGTTGTCGAGAAGCTCGGCCTGCTCGCGAATATTCTCGTCGGCGCGCTTTCGATCGGTGATGTCCGTGCATATTCCGAGAACTCCGGTTTCGCCGGTTTCGGCAACCGTAAAAGGAATTTTGATGGTCTGCAGAAAGCGCGTGCGGCCGGACAGATCGGTCCTCGGTTCCTCCGATACGACCATCTTCCGGCCCGAATGGATGACCGCCAGGTCGTCCGCTCGGTACGCCTCAGCCTGCGCTTTGTCGGCCACCAAGTCGAAGTCGTCCTTGCCGAGAATTTCCTCAATGGAAAAGCCGGCCATTTCGGCGAGCGCAGGATTGGCGAAGATGTGCCGGCCGGCGGCGTCTTTGGCAAAAATACCGTGGGGCACCAGGTTGGTGATTAGGCGCAGCAGCTCTTCGCTGTGCCGCAACGCATTCTCTGCGAGTTTCCGCTCGGTGATGTCCTCGGCGATCACCATCAACGTGGCGACTTCGCCGCCCCGCGTATACGTCGCCGAAACGCTGTGGCGCGCCCACAGAATGTCTCCGTTCTTTCGGATGTACCGCTTTTCCATGGAAAAACTTTCGCGTTTACCGGCGAGCATCTCGTCGCGCAACGTTAGGTTTTGGGTGAGATCGTCGGGATGCGTGATCGTAGCAAAATTCAAACTTCGCAATTCTTCTTCGGAGTAGCCGACCATGCGCCGGTACGCCGCATTGGCCTGCAAATAATTGCCACGGGGTGTGGAGATGGCGATGCCAGTGGCCGAGGCTTCGAACAGACTACGGAAACGCTCGTCGCTTTCGCGTAGCCTGTGCTGCGCCTCTCGCAACATGCGGAACGAAGCGCCGGGTGGGAGATCAGCATCGATCGCGTGCCCCGAAAGGTCCAGTAGCCTCTGCTCGGTTTCGCGGAGGGTCGCCACCAAAGCGGCAATTTCGCCCAGACGGGCTTCATCCTCGCGTGAAGCGGTGGTTTTCATTGAGGTTCGGACGGAGCCTTTGATACCGGTTGCGGAGCGGGGAAGGGCTCGTGCTGCGGGCGATTCTGCGCACGCGCTCGCCTGGAAACGTCGCCAGCGTCGCGTGGTCCAAATGCGCCGGACACCCTCCGGGCGTCGCGAATAATGCTAGCCAAGAGAAGCAATCGCGCTACCAAATCACTTACTCGGCTGAGGGTTCGCGCCGATCGGCTATCGATAGTCTTCGCGGTCACGGAACGGTGAATCTGTCTCAATCCAAAATGTTTAGCGCCCTGTCTTCCGTCACATATGGGAAAGGCGGCAGCATGCGTACCCACCGCTTCTGCATCGAACGCCGGCGTGAAAAACACAGCGGATGTCCGAATTCTGAGAAACTGTCTAAAATCCAGACAAATCACTGCAAATTCGCCGGCGGCTAACGGGTGCAAAGTCCGCCTCGATCTAAAGAATTCGTCGCAACCGACCTGTTGGGGCCGTTGCGAGCGTTCGCACAATGTTGAGGAGAGGAGCCACTTCCAAGCCGGCGGAGAGGTTTCCGACGATCGAGAGGATTATCGGAATTCGGGCACGCCCGATCGGTGTGGGCGAAAAACGAACCGGACACGTTCTGGTGGCTTACGTAGCAGAAACGCCCCGTTGCGCGCGGAGTGACGATCTACGCTAGCTCGACGGCGGAGCGGCAAGACCTGAAGCGCGCGCGGCCAACGAGACGTTTCGAATTGTGTCGATCAATTGTGTGGCAATCGATGCTTTATCCAGGCATCCGTCGGCGCCCGCTTTAAGCACTCCCGGCAAAAGCTGAACGGGATCATGGTGGCTCATGATCAAAATTCGAATGTCGGGCAGTTGCTGGCGCAGCAGGCGCGACGTTTCCAGTCCGCTCGCGCCGGGCATGTTGACGTCCAGCAGCACGAGATCGGGCCGCAACTTCGAGCACAGCTCGAGAGTTTCGGAGCCGCTCGATGCTTCGCCGCAGACTTCGCAATCGGGCTCGCCGGTCAGAATCCGAATCACTCCACGGCGGACGAGCGCACTATCATCTGCAATCAGAATACGCATATCGGTTTGACCATCGTTTTTCTACGCTTGGGCGCGAATTGCGTGGGCCGCGGCGGAAGCGGCATTCGGCACGGACGTTGGAATGAAGACGACAATTCGCGTGCCAGAACGATTCGAATCAATATGCACCTCGCCGTTGAACCGCCGGACGCGTTCGCGCATTCCGCGGATGCCTACGCCGGAGCTTTTCGAATGAATCTCAGCCAATCTCTCGGGCGAAATGCCTTTGCCGTGATCCTCGACTTCGATGGAAATGGATCCGTCGCAAACCGAAAGCCGAATTTCCGCGGTCTTGCTTCCCGAATGGCGGTGGATATTGGTGAGGCATTCCTGAATTAATCGAAAAATGGCCAATTCGAGATCGGGCGAGTGACGGCCAAATTGCGGGGCGACGTTCAGTTCAATGGCGATACCGCTTCGTGACGAAAGGCCGTGGACGTAGGCACCGAGCGCATCGGACAGTCCCATCTCGTCGAGCAACGGGGGATGCAGCAGATAGGACGTCGTGCGGATTTCCTGATTTAATTCCTGCACGAGTTGCTGCGTCTCGATCGCGTCTTCGAGGAAATGGGGCGCCAAGCCCTTCGCGCCGGCAACCATGCGCGCGAGGTTCATGTTCAGCACGGTCAGGATTTGCCCGGCGCTGTCATGCAATTCCCGCGCGATGTGGCGCCGTTCGTCGTCCTGGGTCCGCAGCAAGCGCCAGGAAAGATCCCGCAATTCCTCGGATTGCTGTTCGAGCTTGGCCGTGCGAGCGCGAACCTCCGCGTCCAGCGTCTCGGCCAGGCGCCGGTATTTTTCTTCGGCAAGTTTCAGCTCGGTGATGTCCATGCCGACGGGGTGAAGAAAAATGACGCGGCCATCCGGATCGCGAATCGGATTCATGGCGAACTCGGCGATATGTTCGCTTCCGTCAGCCCATCGATATGCGAGCACCTCGCGAAAGGCGGAGCCCTGGGCGGCTTGCGCCACCGCGGCGCGAATCAACGACTGCGTGCGTGGCGAGCCAGCGAACCAGCCGGCCTCCCAGAAGGGTTTGCCCAGAATTTCTTCGGCGCGGTACCCGCACATTTCGAGACTGAGACGGTTGGTTTCGACGACGGTGCCGGCAACGGTCAACATTCCGGCCAATACCGGAGCCTGCTCGAAGACGGCGCGGAATTTGGCATTGGCGGAGACCGCTTCGGCGGTGATTTCGCGCTCCCGTTGCTCGCTTCGCTTGCGCTGGTCGATATCGGTGGTGACGCCGATAATGCGGCAGGCCACGCCCGCCTGGTCGTAAATTACTTCGGCGAACGATTCCATCCAGCGGATGGCACCATCGGCGCGGGTAATCCGAAATTCGACGTGATATTCACCGCCGTTTGACTCGAGGCATTTCGCCAGCGCTTCGTCAACAGCCGCATGATCTTCGGAAAGGATCATCCGGCGTATCTGGCCTCGAACGTCGGCTTCGGCGACCGAGCCCGGAACCACGCCCCACAACAGTTGCAGTTCGCTCGACCAGATGATTTGTCTGGTGCGCAGATCGACTTCCCATGCACCGGAGTGCGACGCCCGGTGCGAAATGCGAAGTCTTTCTTCGCTTTGCCGCAGCGCCGCATTGGCGAGAGTGCTTTCCGTTATGTCACGGACGGTGCCCAGCAGGCAGTAGAGCGAGCCGTCGGGCCGATAGTCCGGACGAGCGGTGAACTCGACCCACGCCCATTTTCCGTCTTTGCGGCGAACGCGGCCCTGGCAAAGAAAACGCGAGCCCGTTTCCATGCAGCGCGCAAAGGCCTGCTCGAAGGCGCGCTTGTCGTCCTCGTGAACAATACTGGAGATGAATTCGGCGCCGCTCAGCGGGCCGTCGTCCAGCGAACGACCCATCACTTCATAAATCCGCGCGTTATCCCAGGTGGCGCGATCGCCATCGGGATACCAGTGCCAAATGCCAAGCTCCGCGGCTTCGGTAGCGAGTGCGAGCTGACGCTCGCGCTCTCGCTGATCGATCTCGGCTGTTTTGCGACCGGTAATGTCCCGCGCGACGACGTAGGAGCCCGCGATGCGGCCCGCATCATCCCGAAACGGCGAGAGCCTGACGGAAATTTCGCGGCGGTCGCCATCCTTGCGAACCCAGATGGATTCGAACTCCGTCATCTGATCGGATGCAGGCGATGGGATATGCAAGAAGGGTTTTAAGATCGCTTCCATTTCCGGGGAAAACATGGCAATCGGCCTGCCAATCGCTTCCGGGGCAGAGTACCCGCAAAGCCGCTCCGCGCCTTGATTCCAAGCGCTGATTGCGCCGTCTGTGCCGACGGCAACAATGGCATCGCCCGAAGATTCGACGATGCCGGCCAGCCGCGAACGAAGTGCATTTCCACGCCGATTGGTTTCACCCAGCGCGATGATTGCGCTGGAAAAGATTGCATATCCCAGGATTCCGAAAGCATCCGATCGATTTTGAAATGCGAAGGAATGGTATTGCGGAACAAACCAGTACCAGGTTCCCACGGCGGACAACAGCGCGGCCAGGATCGAAGGACCAAGGCCGCAATACCAAGCGGCAAAAATAACGGGAAGCCACAGGGTGTGGTAGGCAAACGGATCTCCCAGCAGAGGAGCGAGGATGCCGCGCAAAATCAGCGCCAGACCGGCTGCCAAGATAGCCGCGGCATATCGAAACGTTGGCCCGGTGTTTCGCAAGCGCGTCACCCCAAAATCGGTGGTGCCCGTACGGACATTCCTTGGAATCACGAAGCTATAAGAGCGCGGTTCGAAAATCAAGGTTCCGAGCCGTTCTCGCGGACGTAGAAACGCGTTCCGGGACTTGATCTTTTGATGAACGGAGGCGCTTTCTGGTCCCCGAGCTGTATGCCCCCTGAAGGGCAGCCATCTATCGCGGCTGGCAGTAGAGCTGGCAGATCGCGTGGGCGACGTCGCCAGCGGCAGTGGCGAACGCCCCGCCGCCGGGCTCCATCACAGCGGTGGAAGGATCGATCCCTTCGGAAACGATTCCGCCGTCCCATGGACTGGCGAGCAGAGTCTTCAATGCGTGGTCGCGAGCGCGTGTTAAGCCCAGGTGGTCGGCGAGGCTCCACGAGGTAGAGAACGGCAAGCGGTAACTGCCGGGCACGCCGAACGGCTGCGCGGAATAGGAATATTGGTAGTTCGAGGAGTGAAGCCAGTCGTACGTTCGCACGAACAAAGGATCATCTTCGGGGATGAACCCCAAAGCCGGCAACCGCATGAGCGAACCCGGCGGAATATCGGCAAGGATGGGATCTTTGCCGTCGGTGGCGCTCACGAAGATTGGTCCGCCGGCTCCGGGAGCGTTCGCGACGTTGGTTTTCAGGATTGCGCGGCGAAGATTCTCGGTGCGCGAGCGGAGAGCGTCCGCGGCAGCATGATCGCCCCAGATGTCGAGCTGCGCCGACCAGTCCGTGAGAACTCGCCAGACCAGGACGTTGTCGTACGTGTTGAACGACTGCTTTCTGTATTCGTCCTGCGAGTCGTGCAGCGTGGTGTAGAGTCCGGCCGAAGCGTCGAAATAATCGTCCAGGCGCGAGACCAACGATTGCAGGATCGCGCGATGCGAATCGAGGAATGCGGTGTCGCCGGTCTTCTTCGCGTATTGGAACGCGGCCACGAGCGGCGCGGCGCCTTCGTCGAGCTCGTAGCCGTCTTCGAGCACGATCCCGTCGATGAAACGGCTGTGGACTCCTGTGTTGCGCGCCTGGATGGTCAACGCGTATTCGAGGGCTTCGCGCGCAAACGCGGGATCGGAATCGAGAAGCCCGGGAAAACTCCACAGCATGGCGTCGCGATCCCAGTACGCCGCGGAGACGTAGTAACGGTCGCTGCGGGATGTGACGCCCACCAGGTCTTCGGTATCCAGCGTGCGGCCCCAGGCATACATCCGCGTAAACAGCAGATTGCGATTCATCAGCAGGTCGAGGTCCGCGCGGCCGGTCGTGCGAGTTCGTTTGCGGGCCCAGAGCGCTGCTTGCGCGATCACTTCGCTCGGTCCTTCGCGGTCGATCGTTTCGCGGAGCGCGCCTCCGGATTGCGATGCGCTGTATTCCTCCACCCCCACGCCGATCACGAAATGAGCTTCGAGCGACGCGCCGGGCGCGAGAGTTCTGGCTTGAGCGGAGTCAACGGTGGGCGCAAAAGCGAAAGGCGGTACGGTGACGGTCGTCTCGGAATTGAACGCATCGAAGGACCACGCGAACTTCGTGTCGCTGGTGATGAAGCTGAAAACCTGGGCGGATTTCTGCCAAGCCGCCGGGCCGACGGTTCGCGTGCCGACGAGTTGGACGGGCGTGTAGGTGACGCGGGAGAGCGAGCCCCAAGTCGCGTGCATGCCGACGGAAGCGTCGATATTTTTCGCGCTGCGGTTGGTGAGCACGATTTCAACGAACGCGGCGCGCGAACCGGGCGGCGCGCAGTAGGTGATGTCAACTTCCGCTCGGTCCGTGACCAGTCGAGCGCGCGGGATCCAGTATTCGAGCAGCTCCCAGGACGGATTGGCGAAAGCCAAGGGCTTGCCATCAATCGAAAGTCGCGGCTCGACGGCGGGGGCGCCGTTCGCGCCGTTTACCTGCAGCAACCCGCGGTCGCGCATGGAAAGCACGTTGAAATCGGTGATGGCGCCGTCGGACACGCGAATCGCCGGCAGAGCGATCCATTCGTTGCCGGTGGCGATCACGTCCGTGGAGGCTAGATGCACGGGAATGGCGCGCGGTGGATCGTCCGCGGCGGAACGGAAGACCGGAAATACAAGTAGGAAGGCAAGCGAGAACACCAAGCGTCGCATCATTTTTTCCCTGCATGGTAAGTAACATGGACGCACTCGCGAGTAAAGCGACCGCTTCGGTGAAAACCGAGAGGTCCGCGAGCACGCCCAGCGCATATGCGGGGAAGAGGCGGCGAGTGAATCGCGACTTTATCTGCTCGCCGTTTGGCTGCGAATATCGACCAGCTTGGCCTGCTGCTCAGGCGTCAGCTTGTTCTTGATGTGTATCAACAGGGTGATCTGCGCGCGCTTCATCTCGCGCTCGGTCGATAACACGTTTTCCAACTGCGCGAGCACGTCTTGCTCGTTGACGTTTGGCTGCTTGGTGAGCGAGGCGAGCTTTTCCATTTCGTCCTGCAATTTCCATTGCCACTCGGTGAATTTACCCTGGGCCTGGCGAATTTCGGATTTCAGGTAGGCCTTCTGGTCGTCGCTCAGGCCGATCGCTTCCTGGTGCTGGATGACCAGGTCGGGCGCGAAGAAATTCTGAGCGATCGCGTCTTGATCATGCTGCTGGGCGTGCGCGACGCCGGCCGAGAATAGAAAAAGTGCGCAGGCTAAGAAAATGATTCGTTTCATATCACTCCTCCCAATCTTTTTTTGCGGGAACTTGAAAGTACGACTCGCCCAGCCGCGGCGTGGCGTTTAGCATTTCCTGTTCGGGCGCTTGCAAAAGCACGTCCGAAGGAGCGCGCCAGTCGGCCAGCTTTTGGGCAGCGGCGTGGTCATTGGCGGAAAGATTCGTACGGGACTGCCGGAGCTCGACCACTCCGATACCGATCGCCGCGACGAGCACCGCCGCTGCCGCTGCGAGTTGCCAGAGCCGGCGGCGGTCTTGTTGGTGTTGCTCGCTCGCAGCCGCCACCACGCGAGCGCGAAATCCGGCCGATGGCTCCTCGCCCTGCGCGAGAAGCGGCAGAATCGCGTCCATCCGCTCCCGTTTCGAGCGGAGAGCGGTCCACTCTTCGGCGCACCGGGAACATTCGGCAAGATGTTCATTCAAACCGCTTGCCGGATTCCCAGTCAACGCCGCATCCAGCAATTCTTCGTGCCATTTTGTGCAATCGCCGGTCATTTCATCACTTCCAGTAGTTGCTTTCTTGCTGCGTGAAGCCGCGATCGAACCGTGCCCGCCGGTATTCCCAGGACGTCGCCCACGTCGGTTGGCTCCATGCCCTCGACAATCGAGAGCTGCAAGACCACGCGGAGTTTTTCCGGCAACGCCGCTACTTCGTTTCGTAATCGCTCGGCCATCACTCTCTGCTCCGTATCCTTCGCCGGGTCGAAGGAATTCGCCGTGTCGTAGGTTTGCCACGCTGTTTCCCGCGACAGCCGCCGCCGCAGCCCGCGCTGGCGATTGAGCGCCAAACGAAACGCGATGCGATTCACCCAGGCCCGGAATTTTTCGGGCTCACGCAACGACGAAGATTTCTGGTACGCCTTCAGGAAAGCTTCCTGGGCCACGTCTTCGGCGTCCGGCTTGTTGCCAAGAACTCCGTAAGCGATTTGAAACACGCGACGCTGATTTTCAGCCACACGCGAACTGAACGCGGCCTGGCGGTCTTCCGCATCGGCTCGCATGAACCAACTAGTCATGCGCACACGCGGAGCCGGAATCACCGAGATTGCCTTGGGCCCAAACATCGCCGTTCATTTCGCGCTCACCTGAATATTACACGTTCCGCTGCTGAACTCGCACGTAGCGCCAGCGCAGGAGAGCCGGAGCGCGTCGCGGCGCACCGGCCCCCCGTCTGGCTACGCGCCTAGAACAACTGCAGCACTTCAAACGCCGGCACAACGGGTTGCAATTGCGCGGCGAGACTGACGGCGGCGAGCCGCTGCTGTTGATCCTGGTCCAACAGGTTGGCGAGGTTCGCCAGGAATTCCTGCTGAATTTGGACAATTTGCTGTTGCAACGCGTAAATTTGCAGCATGAGCGCTCCGATCTGCGCGGGATTGCCTCCGGCCTGCACCAAAGCTTCAATCTGCTGCTCGCGTTGAGCGATTCCCTGGAAAAGCGGCGAAACAGCGGTCTGGCGCGACTGCAGAAGTTCACCGAACACCGGCTGCTGCGACGTAGTGAGTTGCAGAAACTGGGCGACGAGTTGAACGGGAGCCGGCGCGTCCGGATTGCCTTCCGCTGCCGTGGTTTGCATTTTCGCCAGCGTGGAACTCACATTGAGTTTGGAAAGGCTGGGTACCGGATTTGGCAACGCCGGAATCGCCGAGGTCGAAGCAGTGGTGGAAGATTGTGCGGAGGCAAAGCTGCTGCACCCCAGCACGAGACTGAATACAACAATGGCCAGACGAATCGGTTTCATAATCACGGTCTCCTTGGAAGGCCGGGATTCCCGGCTTCTCCTATCTAGACACCGCGGCCCGTCCGAGCGTTCGGTGGAACTTTCGGTTGTTTGGCGATCCGTTGAGTACTTGACCCCATCTGGTACACTCGCGCGCTATGCCTGAGCAGCCCATTTCTGCCAGAGCCGAACGGAGCCAACACGAATTGTCTGCCGTCGATCGCGAATCGGGACTTCGGCGGACGTTGAGTTCGCTGCAGGTGACGATGATCGGGATCGGCTGCACGCTGGGCACGGGACTTTTTCTCGGCAGCGCGATCGCAGTGCAACTGGCAGGACCCGCGGTGGTATTTAGCTTCGCGGCCGGCGCGCTCATCGCACTGACCGTGATGTGGGCGCTGGCGGAAATGTCCGCGGAAGTTCCGACCGCCGGAGCCTTCGGTGTGCATGCGGAAATTTTTCTGAGCCGCTGGTCCGGATTCGCGATTCGCTACACGTACTGGCTGTGTCTGGTTGTGATTATCGGCAGCGAACTGGTCGCGGCCGCGATTTTCTGCCAATTGTGGTTTCCGAGCATTCCGTCGTGGCTGTGGATCGCGGGGTTTGCGCTGGCGATGATTTACGTGAACACCTTAACCGTCGAGAATTTCGGGACGATCGAATATTGGTTCTCGATGATTAAGGTCATGACGGTCGCGGCATTTCTCGTCGTGGGTACGGCCCTTCTCTTTGGCTTCAGCGGACAGCACCGAGCGTCGGAAAATTATTTTGGGCTGGGCGGATTCTTTCCCCACGGGTGGCGGGGCGCCGGGCTGGGTGTGACGATCGCGATTTTCAGTTACATGGGGCTGGAAGTCGTGGGCAGCACGGCGGGCGAAGCGATGGATCCGAAAATTGCGGTGCCGCGGGCTCTGCGCAGAACGCTGTTGACGCTCGTGGTTTTTTACGTCGGCGGATTGGCCGTTGTAGTAGGGCTAGTGCCGTGGACGCAGATCGGACTCGGCGAAAGTCCCTTCGTGCGTGTATTCGAAACGGTGGGGCTGCCGGCGGCGAAACACATTATGAATTTCGTGGTGCTGAGTGCCGCACTGTCTTCGGCGACTTGCAATTTGTATTTCTGCTCGCGGCTGTTGTTTTCCTTATCGCGCGGTAACTATGCGCCTGCGATCTTCGGGCGATTGAGCAAGCGTGGAATGCCCGTTTCCGCGGTGCTTGCGTCGAGCATTGGAATGGCGGCGGCGTTGGTGGTGTCGCGACTGTTCCAAAATACCGCGTTTATTTTCATGATCGGCGTCGCGTTTTTTGGCGCGCCGTTTGTTTGGATTATGACGCTGCTGACGCACATCGCTTTTCGCCGCACGATGGCCCGAGATGGCAAAAATTTCCTGCGTCTGGCGCCGCCGGGCCCCTGGAGTTCACTGTTGGGCGCCGTCGCGCTGTTGGGCGTCCTGATTTCTACATGGTGGGTTCCCACGTTTCATGTGGCGTTGTTGGCCGGGCCGCCATGGCTGGCGTTTGTAACGATCTGTTTTTATGCGTGGAAGCGTGCGAACGCTCCGAATGCCAACGCGAAGTCGATTTCAGAAACGAAATAGCGCGCGACCGTTCTACGTTGACTTCACCCTTACTTCACGTCGGGCAGAAGCTTTTCCAGCGTGTCCTGCACGCCCTTCGGCTTAAATCCAAATGGACCCGGGCCTGCTTTGTAGGCAATGCGGCCGTCGCGGTCGATTACGTACAAACGATCCGGCCAGCCGGTGTAATCGCGTTCTGTGGTGTTATCGAAATTATCGATCAGGGCAGGGAATTTGATTCCCAGCTTCACGACGCACAGCTTGCCCATCTCGGTGCGCTCCTCGATGCTTTTCGGAGCCGCAAAAATCACGTGATCGTCGAGGTTGTCAGGATCTTGCCACACGTCGGTGGTGTGCGCTTCGCGGATATACACGGCGTAGAAAGCGACGTGGTCCTTGTACTTTTCGTACAACGCGTTGAGGGCGGGAACCTCCCGCCGGAAAGGCGGTCAAGTGTAGCTGCCGAAGACCAGGACGACGGGTTTCTGGCCGCGGAACGAAGAGAGTTGAACGGTGTTCGAGTGGTCGGTCGTTTGCAGGGCGAAGTCCGGCGCCATCTCGCCGACGGAGTGAGAGCCTTTCCGCGCGATTTTCCAGAGTGGCTTAAACGGAAACACGACGAATACCGGCCACGGAACATAACGCATGGTTGCGGCGAATCGATCGGGACCCGTCAACATGAGCGCGAAAAGCGCGGCACTCAGCAAAGCGTAGGTAACTACGATCACGCTAAAAACTTTCGCCATCCGCTTCGCCGACGTCTTTAGATCGATTCGCGCCAAAAGTGAACTCCGAAAATCAGGTTTGCCGTGCCGCTATTTTCGCGCGTACCCGTGATGAGCCACGACTTTCGCGCGCGACCGGTGGCCTTCCTCGGAAACCGCGGGAACGCCGGACGCGGTGACCCAGCGATTGTAAAAATTAAACAGGCCACAGACGGTAATTGTGTAGAAAATCGCGTCGTCGGTCCAGCCGAGATCGCGCAGCTGCTGCGAATCGGAAGCGCCCACGGACGGCAAATTCAAAGTCACCTTCCGGACGAATCGCAAAAGGGCCTTTTCTTTTTCGGAAAGCGGCGACGATTCCAGATCGCGCAGCGCGCTCCACACGAGGGCTTCGTCTCCGTAGAGCTCGCCGGCAATCGCCGCATGGCATTTGTAACAGAATTCGCACTGGTTCACGTAAGACGTGTACGCGGCAATCAGCTCGCGTAGTTTCGGCTCGATGGGCGCTTCCTCGTGCATCGCCGAATGGCTGAAACGCGCCAGATGCACGGTCATTTCCGGGCGAGACGCGAACAGGTGCCAAATCTTCCAGTATTCGCCGCCGCTTTCCTGCGCCGCGCGAATTAAATCCGCGTACGGACCGGGCTGAGGATTTTGTTCGACGCCCGGTAAAAACATCGGCTTCATTTTTTGCTGTGTTGTTGCCATTGGGAATCCTTCCGGGCGAACTCACCCACGCTAAGCCACGCTACGACCGATCGAATTCGGTGTCTCTAGTATTTTCCCATTATTGCGATTTCGCACAACACACGTCAGATTACGCGGCATTTGTGGGTGTGTGTGAATTCATGCGCGAGACAAACAGAGGAGCGTGTTTGATGAAGCGATTGCTGGCGGGCCGGGTTGCATTCGTGGCGATTCTGCTGGCGCTGGTTTCAGCAACGGCGACGGCGCAGGTGCCGACGGGAACCATCAACGGCCGCGTGACCGATCCCGCGGAAGGCGTTGTAGTCGGCGCACGCGCAATCGTCGTGAATCAAGCAACGAACGTGCCGCGCGAAACCGCGACGAATGCGGACGGGCTCTATGTTTTTCCGGATCTGACGGCCGGCACCTATCGCCTGTACATTCAGACCACGGGATTTGCGCCGAGCGAATTTAAAGACGTCGTGGTGCAGGCGGGGCGAGTGACGACCGTGGATGCGCAGCTGAAAGTCGCGTCCGTCGGAGCCAGCGTGTCGGTTGGCGGGACTAGCGACTCCGTGGAATTGACCCAGTCGATGATGCAAGGTCAAATCACTTCGACGGCGATTGAGAGCATTCCGCTGAATGGCCGGAACTTTCTTGAGCTTGCGTATCTAATTCCCGGAAACCGTCCGGCGCCGAATTTCGATCCCACAAAGACGAACACGCTCGAGGTCAGCTCGCTCGGCGGTGTGGGCCGCGGCGGGAATATCTCCGTCGATGGTGGCAGCAACAACGACGAAGTGGTTGGTGGCGCGCTTTCGAATTTTCCTCAGGACTCGATTCAAGAGTTTCAAATCGCCACCGCGCGGTTCACGGCCGAGGTCGGCCGCTCCGGCACCAGCATCGTGAACATCGTCACCAAGTCGGGAACGAATCAGTTTCACGGCTCTCTATTTGGCTATGAGCGGAATCGCAACCTTCAGGCGCAGCCAGCGACGGTTGACCGTGCGCTGCCGAAAGCTCCGTTTGACCGCGAGCAGTTCGGCGGTTCGCTCGGCGGTCCGATCAAGACGGACAAGTTGTGGTTGTTCGGCTCCGCGGAATATCGCAATCAAAACGGATCCATTGAAACGGGGGAACGCGACTTCGCCAAGCAATCGATCCTGAACACATACGCGCCGGCGCCGCTGCGCGATGCGCTGTTTTCCACGCGTGCGGATTACCAGATCAATTCGACCAATACACTGATGGGCCGCTATTCATTTAACCGTTCGACGGACACCAATCAAGCGTCCGCGGCGAGTGTCACGCCCGCCCTCTCGCCCACGGAACGTCAGAATTCGCTCAACCGTTTCAATTCGGTGGTGACCACCTGGACGGACACTCTCTCTCCTACCAGCGTGAATCGTCTGCTCTTTCACTTCGATACTTTCCTGAACTTCATTCCGGAATTCCCGAATAGCGCTCCGACGACCGATCCTTCAGGACTCGCCTCCACGAACGAACTGATTTTTCCGGATCTGGCCGATGGCGTGAACTTCAATGTGCCACAGAGCACGCACATGAATCGCTATCAACTCACCGATACGTTTACCTGGGTCGCGGGCAAGCACACCCTCCATCTCGGCGGTGAATATCAGTACTCGAAGGTATTCGGGGAGATCAACGTTTTCGGCAGCGGCAGCATTATTCTCACCTCCGATTTCGGATTCGCAAATCTAAACGGGCAGCCCGGCCTTCCCAACGATCTCGACATCCCTATCGCGGCGGCGATTCAGAGCGCGGCTCCCATCCAACCGGTTCCGATACCGAATATTTCCAATAGCTACGTTGCATTTTTCGCGCAAGACGACTGGCGCGTGAATCACAAACTCACTCTGAATCTCGGGCTTCGTTGGGACTTTGACACCGATGCCACCGGGACCAGCGGCGATTATGGCCCTTGTCCGAATCTGACGGAACAGCCGACCAGCCCGTGCGTTTGGATGGCCAACGTAATCGATCTTCGTCATCATCCGGACAAGAAAGACTTCGGCCCGCGCGTCGGCTTTGCATACGATCCTTTCGGCCAGGGCAAAACCGTCATCCGCGGTGGATACGGAATTTACTACGACCGAATCGTCTATGAGGTCCCAGGCTACGAACGAGTGCAGGACGATCGAGCTCTGACGATCAACCAGTATTCCGGATCGGTCTGCACCTTCCCCCTCGATCCCGCGCCGCCGGATCTGAATACGTGCTTCGCGCCGATTCCGGGCGTCGCGTTTGCCCCGGGAAGCCCCACGCTGGCGAATCCGTTCAGCGGGCAGCGGCAGCCGAGTGGAGTGGGAATTATTGTCGTTGATAAAAACACTCATCATCCGCTGTTTCAGCAGACCTCCATCGGCGTGCAGCAGAAACTTGGCTCGGACTGGACGCTGAGCGCCGACGGTTTGTACTCTTTTGGCCAACGCCAATTGATCGCACAATATCTGCGGAGCACCACATCCACTTCACCGTACATTTCGTGCCCGGGCAGCAACATACCTTGCACGGTGACCGATCCATTGACGGGGATTTCCGACCAGGTGACCGTTGCGACTTCGAATGCGCATTCGTGGTACGACGGATTGCTCGTCAACCTGCAGCACAAGCCAATGAAAGTCGGTCCGGTGACGTATCTGTTCAACGTGAGCTACACGCTATCGAAGACGCTCGATTATTCCGACGACGATCAGATTCCGTCGTATACAACCGTTGAAAACGTGAACTTGATCGAGGGAACCGTTGGCCCGCAAACAGAGAAGGGCTACGGTGCGAGCGACGAGCGGCACCGTCTGACGGCGTACGGTCTAATTCACATGCCGTGGGGCTTTTCGCTTGCGCCGCTCTACACATACGGTTCGGGAGTTCCGACTGACACGTTTCTTCCCGACCTCAACCTCAACGGACAATCGCTTCCGGCGCGGTTGCCAATTCTGGCTCGCAACTCGCTGGGGCGCAGCGTGAGGAACAGCACGCAACTCAATCAAATCATCGACGAATGGAACGCGCTGCCATCCTGCCCGGCGCCGGCACCGTGCAATGCCGGTGGTCCGCTGGAAAAGTTGCCCGACGGAATCAATTTCGGCAGCCCATTCAATTCTGTGGACTTACGCTTGATGAAAGACTTCGCCATCGGCGAGAGATTCCATATCGATCTGATCGCCGAGGCGTTCAACCTGTTTAACAGCGTGAACATCCGGGGATTTACAAACACCGCGTATTCCGGGCGGAATATTTCGCTCGTGCCCGAAGGCACCAGTCCGATTACCCCGTCCAATCCCGATGGCCTTAACCAATCGTTCTTCGCGCCGGTCAGCACGGCGGGAGGGACTTTCGGTTCTGGCGGCCCGCGCGCGTTCCAGTTTGCGGTACGATTTGTGTTCTAAGGAGGCGCGGAAATGGCTCACATAAAACTTCCTGAAAATGTGCCGGGCATTCGCGGGCCGATGTTGATCAGCCCGGAGACCACCAAACCGCTTCGTGAATTCGTGGACGTGCTGCTGCGCGGTGCGAATTCGCTTACGCCTGCCGAACGCGAAATGATCGCCACGTACGTTTCGTCGCAAAACGATTGCTATTATTGCCAGCACTCGCATGGGGCAGCAGCGGCAGAACACATGAACGGCAACTACGACCTGATCGACCAGATCAAAGCTGACTACACTTCGGCGCCGGTTTCCGACAAATTGAAAGCGTTGCTCGCGATCGCGGGTCAGGTGCAGATTGGCGGCAAACAGGTGACAGCTCGCGACATCGAGCGCGCTCGGGCCCTCGGCGCTACCGACAAGGAAATTCACGATACGGTGCTGATCGCTGCGGCATTTTGCATGTTTAACCGCTATGTGGATGGTTTGGCAACCTGGCAGCCGCATGACGCCGAAATGTACCGCGAAATGGGCAAGCGGCTGGCCACCACGGGATACCTGACGCCGGGTTGGGAACGTCCGCTGCAAACAGCCGAAGCGAAATAAACTTTCACATTTTTCCTTTCGCGATTACGGGAGAGTTCGATGGCGCACATCAAATTGCCGGAAGGAATTCCCGGAATTCTGGGGCCGATGGCTTTCAGCCCGGAGACCGCTGTACCGTTGAACGCGCTCGCGGAAGTGTTGCTTCGCGCTCCGAATTCGCTCAGCCAGGGCGACCGCGAAATGATTGCGGCGTATGTTTCGTCGAAGAACGACTGTTTTTTCTGCCAGTCGGTGCACGGCGCGGCGGCAGCGTACCAATGGGATGACAACGAAGCGCTGGTCGAAGACTTAAAGCGCGATTTCGAATCGACAAACGTCTCCGAAAAGCTGAAATCGCTTTTGGCAATTGCCGGAAAAGTTCAGAAGGGCGGAAAGCACGTCACGGCACAGGACGTGGACCGCGCGAGAAAGAATGGAGCGACCGATAAGGAAATCCACGACACGGTTTTAATCGCTGCGGCATTTTGCATGTTCAACCGGTACGTAGACGGCCTGGCCACATGGGCGCCCACCGATCCGCAAAGCTATCGCGAAAGCGGCAAGCGCATTTCGGAAGAGGGCTACATCCACTCCACCGATCACCTACCGAAAGTTGCTCATTCGTAGCATTCTCCGCAACCACTCCCACATCCTCACGCGCTCGCGTGCAATACCAAGTCCATCGTCAACGCAAGAGGGAGCCGGCGTCCCACGCTTCCCAAAACCGGACAGCAAGAATCTCCGCGCAACGAACACACGTGCAACTTTCCGCGTGGCTAGCTCGTATCACGTCTCGAGGTTGAAACGACGCCTGGCGTGTGGGCAGTCGGGATCATGCGGGAGGGAATCGAATGGGATCGTTCGGGAGCCAATTGAAGCAGGTGATCCGCCGCTTGGGACGCGCGCCGCTATTCACGGCGATCACGTTGATCACCCTCGCGTCCGGCATCGGTGCCAACGCGGTAATCTTCAGCGTCCTGGAAGGCGTGTTGCTGAAACCTCTGCCGTACCCGAAGCCAAACGAGCTGGTGGGCGTTTGGCTGTCCGCGCCCGGAATCAATATCACCGACCTGAACATTTCCCCGTCCACGTATATTGTGCTTCGCGAGCAGAGCCAATCCTTTCAAGATATCGGCGTGTATGCCGACGATTCGGTGAGCGTCACCGGAATCGGCGAACCCGAGCAAGTGCAGGGAGTGGACGTGACCGACGGAATGCTGCCGATTCTTGGCGCCTCACCGGCGCTGGGTCGAACGTTCAATCGCGCGGACGACATGCCGGGCGCGCCCGATACGGTGATGATCAGCTATGGCTATTGGCAGCGAAAACTGGGAGGCGATCCCAACGCCATCGGCCGCACTCTGATCACCGACGGCAAACCGCGCCAGATCATTGGCGTATTGCCGAAGAAATTTGTTTTCATGGACGACACCGACATCCAGTTGCTGATGCCCCTTCAGTTCGACCGCGCCAAATTAAAATTAGGGAACTACAGTTTCCAGGGTGTAGCGCGTTTGAAACCCGGCGTGTCGATGCAGGTTGCCAGTGCGGACGTGGCCCGGTTGCTGCCCGTGGTAATGAACAGTTTCCCCGCGCCGGAGGGTTTCAGCCTGAAACTTTTTGAAGGCGCGCGAATCGCTCCGAGCCTACGCCCCTTGAAGCAACAGGTTGTCGGCGACGTTGGAAACGTTCTGTGGATTCTGATGGCGTCGATCGCGGGAGTCCTGTTGATCGCCTGTGCCAATGTGGCCAATCTGCTTCTTGTCCGGGTGGAGGGGCGCCGGAAGGAACTTGCCGTCCGTTCGGCGCTCGGCGCCGGATGGAAACAAATCGCCGGCGACCTGCTTCTGGAAAGCACCCTGCTCGGCGTGATCGGCAGCGTTCTCGGATTGGCGTTGGCGTATGCGTCGTTGCGAGTCCTGGTGGCGATGGCTCCCGATGGCTTGCCTCGCGTGGCAGAGATCGGGATCGACGGCCCCGTGCTGCTGTTCGTGGCAGGTATTTCGATCTTTGCCAGCTTGCTCTGCGCCGCGATTCCCATTTTCAAATACGCCGGGGCTCGGGCTTCAACCGGATTGCGGGAAGGCGGGCGGGCCATGAGCGGCAGCCGCGAACAGCATCGGGCGCGAAACACTCTTGTGGTGGTACAGGTCGCGCTGGCGCTGGTGCTGCTGATTTGCAGCGGGCTGATGATTCGAACATTTCGCGCGCTGACGAATGTGAACCCTGGATTCACCGATGCCGCGCAGGTGCAATCGTTCCGCATCGGCATTACGGACGCCATGGTGCCGGAAGCGAAAATCGACGACGTGACGCGCATGCAGGAAGCGATCCTCCGCAACATCGAGGCGATTCCCGGCGTTCAGTCGGCGGCGTTTTCTTCGAAGGTTCCGCTTGACGGAAACAACTCCAACGACCCGGTCTTCGCGCAGGATAAGACGTATATCGAAGGCGGGTTGCTGCCGCTCCGCCGTTTCAAATTCATGGCGCCGGGATATTTGCGTACCGTTGGCACGCCGCTCATCGCCGGCCGCGATTTCACCTGGGATGATCTGTACAACAAAAACCTGGTCGCCATTGTTTCCGAAAATCTCGCGAAAGAGGACTGGGGTTCGGCGCAAAACGCCGTCGGAAAGCGGGTTCGCGTAGCTTCCGTGGACGAATGGCGCGAAGTGGTCGGCGTTGCCGGCGACGTCCACGACGACGGATTGAATAAGGATGCGCCAAAGACCGCGTACTGGCCGATGATGATGTCGAAATTCGAAGGGCAGCCGGTGGCCGTTCACCGCGACGCCGCTTACGTGATCCGCAGCCCGCGCGCCGGATCGGAAGCATTCATGAAGGAAGTGCGGCAAGCGGTGTGGTCGGTAAATGCGAATCTGCCGTTGTCGTCGGTTCATACCGTCGAATATTTTTATAAGCGCTCGATGGCGCGCACGTCGTTCACGCTGGTGATGCTTGCCGTTGCGGGCGGCATGGCGCTGCTGCTCGGCGTGGTGGGAATCTACGGCGTGATTGCGTATTCGGTCTCCCAGCGCAAGCGCGAAATCGGAATTCGCATGGCGCTCGGCGCTCAACGGCAAACGGTGAGCGGGATGTTCGTCCGCCACGGCTTGTTGCTTACAGGGATCGGCGTCGGGTGCGGACTCGTTTCGGCGGCGATCTTGATGCGTTTGATGGCTTCCGTGCTGTTCAGGGTGAGCCCGGTTGATCCGCTCACCTATTTCGCCGTGTCCGCCGGAATCATTGCGGTCGCGTGTGTGGCGAGCTATTTGCCGGCTCGACGAGCGGCGACTGTGGATCCGATCGAAACCCTGCGAGCGGAATAACATTCTCCGCTCCAGGCGTGTTAAACGGAATATTCGATTGCGAAGCTCGCAAGGGCTGGCCGCCACGCGTCCGCGACGGCGTTCTGCGGTACAATCCCGCGCATGACCAATGATTCTGCCGTACTCGCGCGAAAAATCGCGGGCGTTGTCCTGTTATTCGTGGTCGCATCGCTTCTGATCATCGCGCAGCTCGCCGGGCGCGCGAATGCTTCCGGGCGCGCAGCAACACTCGGAAATACCTCGCCGCAATCGTTCGACATCCTCATCACGAACGGGCACACCCTCGATGGCACCGGAAATCCCTGGTACGCGGCGGACATTGGAATCCGGGGCGAGCGAATCGCAGCCATCGGGCAACTGACGGGCGCAACCGCGGGAAAAGTGATCGATGCCGGCGGCCAGATCGTCTCGCCGGGATTTATCGACATGCTGGGGCAATCGGAGATGTCCCTGCTGATCGACAACCGTTCGCTCAGCAAGCTTTCACAGGGAATCACCACGGAAATCACCGGAGAGGGCGGCTCGATTTCGCCGCAAAACGCGAAGACGCTCGAGCCCCTGCAGCCGTTCCTGGATCACTACCACGTGACCGTGGACTGGACGACGCTCGACGGATATTTTCAGCGGCTCGTCCGGAACGGAACGCCGTTGAATCTGGGGACGTACGTGGGCGCGGCCCAGGTTCGCGAAGCGGTCATCGGCGACGAAGATCGCGCACCCCGTCCCGCCGAACTCGAGCAAATGAAATCCCTTGTCGCGCAGGCCATGAAGGACGGCGCCCTGGGAATTTCGACGGCGCTGATTTATCCGCCGGGCCACTACGCGAAGACCGAAGAACTGATCGAGCTTTCCAAGGTTGCGGCGCAATTCGGCGGTATCTACGCGACGCACATGCGCAGCGAAGGATCGTCTGAAACCGAAGCGATCGACGAAGCGATTCGCATCGGCCGCGAAGCCGGCTTGCCCGTGGAAATCTTTCACCTGAAAGTCAGCGGAAAATCCCGGTGGGGCGGCATGCCGACGCTCGTGGCGAAAATACAAAGCGCGCGGGATGCGGGGTTGGACATTCGCGCGGACCAGTATCCGTACGTCGCCGGATCGACCTCGCTGGCGTCGTCGCTTCCTCCGTGGATAGCCGACGGAGGCACCGACAAACTCCTCGAGCGGTTGCGCGATCCGACGGTGCGCGAGCGGATCAAGCGGGAGATGGCCGCCGACCATAAAGACTGGGAAAATCTCTACCTGGATTCCGGCGGGGGATCGGGCGTGATGATCGCGAGAGCGTTTAAGCCCGAACTACAAACGTACGTGGGTAAATCCGTAGCCGAAATGGCGAAAGCGGAGGGCAAGCCGGAGCTCGACGCGCTGTTCGACTTCATCATCGCGGACGGCGCGCAGAGCGGCGCGATTTATTTCTTGGCCAGCGAGGAGGATCTCACCTACGGCCTGAAACAGACGTGGACCTCGTTGTGCCTCGACGACGGCGAGATGTCGCTCGATGGTCCGCTCTATGAACCGCACACGCACCCGCGGACGTTTGGATCGTTTCCGCGCTTCCTTGGACACTACGTCCGCGACGAACACTTGATGCCTCTGGCCGAAGCGATTCGCAAAGTGACTTCCATGCCCGCCGAGCGCGAACGACTCGCAGGGCGCGGCATCGTGCAGGTAGGCGCATTTGCCGACATCACGATTTTCGATCCGAGTACGATCATCGATACGGCGACATACGCGGAGCCGACAAAACTTTCGAAGGGCGTCAACTACGTGATCGTCAACGGCAAGCTGGAATTTGACCAGGGAAAACTGACGGGAGCCATGGGCGGAAAGCCGCTGCGCGGGCCGGGCTGGACCGGAGAAAAGAACGAATGAAAACGGGGAACGCTGCGCGATGTGCGCCGCCGTTCCCCGTTTGCATCCGTAAAACTCTGCGGCTCTTTCGACGCGGGAGATGGAATTACGCCCGCGCTGCCTTCGACTTCACGTTCCGATTGGCCGGCTTCTCATCGGCTTCTTCGTCGGAATCGGCCGCTTCGTTTGCCGACATGTTGATCTCGCCGGAAAGCTCGGTGAGTTTGTCGTTGGTTTGCTTTTCTTCGTCCAGCGTTTGCGACAAAAGCTCAACCGCGTCGGATTCTCCGAGTACTTCCGCGAATGCGCGAACCGAGCCGTACGCCGCGATTTCATAGTGTTCCACGCGTTGTGCCGCAGCGATCAGCGCCGAGTCCTTCACCTCGCCCTCAAATTCGCCGTGAATGACTTCATCGCCCTCTTCCACCAGCCCTTCCATCGCCTTGCACTTCTTCCCGGTGGGTTTTTCGCCAAGCGCCTTGAAGATTTGTTCCAGGCGCTGCGCGTGGCCCCTGGTCTGTTCCAGATGCCCCTCGAATCCTTCGCGGAGCTCTTCGGAATTGGCAGCCTTGGCCATTTTCGGCAATGCCTTGATGAGCTGCTGTTCTGCGTTGTAGATGTCTTTTAATTCGTCGATATAAAGGTCGCGAAACGTAGTTTCCGCCATGGAGTTCCTCCAGAAGTTGAATTACAGACGCGAGTGTAGGCTCGCGACGCCGGCGGAACTATCGAGCGAACGGCGTATCCTCGCGGCGCGAAAACCCTAGCTGCGCCGCGGTGAATCCTGCACCGTCAGGGGCGTAAACCCTTCACGGCCACCGCCAACAGCAGCGCCGCGCGCAGTGACCACGACGCTGTGCGAATCCAGTTGGTCGCGACCAGCGATCGCTGTACGGCTGCATCGAATCGGCTTTCCAAAAGCGAGTGGCGCGGGACCTGCAAAATCGCCGTGGACAGCCAGATTACGCAGACAAGCGCGACTCCGATCCATGCCCAGAAATCGGACATTGTGGAAACTCTCCAGACCGGACGCAGCGCCGCGAACGCGCAAAGCAGCTCGACGAGCATCGGCGGCCCTACCACGAATGACGTCAGCCGCGAGTGTCTCCGCTCATACGCCGTGAATTCGCGTTCGCCAACGCCATCAAAAAGCGGATAGTGGACGATCTGAACGAACCAGATGATGCCGAACATCGTCCAGGTCGCCGCGAATTGCGCTACAAAGATGGTTCGTGCCATTTCGTTCCTCGGGCGCCGGGAAAGGGGACCGCTCC
The DNA here is from genome assembly GCA_963785585.1 of uncultured Acidobacteriota bacterium. Lineage (GTDB taxonomy): Bacteria > Acidobacteriota > Terriglobia > Acidiferrales > UBA7541 > Palsa-295. The sequence continues at coordinate 857,186 of CAWAVW010000004.1, forward strand.
CACTTACCGCGAAGCCTTATCGCTCCCGCTCGACGAATGATACTCTCGCACCGCGCTCAGCGCAGAGGAGGGAAACTCGTTGTCATCGCCCGGTCAGAAAGTCGCGCCCTATGATCTCGTGAGTGAAGTCAGTTTGCCGCGCCTGATCAGCATCAGCGACGGCGTGTTTGCCGTCGCGATGACTTTCCTGGCGTTTACCGTTCGTCTTCCCGCGCCGGGTACCGATGGAGTGCGTCCACCGGTCGCGGAAGCCCTGCGCCTGATGCTGCCTCAGCTCTACACCCTGACGATTGCATTTTTCGCCGTCGCGCGTTTCTGGGTAATTCATCACCGCATCTTCTCCTCTTTGCGGCGTGCCGACAGCGCGGTTGTAGGCATCAATATGGCCGTTCTTCTGACTCTCGTGTTGCTGCCGATTACCGGAGATCTGGTCGGCGTCTATCCGACCGAGCCGTTCGCAGTGGCGATCTTTGCGACGAACCTGGCGTTGATTGGCATCGGCAATGCGGCGATTTGGTACGCCGCCGAAAAGCGCGGATTGATGGTTGAGGGCGTCACACGTGCGCAAGTGCGAGGAGGCCACTGGCGCGGCGTTTTTTCGGCGAGCCTGTACGTGGCATCGATTCCAATGTGTTGGATCAGCACGGGTGCGGCCAAGGCAATGTGGTTTGCCACCGTGTTCCTGGTCTTCGTGCAAAAGCGCGTCATCGCTCGCGGTACTCGCCATAGCGCGCAATCAGACCTTGTTTGACGCACAATGCGGCTTTTCCCGCTGTTGACCCTCTGTTAACTAACCCCTAATTTCGCCCCCGTAATGCCTCTGTTATCGATTTAATATAAGCCCACTGGGGAAACGCATCACCCTGATGAAAACTACTTAGAAACTATCAGGGTCAAGCAATAGTGATTTCGCACACGCCCGGGACTATTCAATTGAGGGCCGCGCGCGTGGGCACATATCCTCGATAGTGATGTTCACCGATGCGTTAGGCGCGCCGCGGTGAAAAAAGCAAGGAGCGGTTCTTACTTGGGACTGAATTCCACCGAACGGGTGCGTTGTAGCTCCAACGTCGTTTCGCGCATCGTCGCGGACGAAGCGATCGTGGTTCCCATCCGCCGGGGCGCGGCGGATCTCGACTCCATTTTCACGTTCAACGAAGCCGGCACCGAGCTCTGGTCTCTGATTTCCCAGGGACAAGAGCCGTCCGCGCTTGCGTTCCATTTGCAGTCCGAGTACGGACTTTCCGCCGAACAGGCATCGGCGGATGCGGCGGCCTTTTTGCAGGACCTCGTGAAAGAAGGCCTGATCGAACCGGCTTAGCGAGGCGGCAGCAAAACCCCGCGGGGGCGGGGACTTGGGATGAACGAACAGACGTACACCTCTTTCAGTAGCGGTTTGCATAAACGCTACTTCGGAAAACGCTCTCCGGTCGAAGTCTCGATCGAAGTGACCCGCCGCTGTCCGCTCGAATGCCGGCATTGCTACAACAACCTTCCGATGGCGGATGCCGCCGCGAAGCGCGACGAACTTTCGCTCGAAGAATACAAGCGCCTGCTGGACGAGATGGTCGAAGCCGGCTGCTTGTGGGTGTTGTTTACCGGCGGAGAAATATTTGCCCGCGCCGACTTCCTCGATATCTACGCCTACGCAAAAACGAAAGGCTTCCTGATTACGCTTTTCACCAACGGCACGATGATCACTCCGAGGATTGCCGATTTTCTGGCGGAATGGCGGCCGTTTGCGATCGAAATCACCTTGTATGGCGCGACGCGCGAGACGTATGAAGCGCTGACGCAAATTCCCGGTTCGTACGCGCGCTGCATGCGCGGCATCCAGCTTTTGCTCGATCGCAAGCTGCCTCTGAAGTTAAAGACGGTTCCCACGACAATCAACCGTCACGAAGTCTTCGAAATGAAGCGCATGGCCGAAGAGGATTTCGGCGTCGAGTTCAAGTTCGATCCGCTGGTAAATCCTCGAATCGACTGCTCGCAAAGCCCGGTCGAGGTCCGACTTCGTCCCGAAGAAGTCGTTGCGCTCGATTTTCACGAACCGAAGCGGCGGCAGGAATACGCAAAGCTTCTGGCCCGCGATCTGGCGAAGCCCCTCGAAGCCGAAACCGGCCAAGTGTATTTTTGCGGCGGCGGAGTGACCGCCTGCGCCATCGATCCCGGCGGTCGCATGAGCATCTGCGTTCTGAGCCACCAGCAAACCTACGAATGGCGCAACGGAACGTTCAAGGAAGGCTGGGAAGATTTCTTGTGGCGCACGCGCACGCAACCGAAGACGCGCGCCACCAAATGCGACAACTGCCGGATCAAGTCGCTGTGCAGCATGTGTCCCGCAAACGGCGAACTGGAAAACGGCCACGCCGAGGCGCCGGTGGATTTCCTGTGTCAAGTAGCGCACTTGCGCGCGATGTCTCTCGAAGCGGAGATACCCGCTCACGGTGAATGCGAATGCTGCCAGGGCGGCGCATCGCACGCGGACCTCGAGCGCTCGGCCAAGAAGATCCTGAGCGGTCAAATTGACGTGGGCACATGGAGCGCTGCGCCGCCCAACGCGGCAGCTTCCCTGCTTCCCATTCTAAATGCGAGTAGCGGCTGCGGCACCGGGGCCACCGGTGGATGCGGGTCGTGCGGAACGCATGGGTGAGAGAGACTCATCAACTATGAATCCAGAAAATCAAAAGGCGCCGGAGACTCTCAAGAAATACGAACCGCCGCGGATGATTCGGGTGAGCTTGCGCCCGGAAGAAGCGGTGCTCGGGCATTGCAAGGTTCCAGGATCCGCCGGTCCGGTCAGTGCGAGTTGCACTTCGACGGCCTGCATGTCCTTCGGGTCGTGACGGCGAACGCCATGGCCACGTCGATCCACATACCGGAACAAATTGCGCACGGGCGCAGCGTGTCGCGCTTTGCCGCGCGCATCGGCGGAATTTCGCTGGGCGTCGCGTCATGCGATCGCGAGCTTTCCCTTTGCGCCGACGGCGAGTTGCGGGATTTTCTGATTGAAGATTCTCGCTGCGATATCGAATGCACGGTCCGGTTCGTGGATCGCTTCGCGGGATCGCCGGGCGAATTGATCTTTGAGTCCGGCGGCTTGTGGAAGCTTTTCAGGAATTCCGAGGGCTACTGCTTTCAGTTAGCCACGAACTTCCTCGGTCCGATGCCGTACAAGCAAGCGCAGGTCTCGGGTGATTTTGCGAAGGTTCGCATCGAACTGCTGCGGCGCCATTACGACCCGTCAAAATCCTGGAATCCGCTGGAGTATCCGCTCGACGAATTGCTTTGGATTCACCGCTTGTCCACCGGTTACGGAGTCGAGGTACACGGATGCGGCGTTGTCACTCCCGATGGGCGCGGATTGCTCTTAACCGGCCATTCCGGCGCGGGGAAAAGCACATCGGCGAGGCTTTGGTCGCAAATTCGGGGCGCGCGCGTCTTGAGCGACGACCGAATCATTTTAAGGCGAGAGGGGAAACGCATCTGGATGTACGGCACGCCGTGGCACGGTGACGCGGGCATCTCTGAAGCGGACCGCTTTCCGCTGGACGGAATTTTTGTGCTGGAGCACGGCCCGGCGAATCGAGTAGGCCGCATGAATGCAAACTCGGCATCGGCGGAACTTTTCGCGCGCAGTTTTGTGCCGCACCATTCGCAGGAAGGTTTGTCGTTCATCCTGGCGTTCTTCGACGCACTCACATCGCTGGTGCCGTGTTTCTCATTTTCCTTCGTTCCCAATTTCAGTGCCGTGGAGGCGCTTCTCCGTGCAGACATCGGAAACATCGCCGCGGCGTGATTCGCGGCTATTCGCCGAAGTGGCACAGCAGTTCCTACGAGAAGGCATCGCTGTGCGGTTTCGCGCCGAGGGCGCAAGCATGAAGCCTACGCTCAACGGCGGAGAGCTGCTCACCGTCGCGCCCGCGGACTCGAAATCGTTACGGCGGGGTCAAATTGTCTTCACCAGGGAAGGCAACGGGTTTCGCGCACACCGAATTTCGGGATTGTCCGCGGCGGATCAGTGCCTGGCCACAAAAGGGGATGCGGGATGGTTTTCGGAATCGCTTTCCTTCGCCGATGTGCTCGGGCGGGTTTTGGAATCGGAAAGTGAAGGCCGAACCGTGAAACTGGACACTCGTTCTTCGCACTGGCGGGCCTCGCTCCGCTCGCGAGCGAAACGCGCGATCGCAGCCATCGCTGTCCGAATTCGCCGTTCGGCGCCAGTCCTTGCGTTTGCGCTCGCCGCATGCGGGTATTTGGGCGCCACCGCATCCACTGCGTCGGCGCAGACCGATCTAGCGCTCACCTCAACAGCATCCGCATCTCCGGTGGTACCGGGCGGTACAATCACGTACACCCAGGTCATCACCAACAACGGTCCGAACGCCGCCACGACTCCCGTTCTTTACGAGCAGACTCCGGCCAACACGACCTTTAGTTCGATCACCGCTCCCACCGGATGGACGTGCGCGACTCCGGCCGTGGGAGCCACGGGTTCGGTGACCTGCACCGACGGCGCGAACCTGAATGCGAACGCCACCGCATCGTTTTCGTTCGTTGTGACCGTAAACACGGGTACCGCGGCCGGCTCGACCATTTACAACTGGACGGACGCCACGTCGCAAACGACGGATAGCTCGCCGTCCAACAACAGCACGACGAACAGCACGCTCGTCGAAACCGCCGGCGATTCGGATCTTGGCGTCACGGTGACGGCTTCACCGACGCCTGTATTCGTCGCGTCAACGCTTACGTACACGATCGTCGTCACCAATTACGGGCCCGCGGCGACCACGGCTTCCACGCTCACCGACGCGCTTCCCACCGGATTCACCTTCGGATCGGTTGCCGCCGTGCCGTCGTCCGTTTCCTGCTCCGGCACCACCACGGTTACGTGTTCGCTCGGAGCAATCGCCAGCGGCGGCACTGCCACGATCACCATCACCGGCACCACCGGAACCGCGGCATCGCTCACCAATTCTCCGGCGCTTTCCGGCACCACGCCGACCGATCCTTACTCCACCAACAATTCCGCGACCGTGATCACGGTCGTGCAGCCGCTAGTGTGCGCGCTGCCCGGCAATGACGGCCTGGCGCCTACATTCAGCGGAATCGTAAACGCCTATTATCCGCCGTCCGCGACGGGAACCTTGGCCGCCGGTTCGACGACGATAAAACTCGGCGCCGTGGCGACCGGGGGCGCCACCACCACGATTACGAAAGGCGACTTGCTGCTCGTCATTCAAATGCAGGCGGCTTCGATCAACAGCACAAACTCGGGTTCGTTTGGCGATGGCGTCGCCGGTGATCCCGCTTACGGATCGACGGCTCTCAACGGAGTTGGCAACTACGAATTTGTCACCGCGGCATCCTCGCTCACGAATAACCAGGGCGGCACTTTGACGATAACCGGAGCCGGCAGCGGCGGCGGCCTGCTGTATTCCTACCTGAATAACGCTTCTACGACAACGCAGGGGTCGCAGACGTATCAGGTGGTTCGCGTTCCTCAGTACACTTCGGCGACTCTCAACTCAGGACTGACCGCGCTGGCCTGGAACGGGACCGTCGGCGGCATCCTGGCAATCGACGTGGAAAATCAGCTCGTTCTCGGCGGCACCGTGGCTTTGGATGGCGACGGCTTCCGCGGCGGCGGCGGTCGAGATCTGCCGGGCGACACCGGGCTGAGCGCGACGGACTATTGGTCGGCGTCCACGAAAAACGCGAACGGCGGGAAAGGGGAGGGGATCGCAGGAACCCCGTCGTACATCGCCCCAGCGACGATCGCCAACACGACCACCGCAACCGCGACCACCTCGGCGATTCCCGGAGGATCGAGCGCCCGCGGCGCGCCCGGCAATGCGGGCGGCGGCAGCACCGATGGGAATCCGTCGCAGAATAATGAGAACAGCGGCGGCGGCGCCGGCGGAAACGGTGGTCTTGGCGGAAATGGCGGATTTGCCTGGAATTCCGCCGGGCTCGGCGGTGGTTTCGGCGGCTATCTATTTCCCGCATCGACCAGTGCGCTGGTGATGGGCGGAGCCGGTGGCGCGGGAACGACCAACGACGGATCGTGGTACAACCCGGCAACGGGCACGGGCGGCAACGACTGCGGGACGACTTGCACGGGCATTTACAGCAGCGGAGCCCCGGGCGGCGGGATCGTCATCATTCGAGCGGGCTACGTTACGGGAACGGGCACCATCAGTTCGAACGGATCGACCGCGCTCGCCGTTGAAAATGACGGCGGTGGCGGTGGCGGTGCCGGCGGTTCGATTCTATTGTTTTCCAATACCGGTGGACTCACGGGACTTACCGTGCGAGCCAACGGTGGCGGCGGAGGAAATACCTGGCAAACGCAGACGCCGGCCACCTTTCCCGGTAATCGACATGGCCCGGGCGGCGGTGGCGGTGGCGGCGTGATTTTCCTTTCCTCCGCTCCGCTCACATCGTCGGTGACAGGCGGTTCGAGCGGGTATTCGACCACTGCGAATGACTCGTATGGCGCGACACCTGGGGCAGCAGGTGTTGTGGCGCAGAACTACACCATCACTCAGGTGCCTGGAGTTCAATCCGGCGCGTATTGCGCCAGCGCCGATCTATCGGTTACGAACGTCGGAACGCCCAATCCGGTGACTCCGGGCGGCACGGTTACTTACACGCAGATCGTTACGAACAACAGCACCACGGATGCAGTGAACGCCGTGTTTTCCGAGAACATTTCGCAGGGCACAACGTTCACCTCGATTTCCGCGCCCACGGGTTGGGTCTGCACCACGCCTGCGGTCGGCGGCACCGGCGTGATTACTTGCACCGATCCTGATGTGGCTGGTTCCTCGAGCGGAACCTTTACCGTGGTGACGGGAATCCCCGCGGCCACGGCAAGCGGAACGCAAATTACAGACACTGCGTCGATCGCTTCGGGTACCAACGATCCCAACCTTACGAACAATACCGCGACGGTTGTCACCTTGGTCGCCGCCTCCACGTCGGCCGATGTGCGCGTAACCAAGGCCGCCAGCGCGTCGCTGGTCTCGCCGGGCGGCACGATCACCTACACGGTGGTCGTCAAGAACTACGGTCCTGCAACCTCCGTGACGAATATTCTCGCCGACACGCTGCCCACCGCTGCCACGTTCGCGTCGATTGCCCAGTCCGGAACTGCGTGGACGTGCTCGACGCCCGCCGTCGGCTCGACCGGCACGATTTCGTGCACGCTCGCTTCGTTCGCCTCGGGCGCTTCGACCACGTTCACCGTGGTCATGAATATTCCCGCCGGTGACGCCGCCGGAACCGTCTTGACGAACTCCGCGAGCGCAAGTTCGAGTACGACCGATCCCAATCCGAATAACAACTCCGCTACGGTGAGCACCGTCGTTGTTTACAACATTCAGAACGACCTGAGTGTCACCAATAGCGCGTCGCCCACTCCTGTGGTTGCGGGGAATGACGTTACGTTCACGCAGACCGCCACGAATGCGGGCGTTGCTGCGGGTTCCATCGTCACGGTCTCCGGTTCGGTCCCGACGGGCACGACCTTCGTCTCGCTGACGAAACCAAATGCGAGTTGGACATGTACCACGCCGGCCGTCGGCGGCACGGGAAACTATTCCTGTAACATCTCAACTCTTGCCTCCGGCGGAACGGGTACTTTCTCGCTTGTAGTTCTAGTCCCCACGGGAACGGCAAACGGAACGCAGATCTCGAACACGGTGAGCGTCACCGAAACTCCCAACGAGGACGCGTACGCCGGGAACAACTCGGCCACGGCGACGACCTACGTCGGCGGGCTCACGCAGGCCGATGTCGCCATTGTGAAAACGGCGTCTCCGGCGCTCGCCAATCAGGGTACGAATCTCACCTACACCCTGCAAGTTACCAACAACGGCCCGGCAGCGGCGCAGAACGTGCAAGTCTCCGACCCATTGCCGTCGCAGGTTACGTTTGTTTCCGGCAGCGCCACACAGGGCAGCTGCTCGCAAGCGTCCGGCACGGTGAGTTGTTCGCTTGGCACGATTACCAACGGCGGCCTGGTGATCATCACGATTAACACAACCGCCACAGTTTTCAGTTCAAGCGTGAGCGTTGCCAATACGGCGACCGTCAGTTCCAGCACCTCCGATCCGAATGCGGCCAACAACACCTCGTCCACCGTCACATCGATCGTGTCTCCCACGGCCGTCGAGATTTCAGGATTCCGCGCCATCGCGCAGCCGTCGGGCGGCGTGTTGCTCGAATGGCGGACGCGCTCGGAAGTGCGCAATCTCGGCTTTCATATTTACCGGAATGATGCGTCCGGAAAACATCAAGTGAATCCGTCATTAATTGCCGGTTCGGCTCTGTTTGTGCGCGGAGCGCAGCCTCAACATGCGGCGAAGCTGTACCGCTGGTTTGATCCGCAGGGAACGAGCCAGTCGTCCTACACGCTCGAAGATGTCGATATCAACGGCGTGCACAACTCGCACGGCTCGGTCACTCCCGAGGTTTCGTCGGAACCCGTGTCGCCGGGGCCGTCTGACTTCGCCCCACAGGCCGCGTTGATGAGCCAGCTCAATTCGGTTTACAACACGGCGCAGTATGCGCACGCGCGGTTCGTGCCTCCCACTGCTTCGCCCGCGGCCCCGGCGCCGCCGCAAGAGCTCTCGTCGGGCGTGCTCGACGGCATGGCCGCGCTCAAAATTTCGGTGCAGGCCGAAGGTTGGTACGCTCTCACGGGCAGCCAACTCGCCGCGGCCGGTTTCGATACGTCGCGAAATTCGAGCCAGTTACGGCTGTTCGCCGAGGGGATCGAGCAGCCCCTGCTCATAGTCGCCAAGCAAACCGGGGCGCTCGGGCCAAATGACTCGATCCAGTTTTACGGCACCGGCATTGACACTCCCTTTTCCGGCACCCGGGTATATTGGCTCATCAATGGAACGCAGCCGGGGCTTCGCATTCTGCCCGCGCCGGCGAACTCATCGGCCGCCGTGGGACCGTCAAGTTTTCTCGCGACGGTATTGCTCGAGCAGCGCACCACGTATTTCGCTGCGCTGTTGAACGGCGACAACGCCGACAATTACTTTGGCGCTGCGGTGACGACCGAGCCTGTCGATCAGACTTTGACGATTTCCCATCTCGACCCGAACTCCGGTATCGCGCCGTCGCTGAACGTGGCGCTGCAGGGCGTTACCGACGGTCAACCGCACAGCGTGAGCGTCGAACTCAACGGCGTCTCGCTCGGAACCATATCCTTCTTCGGCCAGGCCGCGGGCACGAGCACTTTTGCAATCTCGAATTCTCAACTCGTCGAGGGAACCAACACGGTAACGCTCGCCGCGCTCGAGGGCGAAAACGACGTGAGCCTCGTGCAATCGATCACGCTGCAATATCCCCACACCTATGCGGCGGATTCGAACTGGCTCGATGCTACGGCGCCGGCCAATACAAAGTTGAGCATCGGCGGCTTTACCAACGGCAACGTCCAGGTCTTCGACACTACGAATCCCGCGGCCATCGCGCAGATTCCGGGCACCGTGACCGCGTCGAACTCCGGATTCAGCATCGAAATCACCGTGCCCGGAGGCGCAAACACCCAGCGCTCGCTGGTAGCTTTCTCGAGCGATCAGATTGCCGCTCCCGCGGGCCTGGTGGCACACGCACCGAATACGGCGCTTGCCGGGCGCGAGGGCGTGGACGAGATCATCGTAACGACGTCCGACTTCCAGCCCACTCTGTCACCGCTGCTGAGCCTGCGCAGTGCGCAGGGGCGGCAGGTTCAAGTGGTCACGATGGACGAGCTCTACGACGCTTTCAACTACGGCGAACGCACTCCGTTTGCGCTCAAAGACTATTTGCAGCGGGCCGAATACGTTTGGCGCAATCGTCCGCAGGACGTGCTGCTGATCGGCAACGCTTCGGTCGATCCGCGGAATTATCTCGGATTTGGGTATTTTGATTTCGTCCCCACGCGGATCATCGAGACCGCCGCATTCAAGACGGCTTCCGACGATTGGTTCAGCGATTTCCAGCAGACCGGCTTTCCCACGATTCCCACGGGACGGTTGCCCGTGCGCACCGCGGCGGAAGCTTCGCTCGTAATTTCCAAAATCGTTAATTATGAACGCGGCCTTTCGAACGGAAGTTGGAACTCGCAAGCGCTGTTTGTGGCGGACCAGAATATTGGCGCCGACTTCAGTGCGGCGGCTACTTCCGTGAACACCATGCTGCCGTCGTCCGTCGCTGCCACAACGATCCTGGCGAACAGTCTCGACACGGCCACCGCGCAACAGCAAATTTACACCGCGCTCACCAATGGCGCGGTGCTGGTGAATTACAGCGGCCACGGCTCCGAGCAGCAGTGGTCGTTTTCGGATTTGCTGGACGACACGTCTGCCGGCGCTTTGACGAACGGTGGGCGGCTACCGGTATTCTTCCTGATGGACTGCCTGAACGGATTTTTCCACGACGTGTACGCGGAAAGCCTTTCGACCTCGCTGATGCTCGCTCCTAACGGAGGCGCCGTCGCAGTTTGGGCGTCATCCGGTTTCACCACCGAGCCGCCGCAGGCCACCATGGATCAGACTCTGCTCCGAACACTCGCCCAATCGCCATCGATACCGTTGGGCCGAGCCATTATCATGGCGAAGTCAGGCGTCACCGATCCCGATGTGCGACGCACCTGGATTCTGTTCGGCGATCCGTGGATGAAAGTGGCATTCCCCGGAACCTCGCAATCGTCAACGACCAAGTAATGTTTGCCGCGTGACGCGCCGCTTCGCGCCGACATCGCTTACAATACCGCCATGGATTCAGTCCCATCATGAGCGACCTCAGTCTTTTTCAACGAATCGTCATCGGCGTGGTCGCGTTTGCATTTCTTCTATACGGATTGGACTATGGCATCCTTCGACTGAAAGCCTCCCGCAACAATGGTGCTTCGGCGTTCGGTAGCGTGACCGTGGTGTACGGCACTCCCACCAAAGACGGCCGCGTGGAGATTTTCACCGACCAGTCGCAGACCGTCACGTGCGTGAACTCGCTGTTTCCGCATCTGGGCTACAACCCGTGCTGGTACGTTCGCAGGAACCAGATGCAGGAAATCGGCGCAAATCGGCTACCACTCCTGCTCCCGGCGATCCCGCCGCTCGGCCTTACTGGGACTTCACGATTTTCGCGGTCGTAATCGCCTGGCCGACGTGACGCTGCGTGTGTTCGGCGCAATGAATCAGCAGGCCCGCGACGGTCGTCGGCAGTTGTTTCTTTCCGACGGTCCTCGCCAGGCCGTAATCCTCGGGACCAAACGCGCGAATCCGCTCCTCGCTTTTCTTGAAGGCTGCCCGCCACTCCACGAACACTTCGCCGCAGTTCGCGGCCGCGTCCAACTCTGAATGCAGCGCCGCCATTTGACTTGCGTCGAGTTGCCGGCCTTCGGCGTACGTCAGCAGCCGATCGAGGCTTCGCGCGATGTGCCGAATGTGAAACGCAACCGGCGCGATTCCTGCCGGGCGCGCGTTTACCTGCGCGTCGCTGAGAGATCCGCACCAGCGGTTCAAATCTTCGTCGGCGAGCTGCAGCGCGTGCAGCACCGCGCGAACCACCGGAGGAACTTCCGTCAACGTGCCGCGCAACCACGGCTCGGGCGAACGGACATCCGCGTTCGATTGAGTTTCTGGCATGGCGCCAACCTCTCGGTTTAAAGTACAGGATTTTGATTGCCTGTGAAACGGCCCGGCGGCGGCCCGCTTCCGTACTATGGCTTTGAAGGCGGCGGAGAGGCTGGTTTCACAGACTTGGCGGGCGGAGCGGTTTGTTCATTCATTTTCTCGATGGCCTTTCGTATTTCGGCCGGATTCAACTGTTCGGTGGACTTCGCGGGGGCCGCGGCCGGCGCGTGGCTTGCGGGGTGCGTTTGTGGAGTTGCTTCGATCTTGGGCGCGGGTTGCTCGGGCGCTGCCGCCGGGCCGGCTGCCGCGTCGGGTGCGGCTTCTTCCTGATAAAGCACAATCAGCGAAATGCGGCGGTTCGACGAGTCCGTGGGCGCGTCAGGTTTCAGCAACCGTTGATCCGCGAACCCGCGCACTTGCGTCACCTGATCCTCGCGAATCCCATTTTGCTGCATCAATCGCCGAGTCGAGTTGGCGCGGTCGGCCGACAGTTCCCAGTTTCCGTAATTGCGGCCTTCCGCGTACGGTGTCGAATCAGTGTGCCCTTCGAGCGCCAACTTATTCGGCAGTTTGCCCAGCTCCTGCGCCAGAATAGCGACAATCTCCTTGCCATCGGCGTTCAGGTTAGGGCTGCCGCTATCGAAAAATGTTCCACTCGCGGATTCGGTCAATTCGATCCGCAGTCCCTCGCTGGTAATCGTCATCACGATGTGTTTTTTCAATTTCTCGAAATTCGGCATCTGCTTGATGGCCTTTTCGAGTTTTTCCCTCAACTGAGACATGTTGTCGTGCGAGAGCAATATTTTCTCGCCTGAACCGGCCACGCTGCTGCCGACTTTGTTCGTTGTGCCGGCCGGATCCTTGAAATAGCCCGCCACGGCTTCCTTCACCGCCTTGCTGGTGTTGAGCAGCCACAGCACGATGAACAGAGCCATCATCGCCGTGACGAAATCGGCGTAGGCGACTTTCCACGCGCCGCCGTGATGGCCGCCGTGGCCGCCTTTTTTCTTGATTACGATGATCGGAGGTTTTGCAGTCATCGCGGGAGAATGAAATCTCGATCGAACTGGTAGCGTCTTACGCGCACAAACTCAAACTAGGCCGCTGCGGCCGCATCGCCGCGATCCTTCAGCCGCTTTTCCGCGTCCTGAAAACTCGGGCGCACATGCCCGGGGATCGCGCGACGCCCGATTTCGACGGCCATGCTCGGCGCGATGCCCTTCATGAACGAGACGATCATCACGCGCAGCACCAGATAGTAGGAATGCTCTTCATCGGCGGCCTTGCCCATGTTCTGCGCGATCGGCCCGATCAATCCGTAGCAAAGCAAGATTCCGAGAAACGTTCCCACCAGCGCCGCGGCAACTTTGTGCCCGATTTCTTCCGGCGGGCCGCCCAGCGCTCCCATGGTGATCACCACGCCCAGCACGGCGGCGACGATGCCCAGGCCCGGCAGGGAATCGGCCATCGTGGAAAGCGCCGCCACCGGAAGCGACGCTTCGTGATGATGCACGTCCATGTCGGTTTCAATCATCTGGTCGGCGTCGAAGGGTTCGATGGCGCCGCTCGAAGCCATGCGAATCGAATCGCACACAAACGCCAGCGCGTGATGGTCTTTCAGAAACTCGGGATACTTCGAAAAAATCGAGCTTTGCTCGGGATTGTCGCTGTCGGTTTCGAGCGCCATCAATCCGTCCTTGCGGGCGCGCGTGAAAAGCTCGTACATCATTTTCAGCGTCTGCAGGTACCTTTCCTGCGTGAACCCGGATCCCTTGAACGATCCGCCCACGCCCGCGGCGATCTTTTTTAAGATGTGGATGGGGTTGGCAATCAGCACCGTGCCGATGGCCGCGCCGCCAATGATGATCAGTTCGGCGGGCTGAACCAGGACGAGCATGTTCCCATGCTCCATCAAATACCCGGCCACCACCGCGCCGAACACCACTAAAATTCCGACAATCGTAAACATGGAAGCTCGAACCTCCGCTCATCCACGCGATATCAAGGGCAAATCGTGGTGCAGTCTCCGCCCGCCTGAAGACTTTCGGCCAATGCTTTCTCGGCCCGCTCCACAATCGATTCCACCGTGTCTCCCGGATGAACGGTGGTGCCACCGAACGAAGCCGTCAAGGAAACTTCGTCGCCCCACCATTTCGCTTTCGATCCACTCACGATTTTCCGCATCCGGTCCGACACGCGAATGATTTCCTTTTCGTTGCAGTCGGTCAAAATCGAAAGGAACTGCTTTTGCGACCAACGCCCCAGAAAATCGGTGGGCCGCAGGCTGTTTTCCAGGGAATCCGCCACCACTCGCTGAATCGACACCACCGCCGCCGGGCCGTACGACATCCGCAGCTTTTCGATTCCGTCCACCTCGATGCATAAAATGCTGAAGGGAATCGTCACTTCCGCAAAGGTCATCAGGCTCTCGCGAAGGTGCGATTGCATATAGACCGACGATGGCGCGCCTGTTGATTGATCGAGATATCCGTAGTCGGCGAGTTTCTGTTGGCGGCGGTCGGCTTCGGTGTTCGCAAGGCTTGCCTCAAAGCTTTCGGCCGCGCCCACGATGCTGCCGTGGCCGTTTCGGATCGGGACCGCTTTCAACCGGACCGGAATCCGGTGGCCCGCCTTATGGCGGAGCGAAACTTCGGCAATCGATGACTTTCCGTCACGCAAAACGCTGTCGAGCGTCTCGGCGGCGTCCGCCAAAATCGTCTGGCTCGATTCGGACGCGGCCAGCAAACTTTCGCGGCAAAATCTTCCTACAACCTCCTGGCGCAAATACCCGGTAATTTTTTCCGCGCCCTCGTTCCAAAACACGATGCGCCGCTCGCGGTCCACCATGTACACACCCGTGACCAGGCTTTCCAGCACCACGCGATAGATCTCGGGGTCGTCGAATTCAGACACGCAAGTCTCCAGAATGAATCATCGGTTGAATCGGTCACAAGTTTAGGTAGGGAGCGTCGCGGCGTTCCTGCGCCGCACCCGGCAGGAAGTTCTCATTCATGGCCGCGTAACAAATCCGCACTATTCTGTTATCGTTCAAGAGCTCCGCGTGCGCGTGAGCGGATATCGACCAACGGGAGTGAAAGACGGATGGAAAAGCGCAATTTTCTTTTTGTGTCGCTCACCGGATTGATCGGCGACATTGCCTGGCAAGTTGCCAAAGACGGCAACGAAGTCCGCTACTACATTCACGACAAAAAGGAGCGCGACATCGCCGACGGCTTCGTGGCGAAGTCAAAAGACTGGGAAAAGGACGTCGAGTGGGCCGACATCATCATCTTCGACGACACTCTGGGCCAGGGTGAAAAGGCCGCTGCGTTGCGTGCGCAAGGCAAAAAAGTGATCGGCGGATCGGCGTACTCCGATCGGCTGGAAGACGACCGGTCGTTCGGCCAGGAAGAGCTGAAGAAAGCCGGCGTGAATATTTTGCAGTACAAGGAATTTGAATCTTTCGACGACGCGATCGATCACGTGGAAGATAATCCCGGCCGCTACGTGATCAAGCCGAGCGGAGAAGCGCAAAACGTGAAACGGCGCCTGTTCGTCGGGGAAGAAGACGACGGGCAAGACGTGATCCACATGCTCGAAGCGTATAAGCGCGCACTTTCCGACGAAATCAAAGTGTTCCAGTTGCAGCGCCGCGTCACCGGAGTGGAAGTGGCCGTCGGCGGATTTTTCAACGGCAAGAATTTCGTATATCCGATCAACATCAATTTCGAGCACAAGAAACTGTTCCCCGGCGAAAACGGGCCGCCCACGGGGGAGATGGGCACTACCATGTTCTGGAGCGAGCCGAATCAACTCTTCACCCAGACGTTGCTGAAGATGGAGCCGAAGCTCGCGGAAGAGGGCTACGTGGGCTACATCGATTTGAATTGCATCGTCAACCATCACGGAATCTATCCGCTCGAATTCACCTCGCGGTTCGGCTACCCCACGATCATGATTCAGCAGGCCGGGATGATTACTCCCATCGGCCAGCTTTTTTGGGACTTGGCGAGCGGCATCGATCCCAAACTGAAGGTGCGCAGCGGGTTTCAGATTGGCGTGCGCATCGTGATGCCGCCGTTTCCATTTGACGACGACGAGACCTTCGATTCATTCTCGAAAAACGCGGTGATCGTGTTCAAGAAACCGTCCACCGACGAGGTTCACATCGAAGACGTGAAACAGGTGAACGGGCAGTGGCTCGTAGCGGGCACGTCGGGCGTTATCCTCACCGTCGTGGGCCTCGGACAAACGATGAAGCAGGCGCAAGCGCAGGTGTACTCCCGCATCAAAAATATTCTGATCCCGAATATGTACTACCGCACGGACATCGGCGACCGGTGGGTGGAAGACAGCGACCGCCTTCACACCTGGGGATATTTACGATAAACCGTCCCGGTTTACTGTTCGCGAGACGAAATTCGGATTCCTACGCGCGGGAAGCGGTGAGCTTTACGGGAACGGGCCCCCTTTCATTTGCGCTTATCGGAAACATCGCCCTCGGCCGCAGCCTCATCGCCCCAGCCACAATCTTGTCTGGCATCTCCTGCATTCGTGTATTGAACAGATTAATGGCATCGTTGTAGTACTCGCGTCGATCGGCGATTTGGCTCTCGAGTTCGGTGATTCGTTGTCGAACCTCGAGAAACGTTTCGTTGGCTTTCAGTTGGGGATAGTTTTCGGCGACCGCGAACAGCTCGTTCACCGAACCGCTCAGGTTTCCACTGGCCGCACCTTTTTGAGCCACGGTCCCTGCAAGTCTGTAGCGGGCGCGCGCTTCGGTCAAAGCCTCCAGCGTCGTCGCTTCATATTGCATGTAGCCTTTGCAGACTTCAATCAGACGAGGCACTTCGTCGTAACGCTGTTTCAGGAGCACGTCGATATTCGACCAGGCCTTGTCGATGTCGTTGCGAAGCCCGACAAGTCCGTTGTAAATGGTCGCAAGATAGATCACAACGCCGCCCGCTACGAACGCCACGGCGAGATAGGGAAACAGACTCATCGGCTCTAGCCCCTTCGAAGGAACAGAAACAACAAATACAGGCTCGTCAGCGACAAAATTGGGCCGCCCCAGATGCAAAGCGTCGATTTCCAAGCGAGCGACTGCACCACTTCCTTTGGGCTGCGGCACGAGATTGTGAACGGGTCTCCGCGCTCTCCTCGGCCGATGGCCGCGCGTGCTTCGAATGGTGATGCGCGTTCGGCGCAATGCGGCAGCGATCTCTCGATCGTGGATCCTGCGACCATTTGATTTTCATCCGTAAACGCCGTCTCGGTCGCGACTCCGGCTTCGGTCAGCAACTGTCTCGCTTCCTGAGCGAAACCAGGATGGCTACCCGCTGTTTGTCGTTGAAAGTGAATTCCAACACGGGCCCCGCCGCTTGGCTTTGGGCCGAGGGAAACTGTGGTGGCTCGATCTGGGGCGTTGCGACTTTGCTGAGGCTGGTGCGCTCGATTCTCCCCCAGGGTTCCGATAACGAACAACGGATAGTCCGGCTGAATTACGTGCTCTTGGATTTTGATCTTTTCGTAGGGAACCAAGCCTCGCGTCAGCACGAACCTTTTGATATTTTCGGGAAGCAAATCGCGAGTGGCGAAGTACGAAGCTGCGAGTTCATCTGAAAAGCTTTCGTGGACGTCCATCTCAGCGCCCTTGGTGTCGATTAAGACCTCGCCGGTGTCGTCCCTCAGAAAGAACGGAACGCAGACAGATTCATCCAGAGCTTTCTTCCAGCTATGGCTATTCCGAGATTCTTGCCACTGCCAAGCCTGCACTCGATAGTAGTAGCAGGGACCCCCGGTCACAGGTGCGGAGAGCGTAGATGGGCCGGTAGGCGTTCCGATCAGTTCGACCAACCCAACCGACGCGCTATGAGTTTTCGAGAGCGGCACGTCGAGAATTTTGCGTTTGTACCGAAACATCTGAAAGCCTCGCGCAAATACAACCAAGCCCCCAAGAATCCCCGCCGCATACACGCCCGCAAGGAACTCGCCGGTGGCGAATGAAATGGCGAAATTGAGGAAAACATCCGCGAACACTGGGAATCCTCCGCGACCAGAGGGAGATGCTGCCTGGTTCCAGTGTACGACGTCGTCAATTTGCTAAAGTTCAGCGTTTCATTAAGCTTATCGAAGTAGGAACCTGTCCGTCCGCACGGGAACGATCGGAACGGAGCGACTTTCGCGGTGACTATTTGGGTCTTCTTGTCATCCATTCGCTGCTGCGCTACAGTACGCGGTTTGCGAGGACTTCCGCGCTCATGCCTTATGTGAACGGCAACGACAAACTCAAAGTTCTGCTGCGCAGCGCCGCCATCAAGAAACGCGTGATTCAAGTGGCGCACCAGATCACCAAAGACTACAAAGGTGAACGCGTTCACCTGGTTGGCGTCCTCAAGGGCGCCTGCATTTTCCTTTCCGACCTGGCCCGCGAGATTAATCTGGAAACGTCGATCGATTTCATTGCGGTCTCCAGTTATGGCAAAGGGAAGCAGAGCTCGGGGCAAGTACGCGTTCTGAAAGATCTCGATAGCAGCATCGAGGGGCTCAACGTGATCGTCGTCGAAGACATCCTCGATACCGGCCTCACACTGAGTTATTTGTTGCGCGTCTTGCAGCAACGAAAGCCGAAATCGCTACGCATCGCCGCATTCCTCGATAAGCCCTCGCGCCGCATAAAAGACGTCAAAGGCGACTACATCGGCTTCGAAATCCCCAACGAATTCGTGGTCGGATACGGGCTCGACTATGCCGAGCGCTACCGCAATCTGAAAGACGTCTGCGTTTTGACGGTGCCATCCGAATGAAGCCGCCGAGCACCGAAGCTGAAATTGCGCGGCTGATCGACCACACACTGCTGCGCGCGGACGCCACCGAAACGGAAATTCGCGGCATTTGCGAAGAGGCATTGAAATACGGATTTGCCGCCGTTTGCGTGAATCCCTGGTATGTCGCGTTGTGCGCCGAATTGCTGGCGGGCAGCTCCGTGCGCGTTTGTACGGTGATCGGTTTTCCCCTGGGCGCCACGCTGCCGCAGGTGAAAACGTTTGAAGCGCAAAAGGCGATCGAAGAGGGCGCCCAGGAAGTGGACATGGTCATCAACGTCGGCGCTCTGAAATCCGGAAAGTTCGAGGCCGTGGAGGCGGACATTCGCCGAGTGGTGGAAGCCGCGCACCGCGGAAACGCGCTGTGCAAGGTCATCCTTGAAACAGCGCTGCTCGATCGCGATGAAAAAGTCCGCGCATCGCAGATCGCCATTCAGGCGGGCGCCGACTTTGTAAAAACATCCACTGGATTCAGCTCGGGCGGAGCAACGGAAGATGATGTGCGCCTCATTCGCAGCACGATCGGCCCGAATCCCGGACTGAAAGCCTCCGGCGGCATCCGCACGCTGGAAGATTTGCGCACGATGGTGGCGGCCGGAGCTACGCGCATCGGCACGAGCGCAGGCGTGAAAATAATCCAGGAACGTGCCAACGGCGAGAAGGATTCACGCTCCGGCGCTCGCCGGTTGGCCGATCCCTACTAGAATTTCGAAATACGCCATCTCTCGCTCAGTCGTCGCTCGGCCTGCTGTTATAATGATTCGATTGAATCTGCAGTTGCGTGTAACTGTTTCTATTTAAATGTGTTATGAGTGGTCTCTCGGCGGGGGCTGAGTTCATCCTTCCTTACCATGGACGCTATAAAACTCAACGCGAAGCTCGACGTTCCGGCCGAAACCCTCGCCGTGCTGGCGGAAATCAGCCAGGAAATCAACGCTTCGCTCAACCTCGACGAAGTGCTTGCCAGCGCCGCGGCGCAAATCAAGCGGCTGATCGACTACGAAATCTTCGCGGTGCTCTTGCCGGAAACGGGAACCGACCAACTGTATTTCCGGTTTGCCATCGGCCACCGCGCGGAAGTCGTGGAGCACTGGCGGATTCCCATGGGCGAAGGAATTATCGGCGCGGCGGCATCCACGGGATTGCCGGTTCGCGTGGGCGACGTCCACACAGATTCGCGCTATTTGAGTGCGGTGGACGGTGTGAAATCCGAACTCGCCGTCCCGCTGATTGTGCGTGGACGCGTAATCGGCGTGCTGGACATCGAAAGCAGCCAGCCCGATTATTTCACTCCGGACCAGCAAAATATTTTGACGCTGGTCGCTTCGCGAATCGGCACGGCCGTGGAAAACGCCAAGCTCTTCGAGCACGAGCGGAATCAAGCGGAAACTCTTTTGCTTCTGAATGAAGTGAGCCGCGAAGCGAACTCCACCCTTTCGGTGGAAGAAATCCTTCGCCGCGCGGCCGAACTCGCCAAACGGCTGATCGACTACCAGATTTTCTCGATCTTGCTGTATGACGACGCAGACAACGTGTTCCGCCATCGCGTGACCGTGAAATTCGGCCAGCGCGTGCAGGAAAAATTCGCTGTGCCGGCGCACGGCGGCATCGTCGGCGCTGCGGCAAGCCTGAAGCGTCCCGTGGTCGTGCCGGATGTGACTCTCGATCCCCGCTACATGATGATCAATCCGGAGACCCGCTCGGAACTCGCCGTGCCGATGCTGAATAAGGATCGGGTCGTCGGCGTGATGGACCTCGAAAGCCCGCAGCTCAACTATTTCACGCCGGACCACGTGCAGGCGCTTTCCATTTTGGCCGCGCACCTGGCGGTTTCGATCGAAAACGCCCGGCTCTACGAGCAAGTCGCGCGCGATGAGGCGCGCATGGAGCGCGACTTAAGCGCGGCACGAAGAATTCAAGGCGCGCTGCTGCCCCGGCTGCCGGGCCCGGAATACGGATTGGATATCGCGGCGCGCGTCGTTTCTTCGCGCGAATTGAGCGGAGACCTCTACGACTTTCTTCGCTACGGCCCGCAGGAGTTGGGTGTGGCGATGGGTGACGTTGCCGGGAAGGGAAGCGCCGCCGCGCTCTACGGGGCCGTGGCCATCGGCACGCTCCGCAGCCTGGGCCCGCAAAAACATCGTCCCGCCGAAATGCTGCGCGCCATTAACGGATTTCTCGGCGAGCGGCGCATCGAAGGCCGCTTCATGACGCTATGTTTCGCCACCTGGCACCGCGGGCGGCGCAAGTTGCGCGTCGCAAATGCCGGGCAGGAGCAGCCATTTCTCTATCACGCGGGAAAATGCGAGCGCATCGATCTTTCCGGTTTTCCGCTGGGAATGTTTGAAGATGCGACCTACGATCAGCGAAGCTTCATCCTCGACGAAGGCGATGTGGTTGTGTTTCACTCCGATGGCATCGGCGACGCGCAGAGCCTGAGCGGCGAATTTTTCGGCCATCAGGGGCTCTCGGATATTATCGCGAGGCACCACGACCTATCGTCGGACGGTCTGGCCGACAAAATCCTCGAAGAAGTGGACGCTTACTCCGGCGGGCGGCATCCCGCCGACGACCGCACTCTCGTCGTGCTGAAAGTGAAATAGCGCGCTACTTCTTCGGTGGCGGCGGATGCAGAAACGTTCCCACCGCCTCGTTGAACATTCCCCTCTGATCGACGAACGTCATGTGTCCGCTTTTCGGCAGGATCGTAATCTTCGAACCGGCAATTTTTTCGTGCATTTGTTGCGATAGCGAAGGATCCACTTCGTCGTGGTCGCCCGCGATGATCAGCGTCGGCACGTGGATGGACGAAAGGCGGTCCACGTACTCCACCGATTTTAGATTTCCATCGATTACAAACTCGCCGTCCGAGCCCCACATCTCGCGATAGACGTCCCACGCGGTGTTCCCGTCGTTCAGCGGATCGTAGTTCGGGTCCGGATGGTTTTGATACACGTAGGGGAAGTAACCCTCGCCCCACGCTGCAATCATGTAATCGGCAGGATAGCGATTCTTCTCCCACTCACGGCCATGCCCGAAAAGTCCGGCTTTTTCCATCGCGTCGATTCGCCCGCGCAGGTCCGGCGACATATTCTGTTTCATCCGTACGAACACTTGGTTCATCTCGGAGGTGCTGGCAAACGTGCTGCACAAAATCAGGCTGCTCAGGTTTGCCTGATACTTCAGCGCGTAGGCTTGAGCGAGTACTCCTCCATAGGAGTGCCCCAGCAGCGTGATTTTGCCCAGCACCAGTGCCTGGCGTACGGCTTCCACGTCGTCTGCCATGTTTTCCACGGTGTAGCCCGCCGGGTCTTCGAGCTTCTGCGATTTTCCGGAGCCGCGTTCATCGATAAAAATCAGTTTGTTTTTTCGGGCCAGCGGCAGCAGGTAGGGCAGAAAATAATCGTGCGTCTCACCCGGTCCGCCATGAACGATCACCAGCGGCGCGCCCCGGCCGACGGTCATGTAATAGATCATCACGCCGTGCGCGTCCACCCAACCTTCGTGCATGGGAAAATCCGCAGGAGCGGACTTCGGCGCGGCAGAGGGCGGGTGAACGGCGGAATCATGCGGCCCGGGCACGGTATCCGTTTGGGCGCCGGCCCCTTGCGCGGCGCCGAAAAACCAAACGAACGCAGCAAGGACGATGAAATTGCGGATTTTCATGATCAACTCCCCAAGGAAAATTGAGCGCGCTCGAATCAGCGCTCACTCCAGCGCAGTTTACTTCGCAGAATTTCGTAATAGGTCATCGACGGAGGGCTCACCACACGGACTTTGTTCGACGATTTCGTGATGACCACGCGGTCTTTCGCGTCGAGTTGAAACCCGATTTGTCCGTCCATCGTCAGGTACACCGGCTCGTTTGAAACCGCAAAATCCAGCTCCACGCGCGCCGTATCCGGCACCACCAGCGGCCGGTTTGTCAGCATGTGCGGGCAGATCGGCGTAATCACAAACGCATCGAGAGCAGGATGAATGATCGGCCCGCCCGCGGCGAGCGAATACGCCGTCGAGCCGGTTGGCGTCGCGACTATCAATCCATCGGCGCGATAGCGGCCCACGTGATTGCCGTCCACATGCACGTCGAAATCCAGCATGCGTGCCAGCGCTGATTTATTGGCCACCGCGTCATTCAAAGCGATCTGACGTTCGGACCGCACGCCGTCGTGGAAGATTTCCGCTTCGAGCATCATCCGGTCGCTCAGCGTGTGCTTTCCGGCCAGCACGTTTTCGAGCACCGGATACAGCTCGTCCAGCGTCACGCTGGTCAGAAATCCGAGTCCGCCCAAATTCACGGCCAAAATCGGCACTTGTTTCGAACCGAGCGCTCGCGCCGCGGAAAGCAGCGTGCCGTCTCCCCCCAGAACGACGAGCAAATCGATCTTTCCGCCCATTTCTTCGCGGGCAATCCCGAGGCCCGACGAACCGATGGTCGTTCCGGTATCGTTATCCACCAACACTCCGATTTTTCGCGCGGAAAGCCACTGAATCAGCGGCGGGACGACGGCGGATACCATTTCCTTGATCGGCTTACAGACAATGCCAGCGGAGCGGATCATCGTTGAAGTGAAATTCTACTCTACCCTCGCGCGCGGGCGTGCAGAAAAAACTCCTGATTGCCTTCGGTTCCCGCAAGCTGGCTGGGACGGATGCCGAGAACCTCAAGATTCGAGGACCTCGCAGCGTGAACGACGCGCTCGATCGCTTTGTGGTGCAGCGAGGCATCTTTCACGATGCCGCCCTTGCCGATTTCCGATTTCTCCAGCTCGAACTGCGGCTTGATCAGAACCAGAAACTCGGCGTCCGCCGCGGCGACGCGAATCACCGCGGGCAACACTTTCACCACGGAAATAAACGAAACGTCCATGGTCACAAGCGTCGCGCGTTCCGCAATGTCCCTGGGTTCAAGATACCGGGCATTACATTCGACGAAGATTACGCGCGAATCCTTCCGGAGTTTCCAGTCGAGCTGATCGGATGACACATCAACGGCATACACGCGCGTTGCACCGTGCTGCAGCAGGCAATCCGAGAATCCGCCCGTCGAACTTCCCACGTCCAGGCAAACGCGATCCGCCGCCGAGACGGCAAAATCCGCCAAGGCCCCTTCGAGCTTCACGCCTCCGCGGCTTACGTACTTCGGCGTCTCGCCGATCAGCTCGATGCGAGCGTCGGAGGGAACCTGCGTTCCGGGCTTCTCCATTTTTTGCCCGTTCACCAGCACATTGCCGGCGAGCAGTAGCGCCTGCGCGCGTTCCCGCGAAGGCGCGAGCCCGCGTTCGAAAATCAGAACGTCCAGCCGCGTTTTGGCGGGTTTTGCATTTGCAGGCGGCGACTGCCCGCCCGAAGCGTTGGCTTCGTTTTTGGGTTTCATCGAAAGGAAATTGCAGAAAGCGCGCGAAAATTCAAAAGCCGAGCGAAACAGCTACGCTCGGCGCGCGACCAGGAACTGCGCCAACTGTTTCAATCCTGCAGCGCGTTCGCCGTAATGGTCGAGTTCCTTCAGAGCCTTCGCTTCCAGGTCGGCAGCGATGTCGCGCGAAACTTCCAGCCCATGCAGCGCCGGGTATGTAGCCTTCTTCTGCGCCTGGTCTTTTCCCGCAGTTTTGCCGAGCGTCGCCGACGATTCTTCCACATCCAGAATGTCGTCCACCACTTGAAACGCCCAGCCGATATTTTCGCCAAAACTGAGCATGCGCGTCACGTCGTTCCGGTCCGCACCGCCCACAATCGCACCGGCGACGATCGACGCGCGAATCAGCGCCGCCGTCTTCGACCGGTGAATATATTCGAGCGTCGCGTGGTCGCAGGCTTTGCCTTCGGCTTCGATGTCGGCCACTTGGCCGCCGATCATCCCGCGATCGGTGCCGGCCGCCTCGGCGATCATCGCCAGAATGGTAATGCGGCGCTGCGGCTCCACCGCCGCCATCGCCAGCGTTTGAAACGCGAGCGTCAGCAGCGCGTCGCCGGCCAGAATCGCCATGGCCTCGCCGTACACTTTGTGGTTCGTCGGCTTGCCACGGCGCAAATCGTCGTTGTCGAGCGCGGGCAGATCGTCGTGAATCAGCGAATAGGTATGAATCAACTCGAGCGCGCAACCGACATGCACTGCCGAGGGCGCCTTCTGCGAAAAAATACGCGCCGATTCAATGCAGAGCAACGGTCGAATGCGCTTGCCCCCGGCAAACACGCTGTACCGCATCGCGCTGTGAATCGATTTCGGCGGATGCGATTCCGGCGGCAAAATCGTGTGCAGCGCGGCTTCTACCGCGGCGTGATCTTTTTCGAATGTAGCAGGAAGTTTCATCGTGTCCCGGAGAATTGGATTACCGGCCAGCGGCCCCGCCGCGAGCCGAACATTGCTGCGGATGTGTCAGTTGTCTTCGCCGGCGTCAAACGGCTCGGCTACGATCTTGCCATCGGTCTTCTTCAGCAGTATTTCCACGCGGCCTTCGGCTTCTTCGAGCTGTTTCTGGCACTCGCGCGAAAGCTTCACGCCTTCCTCGAAATATTTCATCGCTTCGTCGAGGGACAGGTCGGCGCTTTCCAGGCGCTTCACCACCTCTTCCAACCGCGTCAGCGATTTTTCGAAATCGCCTTTCTTGGCCGCTTCCGCTGGTTTTGCCGGTACTGGATTCATGGTTCCTCGGTCCGCGCCGTTACGCGCGGCTGACACATTATTTTTGGCAGCGCTTGCACCAGAATGTTGAACGCCCGCCCTGCGCCGTGCGCGCGATCGTGCCGCCGCACCGCCGGCATTTTTTCCCCTCGCGCCCGTACACTCTCAGGATTTTCTCAAGCCCTTGAAACCACCAGTTCGCATCGCGAAAATCCGGCGCCGGATGAAGGCAGCATTCTAGCGCACGTCCGAGAACGTCAACAACGCTCTTATGCAGCCGCCGCGCTTCGGCTTGGTTCAAATCGTTTGCTCGGCGCAACGGGCTCAGGCGCGCGTGCCACATCGCCTCGTTCGAATAGATGTTGCCGATGCCGGCGACTTTGTCCTGATCGAGCAGGAAAAGTTTCAGCGGGCGCGCGCTGGCGCCCAGCAACTCGGTGAAACGCGCAGCCGTAAATTCATTGGATAGTGGATCGATGCCGAGATCGCGAATCCCGGTCGCTTGCTCAATCGATTCTTCAAGCTGGAACCGGCCGAAGTGCCGAGGATCGACGAACCCCAGTGTTCCCGTGCCGAGCTGAAGCGCAACGTCCACATGTCCGGTCGTTTCGGCGGAATCAAACCACAGAAGCTGGCCGTCCAGCCGGAAGTGCATCACGATCACGCCGCGATCGAGGATCAGCGCCAGATATTTTCCGTGGCGCTCGGCGCGCACAATCGTCCGGCCGGGCAGTGTCCGCGCGAGCATGGCCGCAACACGCTTCGCGCCCCTGCCGGAGCTTGGTCGTACCGCGATCGGATGCAACACGCGGCACGCCACAACTCGCCGTCCCTCGACGAACGGCCGAATCGTTTGCAGCACGGCTTCCACTTCCGGCAATTCGGGCATTTGCCTCTTCTGGGATTGGAATCAGCGGCGGCGAACCAGCGTCCCGCCAAATTCCAGTTTAGCCGAATCGCTCGGCAGCGCAAAAATCGTAGAGTCGTGCCGCTCGCGCACCTCCACTCGCGGCTTTCCTACCGCCGCGCCGCTGCGCCTGATAAAATCGCGTTCGATGGCCGTCAGGCAGCCGTTGCAAGCAAGCGCTCGTGTCGATAGGCGTTGGTGTGTGCGCCGAACGGCTCCGGCGGGGCCGCTCGGATGATCGCCCTTCACCTTTTCGCCGTACTCGCGCTCGTAGGCGTCAACGCATTTTTCTCTGCTGCGGAATTCTCGCTCGTCGCCATCCGCCAGTCTCGCGTACGCCAACTGGTCGAACAGGGCGACGCGCGCGCGAAAGTTGTAGAAACTCTCCTGAGCGACCTCAGCCAGGTCGTCTCCGGTGTGCAGGTGGGGATTACGCTCGCGAGCTTGTCGCTCG
Organism: uncultured Acidobacteriota bacterium; assembly: GCA_963785585.1. Lineage (GTDB taxonomy): Bacteria > Acidobacteriota > Terriglobia > Acidiferrales > UBA7541 > Palsa-295. The sequence continues at coordinate 883,632 of CAWAVW010000004.1, forward strand.
GCTACCTGGGCGAAATCACCCTCGCCGGCATTCTCACGCCGCTGCTGCAATCGATTCAAATGCCCTGGGCTGCCGTGATCGCGCACGGCACCGCGATGGTCGCAGCCTTCGGACTTCTCACCGTGCTGCAAGTTGTGCTCGGCGAACTCGTCCCGAAAAGCCTGAGCCTGGCGCGAGCCGAACGCGTCGCGCTGCTGATCGCTCGTCCGTTCCACTGGTTCCTGAACACCTTCCGATGGGCGATCGACCTGCTCGACGGCCTCGCCGAACGAATCGTCCGCGCGCTCGGCGTGATCGCCCCGCACAATCACACGCTGGTGCGCAGCACCGAAGAACTGCAAGTGATGATTCAGCAGGCGCACGACCGCGGCCTGTTGCCGGCCGCCGAAGTGAAATTTATTCGGTCGGCGATGGACCTGGGCAACGTGGAAGTGCGCGAGGTGATGATTCCGCGTCCCGACGTGCATGCGCTGCCGAGCACTGCGACTGTGGAAGACGCCATGCGCATGTTTGCCACGACGCAGCGTTCCCGGATTCCGGTGTACGAAGGCTCGCTCGACCACATTCTCGGTTTCGTCCATATCAAAGACATGATTTGGGTGCTGCTCGACCGCTCCCGTCGCGCCGAAGACAATCAGCCCGCGCCGGAATTCAGCCTCCGCAGCCTGCTCCGCGATGTGCTGATCGTGCCGGAAACAAAACCGGTCAGCGAGTTGCTTGTGGAATTTCGCACGCGCCGCACCGGTTTGGCCATGGTAGTGGACGAATTCGGCAGCATACTCGGCCTCGCTACCCTCGAAGACATCCTCGAACAGATGGTCGGTGAAATTCACGACGAGTTTGACGTGGTCGAGCGGCCGCTGGAACTTCCCGACGGAGGCATGATTTTCGACGCAGCTCTCAAGATCCGCGAACTCGAAAGCCGCTACAACATTGTTCTGCCCGAAGACACGGCGTACGAAACCGTCGGCGGGTACGTTTTGAATCGCCTGGGTTTCATTCCGCGGGGGAGCGAAAGTTTTGAAGCGGATGGTTACCGTTTCACCGTAATGGAAATGGAAAAGCGCCGCGTCTCGCGGCTGAAAATCAAAAAACTGAAGCTTTCGGAATTACCCTTCGTTAGCGTCGAGGAAACGAACAGCGAAGCATCGACGGACAACAGCAAGAGCGCCGCCGCGAAACGCTCCGCCGCCGGCAAAAAATCGGAAGAAAAAACCGCCGATCCCGCTCCCGCGAAAGGCTCGGCGCACGGATGACGCGGCTTGGCGTTCCACCCATCCTCCGGTTCGTCGGCCTTCGATTATTGCTGGCCCTGCCTGCGCTGTGGCTGATCCTCACGATGGTTTTTCTGCTGGCGCACATCGTGCCCGGCGATCCCGTAGCGCAAATGCTCGGCGAAGGCGCGCGCGCGGAAGATTTGCAGCAGCTCCGCCACGCGCTCAATCTCGATCAGCCGATTCGCCTGCAGTACTTCCATTACGTTTCGGGAATCGTTCGCGGCGACCTGGGGCAGTCGTTTCGCTTTCAGCAGCCGGTGATGAAAGTAATCGCGGATCACTATCCGGCCACGCTCGAACTTTCGATCGTCGCGCTCGGCGTTTGCGCGCTGATCGGCATGCTCGGCGGAATTCTCGCCGCCCAGAAGCGCGGCACGCCCACGGACACGACCGTCGCCGTCCTGACGCTCTTCGGGCTTTCCGTGCCGAATTTCGCCCTCGGCCCCGTGCTGATGCTGGTGTTCGCGGTGATCCTTGGCTGGTTGCCCGTCACCGGCCGCGGCGGCGTATCGCATCTGGTTCTGCCCGCGTTCACGCTCGGAGCCGCGCTCGCCGCGATTCTCACCCGCATGGTCCGCGCATCGGTGATCGAAGAGCTTTCGAGTGACTACGTCCGCACCGCCCGCGCCAAGGGCCTTTCGAACTCGGCTGTGCTGTTCAAACACGCCTTTCGCAACGCCCTGATTCCCATTCTGACGATCCTCGGCTTGCAGTTTGGCGCGCTTCTGGCCGGCACCATCGTCACCGAGACAATTTTCGCGTGGCCGGGCATCGGACGTCTGGCCGTGCAGGCAATTACCGCGCGCGATTATCCCCTGTTGCAGGGCTGCATCCTGCTGATCGCGGTGACCTACGTATTCGTGAATTTGCTCACCGACGTGGTGTACGCGATGGTTGATCCGCGCGTGAGGTTCGAATGAGCGCCGGGGCGAATAGTTTGCGCGACTTTCTCCGCCACAGTGGGCCGGGACGCCTGGGCTTGGCGCTTACGCTGTTGCTGGCGGTTGTGGCGCTCGCCGCGCCGTTTCTCGCGCGCTACGATCCCGTGGCCCAAAATCTTCCCGCGCGCTTGTCGCCGCCTGACGCCGCGCACTGGATGGGCACCGACGAGCTGGGCCGCGACATTTTGGCGCGCATCATTTACGGCACGCGCGTCTCGATGCTTGTGAGCGTCAGCGTCGTAACCGGCGCCGGACTGATCGGCCTGGCCATCGGAGCGCTGGCCGGATATTTCGGCGGTTGGTTCGACCGGATCATCAACGTCGTGCTGATCAACGCATTTCTGTCGTTTCCGGGAATTTTGCTGGCCATCGCATTCGCTGCGTTCCTGGGACCCGGCATCAGCAAAGTCATTCTCGCGCTGATCGTCACGGGATGGGCCGGATACGCGCGCCTGGCGCGCGCCCAAATTTTGCAGGCCAAGGAACTCGAATACGTTCTCGCGGCGCGCTCGCTCGGTGCGTCGCACGCTCGCATCATCGTCCGCCACCTGCTGCCGAATATTCTGCAGCCGGTGCTGGTGCAAGCCACCGTTGGAATGGCGGGAGCGATCCTCGCGGAATCGACTCTGAGTTTTCTGGGAGTCGGCGTGCTCGCGCCCATGCCAAGCTGGGGCGCGATGCTCAACGACGCGCGCGGGCATCTATTCGATGCGCCGCACCTGGTGATTTTCCCCGCGCTCGCGGTGATGACCGCCGTGCTCGCGTTTAATCTGCTGGGTGATGCGCTGCGCGACTGGCTCGACCCGCGCATGCGGACATTCCTGATCGTCGCTTCGCAAGCGAGCAGATAACCGCGACGCGGGAGTTTAAGCAGCAGGGAAGTGCGGACGTAGGAGGCGTCCGCTGCATTCGAAAACTTCGATTCCAGTTTTTAAGCCGCGATTTCGATCGTGACTTCCGAGCCGCGCGCCGCCGCCAGCGTCCGCGATGCATTGCCCTTGTTGATGGAAATCTCCAGATAACCCGTCGAGCCGATCATGCCGACGGCTTCACCCGCAGCCCCATCCGCAAACGTAGGCACCAGCTTCTGCACAGCGCCATTGCCCACGCGAATTGTGAACTTCGCATCCACCGCAAAAAGCGCCGGAGCGTCGTCGGGTTTCAGGTTCGTAATCAAATTGCCAAAGTGGTCCACGCGCAGCACGACGGCTTTGATCGCATTTCCATTCACTTTGGGCTTCGGAATCGCGAAACGCACGAAGTCCTCAATCTCTTCGCCGAAGCTCCCGGTCTGCCAGGTCTTGCTCAGCCACGCCGCCGTGGGCGCAAAGATATCGCGGCCATGAAAGGTTGCGCTCACCGGATTCAGAAAATAATGTTCCGCGGTCACGTGCCAGGCGTGAATCGATTCGCTCTGGTCGTACACCGCCGAGAGCACCCCATTGTCGGGGGCTACGAAATAGTGCTGATCTCCGGCCACGAGAATGGGGCGTCGCGGCGTTCCCACGCCCGGATCGACGACCACCAGATGGATCGTCCGCGGCGGAAAATATTTATGCGCCTGGCCGATGGTCAGCGCGCCGTCCAGGATGTCGTGCGCCAGCACGCTGTGCGTGATATCCACCACCGTCGCTTCGGGGTTGATGTTGAGAATCACCCCTTTGATCACGCCCGCGTAGTTGTCGCTGGTTCCGTAGTCCGTCGTCAGTGTAATGATGGGCCGCGCCAAGGTTTCACTCCGTGAATTTCGCGCCGCAAACAGCTCCGGCGATTCGTACTTCGAGGATGGCCGACGCTCCCACCGGTGTCAACCACGCGTCTTTTGATGAGCAACCGAAAGTAAACACCCTGGCGGCGGTCTTGACCGTGGCCAAACGCGCTACTATCCTGAAGTTCGGGCCGTCGGGCCGGCCTCCAGCAGCGGGCCACCATCGCCTCCATCTATGCGCGTTTACCTCGATTACAACGCCACCACGCCCGTCGATCCGGAAGTGCTCGACGCGATGCTGCCGTACTTCGCCGATTCCTTCGGCAACGCCAGCTCGATTCACTCGTCCGGCCAGCGCGCCCGCAGCGCTGTGGATGCGGCTCGCGAATCCGTGGCCTCGCTCATTGGCGCGAAGTCATCCGAGATCGTCTTCACCAGCGGCGGCACGGAAGCCGACAACCTCGCCGTCTTCGGCATGGTGGACGGCGGGGGAGAGTCCGATCGGACGCGGAAGCACGTCGTTACCACCGCGATCGAACATCACGCCGTACTGAACGCCGCGCAATCGCTCGAAAAGCGCGGCGTGGAAGTCACCTACGTCCCGGTCGACCGAAACGGCATTGTGGACCCGCAGGAAATCGCCGAGGCGATCCGCCCGGAAACCGTGCTCATCAGCGTAATGCACGCGAACAACGAACTCGGCACCGTTCAGCCCATCGAAGAGATCGGTCAAATCGCCGCTGAAGCCGACGTGTACTTTCACTCCGACGGCGTGCAATCCGCCGGGAAGATTCCGCTCGACGTGAACAAACTCCGCGTCGATCTGCTCTCCCTATCGGCGCATAAAATCTATGGGCCGAAGGGCGTTGGCGCGCTCTACGTGCGCAGCGGCTCGCCCCTTCAGCCGCAATTTTTCGGCGGTCATCACGAACGCGACCGGCGTCCTGGCACCGAAAACGTCCCCGGAATTGTCGGCTTCGGCAAAGCCGCCGAATTGGCGAAGAAGCGCCTCGCGGAAGACATCATCCGCATGGGCGATCTACGAAATCATTTCGAGCGCTCGGTCACGCGCGCGCTTTCGGGCGTTCGCGTGAACGGAAGCCCGCAGCGGCGCCTGGCGAATACCTCGAACCTCGACATCGCCGGTATTTCGGGCGAGTCGTTCGTCATTGCGCTCGATTTGCTGGGAATTTCCTGCTCCACCGGCGCGGCGTGCTCGTCCGGCTCCATCGAGCCGTCGCACGTGCTGCTCGCCATCGGCCTCACGCCCGACGAAGCTCGCTCCAGCATCCGATTCAGCCTGGGCCGCACCACCACGGAAGCCGAAATCAACTACGCCATTGAGTGCGTACAACGCGTCGTGGAACGCATCCGGGCCGTCCCGCCAGTGCATACAACCGCCGTCCCAGTACGGTAGAATATTCAGATTGCCATGCATCCCGAATCACAACTGGAGAGCGCCGTCGATTGCCTAGCCGACGTCCGCCTGGAAACACGCGAGCCCGGCGCGACGCCCGCGACGGGCACGGTCGCGGTCGCCATGAGCGGCGGCGTCGATAGCTCCACCGTTGCCGCGATGCTGCATGAGCGAAGCCAGTCGATCATTGGCCTCACTATGCAGCTGTGGAATCAGCGCCGCCTGCCGCAAGCGCCCAGCGCTGGGCCCGCGCAGCATCGCTGTTGCTCGCACGACGACGTGTACGACGCGCGCCGCGTGGCCGAGCATCTCGGCATGCCGTTTTACGTGGTCAACTTCGAGCGCGAATTCGAGCTGAACGTCATCAAGCCGTTCGTCGCCGACTATCTCGAAGGCCGCACGCCCATTCCGTGCACCATGTGTAATAACCACGTGAAATTCGATCAGCTTCTGGTCACCGCGCGCCAGATCGGCGCCGAGCGAATCGCAACGGGTCACTACGCTCGCGTCCGCCATAATCCGGAAACGAATCGCTACGAACTTTTGCGCGCGATCGACGAATCCAAAGATCAGACGTATTTCCTGTTCGGCCTGACTCAAGAACAGCTCGCCAACACCGATTTTCCGCTCGGTGAACTTGCCAAGCAGGAAGTGCGCGACATCGCCCGCCGGTTGCGGGTCCCGGTTGCCGAAAAGCCTGAGAGCCAGGAAATTTGCTTTGTGCCGAGCGGCAATTACGTGAAGTTCATCGCCAACTATCTGGAAGAGCAGGGAAGCAAGCTGCCGGAAGTTCCGGGCGACATCGTGTCAACCTCCGGGGAAATCCTCGGCCGTCACAACGGACTGCACAGTTTCACCGTCGGCCAGCGCAAGGGCCTGGGATTCAGTAGCGCGCATCCCATGTACGTGGTGGAACTCGATCGGGTTCGCAATCGTTTGGTTGTCGGGGAAGATCGCGAATTGCGCAGCGTCACCTGCGAAGTGCGCGACGTGAATTGGATTCCGTACGAACGGCCGAGCGCCCCTGTGCGCGCCGCCGTGCGCATTCGAAATCGCCACGAGCCGGCAGGCGCCGAAATTACTCCCCTCGACGCCACCACCGCGCGCGTAACGTTTGACGAACCGCAGCGCGCCATTACGCCCGGCCAGGCCGCCGTTTTCTACGCAGGCGAACAAGTCCTCGGTGGGGGATGGATTCGTTAGCGCGTTTTTCGGTTCAGAGAGTTACTTCAAGCGGCGTTCGCTGCGTTCAATCAGATAAACAGTTCTTCATCCTGCGACAACGGATCCACATCGGCAGCCGGGCGGCTGCGCGTGTTCCGCAAGAAATCTAAACCAACCTTGATGCCTTTCATTACCGCGGAAGCCTGGCGAATCGGCCCCCACAGCGTCGAGCGGAATTTCGTTCCGGTGTCTTCCACGATTTCGAGCGCGCCGGTCAAAATCTGGTCGGCGCGAATCACCTGGATGCGCAGGCGTTCGACCGCTTCGGTGAATACTCGATCGATTTTCTGGGCTTGCCCGCGAGCGATCCGTGTGATTTCCGCGCTGTCGCCCATGATGCTGGCGATCCGCCCCTCGGAATCATCCAAAATGCGGCTGGTGCGAGTGAGGATCGGGTCGATCCGCGACTGCAGATTCTCCGCGATGCGGGTGAACTTCTCCACCGCCGTGCGCACCTGGAAAAACATCGCCATCAGGATCGCCATTTGCAGAAAAATAGCGACCGCCGCGATAACGATGAACGCCTCAACCCAACCCGGCATCAATTCCTCGCAATAACTTCCGGAAAATTACGAAACCTTCGATTCCCGCTTGTAGGTTTCCTTGCCTGCTTCGACCGCCGTGGTCACGGCATCCTTCTGGCGGGCCATGATTTCCTTGCTGCGTTCGAGCAAATCCTCGGCGCGTTCACGAAGCTCGCGCGCTTTGCGCTGCGCGAATTCGCGGCCGTCATCGGCGCGTCCTGCCAGATATTCGCGGGTTTCTTCGCCTGATTTCGGCGCAAACAGGAGCCCTACCAGCGCTCCGATGCCCATTCCCACCAGAAAAAAGCTGACCTTCGACCCTGCGTTATTGTCTTCACTCATCTCACACCTCGCAATCAGGACAGTAGCATAGCCTTCCTAGGACGCGCAAAGGGGAAAACGTGTATTCCAATCCGCTTTATGCCGTAGTCGGATTCGAGGCGCTTGCTTCGTGCAAGGCATCGTAAATTCGTTGGGCCTGCGCTTTCGGAACTTCGGCCGCCAGTTCTTCCACGCCCAATTGCTTCAACTGCGCGACGCTCCCGAAGCGGCGTAGCAGCTTCCGCGCCGTCACTTGTCCCACTCCGGGAATTTCCGTAAGGGAAGTTTGCAGCCGCCGCTTGGTTCGCCGCTGACGGTGAAAGGTCACCGCGAACCGGTGCGTTTCATCTCGAATCTGCTGGATCAAATGCAACACCGGCGAGTGATGATCGAGCGCGATCGGCTCGTCTTCGCGACCCAGAACGTACAGAATTTCCTCTTTCTTCGCGATGCTGGCAAGCGGCTGATTGATGATCGCGAGTTTGTCGAGCGCTTTCGCCGCCGCGTGCAACTGCCCCAGTCCGCCGTCGATCAGGATCAGGCTCGGCAGCGGTTTCTTCTCAGCCAGCAGCCGGCTGTAGCGCCGCTGCACCACCTCTTCCATGCTGGCGAAATCGTCGCGCAGGATTCCCGCCGCTTTTTCGATTCCTTCGGGCATCGCTTCGCCGCGCACGATGAATTTCCGGTAGTCGGACTTTTTCATCTTGCCCGCTTCCCACACGACCATCGACGCAACCGTATCGGAACCTTGAATGTGCGAGATGTCGAAGCACTCGATTCGCTTCGGCTTTTCGATCAGGCCGAGCGCCGATTCCAGCGCTTCGGCGATCACTTCGCCGCTCGGTTTCAGCACGCGGAACCGCTGCACAAACGAATGCTTCGCGTTTTTCTCCACCAGTTCCAGAAACGCGTGCTTCGTGCCGCGCTGCGGATTCAAAATCTCCACGCGGTGGCCGGCCTTTTCGGTGAGCACTTCTTCCAGCAGGTCGCGATCCTCAAAATCGTTCGGCGCATGAATGAATCGCGGCAGATACGCCGCATCCAGATAAAGCTGCTTCAGCAGCGACGGCAGAAATTCCTCAGGATTGAATTCCTCGAGGTCTTCCCAATAAAATTCTCGGCGGTCCACCACGCGCCCGCCGCGCAAGTGAAACACGTTCACCGCCGCTTGCGGAGGCTCGGCGTACCACGCCACCACGTCCGTATCGTCTCCGTCGGCCGCGGCAATTTTCTGCCGCTCTTCCATCTCTTCCAGCGTCTTCAACAAGTCGCGGTACGTCGCCGCCTCCTCGTAGCGCTCATCCTGTGACGCGTGTTCCATCCGCTCTTCCAGGCTCTCCGCCAGTTGGCTGCGGCGCCCTTCCAGAAACAGCCGAACGTCCCTCGCCGCTTCCGCATAACGCTCGTCGGTCACAAGCCCCGAAACGCACGGCCCCAGGCACCGGTGAATGTAATACTGCAGGCAAGGCCGGGGATGCGAACGCGTCAAATCCACGGTGCAGGACGGCACGCGGAAATATTTATGGATCAAATGCACCATGCGGTAGGCGAGCCGGGCAGGGAAGTACGGACCAAAATAAATCGAGCCGTCCTTATCTAACCGGCGCGTCACATAAACGCGTGGCAATTTTTCAAACGCCGTGTAGCGAATATACGGATAGGTTTTGTCGTCGCGCAGCAGCACGTTGAATTTCGGCTTGTGCTGCTTGATCAGATTATTTTCGAGCGCCAGCGCTTCTTTCTGGTTATCGACCACGATGTACTGCAAATCGGCAATCTCGCGGACCAGCGATCCGGTCTTCGCGTCCTGCCAGCGCGACTCCAGAAAATACGAACGCACCCGGCTGCGCAGCGAATTCGCTTTTCCGACGTACAGAATCTTGCCGGTCACATCTTCAAACAGGTACACCCCGGGCTGCGTCGGCAATTGGGCGACTTTTTCGCGGAGTTCCATCGAGGCGCGTTACAATAGCAAAAGGGATGCGGCGCGTACGGTACGCGACGGTCGCAACCCAGCCGTACAACGCTTATGATAACAAACGGAATCTAACGGCAACTAGTCACCCGCATGATTGGAAGACTTCACAAATTGCCAATGTTTGCCGCGGCCGCGCTCTTGTTTTGCGCGTCGGCTTCGATTGCAGCCGCGCAGCAGCCCGACCCGTCGTCGCAAGGCCAGTCGCCCGCGCCGCCCGTGCAACCCGGCCAAACTTCGAAACCAGCCGACGACGCAGCACCCGCGAAGCCCGAGCCCCAGCCTCAGTCCCAGTCCCAGCAATCTCAGCCGCCCTCGGCGAAGTCCGCACCCGACGATCCTTCCCAGTGGTCTTCCTCGAAGAAACCGGATACCGATCCGGATCCGGACGCAGACAAGTCCGCCAAGTCGCAGCCGGAAGCTGCGCCTGCCGGCTCCAAAGCAAAGCCCGGAGTTCTGCCGCCCGAAACCGATCCCGCCTGGGACCCCTTCCACGCCGAGCAGGACGTGGAAGTCGGCATGTTTTACTTCCACAAAGGCGATTACGACGCGGCGATTGGACGATTCGAAGACGCCATCCGCCTGCGCGCCAATTTCGCGAAACCCCGTGCGCTGATGGCCGAAGCCTATGAGAAAAAGGGCGACAAAGACGACGCGATCAAATACTACAAGGAATATCTGCAGGTCTTGCCCAACGCAGCCGACGCCAGGAAGATTCAATCGAAAATCGAGAAGCTGTCCAGGGAAAAGTAACGCGCGGTGACCGGCTTTTGCCGTTTAGCGTCCCGGGAATCGGTCCAGAAATTTCGTCGCCGGCTGGTAGTCCGCAAACTTCTTTTCTTCCCTCCGGAATTCCGGCCCGTGCGATTCGCGCCGGCACCGCGCAAACTTCATCGGATGCTTCACGTGCAGCATCTCGTGATACATCACGTAGGCCACCACAAATCGCGGCACGGTTTCGCGATCCAGCTGCTTGTTAATCACAATTTGCTGCAACGCTGGATCGAAACATCCCAGTTGCGAACGCCACGCCCGCGAGCTCCATCCCAGCCGGGGCTTCATCAGCGCGTCGCCGAAATACCGCCGATTGAGTTCGTCGAACATGGCATCGAGGTCATGATGCATACCTTCGGGCCGGTGCGCCACGCGTCTCGCGCGGCGTTGCCGCAACATCTGCAGCTTGTCGCGCGTTTCGTGCGAATACGAATACGCGCGATACGCCTCCACCAATTCCCGAGGCGCAGGGCGCCGGTACAGCCGGCTCAACAATATCGCGGCCGCCGCTTCCACCACGTGCGGCGGAGCGTCGTACAATGCATCGGAAAGCCGCACGTGCGCCACATCCTGCCGCAGACGAATCGTCAGGGTCAGCCCCGCGTACGGATGGTATTCCACAACAAACTGAGGAGGTCGCCCCTTGCAGCCAATCCGCGTAAAAATGCGCTGAAAAATCGCGTCGCCCCCGGGGACCGGAGTTCGCGCCCTGCGCCTGCTCAATTCGGTTTTCTCCGCACCGGCACCGGCGTCAGCTCTTTCAACGCTTCGGCCACGTCGTTCTGCGCGTCCTTGGTTCCCTCGAGCGCATCTTCCAGCGTGTCCTTATAGGTGTCGTATTCCGGGCCGCCCTGATTCAGTTGGTTCAATACCGCCATAAACTCCTTCGTTTTCGATTCCATCAACTTGAGCTGCGGACGGATGTCCACTTGCCTGTCGCGCGCCACGCCGATCTGGTCCGCGGCGTCGTCCACACATCCTTGATATGCGTTGAGCAAACTGTTCAGAATTTCCGCGCGCCGCCCTTCCGGCGTTTTACGGTTCAACTCATATTGAAATTTCTTCAGCCGGTCGTCCGCAAACGAGATAAACAGCTTGATCCGGTCGCCCGGCAAATACGCGTCGCGAATCTTGTCGCTTTCCGCATTCGTCAGGTAGTCCTTCTTGGTTTCCTGGGCGCGTGCCGCTGGCGAAGCAAGCAGAATCGTGATCGAAGCCAGCGCCACAGCCAGCCAGACGAGTTTGCGAGTCGCCGATGGGGAAGTCATTCCGTTTCTCCTACGTCTTAGGTGACGCCGGCGCTGCCGGAGCAGGTTCGTCCGCGGGCCGCAACGGAAAAAGCTCGTGGATCAATGCGCGGTCCATCTGATCGAGTTCCTGGCGCACGTCAAGGAACGGTTTCTGCTCGTCGTTCGGCAAGCCGATCACGATATCGTCGATTCGCCGCAGCGACTGGCGCACCGAGATCTGCAGCTCCTTGAAACCGCTGGGATGTTTCTCCGGATCGCGGACTTTCGCATCCAGTGCCTTCCGGCAATCCTGCGCTTCCTCACTCAACTGCCGCGCGATGGCGCCGGCGTCCGCGGACTTGTCGTCGTTGATTTGCTGCTGCATATCGTGAAATTCGGAGTCGGCCAGCGGACCGAGCAGCCGCGCTTTGCGCACCGGGTCGGTTTCTTTCACGAATTTCGCCCGCAGCGCCGCGGTTTGAGAGGCCACTTGAACGGCTGCCGAACCGAGCGCGAGCGCCAACGCGAACGTGAACACGCGGAACATTTCAATGGAGGATGTTACCTCTTTTTGTCTTTCAACTCACGAGCCAGCGTGCGCGCCCGCGCGGCCGCTTCGAAGTACATGTCGCTGTTCTCGTCTTTGTTCTGCTCCAGAAATTTCTGGTAGGCCGCCAGCGCTTCGGGCTTCTGCCCCAGCTTGTCATAGCATGTCGCGCGCACGAATACGCTCGCCAGCGGCAGCGTCTCGTGCTGCGAAAGCACGTCTAACCCATGCAGCGCGGCGGCATAGTTTTTGCTCAGGTATTCCGCCAGCACCAGGTCGGTAAGCACATCGATCGAAGTTGGATTCGCCTTCAACGCCACGATCAATTCGTCCACCGCTTGCGGATAGTCCTTCGCTTCCAGGTACGCGTGCCCAAGTTCGGCGGGCAACTCGGGATCCGCCGGAGCCAGCGCGATCGCTTTCTGCAATACCGGCACCGCGGCCGCGAAGTTTTTCTTGCGCATTAGAATCAACGCGCGCAGCCGCAACAGAGGAAGCGCTTCCGGCGTGCTTCCCGCCGCTGCATCCAGTTCCGCGAGCGCCTCGTCGTCCTTGCCCGCGTCGTAAAGCATCGACGCGTGCTGCGCTCGCGCCGCGGGATCGTTGGGATTCAGTCCCAGGTAAATCGCGTATTCGGCTGCTGCGGCGTCCAATTTATTTTGTAATTTCAGGCTCTGCGATAATCCGAGGTGCGCCGGCGCCCATCCCGGCTGCATTGCGATTGCCGCGCGAAATTCCGTTTCCGCCTCCGCGCCTTTCTTTTCGAGCAGCAGAACTCGGGCCAGCGAAATGTGCGTGTCGAAACTCTTCGCGTCGAGTTTTTCCGCTGCCGCGTATTGATCCGCCGCTTCCGGAAGCTTGCCCGTTTTTTCGTACGCGAGGCCCAGCGCGAATCTCGCTTCCGGTTGGTCCGGTTTCAGCTCGGTTGCTTTCGAAAGCGGCGCGATGGCCGCCGCCGGATCGCTATCTACCAGCGTCAGTCCCAGATTCAAATACGCTTCGGTCATCTTTGGATTGAGGTCGATGGCCTTCTGATACTCGGGCCTCGCGTCTGCGATCTTTTGGAGCGCCGTGTAGGTGTAGGCGAGCTGAAAATGAACCGCTGCGTCGTCGGGCTTCTTTTCGAGGTACGACTGGTAGTCTTTCGCGGCCGCCGCGTAGTCTTTGCGGTCCAGCGCCGCCTGCGCGTCAGCCAGCAGTTGATTCAGAGCGATTGTTTCGGGATCTTGCGGAATCTTTCTTCGCGACGTGCTCACCACTTGCGCGGAAACGCCGGACGCCACCGCCAGCCACGCTCCCAGCGCGCCACACAGCAGCAGGTTCTTGTTCCGGTTCATTCTCGTGTCGGAAGGGGCGGTTGCATGGTCGACTTCGCCGCCGCGCCGTGGTTGCCGTTTGTTCCGTTCCCGGCAGCGAGCACGCGCGCTAAAAATTTCCCTGTGTGCGACTGCGAGTTGCGCGCCACTTGCTCGGGAGTTCCCGCCGCCACCACCTTGCCGCCCGCGTCGCCGCCCTCCGGACCCATATCGATCATCCAGTCGGAAGATTTGATCACGTCGAGATTGTGCTCGATGATCAGCACCGAAGCGCCTCCCTCCAGTAATTTGCGAAACGCGGTCAGCAACTTCTGAATATCGTCAAAATGCAATCCGGTCGTCGGTTCGTCGAAAATATACAGAATGCCCGTGTTTTCCTGGCGAGTAAGATGCGCCGCCAGCTTCAGGCGTTGCGCCTCGCCGCCCGATAGGGTCGTGCCCGACTGGCCCAGCCGTAAGTAGCCGAGGCCGACTTCCTCCAGCACCCGCAGCTTCGATGTCACCTTGGGATGCGGCGCGAAAAACGCCAGCGCCTCGCGCACCGTCATCTCGAGCACGTCATGAATGTTTTTCTCTTTGTAGCGAACGTCGAGGACGCTGCTTTTGTACCGCGTGCCGCGGCATTCCTCGCAAATCAGCTCCACGTCCGCGAGGAATCGCATCTCGACGGTAACGGTTCCGTCGCCCTGGCAAGCTTCGCAGCGCCCGCCCGGAATGTTGAACGAAAAATGCCCCGGCGTGAACCCGCGCTTCTTCGCTTCCGGAGTTGCCGCAAACACCTCGCGAATCGGATCGAACGCCTTCAAGTACGTCGCCGGATTCGAACGCGGCGTGCGCCCGATCGGCGATTGGTCCACCATTTCCACGCCGGTGATCGCCGCATCGCCTTCCAGGCGGTCGCAGAATTCGCGATAGTTGCCGCCGGTTCGCTTGGCGTTGAGCGCTTTGTAAATCACGTCGTACACCAGCGTCGATTTGCCCGAGCCGGAAACGCCGGTGACGGCCACCAGCATTCCCAGCGGGATCACCACGTCCACGCCATGCAAGTTGTGGCTGTGCGCGCCAAAGACTTTCAGGAACTTGCCGAGAGGCTTTCTACGGCGCGCCGGAACAGCAATTTTCATTTCGCCGCGCAGGTATTTGCCGGTCAGAGAATGCGCGTCCTTCAGAATTTCCGCGCGCGTGCCCGAGAAAATCAATTTTCCACCGTGCTCGCCCGCGCCTGGGCCCAGGTCTAAAATCTTGTCCGCCGCCAGCATCGTGTCCGGATCGTGTTCCACCACTACAAGCGTATTTCCCAGATCGCGCAGGCCCTTCATAATTTCGATCAACCGGTTCGTATCGCGCGGATGCAATCCAATCGAAGGCTCATCGAGCACATAGAGCGCGCCCACCAGATGCGATCCCAGCGACGTCGCCAATTGAATCCGCTGCGACTCGCCGCCTGAAAGCGTCGAGGTCAGCCGGTCCAGCGACAGATAATCCAGCCCGACTTCGTCGAGAAACCGCAGCCGCTGCTCGATTTCCTCCAGCACTTTTTCGACGATGGCCGATTCCATCGCCGTCAGCGCAAGGCCCGCGAAAAACGGCCGCGCTTCCTTCACCGTCATCTGGCACACTTCGGTGATCGACTTGCCCGCGATTTTCACCGCGCGCGCTTCCGCGCGAAGGCGCGTGCCGCCGCAATCCGGGCACGTTGCATATCCCCGATACCGGCTGAGGAACACGCGCACGTGCAGCTTGTATTTCTTGCGTTCCAGCCAGCCGAAGAAACCCTTTACGCCCTCGTAGCCGTCTTTTTTGTCGCCGTCGAGGATGGCATTCCGCTGTGCCTGCGTCAGGTCGCGGAAGGGAACGTCAAACGGAATTCCTTTCGCCCGCGCAAAGCGCTTCATCTCCACAGCGAGCGGCCGGTAGCGCGGTTTGGTCCACGGCTCGATCGCGCCATCCGCCAGCGATTTGCTTTTGTCCGGAATCACGCGATCCAGATCGAAATCAACGGTATTGCCGAAACCCTGGCACCGCGGGCACGCACCGTACGGATTGTTGAATGAGAAAAGCCGCGGCTCCGGCTCCTGATACACGGCGCCGCAGTTCTTGCACGTGAACCGTTCGTTGAAAATCATCCGTTCGATCGGCGCATCCGATCGTTCGGGGACAAATTCCAAAATCGCTTCGCCCCGTCCTTCGCGGTAGCAAATCTCAATCGAATCCATGAGCCGCGAGCGGATTTCCGGCCCGAGCGCCAGCCGGTCCACCAGCACGTACACCGGCTTCGCGAAATCCAGGTCCAGCAATTCCTCCGGCGTCGAAAATTCAAATACGCGGCCGCCCTGATACAAGCGATTGAACCCGCGTTTTCGCAGGCTCATCAATCCTTCGCGAACCGCCTCCTGCGCGGGCTTGGCCGTTTTCTTCGCGCGCGGCGCTTGCGGAGCATTCGACGCCGCATCCGTCGTCAGCTTGAATTCGTACAGCACGTAGAAACGACGGCCTTCGGGACGCGCCAGCACCCGCGTGGCGATTTCGTCCAGCGTGTCCTTGCGAACTTCCTGCCCGCAGTTCAGGCAAAACGTGTGGCCAATCCGGGCATAGAGCAGCCGGAGGTAATCGTAAATTTCCGTGCTCGTCGCTACCGTCGAACGAGGATTGCGCGTCGAATTTTTCTGCCGGATCGAAATCGCCGGAGCGATTCCCGTAATCTCGTCCACATCCGGTTTCTCGATGCGCTCGAGGAATTGCCGCGCGTAGGCCGACAGTGATTCGATGTAACGCCGCTGCCCCTCGGCATACAGCGTGTCAAACGCCAGGCTCGACTTGCCCGAGCCGGACACACCCGTCACCACCGTGATCGCGTTGTGGGGAATTACGAAATCGATGTTCTTCAGGTTGTGAACGCGCGCCCCGCGAACGCGAATCTCTTCCACGTCGCCGGGCAGGATCACAGGCCGTGGTTGGCTGTCGTCAGGTCGCTCTGTAGGTTTCGTCGGCATGCGCCTAAACCTCGGATTATACGCCGACGATGCAAGTGCCGCAAATCGCCGAAAAGCGCACCCGAAATCGATTCGCGAGATGTAGAATCGGCCTGCAAATGGAATCCACTTCATCACTAGATTCACGGGCGCCGCGTCAACCAGTTTGGCTGCGCCGCGGCCTCACGACCCTCGCCGTAATCCTGACGCTCGTTGTGTTTCCGATTGTTCTCGGTGAACTATTCCCAGCGCTTCCAGTGATCGGCATCTTCAGCACAGTCCTCGCCTCGATATTCGCTCTACAGATTGTCCTCGCCGCGCTGCTTGCCGTTGTCATCGCATTCGCTGCGCTCCGCCTGGGTGGTCGGCGATGGGCGCGATTGGCACTCCTGTTCGCGGCACTTGCGTTTCTCGGCTCGCTGATTCCGCTCGGCGCCCTGGTTCGCGCCGCCCATCTCTATGGTGCGCCGATTTCCTGGATGCACGCGCTCCGCCCCCTAAAGCGCGCCGAGCGCCGCTCGCCATCTCAGTCGCTCATATTCACCACGATTGACGGCAAACCGCTTTACCTCGATTTGTATCTGCCGACCACCGCGGCGCCCGGAAAATCCGCGCCGGTGCTGATGCTTCACGGCGGCGGCTACGTCCAGGGCAGGCGCAGCGATTTCACCCACACATGGGACGCATGGCTCGCCGATCGCGGCTACACCGTCTTCGACGCCGATTACCGCCTCGCTCCTCCCGTCACCTGGAACCTCGCCGCGCAAGATGCCGCTTGCGCCGCCGCGTGGATTCAGTCGCACGCCGCTGAATTCAACGTCGATCCCGACCGCTTGCTGATCAGCGGCCAATCCGCCGGAGCAGGCCTCGCGCTGCAGGTGGCCTACGGTCTGGGCGACGGCACCGTCGTCTCGAGTTGCGGCGGCACCGTGCCGCAGCCCAAAGCCGTCTTCGCGATTTATCCTCCCGAAGATTTCGAGCTTGGCTGGAATCTGAACACCGCGCTGCCGGGAATGTCCGCCCGTTCTGTGGAGAACGTGTACCTCGGCGGCTCGCCCCAGCAGTATCCCGACCGCTACCGCGCCGTTTCCGCGGTTTACCACGCGCGCGCCGGTCTGCCGCCAACGCTCATTGCCTCCGGAAACCACGACCACCTTGTGCCCTACGGCGGTCACCTGGAAATGATCGAGGCGCTGAATCGTGTGGGCGTACCGAACCTGCTTGTCACCATCCCCTACGCCGAACATGGTTACGACATCGCCTGGAACAGCGTTGGCACGCAAATCACGCGTCACGCCGCCGCCGAATTCCTGGACCGCTACCTGCCCGCGCGCCGCTGAAATTCAAAATCGCCCGGTAACTTTTCGCCGCCGCAAGCGTATCTTGTAGGCAGAGGCATCCCGATGGGCAAAAACCGTTACCGCCAAAGCTCCTCAATCACCGGCGCTCTCATCGTCATTGCGGTCGGCGTGTTTCTGCTGATCGTCAACATGAAGCCCGGTCTGGACGCCTGGAGCGTCATTTCGCGCTACTGGCCCGTGGCGATCATTTTGGTCGGCCTCGGCAAAATCTGGGAAGCGTTCCTGTTTCGCCGGCCTCCCGCTGAGCCCGCCGTTGGCGATCCTAACTCGATCGCTTCAGGCGCCGGAGCCACGGCAAACAGCGCCCCTCTGAAGCGCTCTTACCCCGAAACGCAATATCCGCATCCTTCGGCAATGCCTTATGTTGTCCTGGTCATCGTTGTGTTGCTCTGCGTCGCCATGTGGCGCAGCTCAAAAGTGCAAGCCTCCCTTCACGACACCCAAACGATCGACCTCGGCGCGGCCAAAACGGTCACCGCCAGTGTTGACGTGCCCGCGGGAAAAGTTCACATCAGCGGCGGCGCCGAAAGCCTGCTTTCCGCCGATTTCAACTACCGCGCTTCCGATGGGAAACCGACCATCGACTATTCCGTCGTGAACGAGCGAGGCGACCTGAGCATCACCCAGCAGAACGAGAGCCACATTCATTTCGCGACCACGCACAACGATTGGCAGTTGCGCTTCGCCGACAACGTTCCGCTCGACCTGGATTTTTCCATCGGCGCCGGGGAAGGGAACATCGACCTGCGCGGCGTCGACGTCCGCAACCTCACCCTGAAAGGCGGCGTCGGTGAAATTAACCTCGATCTCACCGGCCCCCGAAAAAATAGCCTCGAAGGCTCCATCAAGGGCGGCATCGGCGAGGTGAACATCCGGCTGCCGAAAGATGTCGGCGTCCGCGTTCACGCCAAGGGCGGCATTGGCGGCGTCTTCGCCCACGGTCTCACCGAACACGACGACGAGTACACCAACGCCGCCGCCGGCCAATCCGCCGCCACCATCAGTTTGGACATCGAAGGCGGCATCGGAAAAGTGGACCTCACGCAAGAACCGTAGCCTTGCCCCCAATCGGTAAGGCAAGCAACGCCGGGGTCCCCATGATTCACCTCGAATCAACTACGAGCAGGTTTCGATGAGCGCCTGGAACGATCCCGGTCGTTGGTCGAAGTTGTGTTCGGGCGAGGCGTGTCCGATCTGCCGGCAAACCGTGCGCCCGGACTTCGTAGCGTCGCTGGAATCTTCCTGGCTGGCAATGCCGCAGTCTGCGGCGGTTCGCGGTTACGTTTGCCTGGTCTCGCAGACGCATGCCGTCGAGTTACATGACCTGCCGGAGGCGACCTGCGCCGCCTTCATGCGCGACGTTCGCCACGTTTCACGCGCGCTCCTTGCGGCCACCGGTGCGGTGAAGCTCAATTACGAGATTCACGGAAACACCATTCCCCATGTGCATCTGCATTTTTTCCCTCGCTATCGGGGCGATCGTTTCGAAGGACGGCCCATCGACCCGCGGATCGTCACCGCTCCGGTGTACGCTCGCGGAGAATTCGAAACAATTCGCGATGCAATCGTCCGTGCGCTGGGATCGCGCGAATCCTAGCCGACCTCCGCGCCGGCGGTTTTTCCCTTCCTCATTTTGGCGCCCATTGACACTTCCTCGCCACGCCTTTACGCTAACCCTCTTCGGCTGTCCGCGAGATTCGCGGACGTACCAGCCGTAACGGTGGTCCATGCAACGCGAAGAAATTTTGAAACTCCTCGAAGATGTCGGCGCGGTTCGCACCGGGCATTTCGAACTTTCCAGCGGGCGCCACAGCGGCACCTACATTCAATGCGCCCTGGTCCTGCAGTTTCCGCGTCACGCCGAAAAGCTGGGCGCCGCCATCGCCGAAAAATTCAAAGACCACACCGTCAGTTGCGTGGTTTCGCCCGCCCTGGGCGGTCTGATCATCGGCCACGAAGTCGCCCGCGCCCTCGGCGTCCGCGCGATTTTCGTCGAGCGCGACCGCTCCGGCCAGATGGCCCTTCGCCGCGGATTTGAAATCAAACCCGGCGAACGCGTCCTCGTGATCGAAGACGTTTGGACGACCGGCGGCTCGACGCGCGAAACCATCGGCGTCGTCGGTCAGGAAAGCGGCCTCACCGTCGCTGCCGGCGCGATCATCGACCGCAGCGGCGGCAAGCTCGAACTCAACGTCCCCGCGCGGGCCCTGCTCGAGCTGGACGTCGCCAGTTACGAGCCCGACGAGTGCCCGCAGTGCCGCGCCGGCGGCTCCGCCACTCGCCCCGGTTCGCGCATGGCTCGCCCGAACTCCTGAACGCCTGCGAACCGGCGAGCGATTCGTCCGCCGCTTCGTCCGCCGCTTCGAGAAACCAAAATTCGTTCCGCGTGTTTAACAAACTAGAGAATCGGCCGCCTGCCGGTTGACGGACACGTGCCCATGCCTTCATCGACGAAACCGAAATTCGCGCGAGGCGCATTCACAGCGCTCCTGGCCGGATGCGCCATCGTCTTAGCCGTCCTCGCATTCCCTCCGCGCCGGTTGCGCGCTGACCAGTCGGCGCATCCGGGCACCATCGAAATCGGTGGACGGACTCGCGCCTACTTCGTCCACACGCCGCCGGCGTACAACGGAAAATCGCCGCTCGCGCTCGTCATGGTTTTGCACGGCGGCGGTGGCAACGCGGAAAACGCCGAGAAAATGTCGGGCATGAGCCGGGAAGCCGACATGAAAAATTTCCTCGTCGTTTATCCCGACGGCACCGGCGGCCTCGGCAATCGATTTCACACCTGGAATTCCGGCAATTGTTGCGCGTACGCGATGAAAAACAATGTGGACGACGTTGGATTTCTGCGCGCGTTAATCGAAAAGCTCGAGCGCGACTACCCGGTCGATCGCCGGCGCGTCTTCGTAACCGGCATGTCCAACGGCGGAATGATGACCTACCGAATGGCCTGCGAAGACGCCGCGCAAATCGCCGCCATCGCACCCGTCGCGGGGGCCCTGAGCGTACCGTGCCATCCCGCAAATCCCGTTTCCGTAATCGCGTTTCATGGAACTGCCGACAAAAACGTTCCGTTCGACGGCGGCACCGGCTCGAAACAGATTGGCGGCCCGCGCGACGATCGACCGGTTTCTTACGCCATCAGCCTATGGGCGAAAGCAGACGGCTGCAATCCAACGCCACGCCGCACAGAGACCGCCGATCTTCGAACTGACACATACGCAGGTTGTAACGCTGGCACAGCCGTCGAACTAAACGCCGTCCTCGGCCAGGGCCACGCCTGGCCCGGCGGCGATCGCGTCTTGCGCGTCCTCGACGCGCCCAACCCCAACGTCAACGCCACCGAGCTGATGTGGTCCTTCTTCGCCGCGCACCCAAAACAATAGTTCGCGCCTGCCTTAAAACGCTTTCCGGTTTGGCGGTCGTTCTCCTAAGAGGCGCTTTCCATCCAGGGGAGGTGAGTCGAGGAATCCGGGCGGGACTATGGCAACCGCGTGCCGGTGCGGCCACACGATTCAAACACAGAAAGCACATTGGTCATGCTGAGCAGTTCGCGAATCCGCGGAGTCACATTCAGCAGCTCGAACTCGCACTTCGCGCCCTTCGCCGAAATGTAAAGCGCCACCAGCGTGCCGAGGCCCGAACTATCCATGTATCCGAGCTCGCTCATGTCGAGGATCAACCGCCGCTTCGCCGGCAGCAGCGCCTTCACTTCGGTCTTCAGATGCGGCGCGGTTTCTACCGTCAGCCGGCCCGTGCAACGCACCACCGTCGCATCTTCCCAGGCATAGATGTGCAAATTCAAAACGCGCGCAGGAACCGAGGCATCCGTGGACATGAGAGCAGCTTGTTTACCCCGGTTCTCGCGCGATGGCAAGGTTTTTCGATTTTCATCTGCGGAAGTGCGCGCCCGCCACAGCCGCGCACCCCCGGGATTCAAGACCAACGCGCCGCCCATCTAAGCGACGCGGTCAGCGGGCTTTACGAGCCCGGGAACCTATCTGCGATTCTCAGGCCGACTTTCCTTCCATGCCCGCGGAATTTCCTCCAACATTTTCAGCGTAGTAACGTTTGATGTTGGAGGCAATCGTGTCCAGATGATCTTCGACGGCGAAATGCCCGGAGTCCAGCCGGTGCATCTCGGCGTCCGGCAGATCCTTCAAGTACGCTTCCCCTCCTTCGGGCGTGAAGAAAATATCGCTTTGCCCCCAGAAAATCAGAGTCTTGGGCTGTCGCTCTCGAAGGAATTTTTGCCACTGCGGATACAATCCCACGTTCGTCCTGTAATCGTAAAAGAGGTCCATCTGCGCCTTTCGCGCGTTGGGACGATCCATAAAGCGAATATCCATGTTCCAGTTATCCGGGCTGATCAACTCCGGATGCTTGTGGCCATGCAGGTACACCGCTTTGATGGTCTCAAGTTCCAGCAGTCCTGCTACGCCCTGTTCGCTTTCCGGTGTGCGGTTCTTCCATAACGCGTTCCGCAAGCCTCCCCAAGCATCGGTGAATCCCACCTCGTAGGCGTTCGTGTTTTGAATGATGAGCCATTCGAGCGCTTCGGGATGGCGTGCCACGATTCGGAAACCCACGGGTCCGCCGTAATCCTGGACGAACATGCCATAGCGTCGGAATCCTTTCGCTTCCAGAAATCGCTCGGTGATCTCCGCCAGCCTGTCAAAGGTATAGGCAAACTTCGCCGGATCGGGCATGTCGCTGTTTCCGAAGCCGGGATAATCCGGCGAAATCACGTGAAACCGGTCGGCGAGCGCTGGAATCAGGTTGCGATATTGATGCGACGATGCCGGCCACCCGTGCAACAGCACGAGTTTTGGATTCTCGCGACTCCCGGCCTCGCGGTAGGCGATGTTCAGTCCGTCCACCGGGATACTTCCGAATGTCATGCTGTTCACCAGCGCCGGATTCGCTTTATGTTCGTTCATAACTCCTCCTGGTCTGTTTTTGTGCTTGCGGCACGGCGTCGCACAGTCCACGCTCAACGTGCGCTCGCCCCAATTCGATGACGTGATGCCACGGCGGTAACAGCGAAAGGGTGTAATCTGCCTTACATTCGCGGCGCAAAAACCATGCGCAAGACGGTTGGACGATCTCCGGTGAAGCAACCACGGAAGTTTCGAATGGCATCCGGCTCCGAGAGCGCGCTGCTCTCGAAACTCGCGTTCTTCAAGGGCGTTCCGAGTTCGCGGCTACGGGCGATTGAAAGGCGGAGCAGCGTGCGCGACGTCCCGGCCGGTCACGTTTTCTTTAAAACTGGCGAAAGCGGCGAGGGCCTCTTTCTATTGGAAATGGGGTCGGTGCAGACTTTTCGTGCCTCGCCCAAAAAAAAGCTGATCGTCGCGGAGTTGAACGCGCCCGCTGTGTTCGGGGAAATGGGCTGCGTCGGCAGGTGCAGCTACCATTGCACGGCGCAGGCGACCACGCCGGCTCGGATCCGGATCATCCCCCGCGGCGATGTGGAAGCGCTTCTCGCGCGGCAACCGATGATTACGCGGCGGCTTCTCGATCTCGTCAGCGAACGTTTCGTTCAGGTGCTCATGGACCTGGACGCTACGTCTTTCCGCCACTTGATTCCGCGCATCGCCGCGTTTCTGCTCGATCGAGCAGATCGCGACGTCGTTCGAAATCTGACACACAGAGATCTCGCGCAATATCTGCGTGTCTATCGGGAATCCGCCACCTCGGCACTGGGCGAATTGAAGAAGGCCGGAATCATTAGCGTAAAGCGCAAGGAAATTCGCATTCTGCACCGCGCGAGGCTAGAACGCGCGGCGCGCGAGGGCTCGGGACCCTATGGCCGTCCGAGATCTTGAATTTGCCGAAAGCGAATCGTGCTTCGCGGGAACTTGCGTGATCAAAATCGCCGGCCCGGAACCCAGTTTCACTGGCCTCCACAGCCGCCAAAACACGTGGACGCGTGCGATAATTCCTCAGCCGCAAATGCAAAACATCAAACTCACCATCGCTTACGACGGCACCGAATTTCACGGTTGGCAATTCCAGCCCGGCGGCCTGCCCACCATTCAGGGCGCCATCCAGGACGCCATCAAGAAAATCACGCAAGAGCGCACCATGCTCCACGGCGCCAGCCGCACCGACGCCGGGGTCCACGCCTTTGGCCAGGTGGCGCATTTCAAGACGCGTTCGAATCTGACCGCGCTCGAACTGCAGCGCGCCATGAACGCGCTGCTGCCGCCGTCGATTCGCATTGTCGATTCCGCGGACGTCGGCCCCGACTTTCATTCCCGCTGGATGGCCCAGGCTAAAACGTATCGCTACAAAATTTATCGCGGCCGCGTGCTGCCTCCCTTCGAATACGGCCGCGCGCTGCACTACCCGTGGCCGCTCGATGAAGACGCCATGGCCGTCGCCGCGCGCGCCTTCGAAGGTGTTCACGATTTCACCTCGTTCGCCGCGTCGTCCGGCTCGGAAGACGACGACCGCGACCGCGAAATGACGCGCGAGCTTTTGTCGTCGGAACTGATTCGCGACCCGGACCGCGACGAGATTTCCTATCTCGTGCGAGGACGTTCGTTCCTTCGCTACATGGTCCGCAAAATTGTCGGCACGCTCATCGAGGTCGGCCGCGGACGCATCACCGCTGCCGACATTCCTGTGCTCTTCGAAGCGCGCAACCGTTCGATCTCCGGCCCCACCGTTCAACCGCAAGGTCTCTACCTCGTCAGCCTCGAATATCCTGACCCCACAAATTCCTGGGCCACACACAAGGCCGCCCGGCAGTCGTCCTCATCGTCTTAGCTGGGGTTGTCCCCTTTCCAGGCCAGCGTCCCGTCATCCTGAATCCGATGCCTTTCGTAGCGTAGACGCCCACGTCTGCGCGCGCACGTCCGCGCTAGCGGACGGCGTGCCTTATCTCTGGCTCGCATTCCGCCGCCCGCGCATGCCATGATCCCCAACCCCTTTCAACCGGTGAACAATCTAGTTTTCCCTTCCTCCGCCACCACCCGCTGTTCCTGGCATGCGAAAGCCTCCGTGAACTCATCCTCTAAGGTTTCCTCCCTGTCCTCTGTGTTTCAATCTTTCGCTTCTGCCTTTCTGCACGCGCCCCGCCGTTTCAGATACAATCGCGCCCTATGGCCGCAAACCACACGCCGACCATCGCAAGCGCCGCGCCCATCGACTCCGTCAATCCCGCCACCAACGAAATAACCGCCCGCTTCGCCGCCACCAACCCCGCCGACCTGCCGGAAATTTTCCGCCGCGCCCGCGCAGCGCAATTCGAATGGGCCGCGCGTTCGCTGCAATCTCGTTGCGCGAAACTCGCCGATCTTCGCGACGCCATCTTCGCCTGCCGCGAGGAAATTGCCGATGCCATCACCTGGGAAACCGGCAAGCCGCGCGTCGAAGCCATCTTCGCCGAAATTCTCGTCTCGCTGGACACTGCCGATTTCCTCTCGCGCCACGCCCCGCGCTGGCTGCGCCGCGAAAAAGTTCCGCATCACAACATCGCCATGAAAGCGAAGTCCGCCTGGATCGAATATCACCCTCGCGGAGTCGTCGCTGTCATCTCCCCGTGGAATTACCCATTCTCCATTCCGATGACGCAAGTGCTCTCCGTGCTCGTCACGGGCAACGCCGTCATACTGAAACCATCCGAACTCACCCCCGCCTGCGGAGCGCTGATCGCCAGGCTCGTCGAACGCGCACAATTTCCCGCTGGCCTGGTGCAAGCGCTCCAGGGCCGCGGCGACCTGGGCGCCGCCATCATCGACGCCGCACCCGACAAAATCTTTTTCACCGGCAGCGTTGCCACCGGAAAGAAAATCGCCGAAGCCTGCGCCCGCAAACTCATCCCCTCCGTCCTCGAACTCGGCGGCAAGGACGCCATGATCGTCCTCGCCGACGCCAACCTCGAGATCGCCTCCAGCGCCGCCGTCTGGGGCGGGTTCATGAATTGCGGCGAGACCTGCATTTCCGTCGAGCGCATCTACGTCGAACAATCCGCCGCCGGAAAATTCACCGCCCTCTGCGTCGAGAAAACAAAACAGCTTCGCGTCGGGCCGTCCACCGATCCGGACGCGGAAGTCGGCCCGATGATTCGCCCCGCACAACTTGAAAAAGTCGAAGCGCAACTCCGCGAAGCCGCCGCTCTCGGCGCGACCATCCTCACCGGCGGCAATCGCCGCCCCGACCTCGGCCCCAACTTCATCGAGCCCGCTGTCGTCACCGGCGTGGATCACTCCATGCAACTGATGCGCGAAGAAACGTTCGGCCCGGTGATCGCCATTTCTGCCGTCGCCTCCGCCGAACAAGCCGTCGCCCAAGCCAACGACTCGCCCTTCGCTCTCAGCGCCAGCGTCTGGACGTCCAACGCGAAACGCGGCGCGGAAATTGCTTCCCGCGTTCACGCCGGCTCCGTCATGGTCAACGACGTCGCCAGCTACTACGGCATCACCGAAGCGCCGCACGGCGGCCCCGGCGCGAGCGGCTGGGGGCACTCGCATTCCAAACTCGGCTTGCTCGAGATGGTCCAGGTGAAATACATCGACGTCGATCGCTTGCCGCGCATGCATAAATCCTGGTGGTTCGGCTACACCGCCGATCTCACCACAGCGGCGGGCGGCTTCGTCCAGTCGCTGTTCGCTCCCACATGGCGCGCTCGCCTACGCTCGATGGCAGGGAAGCGCGGCGCCAAGGGAGTCATTTTCCGCCGCGACCGAATCTAGCCTCCCACGGCGCAGCGCGAGCTCTTTGTCGTCACCGTCAAATTTTCGATTTCGCTCGCCGAATCGCCTAAAATAGTCCCGGGAGCACAATTCATGTCTGACGCAGAAACCCAACCGCCCAGCGCCCAGCCCGCGCCCGCCGTCGCGCACAAAATCAAGCCGAAAAAGCCCACGCAGCGCGCCTGCGACGAGCTCAACGAAAAGGGCAAATTCTGCTTCGGCCACCTGAAGCGCTGGTTCGACTACCCGAAAGACGTTGAAGCCGCCGTCGGCGCGAAGCAGGAAATCTATCGCTGCGAATTTTGCGGCACCATTTACGTTCCGCACCGCGACCAGGCGCCGCACAGCTACACCGTTCGCTACTAAATCCGGGAGCACATGCAGACCGACCTCATCTACGATTGGAACAAGCCCGCGAACGCGCCGCCAGCCTCGCCGAAACGTCGCGTGATGCTCAACGACGAAACTCTTCGCGACGGCCTGCAAAATCCATCCGTCCACGATCCGACCATCGCCGAGAAAATCGAAATCCTTCACCTGATGGAATCGCTGGGCATCGACACCGTAAATATCGGGCTGCCCGGCGCCGGACCGCGCGCCTACGCCGACACCGAAGCCCTCGCCCGCGAGATCGTCGCCTCGCGGATGAAAATCCGCCCGAACTGCGCCGCGCGCACCCACAAAAACGACATCCAGCCGATCATTGATATTTCCCAGAAGGTCGGCATCCAAATCGAAGCGGCCACGTTCCTCGGCTCCAGCCCCATCCGCCGCCTGGTCGAAGACTGGACCGTCGATCATCTGCAACGCATCACCGCAGACGCCGTGAAATTCGCCGTCGATGGCGGCCTGCCCGTCATGTACGTCACCGAAGACACCATCCGAACCGATCCCGATACGCTCGTACTGTTATATTCCACCGCGATCCGCGCCGGGGCGCGCGCCGCCGTGCTCTGCGACACCGTCGGCCACGCCACTCCCGAAGGCGCGCACAATCTGGTCGCCTTCGCGATCGAAAAAATCGTCAAACCCTCCGGCGAAAAAATCCGCGTCGACTGGCACGGCCACAACGACCGCGGCCTCGCCGTCGCCAATTCTCTCGCCGCGCTGGCCGCTGGAGCCGATCAAGTCCATGCCGCGGCTCTCGCGCTCGGCGAACGCGTCGGCAACACCCCCATGGAATTGATGCTCGTCAACCTGCGGCTTCTCGGCCTCATCGATCACGATCTTTCGAAGCTCCAGCAATATTCCGAAGCCGTCTCGAAATCGACCCACACGCCGATTCCGCCGAACTATCCGGTCGTTGGCCGCGACGCGTTTCGCACAGCCACCGGAGTTCACGCCGCCGCCATCATCAAAGCCTACAAAAAGAACGACGACGAACTGGCCAATGCAATTTACAGCGGCGTGCCCGCGCATTTATTCGGCCTCGAGCAAATCATCGAAATCGGTCCGCTCAGCGGACGCTCCAACGTCATCTACTGGCTGGAAAAGCGCCGCATCCCCGCCACCGACGCGCTTGTGGACCGGATTTTCGCAGCCGCGAAAAAATCCGACCGCATTCTCGCCGACCGCGAAATTCAAGCCCTCGTGGACGCCGCCGAAGGCGCGAATTGATTTCGTCGGGCTCATCGCGCCGATGGCAACACCGCATCGGCCTGAAAAGCGTGAAACTCGCATCTATCTGCGGTATCTTTTTAATGATGGCTACGCTTTCAGCTCGCGCTACCGACGATTCCATCGAAAAAATCGCTGAATCGTCCGCGTGCGCCCGCGCCCTCGACTGGATCGACAAAAATTCCGAGTGGGTCACCGAGCAGCAAGTCCAGTTCACCGAAATTCCCGCGCCCGAATTTGAAGAGGCGCGCCGGGGCGAATATCTGAAAAAGCTGTTCGACGCCTACGGGTTGCAGACCCGCATCGACAAACTCGGCAACGTCATCGGCGAACGCCCCGGCTCCGATCCGAAAAGCGTCGTCCTGCTCGCCGCGCATCTCGATACCGTTTTCGCCTCCGGCACGGACGTTCGCGTAAAACACGAGGGCTCGCGCCTGGTCGCGCCTGGCATCGCGGACAACAGCGCCGGCCTTGCCGCTCTTGCCGGCCTTGCCCGCGCGCTTTCTGAATCGCAAATTCGCACCACGAAAACAATCGTCCTCGCCGGAGACGTTGGCGAAGAGGGCGAAGGCAACCTGCGCGGCATTCGCGCGCTCGTTGAAGCGTATGGTTCGCGGCTCTCCGCCGTCATCGCCGTGGATGGCGCGTCCGTCGAGCACATCACCACGCAAGGAATCGCCTCGCACCGTTTTGAAATTGTCGTTTCCGGTCCCGGCGGGCACAGTTGGTCGGACTTCGGCTCGCCCAATCCCATCACCGCGCTCGCTCGCGGCATCGTCAAATTTTCTTCCGTCCCCGTGCCCGACGATCCGCGCAGCTCTTACAATTTCGGCACGATCGAGGGCGGCACGTCCGTCAATTCCATTCCCGCGCGCGCCGCCGTGAAAGTCGATCTGCGCTCCGAGCAGGAATCCGAAGTCGTGAAAATGGAGCGCGCCCTGCGTGACGCGATGCAAGTGGGGCTGCGCGACGAACTCGCCGCCGCAAACGAACAGTCCGACGCGCTGCATCTGAACTTTCGCTCGCTCGGCTCGCGGCCCGCCGGAAAAATTCCAGACGGCGCCCCGATCGTTGAAACGATCCGTAGCGTCGATCGCTTCCTCGGCAATCGCTCGCGCATCGAACGCAGCTCGACAGACGCCAACATCCCGCTCTCGCTCGGCATTCCCGCCGTTTCCCTCGGCGCCGGTGGCAAAGGCGGCGGCTCGCACACTCTCGCCGAATGGTACGACCCTGACGATCGCGAGCTTGGCCTGAAGCGCCTCTTCCTCGCCGCGGTTTCGCTCGCCGGGCTCCAACCGGCGAACCAGCCCGCGAACCAGCCCGCCGCCCCATCGCCAAACACTCCGGCGGCTCCGCGCTAAATGCGGCGCTTCGCTCGCATCGGTTGGATCATCGCCGCCGTGTGCGTCGCGTCGGCGCTCCTCCCGCACGTTGCGAATACTTTCATCGGCGCTCGCGACGCTCATCCGCACAGCGCGCAACAAGCCCAACCATCCGCCCGCGGCGGCCCCGCTGACATCATCCTCACCAACGGCCAGATCTACACCATGGACCCCGCGCATCCCTGGGCCACCGCCGTCGCGATCCGCGGCGATTCGATCCTCGCGCTCGCCTACGCCGCTACGCCCCCCAATTCAAACGCGCCTCCGGGCATGCAGCCCCATGCATCCGACGATCTAAAATCTTTCCGCGGGCGCGCTACGCACACCATCGACCTTCACGGCCAGTTCGCCATGCCCGGATTCAACGACGCGCACATGCACATGGCCGAAGCCGCCTATGCGCGCAACGCCATCACGCTCGTCGCCACCACTTCGCTCGCCGATTTCGAGCAGCGCATTCGCGTCAACATCAGCTTCTACCGCCCCGGCGAGTGGATTGTCGGTTTCGGATGGGACCACACCGTCTGGCCGCGTAAAGTTTTTCCCACGCGCGAAGATCTTGACGCCGTCTCCACCACCAATCCGATTTTCTGCACGCGCATTGACGGCCACGTGGCCGTCGCCAATTCCCGCGCCCTTGAAATTGCCGGAATCAACGCAAAAACTCCCGACCCTCCCGCTGGCCATATCGAACGCGATCCGAAAACCGGCGAGCCTACCGGATTGCTCGAAGAAAACTCCGCGATGCAGCTGGTCGCTTCGCACATTCCGCCTCATTCGCTCGCCCAGCGCGCCACTCTATTCGGACAAGTGCTCGAGGAAGCCGCGCGCTACGGCGTCACCTCGATTCAAGACAATTCCGTGATGGCCCTGCCGGACAACGACGATTACGGCTGGCAGAATTTTCTGGTCTTGCAGCAGTTGAAGCGGGAAGGGAAGTTGCCGATTCGCATCACCGAATGGCTTCCGTTCGACGCGCCTCTTGCCAGCCTCCAAGAAATGCGCGCCGCCGCCGGCACTACCGATCCGTTTCTGAAGTCCGGCGCGCTGAAACTCCACCTCGATGGCTCGCTTGGCTCGCGCACCGCCGCCATGCTCGCGCCCTATTCCGACGCGCCGAAAAATTCCGGCATCCTGCGCGCCGATCCCGTCACTCTTGTCCCGATGGCTATCGAACGCGACAAAGCCGGATTCCAGATTGCCTTTCATGCCATCGGCGACCGCGCCAATCGCCTGGCGCTCGACACCTTCGCTGCCGTCGCTGCCGCCAACGGCGATCGCGACCGCCGCGACCGCGTCGAACACGCCCAAGTCGTCGCGCCCGCCGACTTCGACCGCTTCGGAAAATTGCAGATCGTCGCTTCGATGCAGCCCGCGCATTTGCTCGACGACGCTCGCTGGGCCTCCGCGCGCCTCGGCCCCGCTCGCTCCAAGGGCGCTTACGCCTGGCTAACCATGCAGAAAAGCGGCGGCAAACTCGCCTTCGGCACCGACTATCCTGATTTCGAATCGATCAATCCGCTCCAGGGAATTTACGCCTGCGTCACGCGCCAAATGCTCGACGGCACTCCTCCCGGCGGATGGGAACCGCAGGAACGCCTGCCCATCGACGATTGCCTTCGCGCCTACACCGTCGGCTCCGCCTACGCCGAATTTGAAGAGCCGCTCAAAGGCACACTCGCTCCCGGCATGTACGCCGACATCGTCGTGTATCCCGTCAACCTCTTGCAGATCCCGCCGCCCGAACTCCTCAAAACCCAAGTGACCATGACCTTCGTCGCCGGCCGCCTCCGCTACTCCCAGCCTCCTTCGCAAACCTCATCGCATTGATTTCACGAGCCAATTTACTTGAAGTCGCGTCGTGAAAAGTCGGAACATGGAGCAGTACTGGAATCATGCAATCCGACGAAGTTCTAGTAGACAGCAGCGGACTTATTTCATATAAATAGGGCCATTGCGGGCCATTTCCGACTTCCTGGGAGCAGACTTGGCAGCCAAAAAGACAACGAAATCCGCAGTTCAGTTGAAGAAGGGCAAGAAGCTGGAAGCGACGAAAACCCTCAGCAAAGGCACCCTGATTAAGTCTTTCACCATCCAGCTGTAATCGCGCGATCCAATTTCAGGCCCGGCGGGACGCCCCCGCCGGCGCCCCACGGCTTCCCCTTAGCTCCCGTTCTCGCCAACCCACGCATTCATTTTCCGTAACGCCGTACAGTACTAACCGCGCCACCGTAAGTTAGGCAATCCTGCCTGACGGTTGGTCGGACACTCGTGTCTGACCTCCGGCGACCGCGACGCTTCGTGACGGCAGTGTCGATAGCGTACCGGCGCCGCCGAAAGAAAAACACCCAGACGTGGGCGTCCACGCTGCGAACGGCCGCGAGGGCCAGTGAACGCAACGGCTTGTGCACGCCGCGGGAGCACGCTGCCCGCTCGTAAGATGACCGGCCGCTACAACGTCAAAGTCAAAACCCAGAGACGCCCCAGACGGCCCGGCGGCATCTACGCTCACTCCGTGAACTCTGCGCGGTTTTCTCCGTGTCCTCCGTGTTTCAATCTTTGATCGCTCGGTTCCGCGACCAACCCCTGCCATCTTCGCGCCCGCCCTCTCTTGTCACCGCCTCGCCCAGCCAATACACTTTGTCGCTCATGTTTTCAAAACGCATCCGCGCAGACGTCGCCCTCATCGTCACCGCCTTCATCTGGGGCAGCACGTTCGTCGTCGTAAAAGACGCGCTCGCCGACGTCTCCGTGTTCGTGTACATCGCCGTCCGCTTCGCCCTCGCCGCCGTGGTGATGGCGCTGTTTTTCTGGCGCTCGCTGCGCACGCTCAACCGCGGCGCCATCTGGGCCGGCGCGCAAATCGGATTTTTCATGTTCGCGGGCTATGCGTTCCAGACCTACGGCCTGCAATTCACCACGCCCTCCAAAGCCGCGTTCATCACCGGCTCAAGCGTGGTCATCGTGCCGCTGCTTCTCGCGTTCTTCGGACGCCGCCGCGTCAACATCTGGATTTGGTCCGGCGCTCTTGCCGCGCTCGCCGGACTTTATTTCCTTACCGTGCCGCCCGAAGGACTCGGCGGACTGAATCGCGGCGACCCCATCGTCTTCGGCTGCGCAGTCGCCTTCGCGGTGCACATGATTTTCATCAGCCGCTACATTCAACACCATTCCGTCGGCGCGCTCGCTGTCGTTCAAGTCGCGACGACTGCTGTGCTCGCCGCGATTGCCATTCCGTTTCTGTCGCTCGCGCACGTCGAATCGCCGCACTGGTCCTCGAGCGGCACGCTGATTTTCGCCGTCCTCGTCACCGCGCTCGGTTCCACGGCATTCGGATTTTCCGCGCAGACCTGGGCCCAGCAATACACTTCGCCCACGCATACCGCCATTCTGATCAGCCTCGAACCGGTCTTCGCCGCGCTCACCTCATGGGTCGTGGCGCACGAACACCTCACCCCGCGCATCCTCACCGGCGCCGCTCTGATTTTTCTGGGAATTATTCTCGCCGAACTAAAAGGCTCCGCGCCCGCCGCGCCGGAATCCACCGAGCCGTTTATTCCAGCGCCATAACGAAAATGAAGAATACGGTGAACGGGAACGTGTCGCGAAGCGGAAGGGAATTGCGGCGCGCCGACCGCCATCGATCGAGCGCGCCTGAAATATTTCAGAAAAATTAATTGTGTCGAGCAGCCTGCGGATTATTCGAATGGTGCTTCACGTCCACCGCATCGTACATCTGCGGATGCTTCAGATTTCTCGCCTCGAAAGCCGAAATCTTCGGCTCGTGCACCAGCGTCAGACCGATGTCGTCGAGTCCCCGGAGCAGGCAATCTTTCCGGAACGGATCGATCTCAAACGAATACCGCAAGCCCCGGTTGTCCGTCACCACTTGGTTCTGCAGGTCCACCGTCACCGAATATCCCTCTTCCTTCTCGGTGCGCGCGAAAATCTCGTCGATCTGCTCGTTGGTGAGCGTAACGGGCAAAATCCCGTTCTTGAAACAGTTGTTATAAAAAATGTCCGCGTAGCTCGGAGCCAGAATCGCGTGAAATCCGTAGTCCAGAATCGCCCACGGCGCGTGTTCGCGGCTCGACCCGCATCCGAAATTCGCCCGCGCCACAATCACCGACGCGCCTTTGTACCGCGGCTGGTTCAGCACAAAATCCGGATTCGGTTTTTCTCCGGGCAAATAGCGCCAATCGTAAAACAGCACGCGCCCGTATCCCTGCCGCGTCAGCAATTTCAAAAATTGCTTCGGCACCATCTGGTCGGTATCGACGTTCACCCGGTCCATCGGCGCAACCATACCTGTGTGCTGAATGAAGGGTTCCATGGTTACTCGACTCCTTCGAGGTTCTTGATCTTGCGAATATCCACGAAATGCCCTTCGAGTGCCGCCGCGGCCGCCATCATCGGACTCACCAGATGCGTGCGGCTGCCTTTGCCTTGCCGCCCTTCGAAATTGCGGTTTGAAGTGCTAGCCGACCGCTCGCCGCTCAGTAGCACATCGTCGTTCATTCCGATGCACATGCTGCAGCCCGCGTCGCGCCATTCAAATCCCGCGTCGCGGAAAACTTTGTCGAGCCCTTCCGCTTCGGCCTCGGCTTTCACGCGCCGAGACCCCGGCACCACCAGCGCCTGCTTCAGCGATTTTGACACGTGATGTCCCGCAACGACTTTCGCCGCCGCGCGCAAATCCTCAAGCCGCGAATTGGTGCACGACCCGATGAACACGCGGTCGAGCGGAATGTCTTCGATCTTCGTGCCCGGCTTCAAGTCCATATAAACCAGCGCGCGCGTGGCCGCCTCGCGATCGACCGGATCGGCAAACGATTTCGGATCGGGTACGCGGTCCGAAACCTGCGTCACCATTCCCGGGTTTGTTCCCCACGTGACCATCGGCGCCAGGTCTTTCGAATGCAGCGTCAGCGTTTCGTCGTACGTCGCATCGGAGTCGGTAGCGAGCGAACGCCAATGCGCGACCGCCGCTTCGAATTCCTTCCCGCGCGGCACAAATGGTCGGCCTTCCATGTACGCAAACGTCGTATCGTCCGGCGCCACCATTCCCGCGCGCGCGCCCCCTTCGATTGACATGTTGCACATCGTCATGCGGCCTTCCATCGAAAGTCCGCGCACCGCTTCGCCGGTGTACTCAAACACAAAACCGGTACCGCCCGCGATTCCAATCTTTCCGATCACCGCGAGGATCATGTCTTTCGCCGTGACCCCGTGCGGGCGCTTGCCCTGAATTTCCACCTTCATCGTTTTCGATTTGAATTGCGTCAGGCACTGCGTCGCCAGCACATGCTCGATTTCGCTCGTGCCGATTCCGAACGCCAGCGCGCCAAACGCGCCGTGCGTCGATGTATGGCTGTCGCCGCACACGATCGTCTGCCCCGGCTGCGTAATCCCCAATTCCGGCCCGATGATGTGCACGATGCCTTGGTTCTTGCTGTGCATGTCGAACAAACGCACGCCGGATTCTTCGCAATTTTTCGCCAGCGCTTCAAACTGGCCGCGCGCGTCTTCATCCACCACCGGCAACAAGCGGTCTTTCGTCGAGACCGAGTGGTCCATCACCGCAAACGTCAACTCCGGCCGGCGCACTTTGCGCCCCGCCGCCTTCAGCCCCGCAAACGCCTGCGGCGAAGTTCCCTCGTGAATCAGGTGCCGGTCGATGTAAATCAGCGTCGGCTGACCCGGTTCTTCCCGAACAATGTGAGCATCCCAAATCTTTTCGTACAGCGTCCGTCCAGCCATGGGTTTGTTTTCCTGCGTGCGGGGATTCTGTCCCGGATACTGCGAAGTGTGCCGGCTAGGGAGCTCCGGCCGTTCGATATTGTAACAAGTCTGTTACATTCCGCCAATCGCTTGGACGCGCGGTTCTCGCGCCGCGTTTCAGTTTTTCCCGCTCGGTGCGGGCAAATTACCAGGAAAACCCGCCACCCGTCGGCGGCCACGAGCCGTTGATTTGCCGCAGCAGCACAATTCGCCCCACGTGATAAGCGTTATGCGCCGTCAGACTTTCGAGTTGCTCGCGCACCGTCATCGTTCTCGTCGGCTTGCCCGGCGGTGAAGGGCACTCGATCAGTCGTTTCATCCATTCTTCGTCGCGCGCCGCCGACGCGGCCAGTTGCGTACCTTCCAAAAATCGATGCCGCAGCGCTTCCCAGTTTTCGCGGCGCTTTGCTTCTTCGTTCGGAAATCCGTGGGAAGCATGCTCCGGGCACGGCGTGTCGATTCCGTTGATCCAGTCCAGCGTCACCTGCTGCCAGAAAGCCAGATGCCACACTTCCTCATAGATCGTGTGCGGACTTCCCGCGGTCGCGCGATGCGCAAACTCTTCGTCCAGTCCGTGCAGCACGCGATCCGGCGGCGTTGCCGCGCTATCGCCAACCAACGTCTCGACGAGTTCATTCATGCGATGGCTCCTTCGCGCTCACTTCGCAATGCGTTGACCCCAATGAACGCTCACCGCCGAACCCTCGGCGATGAACGCCGAAGCGGGTCTGCCTCGGAGCGCCTCACCGAACCCAGCGCCGTACAGCGCATCACCATCGCCCGAAAATCGAGCGTCCTTGCTCGACCACACGCGCCACGGAACGTGCGTCACCTGATATTCGAGCGCTCCGCCGTTCGGCAGCGAAGAGTATCCCCAGTAGTGCTCGGTAATGAATTGCTCCAGGCTGCCGTCGCCGCAGAATTCCGGCGCGCCCGTCGCTGTACCGCTCAGCGCGCACCAATCGCCGCGAAATTGCCATTCGTACGACGTCGAAATCAAATCTCCGTTGCGCGTCACGCCATGCCGCATCGGGCAGCGCTCGTATTTTTCGCCGTACATCGCCCTCGCCACACCGGCAATCAACTGGCGCGGCACAATCTCTTTCACGAATACCACGCCGCGACGCCGCTCGCCCCCTGCATCGCGGCGAACATAAAACCGCAAATTCACTTCATCGAAATTGGAATGGAAGGGGACCGCCAGAAAACCGCCGAGCCTGGTGCGCAGGAACTGAAAGCCGACCAGGCTCGCGTACGTTTTGCCCGCAAACGAATCCAGTTCCGTTCCCCGCGGCACAAATCGCTCGAGCAAATCGGGATCGACTTCGTAATTCAACATCAGCAAATCGCGCCATTCCGCCGACAGGAAAGTGCGCAGCGCCGCCATCAATACCCGACGGTGAACCGCTTCTGCTTGAACTTTGGATTTTCGATTTCATCCACGATGGCCGCCGCGAAGTCCTCCGCGGAAATATTGCTCTCGCCCTTCGCATCCACGAGCAATTGATCCGTGCCCAGCCGGTAATGACCCGTCCGCTTTCCCGGCTGAATCATCGCTGACGGACTAGCCGCCGTCCAATCGAAGCCCGCGAATCCGGCCTTGCGAAATACATCCAGCGCATCGCGGTGCGCCAGTGCCACGGACTTCCAGGCAGCGGGAAAATCCGGCGTATCCACCAATTGAACTCCGGGCGCCACTTCCAGGCTCCCCG
Organism: uncultured Acidobacteriota bacterium; assembly: GCA_963785585.1. Classification (GTDB taxonomy): domain Bacteria; phylum Acidobacteriota; class Terriglobia; order Acidiferrales; family UBA7541; genus Palsa-295. Next base: position 920,418 of record CAWAVW010000004.1, read on the forward strand.
CGCCGCTCACATCGATCAATCGAATCGGTTCCACGCGTGTGAGCGCTTCCACCAGCGAGTGCGCCGCCTTCACCACCAAATTCGCGTCGCCGCTTGCCGGACCGTACGCGCTGACCACCACGTCATGGCCCACGGCGGCTGCCGCTACGGTTTCCGGCTTAAAAATATCGCCGGTGCGGTAATCGAGTTTCGGCTTGTGCTCGCCGGTTTGCGATGTTTCTCGCACGAGTGCCGTTACTTCGTGCCCGCGCGAAAGAGCTTCGTTCATGATTCTGGATCCAATCATTCCCGAGGGCCCAATCAGCAGAATCTTCATGATGGATGTACTCCGTTAGGAATTGCGATCGTCGCGGCGTGCTGCTGCCAGTACGTATGATGAATCTGGCGGAGGCGAAGACTCCAAACAATCGTAAGGCTCGAATCCCGTGCCATCAACCCGTGCGCGTCAGACCAGGCCGGCTTCCGCGTCCGCCACCGTGGTATAGGTTTCAAACAGCGGCGCCACCCCGGTCAATTGCAGCACGTTGTGGACGCGATGGTTCAGCCCTACCAGGCCTAGCTTTCTTCCCGATTTATGGCAGGAAACGAACGCTCGCACCAGCGCGCCAATCGCCAGCGAATCCATCGACGGCACGCTCGTCATATCAATGATTAAACTCGGCGCCGTCACCTTCTGCAGCGCCTCGATAAACACCGGCGAAGACGTGGACGTGAGCGCGCCGCGAAGCTCCAGAATCTCCTGGCCATCCCGCGCTCCGGCTCTCGGGACCACTCGAAACGGTTCGTGAGTCATCGCGTGCATTCTAGTCGAAAGCCTTGGCGCGGCGCAATCAACCGCGCTGCCGGAGCGCCTGTTTTTCAGCTCCGCCACAAGTTTCGCCGTTCATGGTATAATCACCTTGCATTTGTCGATCGTTCATTGCCCTTAGATTCCTGACGTCAGCTTTCCCGGCGTCGCATGTTCGACGCAGCCCCAGCGGTCTGTTCTGAAGTTCTCGAGGTTCGTTTCAGGAGGTCGGCATGAAGAACTTGTTCGTCGGTAACATGAGTTTTCAGACCACCGCAAACGAACTTCGCGCCATCTTCGAACCATTCGGAACTCTGGGCCGCGTTCACGTAGCCATGGATCGGGAAACGGGTCGGGCCCGCGGTTTCGGCTTCGTGGAAATGCCGAACGACGAAGAAGCCGCCAAAGCCATCGCCGCGCTCGACGGAAAAGATTTCGGCGGACGCAATCTCAAGGTCAACGAAGCCCGGCCGAAATCCGAATCCGGCGCACCGCGCGGCGCGCGTCCGGCGCAAGGCGGAAATCGCAACTCCGGTCAGGGCTATGGCCAGGACAAGGATCGCGATCGCCCGAAAGGCGGCCGCGGCAATTCAGGGCACGGCGGCGGCAAAGGCCGTGAACGATTCTCGAACGAAGACTACCGCGATGTGGCAAGGCAGCCGAAAGAACCTCGCTGGTAGCAACGCACCACTTCTTCTCTCCGGGAGCGAGTACCCAGTCGCCCCGTTATTATCCCAGGAGGATTGATGACGACTACTTTCAAGAAACGCCAAAAGGAAATGAAGCGCCAGGACAAAGCGCGCGCCAAGGCGGAACGCCGCATGCAGAAAAAGACCGCTGAACCCGGCGCTCCCGAAATCGAAAACGACGGAATCGCCTGGGAAGAGGGTGTCGGCACTCCCGACGGCCTTCCGGCGCCGGTTTTCTTCGAAAACGAACCCACACCGCAGGAGTAATTCCGCATTCTGCTCCGGTCCCTCTGGATTCCTCGAGGGCCGGAGCATTTTTTTGTCCGCTTTCTCGCCGCTCAGCGCAACTCAACGCTCCGGAACCCCCGTCCCTGGCTCGGCAGGAAACACCCGTTTCACGCCCCATTGGACGCCTTTCGCTAAGTGCTATACTGAACTCTCATAGGCGCGCTGTCCGCATCATCCTGGACTGGAACGATATTCCGTCTGCCGGTTTTGTCGCCATGGCTGGGCTGTCAGCGCGAGGGCAATCGTAAAGGAGCGCGGTAATGGGCATTCAATTTCAGGAATTGTTCGGATGGGCTCGCCGGCGCAAATTTTTCGCCGCGCTGCTGGTGGCCGTCACTCTCGGTATCGGAATCCTGATCGGCACGGTGCTCTCCGGACGCGCTCTCGCCACGCACGATCAATCCGCCACCGGCGCCGCGCTGCTCGCGGTTCCCGATCCCGTCATCCTTTCCAACGCGTTTTCCGGCATCTCGAAGAAACTCGGTCCCGCCGTCGTGAACATTTCCACCACGCAAGTCATCGAAAAGCCCAAGGGCACTTCGAAGAAAAAATCCCTCGGCGATCCTTTTCAGGATTTCTACGACAAGTATTTTGATTCGCCCGATGCCGCTCCGGACGCGGAACGCAGCCTCGGCTCCGGCGTCGTCGTCGACAAGAAAGGCTTCATCCTGACGAACGATCATGTGATCGATCAGGCCACCAAGATCCAGGTGGCGCTCGACGGCGATCCGAACAAATACAACGCGCGCGTGATCGGCACGGACAAAGACACCGACCTCGCGGTAATCAAAATTGACGCCGACCACGATCTGCCCACCGCCAAACTGGGAAACTCCGACGGCGTTCAAGTAGGGGACTGGGTTCTCGCCTTCGGCAGTCCGTTTGGCCTGAACTCCACGGTCACCGCCGGAATTATCAGCGCCAAGGATCGCACCAACGTAGGACACCAGTTTCAGCGCTTTTTGCAGACCGACGCCGCCATCAATCCCGGAAACTCCGGCGGCCCGCTGGTCAACATGGCCGGCGAAGTGATCGGCATCAACACCGCCATCTATACCGGCGGACGCGGATTTGAAGGCGTCGGCTTCGCTATGCCGTCCACTGCCGCGATCAACGTTTACAACCAGCTCATCACCAACGGAAAAGTTACGCGCGGCTCTATCGGCATCACCTTCCAGGAAGACCTGAGCACCAATCCGATGGTGATGAAGGAACTCGGCGCTCCGTACGGTTTGGTCGTCGAAGCCGTGGAACCGGGCAGCCCCGCGGAGAAGGCCGGAATTCAAGCCGGAGACGTGATCACCAATATCAACGGCATTCCGGTTCACTCCGGCGCCGACCTGGTGAATCCGATCGCGCAGACGGCCATCGGCCAGACCGTTCAAGTGCGCTACATCCGCAACAAAGTCGCGAAAGAAGTGACCCTCACCGTTGCCGATCGCTCGAAAATTTTCCCCCAAACCGCGCAGGATGCCGAAGACCAGTCCGAACAAGACGAAGCTCCGGGCCAGCTCGGCCTACACGTCGAAGACCTCACCCCGGACCTCGCGCACAAGCTCGGCATGGGCAAGACCACGGGTGTCGTCGTCACCGAAGTGGAACCGGCCAGCTTCGCCGAAGACATCGACTTCGTTCGTGGCGACGTGATCACCGAAATCAACCACGCGACGATCAGCAGCATGGCCGACTACAAGGCCGAAATGGCCAAGCTGCATCCCGGCGAGCCCGTGTTGTTTCGAGTGGCGCGTCGCGGCGATGCCGACAAAGTCCTTACGCTGTTCCTTGCCGGCGCGGTGCCGGCGATGATCGCGCGGTAACCGCGGCTCTCGGCGACGCCTTCGCGAGCAGGGAAGGTACCGGCTTGGAATCGCTGGCTTAGCGTGCATTGCCCGATACGCCTCCCAGCCCACCGGACGCCTTGCGCCGGCTCGCTTTTTTGCCATAATCGAATCAGCCAGAAACCATGATCCGCCGCACCGCCATCCCGGCCGCAGCGCTGCTCATCTTTTTGTGGGCGTTCGGTCCTTTGCCGCACTTGCTCTGGGCCCAGCAATCCGCCTCCGGCTCCTCTGCGTCGCAATCAACAAGCACCGCCCGAAAGAAGAAAAAATCCACACACCGCCGTTCTTCGCGCCGCGAACCGTTCCAAAAAGCGCCCAAGCCCGACCGCATCTCCGAAATTCAATCGGCCCTGGCGCGCGGCGGCTATTATCAGGGCGATCCCAACGGCAAGTGGGACTCGAACACCATCTCGGCCCTCCAAAAGTTTCAGTCGGCCAACAATTTGAATGCCAGCGGCAAGCTCGACGCCCCCAGCCTCCAGAAGCTGGGCCTCGGCTCCAGCACCGCAGGGCTGAACCCGCCCACACCGCCGGTTCGTAATACGATTTCATCGACCGCGCCGTCCGCTTCCACGTCCGCCTCCACGAGCTCCATGCAGTCGGGAACCGTCAACTCCGCGTCGAATTCCGCGCCGAATCCACCTCGCCGCTGAGCGCACATTCCGACTTCGACTCCGCTCCCATTCTGACTGGTAAGGAACCTTGGATTCGCACCCGTCGCCGTGATCGCTCGGGGAGGCGTATACTGTTTACAGGAGAACCCGGATGAACATGGGAGCGGAAATCGCCATTTTCGTTGCGCTATTTGTAGGCATTTCGGTCACCTGCGCTCTGTTGATTCTGTCTGTAACGCAATCGAAAGCCGCGCAGGAGAATGCACGGGAGCGCCGCATGGCTGAGCATCGGATGAATGCAAGGCTTCTGAGACTCGACATCTGATCCGCCACTGAGAGATCCTCGTACGCCCGCAGGCCTGGGTGCCCACGACTCCGTTTCGCCGCTCGTTGACCGAACCGCCGTCCGCTTGTTACTCTGATACTTCAGTCACGTTTGCCGCAGCGCTTCAATTTCAAAAAAATCGCGACACACACCCTCGGAGGAATGCGCATGGCCAGTTCGGGATCGCCCAAAGTGTTCAGGAATTTCATCGACGGTGATTGGGTTGACGCCCGCGGCGGAAAGTCCATCGAGAACCGCAACCCGGCCGACACCAGCGAACTGGTCGGCATTTTCCCTGCGTCCACCGAAGACGATGTGAATCTCGCCGTCGAAGCCGCCAAGCACGCCTACGAAGGCTGGCGCCTCACGCCCGCGCCCAAGCGCGCCGAAATCCTCTACCGCGCCGCGGAAATCCTCGTGCAGCGCAAAGAGGAGTATTCGCGCGACATGACCCGCGAAATGGGCAAAGTGCTCGCCGAAACGCGCGGCGACGTCCAGGAAGCCATCGATATGACCTACCTGATGGCGGGCGAAGGCCGCCGCCAGTTCGGCCACACCACGCCTTCCGAACTGCCCAACAAATTTGCGATGTCCGTGCGCACTCCCGTGGGAGTCGCCGGTCTGATCACTCCGTGGAACTTCCCCATGGCGATCCCATCATGGAAAGCGATCCCGGCCCTCGTCACCGGAAATACCGTGGTGATCAAGCCGGCCGAAGATACGCCGCTATCGACCTACAATTTAATGCAGGTTCTCAGCGAAGCCGGATTGCCGCGCGGAGTGATGAACGTGGTATTCGGCGACGGGCCCGATGCCGGCGCCCCGTTGCTGACGAATCATGACGTCAACCTGGTTAGCTTCACCGGTTCCACGGACGTCGGCCGCATCGTCAGCACCGCGTGTGCGCCATCGTTCAAGAAGTGTCATCTCGAAATGGGCGGCAAAAACATCATCATCGTCATGGACGATGCCAACCTCGATCTCGCCGTCGATGGCGCCGTCTGGGGCGGTTTCGGCACCAGCGGGCAGCGTTGCACCGCCGCCAGCCGCGTGGCCGTCCATCACAAAGTGTACGGAGAATTTGTCGAGAAATTCGTGGCTCGCGTGAAATCGCTGCGAGTCGGCGATGGCCTCGACCCCAAAACCGATATGGGACCGTGCATCAACGAGCAGCAGCTCAACACCGTGATGAAATACGTGCAGATCGGGAAGGATGAAAACGCCAAGCTGGCGGCCGGCGGAAATCGCATCGACAAAGGACCTCTGGCCAAGGGCTGGTTCCACGAGCCGACCGTCTTCACCGACTGCAGCCCCAACATGCGCATCTGCCAGGAAGAAATCTTCGGGCCGGTCGTCAGCGTGATGCCGATCGACAGTTTCGATCAGGCCATCGAAGTAGCCAACAACGTGAAGTACGGTTTGTCAGCGGCGATTTACACGCGCAACGTCAACAACGCGTTCCGCGCCCAGCGCGATCTGCAGACCGGCATCGTGTACGTCAACGCTCCCACCATCGGCGCGGAAACGCACTTGCCCTTCGGCGGTATCAAGAGCACCGGCAACGGCCATCGTGAATCCGGCGAAGCGGCGCTCGACTTCTACAGCGAGTGGAAGACCGTGTACATCGACTACTCGGACCGCCTGCAGCGCGCCCAAATCGACAACGCCGAGTAATTCAACCTCGTGGCACAGACGTGGAACAGACGTGGCACAGACGCTCGCGTCTGTGTGCGCCCCATTCTCAATGGGGTGCAGGTTGAGCCATGTACAACTTCACTCCGAATGCTTCCACAAGCGCCTCTTCGTCGAGCTTTCCACCGCCCGCGAAATCACTTCACGCTCGAGTTATCCGACCGCCGGTTCCGTCGGCGCCGTCACCGCGACCGGAGCCGCCACCGGCGCCGGACTCCACACCGGTTCCCGCGCGTCCGCCGCGGCGCGATATTCGCGGTACCACTGCGCTTCGCTGGCGCGCTGCCACAGCCGCGTCCCAATCCAGAAGAGAATCGCAAGCTGGCTGATCAAAAGCGCCGCCACATTCGAAGCTGGTCCCAGTTTCAGCATCCACAAATACAGCGCCAAACCCATCAGCGCCCACGAAACCACGCTGATCCGCAGGTACAGCCAAAATAACGAAACGAAATTCTTCGCCACCAGCACCGCAGACAGCCGCAGCGCCTTGTGCATCCGCTTTTCGTCTTCGGCCACGGCGATGACCTGCGTCATGTCAAACCACAGCCTCACCACCATCAGCAAAAACAGCACGAATACCGATGCCGCTTCGGCGAAATGAACCGCAGGCATCGGCGATATCGATTTCTCATCGATGCTGTTGTTCATCGCCGCGGCGACCGCCACCACGACCCCCACAGGGATCAGCGCAATCAGCAGGTAAATCGTCAGCCGGAAAAAACGCCAGAAGTGATAGCCGCAAGCCTCGAAGAAATTGCCCACGTCGGGCCGTTCGTCGCGCGCGTACGTCGCAATGATTCCGCCCGTGGTAAACAGCATAAAGATAAAGAAAATCAACGATACCGTGGCGCTGCCCGACTGCGTCACCTGCAACGGCGCGTCCGGCTTAATCAGCAGTTCCACGATTGCCGAAACGTCGAATCCATTCGCCAAGCGCGACGACGCCATGCTGTGGTCGAGCACGTCGCCCACGCGCGTAACCAATCCGCGCGTCCCAAGCAGCGACAGGATCAAGCCCACGGCAAATATCCACCACACCAGCCGCTGCCATTTCCACACCAGACCTGCGCCAGACAAAAATGTCTTCGGCTTCGACTCGCTCATCCCGCGTTCTCCTCCAATTCCTTCGGCCGCATGGCCGCGTGAATTACGTCAGCCAGGCCAGCAATTGCGAAAACAGCTCGCTGGCGAATACAAACAGATTCCGCAGCTTCGCGCTCGCGCGCTCATCCGCTTTCACCGTGAAGCTGTTGTTGAACGTGTCCCGGTCGAGCATAATTTTGTTTCCCGGATCGATTTCCGCCGATACCACTTGGGCCTTCCGGTCATATTGATAACGAGCCCAGCGATCCTGGCCGTCCCAATGCTCGGTGGCCACGTAGCCGTCGTCGAATTTCACCACGAGGTCGACAGGGAACTGAAAATCGCCCTTGCGCCGCACGCTTACGTACGTCCGGTACATTCCGTCCTTGGGCTTCGAGCCGAAGCCGGACAGTTCCCACCACTTCAGCGGCGACGAATGAGCGTCCGCCACTTCGTAGTCGAACATGCTGGTGCCATAGATGGCCTGATTGAAATACCAGCGCAGATCCTTGCCGGAAACTTCCTCCACCGTCTTCATGAAATCCTCGCCGGTGGGATGCGTGAACCGGTATCGCATGAAATAGGTGTGTAGCGCCTGTTGCATGGTGTCTTCGCCGATTACTTTTTCCAGCGTCAGCAGCACCGTCGCCGTCTTGCCGTAGGTGATCGCGCCGTACGAACCGTTCGAGTAGAACTTCCATCCCAGCCGGGTCATGGGATCGATGTCCGGATCGCTCAGATACATCAGCCGCTGTGCCTGATCCTCGCTAAGCTGGGCAAACGGAAATTTCATCGTGCTGTTTTTCCCATATAGCGCGTCCATCACTTTCACTTCCGTGTAGCTGTTGATGCCCTCGTCCAGCCATGCTTCTTCGAATTCGTTTGTGGCCACCATGCCGTACCAATACTGGTGACCGAATTCGTGCTCGGTCACGACCTCCGGGCCCAGCAGCCCGTCCGGCATGTTCCAACTCGTGTCTGCGGTGATTAGGGTGGGATATTCCATACCGCCGGCATCGCTGCCCCCGTGCGGCGGATCGATGATGGTCAGCCGATCGTACGGATACGGGCCGTACCACTTGTCGAACATCTCCAACGAACCCTTTGCGACCTGCACGTACCGTGGCGCCGTCGCCATGTTCCCCGGCGACATCAACACCCGAATTTTCACCGTGCCGGCGCTGCCCGTCCACGTATCGTCCACTTCCTGGAAACTCGGGCTCGCCGCCCAGGAAAAATCGTGCACATCTTCCGAATGGTACGCGAGCGTCTTCGTGCCGTCGGGATTGTCCGTGCTCGAGACCAGATCGCCGCCCGCGCCGACCACTTCGTTTTTCGGAACCGTCACCTTCACGTCGAAGGTGCCGAAGTCCGCGAAAAATTCCGTCGATGCGTGGAACTGGTGGCAATTCCACTGGTTCTTCCACCACACGCCCACTTTCGGGAACCACTGGCCCACCATGTCGAAGTCATGCTTGTAGCCGGTGCGTTCCACCACCTCCGGCAGCACGTCGTGGAACGCAATCGTGAACTTCACGATGCCGCCCGGCGCAATCGGCTTGGGCAGCGTCACCTGAAAAACGGTCTTGTCAGCCGCGTTGTCGTCATCCGGATGAATGAATTCCATCTTGCTCGTCAGGTCCACGCCGTCCGATTCGAGTTTGTTCACCGTGATCGACCCGAAGTGCAGCGGGTCCCAGGCTTGGTTGGGACCGCTTCCTCGCGTTCCCCCGCGGTGCACTTCGGTCATAAACGTGGACTGCGGCTGGAAGGCATTCAGGTACAGGTGGAAGGGAAAGGTCTGTTGCGGCTGGCCGGTCAAATTCAAATACGTCAGCGTCTCAGTCGCGTCGATGTGATGCTTCACCGGGTCGAGCTTCGCGTCGATCACATACGCCACGATCCGCGTGGAAAGCGATTTCGTGTTGCCTTCCAGGCCGACGGGTTTCGCCGCCGCGGGTTTGGACGCCGTCGCCACCGCGCTCGATTGCCCGAAGCTCGCCGCGCTGCACACCAGACCCAAACCAACTGCCAGAAACATCCCTGAAATCCGCATCGACCCTCCCACTCCCCACAACCATTAATTCCTACTTGAGAAACTTGGCGACAACAATATGATACGCACCGAATCGGCGCAAGTAACGAATCGAGCCGCAAATCGCGAGCCCGTTGAAAATCGGCTCGGCACTCCGGTTGCACACTGCGCGCAACGCCGCCACGTGCCGAGTTGACGCCTCGCTTCACACCGACTAAAATTGACGTATCAGCACAGCTCTCGGAACAGAGTCGGATTTCGTTCTGATTGCTTGTGAATCCATTTCCATGATCCCAGTCCTGCTCCAGCAGAAACGGCACCAGCAGATACTGACGGACGTGGTGCGCGCCTACATCGAAACCGGCGAGCCGGTTTCTTCGCGCAGCATTGCCCGCCTGCATATCGAGCCGCTCAGCCCGGCGACCATCCGCAACGTGATGGCCGACCTGGAAGACGGCGGCTATCTCTACCAGCCGCACACTTCGGCGGGCCGCGTTCCCACGGCGTCCGCCTATCGCTTTTTCGTCGAACAAGTCGCCGCGCCGGCCACCGCCAGCCCTGAAGACCGCCTGTGGATCAAGCGCGAACTCGAATCCGCAGATACTCCCGAAGCCGTCATGGAGCGCGCCAGCCACGTTCTTTCCGCCGTGTCGCGCGGGCTGGGCATCTTCATTTCTCCGCCGCTGTCCCGCAGCGTTGTCGAGCACTTGAAATTTTTGCTGCTGCCTGATAAACGCGTGCTGATCATCTTGATTACCAATGGCGGCGCCACTCGCGACAAATTGATCCGTCCCGAGCGCAGTTTCCTGCAGGAAGACCTCGACCGCGTCGCTAACTATCTGAATCACCATTACAAAGGCTGGACGCTCGAAGCAATGCGCGCTGACCTGAAAAAACAGGTCGAACGCGAACGCGAGCAGTACGGCCGCATCGCCGGAGACGCTCTGGAACTTTGCGATCCCAGCATTCTTGGCGACGCCTCCGACCGCAAAGTCTACGTCGACGGCGCTTCGCAGATCGCCTCATCGCCCGATTTCACCAATCTCGACCAGTTGCGCGAATTGCTGCAAGCCATCGAGGAAAAAGATCGCCTGATCGCTTTGCTCAGCGGCTGTATCGAATCGCCGGAGCCCGTTCACGTCGAATTGGGCCTGGACAAAATCACCAACGCCGGAAAAAACCTGGCCATCGTTTCCGCCACCTACTCGTCCAATGATCAGGTGCAGGGGACGCTCGGCATCGTCGCACCCATGCGCATGCACTACGAACGAGTCATCACCGCCGTGGCCTTTATGGCTCAGTTTTTCTCCGACGGACAACAAGGGAGTTAATGCGTGGCTGCTCATAAACACCGCACCGAAAAGGATCCGGAAGACGCCGGCATCGCCGCGGTTCCTTCGCCGAAGGCAGTGGAAGTGGAAACGCCTTCGGAAGTCGAGGCATCTCTCGCGGACCAGATACAAAAGCTGCAGGCCGAAAAGCAGGAGTTGACCAACACGCTGCTGCGCCGCCAAGCCGATTTCGAAAATGTCAAGAAACGCATGGAGAAGGAGCGCCAGCAGGATCGTCACCGCGGCGTGGAATCTCTTGTCGAACAGCTCTTGCCGGTGCTCGACGCTTTCGATCGCGCGCTTGCTGGCCACAACAACGACGCCGCCAACGCCGAATACCGCAAGGGCTTTGAAATTATCCGCGGCCAAATCTGGAACGCCCTCGCCAAGCAAGGCGTCGAGCGCATCGAATCGCTCGGCAAGGAATTCGATCCGAATCTTCATCACGCGATCGAAAGCGTCGAAACCAGCGAGCATCCCGAAGGGGTCATCGTCGGCGAATTGCAGCCCGGCTACTTGTTTCACGGGCGTATCTTGCGCCCCGCCATGGTCCGTGTCGCCGCCGGCGCTCCCAATTAAATCCTAGCGCCACCGAGCGCATCTAAACTTTCAGGACGAATACGATGGCAGCGTCAAATTCCAGCGATTTTTACGCAATCCTCGGCGTCGAGCGCGACGCTTCGTCGGACCAGATCAAGTCCGCCTACCGTAAGTGCGCCATGCAGTGGCATCCCGACCGCAATCCCGGCAACAAGGAAGCCGAAGAAAAATTCCGCCAGGCCTCCGAGGCCTACAGTGTGCTGTCCGATCCCGAAAAGCGCCCGGTCTATGACCGCTACGGCGCCGCCGGATTGAACAGCCGTGGATTCGACACCGGGTTTGACTCTTCCGTTTTCACCGACTTTCAGGACATAATCGGCGATCTATTCGGCATCAACGATCTCGGCGGTGGCTCGCGCCGCCGCGGCAGCGGTCGCGGCTCGCGCGGACAGCGCGGCGCCGACCTCCGCTACGACATGACCTTGACGTTCGAAGAAGCCGCCACCGGCGTCACCTCGCAGATTCGCATCGCTCGCCACGAAAATTGCGAAACCTGCAAAGGCACCGGCGCGAAATCCGGCACCGGCATGACGCCCTGCACCACCTGCGGCGGCCGCGGCCAAATGTCGTACTCGCAGGGATTTTTCTCCATCACCCGCACGTGTCCCGCTTGCCAGGGCGCCGGCCAGGTCATTCGCGATGCTTGCCCCAGTTGCCGCGGGCAGGGCCGCGTTGAACGCGAACGCACCCTCGAAGTCGGCGTTCCCGCCGGCGTCGATTCCGGCACGCGCCTGCGTATGACCGGGCAGGGCGAACCGGGCTCGAACGGCGGACCCGCCGGAGACCTCTACGTCTTTCTCGAAGTGAAAGAGCACGCCTTTTTCGAGCGCCGCGGCTCCGATCTGATCTGCGAAATTCCCATCAGCGTCACGCAGGCCACGCTCGGCGCAACAATCAAAGTCCCGACGCTGAAAGACCAGGAAGAACTCGAAATTCCCGAAGGCACCCAATCCGGCCAGATTTTCCGCAAAAAGGCCAAGGGCTTGCCGAACCCGCACGGCGGTCGCGGCGACCTTTACATCAGCGTTCGCGTCGTAATTCCCGCGAAAGTCTCCCGCGAACAGCGCAAGCTGCTCGAGCAGCTCGGCCAGTCCATGAAAGTGGAGAACAAGCCTTCCGAACGCAATTCCACTTTCTTCGACAAAGTAAAAGACATTTTCGGCTAGTCCACAAATTCCTCAGTTCATTCTCGGTCCGTTGCCGTCACCGAGGCTCCCGGCCGTGCACAACGTCACCGTGCCCTCCGGTTTTCTCGGTGTTCTCTGTAAAATGTTCTCGCCTTCTGCTTCCGCACCTCGGTCCATCCAAGCTGCTACAATCTCCGCATGCGCCGCCGGTTTTTCGTCGATCGCTTCCACAACTCCGCCGCCACGCTCCGCGGTGACGCCGCCGAGCATCTGGGCCGCGTCCTTCGCGCCGAACCGGGCCAGCTCTATGAACTCAGCGACGGCGAAACCGTCTGGCTTTCGCGCATCGAGGAAATCGGCCTGCTGAAACGCGGCGAAAACCGCATTGAATTCGCGCTCGTCGAACAGCTCGAGTCGCGCGAGCCTGCTGTTGACCTGCAACTTCTGATTGCCATCGTCAAGTTCGATCGCTTCGAATGGTGCCTCGAAAAGGCCACGGAACTCGGCGTCACCGAAATCGTTCCGCTCGCCGCCGAACGAACCGATCGAGCTCTGCTCGATGCCGCCGCCAAGCGCCACGCGCGCTGGGAAAAAATCCTGCTCGAATCCGCGCAGCAATCGCGCCGCCTCCGCCCGCCCAAACTCCACAACCCCCTCAAACCCGCGGCAGCGTTCCCGCAGCAGCAGGGCGTCCGCATCCTGCTCTCCGAGCGCCGCGATGTTCCGTTGATGCGCGATATCCTGAAAGACGCCGCCACCGCCGCGGCGCTTGCCGTCGGACCCGAAGGCGGATGGACCGACGCCGAACTTTCCGCCGCTCGCTCGGCCGGCTTCGCCGAAGCGTCCCTCGGCGAATTGATTCTTCGTACCGAGACCGCCGTGATTTCGTCGCTTGCAATTCTTCGTTTCGCGCTCCAGCCAAAGTGACGCGCCGCCGGCAACCTGCATCCAACGTTTGGAGCATCGCGCTCCGCCGTGTTATAAAAGAAAGAGGCAAGAATGTCGGAAAATCCCCAGACTGGCTCCGTTCCGCCGCAGGATCAAGAACCGTTGCCGCCGTTGCGCGGAGAATTGCGCACCTGGACCCGCGATTTGGCAGTGGCCCTTGGGCTTGCCCTCGTCATCATCATCTTCCTCTACCAGCCCGTGAAGGTCGAAGGCACCAGCATGGCGCCTCTGCTGAGCGACCAGGAACGCATCTTCATCAACAAATTCGTTTATCGCTTCGAGCCGATTGACCGCGGCGACGTGGTCGTTTTCTGGTATCCTCTCGACCGTTCAAAATCCTTTATCAAGCGCGTTGTCGCGCTGCCCGGGGAAACTCTGGAAATTCGATTCGGCCACGTGTACATCAACGGCCAGGAAATGGCCGAGCCGTTTGTCCCCGCGAACTACCTCGATGGTTCGAGCTACGGCCCGGTGCAGATTCCGGCGGGGAATTATTTTGTGATGGGCGACCACCGCGACAGCTCCAACGACTCGCGCGTTTTCGGTCCCGTGGGACGGCCTTACATCTACGGCAAAGCGGTCTTCGCCTACTGGCCGGTCGATCATTTCGGCTCGCTCAGCTCTTCTTCAACGGTGAATGCGGCATCTCGATGATGGCTTCAGGAGGACACACTGACGCAGCAGGTCGCAGGGAGCGCGATTCTCGCGCTGGAAGACGGACGCACATTTAAGGGCCGCGCGGCCGGCGCTCGCACGCGCCGCGGCGGGGAAGTCGTTTTCAATACCAGCCTCACCGGCTATCAGGAAGTATTTACCGACCCCAGTTATTCCGGCCAGATCGTTTGCCTCACCTATCCCCATATCGGCAATATCGGCGCCAACGCCGACGATGAAGAATCGCCCAAGCCGTACATCGAAGCGCTGGTCGTCCGCGAATTTTCGCCGATGTCCTCGAATTGGCGCTCGAGCGAATCCGCCCAGCAATATCTCGAACGCCACGGCGTTCCGGTCATCTGGGACATCGACACACGCGCTCTCGTCCGCCACTTGCGCGAAGTCGGCGCGCTCCGTGGCGTCGTTTGCACCGACGGCACGCCCGCCGAAAAACTGATCGCCGAGGCAAAAGCTCTGCCCACCATGGCCGGGCAGGAACTGGCCAGCCGCGTCACCTCCGCGAAAAAGTACGATTGGAAAAAAGGCTCGATCGAACTCGTCGAAGCGCGTTCAAAAGGAGCGTCAGCGAAAGACGAACCAGCCTCCGCTCGCCGCCGCGTCGTCGCTTACGACTTCGGCATCAAGCAAAATATCCTGCGCCTTCTCGTCGATCATGGCTGCGACGTCACCGTCGTCCCGGCGAAAACTTCCGCCGAAGACGTTCTCGCGCTGAAACCCAACGGCGTCTTCCTGTCGAACGGCCCGGGCGATCCCGAGCCGATCCACTATGCCGTCGACAACATTCGCAAGCTCCTCGGCCGTGTCCCGATTTTTGGAATTTGCCTCGGGCATCAGCTTTGCGGTCTGGCCCTCGGCGGGCGCACCTTCAAACTGAAGTTCGGCCATCACGGCGCGAACCATCCGGTGAAGAATCTGCTCACGCAGAAAGTCGAGATCACGTCGCAAAATCACGGCTTCTGCGTCGATCCGGAATCGCTGCCGTCAAGCGACGTCGAAATCACGCACGTGAATTTGAACGACCACACGAACGAAGGCATGCGCCACCGTTCGTTGCCGCTTTTCAGCGTGCAGTATCATCCGGAAGCTTCGCCCGGTCCGCACGACGCGCGCTATCTGTTCGACGATTTCGTGACGATGATGGATGAGGCGAAGCGGTGAAGCTTGCAGCCGTGATGATCTTCGCAATAATCGCACTTTATGAATGCGGCCCTAAGCAGTATTCGGAATTCACGTTGGAGCATCCAGCGCGGCTTGCTGGTCAGTTAATGGATCCTCGAGGCGCCACGGTGCCGAATTTGAAGTTGGTTTTGCGCTGTGGCGAGGCGGCGGCGGTGGAGGCGAAGACGGATATCGAAGGAAGGTACGACTTCGGCGTCTTGCCGGCGGGGACATGCAAGATTGGGACGCCGAGCAAGCTCTGGCTTCCGCCCGAAGTGAAATGCGATGAGCACGGATGCGCCCTGGAAAACTTGCGAGTTGGAATTGTGGTGGTGACATAGTGATTTGGGCCTGATCGCATGAGCGACAGCGGAGTTCAAGAAGCGAATGCCGAAACGCACTGACATCAAGAAAATCATGATCATCGGCTCCGGCCCGATCATCATCGGACAAGCCTGCGAGTTCGACTACTCCGGCACGCAAGCCTGCAAAGCTCTGCGCGCCGAAGGTTTTCAAATCGTCCTGGTGAACTCGAATCCCGCGACGATCATGACCGACCCGGAAATTGCCGACCGCACCTACATCGAGCCGCTGGCCAAGGAATATCTCGAAGCGATCATCGCCATCGAACGGCCAGACGCCCTCTTGCCCACCGTCGGCGGCCAAACCGCGCTGAATCTTGCCGTGGAACTTGCCGAAGCCGGCATCCTCGAAAAATATAAAGTCGAACTTCTGGGCGCATCCCTGAAAGCCATCAAGATCGCCGAAGACCGCCTGCTGTTCAAAGATGTCTGCCGCCGCCTCGGCCTCGAAGTTCCCGCATCCGAAGTCGTTACCGAAGTCGCCGAAGCCGTAAAACTCGCCGATCAGCTCGGCTATCCCGTCGTCATCCGCCCGTCGTTCACGCTCGGCGGCACCGGCGGCTCGATCGCCTACAACCGCGAAGAATTTGCCGACCTGATCGCCCGCGCTCTCGACGCCAGCCCCGTTCACCAGGCGCTGATCGAAGAGTCCGTGCTCGGTTGGAAAGAATACGAGCTCGAAGTGATGCGCGACAATCGCGACAACTTCGTGGTGATCTGCTCGATTGAAAACGTGGACCCCATGGGCATCCACACCGGCGATTCGATCACCGTCGCCCCCTCGCAGACGCTCACCGACAAGGAATACCAGCGCATGCGCGACGCCGCGGCGGCCATCATCCGCGAAGTCGGCGTCGAAACCGGCGGTTCCAACATTCAGTTCGCCGTCGACCCCGCCACCGGACGCATGACCGTCATCGAAATGAATCCGCGCGTTTCCCGCAGCTCGGCGCTCGCCAGCAAAGCCACCGGATTTCCGATCGCCAAAATCGCCGCCAAGCTTGCTCTGGGATGGACGCTCGACGAAATTCCCAACGACATCACCAAGAAGACTCCCTCGTCGTTCGAGCCCACCATCGACTATGTAGTCGCCAAAATTCCAAAGTGGCAATTCGAAAAATTTCCGGGCAGCGACACCACCCTCACCACGCAGATGAAGTCCGTCGGCGAAGTGATGGCCATCGGCCGCAATTTTCAGGAAGCCCTGTGCAAAGCGATTCGCTCGCTCGAGCCCAGCACCGCGTGGCGCCCGCCCGCGGACGTCACCAAAGCTCTGCTGCGCGAAAAGCTCACCGTGCCGGGCCCCGATCGCATTCACTGGCTTTTCGAGGCTCTCGAGCGCGGAATGACGCGCGACGAAGTCTGCAATCTCTCCAAAATCGATCCGTGGTTCATCTCGCAGATGGAATCGATGCTCGAGGTCGATCGTCGCATTGGCGCTTCGAACCTGAAAAAAGTCACGCCGGAATTGCTCCTCGAATCCAAGCGCTCTGGCGCGAGCGACGCCGAAATCGCCAAACTCTGGAACGTCTCGGCCGCCGACGTCCGCAATCGCCGCAAGGAGCTCGGTATTCAACCGGTCTTCAAGCGCGTCGATACCTGCGCCGCCGAATTCGAATCTTTCACGCCGTATATGTATTCGACCTACGAAGAAGAAGACGAATCCTTCGCCGTCGATCGCCCCAAAGTCGTCATCCTCGGCAGCGGCCCCAACCGCATCGGCCAGGGAATTGAATTCGATTACTGCTGCTGCCATGCTGCGTTCGCGCTGAAAGAAGACGGCTACGAAACCGTCATGGTGAACTGCAATCCGGAAACCGTCTCCACCGATTACGACACCTCCGACCGGCTCTACTTTGAGCCGCTCACGCTCGAGGACGTTCTCGCCATCCTCGACAAGGAAAAACCGCAGGGCGTCATCGTCCAATTCGGCGGCCAGACTCCGCTGAACCTCGCGCTCGAACTGAAAAAGAACGGCGCGCAGATCATCGGCACAGATCCCGAATCGATTGACCTCGCCGAAGACCGCAAGCGTTTTGGCGCGCTCCTCAACGAACTGAAAATTCCCCAGCCGCGCGCGGGCTCGGCTTTTGAACCGAAAGAAGCCGTAAAAGTCGCGAACGAAGTCGGTTTGCCGGTTCTGGTGCGCCCCAGCTACGTGCTTGGCGGCCGCGCGATGGTGATCGCATACGACCTGAAGACGGTCGAAGAATATGTGACGCAAGCCGCGCTGATCGGCACAACGGGCGATCCGAAACGGCCCATCCTGATTGACCAGTTCCTCGAAGACGCCACCGAAGTCGACGTGGACGCACTCGCCGACGGGGAAGACGTGGTCGTCGCCGGAATTATGGAGCACATCGAAGAAGCCGGAATTCACTCCGGCGATTCGTCCTGCGTACTTCCCACGGTGACGCTCAAGCCCGCCATTCTCGAAAAAATTCGAGACTACACCGCGCGTCTTGCGAAAGCTCTCAAAGTCGTTGGCCTGATGAACGTGCAATACGCCATCCAGCGCGACACCGTCTACGTCCTCGAAGTAAACCCCCGCGCCTCGCGCACCGTTCCGTACGTCAGCAAAGCCACCGGAGTTCCGCTTGCCAAAGTCGCCGCGCGCCTGATGACCGGCCGCAAGCTGAAAGATCTTCACTTGCCGTGCGTCACCACCAACGGCGTGAAGGAACTCGCGATCCACGATTTCTACGCCGTCAAATCGCCGGTGTTTCCCTTCAACAAATTCCGCGGCGTCGATACCATCCTCGGCCCGGAAATGCGCTCCACCGGCGAAGTCATGGGCACTTCATCCACATTCGGCCTTGCGTTTGCAAAAGCGCAACGCGCAGCCGGCCAGCGCCTGCCGCAGAAGGGAACCGTGTTCCTTAGCGTCAGCGATCATGACAAGCGCTTCGTCGCTTTCGTCGTCCAGGACCTGCTCGCCGCCGGACTGAAAGTCGTCGCCACGCGCGGCACCACCGCGGCGCTTGCCAGCGCGGGAATCGAAGTCGAATCCGTCTATAAAGTGAACGAAGGCCGCCCCAATATCGTGGACCTCATCAAGACCGGCAAAGTGGATCTTGTAATCAATACGCCGCTCGGTCGCGAATCCTTCTACGATGAAAAGTCCATTCGCCGCGCCGCCATCCGATACAACATTCCCTGCATCACCACTCTGTCCGCCGCCAGCGCCGCCGCCCGGGGCATTCGCGCCATGGCCGGCCACGCCGTGGACGTTGCCGCCCTTCAGGATCTCCACCGCACCAAGACCAACGCGGCCGTGGAAAAGTAGCCCATTCAGCGTGCGAACTTCGGCCCCGCCGCGCGCTGTTGTAAACTAACGCCGTGAAATTGCACGGTATCTTCGCCCCGCTTACCACCCCGTTTGCGCGCGACGGCGCCGTGGACTTCGTCCGGTTCCGCGAAAATATCGCCCGCTACAACAAAACCGCCCTCGCCGGGTACGTCATCAACGGCTCGACGAGCGAATCCGTGCTTCTCCTTTGGGATGAGGTGTACAAATCGTGGGAGACCGCGAAATCCGCTGCCGCGCCCGAGAAAATTCTCGTCGCCGGCACGGGCGCCGAATCAACGGCTGAAACGATCGTCCACACCCATCGCGCCGCCGCTCTCGGCTTTGCCGCGGCGCTGGTCCGCACGCCGAGTTTCTACAAGCCGGCCATGAACGAAGACGCCCTCGCCGCGCATTACCTGCGCGTTGCGGACGCCGCGAAAATTCCAGTCCTCGTGTACACCGTGCCGATTTTCACGCACGTGAACGTCGAAGCGCCGCTCGTCGCCCGCGTTTCCAAACACCCAAACATTGTGGGAATGAAAGACAGCTCCGGAAACGTCGCCGCTCTCGCCGCCGGCATCGCCGCCGCGCCGAAAGATTTTCAAATGCTCGTCGGCTCCGCCTCCACACTCTACGAATCGCTCGAAGCCGGAGCCTGTGGCGCCATTCTGGCCCTGGCGAACGCCTTTCCCGATCTGTGCGCGGAAATTTACGAGCAGGCAAAAGCGGGCAACGCGGCCAAGGCTCACACGCTGGCGCAAAAGCTGGCAGCGCCGGCGAAAATGCTGGGGCCGCGGTACGGCATCGCGGGATTGAAATACGCCATGGATCATTCCGGATATTTTGGCGGCCTGCCGCGCCTGCCTCTGCTGCCTCTGGACGACTCTGCGCGCCAGGAAATTGACGCCATGCTCGCGAATCGGAATGCCTGACGCGCGCATCTGTTGTAGCAGCGATATAAGTGATCAGGGAGAAAGTCTGCCTGTGCAGAGCTGTACATTCCAACTCGATGGCTGTTGCTGCGGTGCGATCGCGCCACGGCATCGTTTGCGTCTATGCAACGCTTCATTCGCCGTCAGGAAGGCGAAGGCGTGACGGTCACTTCGACGGAGTCAAAGTGTATTTCTTTCCGCGATATCCCGCACACCACTCCGCTGTTCGAAACATTCCTCGAGCATTTCGATAAAGTCGCCAAGTACTACGCATACCCGCCAACCCTCGCGGGACTAAAATCCTCGGCTGAAAAAGTTCAGCTCGATCCCGAAGTTCGCCGCATCGTCGTCGAAGTGTTGCGCGAGCAAAATCAAAAATTCGGCTCGAGCGGCCTCGCCGCAGAGAACCTCGACCGCCTGGCAAACGGCGCCGTCGCCGTCGTTACCGGCCAGCAAGTCGGCCTCTTCGGCGGCCCGGCCTACAGCGTTTACAAAGCAATCTCCGCAGCCGCCTACGCCCGCGAGCTCGGCAAGCAAGGCATCGACGCCGTTCCCGTTTTCTGGCTCGCCACCGAAGATCACGATCTCGCGGAAATCAATCACGCCTCCTGGGTCACTACCAAAGGGTTGCAGGAATTCGCGCTGCCGCCCATTCACGACGCCGAAGGCCGTCGCGTCGGCGAAGTGGGCCTGGGCGATGCGATCACCGCCCTCGTTTCCCGCGCTGCGGAGTCGCTCGAAGGGCACGACTCCGATTCGGTGGCCACGGCTCTGCGCGAATCCTACTCGGCCTCCGAGACCTATGGCTCGGCCTTCGGCAAGCTCATGGCTCGCCTCTTGCCTCAATTCGGCCTCATCCTGCTCGATCCGCTGGACCCGCGCCTTCACCAGGTCGCGGCGAAAACCTACCGCCGCGCGCTCGACGATTCGGACGCGCTCCGCGACGCGCTCATCGCCCGCTCGAAAGAGCTCGAACGCGGCGGATTTCACGCGCAGGTGAAAGTCGCGCGCGAATCCACGCTTCTTTTTTACAACGTGAACGGCCGCCGCGAATCCCTTCGCAATCGAAACGGAAAATTCTTCGCCGGAAAATCGCAATTCACTCTCGAAGAGCTTCATTCGGCGATCGACCGCGAGCCGGAAGCTTTCACTCCCAATGTCTTGTTGCGCCCCATCGTGCAGGACGCGCTCTTGCCCACCGCTGCCTACATCGGCGGCCCCGCTGAAATCGCTTACATGGCGCAGGCCGAGGTCGTGTACAAATCGCTGCTCGGCCGCATGCCCGCGATTCTGCCGCGTTCCAGCTTTACGCTCATCGAGCCGCCCGTTGCGCGTCTGCTGAAGAAATATTCGCTCGCCTTCGAAGACATCCTGGCCGGACGCCAGTTGGTCCGCGCAAAGATGGAGCAGACATCGCTCCCGCGCGCTCTGGCCAAAAAATTCGAAGCGCACGAGAAATCTCTGCACAAGCTTCTGGCCGCCTATCGCGATCCGCTCAAGAAACTCGACAAAACTCTGCTCGGCGCGCTCGACTCCGCCGAAAAGAAAATGCTGTTCCAGTTCGCGAAGCTGAAAGGGAAGGCCGGGCGCGCCGAAAATCTCCGCACCGGAGTGCTCGACCGCCACGAACGCATCCTGCTCGACGCGCTCTACCCGCATCGCGACTTGCAGGAACGGCTGCTCGGCGCGCTCCCCTTCCTCAGCGCCTACGGCCCAGACCTGGTGGCCACGCTCGCCGATTCCGGTGCCGAGCAATCCTCCTCCTGCGCGCATCAGCACCGCGTGCTTTGGCTATAGCTTCACCCGCCGAAGCGCGCTCCCCATTTGCATCCCCGCGCGCTGTCGATTTTTAACTCCCATGCTAAAATGCCAGCGGCTCAAACGTAGAAAACGACCAATACGAACCTGCGGAGGCTCTTCATGAAAATCAGTGCCGGTAAACGGAAGGGACTGCACGCCGTTAGCGATTCCCGCGGCGTCATCGCGGCCGCTGCCATGGACCAGCGCGGTTCCCTCAAGAGCGCCTTCGCCAAAGAAAAGAACATCGACAAGAAAGACGTCCCGCCGCAAATGCTCGAGGAATTCAAGACCGCCGTTTCCAAGGCGCTCACGCCTCATGCCAGCGCCATCCTGCTCGATCCCGAATACGGGCTGCCCGCCGCCGCCGCGCGCGATAAGCACGCCGGTCTGTTGCTCGCTTACGAAGACAGCGGCTACGACAATACGCGCCCCGGCCGCTTGCCGGACCTTCTTTCGCTCTGGTCCGTAAAGCGCCTGGTGGCTGCCGGCGCCGATTGCATCAAAATTTTGCTCTACTACACGCCGTTCGATCCGCCGGCCATCAACGATATCAAGCATGCCTGGACCGAACGCATCGCCGGTGAATGCACCGCCGCCGACGTCCCGTTTTTTCTCGAACTGGTCGGCTACGTCGAGGGCGGTGACGAAAAGAGCCTCGACTACGCGAAAAAGAAGCCCGAGATCGTCACCAAAAGCATGGAAGAATTTTCCAAGCCGCAATACGGCGTGGACATTCTGAAAGTCGAAGTGCCCATCAACATCGCCTACGTCGCCGGCACCAAAGCCTGCAAAGGGGAATCCGCCTACTCGCGCGAGGAAGCCAAAGACCTGTTCCGCAAATCCGCCGAAGCCGCGAAAAAGCCCTTCATCTATCTTTCCGCCGGCGTAAATAACGACGTCTTTGCCGAAACTCTCGACCTCGTCGCCGAAGCAAACGTTCCGTTCTCGGGCGTTCTCTGCGGACGCGCCACCTGGAAAGACGGCGTCCCCATCTACGCCAAGTCTGGCGTAAAAGCTCTCGAAGACTGGCTCGCCGATCAAGGCGTCAAGAACATCGAAAACGTAAACGCGCACCTCGCCGCCGCAAAACCCTGGTTCAGCTTCTACGGCGCAAAATCGCCTGACGATCTGGCGTAGCAATCACCGTGCAGCAGGCCGTCGTTCGCAAGCCTTTCCGGTGCCGGAGCGTCTCCGCGACCTCCGGCATTTCTCTGTGACCTCTATTTTAAATGTTTAGCGCAGCCCGCGCGCAAACCACTCCTTCGCCGCGCCGTAAACCCGTTTGCGCAACCTTCCTCTATCCCTTATAATCAATGTTTCAGCGGATGCTGGCGAAGCGCCCTGCGGCGCCCCTTTCATCTGCAAGCCTCGCGGCTGCTGGATACCCCCAGAGAATGGCGGACGACACTCAGAAAATTAGCCTGGCATTCGACGAAGCCGACGAGTATCGCCCCGAAGCGCCTCCACCCCCTGAGATACCCGCATGGAAAGACGGCAGCATTCGCATCGGTATTCACACCTCAATTGCCGGCGATATTTCCGGCGCGCTCGAAATCGCTCACGGCCTGGGCGCCAACGCGCTGCAGATTTTCTCCTCCAGTCCGCGCATGTGGACCCGCGGCTTTGCCCGCATCAGTGATGTGGAAGCCGCCCGCTTTCGTGCTCGCCGCAAGGAACTCAGCCTCGGCCCGCTCGTCATCCACGACAATTACCTGATCAATCTCGCATCGCCCAATCCGGTGCTGCGCACCCGCTCCGTGCAGGCATTTCACCAGGAAATCGTCCGCGCCATCGCTCTCGGCGCCGACTATCTGGTAGCGCATCCCGGCAGCGGGCGCGAAAGCACTCCCGAAGCCGCCGTCGCCGCCATCTCGCAGGGCCTGAAGCACGCGGCCCGCGGCCTGAAACTCGGCGACCTGAAAATCCTTCTCGAAAACACCGCGGGCCAGGGCACCTCCATCGGCTCGCGCTTCGAAGAGCTCCGCGCCATTCTCGATGCCTCGCGCGATCTTCCGGTCGGCATTTGCATTGACACAGCTCACACCTTCGCTGCGGGATGGGATCTGCGCACCGCCGACGGCCTCGACAAAACTTTGCAAGCCATCGATCGCACCGTCGGCATTGATCGCGTCCACGTGATCCACATGAACGACTCGAAGACCCATCACGGCTCGCGCGTCGATCGCCACGAGCACATCGGCAAAGGCAAAATCGGTCTCGAAGCCTTCGGCCGCATCCTGAACCATCCGCTCCTGGGCGGAAAAGCGTTCATCCTCGAAACGCCCATCGATAAGCCCGGCGACGACAAGCGCAACGTTGCCACGCTGTGGAAATTGCTTGACAAGGAAATCAATGCAACTGGGGAAGGCATGAAGCCCCGCCCGCATCGCCCGAAAGTCGCAGCGTCCAAATCGAAAAGCGCGGCGAAAAAATCGCCGACGAAAGCGAAATCGCCAAAGAAATCGAAACCAAAGTCCCGATCGCGAGGAAAGTGAACTTGGCAGAATCCGATTCCAGACCCGCCTTCTACGACCCGCAGGCAATCGAAGCAAAATGGCAGAAAGTGTGGGCTGACCAGGGCGCCTTCAACGCCGACGAAGATCCTTCCCGCAAAAAATATTATCTGCTCGAAATGCTGCCGTATCCCTCCGGCAAGCTCCACATGGGCCACACGCGCAACTACACCATCGGTGATGCCGTGGCGCGCTACAAGCGCATGACCGGTTTCAACGTGCTCCATCCGATGGGCTGGGACGCTTTCGGCCTGCCCGCCGAAAACGCCGCCATCAAAAATAAAACCAAGCCCCGCCAGTGGACCGAAGGCAACATCCAGGAATTCCGCCATGTGATGCGCCGCTTCGGTTTCAGCTACGACTGGCGCCGCGAAATCTCCACTTGCGAGCCGGAATACTACCGCTGGAATCAGTGGCTGTTCCTTCGAATGCTGGAAAAGGGAATCGCCTACCGCAAGCAAAGCAAAGTGAACTGGTGCCCCGAGTGCGGCACCGTGCTCGCCAACGAGCAGGTGATCGACGGATTCTGCTGGCGCCACGAAACCGTTCGCGTCGAACTGAAAGAACTCGAACAGTGGTTCTTCCGCATCACCCGGTATTCCGATCAGCTGCTGGACGACATGAAGCAGCTCGAAGCCGGATGGCCCGAGCGCGTCCTCACCATGCAGCGCAACTGGATCGGTAAATCCCCCGGCGCGCGGATTAAATTCGACATCGCCCAGCTACCCGGGGAATCGCTCGAGGTCTTCACCACGCGCGTCGACACCATTTACGGCGCGTCGGCGATCGTGATTTCCTCCGGTCATCCGATGCTCGCCAGGCTCCTTGACGGCGTTCCGGGCCTCGCCTCGATCGAATCGCAGCTCAAGGCCATGCGCCAGAAAAGCGTGCGCGCCGCCGATATCGCCACGGCCGAAAAGGAAGGCTTCTTCACCGGACGTTTTGCCATCAATCCGTTTTCCGGCGCTCACGTTCCCATCTGGGTGGCGAACTTCGTCCTCGCCGAATACGGAACCGGCGCCGTGATGTGCGTCCCCGCCCACGACGAACGCGATTACGAATTCGCCGAAAAATATCATCTTCCGATCAAAATCGTCATCCAGCCGCTGAATGGCACGCCCCTGCGCCTGGACCGCATGAGCGAGGCCTACACCGAACACGGCAAGCTCGTCGATTCGGGTCCCTACACCGGATTGACCACCGAGGAAGCTCTGCCGAAAATGGCCGCCGATGCGGAAGCCAAACACTTCGGCAACGCCGAGATCACCTATCGCCTGAAAGACTGGGGAGTTTCCCGCCAGCGTTACTGGGGCACTCCGATTCCCGTGGTGTACTGCGAAAAAGACGGCATTGTCGGCGTTCCCGACGACCAACTGCCCGTCCGCCTGCCCGAAAATGTCCAGCTCACCGGCGAAGGCCAATCGCCGCTCGCGAGTGTGCCTGAATTCGTGAACACCACCTGCCCCAAGTGTGGTGGTCCGGCGCGCCGTGAAACCGACACGATGGACACCTTCGTCGATTCGTCCTGGTATTTTTACCGTTACACCGACCCGCACAATTCCGCCGCGCCGTTCGCCAAAGACAAAGCCCAATACTGGTTTCCCATCGACCAGTACATCGGCGGCATCACGCACGCCATACTTCACCTGCTGTATTCGCGCTTTTTCTGCAAGGTGATGCGCGACATCGGCCTCGTCCAGCACGGCGAACCCATCGCCCGCCTCTTCACCCAGGGCATGGTGCAAAAGGGCGGCGTCGCCATGTCCAAATCGCGCGGCAACGTCGTCGGCGCCCTCGACATGGCCGACCGCTTCGGCTGCGACACCGGACGCCTCTACACGCTCTTCGCGGCGCCTCCCGAAAAAGATCTGGAATGGAGCGAGCAGGGAATCGAAGGCTCGTCGCGCTTCCTGACGAAACTCTACAAGCTCGTCGCCAGGCATGCTCCGCCGCTACGATCGATTCAGACCGACCTGACCCAGAAAACCGATCTGGAAATCGCCACCGCGAAGGAAAAACAACTTGTCCGCCGCGTGCACCAGACTCTGAAACGCATCACCAACGACTACGAAGTCCGCTGGCATTTCAACACCTCCGTCGCGCTGATCATGTCGCTCGTCAACGAGATGCAGGAGCTCGAACCGCTCGACGTCGAAATCAGCCCGATGATTCGCAAGCGCGCCTTTGAAATTCTGATCCTGATGCTTTCACCGATGACTCCTCACATTGCCGAGGAGCTGTGGGAAATGCTCGGCCATTCCACCAATCTCACTCGCGAAAAATGGCCCGTCTATCGCGACGATCTGGCCCGCGAAGAGGAATTCGAAGTCATCATCCAGATCAACGGCCGCCTGCGCGGAAAGTTTCTGGTCGAAGACGGCCTCAACGAAGCCGAAACCCGCGAACGCGCTCTGGCCGACCCGCGCATCGCGCCCTTGCTCGTCGGCAAGGAAATCGTCAAGGTCATCGTCGTCCCGAAAAAATTGGTCAACATTGTCATAAAATAGCCGCAATCACTTCATGTCATACCGGACGAGACGAGCGAATCGAGCGAGAGGATGAACTCCATGACTCCATCAGGCGGTGCAGCATCGCAGAAGGAATCCGAGGCGCCCATCAGCACCCGCCACGGCATCGTCGTCCTCGACTTCGGCGGCCAGTACACCCAGCTCATCGCCCGCCGCGTCCGCGAGCAGCAGGTTTTCTCCGCCGTGCTGCCGTGCACGGCCAAGCTCGACGAAATCCGCGCCCTCGAGCCGGTCGGAATCATCCTTTCCGGCGGCCCCAGCTCGGTGTATGACAAAGACGCGCCGTATTGCGATCCGAAAGTGCTCGATCTCGGCGTGCCCGTTCTCGGAATTTGCTACGGCATGCAATGGCTGTCGCATACCCTCGGCGGTAAGGTTTCTCCCGTAGAGCATCGCGAATACGGACGCGCCGACCTGAACATCGCCGGCAAGTCGAAACTTTTCGCCGGCATTCCCGAAAAACTGAAAATTTGGAATAGCCACGGCGACAGTGTCATCACCGTTCCCGATGGCTTCGAAATCATTGGACGCACCGACAATGCCGTCGCTTCCGTCCAGCATCAGGCCAAAGGTTGGTACGGCGTGCAATTCCACGTCGAAGTCAATCACACCGACCGCGGCACCGATATTCTGAATAACTTCCTGTTTGAGATTTGCCACGCCCGGCAGAACTGGAGCCGCGCCGGTTTCATCTCCGCGACCGTGGACGCAATTCGCAAGCAAACCGAAGGCGCTCGCGCCATCTGCGCGCTCAGCGGAGGTGTGGACTCCGCCGTTGCCGCCGCTCTCGTTCATCGCGCCATGGGCGACCGCCTCACCAACGTCTTCGTCGATACCGGCCTGCTCCGCCGCAACGAATTCGAAGAAACTCTTGAGCTGCTCCGCTCGCGCCTCGGCTTGAACGTGATCGGCGTCGACGCTTCCGCGCGATTCCTCGGCAAGCTGGCCGGTGTCACCGACCCGGAAAAGAAACGCAAAATTATCGGCTACGAATTCATCGAGATCTTCGCCGAAGAGCAGAAAAAACTCGTCGCCTCCGCTGCCGGCGGACTGCCCGTGAAATTTCTGGTACAGGGAACTCTATACCCGGACGTCATCGAATCCGTCTCCGTGAAAGGACCCTCCGCCGTCATCAAGTCGCATCACAACGTCGGCGGCCTGCCCGCCGACATGCCCTTCGGCCTGATTGAGCCGTTGCGCGATCTTTTCAAAGACGAAGTCCGCAAGATCGGCCGCGAACTCGGCTTGCCCGAGGAAATTCTCGTCAAGCATCCGTTTCCGGGCCCGGGCCTGGCCGTTCGCATTCTCGGAGACATCACCCGGCCGAAACTCGACACTCTCCGCGCCGCCGACGCCGTGGTGGTCGACGAGATCCGCCGCGCCGGCCTCTACGAAAAAGTCTGGCAAGCGTTCGCCGTCCTGCTGCCAGTCCAAAGTGTGGGTGTGATGGGTGACGGCAGAACCTACGGCGTCACAATCGCCGTTCGCGTCGTCGAATCGCAGGACGCCATGACCGCCGATTGGACTCGCTTGCCGATGGATGTGCTCGAACGGATCTCTCTGCGAATCGTAAACGAAGTGGCCGGCGTGAACCGCGTCGTCTACGACATCAGCTCAAAACCGCCCAGCACTATCGAGTGGGAGTAGAAACAGCAGGGAGTTGCGTGGCGTACAAATTGTGTTCCGCGATGGAACAGTCGCTTTTTGGGTAAAAGCTACCCAAGGGCCCGAACGGCCTCGCCATTTCGACCCGCTAAACCGACCGGAACGCTTACCGGCTAGCCATTTTCTGAGCCATATACATCAGCAACCGGCGATCCGGTTCCTCGATGCGGCCCATCAAGCGGCGAAAACGGCCCAAAATCCGGGCGTCCTTGCCGCGGCTGCCCCAAGCGATATCGTCGGCAGACTTTCTTTTTGGCAGGTTCGGCAGTACGGGTGGTTCTTCGCCGTCATAGAAAAGCTGGTACAGCGGCACTTCCATGGCGCGAGCCAGCTTTTCCAGAGTTTCGATCGCCGGCACGGTGTGCCCGTTTTCGACGCGCGAAATGTAGCATCGAAGCAGGCCTGTGCGCTTCTCGATGTCGCCCTGGGAAAGTTTCTTTGTTTCACGTAGCAGCCGAATGCGGTCTCCGATTATCATATTCGCTATTGTCACACGCGACCTCCCCGCCTGCAACAGCATTTTGGGCATGGCCGCCGCCGGTTTGTTGAAACCAATTTCGAATGCCTGACGTCCCAAAGAACGTGGCCGCCTCTGCCTCCGCCTTGCCGCTTCCGGCCGCCCGTACGGAGAAGGGCGAAAAAGAGCGGGAACTGGTCCGTCTGGCCCAGAGCGGTGAAGAGGCCGCCTTTGAAGAGCTCATTCGCCGTCACCAGCAGCGCGTCTTCGGCTTGGTGAACGGCATTCTGCGCCGTCGCGAAGACGTGGAAGACGTCGTCCAGCAGGTCTTCCTGAAAGTTTTCGTTTCGCTC
The DNA here is from genome assembly GCA_963785585.1 of uncultured Acidobacteriota bacterium. Taxonomy (GTDB): domain Bacteria; phylum Acidobacteriota; class Terriglobia; order Acidiferrales; family UBA7541; genus Palsa-295. The sequence continues at coordinate 949,510 of CAWAVW010000004.1, forward strand.
AAGCGCTTTGATCAGCGCTCGGCCTTCTCCACCTGGCTCTACAAGATTTCGGTGAACGAATGCTGGGACTACTTGCGCAAGAAAAAAGTCCGCCCTCTGATGTACGAATCGGACTTGTCCGAAGATCAGGTTTCGCGCCTGGACGGCGTCGTCTCAGCCGACCGTCCGCCCGAAAGCCCCAGTGATCGCGCCGAAGCTCGCGACTTGCTCGAGCGCCTGCTGGAAAAGTTGCCCGATGACGAACGGCAGTTGCTGGTGCTCAAGGAAGTCGAAGGCTTTTCGGTGCAGGAACTGGCTGAAATGCTGGATCTCAATGTAAACACTGTGAAGGTAAGGCTGTTTCGTTCTCGCGCAAGACTGATGGATGTGTACAAGCGCAGGCTCGATTCAAACGCGTCTCAGCCAAACTCGGCAGAAAGGAAAAGGGTCTGACGATGACGGAAAACCATTTTGAAGCGATCACCGGAGTTTGCCCGGAGTTCGAACCGCTCCTCGAATCTCGCATCGACGGGGAATTGAGCGCGGCCGAGGCTCTGTCTCTGGCCGAACACCTGAAGTCCTGCCCCTGTTGCGAAGCCGCTCTTGTCCGCCTCTCTCTCAGCTCGCGTCTGCTGGCGCTCGCCGAACCCGCTGCCGATCCCGGCCCCGGATTCGCCCACTTGACCATGGCCCGCATTCGCCAGTCCGAAGCGTTGCGCGCCGAGGAAAAATCCTTCTGGCAGCCCTTCGTCTCGCTCGCCTGGCGATTCGCCGCCACCACCGCTGTCGCCCTCGCCCTCATCATCACCGTCGACGTCGGCACGCACCGCGACAATTCCTACGTCGCCTCGAACTCCGCTTCCGCGGAAGATTCCGGCTTGTTTCCGGACACCCAAACCTCGCCCATTGATCGGGATGATTTTCTGGTTCCTGCGGGAGACCTGAAACATGGAAACCACTAAGACTCGCAGCGAAGCGGCCATCCTCGTCCTCGTCGTTTTCCTGCTCGGCGCCCTGTTCGGCGGCACCGCCAATCACCTGTGGGGCGAGCGCGTCTGGGGAAAGCAGGCGCCTCCTGCGCCGCGAACCACCCAGCAGATCGTCACCGACATGACGAGCGAGCTCAATCTCACTCCTGATCAAGCGCAGCAGTTCGGCGCCATCATTGACGACACCCACGGCCAGATCCACGCCGACTACGTGGCCGCCGACGCCCTGCGCGACCGCATCCGCAGCGCCGGCCGCGACCGCATTCGCGCCATCCTCACTCCCGAACAGCTTCCCAAGTTCGAAGAAATCATGCGCAAGCTCGACGAGCAGCGTAAACAGGCCGCTGCCAATCCTCACTAGCTCGATGATTCTTGCATGTGCAGCGGTCGGGCTGACCCGGCCCCCACGCTCACGTTTTCGAAGCCGCCCTTAAAAGCAAAACGCGCGATCGGCTCGAACTTCAAGTCGACCGCGCGCCTCGCTCCAATCTCAAAACGGAAACTAAAAGGGGATGTCCTCGTCCGAAATCTCCGGTCCGTGCGACCCGGAGTCGTCCGCCATCGCTCCGCCGCCCTCGAAATCCGGATCGGCCGCCGGACGCGCGCCACCGCCACCGCCATATCCTCCGCGCTCCGAAGCCCCGCCTCCCGCACCCGCCGACGCGCCGTCCGCTCGTCCTCCCAGCATCCGGAAATTCGTCGCCACGATCTCAAAACTCGTCCGCTTCTGGTTTTCCTTGTCCTGCCATTCGCGAGACTGAATGCGCCCTTCGATAAAAATCAGCGATCCCTTCTTCAGATATTGCTGCGCGATTTCCGCCTGCTTGCCCCACACCACAATCTTGTGCCACTCGGTGCGCTTCTGCCGCTCGCCGTTTTTGTCCTTGTACGTTTCGTCCGTGGCCACCGAGAAATTCGCCACCGCCTGCCCGCCGCCGGTAAATCGCGTTTCCGGATCGCGTCCCAGCCGCCCTACCAGTATCACTTTGTTGACTGACATGTGTCTCCCGCCTCTTCAGCTGAATTCGAATATCCCGCGAGTATATCCGAACCTCCCGTCTCCGTCGCCGAAATCTCCTCGCTGGCGCCGCCGCCGCGCCCCTCCGGCATTCCGATCTTAAAAGCAGATCCTCCGCATTTGCATATTTTTCGAAAAAACTCTTCTAAATTCCGGAAAAAATTCAGTAAACTCCCGCCCATCTTTTTTTCGCACGAACACAAATGGATGAAATCAAACTCGTTGCAAGCCGCTGCGTTTCGTCATTTGTCGCCGTGGGTGGTACTGCAATTGCATCAGCTGTCCCAAATTTTTAGTAACGGAGTCGAGCCCTCCGCGCGGATTGGCGGCATTTTCCGCAACACCCGGCTCTTGGGGGAACCATGAACGTCGTCGGTCGCTACGCTGTTTCGATCCGCTTTCTTCTCCTCGCTTTCCTGCTCGCGTTTTTTGCGCTTGGCGCGCGGGACCTTCAGGCCCAGGACAACTCCAGCCTCACCGGCGTGGTCACCGATCCGTCTGGCGCCAGCGTCCCGGACGCCAGTGTGACTCTGACAAACGCCTCGATCGGTTTCACCCAGACCAAGACCACCAACAGCATCGGCGTGTATGAATTCTCAAACGTCCCGCCCGCCGGCGGCTATACGCTCAGCGTCACCAAACCAGGCTTTGCTACGCTGACTCTCGACAAAATCACCCTCAACGTCGGCAACAAGGAAACCCGCGACGCGCAACTCCAGCTCGGCGATAACAAGACCACGGTCGAAGTTACCTCGGCTCCCACCGAGACTCTCAACACCACCGATGCTTCCATCGGTTCCAACATTGACGGCGACCGCATTCAGGACCTCCCGAACGTGCTCGTCAACAATGCCGCGAACTATCTTGCGCTGGCTCCCGGCGTCACGCCGGGCGGTGCGGTTACCGGCACGCGCTCGGACCAGACCAACATCACTCTCGACGGTCTGGACGTGAACGACCAGCGCGGCGGTTTCGCCTTCACCACCACCGTGAACACCCCGCTCGATTCCATTCAGGAATTGAAAGTCACCACCACGGGCGACGACGCCACCTACGGGCACAGCGCCGGCGGGCAGATGGAATTGGTCACCAAAAGCGGCACAAACGAATTCCACGGTCAATTATTCGAATACAACCGCGTCACCGCGTATACCGCCAACAATTATTTCAACAACCTCAACGGCATTCCCAATCCCCAGCTGATCCGCAACCAGTTTGGCGGCGACTTCGGCGGCCCGATCATCAAGAACAAGCTGTTTTTCTTTTTCTCTTACAACGGTCTGCGTGCCGTGCAGCCCTATGGCAATTACGTCATCGTGCCGCTGCCCGCCTTGCTCAACGGCCAGCTCAATTACGTGAACACTTCCGGCAACGTGGTCACCACTCCGCTCACCGGACCGAATTCGCTCGCCTCTCTCGATCCGGACGGCATCGGCGCCGATCAGGACTTGCTCGCCTTCCTGCAAACGCGCGGATATCCCGCCCCGAATACCGCAGCGGTCGGCGATGGCCTGAACACCTCCGGCTATTACTTCGTCTCCCCGATTCGCCAGGCCGACAATACCTTCATTGGCAAAATCGATTACCAGATCTCAAAAAACCATCGTTTGTTCGTTCGCGGAACCTGGGACAAGAGTCTCGATGGCCAGGCGCCCGTCCAGATTTTGCCCAGTGACCCGAATCCCGGTCAAAGCTACGTCGATCACTCCCGCTCGTGGGTCGTCGGTGAAACCTGGACGGTCTCACCCACCATGACCAACCAGTTTTCCTTCGGCGAAACTAACCAGGTCAACGCCTTCGCGGTAAGTTACAAACCCACCTCGCCCAACAGTCTTTCGTTTTTCGATGGGTTTTACGGCGACGTTTTGTCCGCTCCCTACCTCGGGCTGAATGAGCAGTTTCCCGTCGTCCCCGTATATCAGGCTCGCGAGACCTTCACCTGGGTGCGCGGCAAACATGTGATTCAAATGGGCGGCGTGATCGCTCCCACCATCTTCAAATCGGGGAACCTCACCGATACCAGCGGCTACACAATCGGTATCGGCGGCGCTCTGAACAGCCTGCTCACCACCAATCGTCCTTCCGATTTCGGCGGCGACACCTCCGAATGGGACCGTTTGTTCACCCTCGCTCTCGGCCGTTTTTCCGGCATATCCTCCGGATACAACTACGACAAAGCCGGGAATCCTTTGCCGCAGGGCGGCATCCCGATTCGCGACTACCACTCCACCCAGTACGAAGCATTCGTCCAGGATTCCTGGAGCGTGCGCTCGGACTTCACCATCACCGCCGGAGTTCGCTGGCAATTTCACAAACCGCTCACCGAAGTGAACGGTTTCGAAGCGATTCAGAACCAAACCCCCTTTAGCATTTTCGGCACGCGCATCGAAAACGCCGCCACCGGAGTCTCCGGTTACGACGCCGCTCCTCTGATCACCTACAATTTGGGAGGTAGCGCCAACCACGCGCCGGGTTATTACAAGCCGTCCTACAATAACTTTGGGCCTCGCATCGGCATGGCCTACTCTCCCTCGGCTACCGAAGGATGGCTCGCGAAGCTTTTCGGCAATCGCGAGACCAGCATCCGCGCCGGGTTCGGCCTCGATTTCGATAACAACCTGATCGGACAGGGATTCGAACTCGACGAGACCAGCTATTTGTTCAGCAACAGTATTCCGGTCACCTACGGAAATCTGGCCACCGACCCTCGGTTTACGTGCCCCGCGCCATGCACCGGCGCGGCGCTTTCGGCCAATCTTCCCGCCGCTCCTTCCGGAGGAATCACGCCGCGCCCGTTTACTCCCAACCTCGATGCCAGCGGAAATCCGATTGGCTTCTTCAATGGCGGTTTTGGCCAGTGCTGCTTCTTCAACTTTGACCCGAACTATAAGACCCCCTACGAAATGCATTTTTCGTTCGGCATCCAGCGCCAGCTTCCGGGCGACTGGCTCCTCGAAGCGAACTACGTCGGCAAACTCGGTCGCAGGCTTCCGGCCATCGGCGATTCGGCGCAGACTCTCAATTTTAAAGACGCCACCTCCGGCCAACTGCTCTACACCGCCTTTGGTGCCGTCCAAAAGCAAGTGCAAAACGGTTCGCCGATCGTGGACCAGCCTTGGTTTGAAAACCAGATGGGCGCGGCGCTTGCGCAGAACGGCTACACCTGCGCGGGCGTAAACGCTGCGTTCGGCCTGTCGGGCGGCTGCACGGACTTGGCCGTGGCGGCATTCGGGAATTACTTTCAGAACGGAGACGTTTCCTCCTTGCTCCTGTCTCTTGCCGACTTTCCGTATCTCCCGGGCAACGGGCCGCTCGGCACCGCTCCCGCTCTTTTGCCCAACGTCGGGCTTTTGTCGCAGGCCGGTGCTGCCGGCTACATTGGCAACTACAGCTCCTCCAACTACAACGCCCTCGTGATTCGCCTGAATCACCGCGTTTCTCACGACCTCACCGTCGAGTTGAATTACACCTACTCCCATTCGATCGACAATGACTCCGACGTTCAGAATGCCTTGATCAGCTACTTGTCGGGTTCGGCGGAAGTCTGCGATCTTCGCAACCTGCGCGTTTGCCGCGGCAACTCCGATTTCGACCATCGCCACATCCTCGTTTCCAATTTCGAATATGGCTTGCCGTTTGGCCGCGACAAGTGGATCGGTCATGACTCGTCCAAATTGGTAAACGAGCTAATCGGCGGCTGGAAGTTCTCCGGAATTTTCACCGCCTACAGCGGCTCGCCCTTCAAGGTGGACTCCGGCGCCTTCACCATCGATTTCAGCCAGTCTCAACCCATGGTGTTCATCGGAACGAACGCGGATACAAAGTCCGGGATTCACTTCGACGCCACTTCCGGCACCGTGCAATACTTCAAGAATCCAACCACCGCGCAAAGCGCCTTCACCTATCCCATTGCCGGAGGGCCCGGAAACCGGAACGTGGTCAGCGGGCCCGGTCTGTGGGATCTGGATTCGGCTCTCTTGAAAGACTTTCAAATGCCGTGGAAGGAGAGCCACAAATTGCAGTTCCGTGTCGATGGCTTGAATCTGTTGAACCACACCAATTTTGGCAACCCAAGCGCTTCGTTTACGAACCTCTCCACGTTCGGAACGATCACCGGCACCGCCAACAACGCCCGCGTACTGCAGTTGGGGCTTCGCTACATCTTCTAAACGAATTCGCATCTCGATGCATCGAAATCGGGCCCTAGCACAGGGCCCGATTTTCTTGGCTCGCGCCAATCGAATCCTCAGCGACGGCCGAAGACCGCGAGTCAAGCGATTTCACGGCCGAACTTCTGATACTATCCAGGGCGTCAAATCGACGGAGGCTCCCATGGCCCAGCCGCAGAATTTTGCGAACCACAGCAGATTCTATCCACCGTTTCATTTTTTCGTTATGCCCGTACTGCTCGCCAACCTGGTATGGTCGATCATACGGCTCGCGCATTTCGTCTCATACGAGCGCGCCTTCATGGTGCTTCTGGCGCTCGCTCTGGTCGTCTTGGCCTTCACCGCTCGAACCATGGCGCTCACCGTCCAGGACCGCGTAATCTGCCTGGAAGAGCGGCTTCGCATGCGCGAGCTTTTGCCCGCCGATCTTCAGCCGCGCATCGGCGAATTCACGCGCAATCAACTCGTCGCCCTGCGCTTCGCCGGCGATGCCGAATTGCCCGCGCTCGCCCGAAAAGTCCTCGCCGAAAAACTCGACAATCGCAAAGCCATCAAGCAGCAGATTCAAAACTGGAAAGCGGACGATCTGCGCGCCTAGCCTCGCCCAACAAGAAAAGCCGCCGGAGCAACCGAGCCATCTCGGCTCGACCGCTTCGGCGGCTCGTAAACCCTGAACCCTTTCGCCGCTTTACGATAATTCGATATCGCCCTACCTCGGCGCCGTTCGCGTGCTCGCTACTCCCAGTTCTTTCAGCTTGGCCTGCGCTCGCCGCGCTTCATCCGATCCCGGGAATCGCCGCACAACCTCTTTCAAGTCGCGCGTCGCCGTGGCCCTGATTCCCAATTCCAATTCCGCCAGCGCCTTCTTCAAAAGGGCCGCCGCCAGCTTGTAGCTCTGCGGATAATTTCCCAGCACCAGGTTGTACTGCGCGATCGCATCCTTAAAATCGCCTTGCTGGTAGGAAATTTCGCCCAAATAAAACTGCGCGTTCGACGCCAGGTCCGTATTCGGAAAATTTTTCACGTAATCGCCGAATTCCTGCCGCGAGAGATCGTATTTTCCGGTGGTGAAATCACGCAACGCATTCTGATAGAGCGTGTCCGAGGGAACTCCCGGCAGTGACGACAACCCGCCGCCCGCCGCCGGGGTAGTGCCCGCGCCGCCGCTCGGAGCACTCGCCGCCCCGCTCGGCACAGCGCCGCTCGGAGCCGTCGTCGGCGCCCCGTTTCCCGAAAGCCTTCCGTCGATGCTCTGCAGCGTGCTTTGCATATCGTTCATCTGCGCCGCCAGTTTTCCCACGCGCGCCTGCACGTCCTGAATGTTGTCGCTCACGCCCTGCGTCTGCGTGGCCATCGTATCGATCTTCGCGCCGTCGTTTGCCGAAGATTCCTGCACGCTCTTCTGCAAATCCTTCATCTGCGCGCTCAGATTATTTACCGTGTCCAGTTGCTGCTGGATCAGCGTGTGCATCGACGCATTATTCGCATCGATCGCGCTTCGCATCGCCTGCTGCCCGGCCTGCAGTTGCGCGATCGAATCCTGCAACTGGATCATTTCCTTCGATACCGCGCCCGTCGGCCGCGGAGCCAGCATCGATCCGCAAATCGCGCCCGCCAATACCGCCGCGCCCGCATAAATCAATGGTCGTGTACGCAAGACATGCCTCCTGAAGATTTCGCCTGGATGCGAAAACAACCAGGCCGGCGAACGCTCCGCCGGCCTGCCATCGCCCATCCGTCGATTTTACTTCGCCGCCACGAAGTGCGCCCGGCGATTTTCCTGCCAGCAAGACTCCGTCTGCTCGGTGCAGAACGGCCGCTCTTTGCCCCAGCTCACCGTGTCCATCCGGTCGGCCGTGATTCCCAGCGACGTCAGATAATTCTTCGCCGCCTGCGCGCGCCGCTCGCCCAATCCGATGTTGTACTCGGTCGAGCCGCGGTCGTCGCAATGTCCCTCGATCGTCACGCGCACCTGCGGATACGACCGCAAAAACTCCGCCGTCTTCGCCAGTGCGTCGCGCGCGTCGCCGCGAATGTCCGCCTTGTTGAAATCAAAGTAAGCGTCCTTTACGTTCTGCTCGAAAAGTTCGCTCATGCTCTGGTTGCCGTTGTTCACCGGACCGCTCGTCATCGGTCCGCCCGCGCCCACCGTCACGCGCGTGCTCGCCGTGGCGCTGCCGCCCGGGCCCGTCGCCGTGATCGTGTACGTCGTCGAACTCGTCGGTATCACCGGCGTCGATCCTTGCACGGACACTTTGCCCACGCCCGGCTCAATGTCCGCATCGGTCGCGTCGGTCGAACTCCACGTCAGCGTCACCGTATCGCCGCTCTTTGCCGTGGTCGGCGAAGCGCTGATCGTCACCGTTGGCTGCGCCGCAGCCGCCGGAGGCGGCGCGGGCGTATGCCCGTTCGAAACCGTCTTCTTGCATCCCGCCGCGAAGATCGACAGCGCAATCAATCCCACCAGCAATCCGCGGTTCGACAGATTCCAGTTCCGCGTTTTCCCATCCTGCTCGTTCCAAGTTTGCACGAATAGCCTCCTTCGGACTCGCTTCCACGGGTTCGCGGAACCGGCCGAAATAAATTTAAGTAAGTCTCTTCGTCGTGCTCATCCGACTCGAAAATCAATTCCAACTGCTAAACCTTCGCCGCCCCCGGCTGGGAGGGAAGCGAAACTCGCAACACGCAATCCTGTGTCCGCCCTACTTCGTTGACCAGTTCGGCGATTCGTTCTGCCCTTCAAACGTCAACTGCCGCGGCTCGCTTCCATCCGCCAGCATCGACCAGATCTGCCGCGTCCCGTTTCGCGTCGATTCAAACACCAGATGCCGCCCGTCCGGCGCCCAGCTCGGTCGCTCATTGCGTCCCGCGTCGCGAGTCAACTCCACCAGTTGCCGGTTCACGATATCCATAATATAGATGTCGAAATTTCCGCTCGGCCGCCGCCAGCTAAACGCCAGCAGTTGCCCGTTCGGCGACCACGCCGGGTCCACCACGTACCCCATGTCCGGCATATCGAGTTTCTGCACGTCCGTGCCGTCCGAGTTCGCCAGATACAGCACCGGATCGCCGCCTCGGTCGCTCACAAACACAATCTGCTTCCCGGTCTTCGGATTCCACGCCGGCGAAGTGCTCACGCCCGCCGCAAACGTCAGCCGCTTCAAATGGCTGCCGTCCGTATCAGTCACGTAAATCTCCGGATCGCCGTTCTGGCTGGACATGAAAGCAATCTGATTCCCATCCGGCGACCATGCCGGCGAGCTGTTCGACCCCCGGTAGCGCGGAAACGAAATCAACCGGTCGGACACGGTCGAGTAAACGCAAATTTGCGGCGACGTGATCCCGCGAAACGGCACGTAGCACGTAAACGCAATCCGCGAAGAATCCGGCGACCACCGCGGCGTCAGCGAAATCGATTTCAGATGCGTCAGCTGGTGCTGGTTCGCGCCGTCATAATCCATCGCCCAGATTTCTTTGTTGCCGCTCTTCGAGCTCACGTACGCAATCTGCGTCTGCGCGATCCCCGCATTCCCGCCGCCCAGGAGCGCCACAATATCATCGGCGAATTTGTGCGCCAGCAGCCGCGCCCCCGCATCCGTCGCCGCGCCGCGATACACCTTCTGCAGCGCGATCGGCGCCGCCGGGTTGTGAACGTCCGAAAGATATCCTGCCGCCGCCAGATTCGTCCCGTCGCCGGAAATATTCCCGTACGCCACCATGTACGCGTTTGCCGGATCGGCCGACCAATCCGCCGGTTTCAATTCGCTCGGCTGCGTCGGCAATTGCACCGGATAAAAACTCGGGCTCACCAGATCCAAAATTCCGCAGAACTGCAAATCCGACCACAGCACATCGTGAAATGTTTTTTCGAGCGGCTGCACGCCCGGAGACTTCACCCCAAACTCCGGCGCCGCCACGCGCGCCTTCGTTACGCCCAGTCCCGTGCCCGTCTTGAACCAATCCTGCGCCGCCGCCCCGCCCGCGCACGCCAGCAGCACCGCCAGCAGGCAAGCCGCGCCCAGCACTCGCATCGCCGCCATTCGCACCGCCGTCTTCCGCATCGATTCAGTTCGCATCATCGTCGTGTGTGCGCCCGCCCCGAACGCTTTTCGCCTTTTCCCTCTGTGTTCGCGGCACGCCATCTCACCGCTTGAAATCAAACCAAAACTCCACACTCACCTGCGATCCCGAATATCCCGCCGGCAGCCGGTCCATCGGCGCCGCATCTCGAATCGCCCTTACCGCCGACGTATCCACCGACGGGTTGCCGCTCGATTTCGTGATCTGAATGTTCGTCACGCTGCCGTCTCGCAAAATATCAAACGTCGCCACCAGCCTCGGCGCAAAGCTGATTCGCGGGTCCACCGTGGACTGCAGCCAGTTGCTGCTCACTTTCCGCTGCACCGCTTCCACGTACCACGAAAACCGGTCGCCGAAATTTCCGCCGCCCGCGCCGTTAAAACTCATCCCCGCCTGCGTCGTTCCCGCGCCCAGCGCAAACGACGAGTAGGGAACTGCCGGCGTTCCGCCTCCGCCGTACGGCACCGCGTTTGGCGGCGGCTTCACCGGATTCTCCAGCACCTTCGACGGCTTCGAAATATATTTCGGCGGCTTGTTCTTCTCGAACTTCGGTATCGGCGTCGCGTCCACCGGCGGAGGCGGCGGCGTTTCCGCCTTGTACAATCCCTTTGACTCGTCCACCACGCGGTTCGTCGTTTCCGTTTCCGGCCGCGGCATGGGTACTGCCGGCACGCTGCCCACCACGCCCACCGTTATCGCGCCGCCCGGCCCGCCCCACGAATCGCCGGTATGGTGGAAAATCACCGACCCGACCAGCAGCGCCGCAATCGCCGCATGAAAAATCAGCGAAAAAGACAGGCCGCCCTTCAAATTGTCGTAGTTCGCCCGGTTTTGCGCCGCGGCTGCCATCTTACTGCGCCTGCGCCCTCTCGCTCAGCGGCTGCGTCACGACGCTGATGTTTTGAATTCCATTTTGCCGCAGCGCGTCCACCACCGTCGCCCAGCTTCCAAACGGCACCGATTCGTCGCACCGCACATACACCGTTTGATGCGCCGGGTCCTTCACTTGGGACGTCAACGCCTGCCCGATCTCGTGAATATTCACCGGCTTGTCGTTCAGATACACGCGCTGCGCCCGGTCGATCGTCACCACCATCCGCACGTCCGTCAGTTCCTTCACCGTTTTCGTCTTCGGCACGTCCACTTCGATCCCGGACTGCAAAATCGGCGCGGTGATCATGAAAATGATCAGCAGCACCAGCACCACGTCGATAAACGGAACCATGTTGATTTCCGATAGCGTCGTCCCGCCTTCTCGTTGTATTTGTGGCATAAATTCGAATCCCGTTGCGGCCGGTTGCCCTGCGAAAATTTTGGGTGATTGCCGCCGGTTGATGTGGACAGCGCTCTACGCGCTGTAAATCGTCTCGATCTTCGACACAAACTCGGACGCAAAACTATCCATTCGCGCCGCCACGCCGCGAATTCCGCCCACGTAATAGTTGTACGCAATCACCGCCGGGATCGCGGCAAACAATCCCGCCGCCGTGGTGATCAGCGCCTCCGCAATGCCCGGCGCCACCGCGCGCAAGCTCGCCGCGCCCGCATCGCCCAATCCCGAAAACGCGTCCATCACGCCCCACACCGTTCCAAACAATCCGATAAACGGCGACACCGATCCCGTCGTCGCCAGCCACGACATCCATTTTTCCAGGCGCCGCACTTCTTCGCCCGCCGCCACCTGCATTTCCACGCCAACGGCTCTCGGATTCTTCACCCGCGCCGGCTCGCCGCCCGCTCCGCGCGGCGCGCTGCTGTGCAGTTGCGCTTCCAGTTCCTTGTAGCCCGCCTGGTACACCGCCACCAAGGGCGTATCGCCCGCCCCCGCCCTCAACGTATTCGGATCGGGCAGCCCGCGGCCGGCTCGGAACATCTGCAGGAATTTTTTTGTTTGCGGTTCGATTTGCCCGAACATCCGGGATTTTTGGAAGATGATTGCCCAGGAAAAAACCGAAAGGACAAGCAGGATGCACAACACGATTTTCGCTACCCAGCCCGTTTGCTCGATTAAATTACCGAGCTGGCCGGAAAATAGGTTCAGCGCCAGTACAGAAATTGGTTCCCCCATCCGAAAAATTTTACAAAATCGCCCCGAAACACCGTAGCACACGCCTCCACCGCTTTCAAACCTTTCATCCCTCTACAGCTTTCACCTGATACCGTCTTCGACACATTTTCTCGCGCGCCCGAATTCGCCGCCGTACCCGTATCAATTACGCGCCTCTCGTTGAGCGTGACCGCGGCTTCGAAATTCGTTCTTTTGGAAGGCGGAATACTCTGGGCCTCAGCCAGCTCTCCGAAAGCGCTCCCAAAAAGTAAGCTTGTGGCCAAAAATCACCAAATGACCGGGCGTCGGAACTTGCGCACTAAATACTTCTGCAGAGGCACAATGATTTGGCGACACCACGCCCGTTCGGAAAATTGCATCGGCGCGGAATTCAACGTTTGAGCAGGAATCGAACGTGTTATACGTCAGAATCAGGCCAAACCGCTCGGGGAGTGGATCGTCAAAAACCAAGTCCGCTGCGCCATGTGAGTTTGTGATCGCGCTAACGAGCGGAGTTGTCGGCTTATTGTTTTCCCCGAGTCCCCGCAGCGCGACCCATTGGTTGGAGACAGGTTCGCCGGCACGTCCGTCGAGGATCAAAACGTAGATGTGATGCTTTTCAACTTCTGGAACGATAGACGGTTTTTTTTGCCTGGATTTGCCGTCCGATGGAAATTCATGTCCGGACGAGAACCGGCTCAACTCGGATACCAGCGCCAACAGAACCGCCACGAGAACCAAAAATCGTCGTGTGGTCACGTTACACCTCACCGCCGAGTGCCGCCGAAGGTTGACGTTTATTGTGTGGTCGTCGGCGCATCCACTGACGCCTTCCACTTTCCGTCCGGCTGCTTCATCCAAACCACGAAATATTTCGCCTTTGAAGTTTCCGGCCGTCCGCGCGAATCCGGCATCGTCATTTCGTAATTGCCGGTTTCATACGCAATATCACCGCCGCGTGCAACGACCACGGTGTCCGGTTCAAAGGAGAGCGCAAATCCCGGCAGCGCCATCATGCTCGTAAGAGTCTTCAGAGCTGAATCCTTGCCGGACACTACTTTCTGGCCCGGGACCCACATCGTCACGTCGTCCGTGTAGTAGTCTGCGCTCTTCGCCGCGTCTTTGCTCGCCAGCGCTTTTACCCACTCGGCATCGAGCGCTCGAATGGCCACCTCGTCCGCGATCCGCGTGTCCGCCGGCGGTTCGGTTGCCGTCTGCTCCGGCGCAACGGGCGAGCTGCACGCACTCGCCAGAAGCCAAACGCACGCGCTCAACACCATACCGCCTCCCTTGCGAACAACTTTCATCGAAAAATCCTCCATCAACGGGATTTGTTGTGCGTGAATCGTCGGCTGACGATAGTGGAGGCGTGCGTGCGCGTCAAGCGCGCATCGCTGCCGTTCGCCCGCGATTCTTACTCATCGCGATCAGCACTATTTCGCCCCGCGCCTGTCATTTCTGTTGGGCATCTCGGCAAGCAAGAAAGACCGGTGTGCACATCCCAAGTAATAAGGGCGCTGAAGGATTAATTTACGATTTCGTCAAAATCATCTAGAATGCGCCATCCCGTACACCTATTGGATGGCGCAAACCTCCGATGTTAGTCTATGCGAATCACCTAACAATTCACGGCGATGACGCCGAATTGGCGGTTTTCAAAGCAATCGGCGGATGGCTCAAGGAGCAGCTCGGGTTTGGGCTACATCCGGACCAACTGAAACGAGACGGTGAATTTGACGGACACAAGGGCGAGGCGCGTTCGTGGCTGCGCATATACGCTACGGACGAGAATCAACCAAAGCTATACGCTTGGGTTCTAAAAAACACTGACGAAACCGTTCGCGGGCGCCAATGGGTGACGGAACTCGGTGCACGGATCTCTAAGGACACTATCGAACTTTCCTGCATAGTGAAAACCGAAGAGACCAGCACTTTGGTGGCTGCTCCGGTAATGGCGTCGCGACCTCGCGTCATTGGATATATCGTCTCGAACGTCCAGCACTCGAGCCACGCCGAATTTTCCAACTTCGTTCCCGGGGTCGATTCCAAAGTAGTCGGACGTGACAAGAGTTCCTATCAGGAGCTTCGGTCGGAGATACTGCGCCCTGACCGCGATTATCCTCTCGTTCTCGTTAGTCCGACATGGAGCGGCGAGTATTTGATCACCGTTCCGGAACTCCAACAGAGACTAGTTGGCTTGGCCCAGGTTTACGAGATAGACCGAGAATTCAATAGCTATGAAATGGCGGAAGTTGTGGGCGAGAACCGTTCCGCCTGGCGGGGAGCCATCAATATCCTGTACGCGCCCACCCAAACTGGAATCGTGCGAAACAAACTGTTTCGCGCGCTCGAAATTGAGGACTGGGGAACAACTCAACACGAACGAATATCACACATCCTTGCCTGGGTCACCAATACGACCAACGTCCTCCGTTCTCGCAAGCGAGTGCGACCGGAAGGCGTTACGCAGTTAGCGCTACGCCGTCGATTGACGCTGGCCAGAGAAACGGTTTATCAGATGGACCTTGCTCAGCTCCGCGAAGAAATGGAGAAAACTGTGGGGTTGGCGGCGAAAGAGGCCGAGTGGATCAACACGCTATGGAAAGAAAACTCCGCTTTGGAGTCGGAGGTAGTCGATCTTAAGACTAGATTGGATTCTGAACGAGAATCGCAAAAAAAACAAAACTTCAAAATCGAAGCGCTAAAGGCGCAACTGGAAAATGCAGGCGCTGGGCGGTCCAATACCGTCGACATAGACGGGCTGCTTCGCCTTGTTTCCAGTGCCGATCCGCCCACGCCACTGGAGTGCATAGAAGCAATTGAGGAAATATACGGCGACAAGTGCGTGGTACTCGAAAGCGCGAAGGAAAGCGCCGAAGACATGGATCGATTCGTACACGGACGCCGGCTGCTCGATATGTTGAAGAAACTGGCCACAGAGTATCGTACAAAACTTATTGAAGGAGGCGACAATGAGGCGCGGAAAATTTTTGGAAACAACGAATACGCGGCCAAGGAGTCCGAAACAGTCATGGCAAACAAGACGCTACGTTAACTCCGGACCTTCGAATATGAGGGAGAACAAGTTGAGATGTTCCGCCATCTCAAAATCGGAACCGAAGACAACGTTGGAACGACGATTAGGGTTCATTTTTATTGGGATTCCAAGCGACAAAGGATTGTGATCGGGTATTGCGGCAAACACTTTCCGATATCGAGTCGTTAGCGTATTGGAAAGTCAACGAACTAGATTTACGCGGGTGATTCATCGTATCAATCACGTCGCAATCGCCGCGGTTCGGCGTACCTATACACATGATCCCCTCGCTGAACTGCTCCGACGAGCCTTTGCGAAGGCGCAAGATTTTCGGTTTCGACCGTTCCACCGCGCATTTTGCTAGAATTAAGTTGCACGCATCGCGCGACCGGCAAATGAGCAAATCCTTCGACGTCGATATCGAATCGCTCGGCGCAACTCCCGGCGCAACTCCTGTTGCGCCTCTGCGCCACGGCTCGCCGCGCACCGTCGCGCCTCTCCCGCTTCCTTTGCGCTCGGCCTCCGGTGCCGCTTCCGAACGTCCCGCCGGAAAATCCTTCTACATCGAAACGTTCGGCTGCCAGATGAACGACCACGACACCGAGAAAGTCGAAGGCGTCCTGCTCGGCCGCGGCTACCAGCCCGTCGCCACGCCCATCCACGCCGACCTGGTCCTCTACAACACCTGCAGCATCCGCGAAAAAGCCGCCCAAAAAGTTTTCGCCCGCATCGGAGACTGGAAAACTCTGGCCGACGGAAAAATCATCGGCGTGCTCGGCTGCCTTGCCCAGCAGGAAGGCGAAGAAATTTTCGAGCGCGCTCCGTGGGTCAGCCTGGTTTGCGGTTCAGCCAGCTATCGCAAACTGCCGGACATGATCGATCAACTCGAGGCAGGGAATCGCCGCGTCACCGGACTTTCGCTCGACACCGACGAAACTTTCGAAACCGAGCTCACCCGCCGCGACAACCGCCTCCGCGCCTACATCACCATCATCGAAGGCTGCGACTATTCCTGCGCCTATTGCGTCGTCCCCAAAACGCGCGGCCCCGAGCGCAGCCGCTCGAGCGAAGCCGTCCTCGCCGAAGCCGCTCGCCTCGCCGGTGCCGGCTACACCGAAATCCAATTGCTCGGCCAGACCGTGAATTCCTACCGCGATCCGTCGCCGCGCAACTGGAAATTCGTCGATCTGCTTCGCGCCGTCGCCGCCGTCCCGGGAATTCGCCGCGTGCGCTTCACCACTTCGCATCCCAACGATTTCCATCGCGAAATCATTCACGCCATCGACGAAATTCCGGCGCTCTGCGACCACGTCCATCTGCCGGTCCAGTCCGGCTCCACGCGCATCCTGCAGAGTATGAGGCGCACCTACACCCGCGGGGAGTACCTCGAAAAGATCGAATGGATTCGCGCCGCGCGCCGCCCCATCAGCATCACGTCGGACATCATCATCGGCTTCCCGGGCGAAACCGAAGCCGACTTCGAAGACTCCCTCTCGCTCCTCACCGCCGCGCAATATGACGGCGTGTACGCCTTCAAATATTCGCCGCGGCCCAACACGCCCGCGCAGCACATGCCTGACGCCATCCCCGAAGAGGAAAAAAGCCGCCGCCTCGCCGCCCTCATGGAACATCAGCGCCAGATCCAAATCGCGCGCAACGAATCGCTCATCGGCCGCACCTTCGAAATCATGGTTGACGGCCACCACCCGGCGAAAAACAATTGGGGCGGCCGCACCACCTGCAATCGCTTGTTGAATTTCACCTCGCCGCTCGATAATCTGCTCTCGCAGTACATTCCCGTGCGCGTTACGCGCGCCGCGCCGAATAATCTGGTCGGCGAGCACGTCGTCTAGTGTTTCACCGGATCTTGCAGTCGCGGAGGCCACCGTGGAACTCGAAGTCAAGATTCGAGGCTTGATGATGGATCCCGTCACCAACATGCCTGTCGTCGTCCTGAAAGAAACGTCCGGCAGCGGAGTGCTTCCCATCTGGGTCGGCATTTACGAAGCCAACGCCATCGCCCTCGAAATCGAAAAGGTGCAAACCCCGCGCCCGATGACTCACGACTTGCTTCGCAACGTTCTCACCGGGCTCAACGTCCACGTGAATCGCGTTGTCGTCTCCGATCTGAAGGACGACACCTTCTACGCCCTCATCTGGATGGAGCGCGACGGCCAGATGATGTCCATGGATTCGCGACCCAGCGACGCGCTCGCGCTCGCCCTGCGTCTCGATTGCCCCATCTTCGTCGAAGACGACGTCCTCAAGCATTCGAAAACTTCCAGCGCTGTCACCGAGAAAAGCTCCAACGAAGAATTGCGCAAGTGGCTCGAGAATCTGAACGACGAAGATCTCGGTCGCTACAAAATGTAGGGAATTGCCCCCGGAAGCGCCCAGAACAACCCCAGAACACCCCCGATTCCGCCATCCCTCCCCAGGGCCAAATTAAAATCCACAGAACAAATGGGTTACCCGCATTTTTCGCTTGCACTCCAACCCTGCGACTCGGTACAGTGGGCCTACTTGTAGTAGTGCGGAGGCCTTTCGCCTCCATATATGGGCCCGCGGTTGCCAAACGGGGGAACGAGGGGCACATCGAGTGACCTACGTAATCGCTGTTGCGAATCAAAAAGGCGGCGTCGGTAAGACCACTACCTCCATCAATCTAGCTGCCGCTCTCGCCATCAAGAAACGTAAAACTCTCCTCATCGATCTTGACCCGCAATCCAACGCCACCATGGCCTTCTTTGCCTCGGCCGACGTGCAGACCTCGATGTACGACGTCTTCGCCGAACATCCCGCCGCCATGGACAAAGTCATCCGGCCCACAAAAGATCCGTTCCTCTTCGTCGCTCCCGGCAAACTCGCGCTCGCTCGGCTTGAGCAGCAGCTCGCCGGGCAGTTTGACGCTCCGTACAAACTGAAAGACGCGCTCACCCCGATCCTGAAAGATTATGAATTCGTCGTATTCGATACGCCGCCCGCTCTGGGCATTCTCACCGTCAACGCGCTCGTCGCTTCCACGCACTTGCTCGTGCCCATTCAAGCCGCCTACTTCGCCATTGAAGGCACCGACGACCTGCTCGAGACCTACGGCCGCATTCGCTCGCGCCCCAACCCGGATCTGAAAATGCTCGGCGTGGTGATCACTCTTTTCGACAAGCGCACCAACATCTCGCGCGACACCCACGAGCAGATTCGTTCCGTTTTCGGCGACGCGCTTTTCAAGACGCGCATCAGCAAAAACGTGCGCCTCGAGGAAAGCCCCGCCTACAAAGAAACTGTTTTCACCTTCGCGCCAAAATCGTCCGGCGCGGAAGACTACAAGAAGCTCGCTCAGGAGGTATTGCATCGTGTCGAAGCGGATCGGGTTACCCGTCACTCTCAAGATGCGGCATGACGCGCACTACGTTGAAACTCTGACCAGTTTCAGCGGCGCCGCCGTCGGCCGCATGATTCCGACGGCCAAGATTCGCCCCAATCCCGATCAGCCTCGCAAGGCCATCGGCGATTTGCGCGAACTTACCGATTCCATCCGCGAGAAAGGCGTGCTCGAACCGCTGTTGGTTCGCTACATCCCCCGCGAAGACACCTACTACATCATCTCCGGCGAGCGCCGCTTCCACGCCTCCAAAGCCGCCGGCCTCCACGAGCTGCCGTGCATCGAAAAAATTGCCGACGACGCCGAAACTCTCGAAATCGGCCTGATCGAAAATTTGCAGCGCAAAGACCTCACTCCCTTCGAAGAAGCCGACGGCCTGCAGCGCCTCGCCGATCATTTCGATTACACCCACGATCAGATCGCCAAAAAAATCGGCCGCGCTCGCTCCTCCGTCACCGAGACCATGTCGCTCCACGTGATTCCCGAAGACGTTCGCAAAGCCTGCGTCGAACGCGGCATTCTTTCAAAATCCGTGCTGCTCCAGGTCTGTCGCCAGCCCAACGAAAAGAAAATGCACGAAATGGTCAACCGCATTGCCCAGGGCGGACTCACGCGCGACGAAGCTCGCCGCGCCCGGCAGGACGAGACCGCCGCCGCGCCGCGCCCTCAACCATTTCTCTTCGACTATCGCGCCCACGACGACTCGTTCCACATGCGCGTCCAGTTCCGCAAGAGCCAGGTCAGCCGCGAAGAACTGGCCTCGGCTCTCCGCAGCATCCTGCGCGAACTGGAATCCGGCAACCAGGCCTCATCCGCCTCCGCCGCGTAAATTCCTCACGCGAGCACTGCGCTAGGAAGTCGCGCGCGAGCCTTCGCGTCAGGATCCGCGGTGCACTCTCTGCCCATCGTTCCGCAATCGCGGCACAGCCGTACCTCGTAGCACAGATATGACTCGTGGCACAGGCACTCGTGCCTGTGGGCAGTCCACTTCAGTGGACTGCCGGTTGAGCCATTTCAAATATCCACACGACTCCTCCGCCGCCACTCCTCCGCCGCCTCCATCATTCGCCTTAGGCCTCACTCCGCCGCCGCGCCCACTCCACCACCTCGCCGCGCCCCTCACCGCCCAAAACCTCTGCTACCCTAACTCCATGGACTTCACCCCCACCCAAATCTCAATCCTCCAATCCCTCCACGCCGCGGGCTTCGAAATCGTCGCCTTCCCGAAATACGCCTCCAATGTCGGCATCCGCAAGGGCAACTGCGTCGTCCTGCTCACTCCCCTCGCTTCCGCCGGCTTCCAAATGCTCGCCACTCCCGGCTTCATGCTGGGCGAAAACATCGCAGTCCGCGTCAAGCAGGGCCCGCGCGAATTTTTCGTCTGGAAAAACGAAAAGCTCGAAGCCACTCCCGAACGCCTCGCCGAACTCGCCGCCTTCACCGAACAAATCGCGACTGCCCTCCTCCCCCGCGCCTGACGAGCGCAATCCCGCCTCGCCTCACCTCACCACCAAACTCTCCGTGCCCTCATCTTTCCCTTCGTGCCCTCTGTGTTAATGTTCTCGCTTTTTACGCATGTGCTTGACTCCCGTTTTTGACTCACGCCTTTGACTTGGGTGCCCCATCCTTTGCCGGTTCTGCAAAGGGTGGGTCCTTTGAATCTCAGGTCCTACTTCTCCTGATTCCTCTCATCCATTTTTCGCATCCAATAATCCAGCGCCGCAGTTGAATTCCAACGCGCACCATCGGAAACTACTCATATGACTCAACGCTACGACGTTCTCTGCATCGGCGCCGGCCCCACGGGCCTCGCCTCGGCCATCGACGCACGCCTCGAAGGCCTCACTCCCCTCGTCATCGACAAGGGCTGCGTCTGCAACTCGCTCTACCACTACCCGACGAACATGCTCTTCTTCACCACGCCCGAACGCATGGAAATCGGCGAGCTGCCCATGACCACCTTCGGCGGCAAGCCCACGCGCGCCGAAGCGCTGAAATATTACCGGCGCGCCGTCGAGCATTTCGAACTCGAAGTCCGCCAGTACGAAACCGTCGAATCGATCTCAGGCCGCGACGACGACTTCACCGTCAACACCATCGATACGCACAAACAAAAGCACTCCTACCACGCCCGCAAAATCGTCATCGCCACCGGATATTACGATCGCCCCAATTTTATGGGCATTCCCGGCGAAGACCTGCCTCACGTCTCGCACTACTTCACCGATGCGCATCCGTACTGGAATCAAGACGTCGTGGTAATTGGAGGAGGGAATTCGGCCGCCGAAGCCGCGCTCGATCTTTTCCGCGCCGGCTCGCACGTCACCATCGTTCACCGCAACAGCGAAATGGCCAAGGGACTGAAATACTGGGTCCGGCCCGACATCGAAAATCGCATTCACGCCCACGAAATTCGCGCGCTCTTCGATACCACCGTCGTCCGCATCGAGCCCAATCAAGTCATCGTCAAAACCGGACGGAAGGAAGAAGCCATTCCCGCCGCGCACGTCTTCGCGCTGACCGGCTATCATCCCGATTTCGAATTTCTCGAACGCGCCGGCATCAAGCTCGACCGCGTCACAAAAAAACCGCAAGTCGATCCCGAAACTCTCGAAACCAACGTCCCCGGCATTTACGTCGCCGGTGTCGTCGTCGGCGGCCTGCAAACCTCGCGCATCTTCATCGAGAACGGCCGCTTCCACGGCCGCCAGATCATCGCCTCCATCGCCGGCAAAGCCAAAATCACCGACCGCGAACCCGTCGCCGCCCCCGGCGAGTAACCCTCTCGTAGCCCCGCCGCTCGGCACACGTTTTTGTAGCGGCGGGCTTCACGCCCGCCAGCCGTTGCCTTTGACGTCGCCTCTGTAGCGGCCGAACCGTCTCTCAGGTTCGGGCAGCCTTTGCCTCCGCCGTGGCACAGACGCTCGCGTCTGTGTGCACCCCATTTCCAATGGGGTGCAGGTTCAGCCATTTCATGGCCCTTCGCGGATCGCCCGTCACCTCACAGTCATTCCGAACCCGCTCCTGCGCCTTTGTAGCACGAGCCTTCACGCCCGCCAGCCCTAGCCGCCCGCCCCCGCTCCCTCGTAGCCCTGCTTCCGCCGCACAGCCAAACGCACTTTCCCTCACCGCTTGCCATCCAAATTCGCCCACTCGCCGGCCTGAATAAAACTCGCCCAGTAAAATGGATGTTGCCGGTCTTTGCGCTTCAGCATCGCCAGTTGCGTCTCGCGTAACGCCTCGCCGCGCCCCATCCCGCGCTTCAATCCCGCATAATACGAACTCATCATCTCCCGCGTCACCCGGTCGCTCACGTCCCACAAGCTCATCACCAGGGTTTCCGTTCCTGCCAGAAAAAACGCCCGGCGCAGTCCGTACACTCCCTCGCCGTTCTTCACCGTTCCGATGCCCGTCTCGCACGCCGATAGCGTCACCAGCTTCGTGCCCCACAAATTCAGTCCCGCGGCTTCCAGTCCCGTCAACACTCCGTTTTCGTTGCTGTCTTTCGTTGCGTTCGCGCCGCTCAGCGCCAGGCCGCTGTGCAGCAGGGGATTGTCCTCGGTCGCGTCTGCCTTCTTCGATGTCGCCGTCGCCGCGCGTGTGCCGGCGGATTCACTGCCGGTAGTTTGCGGATCGTTCAGGAAAAATCCGTGCGTCGCAATATGCAGGATCTGGGGCGCGTTCGCTTGCTTCAGCGCCGATTTCGTCGCATCGCGCCCGGTCACCACCTCTGCATCGGGAAACAGCGCCTGGATCGACCGCGCCTCCTGCTCCGTGCCCGGCAGTGGCGCAAAATACATGTCCGCGAGCGTCGCTCCCGTCGTCACGTTTCGCCGTTGCAGCGTCGAACTCTTCCCGCCGTCCTGCGGCTTCCGCGATTCGGCTACCAACGTCGCCTCCGGCTCCCCAAACAGCGGATTCGCCACGACCATCGGCGCGCTGTGGCTCGCTCGCGGATTCTGCATCCGCAGCAAGTCGCGACCCGTCGTCAAATACGTGATCGCATACTGCTCCACCAGAAACTTTTGATTCTCATCCACCAGCGCTTCGAACGGCACCAGATTCAGTTCGCCTTCCGGCGAAACCAGCAGGTGATTCGCCGTCCCGGCCACTGCCCGAACCGGAGCCATCACTTTCTGGTCCACCACCCGACCCAGCGCGCTCGTATCCTTTCGCGTCGGATCGGCCAACGACGCTCGCCACGCCGCAATGTCCCGGTCAATGTCCGACGTCGCTCCCAGATCCGCCCACCGGATCTTGCCATCGCGCGGAATCACAAACGCCACGTAGCGTGCTTCGCCGTACATCGCGTCGTCATCCGCCTGCTTGGGATGGTAGGGCCGATAGGTCGCATACTCGATCAGCACGGCGCCCGGCGGAACCGCTTGCCGCACCGCGTTCAGCGTCACCGCGCTTTCGGGCTCGAAATATCCTTCGCTGCGCCGGCTGATGTCCGCTTCCAGTTTTTCCCGCTTCTTTTGCAGGGCGTCGAGTTGGCTGTGGTATTCCGGTAGCGGAGTTTTTTTCGGCCCGGCCAGCGACAAATTCGCCAGCTCGCTCGTCGTGCTTCCCAGTTCGTCCAGTAGAGCCTGGTCTTCCGGCTTCAAGTGCACACGCAGCTTCGCCATGCTCTCCGCCAGCGCGTCCAGCACCCGCCCTTTATGCTGCAGCACCGCGGCGGCTGCGCCCTCGGTCGCGCGTTCATTCTCGGGAGCCCCGGCCACTCCCATCCAGATGCTTCGTTCGTTGTAACGCGCAATCGTATCGATATACGCCAGCTTCTCGCGTTCCGAACCGGTCGCCAGATTCAGCGAAACGCTGCGCTCCACAATCTCATCCATGCGCGCTTGATACTCGTATGCCCGCGCCGGATCGTCCTGCGCCGAGTACGTCCGCGCCAGATTTGCCAGCGTCATCAACGTTGCCGGATCGTTCGGCCCCGTGGTCGTTTCCAAAATGTCCAGCGCCTGCAGCAGGTACTCGGTCGCTTTCGCGTAGTCGCCCTTGTCGTGGTACACGTTTCCAATATTCACGATCAACGTCGCCGTCAGCATATTGTGCAGCCCAAGCGACTTTTCTCGGATCGTTTCGGCGCGCGTCAGATAGTCCAGCGCCTGGTCGTAGTTCTTTTCCTTGCGCGCGATGATCCCCAGATTCTGCAGCGGGTACGCGTTATACGGATGGTCCGGCCCCAGCGTCTTCACGATGATGGCCAGCGCCTTTTCCATCAGCGGTTTCGCCATATCCGGCCGGTACATATCGAGGTAGGTATCGCCCAGATCGTAAGTCAGCCGCAGGGTCAGGTCGGATTCCGGCCCGATCCACGTTTCGCTGATTTTCAGCGCCCGCTCCAGCGTCTCCACCGCCGTCTGCTGGTCGCCCATGCGCGATTGCACGATTCCCACATCCATCAGGTACACCGCCACCTGCGGATCGTCCGGCCCCAGCGTTCGTTCGGAGATTTCGACGGCTTTCTGAAAAAATGGCTGGGCGTCCCGGTATTCGGCCTTCGAAAGATGCACCAATCCCAGATTTCCGATGGCCCTCGCCGTCACCGGGCTTTCTTCGCCAAAATCCTTTCGGTCGATGTCCGCCGCTCGCTGAAACATCGCTTCCGCGTCCGCCAGATCGCCCTTGGTGCGCTCCACCATCGCCAGCGAAGACAGCACCACCGCGATCCACGGATCGTCCGCGGGCAGCACCTTCTCCGCCATCTCCAGCGCCCGCGAAGTCGTCTGGATCGCCTCGTCGTACTTTCCCGCTGCGTTCAACGCGCGCCCCGCAGTCTGCAGTTTCTCCGCCTGAAACACTCCGCGATCCCGTTCCGTCGCCGCGGCCACTTCAATCACGCGCAACTGGTAGCGCCCTGCCGGCGACCCGGAATAGATCGATCGCACGTTGAATTTAAACGTCGTATCCGTTTCCGCGGGCAGATCGAATTTTTCTTCGCCGCCTTTTTCGATCGCCGAATCGAATCCGATCAATCGCTTCCCGTCGTCCCCAAGCGCATCGATCGCCACGTCGATTCCTTGCTGTTTCACGCCCAGGTGCGCGCACTGTCCGGCCGCCACAAAAATCGAATACGCGTGCGTCTGCCCTCCGGCAATCTCCCGGTCGATCACTTTTCCCGGCTCAACGGAAATAATTTCAGGCAACGCGGGTAAGTTCGTCGCTGATTTTCCAGCATCGGAGTTCTGCTGCGGCGCAGCAGCCGCCCGCATTGCTCCTGCCGCGAAGCACACCAGCGCCAGCGCAATGCACACGTGGAACACGCGCAGAGCTGCAAGGGCAGGGAATTCTCGTTCACAAGTGGACTGCCGGGGCATCGCCAAACCTCTCGCGGGCAAGCGTTCGAGCTATTTCGTTGCGCCCGATCTTACCGGAGAAACGCGTGGAAAGCATACGTGCTTATCAATTCCGGCGGCCCGCCGGCGGGAACGCCGCTTAACTCCACACTGTAATTCTGCTGTTTCAATAATTTCGCCGGGAGCCCCACCGCCACCGTTTCGAGCGTCGCTTCTTTTTCCGCAAGTAACATTCCGCTCGACCAGACCGCCCGGCCTGTCGCCGGATCTCGCAGCGTCACGGTGTACCGCGGAAACTCCGCTGACTCGAGGCCCAGCCGCACCGGCAACTTCGCCGCGCCTCGCTCGATCAGCACGCCCACCGGCTGCGCCGCCCCGCGTAACTGCGGCATCAGCAACACCGTCGCCGCGCTCAATCCGCTCGCTGGGACAGCCTGCGCGCTCGGCTGTCCTACCGGAGCCGCAGGCGCCTCGCTCGGCGCTGCGCTCGTCGCATTTTCCGCCGCGATCTGCGCCTGCAATTCTTTCTGTCGCGCGTCGAGCGACGACTCCAGCGCCTGAATTGCCGTGATCCTGCCGAGCAGCTCGCGATTCTGAAAAAACAAATATCCCGCCACCACCGCGATCCCCAGCGCAGCCGCCGCAAATCCCCACTGCAACCCAAACCTCGGCTCGCCCAGCCACGCTCCCAGCGAAAATGCTCGCTTCGGCGAAGTCGCTACGTCCCTCGCCGCCATCCCGGACACCGCGCCGCCCGCCGTCGTCCGCGCCAGTGCTCGCGCAAACTCGATCTTCTCCCGCCGCCGCGCCGTCGCCGCATAAAACGCGCTCACCCGCGCCGATTCTTCGGCCGTCAACTCCCCCCGCACGTGCGCATCCACCAGCTCCGCCTCGATCGCGTCCAGCCGCAACGCAATCTCGTCGTCGGCGATGCTCAGCTCGTCCAGCCGCTCCGTTTCCTCTTCAGACAGCTCGCCCAGGAGGTAGCTTGTCAGCATTGGCCCGTCAATTTGACTTTTATCGTTCGGAAGCATTCGGTCCCTGACTTCCACTCGTATAAGACGTTTTCGGTATTAGTACTTCATCCCCAGCGCCACTTTTCCGCACGCATTCTTCCAGCTTGTTGCGGATCCGGCACGCCCGGATGCTCAGCGCATTTAACGTCACCCCGAACTGCTCGGCCAGCCTCGACCGCTTCTCGATCTTGGCTCGCTTGTCGCCTTCGTAATACTGGATGATCAATTCCTGGTCCGGGGCAGGCAACTTCTTCAGGCAGCGCCCGAGCTGCCCCAAATTCCTCTCAAGTTCCGCGGCGCCGGCTTCGCCCTCATACGCGATCGTCACCTTCGCGCGCAGCCCCGCCGACCGCGTCGTATCGTCGAAACTCGATTCCTTGTGCCCCGGCCGCCGGATATATTCGAGGAACACAAACTTCGCCAGCACGTAACAATACTGCGGCGGAGCCACATTCTCGATCGTCCCCACTTCCGCCAGTTTCCGCGCCGCGCGATTCAGTGTTTCGTCCGCCAACTCATCCGAAGCCGCGCACCCGCGCCGGTCAAAATACTGCACCAGCCTTCGCCGGATCTCGATGTACCTCGCCCCGCCCGTCGACGCGCCTTCGTCCAGCCAGCGCAAAAGCTGCTGAAACGCGCCCTCGGTCAGCGTCCAATTCTTCTTCAACTCAGGTGTCGAAATAGCAGTCTCCCCACTTCTTGCACCCGATTTTACCCCACCCAACCTCCCCTCGCCCCACCCTTTCCGCTCCTCTCGCGCCCACCCGCGCCCGATCCTTGCGGGTCGTGGCTTAAGCCACGACATCTAACCCCTCGGCGATCCACCTTCCTTTCGGCCGCCTTCTGGCCGAGCCTTCGCCGTCGCCGCCCTCCGACGTAGGCGAATCCATTCGTTGCTCTAAACGCAGCCTTTCGTAGCGTAGACGCCCACGTCTGCGTCGCCTTTTGCCTTTGACTTTGTAGCGGCGGGCTTCACGCCCGCCAGCCCTTGCCGTTTCTTCGCCTCCCGCCTCCGCCCAATCTTTGCGGGTCGTGGCTTAAGCCACGACATCCAACCCCACGGCGATCCACCTTCCTTTCGGCCGCCTTCTGGCCGAGCCTTCGCCGTCGCCGCCCTCCGCCGCAGGCGAATCCATTCGCATCTCCAATCGCAGCCTTTCGTACCGTAGACGCCCACGTCTGCGCCGCCCTTTGCCTTTGACTTTGTAGCGGCGGGATTCACGCCCGCCACCCCTTGCCGCCCGCCCGCTTGTCTCGCCGCCTCCGCCCAATCCTTGCGGGTCGTGGCTTCAGCCACGACACTCCAAATCGTCGCGGAGCGATTTCCTCTCGGCCGCCTTCTGGCCGAGCCTTCCGCCTTCGCCTTTCTTCCTCGCCTATCGTTCGTCCCCGTTTGCCGAATATGACAGTTGCTGCTATAAGAATGGAGCTTCACAACCAACCATGACCGAACTTATTTGGGACGGAAAGTACAAAGACGGCAAGAAGCAAGGCCCCGTTCGGATCGCCCTCCCGTTTCAGACCATTGAAACCGTAAACGAAAGCGCTCAGGACCGCCGCCGCAATCTCGAACTCTTTTCCACCGGCCGCGACACCGAATGGCGCAACCGTCTCATCTGGGGCGACAAAAAATACGTCTTGCCATCGCTTCTTCCCGAATTTGCCGGCAAGGTCAATCTGATATATGTGGATCCACCCTTCGATACAGGTGCGGATTTCTCCTACGACGCCCAGATACCTGAAGATCCTAACTCAGGAGCGAAGGAGAAGGTTTCTTTCACGAAGGAACCGTCGATCCTTGAGCAAAAGGCTTACCGAGATACCTGGGGGAGAGGGCTCGATTCGTACCTTCAATGGTTTTACGAAACCATTATTCTTCTTCGCGAATTAATGAGCGAAGACGGAAGTATCTACGTTCACCTCGACTGGCACGTGTTCCATTACGCGAAGGCGATAATGGATGAAGTTTTTGGGGTGGACCATTTCCTGAATGAAATCATCTGGAGGCGGAAGCAGGCTGCCGCTTGGCTGACGGACCGATTCGGAATAACCAACGATAGCATCTTGCTCTATACGAAAGGTGAGAGGCATACATTTAACCCTATCTACTCTCGTGACGACGAACACACACAGAGATATCTGAAGGAAAGATTTATATTCGACGACGGTGACGGTCGAAGGTACATGAAATCGCCGCTAGTCAACCCGCTTCTGCGGCCCAATCTGAAGTACAGCTTTCACGGCGTCGAGTCTCCTGCGACTGGCTGGTTGTATTCGGAGAAACGCATGGAAACGATGTTCCAAAAGAATGAACTCGTAATGCCGGAGAACAAAAAGGGTAGGATTTACCGAAAGATTTACGCAGACACCTATCCCGGACAGGTGATTCAAAATATCTGGACCGACATACCGATAGTCAACCCAATGGCGCTAGAGCGCGTAGATTACCCTACACAAAAGCCAGAAGCCTTGCTCGAGCGCATTTTGAAGACCTCCTCGGTAGACGGTGACGTCGTGTTGGACTGTTTTGCCGGGAGTGGAACGACTGCGGTCGTCTCCGAGAAACTCAACAGGCGGTGGATAACGTGTGACTTGAGCCGTTTTGCGATACACACAACGCGTAAACGGCTGTTAGGCGTCACAGGACTTCGACCGTGCATGGTTTCCAATCTTGGCAAATATGAGCGTCAGGCGTGGCAGGTGGCAGAGTTTCCCTCAAACGGCAGCAACCATTTAGAAGAGCAAAGGCAGCGTGAATCTGCTTACCGTAAGTTCATCTTAGATCTCTACCGCGCGACGCCGATTAGTGGGCGCGCATGGGTTCACGGGTCAAAGGGCGGGCGTCTGATCCATGTTGCTGCAGTGGATGCCCCGGTCACTCAGGCGGATGTCAAGTCAATCGCCCGCGAGGTCTGGAAGATGATCGCGGCTACAAGGGACTCGCCAACACAGGCCAGCGTCGATGTGCTCGGCTGGGAATTTGCTCTTGAGGTGAACGAGCTCGCCAAAGAGGTCGCAGCTGAGTCTAGGGTGGAAGTGTCATTCAAAAAAATTCCGCGCGAAGTGCTCGACAAAAAGGCCGTAGAGCAAGGTGACGTACGTTTCTTTGAGTTAGGCGCCCTCTCGGTCAATTCCAAATTGAAAGCGCGTGAACTCACTCTAAAGCTGATTGATTTCGTGATACCTACCGACGATATTCCCGAACAAGCGCGGCAAGAGATTAGGCACTGGAGCCAACTCATCGATTACTGGGCCGTGGACTGGGACTACAGAAACGACACGTTCCACAACCAATGGCAGGCCTATCGGACGCGCAAAGACCCGAAGATCGAGCTTGAGACGAAATACACATACGCCGCGCCGGGCACGTATGTCGTCGTCGTGAAAGTGATCGACATCCTGGGAAATGACACCACGAAGACAATCGAAATCTCGGTGAAGTAGCGGAGAAATTCCACCAACATGCCGCGAGCCAAGAAGAAAACAGCTTCGCCGAGTCAGGCCGAACTTCTCGACATCACCGCAAAACTTCGAACGGCGCCCTGCGTCCCCGCCCTCCGCGAAGCCGTAAAAGCCTGGAAGGCTGGTGGCTACAAGGGCATCACAGACACAACGCGCACGTTGCTCAAATTCTGGTTCGATACCGACCATCGCCTGCGAACGGGACAGCCGTTCAAATACCATCCTTCACAACGCGAGGCCATCGAGACTCTGATTTTCGTCTGGGAGTTCGAAAAAATCCGCACGCGCAAAGGGCTTCTCGAACGCTACGCCCAGGACCTGCGGGATCTTCGTTTGCCTCCGTTTGACGAATTCGCCCGTTACTGCGTGAAGATGGCTACCGGGAGCGGAAAAACAAAGGTGATGGCCCTGGCGATCGCTTGGCAATTCTTCAACGCGGTGCGCGAACCCGACGACGTCGCCAAAGACTACGCAAAAACCTTCCTCGTTCTCGCTCCCAACGTAATTGTGTTCGAGCGGTTGAAGACAGACTTCGGCGGCGCGCGCATCTTCCGCGCCGATCCCGTCATCCCGAAAGAGCTCGAAATCTTCTGGGATTTCGATTGCGTCGTCCGTGGTGACGGAGAAAAAGCTCATTCCGAGGGCGCCCTCTTTCTGACCAACATCCAGCAATTCTATGAACGGCCAGATCGTTCAGGTGAAGACGAACCCGAAGAAATGACTGCAATCCTGGGGCCGAAGCCGCCGGCCAAGAAACTCGAACTCACCGACTTCGGCGATCGCATCGCTCTTCGCGCCGGAAAACTTCTTGTCGTTAACGACGAAGCCCATCACACCCACGACGAGGAAAGTGAATGGAACAACGTCGTCCGCCGTTTACACGCGCGCACGCCGATCGCTTCCCAACTCGACTTTTCCGCCACGCCAAGATTTCAGAAAGGCGCCATCTTCCCGTGGACGATTTCCGACTATCCGCTGAAGCAGGCAATCCTCGACGGTATCGTGAAGCGACCCGTCAAAGGTCTCGCCAAAATTGAAGAAGCCAAATCCGACCACGCCAGCGTCCGCTACCGGGCATATCTGGCCGCGGGCGTCGAGCGATGGCGCGAATATCGCGACCAGCTTGCGCCTCTAAAGAAAAAACCAATCCTGTTCCTGATGCTCAACAGCACCGAAGAAGCGGACGACGTGGCGGATTGGCTCAGGAAGAAATATCCATCCGAATTCGGTGGCGATTGCACTCAAGTGATTCACACCAAGAACAATGGAGAAATCAAGGAGACAGACTTAGAAGAAGCTCGAAAGGCCGTCCGCGAAGTCGATTCAGACAACAGTCCAATCAACGCGATCGTCAGCGTCCTAATGCTCCGCGAAGGCTGGGACGTCAAGAACGTCACGGTTGTCGTCGGTTTGCGACCCTACACGGCGAAAGCAAATATCTTGCCCGAGCAGGCCATCGGGCGTGGTTTGCGGTTAATGTTCCGCGACGACCCAACGGGCTACACCGAACGCGTCAACATCATCGGCAACAAAAAATTCCTCGATTTCGTCAACGATCTGGAAAAGCTCGAAGAGCTAAAGCTCGACACGTTCGAACTCGGCAAAGACAAGCTACGCATACTCACAATCATGCCGCTCGAGGGCCGCAGCGAATTCGACATCGGCTTGCCCGTGCTCACGCCGTCGCTCGTCCGCAAGAAGAGTCTCGCCGACGAAATCGCCGCGCTCGACGTGATGGGATTCAACTCGATTCGATTGCCCGAGGGCGACGAAGACCCGCGCTCGAAGACCTTCACATACGAAGGTTACGACATCATCACCCTCATAAAGGAATTTGAGCGGGAATACACAATTCCCGAACCTCAAACCGCACAAGAGGTAATCGGTTACTACGCTCGCCGCATCGCCGAGGCCGTAAAGCTGCCTGCCCAATTCGCGGCGCTCGCGCCCAAGGTCCGCGAATTCTTCGAGCAGAAAGCCTTCGGCCATCCCGCCGATCTGAATGAGCAAGCTGTCGTAAAAGCGATGAGCACAGCCGTCGCTCATTACGTCTGCGTGGATGTTTTCAAGAAGGCCCTTCAGGCCCTGACAATCGACGAACAAGTTCCGCAGCTTCTAGAGCCCGCACGTTTCCTCTTGAGCTGCCAGCCTTTTCCGTGGTCCAGACCCGTCTGGGAAGGGCAGAAGTGCGTGTTCAACATGGTGCCCTGCGACAATGACTTCGAACGGGAGTTCGCCAAATTCCTCGACAACGCCAGCGATGTCACGGCCTTTGCCAAGCTGCCCAGAGCATTCGGCTTCACTATCGAATATACCGATACCGCCATGAACCTGCGGAACTATGAGCCCGATTTCGTCGCCACGGATAAATCCGGCGTCCACTGGCTGCTTGAAACCAAAGGCCAGGAAAACGTGGACGTTCTTCGCAAAGACGTGGCTGCTATTCGCTGGTGCGAGAACGCCACTAAACTCGCAGGAAACAAATGGCGTTACGCGAAGATCCCCCAAAAGGAATTCGAAGCCTTGCAACCCACCCGTCTCCGTGACCTCATGGCGCTGGCCCCAACGCTTTTCGACGATCCGTCAGACTAGCCTCGTGGAGCGGAAGCAGGGTCCCGGTCGGTGGGGCAGTGCCCGCAGCATTTCGCCGTTGCCGTCATTCTGAACGCGCTTAAGTGGGTGAAGCACCTCTCCCCGCATTCTGACGCCCGTCCACACCCGCCCCCCCCCCCCCCACCTCCGAATTACTTGCAATTACGTTACCACTATGTTATCATTACCGGTGCTCAAATCCGCCATCCAACACGGCCGCATCACCCACTCCCGCGAGGGAACTCGATCCCCTCGCCCCGCCTCCCCCATTTCGAATCGTCACTGGATGCAATTCGAATTCGCCGTAACTCGCTCAAAACACTCCCCCGCGTTCATTTCTAACCGACACAAATTCGCATTTCTCAGGTCTGCCTCCGTGCCCTCGCTCCGCCGTTCCTCCGCGCCCTCTGTGTTTCAATCTCTCGACTTGGCTCTTCTGCACCCGCCCGCAAACCGGCATCCGTATTCCCCGCAGCTCGACGTCCGCATTTCCCACAGAAATTCCACTCTCAGAATTAGAATCGAGCGTAAACCATTCAAAACAAACGCCAATTCCATTTCTAATCGCAACACTTTTTTGCGATTAGAACTCCACGAAAATTTCCGCCCCGCTCTCGCACCCAATTGCCTCGGTCCCACAACTCTGCTAGAGTAAAACCCGATGGCCTCCCTCATCCAAGAAGTCGGCGAAACGTTCTACACCCTCTACAAGGGCTTTAGCGTCACTTTCCGCACCATGTTTCGCAAGACGACCACCGAGAGCTTCCCGGACGTTCCGCCCTCCGTCCAGCCACGCTATCGCGGAATACACGTCCTACAGCGCGATGAACACGGCTTTGAGAAGTGCGTAGGCTGCTTTCTGTGCGCCGCCGCTTGCCCCGCGAATTGCATCTACATCGAAGCCGCGGAAAACACCGACGCCAATCGCATCTCCGCCGGCGAGCGCTACGCCAAGGTCTACAACATCGATTACTCCCGCTGCATCTTTTGCGGCTACTGCGTCGAAGCCTGCCCCACCGATGCGATCACCCACGGCCACAGCATCGAACTCGCGCCCTACGACATCAACTCGATGATCTACCGCAAAGAAAAGCTCCTCGAGCCCTGGCCTCGCCCCACCTCCTAAATATCCTTTTATCATAAGCTTACCGACTTTTTCCTTCGCTCTCACACCATCGCCCCCAAGCCATTCCGCTAAATTTTCATTTCGCTTCGCCCCTCTCGTCCGCACTCTGCCTCTGAAGTTGATTTTTTCGCCCTCGCGTCGAGCCACCCACCCAACACCGTCCCCACTTCCGCGACGCGCCCCTCAGTCCCCGCTCCTATCTCCCTCCGCCTACCCTCCACAACCCACCCCGCAACTCTTACATACACCCTTCGCGTCTCGCAGTGCGAAGACGTAAACATATATATAATATAATATAAGTAATATACTATCACGCATCCCGATAATAAATACGGCTGGAGACGGAGTGTGAGGGCGGGCACGGATACGGGCGCGGAGGGCGTGCGCGTGAGGATTGGGCGGGTTCGGAGCTGGGGGTTGGGCCGGCGGATACGAGCGTCGTGGGCTAGCGACGACGTATGCGTGGCGGAGCTGCGGGATGGGCGCTGGTGCTTTGTGCGGAAGCGTGTTTGGCCTTGCAGCGACGGACAAGGGCGATCGCGGGACGAGCGACTGCGGGGGTGACCATGCCGTCTACTATAGAGACTGTGTGATTACTTAAAAGATGTAGTGCAGTCGTAATGCTAAGGGGATTTGATGCGAAGGGATCGTGCCTCGCGATTTCGCACGGCACGAACTGAAACGCGAGCGTTCGATCCCGGGTTTGAATGCGACGTGCAGCGCGGGCTCGGAGCCGTTTCGGCGAAGGTTTGACGGCGGTGTAATGACGATGGGAGTTGGACGAAGGCGGTGTGCCGTGCAGCACGTCTGGGAGTTGGGTTAACGGGAGGGTGCGATCGCACCACGAAAAACAACGGATATAAGTGCGACGTGCGGTGCGGGCTCGTGGCTGTTTCGGCGAAGGTGTGAGGGTGGTGTGATGACGATGGGAGTTGGACGTAGGCGGTGTGCCGTGCAGCACGTCTGGGAGTTGGGTCGGCGGGAGGGTGCGATAGCACCACGAAAGATAAAGGATATAAATGCGACGTGCGGTGCGGGCTGGTGGTTGTTTCGGCGAAGGTGTGACGGCGTCGTGATGACGATGGGAGTTGGACTAAGGCGGTGTGCCGTGCAGCACGTCTGGGAGTTGGGTCGGTGCGAGGGTGCGATAGCACCACGAAAGACAGTGCATATAGATGCGACGTGCTGTGCGGGCTCGTGGCCGTTTCGCCGAAGGAGTGACGGCGGCGTGATGACAACGGAAGGCGGGGCAAAGGTACTGTGCGGTGTGGGTGCTGACGAAAGTTGCGGCGCTGTTGTGGTGTCGGAGGGGCAATTAGGGAGTCGGCTGGGAACTGTGGTGCAGGGCGGGGGCGCATAAGCATTTGGGCGTACGCGAGCTCAAGTCTGGGGCACAGACGAGGGTGGGCGGCGACGTATGGTGCATACAGGAGCGACGCGCGTTCCTTGCCAGGACGTACACGCCGGGGGCATCGAGGCGCACCGTCGCAAAAGTGCGTGTGCGGGTCGGGCTGCGAAGAATGTCCCTGAAGCTGTCTGGAAGAGTGCGGGCAGACGTTCGCGATAGCGAGGCGATTGAGTGGCGGAACACAGATCTGCGGAGCGGCGAGAGTTTGGCGCGGTTCGGGGCGGGAGTAAGAGCTCGGCGAAGGGTCCGGCACTTGCGCCAGGCGCAGATGAGCGGAGGCGCGGAGGAATGAATCAAGGGGCGTCGCGGTGATCGTCGCGTCGAGAGTGAGAGTTGAGCGAAGTCCCGCGGAGCGTTCCGGCGGACGCGCGGTGTCTTCGGAGAGCTGAGAGTGAAAGTGCTGAGTTGCGATTCGGCGGCGGTGCAGAAGAGGCGAGCAGGCGAGAATCCCGCGGAGCGATTTTTGGACGCATGGCAGTGTGGCGAAGTCCTGTCGGTTTCGCGGCGGAAGCGCTGCTGGCGTTGACGGAACGGCGACAGGCGAGACGACGAAATTTGTGGCCAGCGTGCGATGGGAAACGCACGAGGAATTTCTGTTATCGCTTCCGCGGACCGCCGGGTGGCGGCGACGCGGACGAGTGTGAAGCGCACACTGCTGCGAAGGATTCATGCGATTCGATGCTCCGAGCGGAAGCCCGCTGATTTTGGAGATGCGACATTTGGCTGGGGCCGGACGGCTCGCGCTGATTGTTTTGAAGGAGCCGGCTTGGCGGATGCGGAGATCGGAAACTCGGGAGCTTCGCGCCGGCAGATCATCGGAATCACGTTTCGAGACCGGGACGGGGTGCTGCCTTCGCGGATTTTCCTCGCTGAACGTTTGGCGGGCACTCGCGCGGAGGCGAATTCCGCGACCAGCGGTTCGGCAGGTGCGGTCCGGGGAGATCGCGTGGGGAAGATAAATCCGAATCGCACCAGGCGCTCCTCGAGCGACTGCAACGCGAAGGTTGCGGGAGACGGCGGAGCCTCGCAGGTTTGTTCCGCTTCGATTGCGGGAGAGTCTTCGTGGACGTCGTCGTTGGCGGATACGGGGTCCTGCGCTTGTCCGGCAAGCGGCAATTGGTCGCACACCTTGGCGACCGAGGCGCGTTCAGATGGTTCGCGGTTCGAAGTTTCTACGTTGAAGGACGGCAGCGAAAGCGATTGCACGGCTTCGAACATGGTCTCGAAGGTCTCGTCGCCGAAGAGCGGCAGGACTTCCGATTCGTTGCCGCGCGCCTGTTCGATTTCGGGGAAGGCGAAGCCGCTCTGGGCGCGGCGGCGGTCGAGAATCCAACGCGAGATGCGGGCGTCGGATTCAGCCGCGACCCATTCATCGATGGCCTGGTGGATTTCCTTGCGAACGTTGGCGATCTGGTTGTGGCGAGCGTTTTCAAATCCCTCGAGGCATGTTTCCGAGGAGGTAAGCAGGTACTGCAACGGAGGCTGGGCGGCCGTCATCGAGAGTCTCCTGGATCGCGATTTTTTTTGGAGCAAGCGCTTTTTTCGAAGCGGGATAGTAAATGAGTAGATAGTTACTCACTGTACAACAGATGTGGAAAAGGTGAGGAAATCGACCGAGGCTGTGGAAATTTCCCGGGCGCCATTTTTGCAACGGATCGGCGGACCGGAAGAGTCCCGGAAAAAGGCGCGAAAGCTACGGAGTACGGTGCGCGGCTGGCTGGCTTTCCGATCCGCAGTTGCCGCAACCAGGCGGCGCGACGATCGCGGAAGAGGCTGCGGACGATAGCAGTTTACGGCGCGAAGTATACCGAGGGCGGAGCCGTAGGAGCCGCAGGGGATGGGAGCATCGGGGCGGCCGCGCTATACCACGATTGCATCGTGCGGATGGCCGTTGCGGGAGTTACGCATAGCGATTTGCGGTAAGTGCCGGTGATTTATACGGGCGTTAGCAGGCGGATGCGCGAGAAGAACTTCAATACCGGGCTGCGAGGAGTGCTGTTTGAAGCGCAACACTATGCGCGCATGGGCGCGGCGGTGTGGCTATACGGTTGGCTGGTGCTGAGGCAGACGCATCAGACCGGCGAAATCGGGCACGTGCTGGGCGGGGCGCCGATCGCGTATCGAGAAATTGAGGAAGAGACGGGATTCAACCGGCGGACGCTGGAATCGTGGATGCGCGTGCTGCGTCGCGAAGGTTACATCGAGACGCGCTCGTTGCCGGGCGGAATTGCGATCCGGATATTGAAGGCGAAGAAGCACAGCCCGAGCGCGTCTGGTTTGCGGACGGGGCGAGATGGGGAATCGAGGGCGGCGGGCTTCGAGCGGGCGCACACAAATTATCCACAGCCGGGGCTGCGCGGAAATGCGGAGGGGGTACGCGAAAGCGCGTACCGGGCTACGCAGAATCGCGTAGCGGATCGCAGGCAAATTCATTCGGATGTTGCGATTGCGGGGGCGATAGGTAGTTCATTCTTAGTAGGAATAAAAGATAAAGGCGCGGCAGAAATTCACACCCCTGTGGAAAATCCTGCATGGGGGAAAGAGCAAAGCGAAACGCGGGATCACGCATCTTCAAACGAAAATCATAACCCCAACCCTTCCTGGTTAAGACAAATCAAAACCCAACTGCGAAATCAAAACCAAATGCCCGGGCCGAAGCGTGATGCGTTCGGAAATCTTCGTCCTGGCATCTCGCCACAGGCAAGTCCACACGCCACGCAGGATCAAAAGCCGGCGGAGCATTTCGACAGACCGGCTACCTCGCAGCAACAATTCCCGTGGGAAGTTCGCGAACGCATCCGCCTGTTGCGCCGTGACCGCGACGAAGAAGTGCGGCGCGAGCTCCATGTGGGCACCGGACCGGAGGTCCACCGCCGATGAAAACACAGTGGCAGGTTCGCAAGGAAGTGGGGCACGGGGGAGTGATTCCGCGGGGATGGGAGCTGGCGTGGTACGAGCCGCGGCGGCGCGTGGGCGTTTATTTTCCGAAGCCGCTTAACCGGATCGCGCGAGGAGTGCGCGAGCTCGCGCATCGGGTGCGACTGGCAATCGACGCGCCGGATATAGAACGAGCCGAGATTTTTCAGATGCAGCGAGCGCATCGCGAGCGGCAGAAATTTGCGGAGGAGTATGCGCGCGGATATCTGGCCGGCTGGCGGGAGTGTTTTCATTCCTGCCTGAGCGCGGTGGAGGAAGAAATCGCGCGCGGCGATGAAGGCTGGGATATCGCGGCGCTGCTGACCGAGCCGCCGCAGGGGAAGAGCAATTGAGCGCGGCGGATGTTTCGCTTCGCGTACCGCTGCGGAGCGCGCTTCGAACACGTTCGCGGCGCTATCGGCTGGAAGCGGCGCAGGCGCATGCGGCGAGTGCGGCGCAAACCCAGCGGGAATGCGCCACGAGAAGCGCGGGCGCGATCACGGCGCGCGAAGTGTTTGACGCTTGCCACGAACGGTACCGGAGCCTTTCGGAATGGATCGAGGAAGGCCGCGGAAGAGTGCGCGCGCTTTCGCTCGATACGCCGTCGGTTGGCTATCAGTGGAGGCCGGAGCGCGGACGGGCGTGCGAGTTTGTGGCGGATTTTGAAAGGATCGGGCGGCAGGCGCTGCGGCGTCCGGAATGGAAGGGAAGGCTGAAGCTTTTTGAAATTTATTTCATCCATTCGATGGAATACAAAGAGGCGATCAAGCTGGTGGGCGTTGCGCCGGGGACTTTCGATTACTGGGCGCAGGAAGTGAAGCGCGCGGCGGGCAAGGAATTTTCGAGGTGCGGTTTGTTTCCGCCGTCGAGATATTTTTTGTCGAAGTGACACACGGCGCGCTTCGAAGTCATTCGCTGCTACGTTTTTGAGTCGCGCTTGGGGCGCAGCATGCTGAACAGGGACAGGCCGCCGGTGAGCGGAATGTACAGGATGTTGCGAAGCAGTTTCGAGCGGCGCTCGAGGCGTTCGTGGGCGGCGTCGGATTCGTCTTTTTTCGCGGCGACGATGGCGCCGATGTACTTCAGGAAATCGATCCCGCATTTTTCGCATGTGCCGCCGGTGCGCTGTTCGTGTTTGCAGCTGGGGCAGGTGAAACGCAGAGTCATGTGGCAGCGCTGGCAAAAGCGCGCGACTTCGCGGGCGTCAGCGCCGCATTTCGGGCATTTGACGGTGCGCGGCGGCGGGGCCGGAGTGTCGAGCGACGGCAGCTTTGACGTGGCGGAAGTCCTGACGCCCGGAACACGGGGCGTTGGCGACGCGAGTGGAGCGGCGGTCCGTGGCTGCGAAACAGAGGGTTTTGCAGGCGGCTCGGCGGCCGCGGACTTCGTGTTTTCGTCCGCAGGTTTCTTCGAGATTGGATCGCGCGCCATCAAATGATTCTAGTGGCTCGGTGCGTGCGAAACCGCGGATCGGAATGCGGGAGCATCGTGGAAGGCACCCTGTTCGCACGGTCAGGTGCGCTGATTCGCGGCGCCGAACGAGGGTTTACGGCTTGGGTGCGCGCAGGTTGCGGGTGAGCGCCCAGATCAGGGCGAGAAGGAAGAGAATCAGGAAGAGGAAGAATACGAGTTTGGCGACGGCGACGGCTGCGACGACCAAGCCGGCGAACGCGAAAATTCCCGCCACGAACGTTAAAACCAGAAAGACAATCACCCAGCGCCACATAGCCGCTCCCGTTTCGATGCGCATCGAGGATAGCGCAAATGCAACGAGGGCGCGCGGAGAGATTTTCTCGCCGCGCGCCCTCACTCCTGGCAAATCACCACGATCGGCCGAATCGACACTTTCGTTGCGTGCCGATTCGATCGTGCTTCAGCTTACTTGCGCTTCGATTTGCCTTTGACCTTTGCTTTCAGCTTGCGCTTGACGGCCTTGGCGCGCGGCTTGGCTTTCTTCGAAGCTTTCTTCGCGGCGGCTTTGGCGGCAGAGCGGGCGTTTTTCGCGGCCTTTTTCGCTTTGCTGGCCGTGGTGTCCACCGCTTTCTTCACTTTGCCGGCGGCGGATTTGGCGGCTTTCTTCACGGCTTTTGCGGCGCGCGCCGGGGCTTTACTTTTGCGGGCTGCCTTGACGCGCTTTTCGACGTCGGCAATCACCGGCGCGGTGACGTTCGAAACTTTTGCGGCGATCGAGCCGACCGTCTCGCCGACGGTGCGCGCCACTTCGGCGAACATGCTTTCCTGGCCCGGGTGTGAATGTTCTTCGGTCATGGTCTCTCCTGAATGATTTTTTCGTGTGCCTTCGAAAATTCCCCGCGAAGTGCGAAGCCGGCAAACGGTCCGGCCCGACCCACTTAGACGCCTCGACGGCCCATTTGCGTTGCGCTACCTCTTCTATCGGCTACTATCGGCGCGAAGGGACGGCTATCTTAAGACGACTTCGAGCCGGCGACCAGGCAAACCACTCCGCCAATCAGCGCCAGACCGCTCAGCACCGGCGAAATGGGGATGTGTTCGGTGGTGTCCTTGGTTGCGTGAATCGGGCCGATGTCGGCGATGTCTTTGGTTTTGGTGTACGAAAATCCCTGGTACACGAAACCGACAATTCCCAGAACAATCAGCAAAATACCCGCCATTGAAAGTGCCTTCATCGCCCGTCTCCTTGAACGAACAATCGGAATAAAAAATGGCGCGCCGTCCGCCGCTACTCGAGTTCCTCGGCCGGGCCGGGAATCTTGGGTACGTCAATGCCGAGCGCGGTGGCAAGAGCGATGGCGTGATCCTGTTCGTCGAGCAAAATTTCGCGGATGTGCTCGGCGACGGCAAATTCGCCCAGATGCTCGCACTCGTTCACGCGGATGCGGTAGTTGGTGATCGTTTCGACTTCGTTATCGAG
Source organism: uncultured Acidobacteriota bacterium (assembly GCA_963785585.1). Classification (GTDB taxonomy): domain Bacteria; phylum Acidobacteriota; class Terriglobia; order Acidiferrales; family UBA7541; genus Palsa-295. The sequence goes on from CAWAVW010000004.1 coordinate 989,929, forward strand.
GTCGAAGCGCAGCATGTCGGTGGCTTTGTCCGAAGTCTTCACCGGTTTTTGAGTGACCGAAGGCATGCCGCCGAGGTAATCGATTTGGTTGGCTATGATGAGCGCGTGATTCAATTCCTCGTGCGAGTGCTTCTCGAGTTCGCCGGCGATGTTCATGTACGCCGCGCCCTTCAGCACCTGCGAATAATTCACATACGAAATGATGGCCTGGTACTCGCGCGAAAGATCTTCGTTGAGATTCTTGATCAACTGCTCGCGCGTGATTTTCGACTTCCCGCCGTTTTCCTTCTTCGCCATTTCTTCCTCCGCTGGATTTTGTTCAGAGCGTTCCGGCCCTGTTGACGCGCTGCATCCCCCACAGGTTCGACATTCCGGCGCCATCACGGTACATCGGTTCGATGAACGCACGGTGAACTTTGATGCGAGTTCCGTCCATTCGCTGCGTGACGCACCGGAGTGTAGCAGGTTTACCGCTTTGCGCTGCGCGGAAAAGCCCCGTGATCGCGGCTCAATTTGCTGTACGGCTCGGCATTGTGCTACAGCGGCGGAAGCTCCGCACATACACCGAATGCTGTATCGCGCGGGTGGCTCGATTTGCCGATGATGGCCGATGATGAGTGAAGATGAGCGATGATCGCCGATGGCGAGCGACGGCGGGCAATTCCGGGCAAGGGCGGACGCCGGGCACGTTGCTTTTCGCGCTGCGGCGTCGCGGAGCGGAGTATAATCCGGCGCGAGCAACGATGTCGGATGCCAGAAGGAGCACCCCGGTGACCACTGCGATGAAAAATGTAATCGGAGTTTTCGAATCCCACGCGCAGGCCGAAAGCGCGGTGGAAGATCTGGACGTCGCCGGGCTGAACGGCGAAGACGTGATCCTGATTCCCGGCGCGGCGAGCGATGCGCGCGGGCGCGGCTACGTGGAACGCTCGCGGGGCAGCCTGCGAAAGCACGAATCGCTCGGCGATAAAATCATCGACGCGCTGCACATTCACGAGAAGAAACCCGCGGTCGAAAGTTCGTGGGTGCGGGTGGACGGCCAGCCGGCGATGCCCAAGAACGATGCGCTGGATGTAGAGGATGCCGAGCTCACCGACCGCGACCCGTCGCTCGAAGGTCCGGCGGTGCTGATCGTGCGCGTTGAAAACGATGTGAATGCCGGCGTCGCTTCGGGAATCCTGCAGAAAAACCGCGCGGTGGAGATTTACCACGAAGACGCGGCGGCGTCCGGTGCGACCGAGAATTCACCGGAAACCAGTCCGGCGCGTGCCGTGGCAGGCGCCGAAACCGAAATCGGCACTTCGAAGGCGACCCAGGGCGGCGACAACACCGACCTTGCGGGCCGCGGCCAGAAATTCAAATCGCAGGGCAATTCGAGCGATTAGCGCGCTCGCGTTTTCGCTCTCGCGCTGGCTGCGAACCGCCATGCCCGGTGTGCCCGGTAAAGACCGATCAAGACCGGGAAAATTCCAACAGATCCCCAAAGCTCCGTTGGTCCGCCTTGCGAAGAGCGGCGAGGTAGCGTTCGCGCGCCGGGCCCGACGCCGTCATTTCGTTTCGTCCCCAGGAAAATTCCGGCCGTCCGAATTTCAACGCGACAACGTCGGCGAACAGGCGGGCGTGCCTGCCGTTGCCGTTTGAGAATGGATGGATGACCACGAGGGCGTGGTGGCTGCGGACCGCAATTTCGTCGATCTCGTAGGTGCGGTGCTCGAGCCAGTAGCGCGCGTCGCCCAGAAACACGCCGATCCGCTCCCGGATTTCATGCGGGGCGACGCCGATATTCTTCTCCGTGGTGCGGTACGCGCCCGCCCATTTCCAGGTGTCGGCGAACATTTGCCGGTGAAGCTCGCGGAGGTACGGCTCGGAGTACGGTTCGGTTTTCCGCAGGCGGCGCTCGGAGAGCGCCCATTCGCGCGCCACGAGAATGTTTTCGCGCTCCCACTCGTTCAGCTCGGCTTGCGTCGCGAGGTTCGGAATCAGGCCGGCTTGTTCGCCGGGAGTGAGCGGGGTGTGATCGGGCGGGGAAGACGGCAGCGCGGGCACGGCGCCTCACTTCCGGCGCTTTTTCAGGACGCGGCGGGTTTCTTCCTCGATTTTTTCCTTCACGCGCCCCGCCGCCTGGCCCTCGAGCGCCATGGTGTGCTCGACGGCCAGAACGCGTTCGGATGCCTGGCGGCGCGCCGGCGCTTCGGCCAGTTGGGCCAGCGTGCCGGATTTGGGCACGATCCCGTACACCAGTTCGCAGCCCATGGCTTCGGCGATTTTTTTCAGATTCTGCAGGGTGATGCGGTCGCGAGCTTCGGAATTCTCAAAGGCCAGAACGTCCTGCCGGGTGAGGCGGGCGGCGCGTCCGACCTGTGCCAGAGACAGCCCGAGCGCCTCGCGGAGGGCGCGAAGCCAGCCGCGGGTGGGTCTTTGCTGGGAGCGCGCGGAACGATAGGGCGCGAGCGAGCGTGTAAGTTGTTGGATACGAAGGGTCCTATACGCGGGCTTCATGGTTCGATTCATTCCTTGGCGCAAGGCTGCAGGCGTCCATCCGGTCGATTTCTGTATGATTATAACACGACAGTGTTGGTTAGATGTATGATTATAATACGACAAAAGACGTGCGGTTGTATGATTATAAACATACAACAGAGCCGCGACCAGGAACTCGTTTGCTTCGCCAAGGCGAGGCGCAATCGGGCGATCCGGCCAAGGCGTGGTTGACTTCCGTATCCCTGCCGCACTACTATCCCTCGCTTGTAAGTGCTACGAATTCTTACGCTTTCTTTCGTTTCTACGAGGGGTCCATGCGCCCAAAATTCGCCCTGATTGCCAGGTTCCTGCTGGCCGCGTCCGCGGTGCTCGCGGCGCAGGTTTGCTCCGCGGCGCCGCAAGAGCAAACCATCTCGAACGCTCAAATCGCGATCACCGTGCCGGCCGACGATATTCACTTCGCGGTCAGCGGCGCGCCCGGCGCAACTCCGGTGCTGACCGCGCAGTCGTCGCTCTCGATCGACGGAGCCCTAGTGTCGTCCGCGCAGTACCCAAAATCCAAAACCGAAAAGTCGGCGTTCACCGATGAACTCGGCGCGGGCGAGCAAATCGTCACTACGTTCAGCGGCCTCGCCGGGAAGCCCGACCTCGTCCGCGTGCTGCGCGTCTATCGCGATTCGCCATTCGCGTCGGTGGAAGTGCGCGCGGTGAATACCGGCTCAAAACCGGTGACGATTCAGGGCCTTCGCACCGTGGAAATTCCAAGTGCCGCGCCATCGGGCAAAGATCCCAACATCAATCTCGGCGACGACAACGCGAGCGTGCGCGTGCTTTCCGACAGCTTCAGCGAAGACCGCCCCACCGAACGCATCTACGATCTCGGCAAAGCGCCGGACTACAAAAGCTTCGACGACACGTCGGACAAATCGAGCGGCCTGCACGTGGCCGTCGGCAGCCAGTTGATATACAACCGCTCGACGGGCCGCGATCTTTTCATGGGCGCGCTCACCTCGCACAAATGGCTGATGATGTTTCATCTCGCGACCGGCCCGGGCCCGGGCGGCCATCCGGGAATTACTTCGTTCACCGTGGATTCCACCGGCACGCGCGAATCGCTGCACCACGAAGCGCTCGACAACGCGCCGCCGGAAAATCAGTTCGACGCCAACGTGACCCTCGCGCCCGGCGAAACGGTTTCGTCCGAGCCGCTGCTGATCGCCACCGGCAGCGATTATCACGCGCACCTGGAAGCCTACGGCGCGGCGGTGAAACGGGTGAACCATCCGCGCACCGTGGGACGCGCGCCGAGCGGCTGGTGGAGCTGGACGAGTTTTTATGCCGGAGTGACCGACGGCCTGGTGCGCGCCAACGCGCAGTGGATGGCGCAAAATCTGAAAGCGCTCGGCTACGATCACATTCTGGTCGATGAAGGCTATCAGTACGCGCGCGGCGAATACACGACGACCGACGCGACGCATTTTCCCGAGGGCATGGCGCCGGTCGGGCACGCGGTGTGCAAAGACGGGCTCGTTTTCGGCGTGTGGACCGCGCCGTTTGAAGTCTCCCAGCGCGCCTGGGTGTACGAGCACCACAAAGACTGGCTGGTGCACAACCAGGCGGGCCAGCCGATCGAGGTGCACCAGCCGGGAGTTGAGACGATGTACGCGCTCGACACCACACATCCCGGCGCGCAGGAATATCTGCGGCAGACCTACACGACGCTGGTGCGCGATTGGGGCGTGCGCTATATCAAACTCGATTTCATGGACGACACGGCGATCGAGGGCCTTCGCTACGCGCCCAACACCACGGCCATCGAAGCGCAGCGCCTGGGCCTGAAAATTATTCGCGAAACCGTCGGCGACGACGTGCAGCTCGATAAAGACGGCAGCGCCATGCTTGCGCCGGTGGGTTTCGTCGAGGAAGGCCGCATTTCCACGGACACCGGGCATTCCTTCGAGCCGAGCAAAACCGCGGCGAGCGGAATCGCCGAACGCTATTACATGAATCGCAATTTCTTCGTCTCCGATCCGGACGCGTTCACGCTGTCCGAACAAAAAGGCGAAGCGGGCGCGCCGCCGGCGACCCTGAGCGAAGCCGAAGTGTCGATCGTGCTGGCGGCCGTTGCCGGAGGAATGTTTGAAGTGGGCGACGATCTGCCGATGCTCGGCTCCGAGCCCAAGCGGCTGAAGCTGGCGCGCAATCGCGATTTGCTGGCCATGTATAAGTACGGCCACGCGGCCACGCCCGTCGATTTGATGAGCTACGCCGACGCCGACGAGCAGCCCAGCATTTTCGTGCTGCACGAAGGCAAACTGCAGACTCTGCTCGCCGTTTTTAATTGGACCGACGCGCCGCGCACGCACACGTTCACCGCGGCGGATCTGGGATTGCCGGACGGCCACAAATTTTTCGCGTCCGATGCGCTCAGCGACGCGCCGCCCAACGTTGCGTCCGCCGCGCAGTTCGGTTTTGAGGGCGCCTCGTCGCGCGCCACATTGCAAGACCAGCCGCCGCACTCGGTTCGCCTGATCAAAATCGTCGACCAGAGCGTGCCGCGCGGTCCGCTCGATTTCGCCATTCAGGTGCCGCCATTTGCGCTGGCAGGGAAGGCGGCGAAGCTTTCAGCGGCGGAGCGCGATCCGGCGACTCCGGTGATCGAGTATTTGTGGAATTTCGGCGACGGCACGTCGGCAACCGGCGACGCGTTCGATCACACCTACACGCACGCGGGCACGTTCACCGTTTCCGTTACGGGCTACGGCGTCGATAGCGCCACGGCCACCCGCGAAGTCACCATCCAGGTGACCGGCGAAGTGAGTCCCGATTTTCATTTCGATCAGAACAAGCGCCAGCAACAGACGACGAATTAGTCTTTCCTTCGGACGGCACACACGCGGTATCGAATGTGATTTCGCAGCGGCGCCAACGCTTTTCGTACGTTAGGCTATCGAGCCTGACAGTTCGTTAGGCTCTTAGCCTGACGGATTTAGAGCCAGCCTCACCCGCATCTAAACCGGTCAGACACAAGTGTCTAACCAACTGTCAGGCAGGATTGCCTAACGTACGGTAGCGGGGCGCGACCTGCTTTTTCTTGCAGTGCGTGGTAACGCTTTTCGTACGTTAGGCTATCGAGCCTGACAGTTCGTTAGGCTCTTAGCCTGACGGATTTCAGATCCGGCCAGGCGACGGCCTAAACCGGTCAGACACAAGTCTCCGCACGAAAATCGTGCGGAGGGGCCGCACTGTCTAACCAACTGTCAGGCTGATAGCCTAACGTACGGTGGCGGGGCGCTACAAAATCCAGAGCGCAATGCAAAGGACTCACCCTCTGCAGGACCGGCAAAGGATGCGTCACCCACTGCAAAATCAAATTCACAGTAAAATGCAAATTCAACTTCAAAACCAAAGTCAAACTCGGAAGCCCTAGAGGACACACTCGCCATGAACGAATCCACAAACACCAACGGCGCCGTCGTCGGAGCCGTGAAAGGCTGGCTGCGCGTCGAAGGGCTGGCCGTGCTCATCGCCAGCGTCGCGCTTTACCGGAACACAGGAAAGCCGTGGGGGCTTTTCTTCGTCCTGTTTCTGATGCCCGATCTTTTCATGGCGGGCTATTTGATCAATCCGAAAATCGGCGCGAGAAGCTACAACCTGGTCCATACCTATTTTTGGCCCGTGGCGCTCGGCGCCGCATGTATTTTCTTCGGGCGATTCGCGCCGTTGCCGTACATCCTCATCTGGACGGCCCACATCGGCTTCGACCGTTTTCTCGGCTACGGCCTGAAATACGATTCAGCCTTCGGCCACACCCATCTCGGCATGGTAGGAAAGGCAGCCCGGAATTAGTCGTCGAGGATGGGACGGGAACGCTCGCGCGGTTCGCAGGATGTGAGCGCTATTGTTTCGAAAGAAGGCTCGCCGGCTTGGGCGGCTCGGACAACTCGACCAGAGTTTTTTCCGGGAAGGCGAAAACGGGTCCCATCAGAGTGGCAACCAGGGCCGTCGCGAGAAACACGTTGACCGCCCAGTACGCTTGGCTGATAAACACCGCAACACATAGCGGAATGGCGATCGCCATGGCGGCGAACCGGCAAGCGTTGGGCTGCCAACCGCGGGCCCGCGCGATCAGCGAGACGAACCAGGCCCACGAAAGTCCCACGGCGGCGGCAATCGTGTACACCGCGCAAATCAGTCCCAGCCGCTGCGGTACCGGTATCCCGTGAAACGTGGGGAAGTAAGACAGCATCGCCCACATGCCGGCCAGCGAAAATACCAGAGCGATCAGCGACATCACGACCTGCAGGAACATTGCCCGCTTGTTCATATGCGTCTCCACGAGCGCCGAGGGTACAACTTTCCCCCGGGCACTACAACGGTGTTCACGTTCCAGGTCGTCAAAACTCTCAAAATAGCCTTCACTATCCTTTCGCCTCGAAAACCGTCCAAATGACCGGAAGTCGCGGAAACCATGGGCACCCCATCTGCATCACATAGACCGGGGCATACATACAGCGAGGCCACTTATGAGCAAGAAAATACAGGGCACGGGCAGGCTGGTCCCGACGCGCTTGACCGGCGTCGAGTATAAGGTGAATTACGGCATCGACACTCCACAGGAAGTGGCGGCCAAGCACGGCGGCGGCTGGGGTGCGGCAAAGGGCGGATTCTGGACGAAATGTTCGGTTCGCTCGGCCCATCATCATCCGATCCCCGACGGCAGCTATTTTCTTCATGGTGACGACGGCCGGGTGGTGCAGTTGAAGTCCGAAGGCGGGCACTGGCAGTACCTGGCAATGATCTAATTGGGATGTAACGCTCTACAGTTCATGTAGTTACAGAACGGCCCCTTCCAACGGACGATTGGAGCGCCCACACGGGCGCTGCGATCGTCCGTTTTTCGTTTCCCGCCGTCGCGACGGTTCCCGCCCAACTTCCACTACGAGTGCCAAAAGAGCGCCAAAATCCCGCAAAACGGTCTGAAAACATCGATTTCCGCGGTAAACGATTGCAAAAGCTCTCAAAACAGTGTCAACTACGATAAATCTTCGCCTTTTTCAACTTTTGCCACCTAATCTCCCGAAAATATGATATACTGCAGGCTCCGAAGTTAATTCATTGCTTGAAGGCCAGTCCTGGAGGGCCGGTGGCGTTTTCCGGCAAAACGTAAAGCGTGCGGTTTCGTTCATTATATTATGGCAAAAGAACAACTTAAGGGCAGTGGGCGGTTGGTTCCAACTCGGCTGACGGGCGTCGAGTACAAAGTGAAATACGGCATCGAACACATCGTCGAGGAAGTCACCCACGGCGGCACCGGCGGTTGGGGTGCGGGCAAGGGTGGAAAGTGGGCCAAGTGCTCGGTCCGTTCGGCGCATATGAATCCGATTCCGGACGGCAGCTATTTTCTGCATGCCGACGACGGCCGCGTGCATCAGGTGAAGGCAGTCGGCGGTCAGTGGCAGTGCCTGTCGATGGCGTAGGACTTCGTCAATCAGGTACGCGGTTGTGGGCTGACGCTCGCCCATCGTTCGATCGACCAGCGCGAACGGCGCCGGTGCTCTCGAAGCGCAGCCGCGCCGTCTCCACCGTCTCCGCCATCGCCGCACGCAGTGCAAGCTTATGCGGGACGCAACATCCATCCCGCCGCAGCAAACGAAATCGGTTTCGCAAAAGCCGCTCGCAGTCAGGGCGGCTTTTGCATTTCCGGGCAGTTTTTGCGGCCTCACGGCTAGCCCGATCCTCCGGGAAACTCCGCAGCCTTTCGTGGCGTAGACGCCCACGTCTGCGCGGTTTCAGTTTCGACTGTGCGGCTTTTGCATTTCCGGGCAGTTTTTGCGGCCTCACGGCTAGTCCGATCCTGCGGGAAACTCCGCAGCCTTTCGTAGCGTAGACGCCCACGTCTGCGCGGTTTCAGTTTCGACTGTGCGGCTTTTGCATTTCCGGGCAGTTTTTGCGGCCTCACGGCTAGCCCGATCCTGCGGGAAACTCCGCAGCCTTTCGTAGCGTAGACGCCCACGTCTGCGCGGTTTCAGTTTCGTTTTTGCGGCGTAGCTCACAAAAAGCGAGCGTTGCGCTCCGGCCGGACGCCCCGCCACCGTACGTTAGGCAATCCTGCCTGACAGTTGGTTAGACAGTGCGGCCCCTCCGCACGATTTTCGTGCGGAGACTCGTGTCTGACCGGTTTAGATTTCGGCCGTGCCCGATCTAAACCCGTCAGGCAGGATTGCCTAACGTACTGTCAGACAGGATTGTCTAACGTACGCGAACCGGTCACCGGTGACGGCCGAATCGCGCGCGTTTTGAAACATTTCGGTGCGGGCGGCGCGACGCCGACGACGCAACCACGCTTCGACAAAGCGAATCGAGCCCCGCCACCGTAAGTTAGACAATCTTGTCTGACGGTTGGTTAGACACTCGTGTCTGACCGGTTTAGTTCCCGGCGAGGCTGGATCTAAATCCGTCAGGCTGAGAGCCTAACGAACCGTCAGGCAAGATTGCCTAACGTACTGTCAGACAGGATTGTCTAACGTACGCGAACCGGTTTGTGGCGCTGGCCGAATCGAGCGCGTTTTGAAACGTTACGGTGCGGGCGGCGCGATGGCGGCGGCGCAACCACGCTTCGACAAAGCGAACCGAGCCCCGCCACCGTAAGTTAGACAATCTTGTCTGACGGTTGGTTAGACACTGCTGTCTGACCGGTTTAGATTTCGGCCGTGCTGGATCTAAACCCGTCAGGCAGGATTGCCTAACGTACTGTCAGACAGGATTGTCTAACGTACGCGAACCGGTCACCGGTGACGGCCGAATCGCGACCCGCCACCGTAAGTTAGACAATCTTGTCTGACGGTTGGTTAGACACTTGTGTCTGACCGGTTTAGTTCCCGGCGAGGCTGGATCTAAATCCGTCAGGCTGAGAGCCTAACGAACCGTCAGGCAAGATTGCCTAACGTACGGTGGCGTATTATCGTAATCGGCGGTGACGGCGCGGAAAGATCCGCCGCCACATCCAATTCAGTTTCGCGGAGAAATGCCGATGCAGGAAACAAGCCGAAGCCAGCAGCCCGCGCAAAAATCGAGTGCGCGCAAGGCACGCATCGCGCTCGTCCCCGCGTTGCTGATTGTCGCGTCCGGCATCGCGCTTTCCATCGGCTCGCGAACCTCGGCCGGATCGCCATCGCCATCCGCCGCGCAATCATCCGCCAAACCACAGGAGGCCGTCGTGGCGCCGAACGAGAACCTGGTCGTTGAGGGCATTCCGCCCATTCCGGCGTCGCTGGCCGAGCGCGCCTCGCGCTACACCAATTTCCGCGCCGCGCTGTTCACCAGTTGGAATCCATCGCGACGCGAAATGCTGATCGCCACGCGCTTCGGCGACACGTTTCAGATTCATAAAGTCGCCGCGCCCGGCGCCGCGCGCACCCAGCTTACGTTTTTCCCGGACGACGTCCGCTCGGCGCTGTATCCGCCGAAGGCCGCAGCCGGCCCTGCCGCGGAGTCGTTCGTTTTCAGCAAAGACATCGGCGGCGGCGAGTTTTACCAGCTCTACCGCTATGACGTCGCTACCGGCAACATCACTCTTCTGACCGACGGAAAATCACGCAACACCGACGAAGTCTGGTCCCACGACGGCACGAAGCTCGCGTACGCATCCACGCGCCGCAACGGCAGCGACGTGGACATTTACATCACCGAGCCCGCGCATCCCGAGAAAGATCATCTCGTCGCGCAAAATTCCGGCGGCGGATGGGCGGTGCTCGATTGGTCGCCCGACGACTCCCAGCTGCTGGTGCAGGAATATATTTCGGTGAACGAATCGAATCTGTGGCTGGTGAACGTGGCCACCGGAGAGAAGTCCGCCATTTCGACAAAATCCGGCGACGAGAAGGTCGCCTATGGCGGCGGAAAATTCGCCAGCAGCGGGAAGGGAATTTACGTCACCACCGACAAAGACTCCGAGTTCCAGCGCCTGGCCTACATCGACCTCGCCTCGAAAAAATATACCTACCTCACTTCGCACATTTCCTGGGACGTGGAAGGTTTCGACGTTTCGCCCGACGGCTCGACGATTGCCTTCACGACGAACGAAGACGGCTACGGCTCGCTGCATTTGCTCGACACCAAAACCGGCAAGGAAAAGCCCGCGCCGAAAACGCCCGCCGGCGTGGTATCCGGCGCGAAGTGGCATCCCAATGGCGAAGACCTCGCCTTCGGCGTCACCGGCTCGCACTCCGCTGCCGACGTCTATTCCGCGAACGTGAAAACCGGAAAAGTCGAGCGCTGGACGGCCAGCGAAACCGGCGGACTGAATCCCGCGAACTTTTCCGAAGCGCAATTGATTCACTGGAAATCGTTCGATGGAAAATCGATTGGCGGCTTTCTCTACAAGCCGGTCTCCCGCGCGGGCGGACCGCAATTCACCGGCAAGCGCCCGGTGATTATCGATATTCACGGCGGCCCCGAAGGGCAGTTCCGCCCCGGATTTCTCGGTCGTTACAACTACTTCATGAGCGAGCTGGGCATCGCCATGATTTTCCCCAACGTGCGCGGCTCGACGGGCTACGGAAAAACGTTCGTTACGCTCGACAACGGATTTTTGCGCGAAGGCTCGTACAAAGATATTAATTCGCTGCTCGACTGGATTTCGACGCAGCCCGATCTTGACGCCGACCGCGTGATGGTCACCGGCGGCAGCTACGGCGGATTTATGACGCTCGCCGTCGCGACGAATTACAACGACCGCATCCGCTGCTCGGTCGATATCGTCGGCCCGTCGAACCTCGTCACTTTCCTGCAGAACACCTCCGGCTACCGCCAGGATTTGCGCCGCGCCGAATACGGCGATGAACGCGATCCGAAGATGCGCGAATTCCTCGAGCGCATCGCTCCCGCGAACAACGCCGCGAAAATCACGAAGCCTTTGTTCGTCATTCAGGGCCGCAACGATCCGCGCGTCCCGCACACCGAAGCCGAGCAGATGGTCGCCGTCGTCCGCAAAAACGGCACGCCGGTCTGGTTCCTGATGGCCAACGACGAAGGCCACGGCTTCAGCAAAAAGAAAAACGTGGACTTCCAGTTCTACGCCACCCTGCAGTTCATCCAGCAGTATCTGCTGAATTAGCGGCTGCAGCGCAGCTCCCCGCCAGCCGTTGTCGTTGCAGCTGCCTTTGCCTTTAACGTGGGTGCCCCATCCTTCGCCGGTTCTGCGAAGGGTGGGGCCTTTGACTTCTGTCAAGTTCTCGCGCCGCAAACGATTCTCGCGCGAAAAAAAACCGCTGCGACGTAACGCGTTCGCCTCGATTCTCACCGCCGCGAAACTCGCAGCCTTTCGTAGCGTAGACGCCCACGTCTGCGCAGCGCGAGTCCGCGCCAGCGGACGAGCGTGCCGTTCGTCAACGCCAGCAACTCCGAACCAAAACCAAACCGAAAACCAAAACGCGCAGACGTGGGCGTCTACGCTACGAAATGCATCGGTCGCGGAAATACTTCGATCGCGCACGAACGGTTTTGACTTTCGGTGTTGCATTTGCCTGTGTAGCGGCCGAACCCGTTCTGTATTTCGGAACGGGTTCGGGCATCGATCCGCGGAGCGCACAGTCAAATGCAACGGCTGCCCGCTCGACGAAACCCGTCGTGCGGCCGCTACACAATCAAAATCGTGCACCGCTGCGTTCTTCGCCGCGCATGTGCCTTACACGCCTTTGACTTTGTAGCGGCGGGCTTCACGCCCGCCAGCTGTTGTCGTTGCAGTTGCCTTTGTCTTTGACGTGGGTGCCCCATCCTTCGCCGGTTCTGCGAAGGGTGGGTCTTTTGACTTTCGGTTTTGAATCTCGGTTTTGCATTCGTCTGTGTAGCCGCCGAACCCGTTCCGATTTTTGGAACGGGTTCGGGCATCGATCCGGGCGGCGCAAAATCAAATTCAAAATCAACGGCTGCCCGCTCGACCAAACCCGTCGTGCGGCCGCTACACAGTCAAAATCGTGCACCGGTGCGGTTTTCTCCGCGCTCCTCCGCAAACCTGCCGCAAACCGCGCATCCGCAGCCACTTCCAGCCAACGCGAAAACCGAGAGTTTCCCGCGCCACGCGTGTTTAACAACATGAGCGCAAATGCACGCAGGGAAGCCGCTCAGGATCGACGATCGAGGACCACCAGGAGAGACAGCCATGAAGAAACTATTCGCCACATGTTTACTAGCAGCGGCATTTGCCGTTCCGGCCGTGTTTGCGCAGGACGCTGCGCAATCGACGCCGCAGGATGCACAAGCAACGCAAACGCAATCGTCCGACGCGGCAACATCCGCCCAGGCCACCACAGCTCCGGCAGCGAACCAAAAATTCGCCGCCCGGATGATCCAGCGGCGCGTCGCCAGAATGACGGCGGTGCTTTCGCTCACGCCCGCGCAGCAAGCGCAGGTCACTTCGATTCTGACCAATTCGCTGGCCGCAAACTCCGGCACGCGCGGCCAGATGAAGTCGGCCCGCGCCACGATGCGCACGGCGATCCAGTCGAACGACACCGCGACGATCGAGCAAGCGTCGAACACCATCGGCAACATCGCCGCGCAGAATGCGGCGGCTCGCGCCAAGACGGCTGCGGCGATCTATCAGATCCTCACGCCCGCCCAGCAGGCCAAAGCGCAGCAGCTCGCCGATTTGTTCGGCGGGCACGCAAAGCGTAACCGCGCCTGAATCGGACGCGGCAAAACGAAGTTCGAACCAGCGCGAGACGGAGCGCCCGGCCTCCACCGGACGCTCCTTCGCGCTGTTTGTTTTCGGGCGATGTCGTCGCGGCACGGCCAACCGGAAACCGCGAAAAATCTCGGGAACTTTCCCGCCCTCCCAGCCGAATCTACACCGAACAGAGTGCGACACCGGTTTCAGAAGTCCTCCGCAACTCGCCGCGAAACCGGAAAAGCCAAATCGAATCTGAATTCCGTCGAGCGAGCGCTCCGCGAAGCACGCACCGCGAGCCGCATCCTCGCCTCGGAACCGAAAAGGGAGCCACACCATGAAGAAGCTATTCGCTACATGTTTGCTCGCTGTCGTATTCGCCGTGCCGGCCACGTTTGCGCAGGCCGCATCCGCCGACGCCGCCACCGCGCCGGAACCGGGCGGTCCGAATCCGGCGAAAATGATTCAACACCGGGTGCAGACCATGACCACCGTGCTGTCGCTCACCGCCGCGCAGCAGACCCAGGTGACCACGATTCTCACCAACAGTGCGGCCGCCGAATCCGGATTTCACACCAGCATGCGCGCCGCGCACAAAAATCTGAAGACGGCCATCGAATCGAACGACGCTGCGTCGATCGAGCAGATTTCCAATCAGATCGGCACGCTCACGGCGCAGTCCACGGCCGCGCACGCCAAGACGGAAGCCGCGATCTACCAGGTCCTCACCGCCGAACAGCAGTCCAAAGCCAGCCAACTCGGCGACGACATGCTCGGCGGCTTCGGCGGTCCGGGTCACGGCGGCCCCGGCGGCCCACGGTAACGCGCAGGCGTTGCAGTTTTGCGGGTCGCGGCTTTAGCCGCGACCCTCGACGCTCGCCGCGGCGAGCGCGGCGCAGACGTGGGCGTCTACGCCACGAAATGCAGCGATCGCGTAAGTGCGGGCAAGCGAGTTCGCACATTCGATCGCCAGCAAAACTCGCAGCCTCTCGTAGCGTAGACGCCCACGTCTGCGTGCTTCGGTTTTCGTTTCGGTTTTGGTTTGAAGTTGCCTGCGTTGACGAACGGCACGCTCGTCCGCTGGGGCGGACTCGCGCTGCGCAGACGTGGGCGTCTACGCTACGAAATGCAGTGATCGAGCAAGTGCGGGCAAGCGAGTTCGCACATTCGATCGCCAGCAAAAATCGCGGCCTTTCGTAGCGTAGACGCCCACGTCTGCGCGCTTCGGTTTTGTCTTAGTTTTTCGGTTCGTCGAGAAATTCCTGCGCGCAACTAACCTCGCCGCGGCGTGTTTATACAAACAGCCATGCAACTGCCCAGCGCCTATCAGGAAGTGCTGCTCAGCCGGGGATTGCCGCTCCGCGAAATCGGAGTCGCAGCCACGGGACTGGCGCGGCAAGACGCGTTCGCCGCCATCGAAGCGCTGCGCGGCTCGACGATCGCCATCGCCAGCGGAGACGTGCTGCGCGTAACGAACGAGCTGCCGCAATACACGTTCAGCAACTGGCGCGCGCTGCGGGGCATCGGCGAATCGCTCGACGCATACATCACGCGCAGCCACGCGATCGCCCGCGACTACATCGCGAAATATCCCGAGCAGCCCGGCCAGATCACCCTCTACACGCTGGTCACCGCCGAATTCGGCGCGGCAAACACGCCCGGTTCCGCTTCTCTCGCGCGCACCGCGTCTGCTTCCGTCCGTTAGCTGCAAACCGAACGCGATCTTTCCGCAATCGCCTCATCCCATTCCACTTCGCGGCCGGTTACGAATTCCTTATGCCGCCCTTATCGTTTCCATACCCCCGCGTGCTAGCATCCTTTCCACGGAGCAACGAGGACTTCCGGCCGCACACCTGGCAATGCTTGCGCGAATGTAACGATTCGAGCGCCCGTGTGCGCGTCCGCGCGTTTCCGTAAATACGGAGGTTTTGCGTATGAGTATTTTTGACAAGCGGTCGAACGACAATCAGCCCATGGAATTTGTGCCGCGCGTGGCGCAGCAAAACGCCAAGCTGATCGGCTTCGGCATCCTGGCGCTCGTCGTGCTGTTCGTATTCTCGCTGTTTATCATCCGCGTCACGCGCATCGAAGCGGGCCACGTGGGCGTCGAAATTAATCTGGCCGGCAACCAGCGCGGCGCTTCGGAAATTCCCATTCGCACCGGATGGGTGGTGTACAGCCCGCTGAAGACCCAGATTTTCGAATTTCCCACCTACGTGCAAACGGTGAAGTGGACGCGCGACACCTCCGAAGGCCATCCGATCAACGAAGAGATGGGCTTCAACTCCAAGGAAGGCATGGAGATTTTCGTGGACGTTTCGCTTTCCTACGCGATCGATCCGCAGAAGGCTCCGGACTTCTACGTGAAGTACCGCATCAGCGACCTGGAAATGTTCACGCACGGGATTCTGCGCGACATCGTGCGCAACTCGCTCAACGAAGTCGCCTCCACGTTCACCGTCGAGGATATTTACGGCGAGCGCAAAGCCGACTTCCTCAGCCGCGTGCAGGCGATGATCGAGCAGAAAGTCGCGCCCGTCGGCGTGAGCATTCAGCAGTTTGGGTTTATCGGAGCGCCGCGCGTGCCGCAGGTGATCGCCGCGGCCATCACCGCGAAAGCGCAGGCCATTCAGCAGGCCGAACGCGCCCGCAACGAGCTGGCGACCACGCAGGCCGAAGCCGCCAAGAAAATCGCCGAAGCCGAGGGCGACGCGAAGTCGATGGTCACGCGCGCGCAGGGCGAAGCCGATGCCAACCGCATCCGGCAGAATTCGCTGACGCCGCAACTTCTCGAGCTGCGCCGCATTGAAAACGAGCAGGCGCTGATCGAAAAGTGGAACGGCGCGCTGCCCGAAGTCGAAGCCGGCCAGGGCAGCGGCATGATTTTGCAATTGCCCAGGCCGCAACCAAAATAGTCGCCCCGTGCTGTGCGTGCGCCGTGCGCGCGCCGCCGGTTCGCGTACGTTAGACAATCTTGTCTGACAGTACGTTAGGCAATCTTGCCTGACGGATTTCAGATTCAGCCCGGCCGAAACCTAAACCGGTCAGACAAGAGTGTCTAACCAACCGTCAGACAAGATTGTCTAACTTACGGTGCCTCGGCTCGATTCGGCCAGCGCCACAGACCGGTTCACGTACGTTAGACAATCCTGTCTGACAGTACATTAGGCAATCTTGCCTGACGGGTTTAGAGCCAGCCCGGCCGAAACCTAAACCGGTCAGACAAAAGTCTCCGCACGAAAATCGTGCGGAGGGGCCGCACTGTCTAACCAACCGTCAGACAAGATTGTCTAACTTACGGTGGCTGGGCTCGATTCGGCCGGCACCCGGGGGCCGCTTCGCGTACGTTAGACAATCCTGTCTGACAGTACGTTAGGCAATCCTGCCTGACGGGTTTAGATCCTGCCGGGTCGAAACCTAAACCGGTCAGACACCAGTGTCTAACCAACCGTCAGACAAGATTGTCTAACTTACGGTGGCGGGGCTCGATTCGGCCGGCACCGGCGACCGCTTCGCGTACGTTAGACAATCTTGCCTGACGGGTTTAGATCCAGCCCGACCGAAATCTAAACCGGTCAGACACGAGTCTCCGGTTCGCGTACGTTAGACAATCTTGTCTGACAGTACGTTGGGCAATCTTGCCTGACGGATTTAGATTCAGCCCGGTCGAAATCTAAACCGGTCAGACAAAAGTGTCTAACCAACCGTCAGACAAGATTGTCTAACTTACGGTGGCTCGCCGCGATTCGCTTCGTCGTTGCGTCTTCCGCCACTTTAGGAAGCCGCCAGCACTGTCCGAAGAGCCCTGGCCAAAGTATTTTCGTTTTGCGGGTCGCCGCTTTAGCGGCGACATTCAGCCGAGGCCAACCAACCGGCTTTAGCCGCTGAAGCTCGCCGCCACTTCGCGAAGCGCCGGCCTAGCCGTACCAGCCCGCCTCTAAAAATATTTACATCCGCTATAAACGGGACTTGTGTATCATCCCCTTCTCCTGGACCCCGGAAGGGAATTGCTCATACTCCAGCCCTGACGGAATTCATATTTCGGAGCGCCTCTCGATGCGCACTCGTACGAACCGGCACGGTTGTTGGCTGCTTGCGGTGGCGCTCTTCGCGCCTTTTCTGATCGGCGGCTGCGGCATCCTTTATTCGTACACCGTGGATCCCACCGACGCCTCGGACACGACGGTTCCGGACGCAGTGCGCAGCGCGATGCGCGGCAAATCCGCCTCGTCGAGCAAGCCGCACAAGCGCCCGGCCTCCGCTCAGGTGTCTCCGGCGACTTCGCCGGCCACCGCCACGAACGCGCCGTTTCTCGGAAACCAATCGGTGATCACTGCGCCGTTTGGCGATTTCGTGGTTCTCACCCGCCAATCCGACTGCTCGCTCACCTTCGGGAGCTTCGCCGTCACCGGAGGCGGTTCCGGTCCTTTCACGACAACGCCCGGCGGAAACATCGCCGGTTACGAGAAGACGATTCACGACAACGCGTTCCTTACCACCACGCCTGACGTGTTTCCGCACGGCTGCGCCGACAACACCGCTGGAATCACGTCCGGCCTCGGCTTGTTCCCCGGCCTCGGCAAGAGCGGCCAGTATCTGGGCGCCGCGGCGGGCGCTTCGGGCAACGATTTTTATACGTTCACGTACAACACCGCTCCGGGCGCGCTCTCGAATCTCGTGTCGCAGCCCACCGACATTGCTCCGTTCAGCATCACCTACGGCGATCTGAACAAAGACGGCAACCCCGACATCGTTTCGATCAACACCGACGGAATCAACTCGTCGATCACCGTGGCTCTGGGCAATGCCGACGGCAGTTACAAGACGCCCGTGAATTACGACCTTCCCGGCGAGGTGGTGAGTTTCGGCGTGGTGGACGATTTGAACGGCGACGGGAATCCCGATGTGATCGTCAACACCGGCAACAACACCTTCACGATCTATCTGGGAAAGGGCGACGGTACGTTTCAGATCCCCCCGACGGTGTTTTCCACCGGCGCGGAGCAGGTCGCTTTCTCCGACACCTTCATCACCGCCGATGTGAATGGCGACTCGAAGAAAGACATCATCACTTCCGAAGGACTCGTTTTTCTCGGCCAGGGAAACGGCACTTCCTACACGTTTAAGGGCTCGGCGTTTCCCCGCGTGGTCACGGGCACAAACGAACTTTCACCCGGAATTGTGGCCGCCGATTTCAACAACGATTCGAAGCTGGACCTCGCCACCGACGACGGCCGGACGATTCGCGTTTACCTGGGCAATGGCGACGGCACATTTAATGCCGGTGCTGCGTACGCCACGCTTCCCAACCGCGGTTTGATCTCCGCCGCCGATCTCGACGGCGACGGCAACCTGGACCTGATCTCCGGTTACGACGGCAAGGGATCGTACCTGGGCGACGACTACATGCAGAACGTGACGCTGCCGGTGATGGGCAACGGCGACGGCACGTTTCAGGGCGCGCCGAGTTTGCCGGTGTCTTACTCCGGCACGAACCTCGGCGATCTGAATGGAGACGGCCACCCCGATCTGGTGGCGTTTTCGCTGAACTCCAGCAATCAGGGAGTTTTGACCAGCTACATCACGCAGAGCAACGGCATTCCGGCCGCGGCGCAGCAACTCGTATTGCCCGCCGGGCAAACCGGCGGAACGCCGGTGCTGGGGAAATTTATGGGCGGCACCACCGAAGATGTTTTCTGGGTGGGTTCCACGCCGATTGGACTGACGTTCAACCTGTCGGTGGGAAACGGCGATGGCAGCTTTCAACTTCCCGTTACGACCAACGCGCCCAGCCTGGTGCCTTCCGGACTCGACATTCAGCAGGACATCGAGGGCGTGCAGACCGTTGACATAAACCACGACGGCAAAGCGGACCTGGTGTATTGGTTCTTCGATATCGACGGCATGACCAACACCTACTACGAAGGAATCGCCGTGCAATTGGGCAACGGAGACGGCACCTTCCAGGCGCCCAAGATTACGTTGACCTACGACAGCACCACATCGATTTTCGATTCGGAAACGTCGTCCATCGCCGCCCTTTACGACGTGAACAAAGACAATTTCCCGGATTTGTTCCTCGTGGTGCCGGGACCGATCGTCATGGGAACGCAGCAGAACTCGCTGGCTCTCTACATTTCCAACGGAGACGGAACGTTCCAGTCGCCCACAACGCTCACTCTGACCGGGAATATTCTGCCGCCGTCCAGCGGTTACGGTTCGCCGCTCGCCTTCGGAGATTTGGACGGCGACGGAAACCTGGACATCGTGGCGAGCGGTTCGTCGTCGGACGCGACCACGCCGACCGTCGCCGTGGCGCTGGGAAATGGCAACGGGACATTCAAGCAGGCGAAGACGTTTACCGTCGAGGGGTTCGGTTACGCCGGCAGCCCGGTGCTTGCCGATTTCACCGGTGACGGGAAGTTGGATCTGGTTTTGCCGGGCGCCACCGAGGGCGGCGGCGGAATTTTTCCGGGCAACGGCGATGGTACGTTCCAGTCCATCGCGAATGGCGACGGCACCCTCTCTCCGACCCAGCAAATTGCCTTGTCGGTCGGGTACGTCAGCCTGGCGGCCGATTTCAATAGCGACGGAAAGCTCGATCTGCTTTTCGGCAACGTGCTTTTGCTGAACAAAAGCGGAGTGACGCCGCCCACGCTTGCGCCCACAACCACGGTTGTCGCTTCGTCGCTCAATCCGTCCACGGTCGGCGCGAACGTCACCTTCACCGCGACCGTCACGTCCACCACCGCCGGCACCATCACCGGCAGCGTGGACTTTTTCGACGGCGCGACGGACATCGGCAGCGGCACCATCGCCTCGGGCGTCGCCACCTACAGCACCACCACGCTCACCGAAGGTCCTCACACCATCACCGCGCAGTATCTGGGCGACGCAAATTACGCCACCAGCACGTCGACGGCAATCACGCAAACGGTGAACGCTTCCACCAAAGCGACCACATCCACCGTCGTCGTCTCCACGCTGAATCCTTCGGTGTACGGCGGCACGGTCGGCTTTGACGTGACCATCACCTCGGCCACCGCCGGAACAATCACCGGCACCGTCACCGTGTACGACGGCGCCACCAGCCTGGGCACCGTGCCCGTGCAGGCCGGCGGCGTGGCGGATTTGTTCAGCGCCACATTTAATGTCGGCGCAAACTCCATCACCGCGCAGTACAGCGGCGACGCGAACTACGCGGCAAGCACTTCACCCGCGATCGTGCAAAACGTCACGATGGCCTCGACCGCGACTGCGCTTTCGGCATCGTCCACCAGCGCCGCGGCAGGCACGAACGTCACGTTCACCGCGACGGTCACCACCAGCGGCACGTCTCCCATCGCCGGCACCGTGAACTTTCTCGATGGTGGCACGATGATCGGGTCCGGCGCCGTGGGCGCGGCAGGCGTGGCGACATACTCCACCACCGCGCTCGCCGTCGGCGCTCACTCGATCACCGCGAATTACACCGGCAACGCCGACTTCAACGCGTCCACTTCGTCCGCCGTCGCCGTCACCATCACTTCGGCGGGCACGTTCACGCTGTCCGCGAATCCAGCGGCCGTCACCGTCACCGCCGGCACTCCAGGCTCAACCACCATCACCGTCACGCCGTCCGGCGGATTCAGTCAAACGGTGAATCTGTCGTGCGCGAATCCGCCGGCGGGCTTCAGTTGCACGTTTGGTCCGCCGAGCGTCACGCCCAATGGCGGTTCGGCCAGCTCCACGCTGACGATCACCGACGGCTTGGCGCCCGGCGACGCCGCGCGCGCGCGCAAATCCGTCGCGGGCGTGTGGCCGCCATCGAACGCCGGCTCGGGCGGTGGCTCCGGCCCTGGCGCTGGCTCTGTCTTCGGCAGAGGCTGGCTCGGCTCGCTCGCCGCGCGTTTTCTCGGCACGCCTGCCGGACGTTTCCTCGGTTCGCCTGCCGGACGAGTGGCGATGAATCGCCTCTACGCCTTCGCGTTCGGCGGGGAACTGCTTCTGCTCGGCATCGTCTTCGCGCGCCGCAAAAAATTGTCCGCGCGTACGCCGCGCGGATTTTTCTTCGTCGCTCCTCCCGCGCACGATGGGCAAGTAACAAAAGACGCGCAAGACTCACGCGGCGCACTGGCGCACCGCCCCGGACGCCTGGCCTACGCGCTGCTCGCCATCGCCATGCTCGTCACCGTCATGGCAGGCTGCGCCGGCCCCGGCCCCACGCAAACCACCACGCTCACCATCAACGCCACCGCCGGCGCCCAAACCGTCACGCTGCCGTTAACCATCACCATTCCCAAATAGCGCCACGAACCGTTTCCGCAATCTCGCCCGGCGTTGTGTCCTCCGCCGCCGCTTTGTCGCATTCTGCTGCGGCAGGGCCAGATCGATCCTCGAGCGCGCTTTTGTAGCGGCGGGCTTTATGCCCGCCAGCCGTTGCTTTTGATTTGCCGTTGCTTTTGATTTGCCGTTGCTTTTGATTTGTAGCGGCGGGCTTCACGCCCGCCAGCCTTGGGTTTTAGGTTTGCGTCGCTGCGGTGCACCGCACGAAAAATCAACGTCAACGGCTGGCGGGCGTGAAGCCCGCCGCTACAAAAGAATCCAAGCGTTGACGTCTCCAGCCCCGCGCAGCTCGCAGCCTTTCGTAGCGTAGACGCCCACGTCTGCGCGCGCGAGTCCGCGCCAGCGGACGAGCGTGCCGTTCGTCGGCGGAGGCAAGGCCAAAGCACAACCAAAGCCAAAACAAAAACCAAAATCAAAGCGCGCAGACGTGGGCGTCTACGCTACGAAAGGCAGCGATCGCGCAAACGCAGGCGTCTACTCTCCGAAATGCAGCGAGCGCGCACGAACGGTTTTGCCGGTGGTTTTGGACGTTGACTCTGTAGCGGCCGAATCCATTCCGACGTCTGGAATGGGTTCGGGCATCGATCCGCGGAGCGCAAAGTCAAAATCACAATCAAAGGCTGCCCGCTCGACGAAAACTGTCGTGCGGCCGCTACACAGTCAACCCCCGCGAGGCGCACTGCCTTTGTAGCGGCGGGCTTTACGCCCGCCAGCCATTGCTTTTGATTTGCAGTCTCCGCCCCGCGCAAACACCAACCCAAAAACGAAACCAGCCGCAAATCCCGCCGCTACAAAATCAACGGCCTTCGCTGCGGATGCCACCGCTTCGAAATTTTTATTGGACGGAAAATCTCCCCCGTCGTTTACTAGTAGCAGGAGATTCAGAATGAATTGGCTGGCGATTCTCGGCACGGCGGCGGCAATCTGCACCACCGGCGCTTTCGTGCCTCAACTGGTAAAAATCCGCCGACAGGGCGGCGAAGACCTCTCGTACGTGATGCTCGGAATTTACCTGAGCGGCGTGCTGCTGTGGCTTTCCTACGGATTGCTGCTGCACGCGCAGGCGGTGATCTGGGCCAACGTTACCGCGGCGCTTCTGGTGATGGCCTCGATCGTCCTGAAAGCCACGCACTCGCAAAACCGGGCCACGCGGTCGGCCGACGCGCTCGCTCGCGCCGCGCATCCGGCCCTCGCCGGTGTGCCCGACCTGGTGCCGGTCGTCGCGCCGCACGAAAAACAATCCGCGCCGATTCTGAAAGCGAACCCGGGCGCAGCAGCCGGCTCCACGATCGACCGCTTCGTCAGCCACGCGCAGCAAGCTCCGCCATCCGCGCTCGAACGTAATCGCGCCCGCCGCCGCCCGCGCATCGCCGTCGATATGGATGAAGTGATCGCCGACGCGTTCGGCAAAATGCTGCGCGCCTACAACCAGCGCACCGGCTCAAACATCACCCGCGAGCAAATCGCCGAGCGCGGCGTTAACGGCACGTTCACCGGCACGCTTACGCCCGAGCTGAAAGCCGAACTCGACCGCATGTGCCATCAGGACGATTTTTTCGCCGATCTGGAATTGATGGAGGGAAGCCAGGAAGCGCTGCGCGCGCTTTCCGAGCACTACGAAATTTTCATCGCCAGCGCGGCGATGGACGTGCCTTCGTCCTTCGACGCGAAATTCAAATGGCTACAGCAGCATTTTTCGTTCATCCCGCCCAGCCATTATGTTTTTTGCGGCGATAAGAGCATCCTGCTCGCGGATTATCTGATCGACGACCGCCCGCGCCACTTCGATCATTTCGTCGGCACCGGAATTTTGTTCACCGCGCCGCACAACGCCCGCCGAGACGCCCCGCTGCGCGCCAACAACTGGCGCGACGTGACGCGCATCCTGATGTCCGCGCTGAACGAACCCGCGCAAGCGCCCTCTCTGGCGCAGCGATAGCGGAAGTGGCGAATCCGCAGCCTTGCAGCTAGGAAACGCCGGTCCTCACGTGAATCGCGCGGGAATCCGTTACTCCATGCTGAACGTTACTCCACGCTGAACGTGACGATCCGCACCTGCGTCACCGCTCCAGACGTGTCGCCCGCCTGCATCTCGAATTTGTAATCGCCCGGAGCCAGCTGATCCACCGGCAGCTTCAGCGCAAACGGCACCACCGGGTTGCCCGCATCGACGAACGAATCAAGATCGATTCCGCCCGAAGCGTACGCCTGCTTGCCGGTTTTCGCGTCCAGCACCACGAACTGCGCGCGAATGCCCACCGCGCCTTTCGCCGCCGCCGCGGGCGCCGCCGCATCGCCCGATTTTGCATCCGGTTTTGCATCCGGCTTGCCGTCCGGTTTCGTTTCGGGTTTTGACGATGCGAGCAAACTCGGACGCACCTCGCTCAGCTTCGGGTCGTACACCTGCCCGTAGATCGCCACCTTTTCGGTTTTCTTGAAATGGTTGGTGCTCGATGCGTTGAACTTCACGCCCTTCACGATCAGCGGCACCTGATCGGCAATCAGCGCGGCGTCCAGCTGGTCGCCCAGGTCCGCGACGCGGCCGTAATCGGCGCTGAACACCGGCGTGCTCAGCGCCGTTTTCTTGCCGTCAAACGCGTCGATCACCAGCGGCCCTTCGAGTGTTTGAAATTGATCGCCGCCGCCCGACATCACCAGCTTGAACGTATATTTTCCCGGCGCGATGGCGAACTGGTTTTCGTAGCGCATCGGCGTTTCGTTGAACTTCTTCATCTCGTCTTTTTCCATGTCGAGCGTCACTTCATCGCTGAAGTGCGCCGCCACGCTGCCGTCCGGCGCGTACGCCACGCCCAGCACATTCACATCGGCGTGATATTTTCCTTTTTCTTTGTTGAACACCACGCTAGAAGAAGGAATCTGCGCCGACAAATTCACCCGCGCTTCATTCGGCGCGGTGTAAAAGAACGGAGTCTGCAGCGCGCCGCCGCCCGCCGCTGCCGCCGCGGAAACCGGCGCATTCGGCGCGGTGTTATTCGGCGCGCCCGCCGGCGCACCCGTCGCCAGCGCCCGCGATTCCAATTCCTTTTCGATCGGCTTTCCGGCCAGCACATCGTTGGTGTGAACGTTGCAATATCCGCTGCGCGCCCGCACGTTCATCCCGCCCTGGTCCACTTTCACTTTCAGCGTGTGGCAGCTACCCTCCGGAGATTCCGCGGGATTGTAGCCGAGCAGATAATATTGATCCTGTTCCGCGGCGATTTTCTGCAGTCCGCCGAGCAGATCGTTGGTATTCAGAATCGGAAATCCGCCGGTGCCCGACGCCAGCTCGTACATCACCTGCTGGTTGGTGGACGCGCTCGAAGGGAACTGCGGCACAAGCTGCCGCGTCTGGTTCGCGTTGTAGTTTCCGTTGTACACACCGCCGCCTCCGGTGTGACCGCCCGTTCCGCCGGTTCCGCCCGTCCCGCCTTTCCCTCCGCTGCCTCCGGTTCCACCTGTTCCACCGGTGCCGCCTTTGCCGCCTGTTCCTCCGCCACCGGTGCCGCCACCACCACCGCCGCCCACATGGCCGCCGCCTCCGCCGCCCACTCGCTGCGGCGAACCGACGAGCACCAGGCGCGCGCCGTGGGCATCGCGCGAAGTGTGCGCTCCGAGCGCGCTTCGCAACCGCCCATCGAGCGTTTCACGCCGCGCGCCGCAGCCGATGCGATAGAGCCCGCTCGCTTTCGATTTTGAGACGCATCGCAATTCACTGCGCGTCGCCATGCCTGGTGCGTCGCCGCGCGCGTTTCGGTACGCCGCCGCGCGCGCCTGCGCCAGCCGGTCGCGCCGAAGCGCGGGCGAGCCCGCATCGCCGCGCAGCGCCGCCGAAAATATAGCGCTGGTCGTCGCGCCGCTCGTCGCACCGCTCTTCGCTCCAAGCGGTTCCGCTGGCTTGCGCAGCTCGCCGAGCGACATCGTCAGCCCGCGCACATCCACCGGATACACCGCCACGTTCGCCTTGTTGCACGCGTCGATCGTCGCGGTCAGCTCGCTCATTCGCTCCGGCGACAGCTCAAATCCCGCGGTGAACAGGATCAGGCTCTTGCGCCCCGGAATATCCGCCAGATTTTTCGCCACGCTGCGAATCGAAAGCAGAAGCGACTGCGTGCCGAAATCCGCTTCCGGATCGCCGACGGTTTGCAAGCCGCCGCCGGAAAGCCCGCCGGTGGAGGCGGTCGTATTCGTCGCCACCGAAGACGTCTGGATATTGGTCACCGCCTGCTTCAGCTTCGCCGCGTCCGCGGTGAAATTCTGCTCGATGCGCAGCGTGCCGCCGAAATCCATCACCGCCATCACCCGATCGGGTCCGGCGTTCGCGTCGATAAATTTTCCCGCTGCGGCGCGGGCCTGCGGCTGATCGCTCAGATCCATCGAGGCGTTATCGAAATACAGCACCATGTAATGCCGCTGCTGCCCGGCGGGCGCCGAGGAATCGGCGCCGAAGCTGAACGTGTTCACGCCGACTTCCTTGTTGTCTTCCCACACGCGGAAATCTTTCTGCGTCAGGTCCTTCACGTAGTTGCCCTTCTTGTCGGTCACGATCACGTCCACGCGCACCTCGCGCGTTTCCGCTTTCAGCACGTTCCCGCCGGGCGCGGGCGATTGCCGCTGCGCCGATTGCGCCGGTGCGGCGGCGGATGCCTGCGCCGGAGCCGCGCTTTGCTGCGGCGCGGGCGCGCTCGCGGACTGCTGCGCGCGCACCATCGCCACGCCCGAAAGGATCGCCACTGCCGCTGCCGCCGTCATCGCCATCCGCTGCATTTTCATTTTCGCCGTCCTCGTGCGTTGCTGTTTCACCGAACTCGCTAGGGAATCTCCACCACGCCGTTCTTCGACGCAATCGCCGAACCCTTCGTATCCCGCACCACCAGCCTCACCAGGTATCCGCCCGACTTTACATCGAAGCTCGACTTCACCGTCACGCCCGTCCGCGCCAGGCGCGCGAGCGTGGGATCTTTCAGCCGCATTTCCAGCGTCTGCTCGTCGCCCTGCAGAAAATTTCCGTTGCGGTCAAACAGCGCCGCCACCACCGTCAAATCGTCCCAGTGCCGCCCGTCGTGCTCGTCGAAGTGGACGCCGTTCACATCCACATGCGCCAGCACCGAAATTTTCGCGTTGCCCGTGCCGGTCATAAAATATTGCAGATGAAGCTGCAGCGGGAATGTCGCCTGCTCTTCCTGCGAGAAAACCGCGTCCTCGATGTCCTGCTTGGCCAGTTGGTCGGGCGTCTGGTCCTGCTTCGGCGCGAAAAATCCGCGGCGAGCCTGCACGTCGTAGTGCTGCTTGCCGGTCACCTTCACTTTCAAGGTGTGAAATTTTCCGTCGTTCTTCAGTCCCGAGGGCGCAAAGGCGATCAGGTACGACACCTCCGGCTTTCCCGCGGTACGCTGGAATCCGGCGAACAAATCGTTGTTGTTCAGAAATGCATAGCCGCCCGTGCCCGCCGCCAGTTCGCGCATCACCTCGTCCTGCGACTGCGCGCCCTGTATGCGGTACTGCGCGCCTTGTCCGGCGGTTTGCCCGGTGGCGTATTGCGGCGCGCTTTGCGAGATGTCTCCGATCGGATCGATGGTATACAGACCGCGCGCGTCGAGCGTGTTGATAAACACGTTGGCGCGCTCGGCGCGATCGATCACCTCGTTCACCTGCGTTTCAAATGTCGGCGTCAGGAATCCCGGCGACACCAGCACGATGCTGCGCTGGCCCGGCAGCCCCGTGACGCGCTTCAGGATTTCCAGCAGCCGCCGCAGCGAATACTGCGTATTGATTTCGCCGGCCATCAACACTTCCTGCGCCGTCGAATACACCAGCGACGTGGCCTGCGTCTGCGCGCCCTGCTGGGTGGTGGCCGTGCTGCACACGATCGCGTCCTGAATCGCCGCCGCAAAGGCGATCTGGTCGTTCTTGTTCTGGATCAGGTCCGCTTCGTAATAATCCATCGGCGGGCACTGGCCCGGCTGGTTGATTTGAAACGCGCCAATTGGCCGCGCGATCATCGTGTTGATCGCTTTGTGCAGCGCCGCCGCGTCGTCGGTGAAATCGGACTGGTCCTGGCCCGACGTGGTGAACACCGCCAGCCGCGTCGCCGGGTCCATCACCGAATCAATATATTTGTTGGCCGCCACGCGCGCCTGAATCAAATCGGACTGGCTCAGATGCGCGTCGTCGAAAAGCATGGCCACGAAACGCGACGGCAGTTCGAGCTTGGCTGTCGGCACCGGTCCGTTGTCCGGCGGCGGTTCGCTCGCCACGCCGCGCACCACCTGCTGCGCTTCGCTGGCCGCCGTCATTTCGGAAAAATGCGCGATGGTCTGCGGCTTGCCGTCCTGGAACACCTGAAAATCCTCGCGCTGCAGTCCTTTCACCGCCGCGCCTTTTCCGTCGCGCACGACCACCCGGATGGGCACCAGGTTCACGCTCGATTGAAACGGAGCCTGCGACGTGCGCGTGGTGATTTCGGCGGAGGTTTGCGGCGCGGGTTGCGACGGCACCGGCGAAGAATTCGGCGCGGCGGCCTGCGGCGCGTCCGGAGTCGATGACGATGAAGTCGGTGAAGACGTCTGCGACGGACTTAGCGAAGTGCTTTGCGAAGGACTCTGCGAGGTATTCTGTGAAGAGGACGACTGACCGGACGCCGCCGGCGTTGCCGTAGCCTGTGCCGCAGCGGACGGTGCGTAATTCGCGGCCCGCGCCGCCATCGCCACGCACGCTAGGAGCGCCACGAGCACCACGAGCGCTACGAGCGCCACAAGCTCCATCGCGCGAGCCACAATCGCCGAAACCGCCTTGCTCGCACGCACCTGCCTCACCCGCCCCAACGCATCGAGCGCACCGCCGCCCGGCGTTTCGCCGCCCCACCCGTACCGAGCGGTTACCTAGCCTGCGAGCTTACTGCCGCGTACAGGCCGCGTCAACTTGCACAGCCCGCTTCGGCGCAAGCGCAGCCCACGTCGGCGAAAGCCCAGCCCATGTCGTCGAGCGATCGCACCCCAGGTCGGCACACTTTCGGCACACGTTCGGCGAACGTTCGGCAGACGTCCGACAGTCGTTCGGCACACGTGCGGCACAAGTTCGTCAGAGGTTGGGCAGTCGCGTCTGCCGGTTCGTTAGGATCTCAGCCTGGCGGTTTTTCGCTGCGCCATCAGCCGTGCGTTCGCATCCACGCCGCAAACGCCTGCCACGGCGCGCTCATGCCCACCGGCAACGCAAGCTCCTGCACCACAATCACCAGCGCGCCGGCCCACAGCGTCGCCCGATGAATTTTGTGCGTGGACCACAGGTCATACGCCGCGATCGCCGCGATGAACAAAAACTCAACCAGCATCGCTCGCGGCAAGTGACGATGGACGTACGGCATCGGCCAGCGCACGATCGCCGCCAGCAGCATGTTGCTCGTCGCGATGCAGATCAGCCGCTTGTGCTCGGCCGGATTGCGGCGCGCGCGAAACGCAAAAAACAGCAGCGTGGCAAAAATCGCCATACTGGACATGGGAACCAGATAGAACGCTTGCGCCGCCACCGCCGTGCCGTGCACGCCGCGCACCAGCGAGTCAGTCGCCGCCGCCACGCCCAGCGCCACCATCGCGCAGCCCAGCAGAAATCCCGCGATGCCCAGGCGTTTGTGAATGTCCACGCGCCCCGCCGCCACCAGCGAGGTTTGCGTCACCAGCAGCAGGATCCACAGCGTGAACACCGCTCCGTGAATGTGGATGAGCGCCGAGGGCAGCGGCGCGCGGAAAACTCCGGCGAGGTAATAGGTGCGCGCGAAACCGTAAAACACCGTCCCCAGCATCAGCAGCGACACCGCGGAAAAGAAATAGTGATCGTAGCGGCGGCCGGGCAGCGGGGAAGTGTTCGTTCGCGCGGAGTGAGGTGCAGCGGCAGCAGTGGCCATCGAGCCTCGTTGAACGGAATGTTGCGCCGGGGCACCGAGCGGCACCGGCAATTTCGCAGAAGTGTAGTTGCCCCCGCCCCAAATTTCCAGTCGAAACCCGCAGCCAACCCCACGCCGGTTTAGTATCGGCAAGCTTCCCCCCGCCAGCCTTTACGGTTTTGGCGTTGAATCTATGGTTTTGCCTTTGCCTTTGTAGCGGCGGGCTTCATGCCCGCCAGCCTTTGCCTTTGCTCTGCACCGCGCCGCGGCGCCGCGCACGCGTCCGCGTCGCCGCCCATGCTTTTGGCGTTGAATTTATGGTTTTGCCGTTGCCTTTGTAGCGGCGGGCTTCACGCCCGCCAGCCTTTGACGTTGCCTTTCCGCATTTCGCCCAAACAAAACCAAAACCCACGGCTGGCGGGCCTAAAGCTCGCCGCTACAAAACAATCTAACCGCCGCCGTCTCGAGCCCCGCGAAAATCGAAGCCTTTCGTAGCGTAGACGCCCACGTCTGCGCGCGCGAGTCCGCGCCAGCGGACGAGCGTGCCGTTCGTCAACGCAGGCAACGCGAAGCCAGAATCAACACCAAAACCAAAACCAAAACCAAAACCAAAACGCGCAGACGTGGGCGTCTACGCTACGAAAGGCAGCGACCGTGCAAACGCTACGACTGGCGCGCGGCTGTTGAATTCGGTCCCGCGCTTGCCGCATACCCGGACACGCCGACGATGCGAAGACGCGCGCATTTTGCCTTTGTAGCGGCGGGCTTCACGCCCGCCAGCCGTTGCCTTTGCCTCTGTAGCGGCCGAACCGCTTCTCAGGTTCGGGCAGCCTTCTGTCGCGCCATCGCAAACCCAAACCCAAACCCAAACCCAAACCCAAACCCAAACCCAAACCCAAACCCAAACCCAAAACCTGCCGGCTCGACGCAACCCGTCGTGCCGCCCCTACATAACCAAACGCGCAACCCGCCACCGCGGCGCCACGCGGAGTAATCGGCGAAACGCGGCGAACCGATGGTCGCCGAGCCTTCTTTCGGAGTGCGGTGGCTTGCCACCGCTTTCGCGATTTCGGCACGTCGAAGGCGTACACCCGCGGCGGCTTGCCGCCGCTGTCACGGTTTCGAGTTTCTGCCTTTGTAGCGGCGGGCTTCACGCCCGCCAGCCTTTGCCGTTGCCTCTACGCATTTCGCCCAAACAAAACCAAAACCCACGGCTGGCGGGCCTAAAGCCCGCCGCTACAAAATCCAGACCCACACCGCGAATCGTCCATCCGCGCCGCGGCGTACGGGTCGCCGTCTCTCGTTTTGACGTTGAATTTGTGGCGTACGCACGCGCCTTCGCCGTTTGAGTACTTCTTGACTTTGTACTCACTCCGGAGTAACTCAGTGTCCTCCATTCGCGCTCTTTGCCGGTTTCGCGCACACACTTCGAGGTGAACGATGGCTATTCAGTTTGGTCGCAACAGCCTGGGCCCCGGCCAAAGGCAGGCGTGGTCGTTCACCCGGCAGATCACCCACAATTTCCTGCCGGTGATTTCGGTGGTGCCGCTCACTCCGTCCGACACCGAGCCGCCTTCCTGGCACGCCTACGGCACCGGCTACGACGGATTGCAGGGCATCAGCTTTCCGCTATTCAATCAATTGGGCGTGAGCACCATCTGGTCGCAGATCAACGACTACACCAGCATCGTCACCTACTACATCGCGGTGTTCAATAACAGCAACAACACGATCGAGTATGCATTCGTCGAAGCCGACCTGTGAGGTTCCGCCATGATTGCGTCCGTACTGCACGACCTCGAAGGAAAAATTATCGCCATCGCGCTGAAGCATGATCTGAAAGCCGCGGGCAGCAAGTTTGACAGCTACGCCATGGTCCCGCAGCAGGGCCAGCTCGTCGCCGACATCGACCTCGGCGCCGAGCACTCCTCTCGCTCGCTCCGCGAGTTGCACGATCTCTACCGCGTCGATCTCACCTCGGTAAAGCTGGTGAAGAAGTAGTCGCAAGTCGCGACCCGACCGCCGGTTTGCATACGCTCGACACTCGTGTCTGACAGTTGGTTTGACAGTGGGGCCCTCCGCACCACTCCTCATGCCTTGCGGGTCGTGGCTTCAGCCACGACACTTCAAATCGTCGCGGAGCGATTTCCTATCGGCCGCCTTCTAGCCGAACCTTCGCCGTCGCTTTTGTAGCGGCGGGCTTCACGCCCGCCAGCCTTCGCTTTCCGCCGTTGCCTTTGCCCATTTCCCGTTAGTCCACGCCGTACAGCTTCGGAGCGAATCGCTGCGACCTCGAACGCCGCAACGGTTTTCGCGGAGTGCGGTGGCATCCCGCCAACGGCGGGAGACCACCGCCGGCCACCCACGTCCACCCCAGGCACCCCGCAGCCTCGCACTCTCCCGCTTTTCGCCACGCACGCCCCCACCGAACGCGCCCCGGCCTCGCGTCAGTCGCCCGCGCATCGGTGAGTGCTTCCGCGCCTCACCACACAACAGAGCGGCGAGCGCCGCGAAACGACTCGTTTACGGTGTTCGAGCCTACATCCGCGCCACACCACAGCCGCGCGGCCGGCGGTGGTTCGTCCTGAACGACGGACGCGCCACCGCACTCCGCGAAAACCGCGCGTTCGGCGCCCCAACGAACGATGCCCTCGACCCTTCGCCCGATCCTTGCGGGTCGTGGCTTTAGCCACGACATTCAGCCATCGCACCACCGGCGGCTTTAGCCGCTGAAGCTCCCTCGCCCGCCGGCGCCACAAAAACGCACACCCATCCCCCGCCGCGAATCTCGCGCCACAACCAAAATTTATTTCGGTTTGCTGATGATCCCGCAGGCAATCCGCGGCGGAGCGCTTTCGGTAACCTCGGTGGCCACTTCGTGAATCACAATCGCCGTGCCGCCGTTGCTGAAAACCGAGCGGTCGCCCGCGCCCAGCGTCACGTTCGGAGCAATCGTGGTCACATGCGCGGTGCCGTTTTCTTCCACGTCGAGTTCAAAATGCGGAATATCGCCCAGCGCCATGCCGCCGGGGCTCATCGCGCCGTGTGCGTCGCCGCTGATCGCGCCCATAAAGTGCGGGCCCGCCGATTTGAAATCGGGCGGATCGCATTTCGGATACTGGTGGATGTGCATCAAGTGATGCCCGGCGGGCAGCTTGCGAATCTCCAGCCGAATGCGAACGCCGTGCGCCGCTTCGGTCAGATAGGCTGTGCCGACGCTTCGGCCATCGGCATTGATAATGTCCACCACCACGGGTTTGGCCCCGGGCGCTTTGTCGTTTTCCTGCGCCCGCGCTGGCGACGCAATCGAAAGCCCCACGCACACCATCGCCCAAGCAATCGCTCTCATCCCCATCCTCCCCACCGTGCTTTTTAGTTTCGGCACCCGCCGGACATTTCTCCCACTCTACGCAGCGCCGCGCACCCGCACAACCGCCTGTGCCGTTTCAGCCATTAGCCGCCGGGATTGCTCGCTCGCCGCCTCTGGTCACGCAAGCAGCGTTGCAGGCTCGCGCGGCGACGAAGCGGCGACCCGCGCGGTTTTGTTTCACGCTCGTCTCACACACCTCCGCGCCGCTCGCTCAATTCAACCTGCGCTGCCGCCCCACCCGTATTCAATTCCCAGCAAACTCCAACGTTTCACGCAGTGCTCCCTTCTGCCGCTGCCCCGCGTGGTGTATCTTCCTTCGACCGGCCTTTTCCGTCGCCATCTTCACGCAGGGGAGCACACCATCATGGACGAAGCACTGGCGGTAAAAACTCCGTCGATTCCCGAAGCGTGCGTCAACACGCTCAAAGCCGCCGTGTATCACGTGCAGGACTACTCCGAACTGACGCTCGAATCCCTCAAAGTGATCTTCTCGTCCACGCGCTACCTGGGCGACATGATCGATCAAATCGACCTGATCGGAGTCGGCTCGCTGCCCATCATCTGCGTTGCGCTGGCTTGCGTGGGCGGCGTGATCGTGCTGAATTCCGCCGCGCAGTTTCAGCGGTTCGGCGAAACGATTCTCACCGGCGACGCGCTGTCGCTCTCGCTGATCCGCGAGCTCGGGCCGGTGTTCACCGCGCTGCTGGTCGCCGGGCGCAACTCCACCGGCATGGCTTCGCAGTTGGGCTCGATGCTGGTCACCGAACAAGTGGACGCGATGCGCGGGCTGGGCATCGACCCGATTCGCAAGCTGATGGCCCCGCGCGTGGTCGCTACCGTGATCGTCATGCCGCTGCTGGTGGCGCTGGGCGATTGTGCCGGCATGCTCGGAGGTTTTCTGGCCGCCACCATCACGCTGCGGATCAACGCCGAGCAATTCTGGTCGCGCGCCATTCACGTTTTGGCGCTCGGCGATCTGGTGATCGGCTTCTCGAAGCCCGTCGTTTTCGGGTTCATCGTCGCCACGGTCGGTTGTTACCAGGGCTTGCGCGTCCGCGGCGGCACCGCCGGAGTCGGCCGCGCCACGATCGCCGCTTTCGTCGCCGCGTCCGTCACCGTGCTGATCGCCGACCTGTTCCTTACGCGCCTGCTGCTCTACACCTTTAATCTCTAGGCCTCGGCTGTCGGTGCGACGCAGCGCGGACAAGCTGCAGCAGGCTTCCGCCGCTTGCGCACCTTCGCGATCGAAATCCTGAACGGAAAGAAAACTTTCGGGGGGAGGGATTTGCTACGGATTACCGCACAGCAAGAACCATCACGCCATCTGGCGCTCTTCCATCTTCACCGCATACATCCGACCGTAACAATCGTTGCAGCGAAACGGTTTGATCGGCGTCACCGTGCAGGCTACTCGCTCGGCGATTCCTTTTCGCTTCGAGCGGTGAATGTTCGGACTGCCGCACAAAGGACACTTGTGCGATCGAATCGAGTAGATCAGCGTCATCGTCTGACGAACGGCAACGTCGCCGCCCGGGGGCAAAATAAATATACAAAATTTTTTCCGCGATTCCATCTCGAAAACCCTCGTCAGCGAAAAAAGTTTCGTCTCATTTTGAGCCGTCCCGCCGCGTCGCCCGCCGCCGCTCACCGCCGCTCGCCATTCGTCCGCCGCGAATGCCTCGCAAACTTTTGCCGCCACACTCCGCGGAACACCGCGCGGACTTGCGAGGACCGCTGTTTCGCGCTGTACGCGATCATCCGCCGCCTAATTCTGCCGCACCGCTTCCCACTCGGCGTGGCGGCCGTGAATGCCGTACATCCCGTGCATCCGGTCGCCGTCCACCTGCCCGCGAAACGTCAGTACGTTGCGCGTCTTGGTGCTGAACTCGATGTGATGCACGTGAATCGAGCCCTGAATTCCTCCGGACTGGTTGGGTCCTTTGAAATGGCCGCTCAGCTCGGTGCCGTTCTGCACGATCTCGACAAACTTGGTCACCGACTCGTTGTTGTTCACGTTTTTCGAATAGATCGTCCATTTGCCGGCCACGTTGTCGGGCGCATTCTCGGCAGGCGGCTGCTGCGCCACGGCCACGTGCCCCGCGATCACAAACAAGCCGATCAACGTCACCGTTGCAAATTTCGAGCGCATACTTTTCACGGCGCTTCCTCCTTTCATGGAACTGGCCGACGTTGTACAGCAAATCCGTGGGTCGAATCAACGTCTAACCGTTCGCTTGCGGGCAAACACTTTCAACTTTGTCGCTTTCACGCTGCGAGATAGAATCCGCACGTCTCGCGCAGGAATTTGCAGCCCCACTCGCGCAGGCAGCCGAGGATCACGCCCGATGACCACCCAGCCCACTCGCCGCACCGTGCTCGGAAACATGCTCGGCGCTGCAGCCGCCGGCATCCTCGCGCCGCCTTTCGCCGGCGCGCTCGGCCAGGTCGGCCCTCGCGACGGTGGTCCCACCGGACAGCAACACGGCGAGATGAATCGCATCACCGGCGAATTCCGCCGCCAGTGGGCCGTTCCCGCCAGCTCCGTGGCCATCACGCGCAACGGAAAATTTGTGTACGACGAAGCCATCGGCATGGCCGACAAGCAGCACCTCGAGCAAGTGCAGCAGCAAAGCCTGTTCCGCATCGCCAGCCTGTCGAAGCCCATCACCTCCGTCACGATTTTCACGTTGCTCGAGCAGGGCAAGCTCAACCTCAACGACAAAGTCTTCGGCCCTTCCGGCATTCTCGGCGACAAATACGGCAAGCCGCCCTACAAACCGTTCATTACCGACATCACCGTCGATCATTTCCTCACTCACACCAGCGGCGGCTGGCCCAACGATGGAACCGATCCGATGTTTCGGTTCAACGATTGGGATCACGACAAGCTGATCGCCTGGGCCATCAACAGCTTGCCGGTCAGTTATCCTCCCGGCACGCACTGGGCCTATTCGAATTTCGGCTACTGCGTTCTCGGCCGGGTGATCGAGCAAATCACCGGACAGCCTTATGCTTCGTACGTTCAGTCAAACATTCTCGCGCCCTGCGGCATCACCGACATGCAGATCGCCGGCAACAAGGAAAATCAGCGCGCCGCAAACGAAGTGGTGTACTACGGGCAGAACGACGAAAATCCCTACAAGATGAACGTCACGCGCATGGATTCGCACGGCGGATGGATTGCTTCGTCCACCGACCTCGCGATTTTTCTCGACCACGTGGCCGGAGCGCCTGGAATTCCCGCGCTGCTGAAACCCGCGACGATTAAGTTGATGACCACGCCCGCTGCCGCCTACGACCCGGCATCGCCCGCAAAATACGCGCGCGGCTGGATGGTTCGCGACAACGGTGCAGGGAATTGGTGGCACAACGGCAGCCTGCCCGGCAGCCAGTCGATCATGGTCCGCACTTCGACGGGCATGTGCTGGGCCGCGCTCATGAATTCCCGCGCGCAACCCTCCGACGAAATGGGCGCCGCCCTCGATCAAATGGTCTGGAACATGGTCCGCGCCGTCCCCGCCTGGGGGATGTAACTGGTTCGCGCGAAGCGTCGTCATGTGAGGCACAATCACTTTCGGAGTGCGGTGGCTTGCCACCGCTTTTGCGATGTAAACGGAATCGAGGATCAAACCCGCGGCGGCTTGCCGCCGCTGTCACGGTTGCGATCCCACCTCCCGCCTTTGTAGCGGCGGGCTTCACGCCCGCCAGCCGTTGCCGTTGCCTTCGCCTTTGCTTTTGCCTCCGCCTTTGCCGTTGCTTCCGCCTTTGCTTTTGACTTGGTTTCTGCCTTTGTAGCGGCGGGCTTCACGCCCGCCAGCCTTTGCCGTTGCCTTCGCCTTTGCTTTTGCCTTCGCCTTTGCCTTTGCCTCGCTTCTGCCTTTGCCTTTCCGTTTTCCGCGCGCAATCCCACAACATGAAATTCAAAACCTGGCGGCCGTAAAGGCCGCCTCTACAAAACCGAACCCGCAACCCGCGGCCAACGATTCTCGTACGTTAGACACTCGTGTCTGACAGTTCGTTAGGCTCTCAGCCTGACGGCCTTTCGCGCGCGCCATCGCATACCCAAAACCAAAACCTGCCGGCTCGACGCAACCCGTCGTGCCGCCCCTACATAACCGAACCCGCAACCTGCGGCAAACGATTTTCGTACGTTAGACACTCGTGTCTGACAGTTCGTTAGGCTCTCAGCCTGACGGCCTTTCGCGCGCACCATCGCAAACCCAAAACCCGGCGCCCGCAACGGCCGCCCCCACAAAACCAAACCCGCAACCTAAACCCCCCGCATGGCTATCCCGCCCACGCGCCGCCGTCATATACTCTTTCTCCGCGCATCCGCGCCCAGGGAACGCCGTGAAACGCTGGACCAAAATTTTTCTCGCCGCCGTGGTTCTAATCGCCGCGGCCGTTGCATCGCTGCCGCTGTTCATCAACGCCAACACCTTCCGCCCGCAGATCGAAACCCAACTTTCGAGCGTGCTCGGCCGCCCGGTAAAACTCGGCGATCTGCAGCTCAAGCCGTTTTCCGGCGAGATCGCCGCGAAAGACTTGACCGTCGCCGACGATCCCAATTTCAGCACCGCGCCGTTCCTCACCGCCGCCGAACTGCGCATCGGCATCGCCCTGCGCCCGCTGCTTTTTTCGCGCACGCTCGAGATTCGCAGCTTCGAGCTCGACTCCCCGCAAATCCGCGTGCTGCGCGCCGCCAACGGCACATGGAACTTTTCCACCATCGCCCACGCCACCGCGCGCGCCAAAGCCAACGCCGACGCCGCCACCAAAGCCGACGCCGTCTCCCGGCCCGCGCCGGGCTCGTCCACCATCTCCTCCTCCGCCCTGCCGGACATCAAAGTCGCTCGGCTCAGTATCCAGGGCGCGCGCATCAGCGCCTCGAGCCTGCCGTCGCACGGCGATCCCACCGTGTATGAAAACGTGAACATCACCGTCAGCGATTTTTCGTTTGAATCGAATTTTCCGTTCCAGCTTTCCGCGAATCTTCCCGCGGGCGGCACCGTCCGCGTCACCGGCCACGCCGGACCGCTCAACCGCGAAGACGCCGCCACCACGCCCGGCTCCGCGCAATTGTCGGTGAAAGGCCTCGACCCCGTCGCCGCCGCGTTTCTCGATTCCAGCGCCGGAGTCTCGCTCGTCGCCGATCTGGAATTGCACGCCGCCTCCGACGGACAAATTCTCACCACCAGCGGCAGCGTCCACATGGTGAACTTGAAACTCCGCAAAGGCGCCGCCGCCGCGCAGCAGCCGATCGATCTCGCCTACTCCGGCACGCACGTGCTCAAACAAAATAGCGGCGTGATTCAGGACGCCTCGATCACTCTCGGCGGCTCGGCGATTCACGTGACCGGCACCTACCAGCCGCTCGCCGACGGCGCGCAGGATCCCGTGCTCGATTTGAAAATGGCGGGGCAGGGACTTCCCATCGACAACCTGCAATCGCTGATGACCGCCGTGGGCGTTCGTCTGCCGAATAACGCCGTACTGAAAGGCGGCACGCTCGGCCTGGACGTGGCGATCAAAGGTCAGGCCAAAGCGTTGACCATTGCAGGCAACGTGGCCGCCGACAACACGAAAATGGTCGGCTTCGACGTCGGCTCCAAAATTCACGGCATCGCCGCGCTCAGCGGAGTGAAAACCGGAGACACCACCAACATCGAAAAGCTGCGCGCCACGGTGCGCATCACGAATGCGGCAGTCATCGTTTCGAATATCGACGCGGTCATACCGGAAATGGGCGAGCTCAACGGCAGCGGCACCGTCTCGCCCGCCAATCAACTCGACTTCAATTTCACCGTGCAAGTCGCCAGCGCCAAAGGCATCGGCAAAGTCGGCGTCGGGCTACTCACCGCGCTCAACGGCTCAAATTCCAAAGGCGCGAAAGGCGTCCCGATGCGCGTCGTCGGCACGCCCGACGAGCCGGTGATCACCGCCGACGTCGGCGGCGCCGTCGGCAAAAAAGCAAAATCCGTCTTCGGCATCTTCGGCGCGAAGAAAAAGGACCAGTAGCCGACCCTTCTTTCGGAGTGCGGCAGCTCGCCACCGCTTCGCCATGCTGCCCGGTAACCGCAGATCGTCACCCGTCCCGGCGAGTCGTCGCCGGGACGTCACCGACGCCGCGAACAACCACGCGCGCGGCGGCAAGCCGCCGCATGGATTCACCGCAGTGGGGCGTACATCGCAAAAGCGGTGGCAAGCCACCGCACTCCGAAAAGAATCGCGCAAGGCCGTTTGACTGCAAAGGCGTAGCGACTCGCGCGCGCGCTTCGGAATCCGCCACGAATCGCTGTCGGACCCATCCGCGTCGCAGGCGCACAAGGCGCGCCGCCTCTACATAACCGAACCCGCAACCCGCCGCCAACGATTTTCGTACGTTAGACACTCGTGTCTGACAGTTCGTTAGGCTCTCAGCCTGACGGCCTTTCTCGCGCGCCACCGCAAAATCAAATCCGGTCACACCGAAGTCTCCGCACGATTTGATCGGCCTTCTACCCCGCCGTGTAAGGCAAGCGCACGACAAGTCGCGAAGCGTCGAACGCCCGGACGATTTGATCCGCCTTCTGCGCCGAGGTGTGCGGCACAATCACTTTCGGAGTGCGGTGGCTTGCCACCGCTTTTGCGATTTCCGCGACGCCGCGAAACGATCCCGCGGCGGCTTGCCGCCGCCGTCGCGGTTTCGATCCCATCTTCCGCCTTTGTAGCGGCGGGCTTTACGCCCGCCAGCCTTTGCCGTTGCCTTTCCGTTTTCCGCTCGCGACCACCCAACACGAAATTCAAAACCTGGCGGCCGTAAAGGCCGCCTCTACAAAGGCAAAGCTCGCCGCCGCCCGCCAAACGCACAGCGTTGCCGCGTCGCCCGCAAACGGTCGCAACACAGACGCGCATGCCGATCGACCAACCGCCCACCGCCGCGCCAAAACAAATCGCTTGACGAACCGCGCCACCCCTGTTTACTCTAGGCATCGGCCTGGTTCCCCTAGCCATAACGCAGGAGGCGCAACACCCGATGCTCCCCACCGAACCGCGCGACTTATTCCCCGGCGCGCTCGAAATGATGATTCTCCGCACCCTGAAACGCCAGCCGCTGCACGGCTACGCGCTTGCCCAGCACATCAAGCGCACCTCGAACGATCTTCTCCAAATTGAAGAGGGCTCGCTCTATCCCGCGCTCCAGCGCCTGCTGAAATCCGAACTCGTCAAAGCCGCCTGGGGCATCTCCGCCACCAACCGCCGCGTGCGAATTTACAAACTCACTCCCGCCGGCGTAAAACACCTGCAAAAGGAAATGTCGTCGTTCGAAACCATGCTCGAGGGCATCACCCGCGTGCTCGCGCCGGTGAAATCATGAGCTGGCTCAACGATCTTTTTTCGAGCGGCTCCCGCCGCAAAACCCGCAACTCCGAACTCAGCGAAGAAATCCAGGAGCATCTCGCCGAGCGCGTCGACGAACTCGTCGAAGGCGG
Source organism: uncultured Acidobacteriota bacterium (assembly GCA_963785585.1). Taxonomy (GTDB): domain Bacteria; phylum Acidobacteriota; class Terriglobia; order Acidiferrales; family UBA7541; genus Palsa-295. The sequence continues at coordinate 1,030,122 of CAWAVW010000004.1, forward strand.
CATGTCTCGCGCCGACGCCTCCGCCCAGGCCCGCCGCGAATTCGGCAACGTCGCCCTCATCGAGCACGACAGCCGCGACGTGTGGCAATGGCGCTGGCTGGAGAATCTCGCCGCAGACGCGCGCTACGCCATCCGCTCGCTGCGAAAATCTCCCGGCTTCGCCGCCATTGTCGTGCTTACGCTTGCGCTCGGCATCGGCGCGAACACCGCGATCTTCAGCGTCGTCAACGGAGTGCTGCTTCGCTCGCTGCCGTTCCCGCATCCCTCGCAGCTCGTCGATATTTTTTCCAAAAGCACATTGTTCGACTTCGCCTCGCTCGGCGTTTCCGTCGCGGACGTGGAAGACCTGCGCGCGCAATCGACCGCCTTCGCCTCGATGGCCGTCTACCAGTACGAATCGAAGGAGTTCGGCGGAGCAGGGAAGCCCGAACGTATTCCGGCGGCCGACGTGGACGCCGATTTTTTGCCGGTGCTCGGGATCCAGCCGCAGCTGGGCCGCGCCTTCAACAAAGAAGACCTGCACCCGGGCAGCGGCGTCGCGATTCTCAGTTACGCTTTTTGGCGCGACCGGTTCGGCGCGGATCCCGCCGCCGTGGGAAAGACGATCACGCTCGACGGCGAATCGAACCGCATCATCGGCGTGATGCCCGAATCGCTGCACGACGCCTATCCCGACTTCAAAGTGTGGCTGCCGTTCGTCCCGTCAAAAGAAGACGCCGCCACGCGCGGTAATCACAATTTCTCGGTGCAGGCGCGGCTGAAGCCCGGCGTCACCCTGGCGCAAGCGCAATCGCAACTCGACGCCATCTCCGCCCATCTGGCCGCCGCGTATCCCGATTCCGACAAAGGCTGGAGCCTGCACGCCACCAGCATGCAGACCGATTTGTACGGCGACTGGAAAACGCCGCTCATCGTGCTTTTCTGCGCCGCCGGCTTTGTGCTCTTGATCGCCTGCGCCAACGTGAGCAATCTGCTGCTCTCGCGCGGCTGGTCGCGCCGCCGCGAATTCGCCATTCGCACCGCCATCGGAGCCACGCGCGGCGCGCTGCTGCGCCAGCTTTTTGTCGAATGCCTGATCGTCTCGCTCCTCAGCGGCGTGTGCGCGTTTTTGCTGGCGCTGTGGACGTCCGACGCCATCCGCGCCATTCTGCCGCCGGACACGCCGCGGCTCGACGCTATTCGCATGGACGCGCGTGTGGCGCTGTTCACCATCGGCGGTTCGCTCGTAGCCGCGCTCGTCGCCGGACTCGCTCCCGCGCTGCTCAGTTCTCGCAGCGACGTGACCGCCGCCATCAAAGAAAGCGGCAACGGCGCGCAAGTCCACGCCCGCGGCTCCGGCCATCACGCGCTGCGGCGCTTGCTGGTCGTCGGCGAAGTCGCTCTGGCCGTCACGCTGCTCGTGGGCGCAGTGCTGGCCATCCGCAACTTCGCGCGGCTGATGAAAACGGATTTCGCGTTTCGTCCGGACCGGCTCGTCACCCTGCGCATCGACTTCCCGAAATTCCGTTTCGCCACCACCGATCCGGCCATCGTCTTCGTCGAGCAGATTCTCGATCGCGTTCGCTCGCTCGATGGAGTCGAAGCCGCCTCGGCCGGCGTGATTTTTCCGCTGGCCGACGAAGTGGCCGAAACCACGTTTCAAACCGACGAGCCCGCGCAGAATCAGGCCAGCGCCCGGGAAACCGCCCGATTCAACACCATCACGCCGGATTATTTCCGCACCATCGGCCTGCCGCTGTTGGCCGGACGCGAATTCAACAGCGGCGACACGCAATCCACGACCAACGTTTACATCGTCAACGAAGAGTTTGCGCGCAAGGCATTCGGCACCACCCAAATTATCGGCAAGCGTTTTGCGATTGGCTCGCCTTCCACTGAAAAGGATTGGGGGCAGATCGTTGGCGTGGCCGCCAACGAGCCGAAAACGCATTTGGGCGGCGTTTCGAACTTGCAGATCTACACGGCGTTCTCGCAGACGCACGCCGCTTCGGGCGTGTACCTCGCCGTGCGCACCAAAAACGATCCGCTCGCGCTCGTGCCGGTAATCGAAGACCGCATCTGGGAGCTCGACAAAAATCAGCCGATCAGTTCGGTGAAGACCGCGGGGCAAATGCTCAGCGAAACAAACGCGTCGCCGCGTTCGCAAAGCATGTTGCTGGGAATTTTCGGCGCGCTCGGCGTGATTCTCGCGCTGGTGGGCGTGTACGGCGTGATGTCCTACCTCGTGACGCAGCAGACGCGCGAAATCGCCATTCGCGTGGCGCTCGGCGCCGAATCCGGAAACATTTTCAAACTCATCGTCAGCCACGGCTTGAAACTCACGCTCGCCGGCGTCGCCGTCGGTCTGGCCATTTCGCTCGCGCTCACTCGCTTCGTGCACGCCATGTTCTACGGCATCCGCGTGTACGATCCGGTCACCTTCGCCGCCGTGTCCGCGTCGCTCACGCTCGTCGCCCTCGCCGCCTGCGTCGTCCCGGCCCGCCGCGCCATGCGCGTTGATCCGATGACCGCGCTTCGCTGCGAGTAGCGCCACCCCCCGCCGCCGCGGGGTAATCGCCAAAACGCGGCGCACCGATGATCGCCGCCAACGATTCTCGTACGTTAGACACTCGTGTCTGACAGTTCGTTAGGCTCTTAGCCTGACGGCCTTTCTCGCGCGCCATCGCATAATCAAATCCGGTCACACCCAAGTCTCCGCACGATTCGCTCCGCCTTCTGCGCCGTGGTGTGAGGCACGCATACGACAAGTCGCGAAGCGCCGCACTCCCGCACGTTTTGCTCCGCCTTTTGCGCCGAGGTGTGAGGCACAATCACTTTCGGAGTGCGGTGGCTTGCCACCGCTTTTGCGATTTCGGCACGTCCCAGCCGTACACCCGCGGCGGCTTGCCGCCGCTGTCACGGTTTCGATCTTCTGCCTTTGTAGCGGCGGGCTTTATGCCCGCCAGCTTTTGCAGTTGCTTTTTCCCTCGCGCTCCCACAACACGAAATTCAAAACCTGGCGGCCGTAAAGGCCGCCTCTACAAAACCGAACCCTCAACCCGCCGCCAACGATTCTCGTACGTTAGACACTCGTGTCTGACAGTTCGTTAGGCTCTTAGCCTGACGGCCTTTCTCGCGCGCCATCGCAAAATCATCTATAGAAGGATCGGCAACAGTGGAACGCGCACGCCGCCCTCGACGAAAATCCAGCCTACTTCGACAGCGCCGGCCCCTGATACTTCGTCAGCACCATCACAAGACCTGACTTATTTCCCATCTGCAGCAGCAGCCCGGTATCGGAAAACCACAAAATCATCGGACCATCCGCATTCGGCGATGGCTCGGCCATCTGAAATTTGTGCGCGTTCAGTACTTGTCCCGCCACGGTCACCAGCTCGCGCCCGATGTACTCCACCTGCTCGGTTTCCTCCACCACCAGCGAAGGCTGCGCCGCGCTCGACGCCTGCTCGATCACCACCACCGCCACCGGAGTTTTCTGCCCCACCACGCGCGCCGCGCGCCATCCCACGCCCTGAAAAATCCACGGAATATCGAACGCCGCCGATTCCGGCACAAACATAAACGCGTACGGCTGCTTCACCGCCAGCGACGCATTCCACGGTTTCGCCGTCGTATCCACCGCCGACGTGTTGCACGAAATTTTGTCCGCATCGTACGCGCACTGCACCCCAATCCGCTTTTGCCCCGCGACCGTGCTGCCCATCACGATGCCAAACGATGTCGCGTTCATCGCGTGATCAAACGTCATCCGCTGTTCGATCATCGACGTCGCCTGGGTAATCACCGTCGCTTCCAGCGCGTATCCGCCGTTCGGGCCGGCCGTGATTTTCCAGCTGTCAAACGGAACGAGCGTCGCCTTGCCGTTGTCGTCCGGCTTCGGCACGGAGTATTCGCCCATGCTGAGCACGCCCGCCGGCAGCGCCGCACTGGCAGTCGATGCGCCTGCGCTCGCAGCGCCCGAGTTCGTTGCGCCGTTCGTGCCGCTCGCCGAAGCGGACTGCGCTGCGCTCGATTTCGGCGGAGTCGCCGACCCCTGCGCCGACTGCGCCGCGCACGAACCCGCCCCCGCCGCCGCAATCACCGCCATCGCCGCGCCCGCCAACATCACGCTAAAAAGTTTCATCCGCACTCCGCAAACGCCCCGATAAACTCCACAGCCATCCTAATCCACCCGACTCACGATTCCAATGCGCCACGCGCCTTGCGTGCCAGCTTCATCCTCACGCCTTTGCTTTTCTCGCGCTTCTCGTTTGGCATTGCGGCTTGGCCCTGAAGCCTTTGACTTTGTAGCGGCGGGCTTCACGCCCGCCAGCCGTTGACTTTGTCGCTGCCGTTGCGGTTGCCGTTGCTGTTGTCTTTGCGTTGATTGTGTTTGCGCCGTTGCCTTTGTAGCGGCGGGCTTCACGCCCGCCAGCCTTTGCTTTTCTCCAGCTTTGGCGCCCGACCCACTTTTGAAGTGGGTGCCCCATCCTTTGCCGGTTCTGCAAAGGGTGGGAACCGTCGATCGCGTCCGCACGCCGGAACGGATCGCAGCGCAGCTCACTGCCTTTCGTAACGTAGACGCCCACGTCTGCGAGCGCACGTCCCGCGAACGCGGGACGGCGTGCCTTTGCCTTTTCGTCCGCGACACCAAAACCAAAAAGAAACCGCGCAGACGTAGGCGTCTACGCTACGAACAGCATCGAATTGCGCCGGAGTTCGCATCGCGTCCGCACGCCGAAAAGCTCGCGGCCATAAATCCCGCCGCTACAACTTCAAAACCACGCCTCAATAAATCCCCGGCACCAGCCGCTTTGTCGTCCGGCTGTACTCCACATACTCCTCGCCAAACGCTTCGCGCAGCGCAATCTCCTCCACATGAATCCGGTAGGCCATCGCCGCAAACGTCGGCACCACCGCCAGCGCAAAGCCGATCCAGTTCCGCGAATGAATCCCGATGGCCACAAACACCAGCAGCAGCCCGGTGTACGACGGATGCCGCACCACCGAAAATATTCCGCTCTTGTACACTTTCTGCGTCGCGTGAATCGCCACGTTGGCGCTGAACGATTTTCCCAGCGTCGCAATCGCCGTCCAGCGAATCGCGAGCGCCACCGCCAGCAACACGATCGCGAGCGTCTTCACCCACGACGCGCCGCCAAACATCGTCGGCTCGTGCGTGAGCCCATACCAGATCGAAGCGGTCACCGACGCAAAAATCACCAGCCACAAAATCCGCAGCGACCCGCGGTCGCGCACTTCGCCGCCGCGGCGGGTCTTCGTGGCGACGAGCACCCACACCTCGCCGAGCACCCAGCCCCAATACAAAACTTCCCACAGCGTCGATCTCATCTTTTCGCTCCCAACTCTCCGTGAACTCTGTGGCCCTTCTCTGTGTCCTCTGTGTCCACTGTGTCAAATCTTTGGTCTCGGCTCCGCCACGCACAACGCGCGACGCCTAGGTCCCGATATGCGCCGGCTTCTGCGAACTCACCGCGTCCCCGTCGCCGCGCTTCAATCCGCTGAACACCGCGGTCGATACAATCGTCAGCGCGCCCAGCAGCACCAGCGCTTTGTGCACTCCGTGAATCATCGCGCCGGGATCGGAATGCGCCCCCGCCGGCACAAACAGCGCGGCCGTCAGAGACGCGATCGCCACGCCAAAGCTGATCGACATCTGCTGCATCGTGCTGGCAATCGAACTCGCGCTGCTGGTCTGCTCCTCATTGATATCCGCATACACCAGCGTGTTCATGCTCGTATATTGCAGCGACGTAAAAAATCCATACGTAAACGCCTGAATCACGATCAACCACACCGGCGTGCGCAATCCGATGGTCGCAAACAGCATCAGCAGCAAGCCCAGAATCACCGTATTCGAAATCAGCACCGCGCGATATCCCATCCGTGCCAAAATCTTCGGCATGGTCAGCTTCATGGCCATCGCCGCCATCGCCTGCGGCATGAGCAGCAGACCGGACTGAATCGGCGTAAATCCCAATCCGACCTGATACATCAGAGGCAGCAAAAAGGGGACGCCGCCGATTCCCAGGCGCGTGAAAAAACTTCCGCTCACCGACGCGCGAAACGTCCTGATCTTAAACAGCGCCGTGCGCAGCAACGGATACTTCGTACGCAGCGCGTGCATCGCATACGCCGTCAACAGCAGCAGCGAAATTCCCAGCATTGCCGCCACCGTCCGCGTCTGCAATTCGTGCTCGCCGAAAATTTCCAGCACATACGACAGCAGCGCCACGCCCGAGCCGAACAACAGCAGCCCCACCCAGTCCAGCGGCTTCGGATCGTCCGAGCGATAATCCGGCAGGTGCATGTACACCATCACCAGGCCGGCCAGTCCAATCGGAACGTTCACGAAAAAAATCAGCCGCCAGTGAAAATAGCCGACGATCAATCCGCCGGCAATCGGTCCCAGCATCGGACCGATCAGCCCGGGGATCGCCACAAAACTCATCGCGCGAATCAGTTCGTATTTCGCGAACGTCCGCACCAGCGTCAAACGCCCCACCGGAACCATCATCGCGCCGCCGCACCCTTGCAGAATGCGCGACGCCACCAGGAAATGAATGTTCGAGGAAAATCCGCAGAGAATCGAGCCGAGGGTGAATAGCCCGATGGCCGACGCGAACACCCGCCGCGTCCCAAACTTATCCGCCATCCACCCGCTGATCGGAATGAACACCGCCAGGCTCAGCGTGTAACTGGCCAGCACCGACTTCATGCTCAGCGGCGCCACATGCAGCGCGCCCGCAATTTTCGGCACCGCGGTGTTCAGAATCGTGGTGTCCAGCGACTCCATGAAAAACGCCACCGCCACCAGCCACGGCAGCAGCCGCTTGCTCGACTCCGCCAATGTCGAAGCCGGATCCCCCGCGCCCGCATTCGCCGCCGTGCTCGCGCTCGCGTTCGCCGCCGCGCCCGCGTCCGTGGTGGTGCTCGCGTTCGCCGCAGCGCCCGTGGTCGTGGTCGTGTTCGCCGTCGTGCTCGCGTTCGTGTTCCCGTTCTCTGGCGCCGCCGCTCCGTTGTCCGCAGTCATCTCCATCGAGTATAGCGGACACCGCGCCGGTTTCTTTGAGTGCGGTGGCTTGGCACCGCACTCCAAGAACGCAACCCCGAATCCGGCCGCCGCGCAACTGGCACTTTTCTTTTGGCATTGCGGCTTGGCCCTGATGCTTTTGACTTTGTAGCGGCGGGCTTCACGCCCGCCAGCCTTTGCTTTGCCTTGGCTTTGAGCCGTTGCCTTGCGCCTTCGCCTTCCGCCGTTGCCTTTGTAGCGGCCGAACCGGCTTCACCGGTTCGGGCAGCCGTTGCTTTTCTCCGGCTTTGGCGCGCGACCCGTGTTCGAAGTGGGTGCCGCATCCTTTGCCGGTTCTGCAAAGGGTGGGAACACTCGATCGCGTCTGCACGCCGGATCGGATCGCAGCGCAACCCACTGACTTTCGTAGCGTAGACGCCCACGTCTGCGAGCGCACGTCCCGCGAACGCGGGACGGCGTGCCTTTGCTTTTGCCCATCCCGCATGAGCGCACGACGTACAGTTTCGAACCGCATCCATGCGAGATCGAAGCGTGAAACGGTTTTCGCGGAGTGCGGTGGCATCCCGCCGAAGGCGGGAGACCACCGCCGGCCGCACGGGTTCGCCTCAAGCAATCCGTAGGCTGGAACGACGCGACGGGCGAATGCATTTTCGCGGGGTCGGCGGTTCATCCACAAAACTTTCGGTCGAGCCTGCGCGCTGGCGTGGCGGGCATGCAGGGCGAGCGTTTGTGTTGTTCGAGGCTGCGCGGTGGCGTGGCTGGCATGGGTGGCCGGCGGTGGTCCCCGCCTGGCGGCGGGTGCCACCGCACTCCGCGAGAACCGTGGGTTCAGTGGCGTAACTGGCAATCGGTTCGAAGCATCGCGTCCGCCTTCCGCCTTCGCCATCGGATCACCGCCACAAACGGAAAAAGCCCGGCGAAGCGCCAACCGCGCGCCGCACCGGGCCTTCGACAACCAATCCATCACGCAAAAACGAAACTACATCTTCGGTGTGGTCGTATCCGCCGGCTTCGAATCGTCCTTTCCGGCAACTTTATCCGCGCCCTTCTTGATGCCGCTTCCGGTCTTCTTCACGCCGGTCTTGGTGCCCTTGGCCGTGTCCTTCGCGGCTGTGTCGGTCGCGTCAGCGGTCTTCGTTGCGGCGGTTTTGGTTGCGTCGGCGGTCTTCGTGGCCGCTTTCTTGGTGCCCTTGGCGGTATCTTTCGCCGCTACTTTCGTGCCGTCGGCGGTCTTGGTCGCCACCTTTTTCGTTGCGTCGCCGGTATCTTTCGCCGCGTTCTTCACGTCTTGCCCGGCAGTATCCTGCGCCTTCGCCACCGAGAATCCAGACAGCAGCGCAACCGCAAACGCCGCGAACATCAATTTCCTTGCGAATTTCATCGTGTTGCTCCTTAGAGTGTTTGTCGCATCCATTCGACTGGGCGCCCGAAATTATACATCGGCGCGGGTTATCGCGCCCCGCGCGTTCGAGGGCGCAACCACCCCAACCGCGCGGCGTCGTCTATTTTCTGGCACGCGCACCCGCACCCGCTCGCGCCCGCGCGCCCGCCCGCGCTCGCGTCGCCGGCTTTTTCTTCGCCGCCTTCTTTGACTCCTGTTTTGACGCCTTCCTCGACGGCGGCTTTCCCGACGCGCGTTTCGCCGGCTTGGCCATCACGTTCGCATACGCCGCTTCGAGCGCCACGCGCAGCGTCGCCGCGTTCGCTTCCGGCAGCCGCACGTACGTCGCGCCTTTCAGCCCCCATCCGCCGGGAACGGGCGTGAACATCCGCGGCGCATCGTGCACAAAATCCGCCTGCTGTTCCGGCGTCAGCGAAACCATTCCGCGCGTCACGTCCGGATACGACAACGTCGCGAAAATCCGCCCGTTGGCGCGAAAGTCCGGATGGCCCATGTGCGACTGCTCCTCCGCGCCATCAAAACCGAGCGCCATCCTGCGGAATTCCTGCTGCGTCATGACGCCACCTCGGCGTCGCTCGGCAGTTGCCGCACCGCTTCGAGGATTTGCTCGGGCAGGGAATTTAAGCTCCCGGCGAGCTCCGGATCGCGCACCGCCGCATTGAGCGCTTCGCCCATCATGGCGATCACTTGATTGAACGGCTCGGGCAAATCGTGATGCGTCCAGTCCGGCGACCAGCCGTCGCACACGCAGAAAAATAAATCCACCGCCCAACAGTTCGCGTTGGTGCGTCCCGGCCCGGCCAGATACGTCAGCAGTCCGTCGAAGCTCGACTTCAGCGCGTCGGCGCTAAACGGTTTTGCGGCGATGTCGCGGTACACGTCGGCCAGCCGCGGACGCAGCTCCGGCGACACCGGCTCTCCGTCGCGCGCATGATTCACCGCGCGCCACGCTTCCTCGAATCCGGCAATCGCCTGGCGGTCCATCCCGTCACTCATCGTCATGATTCAACTTTGATTTAGCTGTGATTTCGCTGCGATTCAGCTGCGATTTCGCTTTGACCCAACTTTGACTCACGTGTGATTTAACTTTGTCGGAAAATCAGTTCGCTCGTGATCCGCGCTTCCGCAATTTATCGCACCGAACCTGCCTGCGCGTCAAACTCAGTTTCGCGCCGCTCCTCGCGCACCGAGCGTATCCTTAATAACGCGGCGCCACTCGTTTTGTTACGCGCCGCCTCCACGCTTTTCCTCTGCGCGGCTCGCCGCCCCCGCCGCCGCAGCGCCCTCGCCCTCGATCGCCGTCTCAAAACTAGCTGACGCCGTAACTTCATGATATACCTTCCTCAGACGGCCCCCGGCCGCCGAAGGAAGGTGCCTCATGTCCGTCGCCGAAAACGTCTCGGCCAGCCGCCGCTGGTTCGAAGAGCTTTGGAACAAAAAGAACACCGCCATCATCTATGAACTCATGTCGCCAAACGGCGTCGCCGTCGGCCAGGACATGCCCGGCGTCGAAATCCGCGGCCCGCGCGCCTTCGAGGAATTTTTCAACCGCCTGCACGGCGCCTTCCCGGATATGAAATTAAAACTCGAAGACATTTTCGGCGTGGACGACAAAGTCGTGATCCGCTGGTCGGCCACCATGACCCACACCGGCTACACGCTCGGCATGCCCGCCACGCATCGCCCGGTAAGCGTCGGCGGCATCTCCATCGCCCAATTCGAAAACGGCAAAATCATCCGCGGCTGGGACAACTGGGACCAGCTCGCCATGATGCAGCAGCTCTCCGAATCCGCCGCAGCCAGCGCCGGCTAGCCCCCGCGCACGTCACGACAACGCAACCCGCACCGCACAATTCGTGCATCGCCACCGTAAGTTAGGCAATCTTGCCTGACGGTTGGTTAGACACTCGTGTCTGACCGGTTTAGACCCAGCCACACCCGCATCGAAACCCGTCAGGCAAGATTGCCTAACGAACCGTCAGACAGATTGTCTAACGTACGCGAACCACTTCAACCGCCCGCGCCGCGCATTTCACCCCAACGCACCCCGCACCCCACCACCGCACAATTCGTGCATCGCCACCGTAAGTTAGGCAATCTTGCCTGACAGTTGGTTAGACACTCGTGTCTGACCGGTTTAGACCCAGCCACACCCGCATCGAAACCCGTCAGGCAAGATTGCCTAACGAACCGTCAGACAGATTGTCTAACGTACGCAAACCGCCGCCGTGAAGCGCTTCCCGTTTTTCGCGCTCCGCCTTCCACCGCCCGCGCCGCGCAGTCACCACAACGCAACTCGCGCCGCACCACCGCACAATTCGTGCATCACCACCGTAAGTTAGGCAATCTTGCCTGACGGTTGGTTAGACACTCGTGTCTGACCGATTTAGACTGTGCCGTGGCGCTGCGAAACCCGTCAGGCAAGATTGCCTAACGAACCGTCAGACAGATTGTCTAGCCTACGCAAACCACTTCAACCGCCCGCGCCGCGCACGTCACCACAACGCAACTCGCGCCCCGCCACCGCGCAATTCGTGCATCACCACCGTAAGTTAGGCAATCTTGCCTGACGGTTGGTTAGACACTCGTGTCTGACCGATTTAGACCCAGCCCCACCCGCATCGAAACCCGTCAGGCAAGATTGCCCAACGAACCGTCAGACAGATTGTCTAACGTACGCACACCGCCGCCGCGCCGCCGTTCACGCAAACGCGGCACCGAACGCCCGCGCCGCGCCACCCCGCAACTCGCGCCGCACCACCGCACAATTCGTGCATCGCCACCGTAAGTTAGGCAATCTTGCCTGACGGTTGGTTAGACACTCGTGTCTGACCGATTTAGACCCAGCCCCACCCGCATCGAAACCCGTCAGGCAAGATTGCCTAACGAACCGTCAGACAGATTGTCTAACGTACGCGAACCACTTCGCCCGCTGAACATACCTCATCCCAATTGACATCCCCGCACCGCTTCGCTAACGTACGCGCCTGCAACCCGGCCCGTTTCGCCCAACGCATGCCAGTCTCGGAGCGGCGATGGTGTCTTCCGGCGCAGGTGTGTTCCGCGCCGGTCGCCAAAATTCAATTCCAAATCCTATGAGGATACACAGATGAACTTACGCAAAACGATCGTCCCGATTCTCGCCGTCGCCTTCGTTCTCGCCGGCTGCCAGAACGCCCAGAAAATTTCCGCCGACGCCGCCATCGCTTCCGCCAAGACCGCTTTCGGCCCGGTGAAGGACCTCTCCGAGAAATACGTTCCCGAACAGACCGCTGCCGTCGAGTCGTCCATCAACACCGCGCAGACCGCCTACAACAACGGCGACTATGCCGGAGCATTGACGGCCGCAAAAGCCTTGCCGGGCCAGATTTCCGACCTGGCCACCGCCGCCAAAGCCAAGAAAGACGAACTCACCCAGCAGTGGACGTCGCTGTCGAGCTCGCTGCCGGGCTTGATGTCCGCCGTTTCCACCAAAGCGTCGCAGCTCGCCGCCGCGCACAAGCTGCCCGCCAGCGCCAGCGACCAACTCACCAGCGCCAAGAGCCTGTGGGACACGGCCACCGCCGCGTTCTCCTCCGGCGATCTGAACACCGCCGTCAGCGACGGCAACTCGGTGAAGGAAAAGCTCACCAGCCTCGCCGCCATGCTCCACGTAAAGACCAGCTAGCAAAGTAGCGCCCGACCCGTGTTCGAAGTGGGTGCCCCATCCTTTGCCGTTTCTGCAAAGGGTGGGAACACTCGATCGCGTCCGCACGCCGGAACGGATCGCAGCGCATCTCGCAGCCTTTCGTAGCGTAGACGCCCACGTCTGCGTGCGCACGTCCCGCGAACGCGGGACGGCGTGCCTTTGCCGTTCGGTTGCCAAGCCCAAAACCAAAACCAAAACCAAAACCAAACCGCGCAGACGTGGGCGTCTACGCTACCAACGGCAGCGATCATGCAAATACGCTCCGACACGCACCGCACTCCAAGAAGGCAACCCCGAACCGGCGCGTGATTTTGTCTTTGTAGCGGCGGGCTTCACGCCCGCCAGCCGTTGCCTTCCGCCGATGCCATCGCCTAAAAATATTCCTCCTCCGCCTTTGTAGCGGCCGAACCAGCTTCACCGGTTCGGGCAGCCTTTCTTGCCATCCTCCACAACCAAAACCGTGCCCGCTCGACCCACCCCGTCGTGCCGCCGTACATAAACAACGCCTCAAAACCGCCCCTGCCATCGCTCAAAAATACAGCATCCAGCGTATGGCGGGAAAAACGCCTTTCCCGCATGATGCTTTCGGAGCTGGAAAGCAGGGCAGGGAATCCTTTAAAAAACTTAGAGGGCTGGGCCCCGCACTGCTTTCCTCTCCACTGATTTTCTCCCCTCACGCTCGTCCAATTCCGGTCCTCATTGCGCTTTCGAAGTTGAATTTATGGGTGTCCCATCCTTTGCCGATTTTGCAAAGGGTGGGAAACGTTCAACGTACCCGCGCATCCTCCAACTCGCCGGCGCCGCATCCATCGCACCGCCTGTGCTATTGTTTTTGACGCACGCATTCGTCGCACCGTCCGCGGAGCGCGGTCAAACCATGACTCCATCTTCACGCCGGAAAGTTCCAGCAACCTTCGCCGCAGTCGTCGCCGCAATCGCGGCAGCCATTGCGCTCGCCGCGCTTGCGGGCGCGCATCGCCTCTCCGTCACGCACGCGGCCCCGCCGCAACAATCCGTCGCGCAGCACGTCCCGCCCGCCACGCCCGCGCCCGAGCAATTCTCGCCCATCACCATCGAAGGCGATCACTTCGTCCGCGACGGCAAGCCCTATCAAATCATTTCCGGCGAAATGCACTACGCCCGCATCCCGCACGAATACTGGCGCGACCGGATTCGCCTGGCCCGCGCCATGGGACTGAACACGATTCAAACGTACTCCTTCTGGAACGCGCACGAACCCAAACCCGGCACCTTCGATTTCACCGGCGACCTCGACATCGCCGAATTCCTCCGCACCGCGCAGGAAGAAAAAATGAACGTGCTGCTTCGCCTGGGCCCCTACGCCTGCGCCGAATGGGAGGCCGGCGGATTTCCGGCCTGGCTCTTCGCCGACCCGTCGATTAAAGTGCGCACCACCGACCCGAAATTTCTCGAAGCCGCGGGAAAATATCTCGACCGCATCGGCGCCGAAGTCGCTCCGTTTCAATCCGCGCGCGGCGGCCCGGTGATCGGCTTTCAAATCGAAAACGAATACGGCTCCTACGGCTCGCTCGACGTGCCCGGCGAAACTACCGCGCAAAACCGACGGAAATCCCGCGAATACATGGAAGCGATCAAAAAACTTTTCGTTCACGCCGGCCTTGGCGATTCGCTGTTCTACACCGCCGACGGCACCGATCCCGAGCAGCTCGCCGACGGCGCGCTTCCCGGCGTTCTCGCCGTCGCTAACTTCGGTCCCGGCGAAGCCGCCGACTCGCTCGCCAAGCTGCAGAAATTCCGCCCCGGCCAGCCGGTGATGAACGGCGAATACTGGGACGGCTGGTTCGATTCCTGGGGCGACGACCACGCCAAGACCGACACCGACAAGCAGGTGAAAGAAATCACCTGGATGCTCGCGCAGGGCTATTCCTTTAACCTTTATATGGTGCACGGCGGCACCACCTTCGGATTCATGAACGGCGCCAATTTTGACGCCGGCGCCGGCGGCCACTACGCGCCCGAAACCACGAGCTACGATTACAACGCGCCCATCGACGAAGCCGGACGCCCCACGCCGAAATATTTCAAATTCCGCGACGCGATCGCCGAACACACCGGCATCGCCCCGCCGCCAATTCCGCAAAATATTCCGGTCGTTGCTGTGCCGGAATTTCCGCTCACCGAATCCGCGCCGCTGTGGAAAAATTTGCCGCGCCCCATTTTCGTGAAGCGTCCGCGCTCGATGGAAACCTTCGGCCAGTCCTACGGATACATCGTCTATCACACCGATCTGAACACCGACGCGCCAGCGGCGGCTCGCCCGCCCGACGACAATCCTCTCGGCGCGGAAAACGGCTCGTCGCAGCGTTTTCCCGGCGCGATACCCGGCGGCTCGTCGCGATCCGGCTCTCCCACCGGCGCGAACAGCGGCGCCGCTGCGCCCCGCGACGGCGCTTCCGGCGCGCAGACCGATGATTCGCTGCCCAGCGCCGCCAGCGGAGACAAAACGCACATCGGCCGCAATGCCGGTTCGAGCTTCGGCGCGGGCGACAGCATTCTGGTGCTGGACGACCTGCGCGATTTCGCCGCCGTGTACATCGACCGCAAACTTGCCGGCACCATCGACCGCCGCCTGCAGCAAACGCAGCTCGCTCTGCGCATTCCGCCGGGCAAAGTGGCGCTCGACATCGTGGTGGAAAACACCGGACGCGTAAATTTTGGCGCGCGTTTGGCCGACGGTCAGGCGGGAATTACGACGTCTGTCACCCTCGGCGGCAGGGAACTGCTCGACTGGAAAGTGTTTCCGCTGCCGATGAACTCACCGAACGACATCACCGGATGGGGCAAGCACGCGCTCGACGGCCCGGCGTTTTATCGCGGCACGTTTTCGACCGACAATCCCGCCGACACCTTTCTCGATGTGAGCAAATTCGGCAAAGGCTTCGTCTGGGTGAACGGCCACAACCTCGGCCGCATCTGGAGTATCGGCCCGCAGCAAAGTCTCTACGTCCCCGCGCCGTGGCTCAAGCGCGGCGCAAACGAAGTGATCGTCTTCGATTTCGCGCGCCAGAAACATCCCACGCTGCGCGGCGTCGCCGATCCCATCTTCGCGACGCCCGCGCCCGTCAGCACCCGCTGGTGGTGCGAGCCCGCCTGCGCCCCCGACAAGTAGCGCCCACCCGTTGCCCTCGCCTCGCCGCGCCCGCCAGCTTTAGCCTTCGTAGCGGCCGAACCGGCCTCACCAGTTCGGGCAGCCTTTGCCTTCCGCTGATGCCATCGCCTCGCCTTCCAGCCTCACGAAAATCGCAGCCTTTCGTAACGTAGACGCCCACGTCTGCGAGCGCACGTCCCGCGAACGCGGGACGGCGTGCCTTTGCTTTTTCATCCGCAAAGCGAAATCCAAAACCGCGCAGACGTGGGCGTCTACGCTACCAACGGCAGCGATCATGCAAATACGCTCCGATACGCACCGCACTCGAAGAAGGCAACCCCGAACCGGCGCGTGATTTTGTCTTTGCAGCGGCGGCCGTCACGCCCGCCAGCCGCCGTGGCACAGACGCTCGCGTCTGTGTGAACCCCATTTTCAATGGGGTTCAGGTTGAGCCATGTACACATCCACCCAAACTCCCACCGCCGACGCCCCCCGCCTCTCTGCGACAATCCGCTTCGCAGCCCACGGCCCCCACCGCGACACCCTCCGCTATCTCTCAGCGGCGGGCGCGACGACGTACACATATTCGAGCGGACCATCGCCCGTGTTCTTCACGTTGTGCCGCGTGGCCGGCGGAATGTACGCGATCATTTTTTCGGCCACCGGCATCGCCGCCGCGCCTTCGATTTCCGCTTCGCCCTGGCCGTGCAGGATCACCAGCGTCTCCTCGTTCTGCCCGGTCGTGTGCCAGCCAACGGTTTCGCCCGGCTTCAGCCGCACGAATCCGCTGCGCAGCCCGGCCGTCTGCGGAAATCCCTTCAGCAGCGGGCAATCGTTCGCCCCGCATGCAAGAGACATCGTCGTCGGCTGGTGCTTCGGCGGCACCGATTGCGACGGCGAAACGCCAAGCGGCCATACAAACACACACACCACAATCGCAACGAATCGTTTCATCGATTACCTCGCGGCAAACAAAATTTTCCCAGCGCAGCAGTTTACCGCGACCGCCCTCCGCTTGAAATTCGCTCCTCGAATTAACGAAGCGACACAAACGCCGCCCGCAAATCCTCGGTGAATTGCTGCGGCTGCTCCCACGCGGCGAAGTGCCCGCCTTTCGCCGGACGGTTGTAAAAAATCAGTTTCGGATACGCTTTCTCCGCCCAGCTTTTCGGCGCCTGGTAAATCTCATCGGGGAACGCGCTCACCGCCACCGGCAGCGTCACATTGCGCACGTCGAAAAATCCGCCCTTATATTCCCAGTACAAACGCGCCGACGACACCGCCGTGTTCGTCAACCAGTACAGCGTGATGTTGTCGAGAATGTCCGTCTGCGTCAGGCCTTCCGTAGCGCCGTCAAAAACGCGCACGATCAGCTCGTAGCTGCGGATGTCGTGATCGATGATCCACGCCGCCAGGCCCACCGGCGAATCCGCGATTCCGTACAGCGTCTCCGGATGGTTGGCCATTTCGATCGCGTAGCCCAGCCCGTGCTTGTAGAAAAATACCAACTGCTCGTAGGCCCGCAGTTCATCCGGCGCCAGGCCCGCCGGCGCGGGAGCTCCCCCGAACGCGGCTTGGTCGATGTTGCCCGGCACCGTCGCCGCCATGTTGGTGTGAATGCCGACCAATCCCGCGGGCGCTTGCAGCGCCATCAATTCGGTGACGCAATTTCCCCAGTCGCCGCCCTGCGCCACATATTTCGTGTACCCCAGCCGCTGCATCAGCACCGCCCACGCCCGCGCGATCCGCGCCGGGTCCCATCCCGTCGCCGTCGGCTTGCCCGAAAATCCGTAGCCCGGCAGGGAAGGGATCACCACGTCGAAAGCGTCGGTCGCTTTGCCGCCAAAAGCCGTGGGATCGGTGAGCGGCCCGATCACTTTCAATTGCTCGATGATCGATCCCGGCCATCCGTGGGTGATCAGCACCGGCAGTGCATTCGGATTTTTCGAGCGCACGTGAATGAAGTGAATGTCCAGCCCGTCGATCGTCGTCACGAACTGCGGCAGCGCGTTCAGTCTCGCTTCCACGTTTCGCCAGTTGTACTCGGTGGACCACACCCGCGCCAGCTTCTTCATCGTCGCGAGCTGCACGCCTTGCGACGTGTCCGCCACCGTCTCTTTGTCGGGCCACCGCGTGGCCACGATTCTGCGCCGCAGATCGGCGAGGTCTGATTCCGGAAAGTGAATGTGAAATGGACGAATCGACGTGTCATCGGCGGCGGCGCTTCCAGCCGCGGGCCGTGGCGTCGCGTCGGCGAGCCTCGCCTCTCCCATCGCAATCCCGTCGGCCATCGCCGGCAGCCCCGCGACCAACGCAGCTCCGGCGGAAATACCCGCCATTTCAATAAGGCGGCGGCGCGAAATTCCATTCCTTGTTTCTTCGTTCATGGCGGATCTCCCTCTGGACGAGCGCGCTGCGCTCGATGGATTTGCCTGCATGTTCCGGGGCCCGGGGCCGAATCAAAAACGGGAACGCTTACTCGATGCGATGGTCAATCGTTACCACGAACTGCGGGGGCCGAACGATCTGTTTGGAAACGGCGAGGCCGGACGCTGCTTCGTCCCTCGATCCTCCACCCAAAACTCCGCGCATCATACTCCCATTCGCGCAAAACCGGTGCTCACACCCCGAATTCGTCCCGGCTTTCGCCGCGGGCGGATCAGAATCCCCTCGGCCACGAAGGACCGCGCGGAATTTCCGGTGCAGTGGAATCAAACGTTGTCGCGTGGCGGAAGGAAGCGCTCAGTTGCAGCACGCCGGGCCGCAACAGGATTTCGCGTCAGCGGGTTTCACCGCGCGAACGAAGGCGCTGAAGAATTTGCCGTCGATCTGCGGCGCGATCGCTTCCACATCAAGACCTTGCCCGCGGAGAAATTCGCGGGCGTCTTCGACTTTGTAAATGCGTGTGGGTTCGATGTCGATCGCCGAGAAGCCGGCAGTGGCAAGGCGGGCACGGTAGTCGGATTCTTCGAGAGCTCCGGCGATGCAGCCGACCCACAGCAGGACGTTCTTGCGGATCTCCGGCAGCATTTCGCCGCGCGTCACTACGTCGGAGACCGCGAACCGTCCGCCGGGCTTCAGCACGCGGAAGGCCTCGCGCAGCACCGCGCTCTTGTCCGAGGAAAGGTTGATCACGCAATTGGAAATCACCACATCGACGGAATTATCGGGCAGGGGAATATTTTCGATTTCGCCTTTCAGAAATTCCACATTGTCGAGTCCGGATTTGCGTTTGTTTTCGTTCGCGAGCGCGAGCATTTCATCGGTCATGTCCACGCCGTAGGCCTTTCCGCTGGGGCCGACGCGGCGAGCGGAAAGCAGCACGTCGATGCCGCCGCCGGAGCCGAGGTCCAAAACGGTTTCGCCCGCGTGGAGCGGGGCGAGTGCCGTGGGATTGCCGCAGCCGAGCGAGGCTTGCATGGCTTCGGCGGGTATTTGCGCGGACTGCGCTGCGTCGTAGAGATTCGAAGTGATCGGATCGGTGGTGCAATCGCCCGAGGGTGAGGCGCCGCGGCAGGAACTGCCGCCGGACGAGGCGCGAAGCGCGGCGCTGCCGTATTTTTCCTTCACCACGTCCTTCCTGGCCGGCTCGGTCATCGCTTCGCGCTCCCTATTTGCAAATTGGAACGACGTCGCGCGGGGCGACGGCTTTGTTCCGCGTGCAGCATTCGGCGTAGAGAAATTGCAGCACCTGCTGCAGCGCGGCGGTGTTCGCGGTGTAGCGCAGAAATGTGCTTTCGCGATTCACCAGCACCAGGTCTTCGTTGCGCAGCTTGTCAAGGTGATGCGAAAGCGTGGAGTTGGGGATATCGAGTTCTTCCTGCAACTCGCCGACGACCAGGCCTTCGGGATGGGCCGAGAGCAGCAGTTGCATGATGCGGAGCCGCGGCTCGGTACCCATGGCGGAAAACATGTCGGCGAATTGGGCGACCTGCTCGGCGTTCTTTTTGGATGCGTTCCGCGTAGCCATATTTCGATAATTGCAGAAATATGGGACGCTGTCAAGCCGCCGAAAGGACGCACGATCGTCGCACCAGAGTCGCGCGCCGCCCGCTTTTGTAGCGGCGGCCTTCACGGCCGCCAGCCGTTGCATTTGTTTTTGCCGCCGCCTTCCGCCCGCGCCGTCCGGCGAAAAACATTTTCGGAGTGCGGTGGCTTGCCACCGCTTTTGCGGAGTCAGCCGTTCGCTCAAGCAAACCCGCAGCGGCTTGCCGCTGCATGCGCAATTTCGATCCCGTACATGGCGTTGCATTTCGGACAAACGCCGGCAAACGCCCGCCCGCCCCGCCGCCCGCCCAGGTTTTGTAGCGGCGGCCTTCACGGCCGCCAGCCTTTGCTTCGGTTTTGCCTTCCGCCCGCCTTTGCCCTTGCCGTCCCGCCGCTACAAATACTCAAGCAGGGAAGTAATCCATCTTCTCCAGATCGGCAATCAGCCCGGGCCCGGTCGGCTTCCATCCCATCCGCTGCTGCGTCAGCGCGCTCGACGCCGGCAAATCAACGCCGACAAACCCCGCAAGCCAGCCAAAATGTTCGCCCGCTTTTTCCGGCGCGACGGAAACCACCGGCACCTTCAGCCCGCGTCCAATCGTCTCCGCAATCTGCCGAACCGGCACGCCCTCTTCGCCCACGGCGTTGTAACGCGTGCCCGCCACGCCCTTTTCGAGCACCAGCCGGTAAAGCCGCGCGCAATCGCTCACGTGCACCGCCGTCCAGTGATTTGTCCCGTCGCCCACATAGGCCGACGCGCCTTTCTCCCGCGCCAGCGCCACCAGATATGTGATCAACCCTTGCTTCACCGTGTCATGCACTTGCGGCAGACGCACCACCAAAACGTTCAGTCCCTTCGACGCCAGCGCACTCGCCGCCTGTTCCGAAGCCACGCGCGGCAGCGGCGAATTCGGCGCATCGTCCTCGGTGGACGGGCGCCCGTTCGTATGCGCCACCGCCGTGCCGGACGTGATCACCAGCGGACGATTCGATCCCGCGAACGCCGAGCCCAGCGCTTCGATCGCTCGCCGGTCGTTCTCGCAGTTCTCCACAAATTTCGCGAAGTCGTGATTGAACGCCAGATGAATCGCGCCATCGGATTTCGCCGCGCCGCTGCGCAGGCTTTCCACATCGTCCAGATCGCCGCGATGCGCTTCCGCGCCGGCCGCGGCCAAAGCTTTCGCGCCCGCCTCCGAACGCGTCAGCCCCAGCACCTGATGTCCCGCTTTGATTAACTCCGGCACCACCGCCGAACCGATGAATCCCGTGGCGCCCGTCACGAATACGCGCATAAATGTTTCCTCCGGAAGATGTCCGGCGCGAACCGCTCGCTCGCCGCCGGCCTTGACGCACCCTCGCAACCCTGCTACAAACGGAGAGTATCTCCGCATCAGTAGATTACCGGAGACAGTCTCCGTTTGCAAGGATTTTGCCCATGCCTGGAAAAAAGCCAAAAGCCCGCCCGCGCCAACCCCGCCAACCCTACAAAGTTCGTCACGCCCCCAACCGTCGCGCCACCCGCGGCGAAATCCCTTTGCGCGCCGACGCCCAACAAAATCGCCAGCGCATCCTCGACGCCGCCAAGCAAGCCTTCACCCGCGACGGCGCCGGCGCCAGCCTCGACGACATCGCCAAACGCGCCGCCGTCGGCCCCGGAACTCTCTATCGCCACTTTCCCACGCGCGACGCGCTGATCGAAGCCGTCTTTCGCACCGAAGTGGAAAAGCTGGCCGCCGCCGCGCGCGGCTTCAGCCAGGCCCTGCCGCCCCTCGAAGCATTGCGCGCATGGATGCTGCTCTTCGTCGATTACATCGCCGCCAAGCAGATCATCGCCCCGGCGCTCAACACGCTCCCTGGCGGCCCGTCGAAGTTGTATGAAGGTTCCCGCGCGCAAATTTGGGGCGCGCTCGACGCTCTCGCCAAATGCGCCATCCAGAGCGGCGATCTGCGCCGCGACCTGAATCCCGCCGACCTGCTGCAAGCCCTCATCGGCGCCGCCCTCGTGCCCTCCATCCCCCACTGGCAGCAAAGTGCCAAGCGCCTGGTGGACATCCTGATCGCCGGCTCCCGCCGCCCCAAGTAACCCCGCCCGTGCCGCCCGGCGAAAAACATTTTCGGAGTGCGGTGGCTTGCCACCGCTTTTGCGGAGTCAGCCCCTCGTTCCCTCAAACCCGCAGCGGCTTGCCGCTGCCTGCACGATTTCGATTCCGCACATGGCGTTGCATTTCGGACAAACGCCCGCAAACGCCACTTCCGCCGCATCGGCGCTCGGGTTTTGTAGCGGCGGCCTTCACGGCCGCCAGCCGTTGCCTTTGTTTTTCCCGCCCGCCCCGCCACCAATGAAAATTCAAAATCTGGCGGGCCTAACGCCCGCCTCTACAAAGTCGGAAGCAAAACAAAATTTTCGCCCGCCCCGCCCGGCGAAAAACATTTTCGGAGTGCGGTGGCTTGCCACCGCTTTTGCGGAGTCAGCCCTTCGCTCACGCAAACCCGCAGCGGCTTGCCGCTGCCTGCACGATTTCGATCCCGTACATGTTGTTGCATTTCGGACAAACGCCCGCAAGCGCCGCATCCACCGCCAACAATCGCACGCAACGAAACGCCAACCGCATCGCGGGCCGCCTCGCTTGAAACCGCCCCGGCGAAATGCTACGCTTTGCGCACACCAAACACACCATGCCGAAATTTGTGATCGAACGTGAAATTCCCGGAGCGGCCACGCTTTCCGACGCCGAGTGGCGCGAACTCGCCCAGAAATCCGTCAGCGTGCTGAAAGGGATGGGCCCGGAAATTCAGTGGCTGCACAGCTACGTCGCCGGCGACAAAGTCTATTGCGTGTACCTCGCGCCGGACGAAACCACCATCCAGGAACACGCCCGCCGCGCCGGCATGCCCGCCAATCGAATCACCGCCGTCCGACGCCTGATCGATCCCGCCACCGCCGAATAAGTACCAACCGCATCCGCAACGGCACGCCGTAAAGTTTCGAACCGAATCGCTGTGAGGTCGCAGGCCGAACTGGTTCTCGCGGAGTGCGGTGGCACCCGCCAACGGCGGGAGACCACCGCCGGCCACCAGCGCGCAGAGTCTTTCAGACGTAGCCTCGAACACCGCAATCGCATGCCATAGCAACATTCGTTCGATTGTTGCGCGGGGCCGTGCGGCGCGGTGCGAGGCCTACCACCGATGCGCCGCGGCTGCTGCGAACGAGTCGGCGTTCGAGGCTAAGTGTTGCGAGATGCGAACATGTGTGGCCGGCGGTGGTTCGTCCTGAAAGACGGACGCGCCACCGCACTCCGCGAAAACCGCGCGTCCGTCGCCGTAACGAACGATCCGCTCAACCCATCGCCCTTCGCTTTCTGTTTCAAGCGAAAACCGACCCGAGCTCGCGCACGCCGACGACGTCCGCACCCATCCCAAGTCGGCGCACGCCGTCCGCCTTCAAATCGATTCGCAACGACATCGCATTATGAAACGGTTTTCGCGGAGTGCGGTGGCATCCCGCCAACGGCGGGAGACCACCGCCGGCCACCGACGTCCAGCGCCAGCACCACGCAGCCTCGACCGCCGCTGCGTCGCGCTTCACCGCCGCCTCGCCCGCCCCCTCTTCGCAGCAGCGCCCCAAAGCACGATCCGCCCAACCCATCGCATCGATCTCGCTGCTTCCGGCGCCTCGAAGCGCGCCTCGAAGTTCCACTACGACGGCGAAGACGAAAGATCACTCGCGCTGGCATCCTGCTTCGTTACGCTCGATCCGTCACCCTCCGGCTTGAGCGCTTCCGCAATCGCGTCCTCGACCGTCAACCCGTAGCCTTCGAGCCAAGCCCGATTGCCCGCCGCGTTGCTGACGATCTCCCGCGCCGCGTCCAGGCTCGCCTTCATCTTCACTTGTTCGGACGGCGCGAGCGGAATGCCGATCGTCTGCCGCAGCCCCGCCGCCGCGCCCGCCAGGCGCAACGCGCGTTCCGGATGCTGCTGCGCCGCCGCCGCAAGCGCAAAACTTTCCAGCAGCCGCGCGATTCCTCGCTTGTGATCCAATTCCTGAAAAATGGCCACGCTCTCGCGGTAGAGCGCGCGCATCGCCGAATAATCCCGCTCTTCCATCGCCAGATTTCCCAGATCGGCCAGCGCGCTCGCCACGCCCCAGCCGTTTCCCAGTTTCCGGAAAATCGCCAGGCTCTGCTCGTTCAGCGCGCGCGCCACATACAACTCGCCCTGATCGCGCGCCACGTCGCCCTGATAATTCAGCGTCCACGCGAGGCCGGTTTCATCGCCCAGCTCGCGAAACACGGCCACGCACTCCGCATACAGATCGAGCGCCTGCTTGTGATCGCCTTCGAGCTTGGCGATATTCGCAAGGTTGCTCAGCGCCCGCGCCACCGTGTTTTGATCGCCCAGCTCGCGCCACTGCGCCAGGCTCTGCTCGGAAAGCGATCGCGCGCCCGGCATGTCGCCGCCTTCGCGCGCAATCAGCGCCAGCGCGTTCAGCGAAACCGCCACGCCCTGCTTGTCGTTCAACGCGCGCGCAATCTCCAGGCTTTCGCGCAGTTGCGAATTCGCGTGGCCGTAGTCGCCCTGTCCGTAGGCCAGCACGCCCGCGGCAAATAGCGCCCGGCCGCGCGCCTTATTCGTTTTCGCCGTCGCGGGCAGCTTCAGCACTTTGTCCAGCCAGTGCCGGCCTTCGGCAAAATATTCGCGCACTTCCCAGAAACGAAACAGCGCCGCGCCCAATCGCATTCCCCATTCGGCTTCGCCCGTTTCCGCCAGCCATTCCAGGCTCGCTCGAAAATTATCGTGTTCGAGCGTGAAGCGCTCCAGCCACTCCGCTTCGGTCGCCCCGCCGTGCGCCGCGGCTCCTTCTTCCGCGAGCACCAGGCAATACGCCGCGCGCGTGCGCTTGGTGGCGGCTTCTTCGCCGCTCTCTTTCAGTTTTTCAAACGCGTATTCGCGAATCGTTTCCAGCATCGCGTAGCGCGATTCGCCGTTCGGCTGCTCGATCTGCCGCACCAGGCTCTTGTCCACAATCGACGACATGCCGTCCAGCAAGTCGATCCCCAGGTCGGCGCTCGCGTCGCACACCGCTTCCGCGCTTTCAAGCGTGCATCCGCCCGCAAACACCGACAGCCGCCGAAAAAGTTTCTGCTCCGCGCCGCTCAAAAGCTCGTGGCTCCAATCCATCGCTCCGCGCAACGTCCGCTGCCGCTGCGGCATGTCCTGCGCGCCGCCGGTCAATAGCTGCAACCGGCTGGCCAGCCGCGTCTTCATCGCCGCAGGCGACAGCACTTTCACGCGCGCCGCCGCCAGTTCAATCGCCAGCGGCAGCCCGTCCAGCCGCGCGCAAATCTCCGCGATCGCCGCCGCGTTTTCCTTGTTCAATTCGAAGTCCGGCTTGGCCGCCACGGCGCGCTGCACAAACAGCGCCACGGCAGGGGACTGCGCCAAATCCTCCAGGCTCAGCGCCGCGCGTTTATCCGGCAGTGCCAGCGGCGCGATCGGAAATTCGCGCTCGCCGTACACATGCAGCGCCGCGCGGCTGGTCACCAGAATTTTCAGCCGCGGCCCCATCGCCAGAATTTCCGCCACCGTCGGCGCCGCCGCGGCGAGATGCTCGAAATTGTCGAGCAGCAAAAGCATCGGCGCGCGCTGCGAATCCCGCAAATACGTCTCCAGTATTTCCATCGGCGACTGGCCCGCCGTTTCCCGCAGCTTCAGCGCCTGCGCGATCACCGTAGCCAGTTGTCCCGCATCGCTGACGCCGGAAAGCGCCACAAACAGAATTCCGCCCGGCAGGTGATCGATCAGCGCGTTCGCCACTTCCACCGCCAGCCGCGTCTTGCCGATTCCGCCCGGGCCCGTCACCGTCACCAGGCGCACGCCGTCGCGCAGCAGCAGATCTTTCACCGCCGCGATTTCCGTTTCGCGCCCCACAAACCCGGTGCGCTGCACCGGAATATTCACGCGCCGCTGCTCCGCCTCGCGCGCCGGAGTCTCCGCGAATCGATCGCGGATCGCCGCCAGTTCCCGCGCCAGATCCCGCGTTGTGCCGTAGCGCTTCGCCGGATCTTTTTCCAGGCACCGCTCGATCGCCCAGCACAGCGGCGCGGGAGCGTCCGGATTCTGCGCGGCGATCGGTTCGGCATGCTCGCGCAGAATCGCGGTCATCGTTTCCGCCGCGGTGTTTCGCCGGAACGCGCGCTTGCCGGTCACGATCTCATACAGCACCAGGCCGAGCGAAAACTGGTCCGACCGGAAATCCGCGGGACGGCCGCCGGCCTGCTCCGGCGACATGTAGCCCGGCGTTCCCAGAATTGCGCCGGTGTGCGTTTCCGTCGCCGTGAGCGTGCTGTCGTCCGCGGACGTTTCGCCCGCCACCGGCACATTCTTCACCAAACCGAAATCGAGGATCTTCACGAATCCGTCGTGCGTCAACATCAGGTTGTCCGGTTTCAAATCGCGATGCACGATGCCGGCCTCGTGCGCTTTCGCCAGTCCTTCCGCGATTTGCGTGGCGATTTCGATCACCTTGCGGATCGGCAGCCCGCCCGCGCCGGCGATCGCGCGCAACGTTTTTCCTTCGACCAGCTCCATGGCGATGTAGTGAATCCCGGCTTCCTCGCCGAGTTCGTAAATCGTGATGATGTTCGGATGATTCAAGGCGGACGCCGACCGCGCTTCGCGCTCGAACCGGCGCAATTGTTCGCCGTCCGAGGCGAACGACCCGGGCAAAATCTTCAGCGCCACGCTGCGTCCCAGCCGCGTATCGCGCGCGCGATACACTTCGCCCATTCCGCCCGCGCCAATCGGCGCCACAATTTCGTACGTCCCCAGTTTTGTGCCAATCGATAGCGCCATGGTGTGAGCGCATTATACCGATTCACGCGCCACCGCGACGCCGCCCGCGCGAATTCACCCGTGCCGCGCGGCGTCGCCGTGCCGCCCGCGCCAGCAGCTGCCCACGCTGAGTCGCGCGCATCGCCGTTACGCCACCAAACCCACGGTTTTCGCGGAGTGCGGTGGCACCCGCCGCCAGGCGGGGACCACCGCCGGCGTTCGAGGCTACGTGTAGCGAAAGGTGTACGCGTTCAGCCGGCGGTGGTTCGTCCTGAAAAACGGACGCGCCGCCGCACTCCGCGAGAACCATTTCAGCTTTGCAGCTCGCCCACCTTTCCTCTAAATTGGGCCGCCAGCGATTCGACGAAAGCTACGTCGTCATGCACGCACCGACGCGCTCTTGGCGTGTGCAGAATGCGAACCTTCCGTCGAAGCGGGACGAAGCGCAAAATCACCGCGACCCGCGCCCCTCTCACGAACTCTCGCCGCCTCCGCCCAGTGGATTTCCCAGGTGACTTGGGCCACGGATGCGCGTAACTTTTAGCTCTGCATCCAGGAGCTCGACCGCGATGAAACGAAGCTGGAACGGGGCCCTGTGGGCCGGCGCTTTGTTGGTGCTCGCCGGAGTCGTCAGCTATCCGCTGTACTTCATGCGATTCCCGGCGCTGCGCGATTTTCCGTGGGCGAATCTGCCTATGATCATAATCGGTCTGGCGCTTCTCGCCGTCGGAGTCGCGCGCGCATTCCGTCAACCGGCCCTGTACCGCGGCAAAATTTTCGGCAGCGTGCTGGCGTTGCTGTCGCTGGCGCTGAGCGGAGTTTTCCTCTTCGGCATTTTCATCGGCGCGCGGCATATTCTTCCGGCTTCGCACGGCGCTCCGCAGGCGGGTCAGCTCGCGCCGGATTTCACCCTGCCCGATTCCCGCAACAATGCCGTGAATCTCACCGGCACGCTCGCATCGGCGTTCGCGCCGAACGCCGCCGGCGCACCGGCCGCCGCCGCGCAGCCCACCGCCGCCGTCGTGCTGATTTTCTATCGAGGGTATTGGTGACCGTTTTGCAACTCCGAGTTGCGGAGTTTCGAAAAAGCATTGCCCGATTTCGATGCGCGCAGGATTCGCGTAATCGCCATCAGCGTGGATTCGCCCGACGATTCGGAAAAGCTGCGCCAGTCGCAGGGCTACACGTTTTCGATTCTTTCCGACGCCCACGATGAAGTGATCCGCCGCTGGGACCTGGTGCACGCCCACGGCGGTCCCGACGGCACGGACATCGCCCGCCCCGCCGAATTCCTGATCGATACCAGCGGAAAAGTCCGCTGGGTGAATCTCACCGACGATTTCATCGTGCGCGCCCGTCCCCAGGAAGCGCTCGCCGCGTTTGACGCGATGAAAAAATCCTCGCCCTCCGGACCGTAGCCGCCTGCCGGCATCTGCGATCCCACGGGCCGCGCCGCAGTCTTCAGCGGGAAACCGGTCGCGACGATCACGTCCGCCCCGTGTCGTGCCCATCGCAAGCGCCATCGCATGCGCGCAGTAAACGGATTTAAGCGCCCCTGCGACTTCTCCCGCGCCCGAATTTGGCTCATCGCCGGATCGCCATTCGCCGCTGCACGCCTCACCGATTGGGATTCCCCCGCTGTCCGCAAAATCGATTGTTCGACGTCGCGTTCGCTGCGGCGGACGAGGAACGGGACGTCCCAACGGTTCCCTCCGATTTCAAGTGGGCTGTCTAAGACTGAACAGCGCAGGCACAACTGCATGTAGATGATCTTGCCGTGGCCGCCGAAGGCTATTCCGGGCGACGTACAACCGCGAATCCGCGGAAACCTGCACCGGCCGCCGGCGTGAATCGAGTCGATGCCATGACCCTGTCGATCTATAAAAATTCGTCGGCGCTTTCGCAGCCCCGACCGCAAATCGGAATCGTGACGGCGATCGCGTCTGCGATTCTCACCGCCGCCATTCTCGTTTTCCTCGGCGCGATTTTTTATTGGAATGTTCTGTCGCCCGACGCCGATTGCGCCGACAGCCAAATGACAACTGCGAACCCGCCGCCCGCTCGCATCGAACCTCCCGCGCAAAACCCCGACTTCTTCACCGACGCACCGCCCCCGCCCGATTGCGAAGCCTGCGACTCGAACCTCGACCCGCGCTAGCCCGCCGCGCCTCCCCGCCAACCGCTTGCCAAATTGATTCACGCCAGCCTGTTTGCTAACGTCATCGTCATGTCCGCGCCCTCCTCCGAGCAGATCCGCGAATCGCTCGACTCTCTGTATCGCGTGGATTCCGGACGCATCCTCGCCACTCTCATCCGCCTGCTCGGCGATTTCGATCTCGCCGAAGAAGCGATGCACGAAGCCTTTGCCGCTGCACTCACCGCGTGGCCGAAAACCGGAGTCCCCGGCAACCCGCGGCCCTGGCTGATCTCCACCGCGCGATTCAAAGCCATCGACACGCTGCGACGCCGCGCGAAATTCGACGCGTCGCAGGACGATCTGGCGCGCTATCTCGAAACACAATCGACTCCAACAGGGAAGTCCGACGAGGAAGCCAGCCTCGAAGACGACCGCCTGCGCCTGATTTTTACCTGCTGCCATCCGTCTCTCGCGCCGGAAGCGCGCGTCGCGCTCACGCTGCGCGAAGTGTGCGGGCTGACCACCGAAGAAATCGCCCGAGCATTCCTCACCACTCCGCCCACGCTCGCGCAGCGCATCGTGCGCGCCAAGGCGCAGATTCGAGACACGCCGATTCGCTACGAAGTGCCGTCGCCGCAGGAATTGCCCGAACGGCTCGGCGCCGTGTTGCAGGTCGTCTATCTCGTTTTCAACGAAGGCTACTCGGCCGCGGCCGGTGCGGAAGTCACGCGCGCCGAGCTGACCGGCGAAGCGATTCGCCTGGGCCGTTTGCTCGCCCAGTTGCAGCCGGAGCCCGAAGTGAACGGCCTGCTCGCGCTGATGTTGCTGCAGGAATCGCGCCGCGCCGCGCGAACGTCGAACACCGGTAAATTAATATTGATCGAGCAGCAGGACCGCTCGCTGTGGAATCGCGAGCAAATCGCCGAGGGAGTGGCGCTGCTCGAAAGCGCGCTGAAGTCTCGCCGCTTCGGCCCGTACACCTTGCAGGCGGCGATCGCCGCCGTTCACGCCGAGGCCGAATCGCTCGCGTCCACCGACTGGCGGCAAATTGTCGCGCTCTACGATCAATTGCTGGTCATGCAGCCGTCGCCCGTTGTGCGGCTGAATCGCGCCGTGGCGGTGGCCATGCGCGATGGTCCCGAGGCCGGCCTTGCGCAGATCGACGCCGTGCTCGCAGAGGGCGATCTGGCGAATTATTATTTGGCGCATTCCGCCCGCGCCGACATGTACCGCCGGCTCGGCCGCACCGCCGAAGCGCGGTCCGCCTACGAAAAAGCTCTGGCGCTCACGCAACAGGAACCCGAGCGCCAATTCCTCCAAGACCGCATCCGCCAACTGAAATAAAAATCGCGCCAAGCCCATGCTCCGTTTCAGATTCCCCGCAACCTTGCCGCGCCCAGCTCTCGGCATCCGTCAACCTTCCGCCCGAACGAGCCACCCACCCCCGATGCTTCGCGCGCGGCCACGCTCGCCGCGCACAACCCGCCGTTGACCTTCCGCCCGCGCCCGCCACCCACCCCCGATGCGCCACTGTTACTGCGAACCATCGGCGTTCGAGGCTACGTGTTGCGAGATGCGAACATGCACGGCCGGCGGTGGTTCGTCCTGAAAAACGGACGCGCCACCGCACTCCGCGAGAACCATTTCGATCCCAGATGTCGCAGCGATTCGCTTCGAACCTGTACGCCGTGCGCTAACGCAAGATAGGCACATCCACGCTAGTCGCCCGCAAGGCGCACTCGTCGCGCAAAATCCGCCGTCGGCCATCCGCGCGATCCAGCAGCTACCCACGATGAATCGCGCGCATCGCCAGTTATCGCGCAGAACGCCCGGTTCTCGCGGAGTACGGTGGCACCCGCCGCCAGGCGGGGACCACCGCCGGCCAGAGACGCGCACATCCTCTTAGACGTAGCCTCGAACGCCTCGAACACCGCAATCGCCCGCGATACCACCACGCGTTCGATTGTTGCGCGGCACCGTGCGCCACTCCGCCTCGCGGGACGGCCCCCCACCCGCCGCCACCCTCCGCACCGCACGCCCTCCTCCCACCCCGCGAAAAAACTCACGCCCCCTGTCGAATTCCGCCCCACTCGTTCGACTATCCAATGAAGGCGAGCCAACCGGCCC
This sequence comes from uncultured Acidobacteriota bacterium, assembly GCA_963785585.1. GTDB lineage: Bacteria > Acidobacteriota > Terriglobia > Acidiferrales > UBA7541 > Palsa-295. The sequence goes on from CAWAVW010000004.1 coordinate 1,060,457, forward strand.
GCCCTACAGACGTCCCCGGGGCCATCGGCCAAGCGAAAAAAATCGCAAATCGCATGTCGATTCCCGGGCACTCTGTTCGACAAACCACCAGAGCCGCACCGCGCGCCACGCCACTCGCAAAATTTCAGGCCTCGCGCGGCCCAAGCTCCTATATAAAGGGCGGAACCCGAACAGGCTTCCGCCGCACAACCAAGGAGAACGCCATGCGTTTCATGCTGCTGATGTATCCGAAAGACTACCCAACGGCCAAGGCCGGCTGGGTACCCGACATGACCGACATCGAAGAAACTAGGAAATTCCACGAGGAAATGGGCGCGGCCGGCGTGCTGGTGGCGCTCGACGGGCTCACTCCTCCCGCGACCATGAGCGCGCGGATCACCCGCGAAAACGGAAAAATCAAAGTGACCGACGGCCCGTTCACCGAAGCCAAGGAAGTCGTCGGCGGCTACTACATCCTCGAAGTGAAGTCGCGCGAAGAGGCCATCCAGTGGGCCTCGCGCATCCCCCGAAAAGACGGCGAAATGATCGTTGAAGTCCGTCGGTTTTTCGACATGAGCGACTTCGGCGCGCCGGCCCAGGAAAAGCTCACCGAGCTTGAGGCCGACCAGGCCGCACGAGGAATCAAGTCCGTCGACTAGCCGTAAAAATATTTCTGCGCGATGTCGAATTCCGGTGTCGCCGTTCGACTATAGGGTGAAGGCAGCCGAAACGGCCGGCCCCCAAACTCTTCGATATAGGAAAAGGAGAAATCATGAGCCAATTTTTAGTTGCGGTTCACCACCCCGACAATTTCGACCCATCGAGTGAGAGTGAATCAACCATCCGCGCCATCGACGCGCTCAACCAGGAGATGGCGGCTGCGCGCATCGTGGTTTTCGTCGGCGGCCTCAACTCGCCGAGCCAGGCGAAGTCGCTGCGCGCACAACCCGACGGGAAAGTCGTCACCACCGACGGCCCGTACCTTGAGACCAAAGAACATGTCGGCGGTTTCTGGGTGCTCGACGTCGCCAGCATGGACGAAGCGCTCGCGTGGGCGCGCAAGGCCGTCATCGCCTGCCGCACGCCGGTCGAAGTGCGCGCGTTTGGCGTGCCCCCGGAAGACTAATCATCAAGACAGTCCGATTGCGGCAAAGGGAGTCCATGATGAGCGAGTTCACCAGACGTGCTTTTGTTCGCGGCGGTTTGGCGGCGGGAATCGGCATCGGCATCGCGCCGGAATGGTTGGCGGTGCGGCGGGCATTTGCCGCGAGCTAGCGGGTCATTTGTCACACCAGTTCTGCAGGAGGGCGAAATGAAATACGTCATTTTGGGGTATCAGCCGGAAAACTTCGAAACCATGTCGGACGGCGAACGCAACGCCATGTTCGACGACTGTTTTGCCTACGACGACGAGCTGCGCAAAAACGGGCACTGGGTCGGCGGCGAGGCTCTGCAACCTGCCGGCGCCGCGATCACCGTCTCCCGCAAAAACGGAAACGTCGCCGTCACCGACGGTCCGTACGTCGAAACCAAGGAACAGTTGGGCGGTTTTCTGCTGCTCGAAGCGCGCGATCTGAATCACGCCATTCAGCTCGTCTCCCGGCATCCCGCCGTGCGGTATGGCACGCCGTTCGAGATCCGTCCCGTGGCCGATTTGAGCGCCATCCAGGCCGAGAGCGAGCAGCGCCGAAAAACGGCCGCGCGCTAGGGGCGTCCGAATTTGAACATTGGCTGGCGAAAATGAACATCGGCGGCCACGAATCGGCCCGTAAGTGATTTACGGTCTTCGTCGTAGGATTGGCAAGCGTGGTGCTATTTAGGCCCATAGGGAGCGTGAACCATGTCATTTCTCCGCGATCTACGAGTGGCGTTTCATTCGCTCATGCGCAGCAAGGGCCTGGCCGCGATTGTGATTCTCACGCTGGCGCTGGGCATCGGCGCGAACGCGGCGATCTTCACGCTGGTTCGCGGCGTGCTGCTGAAGCCCCTCGTCAACCGCGACGAGAACCGGCTGATCTACATCCGCCAAAGCGCCCCCAACGGCGGGGAAGACAACACCACGTTTTCCGTGCCCGAAATCAAAGACATCGAAAGCGGCGTCCACTCCGTCAGCGAGTTCGGCGATTTCTCGCAAATGGATTTTACGATGGTCGGGCTCGGTGAACCGCGCGGAGTGCACGGTGGCGTCGTGAGCGGAAATTATTTCGATGTTATGGGCCTGCGTCCGGTTCTCGGACGCCTTGTCGGACCGCAAGACGCCGGCCCCGACGCTCCCGGCGTGATCGTGCTGACCTATCGTTTCTGGACAACAGCTTACAATCAGGATCCGAGCGTGATCGGCAAGACGGTTCGACTCACAAGCCTGGGCGATCGCACCGCAACGGTCATCGGCGTCCTTGAGCCTTCGGTGCCGTATCCCGCCGAAACCGAAATCATCGGCAACCTGGTGATCAGCCCGCACCATCTTTCCGCCACCATGGTCACCGGCCGCATCCACCGCATGACCGAACTTTTCGGCAAACTCGCTCCCGGCGTCACGCTCGACCAGGCGCGCAACGAATTGCGCACCGTGTACAGCGGCATGGTCAAAGACCATCCCGACGCCTATCCCGAAAACGGCGGCTACCGCATCGAAACCCGGATGCTTCGCGACGAAATCACCTCCGGCGCGCGCACCGTGCTGCTGGTGCTGCTCGCCGCATCCGGACTGGTTTTCATCATCGCCTGCTCGAACGTCGCCAACCTGATTCTGGCGCGCACCGTCCGCCGCGAGGGCGAGCTCGCCGTCCGTGCCGCTCTCGGCGCCAGCACATGGACGCTGCGCCGCATGTTGCTCGCCGAAAGCCTGCTGCTGTGCGGCGCGGGCGCGGCCATCGGCGTGATCATCGCCCAGCCGCTGGTCTCGATCCTCGCTCGCTACGCTTCGCGCTTTTCCGTCCGCGCCCTCGATTTGACCGTCGATTCCAGCATGCTCTGGGTCGGAGCGGCGCTCGCCATCGTCGCCGCGGTGATTTTGGCATTTGTGCCGCGCCTGCCGTCGCCCAACGCCTCAAACGGCATGAACCTCGCGAGCGGCGGCGTGCGCATCACCAGCAGCACCGGCCGTCGCCAGCGCCTCTTCGCCGTCACGCAAATCGCCGCCTCATTCGTTCTCTTGGCCGGCGCGAGCGTGTTGATTACCACGCTCATCGCCCTGCAACGAACCCGCACCGGCATCGATACGCGCCACGTGCTGGCCATCGACGTTCCGGCGCCCTCCAACGGACGAACGCCCGAACAGGTGATCGATTTCTACAAGGAATCCGTCCGCCAGATTAATGCGCTGCCCGGCGTTACCGAGACGGCCGTCGGCATGATCGCTCCCTGGCGCGATGCCGGCGGCGGCTTCGGTTACGGATTGCAATACTCCGGCGACGGTCACGTGCACGGCAAAGACGATCCGCGCGCCCTGTGGCGCACCATCTCTCCCGGATTTTTCACCGCGCTCGGCGTTCCCATCATTGCCGGTCGCGATTTCAACGACCTCGATGACGCCACGCACGAGCCGGTCGTGATCGTCAGCGCCACTCTCGCGCAGCAAATGTTTCCCGCCCAGGATCCGGTAAACCGGCACGTCTATTGGACCGATCCGGTGCTCGAGTTTTCCTCGGGCACGCCGGCAGAAAAGGCCCGGCTCACCTCTCCGCATCGCATCATTGGCGTCGCTGCCGACATGGACGACGAACACATCGTGCCCGTGCCCACCGCCACCATTTACGGCTCGCTCGCCGACGGCGGAATGTTCGGCGGTCACTTGTTCATCCACACCACTGGAAATCCGTATGCCCTGGTTGTGCCGGTCACGAAAATTATCCGCGATATGGCCGCCGACGAACCGGTCGAAAACGCCGCGACGCTCGAAGACATCCGCGCCAAAGTGCTCGCGCCAGACCGCCTGAACTCGCTGGTCTTCGGCGTGTTCGCCGCGGTTGCGCTGCTGATCGCGGTTGTGGGAGTCGCGGGCGTGCTGGCGTTTTCGGTGAGCGCGCGCACCCGCGAATTCGGCATCCGCATGGCACTCGGCTCTCTGCCGCAAAATCTGGTGCGAGGCGTTGTCACCGAGGGCGCGCTGATGGCCGGCGTCGGCGTGGTCGCCGGCGCGCTGTTTGGCGTCGTCGCCATGCGCCTGGCCGGCAGTTATTTCGGCGACCTGAAGATGCCCGGCGCTTTGCCGGTGATCGTTTCCGCGCTCGTGCTTCTCGGTGCGGCCGTCGTCGCCTCGATGCTCCCCGCCGCCCGCGCCGCCCGCGTCAACGTCATCCAGGCCCTCCACTCCGAGTAATTTTCCCCGCCTCGCCCGCGCGCATAACCACAGCGTCCGTACCCATTTCCCGTTAGCCCACGGCCGTCCGCCTCACGGCGATTCGCAACTCTTCGCTGATCAAACGCCTGCGGAGCAGTTGCCTTTGTAGCGGCGGGCTTCACGCCCGCCAGCTTTTGCCGCGACCATCGCATGCCCACAATGTCGTCGCTCATTTCGCGTTAGGCCACTCCGTCCGCCTCACCGCGAATCGCTGCGACCTCGAACGCCGCCACGGTTCTCGCGGAGTGCGGTGGCATCCCGCCAACGGCGGGAGACCACCGCCGGCCAAACGCGTATACCTCGAGAAAGACGTAGGCTCGAACTCCGCGCACCGCCGGCCACCCACGTCCACCTCAAGCACCACGCAGCCTCGAACACCGACGCTTCGCCTCGCCCCCCTCGAAACCGCCTAGAAAACGAATCGCACGCCGATGGTCGGCGCCACGTTCGTCGGATGCACGTACGGCACGCCGGGTCCGTGCGGAATCGCGATCGCCAGCCCGCCGCTCACCACCGAATACGCCACGCCCACATACCCGTCGAAACGCTTGGTGAAGTGATGATCCGCGTACAGCGACAGCTCATCGAGGTCGCCCGCGCACGAACTGCGCAATCCGCTCGAGCCGCCGCACGTCGCCGGAACGCGGAACGTATTTTGCCGCTGCTGGTACCACGACAACGTAACGTCGGTCTTTTCGCGATACGTGTATTTCGCGCCGGTCCACCAGATCTGCACTTTTTTCTCGGAATCGAGATTGTCGTCTTCAACGCCGCTCAGGTTATATTCGCCCTGGTCCGTCGCGCCCACTCCCAGCGGTTCATGCGGATTGTTCTGCCAGATGAATTCGTAGCCCACAAAAAATTTCCACGGCTTTAGCTGATATTTGGCCGCGCCCATCACCGCGTCATTATCGGTGACGATGCCGTACAACGTTCCGTTCGGGTCGATCAGATTCACTCCACTGATCTGATTCGTGTTGATGCTGTTGACCGTCGATTGATACGGCGCCGACAAACTCTGCGGCCCCAGCAGGGGATTGAGCACGCTGATCGCCTGGTTGTAGTGTTGGCCCACGATGTCCATCGAAAAGTGGCCGTGCTCGCCGCCGATGTCAAATCCATACGCGTTGTTGTGCGCGCGCTCCGGCGTGCAGTCCGCTGCCGTCCATCCCGGGTCACCCGAGTAGCAGCCGCCGGAGCCGTTCGCGAATTTATACATCGCGCCGAAATGAAATTGGCGATACGAGATGCGATATTTCATCGCGTCGTCCCAACGGCTGTCGTCGGTGTCGCCGCCTCCCGCCATCGTGCCGTTATATCCGATGTACGAAAACCCGTACCCGCCGCCGGCCGGATCGTATTGCAGCATCGCATCGGTGCCGAGTGAGCGCTGCCGGCCAAACGTCAGCGTCCCGAACTGGTCGGACGACACGCCGCCATAATATTCGTCGTTGAACGGCTGGCCCGCGCGCGCGCCGTCGATCGCGAAGGAATAACTCGCGCGGGGAAGTCCGTTGTTCACCGTGTTGGTTTTCGGCGCGTCGGCCAGCAGCCCCGATTGCGGATTGATGCCCGTCGAGCCGTTGAACACCACGTACCAGCCCGGCGCGAATTGCACCTTGCCCCTAATGCCCAGGCCGGTCTGCTGCAAATTGTTCGGCGCGATCAAAAAGCGAGACTGCGCTGCGTTTCGGTTTACCAGAGACTCGCCTTCATAGTTGTTTCCGTTCACCGGCAAGCCGTGGCTCACCCATCCCACTCCCACGTCATACGCGCCGTACACCGTCACGCCATGCCATGTGAGCGTGCAATCGGTGGCCGCAAACTCGCGGCCGCTCGTGCACGCGTCCGGACCCTTCTTGATCGGCATCGCAATGTCGAGTGTGGCGCTCTGGCCCGCAGTCAGGACGATTCCCGTGCGCGTTTGCTCGGCGAATCCCGGTTTCGCCGCGCGAATTTCGTACCGCCCGGCGGCCAGGCCCAGCGCCTCATAGTGCCCCACGCCGTCCGTTGCGATGGTGCGCGTTTCGGTCTTGGCGGCATTCTGGATCGTGATGGTCACACCGGTCAGCGGTGCGCCGGCTTCATTCGTCACCGCGCCGGAAACGCCGGCTGTGGTTTGGGCGCGTGCCGCCGGGGACGCCGCGAAAAACAAGCAGAGGGCTAGCAAACAGAGCGACAGGGGTCTCACAGGTTCTCCTTGCGATGGCAGTTGCTTCGTTTCCGTGTCCGTGGGAAGTACGACGGCGAGGCGCGAATCTATACGACTTTTATAGTTATGTCAAAACGATTTGGTTCGATTCAGCCGCGCCGCTCAGCGCGCCATCCACCCGCGCCCGCGCTTCGCGCCGCCATCGCGATTTTGCCTGTGTAGCGGCCGCACGACGGTTTTCGTCGAGCGGGCAGCCTTTGATTTTGAATTTGCTTTTGCGACGCATCCAGTCCGAAGCGACAGCCAGCGGCGGCTTGCCGCCGCCCGATTTTGCCTTTGTAGCGGCGGGCTTCACGCCCGCCAGCCTTTGCCTTTGACTTTGGTGTTTCTTGTTTTTGAATTTGGTTTTGCTTTTGAATTGGGTGCCCCATCCTTTGCCGGTTTTGCAAAGGGTGGGAGCTTTTGCTCTTGAAGTTCGGTTTTGTTTCTCGACTTTGTAGCGGCGGGCTTCACGCCCGCCAGCCTTTGCCTTTGACTTTGGTGTTTCTTGTTTTTGAATTTGGTCTTGCCTTTGCTTTTGAATTGGGTGCCCCATCCTTTGCCGGTTCTGCAAAGGGTGGGAGCTTTTGCCTTTGCCGTTCGGTTTTGTTTCGCGCCTTCGTAGCGGCGGGCTTCACGCCCGCCAGTCGTTGATTTTGAATTTGATTTTGCGCCGCCGGGATCCATGCCCGAACCCGTTCCAAAACTCGGAACAGGTTCGGCCGCTACACAGGCAAAAGCAAAACCGAAATTCAAAAGACCCACCCTTTGCAGAACCGGCAAAGGATGGGGCACCCACGTCAAAGGCAACTGCAACGACAAAGGCTGGCGGGCATAAAGACCGCCAGCCGTTGCCTTTGACTTTGGTGTTTCTTGTTTTTGAATTTGGTTTTGCTTTTGAATTGGGTGCCCCATCCTTTGCCGGTTCTGCAAAGGGTGGGAGCTCTTGCCGTTTGGTTTTGTTTCTCGCCTTTGTAGCGGCGGGCTTCACGCCCGCCAGTCGTTGATTTTGAATTTGATTTTGCGCCGCCCGGATCAATGCCCGAACCCGTTCCAAAACTCGGACCGGGTCCGCCAGCTCCTAGATCCGGATGATCATCACTTCGGTCGATTTCACCAGCGCCGCGACGGTTTGCCCTTTTTTCAAACGCAGCTCGCGCACCGCATCCGCCGTGATGATCGAAGTAATCCGTTGGCCGCCGATCGAAATCGCCACCTGCGCCAGCAGGCCGTCCACTCGAATGTCCGTGATGCGCCCCACCAGCTGGTTGCGCCCGCTAATGCGCCGGAAATTGTTGCGCCGCTCGGAAACTTTGCCCTGCTCGCCGGCGCGATAGAGGAAACGGTCCACTTCTTTTTCGGGAATTCGATGATGGCCGCCGGCCGTCTTCACCGTGCGGATTTGCTTTTTATAAATCCACTGTTTCAGCGTCGGGTAGCTGATTCCCAATACCTGTGCGGCATCGCGCGGCGTGAACAGTTTGGCTGTCGGCATGAAACGTTCCTCGAACTCCTGAATCGCGCGCGCGCGAATCTCTTTGCGCCGCCCGGCGTCATCCGTACTTGATGTTGGTGCTTTGTCCTACTTCGATGATGTAACCGTCCGGGTCGCGGATGTAGCAGCGAATCTCGCCGTACTTGGGAATCGGCGGCGTCAGGAATTCCGCGCCGCGGCTTTTCCACAATTCGTAGCACGCCTGAATATCCGCCACGCGAAAATTCATGAAGCTGTTGATGTGATTCGGGTCAGGCACGCTGAGCGTTACCGTCGGCTTGTCCGGCGTCGGCCCGCCTCCCACGTTCAGAATCATCCAGATATTCGCAAGCTGCAGGTAGGGAGGCGCGTTGCCGTCTCCCATCGTCAAAATGCGCGCGCCGAAAACTTTTTCGTAGTAGCGCGCCGAGCGCTCCTTGTCCGCGACGGTCAGAAAATACGCGATGCTGATGCCCTCGACGGGCGGCATCTCATAGCTTTTGTTTTCGATTTGCACGCTGCTCATGGGCGTCTCCCATTCCGGCAAGCGATCCGAGCCGGCCGGTTCCGTTTCTTTCGCCCTCATGCTATGCCCACGAGCCCGGAAGAGGAAACGCAAAATAATCGGTGAAGGGAAGCGCGCGGCGCGCGAGTGCCTCGGCCGGTTCAGGCGACGGCCGGCGCCGATGTCGATGCTTCGCGCTTTGCCGGCAGCAGCACCAGCAGGACGACTCCAATCAAAAGGAAAATCACAACATCGGTAAAATCCCTCTGTACGCCGTGAATCCGCGCCTCCGCGGTTTGAATCGCCATCACCGTGGCATGCGATATGTTCCACCAGGCCGCGAGCGCGATCATCGAGCGATGCTCCGCCGGTTTCCGTGCAGCCAGCAGCAGAAACACCCCGGCCGGAATAAAAAAACTCAGAAACATCGGGTTGCACTCGTTCTTCTTCACCAACAGCCAGCTCGAATGCCACAGATCCAGATACAGAAAATAAATCATCGACACATCGACCAGCCCCACCAGCACCAGCACGATCTGCGTCAGCCGCCCTCGACTCATATCAGCCTCTCCCCTCACTCCACCGCGAACGAATGATACCCCACGCCCCCCAAGTCAGCCCACGCCGTGCACTTCCACGTCAGCGCCCGCCTTCACTTCGCCGTTAGCGCACGCTTCGACCTTCACGTCGATTCGCCGCGACATCGAAGGCCGCAACGGTTTTCGCGGAGTGCGGTGGCATCCCGCCAACGGCGGGAGACCACCGCCGGCCACATACGTTCGCCTCAAGCAACACGTAGCCTCGATCGTCACCGCCCAGCCTCGAACGGCTTCTCCGCCGCCTCACACGTTCCGTCCATTCGAGCCTACATCCTCGCGACTCCAAAGCCGCGTGGCCGGCGGTGGTTCGTCCTGAAAAACGGACGCGCCACCGCACTCCGCGAAACCCGCACGCACCGTGCCGTAACAGACGATCCGCTCAACCCATCGCCCCTCGCTCGCCGTTTCTCGCCATTCCCGTAAGTTCGCGACTCTTCGCTGACCAAACGCCTGCGGAGCAGTTGCTTTTGTAGCGGCGGGCTTCACGCCCGCCAGCTTTTGCTTTCGCCGCGGACGTCGCATGCCCACGCCATCGTCGCGCATTTCCTGTTAGCGCAAGCCGACCACTTCGAATCGATTCGCCGCGACATCGCAGGCCGCAACGGTTCTCGCGGAGTGCGGTGGCATCCCGCCAACGGCGGGAGACCACCGCTGGCCACACGCGTATACCCCGAGAAATACGTAGGCTCGAACTCCGCCTACCGCCGGCCACCCACGCCCAGCCCAAGCACCCCGCAGCCTCGAACGCCACCGCATCACCGCCGCCTCGACCGCCACCACGTCGCGTCACGCAGCCACTACGTCCGCCCCCGCGCCATTCGTTCCTTCACTCCCCGCACCCGAGCCGCGCCGCACCGCCCCTCCACGGTCCCGTCATCCTACGGACGTCGCGCCGCAATCCGCGCTTCCACTTTCGCCGCGGCTTCTTCCAGCTTCTTCGCCGCCTCGCGCAGCAACGAAGCCGTCCGCCGCTCGGTCTCCGGCGCTACTTCGTGCTCCACGTAATCCCGAAACCGCGCCAGCTCTTCGTCGATGCGCCGTCCGAATTCCTCAAATCGATCCATGTCCGTCTCCCTCGTGCGTGATGATTGCTACTTATAAAGGATAGCGGTTTTTCGCGGCACAAATACACATTCGAAATCACACGCCGCCCCGCCGCGATCCGCGTAACACTCCGGACACGCGTCGCCCACAAACGCCGTCGCGCGATTTGGAACCTCCCGTTCGAGCGTGTAAATTAACAATCGATGGACGATCGACAAAACCTTCCTCGCTCGACGCGGCGAATCGCCGTTTTGCTGTTTACGTTCGCGGCGGCAACGTTCGCGTCTTCCGCCGCCGCTCAACAGCCGCCGCCTTGCACCGTAAAACCCGCGTCGATCCCGCTGGGTCAGACGGTTCGCCTCGTCTGCGATTTGCCCGGCAATGTGACCGTCGCAACCGCGCGCCTCGCCGCCGGTCCGAACGTTCGCACCGTCCGCCTCTTCCGCCAAGCAACCGGCAACTGGCTAGGCCTGATGCCCATCGCCGTAAAAGACTCGCCTGGCACCTACCCGATCGAATTTCTCGCCGCCGACGGCAAGACGCTCGCCTCCGCGAATGTAACGATTCGCAAAACAATTTTCCCGTCGCAGAATGTAAATCTCTCCCCGCAGATCGAAGCTCTGCATTCCACGCCCGAAGAAATGCAAACGCTCACCACCTTCCGCGACTCGGTCTCCGACGTGAAGTATTGGGACGATCCGCTCGCCGCGCCGCTGCCCGGTTGCGTCATATCTCCGTTTGGCGTCGCCCGCCTGCACAACGGAAAACCCACCGGCGAATTTCACGGCGGAATCGACCAGCGCGCCGCACAGGGAACTCCGATTCGCGCCGTCGCCGCGGGCGTGGTGAAAATCGTGCAGCCGTTCAACGTCCTCGGCGGCACGGTTGCCATCGACCACGGCCAGGGCCTCGAAACGATGTACTTGCACATGTCGAAACTAAATGTCGCGGTCGGCGCTCGCGTCGAGAAAGGCGACGTGATCGGCTACGCCGGAGCCACCGGCCGAGCCACCGGCCCGCACCTTCACTGGGTCGTGTACGTCAACGGCGTCCCCCAGAATCCCCAGCAGTGGGTACCCCTGAAATCCTGCTCCGCGCAAACATGGAAACCCTGACGCGCCAACTCCGCCCCCCGCGCGATGGTTGGCGTGTCGCTCGCATCGGCAAGCGAAGGGCGATGGGTCGAGCGGATCGTCCGTTGGCGCGCCGAACGCGCGGTTCTCGCGGGGTGCGGTGGCGCGTCCGTCTTTCAGGACGAACCACCGCCGGCCGCAGGTGCGGGGCGTGGCGATGCGTAGGCTCGAGCACTGTAAACGTGTCGTGCGGCGGCGGCGCGGATGTGGGCGGCGCGGGGTTCGCGCGGGGTCAGCGCTCGGCTAGCGGGGTTTCAGGTCGGATACGAAGGCGCGCTGGACGGGGTTGAAGCTGCGGCCGCGGACGACGGCGGCGACGATGGTGCGCGTGGCCTGGGCGTCGCTCAGGCGGACGTACCGGCAGGCGGCGTTGCGGTCGATGGCCATTTCGGGGACGAGCGAAACGCCGACGCCGGCGGCGACCATCCCGAGTAGGCTGCTGAACTGGCCGCTCTCGAACGCAATGTTGGGCGTGATGCGCGCGTGGGTGCAGGCGCCCATGCTGAGGTCGCGGAAGCAGTGGCCGTCGCGCAGCATGACGAACGATTCGCCGCGCAGATCTTTCAGCGCGATCGATTTTGCCGAGGCGCGCGGGTGGCGCTTGTGCAGCGCGGCGTAGAGCGGCTCGGTGCGGATGGGAAAAAACTCGAGGTCTTTGTGGCGCAGCGGCAGCGCGAGAATGGCGACGTCGATCGAAAGGTCGCGCAAGCCTTCGACGAGCACGGCGGTGACTTCCTCGACGATGCGCAGCTTGGCGTCGGGAAATTTGCGCGCGAACGCCGCGGTGTACGCCGGCATCAGATACGGCGCGACCGTGGGAATCACGCCGACGGCGACGTTGCCGCGGAGGTCGGCGTTTTTCTCGGCGACGCTCAGCCGCGCGACATCGATCTGCTCCAGAATCGCGCGAGCGTGAGGAATAAAGGCGCGGCCCGCTTCGGTAAGGCGCACGCTGCGGCCCATGCGGTCGAAGAGTTTCGCGCCGAGATCTTCCTCGAGTTTCAACACCTGCTGCGAAAGCGAAGGCTGGGCGACCTGGCAGCGTTCGGCGGCGCGGCTGAAATTGCCGGTGTCGGCCACGGCGCAGACGTAACGGAGCTGGTGCACTTCCATAGACGATGCCTATACCTAGGATGGTCTTTCGATATTGGAACTATACCCTTGTATGATGTTACGGTACGTTCGTCAAGTTCAGATGCGCCGCTTTGCGCGACCGCACCGGCGCAACGAAAAACGGGGGAGAACGAATGTCAGCCGAAGCGAAATGTCCGTTTCATCACAGCGCCAGCCCGAGCACCACGAATCGCGAGTGGTGGCCGAACCAGTTGAACGTAAATCTGCTCGCGCAGCACTCGTCCCTTTCCGATCCGATGGACCCGAATTTCAATTACGCCGAGGAATTCAAGAGCCTGGACTACGCCGGGCTGAAAAAAGATCTGGCGGCGCTGATGACCGATTCGCAGGACTGGTGGCCGGCGGACTTCGGCCATTACGGTCCTTTATTCATTCGCATGGCGTGGCACAGCGCGGGCACGTATCGCACCGGCGACGGGCGCGGCGGCGGCGGGCGCGGGCAGCAGAGGTTCGCGCCGCTGAATAGCTGGCCGGACAACGTGAACCTCGACCGGGCTCGCCGTTTGCTGTGGCCGATCAAGCAGAAGTACGGCAAGAAAATTTCCTGGGCCGACCTGATGATCCTTGCGGGCAACGTGGCGCTCGAAACGATGGGATTCCAAACGTTTGGATTTGCGGGCGGACGTCCGGACGTGTGGGAGCCGGACCTCGACGTGAACTGGGGAATCGAGACGACCTGGATGGGCACGGAGAAACGGTATTCGGGCGACCGCGATTTGGCGCATCCGCTCGGCGCGACCACGATGGGATTGATCTATGTGAACCCGGAAGGCCCGGAAGGAAAACCCGATCCGCTCGCGGCCGCGCGCGATATTCGCGAGACGTTTGGACGCATGGCGATGAACGATGAGGAAACCGTGGCGCTGATTGCCGGCGGCCACACGTTTGGAAAAACGCACGGACAAGGTCCCGGCACGCACCTGGGCAGAGAGCCGGAGGGCACGGCGATTGAAAATCAGGGACTCGGATGGACGAGCGCGTACGCGACGGGCATTGCGGGCGACGCGATCACCAGCGGCCTGGAAGTGACGTGGACGCGCACGCCGACGAAGTGGAGCAACGATTTCCTCGACAATCTTTTCAACTACGACTGGGAGCTGACCAAGAGTCCCGGCGGTGCGCATCAGTGGAAGCCGAAGGGCGACGCCGGCGCGGGCACGATTCCAGACGCGCATAATCCTTCGAAGAAGCATGCTCCGGCGATGCTGACGACCGATCTTTCGCTCAAGGTCGATCCGATCTACGAAAAGATTGCGCGGCGATTTCACGAGCATCCGGAGCAACTGGCGGATGCGTTTGCGCGCGCCTGGTTCAAGCTGACGCATCGCGATATGGGACCTCGCGCGCGTTACCTCGGCCCGGAAGTTCCGAAGGAAGAATTGCTGTGGCAGGATCCGATTCCGGCGGTGAACCATCCGCTGGTGGACGACAAGGACGTGGCGGCGCTGAAGGCGAAAGTTTTGGCGTCAGGGCTGACGGTTTCGCAACTGGTCTCGACGGCGTGGGCTTCGGCGTCTTCCTATCGCGGGTCAGACAAGCGCGGCGGCGCGAACGGCGCGCGCATTCGCCTGGCTCCCCAGAAAGATTGGCAGGTGAACGAGCCGGAGCAACTGCAGAAAGTGTTGAGCGCGCTCGAAAAGATTCAGAAGGAGTTCAACGCGGCGCAAACCGGCGGCAAGAAAATTTCGCTGGCGGATTTGATCGTGCTGGCGGGCGGCGCGGGCGTGGAGCAGGCGGCGAAGAATGCGGGCATCGCGACCACGGTTCCGTTCACTCCGGGACGGATGGACGCTTCGCAGGAGCAGACCGACGTGGCTTCGTTCGCGGTGCTGGAGCCGCACGCGGACGGTTTCCGTTCGTACTCGAGCAAAAGCGCCGAGGGCACGGCGGAAGTGGAGCTGCTCGACAAGACGCAACTGCTGACGTTGACGGCGCCGGAACTGACGGTGCTGGTGGGCGGGATGCGCGTGCTCGGCACGAACTTCGCGCAGACCAAGTACGGAGTTTTCACCGACCGGCCGGGGGCGCTGACCAACGATTTCTTCGTGAACCTGCTCGATATGCGGACGGTGTGGAAGGCGACGTCGGACGCGAACAGCACGTTCGAGGGACGCGACCGCAAGAGCGGCGAAGTGCGGTGGACGGCGACGCGGGCCGATTTGATTTTCGGCTCGAACGCGCAGTTGCGCGCGCTGAGCGAAGTGTACGGCAGCTCGGACGCGCACGGGAAGTTCGTGCGGGACTTCGTCGCCGCCTGGGCAAAGGTGATGAACCTCGACCGGTTTGATCTGGCTCCGGTGTCGGCCCGCGCCGCGGCGTAGTGGCCTGGCGTGGCGTCGAGTTGTGCGGCGTGTAGTGGGCTAGCGTCGAACGTACTGGCGTTATGTGGCGTGGAATGGAGTGCCGGTCGAGGCTTCGTGTCGCTCGATCTATACGAGTGTGGCCGGCGGTGGTTCGTCCTGAAAGACGGACGCGCCACCGCACTCCGCGAAACCCGCACGCACGGCGCCCCAACGGACGATCCGCTCGACCCATCGCCCCCCGCTTGCCGGTTCGAGCAACACGCAACACGCACCCGCATGCGGCGCAGTTGCCTTTGTAGCGGCGGGCTTCACGCCCGCCAGCCCGGTTTGCGGGTCGCGGCTTTAGCCGCGACATTCAGCCACCACGAACCAAGCGGCTTCAGCCGCTGAAGCTCGTTGCGTCGCCGAACCACTCACAATGTCCCGCGAATCGCGCTGCGTCCCCGGCTCGATCGGTTCTCGCGGAGTGCGGTGGCATCCCGCCGCAGGCGGGAGACCACCGCCGGCCACCCACGTTGACCTCATGCACCCCGCAGGCTCGCCCGCCCCCGCCTCGCGGTAGTAGCCCCGCATCGGTGCAAGTCGCCGCGCCGGACAACGCAAAGCATCAACACATCTCGCCGTGGCATGCGTTGCATGTGTCCGAGCCTACATCCGCGCCACACCACAGCCGCGGCCACGCGATCTACTTCATCCTTTATCGCGACGGCCAGCCCACTGAAATATTTTTCGCCGGTATGTCCTACGACGGATCAATCCGCGTGGGCCGCGGTGCTTGTGTTACGATTCGCCGCATGACGTTTCCCGCTGCCGTCCCGGAAATTCCCGTCGCCCATGTGGACGCGGCCGCTGCGTACTACGTGAACACGCTCGGCTTCACCCTCGATTTTGGCGACGATAAGGGCGGCATTGCCGGCATCTCCCGAGGAAATTGCCGGCTGTTCCTCACCAACAAACCGTTCCGCGAGCCGTTCGGAAATGGAAGCCCAGTTCTGTTCTGGCTGAATCTCGACAGCAAAGCGCAGGTGGACGAGCTGTTCGCCGAATGGAAAGCCGCGCGCGCCAGGATCGTCTCCGAACCCGAAGACAAACCCTGGAAGCTGCGCGAATTCGTCGCCGCCGATCTCGACGGCAACCTCATTCGCGTCTTCTACGATTTCACGCTCGATTCTCCCCGCGCTTGATATTCCCGCGCTCGCCGCAGCAGCCTCAAAACGCTGCGGAGTGCGCATCGGCGCAAATCGAAAGGGCAACGCCCACCTTCGATCCATAAAAACGGCGCCCTCGCTTCCGCACGCCTGACGCGACACGCGGTCCGCGCCGGAACTTCGTGCTGCCGTTATCGCCGCCGCACAGTCGCTCCGGCCGGTTGAGCAGTTGCCTTTGTAGCGGCGGGCTTGGGGCCCGCCAACCCGGTTTGCGGGTCGCGGCTTTAGCCGCGACATTCAGCCACCGCGAACCAAGCGGCTTCAGCCGCTGAAGCTCGTTCTGTCGCCTGCGTGTGAGGGAACTTCAGCGGCTAAAGCCGCTCGGCTGCAGAGCGGAGATGTCGCAGCTAAAGCCGCGACCCGCAAAGATTTTCAGGTCGTGCGCCAACGCATCGGCTACAGCACCTGGCGACGCGCGGGGTTGCCTGTGTAGCGGCGGCACGACGGTTTTCGTCGAGCCGGCAGCCTTTGCCTTTGAATTTGCTTTTGACGTGGGTGCCCCATCCTTTGCCGGTTTTGCAAAGGGTGGGTCTTTTGACTTTCACTTTCGCAACGGTTGCAACGGCATCCTTGCCGGTGAGGTTCCACGCTCGCCGCGCCGCACCACGCATCAACACATGTCGCCCTAGCACGCGTGAGGTTTCTCCGAGCCTACATCCGCGCCACACCATCGCCGCATGGCCGGCGGTGGTTCGTCCTGAAAACCGGACGCGCCACCGCACTCCGCGAGACCCGCGCGTTCGGCGCCCCAACGGACGATCCGCTCAACCCATCGCATCCTCTCGCCTGTCCCATCGCGCGAACGGCCGAGCAGCGCCACCCCGCGCCACCCGGCCGCATCGCCTTCGCATTTCTACGCAAAACTTACTTCGGCCAGCTCAAAAACGCGAACACCGATGCCGTACCGATCGGCAGATTCGCCGGAATCGTTCCGGGCTTCAGCCCATACACGCTGTTCAGCGCGCCGGCCGCCGTGGACGTCAACGTCAGGTCCACGCCTTTCAGTTGCAGCACAAATCCGCCTTCCGCTTGCAGCGGCAGCGAAAATCCGGACGGCAGCACCACATTGAACAGCGGCAGACGTCCCACCAATTTCTTGTTCACGATCACCAGTCCCGTCAAAACGGGAGCTCCCGGCGTTGTGCTGGTCGTATCGATGATGAAGCTCTCCAGTTGCACTTCGGTGCCGCCCGCTTCCAGCGTCAAGCCTCCCGAATGCACGATGTTTCCCGCGGCGGAGTCCAGATCAATCGCGCCGCCGGTAATCGGAAACGTGGCCGTGCCGTCGCAAATGCGCGTCGGTGCCACCGTTCCCGCCGTCACGCCCAGCGATTCCAGCGCTCCGGTAAATGTGCTGCTCAATTTCACGCTCGTGATTCCCGCATCCACCGTCTGGGTCTTCTGCGCAAACGTCGCCGTCGCCAGCAGGCACGAAGCGAGTACCAGTCCGGCTTTCGCCGTAAGGCTTTTCACATTCATGGAAATCTCCTCGATAAAAATTTTGGATTGGATGCATCGGTTTCAAGCATCTACCCCCTTAACGCCGCTCGCAGGCGAAAGGATCTCTATCCCGGAAGATTTTTTGCCGCCCACGCGATGTTCGATATCTCTTCGCCATTCATCCGCTGCACCGTTTCCGTCTCCCCGCATGCATCCACGCCCACGATCCTCTTCGCAGCGCGCTGGCTTGCCGGCGCAGTCCGAAGGAAATCGTGCCCATGCTGACCGCCGCGGCACGACACGTTTACAGTGCTCGAGCCTACATCCGCGCCACACCATAGCCCGCGGCCGGCGGTGGTTCGTCCTGAAAGACGGACGCGCCACCGCACTCCGCGAAACCCGTGCGTTCGGCGCCCCAACGAACGATGCCCTCAACCCCTCGCCCCTCGCTTGCCGTTTCTCGCCGTTCCCGTAGGTTCGCGACTCTTCGCTTACCAAACGCCTGCGGAGCAGTTGCCTGTGTAGCGGCGGGCTTCACGCCCGCCAGCCCGGTTTGCGGGTCGCGGCTTTAGCCGCGACATTCAGCCACCACGAACCAAGCGGCTTCAGCCGCTGAAGCTCGTTCTGTCGCCTGCGTGTGAGGGAACTTCAGCGGCTAAAGCCGCTCGGCTGCAGAGCGATGATGTCGCGGCTAAAGCCGCGAACCGCAAAGATTTTCAGCTCGTGCGCCAACGCAGCGGCTACAGCACCTGGCGACGCGCGGGGTTGCCTGTGTAGCGGCGGCACGACGGTTTTCGTCGAGCCGGCAGCTTTTGCTTTTGAATTTGACGTGGGTGCCCCATCCTTTGCCGGTTTTGCAAAGGGTGGGTCTTTTGACTTTCACTTTCGCAACGGTTGCAACGGCATCCTTGCCGGTGAGGTTCCACGCGCGCCGCGCCACGTATCAACGCGATTCGCCGCGGCACGACCCGTATACGGTGCTCGAGCCTACATCCGCGCCACGCCCCGCATCGGAGGCCGGCGGTGGTTCGTCCTGAAAACCGCCCCCGCCGCCGCACCCACCCTCGCTTGACTCCCCCTCGCGGCAAACCGTAAGATACCCGCACCCGTGCCTGAACCTGCCTCTCTCGTCGGCCAAACCATCTCGCACTACCGCATCGTCGAAAAACTCGGCGGCGGTGGCATGGGCGTGGTTTACAAAGCCGAAGACACCCGCCTCGACCGTTTCGTGGCCATCAAATTTCTGCCCGACGACGTGGCCAACGATCCCGCCACCATCGAACGTTTCCGCCGCGAAGCCAAAGCCGCCTCCGCGCTCAATCATCCGAACATCTGCACCATTCACGACATCGGCGAGCAGGACGGCAAGCGTTTCATCGCCATGGAATGCCTCGACGGCCAGCCGCTCAACCAGCGCATCGCCGGAAAGCCGCTCGATAACGAACTGCTTCTCGTCCTCGCCGTCGAAATTGCCGACGCGCTCGAAGCCGCGCACTCCAAAGGCATCGTCCATCGCGACATCAAACCCGCGAACATTTTCGTCACCGATCGCGGCCACGCAAAAATTCTGGACTTCGGCCTCGCCAAAGTTGCGCCCGGCTCCGGCAGCTCCGATCCCAACGTCACCCGCGCCGCGAACTCGCCCGGCTTCGGCGATTCCGATACCGTCGTGCCGCAGCAGCACCTCACCAGCCCCGGCTCCACGATCGGCACCGTCGCCTACATGTCTCCCGAGCAAGTGCTCGGCAAAGACGTGGACGCGCGCAGCGATCTTTTTTCCTTCGGCGTGGTGCTCTACGAAATGTCCACCGGCGCGCTGCCGTTTCGCGGAGAAACTTCCGGCGCGATCTTCGACGCCATCCTGCATAAAGCCGCCGCGCCGCCGTCGCAGCAGAATCCGAATCTGCCGCCGAGATTCGACGACGTAGCCGAAAAAGCGCTCGAAAAGGACAAGACGCTCCGCTACCAGCACGCCGCCGATATTCGCGCCGACCTGAAACGCCTCACACGCGACGCCGAGTCCAGCAAGTCCGTTCCCGCAATGTCCGGCACGATGCCCGGCACAATGTCCGGCACGATGCCGAGCGCAATCGCCGGCGCGACGGCCAGCACAACGAACATCACAACGAACAGCACAACGTCCAGCACGACCATCGCCGCGCACCCCGAATCAAAATCCACCGCCCGATCGAAACTCGCGCTCGCCGCCGCTCTCGTCGTCATCGCCGCTCTCGCCATCGGCGGCTATCTCTACTGGCGCAATCACAACGCCGGCGCGCAGATCGAATCCATCGCCGTCATCCCGTTCACCACATCGGGTGGCTCAACCGCTTCCGGTGCCACATCCGACGCCGAATTCCTCAGCGAAGGCATCACCGAATCGCTGATCGGCGGCCTCGCCCACGTGCCCGAACTGAAAGTGAAATCGCGCAGCTCCGTCTATCGCTACAAAGGCAAAGACATCGACGTGCCTACGGCCGGAAAAGAACTCGGCGTCGATGCTCTCGTTACCGGCACCGTCGTGCAGCACGGCGACACCATTCAAGTGAGCGCCGACCTGACCAACGTGAAAGACAACACCGAAATCTGGGGCGAAACCTACCAGCGCAAAGCCTCGGACGTAATCGGCCTGCAGCAGCAAATCGCCAGCGACATCGCCGCCAAACTCCGCACCAAAATCACCGGCGCGGAAAAGCAGCAAGTGGCCAAGCAGGGAACTGAGAATCCCGAAGCCTACGCGCTCTACGTGAAGGGCCGCTACTACTGGAACAAACGCACCGAAGCGGGAATGCGCAGCGCCATCGACTACTTCACCCAGGCCATCGATAAAGATCCCAACTACGCGCTCGCCTATTCCGGACTCGCGGAAAGCTACGACGTGCAGGCCTACTACGGCCTTGATCCCAAAGATCTGCTTCCCAAAGCGAAAGCCGCCGCCGAGAAAGCTCTCGAACTCGATCCCACTCTCGCTCGACCGCACGCCCTGCTCGGCATCGCCAAGATGGGGTATTACTGGGATTTCGCCGGCGGCGAAGCGGACTTCCAAAAAGCTTTCGAGCTTGACCCCGACGACGCCACCGCCCATCAGTGGTACGCCGAAATGCTCTCCTATCTGGGAGGCCACGAGGCGCAAGCCGTCGAGGAAGCCAACCGCGCGCACGAACTGGATCCGCTTTCGCCGATTATTCGGTTCGCGCTTTCCGAAGTCTATTTTCGCAACCGCGATTACGCCAAAGCGCTCGAAATCGCCACGCAACTGCAAGCGGACAATCCCAATTTTCCGGTCGCCGCCTATGGCAGCTCGTGGGTTTACTGGGCGATGAAAAAATATCCGGAATCGATCCAGGCCTGGCAGACCTACGCGAAGATGATCGGCAGCGAAAATCTCCGCGAGGCCGCCGACGCGCTCGATGCCGGCTACCGCGCCGGGGGCTTGCCGGAAGCTTTGCGCCGCGTCATCTCCGTGTACCTGGCGGAATACGCGGCCGGGAAAAATCCCGAAGTGCCTTACTGGACCGCGCGGGCTTACGCCGGTCTCGGCGACAAAGACAACGCCTTTAAATGGCTCGACGTCGCCTTCCGCGAACGCAACATCTGGCTCATGGCCCTTCGCTCCGACGCCGAGTTCGACGTCCTCCACTCCGACCCCCGCTGGTCCGACCTCATCCGCCGCATCGGCCTCCCCCCGCAGTAACTTCCGCCGCCCCGCCCCCGCCACCTCGTACCCGCCGCCCATTTTCCGTTAGCGCACGGAGTACAACTTCGCCCGAATCCCAACGAGCTCGACCGCCGCAACGGTTCTCGCGGAGTGCGGTGGCATCCCGCCAACGGCGGGAGACCACCGCCGGCCACCCGCGTCCGCCTCCAGCACCCCGCAGCCTCGAACAACGCCCACCGAACACGTTCGCCTCGCCCGCCCCCACCTCGCCGTAGCATCCGAACCTACGGGTTGCCACGGCGAACATCGGTGGCCGGCGGTGGTTCGTCCTGAAAACCGGACGCGCCACCGCACTCCGCGAGACCCGCACGTTCGGCGCCCCAACGGACAATCCGCGCGACCCCTCGCACTTGCCTTGCAGCTTCGAGCAAAACGCAACCCGCTCCCGCATGGGGAGCAGTTGCCTTTGTAGCGGCGGGCTTCACGCCCGCCAGCCCGGTTTGCGGGTCGCGGCTTTAGCCGCGGCCGAATCCCACCCGATCCTGCACACAAGACCGAAACCGCCTCCACAATCGTGAACATGGCCGAGACCATTTTCTGAGTGCGGTGGCTTGCCACCGCTTTTGCGACGTACGCGTCACCTAGACCTGTGCCCGCGGCGGCTCGCCGCCGCTGCCGCGAATTACCGGACGGCACGAACCGCAAAGGACGCCCTGCAAAATTTCCGTTGAAGAATCTACGAACTCGATAAGCGCTCGGATCGAAACCGCAACAGCGGCGGCAAGCCGCCGGCTGCATCCTCGATTCGGTTTACACCGCAAAAGCGGTGGCAAGCCACCGCACTCCGAAAGAAATCTTGCCGTGGCTGACCGCCGTGGCACAGGCGCTCCCACCTGCGGAGCAGTTGCCTTTGTAGCGGCGGGCTTCACGCCCGCCAGCTTTTGCCGCGGCCGTCGCATGCCGACGATGTCCGCGCCGATTCCGCGTTGGCGCACGACGCACAACTTCGCACGAATCGCTGCGAGCTCGACCGCCGCAACGGTTCTCGCGGAGTGCGGTGGCATCCCGCCAACGGCGGGAGACCACCGCCGGCCACCCGCGTCCGCCTCAAGCAACACGTAGCCTCGAACGCCCGCGTTTTTCTCCTCGCACGCCCCCACTTCGCCTTGCCGCCGCTGCCACAATCTCAGACACTCCTTGCCGCCCCGCCGTTTCCTGCTCTTTGCGGGTCGCGGCTTCAGCCGCGACAGGCAACCGCCGCCACCCAGCCGGCTTTAGCCGCTGCAGCTCCCTCGCCCCTCCCAACGCACTACCAGAATCCCCGCACACGACTACCAGTTCAGCCCGATGGCCAATCCTTTCCCATCAGCCCATAGTCAACGCACGCAAAAACGCACCACGCCCAACGCAACATCCCGCGAGGAACCATGACCTCACCGAACACCGCGAAGCACGCAAAATTTCTCGGCGCCGCCCTTGCTCTCACGCTCGGTCTCGGCGCAGCCGCCTGCTCCAGCTCCACCGCCAAATCGCCCGACGTCGCCGCCTCCATCCGCACCGCACTCGATCAAGCCGGCCTGAAAGAAATCAGCATCACCCAGGACCGCGACAAAGGCGTCATCACTCTCAGCGGCACCACCGCTTCCCAGGCCAACAAAGAGCAAGCCGACACTATCGCCAAATCCATCGCCGGTTCCGAAGTCGTCGCCGATCAAGTCGCCGTCAATCCTCCGGGCGACGACGGCACCGCCAAAAAAGTGGACGCCGACATCGACAAGGGCATCGCCGACAATCTCGACGCCGCTCTCGTCGGCAACAAGCTCAGTGACGACGTCAAGTACGACGTCAAAAACGGCGTCGTCAAACTCACCGGCGTCGTGCATTCTGAAAATAAGCGCGCCCTGGTCGAACGGATCGCCGCCGGCGTTCCCAACGTGAAGCAAGTCGTCAACGAACTCGACGTGAAGGATCAAAAGGCCAGCTCCACCCAGCGATAATCCCGCACCACAAAAAAAGGAGACTCTCGATGTCTTTGCTCTTGATCGTGGTTATTTTGGTTTTGCTCTTCGGTGGCGGCGGCGGTTACTACGGCTACAGCCGGTGGGGAATGGGCGGCGGACTCGGCGTTGTGGGCACGGTGCTCGTGATCGTCCTGGTTTTGTACCTGCTCGGCGCGATTCACTAAACGCAGATACTCAGCGCGCGAAAAAAAATGGCCGGACGCCTCGAAAGCGCCCGGCCATTCGCTTGTACTTCGCTTGTCCTGAGAATCTCCGCTCCGAAATTTCTCCCGCTACGCGCTCACGAGTTTCTTGATCTCATCCGCCAGCAGCAATACATCCATCGCCTTCGAGACGACCGTCAGCGAAAGCTCCGCCGCATTTTCCGCCGGAAACGAATCCGCGTGCACCGTGAACAGCATGATCGGCCTGGCATATTTTTTCGACCGCAGCTTCGCCGCCACTTCCAGCCCGTTCATCCGCGGCATCGTCAAATCCACGATCAGCAGGTCCGGCTCGAGCTGGATGGTCTTCTCCATCGCTTCCACGCCATCCACCGCTTCGCCGCACACCTGGCAGGGCGTGTGCGATTCGATCACCACGCGCAGCTCGCGGCGAATCCGTTCGTTGTCGTCCGCGATCAACACGCGTTGCGGTTTCTTCGCGCCGCTCCCGCCCGCCTTGCTCGCACCCGCGCGCTTTTGCTTGCCCCTGCCGCCCGCGCTCCGCGCGCCTTTTCCGGACGCTTCGGCGCTCAGCCCCGGCCGACGCCGCTTCGTCGCCTGCCGCCGCAGCCATCCGCGCGTGGTTCGATCGATCGATTCGCCCTCTGTGCGCGCCACTATGCTCCGCGCCGGAGCGCGCGCCATTCGCTGCCCGTGCAGGAACATCCATGCTTCCGCCGCCGGCACCAATGCGTGCCGTTTATTCGGGCTCTTTTCTTTCGTCGCTCGTTGGTACACCGTTCCCCGGGGGTGTGTTGCGTACATGTCGCCCTCCTGCGTATGGATGGCCGAGGTAATACGGGAAACGCCGTAGGAAGCGACTGCGCGGCGAGGAATGAACGGTACCGATGCAATGTACGCCAGCGTACAATATGACACAAGCGAATTTATAGCGGGGAAGCGCTCCCGGCGGGAACAGCTTTCGCCGCGCGCTGCCCTTGCGGCAAATGCCTCCGCCGGAACCACGATTCGTCGAGTGGAATGTTGCTCGGATGCTCACGCTTCACCTTTCGAATTTCGAAAAATGAACGGCAACGCCGAAGGCGAGATGGGTGCCGGGCGCGGCGCTGCCAAAGCCAGTGGCTGTGACGGTACCGCCCGGCCGCCCTCTCGTCGGTACGCTTCCGTACTTAGTTTGACAAACCTTGGACAAGCTCCGCAAGCCCTTCGCCACTTTGTACGCTATCGGACATACATCCCGGTCCGCGGATGGTACACACCTTCAGGCTCCATCGAGGTGCGTCCACATGGCTGTTACCGTCCTGCTCGCCGACGAACGGGAAATCATCCGCCACTCCATTCGTCGCTTGCTCGAGTCCGAAGGCCGGATTCACGTCGTGGCCGAGGCCGATAGTTTCCACGCCGCCGTCGAATGCGCCCGCGCGCATCAGCCGCAGGTGCTGGTGATGGACCTGCACATGCCGTTCCGCAATCGCGTCACCGCCCGCGACGTCAACTCTCATCTCGCCGCTCTCGTCCCGCGCGTGTTGGCGATTTCCTTTTCCATCGACAACGAGAGCCGCCATCTCGCCGAGGCCTGCGGCGCCAGCATGCTCCTCGACAAAACTCAACTCGCCGATCAGCTCATCCCCGCCATCCTCGGTTCCGCCGCCTCCGCTTAGCCCCATTTGCGCGCGGCACAGCTCGCCGCCGTTCGTAACACACGCAGGTTTGCATCTGGCCGGCGCGCCGGGGCAAATCGCTTTTGACGGCATACGAACGAAGAAAATCCTGAGAGGGAAGTTGACTCGAGAGGAATGCCACCGGCGTCCCGCTACAGCAGGACGCCCACAGACACGGCTGTCTGTGCTACGACAGGCAGCGTTTGCGCCGCCCCAAAACAAAACTCACTTCGATTCCCGCCGCCACGCACTCGTCTGCCGCGTCAGCATCTTGTAGCACTCGCACGATTCCTGCTCGAGGCGTGCGCGGTCCACAATCCGCAACTGCCCGCGCGTGTAGGAAATAATTCCTTTCGCCTGCAACGCGTGCGCCGCCACCGTCACGCTCGCCCGCCGCGTCGCCAGCATGTGCGCCAGATATTCCTGCGTCAGCGGAACCAGGTCGCCGCCCAGCCGGTCCTGCGACATCAGCAGCCAACGCGACAATCGCTGCGTCATTCCGTGCAGCCGGTTGCAAGCCGCTACCTGCGCGCCCTGCAGCGCCAGCTCCTGCGCAAAACGGTTCAATTGCAGCGACAGGGCAGGGCAGTGGCGGATTCCCGCGACCATCGCTTTCGCGCTCAGGCTAAGCACCGAACCGCCCACCTGCATCACCACGCGCGCCGAGCTGGTCTTGAATCCCGCCAGCACCGGCATTCCCACGAATCCTTCCGGTCCGCACAATCCCACTTCCACGCTGCGCCCGTCTTCCATGATGTTCAAAAATGACGCGAGACCGGAGTTGATGAAGTACACCTTTTTGATCGGCTCGAACGCTTCGTTCAGCACCGCGCCGGCTTCCAGCGTCTCGAATTCCGCGTCTTTCAAAATCCGGTCGCACTCCAGATTCGGCAATCCCAGCAAAATCGCGTTTGCCACGGCGTTTTCGCCGTGCCATCGCACACCCGCATTTTTCGCGGGGCGAACCGCATGAGCCATATTTCTCCTATCGGGAGGTTTCCACTACAAGGGAGCCGCGCAGTTCTGGGTCGTACGAGGCGTCGCTCTTATGAAACCGTACTCTTATTTTTCGCTCACGTGTGTACCGTACAGCACAAAGACGCATTTAATTTTCTCGCCATCTTCCGCCTCCGGTTCGCCCCCGCCGCCCCCCTTCCTCGCCCCGCCCGTCGCCGCCCCGGACTCCGTTCCTCGCCGCCGCAGCACCCCGTTCGTCGCCTCGCCGCCGCTGCCACCATCTCAGCCACTCCTCGCCGCCGCCCGTCGCCGCCGCTACAGAAACTGGCGACGCGCGGGGTTGCCTGTGTAGCGGCGGCACGACGGTTTTCGTCGAGCCGGCAGCTGTTGCCTTTGAATTTGCTTTTGACGTGGGTGCCCCATCCTTTGCCGGTTTTGCAAAGGGTGGGTCTTTTGACTTTCACTTTCGCAACGGTTGCAACGGCATCCTTGCCGGTGAGGTTCCACGCTCGCCGCGCCACGTATCAACGCGATTCGCCGAGGCACGACACGTATACGGTGCTCGATCCTACATCCGCGCCACACCATAGCCCTCGGCCGGCGGTGGTTCGTCCTGAAAACCGGACGCGCCACCGCACTCCGCGAGACCCGCACGTTCGGCGCCCCAACAGACGATCCGCGCGACCCATCGCCACTCGCTTGCTGGGTCGAGCGAAACCCAGGCCGAAGCTAGTGCGTTACGATTTTGCTTTTGGCGATCTCCCGTTAGCGCACGCCGTACAACCTCGAAGCAAATCGCTGCGACATCAAACGCCGCAACGGTTCTCGCGGAGTGCGGTGGCATCCCGCCGCAGGCGGGAGACCACCGCCGGCCACCCGCGTCCGCCTCAAGCAACACGTAGCCTCGAACGCCCGCGTTTTTCTCCTCGCACGCCCCCACTTCGCCTCGCCGCCGCAGCCTCGCCCGCGCCCCTTCGCCTCGCCGGCGCGTACGCGCTGCCGCCTATGGTTTTGACGTTGCCTTTGTAGCGGCGGCCTTCACGGCCGCCAGCTTTTGAATTTCGTGTTGTGGGGATCACGCGGGAAAAACGGAAAGCCAACATCAACGGCTAGCGGGCATCAAGCCCGCCTCTACAAACGCAAAACCTGCCACCGCTTCTGCGAAGTACGCGTCACCCCGGCCTGCACCCGCCTCGCCAAGCCGCCGCACGCCGAAAGAATGGCCGGCGATCATCGCTTCGTCGCGTTTCGGCGATTACCCCGCGTCACCGGAACGCGCTGCTCCCACACCCGCGAGCGGCCATCCAAAAAATCACGCAAAAAATCTAATCCGTAATCCCCATCTGCGTCAGAAAATACGCGTAATCAAACGCAATCTCGTGCAGCCGGTCGTACCGCCCGCTCGCGCCGCCATGTCCCGCCGGACTCATATTCGTCTTCAGCAGCAGCACATTGTGATCCGTCCGCGTCGCGCGCATCTTGGCCACATATTTTGCCGGCTCCCAGTACATCACCTGGCTGTCGTTGAACGAAGTCTTCACCAGCATATTCGGATACGCCTTCGCCTCGATGTTGTCGTACGGCGAATACGTGATCATGTATTCGTACGCCGCTTTCTCTTTCGGGTTGCCCCACTCCTCAAACTCCGCCACCGTCAGCGGCAGCGATTCGTCGAGCATCGTGTTCATCACGTCCACAAACGGCACGCCCACCAGCGCCGCATGAAATAAATCCGGACGCATATTCAGCACCGCGCCCATCAGCAATCCGCCCGCGCTGCGCCCCTCGATCACCAGCCGGTCTTTCGATCCGTATCCCTGCGCGATCAGATATTCCGCCGACGAAATAAAATCGGTGAACGTATTTTTCTTGTTCATCATTCGTCCGGCGTCGTGCCACGCTTTGCCCATTTCGCCGCCGCCGCGGATGTGCGCCACCGCCGTCACCACGCCGCGATCCACCAGGCTGAAAATCGCGGAGTTGAAACCGATGTCGTACGGATAGCCGTACGAACCATAGCCCGTCAGATACAGTCCGTTCGTCCCGTCGAGCTTCACCGTTTTCAAACGCAGCACGCTGATCGGAATCTTCGTCCCGTCCGCGGCCGTCGCGTAAATCCGGTCCACCTGGTATTTGTCGCGGTCGTATCCGCCGGGAACTTCGCGCTGCTTCAGCAACGTCGATTTCCCCGTCGCCATGTCGTACTCAAACACCGACGGCGGCGTGATGAAGCTCTGGTACGCGTAGCGAAACTTCGTCGTGTTGTATTCGCGGTTCTGCTCCGGCGACGCGATATACGCCGGCTCCGGAAAATCAATCGGACGCACCGCGCCGGTCTTCAGTTCCGTCACGCGAATCTGCGGCAGCCCTTTGGCGCGCTCGTACAGAACGTAATAATCCTGGAAGAAATCCGTGTCCTCGAGCATCACGTCCGCTCGCACGGGAATTACTTCCGTCCAATTCTTTTTCGATGGATCGCTCGCCGGCGCTTTCACCAGTCGATAATTCCGCCCGGTATCGTTCACCCGAATGTAAAACGTGTCGCCGTGCGTGTCCGGATAATATTGAATGTCCTGCTGCCGCGGCTCCACGATTTTCCATTCCGCGTTGGGCTGATTCGCCGGAATGTACCGCGCTTCGCTCGTCGTGTGGCTGCCGATATTCAAAAACAAATATGTTTTTTCGCGCGTCGAGCCTACGTAGGTGCTGAACCGCTCGTCCTTCTCTTCGTAAATCAGCGCGTCGGCGTCGCCCGCCGTTCCCACCGCGTGCCGGTACAGGCGGTACTGCCGCTTCGTGGTCGCATCCTCGATCGTATAAAACAAAGTCTTGTTGTCCGTCGCCCACGCAATCGATCCCACTCGCTCCGCGCGATCGACCAACGTTTTTCCCGTCCGCAGATCCTTCACCGACAGCGTGTACTGCCGGAATCCCGTTTCGTCCGTCGTGTACGCCAGCAGGTTTCCGTCCGGGCTTACGTCGAAATTCCCCAGCGCCATAAACGGCTTGCCCTTCGCCAGCTCGTTCTGATCCAGAATAATTTCCTCGCGCGATTCCATCTCCGTCGCCGCCGCGCGCTTCCGGCAGTAAATCGGATACTGCTTGCCCGCCTCCGTCCGCGAATAATAAAGATACGCGCCGTCTCGGTACGGCACCTGCACGTCGGTTTCCTTGATGCGCGCCAGCATTTCGCCGTACAGCTTCTGCTGCAACGGCTCGGTCGGCTTCATGATTGCGTCGGTGTACGCGTTTTCCTTCTCGAGGTACGCCCGCACTTCCGGATTCTGCTTGTCGCGCAGCCACGCGTAGTTATCGGTCATCGTGTGCCCGTTGATCTCCGTGATTTTCGGCTCGATCTTCGCCACCGGCGGCGCCGGTGTCGTGTCTGCATCACCATAAGTGTTTGCGTCCGCCGACGCGCTCGCATCCGCCGAGGTGTTTGCATTAGCCGACGCCCCGGCAACGTCTTTGGCGTTGCGAGCGTCCACGCCGGTTGCCGCACCGTCCGCGACGCTCGCATCCGCCGACGTGTTTGCATTAGCCGACGCCCCGGCAACGTCTCTGGCGTTCCGAGCGTCCACGCCGATTGCCGCACCGTCCGCGACGCTTGCCGCACCGTCCGCGACGCTTGCCGCACCGTCCGCGCCACTTGCCGCACCGTCCGCGACGCTTGCCGCACCGTCCGCGACGCTTGCCGCACCGTCCGCGCCACTTGCCGCACCGATCGCGGTTCTTGCCGCGCCGTCCGCACCGCTCGCATCCGCCGACGCCTTCGCGTCAGTAGATGTGTTCGCCTCCGCCGACGTGTTTGCATTAGCCGAAGTCCCGGCAACGTCTGCTGCGTTCCGAGCGTCCGCGCCCCTTGCCGCACCGTCCGCGGTGCTCGCATCCGCCGACGTGTTCGCATTAGCGAGCGTGTTCGCATCCGCGGACTTGTTTGCATTAGCCGACGCCCCGGCAACGTCTGCTGCGTTCCGAGCGTCCGCGCCCCTTGCCGCACCGTTCGCGCCGCTCGCATCCGCCGACGCGTTTGCATTAGCCGACGCCCCGGCAACGTCCGCGGCGTTCCGAGCGTCCGCGCCGCTTGCCGCACCGTCCGCGGTTCTTGCCGCGCCGGCAAGTTCCGCCCGCGCCGCCGCAACTCCCGCCGAAACCATCAACAGCATCAGCACAGCAATCCGCACTCGCAGCGAAACGCGCTTCAGCATCGGAATCTCCATTTTACCGCACGAAACTGCCGCGCAGATGTTATACCCGAACGAGCCTCACATCCCACCTTTCACCAGCCAGCCGCCACATTTCCGCCCCATGAAAATCGCGCCGCCCCGCCACCTCTGGTTTTGATTTTGTGGCGTCCGCGCAGCCGCCCATGGTTTTGACGTTGCCTCTACGGTTTTGACCTTGTAGCGGCGGGCTTCACGCCCGCCAGCCTTTGCCGCGGCCGTCGCATGCCGACGATGTCCGCGCCCCTTTCGCGTTGGCGCACGCAGTACAAACTCGAAACGAATCGCTGCGACATCGAAGGCTGACAAGGTTTTCGCGGAGTGCGGTGGCATCCCGCCGCAGGCGGGAGACCACCGCCGGCCACCCGCGTCCGCCTCAAGCACCCCGCAGCCTCGCTAGCCCGCGCTTTTCGCTTCGCCGCCGCGTACGCGTTGCCGCCTATGGTTTTGACGTTGCCTCTACGGTTTTGCCGTTGTAGCGGCGGGCTTCACGCCCGCCAGCCCGGTTTGCGGGTCGCGGCTTTAGCCGCGACATTCAGCCACCACGAACCAAGCGGCTTCAGCCGCTGAAGCTCGTTCTGTCGCATGCGTGTGAGGGAACTTCAGCGGCTAAAGCCGCTCGGTTGCATAGCGATGATGTCGCGGCTAAAGCCGCGACCCGCAAACATTTTCAGGTCGTGCGCCAACGCAACGGCTACAGGACCCGGCGACGCGCGGGGTTGCCTGTGTAGCGGCGGCACGACGGTTTTCGTCGAGCCGCCAGCCGTCGCTTTTGAATTTGGTTTTGCCTTTGCTTTTGAATTGGGTGCCCCATCCTTTGCCGCCTTTGCAAAGGGTGGGAGCCCTTGACGTTGAATTTGCTTTTGCCTTCGAATTTGGCGGGTGCCGCAATCGCAACACGAACGTCAACGGCTGGCGGGCGTGAAGCCCGCCGCTACAAAATCCAAACCGCAGCCCCGCCGCGCAACCATCCCTCACGACTTCGCCACACCGCCCCGAACCCGCATCCCCTACTCACACCGCAACGCCACCATCGGATCCACCCGCATCGCCCTTCGCGCCGGCACATAACTCGCCGCCGCAGCCACGCACGCGAGCACCACCGCCACTCCCACAAACGTCGCCGGATCCTCCGCGTCCACGCCAAACAGCAGGCTGGCCATAAACTTCGTCAGCAGCGCCGCACCCACCAGGCCCGCCGCCGTGCCCATCGCCACCAGCCGCGCGCCTTCGCCGAGCACCATCCGCAAAATATCCGCGCGCTGCGCGCCAATCGCCACGCGAACGCCAATCTCGTGCGTCCTCTGCGTCACCGAATACGCCACCACGCCGTAAATTCCAATCGCCGCGAGCACCAGCGCCACCGCCGCGAAAATTGTCAGCAGCGTCAAATTAAACCGCTGCGGCGAAACCGACGCCTGCACCACCTCCGTCATGCTCAGCACATCGGTCGGCGGCAAGGCGCTATCGATCGCCCACACTTTCCGTTCCACATCGCGCGTCAATCCCGACGCATCGCGCGGGCTCCGCACCGTCAACGTCATCCACCGTTTCCATTCCTCATCCGACTGCGTGTACAGCCCGTACACCGCCGGCTCTTCCGGCTGGTCGAGCCCGAAATGCTTCACGTCGCCCACCACGCCGACGATCGTCTTCCATTTTTTCGCCACATCGTTCGCCCAGCCAATCCGCGCGCCCAGCGGGTCGCGCGTCCCAAAGAATTTCCGCGCGAAGCGCTCGTTCACCACCACCACTTCGGGAGTATCTTCGCGATCTTCGCTCGAAAACGCGCGCCCGCTCTTGAGCGGAATTCCCAACACCGAAAAATAATCGCCCAGCACCGTGCGCGTCTGCACCTCGGGAGCTTTTCCCGCCGCCACTGCCTCGCCCTCGATCACCATGTCGTGATCGATCGAATCGCCGCCCATCGGTAACTCGCTGATCATCGCCGCCTGCACGTCCGGCAGGGCGTTCAACGATTCCAGCAACCGCGTGCGAAACCGGTTCTGCGCCGGAATGTCCGCATACCGCGATTCCGGCAGCGACACCCGCATCGTCAAAATCTTTTCCGCGCGAAATCCCGGCTCCACCGATTCCATTTCCCGGAAGCTGCGAATCAGAAGTCCCGCGCCCACCAGCAGCACCAGCGCCAGCGCCGTTTCTGAAATCACCAGCAATCTCCGCAGCCGCAAACTCGCGCGCCCGCCGGACATCGTCCGCCCTGAATCCTTCAATCCCTCGCCCACGCTTGCGCGCGTCGCGCTCCACGCCGGCAGCAAACCGAAAAGAATTCCCGTCAGCAACGAAATGCCCAGCGTAAACGCCAGCACCCGCCCGTCGATCGAAATCGTCGAAAGCCGCGGCAAATCCTTCGGCGCAAGCGCCAGCAGCGCACCCAAACCGATCCGCGCCAGCACGATTCCCGCCGCTCCGCCCGCCAGCGCCAGCAGCACGCTTTCGGTCAGCATTTGCGACACAAGCCGCCCGGACCCCGCGCCCAGCGCCGCGCGCACCGCCATCTCGCGTTGCCGCGACGCCGCGCGCGCCAGCAGCAAATTCGCGAAGTTTACGCA
This sequence comes from uncultured Acidobacteriota bacterium, assembly GCA_963785585.1. Taxonomy (GTDB): domain Bacteria; phylum Acidobacteriota; class Terriglobia; order Acidiferrales; family UBA7541; genus Palsa-295. The sequence goes on from CAWAVW010000004.1 coordinate 1,093,066, forward strand.
CGCAATCAGCAGCACCAGGCCCACCGCGCCCAGAAAAATCAAAAGCGGCCCGCGCGCATCGCCCACCACTTTTTCCAGCAGCGGTTCCACCCGCCGGTGAACGCCCGCTTCATGCTCCGGATGCGCCTCTGCCAGCGCCGCGTCGATGCGCTCCATTTCCGCCTGCGCCTGCGCCACCGTCACGCCCGGTTTCATGCGCATGTACATCGTCAACAAATGCGCCCCGCGCGCTTTCGCCGCCGCCGGATATTCCACCCGCAGCGTCGTGAACACATCCGCCGGATGATGCGGCAGCCAGAAATCCGAAGTCATCACGCCCACTACCGTGTACGAAGTGCCGCTCAGCGTGATTTGCTTTCCCAGCACGCCCGGGTCGCCGCCAAAGTGATTCGTCCAGAACGCATGGCTCAGCACCACCGCCGGTGGCGCTCCGTATTGATCGTCGCTCGCCTCGATCAGCCGCCCGATTTCCGCGCGCGCGCCCAGCGCCGGAAACATTTCCGCGTCGCCCGCCATCGCAAACACTTCCATCGGCTCGACGCCGCCGGTGTAATCCAGGCGCTGCGCCGAACCCGAACCGATCACTTCGTACGAACGGCTCTCGGCGCGAATATCCTCCACGTCCGGCATCGACTCATTCGAATCCGTCGTCACCAGGCGCGACGAATCGGGGTAGGGAAGCGGGCGCAGCAGCACCGAATTCACCACGCTGAAAATCGCCGTGTTCGCGCCGATGCCAAGCGCCAGCGTCAATATCGCCACCGCCGTAAATCCCGGAGACTTCCGCAGCACCCGCGCCGCGTACCGCACATCCTGCGCCATCGTCTCGAGCCACGCCGTTCCGCGCGCGTCGCGAATTTCTTCGCGCACCGTTTCCTCCGCGCCAAATTCCAGCCGCGCCATCCGCATCGCCCCTTCGCGCGAGTGTCCCGCGCTCACGTGTTTCGCCACGCACGCATCGAAATGAAACCGCAACTCCTCATCCATCTCGCGCTCGACTTCGTCGCGCCGCAACATCGCCCTCACCCGCATCCCCCAATCACGCAGCATCCCCAACCTCCGCCCAATCTTTGCTCAACGCCTCCGCCTTCGCTCGTCGCCTTCGCCTTTGACCTTTGGTTTTGACTTGGGTGCCCCATCCTTTGCCGGTTTTGCAAAGGGTGGGTCTTTTGCTTATCGGTGTTGCCTTCGCTCGTCGCCGTTCCAGTTGCCGTTGCCTCTACGGTTTTGACTTTGTAGCGGCGGGCTTCACGCCCGCCAGCCTTTGCCGCGGCCGTCGCATGCCCACGATGTCGTCGCCCAGTTCGCGTTAGCGCACGGAGTAAAGCCTCGCTCGAATCCCACCGACCTCGACCGCTGCAACGGTTCTCGCGGAGTGCGGTGGCATCCCGCCAAAGGCGGGAGACCACCGCCAGCCACCCGCGTCCGCCTCAAGCACCACGCAGCCTCGAACGCCCCCGCATCGCCTCGCCGCCGCGTACGCGTGGCCGCTTCTGGTTTTGACGTTGCCGTCGCCTTAGCTTTCGCCTCTGACCTTTGGTTTTGACTTGGGTGCCCCATCCTTTGCCGGTTTTGCAAAGGGTGGGTCTTCAAATCCCTCCCGCTCCCAGCGGCCATTCCTCCGCCCAGTCGCCGCAAAAAACTCACGCCGTCGTCAACACCTGCGCCACCGCCGCGGCCAACTTCTCCCACGCATCTTTCTCGAGCTCCAGTTGCCGCCGCCCGCTCTTCGTCAGCTCGTAATATTTCGCGCGCCGGTTATTATCGGACGTCCCCCACTTCGCCTTGATCCACGCCCGCCTCTCCAGCCGGTGCAGCGCCGGATACAACGATCCCTGCTGTATCCTTAATACATCGCTCGAAATCTGCTGGATGCGCTCGGAAATCGCCCAACCGTGCTGCGGCTCGAGCGCCAGCGTCCGCAAGATCAAAAGATCCAGCGTCCCCTGCGGCAGATCGATGCTCCGCGTGCTGCGCGGCATGTTCGGCCCCGCATCCTTCGTCGCTGCATCCTTCGCCGCTCCGTCTTTCGCGCCGCGCCCGCCGCCGTTCGCTCCGTCCCGTTCCAATCGCATTGCCGTCATCGCCTGTCGTCCCCTGTCACTTCTACATGAACCCTACACCCCCTCCTGTCGAAGCGCAAGGGGAACTTCGAGGGGAGCGACTCTAGGCTGACCAAACGCCCGCACACCCGCCCGCGCACCCCCGCGCATCCACGCTCGTCACCACACGCTGCCCACCCGCCCGCGCCCCCGCCTGCTTTTGCCGTTCCTTCTTTGCGGGTCGCGGCTTTAGCCGCGACATCCACACTTCGCCATCGATCGGCTTTAGCCGCTGAAGCTCCCTCGGCCGCCAGCACCGAACAGCGCCCGCGCCGCATCGAGCGCCCGAAGGAACTTCCGTGGCTAAAGCCACCGATCTTTTCGCCAGCAGTTGTCGCGCCTGAAGGCACGACCCGCAAAGCTTCGACCAGAGCTCGCTCGCCGGCAAAACTCGCAGCCTTTCGTAGCGTAGACGCCCACGTCTGCGCGCGGACGTCCGCGCAGCGGACGACGTGCCTTACACTCCTCCACGCCACAAATCCAAATCCGCGCACCCCTGCGCTGCACACCCGCTTGCTTTTGACGTTCCTTCTTTGCGGGTCGCGGCTTTAGCCGCGACATCCACACTTCGCCATCGACCGGCTTTAGCCGCTGAAGCTCCGTCAGCCGCCAGCACGCAGTCGCTGAGCCGTCCGCCGCACCTCAACTTCCAGCCGTTCGTAGCGTAGACGCCCGCGGCGCCTGGATTGTTTTGTAGCGGCGGGCTTCACGCCCGCCAGCCTTTGCCGTTGCCTGCCCGCATTTCGCCCACGCAAACGCAAAACCCAACGCTGGCGGGGATAAACCCCGCCGCTACAAAATCCAAACCCCCATCGCGAATCGTCCATCCGCGCTCGATCGAAGTCCGGCGAACGTTCCGCCTTCCCGACGCATCCCGTCCCCAATCATTTTCGGAGTGCGGTGGCTTGCCACCGCTTTTGAGAGGTAAACCCTTCCGCAGACCGACCCAGCGGTGGCTTGCCACCGCCCCCGCAAGCCTCTACCCGCATCCCACGCAAAACCAAAACCAAAACCAAAACCACGCCGACGTGGCCGCCTGCGCTCACAACCCGATCGCTACCGCAATCCCGTTCCGCCGAACCGCCGCACACTCAACTCGACTTCCGCCTCGTCTTCCTCATCGCCCGCACCGGCTTCGGCGCCGCGAGCGCCGCATCGAGCGTCTCATCCAGCCAATCGAAAATCCGCGCGTCGCGCAACCCCAGCGCCCTCGGCTCGCAATGCAAATCCGCGCCATCGCTCACCGTAAACGGCGTCACCACCCGCGTGGTATTCAGCAGCTCGTTGAATTCTTTCGACTGCCCCGGCCAAAACGTTTCATTCTCCGGCGAAGTGATCATCGTCGCGCAGTGAATCTCCCGCGCCAGATCCCGCAAATGATAATTCTGCACCGCCTTGTACGTATCGAACGGCGACGCAAATCCGTACGGCCGCATCCGAAACCGCAACAGCGCGCCCATTGGACTGTCGCCCAGCTTCGCCATCTCCGCATCAAACGCGTCCTTCTGGTCGCCGTTCAAAAGCTGCTTCATCGCCTCCGGCAAAGGATCCAGCCACGCCGTCGAAACGTCCACCACGCCCGGATCGGCCACCATCGCCGCAATCCGCCGCTCAAACGCGCACGCCCGCGGAACCCAGTATCCGCCCTGGCTCACTCCGATCGCCGCAATCCGCCGCGCATCCACATCCGCGCGCTTCACCGCAAAATCCACCACCGGCGTCAGCACTTTTTCCCAGTCGTGGCGGAAATATAAATTCTGCTTCCACAGCGCGTAGCCCTGGCCCGGCCCGTCAAACATCAACACGTTGTATCCGCGCTTCAGCGCCGCCGCGCCGCCGAACATCTGCATATCGAGCAGCGAACCGTCGCTGCCGTTGTTCATAATCACCAGCGGACGTTTTTTCAAATCGCTCGCCGCCCGGAAGTAAAATCCGCGCAGCTCGGTTTTTTCGTACGGAATGCTCACCGCTTCGCCCGCCGGCTCCAGCAAGCCCAGCGACTTCACCCAGCAATCGTAGTGCAGCTCCCACGTCGGCTCGAGCTGCGACGGATCTTTTGAGCCGTCGGCAAAATACGTCGCGCAGTCGTAATAATTCTGCGCCCACGTGTACGCTTCGAGCGCGCTCACCGCATGCTTCCTCGCAAGCGACGCTTCCGCCTGCGCCCGCGCTTCGTCGCCGGCATCCTTAAATGCCGCAAACGCGCTGTCGTAGTTGCCGTCTTCGGTTTGTCCTGCGATGTAGAGAATTTTTCCCGGATTTCCCGCGGAGTGATACGCGCGCCCCAGCCCTATCTGAAACGTAAATTCGAACAGCGGATTCGTAAACAGCCGCGGCGTCGCGCGAACCTCCGTCTGCGTGATCCGCGTCGTCTGCCGCGTATTTGCAGCAACGTCGCCGTCAGCAAGGGCCGCACGCGCGTCCGCCGTTTCGCCGTTCGTAACCGCCGCAGCCGCAGCAGGGAACAGGCCCGCCCCCGCCAGCGCCGCCCCCAAAGTTTTCGCGAACTCCCGTCGCGTAGCAGTCAATGTCTCGCAGCCTCCATCGAAATCTCGGCCGCGCGATCCTCTCGCCCTTCATGGCTCTCGCCCTTCATGGAGCTTGCCCTGGATGGAGCTTGCCCTTGAAGGAGCTTGCCCTCGATGGCTCTCGCGCGACGAAAGATAATACCCCGACCTTCGTCACCGCGCGATGCACATCCTCCTGCTTCTGCCGTTCCTTCTTTGCGGGTCGCGGCTTTAGCCGCTGAAGCTCCGTCACCCGCCAGCACGCAACGGCCCCCGCGCCGCACCTCAACTCGCAGCCTTTCGTAGCGTAGACGCCCACGTCTGCGCGCGGACGTCCGCGCAGCGGACGACGTGCCTTACAGTCCGCCACGCCACAAACTCAAATCCGCGCACCCCCGCACCGCACCCCCGCCTGCTTCTGCCGTTCCTTCTTTGCGGGTCGCGGCTTTAGCCGCGACATCCACGCTTCGCCATCGACCGGCTTTAGCCGCTGAATCTCCGTCCGCCGCCATCACGCAACGGCCCCCGCGCCGCACCTCAACTCCCAGCCTTTCGTAGCGTAGACGCCCACGTCTGCGCGCGTACGTCCGCGCAGCGGACGACGTGCCTTACAGTCCGCCACGCCACAAACTCAAATCTGCGCACCCCCGCGCCGCCCACCCGCCTGCCTTTGCCGTTCCTTCTTTGCGGGTCGCGGCTTTAGCCGCGACATCCACGCTTCGCCATCGACCGGCTTTAGCCGCTGAAGCTCCGTCGGCCGGCAGCACCAAACGGCCCCCGCGCCTCCCCGCCGCACACTTACTTCTTTTCGCCGCAACCGCACGAATCTCCCGCGCCGGCCTCGTACCGGTCGTGACGCTTCGCCCAATCCGTCAGATTTCCGTTCACCGTTTCGTTCCGCCCTTTCGGCGTCATATCCAGCAGCCCGTACGCGGAATTCCACTGCTCGGTCCCGCGCGCGTACGTCGAATACGTGCGAAACACTTCGCCGAGCGCGTTCTTGTAAAACACGCTGTGCCCCGGCAACTCTTCCGCGAGATTTTTCGTCGTCTCCCAGTTGTAAACCGCGCCATTCTCCCGTTGTTCTTCCGTAAACGAAACGCCGTAATCGAAATTGAAATCGCTCGCGAACGACGAAACCCACTCGAAATCCCAGCCCATCCGCTTTTTGTACGCCTCAATCTCCGCCATCGGCGCGCGCGACACCGCCACATACGCCACATCGTGATGCGTCACGTGCACCAGCACTCCCGAAACGCAGTCCGCGCCAAACGAACACCCCACGCAGCCCTCCGCCCATCCCGGCCCCAGCATGAAATGATTCACAATCAGCTGGCTGTTCGCGCCGAAAAGTTCCGCCAGCGATTTCTTTCCCGACGGCGCATCGAAAACGTAATTCTTTTCCACGCGCACCCAGGGAAGGGAACGCCGCTCGCGCCGCAGCGCGTCCAGCTCGCGCGTCAGCTGTTTTTCCCTGGCGAGATGCGCTTTTCGCGCCGCCAGCCATTCCTCTTCCGACACCACTTTCGGTTGTTCGATCGTCGCCGTCGCCATGTCAATTCTCCTTTGTCTCGTTGGGTCGTTCAGAATATTCCGCGGACGAACGGCCGGATGCCGTGGCGCTCTCGCTCTTTCGCCGCTTCACCATCAGCGCGGCCATCGCGCCCGTCGATCCAGCCGCCGCCGTCGCGATCGCCGCTGCTGTGATCATGCAAAAGGGACACATACCTTCCTCCCTCGCTCCTATCGAGCCTCGCGCACTCAGGCGGACGTTTTCGTTGCCCGCGGGCCACTTGATTTTGCGCCGCGCCCTCGCGCCGCGCTCCGCGGCCCTGGCGCGCGCAGCGATTCCAAATAACGCGTCATCCTTTTGATTCCGGATCGCAGCACGCCGGCGTCCTGCGAATTCTTCGCAAACGACATGTAGCCCTCATACGTCGCCGTGAAATAAAGCGCTTCTTCGGACGGATTCACATCGCGCCGCACTTGCTTTCGCTTTTGCCCGTCGCGCAGAGCGTCAGCCACCGCTTCCTGCCAGGCGCGAAACACGTTCGCGATGCGCTTGCGGAATTCCTCATCGAGCGGCGACATTTCCTGGGCCAGATTGTTCACCGGGCATCCGCCATTCACCGCCTCGTCGGTCAGCAGCGTTTCTTTCACAATTGTGATCAGCGTGTCGATCGCGTTCGTCGATGCGCGCAGCGGCTCCACCCATTTCTCGTCGTTGATCTTCGTAAGCACGGTGTCCACGACCTCGTAGCCGAGCGCTTCTTTGCTGGGGAAGTGGTGGTACAGCGCGCCCTTGGTCACCCGCGCCTTGTCGAGGATGGTGTCCAGATCCGTCCCGCGAAATCCGGATTTGTAAATCTCGCCAAACGCCGCATGCAGCAGCCGTTCCCGCGTCCTGGCCGGGTTGCGCTCGCGCCGCCGTGCGGCCCCGGCTCCCCGCCCGTTGCGCCGTCGAACGGCCCCAGCTCCTCGCGCGTTGCGTATCGTGTCTAACATACCGACCAGTATGTATGTACGTCCATCGATGTCAAGGCCTTTCTCGCCGCCCGCCCGCCGGACTCCGCGGGCGTTTGGTCAGCGAGGAGTCGCTAACCTACAAAGTCCATCCGCCGCGTGGGGCGGTTTGTGTAGCGGCCGCACGACGTTTTTCGTCGAGCGGGCAGCTTTCGTTTCGCTCGGCGAGCTGCTGAGTATTTTCGCGGTCGCAGCCTTTCGTAGCGTAGACGCCTGCGTTTGCACGATCGCTGCCTTTCGTAGCGTAGACGCCCACGTCTGCGCGCTTTGGTTTTGGTTTTGCTTTGGAGTTGCCTGCGTTGACGAACGGCACGCTCGTCCGCTGGCGCGGACTCGCGCTGCGCAGACGTGGGCGTCTACGCTACGAACGGCTGCGTTCGTTGCTTGACCGGAAATCGAGCGTGCGTTGCGGAAAGCTACCCGCTCGAAAAAGCGTCGTGCGGCCGCTACACAGTCAACCCCGCGTGGCGCCGATGCATACGCGTTGCACGTCGTTGCCTTCGCTTGTGCTGTTGTCTTTGTAGCGGCGGGCTTCACGCCCGCCAGCCGTTGACGTTGATTTTTCGTGCCGCGCGCACCCCCGCGCGCCGCACCGCCGTCGTTTCCCGTTCGCCGCACACCCGCCCGCTTTTGCCGTTCCTTCTTTGCGGGTCGCAGCTTTAGCTGCGACATCATCGCTCCGCCATCGATCGGCTTTAGCCGCTGAAGCTCCGTCAGCCACCATCACGCAACAGCCCCCACGCCCCGCCCCCGCCCGCATTTGACGTTCCTTCTTTGCGGGTCGCGGCTTTAGCCGCGACATCCAAGCTCCGCCATCGACCGGCTTTAGCCGCTGAAGCTCCCTCGGCTGCCATCACGCAACGGCACCCACGCCGCACCCCCGCCCGCCTTTGCCGTTCCTTCTTTGCGGGTCGCAGCTTTAGCTGCGACATCATCGTTCCGCCATCGACCGGCTTTAGCCGCTGACGTTCCGTCAGCCGCCAGAAAGCAACCGCGCCCGCGCCTCAACTCCCAGCCTTTCGTAGCGTAGACGCCCACGTCTGCGCGCGCCTTTCCCACCCTCGCAGTTGACCAACTCCTCGCCAACCTGCAAACCCCCGTAACCGTAACTCCCGCAACACGTCCAATCCTTCGAACGTGAACCTCACCACGAATCCACGTTCTCACTGCAACGGAGGAACTCCATGAAGCCCCGCCTGTTCATCGTTCTCATCTGCACCGCCATCCTGTCCGCCTGCACATTTTCCGGACACGTCTATCCCGTCAAAGGACCCGCCGCGTCGCAATCGCCCGTCCCTGTATACGACGCCAAAATTTCCGGCGCGTTCAATTCCGGCACTCTCACCCTGAAACTCGCCGACGGCGAAGCCGGCTCCGGCCACTGGACGACCGCCACAACCGCTCCCGCACCCAGCGGAGCCGCTGGCGACAATCCCTCCGCCCAAATGCCCGCCGCGTGGGACACCGTCTTCGGCGACGGCTACTACAACTCCCACGTGCTCGGCCAGCGCCTGTTCGTTGAATCGACCATCACCACAAACCGCTCGACCGTCGTCCAGGTGCAGCTCTACCGCATCCGCAACGGCAACGAAAATCTCGGCCCGATCTACGGCGTGGCCCGCGACAATAAAGGCAACATCTATAAGGTGAGTTTTTAGCGCGCGAAGAAAACGGGGAAATGTTCAGCAGAACGGATTCACGAAGGGGGGAACGGGCGCAAGCCGCTTGGGGTAGAGACTCGCGCCCAGTGAGTGCGTGCTCGTTAAACGGTTCGCTCGAAATTATTACGAGCCGCTTTTGCCATCCATCGGGGAAAACCCTCAACGGCGTAGGGGAAATCCTGTATGCCTTGCGCGCCGCGCGATTTCGTCCGGTTTCGCGCGCTAATTCGGCAACTCGCCGGTAAACGGCGCGGGCCACTTCAGCCGCTCGGTCTTGATCCGCAAAAGCTCGTCGCTCGCCCGGCGAATCGCCGCCGATTCTTCGTGGCCTTCGCGCGACTCGAAAAGTTCCTGCGCGCGCGTGAACAGCGCCACCTCGGCCGCTTCCAGTTTTTCGCGCAGCTTGCCGGTATCCGTTTCGCTTCGCGCTTCCTGCAGCAGACGTTCCCAGTCGGACTGTTGTAGGTTGCCCATTCTGCGGCTCCCCTGTCTCGTCGCGGCGCACAATGAAACGCTGCCGGCGCGCCCGCCCGATGTGGTTTCCACTCGAACGGCTCCGGGATTCTAGAAAAGCGGATTTCAGACTGTCAAGAAAAACGTGCGGCGGCGCGCGAGTCAAGGAAAGCCACAGCCCATCCCTACTGCGGAAACCACGTGCCGCCCCGCAACACCGCTTCGATGGCCGGCAGCAAATCCGTCACCGCGCGCATCTTCGGCACAAACGCGCTCACGCCCAGCTTTTTCAGCAGCGTGGGCAGTTGGCTCACATCATGCATGCTCTCCGCCACCACCCGCGTGTCCGGGCACGCCGCCAGAATTTCCTTCGCGGCCTGTATTCCGCTCATTTTCGGCATCGAAAGATCCAGCACCGCCACGTCGGGGCAGTGTTGTTTCGCCATTTCCACCGCCTCCACTCCATCCGACGCCTCGGCGCAAATTTCCCAATCCGGCCGTTCCGCCAGCACTCGCCGGAGTATCTTCCGAATCGTCGCGTTATCATCCGCGAGCAGGATCTTCGCCATCCAAACACGCCCCCTGGTCGTTCCGCGCCGCCGCGACCGCCTGCGCCGTCGGCGTCGCTTGCGCCGTTGCCCTCGCTTGCGCCGTTGCCGCGCTGCCCGCCGCGATCGCCCAGCTGCGCTGCCAGCCCCGCCGCCGCGATCGCTTGCGCAGTAGCTTGCGCCTGCGCCGTCGCCGTCGCTTGCGCCCTCGTCACGAACGACAGTCCGCCGAGCCGGCCCTCTGCCACCACACTAAGCGCCCTTGCGCCCGGTAGCGATACCCCAGACTCTGTACTCCCCCTGTAGCCGTGTTTTGTCGCCAGCAGTTGACGTGGGTGCCCCATCCTTTGCCGGTTTTGCAAAGGGTGGGAGCCTTTGCTTTTGGTTTTTGCTCTTGCCGTGGAATTTGATTTCGACTTTGTCGTTGAATTTGATTTTGACTCAGCAGTTGACCTGGGTGCCCCATCCTTTGCCGGTTCTGCAAAGGGTGGGAGCCTTTGCTTTTGTCGTAGATTTTGATTCTGACTTTGACTCAGCAGTTGACGTGGGTGCCCCATCCTTTGCCGGTTTTGCAAAGGGGGGGAGCCTTTGCCTTTCGCTTTTGCTCTTGCCTTGGAATTTGATTTCGACTTTGTCGTGGAATTTGATTTTGACTTAGCAGTTGACGTGGGTGCCCCATCCTTTGCCGGTTCCGCAAAGGGTGGGAGCCTTTGCCTTTCGTCTTTTCTTTCGCCGTAGGTTTTGACTTAGAAGTTGACGTGGGTGGGAGCCTTTGACCTACCTCTTCGACTCTTCTTCTGAATTCGCCCGTACCTTTCGACAATCGACAAAACTCACGGAAACGTCTCATCCGGTTTACAAATCCCCGGTTCACCCGACTCGTAGTAACGAGCACTACTCCACTCCCACAGTTTCGGCTCCGCCACCAATCCTCGCTTCACCGGATTGTTGTGCATGTAATTCAACTTCTCCGCCCGCTTATCCTCGCTCCACACATTGAAATCGTAAAACCGCGTCTCCCAAAAACTCGGACGTGCTTTTCCGGTTCGAGACGGACCTCGCACCGCTCGAGACACGCGCTGTTTCAAAACCTGTAGCGCCGTCGAATGCGTTCCTCTCGCCGGTTCCGACATCAACAGATGAAAATGTTCGGGCATCACCACGTAACCGACGACTTTGAATCGGTAGCGATCTCGAACGGAATTTAGAATTTCAAGAAATGTGGTCCGCCGGGAGGGAGTTCCGAGAAGTGGCTGGCTGTCAAAACAACTACAGGTGATGAAGTGGAGTTGGTTTCGATTGTAACGACGTTCGAGACCAATGGGCACGGAATCCACCCAAATCAAAAACGAACTTCAAAAACGAACTTCAAAAGACCCACCCTTTGCAAAACCGGCAAAGGATGGGGCACCCACGTCAAATCCTAAAATCAAAACCCAAACTAAAAATCGAATTCAAAACCGAAATTCAAAAGACCCACCCTTTGCAGAACCGGCAAAGGATGGGGCACCCACGTCAACGACCACTTCAACGACCACGTCCGATTCCAAATCTACCGCTTGCCGCTCACGGCGCGCTGCGGCTTTTCCTTTTCCGCCGCCACCAGAAACTCGCTGTACGGCCCCTTGAAATCCTCGATCTTGTGATCGTGAAAATGCCAGATCCGCGTGGCCACTTCGTCGATCACGTCGTAGTCGTGCGTCACCAGCAGCACCGTGCCGTCGAATTTCTGCAGCGCAATGTTCAGCGCGTTGATCGACTCCAAATCCAAATGGTTCGTCGGCTCGTCCAGAATCAGCACGTTGGGCTTTTGCAGCATCAGCCGGCAGAAAATCAGCCGCGCCGATTCGCCTCCGCTCAGCGCCGACGTCGGCTTGGTCGCCTCTTCGCCGCTGAACAGCATCTGCCCCAGCACGCCGCGCAATTCTTCCTGCGTCGCCTGCGGCTTGAACTGGTGCAGCCACTCGATGCAGTCGTGCCCGTGCTGGATCGATTCGCTGTGGTCCTGCGCGAAATATCCGACCATCACGTTGTGGCCCCAGATCACGTTGCCGCCATCCACCGGAAACGCGCGATCAGAATCGTCCACAAATCCCGTCGCGTTGCGCACCAGCGACTTCAGCAGCGTCGTCTTTCCCGTTCCGTTGCGCCCCATCAGCGCCACTTTTTCGCCGCGATCCACCGCCGCCGAAAACGGAGCCCACACCTTCACGCCGTCATACGATTTCGCGATGCTCTTGATGTCGATCGGATGCTTGCCCGAATTCTGATCCACGTTGAACCGGATATACGGCCGCGCAATGTTCGACCGCGCCAGCTCCGTGGTCTGCAATCGCTCGACCTCTTTTTTACGTGACGTCGCCTGCGCCGACCGCGTGCCCGCCGAAAACCGCGCGATAAAGTCCTGCAGCTGCGCGATCTTCTTTTCGCGCTGCGCGTTCTCGGATTCCACGCGCGAACGGATCGACGTCTTCGCCACCACCATGTCGTCGTACCCGCCGTTGTACATGATCACCGTCTGGTAATCGATGTCCGCCGTGTGCGTGCACACGGAATTCAAAAAGTGACGGTCGTGCGAAATCACAATCAGCACGCCCTGGTATTCGTTCAGATAATCCTGCAGCCAGTGCACCGAATCGAGGTCCAGGTTGTTCGTCGGCTCGTCCAGCAGCAGCACTTGCGGATTCCCAAACAGCGCCTGCGCCAGCAGCACGCGCACTTTTTCGCCGCCCTGCAGCTCGCTCATTTTCCGTTCGTGCGACGATTCTTCGATTCCCAATCCATCCAGCAAAATCGCCGCGTCCGCTTCGGCCGTGTACCCGCCCTCTTCGCCCACAATTCCTTCCAGCTCGCCCAGGCGCATGCCGTCTTCGTCGGTCAATTCCTCGTGCGGCTTGGCGTAAAGAGCTTCGCGCTCTTGCAATGCCTTCCACAGCGGACGGTTGCCCAGAATCACCGCATCGATCACCCGCATTTCGTCAAACGCGAACTGGTCCTGCCTCAAAATTCCGAGCTTCTTCGGACGCGTCACATCGCCCTTGGTCGGGTCGATCTCGCCGGTCAAAATCTTCATCAACGTCGATTTCCCCGCGCCGTTCGGCCCGGTAATTCCGTACCGCCGCCCATCAAAGAACGTCGTGGACACATCCTCAAACAGGATCCGCGGCCCGTACCGCATCGTCACATTGTTGATCGATAGCATAGCCCTCTATTGTAAACGAATTGCCCCACCCGGCCAATTCGCACACGTGGCACAAGCACACGTGGCACAGGCGCTCCCGACGGAGTTTAGTCGCCTAGGCGACAACCGCTAGCTTTCGACTTTGCTTTTGCTTTTGATTTGGGAAGGTCACAACTTCAGCCGTGACAAACTCCGCCGGCCCCAGCCGGAGTGTAGTCGCCTAGGCGACCGTCCTTCGTTTCTGCAAAGGGTGGGAGCCTTCAGCTTTCGACTTTGCTTCCGCTTTTGATTTGGGAAGGTCACGGCTTCAGCCGTGACAAACCCCGCCGGACCCCGCGTCACAATCCCACGTGGCACACGCACACGTGGCACAGACGCTCCCGACGGAGTTTAGTCGCCTAGGCGACAACCTTTCGCTTTCGACTTTGCTTCCGCTTTTGACTTGGGTGCCCCAGCCGGAGTTTAGTCGCCTGGGCGACCGTCCTTCGTCTCTGCAAAGGGTGGGAGCCTTTCGCTTTCGACTCTACTTTTGACTTGGCCCATGTAGAGGCCGCACGACGATTTCCGTCGAGCGGGCAGCCTTTGCTTTTGCCCGCGCCCCAGGACCGCCGATCTCCCGATCGACGAGCTAGCCCGCGTACCCGGGAACTGCGTCCACGGAAGCCGCGAAACCGGAATCTGCCTAGTCACAGGCGAGGAAGGGGCAGGGGACGGAGTTTGGCGCGCGGTGCTGTCCGCGCTCGACTTCACCCTTACAGTCTTCGCCCATGGCGTTTCCCCAGTGGGCTTAACTGATTGCCCGACTCATGTTAGCATAGTAGTACCTACACGTCAAGGGAAATGTGGGGCCAGGACTGCGGCGTCCTAACTCCGGTTCGAGCGCGGCCCGAGAGCCCGCAGCGTCTCGCGATGACCTCACAAACGGGAACTCGCTGCGGCCTCGTCGCCGGGAACTTAGGTCTGCTTGCCCCGCGACCACAATCGTCCTGGTCCAATTGAGGCCGTAATCCGCCCAAACTCGGCCGGTCGGCCCCCGTACGCGGTGCTGCTTGCCTTTCTGATTAACCTGGCGTACGATCCGGAGGTATGGCGAACAAAAGGCGAAGGGCGGTGTTTGAGGCAACCGTTTTGACTGCGGCGCAACATAATGTAAATTGCTTTAGCGTCGGCAAGCTTGAGCAGGTGACGCTTTGAGATTCCGTGCCGATTCAAAGACCACTTCGAATCTTTCACATAACCGCGATCCCGAATCTCGCAAACATTGCGACGTCCAGGAAATTATATTCCACGCGAATTCTTCAACGGAGGGGAATCACACACGCGGACATCGCGTATCAGCGCGCGCAGGGGACCAGAGCGACAAAACTGGTCGGGAAGCCTCCTGGCGGAGTAATTCACGACTACGTTCCTTTTTATTTCGCGCCGAGGTCCCCAATGCTTGGAACTATTAATAAGGGAAACGTGGAAGGATGCCCATATCGGCAGCAGGACATCGTGCACCTCGTTACCACGGTCGAAGCTGTCGTGGAGCGCCGATTGCCATATGTTTTCTACGATTTCAATGCGACTCTGAGTTTTTCCACTTGCTACTGTTCTTTAGAGGATCTCGATAAAATTGATTGGGACTTATTCTACGAACATCCTCGACTCGACGGATACTGTAAGTATTGGCACAGCAGAATGGACCTACCTAGGTACGTCCGGCGGAAAGAAACACGTCAAGCCGAGTTCTTGGTTCACGGGGAAGTGCCTTTGGATATCATCGACACCGTTGGCGTATTTGACGAGGCGAAGGCCCGGGAGGTGAGGCTAATTTTCGATAGTGCGGGACTCGATTTGACTGTTGAAGTGAAGCCAGCTTGGTATTATCACTGAGGATCGAAAATGACCGTAACGGTTAAAAACGCAGGCGACCTATTACAAGAGAACACCGACGCGATTGTAAACACTGTAAACTGCGTCGGCGTCATGGGGAAAGGCATTGCGTTGCAGTTCAAGCAACGGTGGCCACGGAACTTCAAGGCCTACGAGGCGGCGTGTAAACGAAGGGAAGTCAGTATCGGCAAAATGTTCGTTTTCGACCTTGGCCACTGGGAACGGCCTCGGTTCATCATCAATTTCCCCACCAAAACTCACTGGCGAAGCGATTCGAAATTGCACTATATCGAATTGGGCCTTGCTGACCTCATTAATCAGGTGAAGCTTCTCAAAATTGAGAGCATCGCGCTTCCGCCCCTCGGATGCGGGAACGGCGGTCTCGATTGGGACGACGTACGAAAGTTGATCGTTTCGTCGTTCGCGGCGGTGCCGTCGGTTCAAGTGAGTGCATTTGAGCCGATGGGCGCACCGCCCCCACGTGAGATGGCAATCAGAACGGTTAAGCCGGAAATGACGGCGGCGAGAGCGGCAATTATAAAAGTCATTTCCGTATACCGCGAGATGGAGTACGGGCTCAGCAAGATCGAGGTTCAAAAGCTTGCATATTTCCTTGAGCAGGCAGGTCAACCATTGAGGTTGAAATTTGAAAAACATACCTTCGGACCTTATTCCGATAGCCTCAGGCATGTACTGAAGGCAATGGACGGTCATTACGTTAACGGGGTTGGAGATTTTGCGAGCAAATCGGAAATTTCCGTATTGTCGGGTGCTGTTGCTGAGGCGGATGACTTCTTGCGAAGGAAGGGCGGTGAAGAACTGACGGCACAAGTTTCGCGGGTACGGAGCCTGATAAATGGTTTTGAAACACCTTACGGCATGGAACTATTGTCAACGGTTCACTGGGTTGCTGTTCACGATCGAAAGGCTCGTACGCCTGACGAAGCCGTGACCGCGGTGCATTGTTGGAGCGCTCGGAAGAAGGCAGTTCTTCGGGACGAACATATTCGTATCGCGTGGCGACGTCTCGAGGAACAAGGCTGGTTTACAGTGGTGCCTTCGAGCACGAGGGTCCGCCTGCAGTTCTAGGGCGATATCGGTCGCCCTATATCGTGTCGCTGGGTAAAACTACTGTGGCGGGGCCAACTGGGCTTTCAGATTTAGTTGGCTATCTTTAAGCACATCCACATTTCGCTCCCAAGTCCTTCCTGCTTCGTTCGTCACGCGCACAACGTGTACACCAGCGCTCAGTTTTAGAGTTTCCGGTGTATTCCCAACGAACTTTCCGTCAACGTAAACGTCTGCGCCGTCTGGCGCAGACGCGATCGAAATTGACCCTGAGCCGTCTTCCGGCGGAGCGCTCGAAGTGCCCTGAGCGTTCACGGTGGGATAAAATCGGGCGAGAAGAGATATGAGGTCGGAGGAACTTAGCGCGAATCCTAGGCTCTGTACGTCTTTTCCGACGACTTTTGCGGAGTTAATACCGATGACTTCGCCGTAACCGTTCAACAGAGGGCCACCGCTATTGCCTGGATTAATCGCCGCATCGGTCTGAATCCAAGTTCCGGGGCCGGCGTCCGGGATCGTGCCGACTGCGCTGACGATTCCTTTCGTCACGGAGAACGGCATGCTCATGCCGGGGTTGCCAATCGCGACGACTGTTTGTCCCTGGCGTACACCCGAAATATCGGCCAAAGACAGGCAAGGGAATCCTGACCCGTCAACCTTCAGAAGTGCCAAGTCCTTTTCGTCGTCAACGTATACGACTTTCGCTTCGAACTGCCGGCCGTCTGGCGAAAGCGCAGTGAGCGTTTGCTCACCCCTAGCAACGTGAGCGTTTGTGGCGATCACCCCGGTGTCGGTGATGAAAAAGCCGGTGCCTTGGCCGGTTGCGCTGCGAAGCCTAACGACCGCCGGTTCGGTCCTCTGAACGATTTGGTCAGTCGGTAATTCGGGGCGCATGTCGATCTTGGTATTCCCGACTAGTGTT
This sequence comes from uncultured Acidobacteriota bacterium, assembly GCA_963785585.1. Classification (GTDB taxonomy): domain Bacteria; phylum Acidobacteriota; class Terriglobia; order Acidiferrales; family UBA7541; genus Palsa-295. The sequence goes on from CAWAVW010000004.1 coordinate 1,109,906, forward strand.
GCACTGACAGTACCCGTTAGCGATTTCGAGATCGGTTCGAGTGTGAATTCGAAATGATCGGTCTTCAAAAGCCAATACGGGCCATGATCGACGCCATTCAACGTGACAAATCGCATCGCTGGTTCCGTCAGCTCGATCTCCTTTGTCGCATAACCTGGCAAGCTTAGCCTGAGAGTCACCGCATGTTCCAATCGCCCGCTAAAGACCGTGTGCGGCTTATGAACATATGTACTCGGAATTTTTCTTTCGTAAGGAGTCTTCCCAACTACAACGCCGTCGAGTTCGACTGTCGCGCCGGCTGGGTTGGAATTGATCTTCAGGGTTTCGGCCGAAGTTGCAACTGTAAAAGCCGAAACTGCTAATATAAAAAGGAGCCAAACGGACGAAAACGTCTTCATGGCTGGTTACCCCCGCGGAATCAGATTTGCGGCACTGTACCATAAGTTAACATTTACCGTGCTGTCCTATCTCGCGGCCACGAGGGCGCCATTTCGCCGGGCCGAGCGCTTACCGATTCCACATCTCGATAGCGAACAAAAAGCGAAGATGGTAAGATGCCTTCGCCATGGAGATGCGTTCGTGCACCGTGAAGATCCGCGGGGAAGAGGGCGTCGAGCACACCGTGCAGGTGACGGCGTCCACGCTGTATGAAGCGGTGGCCATGGCGCTGCGGACGTTTCACAACACCGAGTGGATCGAGAATGCCGGGCGCTCGGCGGACATCCATGTGACCGTGCAGCAGCCGGTGGTCACGCATGTGGTCAAGTCGAGCGATTTTTATGCCTGGCTGGGGCAGAACGGGACGTCTCCGCGGGAAATGGTGAAGCGGCAGAAGGTGAGGGAACTGTTGGGGATTTCGGACACGCGCAGGATGGGGTGAACGCGGCTCGCCGCCGCTCCGAATTCGGCCTATGTCCTTGACATTACGTAACTACTATGTTACCATTAGTCGGGCGATCAGATAAGCCCGCTAGGGAAGCGTCATGGGCGAAGTCGGCGGCAAAGGCGAGCGCGAACGGCAGCAACCAGCGGACTCCGCTCCCGACTCCAGTCCTAGAGCCGGTCCTGACATCCGTCCCGACTCCGCTCCCGCCTTCGACCCCGCCTTCGACCCCGCCTTCGACACGAGCTCGGGCTCCGAACCCGACGACGCGGCCGTGGCCGAGTACGTCGCCCATCTCCAAAAAAACACCAAACCACGCGCCCCGGGCAAGCCCCGCGGCCCCGTCCCCGGAGCGCGCGCCCTGTTTTTCCTGGCGCTCCGCCACGGCATCACTCCCCACAAGATTCACCGCGAAGCGACCGGCAGATCCCTCGGACCACGCCGCAAAAAGACCCCCAAACAACGCCCGCAGGATCCGTCCTTAGCGTCCCTTCCGGAATTAGAAATCAACGGAAACAAATGAAAACAAGGCACATCGCATTTTCTAATCGCAACACTATTTTGCGATTAGAAAATCGCCATGGCCGCCGTTTCGAAATCAAGGGCTGGCGGGCGTGAAGCCCGCCGCTACAAATGCAAAGTCCTTTCCGGCCGCCAGCCGTGGCCGTTGCCTTTGCCGTTGTTTTTGTAGCGGCGGCCTTCACGGCCGCCAGGCTTTGCCGTTGATGTTGCCGTTGCCGTTGCCGTTCCGTTTGAGGGCCGGCACACGAAAATCGCCAGAACCAAAAGCAACGGCTGGCGGGCGTGAAGCCCGCCGCTACAAATGCAAAGTCCTTTCCGGCCGCCAGCCGTGGCCGTTGCCTTTGCCGTTGTTTTTGTAGCGGCGGCCTTTACGGCCGCCAGCCTTTGCCGTTAATGTTGCCGTTGCCGTTCCGTTTGACGGTCGGCACACGAAAACCGCCAGAACCAAAAGCAACGGCTGCCCGCACGACGGACCCCGTCGTGCGGCCGCCACACAGGCCAATTCAAAATCAACGGCTGGCAGGCGTGAAGCCCGCCGCTACAAATGCAAAGTCCTTTCCGGCCGCCAGCCGTGGCCGTTGCCTTTGCCGTTGTTTTTGTAGCGGCGGCCTTTACGGCCGCCAGCCTTTGCCGTTGATGTTGCCGTTGCCGTTTCGTCTGACGGTCGGCACACGAAAATCGCCAGAACCAAAGGCAACGGCTGCCCGCACGACAGACCCCGTCGCGCGGCCGCTACACAGGCCAAGGCAAAATCAACGGCTGGCGGGCGTGAAGCCCGCCGCTACAAATGCAAAGTCCTTTCCGGCCGCCAGCCGTGGCCGTTGCCTTTGCCGTTGTTTTTGTAGCGGCGGCCTTTACGGCCGCCAGCCTTTGCCGTTGATGTTGCCGTTGCCGCTTCGTTTGACGGTCGGCACACGAAAACCGCCAGAACCAAAAGCAACGGCTGGCGGGCGTGAAGCCCGCCGCTACAAAGGCAACAGCGCCGCGAGCGCGCTAGAACTTTTCGTCGGCGGTCGGGCCGTACATCCCGGGCAGCGGGACGCCGTTTTCGCGGTAGTACACGGTCAACTGGCCGCGATGGTGGATCAGGTGGTTGAAACACATCCTGCGCAGCGCCACGCCGCGCGGCATCTCAAACATCTTTTTGCCTTCCCACGAAAAGCTCCACGGTTTGGCCATGTCGGCGTCGGTAAGTTTCGCCAGAGCGGCGCGGGTGTCCGCGGTTTCCTGCTCGAAGCGGGCCAGCAGTTCTTCGCGCGTCTTGGGCACGAACGGGACGTAGTCGCCGGCCTTCATGTTGAGCGCGTCGGTGGTGGCGATGGATTTCGCGAAGCTGGGCAGGGTAGCGACGTGCGCGGCGAGTCCCTGCATCGAGAAGGATTTGTCGTGCGGTTTCCACGCGGCTTTGTCGGCCGGGTAACGCTCCATCATCTTGCGGGTGTTGGCGGCTTCGGCGTCGTATTCGCCGAGAATGGCGTCGATCATAGGCATGGGTGCCTCCTGTGTGTCGCTAGTGTGCCCCTTGGTCGGCGCAAAGCATAGGCGAACAAAAGGCGAAGTGTCAAGCGCGAACTTTTCGCGCGACGCGCGTGGCGAAAAGCCAAATGCAAAAGCAACGGCGAGAACCGTAACACAGAGAAATGCGGAGAACGGCGGAGGTCGCGGAGACGCCGCGATGATTTTTCGCGGCCGCGATGCGAAATGCGACGGCCGCTACTGCGCGATGCGATTTCTTTAGGAGTGCGGTGGCTTGCCACCGCTTTTTGAGATGTACGCGACACCCGGGCCGCGCCAGCGGCGGCTTGCCGCCGCGCCCAAAAGCGAAATGCAAGAGCAACGGCGAGAACCGGAACGCAGAGAAACGTGGAGAACGGCGGAGGTCGCGGAGACGCCGCGATGATTTATCGCGCCACGCCGCGATGCGAAATGCGGCACGCGCTACTGTGCGTTGGAAGTTGCGGACGCGTTCGGCGCGGCGGCGGTGAGAGTCGCGTCCGAGATCAGCTCGAGCGTGGTCTCGCGCGAGAAAAACGCTTCGGCGCTCACCGCTCCGGCGTCGCCATCGTGCGCAAACGTGGCTGAGGCGACCGACCCGGCCGGCAAGTCCACATCTTTGCCTTTGCCGACGGCTTTCACCACCCGCGCGCCCGGACGGATTTGGAATCGGATCGAAATCGGCCGCGAAACTTCGGCGCCGGCGACCGGCGTAACGGTGAGCACGCCGAACACCTCGCGGTCGCTCGTGTTCGTGAACGCGTAGGAGTCCGCGGGCGCGGAGATCACTTGCGAAGCGTCCACGGCGAAAACCTGAAAGTTGCGGAAGGAATGTTCGCGGTAGTAGCGATGCTTGCGCTGCTCGACGTAGAGCGCGGCGTCTTGCGGCAGCCAGAGTTGCACGTCTTTGGTGCGAAAGCGCACCGGCGCGTAGTCGATCGAAAAATGCTCGACGGTAAGCTCGATCAGAAACGCGGGCTTCGAGAGATCCGATTCCAGGTGAATCACCTGCATCGTCGCGGCGTCAATCCAGGCGCGTCCCTTCAGGGCGATCAGATACGTGAAATTGTTCACCGTGTAGGCGCGCATTTCGCTGGGGCGATCCGGACGCTGCTCGAAGCGCACCATCCACGCCGGGCGGCCGCGCCACTCGCCCAGGCCTTCGCAGGAAAAGTGGAAGTCGGCTGCGAGGCGCGGCTGAAACAGCAGCGCAAACGCCGGCAGTCCGAGCGTGTCAATCTTCTGCGGGAAGTTGTGGGGATCCTGCGAGCCGTTGCGGAATTCCTCAATGTGCAGCGCGCCGTTGGGGTAATGCTCCACGGCCACCACGTAATCGAAGGTGCGATTTTCGGGCGCGTACCGCCTGCCTTTCTTATCGACTTCGAAATGCTCGATGCGTTCGGTGGCGCGAAATTTTTCCAGGTCGGCCGCGAATTGCTCGGTGCGCTCGCCGACGGAGTGAAGCACGTCGTCCAGCGGGCAGGGCGCAGCGGACACGAGCGCCGGATGTTCGCTGTCAATATCGGGCGGATGCCAGAAGTTCTGCGCGATTTTCTTTTTTTCGGCGCGCGATAGTTTTTTGGCGGGCGTGTTGGTGGGCGCGTTGGCGGGCGTCTCTGCAGGTGCCGATGCGCGCTCCAGTTCGGCGGACGCGGCGGCGTCGTCCGGTTTCAGCACCACATACACGGCGGCGAGCGAAGTTCGCGACTTCACGCGGATCGTTTCGGGCGGGGATTCGAATCCCGCCGCGACGACGCGAAATTCGTATGTGCCGGGCGAAAGATTGGCGTAGGCGATCTCGCTGCCGGATGCCGACGACTTGCCGGCGAACTCCGCGCCCGTCGCCGACGTCAGGTGCGTTTCGGCAAGTCCGGTGAACGGCGAGTTGTCCGGCTGGCGAAGGTGGATCTTTATCTGCACCGGCGCGGACGCTTCGGCGGGTGACGGGGATGGCTCCTGCGCGGGGCGCGCCCACGCGCGCGAGGCAGGGATCAGCAAAAACATCACGAACGAGGCCTGCAGAATCCGCAAATTTCCACGCATTGCCTGGCCGCCTGAAGCCGCGCACGGCCCACCGGCCTTGCGCGGAACACGTAAGCAAAAGCTAACGCCGACCGGCGCGGAGTGCAACAGCGAAAAAGTCAGGCGCGCGTCGTCCGGTTTTTTCGCAGCTCATTTCGGTCCGGCCGAACGCGCGGCGCTAGAACGCCGCGGGCGTTGCCAGCGAGTCGGCCAGCGCGTCGGTCAACGTGTCGTTCAAATTGTCGAAGCGGCGCTGCCACATCCGCTGCGTCTCCGCCTGCCACATCCGCGACTGCCGGCGAGGGCCGGCGTCCAGCCCGCCGAGAATCCAGCGCCAGAACACGATCGTCACGCAGGTGCGCGGATCGCCAAACGTGCGGTAGAGAATTTCGATGGCCAAGGCCGTCATTAGAAATGTGCGCATCACAGAGATCTCCTTGAAAATTTTGAATTCATTCGCTGCCGGATTTTTTCGCGTCGTCCGGATCGGGCTCGGTGAGCAAATCGCCCAGCCGATCCAGTCGCCGTTCCCACGCCGACCGCCGGTCGCCGATCCATTTCTGCAAAAGCGCCAGGCCGTTGAAATCCATGCGGCAGGTGCGCACGCGTCCCAGCTTTTCGGTCACCACCAGCCCGCACTCCTCGAGCACCTGCAAGTGCTGCACCACCGCCGAGAGCGTGATGTGAAACGGCAACGCCAGGTGCGACACCGACACCGGACCTTCGCTCACCTTTTCCAGAATCGCGCGGCGCATCGGATCGCCCAGCGCTCGGAACACGCGGTCGATCGCTTCGTCGATCGTTTCGGTGGCTTGCCCTTTGTGCGGCATCGTCGCTCCTTACTGCGCCAGCTCTTTCGCCAGACGGTCGAACAGCGAATTCCATCCCGCTTTGCGCATTTCCACGCCGCCCGAATTTTCGTAGAAAATGCCCTGATGCGTGAACACCAGATCGGTTCCGGCGGCGGTGGGCAGCAGTTCAAACGTAATCAGCGAGACGGAAATGAGCTTGCCGCCCATGGTCATATGCGTCGCCAGTACCACGCGCTGGTTCGTCACGATGTCGTGGTAGTGGCCGTCGTTCGCGATCACCACGCCGGGGAAGGGAGTTTGCGGGCCCATGCGGTAGTCGTTGCGTTCCGCGCCGCCCACGCGAAAATCGATTTCGAATGTTTCGAGGTCGCGATGGTCGCTGTCGCCGTACCAGCGGCGTTTCTTGGCCGGGTCGGATAGCGCGGCAAAAACTTTTGCGGGCGAAACGGGGTAGCTGCGTTCGATGACGAAGGTGTTGTGGATGACCGATGGGTCGGACATGGTGCCTCCTTGAAGGTGATGTGGCGCTGCGCAATACTTAAGTACAAGCTAAAGTGTATGGCGAGCGCGATTGATTGTCAAGCATAAACTTAAGTATTGTTAACTTGCTTAGAGTGAACAAGTTCTGGCCGCCTGCTCACATCTGCGGACGGCGCCTTGGCTACGCCGTTTCGAGGGGGCGGTGAGCGTCCGTGCGCTCGGCGCCTCCCATTCCCGAAACGCGGCCGATGGGCGAGTGCGAGGAGTTTTCCGCGCCTGTGTAGGTTAGCGAGGAGTCGCTAACCTACAAGCGCGGTCGGCACCTTCGCCTCGGCGTTCGGCGAAACGAAGCTCGCAGCCTTTCGCGTTCGCCTCGATTTGCAGCGTCACGAAACTCGCTGCCTGTCGTAGCGTAGACGCCCACGTCTGCGCGCGCGAGTCCGCGCCAGCGGACGAGCGTGCCGTTCGTCAACGCAGGCAACGCCAAAGCAAAACCAAAACGAAAACTAAATCGAAATCCAGAACCAGAGCGCGCAGACGTGGGCGTCTACGCTACGAAAGGCTGCGAACGCGCAAACGCTACGAAAGGCAGCGACCGCGCAATGGTAGTGAACGCGCAAAGGAAGCGGCGTTTGGCGAAACGAAAATCGCAGCGTCTGGTAGCACAGACGGTATCGTCTCTGGAAGTCCCGCCTTGGCGGGGCGCTGCGTTGTTTTTCGTAGCGCGCGCACTGCGCCGAAGAAAAGCGGAGCGAAGGGTGCACGGATTCGTATAATCTCCGCAGTCAAAGCACCGGGAGATGGACATGAATCAAAACGGACGGCGGTGTGCGATCGTGTGCAGCGGAATCGCGGCGGGCGCGATTTTACTCGGCGGCGCGGCGCGCATGAAAGCGCAGCCGGCCGCTCCGGCGCATAGCCAGCAGGCGATACTGTCCGCGCAGCCGTCGCCGCCCACGCAACAGTTGTCACAGCAACCGTCGCCACAGCAACCGTCGCAACCATCCGCGACGCCAGCGCCGCAGTCCGCGCAAGGCGGAGCCGCGCCAGCCTCGGCTCCCGCAGCGCAGTCTCCCGCCCAAGCGCCTTCGCAGCAGGCCGCGACGCAAGCGTCCGGCCCTGGCACCGCGCAAACCGCCGTGCAGAAATTCAAAAACATTCAGGTGCTGAAGGATATCCCGGCCGACCAACTGATCCCGGCGATGCAATTCATGAGCGCGTCGCTTGGCGTTGAGTGCGAATTCTGCCACGTAGAGCACGACCGCGATAAAGACGACAAGAAAACCAAACAGATCGCCCGGAAAATGATCGAGATGATGATCACGATCAACGCAGACAATTTCGACGGCGAGCGCGAAGTGACCTGCTACTCCTGCCATCGCGGCGCGGTGCATCCGGTGAACGTGCCGATTCTCACCCTGAACGCAGCGTCCACGTCCCCCGCAGCCGCGACCGCCACGGCGAAAGCGAACGCGCCGAAGGAGCCGCCATCCGAAAAGGGCGCCGCCGACGCTCTAGCGGCCGCTCCCGAGGCATTGCCCGATGCAAAAACAATTCTGGCCAAATATCTCGCGGCCGTGGGCGGCGCCGCAGCGCTCAACAAAATCACCAACCGCGAATCGACCGGCCGCATCCTGGGCATGGCGCGTTTTCCCGGCGAGCCGGATGAATATCCGATCAAGATTATTTCCGAGGCGCCGGAAAAGCGCGTATCCACCGTGTTTCGCGGAAACGACCAGAGCGTGACGGCGTTCAACGGGCAGGAAGGATGGCTGACGACGATGGCCGGCGTGCGTCCTATGTCTGCCGGCGAACGCGCCGCCGCGCGCCTGGACGCGGAATTTTATTTTCCCGAGCGGCTGCCGGAAATGTACCAGGATTTCAAAGTCGAGCAGGGCGGGGAAGTCGCCGGCTCGCCAACCTACCTGGTGATGGCGCGCGGGAAAGACACTCCTCCGCTGCGCTTGTATTTCGATCAGCAGAGCGGATTGCTGCTGCGCATGATTCGTTACGCCGAAACGCCGCTGGGAAATTTGCCCACCCAAATCGACTACGCCGATTACCGCGATGCCAGCGGCGTGAAGGTACCGTTCCGTTGGACGCTGGCGCGACCCGGCGGCCAGTTCACGATTCAGTTGCAGGGCGTCAAGTCGAATACCGATGTGGACGAGAAACTGTTTGTGATGCCGCCGCCGAGCGGCCCGCCCGGCCCGCGCGACCCGGCGCATTGAGTTTGCGCGCGGCGCGGTCGTGGCATCGCCTCGGCGTTCCGCCGCACGAAGCTCGCAGCCTTTCGTAGCGTAGACGCCCACGTCTGCGCGCGCGAGTCCGCGCCAGCGGACGAGCGTGCCGTTCGTCAACGCGGGCAACGCCAAACCAAAACCAAAACCAAAACCAACACCAAAACCAAAGCGCGCAGACGTGGGCGTCTACGCTACGAAAGGCAGCGATCGTGCAAAGGCTGCGAAAGGCAGCGACCGTGCAAACGCTGCGGAACCCCGCGAACGCGCAAAGGCAGCGACCGCGCAAACGCTGCGACTCGCGCTGTTGTGACCGGTCCGCAGCTTCGTGCATCTGGATCGCTATTCCGCCACAGGAATGCGACAGCGGGGTGCAACCTCGGGCAACGTCGGGTCGTCAAAGAGTGGAGAACAACACGCGGAGGCATTACAGTACGAACAGTGACTTCGACGCGATCCTGCGCTGGCCACGGATTTGCAAAGTGCATCGTCTCCGCTACGGTGCTGCCTTTGCTCGCGCTCGTGTTCGCGCTGCCCGCTAGGGCGCAGAACCAAAACGCTCCCGCGCCACCCTCCGGCAACGCCCAACCCGCCGCACTCGCCGCCACCGGCTGCACGGTTTTCGGCAGCGTCATCGATAAATCCGGCGCGGCGATTTCCGGCGCGCGCGTGGCGCTTACCGCCGAAGGGCAGACCGCGAAAGAAACTCCCACGCTTGAGGACGGGCAATTTTCCTTCGTCGGCGTGGCGCCCGGAAAATTTCAGATCAGCATCACCGCGCAGGGATTCGCAACGCAAGTCGCCGCAGGCGCGTGCGCCGCAACCGGCGGCATGATGACGATTCCCGCGATCACGCTCGCGGTCGCCACCGAAATTACGCAGGTGGAGGTCACCGTGCCGCGCGTGGAAGTGGCCGAAGACGAAATCAAAGTGCAGGAAAAGCAGCGCGTGCTCGGCGTGGTGCCGAATTTTTATGTGACCTACATTCCCGATGCCGCGCCGCTCACCTCCAAACAGAAATTCGAGCTGGCCTGGAAAACCACCATCGATCCGGTGACGTTTCTGGTGACCGGCGCGATTGCCGGCGTGCAGCAGGCCGACAATAATTTCAGCGGATACGGGCAGGGCGCGCAGGGTTACGGCAAGCGGTACGGCGCCGCGTATGCGGACTTCGTGACCGGCACGTTCATCGGCGGCGCGGTGTTGCCGTCGCTGTTCAAGCAGGACCCGCGCTACTTCTATAAAGGCACAGGCACGGTTCGTTCGCGCGCGCTCTATGCGATTGCCAACGCGGTGATTTGCAAGGGCGACAACAAGAAATGGCAGCCGAATTATTCGGGAATTCTTGGCAGCCTCGCCGCCGGAGGAATTTCGAATCTGTACTATCCGAATTCGGACAAGACCGGCGCGGCGCTCACGTTTGAAAACACGCTGATCGGCATCGGCGCCACCGCCGCCGCGAATTTGTTGCAGGAATTTGTGATCAAGAAGCTCACGCCCAACGCGCCGAAGGTCGTGTCAAACGCGCCGGTCAGCGCCCCGCAGCCGTAGCCGCGTAGCGTCCCCGCCGCGAAGCCTGAAATTCGCCCGCATCGCTAACTCACGCAACACTGACTCCCGCAACACAGACCATTCGACCTGTGCTACGAAATGCATCGATTGCCGGTGAACGCGAAAACCTGCGCGTTCGTCGGCGAAATAGCCGTTGGCGGAGAGCATCGCGGCACTCACGCTTCGGTCGGGCGGCGGAACAGCGCCAGCGTGACCAGCAGGGCGGCGAAGGCCATGATCGCGGCGAACAGGAAAATCGGCGAGTAGCCGAAGTGCGTGACGATCGCTCCGGCGGCCGGGCCGGTCACGCCCAGCGCCAGATCCAGAAACGCGGTGTACACCCCGAGCGCCGAGCCGCGATTCGCCGCGTCCACGCGCTTCACCGCTTCCACTCCGATCGCCGGAAACACCAGCGCAAATCCAAATCCGGTGACGGCGGCGGCGAACATCGCTTCGTGCGGCGAGCGCGCGCGCCACAGCAGCAGCAATCCGATCACTTCGATCACCAGCGACACGGACGCGACCGGCAATCCGCCGCGTTTGTCGATCGTTCCGGCAAACAGCACGCGCGTGGCGACGAAACACAATCCGAATACGGTGAGCGACAAGGCGGCGTTGGGCCAGTGAAAGCTCGCGTAGTACAGCGTGGCGAACGAAGCGATCACTCCGAATCCGACGGTACTGAGCGCGAGAGCCAGCCCGTGCGGATACACGCGGCGCAGCAATTTTCCAAACGCCAGCGTTTTGCCTTTCATCACCGCGACGGCGGGAACGGTGCCGGCGATCGCGTAGCCGAGCAAGGGAAGGGCGGTGACGATCGCCGCAAGAATCGCCAGACCATAGCGATTTTCAATCCACACGCCGAGCGGCGCTCCGGCGGCGAGCGCTCCGTACGTGGCTACGCCGCTCCAGGAAATCACCTGCGCGGTGTGCTCGGGTCCGGTGCGGCCGATGCCCCACAGCGTGGCTCCCGTGGCGACGCAGCTTTCGCCCGCGCCCAGAAATAGCCGGCTCACAAAGAGCAGCGCGAGCGACGCCACCGGCCAGTGCGTTGCAAACGCGGCCAGCAGCAAAATCCCGCCGCTGATGGCTCCGGCGATTTGCCCGCGAATGACAGTGCGCTTGGCTCCGGCGGTGTCGCTCATTTGCCCGGCGCGCGGCCGGCTGAGCAGCGTGGCCACATATTGCATGCTGATGGCGATGCCGGCGATCACCGGCGAAAATCGCAGGTGAACGTGAACGAATACCGGCAGCACGGCAAGCTGCGTTCCGATGACGAAATAATATAAGAAGGCGAAAAAGACGGTGACGGCGATGCGCGCGGTCACGTTCGATGAAAGGGAGAGCAAGGCTGGGCCAAATCCTCCGCGGTTGCGAGCGAATGTACGGGCGATGCGTTCGCTACGGATATCTTCTCACGGACGCGGCGCCGGTGTTGCGTCGAGTGCGGCGGCAAGCCACCGCAATCGAACAAGCCCGCGTCGCGATCGCCGTTGTTTTTGCCGTTGTCTTTGCCGTTGGTGTTGCGGTTGACTTCGCCGTTGTTTTTGTAGCGGCGGCCTTTATGGCCGCCAGCCGTTGTCTTTGGTGTTGCGGTTGCCGTTGCCGTTGCGTTTGACGTTCGGCACACGAAAACCGCCAGAACCAAAACCAAAGGCTGGCGGGCGTAAAGCCCGCCGCTACAAATTCGACGTCGAGCGGCGCAATGCGTTTGCAGGATCGCTGCCTTTCGTAGCGTAGACGCCCACGTCTGCGCGATTTCGGTTTGCCTTCGAACTGGAATTTGATTTGGGTGCCCCATCCTTTCCCGGTTTTGGAAAGGGTGGGTTCTTTGAATTTCGGTTTTAATCCTGGCGACGTTGCATCCGGGTACATTGTAACGTAGGCTATCCGGCGAGATTTGCGGCGCTGTCGTATTCTGTAGGCAACGCCGCCGGCAAATTCCGAAAACGGCGGAAGCTCGGCCGGCGCGCTTCACCCTTGGGGAACCATGAATCCTTCGACGAACCACCCTGCGGAACACACAAATCAAAATCATCGCCGTGGCGCCCGCGCGGCAATCGCTGCGCTGCTTTCGCTCGCGTTGCTCGCGCTGTCGATGATCGCGGCGTCGCCGCTCCGCGCAGACACTCTTACCGGCACGGTGAAGGACCCATCGGGCGCGGTGGTGGCCGGAGCGATCGTCGAAATCAGCGGCGGCGACCTCGCGAAGCCCCTCACGCTGACGACCGACGGCGCGGGCAATTTCTCAGCGCCCGACCTGAAGCCGGGAACGTATTCGGTGCGCGTCACGAAAGACGGATTCGACGCGCTGGTGGTGCCCGTCGAGCTGCACGGCAAATCCGATTTGCAACTGGCGCTGAAAATTTCGGCGCAGCAGGCCAGCGTCACGGTCTCCGAAAAAAGCTCGCTGTACGCGAATTCAGACACCGTTTACCGGGCGCTGCGCGATGCGGGCCTCGGCGAATCGTACCGCGTGGAAAACTTCACGCTCCCCGAAGATGTGGGCACGTTTGAATTCAAGAGCGGCACATTCACCGTGCTGCAACTGATCAACGGCATCGCAACCGGCGTGGTCTTCACCGGACAGGGGCACTTCACGCTTGCGCCGATCGATTCGATCAATCGCCACGAACTCGCGCGGCGCTCCGGCGGCGAGAAGGTCGAGGAGGATTTCACCGAAGCGGTGTTCCGCTTCACGCACGACGGCCTGGGAAAATTCGCCGCCGGGCTGGGCGCAAAAACGGACACGCCCGCCGAAGCGAACGCCGCATTTCAGCACTGGAAAGACAAAGTGCGCCATCGCCACGAATTTCCCGAAGGGATGACGCAGCAGATGCTGGAAAGCGCGGCGATCGACAACGTGGACGCCGACGTGCTCGCCGCCGTTTACAATCCGCAGCACCCGCCGTTTTTCAACGCCTACCTGCGCGGCACCCCGCACAAGGATTTGCGGTTTTTCGTGCGCACCCGCGTGGGCGCCGTGCCGCAGATGGATTCGTCCGAGGAAGTGGGCCTCATCAACATGAACGGCGGCGAGCTGGACGACGGCGTGTGGTACCTGGCGCACCTGAAAACCGAAATGCTCAGCCATAGCGCCTACTCCGGCGAAGACCGCCGCCTGTTTTCGACCAGCAAATACAAAATCGAAACGGTGATCGCCAAAAACAATCACTTATTCGCCGTCGCCACGGTCACGTTTGCGGCGCTGATTCCCGGCGAGCGCGTGATGAAGTTTTCGCTGCTGCCCAATCTGCGCGTGGCGCGAGTGCGCGACGAATCCGGCGCCGACCTGCATTTCATCCAGGAAAGCCGCAAGGACGACGGCTCGTTTTACACCGTGCTCGATAAGGCCGCGGAGGTGGGCAAGGACCACTCCATCACCATCGAATATGCCGGCGACAAAGTGATCACCGAAGCCGGGCCGGGAAGCTACTACATCCGCGAACGCGAGGACTGGTATCCGAATCTGAGCGGCGGCGGATTCGGAATGCATTCGCTGTTCGATCTCACGTTTAAAGTGCCGCGCAATTACAAACTGATCAGCGTGGGCGAACTGAAAAGCGAAACCAGCGAAGAGGGATTCGCGGTCACGCACTGGGTCACGCCGGTGCCCGTGGCGATTGCCGGCTTCAATTACGGCGACTACAAGAAAATCGATCTGCCGGACGACAAAGACGGATTCAAGTTGTCCGGATACTTTCTCACCGAGCTGCCGTCGATTCTGCAGCAGTACAGCACCACCGCGTCGCTCGGCGCGATGAGTCCCACGGCGATGACCCGGTACGCGCTCGAGCAGACCCGCGCGCAGATGCAGCTCTGCACGTTTTTCTTCGGCAAGATTCCGTACAACAGCGTGAGCATCACCGAACAGCCCAACGTGTTTTTCGGCCAGTCGTGGCCCAACCTGGTCTATTTGCCGATTCTCGCGTACATGGACGATACGCAGCGCTGGGAACTGTTCGGCCGCGTGGACAACAATATTTCCGGCTTCGTGCAGGAAGTGACACCGCACGAAGTGTCGCACCAGTGGTGGGGACACGCGGTGAGCTGGGCTTCGTATCACGACCAGTGGCTCTCCGAAGGGTTTGCCGATTTCTCCGCGGGATTATTTTTGCAGCAGGCCGTGGGGCCGAAGTGGGAGAAAGACTACCTGGAATACTGGGACCGCCAGCGCAAACGAGTGGTGGAGAAAAACAATTTCGGCGTGTCGGCCAACGATGCCGGACCGTTGTGGCTGGGGCTGCGGCTGATCGCGCCGAAATCGTCGGAGGCGTATCAGGGGCTGACGTACGGCAAAGGCGCGTACGTGCTGAAAATGCTGCGCTCGCTTTTTTACGACGATCACACCGACGATCCGAACAAGGAAGCGGCGTTCATCGCCATGATGCACGATTTCGTCCAGACGCACGAGAATGCGCCGGCATCCACCGAGTCGTTCATCGCCATCGCCGAACGCCACATGCCCAAGCAGCTCGACCTGCAGCACAACGGGCGGCTCGACTGGTTTTTCAGCGAGTGGGTGTACGGATCGCAACTGCCGAAGTACGATTTCAAATATGAGATTCAGCCCGCCGACGGCGGCAAAGTGAAGCTGCACATGACGCTCACCGAGAGCCAGGTGGACGATCATTTCGCCATGTTCGTTCCGGTGTTCGCCGATTTTGGCCACGGCATGCAGCGCCTGGGCCAGATCCCCATCGCCGGCAGCAACACGCGCACCATCGATTACATCCTGCCCGCCTCACCCAAAAAAGTAGCCCTCAATTATTTCAAAGACGTCCTAGAGCGGTAGCCCCCGCGCGCCTAGCGCGCCGTTGCAGTTGCGTTTGTCTTTGCCGTCGCCTTTGCGTTGATTGTGTTTGCGCCGTTGCGTTTGCCTTGGACTTTGTAGCGGCGCGCTTCACGCCCACCAGCCGTTGCCTTTGCTTTTGCCGTTGCCGTTGTCGTTGACTTTGCCGTCGCCTTTGCGTTGATGATATTTGCGCCGTTGCGTTCGCCGTTGCGTTCGCCGTTGCGTTCGCCGTTGCGTTCGCCGTTGCCTTTGTCGTTGCCTTTGTCGTTGCCGTTGCTGTTGCCGTTGCTGTTGCCATTGCCGTTGTTTTTGCTGTTGCTTTTGTAGCGGCGGGCTTCACCCCCGCCAGTCTTTGCTTTTCTCCAGCTTTGGCGCGCGACCCGTGTTCGAAGTGGGTGCCCCATCCTTTGCCGGTTCTGCAAAGGATGGGAACACTCGATCGCGTCTGCAAGCCGGAATGCACCGCAGCGCAGCTCGCAGCCTTTCGTAGCGTAGACGCCCACGTCTGCGTGCGCACGTCCCGCGAACGCGGGACGGCGTGCCTTTGCTTTTTCTTCCGCAAAGTGAAAACTAAAACCGCGCAGACGTGGGCGTCTACGCTACCAACGGCAGCGATCATGCAAATACGTTCCGATACGCGCCGCGCCGCGCAACGCCGGCATGCGCGATAGGAATGTTCGTCGCGCCGCGCGCAACGAAAGCTGCCCGCTCGACAAAAACCGTCGTGCGGCCGCTACAAAGGCAACCCCGCTGCATGAAGTCAACCGCGCCGTTACAAAGTCAACCCCGTCGTCACAAAGTCAACCCTGCCGTCGCAAAATCAACCCCGCCGTCAAAGTTGGGCACGCTGCCGCCACCTCGTCCGGTTCCGGCGATGCGCAGTTCCGGCGCGGCGCCGGTTTCGACGGCTCGAGCCTCTCAAAAGCGCCGCAACTTCTTGGCGCGGCCGGGGTTTGCGAAACGCGGCGGGGTACCGGTGCGTCCTTATATATAGGATGGGGCGCGGCGGAAGGCGCCCGAGCCGTGGCAGCGGGCAGGAAACCGTCGGGGCGGCGGATGAACGAGCAAACATCGAGCGCGCTGTTTCTTGTGGTGGTGGCGTGGGTGGCGGTGGCGTTGCCCGCAGTGATGGTGTGGGGATGGGTGCGCTGGGCGAAAAGCTCGGCCCGGCGGACGATTTTTTCGCGGCTCTCGCTCACTGGATTCGTGCTGGCGAACCTGTCGGTGCTGCTGGCGCTGTCTTCGCTGTTTTTCGCGCACACCATGGGCAGCTCGCCGATTCAGAATTCGCTGCTGCTGAAATTATCGTCGGCGGGATTGATCCTGGCGGCGCTGGGCGTGGCGCTGGCGTTTTGCTGCGTGTGGCGAGCGAGCGCGCTGCGATGGCCGTGCGTTTTGTGCGCCGGCGGGATTCTGGCGTTTTGGCTTTTCTCCGCGATTTAGGTTTTTCCTCGCAGCTCACGCATCGCAGGAAATCGAACGTGATTCGCGCCGACCGCCTCGGAAATCCGTTTATTCCCGCAGCAACATACAAATGTCCGCAATCGCTGCTTTTGAATTTCGGCAAACCGAATCCACAAACAAAACCAAAACCCAAATGCTGGCGGGCGTAAAGCCCGCCGCTACAAGTTCAAAGGCCTTTCCGGACGGCGGCGGTTGCCGTTGTCTTTGCCGTTGGTTTTGTAGAGGCGGCCTTTACGGCCGCCAGCCGTTGCTATTGGTTTTGAAGTGCGGCAAACCAAAAACACAAACAAAACCAAAATGCTGGCGGGCGTAAAGCCCGCCGCTACAAATTCAAAAGCCAACACAAATTCAAAAGCCAACAAAAATTCAAAATCCACCGCAAATTCAAAAACAGCCACACATTCACGAGCCGCCGCAAATGTGACGGCGCGCTAGCGCGCACGAATGCGGAACGCGACACGCGAGAGGCGATACGAAAACGCTGCTTCGCACGTGAAAACTCGCAACGTGGCGTGCGCGGGCGCGTGGCGTCGCCGGTACCGCTGGTTTTGGTACTCGTGCATCGTTCCGTCGCATTCGCAAAATCGATTCAACCGAATCGCGAAATGCGGATTACTCGTTTGCGTTTCGCGGTGGTATCATCCGCCGCACCGGAGTGGGGGTGCTGTTCCCGCTTTCGAAGTCCCGTCTCACGAATCTTTCGCGCACGAAAAAAAATCGTCACGCAGGCGCGTGGCGAAAAACGCGAACGTTTCGGGTGGACTCGATTGCCGCGAATCCAATCCCTTTCGCCGGCCACGTTGTGGGGGCCATCCGTACACGGTTCAAGCTCGATGGCGCGCGATTCTGGGGTCCGCGTGCGTCAAACTAAAGGAGAGAGCATGATTCTCGGTAAAACGTTCGAAAGGGCAAAGAAAGCGGTATTAATTCCTTTGGCCTTATTTGCAGTGGCGGCAGCGCCCGCGCATGCCGGCGGCGCCGCCGACGTACAAAAAAGAGTTGCACCGACGCGCGCCAACGCGACGGACTTGGGACTGGTGAATCCTTCCGACGACATGAAGGTCACCGTATTCCTGAACATGCACAACCGCCCCGCGTTCGATGCGGCGGTGGAAGCGCTCTACGATCCGAAATCGCCCACCTACCAGCACTGGATGACCTCGACGGATTTTGCGAAGTACGCGCCGACCGCCGCGGAAATTGAAACCGTCAAGAAAGAACTGGAAAAGCACGGGCTGACGATTCTCTCCGTCGATCCCGATAATTTTTCGGTTCGCGCGCACGGCGCCACCTCCAGCATGGAGGAAGCGTTCCAGACGCACATTCACCAGTACGCGATCAACGGCCGCACCTTCCGCGCCAACGCCGAACCAGCCACGCTCACCGGCGCGGCGGGTTCGCTCGTCGCTCACGTTTCGGGCCTGGAAGTTCACAGCGTGAAGCCGATGCTGAAGTACGCCGTCAATCCGAAGACCGGAAAGCAACTGCCGAAAATTCCGATGTCGAAGATCAAGCTGACTTCCTCGGGATTGAGCAGCATCATCACCGACAATTGCATCCTGCCGCCGCAGACCTTCACCTACACCACCTACGGCGCGAACCTGCCCGTCGGCGTGTATTACGGCAACGTCTATGCGCCAGACACCAGCGCCACTTCGCTGGTCTGCGCGTACACCGCTTCGCAGATCACCGGCCACTACGGGCTGCCGGCTGCGTACAAAGAGGGGCTGAACGGCAAGGGCAAGACGGTTGTGTTGCTCGAAGCGTTCGGCTACCCGACGATGCTGCAGGACGCGAACGCGTTCTCGCAGTTGATGGGTTTGCCCGCGCTGAATAGCTCCAACTTCCGCGTTGTGTATCCGGACGGTCCTCCGACCGATCCGAATGCCGGCGTGCTGCTCGGCTGGGACGGCGAAATCGCGCTCGACATTCAGTGGGCGCACTCGTTCGCACCGGGCGCAAACATCGTCGTCGTGGCCGCTTCGGGCCAGGACAACGAAGACTTCCAGGATGGAATTCGCTACGTTCAGACGCACAATCTGGGCCACGTGATTTCCAACAGCTGGGAAATCGACACCGACCTGATCGCGGGCGCGGGCGAACAAAACTCCTTCAACGAAGTGATCGAACTCGCGTCGGCCGCCGGAATTTCCGTCAACTTCTCGAGCGGAGACGGCGGAGACGAAGGTCTCGGCAGCCCGGTCGGCGCAGTCGGCGTTCCGTCGAACTCGCCCTGGGCCACCGCCGTGGGCGGCACGACGGTGTTTGATACCACCGACGGCTCCGGTCATCGCGCCGAATACGGTTGGGGGAACAACGTTTCGTTCATTGCCGGCGGCGGCGTGCTCGATCCTCCCGAACCGGGATTTTTCCTCGGCGGCGCGGGCGGCGGTTCCAGCTTGTTCTTCGCCAAGCCGTCGTATCAATCCTCGATCCCGGGAACGGGCCGTCAAGTGCCGGACATTTCGGCGCTGGCCGATCCGTACTCCGGCGTTGCGATCGTGCTCACCGAAGACGGCACGCAATATTTCGAGCCGGGAATCGGCGGCACCAGCCTGGCTTGCCCGATTTTTTCGGCGATCTGGGCGATTGCGATTCAAAACGCCAATCGCGGATTGGGCGATGCGGCCCGCGTGATTGCCACCATGCCTCCCGGAGCGGTTCACGACGTGCTGCCGCTGAGCAGCCCGACGAACATTTCCGGCACGGTGTATGACTCGAACGGCGCCACCTACTATTCGTATCAGGATTTGTTCGCTGGACTGACCTACACGCAGACCAGCTTCCTGACCGCGAACTGGGTGTACGATTCCGAGGACTCGGCGCTGCTGAGTTTCGGAACCGATTCGTCGCTCACCGTCACACCGGGATGGGACAACGTCACCGGATGGGGCGTGCCGAACGGCCTGACATTCATCAAGGCCGCCGCGGGCACCCCGGCGCCGTAAGCTCTGCGTTCCAATCGGAACGAGTCGTAGCGTTCCCCAACCAGCCGTACGCTTGGCGGGCCGGAGGAGAAATCCTCCGGCCCGTTTGTTTTGCGCGCGGTGCGTATCGGAACGCATTTGCATGACCCCTGCCGTTGGTAGCGTAGACGCCCACGTCTGCGCGGTTTTGGTCTTGGTGTCGCGGACGAAAAAGCAACGGCACGCCGTCCCGCTTTCGCGGGACGCGCGCTCGCAGACGTGGGCGTCTACGCTACGAAAGGCTGCGATTTTCGTGAGGCTGGGAGGCGAGGCGATTGCATCGGCGGAAAGCGACGGCTGGCGGGCGTGAAGCCCGCCGCTACAAAAGCAACAGCACAAGCGAAGTCAAAGGCGTGCAACGCGTATGCCTCGGCACGGCGTGGGGTTGACTTCGTTACGGCGGGGTTGCCTGTGTAGCTGCCGCACGACGGTTTTCGAGGAGCGGGCAGCTTTCGTTGCGCGCGGCGCGACGAATATTCCTTTCGCGCATGCCGGCGTACCGCGATGAAAAATACTCGCGATCGCCTCACCTTGCATCGAGACAAAGTGGACTGTTTTTCGTTCGCCGCGCCGCGCATCCGCCGGGCGCGTTCCCGCGCGACCCTTGCTAAAATGTCCGCAGGAAATTTCGATGAGCACGAACTCCGCTCCCGCCGCGCACCGCGAAACCTGGAAGACGCTCGCCGCTTTCGGCATCATTTATTTCGTGTGGGGCTCCACGTTTCTCGCGATTCGCGTCGGCGTCCGCGAAATGCCGCCGCTGCTCATGGCCGCGATTCGTTTTTCGCTCGCCGGACTCGTGCTCTACGGCTGGATGCTGGCGCGCGGCGAACGCTCGCCGACGTTCCGCGAATGGCGCTCGGCCTCGCTGCTGGGCCTGGTGATTTTCGTGTTCGATTACGGCTTGCTGTTCTGGGCGGAAAAGCGCGTGCCGTCGGGACTTGCCGCCGTGATGCTGGCGATGATTCCCGCATTCATGGCGCTCTCGGAAATTATTTTTCTGCGGACGCAGCGGCTCACCCTGCGGCTGGGCGCCGCGCTCTTGATCGGCATCGGCGGCGTGGCCGTGCTGATGAGCCGTTCGCTGAATCTGGGCGGCGCGCCGGCGGATAAAGTCGGCGCGGGAGCGCTGATCTTCGCTTCGATCAGTTGGTCGATCGCCGCGGCGATCTCGCGCAAAGTTCCGCTGCCAAGCTCGAAGGTGATGAGCTCCGGCGCGCAAATGCTTTCCGGCGGAATCCTGCTGTTCGTTGCCGCGGCCATCTTTGGCGAGTTCGGCGAGTTTCATCCCGCGGCGGTTTCGCGCGGCGCGTGGTGGGCGCTGCTCTACTTGATCGTGTTCGGCTCGATTATCGGATTTACCGCGTACGTCTGGCTGCTGCATCACGAATCGCCGACGAAAGTGGGCACTTACGCCTACGTGAATCCGATCGTCGCCGTGCTGGTGGGATATTTTCTCGGCGGCGAAGCGATCAGCGAACGGACGATCCTCGGCACGCTGTTCATTTTGGTCAGCGTGATTGTCATCACGACAACGCCGTCGAAGAAAGCAGCAGCGTCGCCGTCTCTCGCCGTCGAAGACGCCGCGTAGCGTGTCGCTCGACGCCGCCGTTCGTTCGACACTCCTGCCTGACCGGTTTACATTCCGCAAACGCGCAACGAAAATCCGCGAGAACCTTTCATCGCCCGCGCCGCCGTTCGTGCGCAAAACGCCGTGCCAGCGACGATTTTCAGCGCCCCGAACAAACGTGCGTGCGCAAAATGCAGAGAAACTGCGATCGCCGCAGTTCGTAGCGTAGACGCCCACGTCTGCGCGAATTGGTTTTGGTCGTGCATTGCAAGCGCCGGCGTAAAGTCAAAAGCACGCGGCCCCGCCACAGCGGCCTGCGGCCCGCGCCTTGCTATCACTGGCAAGCTACGAGCGATGCTTCGCACCGATTGCCCGTTACGGCACGGAGCCCACGGTTCTCGCGGAGTGCGGTGGCACCCGCCGCCAGGCGGGGACCACCGCCGGCCACCCATGCAAGCCGCGCCACCGCGTAGCCTCGAACAACACAAACGCTCGCCCTGCATGCCCGCCACGCCACCCCGTAGGCTCGAACGATCGTTTTTTTGCGTGAACCGTTAACCCCGCGAAAACGCATTCGCCCGTCGCGTCATTCGAATCTGCGGATTGCTGGAAGTGAACGCGTGCGGCCGGCGGTGGTCTCCCGCCTTCGGCGGGATGCCACCGCACTCCGCGAGAACCGTTGCAGCGTTCGATCTCGCATGGAGTCGGTTCAAAACTGTACGTCGTGCGCTCACGCGGGACGGGCGCTGCGCAGACGTGGGCGTCTACGCTACGAAAGGCAGCGATTCTTGCTCGATGCGTCGTTGCGTGGTCGTTGCCGGCGCAGGCTGCCGGCTCGGCAAACACCGCCGTGCCGCCGCTACAAATTCGATCGCGAGCGAGGTTGCCGGTTCGCAAAGTGCCGGCACCGGGCGTCGCGCAGCAAAACCGTTTGCGCGCTATCGCGGCGCGGGACTAAGATGCGCGGATGAAATCGAAAAACGCGAAAGGCGCAAAATCCGCCGCGAAATCGCGTCCGGCGACGATTGCGCAGTACATCGCCGCCGCGCCCGCGCCGGCGCGCAAAAAACTTCGCGAGACGCTCGCCTGCATCCGGCAGGCCGCACCGGGCGCCGGCGAAATGCTGAAATACGGAATGCCCGCGTTTGTGGGCAAGCGCATTCTGGTGATTTGCGGCGCGTTCCAGAATCACATCGGACTGTATCCGTCGGCCGCCGCCATCGCCGCGTTTCCACGCGAGCTTGCGAAGTTTCACACCGCGAAAGGTTCCGTGCAGTTTCCGCTCGATCGGCCGCTGCCGCGCGCGCTCATTCGCAAACTGGTCGCATTTCGCGTGCAAGACAGCGCGGAAAAAGACGGCAAGTGGAAGACGCCCTGAGCAACCGGACGAGACGGCGGGAAATTCGTCGCGAAAAATCGCATCGCGCCACTGTGAGTCAGGCGCTCGTGTCTCGCCTGACGTGCGCGAACCATCCGGCGGCGCCCGCTCATCGAGCGAACCGGCGTTCGCTCGATGCTCCGGCGATGAAGTCTTACGTGATGGGTGAGGTGCAGAACGCGCACTTGCGCGCCGCGATGGGAATCTCGCTCAGGCATTCGGGACACTTCTTGGTGGTCGGATCGGCGGGCGGTTCTTTTTTCGCGCGGGCGATCAAGGCGTTCACCGGAAGCACCACGAAGAAATACACCGCGGCCGCGACGATGATGAACGAAATCAGCGCGTTCAGGAAATCGCCGTAGAGAAACTTGCTGCCGTTGATTTCGAACTTCAGCCCCGAAAAATCCGGCGCCTTGACGATCGCCGCGATGAACGGCGTGAGCAAATCCTTTACCAGTCCGGTGACCACGGCGCCAAACGCCGCGCCGATTACGATTCCGACCGCCATATCCACCACGTTGCCGCGAAGCAAAAACTGCTTAAAACCCTTTAGCATTCGTTCCTCCGAAAGGTATGTGTGGGCCCATCACGCGCACGCCCGAGGCACGCAGTGCGGCAGCACACGCAATTTACGCGAAGTCGCACCGCCGTCACAACGGAAATAATTCCGCAGCGAACGCGCGCGAGAGCGATTCATCGCGCACGCGGCGCGTATCGGAACGTTTTTGCATGATCGCTGCCGTTGGTAGCGTAGACGCCCACGTCTGCGCGGTTTTGGTTTTTTGCTTTGCGGACGAAAGTGCAAAGGCACGCCGTCCCGCCTTCGCGGGACGGGCGCCGCGCAGACGTGGGCGTCTACGTTACGAAAGGCAGTGAGCTGCGCTGCGGTGCATTCCGGCGTGCGGACGCGATCGAGTGTTCCCATCCTTTGCAGAACCGGCAAAGGATGGGGCACCCACTTCGAACACGGGTCGCGCGCCAAAGCTCGAGAAAAGCAAAGGCTGGCGAGCGTGGAGCCCGCCGCTACAAAGTCAAAATCGTCCGGTGCTCGCAACTTTCGTTCGCCCGCCGTGTTGCTAGCCGCAGCAGGGTGTGCAGGGAGAGCAACATGGGGCCGCCGTCGAAGTCCGTCGTGAGGCGCCTTACGCAACTCGAAAAAATTACCGTTTGCGTTATGAGCGTCCACGGGACTATATTGACGGCCTAAACCGGTTTGCCACTCCGTCCAGCCCCGGCATTCCCAAACGATTCCAACTTTGCGTTTCCATGGAGCCACATTGAAAATTCACTCTGTAAAGCTGGCGATTTATCTTTGCGTTGCTGTTCTTTTGGCCGGCTGCGGCGGCGGCCATCGAAAAACAATTACGGTTGCGATTGAGGGCGCGTCCGCGACCATCGCGCCCAACGGCACATTCACTTTGACGGCAACCGTCACGAACGACAGTAGCGGCGACGGCGTCACCTGGACTCTGAACGGTGCAGGCGCGCTCTCGGCCACCTCATCCACCGCCACCACCTACACGGCACCGTCCTCGGTGCCAACGAATCCCAGCGTTTCCATCACTGCCACATCCGTCGCGGATACAACCGCGTCGCAAACGGTGACTTTCACGATTCAATCATCCATATCCACCACCGCCTGCGGACCGAATCCGGTCGCGCGCGGCAGTGAAGGCGCGCTCGACGGCGTTTCCGTAGCGTTCCTGGTAAAGGGCGCGGACGCCAACGACGCACCGATTGCCTATGCCGGCAGCGTGACGTTCAACGGCGGCACCGCCCAATTCCTGGCGGGCTCTATGGACGTGGTCGGCTACGCGACGGGCGAAACCGGGCTGCAGTTGATTGACCTGACCGGAAGCTCCTATTCCTACGGATCCGATGGACGCGGCTGTCTGTACCTGCAATACAATCCAGCCGACGTTCGCGCCAAGCATCCTTTGACCGCTCGAAACATCTTCCACCGAGCCAGCCTCCGATCGGGCCGAGCTCATAAAGCCATTCCGAATCGCGCTGCCGCGGGTCGCAAGCTCACGCCTTCCTCGGCGGATGCAGGCGCCATCGTGTTCAGCTTCGTGTTGCTCAATACAGCCAGCGGTCCAGGACGCATCGAGGAGTTTGACAACACCACCGGCTCGGGCATCGTCGCCTCAGGTCAGATGGCCGTGCAGGACTCCGACGCGTTTAGCACCGAGGGCCTCGCCTCCCAATTCGCTTTTGGCGCGGATGGCTGGGCGGGTGACCTTGAGGAAGAGGGCATCAATCGCGTTGCCGCCGCCGGTAACTTCCAGAACGACGGTGAGGGAGATCTCACCAACGGTACTGCCGATGAAAACATCGGTGGCACGGTGAACTTCGGTAACGGCACCGCCGATCCATTGCAGGGCGGCGCGGGCCTGTACCAGACAACCGTGGACGGGACCACTGGCCGCGGCATCGGGTCTTACTCCGCGTCGAATAATGAAGACGACCTGGAGTACGACTTCGCGTTCTACATCATTAACGACCAGGATGCGTTCATCATCTCCACCGACGATCCCACCCAGAGCTTCTACATGCTCAGCGGCCGCTGGCTGGCAGCGGCGTCCCCGAATGACTCCGTGGACCTCGCCGGCAACTATCTCAACTCGATCAACGGCTTGTCCGCTACCACGTTCGAAAACAATTACGTATCGATCGCCACTCTCAACGTGGACGATGGATCGGCCACCGGCACCAGCTACGTCAACGATGCCGGGACCTACACCTCGGGCGCGTTCGATGGAACTGAGTCGTTTAACGCCACGTTCGGACGGGTGAACTACAGCAACGCACTATCCAACGAAGTGGGCTACGTGACGGCTACGGCGGACGAAGACGAAATCGCCGCGTTCACCATCGGGACCGACGGCAACGCCGGCTCCGGATACCTGTTCACGCAAGCCGCGACGACATACAACGACGCCTCGCTGACCGGCAATTGGGCATGGGGCACAGCGGAGGATGTGGACGGAATCACCGGATCGGAAGTCGGCGTATTTGTTTTCGACGGCAATGGAGGCTACACCGTCACCGGCGACGTGATCTCGGTGGGCGGTCCGTATGCCCCCGACCAAACCGGCAGCGGCACCTACGCGGTGAACGGGGATGGTTCGGGATCGTTCAACGACGGTGCGGTGGCGCTCGTCACCAACGGCACTTTGACCCTCGCCATCGACGAGAGCGACACCGTCAACGGCCAGCCGTTCCTGTACTTCTTCCTGCAGGGACCCACGGAAGACGCTCGTGCCAAGGCGAAGGCCAAGGCAAACGCGAAGACCACCGTGAAGGCGGCCTCGACGGCAACGTCGGGCTCGACTTCGGGGTTCCTCGCAAAACCGAAGTCCAACTAATCCGCGCCGGCTCTTTCGAGCCGGCTCATCGCCAAGACGGCCCCGGAGTCGCACACCGCGCCTCCGGGGCCGTTTTGCATTTCGGCGCCGCGTAGGTTTGACTGTGTAGCGGCCGCACGACGGTTTTCGTCGAGCGGGCAGCTTTTTTTGCGCGCGGCGCGACGAACATTCCTTTCGCGCAATCCGGCGCGGCGCGTATCGGAACGTATTTGCATGATCGCTGCCTTTGGTAGCGTAGACGCCCACGTCTGCGCGGTTCGGTTTTTACTTTGCGGACGAAAGAGCAAAGGCACGCCGTCCCGCCGCGGCGGCCCGCGGCCCGCTCCGACTGGCGAGCTACGCGCGATGCTTCGCACCGATTGCCGGTTACGGCATCGAACCCACGGTTCTCGCGGAGTGCGGTGGCACCCGTCGCCAGGCGGGGACCACCGCCGGCCACCCATGCCAGCCACGCCACCGCGCAGGCTCGACCGAAAGTTTTGTGCATGAACCGCCGACCCCGCGAAAACGCACTCGCCCGTCGCGTCATTCGAATCTACGGATTGCTTGAAGTGAACGCGTACGGCTGGCGGTGGTCTCCCGCTTTCGGCGAGATGCCACCGCACTCCGCGAAAACCGGTGCAACGTTCGATCTCGCATGGATTCGGTTCGAAACTGTGCGGCGTGCGCCCACGCGTGATGGGCAAAAGCAAACTCCTCTCGCGCGAGACGCGTCCCCGCCTCCGGAGCTATTGCCTTTGTAGCGGCGGGCTTCACGCCCGCCAGCCGGGTTTGCGGGTCGCGGCTTTAGCCGCGACAATTGCCACGAAATGCGCGAGCGGCTTTAGCCGCTGAAGCTCGTTCTGTCGCCTGCGTGTGAGGGAACTTCAGCGGCTAAAGCCGCTCGGCTGCATAGCGATGATGTCGCGGCTAAAGCCGCGACCCGCAAAGATTTTCAAGCGGTGCGCCAACGCAGCGGCTACAGAAGCCAGCGGCGCGCGGGGTTGACTTTGCAACTCCGGGGTTGCCTGTGTAGCGGCCGCACGACGGTTTTCGTCGAGCCGGCAGCCGTTGGTTTTGATGTTGGTTTTGGACTTCGCTGCGGCCGGCCCGGCCCCGTTTTGCGTATCGGCGGCGATTCTCGGCCCTCCTCCCATGCCGACCCCCTCCGGGCGACGAAATGTTTTTGCCCAAATCCGCTTATGCAAGTGGGCCGCCGTGTTTGCCCGCGATCCTTGTTTCGCCCGGCGGACTGGCGATGCCGGCCTCGAAGCAAGCCGGCAGGCCCGAACGGTCAAAACTTTCTCAACTTTATCAACGTGCTCAGCTTTATCAACTTTGCGTTTCCCGGGAGCTACATTGAAAACTCATTCTTTGCGATTTGCGCTTTACGTTTGCGTGGCACTCGTGCTGGCGGGATGCAGCGGCGGCCATCGAAAAACAATTACGGTTGCGATTAACGGCGCGTCGGCAACCATCGCGCCCAACGGTACTTTCAGTTTGACCGCGTCCGTGACCAACGATAAATCCGGCGACGGCGTCACCTGGAGCAGCTCGCAGACCACGCCTCCGCTGACGAACGTTACGACCACCTCGGCGACGTACACCGCGCCGAGCAGCGTTCCGTCAAACCCCAGCGTGACGATCACGGCCACTTCGATTGCCGACACTTCCGTCTCGCAATCCGTCACCTTCACGATTCAAGGATCCGTATCCACCACCGCCTGCGGACCAAGTCCTACCCGGCGCGGCAATGAAGGCGCGCTCGACGGCGTTTCCGTCGCGTTCCTGGTGAAGGGCGCGGATGCCAGCGACACACCGATTGCCTATGCGGGCAGCGTAACGTTCGACGGCGATGGCAGCATCTTGAATGGGACGATGGACATCGTCAGCTTTGAGAACGAATCGACCGGGCAACAGGCGATCGACTTCGAATCCAGCTCGTTTTCGTACGGTTCCGATGGCCGCGGCTGCCTGTCGCTGGACTTCAATCCGGCTCCGCAACGCGCCAAGCATCCGGCACGCGCGACGAAAGCCGCCTTCCACGGACTCCACGCAGGCAGGCCCGTAACGCTGCCGGCGAAGACCGCCAGGACGCGGAACAAAATCGCCGCAGCGGACGGAGACTCCGGCGCCGTCGTTTTCAGCTTCGTGTTGCTGGACACCAGCAGCGGCCCCGGGCGCATCGAGGAGTTTGACAACACTACCGGATCGGGCACCGTCGCCGCCGGGCAGATGGCCGTGCAGGACTCCGACGCGTTCGGCGGCATCGGCGGCCTTGCCAACGCGTATGCCTTTGGCGCCGACGGATGGGCGACCGCCGAGGGTGGCGGCATCCTCCGCGCCGCCGTTGCCGGTAACTTTGCCAACGACGGCGAGGGAAATCTCACCAACGGCACGGCCGATGAAAATATTCAGGGCTCGGTCAACTTCGGTGCCGGCGCTCTGGGCGATCCGTTGCAAGGCGGCTCGGGACAGCTGAGCTCGACCGTGGACGACACGACCGGCCGCGGCACCGGGAATTACCAGGCCTCGGATAACGAACAGGACGTGAACTACGACTTCGCCTTTTACATCATCAATAACAACGATGCGTTCGTGATATCCACCGATGATCCCAACGATACCGGCTACATGATCAGCGGTCGCTGGCTGAAAGCGGCAACCTCCGGGAATTCGGTGGGCCTGAGCGGCAACTACCTCAACTCGATCGACGGCCTGGACTGCAATGAATGTTCCTCGACCGATCCGGGAAACAACTACGTGTCGATCGCGGTTCTCAACGTGAACGGCGGAGTGCCCTCCGGCAACGACTTCATCAACGATGCCGGCTCATTTTCCAACAACCAGTTCCACGGAAATTATTCGTTCAACGCCACCTTCGGGCGGGCGGCGTTCAGCGAGGGCGCGCTTTCGAACGAAGTCGCCTATGTGACCGTGGATGCTTCGGAAGATGAAATCGTGGCGTTCACCATCGGAACCGACGACAACGCCGGCTCCGGATACCTGTTCACCCAACCCACGGCGACGTACAACAACGCCTCGCTGACCGGCAACTATGCGTACGGCACGGCCGAGGATGTGACGGGAATCACCGCTTCGGAAGCGGGCGTCTTCGACTTCGACGGTAACGGAGGCTACACCGGCACCGCCGACGTGATCATCGCGGGCGCTCAATATCACCCCGACCAAGTCGCCAGCGGCACGTACTCAGTGAACGACGATGGTTCGGGAACGCTCAATGGCGGTGCGCTGGCGCTCGTCACCAACGGCACTTTGACCGTGGCCATCGACGAGACTGACACCTTCAACGACCAGCCGTTGCTGTACTTCTTCCTGCAGCAGCCCGCAGGAGACGCTCGTGCCAAGGCGAAAACCAAGGCAACAACGAAGGCAAACGCGAAGACCACGGTGAAGGCGGCCGCGACGGCAACGTCGGGTGCGGCTTCAGGCTTCTTCGCAAAACCGAAGTCCAACTAATCCGCGCCGGCTCTTTCGAGCCGGCTCATCGCCAAAACGGCCCCGGAGTCGCGCACCGCGCCTCCGGGGCCGTGTTGCATTTCGGCGCCGCGTGGGGTTGATTTCGTTACGGCGGGGTTGACTTTGTAGTGGCGGGGTTGCCTGTGTAGCGGCCGCACGACGATTTTCGTCGAGCGGGCAGCTTTCCGCAGCACACGGCTCACTTTCCGCCCACGCAACGATCGCTGCCGTTCGTAGCGTAGACGCCCACGTCTGCGCGGTTTTGGTTTTGGTGTCGCCAAGGCACGCCATCCCGCCTTCGCGGGACGTGCGCTCGCTCTTGGCAAGCTACGAGCGATGTTTCGAACCGATTGCCGGTTACGGCACCGAGCCCACGGTTCTCGCGGAGTGCGGTGGCACCCGCCGCCAGGTGGGGACCACCGCCGGCCACCCATGCCCGCCAATCCACCGCGTAGGCTCGACCGAAAGTTTTGTGCATGAACCGCCGACCCCGCGATAACGCCTTCGCCCGTCGCGTCATTCGAATCTACGGACTGCTTGAAGCGAACGCGTGCGGCCGGCGGTGGTCTCCCGCCTTCGGCGGGATGCCACCGCACTCCGCGAAATCCATTTCAACGTTCGATCTCGCGTGGATGCGGTTCGAAACTGTACGTCGTGCGCTCATGCGGGATGGGCAAAAGCAAAGGCACGCCGTCCCGCGTTCGCGGGACGTGCGCGCGCAGACGTGGGCGTCTACGTTACGAAAGGCAGTGAGCTGCGCTGCGGTGCATTTCGGCGTGCGGACGCGATCGAGTGTTCCCACCCTTTGCAGAACCGGCAAAGGATGGGGCACCCACTTCGAACACGGGTCGCGCGCCAAAGCCGGAGAAAAGCAACAGCTGGCGGGCGTGAAGCCCGCCGCTACAAAAGCAACAGCACAAGCGAAGTCAAAAGCGCGCAACGCGTATGCCTCGGGGCGGCTGCGGCTGCGACGCCGACTCCGACGCCGAAACTTCCGCGCAGGGGCGGGGTTTTATGCTTGGGCGGCGCCATCTGTTCGCGCGGGGAAAATTTTAGGCTTGCGGCTCGCGCGCCGCGCCTCTGGTGTACAATCGGCCCGATTCCGGCGGAGGCCCCGCCGGGCGCGGCGCCCTCCTGGGCAGGCCCCGCTTCATCAATCATTTCAAATTCCGGAAATCCGATCGTGGAGGAAACACCCATGAAGTCTCGCATCGCCAATCTCACCGCAGCAATTCTGCTCGTCGGGTCCATCGGTTTCGCGCCCGTGGTTCGCGCGCAGGACGCCGACAAATCCAAAGACGCCGCCGCAACGAAATCCACCACGCAGGTCTATATGGTGGTCACCGACGAAGCCGTGAAGGGCGACGCCGCTCCGGCCGCCATCACCGCGCAGGACATTCAAGTCCGCATGGGCAAAGACCGCGCCAAGGTGGAAAAACTCGTCCCCGCGCAGGGCGCCGATGCCGGCCTGCAACTTTTCATTCTGATCGACGACACTTCGGACACAAGCCTGGGCAGCCTGCTCAGCGACGTTCGCGCCTTCATCGCCGCGCAGCCCGCCACCACGACGATCGGCGTCGGCTACATGTCCAACGCCACGGTAAACATCGTGCAAAATTTCACGCCCGATAAAGACGCCGCGTCGAAAGCCGTTCGCCTGCCGATGGGCACGCTCAGCGCGATGGATAGTCCGTATCTTTCGCTGCAGGATTTGATCAAGCGCTGGCCGCCTTCGAAACTGCGCCGCGAAGTGATCATGATTTCCAGCGGCATCGACCGCCTGCGGCAGGGCGGCGGATTTGGCCCGCGCGGATTCGGCGGCGGCTCGGCGCTGAATTCCTACAGCAATCAGAGCGGAGACGTCACCAGCGCGAGCAACACGGCGCAGAGACTCGGCGTGATCGTTCACACCATCTATGCGCAGGGAGTGGGTTTCGAAGGCCGCAATTTCTGGCAGGCGAATACCGGCCAGTCCGGCTTGTCGCAGATTTCCGATGAGACCGGCGGCGAATCGTTTGCCCTTGGCACGCAAAACGCCGTCAGCTTTCAACCGTATCTGGCGCGCATTCAGACCGTGCTGAACAGCCAGTACTTCCTGGTCTTCCAGGCCAGCGTGCCGAAGAAGTCGTCGCTGCAACCGGTGCGGTTCACCACCGAAATACCCAACGTGGAAATCGTCGGCGCGAAAAACGTGTGGGTGCCGGCGCCGGCGGCGGGTGCCACCGACAAGAAGCAGTAGGGAATTACCGACCGCCGGAGCCGCTCGATGCGACTCCGGCGGTTTTTTGTGTGTGCGCGTCTCGCTGCTCGATTCATCCGCGGCGTGCAGCCGTCCGCCGCAAGCTGCATCGAAACACTCACGGATTATGACCGCTCGAAAAAAAATCGGCGTCCGGAGGGGCGGACGCCGATGGCCTTGAGAGGGGACAGCAACTTTTGGAATGCGTTTAGCGGAACGTTGGAAACTTGAAGATGCCTTTGCCGTTTCCGTTGGCGCTGCCCGGCTTGGCATTTCCGTTTTTCGCCGACGCAGCTTTCTTCGTGGCGCCGTTTCCGTTGCGCACCATCACGTTCGAATCGCGGCCCGGGATGCGCGAAGGATCGGCCGGACGCGGCGTGAACGAATGGTGCTGCGCGGACGGCGGCGGAGCGAGCAGCCGGGCGATGTGCGTGATGCGTTCCTGTTTGTACGGCTTGGCCATGCAGACCACGGCGCCGAGCGAATGCGCGTTGGAATAATCGCTGGGATACGCGGAGCCGGTGGTGAGCACCACGGGAATGTGGCGCAGGCGCGGCGTCTGCTTCACGTGCGCGCACAGGTCGTAGCCCGGCAGTCCTTCGCCCTCTACTTCGGCGATGATCAGCGCGGGGGTCACCATGTCGAGCAGGTTGCGGCCTTCCTTCGCGCTCGACAGTGCAATCACTTCGTAGCCGTCTTTTTCCAGGCAGCACTTCAGCGATTCGCGGACCATCGCGTCGCCGTCCACCGCCAGAATCACCGGTTTTTTCACATCGAGGCTGGTGAGTTTTTCGGCGAGCATTCCGTTCGCCGCAAACGCCGCTTTCAGCGAGCTGAGTTGCACCGGCGTGTTGGCCAGCGTGCGGCCGTTGGTATCCACAATGTGCTGCCCGGGCACGACGCCCAACACCACGGCCACCGCGCGGCGGCCATTGCCCAGATCCTGTACGCGGGCGACCATCCCTGGCTGCTCGGCCTGAATGCCGTGCGGCATCTTGCTGTACGGGAACGTGACCGCCAGTTCCATGCCGCGCATGTAGCAATCGAGATTGGTGTGAAACAAAACGCCGAGGCGCGAGACGTCCACCGTGGTGGCGACTTCGTCGAGTCCCTGGCCGGTGAGATTTTTGGTGCGCACGCGCAGCGGAGCGGAAATCAAAGCGCGGCGCTTGCGGCGGCGTTCGGGTTGCACAGGCGCCGCGGATTTCGCGGCTTCGGCCTGCGGCGCGGGCTCTTCGATTTTCGGCGGCGCCACGGGAGCCTGCTTCGCGACGGTTTCGACGAATTCCTGCACCGCAGGAGCGGTGGCGTGCAGCGTCGAGTGCGCGTCGGAGTCCGCAGGCGCGGAAGCGTGGCCGTTTTTCGCGGGAGCCGATGGCGATGCGCTGCCGATGGCCGCAGAGAGCGAGGTCTGATTCGAGTCGCCCCAGAAATTTTTCAGCCGCGAAGCGAACAGGCTGACCTTCGAGCGATCGGAGTTTTCTTTTGCAGTTTCTTTTGCGGTGGCGCCGGATTTCGTCGGAACGGCATCGGCTCCGGCAGCGGCGGTGTGCACGAGCGGCTTTTCCGTTTCTGCGAGATCGTAGCGCTTGGCGGCTTCGGCGACCGGCTCCCAAGGAGTTTCAGACTGCCGTGACGCTTCCGGAATCGCCGGCACATCGACGGACGCGGCGTTTTCCGTTGCGGAAATTTCCGCGGCAAACGATTCGGCGGCTTCCGGCAGCGAACCGCAGGTTGCGTGCGGCTCCACATTTTCCAGTTGCGGCGCGGCATGGCCGGTCTGCTCGGCCACGAATTCCTCGGCGGCGGCGCTGATTTCGGCGACCGCTACTTCCTGCTGAATTTCGTGCACGAATTCCTGGGTGTCGGCTTCTTCCTTGGCTTCGGCGGCGGCCGCTGCTTCCATTTGGGCTTCCACGTCGGCGTTCGCCGGCACGTCGGACTGCGTTCCCGCGTTCACCGCGGCAAGAGCTTCGGCCACCTGGCGCTCGGCTTCGATTTGTTCGGGCGTGCGCTCGGCGGCGGGCGCTGCCTCGTTCAGAGCATCGGCGGAATTCGCCTGCGCGCTCGATTCTTCACTGGCGCGCGCGAGCAGCGAATCCAAACCTTCCGGGCGCGTTTCGGCCGGCGGCGTGGTGGCATCGGGGGCGGCGGATTCGTTCGTCGGTCGGCCTTCGGCGTGAGCCTGTTCGAGGTACATGGCGGACAGGCGTTCGCGCGCTTCGGCGTCTTCGCAAGCGGAAGAAAACCGCGCGGCGCTGAATTTACCGGAGTTGTGCGGCTCCGCGTTCGGATCAAACAAAGGGAAA
Source organism: uncultured Acidobacteriota bacterium (assembly GCA_963785585.1). GTDB lineage: Bacteria > Acidobacteriota > Terriglobia > Acidiferrales > UBA7541 > Palsa-295. The sequence goes on from CAWAVW010000004.1 coordinate 1,143,458, forward strand.
TGGGTCGCGTCGCTCATTCAGTCTAGGTCCTCGTTTCGGTGTGGTGCTCCGAGAATGAAATTTACCGGGCGGAAATGGGGCGCGCGATAGGGGAAAAGTCACATTCGAGCGGTACCGAGGTGTGGGTTGGGAGTAGTACTACGGTAAGGCGGCGTAAGTGGCTGATTCGAGACCGTATATCGATTCAGTGTCCGAAGTTTAGTGGCTCGGACAGTGGATCGTGGGTACAGTCAGCCACCCTGCGTCGGCTGAGCCCCGGCGTGGGGACGTTCGACACGCCTGCCGGACCAACCGTCCGGCTGGAGAGCCTAACTTACGGTGGTTGGGGTCGATTGGCTATGTAGCGCGGGGAAATGGGTTGACAGAGCCAAAACGGGAAGCATTCCAAAGTGGAACATCCTCGGGCGCTCGTTTTTCGCGTTTCTCGCCCCCAAAACGCCAGGATGTCACGAAATGTCCTATCTTGTCGGCTTATGCCATTTGCCCTAGCGAACGGTACCCGCTACTTTAGTCGCAGCTGCACATCCTCTCCAGAGCTGGCAGCTACAGCGTGGATCGAGTTGGGCAGAACGAGATAGGGGAACGGTCGAAGGCTGAAGGGCTGGGGCGCCCACTGCTGACGACCGTTCCCCTTCTTCAATTTATGGGCTGTGGCAGCCCTGCCACAGCCGTTTGGTATCGGCAAGACTCCTCGAATCAGCTCGTAGTGAACCGGCGCCACCCAAAACCCAGTCTCGAACGCGGGAGCTCGCCGGCGAGCGATCTGGGGTGACGCGCGAACCTGCAACCAGCAGCGCCGGGCGTGACGCGCGACGTTGACTCTGTAGCGGCCGCACGACGCGACCAGCGTCGTGCGGGCAGCCTGAAACCGAAACCAAAGCGCGCAGACGTGGGCGTCTACGCTACGAAAGGCAGCGACCGTGCAGACGCTTCGAATGGCGCGCGGCATTTGAACTCCGTCACGCGCTGGCCGCATATCCGGCCACGCCCACGATGGGACAACGGGCGGATTTTGCCTCTGTAGCGGCGGGCTTCAGGCCCGCCAGCCTTCGGTTTTGGGTTTGCGTCGCTGCGTCGCATCGCGCGAAAAATCAACGTCAACGGCTGGCGGGCGTGAAGCCCGCCGCTACAAAAGAATCCAGGCGCGGCGTTCGGCGGCCCCGCCTCGGCGTTCGGCGAAACGACGCTCGCAGCCTTTCGTAGCGTAGACGCCCACGTCTGCGCGCGTGAGTCCGCGCCAGCGGACGAGCGTGGCGTTCGTCAACGCAAGCAAACCGTCCGGCGCGAGCGCCGTGAAACCATGGGCGCCGCCCGCCCGTCCTAAGTGACTGAAAGATTTGGAACTTTCGGGCGCGCGGCAACGAACCGAAGCTGCAAACCGAAGCTGCAGACCCAGGTAGGCAACCTGCCCGAATCGTGGCAGCATCTTCACTGTGCAAATTCCGTTTTGGGGTGTACGAACGCTGATGAATTTCGCGGGACCTTTCGCTCGAGGCTTGGCTCGGAACCGTTTCTCGTTGGCCGCCATTCTGTGTTTTGCCGCGTCGGTGTCGTCCCTTTCGGCGCAGGGAATTCAAACCGAACTGCACGCGCGCGCCCGAGTGTTTCCCACGGTCGGCGCGGGCGCGGCCAAAATCGAGCGCGGCCCCGGCGGGCGCTACTACATCCTGGCGTCGCCGGAGAGCGAGATCGGCATTTACAACGCGGCGGGCAAGCGCCTGGGCCAAATTCCCAACGAAAAATCCGGCACCGCGACGATCAAGTACGCGGTCGATTTTGACATCGACGCGATGGGCCGCCTGTTTGTGGCCGACCGCGGCGCCAACGCCGTGAAGATTTTCGCGCCGGACGGCTCGCTCGAAGCGACCGTGAACATCACCGCGCCGATGTCCGTGGTGGCGCTGTCGCACGGCGAATTCGCGGTGGTCACGCTGCGCTCCGATCACCTGGTCCGCGTGATGGACGAGCACGGAAAATTCGTCCGCAGCTTCGGCAACGTGCAGGACGCCATCGGCGCAAAAACCGAAACCGCGAGCGCCGAGGAAGGCCCGCAGGGCTACGCCGCCGGATACAACGCCGAATACGCCGCGCACACCCACGAAACGTTTGCGATGAATATCGGCAAAGTGTACAGCGACGACGCCGGCCACATTTATTTTGCGTTCACCGCGCTGGACGATCCCACGTTCCGCAAATACGATCCGTTTGGCTACGCGGCGTACGAAGCGGTGATTCCCGCGCAGTCGCTGATACCGGACATCGATCGCGGCGACGCCAAGGTGCAAGTGGGCGCGAACGTCTCCGGAATGGCGGGCATCGGCAACTTTTTTTCGTTTGGCACCATGTATTCGGTGGGCGGCGCGGCGCAATTCATGATGAACGGCGGCCACGGCGGCGGTCGCGGTCCGGGCGGCGGCGGTGGACGCGGCGGCGGATTGAATGGCGGCCCGGGAGGCGGGCGCGGCGGAGCGGGGGCCACAAATTTTGCGTCGTCCGGATATTCCACGGGCTCGAGCGCGAGCAACGACGAGAGCGGCGACGCAACTTTGACCGGCTCAACCAGTTTTTCCGGAGAGAGCGGCACGCTTTCGATCGACAGCACGGAAATTTCCGATCCGAACGCCACGGCCGACGCGAATACGCTGCTCGGCGTCGGCGGGCTTGGCGGATTGTACGGTTCGTCCGGCACGAATCTGGTGCTGGCGGCCAACGGAATGGCGGGCGCGGATAGCGAAGGCGGGCTGATCGGAATTTTCGGTCCGCGCGGCCCCGGCGGATTCGGCGGCATTCCCGGCGAGTTTGGCCCGCGCGGCGGCGGTGGCTTTGGCGGCCCCGGCGGACCGGGCGGCTTCGGCGCAAATCCCAATCAAGGTCCGGCGGGAACGATCGAAGCTTCGATTCCCACACCGCCGCCGAGCGGCAGCGCGTCCGGTGCGGGGCGCGCGACGCAGCCCACGCTCAGCGCCACGCCGAACGCGGCCGCGCCTCTGCCAAACGCGCGTCCGGGCGACAACGGCGGTCGCGGCTACGGCGGTCACAACGGATTTGGCCGCGATTTCAATCAGCACAGCTACGCAGCCGTGGTGCGTTTCAATCAGACCGGGCCGGACACGAAAATCAAACCGGTGCTGCACGCCATCGGCGTCGATCCGGTGAGCCAGGAAGTGTGGACCGGCGTTGGCGACGTGCTGGTGCATTTCGATAATCTGGGCAATCGCATGGACGCGTACGTGATCGCCACGCCTTCGGGAGCGCCGCTCGAGGCGACCAGCATCCTGGTCGAGCCGGAGCGATTGCTGATCGTCGGCGATCCCACCGGCATTTACGATTTCGCGCGTCCGGACAAAGCCGATCGCGCCGCGAAGGCCGCCGTCGCTGCGGCGCCGAGCCCGGCCGCGACCGCGCCGGCTGCTGCTCCCACCAAACAGTAAATCGCCGCCGCCGCGCAAATTTCATCTTCGCCAAACTATCACGTAACACGCGATGCGGTACAATGCGCGGCTGTCGAAACCCCGGGGGCGCCGCGTGTCTGAAAATTCGGTCATCAGTAAGAAGGGCAAACTGCAGGGCAAGAAGCTCTCAAAGCTGCGCACGCTTTCGGTGGTCAAAGGCCCCGGCAATTTCACCAAGTTCAAGCCTCCGGTGGATATTCACACTAAGAAGAAAAAACACACCTAGCGATTGTGATGCGGGGTAACGCGTTCGCCTCGGCGTTCGGCCCGGCGACCGTGAAAACGCTTCGAATGGCGCGCGGATTTTGAATTCGGTCCCGCGCTTGCCGCATACCCGGACACGCCCACGCTGCGAAAACGCGCGCATTTTGCATTTGTAGCGGCGGGCTTCACGCCCGCCAGCCTTAGGTTTTAGGTTTGCGTCGCTGCGTCGCATCGCGCGAAAAATCAACGTCAACGGCTGGCGGGCGTGAAGCCCGCCGCTACAAAACGATCTAAGCGCCGCCGTCGTGGCCCCCGCGAAAATCGCAGCTTTTAGTAGCGTAGACGCCCACGTCTGCGCGCGCGAGTCCGCGCCAGCGGACGAGCGTGCCCTTCGTCGGCGCAGGCAACGCCAAGCCAGAATCAACACCAAAACCAACACCAAAACCAACACCAAAACCAAAACCAAAGCGCGCAGACGTGGGCGTCTACGCTACGAAAGGCTGCGGCTGTGCAAGCGCTACGAAAGGGAGCGGGCGCGCAAACGCTACGAAAGGCTGCGACTGTGCAAACGCTTCGAATGGCGCGCGGCGCGCCGCGGTTCGGAATGCGGATTACTTCAGCGGCTTGAGCAGCGACGTCCAGTTGGTGATGAGCATCACGGGCACGGGAACGGCCTGCGTGGCGCGATCGATCGCCACGAACGTCTTGCCGTCCGGCCCCACGCTGAACGCCTCCCAGCGCTTGTCTTCCTCGGAATCCGGAAATACGGGCCGCACGTTCGATACTTGAACGGCCGCGCCGCTGGCTGCGATGTCCGCCACCATCACTTTGTTCGTATCGGTCGCGCGAAAAAATAATTCCTTCCCGCCGCGCGGCCAGGTGGGGCGCGCGCCGCCGTTGGTGGAGACTTGCCACTTGCCGCCGCCCGTGGCGCTGGCCGCGACGATGTACACCTCGTAGCGACCGGATTCGTTCGACGCGTAGGCCAGCCATTTTCCGTCCGGCGAAAGCGCCGGCTGCACTGCGTTTCCGGCAACGCTCACGACCACCTTGGGTTCTCCGGTCAGGTGGAATGGATCGGAGGGCGGAGTCCCGGCCACCAGCGGCTGCGTGACAATCTGATAATTCGTCGAGCCTTTGTAATCGCCGACGGCATACGCCAGCATTCCGGCACTCCAGCTCATATCGGCAAACGATCGGCCGGTGGTGGTCGTGCCGATCGACACCGCCTGCGTTGCGCCATCCGCGGGCTGCACGAATCCCTTGATGCTCGCGTCCCGATTGGACGAAAACACCATGTACTTCTCGTCGGCGGACCAATTCGCGAATTGGTGCACGTAGGGACCAAACGTGGCGCGCGTCTTCGTCCCTTTCAGCAGATCGAAAATCCAGATGTTGTTGCCGTCGCCGGAGTCCACCATCACCGCGAGCTTGTCTCCCGCGGGCGAAACTTTCGGTCCGTTGAATTCGCCGGGATCGCCGATCGTGCTCAGCCTCTTTCCGCTCCGGTCGTAGAGCGAGATCTGTTCGTTGCCCATCGAACCATCGCCGGGAATATACGACAGCAATCCGTTTTCCGACGCGCTGAAGGTGCTGACAAAAATAATCGGATTCACTTCGGCGTGATTGGCGATCGCCACGGCCTCCCCGACCGTCGAAAGCGATTTCAAGTCGAAGTGCTGGGCCATCAGCGCGGTCTGCCGTCCGAACAGCAGATAGCCCGGCGCGGCGAACACCGCCGCCGATTCATTGTGAAATAGGAATTTCGGCGCAGCGCCGTCGAGCGAGCCCACATACACCGACGAAGCGCCCGCCGTGCGCGCGTGCGCGAAAAACAGAAAGTGTTTGCCGTCCGGCAGAAATTGCGGCCAGCGATGGCTGGTCTCGTCCTTCGAGGAGTCGATGCTCGTCACCACACGCGTCGTGCCGCCGGTATCGGCCACCGCGGAAAGCCCGCTGCCGATCGCGGTCGAAATCACGATCGTGCCGCTCGCGCCCCACGAACCGCCGCGGGCGCCCTCGGCCTGCGTGTCGCAGAGCGGAGTGATCGGACCGCCGCCCGCATCCATGCGATTGAGCTTGGCAGGCGTAAAAAAGGCAATCGAGCGGCTGTCCGGCGACCAGAATGGATTGCGCGCTCCGCTGGTGCCGGCAAGTTCGGTGGCCACGGGCGAATTGAGCGCGCGAATCCAGAGCGTGCGCTCGCCGTCTCGATTGACGGCGGCAAACACCATGCGCGAGCCGTCTGGCGAAAGCACCGGCGGGCCGGGAAGATTTCCCGCGTAGGTGAAGAAATGATCGGCCGGAGGAGCGATCGTCGCGATGATCGTCGGCATCGGCTGCGGCGGATGCAGAAAATAATTCGCGGCGAGCGCGAGTGCGGCGATGGCGCACGCAGCGGCCACAATCCAGGCGAGCGCCGAACTGCGCGGCGTTTGTGCGGTGGCGTTTCCGACCGCGCCGAACGACGTTGAGCTCGCAGCCTGCTGCGGCGCGTTCAGCGTGCTTTGTGTTCCGGCAGCGGACGCTCCGCTGACGGCGCTGTCTGCCGCGCCGGAAATCACTTGTTCGATGGCGATGCGCGCTTCGCCGATCGCCTGCAGCCGCTGCTTCGGCTCTTTCTGCAGGCAGCGATGAATCAACTCTACGATGCGCGGCGGCGTGAACGTCGGCAGCGCGCTCCATTCCGGCTCGCCGCGAATTACCGCCGCCAAAATGTCGGACGACGTTTCACCGGTGAACGCCTGCTTGCCGCACAGCGTTTCGTACAGCACGCAGCCGAACGACCAGATGTCGGTGCGGCGGTCGAGCTGCTTGCCCTTGGCCTGCTCGGGAGACATGTACGCCGCGGTGCCGAGAATCACGCCCGCCATCGTCGTCATCGCGGTGAGCGTGGGCGAATTCTGCAGGTCGCTCGACGAAGGATCGCCTTCGATCGCTTTCGCCAAACCAAAATCCAAAACTTTTACCACGCCGTCGGGGCGGATTTTCACGTTGGCTGGTTTCAGGTCGCGGTGAATGATGCCGCGGTCGTGCGCCGCCTCGAGCGCTTCGGCGATTTGCCGGGCGATTGGCAGCGCGTCCTCGAGCGGAAACGTAGGAGCGGCGAGCGACGATGCCGTGGCGGCGGCAGCGCTGGCGAGCGTGCCGTGCGGCGCAGGCGCGGCGCCGGAATCGAGCGATGCGCGGCTCGCTCCCGAACCTGCCGCCGCATTGCGCGAACTCGGCCGCGACGCCGCTTCGTTCGCTTTGCGGATCAGCTCGGCGAGCGTTGGCCCTTCGACCAGCTCCATCACCAGCGCGGGTGGCTCGCCGACGTACACGAGCGACCGGTCGGAGCTGAGCGGATCGTATTTTACCGGCGGGGAACTGAGCAGCGAGCCGCTCGACTCGGACGAGGATGTGGATTTCGCTGGCGTCGGCGGGGCCGTGCCGGTCTCGAGTCCGTAAATCGCGGCGATGTTGGGATGGTTCAGCGAGGCGAGCACTTGCGCTTCGCGCTGGAACCGCGCCATGCGTTCGGCGTCTGCGGCAAACGCGGCGGGCAGCACTTTCAGCGCGACTTCGCGGCCCAGTTGCGTATCGCGCGCGCGATACACTTCGCCCATGCCGCCAGCGCCGAGCGGTGACAGGATTTCGTACGGTCCGATTCGCGAGCCGGCAGCCAGTGGCATTGGCCGCCTATCTTATAGTTTTTGCGCTGCGTAGCATAGCCATTCGCAGGTTTTGCGATGCAGCGTTTGCAGGTGAGCGACTCTGCGCTGACGAGAGGCATGCGAAGCGAGCGGTATTTGAATTCCGTCACGCGTTTTCCGAATGCTCGGGACACGCCCACGCTGCGAGAACGCGTGCATTTTGCCTTTGTAGCGGCGGGCTTCACGCCCGCCAGCTTTCGGTTTTAGGTTTGCGTCGCTGCGTCGCACCGCGCGAAAAACCAACGTCAACGGCTGGCGGGCGTGAAGCCCGCCGCTACAAAAGAATCCCAGCGCAGACGTCTCCGCCCCCGCCTCGGCGTTTGGCGCAACGAAACTCGCAGCCGTTCGTAGCGTAGACGCCCACGTCTGCGCGCGCGAGTCCGCGCCAGCGGACGAGCGTGCCGTTCTTTAACGCGGGCAAGTCCAAAGCAAAACCAAAATCAAAACCAAAACCAAAGCGCGCAGACGTGGGCGTCTACGCTACGAAATGCATCGATCTTGCAAGCGCTACGAAAGGAGGCGACGGTGTAAACGCTACGAAAGGCAGCGACCGTGCAAATGCAGGCGTCTACGCTACGAAAGGCCGCGATTGCGGAAATGCTTCGAGCGAGTGCGAACGGTTTTCCGTTTGGTTTGGAGGTTGACTCTGTAGCGGCCGAACCCGTTCCGATTTTTGGAATGGGTTCGGGCATCGACCCGCGGAGCGCAAAGGACAATTCAAAATCAAAGGCTCCCGCACGACCAAAACCGTCGTGCGGCCGCTACACAGGCAACCCCGCGCGGCGGATGGGCTTTGTAGGTTGGCGAAGAGTCGCGAGCCTGCGAAAGCGAATACCGGCACACTAGTGCGCGGCGGCGGCCTTCGAGCGCAGGATCAGCACCGGCACGGTGGCCTGCTGCACCACTTTCTCGGCCACCGAACCGAACGCGATTTCGCGCCAGCCGGTCATTCCGTGCGTGGCCATCACGATCAAGTCCACGGCCTGGTGCGCGGCGGTCAGCAAAATTTCCTTCGACGGCACGTTCGAATGTCCCACGATCGCCGTAGCCTTCACGCCGCCCGCGGTGATTTGATCGGCCAGCGCCTGCAGTTGCGCCTGCGCGGAGCGGTCGCGCTCGTCTTCGTACGCGCCCTCTTTCAGCAAAGAAACGTCTTCGGGCAGCGCGGCGATCACCGGAATCACATGAACGAGCACGAGCTCGGCGTGAAAAAGTTTTGCCAGATCGGTGGCGTCGGCGAGCGCCGCGTTCGACAGTTCGCTGAAATCGACGGGCGCGAGAATCTTTTTGGGAGCGAGCATGAGTGGGCGGTTCCTTTGCGCGGCGCGCCACAAGCGCACGTCGGCAGAGGGAAATGCTATCAGATGGATATTCGCTCACATTACAGTTGTGTTGCCGCACGATGAAAGTTGCGGCAGGCGCCCGCCGGAAGCGAAACGCGGCACCGGCGCGCCGATCGCACGCAAAAAAAACGGCCGGAAGAGTTCAGAAAACTCTCCCGGCCGCCCGCGAAACAAATTCCAACAACGCGTTTAGTGGGTTTCGACGATGGCGATCGCTTCGTCCACGTGGTGATGCGCGTGGTCGATGTGGTCGAGCACGCGGCGCTGCAAGCCACGGGTGTAAGGATCGTCTTCCTCGTGCGAGCAATCCTGGTGAGCCTTGTCGAGCAGGTCCTTGGCCTTGTGCAGACGGCCGCGCCACGGCAGGTGCGCGTCCACCGGTTCGTGGGCGTCGATATCCTTGCCGTCGTCGATCGAGGCGTGCTTGATTTCGCTGATGGCCGCATCGATGTCGCGAATCGCCGCCGACTCTTCTTCGCGAAGAGCGCCGCCGTCCGGACGTTGCAGGTGCGCGCGCGCGTCGCGAAGATCCGTGAGCGCGTGCAGATAGTAGGGGTGCTTGCCTTGTGCGTCAGCGGTCATGGTGCTGTAGGGCAGCAAGAAGGCCAACGCCAGTGCGATAACTGAAAGTTTGAGCAAAGTCTTCATCCGGATTTCCTCTCCGTGAAATGTAGTTTGAATTTGGTCGTGCCCCGGGCGCGCGCGGACACACGCCGCCCATCCGTAAGACTTAAACACACTAGCCCTAATTTTGTTGCGAGGCAATCGGTGGGTGTGCCGATGGGTTAACGGCGCGGCTCGGTTGGGCGTGGGCGCGCGCGCCGCGTCTCATTCCTGAGACGCCGAACACCAAAGCGCGCAGATGTGGGCGTCTACGCTACGAAAGGCAGCGAGCGCGGAAATGCTTCGAGCGAGTGCGAACGGTTTTGCCGGCGGTTTGGAGGTTGCCCGTGTAGCGGCCGAAGCCGTTCCGACGTTTGGAACGGGTTCGGGCATCGATCCGCGGAGCGCAAAGTCAAATTCAAAATCAAAGTCTCCCGCACGACGAAAACCGTCGTGCGGCCGCTACACAGTCAACCCCACGCTGCGCACTGCCTTTGTAGCGGCGGGCTTCACGCCCGCCAGCCTTCAGTTTTAGGTTTTCATCGCAGCGTTGCGCGGCACGAAAAATCAACGTCAACGGCTGGCGGGCGTGAAGCCCGCCGCTACAAAAGAATCCAAGCGCCGCGGTCTGGGGCCCCGCCTCGGCGTTCGGCGAAGCGAAAATCGCAGCCTTTCGTAGCGTAGACGCCCACGTCTGCGCGGCGCGAGTCCGCGCCAGCGGACGAGCGTGCCGTTTGTCAACGCAGGCAACGCCAAAGCAAAACCAAAACCAAAACCAAAACCAAAAACAAAGCGCGCAGACGTGGGCGTCTACGCTACGAAAGGCAGCGACTGTGCAAACGCTACGAAAGGCTGCGAACGCCCAAAGGCAGCGACTGTGCAAACGCTACGAACTGCAGCGACCGTGCAAACTCTGCGACGTGCGCGCTGCGGCGATCGTTCGTCGCGCGGGCTACTCGAGCCAGTCGGCGATGAAGATGTTCGTCTCGTGCGGCGCGGTGCCGTTGCGGTTCGAGGCCCACACCAGGCGCTTGCCGTCGGAACTGAACATCGGAAACGCGTCGAACCCGGGATACAGCGTGACGCCCATCAATCCGCTGCCGTCTTCGTTCACCACGTACAAATCGAATCCCGCCGGATCCTTCGTGTTGCCCATGTTCGAGGCAAAAATAATGCGCTTGCCGTCCGGCAGCCAGTACGGAGCGAAGTTCGCCGCGCCGTTGTGCGTCACCTGATGCTTGTCCGAGCCGTCCGCATTCATCACCCAAATTTCCAGATTGCCCGGACGAATCAATCCGTGCGCGAGCAAATCCTTGTAGTCGGCGATTTCCTGCGGCGTTTGCGGATGCTGCGCGCGATAGACGATTTTCCTGCCGTCGTAGGACCAGAACGGCCCTCCGTCGTAGCCGAGTTCGTGCGTGAGCTGCTTCACCTCGGTGCCGTCGGAGTTCATGGTGTAAATGTCGATGTCGCCGTTGCGCGTGGACGTGAACACGACGTGTTTGCCGTCGCGCGTGATGGTCGATTCGGCGTTGTAACCCGGCGCGTGCGAGAGTGGCGCGACGTTCGAGCCGTCGAGGGCGGCGGTGTAAATCGTGTACGTATCGTAAATCGGCCACACGTAGCCCCGGGAATAATCCGGGCGCGGCGGGCACGCCGGATTTCCCGCAAACGTGGACGAGTAGAGAATTTTGTCTCCGCCGGGAAAAATGTAGCTGCACGTGGTGCGGCCCTTGCCATTGCTGACAAGTTTCGGCGTCGCGGGCATGGCGCCGAGCGGCGCGTCGCGGTCCGGAACCGCGACGGTGTAAATCTGATCGCACGGTACGGCGTCGCCGAGCGAGGGCGCGTAGAACTGTCCCTGATGCTGGAAGATCAGCGTCTTGTCGTCGGCGGAAAAATACGCTTCGGCGTTTTGTCCGCCGAAGGTGATCTGGCGGATTCGGCCGAGATGCGTTTCGCCGATGGTGCCGAGAGTGCCTTCGGCGGCGCTTTTCAGGGCGGCGGCGCGTGCCGCGGCGGGATCTTGCGGTGCGGGCGGCGTTTGCGATGCAGGCTGTTGCGCAGTCTGTTGCAAAGGCTGTTGCGAAGCTTGCGCTTTCAAGTGATGAAACGGCGACAGTCCCGCGAGCGCTGCCACTACGATTGCGAATGCAACCAGAAAGCCGGTCCGACGAACGATCATTCGATGATTTCTCCGCCGTCGATTTTACGACAGCCCCCTGAGTCTCGTCCGTACGATTTTGACTGCGTAGGTTAGCGACGAGTCGCTCCCTGCGCGCGGCGCGCCGGAGGCTTTGTTGTGTACCGGCGGGCGAGCGGCATTTGAATTCCGTCACGCGCTGGCCGCATACCCGGCCCCGCGCACGATGCGAGCACGCGCGCATTTTGCATTTGTAGCGGCGGGCTTCACGCCCGCCAGCCTTGGGCTTTAGGTTTGCGTCGCTGCGTCACACTGCACGAAAAATCAACGTCAACGGCTGGCGGGCATGAAGCCCGCCGCTACAAAACAATCCAGGCGCCGCCGCCTCTGGCACCGCTTCGGCGTTTGGCGAAACGAAACTCGCAGCCTTTCGTAGCGTAGACGCCCACGTCTGCGCGCGCGAGTCCGCGCCAGCGGGCGAGCGTGCCGTTCGTCAACGCAGGCAACGCCAAAGCAAAACCAAAACGAAAACCAGAACCAAAACCAAAACCAAAACCAAAACGCGCAGACGTGGGCGTCTACGCTACGAAATGCGGCGGCCGTGCAGACGCAGGCGTCTACGCTACGAAAGGCTGCGACCGCGCAAACGCTACGAAACGCAGCGATCGCGGAAATACTTCGAACTCGCACGAACGGTTTTGCGTTTGGTTGGGAGGTTGACTCTGTAGCGGCCGAACCCGTTCCGACTTTTGGAATGGGTTCGGGCATCGATCCGCGGAGCGCAAAGTCAAATTCACAATCAACGGCTGCCCGCTCGACCAAAACCGTCGTGCGGCCGCTACACAGTCAACCCCCCGGGCGGCGGAATCGTGCGGCGGCGGCCGTGCGCGCTGCGGAAAACTTCGACGGCGCTAGGGTTTTGCGGCGGAATCGTGCAGCAGCACGGCGTCGGACTGCGTGGCGATGCGGAACGCGGCGAGCTGCTTGCCGTCCGGCGAATACGAAAACCCGCCGCGCGCTTCATCGGTAAAATGGGTGACCTGCTTTCCGGGCGCGGGCACGGTGCTTGTGGAACCGGCGATCGGCTGCAGCCATGCGTTCGTCACGCCGTGTTCTTCAATCGGATACAGCAGCGATTTTCCGTCGGGCGAAAACAGCGGCGGTCCGGAAATGCGCGGGTCGCGGGCGATTAACTTCGCCGGCGCGTCCGGCGCATCCAGATTCACCAGCGCAATCTTTTGCGCCTGATCCATGGCTATGCCCGTGCCGGCCGAAATCGTGATCGCCACGGCCAGCCACTTGCTGTCGCGCGAAACGTCGGCAAACGAGCTCGCCAAAATGGAATTCGGCACTTTTGCGCCGGGCACGAGCGCCGCCGGGCCGCCCGCCAGGGGCATGCGCATCACTTCGCGGGAAACCGCATTCACGTAGTACAGCCATTTTCCGTCCCGCGAGCACACCGGAGAGATGTCCAAATAGCCCGGCGAAAAGTCCGTCGGAGTTCCGCCATCCACGCTCACTCGCCAGATATTGTGCTTCGGCAGGTGTCCGCCCCAACCAAAGTAAACATAGCCTCCACACACGACGGGTTGCTCGATGACGGCCTGCGGATCGCTGACCAGCACGGTGCGCGTTTGCAAATCGGCCGATACGTGAATCAGGCTGCTCGAGTTGGAGATGAAATAGGAACCATCCGGAGCCCACGTGCCATCGACGAGATCTCTTTCGTCTTTGAACGAAACGCGCGGCTCGGTGCCGGCGGGCGCATCCGCGGGGAAGATGTACACCGACGCGGTGCTGGCGTACGACACGGCGGCAATCGTCGAGCCGTCCGCCGAAATCGACTCTGCCGCGTAATTCTGCGCGTCGCGCGTAATGGCGTGCAGTTTTCCGCTCGGATATTCCATGTAGGCAATCGAACTCCGGCGAAATCCGGTGGCCTTGGAATATTCCGAAGCGATAAATCCGCGCCCGTTGGGCATCCATTGCAGCGTGTTGATCGCGTCATCGGGAAATTTGGCCATCCAGGATCGCTTGCCGGTGGCGACGTCGTACAGTTGGATCGCGGTGATCGCTTTGTCCGCCGATGTCATGCGGTCCACGATCACGGCGATCTGCTTGCCGTCCGGCGACCACTCGAGGATGGTCGGGTTCGGGCCGATCGGGCCGCCGGCGAAGACGTGCTCCTGCGAGCCGTCGGCGTTGGCAAAGAGAAACTGAAATTTCCCCACTTCCGGATCGTTCTCGCGCAGAAACGCGATTTGCTTGCCGTCCGGCGAAAACGTAACTCCGGAGTCGATGTCGTGAATCAGTTTCTGCGGCGTGCCGCCCAGCACCGGCGCGCGCATCAGGTCGAACACGTCGCGCGTGCTGTCCACGGCCTGCCGGAAATAAAAATAGTTTCCGTCGGGCGAAAATGTCAGCGACCGGTAGGCCGCCGTGGCGGGCGCAATCACCTGCGTATCGCTGGACGTGGGCAAGTGATGCAGCCACAAGCTCTGCAGGCCTTTCTCCTGCAGGAGCGAGAGCACGTATTTTCCGTCCGGCGAGATCGTGGCTTCGGTGGTTTTTCCATTGCGCGTCACTTCGGTAACGGTGTACTCGCGGAAGGGAATTACGGCGTTGCTGCTGAGGAAGGCGATCACGCCGTAGCCCGCCACGGCGAGCAGCGCGAAGACGGCCAGTAGCGTGATGGCAAGTTTGCCTTTGTGTTCGCGCGCCACGGCGACAACCGCGGAGCTGCCCTGCGCGGCAGAAGGCGTCGATTGCGTCGCGCCGGCGGCGTTTGTTGCGGCGTTCGTTGCGGCGCTCGCGCTCGCTGCCGATCCCGACGAAGGCGTCGCGCTGCCGGTTGCGCCGCCGCCGCTGCTGCTGCCGCCGGCTGCTTGCGCGGGCGTTGCGCCGGAGCTTCCCGAGCCCCACGAGCTGTTGCCCGCCGAACTCGCTGCCGCAGCCGGTTCGCCCTGCGCGGCAAACGGTCCGGAGCTGCCGCTCGCGCCGCCGTGCGCGCGCAAATCGCGTTGGGCCCGCTGCAAATCCGCGCTCAGGTCTCGCGCCGTCTGGTAGCGCAGCTTCGGATTTTTCTCGAGCGCCTTGCCGATAATTTCCTCGAACTTCGGCGGCACGTTGGGATTCAGGCGGCTGGGCGGTGCGGGATCGCGTTCGAGGATCGCCGCGAAGATCACCCCGCTGGTCGTGCCGGTGAACGCTTGCCGTCCCGCGGCCATTTCGTACATCACCAGGCCAAACGAAAAAAGATCGCTGCGCGCGTCGAGTTTTTCGCCGCGCACCTGCTCGGGAGACATGTACGCAACGGTGCCGAGCGTGGTGCCGGGGCTGGTGAGATTCGTATCGGAATCGGCGGTCGCGGAGTTGGCGCCCATCGTCACCGTGTCTCCGGCGGCGCGCGGAGCAAGCTGCTTCGCCAGGCCGAAGTCGAGCACTTTCGCCTGGCCGCGATCGGTGACGAAAATATTCGCGGGCTTGATGTCGCGGTGAATGATTCCTTCGGAATGCGCCGCGTCGAGCGCTTCGGCCACCTGAATGGCGATGTCGAGCTGCGCGTCGATCGAAAGCGGCTCGTTCGATGCGGGATCGATGCGATGCTTCAGCGTTTGCCCGCGCAGCAATTCCATGGCGATAAACGGAGTGCCGTCGGCGGTGTCAATATCGTGAATGATGCAGATGTTTGGATGGTTGAGCGCCGAGGCGGCCTGCGCTTCGCGTTGAAAGCGTTCGAGCGATTGCGGATCTTGCGGCACGTCGTGCGGCAAAAATTTCAGCGCCACTTGCCGCTTCAGGCGCGTGTCTTCGGCGCGATAGACGACGCCCATTCCGCCGCCGCCGAGCCGCTCGAGCACGTGGTAGTGCGAGATGGTGCGGCCCACGTAGGATGGCGCGTCAGCCACGGGCGGCTCCCGTGCGCGCAGCAAACGGGGAAAAGGAATCGAGGAGGGAAACGCCGCACCGCGCCCGCTGAGAAATCGCCGTCACGCGCAAATGTTAATCGACCCAACGCCCGGCGTCAACGCGCCGAGCGCGGCTCGCTCGGCGTTCTCGGCGCGGCAGTCGTGGGCGTCTACGCTACGTAATGCTGCGATTTTCGTTCGGCAGAACGCCGAGGCGTGGCCGGAGACGGCGGCGGTTGGATTGTTTTGTAGCGGCGGGCTTTATGCCCGCCAGCCGTTGACGTTGATTTTTCGTGCCGTGCGACGCACCGACGCAAACCTAAAACCGAAGTCTGGCGGGCATGAAGCCCGCCGCTACAAAGGCAGTGCGCCTCGCGGGGTTGACTGTGTAGCGGCCGCACGACGATTTTCGTCGCGCGGGCAGCCGTTGATTGTGAATTTGACTTTGCGCTCCGCGGATCGATGCCCGAACCCGTTCCAAACGTCGGAACGGGTTCGGCCGTTACAGGGTCAACCTCCAAACCGCCGGCAAAACCGTTCGTGCGGGCTCGAAGTATTTCTGCGGTCGCTGCATTTCGTAGCGTAGACGCCCACGTCTGCGCGCTTTGGTTTTGGTTTTCGATTTGGTTTGGTGTTGGTTTTGGTTTTGCTTTGGCCTTGCCTGCGCTGACGAACGGCACGCTCGTCCGCTGGCGCGGACTCGCGCGCGCAGACGTGGGCGTCTACGCTACGGAATGCTGCGATTTTCGTTCGGCGGAACGCCGAGGCCAACGCGTTACGTCGCAGCGACGGTTGCGCGCTACTCCCACTTCCAATCGGCGAAGCGCTCGCGCAGCTCGGTCTTCTTGAACTTGCCGACGCTGGTGCGCGGGATCGCATCGACGAACACAAACGCGTCGGGCAGTTGCCATTTCGCAAACTTCACCGCCAGGAACGCGCGCAATTCTTCGCTCGTCGCCGCCGCGCCATCCTTCAGCACCACCGCAGCCAGCGGACGCTCCTGCCACTTCGGATGCGGCAGGCCCACCACGCACGCTTCCTTCACGCACGGATGCGCCATCAGCGCGTTTTCCAGATCCACCGAACTGATCCACTCGCCGCCGGACTTCACCAAATCCTTGGTGCGATCCAGCAGCCGCATGATTCCGTCGCCGTCGATCGTGCCCACATCGCCGGTGCGAAACCATCCGTCGGCGCTCCAGCGGTCCTGGTGCTCGGGCATCTCGAAATATTCGCGCGCCACCCACGGGCCGCGGATTTCAATCTCGCCCGGAGTTTCGCCGTCCCACGGCGCTTCGCCATCCGCGCGCATGGTGCGCAGTTCGACCAGCGGCAACGGCCAGCCCTGCTTGGCGCGAACTTTATATTGCTGGTCCGCGGGCCACTCGATCATGTGCGATTTCAAATGTCCGGACGTGGCCACCGGCGAAGTTTCCGTCATGCCCCACAAATGCAAAATGTGAATGCCGAATTCGTCCAGGCGCCGCACCATCGACTCCGGAGGCGCCGCGCCGCCGGCAATCACGCGGACGCGCTGCTCGAATTTCCAGCGGCCCGGATGTTTCTCCATCGCTTCGAGCACGCCGATCCAGATGGTCGGCACGGCGTTTGCCAGCGTCACGCGCTCGCGCACCATCGTATCCAGAATATTTTCGGGCGACACGTCGGGTCCCAGGAAAACGAGCTTCGCGCCGCTCATCACCGCGGAGTGCGGCACTCCCCAGGCGTTCGCGTGAAACATCGGCGCGAGCGGCAGCACCGTGTCGTGATGGCTCATGGCAAATGCGTCCACCATGGCGATGGTCATCGAATGGAGCACCAGCGAGCGGTGCGAATAAATCACGCCCTTCGATGTGCCGGTGGTGCCGGAGGTGTAGCACATGCTCGCGCCGTCGTTTTCGGCGATGGCCGGATACTCGAACCGGCCCGTCGCGCCGGCCAGCAGCTCTTCGTAATTCAGCATGCCGTCGGGAACGCGTCCGCAGCCGTAGGGCACGACGATCACTTTTTCGAAGTCGGCGTTGTGCGATTGCAGCTCGGCGCGGAATTTTTCGTACACCGGCAGGCAGACGTCGTCGATCAGCAGAAAACGATCGCGCGCCTGCCGTGCAATCGCCGCGAGTTCCTGCGGATGCAGGCGCAGATTCAGCGTGTGCAGGATTCCGCCGGCGCACGGAACGCCGAAAAACGCTTCGAGGTGCCCGGCGTGATTCCACATCATCGACGCGACGCGTTCGCCGCGCTTCAGGCCAAGAGTGGTGAGCGCTTCGGCCAGCCGCCGCGCGCGATCGTAAAACGCGCCGTAGCAGGTACGCAGTTCGGTGCGGTCCGGCCGCCGCGAGACGATGGGAACATCGCGAAAGATTTTCCCGGCGCGTTCGAGCAGCGCGGGCAGCACGAGCGGATAATTCATCATCGTGCCTTGCTGCGGCATCGGCATGCGCCCTCCGGCAGGTCGGTCTTCGCCGGATGCTATCACTTTTTTCGGGCGAAGCGTGAAATCGCGGCGCTTGGATTGTTTCGTAGCGGCGGGCTTCACGCCCGCCAGCCGTTGACGTTGGTTTTTCCTGCGGTTCTACGCTGCGACGGAAACCTAAAACCCAAGGCTGGCGGGCGTGAAGCCCGCCGCTACAAAGGCAGTGCGCCTCGCGGGGGTTGCCTGTGTAGCCGCCGCAATCCAGGAATCCGCCGCGGCGTGGGGTTGCCTGTGTAGCGGCCGCACGACGGTTTTCGTCGCGCGGGAGACTTTGATTTTGAATTTGATTTTGCGGCGCCCGGATCGATGCCCGAACCCGTTCTGAAATGCAGAACGGGTTCGGCCGCTACAGAGTCAACGTCACTCACCGGTGCGGTTTTCGCCACGCGACCGTCTGGTCAGCGAAGATTCGCTAACCTGCAAAGGCGGCGGCGTTTCCACGCGCGAGAATCGCCTTCGCCCCGCCGCTTACTTCTTGACGAACTCGATATCGAGCACGATCTTCACATCGTCGCCGATCATCGCCGCCGGATATTTCGAGACGCCGAAGTCGGTGCGATGAATCGTGGCGGTGGCGCTGGCGCCGCGGCGGATGACCTTTGGCGGAAACTCGGTGGACGCGCTCGGGCCGTCCACATCAAACGTCACTTCCTTGGTGACGCCCTTGATCGTCAGGTTGCCGACCATGGTCAGCTTGCCGGCGCCGTTTTGGGTGATCTTCGTCGAAGTAAACGTCCACGTCGGATACTTGGCGACGTCGAAAAATCCCTCGCTCTTCAAATCGTTATCGCGGCCTTCGTTGCGCGTGTCCACGGAACTGGCGTCCACGGTCGCGGTCACCGAAGACTTGGTGACGTCTTTATCGTCCAGCACCACGGTGCCGGAAATCTTATTGAACTGGCCGGACACGTTGGAAATTCCCAGGTGCCGCACGGTGAACTGCGCGTTGGCGTGCGCCGGATCGATCTGCCAGGTGGTGGCCTGCGCGAAACTGGGCGCCGCGGAAACAGCGGTCAACAGCAAACCTGCCGCTACGGATAAAACTCCCTGCGTCAAATTCTTCATGTGATTCACTCTCCTCAGGAAAATTGCGCCCTCAGGCGCATTCCAGCCGGACCCGAATTCTTTTTGCTCATCGGCGAACCCGCGAAACGTTTTAGACGGTTCTTGGTTATACTTGGTGCCGCCATTGTAGCAGTGAAACTTCGATGTGCGGGAGCTGCGGCGGGATTCATTTGAACTGAAACGAATGGGCCGAGAGGCGTCCGAGCGCGATACTACGGCTGTAGCATGGCCCCTCGCTCCGCCGTTGACACTGGAACCTTTGAAACTTAACCTGACAACCCTGCGGGCATGAAGTTGAATCAAAAGAATTTGGAACTTTTCCCCCGGAGCAGGAACTACATTTATATCCGGCAACGCGCGCGATAGGAAAGCTTTGCGTCCGGCGCGGACGCCGGCGATGGATACGTCTTGGAAATCTGTAAGAGCTCGAACGACGAAGCGGGGCGCGCCGTAGCCGCCCGCCAATATCGACACATGCGCACCAAATCGACCGAAGGGGCCCGATGAACTTGACGAAGCTGACGAATCTGCTGACTGCCGCAATGCGCGCCCGCCGCGCCGCCCGCACGAATTTCGAATCCTCCGACGGAAGCAGCCGAACCTGCGCCACCCGGTCCTCCTCCCGTCGAACGTCCGTCGCGCGAGCAGCATGCATCTCACTGTGCGCCGTGGCGCTGCTGGTGGCGCTCTCGGCTTGCGGAGGTGGCAGCGGCGAGGTCAACGTCACCGCAGTGTCCATCACGCCCACGGCTGCGAACGTCAATCTGAACGGCCAGGTGCAATTTACCGGCACGGTGACGCTGGCGAACGGGACCAGCACATCCAACACCGTCACTCCGATCACGTGGTACGTGAACGGCATCGCCGGCGGCAACTCGAGCATCGGCACGATCGTCTCGTCCAC
Organism: uncultured Acidobacteriota bacterium; assembly: GCA_963785585.1. Taxonomy (GTDB): domain Bacteria; phylum Acidobacteriota; class Terriglobia; order Acidiferrales; family UBA7541; genus Palsa-295. Next base: position 1,163,251 of record CAWAVW010000004.1, read on the forward strand.
ACTTTCCGTGCAGGTGGGGATTTACACCGCGCCGGCGTCGGCGAACAACGTGGGCAACAACGGCGTGGTGCAGATCACCGGCGAAACTCCGCAGTACCCCGGCCAAACCTCGAAGACCACGACGATCACTTCGAACTCGGCGAGCGTCACCGTCGGCCTCGGTTCGGGGCTGGCCGTGAGCCCCACGTCGGCCACGGTTCCCGCGGGCGGCGCGTTTCAGTTCAGCGGCATTCTGAATAACGTTTCCACCACGGACGTCACCTGGGCGATTTCGTCGGCCAACGGCGGCAACATCGGCAGCATCGATCCGAACACCGGGATTTACACCGCGCCGCTCTATCCGCCGCCGGGCGGCGTGATTACCGTCACGGCCACGAGCGGCACGCTCACCGCCACGGCCACCGCGCAGATTGTGTACTCCGATGCGTCGCTCACCGGCCCATTCGCGTTTTCGTATTCCGGCAACAATAATCTGGGATTGCTCGCGGTCGCCGGCAGCTTTGTGGCCGACGGCAACGGCAAAATCACCAGCGGCCTTTCCGATTCCACCGGATTTCTCGGCGGTCCTTCCGGCGCCGTGGCGTTTACCGGCACGTACGCCGTGGGTCCCGATGGACGCGGCACGGCGGTGATCAGCGCCGGTCCGGGCGGCGGCACCACCAGCGCCTGGGCGTTTGTGCTCACCAACAATCAGCACGCGTATATGACGCGCTTCAACTCCAACATCACCGGCAGCGGTTCGATGGACCAGCAGAATCTGAACGACTTGACCACGTCGGATTCGGTGATCACCGGGCCGTACGTTTTTCGCCTGGCCGGTTCGGATTCCACGTTTCAGCAGCTCGGCGCGGCCGGACGCTTCACCGCCAGCGGCACCGGCGTGATTCCGCAAACGAACGCCGTGGTGGATTTCAACGACAACGGCACGGTGACCTCGGCCGATACCACGCTGCACGGGAGCTATGCGTTTGACACCACGCAGCCCAATACCGGCCGCGGCACGCTCACGCTCACCAGCAACGCCATCGGCACTTTGAATTTTGCGTTTTACACCGTGGACAACACGCACCTGCGCATCGTCGAAACCGACCAGAACGATTATCTCGTCGGAGAAGTTTTCAGCGGACTGGCGGGGCCTAACTACAACGCGGCGAGCTTGCCGTCGGGCAATTATCCGTTCACCGTCGGCGGCAATTCGCCCACCGGCGCGTACGCGCTCGGCGGAATTTTCACGTCCGACGGAGCCGGAAACATCAGCGGCGGCGTTTCGGACAGCAACAACGCCGGCACGGTGGCGCTGAATGCGACGCTGAGCGCATCGACCTATACGGTGAACGCCGCGAACAGCCGCATCGCGCTCACGCTCGGCACCGGCACGACGCCCTCGACGTTCGCTGCCTATCCCACCTCGATCGGTACGGCGCTGATGCTCGAGCTTGATTCCGCCGCCGTCGCTGCGGGCACCGGATACTTGCAGGCATCGACGGCCACCGCCGCGCCGGCGGGCAGCGTCGCCGTTGGCATTGGCGCGCAGGGAATTTTCTACAACAATCCCAGCGCGTACGGGCAAAATCTCGACGCGCAGGTCACGCTCCCCTCGCTCGTCGCCACCGGCGGGAACATCGACATCAATAATTACAACGCCGTGTATCCGTCTGATCCGGTGAACACCACCACGACCGGCACGGCCACGTTCGCGACGGCGCTGACCGCTCCCGCCGCGCCCGGCCGCGGCACCGGCATTCTGAGCGGCAAAAATCCCAACGTCACGTTCGGCTTCGTCTATTACCTGATCGACGCCAACACCGCCGTGCTGCTAGGCTCCGACGCCACGCGCACCAACCTCGGCCAGCTCGCCAAGCAATACTAGCGCCGTCGCGCAGTTGGTTTCGTAGGTTAGCGAGGAGTCGCTAGCCTACATGGGCGATTCGCCGCGCGCCATTCCAAGGGTTTGCACGGTCGCAGCACTTCGTAGCGTAGACGCCTGCGTTTGGATTCTTTTGTAGCGGCGGGCTTCACGCCCGCCAGCAGTTGACGTTGCTTTTTCGTGCGGTGCGATGCAGCGACGCAAACCTAAAACCGAAAGCTGGCGGGCGTGAAGCCCGCCGCTACAAAGGCAGTGCGCCTCGCGGGGGTTGACTGTGTAGCGGCCGCACGACGGTTCTGGTCGTGCGGGCAGCCTTTGCATTTAATTTTATGCCGCCCGGATCGATGCCCGAACGCATTCCAAACGTCGGAACGGGTTCGGCCGCTACAGAGTCAACCTCCAAACCAAATGCAAAACCGTTCGCACTCGCTCGAAGTATTTCCGCGCTCGCAGCATTTCATAGCGTAGACGCCAGCGTTTGCACGATCGCTGCCTTTCGTAGCGTAGACGCCCACGTCTGCGCGCTTTGGTTTTCGTTTTCGTCTTGCGCTGGTTTGGCCTTGCCTGCGTTTACGAACGGCACGCTCGTCCGCTGGCGCGGACTCGCGCTGCGCAGACGTGGGCGTCTACGCTACGAAAGGCTGCGAGTTTCGCATCGCCGAACACCAAGGCGCACGCGCTTGAACTCCGTCACGCCGCAGCGCCGAAACGCTGTATCGAAACGGTGCGCCGTTACCGATGTATCACAACTTTATAAATCGATGCTGCGGTTTGCCACCCAAGCTGGCAGACTGAGATTCCCCTTCTCTGCACCGCATTTGCCTTCGCCTGATTGGAGAAAGCGAGATGTCCGCTCCCGCTCCGCATAACGAATCCGCGCGTTTAAAGGCGCTGGAAGACGCGCACATTCTCGATACGCCTCCCGAAGCGGCTTACAACGAACTGGTGCGTCTGGCTTCGTTCATTTGCGGGACGCCGATTTCGCTGATCAGCCTGGTGGACGAAAAGCGCCAGTGGTTCAAAGCGCGGGTGGGACTCGAGGTGCGAGAGACGGCGCGCGAGCTGGCGTTTTGCGCGCACACGATTTTGAATCCGGACCAGGTGACCGTCGTGGAGGACGCCGCGGCCGACGGCCGGTTCGCCGATAATCCGCTGGTCACCGGCGATCCGAACATCCGGTTTTACGCCGGCGCGCCCCTTTTGACGCGCGACGGATTCGCGCTCGGCTCGCTGTGCGTGATCGACCGCGTGCCGCGCACGCTTTCCGAGCAGCAGATCGATGCGCTGGAAATCCTGCGCAACCAGGTGATTCGCGAAATGGAATTGCGCCGCGCCAACGCCGATCTGGCTCATTCGTTCGCGGTGATCGAAGAGACCCAGATGCGCGTCAGCGACAGCGAGCGGCGCTACCGCGAGCTGGTGGACAACAGCCTGGGGCTGATTTGCGTGCACGACCTCGAAGGGAAGTTGATTCTAGCGAATCCGGCGGTGCACCAGCGCCTGGGTTATTTGCCCGGCGAACTCACCGGAAAAAATCTGAACGAGCTGCTCGCGCCGCGCACGCGGCATCTGTTTGCCGATTACCTGCGGCGCATTCGCGAAACTTCGGCCGACAGCGGATTGATGCGCGTGCTCACGCGGACGGGCGAAGAGCGCGTGTGGCATTACCGCAATGTGGCGCGCGTGGAAGACGACGGCTCGACCCGCGTGATCGGCAACGCCGAAGATGTGACCGACAGCCAAAAACTCGAGCACACCTTGCGCGCCCAGGTGGCCCAGGACCCGCTGACCAAACTTTTCAACCGCCGCTACCTGGAAGATGCGATGGAGCGCGAAATCCGCAAGGCGCTGCGCCGCAAGCGTTCGGTGGCGCTGCTGATGGTGGACGTGGATTATTACAAGCGCATCAACGACACCCACGGGCACGCGGCCGGCGACAAAGTGCTGGTGGCCGTCGCGAATTTCCTGAAGCACGGAATCCGCGCCGAAGATATGGCCTGCCGCTATGGCGGCGACGAATTTGTGCTGGTGCTCACCGAAGCGGGACAGCAGGGCGCGCGCGTCCGGGCGGATAAATTGCGCGAGACGGTGAAGCAGGTGAAAGTGCTGCACGAAGCAAGCGTGATCGAGGGGCTTTCGCTTTCGATCGGCATCGCCGCGTATCCGGCGAACGGCGGCACGCTGAAGGAACTGCTCGATTCCGCCGACAAAGCGCTGTATCGCGCCAAGCAGCGCGGCCGCGATCAAGTCTGCCTGGCCGAAGAAGTCGCCGTGGCCGGCAGCGAAGCGCACGTATAGCGCGAACGCCGAGCGCGTGCCCGGGTGTCTGGTCAGCGACGAGTCGCTAACCTACAAAAGCGGTCGGCAGCATCGCCTGGGCGGTACGCCGGTTGACTTTCTTTGCGGCGCGGCGAATCAGTCGGGATATTCGGAGGTTCCACCGGCGGGCATGGCCGGAGGTTGAGCCGATCGGTCGCCGCCCGGCGCGTCCGCGGAGCGAGCGGGCAATCGTTGGCCCGGAGCGCTGCGCGCGCGGCCGTCCGTCGGTTGCGCAACTGCTTCCGGCGCCCGCGGCGCTGCATGCGCATCCGCGCTGATTCCCGGCCAGCCCAGCACGTCGGTTTTCATCCGCAGCAAACCTTCCGCGGACGCGGTCATCGCCTTCCGCTCTTCGCGGTCGTCGCCGTCGGGAGCAATTTCCAAACCGCGGCGAAACAATGCCTCTTCGGTGCGCGCTACCAACTCGGCCAACTTTTTCGGATCGTTCTCGGAACAAGCTTGTTCGTATAAGTGCTGCCAGGAATTAGAAATCGGATCGACAGGTGAAGCCATGAGCGTACTCCTGGGACCGAACGAGCCGTCGCCCTCCATGCGCGGTGCGCGGCGGAATTCGATCCGGTTAAGCGGCCGGCGTTTGTGTGAAAGCGCGCGAAGCGCACGCTCGATTTTCGTGCCCTGCACTCATCCCCAAGAACGGTAGCCGATACCCAGTAGCCTACCGTTTTCGGGAATCGCAAACTGTGCCGTTCTATACAGTTTTCCCTGTATGCCGGATGGCGCGGATTTTCGCCGAAAGGCCGCAAATGTGTGCAGAAACGAACAGACTTGCCGCCCCGCGTGCGCCAAGCTCATGGGGCCAGACGCAACTCACCGGAAAATCACGGAGCCACGCCATGAAACACTGCCCGCAATGCTGGAGCCAGCAGGTCACGCGTTCCCCTCGCACCACGCTGCTGCAGCGCAGCATTCTCACCGTGATGTTCCTGAAGCCGTTCCGCTGCACGATGTGCTCTTCGCGTTTTTATGCCTGGTCGTTCAGCGGACGCCCCACCTAGCGCGCGCGGCGGAACCCATCTTTCCGATGAGCGGCGGTTTTTTGCGCGCGAACTACGGGCAACGGTGTATGGCGGTGCGCTCTGCAAGTTTGTAACGTACCAAGCGGACTCATCCATTTTTATAAGGGGACACCATGCAAAAGCGAACGGCAGGAGAATCGGAAGGCGAAGTAACCGGAATCATCGAGACGCAAACCGCGAAAATTCCGTCGGGACTTTTCTTGACGGCGGCGGCGGGCGCGATGGCGGCGTCGGCCATTTTGAAGGCCAGCGGAAAAGAAGAGTGGTCGCAGTTTATCGCGCACTGGGCTCCGGCATTTTTGATCCTGGGCCTGTACAACAAAATGGTAAAGCAAAACGGTACGGACGCCCGCGCGCGCCGCGCCGGCAAAGCGGAATTGAACGCCGCATAATTTTCACCGCGGAGTCCGGCCAGCGTCGCGAACGGCGGTGCTCGCCGGAGGCCGCGGAAAACCTAAATCGCGCGAATCGAGCAGCGGCGCGGTGAACGCTTCAAAATTCCAGACGGGAGAAAACAATATGGACACGCAAAAAGGCCACAAGTGCGCGCATCCGGTGTGTTCCTGCACGACCACCGAAAAATACTGCAGCGTGGAATGCCAGGCGATGGAAAAGACTCCGGACATCGATTGCCACTGCGAGCATTCGGGCTGCAAAGGCAAGACGTCGTAGCACCGCGTTTCGGCCGCCGCATCCTGGGATTTGTGCGGCGCGCCACAAAAAGAAACGGGAGGCCTGACCGCCTCCCGTTTCGATCGTTCTTCGATGCGGCGTCGCTGCGTCGAACCGCACGAAAAATCAACGTCAACGTCTGGCGGGCGTGAAGCCCGCCGCTACAAAAGAATCCAAGCGCCGCCGTCTCCGGACCCCGCCTCGGCGTTCGGCGAAACGAAGCTCGCAGCCTTTCGTAGCGTAGACGCCCACGTCTGCGCAGCGCGAGTCCGCGCCAGCGGACGAGCGTGCCGTTCGTCAACGCTGGTAACGCCAAAACAACACCAAAACGAAAACCAAAACCAAAGCGCGCAGACGTGGGCGTCTACGCTACGAAAGGCAGCGATCGCGCAAACGCTATGAAAGGCGGCGAGCGCGAAAATGATTTTCGTCTCGCCGAGCGAAGCGAAAGCTGCCCGCACGACCAAAACCGTCTTGCGGCCGCTACACAGTCAACCCCCGCGCGGCGCACTGCCTTTGTAGCGGCGGGCTTCAGGCCCGCCAGCCTTCGGTTTTAGGTTTGCATCGCAGCGTCGCGCGGCACGAAAAATCAACGTCAACGGCTGGCGGGCGTGAAGCCCGCCGCTACAAAACAATCCAGGCGCGGCGTTCGGCGGTCCCGCCTCGGCGTTCGGCGAAACGAAAATCGCAGCCTTTCGTAGCGTAGACGCCCACGTCTGCGCGCGCGAGTCCGCGCCAGCGGACGAGCGTGCCGTTCGTCGGCGGAGGCAACGTCAAGGCAACACCAACATCAACACCAAAATCAAAGCGCGCAGACGTGGGCGTCTACGCTACGAAATGCAGCGACCGCGGAAATGCTTCGAATTCGCACGAACGGTTTTGCGTTTGGTTTGGGGGTTGCCATTGTAGCGGCCGAACCCGTTCTGCATTTCAGAACGGGTTCGGGCATCGATCCGGGCGGCATAAAATCAAACGCAACGGCTGCCCGCTCGACGAAAACCGATCGGCTACGCACAAAAAAACGGGAGGCAGGTTCGCCTCCCGTTTCGATGTTCACATCCCTGCAGAACGACGCTTTTACTTCGGGTGCTGCTGCGTCTTGTTGTTGTGCTTGTCCTGATGAATTTCCTTGCTGGTCTTGTTCTGCTCTTTGTTCACTTGTTTCTTTTCGGAGTTGGTCAGGTGCCCGCCATTGGCTGCGCGATCTTCTTTCACCTGATGATTGATGCCCGCTTCCTGCTTTTCCACGTGCGCCGTTTCACCCGCGGTCATCTGGCCGGACTTCACGCCGTTGCCGATCCGCTGCTGCTGGTTCGCGGCGCGCTCGCCCACGTGGCTCATCGCCGGGTTGGCCGGCTTGCCGTGATTCTCGCTGGCGAAGTTCGACTTATCGGTGCTCGCGGTGTGCTCGTGCTGGGTCTGCTCCGCGGTGGCCGGCGTGTGCGTCTCGTTCGCGTAGGAACGTTCCGCCTCCGTCGGTTGCGCCGTGGTGCCGCCCGGGCCGCCGTTGAAGCTGGCACGGTTGACGGTCGTGTTGTTGTTGATCACCGTCTTGTTCACATACGTGTTGTGGATCACCGTCGAATTCACGTTCACAACCGCCGTGTTATAGGCAAACGCTCCGCCGCGCCATTCGCCGCCCACGAACCCCGAGCCGCCGTATCCGAATCCATAATTCACGCCGCCGTAAAAGCCGACGTGCGGTCCCCAGTATCCGGCGTGCCATCCATACACTCCGCCCGCGTAACCCCAGTAACCCGGAGTCCACAAAACGCCCACCCGCGGAGGCGCAACCCACACGCCCGGAACCCAGTAATACCCGCCGACTTCGTTATACGCCCAGTAGCCGGGAGTCCAAAGATAGCCCGGCGTGGGGCAGGCCGGCTGCACGTACACCGGCAAAGCCGGCGGCCCGACGTGAACGGAAATTCCTACTGAAATTTGCGCCGATGCCGGAGCCGGGGCAACGAACGTTGCCGCCGCTAAAAAGAAGCCCAGAATCAGTACTTTGATTACGCTGCTCTTGCGCATTGCCATATCCTCCCGAAAGTGTGCTTGCGAAGTTCGTCTTGATTCGTTGTAGCAACGCGCTGTGGTGCGATGGCGTGGCTTGCGCGTATCTGGTGACGCTACTGGGTCTAACACCGGCTCCGGCCAAAGGTTGCGCTCGGTTTCGCCCCGCGCGCCGGCCGGATAGCGCCCGTTTTTCGCTATTTTAGGCTGGTCGGGGCAGCGCACGAGCGGGCCGCCGGGCAGGACTCCGCGAATCGGTAAACGCTTCCGTTCACGTAAGGCGGACCGCCTTTGTAGCGGCAGGATCACGCTCGTCCGCTGCAGCCGTTAGCTCTTCGGCCGCATCGGCACTGCGATTAGCGCGCCGAGCGACGCGCCGGCGGCGTTGATCACTGCCGTCATCACCAGCTCGAACGGAAACAAATTGTGCGACGTGGAATCGCGGGCCACTCCGATCACGATGTTGACGATATTCGCCGCCAGCGCCGCGGCCACCACGCCCGCGATGATCCGCGCCGCACTGGCGCGCGAAAAAATCGACGCGACCACCGCCGCAACCACCGCCGCGAGCGCCCAGGAAATCGCCACGGTCTGCGTCACGCGCGTGCCGCCGGGCAAATGTTGCCAGATCCAGAAATCCACGAGCGCCACCGCCACCAGCACGCCCCAGAGCGCTTTGCTGATTCCCATCGCCGCCTCCCGCTGCGCAAATCTGCCCTACGTTACGGCACGCGGTTCGCGCCGCCAAGCGCGAATTTTCCGCGCGATGCGCGCCGCGCACGCCGTGCGCCGATGATCTGACCCGCGCCGCGATTTCTGACTCTCGTAGCACAGACAACTATTGTCTGTGGGCGAGGCGCTTGAGAGCCCCGCCTTTTTGACTTCTGCGGCGCCGCGAAAAAAGTCAACCGGCGTCCCGCCTTTGTGGCGGACACATAACGAAACCGGCGCCGCTGTTTCTTCTTGGTGCACAACTCCTCGAATCGGCCCATTGTCTCGCTCGCGCTCCGTGTTTTACTGGCGGCAACATTGGGCCACAGGCGTCCACAGGGCCGGCCTTGGGGTACGTCCGAATGAAGACTCTTCGTTTCGTGGTTTCTCTGATCACCAAAGACAACGATTTTCAGATGGAGCAAGCCTCTTCGGCGCGAGCCGCGGCCGGACGGCTCGGCGTGGAAGCCGAAATTGTTTTCGCCGATGGCAACGCCATCACGCAGAGCACGCAAGTGCTGAAACACATTCAAGCGCCGCCGGAGCAGCGGCCCGCGGGAATCATCGTCGAGCCGGTGGGAGGCACGGCCATGCCGCAGGTGGCGCGAGCCGCGGCCGCCGCCGGAATCGGCTGGGCGGTGCTGAATCGCGAAGCCGACTACATCGCCGAAGTGCGCAGGACCAGCAAGACTCCGGTTTTTTCGGTCAGCAACGACCAGCGCGAAGTGGGCGAAATTCAGGCGCGCCAGTTCGCCGCGTTGCTGCCCCAGGGCGGAGCGCTTTTGTACATCCAGGGGCCGTCGGACCATTTCGCCACGCGCGAACGCACCGCCGGAATGCAGGCCCTGCTGCTGCCGTCGATTCAAGTGTCCACGCTGCGCGCCCAGTGGACCGAAGAAAGCGCGCGGCGGTGCATCGAGTCGTGGCTGTCGCTCACTTCCGGGCGAAAAACGAATATCGCGCTGGTGGCCGCGCAGAATGACGCCATGGCCGTCGGCGCGCGCAAAGCTTTGCTCGGCGTCGCGCATCCGGTGGAGCGCGAAGCGTGGCTCGCCGTGCCGTACACCGGAGTGGATGGAGTGCCGAGCACCGGACAAGCCTGGGTGCGCGCCGGGACGCTCAAGGCCACGGTGATTACTCCGCCGACCGCCGGCGAAGCGATTACGCTGATGGTGCAGGCGCTGCAGCGCGGCGTCTCGCCGCCCGAACGTTCGTTCCTCGGCGCCCGATCGTTCCCGCCGATCGATAAGCTTTCGCCCGCGCCCGCCGAAGCGTAGCGCCGTCGCCCTAGTAGGTGAGCGATTCTTCGCTGACCAGACGCTCGCGCAGCGAAAACCGCACCGGTGAGTGACGTTGACTCTGTAGCGGCCGAACCCGTTCCGACGTTTGGAACGGGTTCGGGCATCGATCCGCGGAGCGCAAAGTCAAATGCAACGGCTGCCCGCACGACCAAAACCGTCGTGCGGCCGCTACACAGTCAACCCCAGCACGGCGCACTGCCTTTGTAGCGGCGGGCTTCACGCCCGCCAGCCTTCGGATTTAGGTTTGCGTCACTGCTTCGCACCGCACGAAAAATCAACGTCAACGGCTGGCGGGCGTGAAGCCCGCCGCTACAAAACAATCTAGGCGCCGCCGTTTCGGGCACCGCCTCGGCGTTCGGCAAAACGAAACTCGCAGCCGTTCGTAGCGTAGACGCCCACGTCTGCGCGCGCAAGTCCGCGCCAGCGGACGAGCGTGCCGTTCGTCAACACGTGCAACTCCAAACCAACATCAAAACCAAAACCAAAACCAAAACGCGCAGACGTGGGCGTCTACGCTACGAAATGCAGCGATCGCGAAAATACTTCGAACGCGCACGAACGGTTGTGCGTTTGGTTTGGAGGTTGCCTCTGTAGCGGCCGAACCCGTTCTGCGTTTGGAACGGGTTCGGGCATCGATCCGCGGAGCGCAAAGTCAAATTCACAATCAACGGCTGCCCGCTCGACGAAAACCGTCGTGCGGCCGCTACACAGTCAACCCCCGCGCGCGGCGAGCCGGCGAGGCTGGTCCAAACCTGTCCGTCGGGCCAGCTTGTCGCGCCGTCTCTGCGCTCGTAACCTTACTGCAGAACGCATCTCGCCGGCCCCAGCACACCAAGGAGTCGTACCGATGCCGCAACGAATCCGGGCCATTCTCCCTGCGCGCGTGAACCAGCTCGTGGACGCGGCGTTGCTGTGCGCGCTGACGATTTCGCTGGCGTGCTGCGCAGGCGGACCGGGCACCGGCGGCAACACCGTGGCGCCCACTCCCACTGGATTGACGGCCACGGCGGGCAACGCGGAGGTGTCTCTCGCGTGGAACGCCAGCGCCGGCGCGGTCACGTACAACGTGAAGCGCGCGACCACCAGCGGCGGTCCGTACACCACGATTGCTTCGCCGACGAGCGCGAGCTATACCGACACCACGGTGACGAACGGGACGACTTATTTTTATGTGGTGTCGTCGGTGAATGGCGCCGGCGAATCCGCGAACTCCACGCAGGTGTCCGCGAAGCCCGTTGCGCCGACGCAAATTCCGGCGGTGCCGATGGGAGTTGCGGCGACACCCGGCAACGCGCAAGTGGGATTGACGTGGACGGCCGTCAGCGGCGCGGCGACGTACAACGTGAAACGCGCGACGACCAGCGGCGGGCCGTACACCACGATCGCGTCGCCGACGAGCTCGAGCTATATCGACACGACGGTGACGAACGGGACGACCTACTACTACGTCGTCTCCGCGGTGAACACCGCCGGCGAATCCGCGAACTCAACACAAGTGTCCGCGAAGCCGGTCGCGCCCGTGCAAATTCCGGCGGTGCCGACGGGAGTTGTGGCGACACCCGGGAACGCGCAGGTGGCATTGACGTGGACGGCCGTCAGCGGCGCGACGACGTACAACGTGAAACGGGCGACGACGAGCGGGGGTCCGTACACGACGATCGCTTCGCCGACGAGCGCGAGCTATACCGACTCAACCGTCACGAACGGAACGACCTACTACTACGTCATCTCCGCCGTGAACTCCGCCGGCGAATCCGCCAACTCAACACAGGTGAGCGCGAAGCCCATTGCGCCGACGCAAATTCCGGCGGTGCCGACGGGCGTCGCAGCGACGCCCGGGAACGCGCAAGTGGCATTGACGTGGACGTCCGTCAGCGGCGCGACAACGTACAACGTGAAGCGCGCGACGACCAGCGGCGGACCGTACACCACGATTGCGTCGCCGACGAGCGCGAGCTATATCGACACGACGGTGACGAATGGCACCACCTACTACTACGTCGTCTCCGCCGTGAACACAGCCGGCGAATCCGCGAACTCAACACAGGTGACGGCGTCGCCGTCCGGCCCGGTGAGCGGCACGTCCATAACCGCGACGATCGATCCTCTCACCAATCGCCACGCCATCAATCCCAACGTCTACGGCGGCAGCTACCCGCAGGACAAAGCCACAATAACCGACAGCGGCATGACGGTTGTTCGCTGGGGCGGCGACGCCACTTCGCGCTACAACTGGAAAACCAACACCTACAACGCCGCCAACGATTATTTCTGGAGCGATTACACCAACAGCGAAATCGGCGACGCCGAATCCACCCAATTTATTACCGACGTGATCGCCGCGGGCAGCCATCCGCTGATGACCATGGTGATGCTCGACTGGGTTTCGAAGGGCGATCCGGCGAACAACACCGGCAACGGCGAGCTGTACAGTTTTTCGGTGGCGAAATACGGCGCGCAGTGCGCCGTGAATCCAAACACCGGCAATGGCGACGCGGGCGACGGACTGAAACCGGATTGCAGCACGGACGTGACCGGCAACGATCCCAACGACGCGAACGTGCCGATCAAGGACTCGCCTTCGTCGGGCGACGCGGCCGGCACCGTCTATCGCGATCAGTGGGCTGCGGCGCTCGCGACTGCGTTTGGCAGCGCGCCGCACTACTACGACATGGACAACGAAATCGACATCTGGGCCGGCACGCATCGCGACGTGCATCCGAACGCCACCACCTATCAGGAACTGCGCGACACCTACCTTACCGAAGCGCGCGGATTGAAAACCTGGGACCCGGCGGCGCTGCGTTTCGGTCCGGTGAGTTGCTGCTGGTATTTTTATTGGAATTCGTGGGCCGGCGCGAGCGACAAGCAAGCGCACGGCGGCGTGGAATTTTTGCCCTACTGGCTGAACGAAGTGTATTGGTCGGACAAAATCGCCGGCGCGCCGTCGATCGAGTTTTTCGATTTGCACGCCTACCCCAGCACGCCCGATACGTCCGGCTACGCGCAGGCGCAGAAGCAGGCCGCCACGTTGACGGTGTTCCGCGACTGGTGGGATCCCACTTTCGTGGGTGCGGGCGGCGACGTGAACCAGCAGTACGCCTCTGACATGCAGCCGAACAAGACGATCGCCTTCCGCATTCCGCGGATGCGCGCGGTGATGAATTCGATTTATCCGGGATTGCAGTTCAGCTTCACGGAGTGGAGCGCGGCGCTGGCGGGCGAGTCCGATTTTTCGACGGCTCTCGCCGACGCTGAAGCGTACGGACTGCTGGGCACGTACCGCGTGGATTTCGCTTCGCGCTGGACCGCGCCCAGCCCGTCGAATCCGAATTACCAGGCGCTGAAACTTTTCCGCAACTACGACGGCGCGCACCACACGTTTGCGGTGAATTCGATTTCGGCAACGCACAACGCCAATCCGAATTTGTTTGGCCTGGCGGCGGCGATCGATCCCACCGGAACGACGATGACGATTCTGGTGGTGAACAAAGATCCGGCGAACAACGCGAACGTCACATTCAATCTGGGCAGCTTCACGCCCTCGACGTACACCGCGTATTCGCTCACGCAATCGGCGCCCACGTCCATTGTGGCCGGCGCATCGAGCGGATGGAGCGCGACGCGCACGTTTGCGCCGTACTCCGCTACGTTGCTGGTGGTCACCGGCGCGCTAGCGAAAAATCCGGCAGCGGAGTGGACGCTGAATCCGGACTCCGTGCAGGTAGCGGCCGGCGGCACGGTCGCTCTCGCGCCTTCGATCGTAAGCGGCACGGGCTCGGTGACGCTCGGCTCGGCGGCGTTCGATGAGAATTACACATCGAGCGGAGCGCAGGCCGGCGCGGGCGGCAGCACGATTGCGGTTACGTCATCGACGGTGACGACCACGTTGCCCGGCGCGATCACCGTCACGGCCGGGCCGACTTCCGGCTTTTATCATTTTAATGTGACTGGCACGGATGCATCCGGCGTGACGCAGACCGAGGGCGGATGGCTCGTCGTCGGCAATCCCGCCGCAACGCTTACGAAGACGGGCGACGGACAGTCCGGCACCATCGGCACCACGCTGACGATTTCCGTGACGCTCAATCCCGGCTCGTCGGGCGGCACAAATACCGGCGCGAGTATTTTCTTTTCGACCGATGCTGGAAATTTTGCGGGCGCGGCGTCGCAGATCGTGCAGACCAACAGCTCCGGCGTCGCCACCGCCACGCTCACGCTCCCGTCGAGTGCCGGCACCGTGCATGTGACCGCCGAAGGCCCGTTCGGCCTCGGCCATCCCGTCGTCACGTTCACCGAGACCGCGCAGTAGCGCGCGTAGCTGCTCGAGTGTCCGCCTTTGATCCTGTAGCGGCGGGCTTCATGCCCGCCAGCCTTCGGTTTTAGGTTTGCGTCGCTGTGTCGCACGGCACGAAAAAGCAACGTCAACGGCTGGCGGGCGTGAAGCCCGCCGCTACAAAAGAATGCAAGCGCCGCCGTTTCGGGCACCGCCTCGGCGTTCGGCGAAACGAAGCTCGCCGCTTTTCGCGTTCGCCTCCATTTGCAGCGTCGCGCAGCTCGCAGCCTTTCGTAGCGTAGACGCCCACGTCTGCGCGCGCGAGTCCGCGGCAGCGGACGAGCGTGCCGTTCGTCAACGCAGGCAACGGCATAGCAAAACCAAAACGAAAGCCAACACCAAAACCAAAACGCGCAGACGTGGGCGTCTACGCTACGAAAGGCTGCGATGGAAGCGTGTCTGACGGGTAGCCGCGGGAAGGTTTGGGCGGATGTGAAAGGCTGGCGGGCATAAAGCCCGCCGCTACCACGTCAAAGGCGCGCAACACGCCTGCGTTGCGAAAACCGCAGCGGTGCGTGACATTGACTGTGTAGCGGCCGCACGACGCGACCAGCGTCGTGCGGGCAGCCTTTGCATTTGATTTCGCGCTCCGCGGATCGATGCCCGAACCCGTTCCAAACTCGGAACGGGTTCGGCCGCTACAGAATCAAAACCGAAACCATCGGCACCGTCGCGCTTGGGCGCGGCTGCCGATTTGCGGTACAGTCTTCGGATGAAAATTGCGGCGCGGCGGGCGAGCACCACGGAAATCACGGCGATGCGCGAGGCGTATCGCGCCGAAGCGGGCTGCCAGATCATCTACGATTCGTTTTTGCCGCGCGGCCTGGCCGACGCGTTTGCCATTTCGATCGACGGCCGCGACGCGGGCTACGGCGCCGTGGCCACGCGCTATTATCCGCGCCACGCCATCGAGTTTTACATCGCGCCGGACCAGCTCATCCACGCCCTTGAAGCGTTTCGCGAAATGCTGAACGTAAGCCGCGCCTCGCACGTCCGCGCGCAAACCAACATGCCGCTGATGACGCGCCTGCTGCTCGACACCACGAAAAATATCGCCGCCGAAAAAGTGCTGTTTGCCGACGGCCTCACAAAATCCGGACCGAGCGCGCCGCCGATTCCCGCGCCCGCGGGGTCGAAGTTCCGCCACATCACGCCCGAAGAAAAAGAAAAATTCTCGCAGGAGCAGGAAGTGCTCACCGACTGGATTCTGGAAGTGGGCGGCGAAATCGTGGCGACCGCCGGATACCTGACGCACTACAACCCGCCGTACGGCGACATTTTCATGGCGGTGTCTGACCAGTCGCGCCGCAAAGGCTACGGCGGCTACATCGTGCAGGAAATTTGCAAAGTGGCGCGCGAAGCGGGGAAGATTCCGGCGGCGCGCTGCGATCCCAACGTGACCGGCTCGCGCCGCGCGCTCGAACGCGGCGGCCTCGTCCCGTGCGGGCATTTGGCGTACGGCGAAATCGTCAGTTGATGCGCGCCGCGCGTGGCGGCACGCGCGCACTCGCCGGAAATCTTCGCGCGCAAGATGGCAGACCGCTCGGGAAATGATACGATTGAAACTCTGACTCCAACCCAATCCGACCGAGATCCAATTTAAGGGGGCTTTATGAAGACGTTTGAAGTGACATTTCGCTACGAAGACCGCTCGAAGGGGCAGGAACACGCGTCGAAGAAAGTGGAAGCATCGAGCATGCCGGGCGCGATCGCCAAGGCCACGCGCGAATTCGTGAAGGCGCTCGACCGCAAGCAGCGCTTCGACATGAACAAGAACGGCCTGGAAATCAAGGCAACGTATCTGGGCGCCGTCGAAGAAGCCAGCGCCAAGGCCGCCGGCGCGGAGTAGTTTGCAGCGCGGGCGCCTGCTCGTCCGTAGCTGGCGCCAGAATTCCGAACTTGCTTCGCGAGCCGGGCCCCCGCTCGGCTCGCGAAGTTTTCTTCAGTCGTTTCCGGCGTTCACGCTCGGTGAACGTTCTCCGGCTCCGTCCAAACCGAATCGCGCGCTGGTCTGGCCGTTTGCTTTCGCGAAATCGCGCTAGAATCTCGGCGGAGGCAATCCCATGCCCGCCTACGTCATTTTCATTCGCGACAAGACCCGCGACGCCGCCGAAATCTCGGCATACAAAAAACTGGCCGGTCCGTCGTTTGAAGGACACGCCGTGCACCGTCTGGCCCTGGGCGGACGCCACGAAGTACTCGAAGGTCCCGCCGCCGAAGCGGCGCTGCTGCTGGAATTTCCTACGTTTGAGGATGCCAAGGCCTGGTATCAGAGTCCCGCCTACCAAGAGGCCAGCAAGCTGCGGCATCAGGGCGGCGACTACCGCGTCATCGTGTTCGAAGGCGTGTAGCTTCGACGCGCGATGGAACTTTCTCCCCGCCGCCCGCGTATCTCCCCGTGATCGTCACCTGTTGACATCCCACAGGACCGGTGGCAGAGTCCTGTAGGTCGTCCACAGGAGCGCGCCCAATGACGGAACCAAAAGCCGACATTTTGCAGGGAACACTGGACCTGATGGTGCTGAAGACGCTCGATTCGATGGGGCCGCTGCACGGCTACGGCATTGCCCGCCGCATCGAGCAGATCAGCGCCGAAGCGCTGGCCTTGAATCAGGGCACGATTTATTTGTGCCTGATCCGGCTGGTGCAGAAGAAGTGGATTTCGGCATCGTGGGGCACGTCGGAAAATAACCGCAAGGCGAAGTTCTACGCGATCACCCGGCCCGGCAGGAAACAGTTGATCGCCGAAACGGAAAATTGGGAACGCGTCGCCGGAGTGATGGGACGCGTCCTGCAACTTGCTCCCCGGAGGTAGTCGAGCCATGTCCCATTCGTTCAGCCAGCTCGTCGCGCGCATCCGCGCGTTCTTCCACGTCAGCGAGATCGACGGCGAACTCGATCAGGAATTGGAATCGCACGTCGCTCTGCTGACCGACGAGTACATCGCGCGGGGAATGGCTGCGGACGAGGCTCGCCGCGCGGCGCTTTTGAAACTGGGCGGGCGCGAATCGACGAAGGAGCTGCACCGCGAAGTACGAGGGCTGCCGTTCCTCGAAACTTTAACGCAGGATTTGCGGTACGCGTTTCGAACGATGAAGCGTGACGCCGCCTTTGTGGTGTTTGCGGTGCTGATCATTGGCCTGGGCATCGGCGCGAGCTGCACGATTTTCAGCGTGGTGAATGCGCTGCTGCTTCGCCCGCTGCCGTTCAAAGATCCCGCGCAGCTCGTCTGGATGAAAAATCACAAACAGATCGATGAGTCCGACCTTTCCGGCCAGACTACGCAAGGGGATTACGTTCGCGACCTGCGCCGCCTGTCGAAATCATACGCGGCGATCGGCGGGTTCATGCCGTTTTACGGGATCGGCGACACGCTGCTGATCGGCACGGGCAAACCCGAGCGGCTCACCCTTGTGGGCGTGACCGACAATTTTTTCGGCATGCTCGGCGTTTCCATGATGCTGGGCCACGATTTTGAGGGGCAGCAGCCGATCGGCAAGAACGACAAGATCATCCTTTCGTATAACTACTGGAAGAATCATTTTGCGAGCGATCCCCAGGTAATCGGCAAAACGATGCACTTCGACGGGCAACTGGCGACGATCATCGGGGTGCTGCCCCAGTCGTTCGACTTCGGAAATATTTTCGCACCGGGCACGAAAGTGGATGTCTTCAACGTGTTTCCTCTCGACGACACGACCAATCGCTGGGGCAACACGCTGGCGGTGATGGCGCGGCTCAATCCCGGCGTCACCCTGCAGAGCGCGCAGGCGGAGACGGAGAGTCTGGGCAAGCAGCTGAGCAAGGACAATCCGAACCGCAACGACTTCGATCCGTTTCTGCTGCCGCTCACCCAGCACATCAGCGGCGCGGTGCGCCCGGCGCTGCTTTTGTTGGCCTGCGCGGTCGGTCTGGTGATGATGATCGTGTGCGCCAACCTGTCGAACTTATTGCTGGCGCGCGGCGCCACGCGGCAGAAAGAAATCGCCATCCGCGCGGCGCTGGGCGCTACGCGCATCCGTTTAATCCGCCAGATGCTCACCGAATCGATCGTGCTGTCGCTGTGCGGCGCGGCGGTCGGATTGCTTTTCGCGGTCCTCGGCACGCGCGGCCTGGCGCATCTGAGCGGGATTTCGATTCCGCTGCTCGGCAGCGTGACCGTCGATTTGAAAGCGCTGGCGTTCACCGCGCTGTTCGCGATCGCCACGGGACTTTTCTTCGGCCTGGTTCCCGCGCTGCACGTCCCTTCGAACCGGCTGAACGATTCGCTGCAGGAATCGAACCGCGGCTCGAGCGCGGGAAAGCAGCATGCCTGGGTTCGCAGCGCCATTGTGGTGTCTGAAATCGCGCTGGCCTGCGTGCTCGTGGTGGGCGCGGGATTATTGATTCACAGCTTTCTGCGCGTGCTCGACGTAAACCTCGGCTTCCATCCGGAGCACCTGGCCACGCTGCGCGTGGACCCAACCTCGAACTACGACTCGAAAGACAAAGTGAACGCCTACTTCCTCGAGGTGCTCCGGCGCGCGCGGCAAATTCCCGGCGTCACCGCCGTGGGCATCACCGATGCGCTTCCGTACGGTTCGAACCGCACCTGGGGCGTGGGAGTGGAGGGCGTCCAGTACGACCGGCAGCATTATCCGGAGGCGTATACAGCGATCGTTTCGCCGGGATATTTCCAGGCAATGGGAATTCCCGTGCTTGCCGGGCGAGTTTTCGAAGAAAGCGATCCAGTTCCGCCGCCGGCGAAGAATCCGAACGCAGCTCCGCAAGAGGGGGCATACGGCGTGATCAACGAATCGCTGGCCAGGGAATTGTTTCACGGAGAAAATCCGCTCGGCAAACGCACCGTCGGCGGCGCGACGATCATCGGCGTGGTGGGGAACACGCGCCACCTGTCACTCGAAAAAGACGGCGGCAACGAACAGTATTACAGCATCATTCAGACCGGCGACTGGTCGTCCGCGAGTCTGATGATCAAAAGCACGCTGCCACAGAGCACTTTAGCCGCGCAGTTGCGCACCGCGCTCGCGCCCATCGCGCCGGACCTCGACGTTTCCAGCCTGCGCCCGCTGCAGAGCCTGGTGGATAAATCCGTGTCTCCGCGGCGGTTCGTGGTGATGCTGCTCGCGGGATTCGCGGCGTTCGCGCTGATTCTCGCCGCACTGGGAATTTATGCGGTGATTTCGTATTCGGTCAGCCAGCGCACGCAGGAGATCGGAATTCGCATGGCGCTGGGAGCTTCGGCGACGCTGGTGCGGTCCGATATTTTGAAGCAGACGCTGAAGCTCGCGGCGATCGGAATCGTGATTGGCGTGGCGGCCTCGGCGGCGGCCGCCGGGGCGCTGCGCAGTCTGCTCTACGGCGTGGACTCCGCCGATCCCGCGACGTTTCTGGGAATGTTCGTCGTCCTCACGGTCGTTGCGCTCTTGGCCGGATACTTTCCCGCGCGCCGCGCGTCGAAGATCGATCCCATGGTCGCCCTCCGCGCCCAGTAATCGCCCCCGCAGCCAACCTACAGGAAATTCCCATCCGGCGTAGGGGATTGCTTGGATTCACCCGCACCGCTCCGCGCGCATATCCTCAGTACACAATCGGCCAAGCGCCTGAGCGGTTTTATCCATCGCACGCTTGCGAAATCGCCGTTGCGAATTCACGGACGCGAATTCAGCGACGCAAAATCGAAGTTGCGAAATCCGAGTTGCGAAATCCAAAGTTCAGGCAGGAGCCTTCGCCCATGGCACAAGCTGCCGCAGCACATTCCTATCCGTCACCGCAATCGCCGCAGGTTCAAACGCGTTACCCGGATCCGTCCGGCCACAACGAAGCGCATTCCTCCGGCGTTTCCTGGGCTGCGGTGTTTGCCGGAGCATTCGTCGCCGCCGCGCTGTCGCTGATTTTGCTGGCGCTCGGCTCGGGCATCGGACTTTCGTCGATCTCGCCGTGGGCGGGCGCGGGAGCGTCGGCAACGGCCGTGGGCCGCGGCGCGATTCTCTGGATGATCCTGATGGAAATGATTTCGTCGGCCATCGGCGGCTATATGGCCGGGCGCCTGCGCACCAAGTGGGTTCACGTTCACACCGACGAAGTGTATTTCAGAGACACCGCGCACGGCTTCCTCACCTGGGCCGTCGCTCTGGTGCTGACCGCCGGATTTCTGGGCGCGGCCGCCACGCGCATGCTCGGCGAAGCGCGCACCGAAGCGGGAGCGGCCACCAGCCGCACCGTCGATGCCAACGCCTATTACGTGGACGCGTTTTTGCGCACGGCGGGAACTACGCCGGACGCAACGGCCAATTCCACGGCCAATGCAACGGCGGTTCGCGAAGAAGTCGGCGTGATTCTGGCGAACGATTTGCGCCGCGGGAATTTGCCGGATTACGACAGCGCGTATCTGGCGCAGCTTGTTTCCGCGCGCACGGGACTGAGCCAGTCCGACGCGCAGGCGCGCGTGACGCAGGTGTTTGACCAGGCGCGGCAAGCGGCGGATACCGCGCGCAAAGCGGTGGCGCATTCGCTCTACTGGCTGTTTCTGGCGCTGCTGGTTGGCGCGTTTTGCGCGAGCTTTGCCGCTACGCTCGGCGGCCGCGAACGCGACCGCGTGGTGGTCGTCTAACGTTGATCTAATTTTCCTGAACTCTGCGCCGCCAAGAGCTTGCGCGGCCCGCATCCAAGGAGGATTTGCCATGCGATCGATCTTGCTGCTGTTGCTCGGTGTGCCGATTCCTTTCATCATCTTGATTGGATTGTTCAGCCACTTTTAGTTCGGCTGGCGCTGGGGAAAGCGAAGACGGGTTCCTCGCGATGCGGGGAACCCCGCAGCCACGAATCGCTGTGCCGTAAAATTTAGTGCGCGGGCGTGGTGGGCGTATCGAAGCTTTTGATTTTGGCGACCGTGCCGGCGTCGAGCTTTTGCAGCATCGCCACCAGCAAGTCCACCGTCTGATCGAAATCGTGGCGGTCGATGATGCCGTTATGCGTATGCGTCGAGCGCGTTGGCACCAGCAGCGTGGTCACCGGCACGCCGCCGCCGTTTAGCTTGATCGCTCCGGCGTCGTCGCCAAATCCCTCGACGAAATCCATCTGCAGCGGAATATTTTTCTCCGCGGCCACCTGCTGCATGAACTTCACGAAATTGCGGTTCGGGTACTCGCTGAACGAATAGAGCATGATGCCCGGCCCGCCGCCGAGAGTTTCAAGCGCCGCTTCCGGACGATTTCCCGGCGTGTCGTTCGTAATGCCCACTTCGAGCGCGATGCCGATATCCGGGTTGATGATGTGCGCGGACGTCGTCGCGCCGCGCATTTCGATCGAGCCCTCTTCCTGAATCGTGGCGGTGTAGAAAATCTGGTTCGGATGCGGCTCGCTCGCAAGGCGCCGCGCCGCTTCGATCATCGCGATGCAGCCCACGCGATCGTCCCACGCTTTCGCCAGATAGCGGTCATTCGGCAAAACTTCAAATGGCGATACCGGCACAATCGGATCGCCCGGCGAAATTCCCATGGCCACTACGTCCGCGGCGTTGCGCGCGCCCACGTCCATGAAATATTCCATGCCCTTATCGGCGCTGCGCCCGCCCGCCACGTGCGCATCCACCAATTCGGAAACCGCCAGCACGTTTCCCTTGTTGCCCAGAATCGTCCAGCGCTGATCGCTCAGCGCCTGCGGCAGCCAGTAGCCGAGCATCTCCACGGAAATATAACCGTCGGGGCGAATGTGGCGGACAATCGCGCCGAGTTCGTCCATGTGCGCGTCCACCATGATGCGCGGGCCGGTGGTGCCTTGCTGCGCGATCACCGAGCCGAGCCCGTCGAACGTAATCTTCGACGCGTACGGCTTCATGTACCCGACCATCAAATCGCGCACCGGACCTTCGGCGCCCGGCGGCCCGGCCGCTTCGGTGAGCTGCTTCATTTCGTCGAGCAGGCGGTCGGGCGCTTGCGTCTGCGTTGGCGCCTGCGTTTGCGCCGACGCGATCCCGGCGGGGAACGCGCACACCGCCGCGCACAACGCGCCGCCGATCGCGGTCGAGAACGCCGCAAGCACGATCAGTTTTCGCAACATGGGGGATGCGTCTCCGTGGCTGTTTGCATTTCGCCGGAACTACTTGGCGCGCTGGAACGGCACGCTGTCGCGGCCGTTGTAAATCAGATACGTTCCGGCCGTCGGCCCGGCCACCACTTGCAGCGGCGCGGGGCGTTTCATGTCCGCGTCGTGCTTGGAATCGACGGTGAACAGATCGTGCCCGCCCAGGTCCATCACGTTGAATTTGTTTCCCGCGATCCAGCCGATGCCGTACGCGCCGGGCGAGAGTTTCTGCCCGCCGATTTCGATGGCCACTTCGGTGATCAGGTACGCCTGATATTTTTCGCGGATGCCGACCGTGTATCCGGACGTATCGACCAGTCCGGCGAGCACGTACATGCCGTCGGCGTATTGCACGCCGCCGGTGTTGCGCAATTGCGTGGTGGCGGATTGCCCGCGGAAGAAAACTTTGTCGGGCCACAGATTGCCGGTGATTTCGCCGGCCTTCAGGACGTGCTCGGATTTGGCAGCGGCCTGCGCGAAAGCGGCGCGCGGAGCGACCGGCGCGAGCGAAATCGCGGACGCGAGTGCCGCCGCGGCGAGGAGCGTGAGCGATGCGAAAACTTTCCTGCGAAGTTTCATTTTGCCTCCCATTCGGACGCCGACATCCTACTTCATTGCCTTCGCTTCGAACAAGTTCGCGCACGCGTGCACGCATGCTGCATGAACGCCGCACCCGTGTGTACCGCACGCACGCCGCACGCACGAGCGCTGCACGCCGCCTGTGCCGCACGCAGATCGCAGCCTTTCGTAGCGTAGACGCCCACGTCTGCGCGCGCGAGTCCGCGCCAGCGGACGAGCGTGCCTTTCGTCAACGCAGGCAACGCCAAACCAAAACCAACATCAATACCAAAACCAAACCGCGCAGACGTGGGCGTCTACGCTACGAAAGGCAGCGAGCGTGAAAACGCTTCGAGCGCGCACGAACGGTTTTGCGTTTGGTTTCGAGGTTGCCTTTGTAGCGGCCGAACCCGTTCCGAATTGTCGAACGGGTTCGGGCATCGATCTGCGGAGCGCACAATCAGATTCAAAATCAACGGCTGCCCGCTCGACGAAAATCGTCGTGCGGCCGCTACACAGTCAACCCCACGCAGCGGACTGCCTTTGTAGCGGCGGGCTTCACGCCCGCCAGCCTTCGGTTTTGGGTTTGCGTCGCTGCGTCGCACCGCACGAAACAGCAACGTCAAAGGCTGGCGGGCGTGAAGCCCGCCGCTACAAAACAATCCAAGCGCCGCCGTCTGGGGCGCCGCTAAAATCGCCGCCGGTCTTGTGCTTCGCGCGGCAACCGTCACTGGCAGGGCACACGCGCGCGTTCGATATTGAGAATCGCGCGGGGAGTTGTTACGTTCAAGCTGTGCTGAACCTTCCACAGGTCGAGCCTCGTCCGGAGAAGCGCCGCCGCAGCAAGCGCATCAACGCGCGCATTCCCGTGCAGGTGCATCTGCTCGATTCGGCGAAGCGTCCGCTCTGCGAAAAAACGCACACCGTGGTGGTGAACGCGCACGGCGCGCTGATCCTGCTGGCCAATCCGGTCGCGCTGCAGCAGATTATCCGCATCGAAAATTCCTACAACGGCGAAGAAATGCTGTGCCGCGTCGCCAGCCTGGGGAACAGTTTCATGGGCAAGACGCAGGTGGCCGTCGAATTCATCAAGCCGTCGCAGACGTTCTGCGAAGCCGCAGCCGCTGCGAAGAAGTCCGAAGCCGTGGCCGCCAAGCCCAATCCCGCTAAGCCCGCGCTCGCGCCCGTCATGGCTGCGCCCGTCAAGCCCGCGCCCGCCAAGAAGTAAGCCCGCCCCACGCTTGCCTCGTCGATTTTTTTGGCATCGTTCGCCTTTGTAGCGCCGCCGTCTCCGACATCGCCTCGGCGTTCTGCGAAACGAAACTCGCAGCCGTTCGTAGCGTAGACGCCCACGTCTGCGCGCGCGAGTCCGCGCCAGCGGATGAGCGTGCCGTTCGTCAGCGCAGGCAAGTCCGAAGCAAAACCAACACCAAAACCAAAGCGCGCAGACGTGGGCGTCTACGCTACGAAAGGCAGCGATCGCAACGGGGATGAATCACGCCCGCGCGGTCCGGCGGCAAAAACGACACCCGCTCGCCAGGGCGGGCGTCACTGTCCCTTTTCGCGGCGCTTGCTCACCGTTTCGCGCGTTTCCAGTCGAATCCTTATATCCGGCGACATATACGGCGTTCGCGGCAGCCGGTCGCAGACCGCCTGGCCGTGCGCGCCATCCAAACCAAGTACAACGAAAAGCGCGGCTTAGCCGACGGTCCATGAAACATTCGGCCCCGCGCTGCCGTACTACGAAGTGAACGTCGCCCACCGCTGTTGCGCGAAAGATGCGACGATACAGAACGCAACCACCGATGACGCCCGCGCCACTCCAATCGAACACCCGCCAAATGCTCGTCGCGCTGCGCGAAACCATCGGCATCGCCACGGACACCTTGCGCGCGCACAAACTGCGCACGTTTCTCACGCTTTTGGGCGTGATGCTCGCGGTCACCACGCTGGTCGCCGTCATGTCCATCCTCAACGGGTTGAACTTGTACGTCGCGAACAAAGTCGCCAACCTCGGCTCAAACGCGTTTGTGATCGACCGCATCGGCATCGCCACCAACCTGGAGCAGTGGAACAAAGCGCGCAGGCGCCCGCGCCTGACGCTCGACGACCTGCAAGCCTTGCGCGACGGAATGACGCTCGCCGAACACATTGCCGGGCAGCAGGAAACTACCGGCGACGTCCGCTACGGCAGCGGGCTGAGCGAAGACGTGTCCATCATCGGCGCTACGCCGGAGTTCACCGAAATTCGCGACATCAGCGCGTCGAGCGGACGATTGCTGACGACCATCGACGAAGATCATCGCGCGAACGTGTGCGTGATCGGTCCCGACCTGGTGGAAAAGCTTTTTGCCGGCGTCGATCCCATCGGCAAGGAAATTCGCGCCGGGCAGGGACAATATCAAGTGATCGGTGTGGCCTCGCCGAAAGGCTCGGTGCTGGGCCAGACGCAAGACAACTTCGTGATGATTCCGCTCGGCACCTATCGCAAAGAGTGGCTCGCGCCGCAGGATTCGGTGGATATTTTCGTTTCGGCGGTCAGCCGCAAGGCCATGGCTGCCGCCGCCGATGAGGCGCGCGTGATTTTGCGCTCGCGGCGGCACGTGCCGTATGCGGACGACGACAATTTCGGAATCGTCGAGCCGACCGCGCTGATGGGCATATGGGACAACCTGACCGGAAATATTTTCGGCGTGGCGGTGTGGGTCACCTCGGTGTTTCTCGTGGTGGGCGGCATTGTGATCATGAACATCATGCTCGCGAGCGTCACCGAGCGGACGCGCGAAATCGGATTGCGCAAATCGCTCGGCGCGCGGCGGCGGCACATCGTGATGCAATTTCTGGTCGAGTCGGCGATGCTCGCCGCTTCGGGCGGAATCGTCGGCATCGCGATTGCGATTGCCATTGCCGCGCTGGTGCGCAGCGCGACCTCGATTCCCATCGCCACGCCCGTGTTCGCGGTGGTGATTGCGCTGGTGCTTTCCACCAGTGTGGGACTGTTTTTCGGAATTTATCCGGCGGTGCGCGCTTCGAAGCTCGATCCGATCGAAGCGCTGCGAGCCGACGGATAGCGGAGCCGCATCGAAATCCCCGTGGCGATGGAATTCAAAAGCGACATTCGCGAAAACCTCGGGCTGGCGCTCGATACCGTACGCGCGCACAAGCTTCGCAGTTTTCTCGCGGTGCTCGGCGTGATGATCGGCGTGATGCTGATCATCCTCGTCGTCGGCCTGGTGGACGGGTTCCGCGACACCATCGACGACGAAATCAATTCGAGCGGCGCGAATTCGGCGTGGGCCTGGCGTTTCAATCAGGGCCCGACCAACGGCCGCCGCCCGAAAGAAGAGCGCCAGCGCAAGCCCCTGACGCTCGACGACGCCCAGGCCATCCGCGAACTTTCGCCGTCCGTGCGCGCCGTGACCGTCGCGATTTACAACTGGCAGCAGGCGCATTCCGTGCGTTACGAGAAAAACGAAGTGCAGGGCGGGGAATTCCGCGGCACGTTTCCGAATTATCCCGAAGTGGACGCGAGCGAAGTGATGCGCGCTGGGCGGTTTTTCACCGAAGAGGAAAACACGCACAAAGATAATGTCGTCGTGCTCGGGGAAGACGTGTCGAAGGCGCTGTTTCCCAGTTTTTACGATGCCATTGGCAAAAACGTTCTCGTCGATGGCACGAATTTCACGGTCGTCGGCGTGTTTCAGAAACCGCTCGGCGGATTTGGCATCGGCGACGAAGACCGCCGCGTGGTGATTCCGTATTACTCGTTCCTGAAATTATTTCCGGCGAGCTTTGAAGTGTTCGTCGGCATTCTCGCCTATCCCGGCCATCTGGACGAAGCGGTGGACGAAACGCGCGAAGTGCTGCGCCGCCGCCGCGACGTGGCCTACAACAAGCCCGACAATTTTTCGCTGCAGACCAACGCCGATTCGGTGAAGCAGTTCAACGACATTATCGGCGGCGTGGCGCTGGTGATTGTGGTGCTCAGCTCGATCGGTCTTTTGATCGGAGGCATCGGCGTGATGAACATTATGCTGGTGAGCGTCACCGAGCGGACCCGCGAAATCGGCGTGCGCAAAGCGATCGGCGCGCGCAGCAAAGACATTACCTGGCAATTTTTGTTCGAGGCGATGACGCTCACCGGCACCGGCGGCGTGATCGGAATCCTGGTGGGATGCGGGATTGTGATGCTAATTCCGCTGGTCAGCGAACTGAAAGCCGCCGTGTCGCCGTGGGCCGTCGGCATCGGCTTCACCGTGTCGGTCTGCATCGGCCTGGTGTTTGGCGTGTGGCCGGCCACCAAGGCCGCGCGCCTGAACCCCGTCGAAGCCCTCCGCTACGAGTAGCACGCGAAAACCAACGGCAAATGCACGCAGACGTGGGCGTCTACGCTACGAGAGGCAGCGACCGAGCTAGGCCGGTTCAACCGAGTTCGCACAGTGAATACACCGTCGCGAATTGCAGCCGTTAGGCGCGCAGACGTGGGCGTCTACGCTACGAGAGGCAGCGACCGAGCTAGGCCGGTCGATCGAGTTCGCACAGTGAATACACCGTCGCGAATTGCAGCCTTTCGTAGCGTAGACGCCCACGTCTGCGAGCGCGAGTCCGCGCCAGCGGACGAGCGTGCCGTTGCCTTTGCCTTTCGCGCGACACGCTACGCTCGCAGCAATCGTCATTCGCGCAGATCGTCTTCCGACCGAGCGATTGTCTTCGTAACCGCGTTGCTCTCCCGAAGCGCCGCCAGCCCCCTCGAAGTGCTCGACCACGGCCAATCCTCCGGCCTCGCCGCCAATCCGGCCTTCACCGGATTCCTCGCAACGTACCGGTGAATGTTCCAAAACTCCGTCTCGTTGCGCGTCCACCGGTCGAACGACTCGACTTGCCAGAACGTTTCACCCGTCCGGCCGAGCAAGCGGTTTGCGAGCCGCGCCGTCAATCCTTTCAGCTCTTTCGTCAATTGCCAGACATCTCGGTTCGGGGTAATCAGCAGATGAACGTGATTCGCCATCACAACGTAGGCGTGCAGGCGATAGCGATCGAACCGCGCCTCGCCCCGTTCGATCACATCGCACATCATTTCCGCAACGCGTCGTTCCTTCAGCCAGAGTGGTCCCGATGCGGCGCGGTCGAGAATCCGTTCCGCGCAGCGGAATTCCTCGCCGTCCGAACGGGCCCGCGCTTCCGCGAGTTGTTGTTCGACTCCGCGCGGCAGCGACCCGTGCAGCCGCCACGTCAGGAAGATTGGATTCGTTTTCGGAAACCGGTGGGGAAGATTGCGGCGGTAGTAAGTCGGGTCCATCGCCGGACGGAATAGCACGCACCGGGCGATCCGCGCAATTCGTAGAAATACGGATTCGCGGCGTGCGTAGTCTTGCTGATGCGGGGGGCCGAGGAAAGGCAAGGCGCGCAGACGTGGGCGTCTACGCTACGAGAGGCAGCGACCGAGCTGGGCCAGTCGACCGAGTTCGCACAGGGAATACACCATCACGAATCGCAGCCTTTCGTAGCGTAGACGCCCACGTCTGCGAGCGCGAGTCCGCGGCAGCGGACGAGCGTGCCGTTGCCTTTGCCTTTCGCGCGTTACCCACGGCGCGCCGCTTTCGCCATCCGCGCCGCGCCCCGCGCCACGCGCTGCAAATGTTTTGCCACTTCGCGCGACTTACGCTATTGTGCGCACATGGCCAACACCGGCGACGGCCTGGACGCACTGCGCGCGCAGGTTGCCGCGCTCACCGCGCGCGTTTACCGCCTCGAACAGGAATTATCCGGCGCGGCGGGCGACGCACCTGTCGCGCCAGCAAGCCCGGGCGACGCGCCGCACCGCCACGCCGCCGTCAAACCCGTGCCCCCTGCCCCAACGATCCCGCCGCTCGAAGGCACGATGCTCACGCCTCCGCCGCCGCGCGATCCATCCGCAACGGCCGTGCATCCGCCGCTGCGTCCTTCCGCGCCGCCACCTCCGCTGCCCGGCGCAAAACCGTTGGCGCCCCCTCGCGCGGGCGACGCCGACCTGGAAAAGAAAATCGGCCAGTACTGGCTGAACCGCATCGGCATCGTCGCGCTGCTCGTCGGCGTTTCCTATTTCCTGCGCTTCGCCTTTGAAAATAACTGGATCGGCCCCAGCGGACGCGTGGCCATCGGCCTGCTCGCCGGGGCCGGATTAATTCTGTGGAGCGAGCGATTCCGCAAGCAGGGCCATCCGGCGTTTTCCTATTCGCTGAAAGCGGTGGGCATCGGCACGCTGTACCTTTCGTTGTGGGCCGCGTTTCAGGTGTATCACCTGATTCCGTCGTCGGCTGCGTTTCTCGCCATGATCGTCGTCACCGGCGCGACGATTGCCATGGCCATCAGCCAGGACGCCGAAGTGCTCGCCGTCTTCGCCATCGCCGGCGGATTTTCCACGCCCGTTTTGCTTTCGACCCACCAGAACCACGAAGTGATTTTGTTTTCCTACGTGCTGTTGCTGGACCTGGCGATTCTGGTGACCAGCATCGTGAAACCGTGGCGGCGACTGTTGTGGGGCAGCGCCATCGGCACGGTGACGCTCTATTGCGGATGGGCCGGCGATTACTACTCGAAAGACCAGCGCGGCACCACGGTATTTTTCCTGCTGGCGTTCGGCGCGCTGTTTGCCATCGTGCCGCTGGTGAACAAAATGGAGAAGTCCACGCGCTTCGGCGGCGTGTCGGCCACGCTCACGCTGATTCCGCTGATCAACGCCTGCCTCGTTTTTCTGGCGCTGTATTTCATGTACACGCCGGACAATCTGGCGCTCACGCTGTTCGCGCTGGCGTTCGCCGCGGTGTACCTGGGAATTGCGGCGGCATTTCAATGGCGTTTCCCGGACGAAGAAACCACGGCGCTGCGTTTGCTGCACGTGGTGATCGCCGTCGCGTTCATCACGATTGCGATTCCGCTGAAGCTCGATGGCCACTGGATCACCATCGGCTGGCTGGTGGAATCGGCGGTGCTGCTGTGGTTCAGCGTGAAAACGGAAACGAATTTCATCCGCTGGATGGCGGCCACGGCGCTCACGCTGGGAATCGTCCGGCTGCTGTTTTTCGATGGGTACCGCACGGACACGCTGGTGTTCAACGCGCGCTTCGGCACGTACCTGGTGGCGATCGCGGTGCTCGCGGGAATCGCGATTTACGGCAAGCAGTACGCCAGCGAACAGGAAATGCCGTTTGTGTACGCCGCGATTGTGGGCGTGAATTTGCTGGCGCTGATCGCCCTCACGCTTGAAGCAAGGGATTATTTCAACCGCGAGATGCTGGAAGTCGGCGGAGGATTTCGGAATTACGAGGCCTTTCGCCAGATCGCGCTGCAACGAAGTTTCAGTTTTTCGGCGATATGGCTTTTGTACGGCGCGGCGCTGATGGCCGTGGGCTTCTGGCGACGTTCCTCGTTTGTGCGCTGGCAGGCGCTGATCCTGATGGCGCTGACGATCGCCAAAGTGTTCCTGGTGGATGTGTCGCAGCTCGGCGGCGCGTTCCGCATCCTCAGCTTCATCGCGCTCGGCGTGGTGCTGCTGGGCGTATCGTTCATCTACCAGCGCGACTGGCTGAAGCTGAACGCGCGTGAGTAGCGCCGATGCGCGCATCGCAAAAGTGAACTGCTTCGCCGGAGCGACTCTCGCCGCAGGAGAATTGCCGGAATGATCCGCATGCAAAAATTCTTCGCCGCGCCCTTTGCCGCACCGTTTGCCGCGTCGCTCGCCGCGCTCGCCGCCGCGGCCGTCGCGCTCGCCGCCACCGCCGTCGCCGCGATTCCGTATTTTCACTACGAACGCGCCGTAAACGTGCCGGCCACCGCCACCGGCCAGCACTACATCGTGGTGGACGAATCGATCTGGCAGCACGCACGGCCCACTCTGAGCGACATTCGCCTGTACGACGGCGACAGGGAAGTGCCCTACGCGCTGGGCGTTGAAGCGGGCGGCACGGAAATTCAAGAGCGCGCCATTCGCGTCCTGCAGCCGGGCACGCTCGGCGGCAAAACGCAATTCCTGCTCGATATGTCCGAACTGGCGGAGTACGACCGCATCAAGCTCACGCTCGGCGCGCGCGATTTTGTGGCGCATGCGCTGGTGGAAGGGCAGGACGACCCGCACGGAACGGCGTGGACCCGGCTCGGCACCACGACGATTTACGATTTGTCCGGCGAAAAACTTGGCCACCAGAGCACGCTGCAAGTGCCGCTTTCGACGTTCAAATTTTTGCGCGTCACCATCGACGGGCCGGTGAAGCCGAAGGAAGTCGAAGCCGCGTCGGCCAGCTCGACGCGCGAGGAAAAAGCGGTGTGGCGCGCGCTCGATTCCCCGGCGGCGCAAAGCGAGAAAGACAAAAGCTCGATCTTCACATTTACCGTGCCGAACGGCGTGCCCATCGATCGCGTCACGTTTGACGTGGACCCGTCGCAGCCCAACTTCACGCGCAGCGTGGATATCGAGCAGGCGAAGGGCACGCCGGTCGCGTTTGGCGATTTGAGCCGCATCCACATGACCCGGAACGGCGAGAAGATCGACGTCGAAAACCATTCGATTTGCATTTGCGGATCGCTTGCAAGCGCCGCGCCGCCGGACGCTGCGCTGCCGGACGAGGATGGCGCGACCGCCGCCGCACCGGGCCGCGCCGCGCCGAAGGATCGCACGATTACCGTGCTGGTCCGCAACGGCGACGACCCGCCGCTGAAAATTACCGGCGTGAAACTCGAACAGCGCGAGCGCCGCATTTATTTTGACGCCGGCTCTGGCGCGCGTCCGTCGCTGTATTACGGCGACGATAAACTCGACGCGCCGGTGTACGACTACGCGAAATTATTTCAGCGCAGCGCGAGCGCCGACGAAGCGCCGCTCGGCCCCGAGCAGGTGAACCCCGCGTACAAAGGCCGTCCCGACGACCGGCCGTGGAGCGAGCAGCACCCCGCCGCCCTGTGGATCGCCATCGTCGCCGCCGTGCTGGTCCTGGGCGCGATCGCCCTGCGCTCGTTGAAATCCACCCCCGCGAAGTAATCGCCTCCAAGGACCGCTGCCGTTCGTAGCGTTTGCGCGATCGCTGCCTTTCGTAGCGTAGACGCCCACGTCTGCGCGTTTTGGTTTTGGTGTTGGTTCCGGCTTTAGTTTGCTTTGGCGTTGCCTGCGTTGACGAACGGCACGCTCGTCCGCTGGCGCGGACTCGCGCTGCGCAGACGTGGGCGTCTACGCTACGAGAGGCAGCGAGCTTCGTGGAGGTGAGAATCGAGGCGAATGCGTTCGAAATGATCGGCGGCGGTTTTGATTGTGTAGCGGCCGCACGACGGGTTTGGTCGTGCGGGAGCCTTTGATTTTGAATTTGACTTTGCGCTCGGCCGATCGATGCCCGAACCCGTCCGAAAAGCGGAAAGGGTTCGGCCGCTACATAGGCAACGTCCAAACCGCCCGCAAAACCGTTCGTGCGCGCTGGAAGCATTTCCGCGATCGCTGCCGTTCGTAGCGTTTGCGCGATCGCCGCATTTCGTAGCGTAGACGCCCACGTCTGCGCGTTTTGGTTTTGGTGTTGGTTCCGGCTTTAGTTTGCTTTGGCGTTGCCTGCGTTGACGAACGGCACGCTCGTCCGCTGGCGCGGACTCGCGCTGCGCAGACGTGGGCGTCTACGCTACGAAAGGCAGCGATCTCTGCGTGGCCGCGCGTCCGCGAACGAACACCGCTCCCGCGTTCGGACACCGATGATTGCGCGCGTCTGCATGTGGCGGCGCAGCGGCGGCGCTATGAAATTTCGTAGCGGGCGCGGGACGAAACGCCGTCCGCTGGCGGACGAACGATTTCGCGAGAGTGAACATCTGGTTCAGCCGAAACGACTACGCCGGTGAAAAAAGGCCCATTTTTATTGGCGTTTCGCGCGGCGCACATTGGAAACGAACTTGCTCTTACGATCGCGGGGCGTACATTTTCGTTCGTTTGCGCACGGTCGCGCGGTACCGAGGTCCAACGGTAACGACGTCCGGCGCATCGGAGACACCATCCATGTCCAAGTTCGAACGCGTTCGCGAGCCGATGAACGGCACGATCGACCCCGAGCACATGCGTCGCCGCCAGCAAGCCGGCTGGCACATCGTGGCCGTCGAGTGGGAGCGTGAAACGCCAACGGGCGAATCGGCGCCGCCGCTCACCGATCCCTCGATGACGGAACTCCCGCATCCGAGCCAGCGCGAAATCGATCTGGCGCTCGAAGAAGCTCCCTACGGCACGCATGTGGCCGCGGACTGCGCGCGCCTGGAAGACGATCCCACCGAAATGCAATTCCTTCTGTCGCTGATGGAGCTGATCATTCAAGACATTTCGATCAGCAAAGTGGCCGAAGAATTGAACCGCAAAGGATTCCGCACGCGCCGCGGCACCGAGTGGGGACCTGTCGGCGTGTTCAACCTGTTGCCGCGGCTGATCGAGCTGACGCCGAAAATCTTCGCCACCGAAGAATGGATCGAGCGCCGCAAGCGCCTGACGCCCGTGTACTGATTTCGCCGCTTCGCGCCGAACGTCCACTCACGCTGACGCGTTCGCGCGTTGACGCCTTGAAACGTTCGCGCCTGCATAAGGGTGTCGAATTTTTCCGATGACCGGCGCGCACCGACCTGGTTTGGGTGCCCCATCCTTTGCTGACTTTGCAAAGGGTGGGAAGCGCATGCGTGATCGAGACCGCTCCGTCGGGATTTTGAATTTTCGTGCACCGAGACAAACTTCCACTCACGCCGCCGCGTTCGTGCCTGCGCACGGGGTTTGAAGTTTTCCGATGACCGGCACAAACCGACCTGGTTTGGGTGCCCCATCCTTTGCTGACTTTGCAAAGGGTGGGAAGCGCATGCGTCATCGAGAGTGCCCCTTCGGGGTTTGGAATTTTCGTTCTCCGAGACAAACTTCCACTTCGTAAAGTCAAAAGACCCACCCTTTGCAAAACCGGCAAAGGATGGGGCACCCAAGTCAACGGCGACCTCATCGGCTTGTCGAACCTACGACCGCCCTAGCGGGCGATAGTTTGGTCGTTTCTTCGGAAGCATTTTCTTCGAAGGGGCTTTCTTCTTCATTTTCATTGGCTCCTACAACCGGAGACTTTCAAATCGTAGGTCATACTTCAATGGGAATCTCGAGAGTGCGAAAAAAGGCGGTGGCGAGGCCGATTTCGCGCCCGATTGACTTGAACCAAACCGCAACCTAAGATGTGCGGCCATGGCGGAATCGCAAGCAGACGGCGCGCACGCACAAACTCCACCCAGCAAGCTGCCGCTGTTTCAAAGCCTTCGCCCGCTCACCGCTAAATCCGCCATCCGCGACACGATCGCCGGACTGCAACTTGCGGCGATGAACATCCCGCAGGCGCTGGGCTACACGAAAATCGCGGGCACTCCTGTCGTCACCGGATTTTACACGCTGCTGTTTCCGCTGATCGCTTTCGCCACGTTCGGCTCGTCGCGCTACCTGGTGGTCGCGGCGGATTCGGCCACCGCCGCAATTCTTGCCGGAGGCGTTTCCACGCTCGCGCCGCTGGGCAGCGAACGGTATCTCGAGCTCGCGAGCCTCGTCGCGCTGATCACCGCCGGATTTCTGCTGATTGCGCGGATGCTCAAGCTCGGTTTTCTCGCCGATTTTCTTTCGCAGACGGTGCTCGTCGGTTTCCTGACCGGCGTGGGACTGCAAGTGAGCATCGCGGTGCTCGGCACCATGCTCGGCCTGGACGTGACCGCGCATCGCAGCCTGTTTCAGCTCGCGCAAGTGCTTCGCGGGTTGCCGCACGTCAATCTGATCGCGCTCGCGATTTCCGCCGCCGTGGTGGTGTGTGTGCTCGGATTCCACGCGCTCTCGCCGAAAATTCCCGGCCCGCTCGTGGCCGTGGTGGGAGCGATCGCCGCCAGCGCCCTGTGGAATCTCGCGGCGCGCGGGGTCGCGGTGATCGGTCCGGTGGCCGGAGGCCTGCCGCATTTCAAGTTGCCGCAGGCGAGCTGGCGCGAAATCGAAGTGCTGATTCCGATTGCCGGCTCGTGCTTCGTGATGATCATTGCGCAGAGCGCCGCCACCGCGCGCGTTTACGCGCAGCGGCATCACGAAGTGCTCGACGAAGACGCCGACATCGTGGGCCTGGCTGCCGCGAACGCCGCCGCGGCGCTGAGCGGCACGTTTGTGGTAAACGGCAGCCCCACGCAAACGGCGATGGTGGAAAACTCCGGCGGGCAAAGCCAGATCGCGCAACTTTCCACGGCGGCCTGCGTGGTGCTGGTGCTGCTCTTCGCCACCCGGCCGCTGCAATTTCTGCCGCGCTGCGCGCTCGGTGCGCTGGTGTTTGCGATCGCCATTAAGCTGATCAACCTTCGTGCGCTGCGAAGCATTCTGTCTGAAAGCCCCGCCGAGTTCGCGCTGGCGGTTTTCACCGCGGCCGTCGTCGTGGTGGTGGGAGTCGAGCAGGGAATTATTCTGGCGATGGTCGTGTCGCTGCTGCGCGTGGTGGCGCACAGCTATCATCCGCACACCGCCGTGCTGGTGATGGACGGCCACGGGGTGTGGATGCTGAAGCCGGCGGTAAAAGGGCAAGTCACCGAGCCGGGAATCATTGTGTACCGGTTCAGTTCGCCGCTGTTTTATGCCAACGCCGGATTTTTCACGGAGCAGATTCGCAGCCTGGTTGAACCGGCTTCGCCCCGCGCCTGGTGCGTGATTGTGGATGCCGGCGCGATCACCCACGTGGACTACACCGCCGCGCGCGCGGTGATCGAGCTGCAAGCCGACCTGGCGAAAGAAAATATCGAGCTGGTGTTCGCGCACGTGCAGTCGGATTTGAAGCCCGATCTCGACCGGCATCACCTGACCGAAGCGATCGGACCGAGCCGCATTTTCGATACGCTGCGCGAAGCCGTCGCCACGGTGCGCGGCCGGCACGTTGGGAAGCCGTCGTAGCAGAGTCGCTCGCGGTTGTTCAGAGTGACCGTCGAGAGCGGACGACGGCATCGATTGGCGCGTACGGCGTTGTATTTCGGTCCGCAGCGATCTCGGCGCGCGATGCGTTTCGACAACCGCTGCAGTTCGTAGCGTAGACGCCCACGTCTGCGCGCGCGAGTCCCGCGCCAGCGGACGAGCGTGCCGTTCGTCAACGCAGGCAACGCCAAATCAAAACCAAAACGCGCAGACGTGGGCGTCTACGCTACGAGAGGCAGCGGTCTCGGCGTGGATGAGCGGTGCGCACGCGATCGCGCGAAATGGCGCGGACTACAACGTGCGACGGCGCGCGGCCGGCACGTTGGGACGCCGTCGTAGCAGCGCCGCTCGCGGTTGTCGAGCGCGGACGGCGGCATCCATGCGCGCCCTCGGTTTTGTAGT
This sequence comes from uncultured Acidobacteriota bacterium, assembly GCA_963785585.1. Classification (GTDB taxonomy): domain Bacteria; phylum Acidobacteriota; class Terriglobia; order Acidiferrales; family UBA7541; genus Palsa-295. The sequence goes on from CAWAVW010000004.1 coordinate 1,199,492, forward strand.
TCGGTCCGCAGCGGTCTCGGCGCGCGATGCGGTTCGACAACCGCAGCAGTTCGTAGCGTAGACGCCCACGTCTGCGCAGCGCGAGTCCCGCGCCAGCGGACGAGCGTGCCCTTCGTTAACGCAGGCAAAACCAATGCAACACCAAAACCAAAGCGCGCAGACGTGGGCGTCTACGCTACGAAAGGCAGCGATCTCAGCTCGGACGAGCGGTGCGCGCGCGATCGGACCGAACTTCACGTCCGGCGGCGGCGAAAATTATTTATCGTTTCTGATGACTGCGCCGCCCTTCATCACAAACCTGGCGCGCTCGAGTTCCGTCGCGTCCTTCAACGGATCGCCGGAAACGGCAATCAGATCGGCGTATTTTCCCACTTCGATGCTGCCGACATTTTTCTGCTCGTCGAGCAGCTCGGCCGCGTTGCTGGTGGCCGCGTGAATAATCTGCATCGGCGTCATGCCCGATTCCGCATACGCGGTGATCATCGCAAGGCTGGCCTGGCCGCGCGTCTGGCCGGGAACCTCGAGATACATATCCGAACCCGCGGCGATCGGCACGCCCATCGCCACCGCGCGCTTCAGCCGGGCGCGACTCGCGTCCACAAAATATTGGAAATTGTGCGACGCCTGCGCGCGTTCCTCGGCGGTCGGATTGCGGCCGTTGAACGTGATGGCCACGTATTCCTCGAGCGGCCCATCCGTCGGCACCAGAAAAATATGCTTCTGTGCCATCCGCTTCAGCGTTTCATCGGAGACGGTGTAGCCATGCTCGATCGAATCGGCGCCGGCATCGACGGCGATGCGCACGGCCTCGTCATCGGTCGCGTGAGCGGCCACTTTCACGTGCGATGTATGCGCCTGCTCGACGATCGCCTGCATCTCTTCGGCGGTCACGTTTGCCGGGCCGTTCACAATCACCTTGATGCAGTTGGCGCCGTCGTACAGCGCCTGGCGAACGGCTTGGCGCGCGCTCTGCGCTCCGTCGATCGTCACATATTCCTGCTCGATGATATTTTGCGCGGCGGTTTGCAGGCGCATGAATTGTCCGCCGGGAGCGGCGAGCGCCCGCGTGGACGCGACGATGCGCGGTCCGGTCACCCATCCGCGATCGATCGCGTCGCGCAGCGCTACGTCGCCGTTCACGCCGGAGTTTCCCACGTCGCGCACCGTGGTGATGCCCGCTTCCAGATCTTCGCGGCCGAGTTTGGCGCCCAGCAGCGCGCGTTCGGCGGTGCTCATCGTCGCCACGATGCGCAGCATTTCCACGTCGTCCACCTTGAAGCTGCGGCCCTCGTCCATTTCGGTAAGCAGGTGCGTGTGCGCATCGATCAGGCCGGGCAGCAGCGTTTTATCGCCCAGGTCGATCACTTCGGCTCCGGCGGGAATCGGCAGATTCGAGCCGACGGCTTTGATTCGGTCGCCTTCGATGATCACCACGGCGTTGAAGATCGGCGGCGCGTCTTTGTCGCCGGGGGCGGCGAGAGGCTTGGCGTCGATTAATTTCGCGGCGCGGATGGCGATTGTCTTCGGCTCCGCGGACGCGCCCGCCGCGTTCGCGGCGCCTTGCGCTTCTGTGATCGCCGGCAGAAGGCAAAGGGCCGCCGCGCAAAACACAACGGCGATACGGTGAATCGTTTTCGATCGGTGCGATGGCATGGAAAAGCCTTCCTTTGTTGTGCGCACCGATGATACGAACGTAGCGCGGCGCCGACAATTTAATCTTTTGCAGGCGGCGCAGAAAGTTCATACGAGGAGGCATCCCGATGCTCGCAAACGATATCGCCGGATTGGCCGGCCAGCCCAGCCGTCATTCCGTGGACGAAACCGTCGCGCGGCTGCGCGCCATTCTGACCGAGAAGGGAATCACCGTCTTCGCGGTGATCGATCACAGCGGCGAAGCGGAAAAAGTTGGCCTGGCCATGCGTCCGACCAAGCTGGTGATTTTCGGCAATCCCAAAGGCGGAACTCCGGTGATGCTCGCCGCGCCCACCATCGCGATCGATCTGCCGCTGAAAATATTGGTGTGGGAAGACGCCGATGGAAACGTATGGTGCTCCTACAACGAACCGGAATACTTGCAGCAGCGCCACCACGTGTTGACGGATCTGCTGCCGAATATTTCCGCAGCCGCGTCGCTCGCCGCGAAAGCCGGAGAATGATCCCGCGCGTGGCGCTGCTATTTCCGCGCGAATCGATCCCTCCTGGGAGCAGCCACGTGTTTGCTGGATTGCCGCTTTTGGTAGCGTAGACGCCCACGACTGCGAGCGCCCGTCCCGCGCTCGCGGGACGGCGTGCCTTGCGTCGGCAGTAGAAAACCAAAACCACGCAGACGTGGGCGGCTACGCTACCAGAGGCAGCGATTTCCTTGGCGTTCAACGCCGAGGCGATGCCGCCGTAGTAAAAGGCGGCAAGCCGCCGCACCTCACGAAACGGCGACGGCCCATCCGCGTTTGCATTTGTAGCGGCGGGCTTCACGCCCGCGAGCTTTCGTTTAGCGTTGCCCGGGCGTGTTCGCCGCCGCGCTCGCCGCACCGTGCTGCGCGGACACATTCATCTCCGCCGGCGCGCCGTACAACTCCGGATGCAAATACCGTCCCTGCTCGTTCGCCGGCTTCGCTTCTTCGGTGGGAATGCGATGCGCATTGGCCCAGGCATCCTGCCGAATGCCAGTGACCTGCCAGGAAATTTCCTGGCCCTTTTTTCCTCCGGCGATCTTGAAGCGGTTGCCTTTCATTTTTTCGGAGATATACAGTTTCGGACCCGGCGCGCCAATCGCCGTCAGTTGATACCGGAAATCGCGGTTGAGCGCTCCGAACCATTCCGGCATTTCGATCACGGCCGTGCCGTGCGCGTCCAGCGTTGCGATTCCGTTGTAGATATTCATCATGTCCGGCGATTCGACGAACGAATGCGACAGATACTTTCCCGCCGGATCGATTGGATCGTCAATCTTGAACGACCCGCCGCCCTTTGTGAGTGTTCCCGTGACGGTCACGTTGCCCTGCAGGTAGGCCGCGAGACCGCCGCTGACGTTGTTAATCGCCACAATTCCGGAACCGGCTGCGCTATCGGTTACAAAAACTCCGCCGTTCGATGTGCCGGAGGTTGCGGTATTGATGCCGTAAATCGCGTTTCGCCCGACGGTCGGCGACTGCGCGGTGATCGCGCCGTTGCCTGTGCCGTTGTCCCGCACATCGAGCGCGGATTGCGGCGTCGTCGTTCCGATTCCCACGCTCACGCTGGCGGTGGCATGGTTGACTCCGTCAATGCTGCCGAGCACCATGGAATTGCTGGCGCCGACTTCGGCATTCGCACCGATGGCCGTTGCATTATTTAAGCCATCGACCGACACGGCGGTGGCCGTTCCGATGAATGTATCGTCTGAACCGGAGTTATTCAGAAATCCGGCAGCGTTTCCCACTCCCACGTTTTGCGAGCCGGAAATATTCGAGTACAGCGCTTCTTCTCCCAACGCGGAGTTGGCGTTTCCCGTAACGCTGCCGCCCAGCGCGATGACCCCGACCGCGCTGTTGCCGTTTCCCGTGCTGTTCTTCTCCAGCGCTTCTACTCCGGCCGCCGTGTTGTCGAGTCCGTTGGTTAGGCTGAGCAGAGTGCCGTAACCAAAGCCGGTGTTCGACACCGCGCCGTCGCGCGCCGCCGGCCCCGCTGCCGCTCCCACGAACGTGCTGGTGATGTCCCCGTAATCGGATACGAACGAATATCCCCCGACGGAGATGATTGGCGATGTGCTGGAAGACAACGGGAAACTAATCGACCCGCTCAGGTTCTCGGATGTGCCGTCGAAGGTTTGCCCCGATGCGAAGGTAATGATCCCGTTGTCCGCAAACGAAAGGCCGGTGTCTGTTAAGGTGCCGCCGCCGGGGCCGTAGAACAGATCGAGCTTCGCCGATGGCGCGCTCGTGTTGTTGCCGAGCGGCTCGGCGCGGAATCCGAATGCCTCGGTATCCGAAACTTTCGTGGAGCTGTTGTACGACGAAGCCTCGAACTGGAACGAGTGCGACGCGTATCCGGTCGAGGCCGTGGCGGGATTTTCCGGTGCAAGCTGGAACGAGCCACGGAAGATTGAGTTGCCGTGCACATCGAGAGTTTGGGCGGGAGTGGTGGTGCCGATGCCGACCTGGCCGGCGGATTCGAAGATGGTCGAGTTGCCGAGCGCCGAACTCGAAGTCCAGATGGGAATGAAGTCGGTGGTGCCGCTGCCGGTCGGCGTCGCTTGCGGAATGCCGGAGGGCGCGAGCGATGCGGCCGGGGTGCTGGACGCGAGCGGCGTGGCGACGATGGTTGTGTTGCCGCCGGTGAACGTTGCGCTCGACGGCGCGGTTTTCGCGTTGCTTGCCGCGAGGCTTTGCGTGGTGACGTACGCCGAAGCGGGCAAGCCGCCGAGCGTGTCCGCGTCTGCCGCTTTGAGCGCGTAGGGAACGCTGGCGAGCAGCACGCGCGGAATTTCCTGCTGCCGCGCGATGGTGACGCCCAGCCAGCGCGACTGTCCGGTGCCGAAGAGCTCGGACGGCACGCCGTGCGCCGTCGCCGCGCCGAGGAGCACGCTGTAGTGGCCGTTCGCGTCGGCCAGCACGTTTTGCGTTTCGCTCCACAGTGCCGCGCCGCCATCTTGCTCAGCGTAAATCGCAAACGTCACACTGGCAACGCCGCTTACCGGACGCGCCGCCGAATCTTTGAGTGTGCCATTGAACTGCACCAGCCGCGGAACGCTGGCCTGCGCGGCTTCGTCCGACTGCGAAATGCTGGTGACGGCGCTCGCCACTTGCTCCACTTGCTCCACTTGCGCCGCCTGTGCAAACGATGCGTTCGCCGCCGCGCCCGCAAACGCGACGCATCCAAACGCGATCGCCGCTAATTTTTCAAATCGAATGCTGCGCTTCTGGTTCGAGTTCCTGTTCGACTTCTGGTTCGACTTCGAATTCATGGTCGCTCCCTCACCGGAAAGTGGCGGGCGCCGAGGCGCGCGCTTTCACGCAGGGCCGGAAATGGGGAAGCGCAGTGCGCACCGCCCGGGCAGACGAATCCCGCCGGGGGATGTGCCTCTCATCGAAAGCCGCCGTTCGAACGACGGACGAAACACTCCGCCGCAGGAACGCCGTCCCGCGAACGAGAAGACGCGCTTCCGCCATTTTTTGTGTTGATGTAGCGCCGGGCAGAAAAGAGCCCTGCGTCTATCCAGGTGGGCGTCGCTGCGTCCGAGTCCGGCCGGCGCGGTTTACCGTGCCGCACCAGCCAACCCTTCCACAGCGAGCTTGCCAATCTTTTACGCCGCGCGCCCGCCCATCGTCAAGCGAAATTTACGCCGAAGGTAAATTCACACGGATAAGTTTCTTCGAAGCGATGAAGGACGTTGCGCTGCGGCAGCTCGACGGTCAGGAACTCAGCTTCACGAGTCCAAGCACCGCGGCCGCCAGCAGCAGGGAATTAAATACTCCCACGATGGCGGCGGCAATCCATCCGGCGGCGGACTTTGGCTTGGCGTCCGCATCCGATACGCTCGCGCAAAACACACCCAGGCCATAAACCAGTGAAATGGCGAAGGGAGTCCACGGGCTTGTCACCCAATGGTAATCGGCCAAAAGCATCTTCATGAGTTTCCAGACGATTCCAATGAAAAAAACTCCGGTAGCGAGGGAGCCGAGTGTTTTAGGCGTGAGAAATACGGGGACTGCGGGATTATTCGAAGCGGCGGCGGCCTGCGATTCTCCTTTTACAAATCCGGACGGGGGAATCTTCACGACGAAAAGATTCGAGAGGAAACTCATGTGCGCTCCGGTTGGCTAGCGGTGGTTCAGCCGTCGAATTTGGCCCGTTACCAGAAACTCGACTCCGACGCTGTGCTCGCAAGCCCAGCTCGCGATTTCGCGCTCGGCGCTGGGTGAATTTTCACGCAGCAGGAAAATCAGCCGGTCCCCGGCATCCTCCGTCACGCCCACGCCAAGCACCGGGCCTCGGCCCACAAAGGCGTGCTTGGCCTGCTCTTGCAGCGTTTCGATGGGATTCGACATTGCGCTCGCCCCTACCACAACCGTTGCTAGCATAATGTTACACCAAAGTAGGCTAGCACCGGCTCGATCGGGTTGGCGAAAGAGACATCAACGCCGTCTGAATCCGCAATCAGCAGCCCAATCGCTTCGCCGCTATCGTCGAGCACAATCGCGCCCGAATCGCCCTGCTCGGCGAAGTTGGTTGCGGTGGACGTGCCGATAATCCCCAGTTGATTGTCGAAGAGCGCATCGCTTCCGTCGTGGTAGCGAACCAGCATCGACAGATTCTTGATCCGCAATTTTCCGCTGGTAACGCCGGTCGTTCGTCCTTCTTTGCGAACCGTCGTTCGAAGCGCCGGGTTCGCGTTCACTCCTGCGATCGCCCCGAACGCGCGGATTCCGGGTGCCACGTCGCCCGGGTCGTCCGGCGCGCAGAGGGCGGCGTCGATGTCGTTGGACGCGCTGCCGCCAAGATTCAGCGTTTTGAAATCGCGAAGCGTGCCGATTTTGTCCTTGGCCGTTCCACCATCCTTTTTTCCAGGCTGCCAGATCGCGTCCACATTTTTCTTGCCCCGGTTCACATCCGCGATCACGTGATTGCACGAAAGAAGGAATTTTCCACGTGCGCTGTTTTGCACGAGGGCCCCGACCGTTCCGGTCAGTCCGTTGGCATATCCGATGGAATCGCCGCCCTTCGCGGGCCGGGCGCAGGCACGAATGCGTTCCGTACGTGTGACGTGGAACGCCACTGATTGCAGTTGCAGGCTCTGCAACAGGTTCGGAATCAGGAACGCCTCGAAGGGAACCGTGGTGAGGAATTCAATCCGGGCGACTCCGTTCTCCGATTCGCCCACTCCCACTCCGACGATCGGCGGCCTTTCGCGATACAACTTGTATCCGGGCTTGTAAAATGTGGACGCAAGCGACTTACGCTCGTCGTTGTTCGTCTCGCGGGCCCACAGTTTGCGCAGCACGTAGTCCGCGAGCTGGCTCTGGGCTCGATCGATGAAAGCGGGCATCGGTTGGCCGGCGGCGGAGCCCATCGTAACTTCGCTCCCGAGCGGGCCGCGCATTCACGATTCACGCGCCGGCCTCTTACGCATATGCGTCCTATGGCAGCGGATATTATCACTAGTGTGAGATATATGGAATCTAAACATATTTCAATGACAAATCGAGTTCGCGCTTGCCGGGACACCGTCGCACGAAAAATGGCTGTACGATACGGGGATGAGAATGACTTCTGGTAAGTTCCGGTTCATGGTGTGCGCCTGTGCTGGATTTGTGGTCGTGTCGATCGTGGCCACCGCAAACATGGGCGCCCGATCGCGCGCGGCAGCGCAGGGTCCTGCCGGGTGGACGCTCGTGTGGTCCGATGAGTTCAATGGCGCGGACGGCAGCTCGCCCGATCCCGCGAAGTGGACGTACGACATCGGCGGCGACGGCTGGGGCAATCAGGAACTCGAGATGTACACCGGCGCGCCGTCCAATTCCGAAATGCGCGGCGGAAACCTGGTGATTACCGCGCGCAAGGAATCGATCACCGACGCAAAAGGCGTCGCGCACAAATACACCTCGGCACGGCTGAAAACGCAGGGCCTGTTCGCGCAGCAGTACGGCCGCTTCGAGGCGCGCATCAAAATTCCGAAAGGCGAAGGGATGTGGCCGGCGTTCTGGCTGCTGGGCGCCAACATCGACAAAGTCGGCTGGCCGCACTGCGGCGAAGTGGACATCATGGAAAATATCGGCAAGGAGCCGGCGATTGTCCACGGCTCACTACACAGCGCCGGCACGGTGAAAGCCACGCGCGATTTCACCGCGCCGTTTCCGGCGTCTCCCGATGCTCCGGGATTCAGCGACGATTTTCACGTCTATGCCGCCGAGTGGGATGCGGACAACGTGAAGTTTTTCGTGGACTCGCGCGAGTACGGCAGCGTGACGCGGCAAAATTGGGTGCAGGGCGGCGGCGAATGGCCGTTCGATCAGCCGTTCTTCGTGATTTTGAATTTGGCGGTCGGAGGAAACTGGCCCGGCCCGCCCGACAAGTCCACCAAGTTCCCGCAGGAGATGGTCGTCGATTACGTCCGCGTGTACAAGAAGTCATAGTGCCCATCGCAGCCGCGGGCTCGTGTGCAGTCGTGCCGACTCCAAAGACGTAACACAGAGTTCACAGAGAGCCACAGAGCCCACATAGAGCCCACAGAGAGCCTACAGAGATGGGTGTGCCAAGTTGACGTGACGAATCCGCGCGCTGCCTTCGTGAACTCTGTGCCCCTCTGCGGGCTCTGTGTTCAATCTTTGGCTGACGCGACCGCTCGTGGCACAGACGCTCGCGTCTGTGTGCATCCCATTTCCAATGGGATGCAGGTTGAGCCATGTCCAACTCCACCGCGGCCCCTTCTGGAGACTACGTACGCATCCGTATTTCTACGAATTGCGCAGACGCCGCCAACATTGCTATTCCTACAAGCGTGGAGAAGAGCAGCTACCAACGCAATCTGCCTCACCGGTTTCCCAAAGGCAGCGCCGTGTTCATCACCTGGCGTCTACACGGTTGCCTTCCTCTTGCATTCTTACGGGCCACGCGCAACATCGCCGGACTTTCCGAGGGACAGAAATTCGAGCGGATCGATTCGTACCTGGACCGCGAAAAGAAGGGGCCAACGTGGCTCCAGAATCCGGCGCTCGCGGAAATGATTTGTGAATGCATCGAGCGCGGAGCCAGGCCTCCGCTTCTTCATTACACACTGCACGAATACGTGTTCATGCCAAATCATGTTCATGTGTTACTGACGCCGCGCGTCGATGTGTGGCGAATTACCAAGGGCATCAAAGGCACGACGGCGCGCGAAGCAAACATGGCGCTCGGTAGGACGGGCCATCCGTTCTGGCAGGACGAATCGTACGACCACTTTTGCAGGAACCCTGCGGAGTTCGAGAAGATACAAGCGTACATCCTAAGAAATCCGTTGAAGGCTGGGCTGGTGGCCGAGATCACGGATTGGCCATGGTCGAGCTATTCCCGGCTGTTGAAGTCTGGGCAAGCACTTGAGATCGCTCAACCTGCACCCCATTGAGAATGGGGTGCACACAGACGCGAGCGTCTGTGCCACGCGCCTGTGCCACGCAGCTGTGCCACGCATACGTGCACACGCACAGCGTCTCTGTGAACTCTGTGCCCCTCTGCGGACTCTGTGTTCAATCTTTGAACGACCCGCCAGCGCGATCGCTCCGCCCACCTACCAGATGTGGCAGACCTTTGCTTCGGGCTTTACCATGGCGCTGCCGGCTTTGCAGCCAAACGCCGGCGCGAACTGCGGCATGTTCACCACCACGCCGTTCACCCGATATTGCAGCGGTGAATGCTCGTCGGTCATCGCGCGCATCCGCAATTCTTCCGGACGTTCGTTCGCGCACGCCCACTGCGCAAAGCCGATAAAAAACCGCTGGTCGGGCGTGAGCCCGTCGATCGGATTCAGCTGTTTATCTTTCGTGTCAAGCTTCCACGCCATGTACGCCAGCAACTCGCCGCCCAGGTCCGCTACGTCTTCACCGAGCGTGAGCTTGCTGTTGATGTGAATGTCGTCGATCACCACATACTGCGCATACTGGTCGCGGACGCAGCCGGTGCGCTCGTCAAACTTCGCGCGGTCCTCTTTCGTCCACCAGTCGCGCAGATTTCCCGTGGCGTCGTACTGGCTGCCTTCGTCGTCGAATCCGTGCGTCAGTTCGTGGCCGATGGTGCCGCCGGTGTCGCCGTAATTCGGAGCCGCGTCCATCTTCGCGTCGTAGAGCGGCGGCTGGAGCACTCCGGCAGGGAAGTTGATGTCGTTCATTTGCGGATCGTAGTAGGCGTCCACCGTCGGCGCGGGAATTTCCCACTCGCCGTGATCCACGGGCTTTCCGATTTTGTGAATGCGCCGCTCGGATTCAAACACCGCGAGCGCGAACGTGTTGGCGGCAAATTCGCCGCGCACAATGGCCACGGAGCTGTAATCGCGCCACGCGTCCGGATATCCGATTTTGTTGCGGATACCGTTGAGCTTTTTGAGCGCCTGCTGCTTGGTTTCCGGACTCATCCAATCGAGCGCGGCGATGCGCAGCGCCATCGAGTCTTCGATTTCCTTCACCATCGTCACCGTTTGCGCTTTCAGCTCCGGCGAAAATGCTTTGGCGACGTAGGCCTGCCCGAGCGCTTCGTCCAGATGATGATCGGTATAGCTCACGCAACGCTTCCAGCGCGGCTGCTGTTCCTTCGCGCCGCGCAAGTACGCGCGATAAAACGCGAATTGCTGGTCGACGAACGGCGACGAAAGATAATCGGCGGCGGAATTCACCACATGAAACCGCAGATACGTCTTCCAGTCGTCGAGCGGCTCCGACGCGATGCGCGCGTTCATCTCCTTGAAAAATCCCGGCGAGTTTACGTTCAGAATCGCAAAGTCCGGATACGGCGCGACGGCGTAGTACGCCTTCCAATCGAAATTCGGCGCCAGCTTTTCGAGGTCCGCGACGCTCATTTTGTGTTTCAGCGCGTACGGGTCGCGGCGCTCCACGCGCGTCATCGACGCTTTGGCGAGGTCGGTTTCCATGCGCATCACCGTCGCGGCGTTTTTCTTGGCGGCTTCGGCGCTGTCGCCCAATAGCGCAAACGATTTTTCGAGATGCTCCACGTACTTCGCGCGGATCTCTTTCGATTTGGCGTCATCTTTGGTGTAGTAGTCGCGATCGGGCAGGCCGAGCCCGCCCTGGTCGAGCGAGGCAATCACGATTTCGGAATTGTCGGGATCCTGCTCCGAGCCGCCGCGAAACAGCACCGATCCGCCAAACGCGAGCTGCAAGCGCGCCACGAGCGGCGCAAGGTCCTGCGTCGATTTCAGCGCGGCGATCGAATCCAGGTACGGCGCGATCGGGCGGATTCCGCGGTTCTCGATCGTCGCTTCGTCCATGCAGGAGGCGTAGTAGTCGCCGATTTCCTGCGTCACCACACTGCGCGTGCCAGTGGTTGTTGCGGCTTCTTCCAGCACGCCGCGCAGGAAATTCAAATTGTCCTGGTAGAGCTTGCTGTACACGTCCCAACTGCTCTGGTCCGGCGGAATCGGATTGGCCGTCTGCCAGCGCCCGCACGCGTAATGGTAGAAATCGTTGCAGGGATCGACCGACTTGTCGATCGAATCGAGATTCAGGCTCGGCGAATAGGGCAGCGCCGGCGAAGACGGCGCCGCGGCCCCCGGACGGGCGGAAGCGTTCGGCGCCGTACCTGTATTTTGAGCCGTTGCCGGAAACGCAAACGCGCACGCTGCCAAAACGGAGAGTACAACTCGGAAGTTCATCGCCATCCTCACAATTCACTGAAAATTAAAATGGCGTTGATTGTACATCGAGTGGCGCACGCGGTCGCCCACCGATCTGCGCCCCAGTGGGCCGCAGTGGGCCTTTTGCCTTTCTGCCTACCGCGAAAAACTCGTTGACGGTTTTCGCCCGCATTCCGCGCATTGCGTAGTAGGGCAACAACACAGGTGACCGGCGCGAGGCGACAGGGGCGTTGCCCGCGCCGGTCCCGCTCGAAACGCCCACAACAGGAGACAGCGATGCAACGAAACAGAATTCGCGCGGCGATCATGATCGGCGTTTTGGCGGCGGCAACTCTGGTGGCGGCGTGCGGCGGCGGCGTGGAAGGGAAGTACCGCGACCCGAGCGGCACGATCAACGCTTCGTTTCAGGACGGCAAAGCGTACATCGCGCTGGGCGGTTACGCGGTGGACGGCACGTACAAAATCCAGGGCGACAAAATTATCGCCAGCGGCGATTTCGGTATGATGCTGCCGAATCCCGTCGTGTTTACGATCAACAAAGACGGATCGATCGACGGCCCGCGCAACACCATGATCCCGCGTCTCGAAAAAGTGAAATAGCGCGGCGAAAACCGCACTGGCGCGCGATTTTGCCTGTGTTGACGAACGGCACGCTCGTCCGGTGGCGCGGACTCGCGCTGCGCAGACGTGGGCGTCTACGCTACGAAAGGCTGCGATGGAAATGAGTCTGGCGTTTTGCCGCAGGAAGGTTTGGGCGGACGCGAAAGCCTGGCGGGCGTGAAGCCGGCCGCTACAAAGTCAGAGGCGTGTAAGGCACATGCGCGGCGAAAACCGCATGGGTGTGCGGTTTTGATTGTGTAGCGGCCGCACGACGGTTTTGGTCGTGCGGGAGCCTTTGATTTTGAATTTGATTTTGCGCTCCGCGGATCGATGCCGAACCCGTTCCGAAAAGCAGAACGGGTTCGGCCGCTACACAGGCAACCCCCAAACCAACCGCAACGCCATTCGTGCGCGCTCGAAGCATTTCCGCGATCGATGCCTTTCGTAGCGTAGACGCCCACGTCTGCGCGCTTTGGTTTTCGGTTTGATTTTGGTGTGGAGTTGCCTCCGTCGGCAAACGGCACGCTCGTCCGCTGGCGCGGACTCGCGCTCGCAGACGTACGCGTCTAAGCTACGAAACGCTGCGATACGGGATGGGATGAAATCCAGCCGCTCACGGGCCGCCGAGCGAACACAATCGCGCGAAAATCGCGCCGCGATCAGCGCCGCTCGGGAGTCTCGTCCACGATTTTGTAGTCGGCGGGAATTTCGAAAATCGACGGGTCGGGCTCAGTGCGCGAAATCTTGGTGATCGTCACGGTCTGCTCGCCGGTGCGCGGATCGTTGTGAATTTCTTTCATGTTCAGCCGCAGCTCGTCCGAGTACCAGAATTCGTCGGTCACCACCACTTCCTGCCCTGTGCCGCTCGCTTTCGAGGGAATGATATGCGTGCGCCGCGTGCCGCGCACCGGCACGTCGTCCATGATTTGCGTGCCCAGGTCTTCTTCGTACAGTTGCGGAGTGTTTTTGCGCAGCGCCACATTCGTCGCCGGCATTTGCGAAGGCGGATTCGGCAAAATCATCTGGTGCGCGATGCCGGTGTTCGGATCGAGAAACGTGTTGGCGTGCGTGTTGGGATCGTAAATGTGAAAGCGAATGAGCGGCGGCGTGCCGGTAAACGCATCGGGCATCAGGGAGCGGCGCTCGTTGTAAATGCGTCCGCGAAAATCGCGCGCGATATTATTGAACGTGCGCTTCACCTCGACCGATCCGTCGGTCAGTTGCCTCGACGATTCGATCAGCACGGTCGCGCTGAGCGGCTCGTTCGGAATCGGGGTGACGAACACGCCATCGACGTGCGTTTCCACGCCGCGAAACGGCGCGGGGCTCTGCGCGTTGAACTGTTGCGCATATGACGCAGGAGCAGCCGCGAACGCAGCCGCCAGAGAAGTTGCAAGCCAGGCCCGGACCACCCAATTCCGCGACGCAGTCGGAATCATCGGCGCCTCCCGAAAGGCGTTACCAGCCCATCGTAAAATACCCCGCCGCCGATGTAAAGTTCGCGCCGGCACGCCGCGCCCACGACTGCGCGATGCGTTACGCCAGGCGCTTGCGTGTGGCGAACGCGCCGAGCGCGAACAATCCGCCGGCGAGAAGCGCGAGCGAGGAAGGTTCGGGCATCGGCGACGACGGAGGATCGACCGCGCTGCCGCCGGCAAAAGAACTTGCGCCGGAGCCGTTGCAGTTCTTGGTCATCAACCCGTAGTAGCAATACAGCTCGGAGCCGCCAAACGCATCGATCGGCGGCTGGCCGTTGGCGAATAGGCCCGGAGGCAATGCGCCCGTCCACAGCGCGCCGCCATTAAACGAACCGGTCGCATCCTCGAACCACAACACCATCGAATCCGTGCCATCGGGGCCCGCCGTGAATTCCAAGAGCGTGAAATCCTCGCCCGGCGTCGAGCCGACGAAGTTGCCTTCGATCACGCTGAAATTCGCGGAGGTAATATCGGTGAGCGGCGTGACGAAATTGAACGCCGTGATCTGTCCGGTGGTCGTGTCCATGGTGAACGTGCCGGTGACGGAGTTCGAGCCGTTGTAGGAATTCGACAGCGTGCCGCTGAACGTGAAATTGCTGCTGCCGTCCGCGCGCGCTTCGAGCGGCATCAGCAGCGCCACCGCGCCCAACGCCAGCACCGTGATACAGCGAAACAGTTTCATGGTTCACTCCTGAAATCGAGGGTCGAGCGGAGCGGCTGAGGTCTCCGGGATCGGTGACGCAAGCCGGGTGCCACGTCTAGTGCATTGATGGTGCGAGGGTTAGCGGTGCGTACTTGTACTTTCAGTACCCAAAGTTTTCCACTTTGCGGCAGGCTTTTGGCGTCGGCTCAGAATCGCGCGTGGCTCATCTTGAGATTTCGCAGGTCAGCGACGAGTCGCGAACCTACGACGGCGTCACATGTTTTCGTTTTTCAGCACCACGGTGCGCGCGGCCATATCGTGCAGCGCCTGCTTGCGCGGCGTCATGGCGATGCACAAAAACTCGGCGATGCAGTAGATACCGCCGATGGCCGGCACCTGAATCAGCAGCCGGCCGGTGACGAACCGCGTGGTGGCGCGCTGAAACGTAATTCGCTCGCCTTCGACGCCCTCCACATGCAGGCCGATGATTTTCTTGCCCAGGCTGGCGCGCATCGGCGAACTTTCCAGCGCCGAAAAATAAATCCACGAAACGGTGACGAAAAATGCGGTGGCCGCGGCCAAAAAGTACGGCCCCATCTTCGCCACCATTTCTTCCGGCGTCATGCCCGGTTTCACGTCCAGATTCGCCACCGGAATGTGAGCGGCCAATGTATAAAACGCGACGAACACCGATTCGGCCAGCCCCAGCAGGATTAAATCGATCACCGCCGCGGTGAACCGCACCCAGAATCCCGCATAGCGCGGCGCCGTTGTGCCGGCGCGTCCCGCCGCGCCGTACTCGCCGCCAAACCCGCCGCCTCCGCCCACGCTCATCCGTTCGTCTCCCCCATCGTCGCGCACCGAATCGTAACGGAAGACGAGCCCGACGACTACTTTTCTGTAGCGCGCCCGAGGCGATAGAGGACGTGCCGGCGGAGCGGGTGGCCGGGCGGCAGCGCGGGATGATCGAAATCGTCGGCGGGATCGTGCGTCATGCCGAGTTTTTGCATCACGCGCGTCGAGCGGACGTTCGCAGCCACCGTGAACGAAACAATTTCATCGAGAGCGAGTTTGCCAAACGCATGGCGAACCACTTCGCGCGCGCCTTCGGTGGCCAGGCCGCGTCCCCAGGAATCCGCCGCGAGGCGCCAGCCAATTTCGACGCACGGCGTGAAGTGCGCTTCGAAGCGCGGAACGCTCAGGCCGATCCAGCCGATGAACGCGCCGCCGTCCACGCCGCCGTTCGCGAACGCATCGCCACGCGCGTCGTTGCGCAATTCAGCCGCGTACAATCCGAATCCGTGTTCGCCGAAGTGCGCCGCGGTGCGCTCGGCCAGCGCGTCGCTTTCGGTGCGCGAAAGCGTGGACGGCAAAAACTCCATCACCCGAGGATCGGCGTTGATGCGCGCGAGCGGCTCGAGATCGCTCGAGCGCCAGGCGCGCAAAATCAGGCGCTCCGTTTTAAGCTGGGTCACGTCGCTCATTTTCACGTAAGGAAATCGACCGGCGAAACCGAGAGTTCGGCGGCCCGTTTCGCGCGGTCCACGGTGACATGTTGGCACGGCCCATGCGGCAAGGGCCACGGATTTTGCGTTGCGCGCGTCGCTTCGGAAAAGTTTGGGCCGCGCGGTCTGCCAGGCCTCCTCGCGCATCTAAATTTTCCAGCCCAATGGATGGGGCCATGCGGTTTCACGATCATGATGCGGATACGGCGATACGATGGGCGGAAATTCGATTAGCGGAACTCATCGATTCAGGACGCGAGCGGCGAGCGGCGGTGAACGAAATTCTCACCGAAGTGACGCGGCGGTGGGGGCCGGACTGCGAACGCGCCGTCGAGATCAGCCTGCACATTCATTTTGAAGCGCTGCCGGCAGCGGCGAAGCCCGCCTCGAAAGTGAAAGCCGTTCCGTAGCGCGACAAGCGCCGGACGCGCGATGCCGCTCACTGTCCCTGTGGCTTTGTCGAAGATTCTCCGCGGCCAACGCTACCGGAGAGCCAACCCCAAATCGCGGCGCGGCGTTACTGTTTCACGGCGAGGAAGTACATGTTGCAGAGCGAAAATACGATGTGATTTGCATCGACGACCAGCACCGTGTCGCCGGGAATTTCCGTGGTCGCGCCGGTGATTGTGGCGTCTGAATGGCCGATGGTAATTTCCCTTGTTCGCGGCGCCATGATGCCCAACTGCTGAAATGATACCGACGAACCTCCGGCGCTTCCGCCGGAATTGTCTTCGGCAAACTGCTGGGATGTGACCGCTGAAGTCGTCGTGTGCGGGTTGTATGTTACGTGGTCCTGCCAGGCGAATCGATCTTCGGCATATTCGATCGTCGTGCCCAACACGGCTTTCGCATCCTTTTCACTCCAGCAGGAAATCGTGGACGTTGGCAGTATCTTGGTTATCGTCCATTTGCCCCACAACTGGGGCGGTACGCCGGTCGAATCGTAATTGTCGCCAGGCGATCCGACGGCCGCGAGGTCGTCAATGACGCCGGTGAAATAATCCGCCCGAGCATCCGTTTCCACAATGAGGCATCGTTTCGTTTCAGTGATGGTCCAGTTCGGCGTGGTACGCGCTAACCTTGCGCACTTTGAATCGCGCGAATGAATCCAATTTCTCTCATCAGCGCGTAGCATCGCGATCGACGTTGCGTCATTCCCCAGTTGCGCGATTCGTTCGCGATAAAGCTTGTCCAGCCGCGCCTGATGGCGCTGGCGTTCCGCTTCCAGGCACGCAATCGCCGGATCCGAATCCGGATATGTGCCGTGGACGCAGTCCTGATAGGTTCTCGATAGTATCGGCTCGGGCGGTTGGGCAGCAGCTACGCCGGTTTGCGCTCCAGCGGGCGCGCGCGCGAACGCCAGCATTGCGAGTACAAAAGCGAGTGCCTGCGCGCAGCGGCGGCGGGCACACAGACACGAATGTTTGTGCCACGCGATCACGGCTGCTTTTCCAGGTTTTCGCGGTCCCACTTCGCGCACGTCGCCGCGGCTTCATACGTGGACTGGCAAAAATCGAGCAGCGCGGCGCGGCGGTCGAGCATGTTGCGCGCGTCTTCGTACATCAACCGGAATCCGCCGCCCGGGACGCTGTAATACGCTTTCGCCGGCAACACGTTTGCCTCGCGGAATCCCGCGGGCTCCGGCGCGGCGTAGGAATAAAACGCCGCATCGGTCACGTCTCCGCCGCCCGGCCACCAGCCGACGCTGCTCACTTCGTGCGAATACGCTTCCTTCGTGATTGAATCGGCGCCGGGACGCTCGGGTGCGCGGCGGCCCGAAAATCGCGTGACGCACAAATCGAAGCTGCCCCAGAAAAAATGTACCGGACTGCACTTGCCGATGAACCGGCCGCGAAATTCCTTGAAAATCGGATCGATGGCCACCAGCACCCGCCAGAAACGGTGCGCGTATTCTTTGTCGTAGCGGGCGTGCTGCGTGTCTTTATCGAAGCGGATCGGATTCGGCACCTCGACGGGCATGTCCCAGATGTCCACCGATACGCCGAGTCCGCGAACGGTGTCCATCACTTCGCGGTAGAAATTCGCGACGGTGCGGTTGGTGAGCTCGAGAATTTCGGATTCGCCCTGCGTGGTTTCGATGCGCAGCACGTGCTCAACGAAATCGAATTCGATTTCGAATTCGCCCTTGGCGTAGGGAATCGGCGAGGTGGTCAGCCCGCGCGCGCTCACGTAGAGCGGCACTTCCCACCAGTGATTGATCAGCGGCGTGAGCGCCAGGCGGATTTTGCCGACGATCTGCGTCCACATGTGCAGCGTCTCGCAGGTGTCTTTCCATTCGGCGAAGGGCAGCGCGGGCCATTCGGCGTGGCTGGGTTCCGGTGCGTGATGCGGCGCGTTCATGGCGTGGCTCCGGTGGTGCGGGCTGGATGCGCGTCTGCGCGCGCGGTGCTGCCGTGTGCCATGGTAGGCAATCGCGCACGGATGTTCAATTGCGATGTTTTGCGCGCTGAGCGCCGCCCGTCAGGCTGGCGCGCGTGACGTACGAAAACCTTCCCGCCGCCACCGTAAGTTAGGCAATCCTGCCTGACGGTTGGTTAGACACTCGTGTCTGACCGATTTAGATCTACGCGGGGCGACCGCAAAGGCCGTCAGGCAAGATTGCCTAACGAACCGTCAGGCAGGATTGCCTAACTTACTAAAACCTTTCTTCGCTTCGCTGTCGCGCCCAGGAACGCCCGGCCGCCGCCTTCGTTGACTTGCCTTTGGCTGCACCATAAACTTTGCGTGGCATGCCTGCGAGCGACTCCCTCATCGGCCGCACCATCTCGCATTACCGCATCGTCGAACGGCTGGGCGGCGGCGGAATGGGCATCGTCTACAAAGCCGAAGACACGCGCCTGGACCGCTTCGTCGCCCTGAAATTTCTGCCCGACGACGTGGCCGGCGACCCGCAAGCCCTGGCCCGCTTTTCGCGCGAAGCCAAATCCGCCTCGGCGTTGAATCATCCGAACATCTGCACGATTTACGACATCGGCGAAGAAGACGGCCGGGCCTTTATCGCCATGGAGTATCTCGACGGCGACACGCTGCGCCACCGCATCAGCGGACGTCCGCTCGACCACGAAACTTTTCTCGCGCTGAGCCTGGAAATCACCGAAGCGCTCGAAGCCGCGCACGCGCAGGGCATCGTCCATCGGGACATCAAACCCGCGAATATTTTCATCACCAAGCGCGGCCACGCGAAGATTCTCGATTTCGGCCTGGCGAAAGTCGCGGCCTCTTCCGACGGCTCCGCCAATTCCGGCGCGCCCACGGCCACCGCCGCGTCCGAAGAACTGATGACCAGCCCCGGCACCGCCGTCGGCACGATTTCTTATATGTCGCCGGAGCAGGTGCGCGGCAAAGACGTGGACACGCGCACGGATTTATTTTCGTTTGGCGTGGTGATGTACGAAATGGCCACCGGCGCGCTGCCGTTTCGCGGAGACACTCCCGGCGTGGTGTTCGAAGCGATTCTGAATCGCGAGCCTGTGCCGCCCGCGCGCCTGAATCCGGACGTCACGCCGAAGCTCGAAGCGATCATCGCGCGCTCGCTCGAAAAAGATCGCGCCCTGCGCTACCAGCACGCGTCCGATCTGCATTCGGAATTGCAACGGCTGAAACGCGACAGCACCACAGGGCGCGTCGCTGCCGACCCGCATCCGCCGGAGGGAACGCCGCGCCCCGCGTCCGGTTCCTCGCATTCCGCGCCGGCGCCCGCGACCCCGCCGCCCGGCTCGACGCACGCCTCGCACGTTCCCGGTCCAGCAAGCGCGCCGGCAGCGCAAGCGGCGCCGGATGCCGGCACGTCTCCGCCGCAACGGCCGAACCGCCGGATCTACGTCGCCGCGGCAATCCTCGTCGTTGCGCTCGCTGCGGCCGGCGTGTGGTGGTACCGCCATGCGGAACCCGGCGGCCCGCCGCCCAGCACCGAATGGCAGCAGCTCACCTTTTTCACCGACTCCGCCGTGTATCCCGCACTTTCTTCCGACGGACGCATGCTCGCCTTCATTCGCGGGCCGGAGTCCTTCTTCGGTCCCGGCGAGATTTACGTGAAGTTTTTGCCGGACGGCCAGCCGGTGCAATTGACGCACGACGATCTGGCGAAAATGTCGCCGGCGTTTTCTCCCGACAATTCGATCATCGCCTACAGCTCGCCGGTGCCGTGGAACGTGTGGGAAGTTCCGGTGCTTGGCGGCGAGCCGCACATCATGCTGCCCAACGCATCGTCGCTCACCTGGATCGACGGCGGCAAGCGGCTGCTATTTTCTGAAATCAGAAGCGGGCTGCATATGATCGCGGTGACCACCGACGAAGGACGCGGGCAGAGCCGCGACGTCTACACTCCGATTCCCGAGCGCGGCATGGCGCATCACGCTTATCTTTCGCCGGACGGCCAGCACGTCCTGATCATCGAGATGAACAGCCTGGGAAATCTGGGGCCGTGCCGCGTCGCGCCGTTTCATCCGCCGGGAGAAATCCGCGAAGTCACTCCGGCGGGGAAGCGCTGCATCGACGGCGCGTGGTCCCCCGACGGAAAATGGCTGTACCTGAATTTCACCACGGACAAGCCGCACATCTGGCGGATGCGCTATCCGGACGGCGAATTGCAGCAGTTCACGCCCGGGCCGACGTCGCAGGAAAATATCGCCATGGCGCCGGACGGAAAATCGATCGTCACTTCGGTGGGCACGCAGGACGCTTCGGTGTGGCTGCACACCAAAGACGGCGACCGGCAAATCACCACCGAAGGAAATTCGCAATTCCCGCAATTTTCAGCCGACGGCA
The DNA here is from genome assembly GCA_963785585.1 of uncultured Acidobacteriota bacterium. GTDB lineage: Bacteria > Acidobacteriota > Terriglobia > Acidiferrales > UBA7541 > Palsa-295. The sequence goes on from CAWAVW010000004.1 coordinate 1,219,826, forward strand.
AGCGTTTGTACTTTCTTCTGGAGAACGGCGAGACGCACGGATTCGAATTGTGGGTGGAAGAACTCGAAAGCGGAAAATCGGAACGCATCCTGCCCGGCTATTCGATGACCACCTACTACGTTTCGCATGACGAAAAAACCGTGGCGTTTTCGATGATGGACGATGCCGGCCACTCGAGCCTGTGGCTCGCGCCCACCAGCCGCCGCACTTCGCCCGTGAAGCTCACGTCCACCAGTGCCAGCGAGGATTTTCCCGGCATTCGCCCCAACGGCGAGATCGTCTTTCGCGCCAATGAAGGCGGCGCGAATTACATTTATCGCATCAATCCGGACGGCAGCGGGCGGCGGAAAGTGTCCGAATCGCCCGTGCTGGACGTGCACGGAATTTCGCCCGACGGAAAATGGTACATCGCCGTCACTCCCATCGGCACCGGCGAGGGCGATGTGGCCACCGCGACGTTTCCGGTGGATGGCGGCGAACCCACCATGATTTGTGCGCGCGAATATTGCGATCTGTTTTGGGACTCCGCCGGAAAATTTCTGTACGTCGAGCCGCATCACATCATCGATGGCACGGTGGCCGTGCCCGTCGCGCGCGATTCGCAGGTTCCAAAATTTCCCGCGGCGGGCGTGAGCCAGGCGACCGATCTCACCGGCGCCAAAGGCTCGGTGTCTACGCACGAGTACATCGAAGCCGCGCTCAGTCCCACCGTGTACGCCGTAACCCGCCGCGTCACCCGCCGCAACCTCTATCGCGTCCCGATTCCGTAGCGCCCCGCCATCGCAGCGGATACAGAACCTGGCGCCGCCACCGCGCCGCAGCGCCACCGCCACCGCGCCGCCGGATCGATGCCCGAAGCCGTTCCAAACGTCGGAACGGGTTCGGCCGCTACACACGCAAAAGCAAAACCCGAAAGGCAAAACCGTTCGTGTGCGATCGAAGCATTTCCGCGATCGCTGCCTTTCGTAGCGTAGACGCCCACGTCTGCGCGCTTTGGTTTTCGTTTTGGTGTTGCTTTGGTTTTGCCTGCGTTAACGAACGGCACGCTCGTCCGCTGGCGCGGACTCGCGCACGCAGACGTGGGCGTCTACGCTACGAAAGGCTGCGAGCTTCGTGGAGGTTAGAATCGAGGCGAACGTGCTCGAAAACGGCGGCGCCGATTTCGATTGTGTAGCGGCCGCACGACGGTTTTGGTCGTGCGGGCAGCCGTTGATTTTGAATTTGACTTTGCGCTCCGCGGATCGATGCCCGAACCCGTTCCACAATTCGGAACGGGTTCGGCCGCTACACAGGCAAATGCAAAACGCGAAAGGCAAAACCGAAAGTCAAAAGACCCACCCTTCGCAGAACCGGCGAAGGATGGGGCACCCACGTCAAAGGCAAAGGCAAAGGCAAAGGCAAAGGCAAAGGCAAAGGCAAAGGCAACTGCAACGACAACGGCTGGCGGGCATAAAGCCCGCCGCTACAAAATCAAAAGCACACCCGAAAGCAAAACCGAAAGTCAAAAGACCCCCATCTTCTCGCCTTTGTAGCGGCGGGCTTCCCGCCCGCCAGCCTTTGCCTTTGACTTTGGTGTTTCTTGTTTTTGAATTTGGTTTTGCCTTTGCTTTTGAAGTGGGTGCCCCACCCTTTGCCGGTCCTGCAAAGGGTGGGAGCTTTTGCCTTTGCCGTTCGGTTTTGTTTCTCGCCTTTGTAGCGGCGGGCTTCATGCCCGCCAGCCGTTGCATTTGATCTTGCGCCGCCCGGAGCAACGCACGATTCGGCGGCGAACGACAAAACGAATTCATCCGTTACCGAGCCTGACTCTCGACGGAACCGCGCTACGGTTTCGGCGGATACTCCGGCGGAGTCGCAGGCGCGGCGGCTTCCTTCTCACCGTTGCCACCGGAAGCCGTCGCCACAGGCGCGGCTTGCTCCGTCGTCTTCGTCGTAGCCGCCACCACGCCAGCGCCCGGAATTTCCGGCGGCACGCCGAGGCGATCTTCCGCGTCCTGCTCGGCGCGATACATTCCGCGAATCTGCGCGTTGGCGGCGTCGCGCATGGCGCGAATCCGCTGGCGGTTGGCGCGCCACGCCTGCCAACGCCGAAAGCGCGGAGCGCCGACGCTCTCCTGCGTGATCTCCAGGCTTTCGTCCGATTCGGCTTCGCGTTCGCGCATCCGCGTGGCCTGCACCGCGCGCCGCAAATTCAGCCGCAGCTGCTTCTGCCGCGCGCGCTCCTCGTGAAGCTGCTCGAGCAGCGCGTTGTGCGATTGCACGATGCCCACGAGCGCGCTCGTCGTCCACGCAAATGTGAACAATCCCGAAATGCCGATGATCGGGCTGATGATCCGCCAGTGCGGATCGAGGTCCACCTGCCCGTAGCCCAGCGTGGTGTACGCGTTGGCGCAAAAATAAATCGCGTCGTGCGCATCCGCCACCAGGCCCAGATGCGTGAGCGCCACGGCCCAGGCGATCACTCCGGCGATATGCAGACACAGCAGCATGAACACCGCCGCGCCAAAAACCATCAGCGCGCTGAGCACATGCGGACGTCCGGTGCGCAGCCTCCGGTCCACTCCCTTGTGAAACGTCAGCACGTAGTGAATCCCGAAGCCGTGAAACAGCACCAGGCACACCAGAATCACCGAGCCGAGAATAATCGCGGCGCCGAGTTTGAATTCGTCCGGAATTTGCTGCAGGTAGGCGGCCAGTCGCGACACGACGGTAATTCTCCAGGAAAGTCTTGACGCGCACCGCCCGCAGCCGGCGCGTGCGTTTCGTCGGCGGCATTATGCCGCAACTTTCCGCCGATGCGAAGCGCCGTTGCCCTTTCGCCGAGTGCGGCGGTAGGCCGTCGCGTTTTACGGCCGATCCCCGCGGCGGTCTGAACGAATTGGCGATGCTTTCCCAAGGGCGCGGTCACTTTCGGAGTGCGGTGGCTTGCCACCGCCTTTGCCACGGGAGCGTGATCGAGGTGTCAGCCGGCGGCGGCTTGCCGCCGCAACGGTGCGCGCCGTTGCCTCTGTAGCGGCCGCACGACGGTTTTCGTCGTGCGGGAGCCTTTGCATTTGATTTTGCGCTCCGCAGATCGATGCCCGAACCCGTTCTGAAAATCAGAACGGGTTCGGCCGCTACACAGGCAAAAGCAAAACCGGAAGTCAAAACCGAAAGTCAAAAGACCCACCCTTCGCAAAACCGGCGAAGGATGGGGCACCCACCTCAAAGGCGAAGGCAACCGCAACAACAACATCTGGCGGGCTTCACGCCCGCCAGCCTTTGCCTTTGACTTTGGTGTTTCTTGTTTTTGAATTTGGTTTTGCCTTTGCTTTTGAATTGGGTGCCCCATCCTTTGCCGGTCCTGCAAAGGGTGGGAGCTTTTGCCTTTGCCGTTCGGTTTTGTTTCTCGCCTTTGTAGCGGCGGGCTTCACGCCCGCCAGCCTTTGCATTTTGAACTTGCGCTTCTCGGATCGATGCCCGAACCCGTTCCAAACGTCGGAACGGGTTCGGCCGCTACACAGGCAACGTCCAAACCAAACGCAAAGCCATTCGTGCGCGCTCGAAGCATTTCCGCGATCGATGCCTTTCGTAGCGTAGACGCCCACGTCTGCGCGTTTTGGTTTTCGGTTTGATTTTGGCGCGGAGTTGCCTGCGTTGACGAACGGCACGCTCGTCCGCTGGCGCGGACTCGCGCTGCGCAGACGTGGGCGTCTACGCTACGAAAGGCTGCGATGTTGGATGGGATGAAATCCAGCCGCTAACCGGCCGTCGGGCGGGCAGCCCTTTGGTTCTGAACTGTAGACCGTCGCCGCGAAAGAAGTTTCGAGATCATCGATCGGCGGCGATTCGAATCGCGGCGCGCTACGTGCCAAACGCGAGCGGCTTCAGCCGCGCGGTGAAATGCCGCAACGCAGGAGCCTGATGCACGAGCGCCAGCCCGCGGATCTCGGCGCGACGGCGCCACACTTCCAGAATCACCTCAACGCAATAATCGATGTGCGACTGCGTATACACGCGGCGGGGAATTGCCAGGCGCAACAAATCCATCGGCCCGGCCTGCTCGAGGCCGTTCGCATCGGGACGCCCAAACATCAGCGTGCCAATTTCCACCGAACGGATGCCGCCCTCGAGATACAGTTCGTTGCCAAGCGCCACGCCGGGAAATTGCGTGGGCGCGATATGCGGCAAAAACGCGCGCGCATCGATGTAAATCGCGTGGCCGCCCGGAGGCTGCACGATCGGCACGCCGGCCTCCGCGATGTGATTGCCCAGATACGCCGTCGAAGTCATGCGGTAATGCAGATAATCCTCTTCGAGCGCTTCGTTCAGTCCGACGGCGATGGCCTCAAGGTCGCGCCCCGCCAGCCCGCCGTAGGTGGGAAAACCTTCGGTGAGGATCAGCAAATCGCGTTCGCGCTGCGCCAGCGTATCGTCGTTCGTGCACAGAAAGCCGCCGATATTCACCAGTCCATCTTTTTTCGCGGACATGGTGCAGCCGTCCGCATAGCGGAACATTTCCGCCGCGATCTCGCGCGGCGATTTGTCCGCGTACCCTTTTTCGCGCAGCTTGATGAAATAAGCGTTCTCGGCGTAGCGGCAGGCGTCGATGTACAGTGGAATGCCGTGCTTGTTGCACACCGCCTTCACCGCGCGAATATTTTCCATCGACACCGGCTGGCCGCCGCCGGAATTGTTGGTCACCGTGATCATCACCAGCGGGACGCGCTTCACGCCGGCGCGGTGGATCGTTTCTTCGAGCTTCGCCACATCCATGTTGCCCTTGAACGGCGCGATCAACGATGGCTGCCGCGACTCCGCGCACGGGATGTCGAGCGCTTCGGCGCCTACCGATTCGCAATTCGCGCGCGTGGTGTCGAAGTGCGTATTGTTCGGCACCACGTCGCCGGCCTTGCACATCACGCTGAACAAAATGCGTTCGGCGGCGCGGCCCTGGTGCGTGGGAATCACGTGGCGGAATCCGGTGATGGCGTGCACCGATTCGCGGAAGCGGTGATAGCTCGGCGAGCCGGCGTACGATTCGTCGCCGCGCATGATCGCCGCCCACTGCGCGGACGACATCGCGCCCGTGCCCGAATCGGTGAGCAGGTCGATCAGAATGTCGTCCGACGCGATCAGAAATAAATTGTGATGCGCCGCAGCGAGGATCGTTTCGCGCTGCGCCCGCGTGGTCTGCCGGATCGGCTCGACCGACTTGATGCGAAACGGCTCAATAATCGTTTTGATCGGCATGGCGGTAAAGGCTAGCACGAAGTGCGCAGCGCGTGCACCGCGCGGGTGCGCAGCTGCGTTCGCCGTAGCTGTGTATGTTGCCTGTGTAGCGGCCGCACGACGTTTTTCGTCGAGCGGGCTTTGCTTTTCGCCTTTGTAGCGGCGGGCTTCACGCCCGCCAGCCCGGTTTGCGGGTCGCGGCTTTAGCCGCGACAATTGCCACGAAATGCGCGAGCGGCTTGAGCCGCTGAAGCTCGTTCTGTCGCCTGCGTGTGAGGGAACTTCAGCGGCTAAAGCCGCTCGATTGGATAGCGATGATGTCGCGGCTAAAGCCGCGACCCGCAAAGATTTTCAGCTCTTGCGCCAACGCAGCGGCTACAGAAACCAGCGGCGCGCGGGGTTGCCTGTGTAGCGGTGGCACGACGGTTTTCGTCGAGCCGGCAGCTTTTGCCTTCGAATTTGGTTTTGTCTTTACCTTTGAATTGGGTGCCCCATCCTTTGCCGCTTTTGCAAAGGGTGGGAGCCTTTGCTTTTGAATTTGGTTTTGCCTTCGAATTTGGCCGGCGCCGCAACCGTAACACCAAGATCAACGGCGCATGTTTTGTAGCGGCGGGCTTTACGCCCGCCAGCCGTTGCATTTTGATTTCATGCTGCGCGGATCGATGCCCGAGCCCGTTCCGATAAGCAGAACGGGTTCGGCCACTACACAGGCAAATGCAAAACCGAAAGTCAAAACCGGAAGTCAAAAGACCCACCCTTCGCAAAGACGGCGAAGGATGGGGCACCCACGTCAAAGGCAAAGGCAACCGCAACGACAACAGCTGGCGGGCATAAAGCCCGCCGCTACAAAATCAAAGGCAAACCCGAAAGCAAATCCGAAAGTCAAACCCGAAAGCAAAACCGAGTAGCAAACCCGAAATGCAAACGCCCCGCCCTTGGTCCGCCGCAGCGGAGCGAAAGGCGGGGCGCCCGCGTCAAATGCAAAAACGAAAGCCGATCAAATCCCGGCCGCGGTGAGGTTATTTTCCAGGGCGACGATCCAGCCTTTGTCGAGTCCGGCCCACACGTAATTGCGGAAATCGTGCAGGGAATGCGTGCTGGCGACGAGCTCGGCTGCCTTTGCGCGCATCACCTCCAGCGCGGTGTCGCCGTCGCGCTCGCGTACCTCGTCGGGATGATAGGCGAGGACGTACTTTGTGGAGCACGCGCCGTCCGTGCATCGGATGTGTTCTTCGGCGAAACCTTGCGGTGTGGCAACTTTCGAGTTCGGTGAATCCTGTCGCAACGTGGCGGCCATAGGCACCTCTGTGGTTTGGATGCACGCGCGAGCCGTGCGGGTTCGCGGTGGCTTGTGAATCCGATTATCTAGCGGCCGCACGACGGTTTTCGTCGAGCGGGCAGCCGTTGGTGTTGAATGTGGTTTTATTCGTGAATTGAGTTTTGTTTTTGAATTGGGTGCCCGATCCTTTGCCGGTTCCGCAAACGGTGGGAGCCTTTGCCTTTGCCGTTCGGTTTTGTTTTTCGCCCTTGTAGCGGCGGCACGACGGTTTTCGTCGAGCCGGCAGCTTTTGCCTGTGAATTTGATGTTGACGTGGGTGCCCCATCCTTTGCCGGTTCTGCAAAGGGTGGGAGCTTTTTTTTTGAATTTGGTCTTGCCTTTGAATTTGGCGGCCGCCGCAATCGTAACACCAAGATCAACGGCGCAGGTTTTGTAGCGGCGGGCTTCACGCCCGCCAGGCTATGCATTTTGATTTTATGCTGCGTGGATCGATGCCCGAACCCGTTCCGAAAAGCGGAACGGGTTCGGCCGCTACACAGGCAAAAGCAAAGCCGAAAGTCAAAACCGGAAGTCAAAAGACCCACCCTTCGCAGAACCGGCGAAGGATGGGGCACCCACGTCAAAGGCAAAGGCAACTGCAACGACAACGGCTGGCGGGCATAAAGCCCGCCGCTACAAAGTCAAAAGCAAACCCCGAAAGTCAAAATCGAAAGCGCCGACGTTTACAATTCGCTCGAAGGGGGTAGCACCTACGTTAGGGGCGAAGTCCACGCGAAAAAAAACTCCTCCGGGCGCTGAAAACGCGCGGAGGAGTCTTGAGTTACGAACTGCGAGCCGCGAACCGAACTACGCTACGCGAAGCGTCCCCGGTGCCGAACGGCGCCGCGAACTACGCTTCGACGCGACGGCGAAGCAGCAGCAATCCTGCCAGTCCCGACGCCAGCAACAGGATCGAGCTCGGTTCCGGCATTCCGGTGCTGGTTGAAGCCGGCTTGATGTCGAGCAGGTTGCCCGCCGTAGTGTAGAACACAAACGCCGGCGGAGCGCCCGCGCCGCCCAAAAACGAAATCGTGGCGGTGTTGCCGCTCTCGAGATAGCTGACGAACGCGTCGTTCGAGCCGACCGGACCGGTGGTGCAGGGGCCGATCAGCGCGACGGCCGGCGAATCCGCCGAAAGCGCGAAACTATTGGAGCCATTGTCGCAGTCGAAAATTCCGTAACCCGCGGCAATGCTCGAAAACGTCAAAACGAACGGCGTTCCGGTTTCAAACGTCGAAGGAATTGTGAACACATCGTAGAGCGTGGTCTGATCGTCGAACTGCCCGATCGTGACGCCATCGACCGTGCGGGTCACCGACGTGAAATTTGCGTCGGCAATCAAGCCCTGGCCGGAAGCGCCCTTTTCTGCGTGCGCGCCGTTCGCGCGAGCCGGCCCGGCAACAGCGAGCAGAGCGAGAGCGGCGATGAAAACGGACAAACGTGTAAATGACATTCGGAAATCTCCTCGAGCGGGTACAAACGTTTTAGTCTGGCGTCCTCTATATGTCAAGGCGAAAGGACCGAAAATCTTTCGTGGCGCGTGAAAAAAAATCCGCCAGTACTAGGACTCGCGGCCGCACGGCGCACGCAGACGGCGCCGCGAAGAACGTCGCAAAGAACGCCGCGACGAACGCCGCGAAGCTCGCCGAGCGAGGCGACCTGGCTCTCCTATACGACGTGGATCACTTGCACGACCGGGGCTTCGTCGCAAGTTCGATGTGGCATAATGCCGCAACCCCAGCATAGCTCGACCGATGACTGACGAACGCAAACCCAATCCGGCCGATCCGGACGTCACCGCCAATCGCTCCGCGTTGCCCGTGGACGATGTGACCGCCGCGTCGCTCGGTCCCGCTTCCGCGCCGTTGCCTCCGGCGGTGGCGGCCACACCCACCAATGTCGCGTTTGGCCCCGGGCAAGTGCTCGCCGGGCGATTCAAAATCATTCGCTTCGTGGCGCGCGGCGGCATGGGCGAGGTGTACGAAGCCGAGGATCAGGAATTGAACGAGCGCGTGGCTGTGAAGACCGCGCGGTTCGAAGGCGCGCAGAGCGAACACGACATCGAGCGCTTCCGCCGCGAAATTCAGTTGGCTCGCCGCGTCACGCATCCGAACGTGTGCCGCACGTTTGATGTGTTCCGCCACGTGACCACGCCGGTCGGCGGCGGCGCGCCCACGGAAATTTTGCTGGTGAGCATGGAATTGCTCGGCGGCGAGACGCTCGATAAGCGCGTTCGCGGAGCGCGCATGTCCGCTGCCGAAGCATTGCCGATCGTCGAGGAAATGTGCGCGGGCCTGGGCGCGGCGCATCGCGTGGGCGTGATTCATCGCGACTTCAAGAGCAGCAACGTGATGCTCGTGCCGCTCGCGTCATCGTCGAATGCCGGCGCGGTGCGCACGGTGATCACCGATTTCGGTTTGGCGCACGCCGAATCGCATCCGGGCATGACGCTCACGCGCCCGGGCGATATCGTCGGCACGCCTTCCTACATGGCGCCCGAGCAAATCGAGGGCGGCGCGATCACCGCCGCCACCGATATTTATTCGCTCGGCATCGTGATCTACGAAATGCTCACCGGCGTGTTGCCGTTTTCCGCGGATACGCCGCTCGCCACCGCGATGAAGCGGCTGAAAGCGCCCGCGCCGTCGCCGCGCCTGCATGTGCCGGACATCGACGCGAAATGGGAAGCCGTGGTCGCGCGGTGCCTGGAGCGCGAGCCGGACCAGCGGTTCGCCAGCACCGATGAAATCGTGAAGGCGCTGCGGGGCGAATCCGTCGTGCGAACCGCTCCTTCGGCGGAAAGCGCCAGCGCCGTTGCGGCGCGATCCGGCTCCGCGCCGGCGACCGGAGTGAGCGATTCCGCAAAATGGAAAAGGTTCTGGGCCGCCGCGGTGCTGGTGCTGCTCGCCTGCGGAGCGCTGGCGATTCGTTTCGTGATGCGCCAGGAGCAGCGGGAGCAAGAAGCCAAGGAATTGTCGGCCACCGCGCCCGCCGCGCGAAAATCCATCGCCATCCTCGGCTTCAAAAATCTTTCCGGCCGCGCCGAAGCCAACTCGCTCGGTAATGTGCTGACCGACAGCCTGTGGTCGCAGCTCGATACCGGGCAGGTCCGCTTCATTCCGCCCAGCCAGGTGGACGAGATGAAGCAGAATCTGGCGCTGGGCGGCGACGCGAATTCGCTTTCGAGCGCGCAGCTCGAATCGATCCACAAATATCTCGGCGCGGACGTGCTCATCACCGGCTCGTATGCGCTCTCGGGAGCCGCGCCCGATCCGACGATCGAATGGAACATTCATCTTGAAAGCGCCGGCGGCGGCCCGAGCCTCGGCTCGGTGTCCGAATCCGGCAAGCAATCCGATTTGAACGGACTGGTGGCGCACACCGGGCGGCTGGTGCGCCAGCAGCTCGGCATCACGCTTTCGGCGGCAGAGGAAGCGCGCCTGGATTCGTCGCTTTCCTCGAACGCCGACGCCATGCGCTATTTTTCCGAAGCGCGCGAAAAGTTGCGCACGTTTGACGTGCTCGCCGCCACCAAGCTGCTCGAAAAATCCATCGAAGCCGATCCGAAATTCGCGCAGGCTCACAGCGCTCTCGCGCAGTCCTGGGATTCGCTCGGCTTTGAAGGCAAGGCCACCGAGGAAGCGAAGAAGGCGCTCGACTCCGCGACCGGCCTTTCCACCGAAGCGCGCAACGTCGTGACCGCGCGCTACTATGCCGCCACGCGCGACTGGTCGAAAGCCATTCCGCAATACGCTTTGCTGTGGACCGAATATCGCGACGAGCCGGAGTACGGATTGCAGCTCGCCGAAACGCAGATTCGCGCCGGCAAACCGAAAGACGCGCTCACCACGCTTGCGCAGGTGCGCAGCCTCTCGCCGCCTGCGGGAATTCGCGCGCAGCTCGATCTTTCCGAAGCGCGCGCTCACGAAGCGCTCGGCGACTACCAGCAAGAGCTCACCTCGGCCACCTCCGCCGCCGGTAATGCGCAGGCGCTTGGCTCGAATCTGCTGCTCGCGCGCGCCCGTATTTTGCAGTGCTTCGCGCAGGTCAGTCTCGGCGACGCTGCCAAGGCCAAGCCGCTTTGCGAAGAAGCCAGGAAAATCAATCTGGCGGCCGGAGATCAGCTGGGCGCCGCTCGCGCCACCAACGACATCGCCAACGCTTACTACTACGCCGGAAATTATGCCGAAGCCGAGCCGCTCTATCAGGAAGCGCTCAGCATCGCGCAGTCCATCGGCGATAAATACGACGAAGCCGGCGCGCTCAATAATCTCGGCAACATCCAATCGGCGAAGGGCGATCACGCCGCCGCGCAGAAAACCTACGAGCAGAGCATCGGCGTGGCGCGCGAACGCGGCGAGCTGGGCGACGTCGCTCTCGCGCAGCAGAACATGGCCATGGATTTATTCGCCGGCGGCGCGGCCGCGCGCGGCAAAGACATGCTGGCGGCGTCCCTGAAGACCGCGCGCGACATTGGCGACAAAAATCTCGTCGCCAGCATTCTGAATAATCAGTGCGGCATCGCCGTCAGTGCCGGAGCGCTGGCCGACGCGCGGAAAAGCTGCGAAGAATCGCTCAGGATTCGCCGCGAGGGCGGCGACCGCGCCAACATCGGCAAGACTCTGGCGACCTATGGAATCGTGCAGATGCAGCAGGGCGAACTGGACGCCGCGTCACAGAGCCTGCTGGAAGCGCAGGGCGATCTGGAAGCGGTGAACGCCAAGAGCGACGCGGCCTACAATCGCATCACGCTTGCGGCGCTTTCGCTTGAGCAGGGGCGCGCCGACTCCGCCGTGAAGTACGCCACCGCCGCGGCCGCCGAGCTGGCCGCCGAAAAAGACGCCAGCGGCGAATCCGGCGCGCGCACCGCGCTCGCGAACGCTCTGGTCGCGTCTGGAAATATTTCCGGCGCGCGCGAACAGGCCGATCAAGCCGTGGCGCTCGCGGCGCAGTCCGGCGACCGCGGCGCGAAATGGGACGCGGCCATCGCCTCGGCCCGCGTGGACGCGCGCAACGGCAAATCCGACGCCGCGATCAAGTCGCTCGCGGCCATCGAAAAGGACGCCCGCGCCGCCGGAATGATTCAAACGGAATTCGAAGCGCGCCTCGCACTCGGCGAAGCGCAAATCGCCGCCGGCAAGACTGCCGCCGGCAAGTCCACGCTGCGCGCGCTCGCCCAGGACGCCCAGTCGCGCGGCTTCGCCCTCATCGCCCGCGAAGCCACCACCGCCGCCGCATCCGCCTGATCGTTCGCCGTCGCCGCGGACGCTGCTTTCGCCGCGGCTTTGGCTGTTGCTTTCGCCGCGGCATTGGGTGTTGCTTTTGTAGCGGCGGGCTTTACGCCCGCCAGCCTTTGCCTTTGACTTTGGTTTTTCTTGTTTTTGAATTCGGTTTTGCCTTTGCTTTTGACTTTGGTTTTTCTTGTTTTTGAATTTGGTTTTGCCTTTGCTTTTGAATTGGGTGCCCCATCCTTTGCCGGTTTTGCAAAGGGTGGGAGCCTTCGCCTTTGCCGTTCGGTTTTGTTTCTCGCCTTTGTAGCGGCGGGCTTCACGCCCGCCAGCCTTGGCATTTTGATTTTGTACTGCGTGGATCGATGCCCGAACCCGTTCCGAAAAGAGGAACGGGTTCGGCCTCTACACAGGCAAAGGCAAAGCCGAAATTCAAAACCGAGAATCACAACCGAGGGGCAAAACCGAAAGTCAAAAGACCCACCCTTCGCAGAACCTGCGAAGGATGGGGCACCCACGTCAAAAGCAAAGGCAACCGCAACGACAAAGGCTGGCGGGCATAAAGCCCGCCGCTACAAAATCAAAAGCAAACCCGACATGCAAAACCGAAAGGCAAAACCAAAGGGCAAAACTAAAAGGCAAAAGACCCACCCTTCGCAGAACCTGCGAAGGATGGGGCACCCACGTTAAAGTCAAAGTCAAAGTCAAAGTCAAAGTCAAAGTCAAAGTCAAAGTCAAAGTCAAAGTCAAAAACAAATTCAAAGGCAACGGCAACCGCAACGACAACGGCTGGCGGGCCTAAAGCCCGCCGCTACAAGACCCCGCCGCTACAAACCCCACCGCAAAACAAACCGCTGGCCCCCATCGCGAAATCGAACTCATCCCGCGGCGCAACGAGCGGCCCACGACATCCCATCCGCGCGCTAAAATCTTGCGATGCCAATGACGCACACCGCCGAAGCGCTCGTCTGGGCGATCTCGCTTGCGAGCATCGCGTGCATGCTGCTGCGTCCGCGGCAAATTGCCGAGGCCTACTGGGCGTGCGGCGGCGCGCTCCTGCTCGTCGTCACGCGGCTGATTCCGTCGAACGCCGCGCGCCACGCCGTCCGCGAAGGCTGGAACGTGTATCTGTTTCTCGCCGGCATGATGATTCTCGCCGAACTGGCGCGCGAAGAGGGCGTGTTCGATTACCTTGCGGCAGTCGCGGCCGCTCACGCGCGAAATTCCGCGGCGCGATTATTTTTGCTGGTGTACGTCGTCGGCACGATCGTCACCGCGCTGCTTTCGAATGACGCGACCGCCGTGGTGCTCACGCCCGCCGTGCTGGCCGTGGTGCGCCGCGCAAACGTCGATCCGAAACCGTATCTGCTGGCCTGCGCGCTGATTGCCAACGCAGCGAGTTTCGTGTTTCCGATTTCGAATCCCGCGAACTTGGTGGTGTACGCATCCAGGATGCCGCCGCTCGGCGACTGGCTGCGGACGTTCGCGCTGCCGTCGCTTGCGTCCATTGTCGTCACCTACATTTGCTTGCGCTGGATTTCGCGCGGCGCGTTGCGCGGCGGCATCCGCGGACGCGCCGAGCCCGCGCGTCTGACGCCGGAAGGGAAGTGGGCGCTCGCGGGATTGATCGTCGCCGCGCTGGGACTGATTGGCGCGTCGGCGTTCGGACTGGCGCTAGGTCCGCCCGCGTGCGTGGTTGCCGCGCTGGCGCTCGCGCTCGTCGCGTTGCGCGATCGCGGAGTGGCGTTGCGCGTAGCCCTGGGAGTTTCCTGGTCGGTGCTGCCGCTCGTCGCCGGATTATTTGTGATCGTCGAAGCGCTGCAATCAGCGGGATTGCTGCGCGCCGGCATTGCCGCACTCGATGGTCTCTCGCGCATTCCGGCGACGGCCGCAAAATTCGCGGCAGGGCTCGCCGTGGCCGTCGTTTCGAACGGCATGAACAATTTGCCGGTGGCGCTCGCGACCGGCGCGGCCGTTCGTCACGCCGCGGAATCGACCACGCTCGCGCACGCGCTGCTGCTCGGCGTGGATCTCGGCCCGAACCTTTCGGTTACCGGATCGCTCGCCACAATTTTGTGGTTGATCGCCCTGCGCCGCGAAAACGTGGAAATCACCGCCGCGGAATTTTTCAAGGTGGGACTCGTCGCCATGCCGCTCGCCCTCGCCGCAAGCCTCTTGCTGTTGTAGCCGCAGCACGACGCGGGTGTGTTTTGGCTGCGTAGCGCGAATGCCGCAGCGCAAGCCGCGACCCGCAAAGATTTTCAGCTCATGCGCCAACGCAGCGGCTACAGGACCTGGCGTCCTGCCGATCGTTTGCAATCGCCGTTGCCTTTGTAGCGGCGGGCTTCATGCCCGCCAGCCTTGGCATTTTGATTTTGTGCTGCGTGGATCGATGCCCGAACGCGTTCCGAAAAGCGGAACGGGTTCGGCCGCTACACAGGCAAAACCAAAACCGAAATTCAAAACCAAAGGGCAAAACCGAAAGTCAAAAGACCCACCCTTCGCAGAACCGGCGAAGGATGGGGCACCCGCGTCAAAGGCAAAGGCAACGGCAACCGCAACCGCAACCCGCAAAGATTTGCAGGTCGTGCGCCAACGCAGCGGCTACAGGACCTGGCGTCGCGTGGGGTTGCCTGTGTAGCGGCGGCACGACGGTTTTCGGCGAGCGGGCAGCCTTTGGTTTTGAATTACGTTTTCGTTTTTGACGTGGGTGCCCCATCCTTTGCCTTTGCCGTTTAGTTTTGTTTCTCGCCTTTGTAGCGGCGGGCTTCACGCCCGCCAGCCTTTGCATTTTGATTTTATGTTGCGTGGATCGATGCCCGAACCCGTTCCGAAAAGCAGAACGGGTTCGGCCGCTACACAGGCGAAAGCAAAACCGAGAATCAAAACCGAAAGTCAAAAGACCCACCCTTCGCAGAACCGGCGAAGGATGGGGCACCCACGTCAAAGGCCACGTCGAAGGCCACGGCAAATGCAAAGGCGAAGGCAACCGCAACGGCTGGCGGGCTTCACGCCCGCCAGCCGGGTTTGCGGGTCGCGGCTTTAGCCGCGACAATTGCCACGAAATGCGCGAGCGGCTTTAGCCGCTGAAGCTCGTTCTGATGCCTGCGCGTGAGGGAACTTCAGCGGCTAAAGCCGCTCGGCTGCAGAGCGGTGGTGTCGCAGCGGAAGCTGCGACCCGCAAAGATTTTCAAGCGGTGCGCCAACGCGACGGCTACAGGACCTGGCGTCCTGCCGATCGTTAGCAATGGCCGTTGCCTTTGTAGCGGCGGGCTTCACGCCCGCCAGCCGTTGCTTTTGAATTGATTTTGACTTGGGTGCCCCATCCTTTGCCGCTTTTGCAAAGGGTGGGAGCCTTTGCCTTTGAATTTGGTTTCGCCTTCGAATTTGGTTTTGCCTTTGCTTTTGACTTGGGTGCCCCATCCTTTGCCGCCGTTGCAAAGGGTGGGAGCCTTTGACTTTGAATTTGGTTTCGCCTTCGAATTTGGCGGGCGCTGCTACCCCAAAACAAACGTCAACGGCTGGCGGGCCTAAAGCCCGCCGCTACAAAAACCAACTTCGAATCGTGATGGCGGTTACGACGAAGAATCGGAAGACGGCGGCGGGGTCGGCGTGGGCTTGTATGTCGGAGTCCAAACCGTGTTGCGCGTGGCGGGCACCTTCGGCACTTCCTTCTTCGGTTTCTTCTTCTCTCGTCCCTGCTTGTCGCGATTTCCCATGGCGGTGTCCTCGATATGGCGCAAATGCAGCGCGAGATTTGAACCGGCGCGTGGCCGACTCCTGTTTGTACAGCGCCGTTCGCCCGTCTGTCAATGCGCCGCATCGGAAGCGGCAACGTACGGGGGCCGCGTATCGACTTTAGCTGGTGTAGAATCGCGGCGGCAATTTTACAGGCGCGGCGGGAGCGGCTATGACATTTCGAAATGGGATGTGCACGGTGGTTATGGGAGCTGTGGCGATGACGGGAATTGCGGCGCTGGTGTTGGCGTTCAGCGTGTGCGCGGCAAAGGCTCAGAGTTCGGCCGCGCCTCCAGCAGCAGCGAACGCGCAAGCACCGGCCGCGCCGTCAGCGTCGCAGCACTCGACGATGCGCGTCTCTGTGCGTACGCCGTCAAAGTCCGGCTACCGTTTCACGGTTTCGTTTTCACCGCAGCAAAGCGCCGAACCGCTCGACGGTCGGCTGCTGCTGATCCTTTCGACCGATCCGGGCGCCGAGCCGCGCCTGCAAGTGGAAAATTCCGTGCGCACGCAGATGGTTTTCGGCATCGACGTGAACTCGATGAAACCCGGCGCGGCGATCACCATCGACGACGCGGCGTTCGGCTATCCGGTGCGCTATCTGCACGACGTGCCGCCCGGCTGGTATTTCGTGCAGGTGGTGCTGAACAAGTACGAAACATTTCATCGCGCCGACGGCACCACCGTAAAACTTCCGATGGACCGCGGCGAAGGCCAGCACTGGCAACTCGCGCCGGGAAATTTGTATTCCAAGCCGCAGAAAATCGGCCTGAGCGCCGACGGCAAGCCGATCGCCATCACGCTCGACCAGATCATTCCGCCCATTCCCGATCCGCAGGACACGCCGTACATCCGCCACATCAAGATTCAAAGCGCGTTGCTGACGAAATTCTGGGGCCGTCCGATGTACCTGAGCGCGAATGTGCTTGTGCCCGAGGGATTCGACGCGCACCCGGACGCGCGCTTTCCGCTGATGATTTTCGAGGATCATTTCAACGACGACATGCACGGATTCCGCACCACGCCGCCCGACGCCGACCTGAAGCCCGATTACAGCGAGCGTTTCCACATTTCCGGCTACAACAAAATCCAGCAGGAAGAGGCCTACAAGTTTTACCAGCAGTGGATCGCGCCGAAGTTTCCGCGTTACCTGGTCGCGCAGATCAATCACGCCAATCCGTATTACGACGATTCGTACGCGGTGAATTCGGCGAACCTGGGCCCCTACGGCGACGCCATCGAAACCGAACTGATTCCCGCGCTCGAGAAAAAGTTTCATGCCATCGGCCAGGGCTGGGCGCGGTTTGTGTACGGCGGCTCGACGGGCGGATGGGAATCGCTGGCCGTGCAGGTTTTCTATCCCGACCATTACAACGGCGCGTTCGTCGCGTGTCCCGATCCCGTCGATTTCCGCGCGTTCACCAACATCAATTTGTACAAAGACAAAAACATGTTCACCGTCACCGGGCCGCACATGAGCGTCGAGCAGCCCGGCGAACGCGATTATCTGGGCCGCACGCTCACCACCACGCGGCAAATCAATCAGTACGAACTCGCGCTCGGCTCGCACGGGCGCTCCGGCGAGCAATTCGATATCTGGCAGGCGGTGTACGGACCCGTCGGCAAAGACGGCTACCCGCAGCAAATTTTCAACAAGGAAACCGGCGAGATCGACGCCGCCACCGCCGAATACTGGCGCCAGCATTACGACCTGAGCGAAATCCTGCACAAAAACTGGGGCACGCTTGGCTCGAAACTCGAAGGAAAAATTCACGTGTACGTCGGCAGCGCGGACACGTATTTTCTGAACGATGCGGTGTACTACCTGCAGGATGTGCTCGAGTCCGAGAAAAATCCCGCGTACGGCGGAGAAGTGAAATACGGCGATCGCGCCGAGCACTGCTGGAACGGCGATCCGAATCTGCCGAATTATCTCTCGCGCCTGCACTACAACACCATGTACCTGCCGATGATCCTGGAGCGCATCGCCAAGACCGCGCCGCCCGGCGCCGACCTCACCTCCTGGCGGTATTAGCCGCCGTCCGCGGTTTGCGCAGTTGCCGTTGTTGTTGCCTTTGCGGTTGCCGTTGCCTTTGTAGCGGCGGGCTTCACGCCCGCCAGCTTTTGCTTTTGAATTGATTCTGACGTGGGTGCCCCATCCTTTGCCGGTTTTGCAAAGGGTGGGAGCCTTTGATTTTGTATTTGAATTGTGCGCGCGCCGACCGATGCCCGAAACCGCCCAATGCGGACGGTTTCGGCCGCTACATCGTCAAAATCAAAACCGAAATTCAAAAGACCCACCCTTCGCAGAACCGGCGAAGGATGGGGCACCCACGTCAAACGCAAAGGCAACCGCAACGAAAACGGCTGGCGGGCATGAAGCCCGCCGCTACAAAGTCAAAAGCCAACCCGAAATTCAAAAGCGAACCCGAAATTCGAAATCGAAAGTCAAAACACCCACCCTTCGCAGAACCGGCGAAGGATGGGGCACCCACGTCAAAGGCAAACGCAACCGCAATGAAAACGGCTGGCGGGCTTCACGCCCGCCAGCCGGGTTTGCGGGTCGCGGCTTTAGCCGCGACAATTGCCACGAAATGCGCGAGCGGCTTTAGCCGCTGAAGTTCCCTTCAACGCACAGGTCAGAACGAACTTCAGCGGCTAAAGCCGCTCGGCTGCAGGGCCAGGATGTCGCGGCTTTAGCCGCGACCCGCAAAGATTTTCAGGTCGTGACGCCATCCGGAAAACCCCACGGTTGACACCGTACGCTAGCGGGCATACCGTTAGCGGCATCCACATTGCCTTGCAAACCTTTCGAGCGGCGAACCATCCGCCCATCGGCCACGGGAGACTCACTCACATGACAATCCGTAAACAAATTCGCGAAATCGCACTGACCGCGCTCGTGCTCGGCATGATGCTGTTCGCAACGCAAAGCGCGGCGTTCGCGCAGGGCGGGCAAGTCGGCGTGCAAGCGCCGGAGAAAGAAATCCCGAAAGTTCCCGCGGGCGAAATCAAAACCGCGAACGGCACGATCGACGGCACGCTCGGTGCCGACGGCACCGTCCGGATTTATCGCGGCATTCCGTACGCCGCGCCGCCCGTCGGCGATTTGCGCTGGCGCGAACCGCAGCCCGCGGCGAATTGGACCGGCGTGCGCGACGGCTCGCAGTTCGCTTCGCGCTGCATGCAGACGCAAGTCTTCGCCGACATCGTCTTCCGCGATAAAGGCATCAGCGAAGATTGCCTCTACCTGAACGTGTGGACGCCGAAAGACCCCGGCAAGAAAAAACTCGGCGTGATGCTTTGGTTTTACGGCGGCGGATTCACGGCCGGCGCGGGTGACGAACCTCGCTACGACGGCGAAGCGCTCGCCAAGAAAGGCGTGATCATCGTCGAATGCAACTACCGCCTGGGCGTCTTCGGATTTTTCTCGCATCCCGAACTGACCAAAGAGTCGCCGCACCACGCCTCCGGCAATTACGGTTTGATCGATCAGGCCGCCGCGCTCGATTGGGTGGTGAAAAATATCGCGGCATTTGGCGGCGATCCGAAAAACATCACCATCGGCGGCGAAAGCGCCGGAAGTTTTTCGGTGAGCGCGCAGATGGCCTCCCCGCTGTCGATCGGTAAATTCCAGAAAGCGATCGGCGAGAGCGGCGCGTTTTTCAGCAACGGCACCTCGCCGCTGCGCACCCTGCCGCTCGCGAAGAGCGAAGAAGCGGGCGCGAAGTACGGCGCTTCGCTCGGCGCGAACACACTCGCGGAGCTGCGCGCCATTCCTGCCGACAAGCTCCTCCACGACACGGCCATGGAGGGTGCGAAGAAGGACGGCTTTCACCCCTCGCCCAACATCGACGGATATTTCCTCACCGAAAGTCCCAACGATGTTTTCGCCGCGGGAAAGCAGGCGCACGTCCCGCTGCTGGCCGGATGGAATCGCGACGAAGTGAAGATGATGATCCTTTTCAATCCGAAGCAGCCCACGGCCGCATCGTTTGCCGAGGATGCCAAGGCCCGGTACGGCGACGCGTCGGCGGAATTTCTGAAACTCTATCCGGCTTCGACGGATGCGGAAGCGCTCGACTCATCCTACGCGCTCGCCAGCGACAACTTCATCATTTTCTCCACCTGGAAATGGCTGAACGTGCAGGCCGAGACCGCGAAGACGCCGGTGTATCACTACATCTTCGAACAAGTGCCGGCGACGAAACCGGGCTCGACGATTGGCCCGTCGAAAATTCCGGCGAGCGCCGTGGGAGCGCGGCATGCGGGCGAGCTCGAATACGTGTTCGGCACGCTCAAGTGGGAAGACCTGCCGTGGACTCCGGCGGATTTCAAAGTCAGTGAATTAATGGTTTCGTACTGGGCGAATTTCATCGCCAAGGGCGATCCCAACGGCCCTGGCCTGCCGAAGTGGCCGCGCTACGACGCCAAAGACGGCTGGCAGACGATGCATCTCGTCGATGATTCCAGCGCCGCCGCGCCCGAAGCGAATCGCGGCCGGTACTTGTTCATGGACGCGCAAACCCCGGCGCAGTTGGCCGCCCAAGCCGCCCAGGCAAAGTAACACCCTCGCGCGAGCACCGAGGCGTGCGTGTTGCACGCCTTTGCCTTCGCTGTCGCTGTTGCCTTCGCGGCTGCCTTTGCCGTGGCTTTTGCCGTTGCCTTTGCTGTTGCCTACGGGGTTGCCTTCGCCGTTGCCTGTGTAGCGGCGGGCTTCACGCCCGCCAGCTTTTGTCTGCGCCGTTGCCTTTGCCGTTGCCTGTGTAGCGGCGGCACGACGGTTTTCGTCGAGCGGGCAGCCTTTGCTCTTGATTCTGGTTTTGAATTAGGTTTTCGTTTTTGACGTGGGTGCCCCATCCTTTGCCGGTTTTGCAAAGGGTGGGAGCCTTTGATTTTGCATTTGAATTCTTCGCGCGGCGACCGATGCCCGAGACCGTCAAATGCGGGCGGTTTCGGCCGCTACATCGTCAAAATCAAAAACGTAAAGCAAAACACCCACCCTTCGCGGAATCGGCGAAGGATCGGGCACCCACGTCAACGTCAACGGCTGGCGGGCATAAAGCCCGCCGCTACAAAACCGGAACCCACGTATCGTTGCGTTCGCCTTTGCCTGTGTAGCGGCCGCACGACGGGTTTCGTCGAGCGGGCAGCTTTTGCTTTTGATTCTGGTTTTGCATTTTGCTCTGGTTCTTGACGCGCCTACCCCATCCGTAATCCGCCGCGGCGGACAATGGTTTCGAGCCTTCGTGGCTGTGCTGCCGAGAAACGCCACCACACCCGCGCGCGAACGGGATTACAATCTCGCTGCACACAGAAAACGCTCGGAGGCAACGGTGACCACACGTCGGGACGTGCTGAAAATGGCGGGGCTGGGCGCAGGCGCGGTCGCGGCCAACGCCCTCGGCGTCGCGTCGAGAGCACGCGCGAACGCAACGACAACGCCTCCCACCGCCGCCAACGCGCCCGCAGTCTCGGGCGCACTGTCCGGCGCGCGCGTCTCGCCCAACGCGAAAACCATCTCCACTGAAATCACCGACAGCAGCGGCAAGCGCCTCGCCGCCGGCGCCGCCGTGCCGTGGTCGCGAGCGACGACAAACGCGCCAGCCGCCGACGTCACCATCGATCCCGCAAAAACCGCGCAGACGATTTTAGGTTTCGGCGCGGCGTTCACCGACGCCTCGTGTTACACCGTCTCGCGCCTGAGCGACGCCGACCGCGCAAAACTTCTGACGCAAATGTTTGGCCAGGGCGCCGGCCAGCATTGCCTGAGCACCGGACGCATTCCGCTCGGCTCGAGCGACTACGCGACCGCGTGCTACAGCTACGACGACGGCATGGCCGATCCGGAGATGAAGCGCTTCAGCATCGATCACGACCGCGACTACATCATCCCGACACTGAAAGCGGCCGCCGCCGCGAATCCCGATATTTTTTATTTCGGTTCGCCGTGGAGCCCTCCGGGCTGGATGAAATATTCGAACTCGATGCTCGGCGGAAACATTCGCCCGGAAAATATTCCGGCGTACGCGCTGTACTTGCGGAAGTTCGTCGAGAGCTACGCCGACGCGGGCGTGAAAGTGCGCGCGCTCACCACGCAGAATGAAATCGACGCCGACCAGGGCGGACGCATGCCCGCGTGTCCGTGGCCCGAAGAAACCGAAGAGGCGCTGATCATCGCGCTCGGCCGCGCGCTCGAATCAAGCGCCACCGCAAGCGGCACGAAAATCTGGACGCTCGACCACAACTACAATTTGTGGGGCCGCGCGGTCGATCAACTCTCGAAGCCGCAGCTGAAAAAATATGTGAACACCGTCGCGTGGCACGGTTACGTCGGCACTCCCGACCAGATGATGAACGTGAAGAAATATTTTCCCGACGTCGAAATGCACTGGACCGAGGGCGGCGACGATTACAAAGACCCGCACTATCTGAGTTGCTGGTCGAAATGGGGCGCGACGTTCGCGGGCATTCTGGCGAACGGTCCGCAATCGATCACCATGTGGAATCTGGCGCTCGACGAACGCGGCCGGCCGAACATCGGTCCGTTCGATTGCGGCGGCCTGGTGCAGATTCATTCGCAGACGGGCGAAATCCAGCTCACCGGATTGTATTGGGCGCTCGCGCAGCACGCCCGCGCGTTCAAGCGCGGCTCGGTGATTGTTGAATCGCACGGCGTGCACGATGCTCCGGCGGTGAACGGCGCGTCGATCGGATTGCAGACCACGCATGACGCCCCGGCGCCCGCCACATCATCGAACATGACTTCGACGCCCGGCGCCGAATCCGGCGCGGGGCTGTATCACACCGCCGCGAAAACTGCGGACGGCAGCGTCGCGCTCGTGCTCACCAATCCCGGCGACGCCCGCGACGTGACCATCGCCTGCGGCGGCCAAACCGCGAAAGTGTCGCTCACCGCCGATTCGCTCACCACGCTGCGTTGGAGTTGATTGTGCGCGTGCCGCACGCTAGGAAAGCCGCGCCGCGCCGACGCGTACGCGTTGCATGCCGCCCGCCAGCGCAGGCGTGTTTCACGCTTTTGCCTTCGCTGTCGCCTATGCTGTTGCCTTTGTAGCTGCGGGCTCCGGCCGCTGCATCTTCAAAATCAAAACCGAAATTCAAAAGACCCACCCTTCGCAGAACCGGCGAAGGATGGGGCACCCACGTCAAAGGCGAAAGCAAATTCAACATCAACGGCAGCCCCGGCTACACCCAACGTTGTCTTTGCCGTTGGCTTCGCTGAGGCTTTTGCATTTGCCTTTGTAGCGGCGGGCTTCACGCCCGCTAGCCTTTGCTTGTGCCTTCGCGGTTGCCTTTGCCGTTGCCGGTGTAGCGGCCGCACGACGGCTTTCGTCGAGCGGGCAGCCTTTGGTTTTGAATCTGATTTTGAATTTGGTCTTTGCTTTTGACGTGGGTGCCCCATCCTTTGCCGGTTTTGCAAAGGGTGGGAGCTCTTGTTTTTGAATTGGAGTTTCGCGTTTGAATTTGTCGTGCGCGGCACGATGCCCGCACACGCGAGCACGCGCGATCGACCTGCCACGCGCCACCGCGTGAGCCACCGGTTGCGCCGCTGCGCCCGGTCGTGTTGAAATCGGCGCTCACGGAGCCTGCGCCCATGCCAAGCACGAAAAAACCGAAACAACGCAAAATCGCGAAAGGCGCAAACGCAACGCCGCGTGCGAAGGCGTCCGCGCCACACTCGCTCGCGTCGCCGCCAGAAATCCCGCACGTCGATCCCGCGCGCCTGCCGCTGTTCACGCTGCTGTCGTTCGCGCTGGTGGCGTTCACGATCGAAGCGGACAACGCGTTCGAGGAGCGGATGCCGCACGGCACATCGGACTACGGCGTGCGCAGCGGAGATCTCCACAGAATGCAAGACCGAGTGTGGCTCACTTCGATGGTCATGTATTGGAATTGCCTGAAGCACATCGGCGACGACGGAATTCGCGCGGGCGATCTGGAGGGCGTGGCGCGAACGCCCACGAACCTGGCCGGGATGCTGCGCTGGCGCTACGTGACCATCGCGCCGGACCCGGCCGACACGCGCAAAAAAATCCCCGAGCGCGACTGGATCATCCGTCTCACTCCGGGAGGGAAGCGCGCGCGCGAAATCTGGCAACCGCTGATCGGCGAGATCGAGACGCGCTGGGAAGAGCGCTTCGGCGCGGACGCGATCCGCGAATTGCGCGAAGCGCTGCGCGATGTGGCCGCACAGATCGACGCGCATCGGCACACTAACGCAGGCGGCGAATTGCCCGAGTGCATGCCGATCCTCGGCTACGGCCTTTCGAACCGGCTCACGGAAAATCCGCGGCCCAGCGGCACGCCGCCGCGCGTCGCGGAGTTGTCCCTTCCGGCGCTGCTCGCGCGCGTGCTGCTCGCGTTTGCGCTGGAATTCGAATCGCGCTCGCACGGCTCACTGGCGATTGGCGCGAACGTGTTGCGCGTGCTCGCCGAAGACGGCGTAGCCCTGCGCGACATTCCCTTGCTGAGCGGCGTTTCGAAAGAATCAATCGCCATGGCCATGGGCATTCTGAAAAAACACCAGCTCGTCGAGGAAGGGAAGAATCCAGCGGCGAAAACAGGCAAGCTCGTGCGACTGACGCCCAGGGGAAGCGAAATCAAGGCGCGCGCGCTGAAACTTGTGGAATCCCTCGAGCGCGAGTGGAACGAGCAGCTCGGCGATCCAGCGATGCGCCGGCTGCGCGACGCACTTACAGCGATCATCCGCGCAGAGGGCTCGGAGCGCGACGCAAACGGAAACGCTTCGCTGCTGTTCGCCGGGATGAAGCCGCATGCCGACGGTTGGCGCGCGCGCATAAAAACTCCGCGCACCCTGCCGCATTTTCCGATGGTGCTGCATCGCGGCGGCTATCCGGACGGCAGCTAGCCACTCTCGTCGGCAGTCCCACGGAACTTCCTGCGCACCGCGCGCGTATCATCGAGTGCAGGGAATTGTGTGCACGCGGAGGACTTCATGAATCTACGTCGAGCAATGGTCGCGGCGGCGCTGAGCGCCGGTTTTGTGTTGTGCGCCGCGGCGCAGGCGCAGGACAACGACAAATCGAAAGACAACGGCAATTTCAGCGCGGGCATCACCATGGGCGAACACGCCGACGCGAAAGATCTCGGCCTGCCGATCTATCCCGGTTCGAAGCCGCACAAAGATGCGAACGACGACAGTTCCGGCGGCAACTTTGGACTTTTCGGCGGCAATGTGGGATTCAAGCTCGCCGTGGTGAAAATGGAAACGAAAGACGCGCCCGAAAAAGTCGCCGCGTACTACCGCAAGGCGCTGAAGAAATACGGCGCGGTGCTGGATTGCACAAACGCGCCCGCGCCCACGCAAGCCGCAAAAGACGCCGCCGAAAAATCCGGCGCGCTCACCTGCGATGACGACACAACCAAGCCCGGCGAGATGCTCTACAAAGTTGGCACGAAAGCCGAGCAGCACATTGTAAGCGTGCAACCCGCCGACGCCGGCGCGAGCGGCGCGATCTACAACCTGGTGTACGTTTCCACCAAAGGCCTCGACGATAAGAAATATGTCCGGCCGCGCGTCTGCGCAGTGCCGCAGTCGCACACGCGCGGATTCGTTCGGCTTGCGCATTCACACGCGCGTGCGTGTTTCACGCTTTTGACTTTG
This sequence comes from uncultured Acidobacteriota bacterium, assembly GCA_963785585.1. GTDB lineage: Bacteria > Acidobacteriota > Terriglobia > Acidiferrales > UBA7541 > Palsa-295. The sequence continues at coordinate 1,244,964 of CAWAVW010000004.1, forward strand.
TAGCGGCGGGCTTCACGCCCGCCAGCCTTCGCCGTTGCCTTCGCGGTTGCCGTTGCCTGCGTAGCGGCCGCACGACGGTTTTCGTCGAGCGGGCAGCCTTTGGTTTTGAATCTGGTTTTGAATTTAGTTTTTGCTTTTGACGTGGGTGCCCCATCCTTTGCCGGTTTTGCAAAGGGTGGGAGCTTTTGTTTTTGAATTGGATTTTCGCGTTTGATTTTGTCGTGCGCGGCTCGATGCCCGTACCCGTCAAACGCAGACGGGTACGGCCGCTACAAAACTCACACCTACAACGGAACCGAAGTAGGTTTGGCTGCCGCGGAAGCAATGTCGAAGGCGGTGGTTTGCCGCGCTGAGGCGAATCAGAATCGCACGCGCGCGACGGCGGCCAGCAACTTTAGCAGGGCCGCGCGATCGCGCGGGCTCAGCGTGCGTTGCAGCTTTTCGTCGGCGGCGCGGCGTATTTGAATCATCCGTTCGCGGTAGGCGTTTCCTTTGCGCGTCAATTGCACCAGAATCGATTTTCCGGTTTTCGCCTTCGTCTCGCTTACCAGCCCTTCGCGCACGAGCGACTTCACCACGCGATGAACGACCGTCCGGTCGTAACCCAGCGCCACCGCGATTTGATTCTGGTTCAGCGCCGAGCCGCCGCGCAGCGTCGAAAGAACGAAGCCGCGCGTCTGCGAGCATTTCGATTTCTGCTCGAGCTGTTTGCTGACGGACAGGTACGCCGAAGCGAGCTGCATGAGCACCGATTCCGCCCGCGCCGCGAGGGGAACGTCGCGCGCGCCGCTCACAGGTAGGTCACCGTGGCTTCGAGGGGACGCCGCCACTGCGGCTGGTCGATATGCGCGGCGGATTTTTTGCCGACGGCGATGACCATCACGATTTGGTGCAGCTTCGGCGAAAGTCCGAGAAAATCCAACAGGCGCGCGCCATCGAAACCTTCCATCGGACAGGTGTTCAGTCCCAGCGCTTCGGCGGCGATCATCAGATTCTGGCAGGCCAGGGAAGTGCTTTTCGTCGCCCAGGCGAACAGTCCGCGGCGCGAAACGGGCGCCATGCCGATCGTTTTCACCAGATGCACGCCGCGCAGCGCGGCCCATTTCATCGCGCCGAAAATGTTGAACCATCCCTGCGTGAAAAAAACTTTGCCGAATTTCGCGCGGCGCTCGAACTCGGCGATTTTCTCGTCGCTGAATCCGGCGGTGCGAATCCATGCGAGGTGGCGTTCGGTGGTGGATTTCCACGAGCCGAGATCGGCCACGGCCACCACCAGCGCGGACGCCGTCGCGGCAGGGGATTGGCCCATGCACAAATCGGCGGCGGCTTTGCGTCGCTCGGGTGACGAAATCCAGTAGAGGCGATACGGCTGAATGTTGAAACTCGACGGGGCGACGCGCGCGGCGTCGAGCAGTTGGTCGCGGACGTCGTCGGGGATGGGCACGGCATCGAACACCTTGATGGCGCGCCGGTCGAAGATGGCTTTGAGGATGTGGCTGGCGTCGTGTGTCATGTTGCTAGTACAACACAGATGTGTTGCTAGTGCAACATAAAACTATGGGCGCTGGTCGCGGAGCCGGCGGCCGCTACGCGCCGAAACTGCGCGTGCGCACCGTCCGCATAGCGATGTCCGTGGAGCTCGCCTGGAAGATTTACGGCAGCGACTGCAAAGCGTTGAAACAGAACGGGTCGAGCTTCGTGGGAACTTCTTTCGACATCACCTCGAACACCGCCTTTCGCTGCATCGCCGGGCGGTGCGCCCGCGGCGACGACAGCGCATCGAACACATCGGCAACCACGAGCGCCCGCGCGTCCATCGAGAGTTCGCTATCGCGCAGCTTGCGCGGGTAGCCGGAGCCGTCGAGCTTTTCGTGATGCGCGCCGGCGATGGCGGCGATCTCCTCGAAGCCGGGAATCTTTTCGAGGATCAGCTGGGTGTAATGCGGATGCAGCTCGACGATGTCGCGGTCTTCCTGCGTGAGCCCGCTGTTTTTGTCCACGGTGGAATTCGGAATACTCAACTTGCCGATGTCGTGCAGCAGAGCGGCGCGCCGCAAGCGAACGAGGCGCTTTTCGTCGAAGCCGAGTTTCTTGCCGATGGCCACCGCGGTCGCCGTCACGCGCGTGGAATGCTGATTGGTGAAGGTGGACTTCGCGTCGATCACCCCGGCAAACGCCTCGCAGATGTTGTCGATGGCGGCATGGTCGGCGGGATGGCGATCGCCCGGCTCGATCGCGATAATCGCCTGGCGCGCCGTGCCGTCTTGCAGATGTTTCCACAGCGCCGCATCTTGTGCGAGCGGCTCGGCGGCGCGCACCACCTCCGGATCGAACCATTTCCCGCTGCGCTCGCGAATCACGTTCATGGCCGCCGCCGGACCCTGTGCCGCGGCGAAAACTTCCATCACCTGCGCGAGGTTCATGATGCGCGAAGCCATGGGAATTTCCGCGCCGCGAATGCCGCGCGGATGGCCTTTGCCGTTCCACAGTTCGTCCAGGTTGCGAATGGCCTGCGCGGTGCGCGCCGAAAATCCCAGGCGCAGGGCGATTTGCGCGCCGCGTTCGCAGCGGATCGCGGTGAATTCCCGCGCGCGGCGCTCGCGCTGCAGAGCCATTTGTCCGATGGCCATGGCGCGGCGGTAATTCGGAGCGCCGGGTTTCATGTTGCGGCTCAGATATTTCAGGCCGTCCAGAGTCACGCGCGTCCAGTCCTGCGTTTTCACTTCGCGCTTGGCTTTCAAATCGTCGCCGCCGAAAACTTCGTGCATGCGCGCGGCGTTGGAGCTGCAGCCGGTGTCCTTCAGCAGCAGCGCAAAATATAAATCATGGAGTTCGCGCTCGGTGAGCCCCATCGGCGCGGCGATCTTCATGCCGATCAGGCAGGTATTGATGCTGTGGCCCATGGGCTGGCCTTCGGTCAGGTCCAGCGCCAGCGACAGCGCGGAAATGATTTCGGAAACGCGAGTCTGCGGCGCGGCGGTGCGGCCTTTCGGGCCGTCGGTCGGGTTCATGTTGGTCAAGGTGTCGGCGGCTGCCATTTGGGCGTTGCGAGTCTGCGCACACTTCGCGCCGTTCAGTGGCTAGTACGCGGGTGGCGCGGATTTGGATTGCCGCGCGTAAGCGGTTGAGCCGCAAAGGCCTATGGCGACGGACGGAACTTCAGCGGCTAAAGCCGCTTTGATTTGGCGGTGGTAGTGTCGCGGCTAAAGCCGCGACCCGCAAAACGACCCCATCGCAGCGCCGTCGGCGCGACCCGCAAAGCGACCCCGTCGCCGAGACGTCGGCGAGACCCGCAAAACTGCACCGTCGAAGAGCCATCGGCGACAATCGCTCGCAAAGCGTGCGATCCGCGATGTGCCGACTGGTTCGCGTACGTTAGGCAATCCTGCCTGACAGTTCGTTAGGCTCTCAGCCTGACGGGTTTAGATCCAGCCTCATCGCCATCTAAACCGGTCAGACACGAGTGTCTAACCAACCGTCAGACAAGATTGTCTAACTTACGGTGACGCGGCGGGCGTCCGATTTTGTGCCGTTGGCGCAACGGGTTTCGCCGAACCGCCGGATTTTCGCGTTTGGGCGGAGACAAACTCTTTGCGGGTCGCGGCTTTAAACGCGACATTCTCGATCGGACCAGCAAGTGGCTTTAGCCACTGAAGTTCTGTACTGCGGTGATGATGTGAGCGAGTGGCACGCGACGAAAGGAACTTCAGCGGCTAAAGCCGCTTTGATTTGGGCGGCGGTAATGTCGCGGCTAAAGCCGCGACCCGCAAAGCTACCCCGTCGAAGAGTCGTCGCCGCGACCCGCAAAACTGCCCCATCGCAGAGGCGTCGGCGACAATCGCTCGCAAAGCTTGCGATCCGCGATGCGCCGACTGGTTTGCGTACGTTAGGCAATCCTGCCTGACAGTTCGTTAGGCTCTTAGCCTGACGGGTTTCGACTTCGTGTCGGCACCGGCGCACGCCGCATCGGCTAAACCGGTCAGACACGAGTGTCTAACCAACCGTCAGACAAGATTGTCTAACGTACGTCGGCGCGGCGAGAATCACTGGCAAAGCGTGCGCGCTGCGCAGTGCCGACCGGTTCGCGTACGTTAGGCAATCCTGCCTGACAGTTCGTTAGGCTCTTAGCCTGACGGCTTATGACTTCGTGCCAGCGCCGGCGCTACTCGTGGCGAAGCGCGACGAGCGGACTGACTTTCGTGGCGCGGCGAGCGGGAATCCAGCAGGCGACCACGGCAACGAACGACAGCACCGCCGCGACGGTGAGGAACGTGACCGGATCGGTGGGTTTCACGCCGACGATCAGATTCGCCAGCGCGCGCGTGCCGGCCAGCGCCAGCGCCAATCCCACGGCCAGGCCGATGCCGACCACCAGCGCGCTCTGCCGCAGCACCATGTTCAAAATATCGCGTGGCGCGGCGCCCAGCGCCATGCGAATTCCGATTTCATGCGTGCGCTGCGCCGCCGCGTAAGACACCATACTGAACACCCCGACGACCGCCAGAATCAAACCGAGCACGCCCATCGCGCCGGTCAGCTGCGCGCCAAAACGGAAAAAGAAAAATCCGTTCACGCCCTCGAGCGAGTGCGACATCGTTTCCACCTGCGACACGGCCAGCCCCGGCGCCAGTTCGCGAATCTGCGATTCAATCGCCAGCGCCAGCGTTTCCGGCGGCACCGAAGTGCGCACGTGAATGGTGCGCATCGGCAGGTATTCCTGCGCGGCCGGAACGTAGAAGAACGGCGTGGTGTGCTGGTCGGAAATTTCCTTGTAGCTGCCGTCTTTCGCCACGCCGACGATTTCGATTTCCTTGCCGGTGCTGTCGCCGTCGCGGAAGCGCCGGCCGATGGCGCTCTCGCCGGGCCAGAATTGGCGCGCCATGGTTTCGTTCACGATGGCGACGCGCGGCGCTTTCTCGTCGTCGGACGCGGTGAAGCCCCGACCGGCGAGCAGCGGAATCTGCATGGTCTGAAAATAGTTCGGCGTCACCTGATTCTTCATGATGTGCGGCGGCTGCTCGCCGGCCGGAAGCGTGCGGCCGGGAATGGTCACCGGAACGTCGGAGCTGATCACGCCCAGCGGTACGGTGAACGCCTGCGCTACGGAAACCACGCCGGGCAACGCGGCGATGCGGTCGTCCACCTGCTGGAAGAAGGCGCGGCCACGCACTTCGGAATAGTTCAGTTGGTTCACGTCCACCGAAAGATTCAGAACATGGTCGGGATTGAATCCGAGATCGATGTTTTCGGCGTTGTGGAGGCTGCGCATGAAAAGTCCGGCGACGATCAACAGCAGCATCGACCCGGCGAGTTGCGCGGCCACCAGCGTGTTGCGCACGATGTGGCGTTTGCGTCCTTCGGACGCGCTGCGCCCGCCTTCGCGCAGCAGCGCATTCACGTCGGTGCGCGCCACGCGCAGCGCGGGCACCAGTCCCACAACGATCGCCACAACGAAAACCGCGACCAGCGCGAAGAGATACACGCGCGCGTCCGGATAAAAATCAAAACGCACCGGCAAGTCGGTGCCAAGCGGCAACGAACTCAAAAATCCGGCGCTCCAAGTGGCCAGAATGAATCCGGCGATCGCGCCGAGAAACGAAAGCATCAGGCTTTCGGTGAGATGCTGGCGAATCAAGCGCCCGCGTCCGGCGCCCAGCGCGGCGCGCACGCCCATTTCACGCTCGCGCGCGGTGGCCCGCACCAGCAATACGTTGGCAATGTTGAAGCAGGCCACCAGCAGCACCAGCGCCGCCAGAATCGAAAACGCGACTGCCACGCGCGGGATGGTGGCGTCGGGATCGGGCTCGGGCCGCGCCAATCGTTCCGGATAAATCTGGATCGAGATTCCTTTGTCGGCCGAGGGATCGTTCTCGGCCAGGCGCTCGGCCTCCACGTTCAGCGCGGCGCGCGCTTGCCCGATCGAAACGCCGGGCTTCAACCGCGCCAGTAGCAGCAGGCTGCGATTGTCGCGCTTCGAATATTCGTCGTGCAGAATCTTTTGCGGATCGCTCAAAGCGTCGAACGGCGCGCTGATGGGAAAATAGGCGTCCATGTCGATAATCGAGTACACGCCTTGAAATCCTTTTTCCGCGACGCCGACGATGGTGGCCGATTTCCCGTCGATGGCCACTTGTTTGCCGACTACCGACGGGTCGCCGCCAAAGCGTTTCTGCCAGTAGTTGTAGCCGAGCACGACCACGGAATCGGCGCCGGGAGTTTGCCCTTCGCTCGGCAGAATCAGCCGGCCGAGCGCGGGCTTCACTCCCAGCGCGGAGAAATAATTTCCGGTGACGCGGCTCAAAATACAGTGGTCGCCGCGGCCGTCGGCGTTGAGCGCGCCGAGCGTGGTGCGGTAGCCGAACACGTCGCTGAAAACGCCGGAGGTGTCGCGCTGCACGTCCTGGTAATCGAGATACGAAAACATTTGAAACGTGGATGCCCCGTTTTGCTGCGACGAGAGCACGGTGATTTGCTCGGCGTGCGGCACCGGCAGCGGACGAAGGATCAGCCCGTTGACCACGCTGAAGACCGTGGTGTTCACCGCCATGCCGAGCCCGAGCGTGAGGATGGCCACGATCGTAAAGCCGGGAGATTTGCGCAGCGTGCGCGCCGCGTAGCGGATGTCCTGCCAGAATGTTTGCATCGTTCGGCTCCCTCGGCGCGCTGGCTGCCGGAAATGCTGGCTGTGAAAATAAGGTTACGCGCGCGGCGAAACGGAAGTTCCCGGCGCAGATGGATGCAAGCGCACGTCCGTTTCGGGGGGGCGCTAAATCCATCGAAATGTGAGAATTGCAGCAGCCGTGTGCCGGCGATGCGGCCGAGGCTGCCCGATTTTGGGACGCCGCGCTTCGCAATCGGACGACAGTTCGCGGCTGTTTCGACGAACCAGCGGATTTTGGCGTTTGCGCGGAGACGAACTCTTTGCGGGTCGCGGCTTTAGCCGCGACATTCTCGATCGAACCAGCAAGTGGCTTTAGCCACTGAGGTTCTATGGCGCGGTGATGACGGGAGCGAGTGGCAGGCGACGGACGGAACTTCAGCGGCTAAAGCCGCTTTGATTTGGGCGGCGGTAATGTCGCGGCTAAAGCCGCGACCCGCAAAGCTACCCCATCGCAGACCCGTCGCCGAGAATCGCTCGCAAACCGTGCGAGCTGCGATGTGCCGACTGCTTTGCGTACGTTAGGCAATCCTGCCTGACAGTTCGTTAGGCTCTTAGCCTGACGGCTTTTCTGCCGCGCGACCGCAACGTCTAAACCGGTCAGACACGAGTGTCTAACCAACCGTCAGACATGATTGTCTAACTTACGGTGACGCGGCGCGATTCACTATGTGGTGGCGTGGCACGGTGTGACGCGGCGCGAGTCCGATTTTGTACCGTTGGCGCAACGGGTTTCGCCGAACCAGCGGATGTTCGCGTTTGCTCGGCGACGAACTCTTTGCGGGTCGCGGCTTTAGCCGCGACATGCTCGATCGAACCAGCAAGTGGCTTCAGCCACTGAAGTTCGATAACGCGGTGAAGACTTGAGCGAGTGGCAGGCGACGGACGGAACTTCAGCGGCTAAAGGCGCTTGGATTTGGGCGGTGGTAGTGTCGCGGCTGAAGCCGCGACCCGCAAAGCGACCCCGTCGAAGAGCCGTCGGCGAGACCCGCAAAGCTGACCCATCGCAGAGTCGTCGGCGAGAATCGCTCGCAAAGCGTGCGATCCGCGATGTGCCGACCGGTTTGCGTACGTTAGGCAATCCTGCCTGACAGTTCGTTAGGCTCTTAGCCTGACGGGTTTAGATCCAGCCTCATCGTCATCTAAACCGGTCAGACACGAGTGTCTAACCAACCGTCAGACAAGATTGTCTAACTTACGTCGGCGCGGCAACAGCCTTGGCATCCAATGCAATTGTGGTTTTGATTTTGACTGTGTAGCGGCCGCACGACGCGACGAGCGTCGTGCGGGCAGCCTTTGCCCTTGCAGTTGCCTTTGACGTTGCCGTTCGCGTTGACGTTTGCAACCACCACGGCCCGAACCAGCTCCTAACCCCGGATCTGGTTCGGCCCCTACAAAACCCGCGTTTCCATTCATCCGCGCCCGCGTCTATCGAACGCGCGACTTTGACTGTGTAGCGGCCGCACGACGCGACGAGCGTCGTGCGGGCAGCCTTTGACGCCATCACGACGTCCGCCCGACTCCGCGCGCGACCTTACTTCGTGACGACGAGCGTGAGCGGCACGGTGTGCGTGTCCGCGCCGGAAGCGATCGTGACGGTGAGCTGGTACGTTCCCGGCGCGACGTCTTTGGACGTTCCGCTGCCGCCGCACGACGCGACGAAGAACGCGGCGAGCAACAACAGCGCGAGCGATGCAGCGTGCCGCAGCGCCAGGGCACGCGAGGTACGCGAGCGATTCGCCGGCATGGCTCCGCGCCGGCGGTTCCCGAGTAGCGCCACGATCGCGAACAGCACGAGCGCCATGCCGTACAGCATTCGCCGCCACGCGCTCGGCGGATTCGTGAAGCGCACCGCGGGAGCGGCGGAGGCGATCGTCGTGCCGGTGGTAACGCTCACAACGAACGGGCTCGGCGTGCCCGGCGATACGGTGAGCGTGCCGCTGGGCGCGGTGCATGTGGCGTTCGTGGGCGCTCCGCTGCACGCGACCGTGTAACTGATTTTGTCCGCGGCGGTGCCGCCCAGCGCCGTCACTTGCAGCGCGTAGTTCGCGGTCTCGCCGGCGATCACCGTCGCTCCGGTGAACCCGGAGGGTGCGGCGCCGCCCGTGATGTCGAGGCCGTTGCCGGAGAGGCTTGCGGTTTGCGGGCTGCCGGTGGCGTTGTCGGCGATCGAAAGGGCGGCCGCACGCGCGCCGCTCGCTGCGGGCCTAAACACCACGTTGATCGTGCAGTTAGCGTTCGCGGCCACGCTGGTGCCGCAGTTGTCGGTCTCGGTGAAGTCGGCGGCGTTCGCTCCGGTGAAGGTGATGCCGCTGATCGTCAACGCAGCGTTGCTGGTGTTGCTCAGCTTGATGGTTTCGGCCGCGCTGGCTGTGGTGATCACCTGATCGGGGAACGTAAGGCTCGTCGGCGACAGGGTTGCTGTTGGCGTGCCGGTCGCGGCTCCCGTGCCGCTGAGAGAAGCGGACTGCGGGCTGCCGGTCGCGTTGTCTGCAACGGAAACGGACGCAGAACGCGCGCCGCTCGCGGTGGGCTTGAACGTAACGCTGATGGTGCAGTTCGCCGACGCCGCGAGGCTTGCGCCGCAGGTGTTGGTCTCTGAGAAGTCTCCCGCGTTTGTGCCCGTGATGGTGATGCTGCTGATCGTCAGCGAGGCGTTGCCTGTATTCGACAGCGTAATCGACTGCGCAGCGCTCGACGTATTGAGGTTTTGGCTTGCAAACGTAAGCGAGGTCGGCGCGAGCGAAGCGGTTGGTGTTCCAGCCGCTGCTCCGGTGCCGCTGAGCGAAGCGGTTTGCGGGCTGCCGGTCGCGTTGTCTGCAACGGAGACGGACGCAGAACGCGCGCCGCTGGCCGTCGGTTTAAACGTGACGCTGATCGTGCAGTTCGCCGAAGCAGCAAGGCTTGCGCCGCAAGTGTTGGTCTCTGAGAAGTCACCGGCGTTCGTGCCCGTGATGGTGATGCTGCTGATCGTCAGCGAGGCGTTGCCTGTATTCGACAGCGTAATCGACTGCGCGGCGCTCGACGTGTTCAGGTTTTGGCTCGCAAACGTAAGCGACGTCGGCGCGAGCGAGGCGGTTGGTGTGCCAGCCGCTGCTCCCGTGCCGGTGAGCGAAGCGGTTTGCGGACTGCCGGTTGCGTTGTCGGCAACGCTGACGGATGCCGTGCGAGCGCCACTCGCGGTGGGCGTGAACGTGACGCTGATCGTGCAGTTCGCCGACGCGGCAAGGCTTGCGCCGCAGGTGCTCGTCTGCGAGAAGTCTCCCGCGTTGGTGCCGCCGATGGTGATGCCGCTGATCGTCAGCGAGGCGTTGCCTGTGTTCGACAGCGTAATCGACTGCGCTGCGCTCGACGTGTTCAGGTTTTGGCTCGCGAATGTGAGTGAGGTCGGCGCGAGCGAAGCGGTTGGTGTGCCAGCCGCTGCTCCGGTGCCGCTGAGTGAAGCGGATTGCGGACTGCCCGTCGCATTGTCGGCAACGGAAACGGACGCAGAACGCGCGCCGCTGGCCGTCGGCTTGAACGTCACGCTGATCGTGCAGTTCGCCGATGCGGCAAGGCTTGCGCCGCAGGTATTCGTCTGCGAAAAATCTCCCGCGTTTGTGCCCGTGATGGTGATGCCGCTAATCGTCAGCGCGGCGTTGCCTGTGTTCGTCAGCGTAATCGACTGTGCGGCACTCGACGTGTTCAGGTTTTGGCTCGCAAACGTAAGTGATGTGGGCGCGAGCGAAGCGGTTGGCGTGGCAGCTGCTGCTCCGGTGCCGCTGAGTGAAACACTTTGCGGGCTGCCGGTCGCATTGTCTGCAACGGAAACGGACGCAGAACGCGCGCCGCTGGCCGTCGGTTTGAACGTGACGCTGATGGTGCAGTTCGCCGACGCGGCAAGACTTGCGCCGCAAGTATTCGTCTGCGAGAAATCTCCCGCGTTCGTGCCCGTGATGGTGATGCTGCTGATCGTCAACGCGGCGTTGCCTGTGTTCGACAGCGTAATCGACTGTGCGGCACTCGACGTATTCAGGTTTTGGCTCGCGAATGTGAGCGACGTTGGCGAAACTCCCGCCACCGGCACGGGATTGTTGGCGATGGTAATCGTCAACGTGTCCGACGTGGAAATCGTGAAATTTGCGTCGCCGTTGTACGTTGCGACGATCGAATGCGTGCCCAGCGCGAGCGAACTGGTGGGATACGTCGCAACGCCCGAGCCGTTGAGCGTGCCGGTGCCGAGTTCCGTGCCGCCGTCGAAAAATCCAACGGTGCCGGTGGGAACCGCCATGCCCGAAGCAGGCGTCACGGTCGCCGTGAACGTAATCGAAGTTCCCGGTGCGGCTTGCGAAACCGATGAGGTGAGCGCCGTTGTGGTGCCCACCGTATTGCCCAGCAGCGGAATCGCCGTCACATTCAACGCCGGAGAAATGCCCGCGCCCATGGCGACCAGATCGGGATATCCGTCGCCGTTCAAATCGGTGACGGCGAAAGAACTCGGCGATCCGGGAACCTCGAGTAAATTCGGCGCGCTAAAGGTTCCATCTCCATTGCCGGTAAGATACAAAGTCAGCGAGTCCAGATCGATCAGCAAGTCGGGTATGCCGTCGCGATTCACGTCCACGGCCGCCATCGGCCCGCCGAATCCCGCCGCCGACGTTACCGCCGTCTGCTTCTGAAACGTTCCGTCTCCGTTGCCCAGATAGACCTGGTAGATGCCCTGATCCGTAATCTCGCCGTCCTGGTTCATGCTTTGCACTTCGATCGAACCGGCGACGATGTCCAGTTTGTGGTTGCCGCGGAAATCCGCTACCGCGAGGCCGATCTCGCCATCGTCCAGGCCGGGCGCGGTTGCATCCATGGTCAAAACCAGCGGCGTGGCAAACGTGCCGTCGCCCTTGCCGAGATAAACCTTGATGACCGGATTCGGATATTCGAAATCGGAATTGCCGGCGCCGGCATCGGCCACCACAAGGTCCATCTTGCCGTCGCCGTTGACGTCGGCCGCCACGATACAGGAAGGAGTGATCAACGTGGAGTCGATGACCGCCGGCGTGCCGAATTGCCCGTTGCCCGCACCGGCCGCGAATTCCAGTGTCGAATTTTCGTCGTTGTTGTCATGCAGAAAGAACACGGCGTCGGGCTTGGTATCCGCGTTGAAGTTCGCCACGACCATCGAAGTAAATACGCTTCCTTGCCCGTACCCGTATCCGGTGGTGGGCAGCGCTGTGTCGGTTTCCGGACCAAACGTCCCGTCGCTGTTTCCGTGAAGGCTGACAAGCGTCGTGGCGATATCCTGAAAGTAGCCGCTCAGGTAAACCAGATCGGGCTTGCCGTCGCCGTCCACGTCGATGAAGTTGACCGAGCTCTGATTCGGCGTGCTGCTCGTCGCGCTCGTGACCGGCGCTCCGTAGGCCAGGTCGCCGTCGGAAAAGCCGCTGAACGGGCGAGTGACCGCGAATGCTCCGGTTGGTCCGCTTTCCCAGCTGACCAAATCCGGGTTTCCGCTGCCCATCAGCGGGCCCGCAAAAACACCCAGGTCGGGCGATTGCGTATCGTTATTCGCTACGTCCGCTGCGCTGGGCTGATAGCTGAGCGGGCCGGCGAAGGTTCCGTCCGCGCGTCCCAGCAGAAAATATCCGGATAGAGTCGCCAGACCATCGGGAAGATAGAGCCCTCCGCTGCACACGCCGAGGACGATGTCGTAATTTCCGTCGCCGTCAATTTCGGTGGCGGTCAAATCCCGCGCGCCGTAGGGCGCCGTATACACATTCGCCGGACGGAAGCTGCCGTCTCCGTTGCCGTAGAAAATATTGATCGTGCCGGGATACACGGCCACGGCGAGGTCGGCTTTGCCATCGTGATTGAAATCGGCCGAGGTGAGGCCCAGCCCGGCGTTGCCCGGAATTCCCAGCGTGGTGGGCGCCACGGTGAACGTGCCGTCGCCTTTGCCGAACAGAATGTCTCCGCTCGAGGCAACGATGTCTTTCTTTCCGTCGCCGTTGAAATCTCCGGTCAGCACGTGTACGGCGGAGTTGAGCGGAAGCTGGGAAGTGAACTGGTTCACGCTGGGAAATCCGCTGGGGCCTTCGATCGGCATCTGAAATGTGCCATCGCCGTTGCCCAGAAAAACTTCCATGCCTTGCACGCCGCCGGCGGTGGCCGGCGCTCCGATTACGATGATGTCCAGCTTTCCGTCTTTATTCAGGTCGTCGATGGTCACGCTGACGGGATACACATTGAGCGCCAGATAGGTGGGCGTGCCGAGAGTGCCGTTGCCCGCGTTCAGCAGGATCGCCAGCGAATTCTTGGTGCTCGTGCCGCCGGTGCCGTTGCTCAGGTCGATCAGCGGAACGATTACATCGAGTTTCGAGTCTCCGTCTAAATCGCCGACGGCGATGTCGCCCTGGAGCGTGACGGCGTCGTTAGGATTGAGCGTGATCGTGGTCGTCAGCGCCGGCTGCGAGCTGATCGGATTGCCCTGCGTGTGAACGACAGTGAGTTGATTGGTCAGCTCAAACGTGTTGGTGTCCGGCTCGGCGACTACGGCATAAAAATTGCCGCCGCTGTCGGTTCCGAAAACGCCTCCGGGTTGCGACGCTACGCCGGTCACCGGATCGGTGCATCCGTGCGGATACACGTCAAACGGCGTATTGAGCATCGCCACCTGATGCAGCCGGTCCTCGTAATTCGGAATGCGCTGCGAAACTTGAAACGTGGAACTGGCGCCGATGCCCGCTTCGAGTGTGCAGTTCGCAAGCCGGCGCAGCAGCGGCGCCTGGGCGACCAGTGGCGACAGGCTCTCGATGATCACCGAGTCCGTGGTGCCGCCGAAGAAGGGATCGGCAAACGTCAAGCCGTCGCCCACCGGCGCAAAATTGGCCGAGGCCGATTGCGCGTGCGCTTTGATTCGCGCCAGCGCAGCGCTGCCCGCGGTCTTCGGCGTCGCGCCAGTGACTGCCTGTCGCGCGCTCGCCGCCTTTGCGGCTTTCGCGCCAGATCTCGATTGCGAAGCGACCGGCGGCGACTGTCCCCACGCAGCCGGTAGAAACGCGAGCAGTGAGGCCAGTACTAGAACTGCCGGAAAAGTCGCGCGTGCGACGCGGACGAGAGCTTGGGCATGGCGGCGAAAACGAGCGTGTACAGGGAGCATCTGGAATTCCTCCGAAGAAACGCCGGACTTTGATCGTATTGGTGTCGAATGCCGCCGAACGGGCCAGGAAGACCGCTGCGACTAAACCGCATTCAACCGTCGGGGAGTGTCTTTGTTTTGCGGGAATTAGGCAAAGGACATGACCGGACATCACAGGACATCTCGTGACATTCGGCGGGAAAGTTCGGCGAGTTCGCACGCAGGATCGCAGAGGATGGCAGAGGCTGTCAGAGTGTGGCTGCGGGAACATCTCCGCCGCGGCGGAGCGCGCGCATGACGAGCGGCGAGCGTACGTTAGGCAATCCTGCCTGACAGTTCGTTAGGCTCTCAGCCTGACGGCCTTTGACTTCGTGTCGGCATCGGCGTACGTCGCGACGTCTACACCGGTCAGACACGAGTCTCCGCACGAAAATCGTGCGGAGGGGCCGCACTGTCTAACCAACCGTCAGACACGATTGTCTAACTTACGTCGGCGCGGCAACAGCCTTGGCGCCCAACCCAATTGTGTTTTTGATTTTGACTGCGTAGCGGCCGCACGACGCGACAAGGGTCGAGCGGGCAGCCTTTGCGGCCATGAAATCCGCCCAACAGCCGTGGATAAGTTCGCAAGACGCAGCCCCGAGCTTCGCCTCGCGTACGTTAGGCAATCCTGCCTGACAGTTCGTTAGGCTCTCAGCCTGACGGCCTTTCTGCTGCGCGACCGCAAAGTCTAAACCGGTCAGACACGAGTGTCTAACCAACCGTCAGACACGATTGTCTAACTTACGTCGGCGGGGCGCGAATCGCATTGTCGTCGAGTGCGATGGCCAGTTCGATTTTTCCACCGCCGCGAAACACCGCGCTGCGCGAAACTCGACCCGCCGGGCACTACTGCGGTTTCTGATCGGTCGAAGCGGTTTCCGGCGGATTGTCTTCGGTTTTCGTCCAGCTCTTGTCGGGGTCGTAGGATTTCAGCGACAGCGCCGCAGTTTCGGTCCTCTTGCCGAGATCTTTTTCGTACACCACGCCGTCGGAGCCCACCAGAAACGTCATCACTCCGGTGCTGCGATATTCGGCAGGATAGGCGACGAACGCAAAGCCTTTCGTCATTCTGCCGTCCACGACGTATTCCATTTCGCCGCCGCTCGCCGCTTTGCCCTGGCGCGTGAGAATCCGGAAATAATATCCGTGGAAGGGAACCGGGCCGGCTTTCAGATTTTTCGCTGTGCCGCCGTAGCTGCCGGCATTGGCAACGAGCGGACCGATCGGACTTTCGTATTCATTGTTGGTGCCGAGCCAGTACAAGCCGTCGTGCTTGCCTTCGGTGCTGACGAACCGCTGCGCATATTCGCTATTCTGCTTGGCGAAATATTCCTTCTGCGCGGCGACCAGTTCCCGGCAAACCTGGATGGCCGACAATTCATTCTGCCCCACGCGGCGAAACAGGATTTCGTCGGTGGCCGCGCCGGAATCGAAATACCACGCACCGTTTTTGTTGATCAGCGGAATCGGCGTGGGCCAATTTTCAGCGCCGATGTACAGAGTGGTGGTGCCGTCGGGTTCGAGCACGGTGCGGTGCATTTCCTGATATTTGGCGACGAAATTGGCGCGCGAGTTTTCGTCTTCGATGTCGTCGCCGGAGGTGATGATCTTGTTCGCGTCCGGGCCGAGAATCGCGGCCATGGCTTTCTGGTCGCCGGCTTTCACCGCGTCAAACAGCGCCTGGCCGGCTTCGTCGGCCGACGCAAACGTTTTCTGCCCGGGCTGCTGCGCCCGCGCGCGCGACGGCGCCACAGCAGCCATCAGCAACAGCGCGAATGCCGCGATCAGAAGGCGCTGCGGCCGCGCGGTATGAAACGTCGAAGTGTTCATGGTCTGTGTCTCCCTGCGGATGCGATCTGCAAGCAATGGTTAGATGAACGGGAACGACGGATGGTTTCGTTGGAGCTGCATCGAAAGACGAACGGGGAAACTTTACCCGCAGCGGCCGGGGACTGCAAATCGAATCGCGCGCGCCGGGCAAAAATAAATCGCGCCCTTCTCTCGCGAAGGTAATTCGCCGCAGAGAAGGGCGCGATCCGAAACGTGCTCAGCGATTAGCGGTGATGCCCGCCGCCACCGCCGCCGTGTCCGCCGCCACCGCCATGCGAGCCGCCGAAGCCGCCGCTGCTGTGCGCGACGCTGGATTGCCCGCGCGCCGAATAGCTGCGCGTCTGTCCGCCGTGGTTGTAGCCGCTGAAGGCGTTGCTGTGCGTGCCGGTCGCGCCGCGCGGTTGGCCGTAGCCGCGCGCCGCTTGCGTGTTGCCGTTGAACGCGTGGTTCGCGCCGCCGGCGTACGCGTTGCCGCGAGCGTTGGCGACGCCGTGATTGTAAGCCGCGCCGCGGTTGTACGCATTGCCGCGGTTGTACGCTCCGCTGTTGTGGTAATACGCGCTGCGGTTATAAAACGTCCGGCTGTTCGAGTAGTAGCGGTTGTGATTGTAAACCGCGTAGTGATTGTGCCAGTCGAATCCCCAGTGTCCCCAGCCCCAGCCGAAGCCGCCGAAAAATCCGATGCCGAATCCGATGCCGAACGAAAGATACGGTCCGCCATACCAGATGCCCGGATACGGATACCAGCCGGGCCACGGCGCGACGGGATATCCGTAAATCGCCCACGGATTGTAAGCCGGCACGTACACGACCTGCGGATTGGCGGGCTGAATCACGATCGTCGAGCCTTGCGACGTGACGGTCTGCTGCTGCGTGGTCTTCAAATTACCCGACGCCTGCGCTTTCTGGCGCATGTATTGCACCGCATCCATCACGTCTTGCTGCTGGTTGTAATACGCGTCGCCGAGCGACGACGTCCACGACAGATTCTTATCCATGTTGGCCAGCACCGACGGGAACGCCACCAGCGCCTTCACGCTGGGATCCCACGGCTGCTGGTCAGCGGCCTGCGCCAGCGCCGTGCCGGTCAGGTTTGTGTTGGCCTGCACCCAGCGATCGGCTTCGACCACTTGATCGGGAAACGTGGCCGCGGCGAGAACTTGCGCCACGAGCGCGTCGGGATACAGCGCAATCGGCGCGACCAGCTGATCGAGCTGCGCGGCCGTTTGCGGGTTATACGTGTTTTGCGATTGCGTCGATTGCTGCGTCGCCTGTTGGGAATTGTCCTGCGGCGCGGATTGCGCTTGCTGCGACTGGTCTTGTTGTGTTTGATCCTGTGCGGAAAGCGTCTGCGGCCAGGTGGCCATCAGCAGCGCGAGAGCCAGCACCGAAGCGAGCGTCTGGCTGGCGGCGCGCGCGATGGAAATCTTGGGCGCGCGCAAAATCGTAGAGTGATTTTGAAACCGATCTGGGACCCTCATGAGAGTGGGCCTCCTATTTCGTTAGATGCGTGCAGTCGTTCGCCGGTTTCGCGGAGCCATAGGCGGATCGGTTGCCGCACGTGGTACACAGGTAGTAACCCATGTCCGCGTGCAAAGTTGCTGGAGGGGGCGCGGACGCCAGGATCATACTCCAAAACGACATGCTTTCCGAACTGCAGCATTTGCTGAGCGTACATTAGACACGCGTAGCTGACCGTTCGTTAAGCTCTCAGCCCGACGGCCTAGCGCTGCGCCATCGGAAAATCGAAACCGGTCAGACACGAGTGTCTAACCAACCGTCAGACAGGATTGTCTAACTTACGTCGGCGCGGCAACAACCGTGGCGCGCGATCCAACTGAGGTGTTGATTTTGACTTTGTAGCGGCCGCACGACGCGACAAGCGTCCTGCGGGCAGCCTTCGAAGCCACGAACGGCCGACCGCCGAAACCGCTACTCCCGCGGATAGGTGAGCACGCCGCTCGGGTCGCGCTCGGTGATCGACACCGGCTTGTTGTTCACCAGGTTGAACTCATACGTGTCGTCGGCGAATTGCGGCAACCGGAAACGCAAACCCTTCACCGGAACGAGCGGCTGCGGCGGGGCGCCGGGAATCGCGAGCGACAGTCCCGCGCCGGGCTGATACGTCACGCGGAATTTCGTCTTGTTCGGAAACAGATACGTCCCGGCGAGCGATTCGAGCACCGCCGGATCGATCGTCGGCGGCTTGCGCACGAACAGCGCTTCGCCTTCGTCGAGCGAAATTGCAATCGTGTCGATGTCGCCCGCGGGATTGGTGCGGAAATTCAGCGAGAACCGGCCGACGTTTTCATCGTCCGGCGTATCGAAGCGGTCGTAGTGAAAATGGGTGAGCGGAAACTGGAACTGGTGCAGCGTGAATTCGAGCGCATCGCCTTTCTGATCAATCTTGATAATTCCATACGCAGGGTTTTCGTATTCGGCCACATAGTCCGCCAGCGGATGCGAAGGATGCGTGTTCGGCACGCGCTCTTCGCCCGCTTTCGCGCGCGCTTCGGTGGAGGCTTTTTTGCCGATCAGGCGCTGCGTGTTTCGCCGCTGGCTCCACGGCGTCTGGTCCATTCCCAGCAGGCGTTCAAACACGTTGTAGCTCACCACATCGCGCAGGATCGCGTCGTGATCGCCGACCACCAGCACGATCACTCCCACGTGGTCGTTGGGCATGAACGAAACCTGCGAGTGAAATCCCGGCAAATCGCCGCCGTGATTCGTCAGCAGATGGCCGCGGTACACCACCGTCTGCCGCCCCATTCCGTACGCCGGATTCACCGCTTCCCAGAATCCCTGCGCTTCGCCGGTGGAGTTCGGCAACCCGATCGCCGGTTGCAACGTTTCGCGCAGCACATCGGCGGGCAGCACCTGTTTGCCTTCGTATTGGCCCTGATTCATCAGGGCGATCAGCCAGTGCGAGAGATCGGTGACGTTGGAAATAATGCCGCCGGCGGGCGCGATTCCCACCGCGTCCTCGTGGATCGGCAGCTTGTACAGTTCAAACGAATCGCGGCGCTCGGTGTACGGCACGCCGTAGTCATTCGACTTCATCGCGTCCGCGAGCGTGAAGGTGGTGGACTTCATGTCGAGCGGCGTGAAAATCCGCTGGCGCACGAACTGTTCCCACGGCTCGCCGGATTTCAGCTCGACGACGTAGCCCACCGCCGTGAACATCAAATTGTTGTACAGAAATGTTTGGCGCAGCGGTTCCTGCGGTTCCAGATATTTCAGCTTTTCGAAAAGCTCGGGCCGGGTGAAGTCGGACTTGAACCAGATCGTGTCGTGGCGCGTCACGCCGGTGCGGTGCGAGAGCATGTCGCGCAGCGTCACGTTGTCGTTCAGGTCGTTGTTGTAAAACTGAATCGACGGGACGGATTGGCGGATGGGCTTGTCCCAGGTGAGTTTGCCTTCATCCACCAGCATGCCCGCCGCGACCGCGGTAAACAGTTTTGAGTTGGACGCGATCTGGCACAGCGTGTCCGGCGTCATCGGCAGCTTCGCGCCGTAGTCGCGATACCCGTAGCCCTTGGCGAACACCAGCTTGTCGCCCACCACAATGCCGACGCTGATTCCCGGCGCGTTCCAGTCCTTCATCACCTGCGCCATGTAGGCGTCGAAGTCGCCGAGCTTCGCGGAAACGTCGGCGGCGGTCTGCGGCGCGGGGGCTGTCGCCGGCGGAGTGGATGCGGCCGACTGCGCGACGGCGAGCGGTGCGAAGGCGACGTACTGCGCGAACAGCGAAAGAATTGCAGCGGCGAGCGAAAGTCGGAAAGTGCGCATGGCAGGCTCCTGGGTCACGAGATGCAAAAACGGACCCAGCGAATGTAATCCCGCGCACAATTTTCGCAAACAACTTTCATCGATCAAGCACCCATCGACGAAGCCCGATGTGGGTCAGGGTTTTGTAGCGGCGGGCTTTAGGCCCGCCAGCCGTTGGTTTTGGTTTTGCGCGCGCGAAAAACGGAAAGGCAACGGCAAAGGCTGGCGGGCGTGAAGCCCGCCGCTACAAAATCAAAATCAAAACCGAAACCGCGCAGACGTGGGCGTCTACGCTACGAAATGCATTGATTCTCTCAGCAGATTCGGCCGTTGTCGTCGCAGCGTCGCCTCGGCCGGACATTGATCAAGCACCTATCGACGAAGCGCGATGTGGGTCAGGGTTTTGTAGCGGCGGGCTTTAGGCCCGCCAGCCGTTGGTTTTGGTTTTGCGCGCGCGAAAAACGGAAAGGCAACGGCAAAGGCTGGCGGGCGTGAAGCCCGCCGCTACAAAATCAAAATCAAAACCGAAACCGCGCAGACGTGGGCGTCTACGCTACGAAATGCATTGATTCTCTCAGCAGATTCGGCCGTGGTCGTCGCAGCGCTATACCGCCGCGGCGGCGGATTTCTTCGAGTGCGGTGGCTTGCCACCGCTTTCTCGATTGCGGCGGAAGCGAGCATGATCCCGCAGCGGCTTGCCGCTGCCGGCTCGACGTGCTTCGCGAGCCGACCGTTCGCTCGATGTGCTTCGTGAGCCGAGCTTTCGCTCGATGTCTTTCGTTCGCCGCCCTTCGCGAGCCGGTCTTTCGTTCGAAGTCCGTCGCGAGCCGACGTTTCGCTCGCCGCGAGACACTATTTGACGGCGCGAAGCGGCGCACCTAGAATGCAGAGCGATGACCGCGAACGATCCTTCGAGGCCCGGGCCCCACCCTCCACCGAACATCGGGACAAACGTCGCGTCGGGCACACCGTCGGGCGGCATTCCCGCGGCCAGCCGTGGCGGCGCATCCTCAAACGCGCCCGGGGCGAGCAACGTCGGCCCCGGCGGACGCTACGTGCTGCTCGAACAACTCGGCAGCGGCGGCATGGGCAAAGTTTTCAAGGCGCAGGATACGCGCCTCGGCCGTTTTGTCGCGCTGAAATTTCTGCCCGACGAATTCGCCAAAGATCCGACCTCGCTCGAACGCTTCCAGCGCGAAGCGCACGCCGCCTCGGCGCTGAACCATCCGAACATCTGCACCATCTACGACATCGACACGCACGACGGCCAGCCGTTCATTGTGATGGAGCTGATGGAGGGCCAAACGCTGCGCGAGCGCATCAACGGCCATCCGCTGAAGACCGATCCGCTGCTGGACCTCGCCATCCAAATTTCCGACGCGCTCGGCGCCGCGCATTCCAAGGGCATCGTCCATCGCGACATCAAGCCCGCGAATATTTTCGTCACCACGCGCGGCCAGGCAAAAATTCTGGATTTCGGCCTGGCGAAAGTTACGCCGGCCACGCGCTCCGGCGACGCGGTAACCATTTCCGAAGCGGCCACCGTTGCGGCCACGCCCGAAGTGATGCTCACCAGCCCGGGCGTGGCCATGGGCACGGTGTCGTACATGAGTCCGGAGCAGGCGCTCGGCGAAGAGCTCGATTCGCGCTCGGATTTATTTTCGCTCGGCGCGGTGATCTACGAAATGTCCACGGGGAAGCAGGCGTTTCCGGGAACCACGTCGGCCGCGGTGTTTGACGCGATTTTGAATCGCGCGCCGGTGCCGCCGGTGCGTCTGAATCCGGAGGTGCCCGCGGAACTTGAGCGCATCATCGGCAAAGCCACCGAGAAAGACCGCAAGCTGCGCTACCAGAATGCCAGCGATCTGGAGGCCGACCTGGCGCGCTTGAAACGCGATTCGCAATCCTCGCGCACCATGGCGTATTCCGCCGCGCACGAGCAGACCCGCGTCAGCGCCACCGAATCCGGCCCGTACAGCGGCGCGGCGGCGCAGGCCGCGAATCCGCTTTCGGCCACCGAACTTGCGCAGACCGCCGCCGCGGCGCACCCGGCCGCCGAGCCGGAAAAATCCGGCCGCGGCGCCACCGCTCTTGCCGCCATCGTGGTGCTGCTGCTTGCCGGCGGCGCCTTCGCCGGATGGAAACTCGGATGGTTCGGCGCGCACGGCCCGTACTCGCAGGCGCAGCTCAATCCGAAACAAATCACGTTTAATTCCGAGGAAGATCCCGCACTGTCGTCTGCCATTTCACCGGACGGAAAATATCTGGCCTACACCGATCTGGACGGCCTGCACATGCGCGTGGTGGCCACCGGCGAAATGCAGTCGCTGCCCATTCCCCGGGAGATGTGTTTCCGCTGCGCGGTGATCAGTTGGTTTCCCGATGCCACAAAACTGTTGGTCAGCGGACCGGTTGGCCAGCACGACGAGCACGGCATTTACGAAGTGTCGCTGATCGGCGGCACGATGCGGCAACTTCGCCAGCAGGCCGCATTTGCCACCGTCTCGCCGGATGGCACGCTGGTCGCTTTCACATCGGTAAACAGCCACGAACTGTGGGTGATGGACGCGCAGGGAAACAACGCTCGCAAACTGTTCGGCACTCCGGCCGGCGAAGTTCTGGGATTTCCCGGCTGGGCGCCCGGCGGACGCCGCCTGGCGTATATGCAGGCCCGCCGCGGCTTTGAAGTTCGCGACATTCACGTTGATTCGATCGATGTGAACGGCGGGAATCCGACGACGGCGATCTCCGACGATAAAGTAGGCGCGTTCGTGTGGCTCGCCGACGGCCGCATGGTGTACGCGCTGCGCGAACTGACGCCGCGCGAGACCGATACGAACTTGTGGCAAATCCGCGTCGATCCGGTCACGGGAAAAGTGAAAGGCGACCCGGCGCGGCTGACGGACTGGTCGGGATTCCACATGCGGCGGTTGAGCGCGCCGGCCGACGGAAAATCTCTGGTGCTGATGAACGACATTCAGCAGAGCGACGTGTACATCGCCACGCTCACCGCGGGCGACGCTTCGCTCGACGCGCCTGCGCGCATGACCCTGAGCGAAAAAATGGATTGGGCCGGAGGTTGGACGCCGGACAGCAAGTCCGTTTTGTTTTACTCCGACCGCGAAGGCACCTACGGCATTTTCAAGCAGGCCATCGACGATTCCTCGGCCGTGCCGCTGGTGACCGGCTCGGACGAAAAGCGCTCGCCGCGCATGTGCCCCGACGGCTCGTGCATCCTTTATATGCAGTGGCCCGCGCGGAAAACCGACGAAGTCCCGGCGAGCGGGCATTTGATGCGCATGCCGGTGACCGGCGGCCCTTCCGAAAGCGTGATCGAAGTGAAAGGCTATCTGGGATTGGGCGGCGTCGGTTCGTACACCGCGGCGGTGGGCGGCGTGCCGAGTTTTCATTGCGCGAAGATCGAGGGCGGAACGTGCGTGCTGGCGGAGAAGGGAACCGACGCGTCGAAGATCGACTTCACCGTGTTTGATCCGATGACCGGCAAACGGCAATCGACGCTTTCGGTGAACGCAGCCGACCTCGATTTCTGGGATTTGTCGCGCGACGGAACTCGCATCGCGTACGGAAAATCTTCGTACGACGACATGCCGATTCGCATTTTGCCGGTGAACGGCGCCGCGCCGTCGGAATGGCATTTCCCCGATCTCAACCTGATGGATGGGATCGCCTGGGCCGCCGACGGCAAGCGACTGTTCGTTTCCACGCTCACGTCGAAGGGTTCGGGAATTTATTTGCTCGCCGAGAAAGCCGAGCCGAAGCAGTTGAGCTTCCGCTCGTGGACCGTGTACGAATTCACCGCCTCGCCCGACGGCAAGCGCCTGGCCGTCAGCGACCTGAGCCGCAACTGCAACGCCTGGCTGATCCCCAAGCTCCCCGCGTGGTAGTTGTGTCGCGCCGCGAAGCTCGACCCGCCACGCGCCGCTCGACCCGCCCGGCCCGCCCAGCCCCGCGCTGCTCGCTCGGCCCGGCAATCGCTCGCAAACCGTGCGATCCGCGATGTGCCGACTGGTTCGCGTACGTTAGGCAATCCTGCCTGACAGTTCGTTAGGCTCTTAGCCTGACGGCCTTTCGCTTCGCGTCGGCACCGGCGCACGCCGCATCGTCTAAACCGGTCAGACACGAGTGTCTAACCAACCGTTAGACAGGATTGTCTAACTTACGTCGGCGTCGCAACAACCGTGGCGTCCAATGCAATTTTGGTTTTGATTTTGCCTTTGTAGCGACCCCACGACGCGACGAGCGTCGTGCGGTCAGCCTTTGCCGCCATGAAATCCGCACCCAGTCTTGGCTGAGTTCGCAAAATGGAGCACTGAGCTACGTTTCGCGTACGTTAGGCAATCCTGCCTGACAGTTCGTTAGGCTCTTAGCCTGACGGCCTTTCGCTTCGTGTCAACACCAGCGCACGCCGGATCGTCTAAACCGGTCAGACACGAGTGTCTAACCAACCGTCAGACACGATTGTCTAACTTACGGGTGTCTTCGGTTTGATCGAAATGGTACCGATGGAATCGGCCGGCAGCTCGATGGCAAACGCCCGGTCGCGCACGGCCACCTGCACGAACTGCGCATGCGCGAGTTCATTGCGCACCAGCAGCACCACGGTGCCGTCGGGATTCACAAAGCCGAGCGCGTCGTCGCACGTGCCGGTCACTTCCACGAACTCGGCCCCCACATCGACGAAGTGCGTCAGATGTTTCAGCAAATAATAATCGTGATTGTAGTGAAAGGTTTTCGCGCCGGTATCGACGCTCACCAGCGAATTCTGCGCCCATCCCCAGGTGCTCATGCCGCCGCGATCGGTGGCCAGATTCCAATACAAATAGGCGCTCGCGCCGCTGCGGAAATAATGCTTCATCAGTTGCCAGCAGTAGCCGGAGTAGCTCCAGGTGTTCGTGCCGTCGCCGCATTCCTGCTCGGATTGATAAATGGCGAGCGATGGATACTCGCGATGAATTGCCGGCAACGCATTCTTACCGGCCCACTGCGTCCCCACGCCCTTGATAAAGGACGCGGCGGTTTCGTCGGCCATCACGGTTTCGAGCAGCTTCGGATCGCCGCGTTCGAGCGTGCCGAAGAAAATGTCCACGCCGCGCTTTTGCATTTCCGGCCCGAGCGAATGCAGAAAACGCGCCAGGCCCAGGGGAGTCCACGTGCAGCTCGGAAAATTCTGCGCCGAATTGAATTCGTTTTGCGGCATCACCATGCCGACGTGAATATTTTCGGCGCGATAGGCGTCGATGTAGCGGCCGAAATAGCGCGCATACGCTTCGAAATAGCGCGGCTCCTGAATGAACATGTCTTCGCCTTCGTGGCCGATCTGGTCGGGGCGAATGCCGTTTTCCTTCATGCCCGGATACGCTTTCGCTTCGGCGTAAAAATGATTGCGCTTCATCCAGCTCGG
The DNA here is from genome assembly GCA_963785585.1 of uncultured Acidobacteriota bacterium. GTDB lineage: Bacteria > Acidobacteriota > Terriglobia > Acidiferrales > UBA7541 > Palsa-295. The sequence goes on from CAWAVW010000004.1 coordinate 1,269,795, forward strand.
CGGACTCCACGGCGAGGCCCACAGTTTCAGATTCGGCTGGTAGCGTTGCGCGGCGTGGATGAAGGGCACGAGCGTCGAGCGGTCGTGATCGATGCTGAAATGCGCGAGCTCGAAATCGCCGTCGGTTTCATCGTAGCTGTAGGCTTCGGTGGCGAAATCGTTTGCGCCGATCGGCGTGCGGCAATAGCTGAATCGCGCTCCGGCTGCGGGATCGAAAAATTCGCGCAACACGGTTTCGCGGTCGGCTTCGTCCAGCGCGCTGAGCGCCGTCCAGCCGCGTTCGTTGAAGCAGCCGCCGAAACCGGCCATTGCGTGCGAGATGCCGCGCGCCAGGTGCGCATCGGCGCTGCGGTTGGAGTTCATGTCGGGGTTCGGGTCGGTGTTCAGGCCGACGTTCAGATTCAGGATGTCCCACATAAATGTGGGTTTGTACGTCGCGCCCTTCTGCCACGCGCTCGCTTCGGTGGTGACCACGAACGTGAGCCGCGGATCGTCGAGCGGCGCGGGGCGGGGGAGCTGCACGGTTGCGCCGCTTGCCTTCGCGATGGTGCTCGCCTTAGCGACGCTGCGCGCGGATTCGGCGGCGCGCGACTGGTTCGCCAGCGGCACGAGCGCCGCGCCCGCTGCGGCCGCCGCTCCGCTCTTGATCAGTTCGCGCCGCGTCCACAGCTTCGATTTCGTCGTGTTCATGTGTGCCTCGCCCTCTTCGTCTCTAGCCGCGCCGAACGTATCACGCCGCAAGCGCGCCGCACAAACGAAACGCGCCTGCGATTCGATCGCCTGTGGTTTTGATTTTGATTGTGTAGCGGCCGCACGACGCGACGAGCGTCGTGCGGTCAGCCTTTGCCGCCGTGAAATCCGCACGCAGCCATGGCTGAGTTCGCAAAACGGTAGCCCTGAGCTACGCTTCGCGTACGTTAGGCAATCCTGCCTGACAGTTCGTTAGGCTCTCAGCCTGACGGCCTTTGACTTCGTGTCGGCACCGGCGCACGCCGGATCGTCTAAACCGGTCAGACACGAGTGTCTAACCAACCGTCAGACAAGATTGTCTAACTTACGAGAGGCGAATCGAGCGACGAGCGCCGTACGTCGGCGTCGCAACAACCGTGGCGCCCCATCCGCTCGTGGTTTTGCTTTTGACTGTCTAGCGGCCGCACGACGCGACAAGCGTCGTGCGGTCAGCCTTTGCCGCCGTGAAGTCCACGCGACGCCGTGGATAATCTCGCAAAACGGTAGCCCCGCGCTGCTCCGTCTCGCGTACGTTAGGCAATCCTGCCTGACAGTTCGTTAGGCTCTCAGCCTGACGGGTTTTGACTTCGTGTCGGAACCGGCGCACGCCGCATCGTCTAAACCGGTCAGACACGAGTGTCTAACCAACCGTCAGACAAGATTGTCTAACTTACGTCGGCGCGGCAACAAGCGCGGCGCCCAATGCAATTGTGGTTTTGATTTTGACTGTGTAGCGGCCGCACGACGCGACCAGCGTCGAGCGGGCAGCTTTTGGCGCGATGAAATTCGCACGCAGCCATGGCTGAGTTCGCAAAACGGAGCCCTGAGCTCCGCTTTGCGTACGTTAGGCAATCCTGCCTGACAGTTCGTTAGGCTCTTAGCCTGACGGCCTTTGACTTCGCGTCGGCACCGGCGCACGCGGCAACGTCTAAACCGGTCAGACACGAGTGTCTAACCAACCGTCAGACAAGATTGTCTAACTTACGAGAGGCGAATCGAGCGACGAGCGGCGTACGTCGGCGTCGCAACAACCGAGGCGCCCGATCCAACTGAGGTTTTGATTTTGATTGTGTAGCGGCCGCACGACGCGACAAGCGTCGAGCGGGCAGCCTTTGACGTGGTGAAATCCGCACGCAGCCTTGGCTGACATCGCAAAACGTAGCCCGCGCTACGCTCCCGCCGGCAACGGCGGGTTGCGCATCGCGCCCGCGGCGCGCAGATGCGCGATCGTCGGATATCCGTTCACGGCCATCAGCAGGTCGGCCTCGGCGAGAATCGAGCGCAGCACGTGCCGCGCGCCGTCCGCGCCATGGATCGCCAGCCCGTACACATACGGTCGTCCGATGCCCACGGCCGTCGCGCCGATCGCCAGCGCCTTCACCACATCGGAGCCCGAGCGCACGCCGGAATCGAAAAGCACCGGCGTCTTGCGCGACGACGTTTCGACCGCTTTCACCACCGCGGGCAGCATGTCGATCGCCGCGATGCCGCCGTTGGCCTGCCGCCCGCCGTGATTCGAGCAGTAAACCGCGTCCGCGCCCAGATCGATGGCGCGCCGCGCGTCGTCCGGATGGCAAATGCCTTTCAGCACGAGCGGCAGCTTGGTCAGCGAACGCAGCCATGGCATGTCGTCCCAGGTTAAAACTTTTCCAAACGCCGCCGCCCACTGGCGAATCGCCGCCGCGGGATCTTCCTCCGGCGGTTTTGCGAGCATCGCGCGGAAAACGGGATCGGAAAAATAATTCATCAGCACGTGTCCGCGCAGTTGCGGGAAATTTGCAGCGTTCAGATCGCGCGGGCGCCAACCCGTCACCCATGTATCCAGCGTCACGACGATCGCTTTGTATCCGGCGCGTTCGGCGCGATGCACCAGGCTCTCGGCCAGCGCTTTATCTTTGGGCGTGTACAGTTGAAAAAATGCGGGCGCGCCGGCGAGCGTGGCGGCCACGGTCTCAAGCGGATCGTTCGACAGCGTGGACGCCACAAACGGAACTCCCGAGGCCACCGACGCGCGCGCCGCGGCCAAATCTCCGTGGCCGTCGGGAGTGCAAATCCCGAGCACGCCCACCGGACTCATGAAAATCGGCGACGGAAAGCGAACGCCGAAAAGTTCGATCGACAAATCGCGCGTCGAGGCGTCCACCATCATGCGCGGCACCATGCCCCAGTGGCGAAATGCGAGCGCGTTGTGATTCTGCGTCCACTCGTCGCCGCAGCCGCCCTGCACGTAGTTCAGCACGCCGGCCGGCAGCGCGCTCGCCACGCGCTCTTCGAGCAGCGCGAAATCCACCGGCAAGTCCGGCACTACGCCCTGCAGCCCGCCGAAGTAAATTTCATTTTGATAGTCGCCATAGTGTGGCATCGGAATCCTTTGCAATCGCCAGCGCGAGTAGTCCGGCGCTTTCGTTCTTCGCGACTGGTCCGGCGGTTTCGTTTTTCGCGCGACGAACGCAGGCCATCCTACATCAAGCGACTTTCGCCGCGGAAGTTCGCTCATCCGCCGAACGGTCGTAGGCAGGAGCGCATCATCGCCACCGCGCACATCGAGCCTACGTATTGCTCGAGGCGAACGCGTGCGGCCCGCGGTGGTCTCCCGCCGTTGGCGGGATGCCACCGCACTCCGCGAGAACCATTTCGATCGGAGATGTCATAGCGATTCGCTTCGAAACCGTACGTCATGCGCCAACGCGAGATGGGCACAGCGACGCTCGTCGCGCGGAAGCCGCCGTTGGAATGCCGCTCGACCCGGCCAGCCACCCACGATGGGTCGAGCGGGGCGTCTGTTACGGCACGGTGCGTGCGGTTTTCGCGGAGTGCGGTGGCACCCGCCGCCAGGCGGGGACCACCGCCGGCCAGAGACGTTCAGAGCCGCTCGGACGTAGCCTCGAACGCCTCGAACGCCGCAAACTCCCGCCGCGCCACCCCGTAGGCTCGAACACGAGCAACGCATCCCACGCCAACACGCGACGCGTTGCTGCAAGCCGCCCGCCGCGCGCCGCACTTCGCGGGTGTGTGCGCGCGGCTATTCGGGTTGCCAGAGTTCGATCGGGTTGCCTTCGGGGTCGTGCAGCAGGGCAAACTTTCCGTAGTCGGTGTTCGGGTCAACCTTCACTTCAATTCCAGCGGCTTGCAGCTGGGCGGCCATTTTATCCATATCGCGCACGCGAAAGTTCAGCATCCACACTTTCTGCGGATCGCCGAATTTCTTGCTCGACTCGGGGAACGGCGCGAACGCCGTCGTTCCGGCCTCCTGCTCCCAGGGCTCTTGCCCGGCGCCTGTGGGCACCGGCGAGATTCCCAGATGCTGCTGATACCAGAGCGCCAGCGCTTTCGGATCCTTCGAGCGAAAGAAAAATCCTCCGATTCCGGTTACCTTTTCCATTCCCGTTCCTCCGTGAATTTCATTGTGAACAGCGGCAGCGAGCCGGTCCGGCCCCAGGAGCAAGCTCGACCCGAAAGCGGCGGACAGCGTTCGAAGCACGTCTCGTCTGCGAAGGCGCATCGACCCTCCTATGTTGCCATGACGGCGGGCCCGGCCGTGTGTTCGACCGGACCTTTGCGTCGCAGCACCGCCGCCGAGATCAGCGTGATGAGCACGCCGACGGGCAGCGGCTCAATCGCGGTGTAGGCCATATTTACCAGCGGATTCTGGTAGAGCTGCTGCGAATGGCGGATGGCGGCCACTTGCGCGGCGATCGTTGCGGAGTCCAGTCCGGACGACTGCACTTTTTGAATCTGCGCGGCGAAATAGCTGTCCATAAAGTGCGGCATGAAGTTGAAGTAAAGAATTTCCCACATGCCCACGTAAAACACCGTGGTGATCAGGGTGATCAGAATGCCGCAGGCGAACGCGCGGCCAAACGAGATTTGCCCGCCGAGCGTATTGTCGCGGTAGCTGCGGATGCCGAAATAGATCAGCAGGAACGACGCCACCATCATGGTGTAGCCGAGCAGCATGCTGTGCGTGTTGCCGATCTTGTTGGCGACGAGCAACGAGCCGCCCATCAGAATGGAAATCATGACGCCGGAGATCAGGCCGAACGTGAGTACGGTTTTCTTCATCGAAGGCTCCTGGTGTGACCGCTCGAAAAGGTGAATACGGCGCCATGATGCGGCGAAACGGGGCGGTTGTCGTCACTCTTTTGGATGATTTTGCAGGCGGACGGCAAAAATCGTGCTTTTGGATGACGTGCCGGCCGCGCCGGCCGCGTTCGGGTGACTGTACGGGTGACCGTCACGGCTAGGGCAGCAGGCCGAGTTCTTTGCCGCGCTGCACGGCCTGGGTGCGGCGAGCGGCGCCGAGCTTGTCAAACGCGCGGGCGCAGTGCGTCTTCACGGTGTTTTCGGAAACGAAAAGTTGCGTGGCGATTTCGCGGTTGCTCAGGCCGCGGGCAACCAGGTTCAGAATTTCCAGCTCGCGCGCGGTGATGCCCAGCGTCTGCTGGCGCGCCGCATCGGGGGCGAACGGCGCTGCGGCCGCAGCGGGCGCCGCGCTTGTCGCGTCCGCGGGAACGCGCACCATCACGGGAACTTCCTTCACCACCACGGTTTCGCGGATCGTCTCCCGCACCACTTCGCGCCGGCGCGTAAGGCGCAGTCCCAGCCAGATGCCGAACGCCGAGAACAGAATCGCCACCAGGCCGCTGTAGATTTCGACGGAGTGTTCGATCACCACGAAGCGGTATTCGGTGTATTGCAGCGCGGCGATCAGCAGTCCGCCGACAAGGCCGAAGATGAGGGCGTGGCGCTTCATGATCGAACCACGAAAAGTATAACAAACGCGGCAGGGAATCGGTTTTGCGCGGATTGTGGGTTCGCGCCTAGTCCTTCACGTGCGCGAGGGGAATCTGCGAAAACAATTGCAGGTCGACAATCATGTTCAGGCGGCGGTCCAACTGAAAAAACGTCGCGGCCTTTTTCCCCGGCAACACCTGGCTGACCACCGGAACATACTTCAAGCGCAGCGCCTGCGCCTGCCCGTCCACCTCGAGCCAGTGCCGCACGTAAATCAGCGCGTCCTGATCGGACATCGTGGCCCACATCTCGGCGTACTGCTTCAGGAGCGCGTATTTCTGATCGTTCACGGCGGTCAAATCCTTCACGTAATGATTGTAGACCGGCCAGAACTTCAGACCTTCGTCCTCGGAGAGCGACATGTTTTCGCCGATCACCTGCATTTTCCGGGCGCGCAGGTCTTGCCGCAGCAAGGCGATATCTTCGTCGGTGACCGTCGGGCTGATCACGCGCTGCACGGTCACTTGCTGATTTTGCGCCACGGCCTGCGCGAACCCGCCGCCGATCGCCGTCGCCACCAGCACGCCCGCCACAAACGCCGCGACCAGTGCTCCCGCTCCCGTTGTTTCGCCTTTCATTGGTTTTCTCCTGACTGTGCGCTCATCCCGTAAGGAAACGGCAAGCGCAGCATGCCCGAGTGCATGGTAATACAGTTGCGCCGCCCGCGGACGACAACCCGAACTGAGCGCCCCAACGGACGATCCGGTTAACCCATCGCGCCTCGCTTGCCGATGCGAGCGACACACCAACCGCCGCTCGTGCCTGCCGACGATGTCCGCGCCCATTTCCCGTTGGCGCGCGACGTACAGTTTCGAACCGAATCGCTGTGAGGTCGAACGCCGAAACGGTTTTCGCGGAGTGCGGTGGGATCCCGCCGAAGGCGGGATACCACCGCCGGCCGCAGGCGTATACCTCGAGCAATATGTAGCCTCGACCGCTGCTGTTCCGCCTCGACCGGCCCGCGCTACACGTTTGTGGTGTTCGAGGCTACGTATCGCCACGCCGCGCACCGGCGGCCGGCGGTGGTTCGTCCTGAAAACCGGACGCGCCACCGCACTCCGCGAGACCCGCGCGTTCGGCGCCCCAACGGACGATCCGCTCGACCCATCGCGCCTCGATTGCCGGTTCGAGCGAAAACCAACCCCCGCTCGCGCACGCCCACGATGTCCGCGCCCATCTCCCGTTAGCGCGCGACGTACAGTTTGGAACCGAATCGCTGCGACATCGAAAACCGCTCATCCGATAGCGTAACTGGTTGTGGACGACAAGGATCAGTAGTATGCTTCGCCGAAATGGCGGACTGGCCGCACGCTCCGGCGCATCGTGTCGAACCGGCGGGAGTGTACATGGTCACCGCGGCGACCTACCGTAAGCTTCCCATTTTCAACTCCGCGCAAAAACTCGATCTGCTTCAGGCGCGACTGTTCGAGGTGAGCGAAAAGTACGGCGTAAAACTCGAGGCCTGGTGCCTGTTTCCGAATCACTATCACTTCATCGGCACCGCGGGGCGTTCGGCAAGCATCGGATCGCTGGTGAAAGAGTTGCACACGCTCACCGCGCGCGAGGTGAATCGCGTGGACAACGCGAGCGGACGCCAAGTGTGGTTTCAATATTGGGATAAGTGGATCCAGCAGCAGGGCGCGTACTTTGCGCGACTTCGTTACGTGCATGAGAACGCCGTGCGTCACGGCATCACGCGTAACGCGGTGAATTATCGCTGGTGCTCCGCGGGATGGTTCGAGCAGCGCGCGAATCGCGCCTTCCGCAAAACGGTTTTATCGTTTCCCACCTCGCGTTTGCGCACTCCCGACGACTTCGAAGTGAACCCCAGCGACATCGAAGGCTGACGAGGTTCTCGCGGAGTGCGGTGGCATCCCGCCAACGGCGGGAGACCACCGCCGGCCACACACGTTCAGCGCCAGCGACACGTAGGCTCGATCGTCGCTGGCCACGGGCTCCGCCTCAAGCAACACGTAGGCTCGAACGCCACTCGCCGCCCGCGGACGACAACCCGCATCCAGCGCGGGTGAATCTCTCGGGCGGCTCTGCGCCGCCGGCCGCGGGCCGAACGCGCATACCTCAAGCAAGACGTCGGCTCGAACTCCACCGCGCGCCGGGGGCGCTCGTTACTGTAGCTTGGCGTATTCGGCTTTCGCGGCGATTAGGAGGGGGATGTCGGGGTCGGCGTCTTTCCACAGCGCGAGGAAATCCTGGTAAGAGGCGCGGGCCTTGGCGCGAGCGGCGTCGGCGTCGGGGCCTTGGGCGGATTGAGCTTCGAGCATGTAAGCACGAGCCAGGCCCAGATTCGCCAGCGAGCCGATGGGATCGCCGGATTCGATGGCCCGATATTTCAGAACCTTCTGAAACTCGGCGGCCGCGAGGGCGCCTTGATGCGCCGCCAAGTACGCCTGACCGCGCAAATAAGCGGGATAGAAGGGAAAGTCCGAGGTACTCAAATCGTACGGCAGAGCCGGAGCGAGGTCTTCGATCGCGGCGTCGCCCTTACCCGCTTGCAGAGCAATCGCCGCGCGGACCAGTGGCAAATACAAAGACTGGACAAATGTGTCCTGGGGATAGCGCTTGGACAAATCGGCAGCCAATCGCGTGGCCTCGGCGGCATCGCCGGCAAGCCCCAGCGCGACGGCTGAAATCGATTGAACGTCTTTGCCGGTAGAAAGCGCCAGCGCGGTCTGCGTTTGCTGCCGGACCTGGCTCACGTTGCCGACTAAGGCCGATTGCAACCCGGCGTACGCAACGTACGTCGCGGCCGTTTCTTTTTCATCCGCGCGCTGTGCCGATTCGGAAGCGCGACGGATTAGCTCCCGTGCTTTGGAGAATTGCCCGGCAAAAGCGGCGATGCTGCCTTCGGCGAAAAGCATCACGTCTTCGTATCCGGGCTTGCCCATCACCTGGGCTGCCTCATGCTCCATCCCCGCCGAATCGTGTTGCAGAAAATCGATCGCGTAGAGCGTTTGGTGGATCGAAGGGCTATCCAGGTTGTGAGCTTGCGCTTCCGCTGCGGTGGCCCTGGCTTCGTCGAACCGATTGAGATTGTAATAACCACCGACAAGATTCCCGTAGGAAAGCCCACTGGCCGGATTGAGCTTGAGCGAAGTTTGGTCCGCGGCCAGGGACTTCTCGTACTCGCCCAGGTTCAGGTAGATAATGTTCAGATTCGTGGGTGGAACTGAATCCCGCGGATAGGTTTGGGCCCACAGTTCATAGGCTTTGCGCGCTGCTTCCACGTTCCCGTTCACAAACTGTTCGTAGTGCGTATCAATGTAAAACCTCTCGCGCTCGCTCACCCGCTCGCGCAGTGCGTAAGCCTTGCGCGAATTCTCCGCGCCACGAGTCAGTTCCCCCACGTTGTAGTAGCTGGTGCCCATTCGGGCGTAGGCCATGGCAAAGTTGGGGTCCAGGCTGACCGCCCGTTGATAGAAGGGGACGGCCGCAATGTCGTCGCGTTTTAAGACGGCGGTCTGGTAGCCCAGGCTGTAGGCTTGCAACGCTTCGAGCGAAGAGGTGGTCACGTTCTCCGCCGGCGCGTCGTACTTTTGCACCGAAGCGAGCGATTCGCCGAGCTTCACGCGAATTTTTGTGGACGCTTCACCCAGAGCTTTCAGCACCTGCTCCTTGCCGTTGGCCGTCGCCTGCTCGTTCGCCAGCAGGTCGCCGTTGTGGCAATTCACGGCCTTCAGCCCCAACACGTACTGGCTGCCCAGGCTGGAAATCGAGCCTTCAATGGTGGCCGCGCCCGCCGTTCGCTGGCAGACTTCACGGGCAAGATCGCTGGTGAGCCGCGCGTCTTTCGGCTGCGCCATCAGGCCGAGGGTCTGCGCGATCTGCTGGTCGGAAAGCAAATTCAGAAACGGCGACTGTTCGAGCTGCGCAGAGAGTCCCTGGCGCAGCGTGCCGTCGAACACCGCGTCGCCGGTGGTGTTCGTGAATTCGGCGAGCACGATGGTGTCTTTTTCGGTGAGTGCCCGCGTGCGGTGAGAATAGAAGTATCCGCCAATGGCGAGTGCGGCCGCGACGACGATAGCGGCCGCGGCGACGAGAATTTTGCGCGACTTGGGAGCAGCCGCAACCGCGGTTGCGCTCACGCCGCTCGATGGCAATGGCGCCACAGCCGTTACAGAGCTTGATGGGGGCGGCGCCACAACCGTTTGAGAGCCCGATGACGGCGGCGTCGGCTGAGGTCCGGATGGCGCGGCCGTTCCTTCCGCGGCGGCGACTGCGACCGTTCCGGAACCTGCCGCGGCAGAGCGCCCCGTATCCGAATCGCGTTTCAGGCGCTGCAAATCCGAACGCATTTCCGAAGCGTGCTGGTAGCGCAGACTGCGATCCTTTTCCAAGGCCTTCTGGATGATGTCTTCCAGCTTCGCCGGAATGGCGGGATTCAGCCGCACCGCGGGCGTTGGCGTGGCATTCAGAATCTCAGCGAAGATCACCGCCGAGCTTTCGCCGCGGAAGGGCAGCGCGCCGGTGGTCATTTCGTAGAGCACCGCGCCGAAGGAAAACAGATCGCTGCGCGCGTCGAGTTCCTTGGCGCGGGCCTGCTCGGGCGACATATACGCAACGGTGCCGAGCGTGGAACCGGGACTGGTGAGGTCGCGCTCGTCCACATCGCCGGCCGTGGTGCTCGCCGCCGAAGTCTGGTTCGGCGAACCGGCAGCGGGCGTGACTTTCGCGAGACCGAAATCCAGAATTTTGGCGTGGCCGCGCTTGGTGACGAAAATGTTCGCGGGCTTGATGTCGCGATGAACGATATTTTGGGCATGCGCGGCATCGAGCGCGTCGGCAATTTCAATGGCCAGGGCGATGGCGGTATCGATTTCGATCGGACGGCCGTCGATGCGGTGCTTCAGCGTCATACCGTCGAGAAATTCCATGGCGATGAACAGGCGGCCGCCGTCGTCGCCGATTTCGTGGATGGTGCAGATATTGGGATGGTTCAGGGCGGACGCGGCGCGGGCTTCGCGGCGGAATCGTTCGAGCGACTGCGCGTCTTTGGCCACGTCGTCGGGCAGGAATTTCAGGGCGACGAAGCGGCCGAGCGAGGTGTCTTCGGCTTTGTAAACCACACCCATGCCGCCGCCGCCGAGTTTCTCGATGATGCGAAAATGCGAAACGGATTGTCCGAGCAGCGGGTCGGGGCCGGGCATGAAGCGGACATAGTAAAGTGGGCCGAACGGCAAGTCAACGGAGGCGGTGCGACGTGTGACGGGCCGGGCGGCGCGGCGAGCGTGGCTGCGCACATATCGCGTTGGCGCCCGACGTACAGTTTCGAACCGAATCGCTATGAGGTCGAAGGCTGAAACGGTTTTCGCGGAGTGCGGTGGCATCCCGCCAACGGCGGGAGACCACCGCCGGCCGCATGCGTTGGGTTCAAGCAACACGTAGCCTCGCACGCCGCTGGTTTGTGTGGTTCGAGGCTACGCAGTGACAGGGCGAGCGTTTGTGCTGTTCGAGTCTACGGAGTGGCATGGCCGGGGCGTGCGGCCGGCGGTGGTTCGTCCTGAAAGACGGACGCGCCACCGCACTCCGCGAGAACCGCGCGTTCGGCGCCCCAACGGACGATCCGCTCAACCCGTCGCCCCTCGCTCACCGGTTCGAGCGATACACCAACTGCCACTCGCGCCTGCCGACGCTGTCGTCGCCCTTTTCGCGTTGGCGCATGACGTACAGTTTCGAACCGAATCGCTGTGAGGTCGAAGGCTGAAACGGTTTTCGCGGAGTGCGTTGGCATCCCGCCAACGGCGGGAGACCACCGCCGGCCACATGCGTTCGCCTCAAGCAACACTTAGCCTCGAACGACGCTGGTTTGTGTTGTTCGAGGCTACTGGGTGGCAGGGCTGGAGTGGGTGGCCGGCGGTGGTCCCCGCCTTGCGGCGGGTGCCACCGCACTCCGCGAGAACCGTGGGCGGATTGCCGTAACGGGGAATCGGTGCGAGCGATCGTATTTCGCGCGCTGGGCGAGCTACGTCGCAGGCACCGTGTGGTGAACGATGCCTGCGATCGAAACTCGCGCGCTACTAGCGCACGGACGGACCGGCGGCGGCATCCTCGATGAGCTTGGCGGTTTCCTTGGGATGCGAGATATACGCCGCGTGGCTGGAGTTCACTTCCACCGACTTGGCGTTGGCGCGCTTGGCCATCATGCGTTCCTGCTCCGGATTGATGGAATGGTCGGCGGTGGAAATCATGTACCACGTGGGTTTCGTCTTCCATGCCGGAGTCTTCACCGCGGAAGTGAACGAATCGAGCGAGAACAACACCTGCGACTGCGCCATGAACGCGGTCTTCGATTCCGGAACGTCCGCCGCGAAATCGGAATGGAACGATGCCGGGTCGATATACAGGTAGCCATCGGCGGTCGCTTTGATCCCTTTACCGGCCGGCGGCACAGTTTTCTCGATGGTGGCGCAACTTTCGCCGGCGTCCAGCGCGAAGGCGTTGATGTAAACAAGCGATGCGACTTTCGGGTTGTTGCCTGCTTCGGTGATGATCGCGCCGCCGTAGCTGTGGCCGACGAGAACCACGGGACCGGGCTGCCGGTCGATCATTGCGTTCGCGAACTTCACGTCTTCGGCGAACGAAGTCTCCGGCTGCTGCACCACGGCCACCGAGTATCCGTCTTTCGTGAGAATGTGGAAGACCGCTTCCCAGCCCGAGCCATCGGCGAATGCGCCGTGAACCAGCACGATATTCTTGATACCGGTTGGTTGCGCCGCAGCAACGTTACGAGTCCTCAGCAGCAACAGAGTCCCGGCCATCAGCACAACAGCGAGCGTTACGAACGCATACAGCTTCTTCATGATTGTTTTCCTCTCCCGTGTCGAGTTTGAGTTTCGATGAATGTTTGCGCCGCAACGCCGGCGTCTTTACGGACGCGCTTCGTAAACGATGTTGAAAGGCGTCTCCGCGGCGCGGCGAAATCGCGTGAAGCCCGCGGCGGTCACCACTTCGCGGATGCGCTTCTCGCCGGCCTGCGCGCCCAGGCACGCGGCCACTTCCTGCGAACGCGAACACGGCGTGCAGAGCAAAGTAGAGAAGGAGTAATACACGCGGCCCACCGGATTCAGATTGTCTTTCAGCTCGTCGTTGGCGAAGGGCTCGACGATCATCCACGAGCCGTCCGGCGCGAGCGCCTGGCGAACGTGCTTCGCCGCGCCCACGGGGTCGCCCATGTCGTGCAGGCAATCGAATACCGCGATGAAATCGTAGCCCGTGCCGGAAAATTGTTTGGCGGCGGCGACTTCGAACTTCACGCGATCGCTCAGACCTTCGCGCCGGGCGGTTTCCCGCGCGCCTTCGATCGATTTATCGTGATAGTCGAAGCCGATGAAATGCGATTTCGGATACGCTTTGGCCATCAGAATGGTGGAAGCGCCCTTGCCGCAACCGACGTCCGCCATTTTCGCGCCCGCTTCCAGTTTTTCTTTCACGCCGGAAAGAGCGGGGATCCAGTTGGCCACGAGATTCGCCGCGTATCCCGGGCGGAAAAATTTCTCGCATCCGTGAAACACAAATTCGGAATGCTCGTGCCAGCCCATTCCCGCGCCGGATTTGAACGACTCCGCGATGCGCGGCACGGCTGCGAGCGAGCCGACCGCCAGCTCGAAAGCTCCCGGCAGATACGCGGGGCTGTCTTCGTTCGCCAGAGTGAACGCTTGCTCGGCACTCAGGCTGAATTTTCCGGATTTCTCGTCGTAGGTCACGTAGCCGCCGGCGGCCTGCGAAGCGAGCCATTCGCGGACGTACCGTTCGTCTGTTTTGGTGTGGGCGGCAAGCTCGGAGGCGGTCATCGGGCCGAGCGCCAGCGTTTTGTACAGTCCCAGTTTTTCGCCGATCACCACCATGCCGGCGTGAACGGCTGCTCCCAGGTCGGTGACAAACCGGCCGATGAACGCATTCAATTTATCCATGTCGAGCGCGGGCGACGGCGTGCTCATGAAATTTCTCCTCTTGTAACGAATTCAGGAATGGAAATATCGTGCGGGGCCGGGGTGGTGCGCCGATTTTCTGCGCGAATGTACTGCCGAAGAATCGCGAAAGTCAACCGCTGCCGAGGCGGGCGTTTGCGTGTGGACGAGCATTCGCGGTGGCAGGGCGAGCTTTTGCGTTGTTCACGGCTACGCGGTGGACGTTTGCGTCTTTCGAGGCTACGCGGTGGCAGGGCTGGAGTGGGTGGCCGGCGGTGGTCCCCGCCTGCGGCGGGTGCCACCGCACTCCGCGAGACCCGCGCGTTCGGCGCCACAACGGACGATCCGCTCAACCCATCGCCCCTCGCTCGCCGGTTCGAACGGCATTCAACCCTGAGCTTGCGTACGACCACGCTGTCGTAGCCCATTTCCCGTTAACGCGCGTCGTACAGTTTCGAATTGATTCGCGCTGACGTTTCGGATCGACATGGTTTTCGCGGAGTGCGGTGGCATCCCGCCAACGGCGGGAGACCACCGCCGGCCTCATGCGTTCGCCTCAAGCAACCCGTCGCCTCGAACGACGCTGGCCACACGCGTACGCCTCAAGCAACACGTAGCCTCGAACGCCGCCGACCGAACGCGGTCGGTGCGAGCGATCGTATTTCGCTGGCTGGGTCGAGCGAACCGCGGTCAGGCGATAGCCCAACGTACGGTCGTGGTGCGTACGTCGTGCAAGACGCACCGACCGGCGAGTTTGCGAAGCGGGGCGCGAGAAACTACAATCGGTGGCCATGCGAGTCCTTGCGAGCGTTTTGGGAATTGCGGTGATGGCGGTGGCGTCGATCGGCGGCGTGGCGTCGCGAGCGATCGATGCGCCGCGCGATGAATCGGCAGCGGCCGGAACGGCGTCGGCGCGCGATTCGTTTTCAGCAGCGGGCAGCGATACGGCGTCCGCGCATCTGCCGCGCTGGACGGAAAAGCAAGCCGCCGACTGGTACGCGGCGCAGCCGTGGTTCGTCGGCAGCAACTACATTCCCTCGAACGCGATCAACGAACTGGAAATGTGGCAGGCGGATACGTTTGACCCGGCAAGGATCGATCAGGAACTCGGCTGGGCACAATCGATCGGCCTCGACGCGATGCGCGTTTTCCTGCACGACTTGCTCTGGCAGCAGGACGCCGCCGGATTCCAGAAACGCATCGACACATTCCTTTCGATCGCCGACAAGCACCACATCAAAATTTTGTTCGTGCTGTTCGATTCCTGTTGGGACCCGAATCCGCAGCTCGGGCCGCAGCGCGCGCCGCGTCCCGGCGTTCACAATTCCGGATGGATGCAAAGCCCCGGCGCACGGGCGCTCGAAGACCCCAGCCAATATCCGCGGCTCGAAGCCTACGTGAAAGGCGTGGTCGGCGCATTCGCCCAAGACCGACGCGTGCTCGGCTGGGACGTGTGGAACGAGCCGGACAACTCGAATGACGGAATTTATCCCGATCCGCCGGACAAAGTGCAAATCATCGGCAAACTTTTGCCGCAGGTGTTCGATTGGGCGCGTTCGGCGCACCCGACGCAGCCGCTCACCAGCGCGCTGTGGAAAGACGATTGGGCGTCCGTCGAAAAACTTTCGGCGGTGCCGCGCGCGCAGGTGGAACTGTCCGACGTGATCTCGTTTCACAATTACGATAATCCCGCCGCGTTCGAGAGCCGCCTCACGTCGCTCTTGCCCTATCACCGTCCGCTGATCTGCACCGAATATATGGCGCGCTCGAACGGCAGCACATTTCAAGGCACGCTGCCGATCGCGAAAAAATATAACGTCGCGGCGTTCAACTGGGGATTGGTGGAAGGCAAGACGCAGACCACTCTGCCGTGGGATTCCTGGCAGCATCCCTACGTCGATCACCTGCCACCGATGTGGTTTCACGATATTTTTCGCAACGACGGGACGCCCTATAGCAACGCCGAAGTGGCGTTCATCCGCAACATCACCGGACACGCGCGCCCGCCGAAATAATTCAAGGAGACGCAAATGAGCGCTTACATGATTTTCACGCGAGACAAAACGTTCGACCAGGGCGAGCTGGAAGTTTACGGGAAGACCGTTGTGCCGACGATGGCCGGGCATCCCGGCAAAGTGCTGGCGCTGTACGGCGCGCACCAGGACCTGGAAGGCGCGCCGACCGAAGGCACCGTGATTCTGGAATTTCCCACAAGCGCCGACGCGCTGGGCTGGTACAACAGCCCCGAATACAAAGCCGTGCGCGAGCACCGCTTCAAGGGCGGCGCGTATCGCGTGATGCTCATCGAGGGCGTCTAAGCCGCGCGCGCTCGCGCCGCGGCGGGCGGGGAATTAGACGCGATCGCCGCTGGGCGGACGGATGTGATATACCTCGAGCGGGTCGAATGCGCGGTAGCGTACCAAGGGAGAATCCGAATGTCATCGCGGCTGATTTTGCGAAGTGTGTGTTGTGCGGTACTGCTGTCGGCAGGCGCGATCGGTGCGCGCGCGCAGAACGCGGCGGCGACGCCCCCGCCGGTGCTCGACGTTCACGTCCACGCCATGGACGCGAATTTTCCCGGCCTTGCGGCGATGTGCCCCAACGCGGCGGAGTTCACCGCATCCGACCCGAAAGATAAGGAAGCGCCGTTTGGCTGGCTGAAAGAGGCTTGCACGCCGGCGCTGTATCCCGCGAAGCCCGGCGAATATATGAAGGACGTGCTCGCGGAAATGGAACGGCTCAACGTGACCGCTGTGGTTTTCGGCGA
This sequence comes from uncultured Acidobacteriota bacterium, assembly GCA_963785585.1. Classification (GTDB taxonomy): domain Bacteria; phylum Acidobacteriota; class Terriglobia; order Acidiferrales; family UBA7541; genus Palsa-295. The sequence continues at coordinate 1,286,010 of CAWAVW010000004.1, forward strand.
TCCCGCGAGCGTGCAGAAATGGAAAGACGCCGCGCCGGCGCGCGTGATTCCCGGCACGGCGTTTTCGAATGGCATGGCTCCCGGCGGCCGCACGCCTGTGGATGAATTGCGAAAAGATTTCACCACCGGCGGCTTCAAGGTGATGGGCGAGATCGGATTGCAGTACGAAGGACTTTCGCCGAGCGACATGTCCGTCGATCAATACTTCGCGCTCGCCGAAGAGCTCGACATCCCCGTGGCGATTCATATGGGCACCGGCGGCTCAGGCCGCGCGAACATCGGCATGCCGAAATATCGCGGCTCGATGGGGAATCCGCTGCTGCTCGAAGAGTTGCTGGCGCGCCATCCGAAGCTGCGCGTGCAGGTGATGCATGCCGGCTATCCGATGATCGACAACATGCTCACGCTGCTGCAGGAAAATTCGCACGTATACGTGGACGTGGCCGGGCTGATCTGGAGCTACCCGCTGAAGGAAGTGAATCGCTACATCGAGCGGCTGGTCGATGCGGGATTTGGCGATCGCGTGATGTTTGGCACCGACCAGTTGATCTGGCCCGGCCTGATGGCCTATTCGATCAGCATCATCCAGAACGCCGACTACCTGACGCCGCAGCAGAAGCGCGACATCCTGTACAACAACGCCGCAAGATTTTTGCGGTTGGATACGTCTGCGGCTGCGGCGCCGGCGAAGTAAACGCTCGACGGGACGGCGCCGCCCCGACGAAAGCGAGCTGTTTCGCGAACGATTGCCCGGACGACTGCCCGGGCTACTGCGCTCGCGGCGTGAGCTTCAGCTCGGCGAACGTGGTCCACTTGCCGGCTTTATCTTTCTGAGTCATCCGCCACTGCCAGGAATTGGTTTCCGGCGACCACTCAAACGTGGTGTGAAACGGGCCGTCGGGATATTCAAAGACGAACCGGATGGCGTTGCCGTCGCGCACGCCATAGCCGAGGGTTTCGGAAAAGCGTCCGCCGTACACATCCACCAGATGCAGCACGTAGCGCTCGCTCGTTGAATCGTAACCGAGAAACCAGATCGCTTCGTGGCGCCGCTCGCCGGCCGGCGCGCTGGCCGCCGTTTTTTCGGTGATGCGCAGGAACTGGTGATCGAGCACCCACTCGGCGTCCACGTCATGATGCGCGTTGCCGCCCATCACCGGGCCCGTCATCGTCCATTTGCCCGCCATGTGATCGACGAGGTCGTCGTGCCACACCTCGGGCGACTGCGCGCGCATCGTCGCCGGGGAAATTCCGGCAAGCAACACGAACGCCATCAGAAAACGAAATAGAGATTTCATCGAACGCTCCTCGCGCTGCGCATCAGTGGTGGTCGAGCGGCGGGCCGGGCGTGCCGTCCGACCATTCGCCGACAGGAAGCAGAAAAATTGTCTCGCGATTTTCGGGATCGTCGGCGGCCAGGAGCGGCGAGCCGTCGGCATTCGCGCCCCATGCGGCGGCCGCGGTTTGCGGGACGAAAAACATCAGATGCGGATGCCAGTGCGCGTCGCGGTCGCTCAGGTAGGAATCCTTTGACATCATGTAACACATCGCGCCGGGCGCGGGCGCCGATAATTCGTTTTTGTCGAAGGCGCGTTTCAGGCCGGCGACCAGCTCGGTTTTCGAGCGGCCCGCGAGAATCAGCTCGGTGCGTTTCACGTTGACGGGCACGTAGGACCGCGCAGCCGCCGCATTCATGCAGATGGCGGCGCGGATTTTCGGATTCCAGAAATCGGGCTCGTCGGTGCCCGCGGCCCACGAACGCAACACCATGCAGACGAAACCGTTCGTGCCCTTGGCGGCAACTTCGTAGCCGTGCGCGCCGAGCGTCATCACTTCGGCGTCGCGCGAGATCGATTCCGGCGCCGCGCTGCGCGCCAGCGCGATCTCGGCGTCGCGCGGCATCATGTACTGCGCGAGCGGGGCCATCGCCGGATACGCCGCCTTCGCGTCCTGCGCGTGAGCGTGCAAGGGCAGCGTCACGGCCAGCGCGAACGTCAACACGAACGTCAACGCCAAACCGGCAAACGGAATTGCCCTTCGGATCTGTATTTGCATGGAATGCTCCCGATCAGCGAACGTTGCTGCTTCGATGAAACGCGGCCGAGCCGCGTTGTATCGCCGATCTGCCGCCGGCCACTATAATCCATCCGTACGGCTCGTGACGACGGAATGTCGAAGCGGCGCGTTCGCCTTCATGGCCCGGTTGCCGCACACAAGGAAACAGCCTTTATGACAATGGATAATCGCCCCTACGGAACCAAGCATCCCAACGCGCCGGCGGAGCTTGCGCACTTCGCATTTCTCATCGGCAGATACGAATGCGACGCGCGGCTGAAGGCCGCGGACGGCCGTTGGCAGAAACTGCAAGCGACGTGGGAGGGGAAGTACATCCTCGAGGGGTTTGCAATCGCCGACGACTACCGCATGGAGACGCCCGCGGGCGAGCGGATGGTGCTGGGCACGAATTTCCGCTCGTACGACGCCAAGGCGAAATCGTGGAATATCAAATGGCTGAACGCGCTGACCGGCGCGTGGATGGATCTGGGCACGCAGGAACTGGGCGGCGTCCAAATCGACGAGCGGGGAATCCGCTACGTCGCGAGGGAAACTCCCGGCTCGCCGACGCTTTCGCGGGCGATCTACACCAACATTTCCGCGAATCACTTCACATGGATCGGCGAGCATTCGGGCGATGGCGCGTTGTGGACCGAGTTCATGCGGATCGAGTGCGAGCGCGCCGAAAAGTAGTGCGAGAGGCGCCAGCGCGATTACCTTCGTACCCTGCGACGGAGCGGACGGCACCGAAATTCCGCCTCCGTACGCGTGCGGTGGGCGGCGTTCGAGGCGACGTGTTGCTTGAGGCGAACGGATGTGGCCGGCGTCGTTCGAGGCTACGGATTGCTCGAGGCGAACGCATGCGGCCGGCGGTGGTCTCCCGCCGTTGGCGGGATGCCACCGCACTCCGCGAAAACCGTTTCAGCCTTCGACCTCACAGCGATTCGGTTCGAAACTGTACGTGTCGCTCGTACCGACTATTTCCGGTACTGCTCGTCGGTCACATGTTCGAGCCAATCCACCACTTTTCCGTCGAGCTTTTCCTGAATGGCGATATGCGTCATGGCCGTCTCGGGCGCGGCGCCGTGCCAATGCTTTTCGCCGGGCGAAAACCACACCACGTCGCCCGGACGAATCTCCACGACGGGCGCGCCTTCGCGCTGCGCCCAGCCGCATCCGGCGGTGACGATCAACGTCTGCCCCAGCGGATGGGTGTGCCACGCGGTGCGCGCGCCGGGTTCGAAGGTGACGCTCGCGCCCTGCACAAACGCGGGCTCGGGCGCCTGAAACAGCGGATCGATGCGCACCGTGCCCGTAAACCAATCCGCCGGACCTTTTGCCGACGGCTGCGTGCCCGCTCGTTTGATGTCCATTTCGATTTTTCCTTTGCGGCGAAATGTGCGAACTACGTTTCCGTCGCACGCGGCGTGACTTTCACGGTCGCGGCGCGCGCCTTTGAGCCGATCATCGGCGCCAGATACGGACTGCTGCTGTACTTCGCGCGGTACGCATCGTCGATTTGGCGTTGGATGCGCTCGTGCGCCGCGGCGTCCACCGGCTCAAACGAAACTTCCCGGGTGATTCCTCCGGCGGTAATTCGTCCGGCCCGTTGCCGCAGCGCCGCCTGGTACCAGCGCGACTTCGTCCCGTGGTAGGCGCGAACGTAGAGCGCGCCGTCCACAACGACGGACCAGATCCACGTAGGCGTGCCGTAGGTGACGCCGTCTTCGCGGAACGGCGAAATGTGCAGGTCGTCCGACTCCGCGATTTTGCGAAGATCCTGTTTCGTCCATTCGCTTGTGAATGTGGTCATGAAATGTTTCTCCGCGATCGCTCGTTCTACGGAATGTAGCCGGGCTTTTTGTACAGCGTGCTCCCATTGGACTGGATGTCCGGTTTATACACCTTGTCGTTCCCGTCGCGCCGCGCGATTACAGTCCGGTCATTTTCTCCAGGCGTTCGGGGTAGCGCGCGCCTTGGACGTTGATTTTCGATGCGGCTTCGTCGATCTCGCGCAAATCTTTCGGCGTGAATTCGACGGCCAGCGCACCCAGATTTTCGTCCAGGCGATCGAGCTTGGTGGTGCCGGGAATGGGAACCATCCACGGCTTTTGCGCCAGCACCCAGGCGAGCGCGATTTGCGCCGGCGTGGCGTTTTTGCGCCGGGCGATTGCGGCGATCAGATCGACCAGCGCGGTGTTCACGGCAATCGCTTCGGGCGTGAAGCGGGGCAGCGTGCTGCGAAAATCGTTGCTCTCGAATTTCGAGCCGGCGTCGATTTTTCCGGTGAGGAATCCCTTGCCGAGCGGGCTGTAGGGAACGAAGCCGATGCCGAGTTCCTCGAGCATGGGAATCAATTCCGCTTCGGGCTTGCGCCACCACAGCGAGTATTCGCTCTGCACCGCGGTCACCGGCTGCACGGCGTGCGCCCGGCGAATGGTGTTCACGCCCGCTTCGGACATGCCGAAGTGCTTCACTTTTCCCGCGGCGATCAGTTCCTTCACCGCGCCGGCTACGTCTTCGATCGGCACGTTGGGATCGACGCGATGCTGGTAGAGCAGGTCGATCGATTCGAGTTGCAAGCGCTTCAGCGAGCCTTCCACGGCTTGCTTGATGTGCGCGGGACGGCTGTTGACCGGCGCCGCGCCGGGGCGGTGATCGGCGCCGCTGAAATCGAATCCGAATTTCGTGGCGATCACCACTTTGCCGCGAAAGGGCGCGAGCGCTTCGCCGACCAGCTCTTCGTTGAGGAAGGGTCCGTAGACTTCGGCGGTGTCGAAAAAAGTGACGCCGCGATCCACCGCCGCGTGCAGCAGCTCGGTCATTTCCTTTTTGTCTTTCGGCGGGCCGTAGGAAAAACTCATGCCCATGCAGCCCAGTCCGATGGCCGAAACTTCGAGTTTGCTTTTTCCCAGCGCACGTTTCTGCATTCTGATCTCCTGGTGAATCGTTTCTTCGATGCCGAGAATAGTGCGAAACGGCCGGGAAGCGGTAGCCCGATCCTGCCGAGTTCTTGCCTAATCCTCTTGAGGCGCGAAAAGCGCTGGCGCGGGCGCAACCGCCGCGCTATCTTCAGGCATGGCCAAGACTGCGAAACACATGAGAAAGCCCTTAAAACAGGCCGCTCTGCCGGTTTCGGAAGTTTCCTCGGCGTCCCGGAAGTCCGAACTGCGCCGCGAGCTGGCTCGCAAGATTGCCTCTTTTGTTGGCTCGCAAGAGAAACTGATAACCGCGATTCCCGGCCTGCTGCTCACGCGCCGCACCGCGCCGACCATGCCGGTGTCTGCCACGTACGAGCCCAGCCTGGCCGTTGTGGCGCAGGGGCGCAAGCGCGCCACGCTTGCCGGCACCACATTTATATTCGATGAGTCGCGCTACCTGCTCACCTCGCTCGATTTGCCGGTGATCTGCAACGTGTTCGAAGCGAGCGAACAGGTGCCGTATCTTTGCTTCGTGCTGAAACTGGAGATGGCTGTGGTGCGCGAACTATTGAGCCGCGAGGAAATTTCCGCCTCCGACGAAGCGGGCCACGCGGGCGGCGCGAGTGACGACGACAATCCGGCGATGGCCACGGGGAAAACCACCGCCGAGCTGCTCGAAGCCTGCTGCCGTCTGGTGGATTTGCTGAACACCCCGCGGGATATTCCTTTCCTGAGCGGTTTAATTCAGCGCGAAATTATTTACCGGATTTTGCGCGGGCCGGAGGGAGCGCGGCTGCGCGCCATCGCCACGCTCGGCGATCAGAGCCATCGCACCGCGAAGGCCACAGCGTGGGTCCGGCAGAATTACGCGAAGCCGCTGCGCGTAGAGGAGCTGGCGAAAATCGCGGGCATGGGCGTCTCCACGCTGCATCATCATTTTCGCGCGCTCACGGCCATGAGCCCGCTGCAATACCAGAAGCAGCTTCGCCTGCACGCCGCGCGCGAGCGCATGCTGATCGACGGCATGGACGCCGCCAGCGCCGCCTTCGAAGTCGGCTACGAGAGCGCCAGCCAGTTCAATCGCGAATACGCGCGCTTCTTCGGCCAGCCGCCCATGCGCGACATCCGCCACCTGCGCGCCCCGGATTCGCCGCCGCTCGAATCCGAAAGCCGTTTGTGATCCGATCCGCCGTTCATCGATGTGCATCGCCGGATGAACCTCCCGCGGCGCGAACGAAACCCTGAGTGTAGGCGAGAAACTGAGCAGTCGCTTGCACGGTGCGCGACTCGGCGGGCTGGCGGACTTTTTCGCCGAAACGAACTCCCGCCCTTTCCGCCCACGCTGCCTGAATCAGCTCGTGCCATGCCGGATCAAGAAACCGCTCGGCCCATTTCGCTGCGGCAGCTTTGGATTGCACTTCGCCGGTTTCACGGGTGTGTAGCATCCTGCATCCCGTCAGCACGGCAAACGACTGGCCGAATCGCGTTGTGAACCATCCTCGGGGCCGATCGAGATCGGCGATCACGTGGCCCAGAAGTGCTGCGATTCCGTCGGCTGCTTCCGCGCGCAACGCATCCGCTGGCACGGCGCGCACGAACGTGTTCGGCGCGGGCCCGGCAATGACGATGCCTTTCTCGCGGAGAATCCAGCGGACGTGCCACCGATTGTCGTGCAGCGAACGCTCGAGCGTCGTACTTCCGTTGTCCACGTACCACAAAGGCTCGGTGCCAACGGACTCCGCTCGATTCACCGATTCGACAGGGATGTACGAGCCTTCCAAATGCTGCGCGGGGTAGCATCCCAGCGCATGGACCGCCGCATGCGTTTCGCGCAGCGATTGCAGTTCCGTTTCGCGCAGCTTGCCCCGCGTCACCACCAGAAAGTCCACGTCGCTATCGAGGTCGAAGTCGCCCGTCGCCAGCGAGCCGACCAGATACGCGCCGAAGAAATTATCGCCGAGCGCATTCCGCACACCCGCAACAAACTGCCGCAGAACAGAATCCAGCTCAGGATGAACGTCGCTATACACGTCTTTCACCGCACATCGCTTGAAAGGGTAGCTTCGGACGGAGTGGCTCGACCCATTGGATTAGGGCAGCGAGAAAGTGTTGCCGCATCCGGCGTGGAACGAGATGTTCCGAGCCGGATGCGGCCGATGGGAACGCGGCGATGGCTACGCCGTGGCGGACATCGTGCCCTGGATGAACGCCAGCAAGTCGGCGTTGATGGTGTCCGCGTGGGTGGTCGGCATCCCGTGCGGGAATCCTTTGTAGATTTTCAGGATCGCGCCCTTCACCAGTTTTGCGCTCAGCACTCCGGCGTCCTGGTAGGGAACGATCTGATCGTCGTCGCCGTGCATCACCAGAGTGGGCACGGTGAACTTTTTCAAGTCCTCGGTGAAATCGGTCTGCGAAAACGCCACGATGCCGTCGTATTGGGCCTTCGCGCCGCCGATCATTCCCTGGCGCCACCAATTCCCGATGACGCCTTGCGAAGGTTTCGCGCCCGGGCGGTTGTAGCCGTAGAACGGGCCGGTCGGCAGTTCCATATAAAACTGCGCGCGGTTGGCGGCGAGCGACGCCTGCAATCCGTCGAACACTTCCTTCGGCAGGCCGCCGGGATTCGCCGCGGTCTTGACCATCAGCGGAGGCACCGCGCTGATCAGCACGGCTTTGGCGACGCGGCTTTCGCCGTGGCGTCCGATGTAGCGCGCCACTTCGCCGCCGCCGGTCGAATGTCCCACGTGAATCGCATCCTTCAGATCCAGATGCGCGGTCAACTCGGCGAGGTCGTCGGCGTAGTGGTCCATGTCGTGCCCGTAGCTCACCTGGCTCGAACGTCCGTGTCCGCGGCGGTCGTGCGCGATCACGCGATAGCCGTGCGCCAGGAAGAACATCATCTGCGCGTCCCAATCGTCGGCCGAGAGCGGCCAGCCGTGCGAGAAAACGATGGGCTGCCCTTTGCCCCAATCCTTGTAGAAAATCTCGACGCCGTCTTTTGTGGTGATTCTGCTCATGGGGAAGTCTCCTGTGTGATGCGCCGAAAGATGCCGCGAACGGAACGAGGCGGGGGAATGATTCGACGTGCAGGCGCTACGTTACAGTTTCGGTGCATTGGAAGTCAACACGCCGCAGCCGTTGGTACGCGATGAATCCATTCCGCGCGGCTGCGGGCGCGCTAATCGTCTCTGCGGCGCGACGCGCCGTGGCCCAGGCCGCCCAGGTCCACAACGACCGCGAGGATGAGAAACAGCAGGTTGATGCCGGCGATCGGCCGCGCGTTGTTCACCATCCACGCATAGACGAGCGTGGTGAGCGGCAGGAACAAAAACCCCAGCAGGGGAATCAGAAATCCGTGATATGCGCGCGACAAATAATTCGTGAAGAAAAACAGCAACGCGAGCGCAATCCGCGGGAACGCCAGAAAAATGATCAGCACCAGACAGGGCATGCGAAGCCTCCGACGACCGTGGTTAGATTAGCAGGTCCGCGCCGTGGTCTCGCGAGCGATTGTTTTTACCAGCGCCGCCGATCGGGGTCGCGCCGCGCCGCGCGGGGTTTGCCTGTGTAGCGGCCGCACGACGGTGTTTGTCGAGCGGGCAGCCTTCTGCAACGCACGTCGCGATGAACAGTATTTTCGCGCTCGCAGCTTTTCGTAGCGTAGACGCCCACGTCTGCGCGATTCGGTTTTGCGCGCGGACCGACGTCTTGCCTTCGCCGGACATCGATCCGTCGCGGATCGACGATTCGGGAGGTGGGTCTGGATTTTGTAGCGGCGGGCTTTACGCCCGCCAGCATTGGCTGTTGCGTTTGCGGGGACGAAATGCGGAGAGGCAACTTCAAAGGCTGGCGGGCATGAAGCCCGCCGCTACAAATTCAACGTCAAAACCATAGGAGGCGACCCGTGCGCCTCGGAGCGGCGTGCGTATCAGGCGTGCGATGGGGCTGACGACGGCGGCAACCCGACCTTCCTCAGCAATTCCTGGAAACGCGGCTCGCGGCGCAGATCGTCCATGCTCGGGTCGATGTGCAGGTACAGCAGCCAGTGCGAACGCTCTTCGTAGGATTTTTCCAGGTAGTCGAGGGCCTTGCTGTTCTCGCCGAGGCCGATGTGGATTCCGGCGAAGAAATGCGGCGCCACGTATCTCTGCGCGGCAAGTTTGGTGAGTTCGTCGAGAATCTCGAGCGCTTCCTCGCGCCGGCCCGCTTTCCCATAGGAGTGCGCCAGCGCCGCGCGCATCAGCGGAGCTCCGGCGGAAAATTTCGACGCCTTCTCGCCTTCGCGGATCGCCCAATCGTACTGGCCCGTCGCGCGATATACCGCGCCGAGCACCCAGTACGTCACCGGATAGTTCGCATCGATCTCGATCGCCTGCAAAAGTTGCTCGCGCGATTCCTCGTATCGCCGCGCCATGTAATACGCCCAGCCGATCGCCGCATTGATGATCAGCGACAGCGGATCCAGTTCGTGGCTCTTTTTCATTCCGGCGATCGCGCCTTCGTGATCGCCCATGGTCATGATCGATTCCGAGCGCCAGTGATTCGCCGTCGGGTACGTGGGATTCAATTCCAGGCTGCGCGCGAATTCCTTTTGCGCCTCTTGCCACTGCCAATCGTGCAGCCACAGCACCGCGGCCACCGACGTGTGCGCTTCGGCGTTTTCGGGATCGAGCCGCAGCGCGGTCATCGCCGCGCCTTTGCCCTTGGGAAACACCTGCTTCGGCGCGAGGTAACTGTTCCATCCGAGCAGCACGTAGCAGTCGGCCAATCCGGCGTACGGCAGCGCGTAGCCGGGATCTTTTTCGATCGCTTGCTGAAAAAACTCGATCGCTTTGTAAAATCCCTCTTCGGTCCAGCGATTCCAGTGGTGGCGGCCTTTCAGGTACAGCGCGTACGCTTCGGGATCTTCGGTGTGATGTTTCGTCAGCCGCTTTTTCTGCGCGCGCGTCAGTTGCAGCTTCAGCTTGTCCGCGATTTCGTGCGAGATTTCGTCCTGCACCGCAAAAATATCGCCGGGCTTGCGGTCGTAGTGCGCGCCCCACAATTGCGAGCCGGTCAGCACGTCCACCAGTTCCGCGCCGATGCGCAGCGAGCCTCCGCTTTGCATGATTCGTCCGGTGAGCACGGCGCGAACTTGCAGCTCGCGCCCGGCGGCCAGCGCGTCGATGTCGCGGCCCTTGAAGCGAAACACGGTGCTCTGCGCCATCACCCGCAGCTTCGGCACGGTCGCCAGGATATTGATCAGGCTCGACGAAATTCCGTCGCTGAGGTATTCGTTTTCCGGGTCGCGGCTGGTGTTTTCAAACGGCAGCACGGCGATCGAGTCGATGATTTTCGACACGCGCGGCGAGCGGCCCGAGCGCGTCAAGCCCGTCGCGGTGCGCGACGTCAGCTCGCCGGTCGCAATCGAACGGCTCGAATCGGATTTCGACGCGGCGCCCGCGCCTTCGTCGGTCCACGGAGTTCCGGCGGCGGCTTCGCGCTGCACGCGCCGCAAATCGGCCGCGAGATCCGCCGCGTGCAGGTAGCGTTCGTCGCGGTTTTTGTGCAGCGCCTTGTCGATGATCGCCGCCAGGCTCGCGGGAATCGCGGGATTGATGTTGCGCACCGGCTCCGGCGCGCGCGTCAAAACCGCTTCGATGATCATTCCGCCGGTGCCGCCGCTGAACGCCCGGCGCCCCGTGGACATTTCATACAGCAGCAGGCCCAACGAAAAAATGTCGGTGCGCTGGTCGAGAGTGTCGCCGCGCACCTGCTCCGGAGACATGTACGACGGCGTGCCGCTCACAATGCCGACGATCGAATTGGAATCCGACAGATCGCCGGAATCGCTGCCGGAATCGACGTCGCCCGCCGCGACTCCCTTGGGAACCAGCTTGGCGAGGCCAAAATCGAGCACCTTCGCTCGTCCCTGCCGGGTGATGAAAATATTCGCGGGCTTGATGTCGCGATGAATGATGCCGCCCAGGTGAGCGGCTTCGAGCGCCTCGGCGATTTGAATGCCGAGTTCGAGAATTTCGCCGAGCGCCAGCGGCTGCGCGTGGATGTGGCTGCGCAGCGTCTCGCCGTCGATGAATTCCATGGCGATGAACGCGCGGCCGTCGTCTTCGCCGATATCGTAGATCGTGCAAATGCCGGGATGGTTCAGCGCCGACGCGGCGCGCGCTTCGCGCCGGAAGCGCTCGAGCGCCTGCGTTTCCTGCGCCATTTTTTCGGGGAGAAATTTCAGTGCAACGGGACGTTCGAGGCGGCTATCGACGGCCTTGTACACGACGCCCATGCCGCCGGCGCCGAGCTGCTCCACGATGCGATAGTGCGAAATCGTCTGGCCGATCATTGGCGGGGGCGGGTCGGGCGAACCGCGCATTCCACTTCCGCAATCCACTTCCGCAGGTCGCTATCGCATTACCCTACCGCATTCCGTTGCCGGCGCGCCACCGCAACGTCAAAACCGATGAGCCGCGAGTGCCTGAGCGGCTTGCGTGCGACTTCAACACCGCGCGACGTACGCGAGGCGATCGGCCGGGCGGCCTTATCGTGCGGCGTTACAACGTCGGGTCGTCGGGCCCGGCTTCCTCAAACGGCTTGGTTCTTTTCGTCTGCGGCGGTTTCGGCGAAACCATCAGATTCAGGATGTTCGCGCCTTCGCCGAATTTGTCCGCGCCGGCCAGCGGTTCCTGCTCCAGCGAAATCGTTTTGTTGCAGACCGTGCAAACCAGGGCCGCGTACGTGCCGCCGTCGGCCTGCCGGAACATATTGCAGCGCATGACGCGCTCGCAGCACACCGGCACCCACATTGTGGAAGTTTTTTCCGCCGCCATGATCGCCTCGCGTGATCCGTACGCCGCGGATTATACAATGGATTGCGTTGGCGCAAGAGCGTTCGCTGGCGAAGCAAACAGGAGCGGCGCGCAAGAATGTACCGTGGCAGGATCGCTGCCTTTCGTAGCGTAGACGCCCACGTCTGCGCAGCGCACGTCCCGCGAACGCGGGACGGCGTGCCTTTGCCCACCACGAGTTGGCGCACGACGTACAGTTTCGAACCGAGTCCATGCGAGAGCGAAGATTGAAATGGTTTTCGCGGAGTGCGGTGGCATCCCGCCGAAGGCGGGAGACCACCGCCGGCCGTACGCGTTCACTTCAAGCATTCCGTAGATTCGAATGACGCGACGGGCGAGTGCGTTTTCGCGGGGTCGGCGGTTCATGCACAAAACTTTCGGTCGAGCCTACGCGGTGGCGTGGCGGGCATGGGTGGCCGGCGGTGGTCCCCGCCTGGCGGCGGGTGCCACCGCACTCCGCGAGAACCGTGGGCTCGGTGCCGTAGCGGGCAATGGGCGCGAAGCATCGCGCGTAGCTCGCCAGTCGGAGCGGGCCGCGGGCCGCCGCGGCGGGACGGCGTGCCTTTGCCTTTTCGCCGGCGCTTGCCATGCACGACCAAAACCGAAGCGCGCAGACGTGGGCGTCCGCAGTGAACGACCGAAACCAAACCGCGCAGACGTGGGCGTCTACGCTACCAAAAGCTGCGATTTTCGTTTCGGTGAACGCCGGGGCGATCGCGTTCACATGGTTTTTCAAGGCGCGCAAGAATGTACCGTGGCAGGATCGCTGCCTTTCGTAGCGTAGACGCCCACGTCTGCGAGCGCACGTCCCGCGAACGCGGGACGGCGTGCTTTTAGCTTTTCGCCGGCGCTTGCCATGCACGACCAAAACCGAATCGCGCAGACGTGGTCGTCCGCAGTGCAAGACCAAAACCGAAGCGCGCAGACGTGGGCGTCTACGCTACCAAGGCAGCGCCGCGACGCCCGCGCCTATGAAATCCGCAGCCGTGGAAAGATTTACACCGCCGGCTACGGAAACAGGGTCAGGTCGATCGCGCGCGCCATCGCTTCGTATCCGGCATCGTTGGGATGCAGATGATCGCCGGAATCGTACGCGGGATTTAAGTTGGCGGGCTTTGCGGAATCGCGCGTGGCCTTGTCGAAATCGATCACGCCGTCCACCGCGCCGCCGGTGCGAATCCACTGGTTCACCGCGGCGCGAACGGACTCACCCTTATCGGAAAAACCGTCGGCGCCGCCGGACGGAAGGATCGTGGCGGCAAACACTTTCACGTCCTCGAGGTGCGCCCGCTCGACCAGTTGCGCCAGAGCGACGATGATTTCCTCGGCACGCGCGTTTTCATCGGGATCGCCCCAGCTGATGTCGTTGATTCCCTCGAGCAGAATCAGATACCGCGCGCCGGTTTGCGCCAGGACGTCGCGATCGAATCGCGCAATCGCGCTCGGCCCGAATTCGCTCGAGCGCAGCAGGCGATTGCCGATGATGCCCTCGTTGAGCACCGCGGCGGGCGGCGCGCTGGGCCGCTGTTGAAATCGCTCGACCAGAACATCGGGCCAGCGGTGGTTGGCGTCCTTGGTCGAAGCGGCGCCGTCGGTAATCGAGTCGCCCAGCGCGACCACGGCGAATGCGCTTTTGCCCGCCAGGACATCGATGCCTTTCACGAAATTCCAGGAGCCGGCCGCGCGCGCGTGTTCCATTTTCAAGGCTTGGGTTGCGTCGCCCCTGGTCACGTAATTCGTCGAGCTCGCCAGCAGATGGCACGTGCGCGTGGCGATCTCCTGATCGATCACATATACGCTGACCGCCAGGCTGGCCATCGACGGCACGTCCATCGCTACCTGATCGCTCAACATGTAGCCGCCTGCGGGAATCGTCACCGACGCGCGGCCGCCAAACGTGAGCGCGTGATCCGAGCCTGCCGCGATCGCGCCGTCACCGGCAGCGAGCGCGATGCGCGCCGCGCCCACCACCAATTGCGACGCGCCAAACTCGTTGCTCAGCTTCACGCGCACGGCATGGCCGCCCACGCTCGAGCGCACGATGTTGCGATACGTCGAATCGCCCGCCGACGGCTCGCCCGATTTCACCGCGCAGGCCATCGGCGCCGCCGCCCACGTGCCCACCCAGTGGCCGTCCGTCTGTTGGTCCATCCGTTCGCTTGCGAACGCCGGCAACGCAAAGAAAAAGAAAGCAATTAAAGCATGCAGTCTGGGTCTCATCGAATCCTCTATCTGGGTTATCGAACGTTCTTAGCAACAGGACCGAAATCCGCACCCTAAAGACGCACCGCGCGCACTTCGGTTAGCGAGTGCTCGTTAGCGAGTGCGGGTTAGCGAGTGCCGGTTGGCGAGCGCCGGCGAATGATTCGCCCGCATCGCCGGCCGCGGCGCGGGCATCACATAGGAACTCGGTCGGCTTCGGCCGATGGTATATAATTTCGCATCTTCTCGGGAGGGCCCCAACAGTGTTGCGCATCAACGACGAAGCTCCGAATTTCACTGCGGAAACATCGCAGGGCACGATCAATTTTCACGAATGGATTGGCGACGGCTGGGCGATTCTGTTTTCGCATCCGAAGGATTTCACGCCGGTGTGCACCACCGAGCTCGGCTACATGGCGGGCCTGGAGCCGGACTTCGCCAAGCGCAACACCAAAATTATCGGCCTGAGCGTGGACCCGGTGACCAGCCACGCGAAATGGGCGGCGGACATCGAAGCCACCCAGGGACACAAAGTGAATTTCCCGATGATCGGCGACCCCGAACTGAAAATCGCCAAGCTCTACGACATGCTGCCCGCCGAAGCGGGCGATAGCTGCGAAGGCCGCACCGCTGCGAACAACGCCACCGTGCGCACCGTGTTCGTCGTCGGCCCGGACAAGAAAATCAAATTGATGCTGAGCTATCCGATGAGCACCGGACGCAACTTCGACGAAGTGCTGCGCGTGGTGGATTCGATGCAGCTCACCGCCAAGCACAAAGTGGCCACGCCGGTGAACTGGAAACCGGGTGACGACGTCATCATTTTGCCGGCGGTGACCGACGAAGAAGCGAAGCAGAAATATCCGGACGGCTGGAAATCTCCGCGGCCTTATCTGCGGATTGTTCCTCAGCCGAAGTAGGCATCTGCAAACGAGGATGGCCGCGTGATCCTCCAGCAGTTTTATTTGCCGTGCCTCGCGCACGCGTCGTACCTGATCGGAGACGAACAAACCGGTGTCGCGGCTGTGGTGGACCCGCAACGCGACACCGGGCAGTACACCGCATTCGCCGCCGAGCATTCGCTTTCCATCCAGCACGTATTTCTCACCCACCTTCACGCCGATTTCATCGCCGGACATTTGGAATTGCGCGACCGCGTGGGCGCGAAGATTTATCTGGGCGCCGCGGCGAAGGCCGGCTACGCGTTCACGCCCATGCACGACGGCGACACGCTGGAATTCGGGCGCGTGCGATTGAAAATCATGGAAACGCCGGGCCACACGCCGGAATCGATTTCGATTGTCGTTTTCGATCTCTCGAAAAGCGCCGCGCAACCCGAAGCCGTGCTCACCGGAGACACGCTCTTCATCGGCGACGTGGGCCGTCCGGATTTGCGCGCGGCGCTGGGATGGTCCGCCACCGACCTGGGCGGAATGCTTTTCGATTCGCTGCACAAAAAATTGCTGGGGCTGCCGGACGAAAGTCTGGTCTATCCGGCGCACGGCGCGGGCTCGCTGTGCGGCAAAGCGATCAGCAAGGAAACCGTCTCCACACTTGGCGAGCAGCGCCGCAATAATTACGCGCTCCAGCCGATGTCGAAAGAGGCTTTCATTTCGGTGGTCACCGCCGATCAGCCCGACGCCCCGGCGTATTTCACCTACGACGCGGTACTCAACAGCGAAGAGCGCCCCACGCTCGACCAGACCCTCGCGCGCGTGAACGCCATGACGCTCGACGACGTGCTCGGCATGCAGGCCATCGGCGCGCAAATCCTGGATACGCGCGACGCCGCCGAATTTGCGGCCGCGCATCTGGCCGGCAGCATCAACATCGGACTCGGCGGGCAATACGCCACATGGGCGGGCACGGTACTCGACCGCGAGCATCCGATCGTGATCATCGCCGATCCCGGCCGCGAACGAGAAGCCGCGACGCGCCTGGGACGCATCGGATTCGATCACGTCGTGGGATATTTGCAGGACGGATTGCACAGCCTGAGCGCGCGTCCGGAGTTGACGGCCACCACCGAACGCGTCAGCGCGCCGTTTGCCGCGGAACTTTTGGCGTCGGCCGAGCCGCCGCTTGCCGTTGACGTGCGTGCGCCGCGCGAGCGCGACCAGAAACACATCGCCGCGAGCGTGGCCATGCCGCTCAATCACTTGGTCGAAAATCTGGAAACGCTGCCGAAGGATCGCTTGTTGCTGGTGTACTGCGCGGGCGGATACCGCTCGTCGATCGCCGCGAGTTTGCTGCAGCGCCACGGATTTTCGCGCGTCAGCGAAATCGCCGGCGGGATTGTCGGCTGGGAAGCCGCGCACTTGCCCGTTGCGTCCGATGCTGCCGAACCGAAGCCGAGCTAGCGCGCGTCGCTCAAGTGCCGACAGGCACCTGAGTCCACGATCACGTGCCGGCGGGCAACTGCGCCTCGCGGATTTGTGACGCCAGCCCGAGCCGCCGGAACATCGAAATCGTGTACCAGTTGAAGTCGATCTCGTACCACTTCATGCCGTGCCGCGCTGAAACCGGATAGGCGTGGTGATTGTTGTGCCATCCGTCGCCAAACGTAATCAGCGCCACCCACAAATTGTTGGTCGAGGTGTCGCGCGTCGGGAATCGCCGCGATCCCCAGATGTGCGAAACCGAGTTGACGATCCACGAGGCGTGCAGTCCCGCGACGGTGCGAAAAAATGTGCCCCACAGCACCAGGCGAAATCCGCCGAGGGCGTACAAAATCAGCGCCACGATCAGCGCCGGCGCCAGATGATATTTCGTCAGCCACACGTGAAATTTGTCTTCGCCCAGATCGGGAGCGTAGCGCTCGAGCGTCGGCACGTCGATGCGCAGCGCGTCTCCAAATAAAATCCAGCCCGCGTGGGCCCACCACTTGCCGTCGCGCGGCGAGTGCGGGTCGCCTTCCTTGTCCGCGAACTGGTGATGGCGGCGATGCGTCGCCACCCAGAGCATCGGGCCGCCTTCGAGCGCTGCCGTGCCGCAGAGCGTCAGAAAGTATTCGAACCACTTTGGCGTCGCGTACGACCGATGCGTGAGCAGGCGGTGAAAGCAGATGCCGAGACCCAGGCCGGTGGTGATCCAGTACAAAAACAGCGCGACGAACAGCGCCGTCCAACTGAAGAAAAATAGTGCCGCCACCGCGCCGGCGTGAAACAGCAGCAGCACGGGCGCAATCTTCCAGTTCAGGCGCTTCGTTTCGGTCGGATCGTTTGCTACAGGATTCACCGGCAGCACCGCAGGGGTGGTCATAGTGTTGCTCTTTGTTATTCCATGCGAGCTCCGGAAAAAATGTGCAAAATAGCACACTTTCGCGTTTTGAATCGAACGAGCCGCGCGGCGAGGTGGTACGATCACCGCGCGCAAGCGGGCGCGTCCGGTCCGCGGAGAGGGCAGGAGTTCACGGTGTAGGTGCAGATCGTTTTGCAAACTCACCTTCGCGAACCAGCGTCGTTCGAACCTGCGGATTGCTTGAGGCGAACGGCCACCCATGCCCGCCGCGCCACCGCGCAGGCTCGACCGAAAGTTTTGTACATGACCCGCCGACGTAGCGAAAACGCCGTCGCGCGCCGCGGCGACTTCCGCTTATGCGCCGCTGCGACCGCCCGGACATGCGGACCTGGGCACGCGAAAGGAGTTTGCCATGCCCGTAAAACGCCCCGCCGCCAATCCGAGTCTCGATCACCTGCAGCACCAGGCGAAAGATTTGCTGCGCGGCCATGCGGCGCGCAGTCCAGAAATCGCGCAGCGCATACGCGATTTTCATCCGCGCTTCGAACGCGCGACCGACACCGAGATTTTCGACGCCGCCCTCAAGCTCGCCGACGCGCAGTTGGCCATCGCGCGGCAGAGTGGCTTTCCATCGTGGGCGCGGCTGAAAGCGCATCTTGCAAAGCCCGTCTCGCCCGATCGATTGAACCTGCCGCACCACGAGCGAATCAGCGATCCGGTGTTTCGCCGCGCCGTCGATTTGCTTGATGCTGGAGACGCCGCGGGCCTGCGCGCCTATCTTGTCCAGAACCCGAAGCTCGCGCGGCAACGCATCGTCTTCGACGGCGGAGAGTATTTCGGCCATCCGTCGCTGCTTGCGTTTATTGCGGAAAATCCGGTGCGCCACGGCAAGCTCCCGCCGAACATCGTGGAAACCGCGAAGGTGATTCTCGATGCGGGCGCGGAGCGAAGCGCGATCGACGAAACGCTGGGGCTCGTCTCGACCGGAAGAGTGCCGCGCGAATCGGGCGTACAAGTTCCGCTGATCGATTTGCTGTGCGAGCGCGGCGCGAACCCTGACGGCGCGATTCTGGCAGCGGCGGCGCACGGCGAATTCGAAGCGGTCAACGCGTTGATCGCACGCGGCGCTCGCATCACGCTACCGATCGCTGCGGCGCTGGGCCGCGCGGACCAATGTCGCCGGCTGCTCGCTGCTGCCGACGGCCGCGAACGCCACCTCGCGCTCGCGTTCGCCGCGCAATTCGGCCGCGTCGAACTCGTCCGCATGCTGCTCGACGCCGGCGAAGATCCCAACCGTTACAATCCCGTCGGCGCGCATTCGCACGCGACGCCGTTACATCAAGCCGCACACGCCGGCCACTTCGAGGTCGTCCGCCTGCTCGTAGAGCGCGGCGCGCGCCTCGACGCGAACGATGTGCTGTGGCGCAGCACCCCCGCCGATTGGGCGCATCACGCCGGCCACACCGAAATCGAAGCCTACCTTCGCGCGCAACAGCGTGCGCCGCGAGCCACACGGAAGAAATAGCGCCACACGCAACCCGCCATCCGCGGCGAATGCGAAAGCAACGCGCCGGGCGATGCTTCGCACGGATTGTGCGTTACGGCACCGAACCCACGGTTCTCGCGGAGTGCGGTGGCACCCGCCGCAAGGCGGGGACCACCGCCGGCCACCCATGCCCGCCACGCCACCGCGCAGGCTCGACCGAAGGTTTTGTGCATGAATCGCCGACCGAAACAAACCCGCGGGAGCCGAGGAGCGCGAGGGCGCCTACGTTCGCGCTACGTTTTCGCGTCCGCCGCGGTCCACGCGTTCCACTTCGCGGCGTTCAATCCCATCGCCGCGAGCCACAGGCTGCTAAAACCCTCACCGGGCAGGCAGGGAAACAGAATATAAGGATACAAACGCGCATCGAGCGCCGGCGCGAGGAAGCTGAGAAATCCGTGCGTGAAGTAGCAGAGCCCGGAAAGCGCGAGCATCGCGCCGAGAATGCGCGGGATAAACGCCGAGCGGAAAAACAGCGAGCCGCTGAGAATTTCGTCGAGCCCGTAGAAAACCCACGAAAGCAGCAGACCCGCCTGCGCGATTTGCGACGCCAGATTCGCGAAGCCCTGGATTTGCCCGGCGCTGAACGCTCCGAGCGCGCTCGATTCGATCGCCAGCTTCAGCGGCACGTAGCCGGCGAGCAAGTCCACCGCTTCGATGGCGATGCCGAGCACTCCGCAGCAAAGCGCCACGCCCGCAAGCGTGCGATTCACGCGCCGCAGCAAAAGAAATCCGATGATTTCGCCCGGCACGTTGAGCACCAGCTCCAGCAAGTGCGCCGAAAATCCCGCGCGAAACAGCGTCGGGTGCGCTGCGATGTTGTGCAGCGTCGCCGCCGCATCGCCCGCCACAATCAAATGGCTTTCCACATAGCCAATGGCAAACGCGCCGGTGACGATTCCCGCCAGGCCAAGCAAGCCGAGCATTCGCGCCAGCAGAAATGGTGAAAATCCGTCTGAATCGGAATGCGCGTTCATCGAGTCTCCCTCATGGCCGCCGGTTTCGCCGCTGCGGTTGTGTTGCCATCGACGTTGCTGTTGCCTTGTAGCGGCGGGCTTCATGCGCGATAGCTTTTGCTTTTGGTTTAGCGGTTTCCATTACGGTCGCCGCACATCGCTCGCGACTCCGCCACGGCACTCAACATCTCCTCAATGCCTCCGTGGACTCTCGGTCCTCTCCGTGTCCTCTGTGTGAATGTTCTCGCCTTTGCTTTTGCCTTTGTCGAACCACAAATCAACGTCAACAGCTGGCGGGCGTAAAGCCCGCCGCTACAAAATCGTAGAACTACGCCGTCTCCGCCGGTTGCGCGCCGCGAACGATCAGCCACAGCATCAACGCGATCTCGCCGAAATTTGGAATCTGCGACCAGGTGAACACGGCGTGCCCGTATTGCGGCGCGAGAATTCCCGTCAGGCTCATGGCGATGTTGGCCACGCCGCCCAGCGCCAGCCACACGCCCAGAAACCGCGGCAAAAATCGCGAACGGTACACCAGCGCCGCCATCGGAAACAGCCACAGACCCCAGAAAATGCCGGCGATGCCCAGCCCTTCGGCTCGCAGATTCAAAAACAGCATCACCAGCGCGTCGCGCTGCGCCACGTCGAACGCCGACAGGTAACTTGCGCCGCGCGCCAGCAGCAGCGCCGCGATGTAGTTCAGCTCGTTCACGAAAGTAACCGGAATCGAAACCACAATCAGCGTGACCATCAGCGATGCTTGCCGCCGGTTGACGCCTTTCAGCAGCTCGTACATCGCGAGCGCCACAAAGATGAAGGCCGCCTCGCTCAGCAATTGCGCGGCGATCGTCACGCGAAAAAGCGTCTCGTGCGCCAGCAGATTCGCCGCCGTGGCCGCCGCGTCGCCGCGTACCACGATTTTGCCGGGTGCGTAGATCATGGCGAACGCGCCGACGATCGACGTCGCCAGATACAGCGCGCCCGCGTACCGTCCGGGATTTCGTGGGAAACTCATGGGCCCTCGCTCGCGTTACCTTCCGCTTGTGATACGCGCGACGGTATCAAAGATTTCGCGCCACGCGCAAATCGTCGCGAAGCGTTGCCGGCGATGGGCGATGGGCGGGAATCTTCGGCCGTCGGTCAGCGCGCAAAACCGAAGCGCGCAGACGTGGGCGTCTACGCTACGAAAGGCTGCGTTCGTTGCCTGGGCGGAAAGTGAGTCGTGTGCTGCAGGAAGCTGCCCGCTCGACGAAAACCGTCGTGCCGATGGTTTCGGTTTTGATTCTGTAGCGGCCGAAGCCGTTCCGACTTTTGGAACGGGTTCGGGCATCGATCCGAGTAGTGCAAAATGAAATGCAAAGGCTGCCCGCTCGACAAAAAACGTCGTGCGGCCGCTACACAGGCTAACCTCGTTGCGGCCGAAAGCTGCCCTTGCACAGGCAAACCCCGCGCGGCGCAAACCCAGCGCGGCGGCGCCGCTCGCACGCCGGCGAGCCACCGCCTTGGGATACGTTCGCGACGCGCAGGAAAATGCCTCGAAAACTACACGGTTGCCCGTATCGCGTCCCGCGCGGCGCGGTGTTCCAATCCTTGCAGCATCATTCGAAATTTCAGGAGGCTCTATGAATTGGGACACGATCGAAGGGCAGTGGAAGCAGGCGACCGGCAAAGTGAAAGAGCGCTGGGGCAAGCTCACTGACGACGACTTGACGGTCATCGCCGGAAAGCGCGACCAGTTGGCCGGAAAAATTCAGGCGCACTACGGCATCGCGAAAGAACAGGCCGAAAAGCAGATCGACGAATTCACGAAGGGTTACAACTCGGAAGCCCACGCGGATAAGTCGAAAGGGCATCACGCGTAGTTCGAACTAGCTCGACCGGGGCGGCAGATCGAATGCCGCCTCGCCGTTCGTTTGGCCCCGGAGGCTTCGATGTTTGGATACGGAATTATCGGTACGCTGGTGATTATCTGCCTGATCGTCTGGCTCGTCCGCCGTGTGTGATTGCGCCGGCGTAGCAGAAACGGTTTCGCTGCGGTGACAGTGGAGCAAAAACCGGAGAATCGGCCGTCGTGGTTTCGCGCGTCGATGCTCCCATGGATCGCTATGTGGCGTGAGCGAATACAAATCATGATTGCCGACGACGACCCGCGGATGCGCCGGGTGATGGCCGAGGTGATCGCGCGGCGGCCCGATTGGGAATTGTGCGCCGAGGCCGAAGACGGCGAGCAGGTGGTGAAATTCGCCAAGCTGTTTTGCCCGGACGTCGCCATCCTGGATATTCAAATGCCGCTGATGAACGGGATCGAGGCGGCGCGGCAAATCCTGCAGCACTGCCCACACGCGATCATCATCACGGAAAGCACCCACGATCCGGCGCTGTATATCGACCATCTGAAGGCAATCGGCGTGAAGGGATTCGTTTCGAAGGAACGGTTGCGGGAAGATTTATTGCCCACCGTCGAAGCGGTGCTACGCGGCAAAACGTGTTTTCCGGCGCTGGCGGCCGTGCCGCATTAGCTCCGCTGAACGGGCGGTGAGGGACGCTGCTCGCTGAGTTTGCGCTTTTCGTCCTCGTCTAATTTCCACAAATGATCGCCGCGGTGCGACACATGCATCACTTCCACCTCTTCGTCATGACGAAGCGCCCACCAAAACTCCTCACCGGAGAACATCAGCGGCACAGCGGCGACGGTTCGGTTGCATTTGGCGCAGTAGGTGCGAATCAGCATCGTTCGGGGCCGCCTTTGTCCGCTCGATGGAGTAAACGGTCGAGAGGCACTTCACGAATCGGGGCGCGAGGTGTGTCCGTCCGGCGGCACACGGACGCCGCGGAACGCTCGAGCGCAGCCAAAGCCGGCGCATTTGCCAACATGGTGACCGTCGCGCTAGTTCTCGTACGCGGTGGGCATTTTGGCGCGCAGCTGTTCGCGCTTCACCACGCGCAGAGCCGAAAGCGCGTCCTGCAGGGCCATGCGCTCCTGCTCGGAGACGTTGTCCTCCATCTCGCAGCGCGCCAGGATGGCGATTTCCGCCTCGCGAATGAATTGGTCCAGCGTCCGGCGGTCCACTCCCAGAATTGCGTTCTTGTACAGTTCCCACCAGACTTCGTGGAACACGGCGCACCTCCGCAGTTCCCGTGGATTGTGTCTGAGCCGTAGCGTACATACTGTCTAAAATTGCACAGTTTCCAACGTTGCGAGCGGATAGTTTCGGTACAGGAATCCTGCGCCATGCCCATTGCCGTGCTGATTGCCGACGACCGGGAACTCGTCCGTCTGGCGATTCGCCGCGCGCTGACCAAAGATCCCGAGATCAGGATTGTCGGCGAAGCCGAGGATTTTCCGCAGACCATGGCGTTTGTGCGCGAGCTGAGTCCGCAGGTAGTGGTGATGGACCTGCATATGCCTTCGCCGCCGGATTTTTCGCATGGCGACGTGAAACGCGTGCTGGCGGAAACCGATTCGAAGCTGATCACCATGTCGGTGTGGCCGGATGAGCCGTCGCGCGCGCTCGCGGCGAGCTATGGCTCGTTTACGTTCATCGACAAGGCCAGCCTCGCCACGCTCCTTGTTCCCGCAATCCGCCAGCTTGCCGCGTCCTGAGCGGTCGTTGTCGCGATACAATCCGCGGTCGATACTCCAAGCGACCAGTGCCGCGAGAAATCGTATGCCGGCGCACGAACAATGCTTTTGGTAGCGTAGACGCCCACGTCTGCGCGCTTGGGTTTTCGGTTTTGCTGTTGCGGTTCGTACGAAAGGCACGCCGTCCCGCGTTCGCGGGACGTGCGCTCGCAGACGTGGGCGTCTACGCTACGAAAGGCAGCGATCCTGCCGCGGTAGATTCCTGCGCGCCGTGAAAAACAATGTGAACGCAATCGCCGCGGCGCCAAAGGCTGCCCGCTCGACGAAAACCGTCGTGCGGCCGCTACACAGGCTGAGCGACTCCGGTCGTTGCCGCGCGTTCCTCTGCACGAAATCCCTCGGGCTATGTAGAATGCTGCGTATGTTCGAGGCATGGAAGCAGGGCGGGCGGACGTATCAGTTGCACGACGCCGAACGGAAGGCGGCGCTCGTCGGAATGCCGCTGGCGGCGTTTTGGCAGCGGCTGCTGGGATTTTTGGTGGATGTGTTTCTCGCGGTGATCGTGTGGTTTCCGCTGGAAGCGGCGTGGCGCTATTTTGCCTTGCACCAGAAACAGATCGACCTGGTCTGGAATTTCCATGAAGCCGGAAACATTCTGGTGATGCTGCTCTACTGGGGACTCGGAAACTACATCGGCAACGGGCAAACGCCGGGGAAGTGGCTGGCGCGGACGAGAATCGTCTCGCTGACCGGCGAACGCATGGGACTGTGGCAATCGTTCGAGCGCGCGCTCGGTTACGGCGCGGCGGTGCTCGAAGGCGGCCTGGGCTTTCTGCAATTTTTCTGGGATCCGAACCGCATGTGCGCACAGGACCGCCTGGCCGAGACGATCGTCGTCGATGCGCATGTGCCGGTGTACCTGCACGACGCGGCCGTAGTGCCGGACCTTGCGCCGGTTGTCGCCGCGGAAGGCGCGATCGAGTAAGCAGGGACGCGCGCCGCGCAGACGTGGGCGTCTCCGCTACGAAAGGCAGCGATTGTCGCTCGGGGGAAAGTCGTGCCGTGTGCTGCGGAAGGCTGCCCGCTCGACGCAAACCGTCGTGCGGCCGCTACACAGCCAAACCCAGGCGGCGCTGGTTTCGGTTTTTGATTCTGTGGCGGCCGAACTCGTTCCGACTTTTGGCAGGTTGCCTTGCGCCGCTACTCCCAGCGGAAAACTTTGGCGGAGAGCGCGATGCAGACGGCGAACGTGAGTGCCAGCACGGCGATGTCGCCGAAGTGCGCGGACCACGGGTCGCCCTTCCAGATTCCGGCGAGCAGCGAGACGGCGTACGTGGTGGGCAGCACGCGCGCCACCGACTGCAGCGCGGGCGGCATGATCGACACCGGAACGAACAGTCCGGAGATGCCGAGCATCGGATACAAAATCGCCGCGCCGATGGGCTGCGCGAAGCGCGCCGTGGGGACGATGCTGGCGATCAGAAATCCGATCGACAGCACGCTGAGCGTCGAGATCAGCAGCGCGAGCAAAAACGAAAATACCGGAATGTGTGCGCCGGCGGGGAAGTAGCGCTTGCCCGCGAGCACCATCAGCACCAGAGTGATCGCCGAAAGCGCCAGCTTTACGATTACGTGCGCGCTCAGAATCGTCTGCGGACGAAGCGGCGTGGCCCGTAAACGTTTCAGGATGCCGCCTTCGCGGTAGATCGAAATGATCGTCACCAGCGACAGCACCGCGCTCACGACGATCAACAAAGCCACAATCACCGGCAGGCTCGCGGTGACGAACTGGTTCGCCGCCGCGGCTCCCGCGGGCGACAGCGAGCGCTTGCCCATCATTCGCCCGACCACCAGAAACACGATCACCGGCAGAAAAATATTGCCGAACGCGCCCATGGGTTCGCGCAGAAATACTTTCGTTTCGATCCAGGTTAGTTTCCACAGTCCACGCAGCATCATGTTTTCTCGCGTTCCGCTTCAGGGGCTGAAGCCCCTATGTCGGGCGTCCTTTGTGGCGGAGCTAAAGCTCCGCCCTTTCGAAACTCTTGCGGCGGAGCGAAAGCTCCGCCGCTGCAACATCGCTGCTAATCGCGAATCGAATGCCCGGTGATCTTGATGAACACATCCTCGAGATTCGGCAGCACGGCGCGAAAATCGGTTACGCGGATGCGATTCTCCGACAGGCACTGAATCACTTCGGTCACCAGGTCGTCTCCGGTGCCGCGAATCGTGTAACGCTTTTCCGCGCATTCGACCGACGCCACATTCGGAATCGCGCGAAAGCGCTCTTCGGCGGCGGCGTCTTCCGTTGCGACAATGACGGTGCGTTCGGGACAATGCCGGGCGATCAGCCGCTCGGGCGTATCGACGTCGATCACCCGTCCGCGTTCGATGATGGCCACGCGATCGCACAGCCGCTCGGCTTCCTCCATCAGATGCGTCGTGAGAAACACGGTCTTGCCGCGCTCGCGAATTCCGCGCACGAGTTCCCAGATGGCGCGGCGCGATTGCGGGTCGAGGCCGGTGGTCAGCTCGTCGAGAAACACAACTTCGGGATCGTTCACCAGCGCGAGGGCGATGAACAGCCGCTGCTTCTGTCCGCCGGAAAGCGTCATGAACCAGGCGTTGCGCTTTTCGGCGAGGCCGAGCTGCTCGAGCAAACGCTCGCCGTCGCTCGCCGGTTTGCGGTACAGCGATGCCCACAGGTCCACCGCTTCCCACACTTTGATGCGCTTCTGCAGTTGCGCCTGTTGCAGTTGCACGCCGATCCGTTCCTGGAGTTTGTAAACCTGGCGGACGGGATCGAGTCCCAGCACGGAAATCGAGCCGCGGTCGGGTTTGCGGATGCCTTCGATGCATTCCATGGTGGTGGTTTTTCCGGCGCCGTTCGGGCCGATCAGGCCGAAAATTTCGCCGGCGCGCACCTCGAAGGAAACTTCATCGACGGCCACGAGGCGGCCGTAGGTCTTGCGGATGCCGGAAACCTGGATGACGGGAGGCATGGTGAGCTGCGTACTGATGAATACGCGGAGCGCCGAGAAAGATTACATCACAAGGGAACGGTTTGCGTACGTTAGACATTCTCGTCTGCGAGTTCGTCAGGTTCTTAGCCTGGCCGGTCAGACACGAGTGTCTAACAAACTGTCAGGCTCAGAGCCTAACGTACGGTGGCTTGGCGCGATTCACTTTGTCGTGGAGTGCGGCGGCACGGCCGCGACGCACTACGCGCGAATCAATCCTACGCCGAGGACGATCACGCTCACGCCGAGCGAGGCGACTCCGGCGTACAGCAGCCAAATCCATCCGTTCGGATGGTCCGGCGTGAACGACACCGAAAGAAAAAATCCCATCGAAATCAAAACCGCGGCGAGAGGCACTCCGATGCGCACCAGCCACGTAAGCTCCGGCCCGAGCGCGGCGTGCTCGACCATCATTTGGCAGACCAGCGAGAGGATGACCAGCACTCCGGCATGGGCGTGGCCGGCGCGGAAAAAACTGGTTTGCAGCGGAGTCGGCTTCATCTGCGGCATCTGGCCGCTGAAGAGTTGCAGCAAAAAATAGCCGCCGTATTGAATCGTGGGAATGATAATCAGTAAAATGCCGGACATCAGTCGCGTATCGCGGTTCACGAGTGCCTCCCCGGTGGCGGGACGACGCACGTCGCACGGAAACGCGCGCCCCGCGGCGAGAGTTTACATCACGCACGGAATTTGCGCGGCGACGAACTCTTTGCGGGTCGCGGCTTCAGCCGCGACACTACCGCCGCTCAAACCAAAGCGGCTTTAGCCGCTGAAGTTCCGTTCGTCGCCTTTCGCTCGCTCACGTCATCACTGCCCTGAAGGACTTCAGTGGCTAAAGCCACTTGCTGCTTCGATCGAGAATGTCGCGGCTAAAGCCGCGACCCGCAAAGCTCCCCCATCGCAGAGCCGTCGGCGAGAATCGCTAGCAAAGCGCAAAGCGGAAGGCGCAAAGCGGAAGGCGGAAGGCGCAAAGCGGAAAGCGGTTGCGGTTGCAGGATCGCCGGCGCGATTCGCTGCGTGGTGCAGTGACGCTAGTATTTTCCGTGGAAGACGGCGTGGTCGATGTCCGGCCAGAATTCTTTCAGCACGTTGAACAGGCCGTCGAGGCCGACGTTGGTTCCCCAGCGCTGGTAGGTTTTCACGAAGGGATTCGACTGGTTGTGATAGTAGGCGTTCGAAATGCCGGCCGCCGCGCCCGCGCCGACAATTTCGGAAATGTTCAGAGTCTCGTTGCCGGCGTCGGTGCGGGTGATGATCAAGCGGCTCACCGCGTATCCGGTGCGCTTGAAAAATCCGCCCGAGCCGAGCGTGTAGTAGCGCGGGTCTTCGCGGACGACGCTGGGCACGACCGCTTCGGTCATGTAGTTCTCGATGCCGTCGTCGGCGAAAATGTGCCAGTAGTAACGGCCGTAGCCGACGCCGCCCTTGCCGAAATCCGGCTGCGAATTTTGCGCGAGCGCAATGCCCGATTGCGTGGCGACCAGCAAAAAGTTGGAGTAGTCGAACGTGTCCTGCGTCGCCAGCCAGAATTTATCTTTGATTTTCAGCGGCGGCAGTTGCGTATTGGCGCTCACCGCGCGGTAGTTGGGAATGACGCCGAGGATGCGCTTGGGCTGCTTGCCGATGTTGGCGTTGGGATCGTTCGGATCGGGTGACTTGGTTTGCGGTTTCGGCGCGTCCGGCAGCGAGGACTGCGCGGTTGCGGTAGACGTGGTCGTCGATGGCGCGGGCGTTGTGGCGGGCGCTGCAGGCGAAGGCGCCGGCGCGGGCTGCTGCTGCGCGTGGGCCGTTGCCGCCAGCGCGACCGCTAGCAGCGCTGCCACTCCGATCGACCGCATGCGTTTCGCATCGTTCCACTTCATCCGCGTCGCCCTCCGGCTGTGTATAAGGATGCGTCTCGACGAAATACCGCTGCTTGCGCGAACATCTTCGCTGCCATTAGTTTAGCACTTCGGCTGGTGCGGCCGCGCCGCGCAAGGTCTGGTCCCGTGCAGGCGGGTCGATGGCGTTCGTAGCGGACACGACCGCGCTGCCGGTTGCACGCGCGCGCCGGGCCGGATCGGTCGGCGGCGAAATTACTGAGGCTCGACGAGCGTTGCGGCGGAATTGTCGATCAGCCATTCAGCGCGCTTGCCGGCTTCGGAGATGGCGGTTTTTTCAGTGGCGTAAACAATGCTGCGGTCCCGCGGAGTCCACGCCTGGCTGCGGTCGGTTCCGTTGATGCGGTACAGCGGGCGCCACGCTTCGTTGGGTGGGTCGTTGATCTGCCGGGCCGACGCGGTGACGTTGAAACCTTTGTATTCGAATGTGTGGTCCACGGGTTGATTTTAGCATCTTGCAGACATGGTGCGGCACGCGCCCGCCGATTGTTGCAGGCAGCGTCCCCTGTACGTGGATACGCGGAAAGCGAACGGCACGCTCGTCCGCTGGCGCGGACTCGCGCGCCATTCGAAGCGGTTGCATGGTCGCTGCCTTTGGTAGCGTAGACGCCCACGTCTGCGCGTTTTGGTTTTCGTTTTGGTGTTGGTGTCGGTTTTGTTTTCGCGTTGCCTGGGTTGACGAATGGCACGCTCGTCCGCTGGCGCGGACTCGCGCGCGCAGACGTGGGCGTCTACGCTACGAAAGGCTGCGAGTTTCGCGGGGCCCGAAACGGCGGCGCTCAGATTCTTTTGTAGCGGCGGGCTTCACGCCCGCCAGCCCTTGACGTTGCTTTTTCGTGCGGTGCGACGCAGCGACGCAAATATAAAACCGAAGGCTGGCGGGCGTGAAGCCCGCCGCTACAAATGCAAAATGCACACGTTTTCGCTTCGTGGGCGCGTCCGGGCATGCGGCAAGCGCGTGACGGGATGCAAAAGCGGCGCGGCATTCGAAGTGTTTACAAGGCCGATGCTGTTGGCAACGTGCACACAGGCGTCTTTGCGACTTTCGTTTTGTGGCGGCGCGGGAAATGGCTAAACCTGCACTCCATTGAGAATGGAGTGCACACAGACGCGAGCGTCTGTGCCACGTCTGTGCCACGTCTGTGCCACGAGTGCCGGTCCGCGGCGCGCCATTCGAAGGGTTTGCACGGTCGCTGCCGTTGGTAGCGTAGACGCCCACGTCTGCGCGTTTTGTTGTTGGTGTTGGTTTTGTTTTGGCGTTGCATGCGTTGACGAACGGCACGCTCGTCCGCTGGCGCGGACTCGCGCGCGCAGACGTGGGCGTCTACGCTACGAAAGGCTGCGAGTTTCGTTTCGCCGAACGCCCAGGCGAACGCGTCGTGGCCACAACGCTATCGCGTCGAACACTCAACGGAAGTCAAAAGACGCTCGCCGCGCGAGCGTCTGGTCAGCGAGGAGTCGCCTGCGCGGGCGGCTCGGCGTCGATCCAATACGTGGTGCGGGCTTTCACGATCGCGTCCGGGCGATTGCGCAGAAACAGTTGCAGGGTATGAATCCCCGGGGTGGGCGATTCGGGCCGGAAGCTCAACACATAATAATCCGGCACGTCGTTCGAGATCGTGATCAGGTGCTGCGCGAGCGACTTCGCGTTGGTGAACGGAAAATATTCGCCGCCGGTCATTTGCGCCACCGCTTCGGGCACGTTGCGTTTCATGCCGTCTTTCGCGGCGATGAACGCCATGCGCGCCAGGCGAATCGGCGGCAGCAGGTCGCTCGCGCAATCGAGCGCCTGCACGCGGCGATTTCCGTGCGCGTCGGGATCGGCCGAAGGATCGTGGCTCATGCATCCGCCCGGAGGATAAGGTTCGTCGCCGTAGGGAGTTCCGCCGGGCCGCGGAATTTTCGACGCTTCGTGCTTGATCGCGGCGCGCGTGGTGGAGAATCCGAAACTGTAAATCGTGGTGTTGGTGTCGTTCACTTCGCGGATGGCGTGTTCGAGCGTGGTCTGGCTGCCGCCGTCGGCCGTCTCGCTGAAAAGCAAAATCGCGCGGCGATACGCGGGAGGCGCTTCACGCAGCAGATCAACGCCAAACGCGAGCGCATCGAGAATCGCGCCGCCCGGATCGCCTTCGGGCAGGTTGGCGATGGTCTGCGCGGCGGAATCGATGTCGCCGCTGAAGTGCTGTTCGAGGCGCGGTTTGCTGTCGAAGCTGACGACCGCGACGCGATGCGGCACATCGCCGATTACCGCGCCCAGAATTGCGCCGAGGTTGCTGTAGTCGCGCAGGTGCCATTCGCCCTCGCCGCCGGTTTCGACGATCACCACAACGGCCAGCGGCTGCGCGTCGCGGTCGGGTTCAAGCTGCAATTTTTGCGGCACGCCGTTGTCGGTCAGGTAGAAATCGTCAGCGTTCAGCGAGAAAACCGTTTCGCCGTCTCTTGTTTTGACCAGCGCCGGGACGAGCACCACGTTCGAAGTTGTGCGGATCGGCGTTTGCGTCTGTGGCGGCGCGGCGGGCGTGGGCGGAGGTGGCGGCGCGGGTGCGCTTTGCGCGTGTGCTGTGTGCGCGAGCAGGCACACGCACGCGACCAGCATCGCGCAGAGGAACATCGATTGGAAGATTCGCCCCATCTCCGAAGTGTAATGGGATTCGTCCGTGCGCACAGCGGTTGTCTTCGTACGTTTGGCGCTCCGCGCCGGATCGTTCGTCACGCGATTCGCCGAACGGTTTTCCATTCAGCCAGACCCGCATCCAAAACGATCAGACAGACGCAGCTAACCAACCGTCCGACAAAGCGTCGAACGTACGACGGCGAGGCCCGACGTGCGCTGGACTCCGAGCCGTGGGCGGCGGGTAAGCGTTGCCACGGTGTGCGGATTGGTTTATGCTCGCCGTTCGGCATTTGGGCCTGGGTTTTTCCTGTTTCCTCCGAGCATCGGATTGTTACTGACTCCGCACACACAGACGAACGAAGGCACAGGGCGCAAGGCGCGGCTGGAGACGACTAGCCGGATGCCGCGCGCGAATGCGCTCGCGGTGGCGGCGCTCGTCTGCGGCGCGTTCCTGGCGTACGGCGCGGCCGCTGTACCTGTCGCCGCCCATCCGCAGGCGCAGCAAAGCGACGCCGCGGCACCGGTGGTGGTGCAGCCGGGCGCGCCGGGAAAGCCGAGCAAGACGCTACCCGCGAACACGAAAGCCACGCTGCCGCCGATCGCGCCGGCCGACGTGGCGTTCATGCAGGGCATGATCATGCACCACTCGCAAGCCGTGGAAATGACGGCGCTGATCGACTCGCACACCGAAAACACGGAACTTCGCTCGCTCGGCGCGCGTATCAGCAGTTCGCAGACCGATGAGATCAATTTTATGAAGCGCTGGCTGGCCACGCGCGGCGAACCAACGTCGATGCCCATGGACGACATGCAGGGCATGGCCGGAATGGATCATTCCGGGCACGATATGGGCGACGCGATGAAGCTGATGCCCGGAATGCTGACGCCCGAACAGATGGCCGCGCTGCGCAAAGCAAAAGGCGCCGAGTTCGATCGTTTGTTTTTGACCGGAATGATTCAGCACCACAACGGCGCGCTGATCATGGTGAAGGACCTTTTCAACACCGCCGGCGCCGGGCAGGACGCCGACATTTTCAATTTCGCCACCGACGCCGACAACACGCAGCGGGCCGAAATCAAAATCATGCAGACCATGCTGAAGAAAGACAACCACGAGGAGAAACAATGAATCGAGTTCCCAGCACTGTTTTTCGAATCGCGCTCGCCGCGATATTTTTGTGTTGCGGCGTAAGCCGCGCGCACGCGCAGGACGCACCGCCGCCCGCCGCTCCGCCGGCTGCGGCCGCGCCACCCGCCGCCGCGCCCGCGCCGGAACAGAATCCGTTCGCGCCGCAGCCCGCGCCGCCGCTGCCCGCGGGTATGACTGGCTCGGATGTGAACGATCCGCGCTACAAGCTCACTCCGGGACTGTACGACGCCGGCGAAGCCGCCATGGGCATCAAGCATCTGCAACTGGTGAAGAAGCCGGACGCGTTTCAGCTGGGCTCGTCCGATCCCGACGATCCGAAAGTGCAGCACACGCTCGGCCAGCTCGGCATTGGCGGAGGAATGAAACTTCCGAAGCCGCTGCAACTGGTGATTGCGCAGCTGGCGTTCGGCAATTCCGACTTCGCGTTCCAGGGCAATCATCTGTTCCAGGGAAATTTTTACGGCATCAACATTTGGGATATTTCCGATCCGTCGAACGTGACGCCGATTACTTCGCTGGTTTGCCCCGGCGGACAGGGCGACGTGTCGGTGTACAAGAATTTGCTGTTCATGTCGGTGGAAATGCCCAACGGCCGCATCGATTGCGGCGCGCAGGGATTTCCGCCGGAGCCGCCTCCAGCGCCAGGCCATGAAAAGGAACGCCGGCTGCCCGTCGCGCAGGCCGACCGTTTCCGCGGCGTGCGCATCTTCGACATTTCGGACGTGAAGAATCCGAAGCAGGTGGCCGCGGTGCAGACCTGCCGCGGTTCGCACACCCACACGCTGGTGCTCGACCCGAATGACAAAGACAACGTCTATATCTACGTGTCGGGCACATCGTTCGTTCGTCAGGCCGAAGAACTGGCCGGATGCTCGGGCGAAAAGCCGGACAAAGATCCGAACACCGCGCTGTTCCGCATCGACGTGATTAAGGTTCCGGTCGCGGCTCCGCAGGATGCAAAAATCGTTTCCAGCCCGCGCGTTTTCATCGACCCGCGCACTGGCGCGATCAACGGCCTGAACAACGGCGGCAGCCACGACAAGGACGAAGCAAAGCCCGTCGATACGAACCAGTGCCACGACATCACCGTGTATTCGGCGATCGGTCTTGCCGCGGGCGCGTGCTCCGGAAACGGGATCCTGCTGGATATTAAAGACCCGGTCCATCCGAAGCGCGTGGATGCGGTGAACGATCCGAACTACTCCTACTGGCATTCGGCTTCGTTTTCCAACGACGGCACGAAAGTCGTGTTCACCGACGAATGGGGCGGGGGACTCGGCGCGCGTTGCCGCCCGAACGATCCGAACAAGTGGGGCGCGGATGCGATCTTCAAGCTGGCCGACGACAAGTTGACGTTTGACAGCTACTACAAATTGCCGGCGGCGCAGGGCGACACGGAAAATTGCGTGGCGCACAACGGATCGCTCGTTCCGGTGCCGGGACGCGACATCGTGGTGCAGGCCTGGTATCAGGGCGGCGTTTCGGTGATGGATTTCACCGATCCGTCAAAAC
Source organism: uncultured Acidobacteriota bacterium (assembly GCA_963785585.1). Taxonomy (GTDB): domain Bacteria; phylum Acidobacteriota; class Terriglobia; order Acidiferrales; family UBA7541; genus Palsa-295. The sequence continues at coordinate 1,319,525 of CAWAVW010000004.1, forward strand.
CGTTTGAGATTGCCTATTTCGACCGCGGGCCGATCGATCCGCACATGCTGGTGCTCGGCGGCTACTGGTCGGCTTACTGGTACAACGGACACATCTACGGCTCGGAAATTGCGCGCGGCCTGGATACGTTTGATTTGACGCCGACGCAATTCCTGACGCAAAACGAAATCGACGCCGCGAAATCCGTGCGCGTGGATTATCTGAACGTGCAGAACCAGCAGAAGATCGAATGGCCGTCGAGCCTGATCGTGGCGAAGGCGTACGTCGATCAGCTCGAGCGTTCGCAGGCGTTGCCGGCGGACAAGATTGCCTCGCTGCGCAAGGGCATTGCCGCGGCGGAAGCGTCGAAGCTGAACAAGGGCAAAGTGGCGAAGCTGGCGGCCATGGCGCCGTCGCTCGAAAAGAGCGCCGCAACGGCGAAGTCACCGGCCGACGCCAAGCGCTTGCAGGCGCTCGCCGCAATCCTGAAGGCGCCGGCGGCGTAAACGCAAGTTCAACGCATCATCTTTACAACGCGCCTGTGGAGCTGTGGCTCCCAGGCGCGTTTTTTTTGCGTGCCACCGTGCGGAGAGTCGCGTCTGACCGGTTTCGATTTTGCTGTGGCTGGCTCTCAGGCCGTCAGGCTGATAGCCTAACGAACTGTCAGGCTGATAGCCTAACGTACGGTGGCGCATCCGGCGCTGTGCCTTCGGAGCTTCGACGCGCGGACTCGTTTCATTTTTTGCGCTGGATTTCGTCCGCGGAGTCGGAAGATTCGAGCAGATACACTCCATTCGGTTTGTCGAACGTAACTTTAAACGAGTCGAAGAAACCGTTCTGGCCGAGCAGCCCCAAACCGAGATGGTCCAAGCCGGTCGTGAATCCGGCGAACACGGGCAATTGCGTGACGCCCAGGTCCACCTCAACATCGCAAAAATGCGTGACGTTATTTGCGCCCACACCGGCGGTCATTTCCACCGGAGCTTGCAGCGGATCCAATCCCAGTTGCGTCATGAAAGATCGAGGAAACATGCAGCAATCGGCGCCGGAATCAACGATCGCGAGACACGATATCCGGTTGACTCCACTGACGATCGAAAGGCGAAGAACGGGGCGAAGCGCCACACGCCCTCGGGGAAACGCGGCGCTCGGCGGGATGGCGATGCGGGTGTAGGGAATCGTGTAAACGGGCACGGCTAAAGAATGAGAGTCGCGGTGTCAGACTCCGGCACGCGGACGATGGTGGGGTCGTCCTCTCCCGCGGCCTTCGACAGACGGATGGCTTCGGGAAGCTCGGCCGCGTATGCCACGACGCGGTCGCCGGTTTTCGAAAGAGCCACCCACGCGCCTTTTGGTATTCCCGTCAGAAGCTTGGCGAGGTCTTTCACGGTTGCCAGCATTGTGCGCTCCTGCGCGGAATCAGATGCATCCCGCGCCGATATCGCTAGGATACCACCCCACACTTCCTGTTTGAATATCGGCCGTGTAAGTTCCGTTACCGTCACATGTCTGACCGGTTTCGATTTTGCTGTGGCTGGCTCTCGGGCCGTCAGGCTGATAGGCTAACGAACTGTCAGGCTGATAGGCTAACGTGCGGCGGGGCGGGCAATGCGGGATCGTTCGAAAGCAACATTTTCCGAAACTCGAAACTCGATACTAGGTACTCGAAACTCGAAATTCGAATCTCGAAATGACGACGTACAGGAGGCAACATGGCGACACCGAAAGCGGCAGCGGCTCCGATGAAAGCGGCGCAAGTTTCCAGGGCGGGCGGCGATTTTGAAATTGTCGAGCGCGAGATACCGAACCCGAACGCGGGCGAAGTGCGCATCCGCGTGCAGGCGTGCGGCGTGTGCCATAGCGACGCGTTGACCAAGGAAGGCCTGTGGCCGGGCCTGCAATTTCCGCGCGTGCCGGGACACGAAATCGCCGGAGTGATCGACGAACTCGGCACGGGCGTGACCGGGTGGACGTTGGGCCAGCGCGTGGGCGTCGGCTGGCACGGCGGACACGACAACACCTGCGTTTCGTGCCGCAAGGGCGATTTCGTCAATTGCAGCAACGCGAAAGTTCCGGGCATCAGCTACGACGGCGGCTATCAGGAATATATGATCGCGCCGGTGGAGGCGCTCGCGTCGATGCCGGAAAGTTTGAACGCCGTGGAAGCGGCGCCGCTGCTGTGCGCGGGAATCACCACGTACAACGCGCTGCGCCACAGCGGCGCGATGCCTGGGGATGTGGTGGCCATTCAGGGAATCGGCGGACTGGGACACCTGGGCATTCAGTTCGCGGCGAAGTTTGGCTACAACGTGATCGCGATTGGGCGCGGCGCGGAAAATGAACCGCTGGCGAAAAAGCTGGGAGCGCACGTTTACATCGACACCAACACGACGAACGCCGTGGAAGCGCTGCAGAAATTGGGTGGCGCGCAGGCGATTCTGGCGACGGCGCCGAGCTCGAAGGCCATGTCTGAGCTGGTGAACGGCCTGGGCCCGAACGGAAAGCTGATCGTGATCGGCGCGACGTTTGATCCCATCGAAGTGGCGCCGGTGCAACTGATCACCAACAAGCGGTCGATTCAGGGCTGGGCGGCGGGAACTCCGGCGGATTCCGAAGACACGCTGAAGTTTTCCGAGCTGACCGGCGTGCGTCCGATGATCGAAACGTATCCGCTGGCGAAAGCGGGCGAAGCGTATGCGCGGATGATGAGCGGGAAGGCGCAGTTCCGCGTTGTGCTGACGATGTGAACGCCAGCGGCGCAGGCGCGAATGGCGGCGCTTCGATGGCGCGGCGGAAACGCGAGAACATCAACACAGAGGACACAGAGGAAAACGAAACCGAGGGGGCGGAGAATTCTTTAGCTCGCGGTCTTTGAGAGCTCCAGGTGCGTTTCTCTGCTTTGTTCTGGTGTGTGGTTATGGCTGTGTTTGTGTAGCGGCCGAACCCGTTCGAAGTGGCGAACGGGTTCGGGCATCGTTCCCTTCGGCGAAAAGTGAATCCGTGTTGGCGACTTGCGGCGGCATCGCGATTGGTGTCGGAGTGCGGCGGCTTGCCGCCGCTTTTGACCAACGCAGATTTGCGAGGATGTTTCCAGCAGCGGCTTGCCGCTGCTGCCCGGGCGACAGCATCCCATTGGCGTGAGCCGGCCGCGACGCGGAACCCGTGCACGCGGCGGCAAGCCGCCGCGGGCTATCGGCTCGCGGATGTGTACCCCGCAAAAGCGGTGGCAAGCCACCGCACTCCGAAAGGGGTCGTGCCGGACGTGCGGGAGGCGGCGGCGGATGCGCTTGCGGTGCGTGTCGATCCGTTGAGCGCAAGGAAAGAGAAAATCGAAAGCTGCCGGCACTCCGAACACCGTCGTGCCGCCGCTACAGAAGCAAAGTCCCCGAAGTCGCCGGTACAGAAGCAAAATTCCCGAAGCCGTCGGTACAGAAGCGAGGTCCGGGAAGTCGCCGCTACAGAAGCAAGGTCCACGAAGTCGCCGGTACAGAAGCAAGGTCCGCGACATCACGGTTATTTGACGGCGGCGGGGGCGGGCGAGTGAATTTCGGCGATGTAACCGCCGGGGAACTGGACGATCGCGCTGGTGCGGCCATCCGACGCGTACGGCGCAGTCAATACTTTCGCGCCGGAAGCTTTTGCTCTTGTGAGTGTAGCGGCGAGGTCGGGCACTTCGTACCCGGTGATTTCGCGGCCGAAGGGAAACGGCAGATGTCCGTCGGTGACCGCGACCTGCATGTTTCCAAATCCAGACTCGATGCGAATGCGGCGATAGGTTTCGCCGGCGCGTCCGATTTCGCCCGCATCGGCGCGCGGATTGTCTTCGACCACCTTGCCGCCGGAAAACTTTACAAAATCCGCGACGAACGCATCGGCAGTGTCGCGCGAAACATACACGCGGTTCGTGGGAATGGTTTTCAGCGGCGCGTACGACGGCGCAACCGTGTGCCAGTAGAGTTGCATCTTCACGCCGCCCGGCCACGCGATGACGGCATCGATGCCGATGGGATCGTGGAACGGTTCGACGATCACTTCGGCTCCCTCAGCGCGCGCGGAGCGAATGGCCTGGTCCATGCCGGTCACCAGGTATCCGGTGCGCTCTTCGCCAAACGGAAAAGGAATCGGCGACTGGTACGCGAACACGCTGAGTGTGCCGAAGTCACTCCACACGTATTGAAATTCTGTGGAGCTCGGCACGGGCAGCACGCTGGTCACCGAGCGCTTTGACGGCTTGCCGCCAAACGTGGAGACGAAGCTGTTCACGAATGCATTGAGGTCCGCAGGGGCCACGTACACGTGCGTCGAATCGTATTGCGCGCCCACAGCGACGCTCGCGGAGTTCTCCGGTTGCTTGACTTGCTGCGCGTTTGCCTGGCCGCGCGCAGCAATGCACAAGAGTCCAAACGCAATGAGCCTCACCAGATTCCGTTTCATCGCCTAAGCCTAGCACGGGCTTTCGATCAAAGTTGGCAGTCTTCGAAAAATCTAAACCCGTCAGGCACGAGCCTCCGCACGGTCGAACCAACCGGCTGACAGGTTTGCCGAACGTACGGTGATCGCTCTGCGACCTAAGAAGTTGCTGGCCCGTGGGCGGCGTCGTCGGCGTTCGCCCATCGTTAGGTTCGGCGAAAATTGAATCCGCGTTCGCGGCTTGCTGCGGCATCGTGATTGCTTTCGGAGTGCGGCGGCTTGCCGCCGCTTTTGACCAACGCAGATTCAACGGGAAGTTTCCAGCAGCGGCTTGCCGCTGCTGCTCGGGCGACAGCATCCCATTGGCGTGAGTCGGTCGCGACGCGGAACATTCCGTAGTGGACGCGGCGGCAAGCCGCCGCCGGCTGACGGCTCGCTTATTTGTACTCCGCAAAAGCGGTGGCTTGCCACCGCACTCCGAAAAAGATCGTGCCGGACGTGGGGGAGGCAACGGCGGAAGCACTGGTGGCGCGTGTCGATTCGCTGAGCGAAGAGTTAGGCGAAATCGAAAGCTGCCGGCACTCCGAAAACCGTCGTGCCGCCGCTACACAAGCAAAGTCCCCGAAGTCACCGATACAGAAGCAAGGCCCACCAAGTCGCCGCTACACAAGCAAAGTCCGCGAAGTTGCCGCTACAGAAGCAAGGTCCACGACATCACGGTTATTTGACGGCGGCTGGGGCGGGCGAGTGAACTTCAGCGATATAACCGCCGGGGAACTGAACGATCGCGCGGCGGCGGTGCGGATGAACTTGCGTTGCGGATTGTCGGGTCTCCACACACAACGCCGCCGTTGCGGTCTTCACACAGAACGCCGGGGTTACGGTCGGCGCGTGGCGACTACGTGCACCGAAGGCGATTGCTTTTCGCCGGGCGCGGGCGTGCCGATAAATTCGTCGCTGATCAGCTGGCCCTTTTCGTCGAGGTGGGTTTCGCTGCGAATCGGGTAGGATTTTTCGCCCATCGTAAACGTGGTGCGAAAAATCAGCCTGTCGCCCTCGAACTGTCCGGTCTCGACCACCGCGCCGGGGATCCCGTTGCCCACCAGATATTCCTTGTAGGCTTTTTCCTTCGCGTCCCACGTCATGATGAGAAACCCTTCGAAATCGCCAACGGGGCCCTGCGAGTGGAAGCGGTTCAAGATCGACATGCTGCCGGGGCCGAGCTCGCTCGAATACACGCCGGTGTTTTCGCCGCCGTTGGGCATCTCTTTCGATTTTGGGTAGCTTTCGGTGTAGTCCCAGGTGCCGCGATACAGTTTGATCAGCTTCGCCATTTCCGGCGACGGGGAAGCCTCGGCGTGCGAAGCAGCCTCCGCCGCGGCGGCTGAGTTTGTTGAAGCGCGCATTCGCGCGACGCCGCTGCCTGCAAACGCAAAGGCCAAAAGCGCCGCGGCGCACACGGCGTACTTCGCTCGAGAAAGTTTCATCGGCCGCTCCTTAATGGGAGATGGGAAATTCGAGCGAAGCTATCACAGCGGGCAATCGAAGTCCCGCCGTATTGTGCGGCGCGAAACCAGTACTTTAGTTCTATTCACGCCGGCATGAACCGCCCCGTACGCTTACGTTTCCGGCCATTTTACAAATTCAGGAGAACGACCGTGAAAAACGCGAAGCGCAATTTGTCCGTCTGTGTGGCTGCGGCGGCGCTGCTGGCGAGTCTGTCCGCGGGCGTGTGCCCGGCGAAAGACCGCGAATACCAGAGCGGCACGCTGCTGCGCATGGATTCCACCAACTGCGGCACGCAGTCCAAGGATTCGAAATCGCTTTCCGGCGAACTGCTGGGCACCGATTCGCAGAACCGCAAAACGCGGGAAGTGTTGTGCCAGGAATACACATTGCAGACCGACACGCTGACCTACCGCATCCGCCCGAAGGACGAAAAGCATCCGGCGCTTTTGCCGATCGGCCAGACGGCGCAGTTCCGGATTCAGAAGGATCGGTTGATCCTTCGCGTGCCGGACTCCGACGGGAAAGAGCGCGAGTACGTGGTGGTGTCGATGGCGCCGCGGGAGGATGGTCCGGCGCAGACGGCGCGGCTGTACTAAACCCGGCAGGCGACTTGAAATTTGAAGAGCGGCGCTTCGCAGTTTCGACTGCGCGGCGACGTTTTGCTTTTGAGCGCGTTCACCTTCGCGCGGTCAGCGCGTGGCCAGCGGTTTGTAGATCAGGCTGATGACGATGCCGACGACCGCCCACTGAAAGAAGTAGGCCGCCGCCTGTTCGAGAGCGAGCGTCAGGCCGATGTTGAGGTTCACGTAGTTGTGCAGCACAAATCCGCACACGACGAATAGCCCGAGCAGGACGCCGAAGCGCGCGCCATCGGCGAGGTTTGATCCGCCCGGATGGATCATGGCGAAGAGCACGGCGACAACCAGGATCGCGAGGAACGTTGCCGCGAGCCCGACCGGCATCACTTTGTTCATTTCTTCTTTCGGCCGGAACACGGCGGGGTACTTGTGGGCTTCGGTGATCAGTCCCGGCGCGAGGAAAAACAGCAAGCCACCCACCGCAAACGATGCGACCGTGCCACCCAGCGCCGCCAAGGCGAGACTTGTGTAGTTCATCGGCACTCCTTCACGATGTGCATGTCGAACTCGACTTCTTATTTGATTTCGAGATGCGCGCAGGAGTTCAGAATTTCCAGCCCGCCCTCGAAAATCGCCGCGATTGTACATCGAGATTGGCCGGTTTGGCGTTCGTCGTTCCGGCGCTTCGCTTCGATGGCGATGCAGGAGTGGCTGCCGCAATCGGCGCTGTGTCGCCTGCGGGCGAAAGCCGTGGGCGCGAGCATCGGTGGCGCGGCGCCAAGCCGCCGCTGGGTGCCGGGTCGCTGATGTGTGCTCCGCAAAAGCGGTGGCAAGCCACCGCACTCCGAAAGGGATCGTGCCGGACGTGCGGGAGGCGGCGGGGGATGCGCTTCTGGCGCGTGTCGATTCGCAAACCAAAAGTAAAGACGAAATCGAAAGCTGCCGGCACTCCGAACACCGTCGTGCCGCCGCTACACAAGCAAAGTCCTGAAGTCGCCGGTACCGAAGCAAGGTCCCGAAGTCACGGTAATTTTGACAGCGCAGGCCTAGTGAATTTCGGCGATGTAACCGCCGGGGAACTGGACGATCGCGCGGCGGCAAGCCGCCGCTGGCTGTCGGCTTGCTCATGTGTACTCCGCAAAAGCGGTGGCAAGCCACCGCACTCCGAAAGGGATCGTGCCGGACGTGCGGGAGGCAGCAGCGGATGCGCTCGTGGCGCGTATCGATTCGCTGAGCGCAAGGAAAGAGAAAATCCAAAGTTAGAACGGGTTCGGGCATCGATCCACGCGGCATAAAATCAAAACGCAACGGCTGACGGGCGGGAAGCCCGCCGCTACGAAGGCGAGAAGGTTTGGCTCTATGAATTTGACTCATCTTTCTGTTCGACGAAAATTGAATCCGCGTTCGCGACCTGCTGCGGCATCTCGATTTCTTTCGGAGTGCGGCGGCTTGCCGCCGCTTTTGACCGACGCTGATTCACCGGGATGTTTCCAGCAGCGGCTTGCCGCTGCTGCCCGGGCGACATCCCATTGGCGCGAGCCTGCCGCGAACGGCGCTGTTTCGCCTGCGGGCGAAAGCCGTGTGCGCGCGCATCGGTGGCGCGCCGACCTCAAAAAAACCAACGCGTGCCAGCGCGGGGGATTTCGGGGTATTATGCGGCCACGTCCCGTTTCCCAGGCACAGCCCCCTGGTAGCTTCGGTCGAACGCTGAGCCGCTGGAAGTGTCCCGCAACGTTTCCGGCAATCGCTTCGCCTCGGCCCGTTCGTTGTTAGCAAGGTATGCGCGTCGCGAGTCGATTTGTGTCCGCCGGCTCGGAAGTTCGCGGCGCGTCTTTGTGTATCTCGGTTTATATTTATTGCCCTGGTTGTCCATTCTGGCAGGAGGAAATTCCGTGTTCGAGCGAATCATGCGAGGCAGCGTCGCGCTGCTATTCCTGGCCGTCCTATTTCATAGCGCGTCGGCGATGCCGCAGCACGCGCTTTGGGCGCAGACCGCGCCGCCGAGCAACGGCGTCGCCACCATCAACCCGGTTACTTTCAATTTCGGGGCGGTGGCAGTCGAAAGCACCAGTGCGGCAATGGAATTCACATTGATGAACACGGGCAGCGGCACGCTCGGCAGCATCGTGGTGTCGCTGACGAATTCGGATTACCAGATCGTTGCGAACACCTGCGGCGCAACGCTCGCCGCGGGCGCGAACTGCACGATCTCGGTGAGCTTCACGCCGGAGTTTTACGCGCCCGATCCCGGCGCCCTGGTGATCACCGACGACGCCGCGACCAGCACCACGCAGGCGTTGCTGGCGGGCACCGGCGTGAACAACGCCTACACGCTGCCGTTTGAAATTCATTTCGACGGCCAGGCGCTCGGTACCACCAGCGCCGCGCAGACGGCTCTGCTGTCGACCCAGGCCGGCGTATCCGTGCAGATCGCCGCGCCCACCACCGTGGGCAATGCCGCCGCCGATTTTACGGCGAACTTCGATTGCAGCACCACGCTTGCCGCGCCGCAGTCGTGCCAGGTGCCGGTCACGTTTACGCCCTCGGCGGCAGGCCCGCGCACCGCCGACCTGACGTTTGCATCGGCCAGCGGGCCGTACGTGAATCACTTGACCGGCAACGGCGCGATCCGCCACCTCGCCGGCTTCACTGCCAATATTCTCGCGCCCAACGACGACGGCTCGTCGCCGGAAGTGCCGCTGCCGTTTGCGGTGAATTTTTTCGGCACCACGTACAACTCGCTGTATGTGAATAACAATGGAAACGTCACGTTCGGCCAGTCGCTCTCGGAATTCACGCCGACGGGCTTGAATTCAGACAATGGCGGCATTCCGATCATCGCCGCGTTTTGGGCGGACGTGGACACCAGCGGCGCGGACTTCGCGATTCCGCCTTCGGCGGTGGTCACTTACGGCGTGGACACGGTGAACGGGCATCCCGCGTTTGGCGTGATCTATGAAAACGTCGGCTACTATTCGAGCCATACCGACAAGCTCAACAGTTTTGAATTGATTTTGATCGACCGTTCGGACACCGGAGTTGCCGGCGCGTTCGATATGGAATTTGATTACGACAAAATTCAGTGGGAAGTGGGCGACGCCAGCACCGACAACGAAGAGAACGACGGATTGTGCGGAAACCTGGGATTGGCGGACTGCACTCCGGCGGCCGTGGGGTATTCGAACGGCACCGGCGACGCGGGGACGAATTTCCAACTGAACGGATCCTTTGTCGCGGGAGCGTTGCTCGATGGCGGTCCGGCGGCGACTTCGTTGATCAATATCGGGGCGGGCACGGGCACGCAGGGCCGCGTCACCTACCAGGTGCGCAACGGCGCGGTGCAGTCGGCGGATCTGTCGCTCGGGATGACCGGCACGCCAAGCCCGGTGGCCGCGGGCTCGAACGAAACCTACACGCTCACGGCGTCAAACGCCGGGCCGGATACCGCGACGAACGTGACGATCAGCGACACGCTGCCGACGAATGCCACGCTGATGTCGGCCACGCCGTCGCAGGGCGCGGCGTGCACCGGAACCGCGCCGCTCACGTGTAATTTGGGTTCGGTGGCCAGTACGGCCAGCGCGACGGTGACGATTGTGGTGACGGTGAATGCCGGCGCCACCGGAACGGTGGTGAACTCCGCTTCGGTGACCGCCGACCAGCTCGATTCGAACACCGGGAACAACGCGGCGAACCTGACGACCACGATTGGCGCGAGCACCACGCCGACGATTTCGATCGCGCCGACGTCGCTGACGTTTCCATCGCAGGCGCTGAACGTAACCAGCGCTGCGCAGGATGTGATGGTGACGAACACCGGGAATTCCGCGGTGACGTTCACTTCGATCGCCACTTCCGGCGATTTTGCCGGAGCGACAACCGCGCAATGCGCCAACCTGCCGGTGGAAGGCACCTGCACGTTTGCGATCACGTTTACGCCGACGCAGAGCGGCGCGCGCACCGGCGCGATCACGTTCACGGACAACGCGACGGGAAGTCCGCAGGTGGTGGCGCTCAGCGGCACGGGCGCGGCGGCGAATGCTCCGGCGGTTACGTTTGCGCCCACGTCGCTCACGTTTGCATCGCAGGCGCTGAATACGCCCAGCGCGGCGCAGGCGATCACGCTCACCAATTCCGGCAACGCGGCGCTCACGATCAGCGGCATCTCCGTAACCGGCGCCAACGCGGGAGATTTTTCCCAGACCACCACGTGCGGCGCATCGGTGGCGGCGGGCGCGAACTGCTCGATCAGCGTGACGTTTAAGCCCACGGCATCGGGTGCGCGAACCGCGGCGATCAGCGTGGCCGACAACGCCGCGGGCAGTCCGCAGGCCGTGGCGCTCGCGGGTACCGGAGCCTCGGCAACGCCGACGGTGACGGTGTCGCCGGGCTCGCTCACGTTTGCCGCGCAGGCGCTCAACACTACCAGCGCGCCGCAAACCGTTACGGTGACGAACACCGGCACGAGCGCAGTGAACTTCAACGGCATTTCGATCGGAGAGGAAAGCAGCGCGTTCGCGCTCGGCGGCGGCACGTGCGCGCCGACGGGAACGCTCGCCGCTGCGGCGAGCTGCACGATTTTGGTGACGTTCACGCCGAGTGTGAATGGAACTTATACGGCGACGCTGGCGATTGCCGACAACGCGACCGGGAGTCCGCAGAACGTGGCGCTGACGGGAACCGGCGGCGCTTCGGCGATCACCATTTCCGTGCCGCCCGGCGGATCGACCACGGCGACGTCCGTGCCCGGCGGGACGGCGTATTACGGTCTGGTGATTAGCGCGGGCACCGGCGTGAGCGGCACGGTGACGCTTGGGTGCGTGCCGTCGTCGCCGCTGCTGACGTGCAGCGTGATTCCCAGCACGGTGACGCTCAACGGCGGCAAGACCGAGGTCGCGTTTCAGATTCAGACGTATTGCCAGGGCGCGACCACGGCGAGCGGATGGGGCATTCCGTTTGGCGGCGGCAACGGCGGCAGTAGAAATTTCGGCGGCGGGTTCGGCGTTGGCGGCGTGCTCGCGGCGCGATTGCTGCTGGTGTTCGTCGCGATGCTGTTTGGATTGGCGGCGTTCGCGGTGTGGTCGCCGTGGGACGCGCGGAAAAACCGTCGCGTCGCGCTGGCGTTTGCGGTGTTGCTGCTGGTTGCGTTCGGATCGGCAGCGTGCGGCGGCGGCTTGGCGAAAGGGCCGAACGGTGCGACTCCGCCGGGGACTTATACGCTGTCGCTATCGACGACCTTCAACGGCCAAACCCAGACGCTACCGAATTATTTGACGCTCATCGTGCAGTAGCGCGCAGCGTTTTCGTGCTGAATGGCCGACCGTCGCGAGGCAAGAAGTTTCGTGAGAATCGATCGGCAGCGAGCGCGCGGCGAAAACCACACCGGCGCCGGTTTTGACTGTGTAGCGGCCGCACGACGGGTTTGGTCGTGCGGGAGCCTTTGATCTTGAATTTGATTTTGCGCCCCGCGGATCGATGCCCGAACCCATTCCAAACGTCGGAACGGGTTCGGCCGCTACACAGTCAACCTCCAAACCAACCGCAAGACCGTTCGTGCGCACTCGAAGGATTTCCGCGATCGATGCGTTTCGTAGACGCCCACGTCTGCGTGCTTTGGTTTTGATTTTGCCCGCGCTGAATGCAAGGCAGCTCGTCCGCTGGCGCGGACTTCGCCGCGCAGACGTGGGCGTCTACGCTACGAAAGGCTGCGATGGAAGTGCGTCGGACGGGTAGCCGCGGGAAGGTTTGAGCGAACGTCAACGGCTGGCGGGCGTGAAGCCCGCCGCTACAAAGTCAAAGGCGCGCAACACGCGTGCGCGGCAAAAACCGCAGCGGTGCGCGAAGTTGACTGTGTAGCGGCCGCACGACGGGCTTGGTCGTGCGGGAGACTTTGATCTTGAATTTGATTGTGAATTTGATTTTGCGCTCCCGCGGATCGATGCCCGAACCCATTCCAAACGTCGGAACGGGTTCGGCCGCTACACAGTCAACCTCCAAACCAAATGCAAAACCGTTAGTGCGCGCTCGAAGCATTTCCGCAATCGATGCCTTTCGTAGCGTAGACGCCCACGTCTGCGCGCTTTGGTTTTGATTTTGCCCGTGCTGAATGCAAGGCAACTCGTCCGCTGGCGCGGACATCGCCGCGCAGACGTGGGCATCTACGCTACGAAAGGCTGCGATGGGAGTGCGTCTAACGTTTAGCCGCAGGAAGGTTTGGGCGAACTTCAACGGCTGGCGGGCGTGAAGCCCGCCGCTACAAAGTCAAAAGCGCGCAACGCGCGTGCGCCGGCGCGATCGCTGCACGCCACCGAACCGTCCGACGCGAGTGTGGAACTTACGGCGACGGGCGCTTTTACCGCGGGCGCGTTTTCCATCCGAGCTGCTTCCACAATTTTTCCCAGTGCCACACGCCGTAGGCGGCGTGGACCGGCAGGCGAAAGCCGAGCTGGTGGGTGAGCATAATGATCTGGCCGCGGTGGTGCGCTTCGTGCGCGAACATGTACGCAAACATGCTTGCGCCGGCGGGCCAGGTCTGCGACCAACTGCCGCGCGAATATTTGGTGACGCGGCGCGACGGGCCTTCGGACAACGCGTCGGTGAGCATCGCGAGGCACTGCCGGGAGCTCTGGCGATGCGCCGCGCGAGCCTGCCGGATGGTGCAGCGCGCGGGATCGAGCGGGGCGGGCACTTTCAAGTGCGGCGCGGAGTTGCGAATCCACGACAAGCGATTATTGTGCAGGTGCGCGAAAATCATGGCGACGGTGCGTCCGTCGTGATGCTTGCTGCGCACCGGAGCGGCGCGCCACGCGCGCGGATCGATATTCGCAAGCAGCAACTGATTCATCAGGTCGTTGGCCGCATAGGTTTCGATCATCACGTCGCGAAATTCCGCGCCGCGCGAGCTGGGCGCGACGCTGCGCGCATCGCTCGATTTCTTCTGGCGTGATTTCGATTTCGGGGAACGCGTGGCCATCTTCGCTCGGTGGAAACTCCGCCGCCTGGTTTCCGTTCCGTCGTCGAGGAGGAAATCGGCGAGCGCCAGCATGCGAAAATCCGCGAAGATTTGCAATCGGAAACCGGGCGCGAGCCCGCTGCTACAAATTCAAAGGCCCGCGACACGCGTGCGCTGGCGCGATTTCTGCAGTTCGTAGCGTAGACGCCCACGTCTGCGCGCTTTGGTTTTGATTTTGCCCGTGCTGAATGTAAGGCAGCTCGTCCGCTGGCGCGGACTTCGCCGCGCAGACGTGGGCGTCTACGCTACGAAAGGCTGCGATGGAAGTGAGTCTGACGTTTAGCCGCGGGAAGGTTTGGGCGGACGTCAACGGCTGGCGGGCATGAAGCCCGCCGCTACAAAGTCAAAGGCGCTTAACACGCGTGCGCTGGCGAAAACCGCAGCGGTCCCGGAAGTTGACTTTGTAGCGGCCGCACGACGGGTTTCGTCGCGCGGGAGACTTTGATTTGCGCTCCCGCGGAGCCTGCCCCGCTAAGCGGTCACGCGGGAGTAGGTCGAGTAGGTTTCCTGGTCGATGTCGGTGTAGGCGAGGAAGCGCACCGTGCCGAGCGGAGTTTGCGTGCTCCATGTGCGGCCGTGCTGCGCGGCGGAGAGCAGCGCCGCGCGCGTGACGCCGGCGCTCGCGCCATTTTCATCCGCGATGGGGAACAGCACGAGCGGGCCGCTCATGAGCGCGACGACGTTGGGGTGGCGCGCGTCGAGCGATTCCAGGCGCGTCTTGCGCGGCAGCTCGATTTCGATGCGGTCGCCGTCGCGCCACTCGCGGCGCATGGCGACGAATTGTCCTGCGGCGACGCAGGCGCTGTGTCCGTTCACGGAAATGCCCGCGCCGGTGGCCCACGCCGGAATGCGGAACTGGACGGCGAATTCCGCCGGGCGCGAAGCCTGCACGCGAAAGGCGATCGAATCGGCGAACGGATATTCGCCCGACTGCGTGAGCGTGATCTGCGAGCCGCTCTGCGGCGTGCCCTGCGTGAACCGCACGGACGACGGTATATAGAGATTCACGTAAATTCCGGCGGCGTCGCGGAAATACGTGTGGATGCGATAGTCGGCGGCGATTTGCGGCAGCGTGCCGGAGCAGCACGGCCATCCGTGAATCGAATAGACTTTCTTCGCGGTGAAATTGCAGTCGGCGTAATAAAACGAGCGGCCATCGGGCTCGATCGGTTTCGCGCCGAGAATCGTGTTGTACATCACGCGTTCCATGCTGTCGCCGTAGCGCGAATCGCCATACACGCGCAGCAGGTAATTCGTCAGCTTCATATGCGCGTAGGCGCCGCACGGAGTTTCGAAGCTGTTGTGCGAATTCGTCAGGCTGGCGAACACGTCGTCGCTGTCGGGCGCGCGGAGTTGTTCGTCGGGTCCCCATCCGCCGGTGGCAAAGCTTTGCGCCGAGATCATTCGAAACGCATTCGTCGCGGCGCGCAAATGCTTTTCGCTGCCCGCGGTGATGTACGCCTGCATCGCGGAGCAAAGCGAATTCACGTGGCTGTACGCGTGGCGTCCGGCGAGGTCGTCGCGGCCTTCCGAAAGCGGCCCGAAGTACTCGTCGTCGAGATATTGAATGCCGAGCGCGCGGTAGCGGTCTCCGGCGCCGCGCTGGTAGGCGAGAAAAAGATTTTCGGGCATGGTGTACGACTCGTCCCAGGTGTACGGGTCGGAGGTTTGCTTGCGCCAGGGATGGCCGTGCTCGATCGCTTTCGGCGGCAGGTGCGGCATGGCGACGTTGGTGGTTTGATCGAGGATCGCGAAGGCGTTGGAATCGTCGGCGAACTGGTGCGCGTCCATCAGGCCGCAGACAAATTTGTCGTAACAGTAGGCGGGGAAGCGGTTGTTCTCGTAAAAATCGCCGGTGATGGTTCTGGCGTAGAGCTGGTTGAGTTGCAGGATGCGTTCGCGAAGCTGCGGGGATTGGGTGATGGCGTAGTAGCGCGCGAACGCCGAAACCCACTGTCCGAACGTGCAGGCCGGCGCAAATCCGGCGTCGATTCCTTTCGTGTCGTAATCGGGATCGTACAAATACCAGCCGCCGAGTTCGGCGCCGGGAGCGGGCTGTCCGCTCATTTTGCGCAGAGGTTTCAGCAGGCTGTCGTCGCTGAGGCTCATCAGCACTTCGAGCGTGTGATGGAGCTGCGCTTCGTGCGCGGCGCTGGCGAGGTCCACGTCGGCGTAGGTGAATGTGCCGAGCGGTTTTGTGAGCGGCGCGGGAGCTTCGTCGCGTTTACCGCTCAGGCTGCGCGCGATCGCGCCCAGCGTTGATTTCGAATGCGACGCCGCGCCGGCAGCGGCAACGGATGCTGCGCCGAGAAACCGGCGGCGGGAGATGGTCGAGCGTTTGGTCATGCGTGGCCTCGCTGCGGTGCGGCTTTGATTGTACTGCGATGCGATTGTTGGCGCAGCCTATCGTGACGTGTCTGTGCGACGAGAGGCGGCGCGCGCGTCGATTCGGAAACGTAGGGGCGCGCAACATGCGTGCGCTGGCGCGATTTCTGCCTTTGGTAGCGTAGACGCCCACGTCTGCGCGATTTGGTTTTGAATGTGCGCGAGTTGGGCGGACGTCAACGGCTGGCGGGCGTGAAGCCCGCCGCTACAAAGTCAAAGGCGCGTAACACGCGTGCGTTGTCGCGGCTTTGGTCGAGTTGACATCGCTTGCGAGTCTGACGGCGGCGCGGCAGAAGGCCGTCAGGCTGAGAGCCTAACGAACTGTCAGGCAGGATTGCCTAACGTACGCAGATCGGAGCGCGGGGCTACGTTTTGCGAATCCATCCACGGGCGTAGGCAGTCTGCAAAGTGTTAAACGCTGCCGGCACGACGCTTGTCGCGTCGTGCGGCCGCTACACAGTCAAAATCAAAACCTACCGTTGGATTGGACGCTGCGGGTGTTGCGGCGGCAACGTAAGTTAGACAATCGTGTCTGACGGTTGGTTAGACACTCTTGTCTGACCGGTTTAGACGATGCAGCGTGCGCCGGTGCCGACACGAAGCGAAAAACCGTCAGGCTGAGAGCCTGACGAACGGCCAGACAGGAGTGTCTAACGTACGCAGATCGGAGCGCGGGGCTACGCTTTGCGAAGTTATCCACGGGCGTGGGCGGTCTGCAAAGTGTTAAAGGCTGCCCGCTCGACGCTTGTCGCGTCGTGCGGCCGCTACACAGTCAAAATCAAAACCTACCGTTGGATTGGACGCTGCGGGTGTTGCGGCGGCAACGTAAGTTAGACACTCGTGTCTGACGGTTGGTTAGACACTCTTGTCTGACCGGTTTAGACGAAGCAGCCTGCGCCGGTGCCGACACGAAGCAAAAGGCCGGCAGGCTGAGAGTCTGACGAACTGTCAGACAGGAGTGTCTGACGTACGGTGGGTGGGCGGGCGAAAATGCTCTACGAAACGGCGGCGTTGGACGCTGGCTGACAACCTGCTACGGATGTGGCATTCTCGCGCCGGGATGCATTTGGCGAAGCGCAAGCGCGGCGCGCGCATCCAATTGAGTGCCATGGCCACGGCGACACAAACCGAGAAGCTCAGCGAGGCGCAGATGCAGCGCATTGCGCGGGCGCTGGCCGACCCTCGACGTTACGAAATCCTGAAGAAACTGAGCCGCCGGAACTGCGCGACGCCGTGCTGCCAGATGCTCGAAAGCTTTGACATCAGCCCGGCGACGTTTTCGCACCACATGAAAGAGCTGGAAACGGCGGGCCTGGTGCGGTCTGAGAAAAACGGCAAGTTCGTGAATTATTTTCCGCAGACGCGGGTGCTGCGCGCGTATCTGAATCGCCTGCGATCCGAGCTGTCGTAAGTCGCTGAAACCATTCACCCTCGCCGTGGCGCGCGGTTCGCTGCATCCTTCCCGCGGCTCCGGCATCTCATTTCGATAGTTATCGAAGTATCAAACCGATAGCGAGGCGGCCCGGATGAGGCCGCAAGATTCTTCCGAACAACACGACTCGGCAGCACGGGTCGGCAACACGAATTGGCAGCACGACATCGAGAATCAAAACGAGGAGAACGCGAATGAGCAAGTTGACGGGCAAAGTAGCCGTGGTGACGGGCGCATCGAAGGGCATCGGCGCGGCGATCGCCAAGGCGCTGGCGGCGGAGGGCGCGTCGGTGGTGGTGAATTACGCGTCCAGCAAAGCGGGCGCGGAAACGGTGGTGGCGGCGATCACCAAGGGCGGCGGCAAGGCCGTCGCGGTGCGCGGAGACGTTTCGAAATCCGCAGAAGCGAAGGGCATTATCGACGCGGCCATCAAAAATTACGGCAAGCTCGATATTCTGGTGAACAATTCCGGCGTGTACGAATTCGGGCCGCTCGAAGCGGTCACCGAAGAGTCGTTCCATCGCCAGTTCAACACCAACGTGCTCGGAGTGCTGCTGACGACGCAAGCCGCCGCGCCCCATCTGAAGGAAGGCGCAAGCGTGATCAACATCGGCTCGACCGTTTCGGCGGTTACGCCGCCGAATAGTTCGGTGTACACGGCCACCAAGGGCGCGGTGGACGCGATTACCGGCGTGCTGTCGAAAGAATTCGGGCCCAAGAAAATTCGCGTGAACTCGATCAATCCCGGGCTCGTCCACACCGAAGGCACGCATACCGCGGGCTTCGTCGGCTCGGATTTTGAGAAGGGCATCGTGGAGCAGACTCCGCTCGGCCGCGCCGGGCAGCCCGATGACATCGCGAGCGTGGCCGTGTTTCTCGCGTCCGACGATTCCCGGTGGCTGAGCGGCGAGCTGCTGCACGCTTCGGGCGGTTTGCACTAAACGATTCGTGTGCGAAGTGAGTCGCGCGGCGTTTCGCTGCGCGCTGATCGCCGATCGCTGGTCGCGACACCGAAAAATCAAACGCCCGCGTGGACGACGGCTCGAATGTCGTCCGCGCGGGCTTTTTTGTGTGCGCTCGTTGCACGGTTGCGCCGCGATTTGGACGTATACTGCGAATATGGCGGAAACAAAACTGGTGCTGATCCAGTGCTATGGCAACCGTCCGGAAGCGGAGCTGGCGCGGGGCGCGCTGGAAGCGGCGGGGATTCGGTCGATGTCGCAGTCCGATACCGTGGGCGGGATGCGCGATCATCTCGCGTGGTCGGGCCGGGGATTCGATATTTTCGTGCGCGAAGAGGATGCCGAAGCGGCGCGCGCGGTGCTGAATCCGCCGGAGGATGCGAGTCTCGCTTGGGATGTAGAGTCGGGCGACGATCCGCCGCGGGAATCCTAGCGCGGGCTCCGCTGGCGAGCCGATGCTTCCGCGCTGAGAGCGGAGCGCGCTTGACTGTACTAACACAGAGTGGTACTATCACCCAGTGATATTCATCGAGTCGAAGGCGTTTACGCGAAGCCTTCAACGAAGCGCCGGGGCGGTGTCCGATGGCGTGTTGCGCGCCATTCAATGCGATTTGCTGGCCAATCCCAGCCGCGGGGACGTGGTACAAGGACTCGGCGGCATTCGAAAGGCGCGCATATCGGATCCCCGACGGAACAAAGGAAAGCGCGGCGGTTATCGTTATCTGTTTCTTTACCTGGAGCACCGCTCGCATATTCACTTGCTTTATCTTTTTGGGAAGGACGAGCAGGAAGACTTGAGCGAACATGAGCGGAAACTGTTGAGAGAGTTGGTGGCGCAAATGAAGCAAGGAAGGCACAAGGAATGACCAAGAGAAAATCGAAATTGTTCCGTGAGATCAAGGGCGCTTTGCAGGACGCGATCTCCTACGAAAAGGGGCATGCCGTTGACTTGCGCGTGGTGGAGTTGCCTGCCAAGCCGCGCGTGCTGAAGCCGAAAGAGATTCGAGACATTCGTTTGTCGCTCAACGCGCCGCAGACGCTGTTTGCGTTATATCTGAACGTCCACGCGAATACCGTTCGGAGCTGGGAGCAGGGGACGCGGAAACCGAAAGCGTCGGACCTGAAGCTTCTGGCGATCGCGAGATCGAATCCACAAGCCTTGCTGAACACCTAACACATCCACTCGCGAAACGGTTCTCGTGCGGGTGTCGTTCCGCCGCACGACATTTAACTTCGCTGCGCGACGTGCCAGAGGACGCCGCAGGGATCGTACAGGTAGGCGACGCGAAGTCCCCAGGGCTGCATGGCCGGAGGCTTGGGCGGCTGCACGGAAAACTTCCGCGGCAGGTCGAGACTGGCGATGTGCGCCCACCAGGCATCGAGATCGTCCACGAGCAACTGCATCATGGTGTTTTCCGCCCAGTCTTTTTGGTAATAGCGCTGCAGGATAAATCCGCCGTCGCCCGCGCCGACGGCGAAAATCGCCACTTCGCCGTCCAGCAGTTTGCGGAAGCCTAGCGCTTCGTAGAACGATTTGCTCAGCGCGAGATCTTGTGTAGGCAGAAACGCGCGCGCGGATTCGGCGCCGGATGGGATGGCCATGGCGATCTCCTGAAGGCGGGGTGATTATACATGCGCGCCGTGCAACACGCGTGCGCTGGTGCGGATTTCTGCCGTTCGTAGCGTAGACGCCCACGTCTGCGTGCTTTGGTTTTGGTTTTGCCCGTGCTGAATGTAAGGCAGCTCGTCCGCTGGCGCGAACTTCGCCGCGCAGACGTGGGCGTCTACGCTACGAAAGGCTGCGATGGGAGTGAGTCGGACGTTTAGCCGCGGGAAGGTTTGGGCGGACGTCAACGGCTGGCGGGCGTGAAGCCCGCCGCTACAAAGTCAAAGGCGCGCAACACGCGTGCGTTGGCGCTATCGCGCTCATGACGGGTTCGGGTTGCGGCGCTCAGCGCTTGAAAAGCGACCGGACGATCTGCCATACGCTGAGCTTGAAATTGGCGAGGAAGAGATACGTCTGGCCGTCGTCGGACACCGGGTCAAAGCCCGCACCCTTCGCCATGTTCGCTTCGATTTGAAAAAGCGCGGCGCGGCCGGCGCCCGCAGCGGGAAGCTCCACGCAGACAACGTTCACCGTCTCGCCCACTCCCGCGACACGATCGATTTTCACGGCGTGTACCTGGATCGCGCCGGAATCGTAGAGTTGCTGAACGATCTTCCGCGAGTCTTCGGGAGTCTGCTCGCCAAGCGTGCGGATGTCGCCGGGCCGCGATTCCCGCAGCCAGCCGAGGGCTTCCCGATGATTTTCCTGCGCGACGAAATTCTTGCAGGTGCGGTCGCCGGGCAGACCACTTCCGGGTTCGGCGCGCGAGGGAAGGAAGAGGAGCACGGCTGCGAGAGCGACGGCGGCCAGGGCGAGGGCGACGAAAATCCGATTTCGATTTTTCATGAAGTTCGCGAGCTCGCGCTCCGGATCCGTATTTGCAGCAGAGTACGGCGAAGGTCAGCCGTCGCGGTTCGGGAACTTTCGAAGTCTACCGTATGCGTAAACACGTTTCGCGATCGCCGCGCGGCGCGCAACGCGCGTGCGTTGGCGCGGACATCGCCGCGCAGACGTGGGCGTCTACGCGACGAAAGGCTGCGATGGGAGTGAGTCTGAGGTTTAGCCGCGGGAAGGTTTGGGCGAACGTCAACGGCTGGCGGGCGTGAAGCCCGCCGCTACAAAGTCAAAGGCGTGTGACACGCCGGCGCGGCGAAGAGCTGCCCGCGCAGCGAAAATCGCACGGGTGCGTGACGTTGACTGTGTAGCGGCCGCACGACGGGTTTGGTCGCGCGGGAGCCTTTGACTTTGAATTTGATTTTGCGCTTCGCTGATCGATGCCCGAACCCGTTCCAAACATCGGAACGGGTTCGGCCGCTGCAGAATCAAAACTAACACCAACACCAACACCAACACCAACACCAACACCAACACCAACACCAACACCAACACCAACACCAACACCAACACCAACACCAAAACCAAAACCAAAACCAAAACCGTCGGCGCGGCGCGATTCGCGTCTTCGGATGGTCCAGCGGAAATTCCGCGCACGGAACGAAACACCCAAACTAGCGCGCGTTCGGTATAATTTGCGCACCTATGGGACTTGCCGCGGGAACGAAGCTGGGGCCGTACGAAATTGTGGCGCCGATTGGCGCGGGCGGGATGGGCGAAGTGTATCGCGCGCGCGACACGCGGCTGGGGCGCGAAGTGGCGCTGAAAGTGTTGCCGGAATCGTTTGCGCGCGATCCGGAACGGCTGCGGCGCTTCGAATCCGAAGCAAAAGCCGTGGCAGCTCTGAATCATCCCAACATTTTAGGAATTCACGACATTGGCGAGCAAAACGGCGCGCCGTACATCGTGAGCGAATTGCTGGAGGGCAACAGCCTGCGCGCGGAGCTCGAGCACGGGCGGCTGTCGGCGCGTCGCGCGGTGGATTACGCGGTGCAGCTGGCGCAGGGGCTGTCGGCGGCGCACGATAAAAATATCGTTCATCGCGATTTGAAACCGGAAAACGTGTTTGTGACGCGCGAAGGGCGCGTGAAGATTTTGGATTTTGGCCTGGCGAAGCTCGCGCCAACCGGTGCGGGCGCGGACGCGACCGACGCAACGCTGGCGACGATGGCTACGGCGGCGCCGAGCCCTTCGACGCCGACCGAAGCGGGTACCGTGGTCGGCACCGCGGGTTACATGGCGCCGGAGCAGGTGCGCGGCGCGGCTGTCGATTCGCGCACCGATATTTTTGCCTACGGCGCCGTGCTGTACGAAATGATTTCCGGCCGGCGCGCGTTCCGGCGAGACACCGCGGCCGAAACGATGACCGCGATCCTGAAGGAAGACCCGCCGGAATTCGACGAGATCGTGAATCCGGTTTCGCCGGGGCTTGAGCGCATCGTGCGGCGGTGCCTGGAAAAAAAGCCGGAGCAGCGGTTTCAGTCGGCGAAGGATTTGGCGTTTGCGCTCGAAGCGCTCACCGGATCGACATCGACCGGCTCCAAAGCGGCAGCGAGCGCCGCTACGAGTGCAGCCGCCGAGAAAAAAGCGAGGCCCTGGCTGGCGTGGGCGATCGGCGCGGCCGTTGGCATGGCGCTGATGGGCGCGATTGCCTGGTTGTGGCCGCCGCGCGTCATTGAGCCGCCGACGTTTTCGCGCGTTTCGTACGAGCGCGCGCTAATTGCGCAAGCGCGCTTCGCCCAGGACGGCAAGACGGTGGTGTACAGCGGACGGATCGGCGTAGGCGACTTTGGAACGTTTGTAATCCGCGAGGATTATCCCGAATCGGTTTCCGCCGGGCTGAAGGATGCGATATTGCAGGCGGTTTCGCGCACCGACGAACTGGCGATCCTGGTTCGTCCGCAATATGCGCTGCACCGGGAATTCATCGGGACGCTGGCCACCGTTTCGATGGGCGGCGGCGCGCCGCGGGAAATCGTGGACGACGTGGTCGAGGCCGGCTGGTCGCCGGACGGAAAGGAAATGGCGGTGTTGTTTGGCAATCCGGTCGCCCATCAGATGCGGATCGAATATCCGATGGGAAAAGTGGTGGTGCCGGGCACGGCGCGCTGGATGAGCGGCATGCGGATTTCGCCGGACGGAAAGCGCATCGCATTTTTCCTGCATCCCGAGAATGACGACGACCGCGGCGACGTGGTCGTGGTGGATCGCGACGGCAAGCAGACCACGATTTCTTCGGGCTGGGAATCGCTCGAGGGATTGGCGTGGGCTCCTTCGGGGAAGGAAGTGTGGTTTTCGGGGGCCACCACCGGCGAGCACTATTGCATTCGCGGAGCGACGCTTTCCGCAAAACAGCGCACCGTGTATTGCGGCACCTCGTCCACGGTGATTCAGGACGCGCTGCCGAACGGGAATGTGCTGCTGAGTTCGGAAGAAGTCCGCGTGGCGGCCGAGCTGGTGGAACACGGGCAGACCGAAGGGCGCGACATGAGCTGGCTGGATAATATGTACAATCCGCGCCTGTCGCGCGACGGCAGCGTGATGATCTTTACCGATCAATCCGAGCTGGGCGGAAACGGATATTCGGTGTATGCGCGGAAGACCGACGGTTCGCCGGCGGCGAAAATCGGCGACGGAGAATTCGGCGCGGATTTGAGCCAGGACGGGAAGTGGGCTCTGCTCATCCGGCAGGACGATCCGGGCGCGCGAATTCAGGTTGTGCCGGTCGGGCCCGGGCAACCGATCGTTTTGCACTGGGACGGAATCCAGCCGAATTGGGGCACGTGGTTTCCCGACGGCAATCACATTTTATTTGCGGCGACGGAAAAGGGCGTCGGCGACGGGACGTATATGACCGACCGGAGCGGATCGAAACCGAAATTGATCACCAAAGATACGTTCCTGTGGCCGGTGGTATCGGCCGACGGACGGTCGATCATTGTTTTGCACGATGACAAACCGGTGCTGTTGACGATCGGCGAAGGCACGCCAAAGCCTATTCCGGAATTGAAGCCCGATGAAATGGTCAGCGCGTGGACCAGCGATCCGAAAGTCGTTTTCGTCGAGAGACGGACCGAAAGCGGGCGCGAGATCAGCAAGTTAAATCTGGAAACGGGCAAGCGGGAATTGTGGCAGGTGTACAAAGTGATGGATCCGGTGGGACTGACGCCGGCGACCGTGCCCGCGTCGATCACGCCCGACGGCAGCAAGATGGTGTTCGCGTACCGCAAAGCGTTTTCGACGTTGTATCGCAGCGACACGTTGAAGTAGTGGCAGCGTGCGCATCCCAACGCGACCGCCGGTGATGCGGCGGATTTGCGACAATGGTCGCGCGCTACGACCAATCCTTGCGGTAGGCGAACCACCAGCTGAAGATGGCGATGGGGAGGGTGGCGCCGATGGCCCACCACAGAGGCAGGAACAGGTCGGCCGCCAGGCCGAGGACGAAAAAACTGCCCCAGAAGATGCGTTTCTCCATGCCGTTATTCTAACGCGCCGGGGCGCGTGGCCGATAACTACAGACAAGCCGCTGTTGCGTTGCCCGGGTGCAATCTCTGCTACAATGCAAATCATGACTTCGCGGGATTCCTGGGCAGTTTAGCCACGCCGGAGTTGCAACAGGCTTGTTTTATAAGGACGCCAATGACGATCGGATCCGGGGCGGGCGATTTGCCTTCGGCCCAGGGCGAAGTCGGTTACACGGTCTGCGCGTGGTGCAACAAGGTACTGGAGAAGGGAAACCGACTCGCTCCGGTGATGCACGCGATTTGCCTTTCTTGCGTAGTGGGTGAATACGAATTTCCCAGCGAAACAATCGAATCGATGAACCAGAAGCAATTGGATCGGCTGCCGTTTGGGGTGATCCGCATCGCCGAGGACGGCACGGTACTGAATTACAACGAAACCGAATGCGAGATTGCCAGCAGGCGCGCTGCGGACGTGATCGGCAAAAACTTTTTCAACGAAGTGGCGCCGTGCACCCGCGTGGAGGAATTTCAGGGCCAGTTTTTGAAATTGCAGCAGGCCGGCGTGGACGGCCGCGCGAAATTCAGCTTTGTGTTTAAATTTGCCACCGGCGCGGCGCTGGTGGATATTGTGCTGCTGTACGAAGCGGCGTCCGGATGCGGAACGATTTTGGTGAAAGTTGTGAAGACCGAGCCGGCCGGGCCACCGCACGAGCACGCCGCTCGCGAAATTGTAGCCTGACGATTGTCGCGCCGTGAAATCGGCGTACCCACCTGAAAGACACACCTGAATATTTGTGCGAGCGCGGCGGACTGCGTCGCGCGGGCCCATGCTGCGGCCCGAGCACAATCGAAATCCACGTCGAAACCGACGTAAGAAATGGAACGCGCGCCACGGTCGTCGGGGGGCGGCGTACGCTTGGAATGGCAACTAACGTATTTCGAGGAATGCTGGTAACATTCCGGGCCGCCGCGCGTAACAGAGAGTGCGCGGCGAAATCGAGCGCCAACAACGGACATGGACGCAATAACCCTCGAAAACGTAACGAAATCGTACGACTCGGTGACGGCGGTAAACAACGTGAGCCTGCGCGTGCGGCAGGGCGCGATTCTGGGTTTGCTGGGACCGAACGGCGCGGGCAAAACCACCACGATCCGCATGGTGATGAACATCCTGGTGCCGGACGAGGGCAAGATTCGCGTGATGGATACGCCGGTGAGCGATGACACGCGCGACCTGATCGGCTACTTGCCGGAAGAGCGCGGGCTGTATCCGCGGATGACGGTGCGCGAAGTGATTGTGTTTCTGGCGTCGCTGCACGGGATGGCGGAAGCGGACGCGGGAAAGCGCACCACCGAATGGCTGGAACGGCTGGGCCTGGCCGAATGGGGCGACAAGAAAGTGGTGGACCTCTCGAAGGGCATGCAGCAGAAAGTGCAGTTCATCACCTCGGTGATTCACCAGCCGCCGATTTTGATTCTCGACGAGCCGTTTTCGGGGCTCGATCCGGTGAACGCCGCGGTGATCGAAGAAATCATGGTCGATATGCGCAAGCAGGGTTCGACGATCGTGCTGTCGAGCCATCGCATGGAGCAGGTCGAGCGCATGTGCGATTCGATTTGCCTGATCAACAAGGGGCAGAACGTGCTGGACGGCGACATCCGGGCGATCAAGCAGTCGTACGGAAAAAACACGCTGCATGTGGAGTTCACCGGCAGCGAAGCGTTCCTGCAAAGCCCGCAGATCGAAAAAATCACGCGCCTCGGCGGCGGAGTGGAAGCGAAACTCAAGCCCGGCGCCGACCCGCAGGAAATCCTGAAAGCGGCGGTGGCGGCGGATACGCGCATCACGCGGTTCGAGCTGGTGGAACCGTCGCTGGGCGAAATCTTTATCGACAGGACGACCCGTGCGTAAACTACGACTGATTGTGAAGCGCGAATATCTGACGCGCGTGAGAACCAAGGGCTTCATCATCGGGACGGTGAGCGTGCCGCTCTTGGGCCTGGCGTTTTGCTTCCTGATTATTTTTCTGGTGAATCACAAATCGACCGAGAGCACGCGCCTGGTGATTGTGGACAACACCGGAACGCTGGCTGCGCCGATCGAGGGCGGATTGACGGCGAAGCTCGACGACGGCAAGCCGGAATTTGTGATTCAGGACACGATCTTGAAGCCGGCGTCGCCCGAAGCGGTGCAAAACGATTTGCGCGCGAAGATCAACGCGGAAATGCTCGACGCGTACCTGTGGATTCCGGCCGACGCCACCGAATCGTTTGAGCTGCACATGCGCAACCCCGACAATTTCAAATTGATCGGGCCGCTTTCCGAAGCGGTGGACCAGGCGGTGATTTCCGAGCGGCTAAGCGCGCGCGGCGTGCATGTGGACGATATCCGGGGAGTGCTGCACGGCACCGACCTGAAACTGCTGAAAGTGAGCGAGAGCGGCGAAGCCGTCGAAAAAGGGCAGAGCATCGGCATTGCAATCGCGCTGGTGATCCTGCTCTACACGGCGCTGTTGATGTACGGCATCATCACCATGCGTTCGGTGCTCGAGGAAAAAACCACGCGGACGATGGAAGTGCTGATCTCGGCGGTGCGTCCGTTTGAACTTTTGTGCGGCAAGATTCTCGGTGTGGCTGCGGCGGCGTTCACCCAGTTTGCGATTTGGATGATTTCGACGGCGCTGCTGTTTTCCTACGGCGCGCTGGCGGCGATGGGCATGGGGCAAGGCTCGCCGCTTTCGGGCGTGCATGTGCCGCCGTCGCTGCTTTTGTATGCGGGCATATTTTTCTTCGGCGGATACTTCTTGTACTCGTCGATGTTCGCGGCGATCGGGGCGGCTTGCTCGAACGATCAGGATTCGCAGCAGTTGCAGTGGCTGGCGATGGCGCCGCTGGTGTTCTGCATAACGATTTACGGCGTGATTCTGAACGACCCGACGTCGAACGTGTCGGTAGGGCTGTCGCTGGTTCCGTTTTTCTCGCCGGTGCTGATGGCGCTGCGGATTTCGCTGCAGACGCCGCCGTTCTGGCAGATTGCGCTTTCGCTGTTCTTGCTGTTCGTCACCACGGTGGGAATGATTTGGGTGTCGGCGAAGATTTATCGCGTGGGAATTTTGATGTACGGCAAGCGCCCATCGCTTGTCGAGATGGCTCGCTGGCTGCGGTACTCGTAGAGCTCGCCGTCGCCGAGGCGGCGGGGTGACCTCGTGCTGTTCTGTATTTCTTCTCTGCTAGATCCTTGAGGTCAAGTTTTGCCACGCAGTTCCGCCCGCCTTCGCATGTGCATTCCAAGATTTAACACCGAGGACACAGAGAAAGTCCTGAGTTTACGGAGACGCGGGCGCTAGTCTTCGTTCAAGGGAGTTCGTAGATTTTGCCATTGGGGTCGTAGCTCTTGCTGAGCAGGAAAATGTGGCTTCCGTCCAGGCGGAAACGGAGGATGACCGTGCCGCCCGTGGGACAGCAGTTCGCGTCTCCCTCCTTCCATACTTGCGAGAGGTACGTCCCCGAGATCATATCCAGGCCGCCGCCCTTCCACACGCCCAGCCCATCCGGCAGGATGGATTGGACCTCTTTTGTGATTCTCTCGATGTCGATGCGCTCGGGTCCTGCGGCGGAAAACCAGAAGTAGTCCTCGTAGTAGTAGTTTCCGGTTCCTGGAATTACGTCGTGGGTGGCGAGAATTTTTTCGTCAACAGCGTTCAGTACATGCGAGGGCGTGATGATCGCGTCGGTGGGCTGCAGGTGGTAAATCTCGCGAAACTGGTCCGGCCCGACTTTGACGAGAATCGATTTCCAATCGATTTTCGAGGTGCCCACGTGATCGTCGAAGCGGTAGTACACATCGTAGATTTCAAATCCGTGCAGCGCGCCCACGTGGCGGGTTTCGACGGTGAACGTGTGCTCGGTGTGGACCGTTGCTTTGCCCTCGGGAGTGCACACCGAGCAGAACTGATCGCCGTCGTCGCGCAGAAACGGGTCTGCGGTGAAGTAGGCGAGCGGGTGAGGTTCTGGAGTATCGAAGGCGTCGCCCTTGCCGGACTGGATGTGACGCTGCCAGAGCGAATTTCCGTGGAAGGAAAGCAGACACGCAAAGATGGTTAGCGCTGTCGTGATGGTTCCCATGACACCCCCCATCGCCTCGCCGTGGAATGATGGTAAGCGAGCGGCGATGATCTCAGGGAGTGAAAGTGCAATTCTGGTGCCACCCGCAAGGGCGCAAAAGACGGGCCTTGCGCGTGAGGGCAAAGCGCGAATGGGTCTGGCGGGCAACAGATCTGTGTCCGGGATTCGACGAATCGGGGGCAGATGGGCGGGTTCCGCCGCGTTCGAAAGGGCGACCAAAGAGGGAACCCAGAGGGCACCGCGAAAATCCGGAGGCGGCGAAGACGGCCGCTACTGTTCGCGCAAAAGTTTAGCCGGATCCACATGCAGGGCGCGGCGGACGGGGCCGGCGACCGAGAGCAATCCGGTGGCGAGCATGGTGAAGACCACTCCGGCGAGCACGAACGGATCTTTCGCCGTGGCCTGATACACCACAGCGGAAAGCACGCGGCTGGCGGCGGCGCCGAGCACAACGCCGATGAGCGAGCCGATGCCCAGCAGCACGAGCATCCGGCCCAGCGCCGTCGATAGAATTTGCTTCGCTTGCGCGCCGAGAGCCACGCGAATGCTCAGCTCGCGCATGCGTTTGCTGACGGTGTAGGAAGCAAGTCCGAAGGTGCCGGCAATCGAAAGCAGCAACCCAAACGCGCCGAAGATGCCGAGGGCGATGGTGGCGATGCGCGAAGGGAACAGGCTGAGCGCGAGAGCATTGGTCCAGGTGCCGGACTGCAACACGGGCACGGCGCGATCCTGATTGCGGACGATTTCGCGGATGGTGGCGACCATGTCGCCGGTGTCGCGCTGGGTGCGGACCAGAAGGACGGTGCGCATATCGGGCACCTGCGAAATCGGAAAGTACATCGTCTCTGCCGGGTCTTCGGCGAGCGTGAATTGCTTTCCGTCGCCGATCAGTCCGGCGATGCGCACGGATTGCCCATCCTGGCGTTTGAAATATTTGCCGATCACATCCTGCGAGTTGAAAAGCCTCCGCGCGAATTCCTGGTTGACGACAGCCACGAGCGGAGTGGACGGAGTGTCTTCGAAGCTCACGTCGCGTCCGGCGAGCAGAGGCGTCTGGCATGTGGCGATATATCCGGGAGCGACGTCGTACACGTAGGAATCGAAGGGGCTGTTGGAGGCGCGGAAGTCCGAGGCGGTTTGCGGGAAGACCGGATTGGTGGTCTGGTAGAGCGAAAGCGGGGTGATGTTGGCGTAGCCGGCGGAATCCACTCCGGGCAAGTGCGCGATATTTTCGAGGAGACGGCGCTGGAAACGGCCGGCGGAGTCGGCGTTGTAACCGGACTGGCTGAGATCGAGCTGGGTGAGGATCACGTTTTTCGGATTGAAGCCGAGGTCCATGGTGAGGGATTTGCGCAGGCCGCGGAGCGAGACGAATGCGGCGGTGACGGTGACGCAGCAGAGGGCGATCTGCGCGGCGAGCAGCACGTCGCGCAGGGCCCAGCGCTTTCCCGCGCCGGACTGGCTGCCGCCGCCCTTGATGGCGTCGTTCGGGTCGGCTTGGAAGATCTGGCGCAGCGGCATCAGTCCGAAAAGAATTCCGGCGAGCACGGAGATCGCGAGCGCGGCGAACAGCAGCGACGGCTGGGGCATCACGAAAAAGCGCATGGGAAATTCGGTCGGCGGGTGCCAGTTTGCCAGATTGGTGAGCGCGACCCAGGCCAGGAAGGAGGCGCACGCGCCCCCGGCAATCGCAACCACGAACGCTTCGACGAGAATCTGGCGAAGAATGCGCCAGCGGCTGGAGCCGACGGCCATGCGGATGGCGATTTCTTTTGCGCGGTCGGCGGTGCGCGCGGCGAACAGGCTGCCGAGGTTGGCGCACGCCGCGAGCAGCACAATTCCAGCAAGCGCCATGATGCCCACCAAAAATCCGCGAATCGGTTTGCCGATGAAGTCGCCGACAAGGCCGGGCCTGGTGAGGTGATAGCCGAGGCCCTCTTCTTCTTTTGGAAATTGTTTGGTGGCGCGCGCGGCGATGGCGTTCAGGTCGGCCTGCACCTGCTGCGGCGTGACGCCCTGTTTCACGAGCACGATGCCGTCCGGCTGTTGACGGGTGCGCGATTCGAGCCAGTCTTCACCGTCCAGCGACGCCTGGTTGGCCATGGGCACGAATATATCCGGCTGCAGGATTTTCTCCGTGCCGTTGAAACCGGGCGGCGTAACGCCGACGACGGTGTAGGAATGCTTGTTCAGGCGGATCGATTTTCCGACGACGTTGGGATCGGCGCCGAAATCGCTGTTCCATTCCGCCCAGGAAAGCACAGCGGCGTCGGACGCGCCGGGATGATCGTCGTCGGCGCGGGTGAGCAAGCGACCGAGAAAGGGCTTAATGCCGACGACCTCGAAATACTGGCCGCTCACTTCGACGCCCCACACGGCGCGGGTGAAGTTGGCCGATTCGAGCCCGAATTGCGTGACGGCGAAGGCGGCGACGGCGTCGAAAACGGAATTGTTGTCGCGCACGTCGCGAATTTCCGGATACGTAAAGATCGGATAGGTTTGATTGTTGCGCGCCAGAGTTTTGACGCGTTCGGCGTGCGGCACATCGATCGGGCGCAGCACCATGGCTTGCAGCACGCCGAAGACGATCACGTTGGCGGAAATGCCGAGCGCCAGAATCAGCACGGCCGTGAAGGTGAAGCCGGGATTGTGCCGCAGCGTGCGAAACGCGAAGCGAACGTCCTGCAGCAGGGAACCAAGGAACGCTCCGGTGCGGGAATCGTGCACCAGCTCTTTCACTTGATCGACGCCGCCGAGTTCCAGGCGCGCCTGGCGGCGGGCTTCCTGCCAGGGCATTCCGGCCCGGACGTTTTCGTCGGTGAGCAAATCGAAGTGCGAGCGGACTTCGCGGTCGAGGTCGTCGTTCACTTCTCGCTGGAACAGCAAATTCCGCAGGAAACTTCGTGTCTTCTTCAGGAAACGCATAGAGCCCTCCTACGAAGTTTTGAGCGCCTGCCCGATCGCGAGCGTGATGCGGCTCCAGCGTTTGGTTTCGACTTCGAGTTGTTTCAGGCCGGCTTTCGAGAGGCGATAGTATTTGGCGCGGCGGTTGTTTTCGGATTCGCCCCAGGCGGCGGAGATCCAGCCTTCTTCCTCCATGCGGTGCAGAGCGGGGAAGAGCGAGCCGGGTTTTACGTGGAATGTGCCTCCGCTGATCTGCTGGATGCGGCGCGAGATCCCGAGGCCGTGGAGTTCACCGGCGCGGAGGGATTTCAGGATGAGCAGGTCGAGCGTGCCCTGCAGAAGATTGGTTTGCTGGGGTGCGGCCAAAGGGCGTCTCCTATCGGCGTTCTATAGGGAGAGTAGGCGTGTTCGTATAGACTGTCAATAGGAAAGATCCCGGCGCGGTGGAGGTGCCGGCGCGCGCGACGACAGAGCGAATCGTGCGGGCCACGCGGGGTACGTGCCAAAACGCGGCGAAGCGATGGTCGCCGAGCGTACTTTCGGAGTGCGGTGGCTTGCCACCGCTTTTGCAATATACGCATCGGCGAGACGTTGACCAGCAGCGGCTTGCCGCTGCTTGCGCGATGGATCGCAGCGCGGGTATGCCTGCGAGCGCGCCCACGGGATTGCGCTCGCGCGTGCGGACGGAGAATCGCGATTGTGTTGACGGCTGAAAAGCGGCGGCAAGCCGCCGCGGCGTGACGGCGCGGCGCGGCTGACGCCTCGAAAGCGGTGGCAAGCCACCGCACTCCGAAAATGTGCTTGCCGAGGAGCGGCGCAGACGTGGGCGTCTACGCTACGAAAGGCTGCGAGTGAAGTGCGTCTGAGGTTTCGCCGCGGGAAGGGTTGGGCGGATGTGAAAGGCTGGCGGGCGTGAAGCCCGCCGCTACAAAGGCAAAGGCACGCAACACGCGTGCGCGGCGAAAATCTGCCCGCGCTGCGAAAACCGCAGCGGTGCGCGACGTTGACTGTGTAGCGGCCGCACGACGGGTTTAGTCGTGCGGGAGACTTTGATTTTGAATTTGATTTTGCGCCGCACGGATGGATGCCCGAACCCATTCCAAACGTCGGAACGGGTTCGGCCGCTACAGAGTCAACCTCCAAACCAAACGCAAAACCGTTCGTGCGCGCTCGAAGGATTTCCGCGGTCGATGCCTTTCGTAGCGTAGACGCCCACGTCTGCGCGATTTGGATTTGATTTTGCCCGTGCTGAATGTACGGCAACTCGTCCGCTAGCGCGGACTTCGCCGCGCAGACGTGGGCGTCTACGCTACGAAACGCTGCGATCGGCGTCGGGAACGCATTCGCCTGCGGCGGAGCGGCACGACCGGCGATCGGGAATCGCGTGTACGGCAACCACGCCGGACAAACACGAAACCGAAGTCGCGCGCTCGCCGTCTGACACTGCAGCGGTGAAACATATGAAACGAATAGCTAACCAGTCGATATATGGCGCGGCGCGGGGGAAGGCGACGTCGGCGGCGCGGGCGAACGCGACGGCGGGCGCGCTGCTTGCGGCGCTCATGGCGCTCAGCGGATGCACGGCGGTGAAAGTGAAGCTGGGCACGCGTGTGTATCTGGCGAACGAGCAGGTCACGTCGATGAAGGCGACGCTGCCGAACGGTCCGGCGATGGCGCCGGGCGAAAAATCGCCGCTGGTGCTCGAATTCACCCAGCCCGACGGCAAAGTGCTGCTCACCGAAGGAAAGGGCAAAGGAAAAGTTTTGTGGCAGGACATCACGATTGCGCCGACCGTGGTCGCCGCCGACAACAAAGGGAATCTGACGCTGCCGCACGATCCGCGCAAGAG
The DNA here is from genome assembly GCA_963785585.1 of uncultured Acidobacteriota bacterium. GTDB lineage: Bacteria > Acidobacteriota > Terriglobia > Acidiferrales > UBA7541 > Palsa-295. Next base: position 1,352,637 of record CAWAVW010000004.1, read on the forward strand.
CGACGGAAAAACGGCGCACGTGACCATCACCGTGCCCAGCCATCCCGACCTGAAAGCCGATCTCGATATTCCGGTCACCTACGATTTCAATTTCACCGCGAATTTTTCCGGCGCGCCGGGTACGAGCGGAATGAACGGCGCGGATGGCCTACCGGGCTCGAGCGGCAGCTTCGGTTCGATTGATCCGAATAATCCGTCACCGGGCGGCAATGGAGGCAACGGCACCGACGGCTCCCCCGGCGGAGATGGCGGAAATGGCGGCGATGCGCCGGACGTGCAAGTGCGCGTCACTCTGCGGCCGGGCACCGAACCGTTGCTGCAGGTGAGCGTGGCGGCCGCGGGAAAAACGCGGCTGTACCTGGTGGATCCGAAGGGCGGCGCGCTGAACATTCTGGCGAACGGCGGACCCGGCGGTGCGGGAGGCCGAGGCGGTCGCGGCGGTGCGGGCGGTCCCGGCGGAGTTGGCACGCCGGACGGCAGCAGCGGCCAGGCCGGGCAGGATGGACGCAACGGATTCGATGGTTCACCCGGCCGAGGCGGCAGCATTTCCGTGACGTACGATCCGCAGGCCAAGCCGTATCTGGCGATTCTGCATCTTTCGAACGTCGGCGGCCCTGCGCCGAAGTTTACCGAAGCTCCCGTCGCGCCGTTGTGGTGAGGCGGGCGCCGAATGCCCGCGCGCGGCGCTGGGCGCGTTGTGCGACCGTGCCACAGTCAACTTCGCGCACCGCTGCGGTTTTCGTCGCGCACGCGCGTTGCACGCCTTTGACTTTGTAGCGGCGGGCTTCACGCCCGCCAGCCGTTGACGTTGCCTTTCCGCCTTTCGCCCGGGCAATCACACAACACGAAAAGCAAAACCTGGCGGCCGTAAAGGCCGCCGCTACAAAACCAAAGCACGCAGACGTGGGCGTCTACGCTACGAACGGCAGAAATCGCGCCAGTGCATGCGCGTTGCACGCCTTTGACTTTGTAGCGGCGGGCTTCACGCCCGCCAGCCGTGGCCGTTGCTTTTCCGATTTTCGCCCGGGCAATCACACAACACGAAAAGCAAAACCTGGCGGCCATAAAGGCCGCCGCTACAAAGCCAAAGCGCGCAGACGTGGGCGTCTACGCTACGAACGGCAGAAATCGCGCCAACACGGCGAAGCGATGGTCACCGAGCGTACTTTCGGAGTGCGGTGGCTTGCCACCGCTTTTGCGATGTACGCATCGGCGAGACGTCGATCAGCAGCGGCTTGCCGCTGCTAGCGCGACGGATAGCGGCGCGGGAATTCGTGCGCGTGAGCCCGCGGGATTGCGCCAGCGGGTACGGACAGCGAATCGCGATTGTGTTGACGGCTAGAAAGCGGCGGCAAGCCGCCGCGGCGTGACGGCTCGGCGCGGCTGAAGTCTCGAAAGCGGTGGCAAGCCACCGCACTCAGAAAGTGTGTTTGCCGAAGGTCGGCTCTCGAAGCATGGCGCGTCGTGCGGCCGGGACACAACCATCCGCGCCAATGCGTTTGACGAATCGCGCGCTCGCACACGTTGTCCGACTTTACAGCCGAACAAACTTGCGACATTTCTTTCGGAGTGCGGTGGCTTGCCACCGCTTTTGCGATGTACGCATCGGCGAGACGTTGACCAGCAGCGGCTCGCCGCTGCTTGCGCGACGGATCGCAGCGCGGGAATTCGTGCGCGTGAGCCCGCGGGATTGCGCCCGCGCGTGCGGACGGAGAATCGCGATTGTGTTGACGGCTGGGAAGCGGCGGCAAGCCGCCGCGGTGTGACGGCGAGGCGCGGCTGAAGTCTCAAAAGCGGTGGCAAGCCACCGCACTCAGAAAGTGTGCGTGGCGAGGGTCGGCTCTCGAAGCATGGCGCGGCGCTGCGGCACCGCATGTCGGCGGTCATGCGCGGATCGAAGCGAAGGGCCCGTTGCGGAGAGCGGTAGAGTCTAGTGCTGCGGATATTCGTGAAGTTCCTGAGCGCCAACCGGGCGGCTGGCGAAGGAAGAAGGATCGTTCAGAAACCGCGCGTACTTTTCGGCTTGGGAGCGGCGAAGAAAGGGGCCGCAGGAGTGCAGTCCGTCTTCGGCGACGACGAGATATTCGCGATAGCTCAAGGAAAACATCGCTTTGGCTTTGCGGCTGACGACGATCCAATGCGTCTGCATGCGTGCACCTCGCGCAACTGTACGTTACGCGCCGAGAGGCGAGCGGCGGTATCGGGTGTTTCGGGTAGCTGGGAGCGCCTTGGCGCGCAACGCGGAATTCGAATTCAAACGCCAGTTCAAATTCAGATGCAAAGCTGCCCGCGCGACGCTGGTCGCGTCGTGCGGCCGCAGGGGAATCGTCGGATGACAACCGGCATCCACGCGAAATGCGCGCGGAGCGGACGCAACGCGATCCGACTCGGCGGGGCGGCGGCGATTGACGGGCGGCGACCGAGACACTAATATCGTGCGCAAATGTCCGATGCATCCTCGCTGATTGGCCAAACGATTTCGCATTACCGCATCGTCGAAAAACTGGGCGGCGGAGGCATGGGCGTCGTCTACAAGGCCGAGGACACGCGACTGAAGCGATTCGTGGCGCTGAAGTTTCTGCCCGATGCCGTGGCGAAAGATCCGCTGGCTCTCGCGCGATTCGAAAGAGAAGCGCAGGCAGCGTCCGCGCTGAACCATCCGAACATCTGCACGATTTACGACATTGGCGAGCAGGACGGTCAGGCGTTCATCGCCATGGAATTTCTCGACGGGCAAACGCTGAAGCATCTGATCGGCGGGCCGCAGCTGGAACTCGACGCGCTGCTCGACCTTTCGATTCAAATCTCCGACGCGCTCGACGCCGCGCACTCCGATGGAATCGTGCACCGCGACATCAAGCCCGCCAATATTTTTGTGACCAAACGCGGCCACGCGAAAATTCTGGACTTCGGCCTGGCGAAAGTAGACGCGGCAAAGACGGGCGGCGACAAATCCGCCACCCGAGCGACGGTCGGCGTGGACACGGCGCAGCTCACCAGCCCGGGCACGGCGATGGGCACGGTGACGTACATGTCGCCGGAGCAAGTGCTCGGCAAGCCGCTCGACGCGCGCAGCGATCTTTTTTCGTTTGGCGTGGTGCTGTACGAACTGGGCACGCGCACGCTGCCGTTTCAGGGCGAGACCGGCGGCATCATCTCCGACGCGATTCTGCACAAGACTCCGCCCGCGCCCGTGCGGTTGAATCCCGCGCTGCCGCCGGAATTCGAGCAAGTGGTCGGCAAAGCGATGGAAAAGGACCGCGACCTGCGCTACCAGAGCGCGGCGGAAATGCGCGCGGACCTGAAGCGCGTGAAGCGCGACGCGAGTTCGGGCCGCGTGAAAGTTGCGAGCGGATCGTTTGCCGCGATTCCCGATTCCGAAGGGACGCCCGGTGCGACGAGTGGCACGAGGTCCGGTGCGAGCGGTCCCGGCTCCGGCTCGGGCTCTTCTTCCGCGACCGTGCCACACACCACCGGAGCGACGCAGATCGCGTCGGCGCAATTTCAATCGTCCACGGGCACAGCGGTGTCTCCGCCGCGACGAAGCAATCCCGCGCTGGTGATCAAGCTGGCCGTGGGCGCGCTGTTCGTCCTCGCCGCTCTCGTCGGCGCATACAAATTCCTCAGCAAGCCGAAGGAATTCAATCTGCAGAACATGCAGATCGAGAAGCTCACCGACAACGGCAAGTCACGCCAGGTGGCGATATCGCCGGACGGCCGCTACATCGTGTACGTCCTGGTCGATGGCGGCGACCAAAGCCTGTGGATTCGCAACGTGCCGACCAAAAGCGACGTGCAGGTGCTCGCTCCCGACGAAGTGATTTTCAATGGCGTCACTTTTTCGCCGGACGGCAACTACATCTATTTCGCGCGCTCGGATAAGGCGAACACGCTGTTCAACTCGCTCTACGTGATGCCCGTTCTGGGCGGCGATCCGCGCCAGATCCTGCGCGACATCGATTCGGTAGTGAGCTTCTCGCCGGACGGAAAGCAAATTTCATTCATGCGCGGCATTCCGGAGAGGAACGCCCTTGAGGTGCGCATTGCCAATGCCGACGGCAGCGGCGATCGCCTGGCGGCTTCGGTGCCTGCGTTTCCGACACAAATTTATGGAGCGAACTGGTCGCCCGACGGCAAAACACTGGTGGGCACATTCCTTCGAAGCGGCGCGAAAGACCCGTGGGCCTTGATGACCATCCGGGTGGCGGACGGAAAACTGACCACGCTTTATTCCGGGCGCCAGTCGCTCGGCAGCCCGATTTGGATGCCCGATGGAAACTACGTGCTGGTGCCCATGGGCCTGGCGGCTGAAAACCGCGCGCAGCTCACTCTGGTTCCCGCTGCCGGCGGAGAGCGCCGCCGCTTCACCAACGATCTGTCGGACTACGGGCCCACGGTGAGCCGCACCGCGGATGGGAAAATGGTCGTCGCCGTGGAGCGTCGCGAGGATGCGCACGCTTTCGTCTTGCCCGGCGGCGATAGTGCCAAGGCCGTGCAAGTCAGTTCGGGCGAAGTTACGGACAATGGCGTGGCCGCCGGACCCAACGGCAAGATTCTACTGCGCAGCCGGGGAAGAGATGTGGTGCTGATTAATGCCGACGGCAGCGAACGGAAGACGCCGTTGCCCAGCCTTCGCGCGTACACCTCGATTTCCAGTTGCGGCGATCGCTACGTGCTGGCGAATTCCTTCGACGATTCCGGCTCGCACTTGCTTCGCATGGACGTGGACGGCTCGAATCCCGTGAAACTGTCGGAGAAGTCTCTGTTCTCGGGGTGCGCGCCCGACGGCACATGGGCGTTCAGCGAAGAGGAGAACGGCAACGCGCTTTTACGGATCCCGATCGAAGGCGGAACTCCCGTAAAGCTTGCGTCGTTTCCCAACGGGGCAATCGAGGACATTTCGCCGGACGGCAAGCTCATCGCTTGCGCGACCCAGGTGCCGCAGAAAGACGCCGGCGACGTGCTGGTGCGGCAAATCGAGGTGATCTCCGCCGAGGACGGCAAATTGATACAGGTGCTGAAGTCGCCCCCCGTCGTCAACGAGGTGCGCTGGTCGCCCGACCAGAAAGCGATTCAGTTCGTGGAGACGCACAAAGGCGCGTCGAACATTTGGGAGCAGCCGCTCGACGGCGGCCCGCTGCGACAGGTGACCCACTTCACCTCCGACCGCATCTTCAGCTTCGCGTGGTCGCGCGATGGCAAGTCCCTCTACCTCGCCCGCGGCACCACCACCAGCGACGTAGTGCTCATCAGCAATTTTCAGTAGCTGCCTGCGCGGACCGGTGCCGTCCACAGTGTTTTCGAGGCGTCCTACTTTGCGGCAGGGGAGGGCGGAAGCGCTGCAACGGAAGGCAGAAAATCGCGCAGAAAAAAAGGCGCCCGGGAGACTCACGGGCGCCGCTTTTACGAAATCAACGTAAACCGTACCTCACTGGATCACCTCCTTCTCAGCCGGGAAGGCCGATGTTGACAAAGTGTCGAAATGAGTGCCCGACAAGCTGTCGAGTGATTCGCAGTATAACGCCGCGGCGCGAAAAGTACATGGCGAGTTTCTGAAACGACAACGGAGCCGTGCGCGGGGGATCCAATTCGACGGGTGGCTCGCCTGCGCAGGAGGTCGGCGGCGGTGCGAGGTGGCGGGGGTGAAGCCCTCCGCTACAAATTCACATTCGCGGAATTCACGGGGCCAAAGGCTGCCCGCACGACGTTGGTCGCGTCGTGCGGCCGCTACACAGTCAAAACCACGAACGGATGGGGCGCCTCGGTTGTTGCGACGCCGACGTAAGTTAGACAATCTTGTCTGACGGTTGGTTAGACATTCGTGTCTGACCGGTTTAGACGATGCGGCGTGCGCAAGTGTCAACACGAAGTCAAAGGCCGTCAGGCTGAGAGCCTAACGAACTGTCAGGCAGGATTGCCTAACGTACGCAAAGCGGAGCAGCGCGGGGCGACGTTTTGCGAAATCATCCACGACTGCGTGCGAATTTCATCGCGGCAAAGGCTGCCCGCACGACGCTGGTCGCGTCGTGCGGCCGCTACAGAGTCAAAGGCAAAACTACAATTGGGTTCGGCGCCACGGTTGTTGCCGCGCTGACGTAAGTTAGACAATCGTGTCTGACGGTTGGTTAGACACTCGTGTCTGACCGGTTTAGACGATGCGGCGTGCGCCGGTGCCGACACGAAGTCAAAGGCCGTCAGGCTGAGAGCCTAACGAACTGTCAGGCAGGATTGCCTAACGTACGCGAAACGTACCTCGGGGCGACGTTTTGCGAACTCAGCCACGGCTGCGTGCGAATTTCATCGCGGCAAAGTCTCCCGCACGACGCTGGTCGCGTCGTGCGGCCGCTACACGGTCAAAACCACGAACGAATGGGGCGCCACGGTTGTTGCGACGCCGACGTAAGTTAGACAATCGTGTCTGACGGTTGGTTAGACATTCGTGTCTGACCGGTTTAGATGATGCGGCGTGCGCAAGTGTCAACACGAAGTCAAAGGCCGTCAGGCTGAGAGCCTAACGAACTGTCAGGCAGGATTGCCTAACGTACGAAAGGCGCAGCTCAGGGCGACGTTTTGCGAACTCAGCCACGGCTGCGTGAGGATTTCACGGCGTCAAAGGCTGCCCGCACGACGCTGGTCGCGTCGTGCGGCCGCTGCAGAGTCCACGTCAGAGTCGAAGGCAGATGCAGGGTCAGAGTCAAAGGCAGAGTCAACATCAGAGTCAAACGCAGAGGCAAAGTCACAGTCAACGGCAGAGGCAACGTCAACTGCGGCGGCACGCGCGATCGACGGACCGTCGTTACTACTGGCAGGTGACCGTGAAGCGGCGCACGGTTGCGCCGGCCCAGCCCTGGCCGTTGTTCGGGTAATAGGTATAGAGGATGTAGAACGGATTGCCGAGCACGTGCGGCTTGTCGCCCAGGCCGACGGGCGTCACGTAGAATCCCGGCTGGTTCGGATCGTTGCTGAAATCTTTCAGCACGGTGGGCACGGACCAGGCGAGTCCGTCGGGCGATTCCGCGTAGGCGATCAGATTTCCGCTGTCGATAAACGCTTGATAGCGCTGCAGCGACGAGTTCCAGTTGACGCGCGTCGGTCCCCAGTAGGGCGATGCCGCGGGCAAAATATCGCGCGAGTAGCCGCCCATGCCCTGGTTGAGATTCCAACCGTCGTAGCGCTTCTCGAAAGCAAACGCGCGCGGATGCTCTTTGTCGAAGGCCGCCTGCAGCACCGATTCGATGGGAGCGCGCGCGACGGTAAGAAAATTGATGGTCGTCAGCCAGTGCGTGGTGCCGTTGGCCAGCCAGTCCGCGAAATAAATGTAGAAATAATTTCCGTCGGGAGAGACCACCAGGTTGCTGTCGCCGATGTCGTAGCCGTCCATGTCGGTCCGATAGCCCTGATTGGTGCGGACGATTTCGCCCAGGTCCGTCCAGGTCATGCCTTCGTCGGTGGACGCGGCCAGCGCAAACACAGAATAAAAACTCTGGGTGGTGATGGTGTTGATTTCGGCGTGATACACCATCAGCAGATTTCCGGCGCCCGGCTGGCCGGCAGGAACGCGGATCACCGGGCCGCCGCCCATGTAGTCGTAGCTGGAATAAAACGGATTCACGGCGGGATCGGGATTCGGCCGGATGGTCACGTCGATCGGCGGTTCAGTGCCCAGCGGATTATCGAGAGTGCCGAGCGTGCGGGTAACCGAGCCGTATTTGTTGTTGCCGAAATTTTGCTCTTCCCAGGTTTGGCGCGCGTGAAAAGCGCCGTCGCTGCCGAAGAAGGCGTAGCCGTCGCTGGTTTTTACCACGCCGAGCTCCGTGTCCGGCCAGGCGAATCCATTCGCGGTGTCGGTGAGCGGCGGCTCGGCGATGTTGCCGGCTTTGAGGCGCTCTGCGGCGGTGGTGACGATTTTGTTGTCGGTCACCTTGGCGGAGCAGACCTGCGTCACCGGCGGCGTGGCGGCGGCGATGGGGCGAATCTGGTCGGCGGGCGCGTCTTTGGCCGTCGGCCCGTGCGGAACTTTCACGAGTTGCGGAGCGTCCTGCGTTTGGGAGTTGGTTTCGGCGCCGGTTGGGGTGTCGCTTTGCGCGCGGGCAACGCCGGGCAGGGCGAGAATAGTTCCGAACAGTGCGAGGGACATCAGGATTCGAGAGCGCTCGGCTGGAATTTCCACGGGATCTCCTGTTTCGAAAATAACGCGGCGGATGTGCGTCGGGCTTCCGCTGCGGATTGCTCGACGGATCATTTCGCCGAACCAAACCTTTGCGTTATGGGCGTTACAACACAGGCGATCGGGAAAAGTCGCGGCGAGGCGGACGGGCGGGAATGCGAAGACACGCGGCGGAAACACGCGGCAAAGTACGCCGCGAAAGGTAGGCGCTTCGCGCACGCTTTTTTTGTCGCGCTTAAAACCGCGACCCGCAAAGATGAAACCGAAGGATGACTGCGCGGCGACGACTCACCGGAGCGGCGGGTCGCGCTGGTTCGATTACCTCGCGGACGAGGTGGATGCGACGTCTGCAACCGGCTCGGGCGCCGCGGCGGGCGGCGGCGGGATGGCCTGCGGATTTGCGGCGGCGGGCGAGCCGTGCGCGAGCGTAAAGTAAAACGTGGCGCCGCGATCGATCTCGCCGCGGGCCCAGATTTTGCCGCCGTGGCGGTCGATCACGCGTTGCACGGTGGCGAGGCCAATGCCGGTGCCCTCGAACTCGGCGTCGCCGTGCAAACGGCGGAACGCGCCGAACAACTGCTGCGCGTAGGCCTGCTCGAAGCCCGCGCCGTTGTCGCGCACAAAGTAGGCCACCACGCCGTTTTCCGCGCGCGCGCCGAACTCGATCACCGCGCCTTCTCGCCTTTCGGTGAACTTCCAGGAATTGCCGAGCAGATTATCGAGCGCCACGCGAATCAGCCCGGCATCGCCGTGCGCGCGAAGGCCGGGCGCAATCCGGAACTCGACGTTTCGATCCGGCTGGTCGCGGCGCAGTCCGGCGGCGATGGCCGAGGCGAGCGCGGTCAGGTCCACGTCTTCGCGGCGCAGATCGACGCGGGCGACGCGCGAAAGGCTCAACAGGTCGTCGATGAGCGTGCCCATTCGCTGGGCGGAGGCGGAAACGCGCGCCAGGTAGTCACGTCCGCGCTGGCCGAGCGGTTCGCCGAATTCATCGAGCAGAATGCGGCTGAATCCGTCGATGCCTCGCAGGGGCGAGCGCAGATCGTGCGAGACGGTGTAGGAAAACGATTCCAGTTCTTTGTTGAGGGCTTCGAGCTCGGCGGAGCGCACGCGGTAACGATGCTCGGACGTTTCGAGTTGCCGGCGCGAGCGGTCGCGTTCCTGGTCGATGCGATGTAGCGACTGCGCCGTGGCGATCACGATGATGGCCAGCAAGACGACGTAGGCGGCGGAAGAAAGCGCAAAGCCCGCTTCGACGTCAAACCATTCGAAGGCCTGCCCGGCGATGCGCATCCAGCCGAGCACGATGGGAGCAAGAACCGCGAGCGGCAACAGACGGCGCGCGACGACTCCTCCGGCGCCGGAGCTGAAGAAAACCGCGACGAAGCCTTTATCCGGACGCGCCATCAAAATCGCATAGGCGAGCAGCAGGAAGCACGCGGCCGTGGGCAGCGACATGGAATGGTAGAGCCGGTAATGGCTGAAGGGCTGCACGCCATAGGCGTATCCGGTGGCGGCGATCAGCGCGATGGTGCCGAGAACGAAAGCCAGGTACTGCGAGGGCCGCCGCGAACGCGGAGTTTCATACTCGAGCGCGAGAAGCGCCACGGAGATCAAAATGAAATCGAGCGCCGTTCCCGCGGCCATTCGCGCCGGCGTGTGGCCCACGGCGTTCACGCTGGCGCGATAGAAGAGTTGATCGATTTCGGTGTTCCGATTTTGCAGCAGACCTTCGAGGCGCAGTGCGCCGACCAGGCCGACTCCGAGCGCCAGCAGGTTTCCGCACGCCGAGCGCCATCGGTTTCTTTTCTGCGGCGACAGCAGCACCAGAGCGATTCCCGAAGCGAGGAAGCAGATCGCGGTGACAGGATTCATCCGCGGAAAGCCGGGAACGAACCCCTCGAGTGGCTCAATTTGAAACTGCCACGCGCCAAGAATGAAACTGCCCAGAGCTACGACCGTAAGGGCAGCGGCAACGCTCAAGCGGCGTATCCATTTGAAACGCGCGTCGGCGGCTGGTGTTCGAGTTGTGTCGCTCAAGCGAGTCGGTGGCGGGCTGCCGGAGTTTCGAATGCGACGCAGGCCCTACGGAATCATCGGCAGTCCGGAGCAATACCTGTGCACCTGTGTTGCGGGGCATTCCCCGAAGCGCAACAGGGAGAGCGCAAGGGATTTTCAGGAACGATCGAACGGCGGCGTTTGCGTGGCGGGCGCGAAAGTCAAAGGCAACGGCTGGCGGGCGTGAAGCCCGCCGCTACAGAGTCAAAAGCAAAACCGCAAGCGGATGGGGGCCACAGTTGTTGCCGCGCCGACGTAAGTTAGACAATCCTGTCTGACGGTTGGTTAGACACTCGTGTCTGACCGGTTTAGACGATGCGGCGTGCGCCGGTGCCGACACGAGGTCAAAAGCCGTCAGGCTAAGAGCCTAACGAACTGTCAGGCAGGATTGCCTAACGTACGCGAGGCGGAGCAGCGCGGGGCTAACGTTTTGCGAACTCGTCCACGGTTATTAGCGGACTTCATGGCGCCAACGGCTGGCCGCACGACGCTGGTCGCGTCGTGCGGCCGCTACACAATCAAAATCAAAACGTCAGTTGGATCCGGCGCCACGGTTGTTGCCGCGCCGACGTAAGTTAGACAATCCTGTCTGACGGTTGGTTAGACACTCTTGTCTGACCGGTGTAGACGTTGCGGCGTGCGCCGGTTCCGACACGAAGTCAAAAGCCGTCAGGCGGCGAGCGACGTTCGCGCTTTGCGGGTCGCAGCTTTAGCCACGGAAGCTCCATCCGCCGTCGTGCTGCACCCGCGATCTTTCGGACGAAAATAACTTCAGCGGCTAAAGCCGCGACCCGCAAAGCGACGCAGCTACGCCGGAACCGTCGTAGAAGGCTTCGGCTGGTCGCGTCGTGCGGGCGCTACAGAGGCAAAACCAAAACCAAAACCAAAATTGCATTGGGTGCCACGGTTGTTGCCGTGCCGACGTAAGTTAGACAATCGTGTCTGACGGTTGGTTAGACATTCGTGTCTGACCGGTTTAGATGATGCGGCGTGCGCCGGTGCCGACATGAAGTCAAAGGCCGTCAGGCTGAGAGCCTAACGAACTGTCAGGCAGGATTGCCTAACGTACGCGAGGCGGAGCGCGGTGCTAACGTTTTGCGAGCTCAGCCACGGATGCGCGGCCGGACTTCAGGGCGGCAAAGGCTGCCCACACGACGCTGGACGCGTCGTGCGGGGGTTGGCGCGTGGGTGCAATTTGCGCGGTGGGCGAAAAATCAAAGGCAACGGCTGGCGGGCGTAAAGCCCGCCGCTACAAATGCGAGTGCGCGGAATTCACTACGTCAATGGAGGCCGCTACAGAGGCAAAGGCAGAGTCAAAGTCGCGCGTTGAATACACGCGGGCGAGGAGCGGTTGCGGAGGATTGCGGCGGCGGGTTGCCGGACTGCTCGCGGATTCGCTGAGCGCTGCGATTGACTGGCGCGGAGGCAGACACTAATATCATGCACGCATGGCTGACCCATCCTCGCTGATTGGCCAAACTGTCTCGCATTACCGGATCGTCGAAAAACTGGGCGGCGGAGGCATGGGCGTCGTCTATAAGGCCGAAGACACGCGCCTCAAGCGGTTCGTCGCGCTGAAATTTTTGCCGCAGGAGCTGGCGCGCGACCCGCAGGCGCTCGCGCGATTTGAGCGCGAAGCGCAGGCCGCGTCCGCGCTGAACCATCCGAACATCTGCACGATCTACGATATTGGCGAGCAGGACGGCCAGGCGTTCATCGCCATGGAATTTCTCGACGGGCAGACGCTGAAGCACCGCATTGCCGGGCGTCCCGTCGATACCGAAGACCTGCTGGCCCTCTCGATTGAAATCGCCGACGCGCTCGATGCGGCGCACGCCGAAGGAATCGTTCACCGCGACATCAAGCCCGCCAATATTTTTGTGACTAAGCGCGGCCACGCGAAAATTCTGGATTTCGGCCTGGCGAAGGTGACGTTTACCGACGGAGGTTCGTCGGCTTCGCGCATCGCGTCCGAAGTGACGCAGGGCGCGACGCAAGGCGCAATGCCCGGCGCCGCGGCCGAACATCTGACCAGCCCGGGCAGCACGATGGGCACGGTGGCGTACATGTCTCCGGAGCAGGTGCGCGGCAAAGAACTCGATGCGCGGTCGGATTTGTTTTCGTTTGGCTCGGTGCTGTACGAGATGGGGACCGGCACGCTGCCGTTTCGGGGCGAAACCTCGGGCGTGATTTTCAAATCGATTCTAGATGGCGCGGTGGTTCCGGCGGTGCGGATGAATCCGGACATGCCGGTGGAGCTGGACCGCATCATTCACAAAGCGCTCGAACGGGATCGCACGCTGCGATACCAAAGCGCGGCGGACATTCGCACGGATTTGGCGCGCTTGAAGCGCGAGCAGGATTCGGGACGCTCGACGCGCGTGAGCGAAGCGCCTTCGTCCGGTTCCGTCGCCGCTGCTTCGTCGGGCGCCGCCGCGCTGGAATCCGGACCGGCATCGTCGTCGCCGATCCGCGCCGCGTCTTCGACGGGTATCACGGCGGCGACGACGGCGGCGAACGCATCCGCATCGGGCATTGCGGCGGCTGGCAGCGGGGCGAGCGGCACCGTACCGGCAAGCGCAGGCGCATCCAGCAAACTGTGGATCGGCGTTGCGGCGCTCGTGCTGCTGGCGCTCGCCGGTGCTGGATATTATTTCCTGCGCGGAAAAGCGGCGACGGCGAAAGTGACGTCGATCGCGGTGCTGCCGTTTGTGAACGCCACGTCCGACCCGAACAACGAATATCTGAGCGATGGACTGACCGAAAGCCTGATCGGCACGCTGTCGCAATTGCCGGACGTGAAAGTGATGGCCCGCTCCACTGTTTTCAAATTCAAGGGTAAAGAAGACGATCCGCAGCAAATCGGCAAAGCGCTCAACGTGGGCGCGCTGCTGGTGGGCCGCGTGACGCAGCATGGAGACACCGTTGCGGTGCAAGCCGACCTGGTGAATGCCGCGGACGGCAGCGAAATGTGGGGCTCGCACTACGAGCGCAAAATGGCGGACGTGACGCAGGTGCAGAGCGACATCACGCGCGACGTGGCCAACAAACTGCAGATTCAGATGGCCGAATCGGCGCAGGAAAAAATGGGCAGCGCCGGAACCAGCAATCCCGATGCGTACCGGTTTTATCTGGAAGGGCAGCAACAACTCTACGGCCGCACCAAGCCGGGAATTCTGAAGAGCGTGGAATTATTTCAGAAAGCAGTCGCAGCCGACCCGAAGTATTCGCTGGCGTGGGCGGGACTTTCGACCAGTTACATCGTGGCGATCGGGTACGGGCGGCTGATTCCGTCCGGGCAGGCGATCCCATTGGCGGACGAGGCTTCGCGAAAAGCGATCGAGCTGGACGATTCGAGTTCGGAAGCGCACGTAGCGCGCGGAAATGCGGTGGCCTGCGAGTGGAAATGGAGCGAGGCGGAAACGGAGTTTCGCCGCGCCATCGAACTGAATCCGAACAACGCCAACGCGCACTATTTTTACGCCTTCAATTATCTGATGCCGACGAACCACCTCGACCAGGCGCTCGAGGAGTTCCGCCTGGCGCTGTCGCTCGATCCGCTGGCGGCGATCGTCCGGACGAATTATGCGCTCACGCTGATGGACGCGCACAAGTATCCCGACGCGAGCGAGCAGTTCGATCAGATTTTCGAGCGCGACCCGAGTTTCGGACCGGCGCACTTCTATCAATCGCAGTTCCTGGCTACCCAGGGAAAGTGGGCCGACGCGATCCTGGCTTTCAAGAAAGCCGCGCCGCCAAACGATCCGCTGGCGATGCGGCCCTGGCCGGAGACCGCGCAGGGCTACCTGGGGTTTATGGAAGGTGCGAGCAGTGGCACGCTGCCCGCGAACGTAGGCGTCGCGAATGCGCTGGCGGGAAACAAAGACAAGGCATTCGAATCTCTGGAAAAGGCCTACGCCGACCGCGACGACGAGTTGACGGCGGTGATCCGCTTTCCAGCGTTTGACTCGCTGCACTCCGACCCGCGCTGGGCCGCCCTGCTGCACAAGCTTAATTTACCGTTGCAATAATTTCCGCCGGCTGCATTTTCGAAATCAAACACACAAATTGTACGGCGACCCGATGAGCAAAGATTTGGCGGGACGCGGCGTCGCGGAGGTTGTGCGACTGTGTCCGGGACGCGAAAGCGGAGTTATGCGTGCGACGCACGGGGCGATCGTAATCCGTTTCAGGGAATTGGCGACCGTTCGGATGGCCCGTGCGGCGTGATCGAGTCAAAGGCTGCCCGCACGACGCTGGACGCGTCGTGCGGCCGCTACAGAGTCAAAATCAAAACCAAAATTGCATTGGGCGCCACGGTTGTTGCCGCGCCGACGTAAGTTAGACAATCCTGTCTGACGGTTGGTTAGACACTCGTGTCTGACCGGTTTAGACGATGCGGCGTGCGCCGGTGCCGACACGAAGTCAAAGGCCGTCAGGCTGAGAGCCTAACGAACTGTCAGGCAGGATTGCCTAACGTACGAAAAGCGGAGCGCGGGCGACGTTTTGCGAACTCAGCCACGGATGCGCGGGCGGAATTCACTGCGTCAAAGGCTGCCCGCACGACGCTCGTCGCGTCGTGCGGCCGCTACACAGTCAAAATCAAATCCACAGTTGCATTGTGCGCCACGGTTGTTGCCGCGCCGACGTAAGTTAGACAATCTTGTCTGACGGTTGGTTAGACACTCGTGTCTGACCGGTTTAGACGTTGCAGCGTGCGCCGGTGCCGACACGAAGTCAAAGGCCGTCAGGCTGAGAGCCTAACGAACTGTCAGGCAGGATTGCCTAACGTACGCGAGGCGGAGCAGCGCGGGGCTAGGTTTTGCGCAAAGGCAAAAGCCGAATTGAAGACAAAAGTACAATCGGATTTCGCGGCTAGGTTGTTGCGGCGCGACGTAGGGCAGGGCTGCCTGGGATACGAACGGCGGCGGTTTGCAACGAAGTGAGGCGCGATTTGATATGCTCGCGGGCAAGTCTGTTGGCTCGTTGTTCGGAGGAAACGTGCGGCGAGGTTTCGTGGTGCTGGCAGTTTTGGGGTTTGTGGCGCTGAGCCTGGAAGCTTCGCGGACGACAACCGCGCGTGTGATGGGCCGACTGCGCAGACAGCCGAACCCGATCGCGATGACGCCGAATGTGGCGCACGCTGTGTCGCACGCGGCGGCGCACGCGGCGGATGCTGCCGTTGCGGCGGGGCATTACCTGTTCGCGTGGACCGGAGACGTCGAGGGCAAGGGGAACGATTTTCTGGCGGTGATCGATGCCGATCCGGCGTCGGCGACGTACGGGAAATTGATGACCACTCTCGCGACGGATCAACGGACGATGCAAGTCCATCACACCGAATACGTGATGCCCGCGAGCGGGATGCTTTTTGCCAACGATCATCTGGCCGGGCGAACGTTTATTTTCGACGTGCGCGATGCGCTCAATCCGAAGATCGTCACTTCGTTCACGGATATGGACGGGTATGCGCATCCGCATTCCTACCTGCGGCTGCCGAATGGAAATGTGCTGGCGGCGTTTCAGCACATGCACCACGGCGATCCTGCCGCCGAAGCCGAGATGGAAAATCAGATGGGGCAGAGCGGCGGCCTCGTTGAGATCAATGACGCGGGCAAAGTGGTGCGCTCGGCGAGTTCGGCGGATCCGGCGTTTCCGGACGCGCTGCTGACTCCGTATAGTCTGGTGGTGCTGCCGGAGATCGACCGCGTGGTGTCCACCGATTCGTCGATGCACGAGGAATACATTTTCAGCGGCGTGACGTACCAGGTGTGGCGGCTTTCCGATTTGAAGCTGCTGAAGACGGAAAATCTCGACGTGGGAGCGAATCACTACGGCCACGTGAGTCCGGAGGAGCCGCGATTGGGCGCGGATGGCGCGGTGTATGTGCAGACGCTGGGATGCGGGATCGAGCGAATTACGGATATCTCGAGCGACGCGCCGAAGTCGAAACTGGTGTGGACGTTTCCGGGGTCGTTCTGCGGCGTGCCGACGATCGTCGGGCATTTTCTGGCGCAGTCGGTGCCGGCGATGCACGGATTGATCGTGATCGATATTGCGAACGGCGCGAAGCCCGTCGAGGTGGCGCGGCTGAAATTGAGCGACGGATATTTTCCGCACTGGACGAGCTGGGACGCGAAGACGCACCGGCTGGTGGTCACCGGAAACGAGAGCCGCCTGTATCTGCTGACGCTCGACGAGGCGACGGGAGCGATTGCCGTTAACACGGCGTTTCACGATGCGAACGGCAAGCCGGGATTCGATTTTGCGAATCGCGCGTGGCCGCACGGCTGGACCGGCTCGGGCAAGCCGCACGGCGTGGTGTTTTCGAGGTAGCGCGGTGCTACATCGATGTGAATCGAGCCGCGCCACCGTAGGTTAGGCACTCTTGCCTGACGGTTGGTTAGACACTCGTGTCTGACCGGGTTCGATTTTGCGACGGCGCAGCAGAAAGGCCGTCAGGCTGAGAGCCTAACGAACTGTCAGGCAGGATTGCCTAACGTACGAAAGGCGGAGCTCGGGGCTACCGTTTTGCGACATTATTCACGGCGTCGCGTGGACTTCACGGCGTCAAAGGCTGCCCGCACGACGCTGGTCGCGTCGTGCGGCCGCTACAGAGTCAAAATCAAAACCAAAATTGGATTGGACGCTACGATTGTGGCGGCGCCGACGTAAGTTAGACAATCTTGTCTGACGGTTGGTTAGACACTCGTGTCTGACCGGTTTAGACGATGCGGCGTGCGCCGGTGCCGACACGAAGTCAAAAGCCGTCAGGCTAAGAGCCTAACGAACTGTCAGGCAGGATTGCCTAACGTACGCGAAGCGGAGTGCGGGGCTACCGTTTGGCGAGATTATCGACGGGTGTCGGCGGATTTCACGGCGTCAAAGGCTGGCCGCACAACTCTGGACGCGTCGTGCGGCCGCTACACAGTCGAAATCAAAACCAAAATTGAATTGGACGCCACGGTTGTTGCGACGCTGACGTAAGTTAGCCAATCTTGTCTGACGGTTGGTTAGACACTCGTGTCTGACCGGTTTAACTCGAAAGTTGGCTGGCTCTAAATCCGTCAGGCGGATCAGTCCCGCAGTTTCTTCAAGCGATAGATAAAGTACGGCCGGTGTTCGAGAAGCTTTGATTCGGCCGGGGCTCTGACGAGCGGATCCAGGTACGACGGGATGGAGCTGTCAGTGAAGTACACATCGCCGTTGCCGGCAACGACGACTCCGTCCGGCCAAACAATATCTTTGGACCTTCCGAGCTTTGCTAACTGATGTGTGGCGGGATCAAACGCCATGATTCCGCCGTGTTCGACGTCGGTCAAGATGACGCGGCCATTTTCGTCCATCGCAATGCCGTCGCTTTGCGGCTTTTGTCCGATGTCTTCGATGCTCTGATTGAAAGCTTCCGTTGTTGTTGACGGGTTCAAGACGACGGACATGGGCGCGCGACAAAGACGGGAATTGGTCATCGAAGCGATGTAGAGCCACTTTTGATCTTCACTGATTTCAATTCCGTCAATCCCGACGGAGAAATTAAGAAGTCCCCAAAGCAAGCGGTCGGGCCCGTAGGGCGTGTGAATGATCCAGTCTTCGGGGCGCAGGCATGGGTTATCGGATTTGATCGAATGAAACGTGTGGTTCGAGACGGAATAGACGACAACGCTGGGAGTTGTAAAGCTAAAAAGTCCTGGGTTCGGCAAAATGACGGATTGGCCGTCGGCCGTGACTCGGATGTCTTCGGCAAACTTCGCCTGCCCCTCGGGGAATTCAAAAAACTCCGTACGCTTCCCGGTATTCAAATCAAATGCAGAAACCCGCGTATGCTGGAAATCAAAACTCGCCGGTTCGATAAACCAGATTCTATTTTGCTTATCGATGGTCATTCCAAACGTTCCTTGGAAGTCTTTCTGCGCTTGGAGCGAAGGAAACGGCTCGACTTTGCCGTTCGACCATTTGAAAACGGTGGCGGGCGAGAAGCGTTGTACTTTGGCGACCGGATGGTAGTTGAAATACACGTCGCCATTCTTCGAAACGGCAAGGTTTCCGGGCGGATAGTCCAGTTGAATCAATTTTTCGAGGACAAACGACTCCGTTGGTAAATTGGCTCCAAGATCCGGGTAGTCTTTCCCGGTTCCATACTTGAACTTGACGATCGCCAAAAACACAAAGAAGCCCGCGATTAGGAATGCAAGAGTCTTTAAAATGACGGATTTTTTCATGACGGTCCTCTTTGTTGCGCAGGGTTGTTCTTCCGTTGAGAGCTGAACCCCAAGCTCATCCGTGCAGCCCGAATACGGCACGAAATGTTTTGCGGACGGCGAACATTGGAAATGCAACCGTGCTCATGCGGCAGCTTTCGATTTCGTCATTTGAGTCTCGATCATCCGGAACATCGCGTCGAAGGCGCGGTCGGAAAGAACGCGGTGCATGAACAACATGGTCCTCGCGAGTCCTCCGGTGACGTAGCGGGTCTTCGGCTTGCGCGACTGAACGGCTTGAACGATGGTTCTCGCGACAACACTTGGCGGAGCGGGAATGGACCCTTGATGGCCTAGCTCCATCATTTTGGCGTGGGCGGAGGCGGCCTTGCCGTAGGGGCCGTCACCGGAATACTTCATCAGACTGTCGTGCGCGATCTGGGACCATTCGCTGTGGGTCGCGCCGGGCTGGATCAGGACGACGTCGATACCGAGCGGATGCAGTTCCATCCGCAAAGAATCGCTAAGCCCCTCCACTGCGAATTTGGTGGCGTGGTACCAACTGCCGAATGCTTCGCCGAATGTGCCGCCGATGGAAGATACGTTGACGATCCGCCCAGCGCGTTGCGCGCGCATGGCCGGCAGCACAAGTTGGGTGAGGCGGGCGAGGCCGAAAACGTTGACATCAAATTGCCGGCGGACTTCCTCGGGCGGAACGTCTTCGAGCGCCCCGTAGGAACCGTAGCCGGCGTTGTTAATCAGCACGTCGATGCGTCCGGATTCCTCGAGGACCTTCTTTACATCCGCGGTCATTGAGTCGTCGCTGGTCACATCCAAAGGCAAGAGACGCGCACCGGCATCGGCGAGGGACTTCATCCGGTCCAGCCGCCGCGCCCCGGCATACACGGTGTAACCCGCGGTGAGGAGGCGCTTGACGGTTTCCTCGCCGATGCCCGATGAAGCGCCTGTGATGAGAACGATGCTAGCCAAGGAAAGCCTCCTGGTGGACTATTGACAAATACCGTCTATCTGTCTATTCTTGACAAATAGACGTCGTTTGTCAATAGTGAAAACATGGATATCGCCAAAAAAGAGAAAGTACTCGCGGCCGCCCTCGATGTGTTCCTTCGTTACGGGTACAAGCGCGTAACGATGAACGACATCGCCGAGGCCGCCCATATTTCCAGGCCCGCGCTGTATTTAGTCTTCAAAAGCAAAGAAGACATCTTCAAGAGCGTGTACGAGCATTGGGTTGCGGGGACGCTGCGGGAGATTGAACATACAATCGGCCGTCTGAAGACGCCCGAGGAAAAGCTGAGGACCGCTTTTGAGCTCTGGGCGGTTCTGCCTTTTGAAAGGATGCGCGCTTCGAGCGAAGCCGCAGAACTCCTGGAAACCACGTACGGATTCGCGCAAGATTCCGTGAATCAAGGCTATCGATCGTTTGAGAAAATTCTTGTGCCGGTGCTCAAATCACAGGCCAGGTTTCGGAGCAGGAAAACAAAAGTCTCCGCCGAGAAGACGGCGCGGATTCTTTCCGGAGCTGTTCGTGGATTCAAAATCGTAGCAAAGGATGTCCCCGAAATCCGTTCCATGATTCGGGAGCTTCTCACCCTCCTGTTAGACGAGTAGTCGTTTTCGTCGCACAGGTTTTATCGATCGGCCCCCGTTTTTCACCCACGGATGACCGCCCGCAACGATGGTTGGCAATTTGCGCGGCACGGCGTCCGCTTGTAGTGGATGCGCATTCTGTGCTGTAATCCCGCCACGGTTGCAGGTTTCCCGGCCGAAGCACAATTGAGAATTACGATCAGGAGGGAATTCGATGGCGAACGGAACGGGTTCGAGCGCGCTGCGCGTGGCGCTGGCACTGATTGGAATTGTATTTATCGTGGGCGTGTATCCGCTGACGATTGTGTGGCCGTCGGGATGGGCGTGGCATACCAGCGGCGTGTCGATGTATCTGCAAATGATTTTGGGAGTGTACGCGACGCTGGGTGTGTTTCTGCTGATGGCGGCGCGCAATCCGCTGGCGAATCTGAGCTTGATTTGGTTTACGGTGTGGTCGAGCGTGGTGCATGCCGGAATCATGGCCGTGCAATCGATCGTGTATCCCGAACATCACGGACATCTATATGGGGATGTGCCGGTGCTGCTGCTGGTGGCGCTGGTGCTTGGGGCGTTGACGGTGAAGGCGGAGAAGAGTCACGCCTGATCGCGTGGGCCGGGGCTAGTTTTCGCGCGGCGAGTGCGCGGGGCGAAGAAACTCCGAGTAAGCGGAGACGGCGCCTTCGGCGACGGCGAGCAGCGCGTCGCGGACGAGCTGCGCTTCGGATTTTGCTTTGCGCGGAAGATGCGCGAACCAGGTGATCGCGTGTCGGGTGGCGCTGGCTGGCGTGGTCTGGTTCATTGTCTGGCTCCTCAGTTTTAGATGCTGCGTTTAGTGGCAAGAACGTGCGAAGTCGAGAAATTCCATACGGGCGGGCGGAATCGCGCAAGTTGTTGATTCGTATGGCTGTAGCGAATCGACGCGGGTGGTTATCGGGCGATGGGCGGCGGGCCAAGCGCTGGCAAGCCGCCGCACTCCGACATAGACCTCGCTGGATCTTCGATCGAGAGGTTCCTGCGGATGTGAAGCCGACGATCGGGATTGCGAAGTTGGGGGAAAAGTGCTAAACTGGTCTCGCGTTTGTTGCTCTTGAGTACCTTTGAATGCGTTACAGCAAGGTCGCCGGGCAGCGCCCGACGGCCCTTTTTTTTGCGACGAGGCAAGGCGCTTGAGGCTCAAATAGCTTTCTGGGTGGCCAAGCGCCACCTTATGAATTAATTAGGAGCAGTATCGTGGCAAAAGAACAAGGAACAGTGAAGTGGTTTAACGCGGCTAAGGGCTTTGGATTCATCCAGCGCCAATCCGGTGAGGACGTCTTCGTGCACTTCTCGGCGATTCAGGCCGAGGGTTACAAGAGCCTCAACGAAGGCCAAGCGGTTGAGTTCGAGGTCAAGCAGGGCCCCAAGGGCCTGCAGGCCGAGAACGTCGTCGGTCTGTAACCTCTGAAAGCAATAGCCTGACGTAAAGCATGGTTCTGAGGGGGCGGATCCCAGCCCCGCCCCTTTGGACACACCGTTCCCGATGGAAGTTCCAGAAGGGTAGTGTGAGTGGAGTTGTGTCCGCGGACGAGTTTCGCGCGAGCGATTCGATGGTTGCGGGATTTTCTTTGTGCGGTTTTTTTGGTTGGCACGTGCGAGTGCAATCCTTAAGGAGGGCGCAGTGAATATCCTAGTGGAAGGGCAGGCGATCAAGCACGAGCAGTACGGCGCGGGCATTGTGACCGAGTCGAATACCGAACGCACCACGATTGATTTCGACGATCACGGCGTGAAGAAGTTTGTGACGTCGATCTGGTCGGCGGAATTGATTGGAGAACCTCCCGCCACGCCGCCGGGAAAGCGCCGCGGCCGCCGGAAGAGCACGAAGAAAAAGGCGGAAGCGAAGTAAATTTGGCAGTCGAGTTTTGATGGAAACGGATGGAAGACGCCCCGAGCGATCGGGGCGTTTTTTTTTGCGCGGGGGGAATGTGCGTGCGAATGCGTTTGCGTTACGGCGGCCGATGCCGTTGGTAGCGTAGACGCCCACGTCTGCGCGGTTTTGGTTTTCACGTTGCGGACGGAACGGCAAAGGCACGCCGTCCCGCCGGCGGCGGGACGCGCGCTCGCAGACGTGGGCGTCTACGTTACGAAAGGCTGTGAATTGCGGATGGCGTGGGTGGGAGACGGCGGGAAATGCGGGGAGCAGAAGTAGAGGCAGAAACCAATTCAACGGCAAAGGCGACGGCAACGGCAACGGCAACGGCAAAGGCAAAGGCAAAGGCAACGGCAAAGGCAAAGGCAAAGGCAAAGGCAAAGGCTGCCCGAACCTGAGAGGCGGTTCGGCCGGTACAGAGTCAAAAGCAAAAGCAACGGCTGGCGGGCGTGAAGCCCGCCGCTACAAAAGCAAAATCAGAAACAACGTCAAAGGCGGACCGGCGCAGGAAGAAGGTTTCGGTTTTGGCGCGGAAGCTGGCAGACTGAATGGGAGACGCAGCGGGATACCGGCCCCCGGGGAGTGGCGATGAATCGAACGAAACGCGCGATGTGGCGCGGCGGGTGGATGTGGCGCGGCGCTGCGGCGGCGCGTGGGCTGGCGGCGAGCGTCGCGGTTGTGTTCGCGCTTTTTTGCGGAGCGCATGCTGCGCGAGCACAAGCGGCGGCCGCTGCGGCGGCTACGCAGGATGCGGCGGCGCAGAGCACAGCGGTAGCGGCGCAAACCGATCCGGCAGCGGCGCAGGCGGGTGCGCAGGAAGCGGCGGCGCAGAGCACGGCGGCAGCAGCGCAAACCGATCCGGCCGGGGCGCAGGCGGCGGGTGCGCAGGAAGCGGCGGCGCAGAGCACGACGGCGGCAGCGCAAACCGATCCGGCAGCAGCGCAGGCGGCGGCTACGCAGGATGCGGCGTCCGAAGCCGGCGGCGAAGTGCATTCGCTGGGAAACGAAGTGACGGTGAAGCTTTCGGCGAACTGGGCCGCGGTGGCACCGAAAGAAATTCCTCCGCCGGTGGAATTGCGCGGGTACGCGCCGCCGTTTCATTTGATCGCCGTGCTGCAATTGCAGAACGCGAAGACCGATTCGTTTTTGCAGCTCACTACGTCCGACAATCCGCTGATGGGCCACGACTCGAACTGGCTGGACGAAGAGATGCACAAGCCGGCGGGCTCGGGAATGAGCGTGCTGGACATGCTGTACTACTATTTTTTCCCGCCGACGAAAGCGTGCATGGAGGAAGCGTTCAACGGCGTGAAGCAGGCGACGTTTGCGCCTTCGCCCGCGGCGGCGTCGGCGGCGGCGTCCGGCGCGCCGGCGATTGCGTCCGGCAACAGCACCGATCCGCAGATGCAGTTGACGGTTCACTGCCGACACACGCCGACGATCGATGGATTTTACGAAGCGCAGTTGAGCACCGGCATCACGCTGGTGCAGACCGACAACGGGCCGCGCGCGTACGCAAATGTGCCGCAATTTTATCTGGCGCCGATGGAGCGCGTCGCGTCGCAGGGAATTACCTGGTACGTGTTTGAGGCGCAGCGCACCGACGCGGTCAGCCAGGCCGCGATGACGCGCTACGGTTTGCCGGCCGCGCTCAACGGCGCGCAGACCGATTATTTTTGGGCGATCGGTTCGCCCGATCCGTTTCCGTGGACATACGATGGCCGGCACGCCAGCACGATGCTGATTCACGTGGCCTATGCGGGCGTCGGCGCGGGCGGCTCGAAGCGCACGAACTTCATGAATATTTTGCAGCGCGTGCAGGTGAAGGCAGCGCAGTAGGTTTTGTGGCCGTCCGGGCGTGCCGGTGCTGAGGCAAGCGAAGGCCGAATACGCGAAGTTGAAGTGACGCGCGGTTTTGGCCGGCGCGGGCGGTTGTTTGGGTCCGTTCCGTAGCCCGGGGGTTCTCGGGCGTCTGCGCAGCCACCGTACGTTAGGCAATCTTGCCTGACAGTTCGTTAGGCTCTTAGCCTGACGGATTTAGAGTGCAACGCGGCTGGATCTAAACCGGTCAGACAAGATTGTCTAACCAACTGTCAGGCAAGATTGCCTAACGTACGGTGGTGTGGGCTGCGGCTGAGACGCGGGGCGCCGAGAACGCTGGCGGATGCGGTTCGAAGCCGGCGCGGCGGCGGTGCGTTGACATGCGAATCGCGGCGCAATAGACTTTGCGCTCATATGAGTGACAACGACTCGCCGATTGGCCGTACCGTTTCCCACTATCGCGTGATCGAAAGGCTGGGCGGCGGCGGAATGGGCGTCGTCTACAAGGCCGAAGACACCGAGCTCGGCCGATTTGTTGCGCTGAAATTCCTGCCGCTCGATGTCGCCAAAGACCCGCAAGCGCTCGAACGGTTTCGCCGCGAAGCGCGCGCCGCGTCCGCACTGAACCATCCCAACATTTGCACCATCTACGAAATCGGCCAGCAGGACGGGCATCCCTTCATCGTGATGGAATATCTCGAAGGGATGACGCTGAAGCACCAGATTTCCGGGCGTCCGCTCGATATGGAGCTGCTGCTCGAGCTGGGCATCGAGATCGCGGATGCGCTCGATGCAGCGCACGCCAAGGGAATCGTCCATCGAGACATCAAGCCGGCGAATTTATTCGTCACGTCGCGCGGGCACGCGAAGATTCTGGATTTCGGCCTGGCAAAACAAGTGGGCGGCTCCGCCGAAGAAACGCGCGCGGCGAATATTTCGGCGTCCACGAATGACGGCACCGTCCTCAACGAAGCGGACTTGACCAGCCCCGGAACGGCGGTGGGCACGGTGGCGTACATGTCTCCGGAGCAGGCGCGCGGCGAGCCGCTCGATGTGCGCAGCGATCTTTTTAGTTTTGGCGCGGTGCTGTATGAAATGGCGACGGGCGCGGTGCCGTTTCGCGGAAACACCACGGCGGTGATTTTTCACGCGATTCTGCAGAATGCGCCGCCGCCGGCAGTGCGACTGAATCCGGATATTCCGCCGCGCCTGGAGGAAGTGATTGCGAAGGCGCTCGAAAAGGACCGCCGGATGCGGTACCAGCACGCCGCGGAAATGCGGACGGACCTGGCGCGATTGAAACGCGATACGGGATCGAGCCGCGTGTCTTCGGCGACGTGGCAGGCGCAACCCGCGGGCGGGCCCGCATCCGCGGTTGGCGTTGGGGCGGCATCGACGCCCGGTATGGCAGCGCAACCCGGAGCAAGCGGCGCGCCGGCGATTGCGACAGCCACGCCGATGAGCGGCACGAGCGCGGCTTCATCGGTCGGGGGCGCGGCTGCGTCGTCAACGGGGCAAAGTGCGACGGGTCAAAGTGCGGCGGGACAAAGTGCGGCGGGCGCAACGGGCTCGGGAAGCGCGCAGTCCGCGGCGGCGCCGTTCGTTGCGGATGCTGCGCCGGACGCAGCGATCGCACCTTTGGCGCAAAAGAAAAGCCGACTGGCGATTGTGCTGGGCGCGCTTGTTGTGATCCTCGCGGTCGGCGCTGGCGTGTACCACTTCGCCGCGCATCGTACGGCGAAGAACGCCGGCGAAGGCTCGGTCGTCCTCGCGGATTTTTCGAACACCACGGGCGATCCGGTATTCGATGGCGCGCTCACCTCGGGCCTGGCGGCGCAGATCGCGCAGTCGCCGTACCTGCACGTCGCGCCCGACCGGCAGATCCAGCAAACCTTGAAATACATGGGGCAGCCCGCGGGAACGCGCGTGAGCAACGAGTTGGCGCGGCAAATCTGCCAGCGGATTCAATCGACGGCGGTGCTGGAAGGCTCGATCTCGCAGATCGGCGACACCTACAGCGTAATCGTGAAAGCGGTGAACTGCGAAACCGGCGACGACCTGGCGACGGCCGCGAACGAAGCGCAGGACAAGGATCACGTGCTTGCGGCGCTCGGAAAGTCCGCCGAGCAGATTCGCGAGAAGCTGGGTGAATCGCTCGCATCGGTGCAGAAGTTCAACACGCCGATCGAGCAGGCCACCACATCTTCCCTCGACGCGCTGAAGGCATTCAGCCTGGGCATGAATGCCCGCTACAACCGCGGCGAGGAAGAGGCGATCCCGCATCTGAAAAGAGCCGTCGAACTCGACCCGAATTTCGCGATCGCGTGGGCGAATCTTGGGCAGGCGGAATCGAACATCAATGAACCGGTGCTCGGCGAAGAATATATCCGCAAGGCGTACGCGCTGCGCGATCGCACGAGCGAAACCGAGAGGTTTTACGTCAACACTCACTATTTCCAGGTGGCTGAAGACGACGAAACAAAAGCGATCGAAGTGTACAAAGCCTGGGCGGAGGCCTATCCGCACGACCTGGTTCCGTTCAATAACCTCAGCGTGGCTTATCAGCATCAGGGCAAATGGGAAGAATCGCTGACCTGGTCGAACCTCGCCGTGAAGAACGCGCCGGACGATGTGATTCCAATTTATGCGCGATCCTGGACGTATGTTGGGCTCGGACGATTCGACGACGCGAAAACAACCATCGACCAAGCCGTGGCTCGGGGCAGCGACACGTCGCGATTCCACTTCACCCTCTACATCCTCGCCTTTCTGCGCAACGACCGCGCCGCGATGGATCACGAGCTTGCGGAAGCACCCAAGTATGGGCCGGGTGCCGTGGCGGATATCACGGCCGTGGAAGCGATGACGCAGGCGTATCACGGAAAACTGAACGCTGCGAAGGCGGCTTTTCGGCGAGCTTACGATGTGGCGCACGCCGCTTCGCTCAACGGAAGCATGGCGAGCGCGCTGTACGGCCAGGCGTACGCGGAGGCGCTGGCGGGAGATACAGCTGCGGCGAGGCGGGACACGGCCCCGTTCCTGGCCATAACCAACGCACACCTGTACCGCATGCGTGCGGCGCGCGTTTTCGCGCTGTCGGGAGATGAGGCACAGGCCGAAGCGCTGCTGAATACTCTGCTAAAGGAACGGCCAAACGCGACAGTGCTGAACAACTACGACGCGCCGGTGATTCGCGCGCAGATCGAACTGGCGCGGAATAATCCCGCGAAGGCAATCGAGGCGCTCGAGCCGACCATCGAGTTCGAACTCGCGGATGGGGATTTGGGCAGCGGGGGCGGCGGGAAAGGCATGCTCGCGAATTATTTGCGCGCCGAAGCGTACCTGAAACTGGGCAAAGGCGCGGAAGCCGCTGCGGAATATCAGAAGATCATCGATCATCCGGGGATCGTGCGAAATCATATGACGGGCGCACTCGCGCACTGGGGACTGGGGCGCGCCTACGCGGTCGAGGGAGATCAAGCGAAGGCGCGGTTGGCGTATCAGGATTTTTTTGCGCTGTGGAAGGATGCCGACCCCGACGTGCCGGTGCTGAAGGAAGCGAAGGCCGAGTACGCGAAGTTGAAGTGACGCGCGGTTTTGGCCGGCGCGGGCGTTTGTGTGGGTGCGTTCCGTAGCCCTGGAGTTCTCGGGCGTCCGCGCAGCCACCGTACGTTAGGCAATCTTGCCTGACGGTTGGTTAGACACTCGTGTCTGACCGGTTTAGATCCAGCCGCGTTGCACTCTAAATCCGTCAGGCTAAGAGCCTAACGAACTGTCAGGCAAGATTGCCTAACGTACGGTGGGGTGGGCTACGGCTGAGACGCGGTGCGCAGAGAATGCCGGCGGATGCGGTTCGAAACCGGCGCGGCGACGCTGCGTTGACTTGATTCGGGACGCACACTAATATGTGTCGCGCATGGCGGAACAGGACCCTAGCCCCGTTGGCCGCGTAATTTCGCATTACCGCGTCGTCGAAAAGCTCGGCGGCGGCGGAATGGGCGTCGTTTACAAGGCTGAGGATTTGCAGCTCGGCCGCTTCGTTGCACTGAAATTCCTTCCGTTTGACGTTGCCCACGACACGCAAGCTCTCGAACGATTCCGGCGCGAAGCGCGCGCGGCGTCTGCGCTGAACCATCCGAACATTTGCACGATTCACGAGATCGGCGAAGCGGACGGCCACACATTCATCGCCATGGAGTACCTGGAAGGGACGACGCTGAAGCACCGCATCAACGGGCGGCCGCTCGAGCTGGAGCTGCTGCTCGATCTGAGCATTGAAATCGCGGATGCGCTGGACGCGGCGCACGCGAAGGGCATCATCCATCGCGACATCAAGCCTGCGAACCTGTTTGTTACCACGCGCGGCCACGCGAAGATCCTGGACTTCGGACTTGCGAAGCAGCTGGGCGGCGCGAGCGACGCGACGATGGTGAAGGACGAAACGGCTTCGACGGAGGATGGTCCGACGATCAGCGAAGCGGACTTAACCAGCCCCGGCACGACGGTGGGCACAGTGGCGTACATGTCTCCGGAACAGGTGCGCGGAAAATCGCTCGACGCGCGCACCGATCTTTTTAGTTTTGGGATCGTGATGTATGAGGCGGCGACGGGCGTGTTGCCGTTTCGCGGCGAGACTTCGGGAGTGATTACCGAAGCGATTCTGAATCGCACGCCGCCGGCGCTGGCGCGCGTGAATCCGGATTTGCCGCCGAAGTTCGACGACGTGATTGCGAAGGCGCTGGAGAAGGATCCGAAGCTGCGCTACCAGCACGCCTCTGATATTCACGCGGACCTGCAACGGCTGAAGCGGGACTCGAGCGCCAGCGGCCGGCGAGTGCCCGCGGAAGACGACCCAGAGCAGCAGGGAACTGCGGCGAGCGGAAGCGGCGGCGTGCCGCGCGCGCGATCAGATTCCGACGCAAAAAGTTCAAGGCCAGGCTCAGGCAAGCGTCCATCGACGCGGACGGAAGTGCCGACTTCTCCTCCTGACGACGGGTCAACGGTGCGACCCAAACCACCCGTCGGGAAGCTGATCGCCGGCGCGGCGATTCTCGCGGCGGTGTTGGCGGCCGGCGGCTACTACTACTTTCATCGAACGCCGAAGCTCACGGAAAAAGACGTGGTGGTACTCGGCGATTTCCTGAACACGACCGGCGATTCGGTGTTCGACGGCACGCTGCGGCAAGGGCTTGCGGTGCAGCTGGAGCAATCTCCGTTTTTGTCGCTGATGGGCGACGACCATGTACAGCAAACCCTGAAAATGATGCAGCAGCCGGTGGACGCGCGGCTGACGGCTTCGCTCGCGCGCGAAGTGTGCCAGCGCTCGAACGGGATGGCTACGATTGACGGCTCGATCGCGCAGGTGGGCAGCGAATACACGATCATCGTGAAAGCGGTGAACTGCAATTCCGGCGACACGCTCGCGAGCGCGGAAGCGACGGCTGCGGACAAGAGCCACGTGCTTGACGCGCTGAGCAAAGTCGCCACCGATCTGCGAGGGAAGCTTGGCGAGTCACTCGCGACAGTTAAAAAATTCGACACTCCGCTTGCGGAAGCATCCACTTCTTCTCTGGAAGCGCTGCAGGCCTACAGCAAAGGTCGCGCGTTGACTTCTGCGGGAGAATTTTCCAGTGCGATTCCGCTGCTGAAGCAGGCTATCGAACTAGATCCGAACTTTGCCATGGCCTATGCCGGGCTGGCGACAGTCTATGTGGGCCTTGGTGAGGTGGGCCGCGCTGAGCCCTACATCCAGAAAGCGTATGAGCTGCGCGATCGGGTGAGTGAGCGGGAACGCTATTACATCGAATCGCATTACGATGAATTCGGAACGGGCGATTTGCTGGAAGCACGCGATACCTACGAACGGTGGCTGAAGACTTATCCGCGCGACGAAATTTCGTACACGAATCTCGGTGTTGTGCATGTTCAGCTAGGGGAATACCAGAAAGCGTTTGACGCAAGCGAGGCGGCATTCAAGATAAATCCCAGCGGACTAAACTACACCAATCTAATTCAGTCCTACCAATCCCTGAACCGCTTCGATGAAGCGGCGGCTCTGGTCGCGGACGCAGAATCGAAGGGACTCGACAGCGCATATCTGCATTTCAGCATGTATCAACTGGCTTTTCTGCGAAACGATTCCAGAGCGATGGCGGCGGAGGTGAATTGGTCGAGGGGAAAAGCGGTGGCGGAAGACGTTCTCAACGCGCAAGAGGCGGACACCGCCGGTTACTACGGCCAGTTTAGAAAGGCGGAGGCGTTCACGAAGCAAGCCGTCGATGGGGCCGAACGCGCCGACGAAAAAGAAGTTGCGGCGGAGTATTGGGTGCAGGCGGCGCTTCGCTCCGCCCTGCTGGCCTATCCCGATGATGCGAGGAAAAATGTGGCTGCAGCGTCGGCGTTGGCCAGCGCGCGGGACATCAATTACCTGATGGCGCTCGCGCTAGCATTTGCGGGCGATACCGCGAAAGCCGAAGCGATGACCGATGCGATGGCTAAAGCGCGTGCGTCCGATACGGCGATCAATTCAATCTACCTGCCGGTGCTACGCGCGCAGATCGCATTGAACCGGCGCGATCCTCAAAAAGCCATCGACGAACTGGCAACTGCGTCGAAGTACGAACTGGGGCAAATTCAACTCTCCGCAATTACTCCCGGATTGTACGCGCCGTATGTCCGAGGGGAGGGGTATCTCGCGCTGAAGCAGGGCGCGCAAGCGGCGGCGGAGTTCCAGAAAATTATCGATCGGCCCGGCATTGTGGTGAACAACCCGAACGGCATCATGGCGTACTTGGGGCTGGCGCGGGCGTATGCGGTCGAGGGCGACGATGCCAAGGCGCGCGTGGCGTATCAGAATTTGTTCGCGAAGTGGAAGGATGCCGATCCGGATTTGCCGGTGCTGCTGCAGGCCAAGGCGGAGTACGCAAAGTTGAAGGGATGATTGGTTTTTGTGCGGCGCCCGGCGCTTTCTTGGGTCCGTTCCGTAGCCCGGGAGTTTTCGGGCGTCCGCGCAGCTACCGTACGTTAGGCAATCTTGCCTGACGGTTGGTTAGACAGTGCGGCCCCTCCGCACGATTTTCGTGCGGAGACCCGTGTCTGACCGGTTTAGATCCAGCCGCGTTGCACCCTAAATCCGTCAGGCTAAGAGCCTGACGAACTGTCAGGCAGGATTGCCTAACGTACGGTGGCGTGGATACGCCGCGAAAATGTGGCAGCTTAGCGGCAGCGCAAATTCCTCGGACGAATTCCATGCTGTGCGGCTGTCAGCGCGGCGGCCGTAAGTTAGGCTATTAGCCTGACGGTTGGTTAGACACTCATGTCTGACCGGTTTAGACGATGCGGCGTGGGCCGGTGCTAACACGCGGCGAAAGGCCGTCAGGCTGAGAGCCTAACGAACTGTCAGGCAAGATTGCCTAACGTACGGTGGCGGGGATGCGCCGCGAAAATGCGGCGGCGAAAATTCTTCGAACGAATTCCAATCGCGGGCATCGAATTGAACAGATCGAATCGCGACATGGGGAGAAATCCGTGAGCAAAGTTTTAGTGACGGGCGGGTCGGGGTTTATCGGCGGGCATGCGATTTTGCAACTGCTGGCGGCGGGACATGATGTGCGCGCGACGGTGCGGAATCTGAAGCGCGAGCCGGACGTGCGCGCGATGCTGAAAGAAGGCGGATTGGCGGCCGGCGCGCCGTTGCAGTTTTTCGCGGCGGACCTCGAAAGCGACGCGGGCTGGAAGGAAGCCGCCGCCGGATGCGACTTCGTGTTGCACGTGGCGTCGCCGCTGCCGCCCGCGGTGCCGAAACACGAAGACGAACTGATCGTGCCGGCGCGGGAAGGGACGCTGCGCGTGCTGCGCGCGGCACGCGACGCGGGAGTGAAGCGCGTGGTCCTCACTTCGTCGTCTGCGGCGATCGGTTACGGGCATCCGGTGCGGCCAGCGCCGTTCACCGAAGCGGACTGGACCAATCCGGCGTCGAGCGACGTGCTGCCGTATCCGAAATCGAAAACGCTGGCGGAGCGCGCGGCGTGGGATTTTATGGCGCGCGAGGCCGGCGCGCTGGAATTGGCGGTGGTGAATCCGGTGGTGGTGTTTGGTCCGGTGCTCGGCGCGGATTATTCATCATCGATTCTGATCGTGCAGCGGCTGATGGACGGCGCGATTCCCGGCGCTCCGAAATTATATTTCGGCGTGGTGGATGTGCGCGACGTGGCCGACCTGCACATTCGCGCGATGACGAATCCGGCGGCGAAGGGCGAACGGTTTCTGGCGGTGAGCGGCGATTTTCTTTCGATGCGCGAAGTGGCGCTGATCCTGAAGGCGCGCATGGGCGAGGCGGCGAAAAAAGTGCCGACGCGCGAGATTCCGAATTTTCTGGTGCGGCTCGCGGCGCTGCGCGATCCGGCGGTGAAGCTGATTTTGCCGGAGCTC
Source organism: uncultured Acidobacteriota bacterium (assembly GCA_963785585.1). GTDB lineage: Bacteria > Acidobacteriota > Terriglobia > Acidiferrales > UBA7541 > Palsa-295. The sequence continues at coordinate 1,384,831 of CAWAVW010000004.1, forward strand.
GGCAAGCGACAAAACGCGACGAGCGAGAAGGCGCAGCGCGTGCTGGGGTGGCGTCCGCGGTCGAGGGAAGATGCCATCGTGGCTACGGCGGAAAGTTTGGTGCGGCTGGGGCTGCTGAAATCGTAGGGTCGCGACTCTTTGCTGTCCAAACGTCACGCGCGCGCGTGACGGATTTTCTGAAAGCCGCTGCCGCGAGCGCCTGGTCAGCCAGGAGTGGCTAACCTGCGAAGGCTGATTTTCACTCGGCTATGAAAACGAAACGAAGCTTTGCGTTCATGGCGATGTTTGTCGCGGCTGCGATGGTCGCGGTGGCGTGCGCCGGCGCCGGCCGTGGCATTGCGGCTGATCCGAGCGCGGCTGTGGCGAAGAGCGTTCGCGCGGCGGCGGAGGTAGACCTTGCGACCGATCCGAGCGCGGCGTTTTGGCGCGATGCGGAGCCGATCGTGGTCGATCGCAACGTGCATGGCGTGGTCGTTGCGGGACACCGGACGACGATTTATTCGCGATGGACCTCGCAGAATCTGTACGTTTTGTTTGTGTGCCCGTACGACACGCTGCATTTGAAGCCGGAGCCGCGCGCGGACATCGAGACGAACCGATTGTGGAATTGGGACGTCGCGGAAGTGTTTATCGGCTGGGATTTCGAGCATATTCGCCAGTACAAGGAATTTGAAATGTCTCCGCAGGGCGAGTGGGTCGATTTGAATATCGATCTCGACCATCCGCATCACGAGGACGGCTGGACGTGGAACTCGGGCTTCGAAGTGAAGGCGCGCATCGATCCGGCGGCGAAAATCTGGTACGGCGCGATGCGCATTCCGTTTGCGGCGATTCTGCCGGTGAGCGGAGGCGTACTGACGGCGGCAAACATTCACGCGTCCGCGCCGGCCGGTGGTCCGCCGGCGGGCTTGCAATTCCGCGCGAACTTTTTTCGCAGCCAGGGGCCGGCGGGCGAGCAGAAGCACATGGCGTGGCAGCCGCCGATGGCCGAATCGTTTCATACGCCGGAGAAGTTCGGCGTGCTCGAGTTGGTTGACGCGAAGTAGAGGGTGTTCGTGCGGGGCAGTTTTACGCCGTCAGGCTAAGAGCCTAACGAACTGTCAGGCAGGATTGCCTAACGTACGCAAAGCGGAGATCAAGGCTAAGTTTTGCGACCTTGTCCACGGGCGTGGAAGGACTGCAAGGTGTCAAAGGCTGCCCGCACGACGCTTGTCGCGTCGTGCGGCCGCTACACAGTCAAAATCAAAACCACGATTGGATTGGACGCTGCGGTTGTTGCGACGGCGACGTAAGTTAGACACTCCTGTCTGACGGTTGGTTAGACACTCGTGTCTGACCGGTTTAGACGTTGCCGCGTGCGCCGGTGCCGACACGAAGTCAAATGCCGTCAGGCTAAGAGCCTAACGAACTGTCAGGCAGGATTGCCTAACGTACGCAAACCGGTCGGCACTCCGCAGCTCGCACGGTTTGCGAGCGATTCTCGCCGACGGCTCTGCAATGGGGTCGCTTTGCGGGTCGCGGCTTTAGCCGCGACACTACCACCGCCAAATCAAAGCGGCTTTAGCCGCTGAAGTTCCATCCGTCGCATCCCGCTCGCTCCCGTCTTCACCCCGCCATAGACCTTCAGTGGCTAAAGCCACTTGTTGGTTCGATCGAGAATGTCGCGGCTAAAGCCGCGACCCGCAAAGAGTTCGTCGCCGAGCAAACGCGAAAATTAGCTGATTCGGCGAAACCCGTTGCGCGTACGGCACAAAATGGGACACGCGCCGCGACACATCGTGGCACGCCACCACAGAGCGATTCGCGCCGCACCGACGTAAGTTAGACAATCCTGTCTGACGGTTGGTTAGACACTCTTGTCTGACCGGTTTCGATTTTGCGATGGGGCGCCGAGAATCAGACACTTCGAGGTTTAGCCGCGCGGCGATTCTGGCGATGTTCGTGAATTGCGCCGATCACCACGCCGATGCAATACCACCACAGCGTGCCGACGACGGCCCATCCGGCGGCGGCGTAGGGCGCGTCATGCTGCGAGACGTACATCGCGCCGAACGCCATGGCGGAAATGGGGAAGTCGGCGACCCAGAGAATGTAGAACGTGAAACGCGCGGGTCCCTCGAGCAGCGGCTGCGGGGAGATTAAGTACAGCGCGACGGTGACCACCGACAGAAACACGTGAAGCGTGGGCAGGGTGATCGCCAGGCGCGGAAGGGAGCGCATGGGTCGATCGTAGAGCAAAACGGCGCGGCGAAGCAGGTTCCGGTGTTGTCAGTTACGTAAATGTAAACGGCGGTTAGGACTGCGCGTTCGGGCGCGCGCGGCGGCGCCCTTGCGGTTGCAGTAGAACGTACGGTGAGGCGAAAACTAAAGCGAAATGCTGGCGGGCGTGAAGCCCGCCGCTACAAAGGCGACGGCACGGCGTTTCGAAGGGTCGGCGCGTGGCCGATACGCCGGCTACTGGAACGATTCGTTCATGGAGTCGTTGAAACCGTTGACCAGGGCGTGCTCGCCGGGACCGGGATTTTTGCGGAAAAACTGGGACCGCTCGACGATGTTTTCATCGGCGTCCGTGGCCAGAATTTTCATGGTCTCGTCGATGAATTCGGCGAGCGGCATCTGGCGCGGATCGTCGTGCGAGCCCATCAGCTCGGTCTTCACCCAGGGCGGCGCGATCTCGATTACTTTTACGGACGTGCCTTTCAGGCGATGGCGCAGGGACATCGAGTAGGAGTGAATCGCGGCTTTCGTGGCGGAGTAGGTGGCGGTGACGGCCAGCGGAACAAACGCGAGTCCGGACGAAACGGTGACGACCGCGGCGTGCGGCTGCTTCTTTAAATGCTCGATGAGCGCAGACGTCATGCGGATCGGTCCGAGCAGATTGGTGGTGACGATCGAGGTGATCACTTTATCGTCCACTTCGTTTTCCACTTTGTCGGGCGCCATGATGCCGGCGTTGTTGATCAGCACGTTGAGCCTGGGATTTTCGGCAACGAGCTTTTTGGCGACGGCCGCGATGCTGGCCGGGTCTTCGACGTTGAGTTCGATCGACTTCATGCCGGGATTTGCTTTGACGACGGCGTCGAGGTGGCCTTTGCGGCGGCCGGAGATGATGATCTGGTTGCCGGCTTGGTGAAGCGCTTCAGCGAGGCCGCGGCCGATGCCGGAACCGCCGCCGGTGATGAAGATCGTGTTTCCTTTCAGGTTCATGAGTGCTCCTTCGCGTTGACCGCGAAAACCAAATTCAAAAGCCGAACATTGAGCGAGAGAAAAGTGGAGAGCGCACCGCGCTCACGGAGAGGTTGTGCCGGGTTACGGTTGGTTGCGCGTTGCGAAATGCGAGGCTGCCGTTATTTCGGGAGCAGCGCGATCTGGCCGTAGTGATATGCCAGATGGGTGGAGCGGCTGAGCAGAATTGCCAGGCGATTGCGCAGCGGATCCTTGGCGAAATCCTCGTCGGAAACGGCGTTGTGGCGTTTCAGCCAATCCGCGGGCGACATTTTCGCGAAGCCTTCGGCGAGTTTCGCGTTCACGTCATTCCACGCGCGGCGAACGTCTTCGTTCGACGGCGGATTGACGGCCGCGCGGTCGGGCGCGGTGACGAAGGCGGCGTCAAGCTCGGGATGCAGGCGCGGCCCGAAACCGAGGAGCGGCAGCATGGCGTCGTTCACCGCGGTGAGATGTCCCCACAAATAGATCGGGCGATTCCTTCCGGGAGCGACTTCCTGATCGAGTTCCTTTTCGGACAAATTGGAAAACAATTTGTCGATGCGCGAAAGGGACAGCTTCCAGAGGTTCACGGCGGTTGCGGCCAAAAGCTCTTCGTTGGTCATGGATGAGAAAGCTCCTCCGTTCCCATCATCGCACGTTCCGCGTTCGGCGGCAGCACCGGCGAGGCGTGTTCGGCAGGCGGGCGTCGCCGTGGGCGTGATGGTTATCAGCAAACATTTACCACAGAGGGCGCGGAGAAAAAAGCGAGGCAGGGGCGAGGCGGCGGCGAGCCGCCGCTGGTTTAGGGCTGGGTTGCGCGGACATCGCAAAAGCGGTGGCAAGCCACCGCACTCCGAAAGAAAGTGTGGAGAGGGTCGAGCGAGGATCGCGGTTTGATTATGTAGCGGCGGCACGACGGAGTTTGTCGAGCCGGCGAATTTTGGGTTTTTGATGACGTTGGGGAAGGCTGCCCGAACCTGAGGAGCGGTTCGGCCGCTACAGAGGCAACGGCAAAAGCAACGGCAAAAGCAAAAGCAAAAGCAACGGCAACGGCAACGGCAACGGCAACGGCAACGGCAACGGCAACGGCAACCACAACGACAAAAGCTGGCGGGCGTGAAGCCCGCCGCTACAAATTCAAAGGCGAAAGTCAAAAGACCCACCCTTTCCAAAACCGGGAAAGGATGGGGCACCCACGTCAAAGGCAACGGCAAAGACGACGTGTAAAGCTACGTCAAAAGGAGAAGCTAGAATCCAAATCGAAATTCAAATTAAAACCAAAGCCAAAGCCAAAACCAAAACTCAAATCCAAAGCAAAAGCAAAACGGAAAACTTCATTGCTTGTCGAGCTGGGCGTTTAGGTTTGTCGTGGAGCCGGCGAGGACGGTCATGTCGCGCGTCCAGGGCTTGAATCCGGCGGAGGCGATCGAGACGGTGTGCTTTCCCGGCGGCAGCTTCAAGTCGGCGGGAGCGTTGCCGACGAACGCGCCATCGACGGAAATGTCCGCGCCGGCGGGCGTGCTGACCACCGTGACGGTGCCGGGCTCGGACGCGGGAACCTGCGCGTCGATCACTTTGTCGGGAATCGCGACGGGCGCGGCAGCGGGTTTCACGGCGGCGGGCTGGGCGGATTCACCGGCGAGTTCCTGCGTGACCTGCTCGAAAAATTTATCGGCCATGCGGTCGCCGGCGTCAAAGGCCACGCCGCCGCCGTCTTTTTTCTGCACGTTGATGGTGAGGATGCTGCCGCCGTTCGGCGCGGGCTCGACGGTCGCGTTGGCGATGAAGCCGCTCGAAAATGCGGACTGCCCGGTGGAAAACGTGAAGAGCAGGTTGGCCTGGTCGACGAAGGTGACCACGTGTCGGTCGCGCGCGGTTTTCAGGGCGGCGTTGAAGACGTCCTGCGGCGCGTTGCCGTAGTTTTTCTTTTTTGGTTTGGCCGAGGCGAGAGTGGGCAGCAGCAACGTCAGGGCAAGCACGATCAGGAATGCTTTTCGCATGGGGCGCTCCTTGTGCGACGCCGGCGCGATGAGGAAGCGTTGCCGACGGTTTCAGGTATTGTGACGTGATCGTAGGGGAAGTGGTTGCAGGGGTGTGCGTAGGAGTTATGAGTGCAAGCGTGCGACTTCCGGATCGACGCCGCAAAGAACTGGAGAGGAACTTGCGATACATGGTAATGTGGCGGAAAAGATGAACTCGGTCCAATTGAGGCTGCTCGGCGAGTCTGTGCGTGAAATTGGGGTGTTGATCCTCGTTTTCGTACCTCTGGATGTATGGGTGATGCCCGCTTCAAAGGCTGTCGAGGTGAATTACCCGTCGTGGCTTGCATGGGCGTACGTATTGTCAGTGGATCATTGGCGAATCCTGTTCTTCGCTGTAGGTGGATTGGTCGTGATATATTATGGAATCAAGATTGAAAGTCGAGCGATCGTGGAGTTGAGTGGTCGCGAAGGAGACGACTAAGATGCTATTTCCGTTGATTGTGTTTGGGCTGGCTTGCGCGGGGATGATCGTGGTCGGGCTTCGCGGAACTTCCCCCAAGAAACTTTCCCAACGAAACGCTAAGAGTCCCTCCGCTTCGTAACTAAAAGCGCTGCGATCGATTGTGCGGCGCTTTCCCCGAATATGCCTTCGTAGTACGCTCCGGCCGAAGGCCAACGGCTTCTGCGCCGATAGAACAAAACAAAAGAAAATGAAAACCGATGAGCCTCGCGGCGCGAATCCTGACGACGCTCGATGTCGTCGCGGCGATTGCGCTTGCGTTGGCGGTGTCGAGCTACAGAGGCGGGTCGGGGCGCGGCCGAAGTGAAGTTGTGCTGAGGGGTTGGGGCTGCGCGGGCGTTCAGTGGCGGAGTGGGTGAAACGTGCGTCCGACCTTTGGGCCGAACGCATGGACAGCGAGGAATCGCTATCCTACTAGAACTATGCTCAGCGAGGTTTTGAATTGAAGGGGATGCGGATGAGCGGACGGGCGAAACGATGGATGCGAAGGGCGGGGCGGAGTGTTGCGGTGACTGGTGCGTGGGCGATGATTGTGGCGATGGTGATTGCTGCGGCTGCGCCGGGGTCGTACGCGCAGGTCGCGACCGTGCAAACTCCGGCGGCGGGGCAAAGCGACACGAAGGCTGCGGCTGCGGCGGCGGCTGCTGCGAAGAAGGCGACGGCGGTGGAATTGATTGAGATGGCGAAGAGCGGGAGTGCGGGACTGGCGGGGGCGATACGGGCTACGTTTGATGAGAAGGATTTGCGGGCGGGGACGGCGTGGAGTTCGCATGGCGCGGATTTTTTCTTTGCGCTGGAATTTGTCGCGGCGGGGGCGACGGAAGCGTCGGGCGCGCCGGTGAAAACGGTGGGCGCGGCGGAGGCGAGTCCGGTGCTGCGCGTGGATGGCAAAGCGGGCGGATGGGGCACGATGAGCGACGTGCGCGCTCCGTCGGGAAATGCGGCGCGGCCATCGACGTATGTGACGCCGCTGAAAGATATTAAGGGCACGAACGTGTGGTATGCGACGGCGCACTTTGAGCCGACCGGCACAGTGCATTCGTTCGATTACTGGATTAGCGGCAAGCCGATGGGCGGGTCGCAGAACTTGCCGGTGTTTACCGAGCTGTCGTACCTGCAGCCGGGCGTGCCGATGGGGACGCTGTCTGAAAAAATCACGCACGTCAGCAGGATTTACGATGGGATGAAGAGCGAGTACCAGATTTATGTGCCGGCCGAGTACGATCCGAAAACTCCGGCGGCGCTTATGGTGTTTCAGGACGGCGAGTGGTACACGGACCGCGACGGGCAGAATCCGGCGCTGAACGTGATCGACAATCTGATCGCGCAGAAGAAAATTCCGGTGATGATTTGCGTGTTCATCAAGCCGGGCTCGGTGAAGGATGCGCCGGGAACGCCGACGTACAACTTTGTGAAAGCGTACTCGGAAAAATGGGGACGCGATCTGGACGATTCGATGCGCAGCACGCTGTACGACACGGTGAGCGACCGCTACGCGCGGTTTCTGCGCGACGAAATTCTGGCGGACGTTAGCGCGAAATATAATCTGCGGAAAGATGCCTACAGCCGCGCGATCACCGGAATGTCGTCGGGCGGAATTTGTTCGTTCAATGCGGCGTGGCAGATGCCGGACGAGTTCAGCCGGGTGATCAGCTGGATTGGAAGTTTCGCGAGCATTCAGTGGAAGGAAGACCCGGCGAATCCGGACGGCGGGCAGGATTTTCCGGACAAAGTGTTGCGCGAGCCGCACCGGAATGTTCGCGTGTGGCTCGAGGATGGCGCGAACGATCTGGAACTCCCGAAGTACGGAAGCTGGGCGCTCGCGAATCTGCGGATGGCGAACGCGCTGAAGGTCAAGGAGTACGATTTTCATTTTAGTTTTGGGACGGGGTCGCACAATTCGGCGCACGGCGCGGCGGAGTTTCCGGCGGAGATGATCTGGTTGTGGCGGAATTATGATCCGGCGAAGACCGAAGAGACGTACGTGATCGATGCGGAGGAGAAGGCGAAGCCGGTGTTTCGCGTGGGCGTTGTGAATCGGGATGCGGCGCCGTAGGCGTGTGATTTTGATTGTTCGTGCGGGGTTGGGATCGAAGCGGCGTTCATGGCAGCGAACGGGGCGGAGGTCCTTTGCGGAGTGTGGCGGTGGGTTGGGTTTTGGCGATGGCGGCGGCAAGCCGCCGCTGGTTTGCGGGTGGGTTGCGCGGACATGGCAAAAGCGGTGGCAAGCCACCGCACTCCGAAAGACGGTGTGGAGCGGGTGAAGCGAGGATCGCGGATTGATTATGTAGCGGCGGCACGACGGGTTTTGTCGAGCCGGCAGGTTTTGGTTTGTGATCGCGTGGGGAAGGCTGCCCGAACCTGAGGAGCGGTTCGGCCGATACAGAGGCAACGGCAAAAGCAACGGCAACGGCAACGGCAACGGCAACGGCAAAGGCAAGAGCAAAAGCAAAAGCAAAAGCAAAAGCAAAAGCAAAAGCAAAAGCAAAAGTCAAAAGACCCACCCTTTCCAAAGGCGGGAAAGGATGGGGCACCCACGTCAAAGTCAGAGTCAAAGTCAGAGTCAGAATCAAAGTCAGAGTCAACGGCAACGGCTGGCGGGCGTGAAACCCGCCGCTACAAATTCAAAGGGGAAAGTCAAAAGACCCACCCTTTCCAAAAGCGGGAAAGGATGGGGCACCTACGTCAAAATCAGAGTCAAAGTCAAAGTCAAAGTCAAAGTCAGAGTCGGAGTCAGCGTCAGAGTCAGAGTCAGAGTCAGAGTCAGAGTCAACGGCTGGCGGGCGTGAAGCCCGCCGCTACAAATTCAAAAGCGAAAGTCAAAAGACCCACCCTTTCCAGAAGCGGGAAAGGATGGGGCACCCACGTCAAAATCTAAGACAAAGTGCAAACCGAACGGCCCGCGCAATCCTTACGGACGCGCGCGAAGCGGAGGCGGTTTGAGTTGTTGCGGCGAAAGGCAGGGGCGGGAGTGACCGTGGCACATGGGCGGAAGGAAGACCCGGGCGGCTTGCGTGGTAGTATTTTGGCCGCGCTGAAACTATGGGCGCGGCGGACAATCCTCTGAATGAATGAGTTCGAAGTACGGCCTACCGAGAAGGGACAATCACTCACAACCGGGGCGCGATTTGGGTTTCGCGCGGCGATTCTTGCGCTGGGATTTCTGCGCGTGTGGATCCTGCGGTTTTATGTGGAGCCGGACGGCGTGAATTATCTGGACATCGCGCGGGAATACGCGAAGGGAAGCGCGGGGCACGCGGTGAATGGATTTTGGAGTCCGCTGTTTTCGTGGTTGCTGATCGGCGTGGAGTGGGCGACGCGCGGGAATGCGTACTGGGAAGTTCCGCTGCTGCATGCGCTGAACTTTGCGGTGTTCGTTGCGAGCCTGTGGTGCTTTGAGTTTTTCTTTGGCGCGCTGATGGCGAAAACGCGGCCGGTGTTTTCGGGCGATGCGGACGGCGCCGAGCGCGGCGATGACGGCGCAGGCGCGCGAAACGATTGGGCGTGGTGGACGCTGGGCTACGCGCTGTTTGGGTATTGCGGTTTGGTGATGGCTCCGGTGAGTTTGGATTCGCCGGATGTGCTGGTGACGGCGCTGGTGTTTCTGGCGACCGGGCTGGTGTTGCGGCTGGGCGCGGCGCGTGGCGAGGGCGATGCGGCGGATGCGCACGCGGTGAAGATGGCGGCGCTGCTGGGTGTGGTGCTTGCGGTTGCGTATCTGGCGAAGACGGCGATGTTTTTGGTTGGGTTTGCGTTTCTCGCGGCTGCGTTCGTTTCGGCGGGATGGGGCGCGCGCGTGCGTCGCGGCTGGCGGGTTGTGGCGATTGCCGGCGCGGTGTTTGTGCTGATCAGTTTGCCGTGGATTGTAGTGCTGTCGCGCGCGGAGCATCGGGCCACGTTTGGCGACAGCGGGCGCATTGCGTACTGGATGTACACGAACGGAGTCGAAAGCACGTTTCACTATCACGGAGAATTTCCCCATTCCGGCGCGGCGGCGCATGCGGTGCAGGCGATCGAGACGCATCCGGCGGTGGATAGTTTTGCGCGGCACCCGTTCGGTTCGTATCCGCTGCTGTTCGATCCGAGTTTTTGGTACGAGGGGATTCATCCGCGGTTCAGCGTGGCGGGCGAGCTTTTGATTTTTCGCGAGACGGTGCCGACGTATTTGCTGATGGCCACGTCGCAGGCGGCGCTCTTTGCGGCGTTGCTGGCGCTGATCGCGTTTTGCGGATGGCGTGGATATTATTCGCGGGTGATGGGCCTCACGGCGGTGTGGCTGCCAGGCGCGGCGGGGATTGCGCTTTATTTTCTGGTGCATGCGGAGGCGCGGTTCGTGGGCGCGTTTGTGGTGGTGTGCTGGTGCGCGCTGTTTGCGGCGGTGCGGATGGCGGAGACGCTTGTATTGCGGCGCGTGGTGGCGGCGGTATTGGTGGTCACGTCACTGGCAATCGCCGTGCCCGTGCTGCATGTGAGTGTGGAGGATTATTTTGCGCGCGTGGTTCCGCGGCGCCACGTGCAGTGGGAGGTGTGCGAGGCGTTGCGTTCGATGGGCGTGGCAGCGGGCGAGCGCGTGGCGGTGATCGGCGATCCGACGGTGGCGCATTATTGGGCGCATTGCGGGGAATGGTCGATTGTGGCGGATGTGCAGCCGGAGGCGGCGCGGGAGTTTTGGGCGGCGGATGAGCCGACGCGGGAGAGGATCTATCGGGAGTTGCGCGGGTTGGGAGTGAAGGCGGTGGTGGTGGCGCCGGGGTTGGGCGGAGCCGTGAGTGAGGGATGGCGCAGTGTGCGTGAGACGGGGTATGGGGTTTTGGTTTTCAAGGGTGATGAGTGAGGGGGCGTAAGTAAAACGGAAAGCGAAGACAAACGAGAAAGCGAAAGTCGAAGGCGAAAGTCAAAGTCGAAAGCGAAAGTCAAAAGACCCACCCTTTCCAGAAGCGGGAAAGGATGGGGCACCCACGTCAACGTCAAAGTCAAAACCAGAGTCAAAGTCAAAGTCAAAGTCCAAGTCAAAGTCCAAGTCAAAGTCCAAGTCAAAACCGAAGGCACAGTCAAAACCGAAGTCAAGGTCAAAACCAAAGTCAGAGGCAACTGCAACGACAACGGCTGGCGGGCGTGAAGCCCGCCGCTACAAAGTCAAAAACAAAGTCGAAGGACCCACGTCAACTTCAAAGGCAGAGTCAACGGCTGGCGGGCGGGAAGTGCGGCGGCTAAAGGCTGGCATTCGTGCGGCGGAGGAAATGCAGGGACAGGGCCATGCCGGCGGCGGCGCTGGCTACGAAGGCGTAGGGCAAGTAGAAGAAGGGGGCGGCGGGGACGGGGAAGAATCCGAGGACGAAGACCGCGCCGAGAATGAGCATGGCTCCGGCGGAGACGGCAGCGTCGCCGAAGCGAAGCGCGCGTTTGTGGTGCAGGTAAAACGGCAGCGCCAGGCACGCCGTGAAATACGAAGCGATGAAACCGTACGAGGCGAGCTGGGTGAGGTAGGTGATCACGTTGACCAGCGAGACGCGCCCGGCGAGCAAAACCAGCGGCAAGGCCAGCGCGACGACGGCGAGCAGAGCGATGGCGCGGTGCGGCGTGCGGTTTTTCGGATGGGCGACGCCGAATCGAGCGGCGAACATATTTTTCTGCGCCATGTGGTAAAGCACGCGCGAGCCGGCGTTGAGCTGCGCGAGCGTACAGACGAAATAGCTGAGCGCGATGCCGAGCGAGCTGAGGTAGCCGAGCCGCGCGAGGTGCATGGCGTGGGCGATGGCATCAAACGGCGCGTCGAGCGACGTCATGTGCAGCCCGTATTTTCGGGCAAGCGCGACCAGGCAGTAGGTCATCGCCAGATACAACAGTCCCACGGGCACGAGGCTGGCGACGATCACGCGGGGAATGGTGCGCGTGGCGCGCGTGGACTCCTCGCCGAGCGTGGTGACGGTTTCAAATCCGGCGAAGGTCATGAATCCGAAAACCAGGGCGAGCTGAAAGCTGGAGAGCGTGGCGCCCTGCAGATGAATTTGCGGCGGGTCGATCCACGCGCCGGTGCGGAACATGGCGAAGCCGATCAGCGCGAGCATCACGGCGAGGGTGACGAATTCGATGGCCATGGTGATGATCGTCGAAAGTTTGATGTCGCGAAAGGCAATCAACCACGAAGCGACGATGGCCGCGACGGTGAGCAATGCTCCGCGCTCGACCGAGGTGGGCGTGCCGGTGACTTCGGTGAAGAACACGTCGGCATAATACGCGGCGGACGGCGCCGTGCCGGACATTCCGTAGCACATCGCCAGCACGTACGCCCATCCGGCGACCATGCCGGCCCACAGACCGAGACTTTCTTCGGCGTAGGTGGCGAACGATCCTGCGGAAGCAAAGTGACGCGCGAAACGGTTGACGCAGAAAAAAATCAGCGAGAAAGCGATCAGGACGAAGAGGAACGAAAGCCAGGAGGCGTTGCCACCGCGGGCAATCAACAGCGGCAGGATCACGCCCATGGTTCCGGTAGGGGCCATGCCGCCCAGGGCCTGCGCCGCATCCTCTATAGAGGATAGATAATTGTGGCGAAGCGAAGTCGGAACGGGCGGAGGGGTGGGCGAGTGGCGAGAGTCGGGCCCGGGGTCGGATGGCACGGGGAAACCATAGCAGCAGGCGCGGTTGCGCGCAAATTGTGGCGGAAGGGGCGAGGCGAATCGCGCGCTAGGGTATACGCAGCGAAACGATTATTCTGAGGCGTGGCGGAAACTCCAGAGATGGCGTCGAACTCGGCAGAGCGGACGGCACCGCGGACGGCACCGAAGGCGGCGAAGCGCGGTTGGCTGCGGCGCGTGACTTTCCGATCGGCGGTGAAGTGGATTCTGATCGGCGCGGTGGGGATTTGGGCGCTTTTCGTGCTGATGCTGATCGGGCTGCGGTGGATCGATCCGCCGACTACGGCCGTGCACATGGAACGCCGCATGCAGGCGTGGATTCACGGCGCGGCGTATCACGAGCGATACGATTTCGTGCCGCTCGGCGAAATCGCGCCGGATTTGCAGCATGCGGTGATTGCCGCAGAGGACGCGCGTTTCTACCAGCATCACGGTTTTGATTGGGACGCGATGGAAATCGCCGCCGAAGACGATATGAAGGGCGAGCGGATGCGCGGCGGGTCCACGCTGACGCAGCAACTGGTGAAGAATTTATTTTTCGGGACGGGCCGGTCGATTCTGCGGAAAGGCGCGGAGTTCACGCTGGTGCCGGTGGCGGAAGGGGTGCTCGGCAAGCGGCGCATTCTGGAGCTGTACCTCAACGTGGTCGAGTGGGGGCCGGGAGTGTATGGCGCGGAGTCGGCGTCGCGATACTACTACCGGATTCCGGCGCGCAGCATCGACCGGCAGCAAGGCGCGCAACTCGCCGCGATTTTGCCGCTGCCGCTCAAGCGGCGTCCTGAACACATGATGCACTACAGCGAAATTATCCTCGAGCGGATGAGCCAGATGGGGTGGTGAGCGCGTCTCGCTAGTGAGCGAACGAACAAACCAACGAACGATCGAGCGAACGAGCGAACGAAGGAAAGAAGGAAGACGACGCTGGTGAGCCGAGTGTGGCTGGGAGCGGACGCACCGCAACATCCTAAAAACGGGTTTAAGGTTTCACGACGCGACCGTCGAGGCGCTTCGATAATCCCCACTCGACCAATCTTCCATCGACGTCGAATGGGGCGGGTTCGCGCCAGGCGATTCGGGCGAAATGGAGAGCCCAACCACCGAGTAGACCGTAGTAGTAAGGCCGGACGACGAGCGGCATACAGAGATACGAACCGCCGATGTGAGTTTCGCGGGCCAGCTCTTGCCACGTGCCGTCCTGGCGCTTATAGAGGGAAAGCTGAGCGCCAATCACGCCGTATAACTGGTGATCACCCGGCAACCATTGCGAGTTCTTTGTATTGGGAATCGGAACACCGAGGACGACGACATCCGCCTGGTCGACGACCGCGCCGTCGCGGTGGATACACGAAGAGAAGCGTTTCTCATCCGCGATGGAATTTTCAGGCGTTCCTGGCGGGTGGGAAACACTTAGGTTCACGCGTCGATCCTTGGTGCGCAACTGGGCAGCCAGGAGTGTGCATTCTCCGTCCGTCGAAAGACTGAATTGCTCGACTTTTTCCATCGCGTCGATCTGCGGCCTGTATTGATATTGCCAGCCGATCAGCACATGGCGGACGCTTTCGTCGATGAGCGGATTCTCGCAGAATAACGCGCTGCAATAATCGCTATCGGGCCAGTAGGAACCGAAATGCCTGCGCTCGGCGCCGGCGGTGAAATCCTCTTTGGGTTTCAGGGCGGCATTGAGCAGAAGCGCGACGCTATCGACGGCACCGACGCGATTATTGAATGGCCGATCGTCTTTTTGAGCCAGTTGCCTTTGCTGCCAGATCCGGGCGTTGATGAAAACCGCAGGGATCGTGGTGGCAGCAAGTGCCAGCAGGATTGGCAGCGCCCAACGCACGACGGGTGAATGCGCGGCCATTCCGAGGTTGCCGGCCAACTTGCGGCTGAGGAGTTGACCCAGAAACACCAGCGGGGCATAAATGGCAACGTTGGCGCAAAGAGCCAGAACGATGGGAATTAGGATACTGAGAACGGGCATCACGATGGCCTTCGTCGAGTCGTTTCGCCGTTGACCAACCTCGATTTCACTCGGACCGATGGCTCGGGAAATGTGCAAGCCGGTTCGCACGGATTGCGAGGCGGAACGGTTTGGATGGCAAGGCGCCGCACGTTCCCCAAGCCTACCACGCCGCTATATCTCCGGCAGAGCAGGGAGCGCGTTTTGGCAGCGCGAAAAACGTCAACCGGTTAAGCACCGGCGCGGGCTTAGCTCGCTAAACTAAACCACTTAGCGCGGTATTAATCATATTTATGAATAACACATATTTTATGTTTGGAGCCGGGGGCCCGCACTGGGGCGATATAATAGAGGCTCCCCGAGAGAATCCCATGTGTAACGGTCCATTCAAGGGCGGTTGCACAACTCTATCGGCAAAGCTGTTATAACGGGGCAAGGACGCAATAGGAGTGAAGCAATGAGCTACGGATCTTTGAAGTCGTATTTATTTGTGAGCGATTTTGACCAGACGCTGACGTTTAACGATTCCGGCTACGTGCTGGCGGACATTGTCGGCATCGGGACGGAAGAGTTCGAGCGGAAGGCGAAAGGCATGGCGAAGCTGAATCTGGTGCAGCAGGGCGCGGAGCTGGCGTATTTGCTGCTGCACGATCCGGAATTCAAGTCGCGCGTGCGCAAGGAACACCTGGTGGAGGTGGGGCGGCAGATCCGGCTGAAGTCCGACATCAAACTGCTGAACGAAATTCTCGATCACGGGATCGAGGGCTACCATTTCGATTTTTACGTGCTGTCTGCCGCGCCGGTGGAGGTGATTTATTCGGCGCTCGACGGAATGCTGCCGAAGGATCACATTCACGGAACGGAATTCAACTACGGGAAGAACGGCGAGATCGAATCGATCGTGCGGGCGACGGCGGGATACGGCAAGGTGGCGTTTCTCGACGAGCTGCAAACGCGGAAGGAAATCGGTCCGGACCATGTGATTTACGCGGGCGACGGCAGCTCGGACATTCACGTGATGCTGCATGTGAACGCGCGCGACGGATTCACGATTGCGGTGTCGGAATCGAAGCACGTATCGCAGATTGCGCAGCGGACGGTGCTGAGCACCAGCGCGCTGGGCGTGCTGGCGCCGATCCTTGAGCGCATCGTGGGGCTAAACCGGTCGCAGATCCGGAAGTTCCTCGAGTCGCACGGATTTTTAATTCAGGAGTGGGACAAGGTGCGGACGGAGTGGTTGACGTTGCGCGCGGCGAAACCGGACGGCGCCGAGGAAGCGCTCGCGGGAGGGACGCGTGGTTAGCGGGATGGTTTGTGGCGCGACGCAGGCATCGACTGCGATCGCTTCGCTGATTTCGCTGAACTCGATGGCGGCGTTCGCGAGCGGCGCGGCAAGTAGCTTTGCTGGAATCGCGGCGCATAGCGCGTCGCATGCGGCAGCGATAGCGCGGGTGGCGGCTGGCTCGGCGATGGCTTTCGCGCTGCCGAACGTAGCCGCGTGGGTGAGCTGGATTGGCTGGGTGGCGACGGCGGCGTTCGGCGTTTCGTATTTCGCCAAGACGCCGAAGATGCTGCGCGTCGTGCAGGCCTGCGCCGCGCTGCTGTGGATCGCGTATGGATTCATCATCCACGCCATGCCGGTGGTGGTGGCCAACGCGATTGTCGCCGGCGCCGCGGTGTATTCGTCGTTTGCTGCGACCAAGCTTTCGAATCCTGAATAACGAGCTCTAGGGCTCGCCGCCTAGTCTTTCGGGCTACTTCGGTGCCGTCGTAGCCTTCGCGGGTGCGGCCGATTTCAGCTTGTCGAGAATTGGAAAAATGTCGAATCCGATACCCAGCCGGAAGTAGTCTTGGTCTGAGCGGTTTGTTTGCTGAACGATGAGCGCGGGATTATCCAGTGTCAGAACCGGCGATGTGGGGATCAGCACGAGCGCCGGCGTGTTCACGTTTTTGTGCATGCGCAAGTAAGAGGATCCAAAGAGCCTCACTGTCCCGCCGGTGCCTGGAATCGCAAAGCTCCCGCTAAATGTAAGGACCGCTCCCCGCAGCTTGCCTCCGGTCACAGTTTCGTCCTGACCCAGCCGAACATCGACGGTACCAGGGAAAATGTCCGACTGAACGCAGTTGACGGGGTGCTCGTTACCACAGTCTCCACCGGCGTAGAAAAATCGGAATCGAAGTCCTCCATAATAATCGCGATAGAAACGAGAGCGGTTGGGAACAACGAAGGATACTGCAGTGGGCTTCGTCGAAGGTGTGGACGGGCATGTGAATGACGGAGAACTCGTAAGTCCCCAGCTGCAAAGGCCGTCCGCCAATTGCGGATAGATAGTTATGAGCGAAGGGTACTGGACGAATTGTGCGGCCAGGTTCGAGTTCAACTGGAATTGCGGCGACGAAGCTGTGGATGAAAACGGAGTGACCAGGCCTCCCCCGAGGATGAGCGATATGGCGGACCGTCCCCACGGACCAGAACCGGAGCCCCAGTACGTTCCGGAGGCCGCTGTACGGATCGTATATTCAAATCCGGTCTGAATCTCGAAGGTCTGAACAATCTGGGCTACAGTCTGGGTGCCGATACCGGTTGTCAGACTCGAAGTGCTTAGCGAATTCAAGGCTGAGCTGGTGGATGAGGGAACGCTGGCAACGCGCGGATCTAGCCACAACCAGCATCGCCGACTTAACGGATCCTGCGTTTGCTTTAAATCGCCGCAGGCTTTCGACCCCAACCAGTCCACCGGCGCGATCAGGTTGAACTCAGCGAAATACTGTTGGCTCACACCCGAAGCGGCGCTCCCGGTCGCGTTTAGCCCTATGAGCCCGAGTGTATACATCGATGAAGGGTTCTTTACCGTCACAACAGCCGATGCGCTCGTCAATGAATCGTAGGTCGCTGTGACCGTCACCGAACCCTGAGCGGTTCCGGTGACGACGCCGGCGGGGTCAATCGTGGCAAATGTGTCGGGTGTCAATTTCCATGTTGCAGAGGTGCTGACGTCTTCGTGGGTCTTGTCATCGTAGAATGCGGTTGCCGTAAGGTGCACCGTCGAGTTGACCACGACGATGGGGTTCGACGGGGTCACCGTGATCGAGGTGACCTTTCGCTGCGCTGCATTTTGGGCTGCGGCCACTTGTTGCGCGGCTCCGGCTTGAGGTGCGGGCGAAGGTGAGGGTGCGGCTGCTTGCGAGGCGGCGTTGTTGGCTTGAGCGGCGGGCGTCGCGTTCGGTGGTGCTGCTTGTTGGTCTGACGGCGGTGGAGGGGGATCGGCAGGTTGCACGACGGTGATGGAGATGGGCTTGATCGTGGTGGCGGCCGCCGCACCCGAGGCCACGGCAGTGATGCGCACCGGAATCGGTTTCACCAGAATGCTAAAGCGCTGCGTGCCCTCGTGTGAATTATCCGACGCTGTTACTTCGAAGACGTAGGGAGCTTTTTGAAACTCCGCCGGCACGCCCTCGATACGGACAACCCCACCGTTCTGCGATAACTGCAAGCCTGGCGGCAGATTGCCGGCCGAAACGATCCAGTGCAGCGAGCCTTCTGCGCCATTTGCGGCCAACTGGACGGAGTAAGCCTTGCTCGTTACGCCGTCAGGCAATGGAACGACGGGGTCGGTCTGCGCACCGAGCGAGCGAAGCATCCCGATCGTAAAAAGCAGAACAGACAAAAGGACGCGCAGAATCTCCGGCGCACGTCTCATCACCACATTTCCCTGTGCGGTCTGGCGCATAAAAGAGATCGCTTGCACGGTTGCCTCCTTGAACGCTGGGCGCCGACGAGCGGCGATTATTTCGCGGGGCCGAGTACGGCGGATGAAAATGGAGCGCAGTTTCCAGAACGGGCCGCGCGGCACCCGTCAAACACGTCATGACGCAATTGCGGTTTCCAAAGCGGGAGCCAGAGCCGAAACGACGAGAGCGGGCCAATGCGACACAAGGTCCACCCGTTGAAACGATAGATTCGCGTAGTAACGCGTAAGTGACGATCTCTAGACCTTACTAATGGTGCCGGGAACATACCGATACGGTAATTAAGTGTCAAGCGAAAGTTGCAATGTGAACGATTATTTATTTTTCTCAGGTGTGAGACGGCGGGAGCAGAGCTTGCGCGAACCTGAGGACGTGGTTCGGGCGGTACAAAAGCGACGGCGGAATCGAAGACAGGTGCGACGTTAGATGCGACGTAACGTCAAAGGCTGGCGGGCGTGAAGCCCGCCGCTACAAAGGCGGGAGCTTTCGCGAGAGGGGAGACTGTGGACTGCGGCGGCTAGCCGCCGCTGGATGCGGATTTGCTTGCGGGGACACCTCGAAAGCGGTGGCAAGCCACCGCACTCCGAAAATGGGGGTCGGCGAATTGAACGCAGAGGGGACGGGTGGGGCTGCGTCGAGGATCGGTTGTGCGCGCGTGGCGCGGTGGTGAATTTGCTGAAGTGGTGTATAAGATTTAGCGCGACGTGTGACGTGCAGTGCGGCGTGCTGTGCTGCGTGCGGTGCGGCGCGAAGTGTGGCGCACAGTTCGGCATTCAGTGTGGCGCGAACTGAGGCGCCAAGTGCGGCGTGAGGTGCACCGCTTAGTGCGGCGAGCAGTGCGGCGCGAATGGCGCTGCGAAGTGCGGCTCGAAGCGCGGCGCGGCGTGTGGCGTGTCGTTCAATGTGCAGTGCGGCGCGAATGGCGGTGCGAGGTGGGAGGGGCGAGGGCGTGAACGGGTTGGAATTTACCGTAGTGGTGGCGGTGGGGGCGTTTCTGGGCGGGCTGCTCGGCTCGCTCACCGGGCTGGGCGGCGGAGTGATTGTAGTCCCGCTGCTGACGCTGGCGTTTGGCGTCGATATTCGCTATGCGATTGGCGCGTCGCTGGTGAGCGTGATCGCCACGTCGTCCGGCGCGGCGGCGGCGTATCTGCGCGAGGGATATTCGAACATGCGCGTCGGCATGTTCCTGGAAATGGCGACGACGGTGGGAGCGATCAGCGGGGCGGTGATTGCGGCGAAGCTGCCGACATCGACGATCGCGATTGTGTTCGGCGTGGTGCTGCTGTATTCGGCCTATTCATCGAGCAAGGACCATCCCGCGGCGATCGCGAATCTGCCGCCGGACAAAATCGCGACGGCGCTGCGGATGGATGGCGACTATCCGACGGCGGCGGGGCGGATTGCGTATCATGTGCGGCGCGTGCCGCTGGGCTTTGCGCTGATGTATGTGGCGGGAATGATTTCGGGATTGCTGGGAATCGGATCAGGGTCGATCAAAGTGCTGGCAATGGACCAGGCGATGAAGCTGCCGTTTAAAGTTTCGACCACGACGAGCAATTTCATGATTGGAGTGACGGCGGCGGCGAGCGCGGGAATTTATCTGCATCGCGGGTACATCGATCCGGCGCTGGCGATGCCGGTGATGATCGGAGTGCTGGGCGGGGCGCTGCTGGGCGCGCGGATTTTGCCGGGCGCGAAGGTGAAAACGCTGCGCGTGGTTTTTTCGCTGGTGATTGCGGCGGTGGCGGTGGAGATGATGTACCAGGGTTTGAAGGGGCACTTGTAGATGACCGAAGAAATCATGCATCCGGCGGGCGGCGGCGCGCGCAACAGCCACGCAGAAGACCTGCGCATCGAAATGTTTCTGGGGCAGTTGCTGCGCGTGGGAGTTTTGGTGGCGGCGGTGGTGGTTTTGTTGGGCGCGGGTTTGTACCTTCGGGGCGCGGCGCGGACGGCTCCGGATGCGGCGTCGAATTACCGCGTGTTTCACGGGCAGCCGGCGGAGATGACGAGCGTGAGCACGATCTGGCAGGGCGCGCGGGAGCTCGAGCCGCTGGCGGTGATTCAGTTTGGATTGTTGTTGTTGATCGCGACGCCGGTGGCGCGGGTGGTGTTTTCGATTGTCGGATTTGCGATGGAGCGGGATTGGTTGTACATCGCGGTGACGCTCGTGGTGTTGGCGTTGTTGATTTACAGTTTGACGAGCGGGACGCATCTTTGATGGGCGATTTGAGCGTGGCCGAGGTCAAAGATTTAACACAGAGGACACGGAGAAAGGCTTGAGGGCACGGAGATGTGCCGGGCGACGTCTGCGGTCTTGCGGGGAAGGGCCATGGGCACCGCGTTTGTGCGGCGCGTCGGAGCGGGGGATCGCGGCGCGCGGGGACGTTTGACGCGAAGGCAAAAGCAAAGGCGCCGACAAAATCAAAAGCAAAGGCAAAGGCAAAGTCGAAGACAAAGGCAAAATCAAAGGCAAAAGTCGCCCGAACCGGTGAGGCTGGTTCGGCCGCTACAGAACCAAAAACAGAACCAAAGGCAGAACCAAAGACAGAACCAAAGACAGAACCAAAGACAGAACCAAAGACAGAACCAAAGACAGAACCAAAGACAGAACCAAAGACAGAACCTAAGACAACACCAAAGGCAGAGTCAAAGGCGGAGGCAAGAGCCGCAGCAAAGGCGGGTCAAAAGCTGACGACCACGCGTGCTGAAAAAGGTCACGCGGACGGCGCGGCGGAGGGCGGCGAATCGGGCGCGGTTGGGGCGGTGGCGCGCGGGAGGGGCATGGTGACGGTTAAAGTGGTGCCGGAGGGCGACGAGATTACGTCGAACTGGCCGCCTTGTTCGCGGACGCGTTCGCGCATGCCGGCGAGTCCCACGCCGACGTCTGCGCCGGTGCTGGAAAAGCTTTCGAGAGTGTCGGGCGAAATGCCGACGCCGTAATCGCGAATGCGCAGCACGACGCCGCGACGCGCCGTGTACAGAGCCACGTCGGCACGCGCGCTTTTCGAATGGCGCAACACATTGGTGAGCGATTCCTGCAGAACGCGAAATAAAACCAATTCCATCGGGCGCGGCAAGCGGCTCACTCCCGGCGAGACGTTGGTTTCCACTTTGATTCCGCTGCGTTCGGAAAATCCCTGCACATACCACTGCGCGGCGGAGGCAAAGCCGAGTTCGTCGAGCAGCGGCGGGTGCAGCAAATAGGAAATGGTGCGCGTTTCGAGCACGGCTTGATCGAGAAATTTCTCGGTTTCGGCAAGCTGCTCGTCGCCGGCATATTGTTTCACCAGCGCGGACATGTTGAGCTTCGCGGCGGTGAGAATCTGGCCGAGACTGTCGTGCAGTTCGCGCGCGAATTTTCTGCGCTCTTCATCCTGCAATGCCAGCACGCGGGCGCTCAGGCGGCGCGTGCTTTCCTCCATCGCTTCGCGCTGCTCGAGCTCGGCGCGCAGCAGCCGGTAATGCAGCCAAAACAATAAAATCGAAACGACGAACGTGGCGGCCAGCAGGCCCAGGAAAAACTGAAAGAGCCGGAGCGATGCGTTGCGGCGCTGGGCGATCAGGGCATTTTCCTGGCGCTGCATTTCGCGGACCAGTTCGCTCTGGTCGATGCCGATGGAAAGACTGTCGCGCTGAAACGCGGCCTGCAAGTTGGGGTCGATGCTGCCGTTGCGGCGCATGGTGACGGATTGCTGAAGGATGGCGATGCGCTTCATGCCGAGATCCTTCAGCGAGTTCGCCTGACGAAGCTGCAGGGCATTGTCGCTCACCAGTTGGGCGACGTGATCGATTTCGAGGGGCACTCGATCGATGGTCACTTGAAATTGATCGGCCACCGAAGTGTCACCGGTGTTGACGTACACGGCGCGATTGCGGGCGGCTTCGGTAAGGTCGGAGTCCACCTCGGCGAGCGCGACCTCGACGTCATAGCTGTGGGCCAGCCATTCGACGCTGTTGAGCAGATTCCAGATCGAAATGGCGGTGGCGATAGCGCCGATGGTGAGCAGCACGAGAGCGGAAACGAACGCGATGGCTGCCTTTTTTCTGGGTGACAATTTGGGGGACCTTGGCGCGAGGCGCGCGAACGGGAATTTTACTATCACGAAAGCGGGTTGCGCCAGCACTGGAGAGATTGTGGAGTGGACGCGACAAAAGATTTAACGCAGAGGACACAGAGAACAAGACGAGGCGACGGGGACGCATGGAAAAGCGAGCGCAAAGGAAAGGCGAAAGTGGCGGCGAAGAAGATGCGAAAGCGATTGGCACCACAGATTCGTGCGCGCTGCGAAGTGAATCTCACATTGGGACAGTCGCGGAAATGCGACGGGAGCAGCGATTGCCATCGAGTGGACAACGAAGGGAACTCGCGGGGATAGGGAGCGCGGCGGAGTACCGGTATGTGGCGTGGGATCAGCGACGTGGATTTTGGCAAGGCGGATGCAGTGTATATCCACGCAGGGCGCAGCGGCAGGGTGCCGAAAAACGTCATGGCACGCAAGGCGCTCCCGACGAGATTGTAGTGGAAGCGGAAATGGAAGCAGAAAGGGAATTAAAAATCGCGGCACATATTTGGCACTGATACCCCCGGAGGAATGGAATGTTGAAGCGAATGGCATTCGTAACACTGGCAGCAGCGGCGGCACTACTGGCGTCCGGCGCAGTCACGACGGTGCAGGCGGATTCGACACCGCTCGCGAGTTCTGCGGCGAACACCACGAATAATTCGGTGGCGGAAGGAGTTGCCAACGCGGGAGCGACGCAGAATATCTCGTCGAATCCGGCGTGGGCGGCGGCGCTGCCGGGCTCGAACTGGATTTCGTTTGCGAGCACGGGCAATCCGTCGGACGGGAACTTTTATACAGTGCCGAACGGCGAGTCGGTGACGTTTACGCAGGTTTTCGATTTGACCGGCGGCAACATTACGGGCGCGACGCTGAGCGTGCTGGCGGACGACACGACCACGGTGATTTTGAACGGCGTGACGCTTTACAACGCGGCGCTCGGCGGTTCGTATCCGACGTGCTCGTCGGTGGCGATCGGTTGCCTGCAATCGACCGAAGGCACCTTCACGTTTGCGAATCTGGCGCCGTATCTGAACTCGAATGGCGTGAACACGCTGCAGTTTGTGGTGTACCAGGAAGCGGGCAGCTCGTATGGTCTGGATTATTCCGGAACGATCACGACGCCGGAACCGTCCAGCCTGGCGTTGCTGGCAGCGGGAATGATCGGACTGCTGGCGATCAGCCGTAAGTTTGCGAACGCGCAGTAAGCGCGAGTTGGTTTCGCGATGCGCTGACGCGGTTTGATTCGATACAGTTAGTCGATGTTCGGCAGAAGAAAGGCCGCCCAATTGTGGGCGGCCTTTTTTTGTGCGTGGACGCGGCGTCGGACGATTCGTGTCTGCGTACGCCGTGAAACTGGAACGGCACGCCGTCCCGCCAAAGCGGGACGCGCCTTGCTATCACTGGCAAGCTACGCGCGATGCTTCGCACCGATTGCCCGTTACGGCGCCGAGCCCACGGTTCTCGCGGAGTGCGGTGGCACCCGGCGCCAGGCGGGGACCACCGCCGGCCACCGATTCCAGCCACGCCACCGCGTAGGCTCGACCGAAAGTTTTGTAAATGAACCGCGGACCGCGCGAAAACGCTTTCGACAGTCGCGTCGTTCGAATCTACGCATTGCTGGAAGCGAACGCGTTCGGCCGGCGGTGGTCTCCCGCCTTCGGCGGGATGCCACCGCACTTCGCGAAAACCATTGCAACGTTCGATCTCGCGTGGATTCGGTTCGAAACTTTACGTTGTGCGCTCATGCGTGATGGGCAAAAGCAAAGGCACGCCGTCCCGCGTTCGCGGGACGTGCGCACGCAGACGTGGGCGTCTACGTTACGAAAGGCAGTGAGCTGCGCTGAGGTGTATTCCGGCGTGCAGACGCGATTGACCGTTCCCACCCTTTGCAGAACCGGCAAAGGATGGGGCACCCACTTCGAACACGGGTCGCGCGCCAACGCTGGAGAAAAACACAGGCTGGCGGGCGTGAAGCCCGCCGCTACAGAGTCAACGGCTAAAAGCGGCCGGTTACTCTTGGCGATAGACGTTGGCGAGGCGGAAGGGCTTTTGGCCGAAGTGCTCGATCACCAGGTCGCCCTTTTTGTCGAACTTGACTTTGCAGAGCGGGGCGAAGGTGCCGGAACCTTTTCCGTCTTTATCGACGTCCATCACGAGAAGGGCGATGGGATATTGCGTCGAGCGGGTGGCGTTGTAGAGTTCGCCGAAGGAAATCGGGCGGTCGGTGGCCATCACGATGTGCAGTCCGCCGGAATTATTTTTGCGCACGCGAACGACGCGCATGCCGACGCCGACCGAGCCGGTGGGCGCGACGCGGCCGAGATCTTTCATGTCCTGCAGTTTGCTGACGAGGGCGTCCTGGCCTTTGGTTTTCAGCAAGCCGAGCAATTCGTCGCGCTCGCCGTCGCTGGTGACTCCGTCGATATAAATGTTCAGGCCAAATGTTTTTCCGGCGGCGGGGCCGGCTTGTCCGATGGCCGTGGCGGCGTACTGCGCGGGGAAAGCGACTTGCGCTTCGGCGGCGGCTTTGGCGGCGTCTGAACCTTGCGCGGAACACAGCGGCGCGCAGCAAAGCGCCATGGTGCCGAGAAGCAGCGCGGCGGTGACGGCGAGAAATCGTAGTTTCATGGTTTCAGTCTCCTCATTCGATGAAAATTGTGGCGCTCGTGCGGCGCTGTTTTCGTGCGGTCCGGATTCGCGGACTATACACCGAAAATGGTTTTGGATTAAGCGCCGTTGTGGCGGAGCGCTTGCGGCTGCGGGCTGGGTTTGCGGAAGGCAAAGGCACGTCGCCCGCTGGCGCGGGCTCCGCGCGCAGACGTGGGCGTCTACGCTACGAAAGGCTGCGATTTGAGCTGCGGCGCCGAACGACTGCAGATTGGAATCGCGCTCGCACAGAGCTTGGCGGGATCGATGCAGTTGGTAGCGTAGACGCCCACGTCTGCGCGGTTTGGTTTTGGTTTTGAATGGGTTTACGAAAGGCGAAGGTGAAATCAAAGGGAACGGCACGTCGCCCGCTGGCGCGGGCTCCGCGCGCAGACGTGGGCGTCTACGCTACGAAAGGCTGCGATGTGCGATTGACGGCAGGAACGCGGCGAGAGCGGGGGTTCGGACGACGCGAGGGCGAAGGCGGAAGGAAAAAGGCAAAACACAAAAGCCAAAAGCCAAAAGACCCACCCTTTGCAGGACCGGCAAAGGATGGAGCACCCAAATCAAAGGCTAATTCCAATGCTGATGCGAAATCGGATTCAACGCGCGGCGCGGTGGAATTTGAGATCGGGATCGAATCTTGCGGTGCGGACGATCACCGCAGCGGTTTGGCGTTGGGCAGCGGAATGGGCGCGGGCTGGCGGTCGATGAACTGGCGCTGGTGCCAGTAGGGATAGGCGAGGGTGACGTCGCTGGCGGCGTCGAGTTTGGCGACTTGCGCGGGCGTAAGATTCCAGCCGAGCGCGCCGAGATTTTGTTTCAGCTGGTCTTCGTTGCGCGCGCCGAGGATGACGTTCGAGACAGTGGGGCGCTGCAGCAGCCAGTTGAGCGCGATCTGCGTGACGGTCTTGCCGTTTTCTTTGGCGATTTCATCGATCGCGTCCACGACTTTGTAAACGTGCTCGTCGGGGACGGGCGGGCCGAAGTCAGCGGTCTTGTGCAGGCGGCTGTTGTCATGCAGTTTTGCGCCGCGGCGGATTTTTCCGGTCAGGCGTCCCCATCCGAGCGGACTCCACACCACCGCGCCGACGCCTTGATCGAGGCCGAGCGGCATCAGTTCCCATTCGTATTCGCGGCCGACGAGCGAGTAATACGCTTGATGCGCGACGTAGCGCGACCACCCGTAGCGATCGGAAACGGCGAGCGACTTCATCAGGTGCCAGCCGGAAAAATTCGAAACGCCGATGTAGCGGATTTTTCCTTCGGTGACCAGATCGTTGAGCGTGCCGACGGTTTCTTCGACGGGCGTGAGCGCGTCGAATCCGTGCATCTGGTAGAGATCGATGTAGTCAGTGCCCAGGCGCTTCAGGCTGGCGTTGCAGGCGTCGATCAGGTGGTAGCGCGACGAGCCGATTTCGTTGGGGCCGGGGCCCATCTTGAAAGTCGCTTTCGTCGAGATCAAAACCTGATGGCGGCGCTTGCCGAGCGCTTTGCCGAGAACTTCTTCGGACTGGCCTTCGTGGTAGATGTCGGCGGAGTCAAACATGTTGACGCCGTGGTCGAGGCAGATGTCGATGAGGCGCGTGGCTTCGGCGACGCCGGAGTTGCCGAAGGCTTGAAAGCCTTCGCTGCCCGCGCCGAACGTGGCGGTGCCGAGGCTGAAGACGGGAACTTTTAGGCCGGAGCGGCCGAGCTGGCGGAATTCCATGTGTGGCTCCTGAGTTTTGTGTGCGTGAGTATTGTAGCGGAAAGGAGGAGCGAGTATGTAGCCGGGTCGGGGATTCGTTTGCGATGGCGCGGCGGAGGGCTGCCCGAACCTGGGAAGCGGTTCGGCCGCTACAGAGTCGAAGGCAAACGCAAAAGCAAAAGCAAAAGCAAAAGCAAAAGCAAAGGCAACGGCTGGCGGGTGTGAAGCCCGCCGCTACAAAGTCAAAAGCAATGTCAGAAGCAAAGTCAAAAGACCCACCCTTTGCGAAAACCGCAAAGGATGGGGCACCCACGTCAAAGGCAAAGGCAAAGGCAAAGGCAAAGGCGAGGGCAAAGGCAAAGTCAACGGCTGGCGGGCGAGATGCGCCGCACGAATTGTGCGCGGGAAATCAATTGGAGGCGGCGTTGCCGGTGCGCATGATTTTCAGCGCGACGACGGCTTGCGAGCCGCAGGGCAAGTTGGTGAGGAAGCGCAGCGTTCCGTCGGGCGCCTGGAACGCGAGGCCGGACTGCGCCGAACCGCCTTTGAATTCGCCCCAGGCGCGCGGGACGCTCGAGACGCACTGCGCTTCGGAATCGAATTGCGGAACGGCGGACGGCGACGCGGCGGCAGGGCGGCCGGCGCGCACGTTGGCGGAGGTTGCGGCGATGGCCACAAACGCGAGAGCGACGGCGGCGACGCGAGCGATGGGGAGTTTCATGGTGGCTCCTTCGGCGGACAGTTTTACTCGCCGAGGAATGTACGACACGAACTGCGCGGCGGCAAGCGCGACGAACGAGCAATGCTAGGCGTGAGGAAGATTCAAGTGAAGGACGATGGCGGCGACGCGGAGGGCGAAGCACGCGAGGCCTCCGGCGACGGCGGACCAGGAGCGGCTGATGCGGGCGCGTCGGCAGAGGACGAGAACGACGGAGCCAAAGACGGCGGCGGTTGCGTACACGTCGGCGCGGAGGACGCGGGGAACCTGGGCGAGCAGGACGGCTGCGATGGTGCCACCACCGACGGCGGTGAGCGTGCCCATCATCACGGCGACGAGCGGATGAAGATTGAATTCGAGCGCCTTTTCGGTGCCGGCGACGGCGAACAGGGCGAGCGCGGCGGCGTCGAGAATGAGAAGCGGTTCGACCGGCAGGGTTTTGAATTGATGATGCAGCAGGAAGACGATTGCGCCGCCGGTGAAGGCGAACGCGGGGTAGCGCCAGTTGCGCAGCGATGCGGGCGGCGTGTCGCCGATAAGCACGTCGCGAATGATTCCGCCGCCGAGCGCGGTAGCAAAGGCAAGGACCAGAATGCCGAGCAGGTCGAGTCCGGCGACGGCCGCGGCGGTAGCGCCTTCGATGGCGAAGAGAAACGTGCCGGCAAGATCGACGACGAACAGGAGTTTGTCTTTGTTCAGCAGCGTGGCGGGCACGGTGGGATTTTAGGGGTGAATCGCGCGGGTGACAAGTTGGGGATCCGTTTGGCGATCGGTTTGGCGGTCCGTTTGGCGATCGGCGGTATGACTGCGCGACGGCGCGGGCGATGGATTTTGCGTGTGCTGAGGCGGTGGCGAGCGAATGCACTCGAATAAGACCGGCGATGCGGTGGAGTCCGGGTGCTTGCGTGGTCGATGCCTTTGGTAGCGTAGACGCCCACGTCTGCGTGCTTCGGTTTTGATTTTGCGCGTGCTGAATGGAAGGCAGCTCGTCCGCTGGCGCGGACTTCGCCGCGCAGACGTGGGCGTCTACGCTACGAAAGGCAGCGGTTGTGCGCGGGCTGTGATTTCGCGACGAGCGGGTAACGCTGTGCCTGCGGCGGTGACAATCGACCGCACTGCAAGAAAGCGGGGCGCTGGGCAAACCCGTTTTCACTTGCGCGATTTCTGCAGTTCGTAGCGTAGACGCCCACGTCTGCGTGCTTTGGTTTTGATTTTGCGCGTGCGGACGGAAAGGCAGCTCGTCTGCCGGCGCGGACTTCGCCGCGCAGACGTGGGCGTCTACGCTACGAAAGGCAGCGTGTTTCGTGATGCGGAGAGCGGAGACGTTCGCGGCGACTGTGCTGTTGGGACGAAGCGGATCGTATGCCGGGGAAATGAGCGTTGGTTGCGCGGCTCGTCATCCGCGATTGGAAAGCTGGATGGGGTTGCCGTCGGGGTCTTTGCCGTCGCAGAGGCTGAGCTTGTCGCCGTGGCGGGCTTTGCCGAATTTCGCGCCGCGGGCGACGAGATATTCACGCGTGGCGGCGACGTCTTTGGCGTAGAAGACGATCTTCGGTCCTTTGCGTCCGGGTGACGATGGGCCGGAGTGCAGCGCGATGCGCGCGCCGCCGGCGTCGAATTCGCGCCAGCCTTTTTCTTCGCTGACGAGTTCGAGGCCGAGCACGTCGCCGTAGAATTTGGTCATTGCGTCCATACGAGCGGTAAACAGGATGATGCGCGCGAGTTTCACCGGGGAAGTCTCCGTTATGCCGTTTGCATTTTCCAGCGGATGACGTGGGAAGCTTATCAGAAGCGCGGGGTACGTCGACACGTGTGCCGCGTAGATCGATGGGCGGGCTGGGCGGTGGCGACGGTTGTGTAGCGGCGGCACGACGGGTTGCGTCGAGCCGGCAGGTTTTGGGTTTGCGATGGAGTGGCAGAAGGCTGCCCGAACCTGGGAAGCGGTTCGGCCGCTACAGAGTCAAAGGCAAAGTCAAAAGACCCACCCTTTGCGAAAACCGCAAAGGATGGGGCACCCACGTCAAAGGCAAAGGCGAAGGCGAGGGCAAAGGCAAAGTCAACGGCTGGCGGGCGTGAAGCCCGCCGCTACAAAGTCAAAAGCAAAGTCAGAAGCAAAGTCAGAAGCAAAGTCAAAAGACCCACCCTTTGCGAAAACCGCAAAGGATGGGGCACCCACGTCAAAAGCAAAAGCGACGGCAGAGGCAAGGGCGAAGGCAGAAGCAAAGGCAACGGCAAAATCTGGCGGGCGTGAAGCCCGCCGCTACAAAGTCAGAAGCAAAGTCGGAAGCAAAGTCAAAAGACCCACCCTTTGCGAAAACCGCAAAGGATGGGGCACCCACGTCAAAGGACAAGGCGAGGGCAAAGGCAAAGGCAGAAGCGTGAGCGAGAGTAAGTCCAGCGGGAAGGAGGCTGGCGGGCTTTCGTTGTGCGCGCGAGTGTGGTTATGATGCGAGCGGGAGAACGCTGGTGGCGAAAAAGGAAACGGAAGCGCGGAAGCTGTATTTGATGCAGCTATCGACGGTGGATGTGCCGCTGCCCGACGGGCGGAAGAAGGCGATGGTGCTGCCTTGCTACCTGATCGAGATGCACGATCACATGCGGATTCTCGTCGATACGGGGCTGGCGCCGGATGCGCCGGTGCCGCCTGGAAGTCCGAAGGCGGAGAACAAGAAGAACGTGCTCGAACATTTGGACTCGCTGGGCCTCGGGCCGGACGACATCGACATTGTGGTGTGCACGCATTTCGACATCGACCACGCCGGATACCACGACGCGTTTACCGGCGCGGAATTCATCGTGCAGCACGAGCATTACGAAATCGCCAAGCACGGACACGACCGGTTTGCGTCCACGCGAAAGCATTGGGGACATCCGGAGCTGAAGTATCGAACGATTCGCGGCGATCATGAAATTTTGCCGGGCGTGACGTTGATTGCGACGGGCGGGCATGTGCCGGGGCATCAATCGGTGATGGTGGAATTGCCGCAGACCGGGAAAGTGTTGCTGGCGATCGATGCGGTGATGTTTGCGAGCCAGTTTGTGCCGGACCGGAAGACGAGTCCGGTGGACAGCGATCCGGCGTTGACGGTGGCCAGCACGCGGAAGTTGATCGATCTTGTGGAGCGCGAGAATGTGGCGTTGACCGTGTTTGGGCACGACGGGGAACAGTGGAAGGGGTTGCGGAAGTGTGTGGAGTTTTATGAGTGAGGAGTGAGGACTTTTTCGAGGTTCGGTTTTTTGGTGAGAGGAGAGTTCGGCGGAGTCGTTCGAGTTGGCTCCGTTGCTTGCGGTGAAAATGGTGGCGCCCACCCTTTGCAGAAGCGGCAAAGGATGGGGCACCCACGTCAGAGGCAAAAGCGGACGCGACGCATTGGACATCGATGAGTCGCTATCCTGCGAAGGGGATTATTTTGCTGCCCAGGCCATGCCGTCGGGGCCCGCGCCTGTGGGGATGTGGTCGATGACTTCGAGGGTAGCGAGATCGATGACGGCGACGGCGTTGTCGCCGCTGAGGGCTACATAGGCTTTCGTGCCGCCGGGCTGCATCAGGATGCCGCCGGGGCCGCGGCCGACTTTTATGGATTTGATTTGCTTGCGGGTGGCGACGTCGAAAATCACCACGTCGTCGCTCGCGATGTCCGAAACCAGGGCGTGTTTGCCGTCGAGCGTGAATTTCACGCGGTTGGCGTGGCGCGCGCCGGATTTGAATGTGTCGATCACTTTCGACTGCGCGACGGAAATCGCGGAGATGGTTTGATCGTCGGCGTTTGCCACCCACACTTCCTTGTCGTCGGGCGTGATGTCGATGCCTTCGCTGCCGCGCCCGACGGCGATGTTCGTTTCCTTCCATCCGGAAGGCTCGGAACTTTTCTCGATCGCGGTGACCGTCGCGGAATTCACGTTCGCGGTAAAAAACTCGTTCAGGAATTTCGTGCGGATCAGCAAGTGGGTGCGGTCCTGGCCGACGCCGAGAATCCAATCGACGGTGTTCGAGGCGGGATCGTAGCGGGCGATCAATTTGTTGAGCTCGGCGGTGAAATAGACTTTGCCGTCGGAGTAGAGCAGGCCGTGCGGGGCGCGGAGCGGGGAGATGTCCACGCGGTGGATTTCTTTTTGGGCGGCGAGATCGTACACCGAAAGCGTGTTGCCGGGTTGATTGGGAGGCTGGCCATAGTTCGAGACGTAGGCGAATTTGCCGTCGTCGGAGGCCACGATTTCGTGCGGGGCGTTGCCCGTGGGGATGCGGGCGAGGACGGCTTTTGTTTGCGGGTCGATGATGGCGAGTTCGTTGGCGGATTTGTTGAGGACGAGCAGGGATTGGGCGGGAAGCGTTGTGGCGAGGGTTGCGAACAAAAGAGAAAGGCGAAGTGCGGCGCGATGCATGGCATGCCTCCGTGGTTCGGGTGCGTGAGGAGTTTACATGCGGAGTTGGCGGGGTGGGTAGCGGGTTTTGGGGTTGAGATGGTGCGACAGAAGGCTGACCGAACCGGAGAAGCGGTTCGGCCGGTACAGAGTCAAAGGCAAAGTCAAAGGCAAAGGCGAAGGCAAAATCTGGCGGGCGTGAAGCCCGCCGCTACAAAGTCAGAAGCAAAGTCGGAAGCAAAGTCAAAAGACCCACCCTTTGCGAAAAGCGCAAAGGATGGGGCACCCACGTCAAAGGCCAAGGCAAAGGCCCAGGCACGAGCAAAGCCAAAAGCAAAAGCAAGAGCAGAAGCAAAGGCGACGGCGGGCGGGCGCGAAGCTCGGCGGTACAGAGGCGGCGGGGAGTGCGCGGGTGGGTGGTGGCACAGACGCTCGCGTCTGTGGGCATTCCATTTCAATGGAGTGCCGGTTGAGCAATGTATGCGTCGCGCCCGAATAATTGCATGTAGGAAACGCGATCGCACAGAGGATCAGGGGATTGGTTGACATGGCTCGACCGACCACCCACTGAAGTGGGTAGTCCACAGACACGAGTGTCTGTGCCACGAAGGCCGCGGAAAAACAAAAGACGCCGCGGAAGGGAACTCACTTCTCACGGCGTCTTGTACTGCGTGTTTCAGTACGCGCGCTTTGTTGCAACATCGCGCGCTTTGTATCGGTTGCGCCGCTCGGGCTTCAGCGGCTTGGGTTATTCGTTGTGGCGGCGATCGCGCTCGCTGCGCTTGCGGC
The DNA here is from genome assembly GCA_963785585.1 of uncultured Acidobacteriota bacterium. Lineage (GTDB taxonomy): Bacteria > Acidobacteriota > Terriglobia > Acidiferrales > UBA7541 > Palsa-295. Next base: position 1,417,160 of record CAWAVW010000004.1, read on the forward strand.
TACGCCCGCACTCTTGGCGCAACGCGCTGCCGCGCTTCGCTACGAGTGCGCCAACGGCGGCGGCTACGCTTGTTCGATCGATTTCGCGGAGGCGTCGATCGCGTCGGCGATTTTCTGAATCTGCTCGGGAGTCAGAGCGCCTTGCGAGGTCTTGAATCGCAGGGCGAGCTTGAAATTTTCGATGGCGCGCATGATTTGCGGAGCGCGTCCCCGGCCGAAATGGCTGGCGGCTTCGTTCATGCGTTCGAAGACCGCATCGACGGTGGATTTTTTCTCGGCGAGAAATGCGGTGCCCTCGGGCGTGATGGTGTAGAGCTTTTTGTTGCCTTCGCTGGTGCTGACCGTGGCGTAGCCCATTTCTTCGAGAAGAGTGAGCGTCGGGTAGATCAGGCCGGGGCTGGGACTGTAGGCGCCATTGAGTTTTTCCTCGATGGCTTTCATCAGCTCGTAGCCGTGGCTCGGTTTTTCGGCGATCAGTTGGAGCAGGACGATCTTCAGATCGCCGCCTTCAAAGACGCGGGCCGCAAAACCTCCGCCGAACCGGCCGCCGCCCCAGTGGCGCCGGCCGCGTCCGCGCTCGCCGAATTCGCCTTCGCGGCCGCGGAAGTGCTTTCCGCCGCAGCGGCCTTCGTGGTGACGTCCGCCGAAGAAATGGCGGGATTCGTGGCGAGGGCTGGAATCGATGCCAGCGTCGGGGTGGTGATGGTGTTGATGTTCGTGTTTCATGTGTTCTCCGATACAACTGTGATACATCGGCATGATATATCATGATGTAGTCTTGTCAAGCAAAAATTCGAGATTCGCGGCAATTTTGCGCCGAATCGGCGTAAGGCGCTTAGAAACAGCAAGATATGCTCGGGCGGGGATTCGGCGCGTAGCGCTGGACATTAACAAGGCGAGCGGCGGACAGCGCTCGGAGGCTCACGAAAGGGGGCAACCGGCGCTCCGCTGGACGTGGAGTGGCCACAGGCAGGACTGGCGGTGCGACGAAAAGCGTGGCGGCGAGAGGTCCCGTTGTTACGAACTCTCCGCCGCCAGGCTTCGCCGCCACATTTCGCCGTAGGTGGCGCATGACGATGATCAAAATTTGAACGTCCTATTTCGCTTTCGCCAGCCCGGCAACAACGGCACCAACTTTGTCGAGGATCTCGTTCCAGCCCTCGAGCTGCCCGCTGTTCTTTGCGTCTTCCATGCGTTCATTGCCGATCAAGGTGAGCTTCGTCTGGCCGTTTCCGTAATCCTCAAACAGGACCACGTCGCGCGCATCTTCGATGGCCTCATGCTCGATTCCAAGTTCGGCAGGGTCGAGCTTGTTTCCCTGCGCGTCGGCGAAGTACAGGGAGTAAACGATCTTCTCGTGCGGAACGATTTCGTGGTATTCGCCGCCGTTCCAGCCCTCCTGCCCGTCCGGCGATTTCATGCAGCAGAGAAATTTTCCTCCGACGCGAAAATCGATTTTGCAAACGGGCGCGGTAAAGCCCCTGGGTCCCCACCACTGCATTACGTATTTCGGGTCGGTCCACGCCTTCCAGACCAGCGCGCGGGGAGCATCGAAAATTCGGGTGATCACCATCCGGTCTTTTTCGTCAACCGTGTTGTTTGTCATTTTTGGCCTCCGCTTTTTTCACTTTTGTCAAAACCAAATCCAATCGATCGAAACGCTCTTCCCAGCAGCGGCGATAGTTCGTCGCCCAGTCGCTGACGGCCTTGATCGATTCCGGCCGGAGCGTGCACACGCTGTGCCTTCCGCGCTTGGTCTTGCGGACAATCCGCGCGCGCACGAGGTAAGCGATGTGTTTCGAAATCATCTGCTGCGAGAGGGCAAACGGCTCCGTCAATGCGCCGACGGAGGCGGGTCCACGGGAGAGTCGCGCGATCATCGCCCGGCGGGTGGGATCGGAGAGAGCCGCGAAGGTTGCGTTCAGGCGATTCACAACCGAATGGTAGTGGATTATCGGTTGAAGTCAAGCGGGGAATGGGGAGTGCGCGATGTTGTGATGTGGCCGGTACGAGAGCAGGGGAGTTCAGGATTGTGGTGGCCGGAAGGAAGGCTGTCCGAACCTGAGGGGCGGTTCGGCCGCTACAGAGGCAAAGGCAGAAGCAAAGTCAAAAGACCCACCCTTTCCAGAACCGGGAAAGGATGGGGCACCCAAGTCAAGAGCAGAGTCAACGTCAAAGACAAAGGCAGAGTCAGAAGCAAAGTCAAAAGACCCACCCTTTCCAGAACCGGGAAAGGATGGGGCACCCACGTCACAGGCAAAAGCAAAAGCAAAGGCTGGCGGGCATGAAGCCCGCCGCTACAAAGTCAAAGGCGAAAGTCAAAAACGAAAGTCAAAGACGCAAGGCAGAAGACCCACCCTTTCCAGAACCGGGAAAGGATGGGGCACCCACGTCAAGGGCAAAGGCAACGTCAAAACCATCGACGGCTGCGCGTGGGGCTCGCAGTGTTTCCGCAGGGACTAGCGATACATCCTGCGCGAGGTTACTGGAACAGGCGCGGGGCGAAGTCTTTCAGGTCGCGGCGCCAGGTCTGCCACTCGTGGTCGGTGCCCGGCGACTCGTAAAAAACGTGCTGGATGCCGGCTTCGTTGAGCGAAGCGTGCAGTTGCTGGAGGCCCGTGCGCAGGCGTTCGGGTTCCGCGGTGCCGACGCCGAGCCACAGCAGATGCACGCGCCTGGCAAACGCGGCGGGATCGGCCATGACGCCGTTGTAATCCGTTTTGGGATCGAGCTTGTGATTGCCCATGACGAGCATGCCGCCCGCGCCGCTGAACCCTCCGATGTAGGAGAAAAGGTCCAGGTGGTCGAGCGTGATCTGGTAGGTCTGCATGCCGCCCATGGAGAGGCCCGCCATGGCGCGATGATCGCGGTCGGACAACGTCCTGAAATTCGCATCGATGAACGGGATGAGCGCCTGGGTGACGTCGTCTTCGAATGTGGAGACCATGTCCTGCATGCCTTTCAACATTTCCGGCGAACCCCAGGGTTTGCTCATAAAATCCGGAAAGGGCTGGCCGGCTCGCGCGGCGTAGCCGTAGGCCATCACAACAATCATGGGCTTGCACTTTCCCTCAGCGAGTAAATTGTCGAGGATAAAGTTCGCGCGTCCCTGGCGGGTCCAGCCCGTTTCGTTCTCGCCGGCACCGTGCTGAAGATAGAGGACAGGGAAGCGCGCGGAGGGCTGGTCGTCGTATTTCGGCGGCGTGTACACAAGCGCGTGGCGCCAGCTTCCGGTGACTTTCGAAAAATACCAGACCTCGCGCACCTGGCCGTGCGGCACATCCTGCGCGGAGTAATACGTGGAGCCGGGCTCGGGGACTTCGACGCCGCTCGCGGGGCGGCCGCCGCCGAAGTAGGCGTGGGTGTTCGGATCGCTCACGTCCGCGCCATCGATTTGCAGCGTGTAGTAGTGGAAGCCGGGCACGAGAGGCGGAGTGGTGGCAAGCCACGTGCCGTCGGGCTGCCTGGCCATGTCGAGTTTCGGGCCGCTCCAGAAGTTGAGCTTTACGGATGTGGCCGCCGGCGCCTTTACGCGGACCTGCACTTTGCCGGCGCTATCGACGCGCGGGTACTCGGCGCCCCAAACATTTGTTTCGGACGGCTGGAACGTGTCGGCTTCCTGTGCTCGGGTCACGAAGGAGAATAGGAAGAATAGCGCGAAAAGGGCGAGTCGTTTCATGGTCGTTCTCCCGTGGAACCGGATGCGCGTTTGCGCGCATGCGGAGCAGCCGGCCGGCGCGGCAAGGGCGCGCAACGGAAAGCGACTCCTGCGAAGGGAAGCGGCGAAATGGTAGCCCACGGAGCAAACGTTTTCCACCGTATTTCGACGTTCAAACGTTCGAGGCGCGTGGGAGGGTTGCGAGCGGACTCCAATAGTTAGCAGCATGGTCAGGAAAAAGGGTCAGGAGGGCGTTGCGCGCCCTTGACAATAACAGAAAGCTTATATAAGGTACCTGTTATGCAAAGTCTTGATGCTGCTTTCTCTGCTCTGGCCGACACCACACGTCGGGCGATTCTTGCGCGTCTCGCCAGGGGCGAGGCCACGGTCAATGAATTGGCGGAGCCGTTCGAGATGACGCAACCCGCAATCTCGCAGCACCTGAAGGTGCTCGAAGATGCGGGACTGATCACTCAACGAGTTGACGGTACGAAGCGCCCTCGTCGGCTTGCAAAAGCGGGCATCGAAGCGATGGACCAATGGCTCGCAATGCTGCGAAAAGCGCTTAATGCAAACTACGACCGGCTGGACGAAGTTCTGGCGGGAATGGAAATGCGCAAGAAGCGTACGAAAGGAAACAAGCAATGAGCAAGATGACACTGCAGACCGAGGGAGAAACCCACGTGATTGTGACGCGGCGATTCGCTGCGCCTCCGGAAGCCGTGTACCGTGCCCACACCGATCCGAAGTTAATCCAGAAATGGCTGCTGGGTCCGGAGGGTTGGACGATGACGGTGTGCATCAACGAGGCGAAAGCCGGCGGCAAGTTCCGTTATGAATGGACGAACGGCAAAGGTGACGGCTTTTCTATCACCGGGGAATACGTGGAGCTGCAGCCCTATAAGAAGATCGTACATGTTGAGCGGATGCACCTGCCGGACCCCACGCCAGACAACCATATTGAAACGCGATTTGAAGCCGACGGGGCGGGAACTTTGATGACCATGCGAATGACGCTGCCCGATGGTAAGACGCGAGCGGCGATGCTTGCGACAGGTATGGAAGCTGGAATGGAAGCGAGCTTCGTTCGGCTGGAAGGAATGCTCTAGGCCATATTGCGACGGCGCAACGGCAAGGCGGAATCTGAGGAGGTTCAGCATGATTTACAAAATATTGGGCGGAATCGCACTGGTCTTGGCGCTGCTGGTTCTCGGTGCATGGAACTTGCACACGACCGTCAGCACGGAACGTACGTTCAACGCATCCACGGCGGACGTTTGGAGGGTTTGGACGGATGCGGACTTCGTGAAGAAGTGGTGGGGGCCCAAGGGTTACAGCGCACTGGTGGTACGGGACGACGTGCGCGAGGGTGGCAGCTATCTGTGGGCCATGAAATCTGAGAAAGCAAAGATGTATTGGAACACGGGAAGCTACAAGCAAGTGGTGGCAACCCAGAGAATCGTGTCCACGATGTCTTTCGCGGACGAGAACGGGAAAGCGATTCCCGGATCGCAAGCGCCTGCTCCCGGGCGGTGGCCTGACGAGATCACCGTTATCGTTGAATTCAGTGAGCTTGAGGGGAAGACCAGGGTTACGGTTACCGAAGTGCGCATTCCGCTCATCGTGTATCCGCTGGTGAAGATTGGCTGGGCTCAGCAGTTTGACAAGATTCAGTCGTTACTCTGAAGAAGCATAGATCGTCTTTTTGCCAACACCACGTTCGTAGCAACTCGGAAATTATGGCACTCGCGCCCCAGGGTTTCGGTAAACGCGGAAGCCGGACAAGCACAAAGACGGGAAATTGCCTGATTCGCGATGAACGCCATAACACGCAACGGCACCCACCTGTACGGTAATGCGAGGTATCAGGAGTTCGTCCAACTTTTCCTCGGACGGTCAATGAAGAGAAGGCGATTTAGCAGCAATTCGTTAGCCCGCGATACAATTGTGGATGGAGTACTTGCAACGGAGCCATGATGGCAGAACGTCGAATACGCAAGATCCACAGCACGATCATTGATTCCGAATCTCCTTGGAAAGTGACGCTGAGAGATTGCAATCGGTCGTACGGCTACAAGACAACCGCATCTGAATGGCAGTCTCTGCTGGTGCGTGCGAAAAACGGCGACGGACAAGCACAATGGGAAGTTGCGGATAAGTATGCGGACGGGTGCAAGGACAAGCGCGGGAAAGTAATTGTGAGGCGGTCCGCCACGAAAGCGGTTCAATGGTTTCGGCGGGCCGCCGGGCGCGGCAGTGCCTCTGCACAAAACAATTTGGGAATCCTGCTCAGCAATGGAAATGGGATCAGAAAAAACGTCGAGGAAGCGCTCGTGTGGCTTAAAAAATCATTCCGTGCCGGAGATTCGTGCGCTGCTCACAATATCGCAATCACCTATCGAGAAAACGGCGAGCTGCAGACAGCTTTTAAATGGTTCCGAAGAGCCGCTGAGGCGGGCGACAGTGACGCGCTGATTGAGGTTGGGATTCATTACTACTGGGGAAAAGGCGTCGGGAAGAATCCGCGAGCGGCCGTTCGGTGTTTCCGCACTGCGACAAAAGCAAAGAACATTTCTGGTGCGGGAAGAGACGACGCCTTCTTCTTTCTCGGAATCGCCTCCTGTGAAGGTCGCGGCGTGCCAGTCTCAATAACGAACGCCAAGAAATTCTTCAAACAAGCGAACATCGACAAAGATCATGTGGCAGCCGCCCAGATGCTGAGCAGACTGCAGCCCTAGCCCGTTTTGTGATTACCCTTCGACTGGTGAAATCAGGCGTTATCAACTCCTGAAGGCCCAATTCCTGATTAACGCGGAAAGGGGACAAGTGGAATCGAGCCAAAACCAGATGTCCGGTAACGCGACTAATCAGGAGTTGGGCTATGGGTGTGATATACACATACGAGAAAGGAGTCTCGAAACCTACCTAAGCGTCGAAAGGGCGGAATTGAACGCGATTACAAAGTGGTTTCTGCGTGCAACGCCTTCGCTGCTGTTCCTTTTGTTCGTTTTCGTCTACCTTGCGGAAAGGCTGGCCTCACGAACACTCACTGGGAACCATGATGTTTTGCTCGATGCTATGTCTGCCTTCGATGGCGTTGCTGTTTTGGTTTGGATGTGGTCCGCAGGTTCCTTTCTGAATTCCATTATTCCGACGGTCTCAAAATTTAATCTGTCGATCTTTCGCGTCGCCCTCGTCATTACAGCGTTGTATCCGTTTCTTGCGTCTACTCGTTTCAACAATTACCCTTCATCGGTCTATTCAATACGCAGCCCACTTCACGTGTTGGGGTGGCTATGCGCGCTTTATGTCATAAATCAGGTGTCTAAGGCCTTGGTGCTGGCAGAGACTGGAAACGTAACCTCCTTTTTCGACTATGTGCTCGAATTCCTACTGATTTGGATTTTTCCGGTGATCGGAGTTTGGTTCATTCAGCCGCGAATAAATCGCCTCTATTCAAAAAGCTCGTACGGTCTGCCAGCCAGTAATAGCCAGACTCACGCCGCAATGCCTGATTAACGCCGAAACCGGACAAGTGGAATCGAGCCAAAACCAGATGTCCGGTGACGCGACGGATCGGGACGTAGGCCCGTCTTGCGACGACAGAGCTCGACGAGCCGACGGTTCGTGAGGGACGCTGGCTAATGCATCGCGGCTTCGATCTCGTCCGCTGAGTAGGGGACGCCGGGAGTGAGCAACTCGGCGCCACCTTTGGTGACGAGGTACATATCTTCGAGGAAAAAGCCTTGGCCATCGATCGAGGCGATCGGCTCGAAGTTGATCGTGGTTCCTGCCCTGAGTGGCCCATCGGGAAGACCGGCGATCAGGTTTGTCGTATGCACTTGCCAGAACGGGACGTTCTTGCGATCCGACCACGAATCAATGGCACGTTGCGCCATCGTTGCATCTGAAAACGACTTTGCCGAAGCGCGATGGCGCAGCAGTTCGGTTCGCCAGGCATCGAAGATTTGGTCGACAGTGACGCCGTCGCGAATCGCGAGGACGCCGGCGCGATACGCGGCTACAAATATGTTCCAGGTTTCTCGCTGGTCGTCGTTATAGCGGCCAGAGACCGGCACAGTTCGCCCCAAATCTCCGATGTAGTGATCCCACTCGCAGCCGACGTCCAGCCGAACCAGCTCACCCGAGCGCATCGTCTGATCGAGATGGTCGTACCGCGCGAGCGAGGTGAAAGGGCGAGGGAATACGGCATTGTCTCCGGACATGGCCCACGGCCAAAAGGACGAGCCATGCGCTCCGGCTTTCCAGCACGCGTCTTCGACCACCGCTTCGACGCTGCGCTGCGATACGCCGGGCTGAATGGCCCGCATTCCAGCCAATACTGCGGTCACGGTTGCTTTCGCGGCCAATCGCAGGGCAGCGATTTCGTCCGCGCTCTGAACCGCCATGAGGGCTTGGATTCGTTCGCCCGCTTCTTTGGCCTCGAAGGCGGGCCATCTTTGCAGAATGATTTGAAGCCACATCGGCGCACCCGGCGATTTGGGCCTCAGAAGATTGCGTGGAAGCTCAGCGAATTCTTTGGAGTCGTCCGCGTAATAAAGTGGCGGCGCCTCGCCGGCGCGTGACTCGAGAAACGGTTGCAGTTCGGTCCAGTCAACGACGTGCTCGATGCCGAGTCGTTTTGCGGCGTCCGGTCCGGGCTGCACTTCCGGTTGCAAGCCGCTTTTCAAGAAGGGTGGTTCGGATGGCAAGAAGAGCCAGCTCTCACCCGATTTCCCATCGATGGCCAGCACCGCACCGACTGTATTTCCGAGGCCAGTGAAGTAGTAGAAGAAAGGATCCTGGCGGAAGCCGTCCGCCGTTAAATCCAGTTCGGAATTGGCGTGTAGCAGCAGAACGCCGTCGTGAAACGCGGCAGCAGCGCGCTGTCGTCGCTCGCGTCCCACGTCGTTCGCGATAGCAGCCGTGCCACTCGAGGCGATGAAGACGATCAGCAGGATGCATCCCGCAACTCGCATGGCGGATAACCTAGCACGGCGGCGGCGGAGTTCCTAGACACCGCGCGGCATTGGGGCGAGAGTCGCTCAGGGCGCGCTGGGCGTGTGAACGACGAAATACCAACGGCCATCCACATGTGTGGCGAACCCGGAGACCGGAAACCAGACGAATCCTTGCGGCACGACGGCGGTTCACCGGCGGAGTTGCTCGGCTATACTGAGATTTCGAGATGAACGCGACTCCGAACGACAGAATGAGCGGTGCGGCGGCGGACAGTCCGGCGGCGGTGTATGCGCGGAGGCTGGCGGAGCTGCGTTTGGCGGCGGCTGGACTGGCGAAGCGCGATGAGATGTATGGGAGAGTGAAACTTGGCGTGCTCGCGGCGGGAATTGCGGTGGCGGTGGCGGCGGTGCTGTACCACGCGTTTTCGGCGTACTGGGTGATCGTGCCGGTGGCGGCGTTTGTTTATTTGGTGGTGGCGCACGAGCGCGTGTTGCGCGAGGTGCGGCGGACGGCGCGGGTGATCGCGTTTTACGAGCGCGCCATGGCGCGGGTCGAAAATCGCTGGCAGGGAACGGGGCAATCGGGCGAACGGTTTCTGGATGCGCGACATCCGTATGCGCGCGACCTGGACATTTTCGGGCGCGGCTCGATTTTCGAATTGCTTTGCATGGCGCGAACGAAGGCCGGCGAAGAAACGCTGGCGGCGTGGCTGCTCGGTCCTGCGTCGCCGGAGATTGTGCGCGAGCGGAATGCGGCGGTGAGCGAACTGCGCGGGCGTCTCGATCTGCGCGAGGACCTGGCAAATCTGGGGGAGGATTTGCAGTCGGGCGTGCAGCCGGAGGCGCTGGCGAAATGGGGCGAGGGGTTTGCCGATCCGCGGACGATGGTGAAGGCGACGAAGCGCGGTGCAGCGCCGCCGGCGGATGGCAATGCGAGCCCGAGCGCGGAAACTTACGCGCCGCTGCCGGAATTTTCGACCCGCTTGCGCGCGGTGGTCGCGGCGCTCAGTTTCCTATGGCTCGCGGGATTGGTCGCGTGGATCGGATGGAGCGTTCACTGGCTGATTATTGGGGCGAGCCTGGAGGGTTTTGCGTTTACGTTTCGATTTCTGAAAAGTATTCAGCAGCAAGTGGGGGCGATCGAGAGGTCGGCGAAGGATTTGGCTTTGCTCGCGGCGGTGCTCGGGCGGCTGGAGCGCGAGACATTTTCGGCGCCGCTGCTGGCGGCGTTGCGGGAAAAGCTGCGGGGCGACGGAGTGGCGGCTTCGGTGTGCGTGGCGAAGTTGAACCGGCTGATCGAGCTGCTGGATTCGCGGCGGAATCAGGTGGTGGCGCTGATCGATCCGTTTGTGATGTGGTCGCTGCAGCTGACGTTTGCGATTGTGGCGTGGCGGCGGGCGCATGGGCCGTCGATTCGTCGATGGCTCGCGGCGGTGGGAGAGCTCGAGGCGCTGTCGGATTTTGCGGGGTACGCGTACGAACATCCCGGCGATGTGTTTCCGGAATTCGTGGAGGCGCGCGGAGCCGATGGGAAGCTCGCGGCGTGTTTTGATGCGGAGGGTTTTGTGCATCCGCTGCTGCCGGAAGAGCGCGCGGTGCGCAACGATTTGAAATTGGACGATGCGTTGCGGCTGATCGTGATCAGCGGTCCGAACATGGCGGGGAAGAGCACGTTTTTGCGCGGCGTGGGAGTGAATGCGGTGCTGGCGCAGGCGGGCGCTCCGGTGAGGGCGCGACGGTTGCGGATGTCGCGGCTGCGCGTGGCGGCGTCGGTGTGCATTTTGGATTCGCTCGAAGGCGGGATCTCGCGATTTTATGCGGAGATTACCCGGCTGAAACTGATTGTGGATCTGACGCGCGAGGATTTGCCGGTGCTGTTTCTGCTGGATGAGCTTTTGAGCGGAACGAATTCGCACGACCGGAGGATTGGAGCCGAGGCGATTGTGCGGAGTTTGTTTGAGCGCGGGGCGGTGGGGTTGTTGACGACGCACGATCTGGCATTGGCGGAGATCGCCACGGCGATGGGAGCGCGGGCGTCGAATGCGCATTTCGAGGATCATCTCGAGGATGGAAAGTTGTGCTTCGATCACCGGCTGAGCGATGGAATTGTGAAGACGAGCAATGCGCTCGAGTTAATGCGGTCGATTGGGCTGGAGATTTAGAGGGCCGGGGGTAGCGGTGATGGTGAGGCGAAAGAGCAGATTTGCCGATTGCGGTGAGGCGAGGATGCACGCCGGGTGACGAGGATGATCCCGCGGAAGCAACGGCAAAGGCTGGCGGGCATGAGGCCGCCGCTACAAAGTCAACGTCAAAACCGGAAACGTCAAAGGCTGGCGGGCATGAAGCCCGCCGCTACAAAACCTGAGGATGTTTGGCTGCCGCCGGTGCCGTGTCGGAGCCGGCAGATTGCCACGGCACGCCAGGAAGGCACGCCGTCCGCTGCGCGGCCGGCGCTCGCAGACGTGGGCGTCTACGCTACGAAAGGCTGCGTTCGTTGCTTGGCCGAAAATCAAGCGTGCGTTGCGGAAAGCTGCCCGCACGACGAAAACCGTCGTGCGGCCGCTACACAGTCAACCCCATGCGGGAATCCATTAGCGGGAAAAGACTGCTCTGTGTCGCACTGTTAACTACCTGACGCTGATTATTCACATCGATAATTGCGATTGGACGGTGCCCGGCCGTTCGCGCAAACTGTTCTTGCCACTCCATGGCCCTGTAGCCGTGGAGTCGTAACCAGGTACACAGAAGTTCTGCTACGTGCCGCCGAAGATGGGCGGACCTGCTGACCGCGTCGTCTGCAAAGAGAAACAACCAACAACGCTCGCGGTGTGTGTGTGAAGCGTTTCAACCATATTCCACAGGAGGAATATATGAGTTCCGAAGAAATGACCCAAGCAACGGTAGGATTCGACGCCGACAAGGCTACGCGTTTCGCGAAAAGCCTGGTGCAGATTGCGGTGTTGTTGATGGCGCTGGTGGCGATGACGGCCAGCCCGGAATCGGTGCAGGCGCAATCGGCGGCATACGGAAAGTTCACGCTGACGACAACCACGCGGATCGGTGCGGTGGAATTGCCGGCCGGCGAATACAAGTACGATGTGACGATCACCAGTTCGTTGCCGCTTTTGAATGTGCGTTCGCTGACCACCACGGCGGGAACGTATATTTTTCCGTCGGCGATTGTGGCGCTGAAGAGTCCCGGCGCGGACAAGTTGACGCTGAAGGAAGCCAACGGCGAGTTGTACGTGAGTTCGCTGGCGGTGAAGGAACTGGGATTGGAATTGATTTATGCGGCGCCGAAGACGAAGGCGGAGTCGGCGAAGCTGGTGCCTGCGAAGTATGTGCAGGCGGCGAAGTAGTTTTTTGCGGCAGTAAAGATCGGCCCACCTTGCAGTGAGCGATTGGAAAAGAGCAGGCCCGACGGGGTCTGCTCTTTTTTTTGTTTGCTCGGAAATGCGGAGGCTGGATGGAGAGATGTCGGCGGCGAGCCTGGGAAGCGAGAGGGAATGGCTGGAGTCGTTGAGATGGCGGGAGGGGCGGCACGAGGATCGAGCGAGGAAGAGTGGGTGCGTGAAGGTTGGAGTCGGGGTGGGTGCTTACATGGCTCAACCTGAACCCCATTGGAAATGGGGTTCACACAGACGCGAGCGTCTGTGCCACGGCCATGCCACGGCGGTGCCACGGCTGTGCTATGGCTGTGCCACTGCTGTGTCTCGGCTGTGCTACGACGGTGGTACGGCTGTGCCACGGCCAAGACACGGCGGTGCAATGTGGCGCTGGAGGGATGGGCATTCGCGTGAAAAAAAGAAAGGGGCGGCCGGAGGCTAGGAGGCGCTGGGGGTGGCGGAGGTGCGTTTTAGTTCGTCGGTGAGGATGACGGCTTCGGCGATTTGCTTCATGGTTTTGCGGGTCTGACGGCTCTGGCTCTGGAGGGCGAGATAGGCTTTTTCTTCGCTGATGCCGAGTTCGCGCTGCAGGATTCCCTTGGCGCGCTCGATCACTTTTCGCGTGACTAATTTTTCCGACAGATGAGAGTTTTCGGTTTCAAGGCGCGCGAGTTCGATTTCAGCTCCAACGAGAAAACCGATCGTGGTGATCATGCGGATGTCGCGGTCTTTGTACACATGCGGCTGGATGTGTTGCAGGTTGATGACGCCGACGAGTTTGCCGCGGCAGACGATTGGAACGGAGAGGAAGGCCTGGTAGGAATCCTCGGGGAGATTGTTGAAGGCGCTGAAGCGCGGGTCGCGGGAAGCGTCGCGCGAGACGGCGACGGCGGTGCGGTGTTCGGCGACCCATCCGGTGATGCCCTGGCCGACGCGGAGTTTCAGGCGGTCGATGACGTCGCCGTGAGGATTTTTGGATGCGCGAAGGACGAGCTCGTCGCCTTCCTGCACGTACACGAAGCAGGAATCGCATTTCACCAGCGCGACGGCACAGTCCACAACGCGGCCGAGAACTTCGTGAAGCGGGTCGGGCTCGGCGGACGCGATGCGGCTGCCGATGTCGTGCAAGAGGTCGAGTTCGTGGGTACTGGGCGTAACGGTCGTTTGCATATGTAAAGGTAGCGAGTGGGGAGGGGGCCGTCCAATTGCAAAAAGTAATGAGCGGAATCGGAAGAATCGTTTGAAGTTTTCATGCGGGAGTAAGAATGGCGAGAGAGGCGCGCCGAGTGGACCTCGCTGCCCATTCGGAGAGTGGAGGCACCCACTCTTTGCAAAGACTGCAAAGGATGGGGCATCCGAAAATTCAACGGCGCGGCGCGGATTAGAGTTGAGCGGCGGAGACGAAGGCGCGGACCTGGAAAGCTTGAATGACGGAGGGCGGATCGGCGACCTGCGTGGCGACGTGATGCGAGGAAGAGGCGTGGGAGACGGCGGAGCTCGGCGCGTCGGCGAATGCCGGTACGGCGCTGGGGTTGAGGCTGGAGTGAACTTCGCGGGCGCCGGTGCGCTTTACGATTTCGCGGACGTTGTGTTCGCGAATGCCGCCGCCGGCGAGGATGGCGATGCGGTTTTCGGCCGCGGCGATCAAAGCGCGCAGCGAAGCGGCGCCGTCGAGCGCCGAGACCGAGCCTTCGAATTTTGCGCGGGCGACGCCGCTGGTAAGGATGCGGTGGCAACCGGTCGAGATCACGTCTTCGAGAGCTTGCGCATCGCCGGATGCGGCGCAGGCAAGTTCGAAGGCGCGATGAAAGGTGACGTTGAGAGGCCCCGCGAGTTCGACGAGCTCTTTCGTGGCGGCGATGTGGACTGAGCCGTCGCGGTGCAGCGCGCCGATGGCGACGCCGTCCGCGCCGAGAGACTTGGCCTGGGCGATCTGCGCGGCGGCGGTCGCGAGTTCTTCGGGCGTGTAGGTGAAATTGCCGGCGCGCGGGCGGATGAGCACTTGAAGTTTAATTTTGATGGCGGCGCGAACGTCGCGAATCAGTTGGGCGGGCGGAGTGATGCCGCCTTCGTCGAGATCGATGCAGAGTTCGATGCGGTCGGCGCCGCCGCGTTCGGCGGCGAGGGCGGAGGAAAGGGAATCGACGCAGATTTCGACGAGAGTTTTGTGGGTGGGCGTCATGGGCGAGAGAACGTCGTCACGTTCGGTGATTCAGTTTACATGAAAGCGGGAAAATTCCGGGCGAGGAGAGCGGGGCGTTGCGTATTGGGTACGGCGGGTGCAGAGGCGGCGAGGACGAGGGTAGAGGCAAAGGCAGAGGCAGAGGGAACGGCAAAGGCGAGAACATTAACACAGAGGACACGGAGGGGGCGCAGAGGTCACGGAGAGGTTGAGGAGGAGTTTAGGGCTGTGGTGGTGGCGCGAGGAGTAGAAGCAAAGGTGACGGCAAAAGCAAAAGCAAAAGCAAAAGCAAAAGCAACGGCAAAGGCTACGGCGACGGCAAAAGCAACGCCAAAGGCAAAGGCAAAGGCAAAGGCAAAGGCAAAGGCTGCCCGAACCTGAGAAGCGGTTCGGCCGCTACACAGGCAGAGGCAACGGCAAAAGCAAAAGCAAAAGCAAAAGCAAAAGCAAAAGCGAAGGCACGAGCAAATGCAACTGCAAAGGCAACGGCACGCCGTCCCGCTGCGGCGGGACGGGCGCGCGCAGACGTGGGCGTCTACGCTACGAAAGGCTGCGATTGGAATCGTGATTACTGGGAGGGGCAGGTGAGGGGGCCGGAGTAGGACTGGAGGGCGGAGCGGGCGGAGTGGTCGCGGCAAGCGGCGAAGGGGCAGTCGGAGTCGGCGAAGCCGGAATCGTAGGCGCCGTTGCGGATTTCCGGGACGAGCTTTGCGGCGAGCTGCTGGGATTTTGCGTCTTCGTCGGGCGCCATGTGCGCGAAATCGATGGAGCGGCCGAAGGCGTTCGATTCGGCTTCGGCGGAAAGTTTCCAGAGCGCGGTAATGTGCGGATCGGCGAGGCCGAGGGCGTGGAAGCGGAGCGTGTCCGGATAGGGAAGCTCGAAGAGTTCTTCGCGGCTGCCGCACGAGGCGACGATGGTTTGGTTCGCGAGATCGTCGCGGTTGGCGCGCTGGACTTCGTCGCGCTCGGCGGCGTCGATCACGCCGCGGACGTCGGATTCGTTGAGCGCGCAAATGCGCTGGCGTCCGGCGATGGATTGCACGGATGCGGAGGCGAGGATGCGTTCGGCGGCGCGGACGAAGATCGCGTGCGGCGGGCAGTGCGGCCCGGCGGGGACGATTTGAATCTTGCGGACACGGACGGAGGAGGAATCGGGAGCGACGTCGAGGATTTCGTCGGTCCAGGGCGGAATGGGATTGGATCCCGAGGCGGTGGCGTGCGAGGCGGCGTCGGAGCCGGGCGGCGGCGCGACGGATTGCGTGACGATGTAGAAGCGGTCGAGCGGAGGTGCGGGTTTCTTTTTTTCGGCGAGCGCGGAGACGGCGGAGGCGATGGCGAGAATCGCGGCGCAGGCGGGAGCGACTTTGCGGAGTCGGGAGTGGGGCGAGCCATGCATCGAGGCGGGATTATACCGTGCGGCGGCGCGGTGAAAGACGCCAAACCGCCGGGCGCGGCGGAGTGGGCGATTGCGGGCGCGGCGCGGAGATCGTGCGCGGACCGTTGCGGCTGGACAAAGCGCCGGTTGGCGTGGGTTTGGGAATCGTGGGCGGGGCGGACGCGAAGCCGGCGCTGGCCTGGCGGCGATTTTCGGCTGGCGATTGCCTACAGAGAGTACCGTACGGCGCGGTATGGCGGGCGAGTTCGAAATTACATGGCTGTGGAAAATATACCGGGGGACATTCGCGGCGATGAATTTAATTCGCTCAAAATAGGAGACTAACGCGGCGGCCAAATGGCATTTCCTTTGCGGTACCGGAAGGCGAGAGGAAATGACCATGGAGGAGCCAGCGATGAGTTCGACGGCGGTCACGTATGACGAAATGTTGGCGACGATGGCGGAGGATGCGACGCAGCTCGAAATGGCGGCGCTGAAGATGGAGTCGTTGATTCCGCTGGTGACGGGGAAGCTGCAGCGGGCGCGGATTGAATTGACGGCGGCGGTGTTGCGGGAGAAGTGCTGGCGGATCGAGAGGATGCTGAATTTTGTGAAGAGCACGGAGACGAAGCCGGGGGATTTGCGGGCGGAGTGAAGGGTGGAGTTTTTCGCGGCGCGGCGCGTAGAGAAAGTCGGAATGATTGAGGGGTTGAGTTTCGGTCGGAGTGCCTGCCTGGTAGTTTTTCCATCGTAAAAAGGAAGTTTTGTATTGGTGACGGCGAGGCGCCGCGCCGCGTTGGACGAAATGCGGATGGGTGTTGAGGTGTGTTTGGGCGGTGGGCGTGGGGGCGATCGGCTGAGTTTCGGGCGGCGGTATAGAGTTGGAATCGAAGTCAAAGTCTAGGTCAAAGTCAAAACCAACGTCGAAGGCAGAGTCAAAACCAACGGCGAAGACAAAGGCAAAAACAAAGTCAACGGCTGGCGGGCGTGAAGCCCGCCGCTACAAAGACAACGGCAACGGCAACGGCAACGGCGAAGGCAAAAGCCACGACAAAGGCAGACGAAGGGGCGGAGGCAACGGCAACGGCCACGGCGAAGGGAAGGGCGGCGAAATCCAAAGTGAAATGGGTTACTATCGGCGTCCGAGTGGGGGATTTCGTGATGATGGAGGCGCGCGTGCGAGTGGCCCGGCTGGTTTTTTGTGGGGTGAGCATTTTTGTGGCGTCGATGGTTGCGGGACCGGCGCGCGGGCAGGCTCCGGCGCCCGCACAAGCTCCCGCGGCGGAGGCGAAGCCGGCGATCTTCACGTTTCAGGAAGTGATGGTGCCGGTGCGCGACGGCGTGCATTTGCAGACGGTGATTATCGCGCCGGTGGGCGCGACCGAGGCGCTGCCGATTTTGATGGAGCGGACTCCGTATGGAGTGCCGGAAGCGGCTCCGAAGGCGGTGCCGGCGCGCTGGAAGGATTTGTACAGCGACGGATACATCTTTGTGTTTCAGAATTTGCGCGGGCGATTCAAATCGGAAGGGACGTTTCTACTTTCATCGAAAGTGGATCTGAACGATTCGAAGGCGGTGAACGAGACGACCGACGCGTACGACACGATCGACTGGCTGGTCAAAAATGTGCCGAACAATAACGGGAAAGTGGGAATTCTGGGAGTGTCATACGACGGATTGACGGCGGCGCTGACGCTGCTCCATCCGCATCCGGCGCTGAAAGCGATCAGCGAGCAGGCCGCGCCGGTGGATCAGTGGATGAACGACGACATGCACCGGTATGGGGCGTTGCGCGAAAGCTACGGCGTGGAATATTCGGTGCTGGAGCAAGCCGACAAGAACGCGAACACCAATTTTTCGTTCGATATTTACGATACGTATGCGTGGTATCTGGCGCTGGGACCGCTGGGAAACGTGAACGCGAAATACCTGCACGACAAAATTCCGTTCTGGAATTCGATTGTGGAGCATCCGGATTACGATTCGTTCTGGCAGGGCGAGGCGTGGATACGGCAACTGCACGCGTCGAGCGTGCCGAATCTGAATGTGGCGGGATTCTGGGATCAGGAGGATCCGTGGGGTCCGTGGCAGATTTTTCGCCATGCCGGCGAGCACGATCCGGACAACACCAATTACATGGTTGCCGGACCGTGGTATCACGGCGAGTGGCAAGCGCCGACGGGCGACAGGATCGGACTGATTCCGTTTGGCGGGCACGACACGTCGCAGGAATATCGCGCGAATCTGCAGGCGCCGTTTTTCCGGTATTACCTGCACGGAAGAGGCGAGAAGCCGGCGTGGAAGGCGACGATGTTTGAAACCGGCTCGAACACCTGGAAGACCTATGCGGCGTGGCCTCCGGCAAATGCGACGGCGACGAATTTGTATCTGCACGCGAACGGCACGCTGAGCTTCACGGCGCCGACGAAAGGCGAAAGCAAGACGGGCTACAGCGAGTACGTTTCCGATCCGGCAAATCCCGTGCCGTACCGGACGCGTCCGGTGTCGCCGACGTATCCCGCGGGCGACTGGCGGACGTGGGAAGTGGCGGACCAGCGTTTCGTTGAGAATCGGACGGATGTGCTGACGTATGTGAGCGAGCCGCTGGATCACGACATCACGGTTACGGGTCCGGTTGCCGCCAAACTCTTCGCGTCCACATCCGGCACGGATTCGGATTTCATCGTGAAGCTGATCGACGTGTATCCGGAAAACGCGCAGAAGGACGCATGGGACGAGGATGAGGGGCCGAAGCCGGGGCAGTATGCGCAGTCGCTGAATGGATACGAGTTGCCGATTGCGATGGAAGTGCGGCGCGGGCGGTATTTGAAATCGTTCGAGCATCCGGAGGCGCTGCCGGCGGGGAAGGCGGTCGAGTGGGATGTGCCGCTGCGCGACCACGACCACGTTTTTCTGAAGGGGCATCGAATGATGGTGCAGGTGCAGTCCACCTGGTTTCCGGTGATCGATCGAAATCCGCAGAAGTTTGTGCCGAGCATTTACAAGGCGGATGCGGCGGATTACGTAAAGGCGACCGAGCGTGTGTATGCGACGCCGGAGATGCCGAGCCACATTGAACTGCCGGTGGTGAAGTAGCGCGATCGAGAGACTTTGCGGTTGTGCGGGAAGACGACGGCGCGGCATTGGAGGCGAACATGCGAAAAGTAGTCTACGCGATCAACCTTACGCTCGATGGCTGCTTCGACCACACCAACATGGTTCCCGGCGACGAGCTGTATGAGTATTCGATCAACCTGCTGCGAGATGCCGACGTACTGCTCTATGGGCGCAAGACGTATGAACTGATGGTTCCGTACTGGCCGGATATCGCCAAAGAACGCACCGACACGAAAGAGGATATCGCCTTCGCCGACGCGTTTTGCGCGCTCGATATGGTGGTTGTTTCGCGGACGCTCGAGAGAGCTGAGGGGAAGGCGAGAATCGTTCGCGCGAACCTGCGCGACGAAGTGATGAAATTGAAAGAGGCGCCGGGCAAGAATATTTTGCTTGGTGGAGTGGACCTTCCTTCGCAACTGATCGAGCTGGGTCTGGTGAATGAGTTTCGCTTTGTCATTTGGCCCATTATTGCGGGGAAGGGGAAACGGCTGATGGAAGGCGTGAGCCTGCGGGAGAACGTGCAATTGAAACTGGTCGAGTCGAAGATTTTCAAGTCGGGCGCGGTTGCGGTTCGTTACGTGAAACAGTGATGGAAGCAAGCGGCTGAAACGCGTTCCGAACGCGGCTCGGTAACGCGCGCATTGAAAATTGAAACACCATCGATGACATCCACACGCGACGGAGGAAAATTCCTGAGCGAGGCGCGGCTGTTTCCCGCGGATTCGATAACGCGGGCGATGGCGCAGCGTCTGTATGCGCGCGTGCGCGATCTGCCGATTGTGAGCCCGCACGGGCACACGCAGGCGCGGTGGTTTGCGGAGAATGCGGCGTTTCCGGATCCGGCGCGGCTGTTTCTGGTGCCGGACCATTACATTTTCCGGATGCTCTACAGCCAGGGCGTGGCGATGGAGTCGCTGGGCGTTGGTCGCGCCGCGAACGACGGCGGCTTTGACGCGCGGAAGGCGTGGCGGATATTTGCGGAGCACTATTATTTGTTTCGCGGGACGCCGACGCGGATGTGGCTGGATTTTATATTTCAGGATTTGTTTGGGTTGCGGGAACGGCTCAGCGCAAAGAATGCGGATGAATACTTCGATGCGATTTCGGAGAAGTTGACGCTGCCTGAATTTCGTCCGCGGGCGCTATACGAGAAATTCAGGATTGAGGTGCTAGCGACGACGGATTCGCCGCTCGATTCGCTGGAGCATCATTTGTCGTTGCGCGCAGGCGGATGGATGGGGCGCGTGGTTCCGACGTTTCGTCCGGATGCGGTGGTCGATCCGGAATTCGCGGATTTCGCGACGAATGTGGCGCGCCTGGGCAAGATGACCGGCGAAGACACGGCGACGTGGCGCGGATATCTGGCGGCGCTGCAGAAATCGCGCGAACGATTCAAGGCGGCGGGAGCGACGGCGACAGATCACGGGCATCCGACGGCGGCGACGGCGGACCTCGATTCGATCGAAGCGACGAAACTGTTCGATCGAGTGATGGCGTCGGCGCAGCCGGGGACGAATGTGACGTCGCACGCGACGCTTGCGGCCGATGCGGAATCATTTCGCGCGCAGATGTTGACGGAAATGGCGCGGATGAGCCTGGACGATGGCCTGGTGATGCAGATTCATCCCGGAGCGTACCGCAATCATAACGAGAAAGTGTTTGGCGCGTTTGGGCGCGACGTGGGCGGCGACATTCCGATGGCGACGGATTATGTGCGTGCGCTGCGTCCGCTGCTGACCAGGTTTGGGAATGAGGCGTCGCTGACGATTATTTTGTTTACGCTCGATGAATCGGCGTATAGCCGGGAGCTTGCGCCGCTCGCGGGGCATTATCCGGCGCTGCGGCTGGGGCCGGCGTGGTGGTTTCACGATTCGCCCGAGGGGATGATGCGGTTTCGGGAGTTGACGACCGAGACGGCGGGGTTTTACAACACCGTGGGATTCAACGACGACACGCGGGCGTTTTTGTCGATTCCGGCGCGGCATGATGTAGCGCGGCGAGTGGATTGCGCGTTTCTGGCGCGGCTGGTGGCCGAGCATCGGCTGGACGAGGATGAGGCGGCGGAACTGGCGGTGGAGTTAGCGGGGAAGCTGGCGCGGAAGGCGTACCGGTTGTAAAAAATTATTGGGGCGGCGGCTTTTCTGCGGGCAAACAAAATCTACGGCGAGAACATGAACACAGAGGGCACAGAGAGGACCCAGAGGTCACGGAGACTCTGTGCAGGGGTTGAGGGCGAGGTCGTCGGATGATGAATGACGGTTTGGTTCGGACGGTACTGGGCTTGCAGGTATTTATCGTGGCGTTTTTGTTGCTGCACGATTGGATTCCGCTGGGGCGGCTGAATAATGTGGCGGCGCTGCGCGGCGAGGATTCGCTGCAGAAGCGGCTGTTGACCACAGTGCTGAGCGCGCTGCCGTTCGCGCTGGGATTGTGGTTTACGGTGTCGCATGGAAACGGGCCGACGGTGCCGGGTTGGGTGAAGCAATATTTGTGGTGGAGCTATGCGCTTCTGTTCCTGGGGCAGTTGCGGGCGTGGTGGATTCCGTATTTGGGCAAGGCCGATCCGGTGAGGGCGGCGCGGTATCAAGTGCTATTTGCGAATACGCTGACGTTTCTGCCGGAGAAAAACGGGATATCGCCGAATGTGTTGCATGTGATTTTGCATGTGGCGACGGTGGTTTTGCTGGCGCTGATTCCGTATTTGTAAGCGAGGCCGCAGAGGCGGCGTGGGATTGAATGTTTCGGGGTGTGGTGCTAGCATCCCGGCTTGTAGCCTGAAGAATTCGCGTCCTGCGGATTTTCGGGCGTAAGGCGATCGCGCGGTGGTTCCGGTGCGAGTTGTTTCCTTACAGGACGAAAGAGTTGGCCGGATGGTTCCCTTACGAAATGCCTGTTTGGGGCTTGGTGTGTCTGCGGGAAGGTAAAGGCGGAGGGAAAGGCAAAAGCAAAAGCAAAGGCAACGGCAACGGCGAGAACATGAACACAGAGGGCACAGAGGGGGCACGGAGGTCACGGAGACGTCTGGGCGTGGGCGACGACTCCGCGGGGACGGACGAAGGTTGCTAGAGGTACCGATGAAGTGAGAAGTGAACGGAGACGGATGCGAGAGAGGTGAGAGATGAAAGCATATGAGACCAAGTGGGTGCGAAACGTGGGCATTGCCGGCCACGGCGACACGGGGAAAACCCAGCTGGTGTCGTCGTTGCTGTTTACGGCGGGGATGACTCCGCGGCTGGGAAAAGTCAGCGAGGGAACGGCGCCGACGGATTGGGACGAAGAGGAAATCGCGCGGAAGATATCGATCAACACGGGAATCGCGCACGCGGAATGGCAGGCGCCGGGGCACGCGGAGAAAACGAAAATCAATTTTCTGGATACGCCGGGCTATTCGACGTTCATCAATGAGACGAAATCGTCGCTGATCGCGGCGGACATGGCGCTGATCCTGGTGGACGCGGCGGCGGGAGTGCAGGTGGTGACCGAGAAGGCGTGGGACTTCGCGGTGGAGTACGACCAGCCGCGCGCTTTCTTGCTGAATTGGATGGACCGCGATCTGGCGGATTACGAGCGCGCGATGGAATCGGTGCAGCATGTATTTGGCCGCGGAGCGGTGGCGCTGCAAATGCCGATTGGATGGGAGCGCGGATTCCGCGGCGTGGTGGATCTGGTGGCGATGAAGGCGCTGACGTATACGCCGGGCGGAAATGGAATCGCGAAGGTGGAGGAAATTCCGCAGGCGCTGGCGGAAGACGCGAAGGCAGCGCACGAGACGCTCGTCGAGCTGGTGGCCGAGGGCAACGATGAATTGATGCAGGAATTTTTCGATATGGGCACGCTGCCGGTGGCGGATTTGAAGAAGGGACTGCGCGAGGCAGTGCTGGCGAAGCGGCTGTTTCCGGTGCTGCTCAGCTCGGCGCTGCACAATGTGGGGTCGGATGCGATTTTGAATTTTCTGGCGGATGTGTGTCCTTGCCCGGCAACGCGGGGGAACGCGAAAGGTCATGCGGATGCGGGGCACACGGGCGAAGCGATTGAGCGGAAAGTGGCGGACAGCGAGCCGGTGGCCGTGTTTGTGTTCAAGACGCTGGCCGATCCGTTTGCGGGGCGGATTTCGTATTTCAAGGTGCTGTCAGGCGTGCTGAGGAACGACGCGATCCTGAATAATTACAATCGCGGGACGCAGGAAAAATTTCAGCACATCCAGCTGATGCAGGGGAAGACGGCGGTGGCGGTGAACGAGCTGCATGCGGGAGACATTGGCGCGGTGGCAAAGTTGAAAGAGACCACGACGGGCGAGACGCTGGGCGAGAAGGGCGCGACGTTTTTCCATGTGCCGGCGCGGATACCGGAGCCGTCCATCACGTTTGCGATTGAGCCGAAGACGCGCGCGGATGAGGACCGGATTGGAGTGGCGATTCACAAAGTGCTGGAAGAGGATCTGGCGCTGCGGTTTGGGCGCGACCCGCAGACCAAAGAGTTTTTGCTGAGCGGCTCGGGACAGCAGCATGTGGAAGTGGTGATCGCGAAACTTCGCAAGCGGTATCACGTGGACGTGGTGATGCATCCGCCGAAGGTGCCGTACCGCGAAACGATTCGCGCGAAGGCCGACGCCGAGGGAAAGCACAAAAAGCAGACGGGCGGGCACGGGCAGTTTGGATTGTGCCGGATTAAGCTCGAGCCGTTGCCGCGCGGGCGGGGCATCGAGTTTGTGGATGACGTGTTTGGCGGCGCGATACCGAAGAACTGGATCCCGTCGGTGGAAAAGGGTGTGCGGGAATCGGCGGAGCGCGGATATCTGGCGGGATTTCCGGTGGTGGATTTCCGTGTGAGCCTGTACGACGGGAAGTATCACGACGTGGATTCGAGCGACATGGCGTTTAAGATTGCGGGGTCGCTGGCGTTTAAGGAGGCGATGAAGCAGGCGCGTCCGGCGCTGCTCGAGCCGATCATGCAGGTGGAGGTGCACGCGCCGGAGCAGTATTCGGGGGATTTGCTCGGGCATCTGAGCGGGCGTCGGGGGAAGATCAGCGGCAGCGAATCAAGGGCGGGCGGCGTGGTGATCAAGGCGATGGTGCCGTTTTCCGAGATGCTGAGTTATGCGAACGAGCTGACTTCGCTGACGCAGGGGCGCGGGAGCTATCACATGGAGCATTCGCACTACGATTATGTGCCGCAGGATATTGCGGACAAGGTGGTGGCGGCGCATCGTCCGCATGCGCATGATGAGGAGACGAGCCACGCGGCTTCGGCGTGAGGGGATTTGCAGCGGGGTCGAGGCGGGGATTTCGTCATTGTTGCGGTGGAGACGTCTGGGCGGCAGCGGCAAGCCGCTGCGGGCGACTTGAGTGCTCGTGCTGACGTGGCGAAAGCGGTGGCAAGCCACCGCACTCCGAAAATGATCGTGAGCGTGTGGAAAGCGGAGCGCTTGGCGCGTTGAAGTAATTTTCGTTAAACTGTTGCGACGCGCCTGTAGCTCAACTGGATAGAGGTCGCCGCGGCGACCCTTCGAAGCTGATCACCCGAACGAGTTCCTCACGGCCTTTTCCTGTTTTGAAATATCGTTCTCGACTCACCGCTTCTGCCAACGTGGCAAACTCTTCGAAATGCACCAGCTCCCAAGGACCTCGGTTTTTCGTCGAAAAACTTACATCGGAATTGTGCTGTTCGAGACGGCGGGGCAAATCGGACGTGGAACCGGTGTAAAACCGATGGGTTGTTGCGCTTCGCAAAACGTACGCAGTGAACATAAAAAGTGGCGCGCCCGGAGGGGCTCGAACCCCCAACCCTCTGCTTCGAAGGCAGATGCTCTATCCAGTTGAGCTACAGGCGCGCTGTTGAGCTGAAAGGGATTCTAACGCAAAGTGAGGTTGAATTTACTTCGAAGGGTCGCCGCGGCGACCTCTATCCAGTTGAGCTACAGGCGCGCAGTTGAGCTGAAATGGATTCTAACGCAAAGTGAGGTTGAATTTACTTCGAAGGGTCGCCGCGGCGACCTCTATCCAGTTGAGCTACAGGCGCGCAGTTGAGCTGAAATGGATTCTAACGCAAAGTGAGGTTGAATTTGCTTCGAAGGGTCGCCGCGGCGACCTCTATCCAGTTGAGCTACAGGCGCACGCGGTAAGTTTAGCGAAAACGGGGGCGTTCGTCTTGCGGCAAACTTCGCGGCACTTTGAGGCGAAAGGTCGAGACGGCGCGCGAGGGATTGTGGCGGCCGCCTTAGAAAAGATCCGTGCTGCGCAGGTATCTGGTTAGCGGGGAGTCGCTAACCTACACATTCTGAAGTAAAATCGTGCGGCAATTTTAGGAGAGTCCGGATGAGCAAGTTTATGGTGATGGAGATGGTGTGCGCGGTGGTGTTTGCGGTGGGACTTGTGGCGGCGGGGGCGGGAGCGGATGGTGCGGATGGCGGGGCCGGCACGAACGCGGCGGCGGGCGGAAACGCTTCGCTGAATGCTGCGGGAATTGCGGTCAATGCAGCCGAACATGCTGCGCAGGCGGCGGGCGGAACCGGCGCGGTGGCGGGGTGGACGGAGGCGAATCCGTTTGCGAAGGCCAGCACGTTGCCGTTTCAAGCGCCGCCCTTCGACAAAATCAAGGATTCGGATTACCAGCCGGCGATCGAAGAGGGCATCCGACGGGAACTGCTCGAAGTGGAGGCGGTGGCGAACAATCCGGAGCCGCCGACGTTTGCGAATACGATTGAGGCGCTCGAGCGGCGCGGAGAATTATTGACGCGCGTGGGAAATGTGTTTGGGAATTTGACGTCGGCGAACACGAATCCGACGCTGCAGAAGATCGATACGGCGACGACGCCGAAGCTGGCGGCGATGAACGACGCGATTTATCTGAATCCGAAATTGTTTGCGCGAGTGAAGGCGGTGTATGACGGCCGCGACGCGGCGGGGCTGAAGGGCGAAGCGAAATACCTGACCGAGCGCTACTATCGCGATTTTGTGCGCGCGGGCGCGAATCTTTCGGAAGCCGACAAAGAGACAATGCGCGGGTACAACAAAGAGCTGGCGCTGTTGGCGAATCAGTTTCAGAACAAGCTGCTGGCGGCGACGAACGCAGCGGGCGTGCTCGTCGATGACAAGGCGGACTTGGCGGGGCTGCCGGATGCGGACATTGCCCATGCGGCGGACGCGGCGAAAGCGGCGGGACATCCGGGAAAGTGGCTGATCACGCTGCAGAACACGACGCAGCAGCCCCCGCAGGTGTATTTGCAGAATCGGGCGGTGCGCGAGCGATTGTTCAAAGCGTCGGTGGAGCGCGCTTCGCACGGCGACGACAACGACACACAGGCGACGATCGAGCGGCTGGCGCAGTTGCGGGCTGCGCGGGCAAAGCTGCTGGGATATCCGAACTACGCTTCGTATGCGCTCGAAACGCAGATGGCCAAGACGCCCGACAATGCGTTCCGGCTGCTGACGGATTTGTCTCCGGCGGCGACGGCGAAAGCGCGGGGCGAAGCGGTGCGGATGCAGAAATTAATCGATGAACAAAAGGGCGGATTCAAGCTCGAGCCGTGGGACTGGCAGTTTTACGCCGAGCAGGTGCGGAAGTCGGATTACGCGCTGGACGAATCGCAGATCAAGCCGTACCTGGAGATCGATCGCGTGCTGCAGGACGGCGTGTTTTTCGCGGCGCACCAGATGTACGGGCTGACGTTCAAGGAGCGCAAAGACATTCCGGTGTATCAGGAAGATGTGCGCGTGTTCGAAGTGTTCGACGCCGATGGCTCGTCGCTGGCGCTTTTTTATTTCGATCCGTGGGCGCGTCCGAACAAGATTGGCGGCGCGTGGACGAATGCGTTCGTTGGCGAGAGCACGTTTCTAAAGCAGAAGGCGGTGGTGACGAACACCGAGAATTTCTCGAAGCCTCCGGCGGGGCAGCCGGCGCTGGTGAGCTTTTCGGATGTGATCACCATGTTTCATGAGTTTGGCCACGCGCTGCACGGGATGCTGAATCTGGCCGCGTATCCTTCGAGCGATGTGCCGCGCGATTTCGTGGAAATGCCGTCGCAGTTCAACGAGCACTGGGCGCTCGAGCCGACGGTGTTTGCGAATTACGCGAAGCACTACAAGACGGGCGAGCCGATGCCGGACGAGCTGGTGGCGAAGATCCGCAAGGCGCGGACGTTTAATCAGGGATTTGCGACCACGGAATATGTGGAGGCGTCGCTGCTGGATCTGGCGTGGCACACGCTGGCGCCGGACGCTCCGCTGCAGGACGCGGCGAAGTTCGATCCGGAGGCGCTCGCGAAGTACAAGGTGTATATGAAGGATGTGCCGCCGCGGTATCACTCGCCGTATTTCGCGCATATTTGGAGTGGCGGATATTCGTCGGGATATTACGCGTACCTGTGGGCCGAAGTGATTGACGATGATGCGTACGAGTGGTTCGTCGAGAACGGCGGGATGACGCGCGCGAACGGGCAACGGTTCCGCGAGATGATTCTGGCGAAGGCGGGGACGGAAGATGCGGCGGAGATGTATCGCGCGTTCAGGGGCAGGGATGCGTCGGTGACGCCGTTGATCGAGCAGCGGGGATTGTCGGAGCATGCCTCGGCGCGGGTGAGGTAGGGTGCATTTACGGACGGCACGGCAAAATCGGAACTTCAAAAGCTTGGAACATTACACGGAGAACACGGAGGAAGGCGGAGGGCACGGAGAGATTGGGTGGCGGACGGTTGAGGTTGGGATCGCAGGAAGATAGCTAGAGGCCGTCAGGCTGAAGCCTGACGCACCATCAGGCGCAAGCGTCTAATCCACGGTGATCGTGTTTAATGCGGGGTGCCTGCGCGAGCGAATATCTAGGAGCGCGGGATGCGTTCGTGGGGGAGGGGGACCTTCACGGTGGCCATGCCGGCGGCGGTGGCGGATTGAATGCCGATGACGGTGTCTTCGAAGACCAGGCAGGATGCGGGCGGGACTCCGAGACGCTGGGCGGCCAGCAGGAATGGTTCGGGGTCGGGTTTGGATTTTGTGTAGTCGCCGGCGCAGACCAGAGTGTCGAAGCGGTCGAGTAGATTTGTGGCGGCGAGCGATTTGGTGACGGATTCGCGCGTGCCGCCGGAGACGACGGCGAACGGGATGCGTCCGTGCTGGGCAACGATGTGTTCGAGAACTTCGGGCACGGGTTTTAGGTTGGGCAGGTCCGCGTAATACATTTCCTCTTTGCGAAGGGCGAGTTCCTCGACGGGCATCTGCAGGGATTGTTCGACGTTCAAGCGCGAAATAATTTCGTCGGTAGGTACGCCGCCCCAGGCGTAGAACTGTTCTTCGGTGAATTTGCAGTTCCATTCGCCGAGAGCCTTGCGCCAGGCGACGAAGTGCAGCGGCATGGAATCGACGATGGTGCCGTCGCAGTCGAAGATGTAGGCGGCGAAATTTCCCGGCGGTAATGCAAGTTTCATGCGGTGGGGCTCCTGGATGATGCGGTAGATATTGTAGCGGGTGGTTTGGTTGGATGGCCACCGGTGGGACTGCTGGGGGCGGGTTGTGGAGGAGGTGCGGGCGCGGAGGCGTTCAGGCGGTCAGGAAGGACGTTTGGGCGGCGGGGATCGCGTGTCGA
Source organism: uncultured Acidobacteriota bacterium (assembly GCA_963785585.1). GTDB lineage: Bacteria > Acidobacteriota > Terriglobia > Acidiferrales > UBA7541 > Palsa-295. The sequence continues at coordinate 1,445,412 of CAWAVW010000004.1, forward strand.
AAAGCGGCGGCAAGCCGGCGCACTCCAAGAAAGGTAAACCCGGATTTTGAAGAGGCGATCGAATTGTGGCGGAGTGAGTGGCTCCCACCCTTTGCAGAACCGGCAAAGGATGGGGCACCCAAACCGACCGTAAAAGCAAAGGACGGAACAGGTGAGCCGACCGGTGGGCGGGTTTTGCGGGCTGTGGTGGCGTGAACCTCGTGGTGGGAGTGCTATCATGCGCGGTTGGCGGCGGTGAGGAGAAGCGGCTGGAAATGGTGACGACGGCGAACGCGGAAATGGCGGCGCGCACGGACGACGGCGCAGACCCGGGCCGAGGTGCAGGCTTGGAATATTTCGATGTGATTATTGTGGGGGCGGGATTGTCGGGAGTGGGCGCGGGGTACCACTTGCAGACGGAGTGTCCGCGGAAGACGTACGCGATCCTCGAGGCGCGCGGCGCGATCGGCGGGACGTGGGATTTGTTCCGGTATCCGGGGGTGCGCTCGGATTCGGACATGCACACGCTGGGTTACCGGTTTCGTCCGTGGCGGGAGGCGAAGGCGATCGCGGATGGCGCTTCGATTTTGAAGTATGTGCGCGAGACGGCAGTGGAATACGGAATCGACAAGCATATTCGGTTTGAGCATCGCGTGACGCGCGCTTCGTGGAATTCGACGGAAGCGAAGTGGACGATTGATTTGATTGGTCCGGGCGGCGCGGCACTGCAGATGAAATGCAATTTTCTGTACATGTGCAGCGGCTACTACGAATATTCGTCGGGATATATGCCCGGATGGCCGGGGATGGAGCGGTTTCGAGGAAGGATCGTGCATCCGCAGCAGTGGCCGGAGGATTTGGATTACACAGGCAAGCGCGTGGTGGTGATTGGCAGCGGGGCGACGGCGGTGACGCTGGTGCCGGCGATGGCGGAGACGGCGGCGCGGGTGACGATGCTGCAGCGGTCGCCGAGTTATGTGGTGGCGCGACCGTCGGAAGACGTGATCGCGAATTTTTTGCGGCGGTGGCTGCCGGGCGGAGCGGCTCACGCGCTCACTCGATGGAAAAACGTGCTGCTGGGAATTTATTTCTACGGCTACGCGCGGAAAAAACCGGACGCGACGAAAAACGCGATCATGAAGTTTGCGCAGAAGGCGCTGGGGCCGGAGTTCGATGTGAAGAAGCACTTCAATCCGCGGTACAAGCCGTGGGACGAGCGGCTGTGCCTGATTCCGGATGCGGATTTGTTTCGCGCGATCCGCTCGGGAAAGGCGGATGTGGTGACCGATGAGATCGAAACGTTTACGGAGACGGGATTGCAGTTGAAGTCGGGCGCGGAGATTGAGGCCGATGTGATCGTGACGGCGACGGGATTGAAGATGAAATTGATGGGCGGAACGGAAATTGTGGTGGATGGCGCGGCGGTGGATTTGTCGAAGAGGCTGACGTACAAGGGAATGATGTTCAGCGAGGTGCCGAATCTGGCGTCGGCGCTGGGATATACGAATGCGTCGTGGACGTTGAAGGTGGACCTGACGTCGGAATATGTGTGCCGGCTGCTGAATTATATGGATGCGCACGGGGATGCGTATTGCACGCCGCGTCGCGGGACCGAGGCGATGGACGAGCAACCGGCGCTGTCGTTTACGTCGGGATATGTGCAGAGAGCGCTGCCGTATTTGCCGAAGCAGGGCGCGAAGAAGCCGTGGAGGTTGAATCAGAACTATGCACTGGATCTGATGGCGTTGCGGTTCGGCGATGTGGAGGATGGGACGATGGAGTTTACGAAGCGGGAGCGCTGACGGACGGAGGAAACGTGCGAAGGCGGCGTTCGGATCGGTGGAGGTTTTGTAGCGGCGGGCCTTAGGCCCGCAAGGTTTTGGTTTTTTGGTGGGGTGACGGAAGGCTGCCCGAACCTGAGGGGCGGTTCGGCCGCTACAGAGTCAGAGTCAGAGTCAGAGTCAGAGGCAAAGGCAAAGGCAAAAGCAACGGCTGGCGGGCATGAAGCCCGCCGCTACAAAGGCGACGGCAAAGTCAGAGGCAAAGGCGAAGACAAAAGTTGGCGGGTCGGAAGGCGGCGGCGAGCCGCCGCTGGATGCGGCTGGGATTTGTTGGGATCGAGAAAGCGGTGGCAAGCCACCGCACTCCGAAAATGATTGCGGCGACGCGGGGGTGGCCGAGGCGGCGCGTTAGATTGGCGTGTGGCGGAATGTGCGTGCGGGTGCGTCTGCGTTACGGCGGCGCGATGCCGTTGGTAGCGTAGACGCCCACGTCTGCGCGGTTCGGATTTGCTCGTGATGCGAACAAAGGCACGCCGTCCCGCTTTCGCGGGACGTGCGCTCGCAGACGTGGGCGTCTACGTTACGAGAGGCAGCGATTTTTGCTGAGGAGAGAGCGTGAGCGGACTGATGGAGCTGAAGGGCAAGACAGCGGTGGTGACGGGAGCGGCGAGCGGGATTGGTCGCGGGGTGGCGCTGGCGCTTGCGCGGCGCGGGTGCAACATGGCGCTGGCCGATGTGAATTTGGCGGGACTCGTGCAGACGGTGGAGCTTGTGCGAGCGGCGGCGTTGGGCGAGGTGCGCGTTTCGCAGCATGAGCTGGACGTGGCGAATCGCGCGGCGGTGGCGGATTTTCCGCGCGTGGTGCTCGCGGCGCATCCGGGTGTGGATATTTTGGTGAACAATGCGGGCGTGGCGATTGGCGGGACGTTTGAAGCGGCGAGCGAGGAAGATTTCGACTGGCTGTTCGAGATTAACTTTTTCGGCGTGGTGCGGATGACGCGGGCGTTTTTGCCGTTGCTGCGGAAAAGCGCGGAGGCGCGGCTCGTGAATGTGTCGAGCGTGTTCGGAATTATTTCGCCGCCGGAGCAGAGCGCGTACTCGGCGAGCAAGTTTGCGGTCCGCGGATTTTCGAATGCGCTGCGGCACGAGCTCGAGGGATCGAATGTGGGCGTGACGGTGGTGCATCCGGGCGGCGTGGCGACTTCGATTTCGGATAACGCGCGGGTGCCGAAGGGAGTTCCGCCGGAGGAAGTGGCGCGGCGGAAGGCGATCATGAAGAAGGCGCTGCGGATGAATCCGAATGAGGCGGGGGAGATTATTGTGAGTGCGGTGGAGAGGCGGCGAGCGCGGGTGCTGGTGGGGTCGGACGCGAAGATGATTGCGGTGGTGGAACGGATTGCTCCGGTGGGATATTGGGAGTGGTTGAAGAAATTGTTGCCGAGGAAGTAGGTGAGGACGAAGTCGGCGGGAATGCGTTCGGCGATTTGCGAGTGGACGTCGTTGCTCGCCGTAAAGGTTGAGGCGCCCGAAAATTCAAAGAAAACGGCTGGGCGGAGTTTGGAGGATTTTTGTTTTGCGAACGGTGCAGAATATTGCCGGTGCGGGAGTTTCGGGAGGCGGCGGCAAGCCGCCGCGGGATAGGGCTGGGAATTGCGCACGTCGAGAAAGCGGTGGCAAGCCACCACACTGAGAAAGTGTTGGGTGCGTAACGATAGTGGGAAGGCTGCGCGATCGTTTGGGTGGTGGGGCGCGGTGTCCAAAGGCGGTCGCGTGGTTTTGTAGCGGCGGGCTTTAGGCCCGCCAGGTTTTGGTTTTTGATGGGGTGAGGGAAGGCTGCCCGAACCTGAGGGGCGGTTCGGCCGCTACAGAGTCAAAGGCAAAGTCAAAAGCAGAGGCAAAAGGAAAAGCAGAGGCAAAAGCAGAGGCAGAGGCACAGGCAGCGGCAGAGGCAAAAGCAACGGCAAAGCAAAGGCAACGGCTGGCGGGCGTGAAGCCCGCCAGCTACAAAGTCAAAAACGAAAGTCAAACACGAACGGCAAAAGCGAAAGGCAGAAGACCCACCCTTTCCAGAACCGGGAAAGGATGGGGCACCCAAGTCAAGGGCAGAGTCAACGTCAAACACAAAAACAACGTCGAAGACAAAGACAGAGACAGAGGCAGAGTCAAAAGCAACGGCTGGCGGGCGTGAAGCCCGCCGCTACAAAGTCAAAAACGAAAATCAAAGACAACAGTCACAGACGAACGGCAAAAAAACGAAAGGCAGAAGACCCACCCTTTCCAGAACCGGGAAAGGATGGGGCACCCACGTCAAGGGCAGAGTCAACGGCATAGCAAAGGCAACGGCTGGCGGGCGTGAAGGCTGACGGTACAAAGGCGGCGAAGCGATTAGCGTTACGTTGCGGCGAACGGGAAGATCGAGTGGAAGGAAGAAGGATGAACTTCCGGAGGAAAGTGATGAGGACGCGGGTTGCGGAGATGGTTGTGGCGCGAGGTATGGCGGGGGTTGCGGCGGGAGTTGTTGCGATGGCGATGGGCGCGATTGCACTGACGGCGATGGGCGCGATTGCACTGGCGGCGCTTGCACTGGCGCCGGCTGCGCGGGCGCAGGGTGCGGGGGCGGCGAAGGGCGGTTTTATTTCGGTGAAGGATGATGTGGTGGCAATTCTGCATGTGGAGGTGATCGACGGGACGGGCGCGGCGGCGGCCAGCGACCAGACGGTGGTGATCGATCACGGGAAAATCACGGCGGTGGGGGCGAGCGGGAGCGTAGCGGTTCCGTCCGGGGCGAAGACGATCGATGGGACGGGGAAGAGTTTGATCCCGGGAATTGTGGGAATGCACGAACATCTTTTTTATGTGGCGCCGGGGGATGGGCCGCTGACGGCGGTGCATCCGTTTTATTCGTTTGCGCCGCTGTATCTGGCGGCAGGAGTGACGACGGCGCGGACGGGCGGATCGATGGATCCGTACGGCGACATCAATATCAAGGCGCACGTGGAGCGCGGCGAAATGGTGGGGCCGCATTTCGATTTGACGACGCCGTACCTCGACGGAGCGCCGACGTTGATCGGGCAGATGCACGAATTGAAGGACGCGGCGGAAGCGCGCGAATTTGTGCGCTACTGGCATTCGGTGGGATATACGTCCGCGAAAGCGTACACGAGCATCACGCCGGCAGAATTGGGCGCGGCGATCGATGAATCGCACAAGCTGGGAATGAAAATTACGGGGCATTTGTGTTCGGTGGGATATCGCGACGCGGCGGAATTGGGAATCGACAACCTGGAGCACGGTCCGTTTGGCGCGCCGGACGGCGAGCTCGATGCGGACAAGAAAGAGGGCGCGTCGTGCACAGCGAATTATTTTCAGGTGATGGCGAAAGTTGTGATGACGGCGGATCCGGACGGTGCCGAGCTGAAGCAGACGATCGCAACGCTGGTGGAGCATCATGTGGCGATCACTTCGACGCTGGCGGTGCTGGAGGGCGGGAACCGTCCGCCGATGAATGCGATTTTCGTGCGGAGGACCCACGATCTGCTGAATCCGATGTCGTGGTCGTATGCGATGACCGGTCGAGCGATTGCCGGAGGGCGCGCGGATTTGTATGCGGCGCTGCTGAAGAAGGAAATGAAGTTCGAGCGGAACTTTGCGGCGGCGGGCGGCGTGTTGATGGCGGGATGCGATCCGACCGGCGATGGGCACACGCTGGCGGGGCTGGGCGACGAGCGGAACATCGAGCTGCTGGTGGAGGCGGGATTCACGACGCCGGAGGCGATTCGAATTGCGACGCTGAATGGCGCGACGTTTATGGGCAAGGGCGATCAGATCGGGAGCATCGCGGCGGGGAAGAATGCGGATCTGGTGCTGCTCGACGGCGATTTGGCGAAGGATGTGACGACGATCGAAAAGCCGGTGACGGTGTTTAAGGATGGTGTTGGATACGATTCGAACGCGATCTTTGAAAGTTTGCGCGGGAAGGTGGGTCTGCAGTAGGAAGCTGAAATACCTTACTTAAGTGGAGTGCTGTCCGCGCATTCCTTTGGGCCGTAAATTGTGGCACTCGCACCTTCTTGTTTCCACCACGAAGACCATGCGGAGTACTGCGATTGCGGATTTTCAAACCATTTATCGCCGCCGATGTCGTGGTGCGTAAGTTGACGAAGCCCGTAGAGTGCGTTAAGGGAGATGCCGACGTCTGGGCCTTGCAACAGTTGCAGCAGAATGGGAACGGCTGCACGTGATCCCGTGTCGGCGAGAACTTGGACGCCAACGGGACGCATAAATTCGTTATCCGAACTCCGTATCATCGCAACCGCGATAGGCAATATGTCTTCTTTTCCAAGAGCAGCGGCGTCGGAATAGTAACTTGCGATGCGCGACGCCCGCGCAGTTCTCAATAGCAGCGGGAACCACTGCGCGTCTCCCGTATCTGAAAGGTATTCCGCGCTCATCACGCTTTCGTACGTACCCTTCTCCGATTTTTGGAGCAAAGCGGCCATGGCGGCGAGGCTGACCTCCGTATTGAGCCTGTGAAACGCGAGCGGAGCAAACTCGCGCAAATCTGGATCATCTGCAAAGGCTAAAAGCGTGTCCTCAAGCGAAGCAGGCGCGACGCTGGCGAGTACGCGCGCCGCTTCTTGCCGTTCGATGAAATTCGACGATTTTAATTGAGCAAGCCATGGTGTGAACGCCGTGGGACTGAGCGCCACAGCGTCATCGACGCGGAACCAAAGGTGGGCTTGGAGCGGAATGCCATCATCGTTGGATAGGGGGCCGCTGTTATCGGGCGTGACGGGGAGAAGGATCTTGGCGTCCACTTGGTAGTCGCCAGGGCGGTTCACATCGTGCGCGTAGTTCAACAACACCGCCACTATGGAAGTCTGACCGGGTTTCACGGATTTCTGGGAAGACAGGCAACTCATTAAGATCGGCCGTGAGCAAGTACCGCCCGACGATGGATCGGACGAAACCTGAACGCGGTAAGGCGAACACGGCGAGTAGGGGTCAGAGCTCGCTAAATCCTGTTTTTGTGACGAGGTATTTGTGACTTCGAAGTACACGAATATTGGTTCGCCCGGTGCGAATGTTTCTTTTGGCAGGTAGACACGACCGGACCACTGGGAGTATGTGACCTTGGGGAAGATCACCGCGAGGAGGGCCACGGTAACGAGGAACACTGCGCGAGAGCGCTGAGATAAGGTCATCGCGAATAATCATAAGATTCAGGGGACGGGTGGGGAGTTGCCTGGGAACCTCGGAAACTCATTGCAAACGAGAGTAGCACAGACGTACAGTACCGCCCATCTAACCGTATCCGCGGCGGGTGATTCGGATGCGGGCGCGGCGAAAGAGCCGGTGAGGCTCGAGGCGGTGGCATGGCCAAGAAAAATGAGGAGCTTTCGCAGCAAGACCTGGAACGGGAGAATTTCAAGAGGGCGGGATACGACCTCGAGACCGAGGTCGCGGCGAAGCGATTGGGAAGCGTTCCGAGTGGTGTGACAGAGCAGATACGCGGGACGGCGAGCGCGGTGGCACCGACGCGGTCGGCGGAAGATGACGACGAGGTGCAGATTCGTTATCGCGTGGAGTCGGATGAGTCGGCGGCGGCGGAACCGTCGAAGGTTGCGGAGCGCGCTGCGCGATCACAGTCGGCGTTGATCGAAAAGGTGATTGGGCCTGGCGGTGCGGCGAATGCAGCGGGTGGTGCGGGAGGCGCGGGCGCTGCGGGCAGCGATGTGCGGTTTTCCAAGCAGGCGGGCGATGCGGATACGGCGGTGCTGGTGTGCCACGGGATGGGGGAGCAGGTGCGGTACGAAACGATCAGTTCGGTGGCGGAGGCGATACGGCAGCAAGCGATGGTCGTCCATCCACAAACGGTCGGCGTGGTGACGGTGCTTTCGAGGGACAAGGACGATTTTCTGGCGCACGCGCAGGTGAGCTGGACGGACGCGCAGAATCAAGCGCGGAAAGTGGATGTGTACGAGGCGTATTGGGCTCCGGTGACCGAGGGGCAGGTGAGTTACTACGATACGCTGAAGTTTTTATTTGGCGCGGGGCTGCGGGGATTGTGGTGGAGCTTTCCGCGGATCGAAGGTGGGCTTCGGCAGTCGTGGCGACGAAGATTTAGAGACACGTTTCTTCGGTGGATGTTCGGTGGGCCGAAAGAAATGGAGATTCGAAAACGGTCGTTGGCGGGATTGCTGATCGTACTTTTCGTTTTGCTGGTGATTGTTGGATTGATCGCGGCGGGGTCGTGGTGGGTGGCGCGCGAGTTGAAAGAGATCGCGTTGATGAAGGAGCCGTGGGTAGCGGTGAAGGAAGCGTTTTGCAGAATTCAGGATTGGCAGGTGACCGGGGGCTTTTGGTATGCCGTCAAGGAGCTTTGGTTCGTTTCGAGGCAAACGTTGGCGTGGCTGGCCGTGGTGGCGTTCGGATTTGGGGCCAGATATTTCATCGTGGAGTATGTGGGAGATGTGGCGGCGTATATTTCGCCGTACAAAGACAGCAAGTTCGACGAGATCCGGCACAAGATTCAGCAGATTGGACTGAATGTAGGGAAGACGATTTATGGATTTGGGACGGCGACGCCGAACGTGCCGTATTACAAGCGAGTGGTGATTGTGGGGCACTCGCTCGGGTCGGTGCTGGCGTACGACACGTTGAATGCGCTGCTGAATCTGGACAATGTGCTGGCGAAGGGGGATCGCCGAGATGTGGCAGACCGGACGCGAGCGCTGATTACGATGGGGTCGCCGCTCGACAAGACGGCGTTTCTTTTCCGGATGCAGGCGAAATCAAATAAGGATTGGATTCGCGAGGCGATGGCGGCGAGCGTGCAGCCGCTGATTGTGAATTATCCGGACTACCGCAAGATGACGTTTGATTGGGTGAACATTTGGTCGCCGGCGGACATTATTAGCGGCGCGCTGAATTATTACGACGATCCGGCGCTCATTCCGAATGTGGCGCCATGCGTGCAGAATCGCGTAGATGGGCAGGCGTGGATCGAGCCGATCATCGCGCATACACGATATTTTGGGCACAAGGAATTTCATAAGTGGTTGTACAAGTTTGTGACGTAGGGCTGGCGGCGCGGGATGGCGGGTTCGCTGCGGGGCGGCGAGCTTTCACAGCGGGGAGTGCCAGTGCCGCGAGCGCGAAGGCTCATATGAAGGTCAAAAGACCCACCCTTTGCAGAGGCGGCAAAGGATGGGGCACCCAGGTCAAAGGCTTAAAACCAAAACAAAAAGCAAAAGTGAAGGCGGGTGCTGCGGGCTGCGTCGAGCCGTAACGGCGGAGTCGGAGTGTGGGCTTACATGGCTCAACCTGCATCCCATTGGAAATGGGATGCACACAGACGCGAGCGTTTGTGCTACGAGTGCGAACGCACAGCGGAAAGTCAAAGGACCCACCCTTTGCAGAGGCGGCAAAGGATGGGGCACCCAGGTCAAAGGCTTAAAACCAAAACAAAAAGCAAAGGCGAAGGCGGGTGCTGCGGGCTGCGTTGAGCCGTAGCGGTGGAGTCGGAGTGTGGGCTTACATGGCTCAACCTGCATCCCATTGGGAATGGGATGCACACAGACGCGAGCGTCTGTGCCACGGCCTAAGCCACGAGAGGTGGGGTGCGCATAGGCGTCAGCCTTTGTGATACGAGTGCGAGCGCAAAGCGGAAAGTCAAAGGACCCACCCTTTGCAGGGGCGGCAAAGGATGGGGCACCCAGGTCAAAGGCTTAGAACCAAAACAAAAGGCGAAAGTGAAGGCGGATGCTGCGGGCTGCGTTGAGCCGTAGCGGCGGAGTCGGAGTATGGGCGTACATGGCTCAACCTGCACCCCATTGGAAATGGGGTGCACACAGACGCGAGCGTCTGTGCCACGGCCTGTGCCACGAGAGATGGGGTGCGCGTGGGCGAGCGTGGGTGCCACGGACGGCGAATCTTGGGGGGCGTGGTGTGCGGGATGTGTGGAACAATGCCTGGGCGAAAAACAGACCAAACGGAAGCATACGGGGACAGATGGCGGACGAATTGACGGGAGGGCGCGGCGTGTTTCGCGGGGATGCGGAGGGATCGAATCGATGGGCGGTGGCCGCGGGCGTGGCGGTGCTGCTCGGCGTGATGGTGCTGCAACTGGCGCTGTCGGTGCGGCAGGAATCGATCAGTTGGGACGAGGGCGATCATTTATTCAGCGGGTACATGTCGCTGAAGCACGGCGATTTCGGGCTGAATCCGGAGCATCCGCCGATGGTGAAGATGGTGGCAGCGCTGCCGCTGGTGCGGATGCATCTGAACGTGCCGGAACTTGAGAAGCGCAATTTTAAGGTGGAGGCGTTTGAGGACGGGAAGCGATTTGTGGCGGGGAATGCGGCGCAGGGAATTTTGTTTCGCGCGCGCATGGCGGCGGCCGTGTTTACGGCGCTGCTGGGCGCGCTGATATTTTTAGCGGCGCGGGAAATGTTTGGCGCGGCGGCGGGATGGCTGGCGCTGGCGCTGTTTGCGTTTGATCCGAATTTTCTGGCGCATGGGGCGCTGGTGACGACCGACGTGGGGATTTCGTGCTTTCTGTTTGCGGGAGTGTATGCGTTTTACCGGTACGTGAAGGCGCCGTCGATGCGCCGACTGCTGGTGACGGCTCTGGCGACGGGATTGGCGCTGGCGGCAAAGCATACGGGAATTTTGCTGTTGGTAATGTTGCTGGCGCTGGCGATTGTGGAGGCCCTGCGGACGTGGATCGTGCTAACGCCGGTGGGAGTGGGCGACGGCGGGAGCGCCGGAGATGCGGGGCAGGCGCGGTCGGCGGCCGGTCCGGCGTTTGCCGATCCGCGACGCGTGGCGCTGCGCCTGTTTGGCGCGCTCGCGGCGATCACGGTGGTGGCAGTGCTGGTGCTGTGGTCGTTTTACGGATTCCGGTATGCGGCGCGGCCAGCGGGTATGGAATTAAATCCGACGTTCGCGACGTATCTGGCGGCGGTGTCGCATCCTCCGGTAAGTCCGCTGGTCGCGGCGGCGGCGCGATTCAAGTTGCTGCCGGAGTCGTATCTGTACGGCATCGTGGACATTCAGTTCGTGAACGATATTTATTCGGCGTATTTCTGGGGAAGGATTTATCCGCACGGGTCGCACTGGTATTTTCCGGGAGTGATTGCGGTGAAGTCCACGCTGCCGTTTTTGATGCTGCTGGCGCTCGCGGTGTATGCGGTGGCGAGCGGGAAGATGCGGAAACGGTTCGGCGGGTCGCGCGCGATTGTGTTTTTGTGCGTGCCTCCGGCGATTTATCTGATCGTGGCGATGGGCTCGCATATGAATATCGGGGCGCGGCACATTTTGCCGGTGTACGCGTTTTTGTACGTGTTGGGCGCGGGAGCGGCGACGGCGGTGGTGGGCGCGAAGCGGATTTGGTTCTCTGCGGCGCTAGTGGCGCTGGTGGCGCTGCAGATTCTAACGACGGTGCATGCGTCGCCGGATTACATGACGTATTCGAACGAGCTTGCGGGCGGGCCGGCGAAGACTTACAAGTACTTAAGCGACTCGAACACGGATTGGGGACAGCAATTGGTGGCGGTGAAGAAATATGTGGATGAGCACGGCATCCGGGATTGCTGGTTCGTGTATTTTGCGCAGGGCGCAGCGGACTTTCGCGATTACGGGATTCCGTGCCAGCCGCTGCCGACGGTGGATACGGCGTGGTGGTTGAACGAAGAGATGGATGTGCCGGCGTCGATCGATGGCGTGGTGTTTGTGAGCGACGGCGACCGCGCGGGATTTGAGTTTGGTCCGGCGCCGCTGAATCCGTACGAACAGTTCAAGACGCTGACGCCGGACGCGACGATTCAGCACGGCGTGTATGTGTATCACGGGAAGTTTGAGATTCCGCTGGCCGCGGCGTACGGGCACGCGCAGAAGTCGGGGAATTTTTTGGCGGCGGGAAAATCGGATGACGCGCTGGCGGAGGCGCGACAGGCGGTGGCGCTGGCTCCGGATTCGGTGCAGACCAATGTGGCGATGGGCGACGCGCTTGTGCAGTTGGGTCGGCGGGGTGAGGCGCGACCGTATTATGAGAAGGCGCTGGAATTGGCGAAGACGGTTCGGCCGGAGGTTCAGGATGGGTGGATACCGGATTTGCAGAGGAAGGTTGGGGCGAACTGAGTTGGCTGAGGTTTAGGAGGGGATTGCGGATTCTGCGAGGGGTTTGTGGAGTGCGAGGCTGCGGGGTGGTGGCGTCGGCGTTTCGTGTGACCGAGGCTACGGAGTGGCGGGGCGCAAGTGCGTGGCCGGCGGTGGTCCCCGCCTGCGGCGGGTGCCACCGCACTCCGCGAGAACCGTGGGTGGGTTGCTGCAACGGGAGATTCGGGCGACACATCGCATCTCGCGTTCTGGGCCGAGTGAGACGGGCGATTGGGGCGAGACATGGTGCGCGAGGGCAGAGTACGCGGATGGGGGGCGCGAAAAGCGGGTGACGGGATTCGGGAACGGAGGTAGGATGCAGCGACGAGAGCGAAGCGAAGTCTCGTGGAGCGAAGGCGGGCGGGAACGGACGATGACACTGACAAAGCAATTAGTCGCCATATTTTTGAGCGCGCTATTGATTGTGACGATGACGCCGCCGACGGCGGTGCGCGCGCAGGATCAGCAGCAGAGCGCGGCCCCGGCGGACGATCAAGGCGACTATGTGCCGCCGCAGGACGATTACGCGCCGCTGACCGCGGATGAGCTGGATGGAGTGGTGGCGCCGATTGCTTTGTATCCCGATGCGCTGGTGGCGCAGGTGCTGGGGGCGGCTTCGTTTCCGGATCAGATCACCACGGCGGCTTTCTGGCTGCGGGACAATTCGAATTTGAAAGGCGACGCGCTGGCAAAGGCCGTGGATGCGCAGGACTGGGATCCGGCGGTGAAGGCGCTGACGCAGTTTCCCACGGTACTCGATACGCTGGCGAAAAATCTGGCGTGGACTTCGACGCTGGGCGAAGCGGCGGCGACGCAGCAAGCGGACGTGATGGCGGCGGTGCAGCGGATGCGGGCGAAGGCGCTGGCCGCGGGCAATCTGAAATCGAGTCCGGAAATCAAAGTGGTGCAGGAAGCGCCGCAGACGATTGTGATCCAGCCGGCGAATCCGCAGGTGATTTATGTGCCGCAATACAATCCGACGGTGATCTATGGCGCGCCCGTGGTGGTGCCGAATTATTCGGCGGGCGACGTGGCGGCCGCGGCGGTGATTTCGTTTGGCGCGGGCATTGCGCTGGGCGCGATGCTGAGCAACGGCTGCAACGGATGGACGTGGGGTTGGGGCTGCTGGGGAACGAATTGGGGCGGGCGGACGATTATTTACCAGCGCAACGTTTACTACGGGAATCCGTACTGGCGCGGAGGATATTACCGGCCGCCGTACCGACCGGGATATCCGTCGTATGGACGGCCGCCGTACTACCGTCCACCGGGAAATCGACCGCCGGGATACCGGCCACCGCCGAATGGCGGGCGCCCACCGGGTGGTGGACGGCCACCGAGTGGAGGAAGACCGCCGGGCGGAGGGCGTCCGCCGGGAAATGGGAGACCTCCTTATCAACCGGGAAAGCCGCCGACGATTCAGCCGGTGCCGAATCCGGGTAAGCCGGGGACCAAGCCGACACCGGGGCGGCCGGGAACGAATCCTGGAAATCGTCCGGGGACGCGACCGGGGCAGCCTTCGATTCAGCCGGTGCCCGGGCCGAAACCGGGCGGACCTGCGCCGCGACCGGGAGCGCCTTCGACGCGGCCTGTGCCGACGGCTCCGGTAACGCGGCCGAGCGTGCAGCCGGATCGCGGATATCCGCAAGCGAAGCCGGCGCCGGCTGCGCCTTCGCCGAAACCCGGCGCGTTTTCGTCGGGCGGACGTCCGGCGAGCGTGCGCGGAAATCAGAGCCTGAAGTCAAGCAACGGCGGCGGAAACCGCGGCGGGAAACCGAAATAGACGCGAGGCTGCGCGGCGGGGCAAAGGGCTCCGGCGCGCGGCCTTGCACGAGTGGAATCGCGCGCGCGGAATTTTCCGCGGCGCGAAACGAGATTGTAACGGCGGGTGGGAGGAGCGGGATGGCGGCGATTCATAGTGGGAAGTTGCGGAATTATTCGCGCGGGCTGGTGCTGGCGGCGGTTTGCTCGGTGGCGTGGGTCTCGGCGGGATGCAAGGGCGGCGCGTCGTCGTCGGCTCCGGTGGTGCCGGAGACGTTCAGTTCGCAGGATGCGGCGGGGCGGGCGCTCTATGACGCAGCGAAAGCGGGCGACACGAATGCGCTGATCAAAATCTTCGGGTCGGATGCGAAAGATGTGGTGGTGAGCGGCGATCCGGTGGCGGACAAGAACAGCGAAGCGCACTTTGTGTCTGCGTACGACGAGATGCACCGCTGGGACAAATTGAAGAGTGGAGGCTACGTGCTGACGGTGGGCGCTTCGAATTATCCGATGCCGATTCCGCTGGTGGCGAATTCGAGCGGGCAATGGTATTTCGACGGGGCGGCGGGACGACAGGAAGTGCTGGCGCGGCGCGTGGGGCAAAATGAATTGGACACGATCGATGTGTTGTGGGCGATCGGCGACGCGGAGGAAGATTATTTTTCGGAATTGCACGACGGCAGCCAGGTGCCGCAGTACGCGCAGAAGTTCGTGAGCGATGAGGGAAAGCAAAACGGATTGTACTGGAAAGTGGCGGAGGGGCAGGAGGAGAGTCCGCTGGGACCGCTGGCGGCGAGCGCGGCGGCGGATGGTTACCACGGAGGACCGACGGCGCCGTTTCACGGATATTACTACCGGATATTGACGAAGCAGGGCGACCAGGCCAATGGCGGCGCGATGGATTACGTTCACGACGGCGCGATGACGGATGGGTATGCCGTGCTGGCGTGGCCGGCGCAGTATGGAAATTCGGGAGTGATGACGTTTGTGTTGACGTCGGATGGGGCGATGTATCAGAAGGATTTTGGCGCGGATACGGCGAATGCGGTGAAGGCGATCGATAAGCTCGATCTGGATGAGGGTTGGAAGTTGATCGAGTAATGATTCGCGCGCGGCGGGGTTGAGCGGGCGGGTTTTGACGACGTGGCAATAGGCGCGGGCTGGCGGGTTCGCGTTTTGGGTGGAAGTTCGGTGATGGCGATGAAACGGGCCACCGTTTTTCGCGTGTGATGATTCGTTTGATCCTTCCTTGAAGTGGCGGAATAAATACAAACAGGATGTCGCGGAATCGCGCTCGGAGGTCGACGAGCGGAGGGCGGAGGACAAGGCTGGCGGGCGTGAAGCCCGCCGCTACAAAGGCGACTGCAAAAGCAACGGCAAAGGCTGCCCGCTCGACGCTTATCGCGTCGTGCGGCCGCTACAGAAGCAAGACTGTGCGAGGGCGTCGATTTGCGCGAGACGGGAAGGAGCTGCGGTTGCGCGGCGAGAGGAAAAGGCTGGCGGGCGTGAAGCCCGCCGCTACAAAGGCAACTGCAAAAGCAACGGAAAAGGCAACGGCAAAGGCTGCCCGCTCGACGCTTGTCGCGTCGTGCGGCCGCTACAGAAGCCGTGGCGCGCGAGTGTGCGCGATGGGCGACGCTTGTACTGTGATATAAACACGAGATGACAACGATGGTGCGAAGCGCGTGGATTTGTGTGGCGTGTTTTATTTTTTCCGGCGGTGCGGTGGCGCAGTCGAGTGGGACCGCTGGGCACGCTTCAGCGGCTCCAGCGGCTCGGGCGACGACGGCGGCTTCTGCCGGCGCGCAGGGACAAGGCGATGTCGCAAACGCGAAGGAAGTGATACGGCGCGTGAAAGCGGCGCAATACAATTTGCCGGCACAGGGGATGCAGAGTTTCCGCTGCTCGATCGCGATCGATTGGGACGGAATGTACAAACAGCTCGGCGCTGACGGCGACGTGGCGAAAGCGACTCTGGCGCTGCTGGACAAGACTCGATTCAAAGCTGCGGTCGGTCCCGACGGTTCGATCTCCCTTTCGCACGATTCCGATGAGCCACCGCCGAATGGAGAAATTGCAGAACGGCTGAAGAGGTCGGAAGACGGCGCGGAAGAAACGATTACCGGATTATTTAAAAGCTGGGCGGGATTTATGGTGAGTTCCGTGATTCCGAATCCGGATGAGGATTACCATCTGAAGCTTTCCGGCGGGGAATACCAACTCACTTATGGTGGGGAAGGGACGACTATTCAGGTGGAGTTCAATTCCGATCTGAAGCTGCAGAGATTTGCTTACACGGCGAGCGAGCTGAAAGCCGATTTCAAGCTCGGGTTTGATCCCGACGCGAAAGGTTTCGTGCTTTCGGCGTACAGCGCGACGATTGACTCGCCCAATGCCAACGTGCCCAAGCTCATCGATGTGAGCATCCAAAATCAGATGGTAAGCGGCTTGATGCTACCGCATGTGGCCGTTGCCAAGATTCCCTCCAAAGACGGCACCGTCGCGCTCAAGATGACATTTTCCGATTTCCAGGTAACGAAAAAATAAGCACGGCGGCCGTTTTTTCGCGGATGGGAAACGCAAAAGACTGGCGGCGAGAATTTTCCCGGGCGGCGCGCGGAGAGTATGGCGGCACTGATCAAAAAAATCCGGGAGCCGAGATGGCCGGCACTGGTGGCGATGGTGGCGGCGGCTTGTTTGTATTGGACGATGCCGGAACCTTTTTCGGTGGGGCCGGGATGGAGTTTGCTGGCGGTGGTGTCGGTGCTGATGGTTCCGCTGCTGGTGTCGTACAGAGTGGGGCGCCTGGATATCTCACGGATCCTGACGTTTACGGCGAATGGACTGATTACCGCGGCGATGGTGGGATCGCTGGTGAATTTGATCCTGCGGATGGCGAAGCACGAAGATTCGCCGACGACGCTGCTGCGGTGCGGTGCGGCGCTGTGGGTGACGAACGTGCTGGTGTTTGCGCTGTGGTACTGGAAGCTGGACGGCGGCGGGCCGTTGAACCGGGAAAATCCGAAGAAGGGAATCGGCAAGAGTTCTTTTTTGTTTCCGCAGATGCTGGAGCAGTGCGATCCGGAGGGAACGTGGTCGCCGCATTTCGTGGATTATCTGTTTTTGGCGTTTAATACGAGCACGGCGTTTTCGCCGACGGATACGGCGGTGCTGTCGCGGTGGGCGAAGTTGGGGATGATGGCGCAGGCGTTGATTTCGTTGACGATTGTGGCGTTGATTGCGGCAAGAGCGGTGAATATTTTGTAGGGTGTTGCGTTTGGTCGGCGTGGTCGATTTCCTGCCGGGTTTGAAAATGCTAAAACTTTGATTGTGGCGCGCTGGAAGGGGGCGTGTATGCGTTCGAGTTTCGTCCGTTGCCTGGCGTGAAGGTTGTGGCGCCCACCCTTTGCAGAACCGGCGAAGGATGGGGCACCCGAGAAATCTCGGAAAAGGCGAACGTCATCGAAGGCGGTGGCTGGCCATCGCCTTTGGACACGAGTGCCGTGTCGACCGCCGTACGCGGGATCGTTACTGGGGGTAGTCGGGGTAAATGGCGCGGGGGAAGCGGAGGTGGAGGAAGAGGGCGGCGAGGAGGAGGACGACGAGGGAGAAGATGCTGCCTTCGGGGCCGCTGGAGCCTCCGGCGAGCCAGGAGGGACCGGCGGCGGAGGAATTGTACAGGTGGCCGACGCCGAGCAGGCCGCTATCGGGCGTGCCGTAAAAATAGGTTTGGGCCCAGTCCCAGGCCATGTGAACGCCGATGGGAAACCAGAGATTGCCGGTGCGGCGCAGAGCGAGAGAAGCGACCATGGCGAAGGTGATGACCTGGACGATGCCGAAAAAGTTTTCGCCGTGATTGCCGAGATGCGCAGCTCCGAAGGCGAGAGCCATGATGACCGCGCCGGACCAGAATCCCATGCGGCGGGCGATCATCCACAGAAAATATCCGCGAAAGAAAAACTCCTCGACGATTCCGAGCGCGAAAAAAAATGCAATCCAGCCCAAGCCGAACTTCACGGCGGTGAAGCCGTGCATGGCCAGCCCGTCGAGGCGCATGTAACCCAGACCCAGCAGGGCGCCGACGACGGCGGAGAGCATGGCGAATCCCCAGATCGAGCCTTCGAGGAATTTCGGGGCGATGGAGAGATTCCAGGGAAGGCCGTAATCGGCGATCGAGTGATGCGAGCGGCGAGCGACAATCCACGCGCCCAGCAGGATGGTGAGGAGCTGCAGAATTTTTATGGGAAACACGGCGTGCAGATCGAGGACCTGCATGTCGAGCGGAATCCAGCGGCGAAGCGGATAGGCGATGAGGGGAGGGCCGAGAATTGCGAGGAGGAGAAAAATGATGGTGTCGACGGTTTCGGCGCTGCGGCTGCGGCTACGAAGCGGACGCGCTTCGGGTGCAGGCGATGGAACAGGATCGATGGGATCGGAGACGTCGTTCAGGGAGCTTCTTCGCCTTCGGCGTTGTAGTCGTCACCCCAGAATTCGGGCGAGGAGACTTCAAATTCGACGCCCAGCTTGTAAGAGCCGAGGTCGGTTTGTTGACCGGCCCAGACGATTCTAGCATTAACGGACTTTTCGGTATGGCGGTTTTTCAGGTGCAGAGTGGTGCCGGCGGGCCATTCCCTGGGGGACAGGAGGAGGGCGCCATTGAGATTAATGACGGCGGTGAGGGCGATGCAGACGTCCGAGCCGCACTGGACGTCGAGCGGAACGGAAGCGAGCATACGGCGGCTACGGCGCTGGTCCTTGTGGGTCTGGGTGGCGCTGGAACCCTGGGCGGCGTCGGGTTTGGTGTGCAAGTGTGAGTCTCCCTTGTCCCTCATCGGCAGGAGTGCCCCACTTGCGGAGTTCTTTTTTGAGGCGTGTTCATCTTTGGTCACTTCCCAAAAGCGCATGAAAACAGTGCCGGCAAAAAGTGCAACAGGACCTTATGGTGCGACGGCAGAGACAAAAGTCCCTGGCGATTAGTTTGGGGGTACGGTTCAGGAAAGTACATACCCTTTAGGATGTAGTGTGCCGGGAACAGCATTTGCCGCAGTTTCGCCTGGGGCTAGGAGCGGCCGGCGCGGGCGGATTTGGCTTGCGGTTTGGGGACGGTGCGGTGTTGCGGGGCTGGCTGGAGGCGTTGCTGACGCTCGGAAAAGGCGCGGACGCCCTCAGGGTTGAGATTGCCTTCCCGCCAGATCTGGATGAGCTCTTCGTCGGTAAGAATGCAGCCGTCCACGACGAAGATTTGCTGCTGATTGCGGGTGACGAAAGGGCCGCGAGCGAAGAGCTTCCGGAGGTCGGCGGCCTTGACGGCGGCGTGAACAAAGCGGTGACGGAATTGCGATTCGAGGTGGTGCATCGGGCCTCCCAGGAAAGTCGGATGCAAGCGGAAAGGCCATCCCGCAGCTGGGGCGCGGAGCGGTGAGGGCATCATACCGCTTTTCCCTGCCAAGTGAACGAAAAGATAAAACACGAGGGCCGGCGGGAAGTTGTGCGGGGCGAGCGGGGAAGTTTGACTCCGCGGGGCGGTGATTATAGGCTGCGCTGAAAGCAGGGGTCGCGGGACGGTGTCGAATCGAAATTGAAAATCGGGAGGCGGCGAATGGTGAAGCAATTGTTGCGGGTGAACTTTGGGTTGTGCATGTTGTGCGGGGCGCTGGCGATTCTGACGCGGGTGGGGAACGCGTTGGGATTTTACAGCACGCTGTTTATCGGGCGGCCGAACCCGATCGGGTATCACAGTTTTCTGGACGGGGTGTTGTTGTTCTTCATGCTGACGCTGGCGACGGCTAGTTTTTTGTTTGTGGAGAAGAGGGCGTAGGGGACTCGGTTTGTGATGTCGCCGGGGCGAAGAAAATTCTTAGGCTGGGCGAGGGGTTTGCGGCGGAGTGGATGTTTGCATGGCTCAACCTGGGCCCCATTGGAAATGGGGTCCACACAGACGCGAGCGTCTGTGCCACGAGAGCGAACGCACAGCTGAAACTCAAAGGACCCACCCTTTGCAGAGGCGGCAAAGGATGGGGCACCCAGGTCAAAGGCCAAGAGCCAAAACCAGAACCAAAACCAAAAAAGAAAAGGTAAGGCCAGTGCTTCGGGCGGCGTCGAGCCGTGGCGGTGGAGTCGGATTGAGGGCTTACATGGCTCAACCTGGACCCCTTTGGAAATGGGGTCCACACAGACGCGAGCGTCTGTGCCACGTTGCGAAAGGGTGGGGGTGGGCGATGGTTGTGGCTTGGCGCGGGTTCTGTGTGCTATACGGGCACAGTGGTGGCGCAAGGCGTCCTGCTGGGGGCGGCGAAGTGCTAGCATCACGATAAGCGTCTACCTTGCCGAAAATGCGTACTAAAACGATGAAGTTGTGGGCCAGCGCCCGATGAGTTCGTCTGGCGAGCCGATAAAAATTTTGATTGTGGACGACTCCGCGGTGTACCGGAAGCTCGTCGAGCGGACGCTTGCGCGCGGAGATCGGGAATTGGTGTTTGCCTCGAGCGGCGAGCAGGCGCTGGAGTTATTTGCCGAGCACCGGCCGTCGATGGTGATAACCGACTGGAACATGCCGGACCTGAGTGGGATCGATCTGTGCCAGCGGATCCGGACGGAATTTCAGGACGCGCTGGACGCGACGTACACCTATCTGATTATTTTGACGAGCAACGCCGAGAAAGAGAACGTGGTGCAAGGCCTGGCGGCAGGAGCGGACGATTATCTGACCAAGCCGTTTCATCCGGACGAGTTGGTGGCGCGGGTGGATGTGGGGCGGCGGTTCGTGAGCATGCACCAGCAGATTGAAGCGAAGAACCGGCTGCTGGAGGAACTGGCGCTGACGGATTCGCTGACGGGACTGGCGAACCGCCGAGCGATTGAAGATTGGGCGACGCGGCAGTTGAGCGGGGCGGCGCGGCACGGGTTTGCGTTCTGGGTGGTGCTGGCGGACCTGGACAATTTCAAGGCGGTGAACGACACGCACGGGCATTCGGCCGGAGATATGGTGCTGCGGCAGTTCGCCGGCATCATGCGGAGAAATACGAGACGGTCGAACATCAGCGGGCGGGTGGGCGGCGAGGAATTCATGATGGTGGTGACGCACGCGGAGCGAGACGACGTGGCGACGGCGGTGGAACGCGTGCGGAAACAGTGCGAGGAGACGGAATTTTTGTCGGGTACGGCGAAGATTCGAGTGACGGCGAGTTTTGGGATTGCGGGATTTCACGGGCGGAATGCTCCGGCGTTTGAGCAACTGGTGAGACAAGCGGACGCGGCATTGTATGCGGCGAAACGAGAAGGGCGGAATCGCGTGGCGGTGGCGGAGATGGAGGCGAAGTTTTAGGAAGGCGGGATTGGGCGCTGAGGGTGGTCGAGAGACCTCGGTTGGTTGAGCAGAAGGACGGGGCGCCCGGAACTTCAAAGGCAAATCGACGGCGCGATGTTCGAGAGAACCTCGGCGGCAGATTGAAAATCCCCAGCGGGCGAAAAATCATAAGCGAAAAGTGAAAGGCAAATTCTGAGGCTGGGCGGGTGGTTTGCGGGTGGGTGTGTGCTGGCATGGCTCAACCTGGACCCCATTGCAAATGGGGTCCACACAGACGCGAGCGTCTGTGCCACGAGTTGCGGAAAGGATCGGGTGCCCGGAACTTCAAAGGCAAAATCGACGGCGCGATGTTCGAGAGAACCTCGGCGACGGATTGAAAATCCCCAGCGGGCGAAAAATCATAACTAAACGTGAAAGGCAAATTCTGAGGCTGGGCTAGTGGTTTGCGGTTGGGGGTGTGTTGGCATGGCTCAACCTGGACCCCATTGGAAATGGGGTCCACACAGACGCGAGCGTCTGTGCCACGAGTTGCGGAAAGGATCGGGTGCCCGAAACTTCACAGGCAAAATCGACGGCGCGATGTTCGAGAGAACCTCGGCGACGGACTGAAAATCCTCAGCGGGCGAAAAATCATAACTAAACGTGAAAGGCAAATTCTGAGGCTGGGCTAGTGGTTTGCGGCTGGGTCTGTGTTGGCATGGCTCAACCTGGACCCCATTGGAAATGGGGTCCACACAGACGCGAGCGTCTGTGCCACCATGGCTCATCTAGGGCGCGGCTACTCGATGGGGCGGGACTCGAAGCGGGCTACCAGTTTTTCCTTTTCGTCGTACAACTCCAAATGATTGGCGTGAATTTTCCAGGTGCTCGTTGAGGCGAGCGCGGCGGCGAAGTCTTTTTCGGTGTCGAAGCCGTCGGCGCAGGCTGTGAGGGTGCCGGCGAGAGGACCGAACGTGAGCGAGTGGGATTTGAGGGTGTAGCTGCCGTTCATGGTGTTGCAGCCGCCGAAAACCTCGGCGCGGTGGGGGCCGAATTGATCGCTCGAGGAGCGAAGGATGAGGCTGGGCTCGCGCTGGCCGGATTTCGGGGTGACGGGTTTGCCGTCGAGAGCGACGAGTTTCCAAAACGTGTCTTCGAGTTTTTCGTCGGCGCGGCGTTGAGCGGGCGGCACGCTGGAGGCGTCTTCGGTCCAGGCGCGCTGCAGGCCGATGTTGACGCGATCGGGATTGCCGTTGGTGATGACCTGGTGAGCGGCGGTGCTGGTGTACATGAGTTGCGCGCCGAGGTGAATGGTGGCGCGGACGGTGTAGGTGTGCGACGGAATGATTTTTGCGGGATCGTAGGCGAGGTTGAAACGAAACGGCGGATTGCCGGGGTGAGGAATTTTTTGGGAAGCGATCAGGGTGGCGGGAGCGTCGGCGCGGCTGGTGTCGAGGAGGCTGATTTCGAGGACAGCGTCGGGAGGGAGCGCCATCCGTTCGCGGTAGAGTGCGGTGCCGGTGATGGTGCCGCTGGGCGCGGGCGAAGGAGCCGGCGCGTTTTGGGATTGGGCGAGCGACGATGCGGCGAAGAACGCGGCGATGAGGGCTGCGAATTTTGCCATGCGGATCATGAAGGTGCCTCGCGGTAGTTTTAGCACAGAGTTGGCGAGATTGGGCGCCGGTTGTTGGACGGATGACGGGGAGTTTGGTTTTTGTGCGGGCGGAAATTGAGGGGGTGGTATTCGAGAGAACTTCGGCGACGGGTGGAGAATTCGAAGCGGGCGAAACATGCGAAGGAAATTCGGGGGCTGGGCGGGTGGTTTGCGGCGGGGTGTGTGTTGGCATGGCTCAACCTGGACCCCATTGGAAATGGGGTCCACACAGACGCGAGCGTCTGTGCCACGAGTTGCGGAAAGTATCGGGTAGCGGAAACTTCCAAGGCAAAATCGACGGGGCAGTGTTCGAGAGAACTTCGGCGATGGATGGAGGAGTCGAAGCGGGCGAAACATGGGAAGGAAATTCGGGGGCTGGGCGGGTGGTTTGCGGCGGTGTGTGTGTTGGCATGGCTCAACCTGGACCCCATTGGAAATGGGGTCCACACAGACGCGAGCGTCTGTGCCACGTTGCAGAAAGGATCGGCGCGCGCAAAGTGAAAAGCGAGTGGAGATTAACGTTTGCCGCCGAGGAGGGAGCCGAGGACTCCGCGGACCAGGGTACGGCCGACGGTGCTGCCGATGGTGCGGGCGGCGGATTTGGCCATGGCCTGGGCGAGCGTGTCGCCGCGTTGGCCGGGGGCGCGGGTGGTGATGCCGGGGATGTTGGGAATCCAGGAGCTGATGCCGCCGGAGTTTGAGGCGGGCGTTCCGGCAGAGGATGTGCCGGCGCTTGCGGCGGCCGGCTGGCCGGGAACATCGTTGCGACCTTTCAGGCGTTCGTAGGCGGATTCGCGGTCGATCACTTTCTCGTACACTCCGGCGACGATGGAATTCTGTATGAGTTGCTGGCGCTGTTGCGGAGTGATGGGGCCGATCTGGCTGTGCGGCGGGCAGACGATGGCGCGCTGGACAATGCCGGGCGTACCTTTTTCGTCGAGGAAGGAGATGAGGGCTTCGCCGACTTCGAGTTCGGTGATGACTTTGGCGACGTCGAGTTTGGGATTCGAGCGGAAGGTGTCGGCGGCGGATTTGACGGCTTTCTGGTCGTTGGGCGTGAAGGCGCGGAGAGCGTGCTGAACGCGATTGCCGAGCTGGCCGAGAACTGTTTCGGGGATGTCGATCGGATTTTGGGTGACGAAATACACGCCGACGCCCTTCGAGCGGATGAGGCGGACGATTTGGGTAACTTTGTCTTCGATGATTTTGGGAAGGTCGGCGAACAGCAGGTGCGCTTCGTCGAAAAAGAAAACGAGTTTCGGTTTTTCGGGATCGCCGACTTCGGGGAGGCGCTCGAAAAGTTCGGTGAGCAACCAGAGCAGGAAGGTGGCGTAGATTTTGGGGGCGCGGATGAGTTTATCGGCGGCGAGAATGTTGACGACGCCGTGGCCGGCGGAATCAGTTTGCATCAGGTCGTCGAGGTTCAGCGCGGGCTCGCCGAAAAACTTTTCGCCGCCTTGCTGCTGGATTTCGACCAGGCCGCGCTGGATGGCTCCGATGCTGGCGGCGGAAATGTTGCCGTACTGGGTTTGAAAGTCTTTGGCATTATCGCCGACGTGCTGGAGCGTGGCGGTGAGGTCTTTGAAATCGAGGAGCAACAGGCCGTTGTCGTCGGCGATTTTGAAAACGAGAGTGAGGACGCCGGCCTGGGTGTCGTTGAGATTTAACAGTCGGCTGAAGAGGAGCGGGCCCATCTCGGAGACGGTGGCGCGGACGGGGTGGCCTTCTTCGCCGAAAACGTCCCAGCAGGTGGCGGGACATCCGGCGAAAGCGAAATCGGTGAGCTTGAGTTGCTTTACGCGCGCGGCGATTTTGGGATTGTCGGCGCCGGGCTGGCTGATGCCGGCGAGGTCGCCTTTGACGTCCGCTGCGAAGACCGGAACGCCGATGCGGGAGAAGCTTTCGGCCATGACTTGCAGGGTGACAGTCTTGCCGGTGCCGGTGGCTCCGGCGACCAGGCCGTGACGGTTGGCGAGGGCGGGGAGAAGGTAGAGTGGCGTGTCACCGGATTGTGCGATGAGAAGGGGTTCGACCATGGTGCGATGCTCCTCGATGAAGGATGAGGGAAGATGATAATACGAGATTGAATTTGTGGGATGGCGGAGTTGGCGGGTGTGAAGCGCGCCGTTACAAAGGCAGAGGCGAAGGCAACGGCAAAAGCAAAAGCAAAAGCAAAAGCAAAAGCGAAGGCAAAGTCTCCCGAACCTGAGAGACGGTTCGGCCGCTACAAAGTCCAAGTCAACGACAACGGCAACATCAAAGGCTGGCGGGCGTGAAGCCCGCCGCTACAAAGGCGGACTGGGGCGAACGCTCGGATGCGGCGGCAAGCCGCCGCACTCCGAAAATGATTGTGGCGGTCGTGAGACGGAGGGCGGCGCGATGGTTTGGGTGGATGTGCGGGCGAGTCCAAAAACGGTGGCAAGCCACCGCACTCCGAAAATGATTGTGGCGGTCGTGAGGCAGAGGGCGGCGCGATGGTTTGGGTGGATGTGCGGGCGCGTCCAAAAACGGTGGCGAGGCACCGCACTCCGAGAATGATTGTGGCGGTCGTGAGGCAGAGGGCGGCGCGATGGTTTGGGTGGATGTGCGGGCGTGTCCAAAAGCGGTGGCAATGCACCGCACTCCAAGATGGCCGGGCGAGATGGCGTTTGCCGGTGGGAGAACATCTATAATGGCGGGGCGCGCATCTTTTTAGGTGGGGATGCTGGAACCTTTGTAGGGCGAGCGCGGAAGTAGGAATGTGGAAAGTGTAGCGAGAGGAATTGGGGCGATGCGATTGAAACTTGATGAGGGAATGAAGTTTGTGCGCGGTGTGCGGGCGACTGCGTGGTGCGCGGGGATTTGCGCGGCGACGATGATCATGCTGGGCGGAACGGCGAGCGTGGCTCGAGCGCAGGCGGCGCCGGGGCCGATGCGTCCGGCGGATCGAGAGGAAGCACCGCCGCCGATCGATCATTCGACGGATTACGGGGATGTGACGCGGACGCCGACACCGCCGCCTCCTCCGCCGCTGAAATCGGATCTGGCGGGGAGCTGGAAATTCAATGTGGATGAGAGCGACGACCCGCGCGAGAAGTTGAAGGAAGCGCGGCAGGGCAGCGGCGGGCGCGATTCGAACGGCGGCAATCGCGGAGGGAACGGGGGAAACAATCCCGGCGGGATTCGGATTGGCGGCGTGGGGCAGCCGTATCCGAATGGCGGAAGCAGCGGGGGAAATAACGGCGGAGGAAATCCGCGGAGCGGCGGCGCGAATGGAAGCCCGTCGGCGGAGCTATCGCCGAACAACACGCAGATTCAGGAGTTCACAAATCCGACGGCGACGATGAATGTGACGATCAAGGATGCGAACGAAATCGATTTCAAGGATGGCGACGGGCGGGTGCGGACGTTTTTTACCGACGACCGGAAAGTGGATAAGCCGAAGGATCCGAAGCCGGACGATCCGAAGCAGTTCGACGCGTATTGGGAAGATGCGAAACTGGTGGCGAGGGACGATTTGCAGAAGAGCGTGCGGGTGACGCGGTCGCTCGAGCCGGCGCCGGGCGGAATGCAGTTGATCGAGAATGTGACGATCGAGACGAATCATGCGAACGGATATGTGGAGTTGCGGTACGTTTACGATCGCGTGGGGGAACGGCCGCCAGTGCCGCCCGGGGCGGTTCCGCCGGTGAAGGCGGTGGCTGTGGCGCCGCGGGGCGGGGTGAATCCGGGAGGGAGTGAATCGTCGGGAGATGATTCGGGGGATCGGCCAACGTTGAAGAGGCCGCCGCAGGAGTGAAGGTTTTAGTGGCGAAGAGGAAAGTCGAGAGACCCGCCGAGGGTAAATTCGGTTGATTGCTGAAGTGTGATTGTGCTGTTGTTTCCTGCCGGAATGGAATAAAACGATAGGCGAAACGTTGCGCTGTGGTGTGGTTTTTGTGTTGGCGGATTGTGTGATGTGAGGGTAGGTTGACCGAACCGGAGAGATGGTTCGGGCGGGACGGGGGCGAAGGCAGAGGCAAAAGCGAAGGCAAAAGCAAAAGCAAAGGCAAAAGCAAAGGCAAAAGCGAAGGCAGACGCAAAGGCAACTGCAAAGGCAAAGGCTGCCCGAACCGGAGAGACGGTTCGGCCGCTACAAAGTCGAAGGCAAAGGCAACGTCAAAGGCTGGCGGGCGTGAAGCCCGCCGCTACAAAGGCAAAGTCGAAAGCCACGGCGGCGAGCCGCGGCGCTGACGGTATCTCAAAAGCGGTGGAAGGATGGATCGAATGGCGAACTACGGTAAACATTGGGGGGTGGCGATGGTTGCGGCGGGAGTGGCGATCGTGAGCGCTGGCGCGGCGGGAGTGGCGATCGTGAGTGCTGGCGTGGTGCGCGCGCAGTCGAGCGCGGTGGCGGCGAAGCCGGTGGTGATTGAGGTGGACGTCAACAAAGTCAGCGGAACCGTGAGTCCGACGCTGTATGGGTTGATGACGGAGGAGATCAATCACGCGTTTGACGGCGGATTGTATGGCGAGATGGTGCGGAACCGGACGATGTGGCGGAATTGGGATGGGATCAACCATTGGGTGGTGGTGACGAACGGCACTGCGGCGGCGGATATTTCGGGAGATGAGAAGACCGGACCGAGCGAGGCGCTGCCGAATAGCTTGAAGTTGAAAGTGGAGCGCGCGGACGCGGCGAATGTGGCGGGAGTGAGGAACGAAGGCTATTGGGGGATGGCGGTTCGTCCGGCGACGACGTATCGCGGATCGTTTTATGCGAAGGCGGACGATGCGTTTTTGAGCGCGAGCGGCAAGCGTGGGGTGACGGTGTCGCTGGTGAACGATGTGACGGGAAAAGCGGAAGCGACGGCAACGGTTGCGGCGCTGAGCGGCACGTGGGCGCGCTACGAGTATGAATTGAAGACCGGAGCGGTGAGGCCGTCGGCGGCGAATCATTTGTTGTTGGCGGTGGATCATCCGGGGACGGTGTGGTTCAACCTGGTGTCTCTGTTTCCGCCGACGTTTGCGAATCGAGCGAATGGGAATCGCGCGGATTTGATGGAGAAGCTGGCGGCGATGCATCCGCAGTTTTTGCGTTTTCCGGGCGGAAATTATCTGGAAGGCGATCACGTGGCGGAGCGATTCCAGTGGAAGCAGACGATTGGGCCGCTGGTGGACCGCCCGACGCACAAGCAGCCGTGGGGATACCAGTCCACGGACGGAATGGGGCTGCTGGAATTTTTGGAGTGGTGCGAGGACTTGCACATGCGTCCGGTGCTGGCGGTGTATGCGGGCTATTCGATGGCGCAGGATTTCACGAAACCGGGGCCGGCGCTCGAGCCCTATGTGGCGGATGCGCTCGATGAATTGGAATATGTGACGGGATCGACGGAGACGAAATGGGGCGCGGAACGAGCGAAGGACGGGCATCCGGCGCCGTTTGATCTGACGTACGTGGAAATCGGGAACGAAGACGAATTCGACAAGAGCGGAAGCTACGACGGGCGGTACGCGCAGTTTTATGCGGCGATCAAGAAAAAATATCCGGCGCTGCAATTGATTGCGACGACTCCGGTGAAGAGCGTGAAGCCGGACGTGATCGACGATCATTATTATCGCAGCGCGTCGGCCATGATGGCGGACGCGGGGCACTACGACAAGACGGACCGGAAGGGGCCGAAGATATTTGTGGGCGAGTGGGCAACGATCGAGGGCGTGCCGACTCCGAATTTTAATGCGGCGCTGGCGGATGCGGCGTGGATGACGGGAATGGAGCGGAACAGCGACATCGTGATTATGGCGGCGTATGCGCCGCTGTTTGTGAATGTGAATCCGCAGGCGTCGCAGTGGGGGACGAATTTGATCGGGTACGACGCGCTGAATAGCTATGGGTCGCCGACGTATTGGGTGCATGTGCTGTTTGGCGGACATTTGGGGACGGAGATTGTGCCGACGAAGACAACGTCGGGGGATGCGACGGGCGGCGGGAAATTCTTTTATTCGGTGACGAAGGATGCGGCGAAGGGGAAGGTGTTTCTGAAGGTGGTGAACGCGGGGTCGGACGAGCGGGCGGTGGAGTTTGATTGGGCGGGAGGATCGGCGGTGCGCGGAAGTTTGTACCGGTTGAGCGCGGCGAGCGTGACGGATACGAATTCGATTACCGAGCGGGAACGGATTGTGCCGAAGAAGATTGCGGTGGAGGTGGTGGGAAAGGCGTTGAAGCAGGTGTTGCCGGGATATTCGATTAGTGTGTTTGAGGTGGATGTGAAGTAGGGGCGCAGCGAAGGCTCAGGCGATGGAATTAACGATCGTCGGAGGAATATTGCGGAAGCGCGTGGCCTGCGAAGGCCTCGATTGCGGTGGCAAGCCGCCGCTGGTTACGCCGAGGTGCTGTGGACGACTCAAAAGCGGTGGCAAGCCAGCGTAGTCCGAAAATGGGCTGGGCGGTGATGGGTATTTAGAGATGGATCGAGTGGTGCAGAGGGTGCGAAACGCGCGAGAGCAATTTGAGAATTAAAGGCCGTCTGGCCGGGGGAGTTTTGTCGTCAGGCTGCTGACGGTGGGCAGGGGCTTGACGCCGAGTTTTTTGCCTTTGCGCGAAGACTTGGAGGAGAGCGTCGAGGAGGATTCGGACGCGGAGTCTTTGGCGGTCTCGTTGACGAGGCCCATGGCTTGTTTCAGGGCGTCGAGGGAAACGTTGAGCAATTCGGGCTCCGGGTGCGCGCGTGGTTGGCGCGCCGTTTTTTTTGTTACGCCGAAAATTTTAATGGAGAATGCGCGCGAGGTCAATTCGGAGTTTTTGCGGGAGGCGGAAAGGCGAAGGCAAAGGCACAGGCAAACGCCAAGGCAAAAGCAAAAGCAAAGGCAAAGGCAACGGCTCCCGAACCTGAGAGACGGTTCGGCCGCTACAGAGTCAACGGCAACGTCAACGGCTGGCGGGCGTGAAGCCCGCCGCTACAAAGGCAAGGGCAAAGGCCAAGGCGAAGGCGTGGCGCTAGGATTTTGCGGCGGCGTCGGGGATCAGTTTGTCGGCGTTGCGGAGTTGGGGGAAGAATACGGCCCAGAGGCCGGTGACGAGGAGAGTGCCTAAGCCGCCGATGACGACCGAGGGAACGGTGCCGAACCAGTGGGCCATGACGCCGCTTTCGAATTGGCCGAGTTCGTTGGAGGCGCCGATGAAAATCATGTCCACGGCGTTGACGCGGCCGCGCATTTCGTCGGGCGTGGCGATCTGGACGAGGGTGGCGCGAATGACGACGCTGACCATGTCGGAAGCGCCGACGAGAATCAAGGCGAGGAGCGAGACGATCAGGCTGCGCGAGAGTCCGAAGACAATGGTGAAGGCTCCGAAAGCCGCGACGCAGAAAAGCATGGTGACGCCGACGCGGCCTTTGAGCGGACGATAGGCGAGGATGATGGCCATGGCTCCGGCGCCGACGGCAGGAGCGCTGCGAAGAATTCCCAGGCCCCACGGACCGATGTGAAGGATTTCGCGGGCGTACACAGGAAGCAGAGCGACGGCGCCGCCGAGAAGGACGGCGAACAGGTCAAGCGAGATGGAGCCGAGGACGACTTTGTGATTCCAGATGTAGTGCATTCCGGCGAGGACGGTTTTTGAGCTGATGGGTTCTTTCGAGCGGATTTTGACTTTCAGGTCGAAGCGCGTGGTGGAGAAAATGGCGATGAGCGCGGAGGCGACGGCGAAAGCGTAGACGGCGGCGGGGCCGCGGGAAACGGCGTAGATCAATCCTCCGGCGGAGGGACCGAGAATCGTGGAGGCTTGAAACACGGTGGAGTGCCAGGCGACGGCGTTCTGGAAATGTTCTTCGCGGACGAGTTGCGGAAGGATGGCGCGACCGACGGGACCGTTGAAGGAGCGAACGACTCCCATGAGGACGAGGACGGCGTAGATGGGGCCGACGGTGTGGGTGTGGCGCAGGGCGAGAATTAAGAGCAGCGAAGAGCAGAGCGCGAAGCCGCAATAACAGAGCATCATGAGTTTGCGGCGGTCGAAGCGGTCGGCGGTGTGGCCGGAGACGAGAAAGAGCAGAATGCCGGGAAGAAATTGGGCGAGGCCGACAAGGCCGAGGTCGAGAGCGCGGTGGGTGATTTCGGTAAATCTGCCAGCCGACGGCGACGGACTGCATTTCGGTGGCGAGGACGATGAAGGCGCGAGCGGTTTCGTACCAGACGAAGGCGGGATAGGTGAAGGCGACGCGTCCGGCGAGTTGGGAGTCGGATGTTTCGGTGGCGGGCAAACGTTGCTGCTCCTGGGAGTTGTCGCTCGCGCGGGGCGATTGGCTCGCGCGCGATTCTTGAACAAGTATAACGGAAGCAGCGCCGTGGCATAATCCCTGCGCGAGACCGGGAGAGAATTTCATGATGAAACGAAAATGGGGAAGCGCGGCGCGATGGGCGGCGGTGTGGGTCGCGGCGGCGGTTTTTTCGGGCGCGTTTGCGAGCGGCGCCGGCGCGCAGACGAACACGCTGGATGCGGCGAAGCGCGCAGAGATGGAAGCGGCGGTGCGGGGATTTATAGAGAAGAGTCACGCGCCGGGAGTTTCGGTGGCGGCGGTGGTGAATGGGGAGTTTGTGTGGTCGGAGGGATTTGGGTTTGCGGACCTGGAGGGGAAAGTTCCGGCGACGGCGGAGACGCTGTACAGGCTCGCTTCGGTGTCAAAGCCGCTGACGGCGACGGCGGCGATGGAACTGTGGGAGCGGGGGAAACTGGATCTGGATGCGCCGATACAGAAATATTGTCCGCAATTTCCGGTGAAGCCGTATCCGATCACGACGCGGGAATTGCTGGGACATTTGGGAGGCATCCGGCATTACAAGACCGGCGCGGACGATCTGGAAGGCAACAACACGAAGCATTTTGACGATCCTATCGCGGGAGGCATTCAGTTTTTCGCCAACGATCCGCTGGTGGAGATTCCGGGAGCGAAATTTCATTACACGACGATGGGCTACACGCTGGTGGGATGCGCGATCGAAGCGGCTTCGGGAGAAAAGTATGCGGACTTTGCGACCGCGAACGTGTTTGTTCCGGCGGGGATGACGCATACGTTTGTGGATGACCGTTACAAGATTATTGCAAACCGGACGCGGTTTTATTCGAGCGACAAGGCGGGAGAGGTGGTGAACGCCGATCCGCTGGATTCGAGCTACAAAATTCCGGGAGGCGGATGGATTTCGACGGCGGGAGATCTGGCGGAGTTTGAGATTGCGATGCTGGACGACAAGTTGGTGAAGCGAGCGACGAGAGATTTGATGTGGACGGCGCAGAGGCAGACGGATGGATCGGCGGATCATTATGGATTGGGGTTTGGAATTTTGAAGATGGGGGATTTGGCGGCGGTAGGACATTCGGGGAGCCAGCAGGGGACGAGTACGGATATTTTGATGGTGCCGGAGAAGCGGGATGGGATTGTGGTGCTGATCAATATGGATGGCGTGGATGCGTCGGGGTTGGCGCATGGGTTGATGGGGATTTTGATGGGAGTGAAGTGAGGGGGCGTGGCGGAGGAGAGAGAGTTAGAACGGAGTCGTCATGCGGGCGATGATCGTTGTTGAGTGAGGAGTTGCGATGCAGTTTGATTCTGATGAGTGCGTGCATTTCAGGTGCGTGGGAATTTCTGAAATGGCTCAACCTGCACCCCATTGGAAATGGGGTGCACACAGACGCGAGCGTCTGTGCCACGACGGGCACGGCGGCTTCGGCCGGGGGTGAAGCGGGCGCATACAAAGTCAAGGGCAAAGGCTGCCCGAACCGGTGAGGCTGGTTCGGCCGCTACAGAGTCAAAAGCAAAGGCAAAGGCAAAGGCAGCGGCAAACGAAGGGCACGCGAAAATTCATGGGGGCGGACCGCATGTCAGCCGCGAGGGTCAGGCAGCAACGCGGATCACTCCGCAAGGAATGGCGACGCGAAAATGCGGGTGAGGCTAGCCGGTGGTGGAGAGCGCGGTGGCGGAAAAGGCGGGGGCGTGGCCTGGGGCGTAGGCGGATTTGGAGAAGGCTGTGAGGGCGAGCAGGGGGAAATAATTGCGGTACATGTCGTAGCGGATGTAGAAGACGCTGGGGAAGCCGGTGCCGGTGGTGATGGTTTCGTCCCAGGTGCCGTCGGATTTTTGGTGATCGCGGAGCCACTTTACACCGTTGGTGGCGGCGAGAGAGTTGGCCTGACCCGCGGCAACGAGGCCAAGAACGGCCCAGGCCGTTTGTGATGGCGTGCTTGCGGCGCGTTCGAAGCGGTGCGTGTCGTAGCCTTTGCAGCTTTCGCCCCAGCCGCCGTCGGGATTTTGCACTTCGCGGAGCCACTCGGCGCCGTGAGAAATTGCGTCGGAAACCTTGGGCGAGCCGCTCGCGCGCAGGCCGCGAATCGCAAGGAACGTGCCGTACACGTAGTTGACGCCCCACCTGCCGTACCAACTTCCATTTTTTTCCTGATGATGCAGCAGATAGTTGACGCCGCGCGCGATGGCGGGATTTTTGTAGTCGAAGCCGCGCTTGCAGAGAGATTCGATGACGCGCCCGGTGATGTCTGGGCACGTGGGATCGAGCATGGCGTTGTGGTCGGCGAAGGGAACTTTGGTGAGGATCTGCCAATTGTTATCGACGTCGAAGGCAGCCCAGCCGCCGTCAGAACTTTGCATGCCGAGAAGCCATTGAATGGCGCGATTTTCGGCGCGGGTTTGCGCTTCGGGATCGGAGGCTTTGGCGTGAAGCAGCGCGAGCAGGACCATCGCGGTGTCGTCGATGTCCGGATACCACTCGTTGGCAAATTCAAAAACCCAGCCGGACGGAACGAGGTTGGGACGTTTGGCGGCCCAGTCGCCTTTGCGGCGGATTTCCTTGGTGAGCAGCCAGTCGGCGGCTTGCGTGAGCCTGGCTTCGTTTTTCTCGGGAAATTCGCCGAGGGCGAAGGCGGCGATGGCGGTGTCCCAGACGGGAGATTTCGCCGGCTGAAAAATCAAACTGTGCTCGGCCTCGAGAATGAGTTCGTCGAACTGGCGAAGAGCGGTTTGCAGGTCGGGATGATCGCGTTCGTAGCCGAGCGCGTCCATGGCCATGATGGCGTACATCATGGCGGGAAAGATGGCGCCGAGGCCTTCGCTGTACTGGAGGTGATCGAGCATCCATTTTTCCGCGGAGCGGATGGCGAAGCCGCGGATTTTTTTGACGCTCTTGCGTTCCCAGCGCTTGAAGAGCTTGTCGGCGCGAACGAACAGGTTGGCGATGCGATCTTTTCGATGCAGCGCGAGTTTGCGATGCGGGTGGAACAGTTCGTTGATGCGCAGATTGTTGGGAGTGGGTTTCACTCCGCCGAGAGCCTGTACGAGCGAGAGTGGAACGATGATGGTGCGCGACCAGGACGACATTTCGTAGAGCACGTTGCCGGGAATGATCATGACTTCCGGCGGAACGGTGGGGCAGTATTTGCGGGGGAAGAGATCGAACAGGCTGTAATTAATTTTTGTGTAGGAGTTGCATTCCTGAATGCCGCCCATTTCGAGGATCAGGTGCCGAGCGCGCTGCATGCGCGGATCCTGGATGTCCATGCCGGTCATCTTCAGCATGGCGTAGGCGCGTACGGTGGCGTTGATTTCCGATGGGCCGGGCTCGTAAATGTTCCAGCCGCCGTCTTCGCGTTGGGCGTCGAGAATGGCGCGAACGGCTTTGCGGATTTTCGGCATGGTGGGCGGATGCCAGGAGCCGTCGGCGGCCGGAGGGTAAAGCCACATCTGGAGGAGGATGTAGTCGGATTGGAGGGTGGAGTCGGCGGTGAGGTCGCCGCACCAGAAGCCGTCTTTATATTGTTGGGATTCGATGGCGCGGGCGGCGGAGGTGGCGGTGTGGCGCGCGGCCTGGGCGAGGTCGTTGTGATGGGAAGTGGTTGAAGACTGAGTGGGGGCGGGGGCCGTGGCGGCGAAGTCTTCGCGCATGGAATCTCCTCAGCAAGGGGCTGCAGCCAAAACCGTCATTGGGGAGCAGGTTTTGTGAGAGTAATGCGGAAGGCGAAAGGTGTCAAGAGAAAACCGTCGTTTTGTGACAGGTTTTGGAAACGTTACTTTGGGGCAGGGTGAACGGGGTTGGAGTCGCGGAGGATTTGTACATGGCTGAACCTGCACCTCATTAAGAATGAGGTGCACACAGACGCGAGCGTCTGTGCCACGGCGGGGCGGGGATTGCGAAAGTGATTTTCCTCGCGCCGCGCACAACGAAAGCTGCCCGCTCGACGAAAACCGTCGTGCGGCCGCTACACAGTCAAACCCACGCGGCGGCGATGCATACGCGTTGCATGTGGTGAACGGCGAGGGGCCCATCCTTTGCGAAGTGAGCAAAGGATGGGGCACCCGAAAGATGCATGGCCACGGCCATTTCGCGCGGCTAGGGTTTTGGTGCGGGCGCTGACACTGGGGCGCTGGCCGGTGCGGTGGCTGATGGCTGTGCGGCAGTTGAAGGCGATGAGGCGGCAGGAGCTGGAGGTGCGGCAGCGGGGACGGGGGCGCCGCCGGGGATGCCGGAGAGGATGCTGGGAGTTGGGGCGCCGAATTGATTGGCGGGAGTCGGCGGCGTCGCTTGCGGCAAGGGTTTGCGCGGAATCATGTCTGGACGGTTGGCGGTCATGTACACGAAGGAGGCGACGATGACGGCCATCTGTTTCATGTCGGCTTCCTGGACGCGTTCGTACACGTCCATGTTGGAGTGGTGGGTGCGGGAATCGTAGTCCATTGGATCCTGAATAAATTGAAAGCCGGGGAGACCGACGGAATTGAAGGACAGGTGATCGGTGCCGCCGGTGTTGCGGATGGTGAGCGTGTCCATGCCGAGATTTTTAAAAGGCTCCATCCAGGCCTTGAAGAGCGGAGCGACGGCTTCGTTGCCCTGGAGATAGACGCCGCGAATTTTTCCTGTGCCGTTGTCGATGTTGTAGTAGGCGTCGAGCTTGGCGTGCTCGGGCGTGACGAGCATGGTGGCGGGGTCGGCGAAGTGCGTTTTGACGTAGGCGCGCGAGCCGAGCAGACCTTGTTCTTCACCGGTCCAGAGGCCGAGGCGAACGGTGCGGCGCATTTTCAGTCCGCTGGCCTTGAGGATGCGGATGGCTTCGAGCATGACGGCGGAGCCAGCGCCGTTGTCGGTGGCGCCGGTGCCGGCTTGCCAGGAATCGAAGTGGCCGCCGAGCATGACGACTTCGTCGGCTTTGTCGGTGCCGGGAATTTCGCCGAGGATATCGAAGGAATTCTGATCGTCGTCGTAAAATTTATTCTGGTCGTCGATTTCGAGAGTGACGGGAACTTTTTTGTCGAGGAGGCGGTAGAGACGGCCGTAGTGTTCGCCGGCGAGAGTGATGCGCGCGGGAGCCGGGGGCGCCTTGGGATCCTGGGAGCCGCCCTGTTGGACGAAGACCGTGCCGTCGTCACCGGCGCGGGAGGGTTCGAGCCATGCGGCGGCGCCTTCGTCGAGAAGGAATTTCTGGATTTTGAGATTGAGTTCGCGGCGAGCGCGAGCGGCGGCGAAACGGTCGGCGCGGGTTTTGTCGGGAGCGCCGGGGACTTCCTGAACTTCGAGGTCTTTGAGTTGGGCGTCGGTGTAGCGGGAGGCGTCGGCTTCAAAGCGCGGGGCGATGTCCGGCAGCGGCGCGGTGAGGACGAATTTGCCTTTGAGTTTGCCTTTGTACTGGTCGAGGTCTTCGGGCTTGTTGATGAGGGCGAGGACGGCGTCGGCGGTGATGGGCGCGGTGCCGGGATCGTTGGTGCCGGGAGTCCACGCTTCGGGATAGGCGATAAGGAAATACGGGCGAGGCGAAATCATTTGCGCCGAGAAATGTTCGTTGGACCAGCCGCGGCCGAAGGGGCCCCAGACTTCGGTGTGAACGTTGGCGAGACCCCAATCGGTCATGGTTTTGGTGGTCCAGTCACGGGCGGCTTTTACGTTGGGGGAGTTGGTGAGGCGGGGGCCGTACACGTCCGTGAGGTAGCTTTCGATTTCCATGACCTGGGAGTGGGCGAAGCCTTCGTCTTTGATTTTGTAGATGGCGGCGAGATCGGGAGTGTCGCCGGTCCAGTTGGCGGGGGCGCTGCTGACGGGTTCGGCGGGAGCTGCAGTTTTGGCCGAAGATTTTTTCGATTTCGCGGGCGGCGCGGGGGATTGTTGGGCCGTGACCGTTGCGGCGGAGATGGTGAAGAGAGTTGCGGCTGCGATGGCGATGAGTGCGTGGCGCACGAGTGCCTCCGGATGCAAAGTGAAAAGCCGGCGGGGTGAAACCCGCGATTACAAAGTCGGCGATACGGACAACGGTTGCGTCGAATGTTTGATGGTGCTGATTGCTGCGCGTCGTAAAAGCTGATGGTCAGACGCGCGGGCGGTTGGGAAGGTTACACCAAGTGCGGGGATTCTCTTGTAGTGAAAAAGAGGGCGGGGGTTGACCGGTTGGGTGGGGCGGTTTGGCTGCAGGCGGCGAGCGGGGCGAGCGGATGGTGACGGAAAAGGCGATCGCCGCGCGCGGGTTTGGTCAGCGAGGAGTGGCTGACGTAGGTGGGCGGAGTTCGGTGTATGGACAATTGGCGGGGGCGGGGCTAGCGTGAGGGAGCAGGTCAAGGAGAGAGACGATGCCACAATCAGCACACGCACGAGCGGCGGAATTTCATATGTTGGCGGCACACGCGCATGAAGCGGCGGCCGCGCATCACGGGAAGGGCGATCATCTGAGCGGAAATGAAATGTCGCGGCAGGCGCACGAGCATGCGGCGCAGGCTTGGCATTGGTCGCAGGAGGCGGCGAAGAAATCGGCGGAAGTGGGGGAGAAGAAATAATTTGGGGAGTGGGAGGTGGGAGGGTTTGAGATTTTCGTTCGGGGACTGGGTGGTTTTGGACATGGCTGAACCTGCACCTCATTGGAAATGAGGTGCACACAGACGCGAGCGTCTGTGCCACGGCTGTGCCAAGGGGACGGGGGTGAGGCACTGGACGCTAAGAACGGCACGCAGCCCGCGTTCGCGGGCGTGCGCGCGCAGACGTGGGCGTCTACGCTACGAAAGGCAGCGAGTGGGTGTGAGCGATCGAATCGTGCACAACGCGATTGTCGTACGGGGCGGCGGCAAGCTCGACGAAGAGGCGCTTGTGTTAGGATTCGGAGTGAAGTTTTACATGGCTCAACCTGCACCTCATTGGAAATGAGGTGCACACAGACGCGAGCGTCTGTGCCACGACGTGTGTGCCACGGCGCCTGTGCTACGGCGTGTGCGGCGCGGTGACTGGGGCACGGCTTTTGTCGCAGGGCGACGGGGCGGGAGGGGGTCAGGGTTCGATGAGGTTATTGCGGACGGCGAAGCGGACCAGGTCGCTGAAGTTTACGAATTTCATTTTGCGCATGATGTGGGTGCGGTGACTTTCGACGGTGCGGGTGGAGATGCCGATGGCGGTGGCAACGTGTTTGTTACTGGCGCCGGTGGCGAGAATGCGGAGGATTTCGATTTCGCGAGCGGTAAGAGGGACGCCGGGGATGACGCCTTCGTCGGGAGCGAGAGCGGCGCGGGCGTCTTCGACAAAGGCGTTAATCATTTTGTGGGCGAGACATCCGGTGAAGAAGCTGCGCTTGTGGCGGACGTGGCGAACGGCGTTGATGAGGTCCACGTCGGCGTCGGATTTGAGCATGTAGCCGAGAGCGCCGCAGCGGAGAGCTTCGCGGGCGACTTCTTCAGAGAAGTGAATGGTGAGGATGATGATGTCGGTTGACGGGGACTCTTTATGAACGATGGCGGCGACCTCGAGGCCGTTTTTTTCGGGCATGGTGAGATCGAGAAGCAGAAGGTCGGGCTGATTTTTTTTGACGTGATCCACGGTTTCGTTGCCGGTGGCGGATTCGGAGGAAATTTCGACGCCCGGCTCGGTTTCGAGCAGAGTGCGGACGCCGCGGCGGATGAGGGCGTGGTCGTCGGCGATTTGGATGCGGTAGGGTTTCACCGGGGAGGCATGGAATGTTTGAGAAGTCCTCATGGAGCGACCTCGAGCGTTTCAGGGATGGGAGCGGGAGAATCGAGCGGGATTTCGACATAAACGGCAGTGCCGCGCCCGACGGCGGAATCGACGCGGAATAAACCTTCGAGTTGCCTTACACGGTCGCGCATTCCTGCGAGACCGATCCCCACGTGAACATCGGA
Source organism: uncultured Acidobacteriota bacterium (assembly GCA_963785585.1). Lineage (GTDB taxonomy): Bacteria > Acidobacteriota > Terriglobia > Acidiferrales > UBA7541 > Palsa-295. Next base: position 1,484,157 of record CAWAVW010000004.1, read on the forward strand.
AGACTCGGGCGAAGTGGAATCGGGAATGGATTGCATGCCGATGCCATTGTCGCGGACCTCGAGTTCGACGGAATCCGCCGTGCGGCGAATACGGATGGTGCAGGAAGATGCTTTGGAGTGGCGGTGAATGTTGGTGAGCGACTCCTGCACGACGCGGAATAAAGTGACTTCGATCTCGCGGGGCATTCGAGGAAGTTCCGAAGGGATATCGACGCGGATGGTGGTGCCGATGCGCTCGGAAAGCGTGAAGGTGTAGCCGCGGATCGCGGCGATCAGGCCAATCTCTTCGAGAAGGGGCGGGTAGAGGAGCGCGGAGACGGCACGGACTTCGCGGAGCGCTTCGTCGGCGAGGTCGCGCGCGGTGGAAAGGCCTTCGAGGATTTCGAGGGAAGGTTCGGGGACGATGTGGAGCAGGTTGCCGAGAGTCATTTTCAGGGCGGTGATGGTTTGCGAAACGGTTTCGTGAAGATTGCGGGCCATTCGTCGCTGTTCGTCGTTCCGCAGAGTGAGTAAGCGATGAGACAAGGTTCGCAACTGGCGCTCGGCCATCTTTTGGGCGCTGACGTCCTGGGTTACGCCGACGAGACGCACGACGTTGCCAGAGCGGTCGAATTCGGGGGCAACCATGGAGCGGCGGACGCAGAGCTGGCCGTTGGGCGAGTGAAACTCGGCGAGGAAGTCGGCGGGTTGTTTCGAGTCGATGATTGATTTGTACTTTTCGCGGACGGCAACGGCGTGGCCGGGACTGATTTGCTCCGCGATCGTTTCCAGGGGAACGGGACCCGACTCGATGGGCACGCCAATGATTCGGAAGAGGTTTTCGGAAAGGATCACGGATCCGGTGGCGACGTGGTATTCCCAGGTGCCGAAGTTGGCGAGCTCTTCGGCGCGGCGGAGGACGTCCGGATAGTGGAGAGAAGCGTGCCGGGGGGAGGCCGTGGCGGCGGGCGGAGATGCGGTACGGCGCCGACGCGAATTTTGGGACGAGCGCTTAGGACGGCGCGGGGCGGGAGACAGGGCTTTCCGCGGGCGGGAAGAAGGAGAGCGGAGAGGGCGGCGGACCGAGGATTTTTCCCGATTTGGAACTGAATTACGACGGGGCTGGGAATTGCGAGGCTGCATTTTGACGTAGCCGCGAGGCGTAAGTTTCCGCTTGTTGGCCATTCTGTGTCCGCCCACCGGCCGAACCGAGGCCGTCGCTAGAAATTCGACAACGATCCTTGACGCGATATTCAGGGCCTAAAACAGCCAGGGAACCGTAAAGCAGGCCCCAGGAGGCGGGGCCAGCCACCCGGACAAGCGGACGAGATGTCCGAGTGGAGAGCGTTTCAAAGGCGAACGCTCAAGAAAATAACAGCAGCACGGTACTGCTGAGCCAATATTGTGTCAAGAGTAAAGTAGTACAGTCCGCAAGCGGGAATGGAACACATCGGTAGAGTCCGCAGGTCGAAAAGCCGTATAAATGCGAATATACACAGGATTTCCACAGGAGTAGGGTGACGTGACTAGCTGGAAGGGGAACTGTATCTAACGTCGCAGGCCGGGAATCCCGATATAGAGAGCAGGATTCGCGGCATCGAAAGCTTGCCTCGATTGAGCGAGCGTACCGGCGGTAAGTGAAGAGTTTACCGAGTGGTACGGGCGCCCAGTCGAGGCGAGTGGACGAGAAAGCGGGCAGGCCGAGGGGTCGGCCGGCTGGAGGCGACGGAGGGAGAGAAGCGAGAAAGCGAGAGGGACGATCGAAGGGAAGTCGATTGCGATGGAAATATCGAGATTTCCTGAGACTGGCGAAAGAATCCGCCGGTAAGTCGGCACGGGAATTGCAAGTGAGCCTAGATGTCGCTGTGGAGTACCTCACCCCCCTTCCACACCGAGAGGGGAAAGCATGTCCGCCATCGTGGTACGGATACTGGTCGTAGGGTCCCTGACAGAAAGCACGAGCGAAATGTGCCAGCGGATGGAGAGGCACGGATGGGCGAAGCATGAGGTGGGGACGCTGCGAGAGGCAGCGATCGTGCTGCGGACGGTGAGGTTTCCGTTGGTGCTGGCAGCGGAGAAATTGACGGACGGAAGCGGGTATGAACTGGCGGATTCGGCGGAGGCGCAGGGATCGACTTTGATGGTGGGATTGAAATTGAGCGAGACGCTGCTGTGGCTGCCGGTGGTGGAGCAAGGAGAGAGATCGCTGGGGAGACGGGCGCTGAATCCGGTGATGCTCGAGATTGAGATTGAGAAGTTGCTGGCGGGATTGGATGAAAAATCGGCGGAGCGCGGGGAAGAAAAACTGTTTCGGGGGATTTCGTCGGGACCGGTGCTGCAGGACGGGCGAGCGATACGAGAGACACGGAAGAAGGGCGCGGAATTGAAGGCGGTGGTGCCGCCACTGCGGAATCCGAGAAAGGTGGTGCTGCCGGCGAGAGTGGAACGGGCGACGGGTACGAATGGGAAACACTGGCGCGGGTAAGGAGAGCGCGATGGCACAGCACACACTGCGGGAACGAGGTTCCGAGCCGCCGATTGAAGTGAAGCAAAGCGCGCGAGGGGCGCGCGAGTACGTGCGGCTTGAAGACTTTACGGATTGCCTACTGGAAGCGTACGACGGGGTGGCGCGGCGTGCGTATCAGAAATTTGTTTTGCGCGGGTCGAAACCCGGCGGAGAGCTGGACGATTGGCTCCAGGCGGAGCAGGAGCTGGGCACGAATCTGAAGGTGGATTTGGCGGAATCCAAACGAACCATTCATGCCATGGTGAGCATCGAAGGAGTAAACCATTCGGAGATTCGGGTGGCGATCGAGGGAAGATGGCTGATGGTGCTGGGTTCGCAAGAATTGTCGTTTGCGGACGCTCCGCTGGCGGAATTGTGCGGGCTGGAATGGAATTCGGCGTCGGGAACGGCGGTCGAGATCCGCTCGGGAATCGACGAGGAGTTGCGGCGCGCGTGCGCTCTGGCGAACGGCGAGAAAGAGCAGAACGAAGACGATGACGACGACGAGGAGACTTTGAGGATGCGGTGGGGTTCGCAGCCGTTTTGCGTGGTTGCGTTGCCGGCGGAAGTGGATGCGACGCGAAGCCAGGCGGTGATGGCGAGCGGGGTGTTAGCGATTCGAATGGCGAAAGTGGAACGATAATCTGGGGGACGGCGCGATGACGTGGTTGCAGGAATTGAGCGAGCTGCGCGGAAAAATCAAGAAGTTGCTGAATGCGGGGTTCGTGGTGGATCCCAGCGAGTACATGCCGAAAACGAGCGGCTCGAAGTCGCGGGGCGGCGAGGAATTCTTTTCGGCGAATCGTACGAAGGAAACTTCGCCGGCGGGTTCGCGGCGGAGCGGGGACGAGGATCGCAGCAGCTTGAATTAGCGCGCACGGCGGTCTTGCGGGCGGGCGGCGGATCCGATTTCATTGGGCACTTTGTTTGTTCTGTTTTATCCCTTGCGTACATTTTGGAATTTTTTATGCGGCGATGCGCCGGGGTGTGTGCGGACGCGAATGGTTAGGCGTTAGAAGACTGCCGGCGAGAACGCGCGCGGAGGTAGAACCAAACGATCGCGCCGACGATGGCAGAGGCGGCGCCGGCGGCCTGGGCGTTGGACATGCCGAAGAAGGAGCGCGGGTTGATGCGAATGAATTCGACGAGGAAGCGAGCGACGCCGGTGAGGACGAGATAGGCGGCGAAGACTTCGCCGGGAGGATTTCGGCGCGCGGAGGCGATTGATTTTGCGCCGAGAGTCCACAGGAACCAGGCGATGGCGATGGCGACGGCGAGTTCGTAGAGCGGGGTTGGGTGGACGCGATCGGTGGTGGGAACGAGTCCGTTCGGGAAACTGATGCCCCACGGGAGAGATGTGGGGATGCCGTAATCACCGTCGCCAGAAAGGAAGCAGCCGATGCGTCCGATGCCGTAGCCGAGAGCGGCGGCGGGAGAGCCGGCGTCGAGAATTTCAAGGAATGTGATGTGCCGAAGAGCGGGCGCGTTTGCGTTTTGCGCGGAGGCGGCGTTTGCGTTGCGTTGGATGCGCGAAGCGACGAGGGCGAAGACGGCGAATCCGGCGATGAGTCCGCCGAACCATGCGAAGCCGTAGGCGCTGAGGAGAGCGCCGCGCGGGTCGGCGAAGAGTTCGCGAGGAGATTCGAGGACGTGGTAGAGCTTGGCGCCGACGATGCCGGCGAGGCAGGGCCAGGCGATGAGGGATTCGGCTTCGCCGGAGTCTTTGGGGGCGATGTTGCGGCGGGCGAGGTCGGCGCGGAGGAGAAAGTAGGCGGCGAGCATGGCGGTGGCGACCATGAGTCCGAAGGTGGGGATGGTGAGGGGGCCGAGGTGGAGGAAGGGGATCATTGTTTGGAGGGGATAGTATAGCGGGGAAAGGAAAAGGCAGTGGCTAGTGACTAGTGACGAGTGGCTAGAAGGTTCGAAGGAAAAGGCAGTGGCTAGTGACTAGTGGCTAGAAGGCTCGGTGGGGGTGAGGGTTGGGTGGGTATCGGACGTTGAGATGACGGTTTACATGGCTAAACCTGCATCCCATTGGAATTGGGATGCACACAGACGCGAGCGTCTGTGCCACGAGTGCGAAGCCAAAGCGGAAAGTCAAAAGACCCACCCTTTGCAGAGGCGGCAAAGGATGGGGCACCCAGGTCAAAGGCTAAAAGCCAAAACAAAAAGCAAAAGCGAAGGCTGGTGCTCCGGGCTGCGTTGGGCCGTAGCGGCGAAGTCGGAGTGACGGTTTACATGGCTGAACCTGCATCCCATTGGAAATGGGATGCACACAGACGCGAGCGTCTGTGCCACGGGCTGTGCCACGAAAGCTGGGGCGCGCATAGACGCGAGCGTCTGTGCCACGGCCTGTGCCACGGCGTGAGATGGGGGCGAAGGGTTGAGGGTGATGGTGGGACGGGATTTGCAACCAAAGAGGGCACGGGGGCGTCATATGGTGTAGTATCGCGGAAGTGGAAGGATGCGCCGCAAGTGGCGCAGGGTTTGCCGCAACGCTTGCAGGAGTGCCATCGTGAAAAATTCGCGTGAAGTGATGCTGGCGGGCGTGCTGGGTGTGTTTCTGGCGCTGGTGCCTGGGGCTGCGTTTGGACAGCATGGCGGCGGTGGCGGGTCGCACGGCGGCGGTGGTGGCGGCGGACATTTTGGCGGAGGCGGCGGAGCGCCAGCGAGGAGTTCGAGCGCGCCCAGCTCATCGCACGCGTCGAAAAGCGGTGCGCCGGCGGCAACGAATTCGGCGACGACCAGCGGAAAATCGGCGGCGACGAACGAATCGGGCACGGCTTCGACTAACAGTACGCCGACCAGCACGACGGCGACGACCGGCGCGGCAAGGGGCTGGAGCAATACTTCCAGCGATGCGCGGACGACAGGTTTGACGCCCTACACAACGAACTCGGCCGTGCACGCAAATGGCGTGGTCGCTTCCTCGACGCGTCCGTTTAATCCGAATCGGCCCGTGTATCCCTACTATCCTTATTACTACAACCCGTACTACGGATATGGGTATGGGTTCGGTTATGGAAGCGCGTTTGGGCTTTGCGATCCGTTTTGGGGCTGCTCGGGATTCGGTTTTGGATACGGCGGCGGGTTTGGATTGGGCTATGGATACGGCGGGGGCTACGGATATCCGCTCTTCAGCTCGAGCGGAACGGTGAGTTCGGGAACGGGCGCGAACGATGGCGAGCCGGGATGGTCGTATTCGACGCCGAGTCCGGATGGGTCGAATACCGTGAATGCCAATCCGAATGGCGAGGCGAACGCGGACGAGGCGGCGAGCGGCACTTCGGGTGGCACTACGAACGGAGATGCAAACGGAACGGTGAGCACGGATGGACAGCAAGGAGCTCCGGATGCGTCGGCGAGCGGACCGACGGTGATGTTGAATGGCCCGGCGGGGGCGCCGCAGGGACCGGAGGAGAAGTCGAGCGCTACGCTTTATTTGTCGGATGGATCGAGCGTGGTGGCGAGCGATTACTGGCTGAGCGAAGGGAAGCTGCATTACGTGACGGCGGCGGGCGTTGAAAACACCTTGGATGCGGGGCAATTGGATTTGCAGCGGACGGTGGATGAGAATGCGAAGATTGGGATCACGTTTTCGTTGAAGCCGGCGCCAGCGGCGACGCAGCCGCAGTAAGACCGGGGATTTGGGCGGGTTTGACGAATTCAGACTTGGATATTTATTGCCTACGGAAGTAAAGACTTGACAGTGTTAACGAGTTAGTGTATAATTCTTTACGTTAGCCTCGAAAAGTGTGACTGAGGCGCTGGCGGCAGTTCCTTCCTGTTGTTTTTTCTTCGTTGAGATTATGGATGGGTCGGGGTGTGTCTGGAGGTTGAGGCGCGGCGGAAGGTGGCTGCGCCTTTTTTGTTTTGTGGACCTCGGAGCAAGGGCCAGACGCGCGGACGGAAAGTTGTGGCGCCCACCTTTTGCGGAACCGGCAAAGGATGGGGCGCCCGCAAAATCAAAGGCCACAAGCACGAATGCTTGCGGCTAAAAACTGAGGGGCTTATGCCGAACTATAATACGCAGAATCCGCCGTACTCGTTGTTTCCGGGAGATGTGGGGCTGGCGTTTAACGCCGAGGGGCCGGCGGCGGGGCAGGCGAGCCAGCAGTATGCGTTGCCGAGCTACGCGGGATTTCCGGAGAACGGGCGGACGATCCGATGGCAAACGAGTTATACAACCGCGCCGACTTCGGTGCAGATCCAGTTGCAGACGGCGATCAACGATGTGGACGCGCAGTATTCGGCGCCGAGCACGGGAGCGCAGAATTCGACAACGACGACCGGGGACAGCCTGGTGGTGACGGGAATTCGAGCGAACTTTGTACGAGCGAAGGTGATCGCGATTTCGGGCGGGTCGGGAGTGACGGTACAGATTTTGGGTTAGCGTGTGGTATTGTGCGTCGCGGGAGCGAACGAAGTTGAGATTCGGGCGACGGCGAAAGGCAAGAGGGGCGCGAAGAGGCGCGGGGGTGTGGCTGGCGGCGATCGCGGCATGTGCGAGTTTTGCGATGGGCACGATGAGCCGGGCACAAACCGGGCAGGCGGTGGGAACGAAGGCGGGAGCTGCAACCGCGAAGAAAGTTCCGTCGGGGCCGCCGACGGCGAAACATGCGCTGACGGTGACGTTTGATTACGATTTTGGGAAGAACGTGGCGTGTTCGGATGTGGTGAAGCAGAAGTGCGTGGCGAAGTTCCGGGTTTACGATATTTCGCTGCCGACGAGGAAATATTTGCTTTTCACGATCGCGGTTCCGGCGGGCGCGAAGGGAATGATGAAGGGGATTTCGGGGACGAGCGAGGAGATGCTGTTTGTGGTGGGGCAGCACCGGATCGGAGTGGCGGCGGTGACGGCGGATGATGCGGAGTCGAATCCGCTGGTGTGCCAGACGGTGATTGATGTGGGGGAGTGAGGGTGGCGGTGAGACCGTGAAACATTGCGTGACGCAAGGGCGGGACGAACACAGATAATCTTGTGTGTGGTGCCAGAGGCTGCGGGTTTCTTGCGGTTGAGTTTTTCCTCGATACAAATTCCATAAATTGAAAATTTGTCGGCGACCTGGGCGCGCGGGTGTGTCTGTGCGCGTTGCGGGGAAGTGTGTGGCCGAGGAATCGGATTTGTCGCCTGTGCAGGACACACTGAAAATCGCGGCGGAAAAAACGACGCCCGCGCGGCTCGAACCGGCCGGATGGACGGTGTGTCCTGCTCCCTTTTGCGATGTGCGGTTGCGGTGAAGTGCGGATGGTGCGATGAGCAAAGCGGCGCGGCGCGGACGGAGGCGGAGTAGGAAGGATGCGCCGGCAGCGCCGGTGGACGCGACGGTTGGCGCGGAGATCGTGGGAGAGAGTGGCGGGAGCGAGGTGCGCGAAGGCGAGAATCCGGCGATGGCGGGAATGCGTCGCGCGGGATTGGGCGAGGCGCAATATTTTTTGGAATTTCGCGGATACGTTGACCGGCTAAAAGATGTGAAGGGAGCGGAGCGAACGTTTCTGGATATGTTGAAGGAATGGCGGCGGGTGCATGAGCGGGCGGCTGCATCCGACATGGAGCGCGATCCAGGGGATCGCGAGGATGGGCCGACGACGGTGGAGTTGGTGCATTCGGTGGCGCGTCCGGCGCGGGAGACGGTGGGATTTGGGATTCCCCGGCAAGAACGGCAGGGGCGTTTTGCATTTCACGAGGAGGAACGATGAGCGCGAGCAAGACGACGGTGGGGTATGTGGTGCAGGCGAGCGGGCTGGGAGCCATCTTGGTGGGCGTGGTTTTGAGCGTGCATCATGTGGCGATTGCACTGGCGTTTGTGGGAGGAGCGGCGGCGTTTTTTGTGGGGGAGAAGATACGGACGTTGAGTTTGTGAGGGTGGCTGGAGACTAGTGGCGAGTGGCTAGTGACCAGTGGCTAGAGGCGCTGGAGGCGGATTGCGAGAGGCGGTTTGGGTTTTCTTTGGGCTGAGATCAAAGATTGAAACGCAGAGGGCACAGAGAAAGGCGGAGGGAGTTCACGGAGAGGGCGAAGGAAAGGCGCGGGGAGTTCACGGAGAGTTTGAAGGAGAGGCGGAGGGAGTTGAGAGTTCGAAGGGAAGGCAGTGGCTCGTGACGAGTGGCAAGCGGCGAGATGGAAGGCGAGCGGAAGCGGAGCGGGTGGTGCGGGTGGAGCTGGGGTATGAGCCGTTTCCGCGGCAGCAGGATTTTCACGGGTCGACGGCGAAGTACCGGTTATTCGGCGGGGCGGCGGGGCCGGGGAAGACGAAAGCGCTGCTGATGGAAGCGGTGGTGCAGGCGTGGGAGCGCAGCGGAGTGAATACGCTGCTGCTGCGGAGAACGTTTCCGGAGCTGGAATCGTCGCTGCTGCACTATTTTCGAAGGGATGTGCCGCGGCGATTGTATGCGAGCTACAACGAATCGAAACACATTGTGACGTGGCTGAACGGATCGACGACACGGTTTGGGTATTGCGCGGCGGAGCATGACGTCTACCAGTATCAGGGCGCGGAGTATTTGTTTATCGGAGTGGACGAGCTGACGCATTTTACGCTGCGGCAGTGGCAATTTCTGACGAGCCGGAACCGTTGCGCGGTGGCGGGGAGTTTTCCGTGCATGGCGGGGGCGACGAATCCGGGAAACATCGGACACGCGTGGGTGAAGTCGCTGTGGGTGACGCGCGAGCCGGCGGCGGGGATGGAGCGTCCGGAAGAGTACAACGCGGCGGATTATGAATTTGTGGCGGCGAGGCTCGAGGACAATCCGATTTATGCGAAGGATGAGAATTATAAGCGGACGCTGGCGGCGTTGCCGGTAGATTTAAAACGCGCGTTCCTCGATGGAAGCTGGGATGTTTTTGCCGGGCAGTATTTCGACCGGTTCGATGTGCGCAAGAACGTGCGGCGGGCGGAAGAGATTGAGTGGAAGCCGTGGTGGCCGCGATGGATATCGATCGACTGGGGATTCGAGCATCCGGCGGCGGCTTACTGGCATGCGCAGATGGCGAGAGGGGATGGCGGGCGATCGAGCGTGGCGACGTACCGGGAGTTTGTGACTAGGCGAACGTCGCCGAGGGATTTGGCGGCGGAGATTGTGGCGCGGAGCTTGGTTGGCGGCGACGCTCGGGAGAGAGTGGACGCGATTTATCTTTCGCCGGATGCGTTTGCGCGGCGGACGGATGAAGCTTCGATTGCGGAGCAGATGGGCGACGTATTTGCGGCGGCGGGCATGCCGAGGCCGGTTCCGGCGGACAACGATCGAGTGGGCGGATGGATGTTGATGTACCAGATGCTGGACGCGGGCGAGTGGGTGATTACGAGCAACTGCACGGAATTGATTGGGGTGTTGCCGGCGCTGGTGCGGGATACATCGCGCGTGGAGGATATCGAGAAGATGGATGGGGACGACGCGGCGGATGCGGCTAGGTATGGATTGAAGACGCGCTATTCGGCGCAGCGGAGTGGCGCGGTGCGGCCGCCGATGGAACAGAGGATTGCGGAGCGCGTGACGGCGGCGGATCCGACGGTGAGGGCGATTCAGGCGAAGGCGGCGGGGATTGCGGAAGGGCGGAAGGTAGGGCCGGTGAGTTTTGTGAGGCGGAGAAGGTAGGAAATTGGTTGGATTTTGGCAGGGGCGCGAAAAACAAAAGACCCACGCTTTGCAAACTCGGCAAAGGATGGGGCGACCACGTCAAAAGCGAAATCGAGTTTCACCTGGGCAGGCGCAGGAAATTGATCGGTGGTGCGGGCTGGCGATGGAAGAGTGGCTACCGGACGAGGGTGAGAATGCTGCGGGAAATTTGGGGACGGGTGAGAGCGGCGGCGCGGTCCGGCTACGCTGAAGTGCGGCTACGGCGCGACGGGCTAGGGCCGCGGGAGATGCGCGAGGAGATTGCAAGATTGCGCGCGGAGAACCGTGCGCTGATGAATTCCATATTGGGGATTGCCGGAGTGCCGCCGGTGATGGTCGAGGATGCGGCAGAAGCGGATGCGCTGCGATTGCGTGTGGGGGAACCGGGAGTGGCGGGCGCGAAAGAAATGGTGGGAGCGCCGGTGGGCGGGGTGAAGGCGCGCGCGAACCGTTCGGCGAAGGTGAGCGGTGGAGCGGGACGACGGCCGGCGGGCGGTGTGAATCGATCGGGAGTGGCGGCAGTGCCGATGCCGATGCGGAGAAAGTCCTGGCATCAGGTGAATCGAATGCTGGAGATTGATGCGGCGCGGAAGAAGGACGCGGGCGGCGGCGGTTCGATGGATGCGATGGATGCGGAAGTGAAAGCGGGCGGATGACGTTGTTGCGCGAGCGATGGCGCGGAGCGGAGTGGATACGGAGGAGGAACGATGCCGTTTATACGCGGGCGGTATTACATGAATCCGGTGGCGGGGGAAGCGATCGAAGCGGCGCGTGCGGCGGAAGAGGCGTTGCGCGAGGCGGGATCGGGGGACGACGGCGGAGATTCGGAGGGCGAGGATCAGTACGGCGGCGATGGCGACGCGGAGTCGAGCGGGCCGATTCATCGGATTGAGATCGAGGCGACGGAGCTGGTGCCGTCTGCGACGGGGAGAGCGTCGCGGGGATTTGTGGCGCGCGTGCATCGGGGCGACAGCGCGGGCGATCGCGACGCGAGATTGGGCGGCGTTGCGCCGCGGAATGCGCGGCCGGCGGGGCTGAAGGCGAGCGCGCGTCCGGAGACGCATGTGTTTTCGGATCATCGGGACCTGGTGAGTTTTTTGGGAGATGCGCTGGGGAAGTGAGGCGGGGCGGGACGGCGTAGGGGGCAGCGAGATGAGTGGCTATCGTACAAGAGCGGGTTCGGAGGACGGGGAATCCATTAGAATGGGGGCGCGGGGCGGAGAGTGAACGGGTGGCGAACGAGATCTGGAATACTCCGGGGGGACAGGACCGGCGGTGGCGGAGGCGGAAAGGACCGAGCGCGTTTGCGGCGGGCGGTGAAGGCGCGACGAAATACTTGAAACTGGCGGTGGTGATTCTGGCGCTGGTTTTGGCGGGGACGTTTGTTTGGTCGGGCGTGCAGAAGATTGTGCATCCGGCGGTAGCGATGCCGGCATCGGCGTACGTTCCTGGCGGACGGCCTTATGCGGCGGCGGATGGAACAGCGGAGTCGGGAGCGCCGACGTGGGAGATCGAGTTTGATGGGGCGCTGAAAGCGGCGATGGACGCGGCGCGCGCGGGAAATATTACCGGGGCGGAAGTCGAGATCGATCGCGGAGCGGCGATTGTGATTTCGGCGCGATCGAAGGGATTGAATGCGACACCGGAATTTTTTGCGGCGAGTTTGAAGGCGCTCGATCAGACGGTGGATATGCAGCCGGAGAATGAGCGACTGCGCGATCATGCGTTTCAGGCGCGGGTGGAATTGGCGGAGTTGCGGACGACGGTGGGGGCGGGAAAGCCGGAAGGTGCGAAGGCAGCGGCGGATCCGGCGACGGGTCGTACGTTGACGGCGAATGTGGGGCCGGGGACGGTGGCGCCGCATGCGATGAAGATACCGGGGCATGTGGTGTTTTCGGCGCCGCACGCGTTGACGGCGAAGCAGACGTTGAATGCAGCAAGCCTGCATGGGGATTACGTGGATGCGACGCTGATGCCGGATGAGGCGGAGGTTTTTCTGCCTCCGGCGACGCGAGGGTTTGAGGATCAGGTGCGCGTGGAGGGAGTGACGATCGAGGGCGCGTCGCAGACACTGGATGGAGTGCAATGGAAGGATGTGACGTTTGTGGGGACGCGGCTGCGATACGAGGGCGGAGCGGCACGGCTGCAGAATGTGAAGTTTGTGAGATGCACGTTTGGATTTTCGTCCGATGAGCGAGGGACGAAACTGGCGAATGCGATTGCGGGGGGAGTGGGGACGATTGTGGTGGGAGACGATTGAAGGGGAAAAGGCAGTGGCGAGTGGCGAGTGGCTAGTGGCTAGACGTTGTTCGGCGTGGGCGACAGAGTAGGCTTCGCGATTTAAATCAAACCAAAATTCAACGGCGAATTTCTTACAGGGATGGGTGTATGCCGACGCAGAAGAAAATGATGGATGCCGATCCGGCGATTGTGGGGGTGGAAGGGCCGGTGGCGGGGCAGCCGTTGAGGGACGGGCGGACTACGCGCGAGCGGAGAGGCGGGTCGAGTGCGGCGCGCGCGGGCGCGACATCGGATACGGGCGGCGGGTGGGGAGCGGCGGAGGCGAATAACAACGAGCAGATGCCGGAACGGTTGCAGGAGGCGCTGCGGCGGTTGGTGCAGCAGTTTGCAACGGAGTCGGAATCGACGCGGCGGCAGGAAGTGCGGCGCATCAAGCAGGCGCATCAGTTTTGGCGAGGGCTGCAGTATTTGTGGTGGAACGAGCGCGATCAGAATTGGCATTTGCCGTTTGAGCAAAAGCTGTCGGATAGCTCGACGCTGGACGATTTGCCGCGGTACGAGTTTGTGACGAATATTTACCAGGCGTTTGGATTGTCGCTGGTGGCGGTGCTTTCGCAGGACGTGCCGAGGGTGCGGTTTTTTCCTTCGTCGGCACAGGCCGAGGAGGATGTGGCGGCGGCGAAAGCGGCGACGGAAGTGGCGCAACTGGTCGAGCGGAACAACCGGATCGGGAATTTGATTGTGGATGAGGCGTTCAACCTTTGGACGGATGGGAAGGTTGGGGCATATGTGCGGTACGTGGTGGATGGCCAGAGATTTGGGTTTCATCCGGAGACGGAGATTGGGGCGCGGGAAGTTCGCGTGGGCGGAGATTTGTATATCTGTCCGGAGTGTGGGAAGGAAAGTTCGAAGGCGGAGACTGGGGAGGATTTGGCCCCCGAGGAACCCACGCTTGCAGAAGCGGCAAGGATGGGGGACCGAAGTCAAAGGCGTAGAAGCTTAGATGCGGCGACTGGGAAGGACTTTGCCGCCGAGGAACCCACCCTTGCAGAAACGGCAAGGATGGGGCACCCAAGTCAAAGTCTAAGTCAAAGTCCGAGTCAAAATCAGAGTCAAAGGCCAGGTCAAGATCCTGGTCAAAACACGGGCGGGGGCGAGTGGTCTTGCGAATTTTGCGGGGCGCTGCTGACGGAAGAGGATTATGTGGCGGCGGAGATGGCTACGGTGCCGGAGGCGCAGGGGCGCGGGCGCGTGGCGAACGGGCAAGAGGTGGTGACGATCGTCGGAGGATTGGAGCTGAAGACTCCGCCGTGGGCCGGCGAGATGCATGAGTATCCGTACTTGCAGTGGAATGTGGAAGTGCACCAGGCGCGGTTGCGTGCGGCGTATCCGCGTGCGGCGGACAAGATCGGCGCGCCGGTGGCGACGGGACCGCAGGAGTACGAACGGTTGGCGCGGCTGGCGCAGTCGCAGGGAGGCCCGCTGACGGAAGGCGGCGATTTCAATATTAATTTGATTACGTTTCAGCGGACGTGGCTGCGGCCGTGGGCGTTTTTCGCGTTGGACGATAAGGCGTTGCGCGATGAGCTGCTGGAAATGTTTCCGGATGGGGCGTACGTGGCGTTTGCGGGCGATGTGTATTGCGAAGCGCGGAACGAAAATATGGACGATCACTGGCGCGTGCTGCATGCGCTGCCGGGAGATGGGTCGAGCGGGCGTCCGGCGCTGGGAGATTCGCTCATCAGCGTGCAGGAACGATTCAACACGCTATCGAATTTGCAGATGGAAACGTATGAGTATGGAATTCCGCCGATTTACGCGGACAGCGAAGTTTTGGATTTTGATGCGTTGCAGAGCCAGACGGCGGAGCCCGGTTCGCATTATCCGGCGCGGGCGAAACCGGGGCAGTCACTGGCGGCGGGATTTTTTCAGCCCGAGCCGGCGGAAGTGCCTCCCGATTTGAGCGAGCATGCGGCGGGATTGATGGGTCCGGTGGCGCAGTTTTTGACCGGAGCGTTTCCGGCACTGTTTGGCGGAGCAATGTCGAACAACGACACGGCTTCGGGCTATGCGATGGCGCGCGAACAGGCGATGGGGCGGATTGGCCTGGTGTGGCGGCGGATGAAGTTTTTTCACGCGGACATCATGCTGCTGGCGGTGGATTGTTTCCGGCGGAATCGTCCGCACGACGTGGAAGTGACGCTGCTGGGGGCGGGGTCGGCATTTGAATCGAAATGGATCCGGCTGGCGGACCTGAAGGGGAATTTATTCAGCTATCCGGAGACGGACGAGCAGTATCCGACGCTGTGGTCGCAGCAGCGCGCGGTGTTGATGCAGATGATGGGGAATCCCGATCCGCAGATGCAGGCGGTGCTGGCGCATCCGGAGAATATGGCGCTGGTGAAGAGATTGCTGGGGCTGGAAGAGTTTGTGATTCCGGATGAGGAGTCGAGGACGAAGCAGTACCGGGAAATTGCGCAACTGGTGGCGGAGGTTCCGGTGGTGCGGCGGCAGGATGTGACGCATCTGGTGGCTCCGGCGGTCGCGGCGGCGAATGCGGCGACAGGAGCGGGAGCGAGCGGTCCGGGCGTGGATGCGGATGTGATTTTGCCGAGCATTTTGCCGGATGAGTTTGCGGATAACCACGCGGTGGAGCTGGAGATTTGCATGCGGTGGTTTTCGTCGGATGCGGGGCAGGTGGCGAAGATTGAGGCGCCGTTGGGATTTGCGAATGTGAGAGCGCATGCGATGTTTCATCGGGAGTATTTGATGAAGCAGCAGGCGGTGGGGGCGAATGCGGCGGTCGCGGGAGTTGGCGCGGGAACGGCGAGAAAGCGGGCGTAGTAGGGGGATTGTTGTCCGCGAGGCGTGCGAGTCCGCGCGAGCGGAGGAGCGTGCCGTTGGTCAACGCAAGCAATTTCCAAAGCAAAACCAAAACGCCCAGACGTGGGCGTCTACGCTACGAAAGGCAGCGACCGTGCAAATGCTCGTGCGGCGGAAGCCGCAGCGGTGCGCGACGTTGACTGTGTAGCGGCCGCACGACGGTTTTGGTCGAGCGGGCAGCCGTTGTATTTGATTTTGCGCCGGCCGGATCGATGCCCGAACCCGTTCCGGACGGCGGAACGGGTTCGGCCGCTACAGAGTCAAAACCGAAACCATCGGTGCGGCGGTTATCGGAGGAAGGATTGAAAAGGAAACGCGCGAGACGGCCGGGCTGGTTGGCTGTCTCGCGCGCGGTGCGGGACTGAGATGAAAGTTTCTGTTACAGGGTGCGTTCGACCGAGCCGGTGGCCGGGCGTCCGGTGCCGTAGACGCTTTTCAGAATGGGCGGCGGAGCGACCAGGCGAACGACGTGGAGCAGGCGTTCAGGTTTGAAAGGCTTGGCCATGCAGACGACGGCGCCCATTTGATGGCTGGCGGTGTAGTCGGCGGGCGTGGCGGCGCTGGTGATGAGAATGACGGGAACACGGGTAAGGCGTTCGTTGCGCTTGACGATGAGGCAGAGATCGTGGCCGCTCATTTCCGGACCTTCGACTTCGGCGATGAAGACGGAAGGAACGGTGGTGCGCAGAACGTCGAGAGCCTGTTGGGCCGTGGGAACGATGATGACGGTGTAGCCATCGTTCGAAAGAATGGTGCGCATGATCTCGGCGGTCTTGGGATCGGATTCGACGCCGAGAACGACGGATTGCGGAGTGGAGTTGGCGACCGCGGAACTGACGGGAGCGGCGGCGCCGGCGCGATTTCCGTTTTCGGATCGAGCCGTGACTTTGCTGAAATTGAAATGGACGGCGACGGAAAATCCAGTCGGCGTTTCGGTGACCCGGACAACTTCGGCGACCTGGCCGGGAGTGGATGCGGCGGCGGCCGGCGAGTACGGGAAAGTGACTTCGAGGCGCTGGCCTTTCCAGTAGCCGGCGCGGGCGACCTGGATCAGCAAGCCGTCGCGCGAGACGTCGATGGATTTGCAGACTTCCTCGAAAGGTTCGGGAGTATCGATTCCCCTGATGTGAACGGCAGCCGTGATTTTGGCGCGGCGGCGGGTGCGACGCTCGACGACGGGCTTGTCCTGATTCTTATCTTGCGCGGCGTTGAGTGCGGATACGTTCGTCTCTGCGGAGACGTTTGGCGGCGTGCTCATCTCTACACCTCAGACATGCATTACGGGATGAAGGTGACCGCCAGTGCTGCGGAACTGCTCCCCCCGCTGATTGTAAATTTACGGACAGAATGCGCCGGCGGCTATAGTACGTTCGGTTCAAAGTTTCAAACGACCGGGTAGGGAAATTTCCGGGCCTGCAAGTGGCTGCCGGTGGACGGGTTATGGGTTTGAGGCGGGTATTGGCGAAGTGGATACGCGGTTAAAAGGCGAAAAGCAGTGGCGAGTGGCTCGTGACGAGTGGCGAGACGGTTGGGGGATGACATGGCGGCGATCGTGGCAGGGAGCGAGGCGAATGTCGTTGCGCCGAAGGTGGCCAGCGACGACGAAATTTTGGGGATTGGCTCGAGGCATGTGGAGCGACGGTCTGGCGATGATGCTTTGTTCGATGGGGATGTGACGGAAGTTACAAGATCCGGGGTGACGGAGGGCGCGAGGACGGGCCATTCCGGTGAAAACAGGAGTGTCGCGGAGGCGAATGGCGCAGAGGGGAGTTCGGAGAAGGGCGCGGCGAACCGGGACGGCGAAGCGGAATGGAGTGGGGCGATCGAGGCGAGTCCGGAATTGCGGGAACTGATTGATGCGAATCCGGCGGTTCGGGACGCTCTGGATGAAGTGAGTGCGTACCGGGAAACGTTCGCGAGTCCGGAAGCGGCGCGAGAAGCGGGAGCGTTGGCGGCGGATCTGAATCGATTGGATGCGCTGTTTTATTCGCGGCGTCCGGAGGATCACGCGGAGCTGGCGCGGGCGGTGGCGGCGCTGGACGCGGATGCGTTTGCGTCACTGGCGAAGTCGATGGGGGAATTGGCGGCCGATCCGAAATTGAAAGTGGAAGCGGCGCGGCGAGAGGAACCGCCGCGAGCGAATATGCGCGAGGCGGATGCGGCGCGCACCGCGAACGAAGGGAAGCTAACCGCCGCCCAGGCGGACTTTTTTCAGGCGGCGAATGCTTCCGCGGTGGAAGGTGTGATTGGCGCGATCGAGGCGCAGGTGGAGAAATTATTGCCGGAGGGAATTTCCAAGCCGGCGCGGAATCGAGTGGTGGGTGAAATTTATCGCGAGCTGGATACGGTGTTGCGCGGGAATCGAGTGCTGACGCAGCAGATGCACGATGCGTTCCGGACGGGACGGTTGGACGCGGACCATCAGAAGGCGGTGGTGAGCCTGGTGACGGCGAGGGCGCGACAGGCGCTGCCGGCGGTGGCGAAGCGAGTTCTGAATGAGTGGACGAACACCATTGTGACGATGAATCAGGAGCGGCGGACGCGGCAGAGGAATGCGGAGCGGCGGGTGGATATAGCGGGATCGGGTGGCGGGAATGAGGGAAGGCGGGCGACGACGGCGAAGGATATTGATTATCGACGGATGTCGGATGCGGATATTTTGAATTTGTGAGGCGGGGGCAAGCCACGGCACTCCGAAAGAAATTGTGGAACGGGTCGAGCGAGAATCGCGGATTGATTTTGTAGCGGCGGCACGACGGGTTTTGTCGAGGCGGCAGATTTTGGGTTTGTGATCGCGTGGGGGAAGGATGCCCGAACCGGTGAGGCCGGTTCGGCCGCTACAGAGGCGAAGGCAAAAGCGAGAGCCAAAAGACCCACCCTTTCCAAAAACGGGAAAGGATGGGGCACCCACGTCAAAGTCAGAGTCGGAGTCAAAGTCAACGGCTGGCGGGCGTGAAGCCCGCCGCTACAAAAGCGAAAGCGAAAGTCAAAGTCAAAGGCGAAAGAGATTGGTTAACGAAGGTGGAACGCCGAGGAACCCACCCTTTGCAGAGGCGGCAAAGGATGGGGCACCCAATTCAACACCTACGTCAAAACCCAGGTCAAAGGCTACGTCAAAGGCAAAGGCGGAAGAGCTTGGTTCGTGACGTTGGAACGCCGAGGAACCCACCCTTTGCAGAGGCGGCAAAGGATGGGGCACCCAATTCAACACCTACGTCAAAACCCAGGTCAAAGGCTACGTCAAAGGCAAAGGCGGAAGAGCTTGGTTCGTGACGTTGGAACGCCGAGGAACCCACCCTTTGCAGAGGCGGCAAAGGATGGGGCACCCACGTCAAAGTCAGAGTCGGAGTCAAAGTCAACGGCTGGCGGGCGTGAAGCCCGCCGCTACAAAAGCGAAAATCAAAGGCGGAAGCGGTTGGTCAACGAAATTGGAACGCCGAGGAACCCACCCTTTGCAGAGGCGGCAAAGGATGGGGCACCCACGTCAAAGTCGGAGTCGGAGTCAAAGTCAACGGCTGGCGGGCGTGAAGCCCGCCGCTACAAAAGCGAAAGTCAAAGGCGAAGGCGGAAGGGCTTGGTCAACGAAGTTGCAACGCCTAGGAACCCACCCTTTGCAGAGGCGGCAAAGGATGGGGCACCCAATTCAACAGCCACGTCAAAACCAACGTCAAAACCAACGTCAAAACCAACGTCAAAGCCCACATCAAGGGCCACGTCAGAGCACACGTCAAAGTCCACGTCAAAGCGCACGTCAGAGGCAAGGGCGCACGTGCGACGGTGGGCGCTGGGTTAGAGGCTTTTGCGATTGGTGGAGGTTCGATAGCTGTAGATGGCCTGGGCAACGGATTCGATGAAGGATTTGACCTGGGCGGAGGTCATGTCGGACGGGATTTTGACGAGGCCGGCGCTGACGAAGTTGTCCACGGCGGCGGAAAGGCTGGTGTTCACCTGGGTCCAATTGACGGTGCCGTTGGTGGTGGAGGTAACGACGTAGGAATCGATCATGCGGAGACTGACGCCGGGAGTGAACAGGGAGAGAACTTCGTTGTTGTCATTCATGGCGCCGGTGACGTCGAGAGTGAACCACTGCACGTCTTGCAGATTCGCGCCGGAAGGAATGTTGGCGAGGTGATCGGTAACGGCGGCGCTGACGATTTGGGAGACGGCGAGATCCTGGGCGGCGGGGTTGGCGGAGCCATCGGCGTTGGTGGGAGGGAGAGCGTCGGCGATGGCGCTGGAAAGGCCGAGGAGGACGATGTAGGTGTGGTGGGTTTGAAGGATGTCGTTGACGGCGACGCCGTAGGTTTCGAATTGGGCGAGAGTCATGCCGTAACGAGGCTGGGTGATCTTGGTGGCTACGGCGTTATAGACGAAGCATTGGATGGCGTCATTTTGCGTGTCGGTGCAACTGGCCGGTTTTTGGGCAAGAGCCGGCGACGAGAGTGCGGCTGCCAATACGACCAGAATAGATGCGGAACGGATCAGGTTGCGGATGGGTAGCATACGAATCTCCTGTGTGTGAGGCTGGATTGCCACCCCACGCGGGAGGGGCGCGTGGATGGATGAATCGCAGAAACGGAATTCGGTTTCCGTTCGGGCTGGGGGTCGGAGCAGTTGCGGGATCAGAGTAAGCGAAAGGGCGAGGCGGAGATACTGGCCCGAGGTGTAGTTAAGGTACGGGGGTGGGGACTGGCCCAAGGTTGCCCTCGGCCGTAGCTGAGCAAAGAGGAAGCGACGGAATCGTTCGGTGGGCCTCGAGAAGGCTGGCGGGCGTGAAGCCCGCCGCTACAAAGGCGGTTGGGGCGAGCTGTTTTTTTCGGCAGAGCAGAATGTGGCGCGGCGAAGTGTTTCCGAAGAAGTGGACCTGGCAGGCCAAGCGAGAAATTTGGGAATTGGTGCGGCGCAGCGTGCGCGGGTGTGTGCGTCGAGGCGGGACAAATCGAATTTAAGGAGAATTGACATATGGCACAGATGCAGAATGCGCAGTCGGTTGCGCTGCAACTGGAAAAGGTGAGGGACAAGCTGCCGCTGTTGTACGAACGCGACGATATTTTATTGACGATGATTCAGCAGCGCGGAGACGTGGAGAAGGTGAGCTCGCGAAACATGCGGCTGCCTTTGCAGATTCGTCCGGGAGGCAAGGCGGGCCTGGCGAATATGGATGGCGGAGACCTGGGACGCGGATCGGGAACGGTGTACGACGTGGCGCAGGTGACGCCGGTATTTTTCCGGCACGCGGTGGAAATGACGAAGCTGGTGGAGTACGCGTCGAATGCGCCGGAGAAGGCGATCGAGAACGCGGCGAAGCGCGAAGTGAAAAATGCGATGAGCCAGTTCCGATCGTTTCTCGACAAGGTGATGCAGACGAACGGAAACGGCGTGCTGGGAACGGTGGGATCGATCACGACGACGGGATTGCCGTCGGGAGTGGCGGCACAGTTCGGATTGGCGAAGCCTCCCGGCGCGATGCTGTTCTATTACAACCAGACGGTGCAGGTGTACGACCCGACGCTGACGACGAACCGAGGTTCGGCGAACGTGGTGCTGGTGGATCCGTTCAACTCGTTCATTCAGGTGGATTCGCTGCCGTCGGGAACGAGCGTGAACGATTTGATCGTGCATGACGGGTTGACCGGGTCGCAGCCGGTGTCGTTGTTTGGGATTCTGTATCACCAGACGAATGCGACAACGGGAACGTGGCTGAATTTGAATCGCGCGACGTATCCGGTGGAACTGGCGACGCCGAACGTGAACGGAAACAATTCGGCAATTACGCCGGGCGCGGTGCGACTGGCGATCAACAAGGTGCGCAAGGCGTTGGGATCGAATCAGGTGTCAAAGCTGATTGCGTACACGTCGCTCGAGCAGGAACACCAGTGGGAGCAGCTCGGGGTGACGATTTCGCAGATCCTAAAGGAAGGCGCCGGCGGAAGGGCCAGCGATCTGGATTTGCTGTTCACGGGCGAGAAGTCGATGGCGGGCGTGCCGATCAAATCGTCGATCAATGCGAATCAGACGCGCGTGGATTTTCTGGATCTTTCGCACTGGGGACGAGCGGTGATGCAGGACATCGATTTTTACGATGTGGGCGGGCAGACGCTGTTTCCGATTTACGGGGCGAGCGGCGGGATTGCGTCGGCTTACATTTTCTACTTCGTGACGGGGTTTCAGGTGTGGAACGAATCGCCGCGAAGCGGGGCTTACATTAACAATCTGGCGATTCCGACCGGGTATTAGTCGGGGCGATCGGGCTGAAGAAAGTCGAGAACATCAACACAGAGGACACAGGAAGAAAGGATGAGGGCGCGGAGCCGGCCGGATAGCGGGGCGGCTGCGCGCTGAGCTGTGGCTTCTTGAGGCGCGATGGTGGCGGGGACGATGCGGGTGCGTCGTCCCCGCTTTTATTTTTGGGTGACGCGGCGAAGGATGGGGTGGTTGCGAGGACGATGATTCGAGTGACACGGGAGACGCACGAGGCGCCGGAGGCAGTGCAGGAGCGAGTGGCGAGGTCG
The DNA here is from genome assembly GCA_963785585.1 of uncultured Acidobacteriota bacterium. Lineage (GTDB taxonomy): Bacteria > Acidobacteriota > Terriglobia > Acidiferrales > UBA7541 > Palsa-295. Next base: position 1,505,895 of record CAWAVW010000004.1, read on the forward strand.
GGCGGGTGGAATCGATATGGCGAAGCGAATTTCCGGGTGGTGTGGGGCGGATCGCGGCTGAGTTGGGTGGGCGGGCGTTGGGTGGATCACGACGCGAGCGGGAATGTGGTTCGCGAAGCGATTGAGATGCGGCGAGTGCCGAAATATTTGCCGGAGAACCGGTGGCACATCGAGCGATGGATGGCGCCGGAGTGTTACGGGTCGCCGGAGAGCTGGTACGAGCAGACCTGCGAGATTGAGGATGGGATTCGAGTGGCGTCGCTGGGACCGTATCCTTCGCGCGGAGAGTATGAGCACTGCTTTACGCTGGCGGGGAGCGACGGGGAATTTATTCCGTTGACGGCGACGGCTTGCGACTGGGTGGTGCGAGCGATTGAGTGGTCGCGACGGCAGCCGAGACGGGCGATGAGGGCGGCGCTCGAGGAGCGAGAGGCGTTGAAGGAATGGAGATGGGATCGCAGGGCGGATGATTTGCTGGGAGATGCGGGGCCGGCGTTTGGCGGGGCGGGGTTTGTGAGTTTGTGAGGTTTTGTATTTGCGAGAGGTTGAGGGGTAAAGAAGTGGCGAGTGGCAAGTGGCAAGTGGCTAGTGATTCGTGGCGAATGGCTGAAGGACGGAGCGAGGGAACGATGAGCACGTACCAGGCGGCGACATTGACGGGACGGCGGGAAGTGGTGGTGGATACACGGGCGAAGGGAGACGTGGGAGCGGGTGCGACGATTGCGTCGATCTCGGATCAGGATTGGTATATCTCGCGGACGCACGGGGTGTACCACATTCCGGCGCGGCAGAAGGGCGAGGCGTACGCGGTGGTGAGGATTGAATCGCGCGGAGACATTATCGATTTGGGGGACAACCGGCGGATGCCGTTCACGATTGCGGCGCGGGAGATCGCGGAGGATTTGCTGCAGGATTTGCAGGACCACGGAGTGTTTGTTTGCGAGGGGGAACGGCCGAGCGCCGAGGAGCTGGCGACGGCGACGGCGCGGCGAGATGCGTTTCACCAGCGGCTGGTGACGGACGGGGACACGATGTGGGCGCGAGGGCATTCGTTTCGCGAGATTTCGGATTTGCACAGGCGAGCGGCAATTGCGCTGGGAATTGAACGGGAGTGGGCTTACGTACCGGTGAAGATGAGCGATTGTCCGGCGTGCGGAGAGAAGGTGAAGCCGGGCGTGGCGGTGTGCAGGTACTGCTCGGCGATTTTGGATGAGGAGAAGGCGGCAAAGCATGGGTTGGGGCCGGGGGTTCGCGTTCGAGGCACGGAGGAAGAGCAGGCTGCGGGGCGGGGAGCGAGCAAGAGGCGGTAACCGCTGACTGGCATTGCAGATGAAACGGCAGAAGATGCCCCAGTGGACAAGTTCAGCGCGAAGGCGCGGGGCTTCAGGATTGCGGGACGGCGATCGAGCGGCGACGGGAAATCAGCGCCAGGGCGAAAAGGCCTGCGGCCAGCAGGAGCCATGTGGACGGTTCGGGCGTGGCGATTTGCGTGGCTTCGCCGGCGTTGATCAGGGCGAAAGAGCCGGCGGCGCAGTTGATGCAGTAACCGCCGGTGAAAGCGAAGGAGGATGGCGGCGCGCCGAAATCAAAATCGGACCAGGTGAAAACGACCAGGGCGCTGCCAGCGAGATCCTGAAAAAAGCTGGTGCCGAAGGGATCGTACACGGTGCAGAGGTTCGAGCTGGCGCCGTCGCACGAGAAGGACGTGCCTCCGACGGTGAAGTCTGAGCTGACGAGCGTGGTGACGCCGGTGGACGTGTTGGTGTCGAAATCGATGGTGCCGGTGAAGCTGCTGCCGTTGGTGAGAGTGCCGGAGATTGAATAGGCCGAGCCCGAGTCCGCGAGGGTGACGGCCGGCAGGAGCATGAAGGCGGCGGCGAGAATCGCGAGGGCGAGTACACGGGCGAAGAGCCGTTGGCGGCGGTTAGATTGTGGGGCGGCGGTGAAATTCACGGTGCGTCTCCAGAGTGCCGAAACCGGGGCCAGGAAGCGGGCAGCCCCTTGTGTTCCATAGGGGTATTGCAACGGACGGGCCAAAACGGGCGGATCGCCGAGTGAATAGGGTCCAGGGCAGCTGGATGGCGTCGGTTTTGAGGTGGCCAGCCGTGGGTTTGCAGTACAGGGCGGATTTATATGTCGCCTGTAATGAATGACATGCGTGCGACAGACTTTTCTAGAGCTGCCGGAACGAATGGGGAGATCGGAACGCGTGCGCCAGGCTGAGACGGCGGGGAATAGCGTGGAAGCGGTCGGGGAAGGCAGCGTTTTCGGGGTTGTCGGGAGGAAAAGGGCCCGGCTGAGTACCGAGCTGTGGAAAAGTTTTTCCGCTGGCGGGGAGCCGGGGATATTGGCTGAAATCGGGGGATTTGAGCCGGTGGGACGAGGAAAACGGGACATGGCGGTTGGTCGAGCGAAGATCGAGAAGGTTGGCATTACACCCAAGAGCATGGGAGGAGAGATGGTGCGAAGACGATCGAACGCAGCGAGGACGTGGGTTGTGTTGATCGGATTGGCGGGAATGCTCTTTGGGGCGACAGCTCCCGGAGCCGGCGCGCAAGGATCGAGGAAGGATGATGTGGTGTTTGGACCGACGGGGCATCCGGTGGCCGGCGCGACGGTGACGGTTTGCGTGGCGACAGCAACGGGAACGCCGTGCTCGCCGCTGGCGACGATTTACACGGATGCAACGCTGACGACGACGTCAGCCAATCCGTTTCAAACGGATGGAATCGGGAACTACCATTTTTACGCGCCGGCGGGACGGTACATGCTGCAGATTACCGGGCCGCAGATCAGCGGGACGATCACGTATCCAGATGTGATTTTGCCGGCGGATGTGTCGTCATCGGGATCGGGAAACAATATTTCGGCGTTTGGATTGACGCTGGGCGGAAATTTGAGCGTGGCGGGAAACGCGACGATTTCAGGGACGTTGACGACGACGAATTTTAATCCGGGAGCGTTCACGCCGACGACGCTGAGCGTGGGCGGGAATGAGACGGTGCAGGGATCGCGTCCGAGAGTGGATGTGACGGCGTATGGCGCGAAGGGCGATGGGGTAACGGACGACACGGCGGCGATCCAGTCGGCGATCACGGCGGTGTGCGGGACATACAACCACGCGCTGGGCGGCGGAACGATTTATTTTCCGCCGGGCGTTTACATTCTGACGCAGACGCAGCTGCCGTCAACGGCGCCGGTTTTCACGCTGCCGTGCTCGGGACTTCACTTCCAGGGCGGGAACTCGACGAATTATGCGACGGGCGGGGCGCAATTCAACCGGCCGCCGCAGACGCGGCTGGCGGTGAATACGCTGGGGGCGAGTCCGAACAACGCGCCGGTGTTTTCGATTACGTCTCCGAACGGAGAAGAGACATTTGAGAATTTGACGATCAACGGGCACAACCAGGCGGTGAGCCTTTTCGATTCGACGGAAGACTCGCTGAAGAATGTGTGCCTGACGGTGCCGACGACCGGGCAGACGGACAACACGCCGCTGAAGATCACGAATTCGTTTTGGTTTTTCATGGATGGCGGATGCCTGCAGACGTCGAGTTCGACGGTGCCGGTGGGGATGTTTACGGGAGAGACGCCGATTGCGGGCGAATCGCCGCTGGTGGGCCTGGTGTATTTCACGAACGTGCAGGGAACGGGCGGAGGATTTCAGTACATCCAGAGAGCGAATACGGCGGGACCGGGGCCGGGGAATTTTGTTTTCCGGAATATGGCGGCGTTTGAGAACTCGGGAACGAGTTTTCTGACGGTGACGAACGCGACGGGAAATCCCGGATCGGCGGCGATGCCGTCGCTGGTGGACATGACGTTTGACAATGTGACGACGTCAGATCCGACGTCGGTGACGAATGCGGTGATCGAGTTTAATTCGTCGGGATCGATCCTCGAGGGCGTTTACATCCTGAATTCCTTTGCGGGGAATGCGGGACAAGGGCCGGCGGTGCGAATGGACGCGGGGACGCTGGCGGGATGCCACATCATCGGAGCGAACGGGCAATCGTCCACGTGGGCGCTGGACAGCAACGGAATTCCGGTGGGCGGCTGCGCGGTGGAAAACACCAACGGTTACGACTACGTGGTGAACACGACGGTGCCGGACCGGCTGCGGACGGACATTTTTCCAGCGGGCGATAACAACGGAACGCCGTTTCGGGCGACGGCGTCGGGGAATCGGTTTGCGACGGTGGCGATCGATCCGGCGTACGGATACATGTTCGGGACGGGCAGTGCGTTCGGATATGGCGCGTCGTTGATGGAGAACGCGCAGGGGAGCATCGACGTACAGTTTGCGTCGATGTTCGCGCCAACGAATGTGACGGCGACCGGCACAACGGGGGGAACGCTTTCGCCGGGGACGTATTACGCGACGGTGGCGGCGACGTCTGACAACTGCACGCACCAGTCGGCACAGTCGGTGCAGAGCAGCGGCGTGGCGATTTCGGGATCGACGAATGCGGTAAATGTGGCGTGGACGGCTTCGGCGCCCGGGATGACGGCGGTGGCCGGCTATTGCGTGAATATTTCGACCGCGCCGGATTTGACGGCGGCCAAGTACTGGGCACCGCAGCAGACGGGCGTGGTGTTCGTGAGCGGGGCTTCGACGACCAGCGCGGTGGTGACGGCGATCCCGACGGGATTCGGGGCGATGAATTTGACGGGGACGATGGCGGCGGCGCACCGGTTCACGACGACGTCGCTCGGGATCAACCAGACGAATCCGCAGTACAACCTGGATGTGAATGGAAGCGCGGCGGTGAATTCGCTGAACGGAGTGCAGAAGGCGGAGCGGTTCAGCGGCGCGGATGCGGGCGTGCAGATCAACGCGTGCTTGACGGCAGCGGCGACGACTTCGAGCGCGTGCGATGCGCGAGGTTTGACGGGGACGCTGACGGCGACGCATCACATAACGATTCCGGCGGGAACGACGCTGGAGTGGGGTCGCGCGCAACTGGTGATTTCGGATTCGACGACGAACGATGCGATCGAGCTGACGGGCGATGGGGCGTCGCTGGTGGGATATCAGGAGTCGGGATTGGGGACGGTCTCCAATCCGGATACCTCGGGGTACATCGGATGCGGGATCGCGGGGTGCACGGTGATCAAAAACCCGAACCAGGCGACGTCGAAGATAAATTATGTGCATATTTTCGGGATGTACCTGCAGGCGAACGGGGCAGGCTCGAAGGTGATCGACATGACGTCGATCGGGCATTCGGACATCGAGAACAATAACTTTCAATTGGGGACGGGCGGAAATTCGTACGGGGTGTACGGGAATTCATCGGTGGGCGGGTTCGACGGTTCGAACACGATTTTCAAGCACAACAATTTCCAGCCGGAGACGGCGGGGGATACTTGCTTTTCGCTGGCGGGAACGTACAACGCGGTTGTGCTGGAGCAGAACGCGTGCGTGCTGCCGCCGGGAGCTTCGACGGGATATGCGTTCTCGAAGGACTCGAACGGAAATTATCCGAACAACGATGAGGTGTACGGCAACGATTGCGAGACTTCGTCGCAAGCGTTCAATCAGATTTGCTTCAACATCGTGGGAGTGACCTCGATTACGTTTGGGCCGAACAACCGCTGCGAGAATGTGTACAACTGCTACCAGTTTCCGAGCGACGGATCGTCGGACGGAATCCACGTGCTGGACCCTTATCTTTCGATCACGAATAACACGCAGGTGAAGCCGAATGAGCCGGCGACGGCCATGGTGGCGCTGGACAACAACGGGCATAACTGGCAGCCGTCGATGCATTACGGAATGAACGACCTAGCGGGCGACAATTTGCTGGGGAACAGCGGGTTTGAGGGCTGGCAGAACACGACGACGCTGTATTACTGGGGCGGCGTGACGGCAGGCGGGACGATCAATCAACCGGGGAGCGGCGTGTATCTGCAGAATGCTTCCTCGAGCTCGACTCCGGCCGTGGATTCGTACACGCAAGGAACGTACAACCTGCGGATTGGCGATGGGGCGACGGCGGGGCTGGGAGTGAACTCGGCGTGCATCCAGGTGGATGCAACGAAGGAGTACACGCTGATGTTCCGGGTGGCGTCGGGATCGACGTCGAATAATTTCCGGCCGGGGATCCGGTTTTACTACGACACGAACTGCACGACGACGGACGTGATATCGAGCGTGGCGACGAACGCGCGGGTGCTGTCGCCGGCGAATTATGCGGGGACTTCCACGGCGACGGGAAACTGGCAATCGACGAACGCGTCGCTGACGTACAACAACGGAATTACGTGCGGGTGCAATGTGACGGGGCTGGACTGGCAGGTGGCGACGGCGTCGGCGTGGACCCCGACGCGGAACTACGGATTGATTTTCAGGGTACCGAACGGATATTCGAGCAACACGACGGTAGCGAAGTCGATGCGGATATTCTTGCTGGAGAATACGGCGGCGGCGGGAAATTACGTTTATTTTGACGATGTGATTTTGTCGCAAGGTCCGGTAACGCCGGATATACGGACGGCGCCGCTGCGGGATTCGGGGAATCCGACGGAGTATGGGTCGCTCGCGATTGCGCAGCATTTGAATCAAGGGGCGGCGAACACGTTCGCGGGGACGGTGGCGCTGGTGGGCGGAACGGCGACGGTGACGTTTCCGACGGCGTACAACTCGGCGCCGGTGTGCACGGCGAACGATACGTCGGCGGTGGCGACGGTGAAGGCGCAGACAACGGCGACGACGTTGACGCTATCGCAATCGGGCGGGACGGATACGATCATGTATATCTGCGTGGGGAATCCGAATTGAAGTTGCTACGGATGGTGGGACGGGAGGCTGGCGGGGAGTGAATTGGGGCCGAGATGGGGCTGGAAGCGGCAAGCCGCTGCTGGTTTGCTGCGTGGATGGGTGAGCATCGCAAAAGCGGTGGCAAGCCACCGCACTCCGAAAATGATCTTGCCGAGAATTTGGTGCGCGAACGGCGATGGCCGCGACCGGCCGCCGGCTAGCTGGCGGGGAGTGAATTGTGGGGGCGAGATTGGGTTGGCAGCGGCAAGCCGCTGCTGGTTTCCTGCGTGGATGAGTGGGCATCTCGAAAGCGGTGGCAAGCCACCGCACTCCGAAAATGATGTTGCAGGGGGTTTTGGCGCGAGAAGTCGGATGCTTCTTGGCCAGTGAAGGCCGCGGAAAGCAAATGGCAATGGACCAACAAAACGCGCCTCGCGTGGGCGGGACGCGCACAGAAAGAACGGTCTGTGTTACGAACGGCAGTGTTGACCGATTGTGTTGAGAAATCCTCGTAAAAACTGAATTTGGATCTGGCGGCGCATTTTGCGCTGGGGTGTGTCTATGGGCGTGTCTATGGTTGTGCCTGAAGCGGCGCATTTTTGGGGATTGTTTGTCGCGGGGCACGGGCTGCATGTGCTGAAGAGGGCGAGCTTGTCGGCGCAGTCGCCGCTATCGGGGACGAAGACGCGGATCGAGTGGTTGAAGACGAATGCGTTGAATCTGGCGATCCGATTTTTCGTGAATGCGGCGGCGTTTTCGTACTGGCTGGCGCATCCGGATGCGGCGACGCATGTGATGGCGTCGTTTGGGGTGAATGCGAATTTCACGCTGGAGCCGGGACACGCGACGGCGGCGATGTTTGGGCTTTCGGGGAACAGCCTGGTGGATTGGGCGGCGGCGAAAGTGCCGTTTTTGCAGAAGGAAGTGCCGGTGGGAGAGGAAGGCAGTGGCTAGTGGCTAGTGATTAGTGGCTAGAGGGAGCGCGTGGATGAAGGGCGGGCGGGTGAAGGGAAGGCAGTGGCTAGGGGCGAGGGGCTAGTGGCTAGTGATTAGTGGCTAGAAACAGCCAGCAGATGAAAAGTGAGCGGATGAGGGGAGGGAAGTGGTTAGTGACTAGTGGCTAGAAACGCAGCCGTTTAGGATTCGGAGTTTTTTACGGCGATGCCTTGGATTTCGAAGTGCGCGCCGAAGAGCAGATTGCCGGAGCCGATGAAAGCGCGCGCGGGAAGAGGAAATTTGAAGTAGGTGGTGTAGATGGCGTTGAAGCGATCGAAGAGCGAAACGTCCGAGCAGAAAATCTGGACGTACACGAGGTCCTGGATGGTGGCGCCGGAGCGGGTGATGGTTTCGCGGAAACCGTCCATTAAGAGTCTGATTTCGGTGTCGAGGTCGGCGGGGATGGAGCGCGTGGCGGGGTCGAGGCCAAGATGTCCGGAAAGATAGATGGTGGGGCCGACGATGACGGCGTTGCTGAAGGGGAACGTGTTGTTGCCGGGGAAGGGAATGTGAACGCGCTTTTCGGGGGCGGCTGGTTTCTGCGGTGTGGGCACGGACGATGCTCCTAGAGATTGGTTGAACGAGGCAGCGCAAATATCGTAACGCAGGGACGCGGTTACGGGCGGAAGAAATCGAAGTGGCGCGGCGATTGTGGAAATAAAGTGCGGCAAACACGGAGGCAACGATGCCGGTTGTGCTGACTACGGCGTACGCGCAGGCGGAAGACGCACTGACGCTGACGCGAGCGCTGGTGAATGATGCGTCGGGCGCGGTGTTCACCGATGCGCTGCTGATGCCGCTGCTGAACTCGGCGTACCGGGGACTGCAGAGGGAGCTGGCGGAGAACGGCGTGAGCGTGCTGGTGGAGCAGCAGGACATTGAGCTCGATACCGATCCGACGTCGGGGGTGACGAACACGGAGATCAGCGACGTTTCGAGCCCGCAATTGCCGACGGACTGCATGATGCCGCACATGATGTGGGAGCGAGCGACGGCGAATACGACGGATGTGTTTGTGCCGATGGAAAAGTTTACCAGTGGCGGAAGCATGCTGAATCTGCAGCCGAGTGCTTACCTGCAACTGTGGGAATGGCGGGAGGACAAGATCAATTTGATCGGGGCGACGCAGTCGATCACGGTGCGGCTGCGGTATGAGAAATTGCTGCCGGAATTAACGCTGGGAACCGATCCGATCCAGATCCGCGGAGCGACGGATGCGCTGGGGTATGCGGCGGCGGCGCTGGCGGCACGGTCCAGAGGGGCGAGGGCGCTGGCAGCGGATCTGCTGGGGTCTGCGCAGACGGCGATCGAGAGCCTGATCAATCGCTATGTGCGACCGGAGCAAACGAAAGGACGGCGGCGGAGACCGTACGGGCACCGGCGGAGAATTATCTATTTGTGAGCGATCGCGCGGGGCGCGGATGCGCTATTGGACGACGAGAGTCATGGTGAAGCCGCGGGAAGTATTTTGCGCGCTGCCGTTGACGGTGAGTTGATAGGTGCCGGCGGGCGTGTTCGCAATGGTTGTCGTTTTATTGTGATGACATCCGGCGAAGACGATGACGCCAAACAGCAGAGCAAAAAATGCGAGCGTGGGGGCCAAGGCGCGTTTTCGGCGCGGCTCGGTGACGTTGAGTTTCAGCGACGCGACGATTGCGACGATGAGCAGCGCGAGTGCGAGGAGAGCCGCAAGCGCGAGGGCCGAGAGATCTATGCGCGAGGCAGCGGCCGGAGCAGAGCCTGGGGACGCGGGGCGTTTGCCGCCGTTTGATGATGACGAACCGGTAAGAATGAAGGTTCGGTTTGCGGTGGAGGATGCGCCGGCGCTTGGGGGAATCTGGTCGCCGTCTGTGTTGGTGGTTTGAATCGTGACGTTGAAAGGCGCGGGAGTTCCGGCGGTGACGTCAACGACGAGCGAGGTAACGAGCGGTTCGGTGACCGAAGTGCCGGCCGAGATGCCGCAGGTGGTTGGCTGTCCGGTGGTGTTTGTGGGAGCCGCGGGAAGATCGGTGGGACAGCGCAGAGTGACGGGGCCGCTGAAATTGGCGTCGGGTACGATTTGGAATTGGTAGGTGGCGGAGTAGCCGGGCTGGATGGTGATCTGCACGCTGCCTCCGGCGGCGGATGGCACGCAGATAACGGCGGCGGTGCTGACGCAGGCGATTTGGAAATCGTCGGCAAGTCCGGTGACGGCGGCGAGAAGAGGCGCGGTGGCTCCGGTGTAATTCACGGAAAGATTGGCGCAACGCTGGGCGCTCGAGGGGGGATCGGCGCAGGCGGTGGTGGCGTTTGCCGTGGGAGTGAAGGCGACGTTGAAGTTGCAACTCGCGCTCGCAGCGAGCGTGGAGGTGCAGGAAGTGTTTGAGATTGCGAAATCGTTAGAGTTTCCGCCGGAGAAGGATGCGGCAACGTTGGCGATGGCGGCGCCGGTGTTGTTTGTCAGCTGAAAGGATGCAAGGGCGGTTGAATCGGTGGAACCGCCGACCGGGACGTCGCCGAAATCGGTAGTGGTGCCCGCGCCGCCCGGAGGCGTGAGCGAGATGCCGGTAGCGGGGACGCCGAGAGCCGCGAATTCCAGGATCTGGCGAGCCGATTGATTGGAAACGAAGAGATTGCCGTTGACGTCGAAGGCGATTTCGCCGGGATTGCCAAGGCCGCGCGCTACGAGCGATGTCTTTGCGGTGAAGGCGTCGAGGCGGAGAATTTCGCCGGATGCTTCGGTGGAAACGGTACCCGAATTCGAGATGGCGTAGGCGACGAAGAGATTTCCGGCTCCGTCGGTGGCCAGTCCCTGCGGAACGGCCCGCGCGGTGGAGGATTTGAGCAACGCAGCGGGGAAGAGGGACGTGGCGATGACTCCCGCGTCGCGGACGGCGTGTGTTTGGGTGTTGATGGCGACGACGGCACCGGTGTCCGATGACGAGGCGAAGACGGTGCGGCCGTCGGGAGTGACGGCGACGCTTGTGGGCGCGTTAAACGATGCGAAGGTTTCGAGGTCGCCCGACTTGGCGGAATTTGAGCCGTAGAGAATGTCGATCGAGTTGGCGGCGTGGTCGGCGATGTAGAGATTTCCGGAGCGATCGAGAGCGAGGCCGAGAGGTTCGCTAAGTTCGACGTTTTGGCGCGAGGCCCAGCGTCCGGCGACGCTGCGGATGATGCCGGGTTCAGTGCTGGATGGACCGGCGATGGCGCGGATGGTGGCGTTGTTGGTGTCCGCGACGTAGATGGTGCCGTCGGATGCGACGGCGATGCCGCTGCGATCGGAGAACGAGGCGGCGCTGAGATTGAATTCGGCGGAAGTGGCTTCGCCGCCGTCGCCGAGAGAGCCCGCGGCACCGGTACCGGCTATGCGGGCGAGGTTCGCGATGTTCGAAGGAAAGCTTGCGCCGGCAAAAACGGGAATGGCGGCGGGGATGCGCAGGCTCGCGGCGTCGGCCGATGGTCCGCGGGCGGATGAGATGCGAGCGAACGAGAAGAGTTTGTTGGGCTGATCGGCGTCGATGAGAAAAATCTGGGCGGGCGCCGAGCTGAGCGGCTGAGCCAGGGCGGAAGGATCGGAACTGCGAGGCGCGAGAGCGAGCGAGCGGCCGGCGATGTTTGCGGCGACGATGGCAGCGGGGACGCTTTTCGCTGATTGAGCGGTCGGCGAGGCCTGCGCTCGCTGGGCGGCAGCGGATGCGGCTTGCGCATGCGCGTGCGATGCGGGGAAGTTCCGAGCGACAACGGCCAAAGCAAAAAACGCCACCAGAGTTACAACACCGAAAAATCTAAGTCGCCGCACCAAGCTCTCCCTGTGGAACTGCGTATTGAAATTCGATGGAACGGGTTGCGCAACGAGCCGAGCGAACCGGCGTTTTCCGAGCGTTGGATTCAATGGAGCGCGCTCGGGTTGCGTGGCAAACAAAGAATCATAGCAGCGTTGAACGATGGGTGACTAGCGGGGAGTGAAGTTTGCGGTCGGGTGCAGCGAGCTTGGACGGGGTGCGGGCGGGAGATCGGACGATCACCGCAACGGAGGAATTATGGCATTGGCGTTTTCGTTGGTGGATACGTGGGACGACGGGAAGCGAATCCATGTGAGCGGGACGGTGACCGCGTCCGGCAACTATGTGACGAGCGGGGACACGCTGGATTTGTCGCAGTTTCCGATTGTGGCGTCGAATCAGCCGCCGACGCAGGGGACGGCGTGGATGGACGGCCTGGCGGGATACGACTACGTGTTTTATCCGGGCGCGACGATGAATGCGGGGAAGGTGAAGATTTTTCAGCAGGGCGCGGCGGCGGGAGCGTTTCCGGAATTGGCGGCGGGGGCGTATCCGGGGGCGATCACCGGGGACACGATTACGTTTTACGGGATTTTCAAGAAGTTGCAGTAGGGGAGTGGCGCGGGGACATTTGGGGCGGCAGCGGCAAGCCGCTGCTGGTGGAAGGCGCGGTCGTGTGGGCGGTGCAAAAGCGGTGGCAAGCCACCGCACTCAGAAAGTGATCGTGCTGGACGTTCGTGCGGCGAAGGCGGATCGGAGTTCGTGCCGAACGATGGCGAAGGGAAATGGCGGCCCGCACGGGTGGTATGCCGACAGGCAATGCTGAGCGCGATCTCGTTCGAGCAGGGCGGGTGTGGGCGGCGGCAGCGGCAAGCCGCTGCTGGTGGAAGGCGCGGTCGTGTGGGCGTTGCAAAAGCGGTGGCAAGCCACCGCACTCAGAAAGTGATCGTGCTGGACGTTCGTGCGGCGAAGGCGGATCGGAGTTTGTGCTGAGCGATGCCGAAGGGAAATGGCGTCCTGCATGGGCGGGACGCCGGCAGGCAATGCTGAGCGCAATCTGGTTGGAGCCGGGCGGGTGTGGGCGGCGGCAGCGGCAAGCCGCTGCTGGGTCACGGCGCGGTCGTGTGGGCGATGCAAAAGCGGTGGCGAGCCACCGCACTCCGAAAATGATCGTGCTGAACGTTTGTGCGGCGAAGGCGGATCAGACGGTGTGCGGAGCCGAAGGAAAGTTGCGAGTGAGGATTGGGCATGTCGATTGAAACGTTTGAGCCGTTGCCGCTGAATGTGTTCGGGACGTGGGTGACGCTGCTGGACCCGTCCGATGTGCCGGCGGGAATGTCACCCGCGGCGGCGGACGTGGAATTTTTTCCCGGCGGGGTGAGGACGCGTGCGGGACTTGCATCGCAATTTCCGGTGCTGGCAGGGACGCCGCAGATCAATGCGGTGAAGACCTATGCGACTTCGAATCTGGTGCAGAGATTTCTGGCGCTGGATTCGCTGGGGAATCTTTACAAGGAAACGTCGCCGGGAGTGTTGAGCGTGGCGGCTGTGGGGCCGTTGCCGGGGTTGTACATGAAGTCCACGACGCAATTCGGGCGCGAGTACATGGCGTTTTCGGACGGGCTGGTGGGAAGGGATTTGCCGCGACAGTACGACGACACGTATTTCGATCGAGTGAGCCAGATCGGGCCGGCCGAAGGTCCGACCGTGGCGAATGCGACGGCGGCGGGAAGTATTTCGCCGGGCGTGCACCAATGCGTGGTGGTGTTCGTGACGCGGCAGGGATATTGGACGGCGCCATCGCCCGCGGTTTCCTGGACGGCGACGGGATCGCTGAAAGTGAATGTGACAAACATTCCGACGGGTCCGGCGAACGTGGTGCAGCGGCTGCTGGCATTTACGGCGAGCGGCGGGGCGACGTTTTACCAAGTGCCGGCGACGATGACGATCAACGACAACACGACGACGTCGCTGGTGGTGGATTTCACGGACACGATTTTGCTGAGCGGCGTGAGCATGGATTATTTGTTCAGCCAGATTGAGCTGCCGGACCAATTGGGAGTGGCGGCGTACACGGAGAGGCTTTTCTGGTGGGGCGAGCGAACGAACGTGGATAACTTCCGGAATTTAACGTTCGATGGGGGATGGGACGCGAGCGGAAGCGGAAGACCGCTGGGATGGGTGCTCGATCCGTCGTTTGGCGCCGGCGCGGGGCGAGAGCGGGTTGCATCGGTATGGGGCGACGCGCTGCGGATTACGGCGGACGGAGTGACGGTGGAGCGCGGGTACATCTGGCAGGGCGCGATTACGGATGTGAACGGAAATCCGCTGCTGGTGAACAACGTGGATTATTCGGTGAGGGCGCGGGTGGCGCGGTCGGCGGGGCTGACGGCGGGCACGTTGCGAGTGAATGCCTACAGTCCGACGATGGGGCAGTTGGCGATCGGAATCGCGGTGACGGCGGTGCAGGCGACGCAGACGTACGCGGAAGTGACAGCGGAACTGGTGCCGGCGAACGCGGCGCTGCCGACGGATTTGATCTTGCGGGTGTATGCGGATGGGACGCCGGGGCCGAGCGGGGAATCGTTTTTGATCGACAACATCGAGGTGTACGAGACGAATGCGCCGCAGAACGCGTCGATCGTGCGCGCGTCTGCCACGGCTGCGCCGGAAAGCTACGACGGCGTGAGCGGGCTGATGAGCATTGCGGAGAACAACGGGCAGGGAATTCGCGCGGCGTTTACGCTGCGGAATAATTTGTACTTCGTGAAAGAGCGGTCGATGTTTGTGACGGCGAATGACGGAGTGAACGAGCCGGCGCTGTGGCAAGTCGAAGAGGTTTCGAATTCCGTGGGGACGCCGTCGGCGCATGGCGTGGGCGTGGGCGAGGAGTGGGCGGTGATCGCGGGGCGGTCGGGACTTTACTATTTCGACGGCGGCGATCCGGTGAAATTGTCGCAGGAAATTCAGCCAACGTGGGATTCGATCAACTGGCAGTACGGCCAAACGTTGTGGGTGCAAGTGGATACGCAGCACCGGAGGATTTTGGTTGGCGTGCCCACAGGAACGGCAACGACGCCGAATCAGGTGCTGGTGCTCGATTACACGGAGGGATTTCAAGATCCGCTGGTGATGGCGCTGACTTCGCCGGAGCGCGGACGGAAATGGGCGCCGTGGAATATCGCGGCGAACTCGTGCGGGTTCATCGAGCGAGCGAACGGAACGGGGCAAATATTCTTTGGTTCGAATAATTCATCCGGAAAGATTTACGCGCCGGTGGAAGGGCAGTATTCAGACGACGGCGCGGCGATCAATTCGTACTATGCGACGGCGTATTTGGGAGCGACGGGGTTGGGCGGGCGGACGCTATTCGGATATTTGACGGGGTACGTGCAGGGTTCGGGGACGCTGTTGATTTCGGCCGACTCGCCGGGCGATGCGGTGGAGACGGCGCTCGGGCCGTGGACGCTTTCGTCGCCGGGAGCGCGAGACCACGAGCAGTTTACGAATGTGATCGCGGAACGAGTTTCGTATCAAGTGGGGACGGATGCGGTGGGGTCGTGGTTTTCGATGACGAAGCTGGTGCCGTGGGCGAAGCCTGATCCGTTTTCGGTGGTGCGCGGGACGAATTGAGCGAACCTGGGTTACGTGGTCGGCGGGGAGCGAGCGAATGCTGAATGTTCCGCAGATTGAAGCGTTGCGGCAGACGAATCCGCAACTGTACGAGGCGCTGAAGCGGCTGGCGGGAGCGACGCTGGGGCCGAATCAGGGATGGAGCCTGGACGACCAGATCACGGACGGGACGGATTTTGCGCGGGTTGCGGCGACGGCGTTGACCGCGAATCAAGTGGATCCGACGAAGGCCGGCGTGCTGATGAAAGGGTCGGTGGCGCCGACGTGGTCGGGTACGTTCACGTACGTTTCGACGACAAGTTCGATTACATGGTCTTGGAGTTCGTTGACGATTGCGCGCGCGGATGGGACGACGACACAGGCAGGAAGCGGATCGGTGAGCGTGACGGGGCTGGCGGCGGGGACGACCTATTATTTTTATCCGTACTGGGACGAGAGCGGTACGGGACTGGGATTTGTGAGCGGGCTGGCGAGCAGCTTCGGCAGTCCGGCGAGCGCGTTTAGCGCGAAGACGAATGCGGCGGCGCAGCAGCAGGCGCTGCAGGGGCGTGTGCCGCTTTCGCAGGGCGCGATGGTAGCGGCCACAACCACGACGGGAACGGGTGGAGGATCGGGCGGCGGGAGCGGGAGTTGCCTGCGCGCGGGGACGATGGTTCTAACACGCGAGCGCGGAACGGTGGAGATTGAATCGTGCGCGCCGGGCGAGCATTTGCGTTGCCCTGGGATTGCGCCGAACGAAGCGTGGACGAAAATCACGCGACTGGAAGTAAGAGACGCCGACACGTTTATACGGCTGCATTTTTCGAATGCAGAGTCGCTCGATGTGACGCCGCACCATATTTTTACTCTGGCGGACGGTTCGCCGATGCGAGCGGAGCGCTTGTGCCTGGCCGACATATTTATGGGGCGATTCGGGCGCGTGACGCTGAAGCGAATTGAGACAGTGGTGGAAGACGGGCAAAAAGTGACGGTGAGCTGCGAGCCGGTACATCAATTTTATGCGGGACGGCATGCGGCAAGCGTTTTGACGCACAACTATACATTTAGTTCGTGACCGTGCCGAAAAACCGCGGCTGAACCATTTCCAAAACAAATGACGGGAAAACTTTACTATCTGACGACGCTGGGTGCGTGGCGGCGGCACGTGGCGCGCTTCGTTCACTCGCACTGGGTGACGCTGACCGCGGAATCCGATGCGACGGACGAGCAGACAAACATTTTCGTGCAAGTGGAAGCGGACGAGGGCGCTCATCTGGCGCTGGAAGACGATCCGGAGTTCTCAGCGCTGCCGCATCCATTGACGCACCAGGCAATTTCGAATGAGGCGCAGCGAATGCTGGAACAGCTCGGGGTAGATCGGGGCGCGACGACGTTTGAGGCGGCCGAAGCGGTGGCGCGGGCGCATCCGCTGGTGCGACACAGAGTTTTTTAGGCGGCGAAGCGGATGGCGGAACGAATACGAGAGTATACGGAAGCCGATCTTGAGGCGTTGCGGAAGATGCATGCGCAGTCCGGATTCGATTACGCGTTTCCAGACCTGCGAAATCCGCTATTAGTATCGAAGCTTGTGGTGGAAGACGCTGGAGGCGAGCCGGTGATGGCGGCGCTGGCGCGATTGACGTGCGAGATGTATTTGCTTGTGGGGCGAGACGGGACGGCGCGACCGCGGGACATCCACGAACGCATTCTGGAACTCCACCGCGCGGGGGAACGCGATCTGGCCGCACGCGGGCTCGAGGATGCGCACGCGTGGCTGCCGCCTGCCATTGCGAAACGTTTTGGGCGCCGGCTGGAGTCGCTGGGTTGGGTTCGGGACGATGGGTGGACGCCTTATTGCCGGCGGCTACGCGGCTGACGGCCGAGCTCAAAGATAGCGGAACAATTGAGATGGAATGCGCAGGAGGAGAACACATGTCACGTGGAGCGCAGCGTACGACGCGGCAACTGACGGACCAACAGCTGGGGCAGCAGAACCAACTGATTTCACAGGCCGACCAGTCGAGCAATTCCGACCGTTCACTGCTGATGCCGACGATTCAAAGCCTGCTGAATAGCCAGGGGTACACGCCCCAGCAACAGTCGGACATCACGCAGCAAAGCCTGGGCGCCTCGAACACCGCGTTTGACGCGATGCGGGAACGGGCGGCGAACCGCGCGGCAGCGACGAACAACTCGGCGGGTTACGGCGATCTGACAGCGCAGTTGGGACGCGAGCAAGCGCAAACGGATGCTTCGCAGGCGCAGCAGAATCAAATTGCGTTCGCGAATCAAAAGTTAAACAACCAACTCGCCGGACTGAGCGCGCTGGGGCAGACGTACGGCATCGACACGAATTTATTGGGCAAGGCGATGGGCGTGCCGGCGGAGCTGCTGGGTGTGAGGCAGCGGGCGTCGGACGGATCGTCGCTTGGAAGCGTCGGTGGATTGATTGGGCCGCTGAGCAACGCGGCATCTTTGTTTGCTTCGTAGATCCACGGGCGAAAACGGATCGACGCTCGAACGGCTGTCTCATTTGGACTTGGACGAAACTCTATTCGCTCGACTGAAGACGGACTCCCTTGAATATCTTCGCTGCGTACAAACTTATGCGATCACTGATCGATCCTTACTGGCTGACGGTGGGTTCGGCGTCGTTGGTGCAGCTGGTGCTGTTTCTGCGCTGGCTTTACCGGCGAATCCGAAACGATGAAATGACGCGAGCGTTTGTTGTGGACATGGCTACGAATCACCTGCCGCATATCTACGCGGTGCTGGAAAAGATCTGCGAGCAGAAGGGAATTGAGCGAGCGCCGTTACCGCCGATCCGTTGGGTGGATTGGAACGGGAACTGAGTTCCCGTCCGGCGCGGCGGTCTTTTCATTCGACAGGATTTCCCGAATACAAATGAGCCCGGATGTGTCGATTCTCGCGCTGGCGCGGTCCATTGCGTCAGAGCACGGTCTGGATCCCGCACTGGTGTGCGCGGTGATCGAGCAAGAGTCCGGCTGGGACACGCTGGCGATGCGTTATGAGCCGGCCTTTCGGACTCGGTACGTAATGCCGCTCGGACTGCCCGCCAGCGAAGAAATTGCGCGATCGATTTCGTGGGGATTGATGCAGGTAATGGGCCAGGTGGCGCGCGAGCATTCGTTTGACGGGAAATTCCTGACGGCACTTTGCGATCCGGCGACGGGTATTCGCGTTGGATGCGAGGTGCTGGCTGCGAAGCTGCGTGCGGCAGAGTTGGCGGCTGGGGGAAATACGTCCGCGACCGTCGCGAAGAAGCGACCGTCGCAATGCACGGACGCGTGCAGGAGCGCGACGTTGGGTTGCGTGACGATCGCGCCAGAAGTTACAGACTCCCATGAAGCCGGGATGGCCATTACCGGCGGACTTGCGCTATGGAACGGCGGGGCCAATCCGAATTATCCCGCGCAGGTTCTGGCGCGAATTTCGAAATATCGATAGGCAAAACGTGAACTGGACCGTGCAGGATTTGCGGGCGTGGTGGACGTCCGACGCTCGCTATCGATGGATGCGCGCGATGCGACTTCCCATACTTCGCGGCGGGATGGGGAATCGCTCGGGGGCTCCGGTTTTTACAAACACCCATACGCAACGCAGGGGCGAGCGAGCTCGCGATCTTACGATATTTCACGACGTGCGATAGGTTTCAACTCCATTGGGCCGCACTCAGGGCGGAGGGAGAGTCATGCAAGGAGCCGATATGCGTACAAACCGCGGAGAACGCATTGATGTCAGAAAGAAACCAGGCCGCATGGCGGTTGCCGCCTTCGTGGTGCTGCTGCAACTGGCGATTGCTCCGATCGTGTTGGCGGCGAACGTAACGCTCTCCTGGAGCTTCAATTACAGCGTGGACGTGCCATGCAGCGCTGCCGTCACCAAGAATTGCGTTTCCGGATTTGAGTACGGAACAACGCCCGACGGCGGCACAACGCTGGTGAAACTTGGCACTGTCGCCAATCCGACGACTTCTGCTACCGGAACAGCCACGAACGTGACGGTTACGTTTGTACAGGGGCCGCCGTACGGTGCTGTTATTTATTACGCCCGGACATCGGGGCTCGACGGAAACGGAAACGTACTTTTTTCCGCGCCGGCGCTAGCAAGCGCGGTTCAAATCGTACCGAGCGCGCCATCAAGTCTGCAGGTGACGATCCACTGATCGAACGTAGCTCAAAGCGAGTGAGGCTATATGTCAAAGCTTTTGAAGGGGGCCGCGGTTGCGGTGATGGCGGCTGTACTCGCGATGTTCGTGAATGTTTGGCTGTCCGGCCGCGACGAGCAAAAGCGCCTGCGGGCGACTCTCGAAGCGCAGAAGAAAGTGATCGACGACGCGGACGCACGGGAGAAATCACGCGCGAAGACGCTGAGCGAGGAGTTGGCGCGCATTGAGCAACTAAAGCGGAGTCATCAGACGCCGCTTGAGATAACGCGGGAATTGGGGAAGGACATGAAGCTGCCCAGTCCGCTGGAATTGCAAACGAGCGGACAAGGCGCCGTCGGTGGATTGGCTGAAACGTTCGGGGCGATTCCCTCGGTGCCTCCTCGCGAATTGGCTTCTCCGACTTTCGACCGTGGCGATAAGAGCGGCGTGGTTGTGGGCGGATCAGGTTCGGGCGACGGACTCGGCAACGATCGAATTGCGGCGGGATCAGAAATCGTAATCGGGCGAGCAGACGACAAAGCAGTTCAGCAGGATGGAGGACGCGAGAAGGTATCGGGAGCAACAACGAGCGCCTCGCCGAGCGTGTCAAATTCCGGTGCGTTGCTTCCCAGCGCGGACCTCAAGCCTTTATACAACTATGTCCAAACGTGCCGCGCGTGTGAGCTTCGACTTTCCGAAGCGCAACTGCGCGCCACGGACGACGCCGCCAAGATCGCAGCGATCACCCGCGAGCGGGATGCCGCATTGCGCGCCGCGAAGGGTGGAACTCTTTGGCGGCGACTAAAACGTGACTTCGTATGGTTCGCTATCGGGGCAGGCAGTGGTGCGGTCGTGGGTTATGCGCATTCGCGCCGGTAAGAAACTTTCGCGCAGGCGATGCTAGAGCTAAGACCAGAGTGCGCGGCCACGAATTCGAGGACGGTAATACGAATGGGACGACGGAAGATCTCGCCGGTAATATTTTGTCACGCACGCGCCAGCCTGGCAAAGCACAAGGCCGGATCCCGATAGCCATAAGGCTATCATAATAAGCGATTTAGAAGGAGACGGCAAATTGAGTTGACAAGATCAATAATTCCGATAATATATATTATGTGCAGTTTCTTGTTAGGGCGTTAAGAAATTGAGGTATTGCTCTAGGGTCGGCTTGTCGCCGCCTACCAGGGTGCGACCGTTCACGAAGACGGTTGGCGTGCTGGTGATGCTTAGGGATTCGCCTTCGGCGCGGTCTGCGGCGATAGCCTGTTTGGCTTCGCTCGATGCCATGCACGTCTTCATTGCGTCGGGATCCAACCCCGCCTGCGACGCAAAGCCGATGATTTTGTCCCACACGTTCTCGGCTGAAATGACATCTTGATTGTCGAAAATCAAATCCTGGACTTGCCAGAACGAAGACGCCTTCTGTTGGTACGCGCAGTGGGCGCCGAGCGCGGCGGTTTCCGCCCAAGGGTGGATTTGGGTAAGCGGAAAATTTTTAAAAACGATACGGACGTTCGGATATTCGGTCTCGATCGATTGAAGCGTCGAATGCAGAACGCGGCAGTGGGGACACTCAAAATCGCTGAACTCTACGATCGTGATTTTGGCGTCGCTCGGACCTTTGGACGGGCTGCCGTCGAGGTGAAGTTTGGCGCGAGTCTCGGCAAAGGGATCTTTCGACATCGAGTACATCTCGCCGCGCAGGAACGTCTTGCCGTCTTTGCTTACAAACACCGTTCCGTTGTCGCTTTGACCGTTCACCGTGATGCGAATCGGGACGACGTAGAAGTCCGGCGACGCAGATTCCGCAAGTGGTCCGAGTTCGACTTTGAACTCGGGTCCCCACGCGAATAGATTCCGGATGAACTCTTCGGTCTTCTTCAGCAACTCAGCTTGTTGAGGGGTTGCGGCCTGCGCCGGCGCCGCGGCGGATGCGACGTTGCCAACCTGGGAGTAAGCGTCCGCTGGTAATCCGAGCGAGCCTGCGAACCCGATAAGTACGAGAATTATTTTTGTTGCGGTCCCGACCTTCATCGCACCAGTCCTTTCGATTTTAGGCGGCGCCAGGCGGCGACGCGACCGCGAATTATACGCAATTGCAAACGCCACGAATGCCCAAACTAAACGGAAAACTTCTGAGCGAGCGGGAATCGACGTCCAACGCTGAACGCTTTTGAGGTGACCTTCAATCCCGGCGGCGCCTGCTTGCGTTTGTACTCGTTTTGGTCAACGCGCAACGCGACAGAGCGCACCAGCTCCAACGACATATCGAAGTGATCAGCGATCTCTTCGGGGCTTCGCATGTCCTCGACGTAGGCTTTCAAGATTCGATCGAGAACGTCGTACTCCGGCAGCGTGTCCTGGTCGCGCTGGTTTGGCCGTAGCTCGGCGGACGGCGGTTTCAAGAGCGTCGCGCGGGGTATCAATTCCCTTTTGCGGTTCACAAATTCCGAGAGCTTGTAAACCATCGTCTTCGGAACGTCAGAGATCACGGCTAGACCACCGGCCATGTCGCCGTACAGCGTGCAGTAGCCGACGGCCATCTCGGATTTATTTCCGGTGCTCAGCACCAGTGATCCAAATTTGTTGGACAAAGCCATTAACAAGTTGCCGCGGATGCGCGCCTGCAGGTTTTCTTCGGTGGCATCCTCGGGACGACCGGCGAACGGCGCGGCCAGGTCTCGGCGATAGGACTCAAACGTTTGGGAAATCGGAATCAGCAGGAACTCGATGCCAAGATTCTCGGCGAGTTTCTTCGCATCGCGAATGCTGCCCTCCGAAGAGTATGGACCCGGCATCCCGACGCCGAGGACGCTCTCTTTGCCCAGTGCGTCCGTGGCAATCGATGCGACGAGAGCGGAATCGATGCCGCCGCTTAATCCGACGACCACTTTCTGAAATCCGCATTTTCGTACGTAATCACGAGTGCCCATCACCAGTGCCGAATAGGCGGCCTGCAGTTCGTCTTCAACGAGAGGCCGGATATCGCCCTCGCCGGTGATCGTGTCGAAGAAAACGAGGTCTTCTTCGAAAGACTTTGCGCGCGCCGCCAGCTTGCCACCGGGCATGAAGGCGACGCTCGATCCATCGAAAAGCAGGCTGTCGTTGCCGCCGACTTGATTGACGTAAACGACCGGAACGCGATGTTCGCGGGCAATGGTTTGGAGCATGTCGTGGCGGACCGACCGCTTGTCGATCGTATAGGGCGACGACGAGATATTCAGCAACAGGGTACTTCCCTTCCCGGCGATTTCCGCAACGGGATCGCGATCGTAGAGCTGCTGCGGCCAGAAGCTCTTGTCGTTCCAAAAATCTTCGCAGATGGTGATGCCGAGTTGCTCCTGGTGGAACGGGAAAACATGTTGGGTGTGGGCTGGCTGAAAATAACGGGATTCGTCGAAGACATCGTAAGTCGGGAGCAACATCTTGCGCTGCTCGAAAAGTATTTTGCCGTTGGCTATCAACGCCGCTGAGTTCGCGACTGGCTTGCCGGTGTTGTCCATCGCATCGCCTACGAAACCGACGAGCGACGGCATGGGTATCGCCCTGGCAAGACGGACGAGCTCCTGCTGATTGCGTTCCGCGAACGAGGGGCGCTCCACAAGATCCTGAGGCGGGTAGCCGCAAAGGCACAGCTCGGAGAACACGGCGAGGTCGGCACCCCGCGAATGGGCTTCGCCCGCTAGCTGCAAGATGCGTGCGCTGTTTCCTTCGAAGTCTCCAATTGTCGGATTGAATTGCGCGAGGGCGATTTTCATGGCTGCAGGCGTGTCTGCAACATAACGCGATAGGCGATGCGGTTCGCAGAGCGAGTTCGAACTCGCGCAGCGCTAACCAAACGTGTCGCCGGGACAAAAAGAAAGCTCCCGGAGACTTTCATCCCCGAGAGCCCGAATGTGACGCAGCAAGAGAAACGCACGCATGTGGCGATTTCTCCAGCGCCGCGCCGCTCGTCAGACGCTGAACGAGCTGCCGCAGCCGCAGGTGCTCTTGACGTTCGGGTTGTTGAACTTGAAGCCCGAACCTTCGATCGTTTCGATGTAATCGACCTGGACGCCGTCAAGGTACATCTCGCTCATCTGATCGACGAGCACTTTCAAACCATCAAATTCATACACGTTATCGCTGGCGGCATTCACTTGATTCTCGAACGCCATGTGGTAACTGAAGCCAGAACAACCTCCGCCGACGACGGCCACGCGCAGGCCGACCGGAGACGGGGTCTGCTGCGTAAGGATTTCCTTCACTTTCGTAATTGCAACCGGTGTTAGCTGAACCATAGCCTGGAACCCTCCAAAAATTGCTCGACCAAAAGCGAGCGTTGTAACTTCTTTGAGTATACCAGATTCCGCAAAGGGACAGTGGGCTTCAACTATTTGAGTTTCCAACACATACAGGCGCTCACTCGCTGGGTAAGAGGATTTGCCGCCTTATCCAGTGATGTCCAGTGATGTGTACTTCGCGGCGCGATTCCCCTAAAATAACTGGGACCATGAAACATACGATTACGCTTATCCCCGGAGACGGGATTGGACCGGAAGTCTGCACCGCCGTAAAGGAAATCATCGCTGCCGCGAACGTGAGCATCGAGTGGGACGAGATCGCCCCGCGAAAAGAATTCGAATCGAAAGGCATCGACTTCATCAAAACCGGCGTGATGCCATCGCTTCTGAAGAATCGCGTGGCTTTGAAGGGGCCGCTTGAGACGGCTGTCGTCGGCGGACCTCCCAGCTTGAATGTCGCACTGCGCCAAGCTCTCGAGCTCTATGCCAATGTGCGACCCGTGAAAAACCTGGAAGGCGTTCAGTCTCGATTCCTGAATGTGGATATGGTGCTCATTCGCGAGAACACAGAGGACTTGTATGCGGGCCTTGAGCATACGGTCGTTCCTGGCGTGGTCGAGAGCCTAAAAATTATTACGGAGAAAGCCTCGACGCGCATCGCCAAGTTTGCGTTTGAGTATGCTCGCAAAAACGGCCGTAAGAAGATCCACGCGATTCACAAAGCGAACATCATGAAGCTGTCCGACGGCCTTTTCTTGACGTCCGCCCGAGCCGTCGCGAAAGATTATCCGGATATTGAATACAAGGAATTGATCATCGATAACGCGTGCATGCAAATGGTGCTGAATCCGCACCAGTTCGACATGCTGGTGCTGACGAACCTGTACGGCGACATCATGAGCGACCTGGCAGCCGGGCTGGTCGGCGGACTGGGCGTGGTGCCGAGCGGGAACATCGGCGAATCGGTGGCTGTGTTTGAGTCCGTGCACGGAACGGCGCCGGACATCGCCGGAAAAGGAATCGCGAATCCGACTGCCCTGCTGATGAGCTCGATTATGATGTTGCGGCATATCGAGGAACGGGCGGCGGCGCTCCGCATCGAGGACGCTTTACACAAGGTTTACCGCGAAGGAAAAACTTTAACGCGAGACGTGGGCGGAAAATCTTCGACGGCCGAATTCACGAAGTCAGTGATTGCGGCGTTCTAGCAAGGATTGCAGGATCGCTACTGGGATGCGGCCGCAGCTTCGTGTGCGGCGCGAGTTTTGCGGCAATCCGCGCACAAACCGCCGACTTCGGTGCGCATTACGGTAATCTCAATCCCGCAGTCCTGCGCGATCTGGTTCTTCAGATTCTCGTACAAATCGCTCTCGAATTCCCTTACCTTCCCGCAATTCATGCAGGCCACGTGAATATGGTCGCGCGGACCGTGGCTTTCGTAGAAGTGGCGATCGCCGCGAAGGTGAAGCAGGTCAAGCTCGTCGATGAGGCCCTGACGCTTCAGCAAGTCCAGCGTGCGATAGACGGTCACCTGGGTTACGTCCGGATCGATTTTGCGCGCGCGTTCGAGGATTTCGTTGGCGTCCAGGTGGCGTCGCGCGGTCTCCATCACTTGCAGCAGGACGCGTCGCTGCCGCGTAAGGCGAATGCCACGCGAGCCGAGGGCGCGCTGCAAGTGCCCGGGCGTTTCCCGATTGATGCGCTCGCCGGAAGAAACTCGATGTGCAGGTGTGGCGCTCATGAGATTGCAGTATAGCAAATTTCAAAAACGGAAAAACAGAGGAACGAAGCCGGCCGCCAGACGGAGACGAAAGAACTCGGGCTTAGTGGTGACTTTGAATGACTTTCAAAATGTCGCTGTACATGACGAAGCCAAGAATTCCCAGCAGAAAGACCAGGCCGACCTGAACGAAGCGCTCTTTCACGACCACGCTCAAATCCCGCCGCATGGCTCCCTCAATCGCCAGCAACAAGATGTGTCCGCCGTCGAGGATCGGAATCGGCAGCAGGTTCAGCAAGCCCAGGTTCAAGCTGATGGCGGCCATGAATTCGAGGAACGAAAGCGGCCCATGCTTGGCGGCTTGTCCGGAAACACGAGCGATGCCCACGACGCCGCTCAACTGCCGAATGGAAACTTTCCCGGTGAACAAGCCGCCGAGAACCTGAGAAATTTGCTTCATCACCTGCACGGTAGCGAAGCTGGCGTCTTTCGCGGAAGTCAGAAACGGCTGGCGTTCGTATTCGTCCTGCGTTTTTGCCGCCACGCCGATCTGCCAAACGACCTGCCCTTCCTGATCCATGCTCTGCATCGGCGTCACCGGAATCGTTTCCGTCTTACCGTCGCGTGCGACGCCGAGCACCAGCTCTTTTCCGTCAGACTGGTGCACCGTATCCACGAGCTGGTTCCAGGCGACGATCGACTTGCCGTTCATCGAAGTGATCAAATCGCCGCCGCGCAGTCCGGCTTTTTCCGCGGGCGAACCGATAGCGACTTCGTCGAGCACCGGACTTAAACCGGGATAGCCCACTAGCTGAAACGGGGACGGTTTTTCGGGAATTTTTACGGTGAGCTTTTGCTCGGAACCGGCGCGAATCACATCGATCGCCACAGCGTCGCCCGGCTTTACGCCTTCGATGGCCGTCAGAACCTTATCCCAATCGGAAGTCTTGGTGCCATTCACGGCGACGATCTGGTCTCCGGGCTGAACGCCGCCCGCGAGGACGTTTTCCGGAACCGCTTTTACCTCAGCCGCCTGGCGCAGGTACACCGCCGAAGGAATTCCAGCCAGCCAGAAGATGCCCCAGAAAATCACAAACGCGAGAAGGATGTTCATGGCGGGGCCCGCGCAGGCGATCAGTACGCGCACCCACCGGGGCTTCGAAAGGAACTCGTAGTCGGCACCGCTGCGCTCTTCGACGGGATTGTCGCCAGACATGCGAACGTAACCGCCAAAAGGCAGCGCGCTGACGCGATAATCGGTGTCGCCGCGCTTCACTCCGAAAAGCCGCGTGCCAAAGCCCAGCGAAAACACTTCCACGCGAACGCCCGCCATCTTCGCGGCGATGAAATGTCCCCATTCGTGGACGAAAATCATGATGCCCAAAACGATGGAAACAGCAATGAGATCGGTTAAAGCGCTAGAAAAGTTCGACATGAGGCCTCATTCTGCATTCTACCTCTTTTTCTTTTCTACCTCTACCCGCGCCAACCGCCGTGCTTCCAGATCAGCAGCCAGGACGTCTTCAATGGTTTTCATCGGCGTGCGAGGCATCTTTTCGAGCACGGATTCGACGACCCGAGCGATGCCCACGAATTTGATTTTGCCGGCCAGAAATGCCGCGACGGCGATTTCGTCAGCGGCGTTCAGGGCGCATGGCAGCGGACCTCCCGCTTTCAGCGCATGCTTGGCGAGCGTGAGGCACGGAAATTTCTTCGCGGGAACCTCTTCGAAGTCCAATCGGCTCAACTTGGACCAATCCAACGCACATTCTTTGGACGAGGCCCGCTCCGGATAGGTTAGCGCGTATTGGATGGGCATGCGCATGTCCGTTGGGCCGAGCTGTGCCAGGATTGAACCATCCACAAACTCGACCATGGAATGGATGGTGGACTGCGGATGAATGACGACCTGGATCAGGTCGAGTTCGACGCTGAAAAGCCATTTCGCTTCGATCACTTCGAAGCCCTTATTCATCATCGTGGCGGAGTCGATGGTAATTCGCTGGCCCATTTTCCAATTGGGGTGAGCCAGCGCCTGCTTCGGCGTGATTTTTGCGAATTGAGAAGGCGGCGTTTTCCGAAAAGGTCCACCGGAAGCAGTAAGGACGAGCCGCTTCACTTCGCGCGATTCTCCGGCGCGAAGGCATTGGTGTATGGCGTTGTGTTCGCTATCGATTGGCAGGAGCGTGACATGATGGCGATGAACGGCGGCCATCACCACTTCGCCGGCCGCCACGAGCACCTCTTTATTGGCGAGGCCGATTTCCTTGCCGAGCTCGATGGCCTTGTACGTTGCGGGCAGTCCGACGACTCCCACGGCCGCGGAAACGACCATCTGCGCGTCGGGATGCGTGGCGACGCGCTCCATTCCTTGTGCGCCGAAAAAAATCTCCGGCTGAGGCTGCGGTTTGCTCGCGCCTTTCGCGTGGTGGCGCTGCAGACGATCGCCCAGCTCGCGCGCACCCGCTTCGGTGGCGACCGACACAACTTTCGGCCGATGCGCGATCGTTTGTTCCGCGGCCAACTTCACGTTGGAGCCGGCCGCGATGGCGACGACTTCGAATTGTCCGGGATTGGCAGCGACCACGGCGAGCGATTGCGTGCCGATTGAGCCGGTAGAACCTAGAATCGAGATTCGTTTCATGCGCATTCAGTGTAACGGGGATTCGCGAGACTTGGGAACCACCGAAAGCCAAAAAAGAGTAACGCGGACGGCACACGCTCGTTGCCGGACGCTGCCGTACGTCTTTGCGCATCTCTCGAGCTATTGCGCGTGACCGAGCCATTCGAACAGCGCCCACACCACCGGTGCGGCAAGAATCAAACTGTCGATTCGATCGAGCATGCCGCCGTGGCCGGGCAGCAGCGCACCGGAATCCTTCACGTCCGCACCGCGCTTGTAGGCTGACTCGATCAAGTCGCCTGCCTGTCCCGCGATATTTGCCGCGGCCGCGATTACCAGCAGACTGACGGCGTCGGCCATCATCCATTTCGCGAAAAAGACCGCGACGATCATGGATGCCAGCACGTTACCAAGCGCGCCCTCCCAGGTTTTTTTGGGGCTGAGCGCAGGGGCCATCGGCACACGGCCGAGCGATTTGCCGACGAAGTAAGCGAGCATGTCGCCGGCCCAGACCAGCACGAGCGTGAAGAGCAACAGGTGCTTGCCGACGCGGTCAATCTCGTTGAGCCGGACAACGTAGCTGAAAGGAAGCACGACGAATAAAATCGCGCCGGAGCTGATGGCCATGGCGGGAAACGTCTCGTGCAGAGGACGGCGCGTGGCCAGGCCGATCGCAACGCATCCGAAGATGAAAATCAAAAGCGCGGCTTCGAGCGACAGCATCCCGCCCTGCGCGTCCCGCACAATGGAAATTCCGCCTCCAAAGGTACGCGTTTGCAGATGGCCGAGAGAATACTGAGCGTAGAACACGAGGAGGGTGCAGACGTACGTCCACTTTTTGAATCCGCGCATTCCCACTCGATCACCGAGAGTGAAAAACTCGACGAGGGCGAGGATGGCGACGGCCGCGGCAATTCCCGCCACCAAAATCGCGGGGCTGAGCCAGATCAGGGCGACGACAATGGGAATGAGAACCGCAGCGGTGACAATGCGCAGCAGCATCCGCGCTAGCCCCGGCCTTTGCCGACCGCGGCCTTGGATGCGGACTTCTTTCCCGCCGAACCCAGGCCGCCGTAGCGGCGTTCGCGCTTTTGGAAATCCACAAGCGCTTCGAGGAGCCGCGAGCGGGAAAAATCGGGCCACAGGGTTTCGGTGACGTAGATTTCGGCGTAGGCGATCTGCCACAGCAGAAAATTGCTGACCCGCATTTCGCCGCTGGTCCGGATGAGCAGATCGGGATCGGGCAGTCCCGCAGTGTAAAGGTAGTCGGAGATCGATTGCTCATCGGCGTGGAACGGCTCGACGCCGTTCGATTTGGCGTGGTCGAGCATGGCGTTGAAGGCATCCACCAGTTCGGCGCGGCCACCGTAGTTGAGCGCGACGACGAGTTTCATACCGGTATTGCCCGCGGTAAGGCGCATGCCCTGTTCGATGTCGCTGCGGACCGCGTCCGGCAATTGGGACGAGCGGCCAATCACAACCAGCCGGATGTTGTTCTTGTGAATTTCGGGCAATTCTCGTTTCAGATATTCGCGAAGCAGGCGCATGAGGAAATCGACTTCGGCCTGCGGACGGCGCCAGTTTTCCAGCGAAAACGCATAGAGCGTAAGGCACGGAAGCTTCAGCCGCGCGCACGTTTCGATAATTTCGCGAGCGGCTTTCACGCCGGCTCGATGACCCGCCACGCGAGGCAAGTGGCGCGACTGCGCCCAGCGGCCATTGCCGTCCATGATCACGGCTACGTGCTGGGGCATGTGCGCGAGGTCGATTTTTTCCAGCAAAGCCGCTTCGGCGCGGTTGGCGGGTTTCAGAAGTTCGCTTGGCTTCACGCGCTGTTCACTCAAGGATGGCACACGAGCATTCCACAACTACTTTCGATTCGCGGATTTAGAAAAGCATGTTTAAGAGTTTTCGCGCATGAAAATCCACGCAGGCGACTCAAAAAAACTAGCACAGCGGTGGGCAGCAATCAACCATTCGTGTTTCTCCGGCGGTTACGGCCAATGAAGCCACGAACCGACCAGTCCCGTGCCGGCGGGCTGGGTGAGCGCGGCATACACCAGCACGATCGTCAGTGCGATCATGATGACGCTCACCGTCCAGGCGACGAGGTTGAAGCTCCAGGAATTGGTGTGGTCGCCCATCAAATCCCGCCGGTTGATCAGCAGCAGGATGAAGATCAAAACCACGGGTAACCAGACGCCGTTGGCGACCTGCGAGAGCACGAGAATCTTAAAAAGCGGCGCGCGGGGGATCAAAATGATTCCGCCGCCGACGACGATCAGCCCGGTGTAGAGCGAATAGAAGGCCGGAGCTTCTTTGACCTTGCGGTCGAGCCCCGCCTCGAAGCCGAGCCCTTCACAAATGACATGCGCCGTGGAAAGCGGCAGAATCGACGCCGCGAAGAGTGACGCGTTCAGCAAACCGAAAGCGAACAGGTACGACGCCCACTTCCCTGCTAACGGCGAGAGGGCTGCGGCGGCCTGTGCCGCGTCCGTGATGTTTGTCATGCCGTTTTTATTCAGAGTCGCCGCGCAGCATACGATAATGAAAAAAACGATCGCCATGCAGGTGATGCTGCCGACTAAGACGTCCAACCGAGCGTGCTTGTATTGCTTGGGCCCCACGCGCTTTTCGACGAAGCCCGCCTGGAGATAGAAGAACTGCCACGGGGCGATGGTGGTGCCGACAAGCGCGGTGAGCATGAGCAGGTACTCGGTGCTGAAGTGCAGCGAAGGCGCGACGGTTTCCTTGGCCGCGAGGAGCCAGTCCGGCTTGGCCAGGAAGGCCGAGACGATGTAGGTCAAATAAAATCCGCACGCCACGAGAAATATCTTTTCGACCTGGCTGTAACTGCCGCGCACCACGAGCAGCCACACCGCAATCGCCGCGAGTGGCACGGAAACATATTTGCTGACTCCGAAAATCTGCATGGACGCGGCGACGCCGGCAAACTCCGCCACGGTGTTTCCCAGGTCCACGGCCAGAGCGGCGAGCATGACGAAGAATGTTGAGCGAAAACCAAATTCCTCGCGGATCAGATCGGATAGGCCCTTGCCGGTAACAACGCCCATCCGGGCGCACATTTCTTCGCTGACGTAGAGCGCAATCGTCATGGGAATCAGCGACCACAGCATCGTGTAACCGAATTGCGCGCCTGCGGTGGTGTACGTGGTGATCCCGCCGGCGTCGTTGTCCACGTTGGAAGTGATCAGCCCGGGCCCGATCACCGCGAGCAGCACGGCCAGACGGCGGCGCGTCATGCGCGTCCGGCGCATGAATTCGCCGCCGCGTGCTTTCCAAGCCGCAAGGCCGCCCGAATTGGTGATTTTGTCGCTCATCGCTTTTGATACGACTGCCATCCATACGATCTAAATCAGAAATAAGGAACTGCCGCGCCGTTTTCTTAGGCTAGCTTTTCCTGCAATCGGCTCACCACGTCGTCCACGGTAATCGCTCCGATCGGATGATTCTCGAGATCGACGACCGTCAGGCTCCGCAAATTGTATTTATCGAAAAGCTCAAACACTTCGGTGTCTTGCGCGTCGGTCGTAACCGAAAGCACCGGCTCGGCCATCAACTCCGACATCCGCTGTTCGGAATCGGCCAGCAGCAATCGCGCGACCGGAACGGCGCCGGAAAGAGCTGCGTCTTTGTTGATGAGCACCACGTTGTCGAGCTGGTCCGGGGCGATGTCGTGGAAGCGGATGTAATCCACCACTTCGCCGCGCGTGGCATCCTCGCCCACGACCACGATTTCGGTGGTCATCAAACCGCCGGCGGTATGGGCTTCGAAACGCAGCAGTTCGCGCACGCCTTGCGCTTCGCGATGTTCCATTTCTTCCAGAACTTCGCGTGAGGTTTCGGGCTCGAGATGAGACATCAAATCCGCCGCGGCGTCCGGGCTCATTTCCTCGATGATGTCGGCGGCGCGCTCAGGGTCGAGACTTTCGACGACCTGCGTCTGCAAGCGTTCGTCGAGTTCGGCAATCGTTTCCGCAGCGGTCTCTTCGTCGAGGGACGCTACGATTCCCTGCCGCTCCTCGGGCGAAAGCTCTTCAATCAGTTCCGCGAGGTCTGCCGGATGCAAGGCGGCCAGGCGTTCGCTGGTAAGGCGCAACTTTACGCGCCGAAGCGGGTCGGCCTCGATCAAATTGACGAATTCCCAGCGAATCTTGCGCGGCGGCAATTTCTCCTGGATGCGCCGAATTCCCATGGGGGGCACCACGCCTTGCAGCAGCCGGCGAACCGCACCCGGGAGCCCGACATCCACCTGCGTAATCCGAAGCTCGGTGCTGCCGTTGTTGCGCTGGTCCTGGAGATCAATGTCGTTCACTCGGACGACTTTCCGCCCGTTGGTATCGATGATTTGCTGGTCGAGCAGGTCTTTGCCGACCGCGAGCCACGCCTCGTTGGGCTTGAACAGCTCAAGCGAGGATTCTTCCGTCGAAAGGCCGATCCGGCCCGGCGCAACTGACGCAATCTGATCGTAACGAGCGACCAGGGGACGATACTGGCCCCGTGCCAGCAAGAGTCTTGCGATACGGTTGGACTGGTCGGCAGGCTCGATAAACATTTCCTTTACCCTGCCGACAAAATTGCCGAGCGAGTCAAACGCGTCCGCGCCCAGTATCTCCGTGGCATGCAGCATGGCAATTCCCTCCGCGCTTTTCGATCGACGGGGCGCCCGGGCAAAAAAAAAGCCCGAGACCGGAACTGCGCGGCCGCGGGCGGACAAACCTCGCCTTGCGCTACTTCAAGCCGGGCCTCGCCTCCCTGTCCCCGCGCATCGCGCACGCGCGCCGAACAGATACGAGCGGGAAAGTGCTGTCTCCATGCCGGGCGACGGCTGGGTGCCCGGCACGGACGTTACTTCCCGGTTCCGAATTGGACGAATGCTCCATCGAGAAAAATCGTGTCCAAATTGACTAGTAAATGCTGGCGACAGGTTTGTCAAGCGAAGACTGACGTTTGGCGCGAAAATTGTTCAGCGAAATAACATGTTGGTGGGTCGAACGCCGCGACGGCGGCAATCTTCCGCATAAACTCCCCAGTACGTCCTCAGCAGACGGTCGTTTGCGCCGAAGCCCAGCTGGCGAGCCATTGCTTCGATCCCGCTGGGAGTTCCCTCCAGCTCCAGGAATGTGCCGACCGGAGTTTCGTCGAGTTCGATGTGAAGGCCACCGAGTCGGTACGAGGTTCGATATTTTTCGTACCGGAAGCCGTTCGTGAATCCGAGCGCATTCAGGCTCGCGAGGAATTCCGCCGAATTCAGCACCGGAACTTCCCGCTCCATTCGGACTTTATAGTTCGAGCGTTTGGCCGTGGGGATCTTGCCGAGTGCCGGGGATTTTGCCGTCAGGACGGCATTCGAGAGTCCAACGGGGCGGCGGCTTGGGTTGACGGGAGTTTCGATGCGGAGGCGGAGCAGGCATCCACGTTTCCGCAGGTCGGCAGCTACGGTATCGAAGAGCGTATTTTGTTCGAAGACGCGTCGATGAAGCGCGACACCGGCGCGCGACAGGAGCCGCCGCGTAGCCGCGACGTCGCGCACGCGAACCTTGATTTCGACCTCTCGATGGGTCTTTTTTCGTGAAACCACAAGGGATTATAAACCGATTTCGTGCGTTGCCCTTCGATCGATCAAGTTCAGAGCGGCGCGATGTTGCCAAACCC
Source organism: uncultured Acidobacteriota bacterium (assembly GCA_963785585.1). GTDB lineage: Bacteria > Acidobacteriota > Terriglobia > Acidiferrales > UBA7541 > Palsa-295. The sequence goes on from CAWAVW010000004.1 coordinate 1,539,500, forward strand.
TCGGGCGAGCCATCATAATCAGCTCGCACAGCGAAATTTCCACGATACATGACCGAACCCACAACGCCGCTCATGCAGCAGTATCACGCCGTCAAGAAACAGCACCCCGCGGCGCTGCTGCTGTTTCGATTGGGCGATTTTTATGAGCTCTTCTACGAAGACGCCGTGGTGGCCTCGAAAATTCTGCAGATTACGCTCACCTCCCGTAATAAAGGAAAGGCCGACGCGATTCCGATGTGCGGCGTCCCTTATCACGCCGCCGAAAATTACATCGCGCGGCTGATTCGCGCCGGCCACAAAGTCGCCATTTGCGAGCAGCTTGAGGTGCCGGGTCCCGGAAAGAAAATTGTGCGGCGAGAAGTTGTGCGCGTGCTTACGCCCGGAACGGCATCCGGATCGGGACTGGTGGAGGCTCGAGAAAATAATTATTTGGCTGCTGTAGCTCGTTCGGGCGAAGCCATCGGGCTCGCCTACGTGGACCTTTCGACCGGCGAATTCTGTGCCACGGAATTTTCCGGAGACAAAAACGAAGCGCGACTGCGCGACGAGCTTGGCATTCTGCGTCCGCGCGAAGTGCTGCTGGCGAAGCCGGTGACCCTGTTTCCCGTAACGGGATCGCCTGAACTCGAAGGCGTGGGCGCTGTGGAAACGCGCCTCGATGATTGGGTCTTCGAACTGAATTACGCGACGCGAATCATCGAGCAGCAATTTCGCGTGGTGGCGCTCGAAGGATTTGGGTTGAGCGATCATCCGCAGGCCACGCGTGCTTGCGGCGCGCTGGTTCACTACTTGCGCGAGACTTCGGCGATTGGCGCGCGTTCCGCGGAAGATTCGGCCGTCGTTCCCTCGCTTCGACCTGCGGGAGCCGGTCTTGAGCATCTCGATCGTATCCGCTATTACGAGCAGCAGCAGGCGCTGATCCTCGATTCGGTGACGGCGCGGAATCTGGAACTCGTCGAGCCGTCGTCGGGCGACGATGCTTCGGCAACTCTGCTGCGCGCCATGGACGAAACCTCGACGGGCATGGGTGCGCGGCTGCTGCGTTCCTGGATTCTACGGCCCGAAATTTCCCTCGACGAAATCGAAGCGCGGCTTTCGGCGGTAGCGGACTTGAAATCGCGCGCCATGGTTCGGGGCGAGCTTCGCGCCGCACTCGCAAGCATTCTCGATCTGGAAAGGATCACCAGTCGCGTCACTTTGGGGGTCGCGACGCCACGCGACCTGCTGGCGCTGCGCCAAACGCTCGAAAAAGTTCCCGTACTGCGCAAGCTGCTTGCCACGCCGTCCGCGACCGGAGCGGCGATCGACACGCGGCTGAGGACCCTTCACGATCAGCTCGACGAACTGGAGGACGTCCGCGGCCTGATTGCCCGTGGCATATCGGACGATCCGCCCGCGGTCGCCGGCGATCCGGGAGTGATCCGCCGCGGGTTTAACGGCGAGCTTGACGAGCTGCATGCCATCACCAAACAGGGACGCCAGATTATTGCCGCGATGGAAGAGCGGGAACGCGCACGAACCGGCATCGGCAGCCTGAAAATTCGCTACAACCACGTTTTCGGTTTCTACATTGAAATCTCGAATGCCAATAAGCATCTGGCTCCGCCGGACTACGAGCGCAAGCAGACGCTGGCGAACGCCGAACGGTTCACGTCTGCGGAACTGAAAGAGCATGAACGAAAGGTTCTTTCGGCCGACGAAAAGATTCTGGAGATCGAGCGGCGGCTCTACGGCGAAATTCGCGAATCGATCGCCCGGGAAGCGGCCCGGCTGCGGCGGACCGCCTCGGCGATCGCGCAACTGGATGTGCTGGTGAATTTCGCGGCGATCGCTGCTTCGCGTAAGTATGTGCGACCCGATTTCACGGATAAATCGATGGTGAAGAAAGGGCCGCGCGGCGTTTTGATGATCGCCGGCGGGCGGCATCCCGTGATCGAAAAGCTGCTCGAAGAACGCGGAGAGCGGTTCGTGCCCAACGATCTGTATTTGAACGACGATCGGCAGTTCTTGCTGCTGATCACCGGACCGAATATGGGCGGAAAATCCACGTACCTGCGTCAAGCGGCGCTCATTTCGATTCTCGCGCAGATGGGGTCGTTCGTTCCCGCCGTGGAGGCGAAGCTTCCTCTGCTCGATCGGATCTTCACGCGAATTGGGGCGTCGGACAATCTGGCGCGCGGACGCTCCACATTTTTAGTGGAGATGAGCGAAGTCGCGGCGATCTTGAATACCGCTTCGGCCGCGAGTCTGGTGCTGCTCGACGAAGTCGGCCGCGGCACGGCAACGTTTGACGGGCTATCGATTGCGTGGGCGGTGGTGGAGGCGCTGCATTCCGGCGAAAGACCGCGCACGCTTTTTGCCACGCACTATCACGAGTTGACCGAGCTGGAGCAGCTGCTGCCCGGAGTTCAGAACGTGCACGTCGCGGTGCAGGAAGCAGGCAACGAAATCATATTTTTGCGCCGGGTGGCGCCGGGCAGCGCGGACAAAAGCTACGGCATTGAAGTGGCGCGGCTTGCCGGATTGCCCGCGGCGGTGATCGCCCGCGCGCGGGAGGTATTGCGCGTGCACGAAGAAAGCGAAGACAAAGTTTCCGAGGAACTTTCGCCGGGCGCGACGGCGACGGGCGGCAATGGCGCGCACGGCGCGCATCAGACGAGTTTCACGGCTATCGACGAATCGGTCGTCGCCGCGATTCGCGGCGCGGATTTGAACAAACTCACACCGCTGGAAGCGATGAATCTGCTGGCGGAGCTGCAAAAGCAGTTGCCATGACCAAGCGATCCAAATCAATCCGAGTGATCGGGATGATGTCCGGCACGTCGGCCGACGGTATCGATGTGGCGCTCGTTCGGATCGAGTCACGCTCCGCAAGCGACGGGGCCATCGACGCCCAATTCGAGAGGCACTTTCAGGCCGAGTTCCCTTCTGCCGTGCGAAAGGCAATCTTGCGGCTCGCGAACGGCACGCCTACGACGACCGCAGAAATCAGCCATTTGAATTTTCTGCTGGGTGAGGAATTCGCTCGTGCGGCGATAGCCGCCTGCGGTCGGTGGCGTGTGCCGTTGCGCGAAGTAGCGCTGATCGGTTCGCACGGGCAAACGATTTACCACCAGGGCGAGGCGACGGAGTTCTTAACGGAGCGGAAACTCGCGTCAACGCTGCAGATTGCAGACGCGGCCGTAATCGCCGAGCGAACGGGTATTCCGACGATTGCGGATTTTCGCACGGCGGACATGGCAGCGGGCGGCCACGGCGCGCCCCTTGTTCCGTTTGTCGATTACCTTCTATATCGTCATCGAACCCGCGGGCGGATCGCGCTCAATATTGGCGGCATCGCGAATTTCTCGGTGATTCCCGCGGGTGCAAAACCGGAAGACGTGCGGGCGTTCGATACCGGCCCGGGAAACATGGTGATCGATGCGCTCGTGGAGCATTATTCGCACGGGCGCTTGCGTTTTGACCGCGACGCGAAGCTTGCTCTGCGCGGGCGAACCATCCCGGCGCTGCTCGATTCGCTGCTCGCCGATTCATACTTTGCGAAAAAACCGCCTAAGACAGCGGGGCGCGAGCAGTTCGGCGCTGGCTATGCCGCAAAAATCGCGGCATGGGGGAAACGGCATCGTGCGCGACCGGAAGACATCGTCCGAACGGCAACCATGCTGACTCCTCTTTCGATCGTGGATGCGATTCATCGCTTCGTAGTGCCGCACACTCGGGTGGACGATCTGATCGTGGCGGGCGGCGGCTCGCAAAATCCGCTGATCATGCTGCAGCTTGGCGCGCTGTTGCCCGGAATTACGATTCTGGAGCCGCTCGAGTTCGGCGTGCCTGCCCATGCGAAGGAGGCGTTCGCTTTCGCGGTGCTGGCCTACGAGGCGTGGCGTGGTCGCACGAATAATTTGCCGTCGGCAACGGGCGCGCACCATCCGGCGATTCTCGGCAAGCTTTCACTGCCAAGCCCCGCGGCACGCAAGCGGCGCGGCGGGTTGCGGTAGCATGCGCGGAATGCGGACGCGTTCTGTGCTATGCGTCGCGTGGTTGACGGCTACGACGCTCGCCGGCTGCTCTTCGTATAGCCGCAAGCCAGACGCCAACACGGTGACGTTTTTAATGGACGCCGCGCCGACCAATCTTGATCCGCGCATCGGTGCGGATGCCTACTCCGAGCACGTCCACGGGCTGATTTTCTCGAGCCTGGTCGCGCACGACGCGCAGATGAACATCACGCCGGATCTCGCCGAGTCATGGGAGATTCCCGACCCGCTCACCTACGTTTTCCACCTGCGGCATGGCGTGAAGTTTCACGATGGGCGCGCACTGACAGCCGACGACGTCAAATACACGTTCGATACGATTCTCGCCGGACCTCTGAAAACGCCGAAGCGGGGCTCGCTGAAAACGGTGGCGTCGGTGGAAGCGAGGGACGCTTACACCGTCGTGTTTCATCTTCGTGAGCCGTACGCTTCGCTGCTGTGGACTTTGAGCGCACCGGGAATTGGGATCGTGCCGAACGGGGCTGGCGGGGATTTTGCGCAGCACCCCGTCGGCACCGGGCCGTTCAAATTTGGGAGTTACACCGTGGATGAAGAGCTGGACCTTGAGCGCAACGCGGACTATTTCGGCGCGCCGCCCAAGTTTCAGAATCTGCACATGCGCATTGTGACGGACGCGCTGGTCCGAGCGCTTGAGCTTCGCAAAGGCACCGGCGACACCACAATCAATTCGCTAACGCCCGATATGGCAGTGACGCTCGCGAAAGAAAAGGGCCTCGCGGCCGACGAGCAGCCCGGCACCAGCCTGGCGTACATCGCATTCAATTTCGATGATCCGATTCTCGGCAAGCACGAAGTGCGGCAGGCACTGGCGTACGCAACGGACCGCGCGACGATCATTCGCTACCTGCTTCGCGGGCAAGCGCAACCTGCCGCCAGCTTGCTGCCGCCGAACCACTGGGCGTTTGATGGAAACGTCACACAGTACGATTTCGATCCGGCGCGCGCCGAGGCGCTGCTGGAGAAGGCGGGATTCAAACGCGGCGTCGATGGGATCCGACTGCATCTGACGCTGAAAACTTCGACCGACGAATCGACGCGGCTACTGAGCGAAGCGATCGCCGACCAGTGGAAGAAGGTCGGCGTCTCGCTCGAGCTTCGTCCGCTGGAATTTGCCACGCTGTACACCGACATCACGCGAGGAACATTTCAGATGTATTCGCTGCGCTGGGTGGGCGCCAACAATGATCCCGATATTTTCGAATACGTATTCAGTTCCGCGAAATTCCCCCCAGCCGGCGCGAATCGCGGGCACTACAGGAACGCTGAGCTCGATGCGCTGCTGAATCAATCGCGTGTGGAGATGGATCGGGGAAAACGGAAGGAGTTGCTGTTTCAAATTCAGAAGATTGTGGCGACCGACGAGCCTTACATCAATTTATGGTATGTGGATAATGTCTGCGTGCATCGCGACCGCCTGACGGGGATTTCGCTGTCGCCGGATGGGAGTTACGATTTTCTGGCCACGCTTTCGGTGAAGCCCTAGCGTTCGCGTCCCGCGCGTTTACTTCTCCAGCGCGGCATGTATTGCGGCGTCCGGCAGTGCTCCCTCACGCGCGATGCTCCATTGGTCGCCGTCGATCCTCACGATCGTCGATGCCAGAGTTCCCTTGGTGTCGCCGGCATCGAGAATCAGTGGAATCCGGTCGCCCAACTGATCGACGATCTGCTTTGCATTCGAGCAGGAGGGATAGCCGGAAAGGTTCGCGCTCGTGCCAGTGATCGGGCCGCCAACGGCTTCAATCAGCGCGGTTGTGACCGGAGAATTCGCCCAGCGCAGGGCGACGCGCCCTGTGTTGCCCGTTACCTTCAGCGGCAGGCGGCTCGTCGCTTCGACCACCAGTGTGAGCGCGCCGGGCCAAAATTCGTGCGCCAATTTCAGAAAACAATCCGGGACGTCGCGGATCATGGTGATGGCTTGTTCGATGGAACCGACCAAAATCGGAAGCGCTTTTGTTTCAGGCCGCCCCTTGGCACGGAAAACGGCCTCGATGGCCGCTAGATTAAATGGATCGACCGAAAGACCGTAGAACGTGTCGGTCGGGATGCCCACAACTTCGCCGCGCTGGATGTACCCGGCGGCGTATCGAATCGATTTTGGTTCCGGTGACGAGGATGAAATTTTCAGGACTTCGACAGGCAAGTGTACGCTCTCAGCGGGTTGCGCCCCAATTTCGCTAAAGACCGTAACACAGGCCGAACGGACGAATCAAGCTGCTCGTTTTCCCACGCATTGCGCCGCGGTTTTAATGGGGCGCGTACAGCTCGGTTTACCTCCGCTGGCGCGTTTGTTAGGCTTGCTGGGTGAGTGGGCGATTCGGCAAAAATGGCGGGCGTTCGTCGGGCGTGCCTTCGCAAGCGCCGCATGGGCGTCGCGACGTGCGTGCTACGTCGCCGCACGACGATGATTCGGTCGCGTCCGATGTGATTACCAGCAAGGACAATCGATGGCTCAAAGTGTTTCGCGCGGGCCTGCAAGGCGGAGGTCCGGCGGCGGGCGAAGCGATTGCAGTGGAGGGGCCAAAGTTGATTGAAGACGCGTTTCGCGCGGGCCTGCGTGCCGAAGCGCTGCTTGTGAGCGAGTCTGGCGACGAATTGCTGGCGCGGATTCTGCTGGCGGCGCGAGAGACCGACGATGGCATCTCGCAATCGCGCGTCCTGAGAACGACGGATCCGCTCTTCGCCAGTGCCGCGGGAACCGAGACTCCGCAGGGCGTTGCGGCACTATTTCTGCAACCCAACTGGCATTTCGACAATGTGCTCGGCCACCGAAAACACGCAGCGGCTTCGCCCGCGCCTGCAAAGGGCGCCGCGCTCGTGGTGGTAGTCGTGGGTGTGCAGGACCCCGGCAACGTGGGCACGATTGTGCGTTCGGCGGAAGCGTTTGGCGCGACGGGAGTGATCGCAGCGCGCGGAACGGCGGATCCGTGGTCACCCAAAGCGGTGCGTGCTTCCGCCGGTTCGGCGCTGCGCGTGCCCATTTTGCGCGGCATCGCGCCCGCTTCCCTGCTCACCCAACTCCGCGCTTCAGGACTGAAGATTGTGGCGACCAGCTCGCACGCCGCTGCTGCCGAACACAAAGAAGCAGACCTCTCGCGGCCGACGGCTCTATGGATCGGCAGCGAAGGCGCCGGCTTGCCCGAAGAAATCATCCAATCGGCAGATGCGACGATTGCGATCCCGATTGCGAACGCGGTCGAATCGTTGAATGCCGGCGTGGCGGCGTCGATCGTACTCTACGAAGCTGCGCGCCAGCGGGTTGCATCCCGCCAAGCGAGTCAACTCTAGCGATGGGACTGTTCCGCGCCGTCCAACCCGAAGAAGATTCGCAGTCCGGGCGTCCTCTTGCGGACCGCATGCGCCCGCAGACGCTCGACGAATTCATCGGCCAGGAAGAACTGCTGTCGCCCGGCAAACCGCTGCGAGTGCAGATTGAGCGCGACGATCTGACGTCCATGCTCTTCTGGGGGCCGCCGGGATGCGGGAAGACGACCTTGGCGCGGGTGATTGCCCGGCGGACGAAGTCTGAGTTCATTCCCTTCAGCGCGGTGATGTCCGGAATCAAAGAAATCAAAGAAGTGATGGCCAAGGCCGAATCGCAACGCCGTTACGGCGCTCGCACGATCGTGTTTGTCGATGAAGTGCACCGGTTCAATCGCGCGCAGCAAGACGCATTTCTGCCCCACGTGGAAGCCGGAAATATTCTGCTGATCGGCGCGACCACGCAGAACCCTTCGTTTGAAGTCATCGCACCGCTGCTTTCGAGGATGAAGGTTTACATCCTGAAAGCGCACACGACCGAGCAGATCGTTGCCCTGCTGGAGCGGGCGATTGAGGATAAGGCCCGCGGCCTGGGCAACGAGCATGTGGAAGCGACGAGCGAAATCCTCCATCGAATCGCGATTCTGGCAAATGGCGACGCGCGCGCGGCCTACACCACGCTCGAAGCGCTGGTGCTGGGCACTGCGCCCGACGCGGAGGGCAGGCGCGTATTGACGCAATCGCTGCTGGAGGATGTGTTGCAGCGGAAGCTGTTGCCTTACGACCGGTCGGGCGAAGAGCATTTCAATCTGATCTCGGCGCTGCATAAGTCCGTGCGGAATTCCGATCCCGACGCGGCACTCTACTGGATCGCGCGAATGATCGAATCCGGCGAAGACCCGCTGTACCTGGCGCGGCGGATGGTGCGCATGGCCAGCGAAGATATTGGACTGGCCGAGCCGCACGCCGTGGAGGTGACGATCGCGGCGATGCAGGCCTTTGAACTGCTCGGTCCGCCCGAAGGCCATCTGGCCCTCGCGCAGGCCGCCGTATATCTGTCGCTCGCGCCGAAATCAAACGCCGTTTACAAAGCGTACGGCGAAGTGCGGGACGATTTGCAATCAACAATGGCCGAGCCCGTTCCCATGCAACTGCGCAACGCGGTGACCGGACTCATGGGGAATGTCGGCTATGGAAAGGGCTATCAGTACGCGCACGACTCCGAAGAAAAAGTGACGGATATGCAGTGCCTTCCGGACAGCCTCGCCGGCCGCGTATATTACAAGCCGACCGATCAAGGATTTGAGCAGCGGATCCGCCAGCGCCTGGACGAAATTCGCCGTATTCACAACAAACCATCCGAGACCAAGGGAAAACAATGAAACTCGCAACGGACTCGAAGCACGCGGCGCGCGAACGTCGATGGAGCCGCGTCCGAGTCACATACGGCTTGTTGGCGCTGGCGGTGTTTTTGCCGTTGCTCTCGCTGGCTCAATCGAAACCTCTGATGACGATCGAGGAAGACGTCCAGGCCTTTGCAATTTCGCCGAACAACACAATCGTGTTCGCGACGCAGCGGATCAAGCGCATCAAGAAAGCTTTGGTCGAGCACGACGATTTCTGGACGGCGGACAGCGGCGGCCACAAAAAGAAAATCGTGGACGGCGAGAAATTCATGCCGGACGACCGCCAACTGAGCTACCAGGTCGAGTCGCTGGTGTGGTCGCCGGACTCGAGGCGCATCGTTGTGAAGATGGACACTTCCGAGATTGCGCAGCCCCAGGGCACCGTCGTGATGCAACTGGATACGCAGCAGACCGTGCGGCCGAATACGGTGCTCTACCTGATGGACTCCGAAGGCCACGAAATCAGCGTTCAGGGATCGAAATCGCGTTTCGTCGAGGGTGCCTTCAATGGCGCGTGGTCGGCTGACGGCCAGACGCTGCTCTACATGAGCAAGCCCAACGGCAATTTCGGGGAAATGGCGTCGCTGCGTCCGAGCGACGGTAAAACGACTCCCTTATTTCCGAATCACCATTTTCGCGCCGTGGTTTGGGATACGAAGCGCGACCACGCTTTTGCAATCGAGGAAAGTCTGACGCGCCTGGGCCTGCCGAAACTCGAGCGTCTCGACATTTCCACCCAAGGCATCGCGGAATTGTTTCCGGTGGAGGAATTCGCCGGCTATCTTTCGGTCTCGCCTTCCGGAAATAAAATCGGCTTCTTTCGCGACGGCGACACGCTTGAAGTGCACGACCTGACCAGCAGACAAAAGCCGGTGCAAGTGCGCGTAGCCATCGGCGAATTTCAATGGAGCAAGGACGAGCTGAGCGTGCTGCTGAAGCGAGGAGACCCGCAGCAATCGTCGGACCTGCTTTGGGTGGGACTGTACAGCGGCCAATTCGATCCGTTTTTTCACAGCCTGGAGTATCACCAGTTTCAGATCGCGCCGGACGGCCAGACCATCGCCGTCACCCGGCCTGGACGCCGCGCGCTCTCGCTGTTCCCTCTTCACTAAGTCTCAGAATCATCGAATTCCGTTTCAGGAGATTCGACCATGAAGGCTTGCAGATATTGCGCCGCACGGGCCCGAGTCGCGGCGGCGCTGTGCATGTACGCTCTCGCAGCGCAGGCGTGCTGGGCATCGCCGCAAGCTGCGCAGACGCCTACTGCGGCCGCGACACCCACTCCGCCGGTTGCTCAAAGTTACTGGGGGCCGGCGCACACCAACGCCCCGCCAGACGCTGTGAACCGCCACCCGGGCGATGGCGATGGAGCGTACCGCACCGGGAAGTATCGCGATCTGTTTGCCGAACGCGGACACAGCGCCCAGGAAAGCCGCGCGAAAGTGGATGCGGCGTTCCAGCAGCTGTTTCATGGCGACAAAAACACGCAGGCGATCTACTACGAAATGGGCAGCAATGCGAATGGCCCCCTCGCTTACATTACAGACGTGGCGAATCATGACGCGCGCACTGAGGGAATGTCGTACGGAATGATGATCGCCGTGCAGCTCGATAAAAAGCATGAGTTCGACGCGATTTGGAACTGGGCCACGACGTACATGCGGGTCACCGATCCGGCGAATCCGTCGTTCGGATATTTTACCTGGTCGATGAATGTGGACGGCACGCCGCGCTCGGATACGCCCGCGCCCGACGGCGAAGAATATTTCGTGATGAGTTTGTATTTCGCGGCGAACCGCTGGGGCAACGGCGAGGGAATCTACAACTACAAAGCGCAGGCCGATCAGTTGCTAAGCCTGATGCGGCATCATCCGACCATGACCGGCACGCGGCCGTTTCGTTTGCACCCCGGTGATGCGCCATTCATCCGGCAACCTCGGCCAGGGACGCCTGCGCCGGCCTCACCGCTTACTGCGCCCGTTCGCCCGTCGGTTGTTACCGTCGGTCCGATGACCGAAGAAACTTACAAAATGATCCGCTTCGTGCCGGATTCGGGCGGCGGCGAACTTTTCACCGATCCTTCATATCACTTACCGGCGTTTTATGAATTGTGGGCGCTGTGGGGGCCGCGGGAAGATCGCGCGTTTTGGGCGGAAGCGGCGGACGTGAGCCGCAACACCTTTGCGAAAGTGACCGGGCCGGAGACGGGGCTGACCCCGGACCGCAGCAACTTCGATAATTCGCCGCTCGTCGGCCGGAATGGAGTGCCGACTCCGTTCATGTACGATTCCTGGCGCAGCGTGAGCAATTGGTCGGTGGATTATTCCTGGTGGCGCAAAGACTCGCAGGAAACCGTGTTGAGCGACCGCATTCAGAAATTTTTATTGGGCCAGGGCATCCACACCTTCGTCGATCGGTACACGCTTGACGGCAAACCGCTTTCCGACCGGCATTCGGTTGGTATGCTGGCCACGACGGCCGTGGGTAGCTTTGCCGCGACGAACGGCGCAACGGCGGATGCGTTTGTGGACGAGCTGTGGAACACGCCGGTGCCGAGCGGAGAGCAGCGCTATTACGACGGAATGCTCTACCTGATGAGCATGATGCACTGTAGCGAAAATTTCAGGATCTGGGGGCCGAAGTAATTCGTCCTGGGTTTACTGTGTAGGGCTTGCAAGCAAATAGGGCGAGCAACACGGCTTCGCCGACGGTTGAAACTCCATCAGCTCCACGCGCGTGCCGTCTGGCGCGTACAAATTGAGTTGCCATTTTCCATCGCGGCCGATTTGCGGCGGTGAATGTTTTGCGGTTAGCCGGTCGCCAACGTAGAGCAAATCAACCGAGTGCTCCATGTTTTGCACGCCAAGCGCGAAGTGGTCGAGCACGCCCGCGCGCTCTTGCGACATTTCCTTGGGGATTCCGGTCGGCTCGCTCCCCTTCACCACCATGTATTCGACCCAGTCGGTGCCGTCCGGCACTTGCTGCGAAATCCAATCGACCTGATCGTCTTTCATGCCCCCGCGCCAGTAGGGGCGAAATCCGAGCAGCGCACCGTAGAACGCATCCTCGGCTGCGGGATTGTGGACGATGTATCCGACGTGAATGATGTGATCGCTCAGCGGATTTGGCGCGACGGCTTCGGGATGGTCCGGCGGCTGGACGAATTCCACTCGATTGCCTTCGGGATCTTTCACGGCGAAATAGCGACTGCCGTCGCTGGCGGACGCGACCGAGGCCGGAACTTCGACGCCATGCGCGGCGAGATAGCCGCGAAGTTGTTCGGCATTCGCGGTAATGAACGCGGCATGATCGAACCGATTGATCGAAGGCGCGGCAGAGGGACTCGCGGCGGGCATGGGAAGGACTTCGACGAACTGAACCGCGTTGAAGTAGTAACGCGTGCCGAGCGAATTCTCCGGGTTGGATCGCTTTTCCGCGCCCAGATCGTGAACGAAAAAGAATTCGGTCTTCGCGGGATCGGTTGTGAGGATGCTGAAGTGAGACACGGCCGTGATTTTCGGGCGCTCCTGCGCGGCGACGCCGTGCGCGAAGATCATCGCCCACAGCGCGGTTGCGAGCACGGATGCGGCACCACGCCACTTCATGCCCAGGCCCGGCGGACGTGTTCTTTCATCAGACAGCGATCCATCACCACGGCAAGTCCCGCCTGGCGAGCGTTGGCAGCGGCGGCTTCGTTCACCACGCCCTCCTGCATCCAGATCGCCTTTGCGCCGAAGCGGATTGCAGCATTCACAATCTCGGGAACGAAGGCCGGCTGGCGGAAAATCTCAACCAGATCGATCGGTTCCTTTATGTCTTCCAAGGTTGCGGAGGATTTCACGCCGAGGACTTCGGGTTCTTTCGGATTCACCGGAAATATTTTGTAACCCGCCGATTGCAGATATTTCGCCACGCGATAGCTGGGGCGGTCGGGGCGGCTCGAAAGGCCGACGACGGCGATTGTACGGCTCTGTGTCAATATTTTTGTGATGGTGTCGGGGTCAGCGAAGCCGGAGGCGGCGAAAGCGAGCTTCGAGAGTTTTGGAAAATCGCTCATCAATGAACTCTGCCGCGAAACGAACTAACGGCCCTCGCGCGGCCCGCGAAAACCGCCTGGTTTCGGGCGAAACGGTTTACCGCTCGATGGGCCGCCCGGCCCGCCACGCTTCGCTCCTCGTGGACCGCCGGGCTTGCCGCCCTTCACGAAGCCGCCCGGCTTTTTGAATCCACCGGTTTTGTTCGAGCGCCCGAAGGCGCCGGGCTCTGATGGCTTTCCTTTGTTCCAAGAACCGCCCGACGGACGCGGACGATCTCCGCTGAATGATTTCTCGCTGCGAAATGGACGATCCGAGCCGAAATTCTTGCCTTTGTTGAAGGGCGTTCGTCCGGACGAAGCCGAAGTGGGGGCGCCGCTTTCGGCGTTGCCGGAAAAACTCCCCTGCCGTTGAGAACTTCCCGGCCCGGAATTAGCGAATGGCCGGTCGCCTTGCGGTTTGCCGTACGTTGGTTTGCCGAATGGGGGCTTTCCGAAGTTGCGATTCGGGCGGTCGGGTCTGCCGTCGAAACTTTTCTGAAGTGGTTTTCCGGGACGATCCGGACGACCGCCTTGCGGCCCGTCAAACGATCGGCCCGGAGCGCCGCTACCGAAGCGCGGCTTGTCAAAGGATGGCTTGCCGCCGAAGGTTTTCGGTTTGTCGAACGGACGCGGTTTATCGTAGGGGCGCTCGGGCTTGCCAGAACTGAATCCGCCGAATCCCTGACCTTCGCGCCGTTGGAATGTTGGCTTGCCGCCACGAAACTTCTTCGGCCCGCCGCCGGTCGCCGGGCGAAATGAGCCGCCGCCCGCGCGATTTGCGATACCACCGGATGCAAACTGCTGGCTCTTTTCGAATTGTGCGGCGCCGCGACCGTAAGCGCGCGGCGGAGCGATCGGTGTCCGCTCGCCCGGCGGCGGTACGTTGAAATCGAGTTCAGAATCGCCCTGCACTTCCGGCGAGCCGTCGGGACGATCGCTGCGCTGCGGAAAACGGCGCGGCTGCTCGCCGGGTTTCGGCTTGGGACGATAGACGCGCTTGAAGAGCGGCTTGCGTTCCGCGCCGCCGGCTGCAAACGCAGGTTTCATGGTCGCTACCGGTGAAGGAGTGAATGCCGGACGCGCGGCGCCGTCGCCAGATGCCTCCGCCTGCGCCGGCGCAGGCTTGGGCACGAACGGTTTCGCCACGTCGTTTTCCGGCAGCAGCGATTTTCGCAGTGTGGCGACTTCGGCATCGGAAAGCGGCCGGTGATGCCCCTGCGGCAGCGACTCCATAGCCACATTTCCAATCTTGATGCGCTTGATTTTTTCCACCGGATGTCCTGTTTGGAATAGACGGTTTCGCAGCGCATCGCGGCGCGCATCCGAAATCGTCACTTCGTACCACGGCGCGTCCTTGCCTTTGATTCGCGAAATGCGCGCGCCCGTCAGCTGCGAGAGAGCTTCGATCTCCTCAAACGTCAGCAATGTCTTCAACTTCATGTTGTAGGTCTGCGGCAGGTGGTGCGATTTCAAGATCGAGTTGGCGAGGTCGCCGTCGTTGGTCAGGAACACCAGACCCATCGAGTGATATTCCAGGCGGCCGACGGGAAACACGCGCTGCGAAACGCCGTGCAGCAAATCGCTGAGAGCTTTGCGGCCTTCGGGGTCGCTCATCGTCGAGACGACTTCGGCGGGCTTATTCAGAATCAAGTACACGCGCTCGGTTTCCGGGCGCAGCAGTTTGCCGGATACTTTGATGTGGTCTTTCGATTCGTCGGCTTTGGAGCCGAGTTCGGTGACCGTCTTGCCGTTGACGGTGACGAGGCCGGAGGTGATCAGCGCCTCGGCATGGCGGCGCGATGCGATGCCCGCGCGCGCAATAATTTTTTGGAGCCGTTCAAGCATAGGTCGTAACTCTCACAGGGGGATGCCGTACCAGCTTAACGGAAAACGGGCTCGGTAGCGAACTTAGCGGAATCGCGCGGCGGCGCTAGTTCTCGGCCTTGGCGCTCACATTCGGGCTCACACTGCCGCTACCAACGGACGCAGCGCGGGTCTTATCCGCTTCCGGGGGCTCGTGGTTCTCGGGCAATGCTTCGCCGCCGGTCACCCGTCCGGCGGTCGATTCGACGCCCGCGCCTTCTTCGGCTTCGAGTTCGATTTCCGCCTCTTCGTCGGTCACGACGAGCGATTCACCGCTCACGGCTTCCGCGCCGGCTTCGGACGGCAATCCGTCCGTGGTTACGGATTCCGCGATGCCCTCGTCAGACACCAGCGCGGCCTGCGCCAGTGCCTCGAATTCCTTCAGGCTCGGCAGTTCATCGAGATCGGATAGACCGAAGCGCATCATGAATTGCTTCGAGGTGCGATACAGAATCGGGCGGCCGATCACATCTTTGCGTCCCGCAGTGGTGATGAGTTTCTTTTCGAGCAGCGTCTTGATTACGCCGCCCACGTGCACGCCGCGGATTTCGTTGATCTCCGGCACGGTCACCGGCTGTTTGTAGGCGATCACCGCGAGCGTTTCAAGCGCGGGCATGGTCAGCCGCAGTGGCGGCTGCAGGCTCTTGATGAATTTGCGCACCACGTCGTGATGTTGCGCTTTGGTGTAGAACTTCCAGCCGCCGGCGACTTTGCGGATTTCGATGCCGCGGTCTTCGGTCTGGTAGGTGGCCATCAACTGCTCGATCGCTTCGCGCGCCGCGGGCTTTTCGATGCCGATCGCTTTGGCGATCTGGTCGATCGTGGCCGGTTCGTCGGCAGCATAAATAATGGCTTCGAGCGACGCTTGGATTTCTTGTGGAGTCATCGTTAGAGGTATTGCTCCTCAATTTGTGAAATGGCGTCCGGGCCGGCAAATACAGCGTCGAACATTTTGTGTTTGCGGATGCGAATGTCTTCGAACAGGTCGGACTGCACCAGCACGACGGCGTGCATGCGAACCATTTCCAGCACGGCCAGCAGCGCCACAATCATCGCGTTGCGGCTCTCGCAGCTTTCGAAAAATTCAATCATCGAAACGGGATCGTCGGTAACGAGCAGGCGCTGGCGCAGGCGGTCCATCATTTGCGCGATGGAAACCGATTCGTGCTTCAGCTCGAACTTGGGAATTTCTTTTTTACGCTCGAGGATCTGCTGAAACGTCTTGACCAGGTCCACCAGCGAGACGACCAGCTCGCCCTGCACTTCGTCGCCGCCGTAGAGGCTTTTGTCCGGATGCGACCAGACGTGATCTTCAACCTGCTGCTTCTGATACAGGAGTTGCGCGGCGTTCTTGAATTTTTCGTGTTCGAGCAGACGGTGGACCAGTTCGTCGCGCGGGTCGCCCTGCTCTTCGGCGGCCAGCAGCGGATCCACGGGCAGCAGCATTTTCGATTTGATGTGAATCAGCGTGGCGGCCATGTAAATAAAATCGGCGGAAACGTCGATGTCCAGTTTTTCGATCTGGTGCAGGTAATCCAGATATTGCTCGGTGATTTTGGCGATGGGAATGTTGTGAATGTCCATCTCCTGCTTGCGGATCAGGTCCAGCAGCAGGTCGAGCGGTCCTTCATAGACGGGAAGGTTAATTCGATAGGGTGACGCCATCAGAGAATTGCTCCTCCCTTACTGCAACGGTCGTGGATTCACGGGAGTAATGTTGAACTTGCCGCCTGCATTGCTGACAGATACACGGTCGCCTGCCTCAATTCGCAACATCCCCGCAAGCCACTCCTTGATTTCGACGACCAGGAATCCGTCTTTCAGCTCCGAAATACCGCGAGAACATTCGATCAGCTGATCGCCGCCGGCCTCCAGAGGAATTCGGAGCACGAGCGCACCATCGATTTTCTCTACCGGGCCTTCGAGTGACATTTCATCCACGCGGCCCGCCCCGTTTACTTCCTTCGCGCTTCATCGGACTGGAAGATCGCGTTGCGCACCCGCTTCATGGTGCGTTTTGCGGCCTTGCGCGCTTCGTCCGAGCCGGTATCGAGGATATCCCAAACGCGCTGCGGTTGTGCCTCAAATTCTTTGCGCTTGGCCTGAATCGGCTCGATCCACCGGACCAGATTGTCGGCCATCTGCTTCTTGCAGTCCACGCAGCCAATGGCGGCGGTGCGGCATTCGCCGTCAATGCGCGCAACCGTCTCCGGGGGCGAAAACAATTTGTGCCATGCAAACACCGGGCAGATCTCCGGGCGCCCCGGATCGGTGCGGCGGACGCGCTGGGGATCGGTCATCATGTTGCGGACTTTCGTGCGGATGTCGTCGGGCGGATCCGAAAGCCAGATCGCGTTGCCGTAGGACTTCGCCATGCGCCGGCCATCGAGCCCGGGAAGCCGCGGCGTTTCGGTGGGCAGGTACCTCGGTTCTTGCAAGACTGCAACGGACTTGAAAAATTTGGCGTCTTCGCCGGTTTCCTGCAGGAAATTCTCGAATCCGATTTGCTCGGAGCGCTTCTTGAAAACCCAGGGATTCTTGCGCAGCGTTTCGTAGCCCGGCAAAGCGTTGTCGGTCAGGCCGGGCGGGAGAGGCACTTTGGTTGACAGCCTGCGTAGCGCGTCGGCGCCGGACTTCTCAAGCAAACCGGGCTTCACTTCAAAGCCGAAATGCGAATTGAATTTGCGGACGATCTCGCGCGTCAGCTCGACGTGCGGAGCCTGGTCTTCGCCCACAGGCACCATCAAGTCCTGCCCTTGCTCACCGTACAAAACGATATCCGCCGACTGCAAGAGCGGGTAGCCGAGAAATCCGTAGGTGCCCAGATCGCGATCTTTCAAGTTTTCGATTTGCTCTTTGTAGGTCGGAACGCGCTCAAGCCACGAGAGGGGCGTAATCATCGAGAGCAGCACATGTAATTCGGCGTGCTCAAGCACTTCAGATTGAACGAACAGTGTCGATTTCTTCGGATCGAGGCCGATGGAGAGCCAGTCCATGGCGACTTGCAGCGTGTTTTCGGCGATTGACGACGTGTCTTCGTAGTGCGTCGTGAGAGCGTGCCAGTCGGCGACGAAGAAAAAGCACTCGTACTCGTCCTGCAGCTTCACCCAATTCGAAAGCGCGCCGAAGTAGTGGCCGAGATGCAGACGGCCTGTCGGACGCATGCCGCTCAGGACTCGTTTCTCCTCGCCTGTGTTCGTCTTTCCCGCCGAGCCATCCGCCAAATGCTGTTCTCCTTGAAATCTAGTTTCGCTTCGCGGTACCCAGCAAATCGCGAGCGATCACGGTCCGTTGAATCTCGCTCGTTCCCTCGTAAATCGTCAGCACGCGCGCGTCGCGATAGTAGCGCTCCACATCCGTCTCGCGCGAATATCCCACGCTGCCGTGAATCTGCACGGCCTTCGCGGCCACGCGATTGGCCATTTCACTCGAATACAATTTCGCTTTGGCGGCTTGCGGACCGGTCTTCGCCGCGCCCGAATCGCGCATCCATGCGGCGTAATGCGTGAGCGCGCGGCCCGCTTCGATTTCGGTCTGCATGTCGGCCAGCATCCACTGGATGGCCTGATATTCGGCGATCGCTTTGCCGAAGGTCCGGCGCTGCTTCGCGTACTTCACGGACGCTTCGAGCGCGCCCTGCGCGAGCCCAAGCGCCTGCGAGGCAATGCCGACGCGGCCTCCATCGAGCGACGAAAAAGCAATTTTCAGCCCTTGCCCTTCTTCACCGAGGCGATTCTCGACGGGAACTTCGCAATCCTCAAAAACAATTTCGGCCGAACGCGAAAGACGCAGTCCCATTTTGTCTTCGTAGCGGCTGACGCGGAATCCCTTGAAATCGGGCTCGACGAGAAAGGCGGTCACGCCGCGCGCGCCGGCATCGGGATCGGTCTTGGCGAAAACGATGTACACGCCGGAAACGCCGCCATTCGTGACCCACGCTTTCGTTCCGTTGAGCTTGTAGGTGTCGCCAGAGCGCACCGCGCGCGTTTGCAGGCTGCCCGCATCCGAACCCGATTGCGGTTCGGTGAGGCAAAACGCACCGAGTATTTCGCCGCGCGAGAGCCGCGTGAGGTATTTTTTCTTTTGCGCTTCGGTGCCGAACTGAAATACGGGCATCGCGACGACCGAGTTCGTCACACTGAGCATCACCGCGGTGGACGGGCAGATGCGAGCGACTTCCTCGAGCATCAGCGAATAGCTGATAGTGTCCGTGCCGGCACCGCCCCACTGCTCGGGAACGAGCATCCCGCAGCAGCCGAGTTCGCCCAGTTTGCGGATTTCCGCGGCGGGAAACTTCTCTTCGCGCTCGTATTCGCGCACGACCGGGCGCATCTCCGTCTCCATAAACTGGCGGACGGTGTCGCGGATCAGAAGTTGGTCGCTGGTGAGTGAAAAATCCATCAGAAAGCCGGCGAAACGATGCTAGCACAGCGCGCCGAAAAACGGCGAGGCGGCGCGGGCTTGCATCCCATTACTCGGTCTGAGGCTTGGGCGCGCTGGGCGGCAGCTTCATCCGCAAACTTACGTTGGAATTCTTACCGGCTTTCACTTTCACGCGGTCTTCCTTGTCCAGGAAACCCTTGGACTGGAAGGCAAGGTCGTACGTGCCGGGCTTCAGATTGTCGAACCGGTAGCTACCGCTGCCATCGGTCGAGGCGTTGGTCGATTCCTTGGTTTCCTCGTTGAGCAGCATCACGCGCGCCCCGGAAAGCGGCGAGCCGTGATTGTCGTTTACCGTGCCGGTGATGGTGCCGGTGGTGGGCGGCGGTCCGGCAGGTTTTTTGGTTTTTTGCGCCGACGCGCCCAGCGAACTCAACGCAAACAGAACCGCCAACGCCAGGCATCCCGAAATTCTTCGCACGCGGATCTCTCCTGAAAATTAAATTTGCTACGGCCTACAGTTTCAGAAAATCGCGCAGCCGGCGCGTCTGCGCGCGTGACACAGGAATTTCACTTGCGCGCTTGTCGTTCATTTTCAGCATGTAACTGGATTTGAACCAGGGCACGACTTCCTTGATGTGGTTCATGTTGACCAGATACGAGCGGTGCGCGCGCCAAAACGTGTCGTTGTCGAGCGAGGCGGCCAGTTCTTCGATCGTGCGGTAATTCGAAACCCCCTCGAAGTCGCGGGCGAAGATGGTGATTTCGCCGTCCTGGATGGAGGCGTAAATCATTTCTTCGGCATCGACAAGGAGCATGCGCGACTGCGATTTTACCAGCAGCTTCACGGGCTGCGCCGCGCGGGTTGTGGGAACGGCAAGCTGGCCGACCAGCTCTTCGAGGCGCTCGACCGGCGACGTGTTCGCTTCGATCATTTTCTTCACGCGTTGGACGGCCTTGGCGATGCGCGCTTTGTCGAATGGCTTGAGCACGTAATCGACGGCGTTTACGTCAAATGCCTGCAACGCGTAGTTGTCGAAGGCCGTGGCGAACACGATCTGCGGGACTTTCACTTTTCGCTCGAACAACTTCTTGATGACGCCGAAGCCGTCGAGGCCGGGCATCTGGACGTCGAGAAATACGAGGTCGGGATCGTATTCCTTGATCAGCGCGATCGCTTCCAGGCCGTTTTTGCCGTGGGCGATCACGTTCACCTCGGGAATGTCGCGCAGCAAATAGGTGAGTTCGTCGCGCGCGGGTCGTTCGTCGTCCACAATCAGTGTGGTGATGGTCATCGATAGAGCCAGCCGCCAGTATATGCAACCGCTCCGAGGGCGGCAACCAATCCCGCCGCGCGCGACGGGGCTTGCGGCACGGACCTTGGCGCTGGGTTAGAATTGAGGAGTCTTCATCCTAAGGAGTTTCCGTGCCGAACCGAAAGCAAAAGAGGAAAGCGCTAGCGAAGGTGCTGAGCAGCAAAGTCGTATTTCATGGCGATATTTTCGATGTCCGCAAAGAGAAAGTGCGCGAGCCGCAGGGCGTAATCGCCGAACGCGATGTGGTTACGCATCCCGGTTCCGTCGTAGTGATGCCGGTGTTTCCCGACGGGCGCATCCTGATGATTCGCCAGTACCGCCATTCGGCGAAGCAGTATCTATGGGAATTGGTCGCCGGAAGGAAGGATCCCGGCGAAACGTTTCTGCATGGCGCGCACCGCGAACTCAAGGAAGAAACCGGCTACTCCGCAAAGCGGATGCGGCAATTGATGGACGTGTTCCCTACTCCCGGATTTGTCGCCGAGAACATGGTGATTTTCCTGGCCGAGGGTCTGACGAAAGGCGAGGCGCATCCCGAAGCGGACGAGAAAATCTCACAAAAGATTTTCACGCTGAAGGAGCTGGAATCGTGGATTCGAAGTGGTCGCCTGCGCGACGCGAAGTCGGTGTCGGCGATTTTGTTTTATTCGCGATTCCTGGCGAAATAATCGCCCGGGGTTTTACCGGTTCGCGAGTCGAAGCAAAATCACGGAAACCCAGGGCGCGCCGATCGGTTTGTAGGCGATGTACAGCAGCCAATACACGATCACGCCGGTGATCGAAACGTACAGCCAGATCGGAAACGTCCAGTGAGCGATTTTCTTGTGGCTACTGAACCGGTCGCTCAGCGCGTAGGCCAGCGTGACGATTGCGAGAGGAACCGTGGTGATCGCGAGAATGGTGTGCGTGGTGAGCAGCGTGAAATACACCGGCCGGATCCAGCCCTGGCCCCCGAAACGGATCAGCCCGGCGTGAAAGTGGAAATACAAATAGAAACCCAAAAATACCATCGAGCACAAGAAAGCCGCGACCATGCAAATGCGGTGAAAGAATATTTTCCCGGCGCGAATGAAGGCGAATCCGGTGAGCAACAGAACGGTGCAGGCTGCGTTGAGCGAAGCGTTGATGGCCGGAAGCGAAGAAAGCGGAATCGTCATTTGGTCCGGAAAACCCGAAACTCCTAGCGCGAAACCTTGTCGAGCGTCATCCACAGCAGCAGAATCGGAATGTGCGCGACGGTCGCGTGCATCAGCCACTTGGCGCGAACGTTGGTGCGGTGACGATTGGCCCAGAATCCGACTCGCAGCAGCACGATGCCCAGCAGCAGCGCCCCGAAAAAGTAGCTCATCCCCGTCATGCCCAGCACGAACGGCATCAGGCTGACCGGCACGAGCGCCGCGGACATGCTCAAAATCACGCTGAACGTCACATCGCCCTTCGGCTCCACGGTGGGCAGCATTTTGATTCCTGCCCGTCCGTAGTCTTCACGGTACATCCACGCGATCGCCATGAAGTGAGGAAATTGCCACACGAACAAAATTGCGAACAAGACCCACGCGCCCTCGGTAAGTGAGCCCCGCGCCGCTGCCCAACCGATCAACGGCGGCAGTGCGCCGGGAATGGCGCCGACGGCCGTGGCGAGCGTGGTGCGCGTTTTCAGCGGTGTGTAGGCCGCGAGGTAGGAAACGCTGGTTACAAAAGCGATGATGGCGGCCAGCAAATTCACGGCGAGAGCCAGCCAGAGTGTGCCGATCAGGATCGTACCGATTCCGAACAGTAATACTTCCCGTGGCTGCAAAATTCCCGACGGCAAAGGGCGCATCGATGTGCGACGCATCAGGGCGTCCATATCGCGTTCCATGTATTGGTTCAGGGCCGCCGTGCCGCCAGCGACGAGCAACGTGGCGCAGAGCGTAGTGACCAGGCGCATCCAGTCCATTGCGCCGGTCGAGCCCAGGTAAAATCCCGCGACCGTGGTGATGACAACCAGGAAAGTAACGTCGGGTTTGGTGAGGACTACGTACGCCCAGGGCTTATCGATTGCGGAGATGGCTGCAGCTGGCTCTTGGTTCATATTCGGCCCGTCGGCATTATGCCCTAGAACTCTCGGTTCGCGCACCAGCAGAATTTGAATCTTCTGCCGCCAAACCTTCCGGACGGATCAAGCGGAAACAGGAAAGTGTGAGGAGCACACTCGATGCGAGCGTCAATGCGCCGACCAACACGTGCGCCACGGTGAGCACGACGTAAACCAACGTCGGCTGAGCGGCGCGGGCTGCTTGCACGACGGCCCAATAGGCGGCCAATCCGAGCAAAATCTGCGTACCGAGGAAGGCTTGCAACAAAATGCCCCATCGGCGCAGGTCGCGGACGTTGCCGAAGCGCTTGCGCACGGTGCGTCCCGTCCAAACCACCAGGAACAACACGACGACGGCGCCAACCATGTGCGGCTGAATGCCAAAGGCGCCGTGGCGGAATGCCGCGCCGAGAATCAACTGCACGAAAATCGCGCAGGTGGTGATGGTTGCCAGGGTACGGAGTTTGGGAGACGCGGCGTCATCGAGCAACGGCAACTCGCTTTGCCACCATTTGCTGGTGAAGAACGAAATGCTCAGGATTGTCACGAAGAAAAGCTGCGCCAGCGTGGCGTGCGCTGTCGAAACCGGCGGCGGCAGCAGCAACTTGACCGTCAGGCCGCCGAGCAGACCTTGCGCAATTACGAGCCCGAGGGCGGTCCATCCCAGCTTGCGAACCCAGGCTCGCGGTTCGCGCATCGCCAGCAGGATCGCCAAAATTACGGTAAGGAAACCGACGCCCGTCGCGATCATGCGGTGGCCGTGCTCCCAAAAAATTCCGCCGACCATCGGAGGCATCAGCGTCCCGTAGGATAGCGGCCAATCCGGCACGGCCAGGCCCGCGTCGTTGCTGGTGACGAGCGCGCCCGCCATCAACAAAAGCACGATGCAGCCCGAGGTCAGAACGGCGAACCGATGAACGCTGGGCGGTACCTGATTACCGTATTTTTGCGTCGCAAGTGTCTCGCTCATGTTGGCTCTACTCCGCTCGGAAGCTGAAATCTAAATTTGCGGATTGCTTCGGCCCGATCGTCACGGTTTGCTCCCGCGTTCCATACAATTCCTGCCACGCGCCGATTGTGTAGGTTCCGGGCGGCAAGCCTTGCAGCGAGAACCTGCCGTCTTTCGACGTGACCGCGTAAAACGGATGATCGAACACGAAAAGATAGCCTTTCATCCAGGGATGGACGTTGCATTTCACCGGAATCGCCAGCTCCGGCGCGATGAACGTTTCCTCAATCGCGGGAGAACCGGGAATCTCGGAACGGTTCGACGGACGATTGTCCTTCGACATCACGAAAACATTGTGAGTCGCCTGGTCTTCGTTTTTCACTTCGAGCTTCTGCCCGGTCATCATGCCGAGCACTCGCGGCTCGTACATGCATCCCCGCTGCGTTAATTTCACCGCCTCGCGGGGCGCGGGAAACGCGTATTCGCTCGCGCCGGTTTTCACGTACACGATCACGTTCGCCAGGTTTCCGCTCGCGTCGGCCACCACTTGCGGCGGAACCACCGGAGTCGCATGGGCCGCCTGGCAGGAAGGCTCCGCGCTCATGTCAATCGCTCGGAGCGGCGGCGGAGTTCCCGTGAGCGTTACTCGCCCGGAAATGGATCCGACGGTTGCGGCATCCACGGACTTGCCGCCGCTTCGGTTGGCACGCCCGGCGCTGCCAGAATCCTTGGAGCTGCAACCCATCGCTGTGCACGAAAAAAGCAAAAGAATCGAGACCGAAATCCCCCGCCACCGCGGACAAATCATAATGCGAGGGACGCTACCCCGCTGCGCATTCCAACGGACCTCAACACGAGGTCGGCGAGCGCGCGAATCAACAAGGGGGAATCGTTCAGCGCCGGCATCATGTGAAAATCCGTGATGCCCAGGGCGTGGGCCTCTTCGCGCGCTTCGATGTTGATTTCGTGCAGAGTTTCGATGTGCTCGGTCAAAAACGCGATGGGAATCACCAGCACGCGTTTGATGCCGCGCTGCGACATGTCTTTGATGGTGCCCGTCAAGGACGGCTGCAGCCACTTCTGCGGCCCCACTTTGCTCTGGAAGCAGAGAATGTGCGGGTTCGACCACGCGCCCATCTCGCGAACCAGCTGCACGGTTTCCTGGATTTGCCGCGGATACGGATCGCCCTTCTCCACCAGCGACATCGGCAGGCCATGGGCGCTGAAAACCAGGTGAACGTCCTGCGGGTCCGGCAAATTCAGCAGGACGCTATTGATGCGCTCGACGATTCCCGCGATGTAATCCGGATGCTCGTAAAAGTGTTCAATCACGTGGACGGGCACGCGATTGGCCCGCGGGCGCGCGTCGTACTGGCGAGTCCATTCGTTCAAGCTGCTCATGGTGGTAGCAAACGAATACTGCGCATAGAGCGGCAGAAGCACCAGTTCGTCGTACGGCTCACTTTCCAGCTGCGCGATGGCGTCGGCGGTGTCTGGATGCCAGTAACGCATGGCCACGATCGATCGAGCGGCCACATGCGGCTGCAGAGCCAGCTCCACGGCTTTCGCCTGCTGTTCCGTAAGCCGGCGAATGGGGGAGCCGCCGCCGATCTGCGCGTAGTGCTTTCCGGCGACGCGCGATCGCGTGGTGGAAATCAGTTTGGCCAGCGGCTTACGTGCCAGGAAAGCGCCGGGAAAATTGATGATGTCCGGATCGCAAAATAAATTATAGAGAAAGGGCTCAACCGACGATTGATCGTCCGGCCCGCCCAACTGAAACATCACCACCGCAACTCGTTTCGTGCTGCTCATGCCGCACCTCTAAGGATGGCGCCCATCTCTTCCCTACTTCTCTTCCAACTGCCGCTTCAGTTGTTCGATGTCTTTCCGCAGCCCGGCGATGCGCGTGGCAACCGAAAATTGGTACCCGAAGAATATGGCCCATACGACGATCCACGCCGCAAACAGGAATTGAAAATTGGTCATTGCGTGACTCGCTCCGCCTTTCCAGTCGCCTCGGCGCTGAGAGCGCGGGATTCGGCCGCGAACTTCAGCTCCGAATATTCGTTGCGCAACAATTCCAGACGGTACCGGTCGAACAACACAACTACCATCACGCAGGTTATGGCGACCGCGCTCAAAAGCAGCGTCTTGCCCATTACCGGGTTTAGGCCCGAGCCGCTGCCACCCAGAATCACGGGCTGCGGATGCTGCGTCCGCCAGAGGCGGTTCGAAACGTACACCAGGGGCATATCGAGCGAGGCAAAAATCCCGAAGACCGCGGATAAAGTGGCTTTCTTTTCCGGATCTTCGAGCAGCCCGCGCAGCAGCAGGTAGGCAATGTACAACATCCAGAGGATGAACGTGCTGGTCAGCCGCGCGTCCCAGGTCCAGTAGATTCCCCACACCGGTTTGGCCCACAGCGGACCGGTGGTCAGCCCGATCGTGCAACAAATCACGCCGACTTCGGCCGCGGAAACTCCCAACGCATCCCATTTTCGATCGTGGCTCAACAAATACCTCACGTTGGCGACGAACACCGTGGTGAAGGCGCAGTACATGGCAATCCAACTTGCCACGTGGAAATAGAAAATCCGCTGGACGGCGTGCATGGTCGCCTCGTCCGGCGCTATGAAGAGCGCCACGTATCCGGCGCAGAACACCAGCACCGCAACGATCGACGTCCAAAGGATCCTTGACGATTTCAAACCCAAACCCCTATCGGGCCGAGGCGATCACTCTTCCAGCAAATAATCGCAGAGCAGCCAACTGGCCGTCATAAACACAATATCAAATCCCGCCAGGAACGCGACCCATGTTCGATCGAGCGCCGGTTGCTCCAGAAAGAGTGACGCGGTTGATTCGACCGCCGCAATCAAAAGCGGCGCGAGAACCGGCAGAAGTAGCAGAGGCAACAGCAGTTCTCGCATGCGAGCCTGCGCCGAGACGGCCGAAAATACCGTGCCGGTGATCGTCAATCCCAGCGTTCCGAGGAATAAAACCAGGATCAGGCGACCCAGAATGCCCGCCAGGGAAACATTGTAGAGCACGCTGAACACGGGAACGATCGCGCATTCCGCCAGGAGCATGAAAATCAGATTGGCGATCATTTTGCCGAGCAGTATGGCGAAACCCGATATCGGCGCCATCCGCAAACCGTCGAGGGTATCGTTGGCCTGCTCGCGAGCAAACGACGGATTCAACATCAGCGACCCGGCGAACAGAAACGCGATCCATAAAAGCCCCGGGCCGAATCGCCGCGCCTCGGACGGGCTCGGATCGAACGCGAAACTGAACAGCACGACGACCACGAGGGAAAAAACGATCGTGGCGCTCAACAGTTCGCGGGTGCGGAATTCGAGACGGAGTTCCTTCCGGAGCAGTATCGCGGCCGCGCGAGCGGTGGACACTTAAGCCTCCGCTCGCAGGGCGGCCAGCAGGGGCCGCGGGTCGCCACCCGAGCCGCTATCGCTTTCCACGCGGCCGGCCACCAGAGACACCGCTCGAGTCGCCAGGTCCAACGATTCATTGCGCGCGTGAGTGCTCATGATCACCGTCGCGCCCTGATCTCTGAATTGCGCCAGGCACATACGGAACCACGCCATGCCCTGGCGGTCGAGTCCCGCGGCGGGCTCATCGAGCAGCAGCAGCCGCGGTTGATGCACAATCGACCGCGCGACCGCGAGCCGTTGCCGCATTCCCCGCGAAAAGGTGCGAACCTGGCTGTTCGCCCGCGATGCAAGACCGCAACTTTCCAGTGCGGACTTGGCAAGACTCTCCGGCTGATGCAATCCATACAGCTCGGACACCAGAGTTAAATTTTCCAGGGCCGTCAGGTCGTCGTAGAGGAACGAGCTGTGTCCGACGAGACCGATGTTTGCCTTCACACTTGCGGAATTTGTGGGCGCAGGCGCGCCCGAACGCCCCGTAAAACTCACCTTGCCGCGCGTAGGAGCGGCCAGCAGAGCCGCAATCCGCAAAAGAGTGGTCTTGCCCGCGCCGTTCGGCCCAAGCAGCGCCACGAACTCCCCTGGCTGAATTTCCAAAGACACACCGCGCAACGCCGCGAGCCCGCCGAATCGCTTTTCAACGCCATCGAAGGTAATGCCGAAACCGGAAGGGGCGTTTTCGGTGCTGGTGCCGCGCGAGGCCAAGGCGGGGCGCCTAGCCTCTCACCAGTTCGCGCAGCGTTTTTTCCACGCGGGCGCGTTCCACGGCGTACTCGTCTTCGGTGATCGTGCCGGCCTGGCGGCGCAATTCGAGGCGAAACAGCCCATCTTTCAGTTCGTCCAGGCCGCCGCGAACTTCCCGGTCCACGGCTGCGATGGAGTCGACCGCCGGTGCTTTTGCGGAGCTTGCTGCGTAGCCACTGGGAGGAACAGACGCCGCTGCGGCGGCAACCTCCTGCGGTTTGCGCATCAGGTAAAGGAATCCCAGCAGGAAAATCGCGCCGAATCCGGAAACCAAAATCCATTTCAGATTGTCGATGCGCGCTGGTATCGCTGTCGCGGTCGCCGTCGGACTTTCGGTTCCACCGCTCGAATCCGCACGCGAATTCACCGAAGGATCGTTTGCGCCGCCACCGTTTCCCGCAGGAGCGTCCACTTGTCCTTGCGTGGGCTGAGGAGGCAGCGGCGCGGTGCCGGAAACCGAGATGTCAATCGGCTGGTTCGCCGCAACGTTGTCTCGAATGTAAATCGACATACCCTGATCTTGCCCGGCGGACGCGATTCCCGGTCCGGAAATCTGGACAGACGGCGGAGCAGCGATGATCAACCGTTCCGACGGATACGCGGAGACGTTGCGGAGCGTTGCATGATTGCCTTCGTAGGGGATCTTGTACGATACGCGCACTCCGCTTTCGCCGGGTCGAAACGGAAAGGCTAGCGCCATTGCGTTTCTGCCTTTGTCGATCGTCGCCTGAACCACCGGCATACCGGAGGCGCCCCAGGCCGAGGCCTGGTCGAACACCGCGCCCTGGGGAATCGTGAAGTTGAAGGACCCGTCGGCGCGGTAGTACGCAACCGGGGGCGACGTCTTGTTGGTGACGTTGTATTCCTCGCCGACCATCAGTTCCGAACCGCGCGGCTGAACGATGACGGCGTGATTCGGAACCGAGAACGAGCCCGCTTTGTCTGTCGGCTCATAGACCTCGACGTCTGCGGTCGTCTTCCCCGGCGGAATCGGCTCGTGATAATTCACGCCGCGATAGACAACGCGAACCAGCATCGGCGCGGCGCCGAGTTGCGGATTGTCGAATTGGTAGCGGCCTTGCGCGTCGGTCTTCACGGTTTGCACCGGCTGCATGCCGCCTTGGAGTTGGATCAGAATCACATCCACCCCGGTGGCAAGCCGGCCGTTGGTGCCGTTGCGCACGGTGCCGCTCAGCGTACCTGCGCTCGCCGCGAAAACGCCGCCGAAAAGCGCGACGCACGCAAGCGCCAGGGCCGGCAACTTAGTTGGCAGCTTGGCTGGCAGCCTGGCCGGCCGAACAATCGAGAAAACAGACTTCATGATCGGCGCACCTTTTCCGTGGCAGCCTGACGCGTAGCCGGCGTGGGCGCCGAGCCCATCAATTCGTCCATCTGCGCCAGCACTTTTGCGGCTTCGATTTCCAGCGTCTGCCGGGTTTCTTCAAAATCCTCTTCGGAGAATTTGCCCGCGCGATATTCAAACCGCAAGTCGCGCAGATTTTCATAAATCGCGTCGCGGCGCTCCATCAGAGAATCGAGCTGCGTCCGGTGCGGAGCGAGGTCCGAAGCGTCGAGGCGCACATAAAAAATAAAAAAGATCGTGGCAAGCGCCAGAACGGCGCAGAGAATCTCGGCGGTCAGGTTATTCAACGTCGTCCTTCCCTGCTTCGCGCCGTGCGCGGGACAAAAACTCGCTATCGATGGCCGGGCCACCCGCCGGAGCCAGAGCCGCTTTGTGCCGCCACCGCCGCACGACTTCCCACACCACCACAAGCGCCAGCAGAGGAAGCACGATCGGCATGATCCACGCCAGCATATTGAATCCGCGTTTCGGCGGTTCTTCGAGCACCGTGGGGCCGTATTCCTGGACGAAGGCGTCGAGCGTGGCATCGTCTGAATCGCCCTTGGTAACGTGTGCGTCGATTTCCTTCTGCATGCTGCGCGCGGTTTCGCAGGGACCCGAAAATGTCCCGCCGGTGTGCGTGCAAAGCCCGGCCGCGTCGTTGCATCCGCCGCACATACACATCACGCGCTTGCCTATCGCTTTTCCGCGCTGGGTTTGCTGCGCGTGCACCGCTCCGGACGTCGCCAGGAGCGCAGCGCCGAGCACAAATACCGCTCGTGCGGATTTGCGTCGTGCGGAGTTTGTGCGTCGATCAATCATTCGCTTCCACTCTTCGCGCCACCGACGGCACTGCGGCGGACAGGGCATCCGGAATTCCGCGGTTCCACGCCGGCTCCGTCGCGGGGCGCAATACCAGCGCGGTTCGCCGGTTCGGCAGCAGCGCCAAGAGCGTGCCCAGTACCGTTACGATGCCGCCGAACCAAATCCACTTCACCAGCGGATTCAAGTACGCGTGAATCACCGGCCGGCCCGTGTCTGGACTTTGCCCGGCATAGACGACGTACAAATCGCGAAGCGGCGAGCTCTGAATCGCGACCTTGGTTTCGGTTACCTGGCTGGCCAGAAAAAGGCGTCGCTCGGGGAACAACATCATCGCTGATTTTCCGTCGACGAACACTTCGAGCGTGGCGCGGTCGGCGCTGTAGTTGTTGTTGGCTACATGGTCGAAGTTCTGGCACAAAATCGTGTACTTGCCGATTTGGAGCGTGTCTCCCGGCGCCATTTCCTTTTCGATGTCGCGATTAAATGGAATGCCGGCAATCCCGATGAAGATCAAAACCATGCCGAAGTGGACGACGTAGCCGCCGTACCGCCGCGTATTGCGCATGGTGAGTTCGATTACGGCCGTCGCGAGATTCGAGCCGTCGCGGGAGGCAAGTACGCGGGCGCCGCGGTAAAACTCCGACGAAATGGTGAGCGTCACAAAAACCGAAAGGATCAAGCACATCAGCGAGTAGAGGTCCCGGAATCCGAAGAAGAACGCGACGATGCCCGCGAGCAGTCCTCCGCCAAGGGGCCACGCGAAGTTGCGCCGCAGTGCGTCAAACGACGTTTTGCGCCATGCCAGTAGCGGGCCGACGCCGGTCAGCAGCAGCAGAAACAGCGCAATGGGAACCATCACTTTGTTGAAAAAAGGCGGCCCTACGCTCACTTTGCTGCTCGAAAACCATTCCGAAAGCACGGGGAACAGAGTTCCCCACAGCACGGCGAAGCATGCCGCCAGCAGAATCAAATTATTGAAGAGGAAGCTCGATTCGCGCGAGACGAGCGAGTCGAGCTGGTTGTCGCTGCGCAGGTAATCGCGATTTACCCAATAGGCTGCGAAGCAAACCAGGAAAATCACCAGCAGAAACCCGCCAAACCAGTTTCCAATCGACGATTGCGCGAATGCGTGCACCGAGCTGACGATTCCCGACCGCGTCAGTGACGTACCGAGAATACAAAGCATGAACGTGACGAAAACCAGCCACACGTTCCACACTTTCATCATGCCGCGCTTTTCCTGCATCATCACCGAATGCAGAAACGCGGTCCCAGTGATCCACGGCAGCAGCGAAGCGTTTTCCACCGGATCCCACGCCCAGTAGCCGCCCCAACCGAGCACGGCATACGCCCAATGCGCGCCGAGCAAAATGCCGACGCTTTGAAAGCACCATGCCACCATCGTCCAGCGGCGGGTGATGTGTATCCATTTCTCGCCGGGATATCGCCCGAGCAGCGCCGCCAGCGCGAACGCAAACGGTACGGTGAAACCGGTGTAGCCCAGGTAAAGCATGGGCGGGTGAATCACCATTTCCGGATATTGCAGCAGCGCGTTCAGGCCGCGGCCTTCGGAAAGCGTAGCGACGCGCAAAATACCCGAACTGTCCACCCCGGCCATCACGGTGAAGGGGCTGGCGACGAAATTATTGAGCGTAAGGAAGAAAATCTGCACACCGGCAAGCGCCACGCCGGTATAGGGCATCAGCTCCGGATGCTTTTTGCGATTGAGGAACAGCACGAGAAACGCCCAGATCGACAGCAGCCAGCTCCAGAAAAGCAGAGAGCCTTCCTGCCCGGCCCACAACGCCGCAAATTTATAGAAACCCGGCAACGCGGTGTTGCTGTGCGCGACGACGTAGGCGATGGAAAAATCGTTGGTGAAGAAGAAATACTCGAGGACGCCGACCGCGATCGTGACCAGTGCGAAAATGGCCATTCCCGCATTCCGCGCGCTCTTGGTGAGAATGGGCCGCCGGGTGACTGCGCCTACAATCCCGACGCTGAATGCATACACTGCCGCAAGAAAGGCCAGCAGCAGCGCAAATGATCCCAGGATATCCAATCGTTCCCCTTGCTAATCGCAACTGAAGCGCGAGATGAAGCTTCGCGGCTGTACCCAAATTAATTCCCGGCTGGCCGCTCCACGGCGGCTTTCGCCGGCGCATTCGATGTCTGTCCGCCAGTCGCGCTTGCAGGGGCCGTGACGGGCACGCCATTCGGCGCGGCTTCATATTTCGAGGCGCACTTGGCCTGCACCTGCTCGGCGACGAACCGGTTGTCCGGCATCATCTTGCCTTCCACCAGTGCTTGCGCGCCGTCTTTGAAAGTGTCCGGCAGCGGGTCGCGGCCCACGTAACTGACGGTCAAGTCTTTGCCCTGCTCGGTGAGGACGAAATCCACGCGCCCGGTCAAATGTTCGATGGAACCGGCGCGAACGTTCCCGGATACACGCATTCGTTGATGGAGCGCAGAGCCCTGCAGCGTCGAGACTTCGGAGATGGTGTGGTAGTAGGTCTTGCTCTGGGTGAAGCCCACGTAGGCCAGCGCGCAAAGCGTAATCACGATGATCGCCGAACCGATCAGAAACTTTCCGCGTCCATTCATGCTTCCGCTCCCGTTCCGTTACCGAGCATATCCGAAGTCTATCATAGCGCTCACGGCCGTAGCACGGGTGGCACAGCCGCAAACCGGGGAGCGATTCCGCGACTTAGCGATTACTTTGCTTTGACACCTTCGGTGATGAGAGGCTTTTCGGTCTTCTGAAGTTCGGCGGCTACTTTTTCCATTTGTCGCATGGCCCGCAGGTGATTGCGGCCGGCGATTTTCAGGATGTCGTCGTCGGAGTATCCACGGCGAAGCAATTCGGCAAACAGATAGGGATACCGCGTTACGTTTTCCAGGCCGGCGACCATCGATCCAGGGGCCACGTCGTAGAAGTCCGCCCCGATTCCTATCGAGTCGACGCCCGCGACTTTGCGGATGTGGTCGATATGATCGGCGACATCGGGAATCGTGCCTGGCGGCACGGGATTCGCCGTTTCCCAGGCTTTCATGCCGTCGGCGACTTCCTTGTCCGTGGTGAAGCGTGCGTGCAGGTCGGTCAGCGCCTTTTCGCGGCGATTGTTCCATTCGGGATATTTCGGCGAAATGAAGTCCGAGATGAAGTTCACGTGGACCACGCCGCCGTTGGCCGGAACCATCTGCAGCACATCGTCTGGCACACAGCGTGGGTGCGCATCGATGGCGAAGGCGTTCGAATGCGAGAAAATAACCGGCGCCCGCGAAACGCGCAGCGTATCGCGCATGGTGTCGGCGCTCACGTGGGAAATATCGGCAAACATCCCCAGGCGATTCATTTCGCGAACCACGCGCTCGCCGAATTCCGTCAGGCCGTAGTTCAGCGGACGATCCGTTGCGGCGTCAGCCCAGTCGATGTTGTCCCAGTGCGTGAGCGTCATGTACCGCGCGCCAAGATCGTAAAACACGCGCAGCGCGGCGGGCGAATTCTCAATCATGTGCCCGCCCTCGACGCCGTAGAGGCAAGCGAGTTTGCCGCCTTCATGAATTCGCTCAATATCGTCGGCAGTGCGAGCCTGCTCCAGCGCCGCCGGATAGCTGCTTACAAATCGCCGCGCGACGTCAAATTCCCGAAGAGCTTCGTGCATCGCGTTGTGCGTTTTCTGGGTTCCGGAATCGACCCAAATCGACCAGTACTGAACGCCGACGCACCCTTCCCGAAGCCGGGGAATGTCGGCGCAGAGCTTGGGCTGCACGGCGTTCATGTCGTAACCACTCAAGTCTCCGGCGGCCGTTTCCAGAAACATCGACGGCAGGTCGTTGTGCGTGTCTATCAACGGGGCTTTCTGGAGAAGCGCTTTCGCGCGGGCAAGCAATTGAGGATCGGGATGGAGAGGATCGTTGGGCTGCGCTGGGCCGTCGCCCCACGCCGCCGTCGCCGCTCGCGTTCGCGCGAGCACCGACGAAGCGGCCAGAAGCGTGCTCTGCGCCAGGAACCTTCGCCGTGAAAGCAATGCAGAGCTCCTCGGCGCGCATCGCGCGCGGTCGCAGATTCGAATTCCCTACTGAACGTTCACGCTGAGCCTTAGATCTCGAGACGAGGCCCCCACGTTTACCCGCCGTGGCGCTGCTTTGATCCAGCGGTTCTGCTTTACGGACCAATATTCCATGCTTCGGACCGGGACGTGCATCGTCACGGTTTTCGTCTCGCCGGCACCGAGCGTCACGCGCGTGAACGCGGCCAGCGTCCTGGGCGCGAACTGAGCGCCTTCGGGTTTGGTTTCCGGCGCGTCGAGATACACTTGAGGAACTTCGTCGCCCGCGAGTTTGCCTGTGTTCTGGATCCGGACGGTGACGTCCACTCCTCCGTCTTGCGCGGAGTTTGCGTGCAGCTCGCTGTATTTGAAACTTGTGTACGAAAGTCCGAAGCCGAACGGAAAAAGCGGCTCGATCTTCTGCGCGTCAAACCACCGGTAACCGAGATCGACGCCCTCGGAAAAAGTGGTCTTGCCGTCCACACCGGCCGCCGAGCGCTCGGGATGCGCGGGATCGGTTGCCGCGTAGTCCGTGAGTTTGTTGGCCCACGTGAACGGCAGCCTGCCGGCAGGGTTCACTTTCCCGAGCAGTACGTTCGCCGTCGCCCAACCGCCTTCATCGCCGGGCCACCACATCTGGAGCACCGCTTTCACTTTTCCCAGCCACGGCATGGCTACCGGCTGGCTGACGTTGAGCACCACAACGGTGTTTGAATTGACGGCCGCGATTTCCTCTACCAGCTTGTCCTGTTCGCCGGGAAGAACAAAGGCGGGCTTGCCACGCGTCCACAAAAACACGACGGCGGTGCGGGCATTCTTCGCCGCATCGATCGCCGCCTGGTGGTTGCGCGCGCGATCTTCCGGCGTGACCCAATTCAGGCGAATCCGTTCCGGCTGTCCCGAGGAATCGCCCGTGGCCGTCACGGTGATCTCGTGAGCGCCGGCGGTGAGCGATACCGAGCGGCGAACGTTGTCGAGACCATCGGTCGTGGGGAAGCCGTTATCCTGCGTGGCATGCTGCACGTTGCCGTGAATGTTGCCCATCGTCGCGCCGGTTCTGCCGATTCCCTTCCCATCGATCGCAAACGCTCCCCGAGCGCCGAGGACTTGCAGATAGATCCAGTAATCGCCGGCGGCGGCCACAGTGAGAGTTCCTTTCCAGGTGTACTCGCCATTCGGAGCAAGCGCGCCATGATTTGAACCGGTGAAATCGATTTGAGCGTCGGTGACAGACGCTCCCGCGGCGTCCGTGCGCACCAAACCCGGTTTGCCATCGTGCGAAAGCGCCGACGCGGGCACCAGAGTCCCGGTCATGTCGTCGTCCACGGCAAATGTCACCTTCGCGCCCGGCGCGATCTTCTGCAACGCAGCGAGCGGCCCTACCTGGCGGTCCGTAAGGCCGCCGGAACGCTCGCCGAACGTGCCAATCGCCGCGACCTGCCCTGCGCCCGGTCCGATCATCGCCAAGGAACCGAGGTCGCTTTCCTTCAACGGGAGCGCGCCGTCATTTTTCAGCAGCACGGCGGCGTCTTCGGAAGTTTTGCGGATCACGGCGGCGTTCGCCTCGATGTCTTGCGCCGTCACGTTGTGCTTCTGGTGTCCGTCCAAATAGCCGAAACGGTCCATTTCGTACAACACTCGACGAGCTGCCGCGGTGATGGTCGCTTCTTTTACCGTGCCGTCCTGAATCGCATCGCGCATCACCTTCGGATCGGAGTCGCGGGGGAAGGTCGAGAATTCCTTGCCGTCCGGCGCCGGCTCTTCGGGGATTGTGCCGCCCAGCATACCGGCGATCGCGCTCATGTCTGGCTTGGGCGGTGCGCCGCCACCTGGAGGAGCCGTCTCAAAATACGAATGCATAAATGCGGCCAAAGGACGATCGGTGGGGATCGATCCAGGCATCTCCATGTCGAGACCTTCGTTGATGAAGTGCACGTTGTGCACGGCGCCCCAGTCCGAAGTTACAAAACCCTTAAACCCAACCTGACCTTTCAAAATGGTTTTCAACGTGTCGGCATTGCCGCACGCAAATGGTCCGTTTACGCGGTTGTAGGAGCACATAATCGACGAGACGCCGGCTTTTACAGCTTCCGCGAACGGGGCCACGTAAACCTCATGCAACGTCTGCTGATCCACGAAAACGTTGTAGGCATCGGTGTCGTAGGCGACGTAGTGCTTCGCTTGCGCCATCACATCCTGCGCCTGCACGCCTCGAATTTCCGCGGCGCCCATGGCTCCGGTCAAAAAGGGATCTTCGCCGAAGGTGTTGTATCCCCGGCCGAAGGTGATGTCTCGATCGATGTTGATGAACGGCTGCAGCACAACATCGATTCCCAGCGAGCGCGCCTCGCGCCCAATGACCACGCCATTTTCTTCGGCGTCTTTTACGCTGAACGTTGCGGCAACGCCCATCGTGGCGGTCTCCGCTTGCGCGGGCTCTCGCGTGAGCAGCCCCGGAGGACCGTCCGCCAGTCGCAGCGAAGGAACGCCCAGCCGCGGCACGCCTGGCAGATATCCCGCCTGCCCTTGGTCCGCGTCCGCAGGCTCGGCGCCACCGCGAATCAAATTCATCTTTTCCTCGAGGGTCATCTGGCTGAGCAATTTGTCGATGCGCGCTTCGTTGGCCGTTTCGAGCGGAAAATGCGACGTACCGCTTTGCGGAATCGCGAGCGTCGCCGCGGCGCCGATGGCCACTGCGATGGCAAGAATCAATTTTCGGTTGGTGAACATTTCAGCCCCTTGCCCCCGTTGGGTGGGTTTTGGAAAGACGGGTAAATGCAAACGCTGACATAGCACACCCCCACGCGGCGTATCGTCAACTGGTTTTATCAGCATTCTTGGGATTCAGCCCGCTACGGAAATCTACAGGGGGTAAAACCGCAGGTTAAACGCGGGTAAGCGCTTTGCTCAGCCGTTCGCCAAACCCAGCGCCTGCGAAGGGTTTTTCGCCGTCCAGTATCAAACGCTGGCCCCAGCCGTTGGCGCGCAGCGCGTCGATCAAGGCGGCCGCCGGTTCCGAAATCAATGCGACGAATTTCGGTTTGTAGGAAGTCTGCAGGCGGAGTAGCAGAGTCTTTTCGGAGACTCCGATGCGGTTCGCAAGTTCCGCCTGCGACTCGTAGGGACATTCCACCGGATATCCCAGAAACAAGCCGCGACGCTGCCATTCGGTGAGTACCGCTTCTTCACTCGTCTCGGCCGTGCCCGGCTTCTCACCCGAATCGCGGACACAAAGCGCCAGATCACGGAAGTAATTGCTCGCCTCGGACGAGCGGGCGGGACGATTCGCGGTGACGTTATAGAAAAAATCCGCAGGCGCGGGCGGCGGGCACGAATCGATCACCAAGGCGTGAATGTGGATCGGGCGAAATCGGGTGGCGTGCTCAAGGCGCGTGATTCGACGCCGGATGTGTTCGGCATCCACCGTTCGCCCGCAGGAATCGCAAACTGGCATTCGACACTCCAAAGTCCGCACTGTTCGCGGCCCAAAAGCATGACATGCAGGGCGGCGACGCGCAACCGCAGGTGAGCAGGCTAATGGGGCGACTTTAAAATCTGGAAGAGCGCAAAACCTGGGTGGCGTTACTTTCCCGGCTGGAGCCCGTCTATTGCGACGCTTTCCGTTGACTCGACGACGGGTTCGGCGACCGAGTCTATCTTGCTGCCGTTGCTGTTGGCCGCGGCATCGCCCAGCTTCGCGCGCAAACATCCCAGCAGTTCGGGCGACATCTCGGAAATATTCATGCCTTCGGAGACCAGGAACTTGCAGCTTAGAATCGGGCGAACCTGATCATCATCGGAAAGCTGGCACTCGACCTTGCAATACTGGCATTCCTGATTCCAGCAGAAGCGACCGTAAGGAATTGTTTCCGGACTGATGAATTGAAAAGCTCGCAACAGAGAGTTCCGCTCCGGAACCTGGAAGTTCTTGCCGAGTATCGTAATCTCGACAAGTTTTTCGTACGGGCGGAAGATATCGGCCATCAGCTGCGCTGCCCCATGAAAAGTGGAGTGAATTACTCTCTCGAAGCTAAATCACTCCCGCGGGATGGGCAATGAGAACGAGACCGAGCGGTGTTCAATGCTCCAACTCGGACCGTCGCGAAATGAGACAAATTCGCTGCACTTTCGCTGTGACCGCCGTTATCGCACAACCGATGAATTGGGCCAAGACTTCGAGAAGAAGTACAACGTAAATGCGCCGAGCGCAATTCCCAGCGGGCCGTTGATGAGCGCGAAGAACGCCGCCACCAACGACAACGGTTTTGCCGAATCCGTTCCCGTCATCAGCGCAAATCCGGCCAAGAGCGAAACGACTCCGGCGATGATTCCCAGCGCGATCAGGACGATCAGAAAAACGTGAAACAGCGACATCAGCGTATAAGGATTCGGAACGCGGACCAGCAAAGCGCCAAACATCAAAGTCAACGTCGTATTCCACACGAAAACCGCCGCTGCCCCAGCCAATCGACCGATCCCGTACACGATCCATAGAATGCCCAAGGTTCTCATTCGCAAACCCCCGAATGTGTTTGAACGCGCGTGAATCCAAAGCCATTAAACGCAATCACGCGGATAGGGTCTATCGGGGTAATCCGGTAGTTATTGGGAAGGAATCACCAGCCGCGGCAGCCGAAACCCACGCGAACTAGTTAAAAAACTGGCCCATTCGCCGGAATTTTTCGTATCGCTGGTCAAGGAGCTGTTTGCCGCTCATTCGCGATAGTTCGGAAAGCGCCGCGACGAGGTGTGCGTCGAGAGCTTTGGCCGTAGCTTCATGATCGAAGTGCGCGCCGCCCTCGGGTTCGGGCACGATCGCGTCGATCAGCTTCAGGGCCAGCAAGTCCGGTGCGGTGATTTTCATCGCTTCGGCGGCGACTTCCGCTTTCGTGGAGTCGCGCCACATAATGGTCGCGCAACCCTCCGGAGAAATCACCGAGTACACGGAATTTTCGAGCATAAAGATCCGGTCGCCCACGGCGACGGCGAGCGCGCCGCCGGACCCGCCTTCGCCGGTGATCGTCACCAGAATGGGAACCGGCAGCCGCGACATTTCCAGCAGATTTCGAGCGATCGCTTCGCCCTGGCCGCGCTCTTCGGCGTCCACCCCCGGATATGCTCCAGGGGTATCCACGAACACCAGAATCGGGCGGCCAAACTTTGCGGCGAGCTTCATCGCCCGCAGCGCTTTTCGGTAGCCTTCGGGTTTGGCCTGGCCGAAATTGCGCGCCACGCGTTGCTTGATGTCGCGTCCTTTCTGGCTGCCAATCACCATCACCGGCCGGCCGTGAAACGTGGCCATGCCGGTAAGCAGCGCAGGATCATCGGAAAAACTGCGGTCGCCGTGAATTTCGGAAAAATTCTCCAGTAACAGCCGGATATAGTCGTCGGTGTACGGCCGCTGCGGATGGCGCGCCAGTTGCAAACGTTGCCACGGTCCCAGATGGCGGTAAAACTCCATCTTCAATTCCTGTACTTCGGCCCGGACACGCTCAATTTCGGCTGCCTGTTCGCCGGTTGGTGCGGATAAAAGGCTCAGCTCGTTTACGTCGCGTTCGAGCGCGTCGATGGCGCGTTGCCGTTTCTTGTTGTTATCGC
Organism: uncultured Acidobacteriota bacterium; assembly: GCA_963785585.1. Lineage (GTDB taxonomy): Bacteria > Acidobacteriota > Terriglobia > Acidiferrales > UBA7541 > Palsa-295. The sequence continues at coordinate 1,578,892 of CAWAVW010000004.1, forward strand.
CCTGCGGAGTTTCCATGAGAGTGCCTTCGGATCCCTGTCCCGCGGTTGCGGATTTCGCCGAGGCAGCCGCCGCTCGCGCCGCCCGCTTCTCTTCCTTCCACTTTTTGAGTTCTTTCAGCCGCTTCTTGCGCTCCCCGCGTTTCTTCAGTTTATCGCGGAGGCGTTCGCGCGCTGTCGGCCCAGTCGCCTTCGGCACTTTCGAGTCCTTCCCGTTCGGCGTTTTGGGGGTGCTGCTCACTGCACCACCGCCACGGAATCAGTGCCGCAAATCGCCCGCACGCCGTCCAGTAGTTCACGATCCGGCTTGACGGCGCTGCCCGCTTCGAGCGTGGCGGCCGAGCCGTCGGTCTTCACCAGGTCAAACGCCACCTTGCAGCGGCCGGGGCGGCTAGCGATCAGTTGGTGCAGGCGGTCGAGCGAGTCCGCTTCGAGTTTTTCCAGTTCAACGCGCACGCGAAGTAGCGTCGGCCCCCTTTCGGCGACGGCGTCAAGAAGTCGCGCGTCGGAAACCACCAGCCGAGTGCCCACATCTTCGATCGCCACGCGGCCCTTCACCAGCAGCGGCGTATTGGTTTTCAAAATCGGCTCCAGCTTTGCGAACGCTTCGGGAAAGACGAGCGCTTCGATCACCCCGGTGCGATCCTGCAACGTCAGAATCGCCCACCGAGCGCCGCGCTTCGACCGCATCGGCCGCATCTGGACGATGATGCCGCCCACCACGATGTCGTCGTTGTTCTTTTTGGTCTCGATGGTCGATAACTCGGTCGCATTCAAATCGAGCATTCGCGCCGCATACTTATCGAGGGGATGGCCGGAAATATAAAACCCCAGCACCGAATACTCACCGGCGAGTTGCTGTTCTTCGGTCCAATCCTCGGCGGCCGGCAAAGGCGTTTCGTCCCAGTTTTCGTGGGTCGATTCCCGCTGGGAACCATTCGGCGGCGGGCCCAAAAACAATCCGCCTTGCCCAACGGCCTTCGCTTGATGTTTCTTGTTGCCGTGCGAAATGGCTTGATCAATCGCGGCGTAGATTCGCCCGCGCGATCCGCCCAGGCAGTCGAGCGCGCCGGCTTTGGTCAGGCTTTCCAGCACGCGCTTGTTTAGGAATTTCGGCTCGATGGACTCGACAAAGCCGAACAAGTTCGTGAACTTCGTGCCGGCTGCGCGCGTTTCGCAAATCGTCTTGGCCGTGTTCTCGCCAACGTTTTTGATCGCCGCGAGGCCGAATCGAATGTCGTCGCCTACCGGAGTGAAGTACAAACCGCTCTGCATAATGTCCGGCGGCAACACACGAATACCCATGCCGCGCGCTTCGTTGATGTACTTCACCACTTTATCGGTGTTCCCCGCTTCCGAACTCAGCATCGCGGCGACGAATTCGACCGGATAGTGAACCTTCAGGTAGGCGGTTTGATAAGCGAGCAGCGCGTAAGCGCAGGAGTGTGATTTGTTGAAACCGTAGCCGGCGAATTCGGCCATCAGATCAAAGATTTTTTCGGCCTTCTTCGGATTCACTTTGCGAGCCGTGCAGCCGGCCAGAAATTTTTCGCGCTGCGCGGCCATTTCTTCGTGCTTCTTTTTGCCCATGGCGCGGCGCAGCAAGTCTGCGTCGCCAAGCGAGAAACCAGCCAGCCGGTTGGCAATCTGCATCACCTGTTCCTGATACAGAATGACTCCCCATGTCTCGCTCAGAATTTGTTCGAGTTCCGGCAAATCGTAAGCGACTTTCTTTTTTCCGTGTTTGCGGGCGATGAAGTCGTCGATCATGCCGCCCTGAATCGGACCGGGACGATACAAAGCGTTCAGCGCGGTCAAGTCTTCGAGGCGCGTCGGTTGGTAGCGCTTCAAAATGTCGCGCATGCCGTGCGATTCAAACTGGAAGATTCCGGTGGTGTCGCCACGCGCGAAAAGCTGGTAGGTAGCGGCGTCATCGAGCCCCAGCCCCGCCAAATCAACCTCCACGCCGCGATTCTGCTTTATGAGCAGCACGGCGTCGTCCAGAACCGTGAGTGTCGTCAGCCCCAGGAAGTCCATCTTCAGCAGGCCGATGCGCTCGAGCGCATTCATGTCGTACTGCGTCGTGACTTCTTCCTTGTTCGATTTGTAGAGCGGAACGATTTCTGTGAGCGGCTGCGGCGAGATGACCACACCGGCGGCGTGGGTTGAGGCGTGCCGTGCCAGACCTTCCAGGCGCAGAGCGACCTCGACCAGCTCTTTCACGGGGCCATCCTTGCGGGCGGCCTCCAACTGGGGCGACTGCTTCAGGGCTTCTTCGAGCGAAATATTCAGGGTGGCGGGAATCATTTTTGCCAGCCGGTCCACTTCACCGTACGGCAGGTCCAGCGCGCGTCCGGCGTCTTTCAGCACGGCTTTCGCGGCCATCGTTCCGAACGTGATGATCTGTGCCACGCTCTCGCCGCCGTACTTGTGGCGCACGTATTCGATCACCTCGCCGCGCCGGCGCATGCAAAAATCAATATCGATATCCGGCATGGAAATTCTTTCGGGATTCAGGAAGCGCTCAAACAGCAAGTCGTACTGCAGAGGATCGACGTCCGTAATTCGCAGTGCGTAACTCACCAGGCTGCCGGCCGCGGAACCACGGCCCGGCCCCACGGGCACGCCCTGCGCGCGCGCATAGTGGATGAAATCCCAAACAATCAGGAAATATCCGGCGAATCGCATCTTCTGGATCATGCGAATTTCATCGCTCAGCCGTTGTTCGTAATCCGCGAGCGAGTGGCGCAGCCCGCCCGCCTGGGAGATTCGTTCGAGTTGCTCGGCGCGCGTCGCGAAATTCTCGCGCACGACCTTCTCGAAGTACGAATCGGCCGTGAATCCTTCCGGAACTTTGAATTCTGGGAACGGATTACTGACTCGCTGAATCTTCACGTTGCAACGTTCCGCGATCGCCACCGTCCGCGTTACCGCATCTGGAATCTCGCGGAACACGTGCGCCATTTCCTCGGCGGTTTTGAAATAAAACTGGTCGGTGGCGAATTTCATCCGATTCGCGTCGCTCATCGTCTTGCCCGTCTGGATGCACATCAAGACTTCCTGCGCGTGGGAATCCGACTGGGTCAGGTAATGGCAATCGTTGGTGGCGACGAGAGGAATTCCGGATTCCTTCGAGAGTTTTACCAGGTCGCGATTCACGCGAATATCCTGTTCGAGCCCCTGGTCCTGCACTTCGAGGAAGAAATTATTCTTGCCGAAAATATCGCGCAGGCGATGCGCGTTTGCTTTGGCCTGGTCGTACTTGTCATTCAGAAGCGCGTCCGCCACTTCCCCGCGCAGGCAGGCCGAAAGCGCGATTAACCCATTGCTGTGTTTGGCGAGCAGCTCGTGGTCGACGCGCGGCTTGTAATAAAACCCATCGAGATATCCCGTGGAAACGAGCTTGATGAGATTCCTGTAGCCTTCGTCGTTTTCACAAAGCAAGACAAGATGGTTCGAACGTTCCGCTTCCGCGCCGCGGCTTTTGTGGCCATCCGGCGCTACGTACATTTCGCAGCCGATGATCGGCTTTACGCCGTGGGTGGTGGCCTGATGATAGAAATTCGCGGCGGCGAAAAGATTGCCGTGATCGGTGACCGCAACGGCAGGCATTCCCCGGCGTGCGGCTTCGGACGTCAATTCTCCGATTTCACAGGCTCCGTCGAGGAGAGAGTAATCCGTGTGCAGATGTAAGTGGACAAAATTCGAGGAAGCGGCCATGCATCCGTCATTCTAAACCAGCTTCACCACGCGCGCATTGACAATCTGCGCGAGCGGCAAATTCCTGTCTTACGATTTTCTCAAACGTTGGCGCATCGCGCCGTGAGCTCGATTGCAACTGCGCGCTACTTCCCTTTCTTGCCCTTCTTCGCCTTTGCGGCGGATTTTTTGGAAACGTCCTTCGCGGCTTTGTCGTCGTGCTCGGCCTTGTCGTGTTTAGCCTGCGCGCGCGCTCCGATCGCGGCGGCTGCGGACTGACCCGCTTTTGCCTTCTCCGCGGTTTTCTCCGCAGATTTTCCAGCTCCCTTGCCCTTCTCGGCAGGTTTTGATTCGACGGCAGCCGGGGCTTCCTTGTCTCCCTTTTTCCTCTTTTCTTTTTCGGGCTTCTTCGGCTCGTCTTTGATTCCGGCGAGGTTCTTCAAAATCTTGGTGCGGTCCTCGGGAGTTTTCCCCTTGCCGCGCAGGCTCATGTCGAAAAATTGGTCGATGATCTTGTCGAACTTCGGTCCGCGTGGAACTCCCAGCGCTTCGAGCTCACCGAGAGGCAGGCTCATGTGCAGCGGGCGCCACTTCTGCAGATAATTCCGGAACTTGGCCATCACCTGCGAGTTCGGCATTTCCACTTCGATGAACGCCATCATCTCCGGAGGCAACGACGCGAGATACGTAAACGCTTCCTTCGACGAGGCGGTCTTGCGACCCTTCAAAATCTTCACTTCCTGCTGCGCCTTCGGAACCAACTCATCGATTTCGTCGATTTCCGCGGCGCGAAACTCCAGATGCCGCAGCGCGGACGATGCTTCGCGATCCTTCAATTTTCCCAGCATGTAATAAATCACGGCGACGTGCAGGCGGGGACGAAGTCCGGCCGAAAGCAGATTGCCGCGCGCGCGCCCTAATTTGTTCAGGCTGTCGTAGTCGGGCTTCCGTTTCTGCAGCGCGGGATGAATCAGCAGAAGCAGTTCGTACTGCTCCCACAATTTCAGGGTAGCGACGGGATTATCCTCGCGTGCCAGCGCGCGTACCTCGTGCCCCACCTCGAAACCGCCGATATTCTTGTTGAGCCCGCGCTCCATCGCCAGGTCAAACCATTCCTGCGTGCGCGGATCCATTTTAAATCCCATGCGAGCGCTGTAACGCAGCGTCCTGAGCAACCGAATCGGCTGGTTGGTGAAGGCGTGAATCGAAAGCGCCCGCACCTCCTGCTTCTCGAGGTCCGCCAATCCATTCATCGGGTCCAGCAGCAAGCCGCGAGACTGGGTATTCAGGGAGATCGCGATGGCGTTAATTCCGAAATCGCGGCGTCGCAGATCCTCCATCACGCTCGAAAACCGGTACTCGGGCTTGACGCCGGGGCGTTCGTAATAGTCTTCGCGAGCGGCAGACACCGAACCATCCACCTCGCCGGCGAAGACCATTTCGTAGTGGCGCAGCTTTTCGCTTTCCCACAGGACTTTGGCGCCGCCTTTTTCCAGCTCGCGCACCATTTTCATGGGATTGCCTTCAACGGTGAAGTCGAGATCGCGAATCGGCATACCCGAAATCAAGTCGCGCACCGCTCCGCCGGTCAGATAGATATTCACTTCCTGCGCGCGCGAAAGCTCCTGCACGCGCTCCATCACGGCGCGCTGTTCCGGCGAAAGCCGGCTTTCGAGCAAGTACATGTAATCGGGCATGGGAAACGAAACCTCCTTAAAATTCTTCCCGTCGGCCTTCAGGCGCGGGGATGGTGCGCTTTGTAGATCTGTTTCAACCGGCCCTCGCCTACGTGCGTGTAAATCTGAGTGGTTGAAATATCCGAGTGGCCCAGCATCATCTGGACGGAACGCAAATCCGCGCCGCGATCCAGCAGGTGCGTTGCGAAACTGTGCCGCAGCATGTGCGGCGAAAGCTCCTGGCGCAATCCGGCTCGCCGTCCGTAATCGCGCAGCCTTTTCCAAAAATGCGAGCGCGTCATCAACCCTCCGTTGCGCGTGGGAAACAGATACGGGGAGGAGTTGTCGCCCAGAATCTTCAAGCGAGCCGATTTCGCGTACAACTCAACCACCGCCAGCGCGGCGCGGCCGACCGGAACCAGACGTTCCTTGTTTCCCTTGCCGATGCACCGGAGGCAACCGGCTTCCATCTGGACGTCGGCAAGCCGCAGCCCGCACAATTCGGATACGCGCAAGCCGGTGGAATACAGCAGCTCGATCATCGCTTTATCGCGAAGGCCGTTTACGTCCTGCGTGTCGGGCTGTGCCAGCAACCGGTCCACCTCTTCCACGCTCAGATACTCCGGCAGATTCATCCGGAACTTGGGCGATTGAATGTTGTCGGAGGGGTCCACGTCGATCGCTTTGTCCAACAAGCAGAAACGAAAAAAATGCCGCACAGTCGCCAGATGCCGCGCTACCGAACGGCTGTCCAATTTGGCGAGGTACAACGTTTTCAAAAAATCGGTCACGTCGCCGCGCTTTACGTCGCGGAGCGACAGGCGCCGTTCCGACAGAAATGCCACGAGCTTACCGATATCGCGCCGGTACGCGTGAAGCGTGTTGCTCGAAAGGCCTTTTTCGACGCGCAAGTAATTTAGAAACGCGCGGACATCCGCTTCCAAGTTTGTACCCCTTCCTACCGTTTGCTAACGCGCGCGGCACCGCACGCGTTTACGAATCAAAATCCAAGGGCGCGCCTGCGCCCGGCTCTGCTCGCTTCAGCAAAAGCAAGAATTCCGGCAGTTCCTCGCAGCGAATCAACCACGCCAAGCCAAAATAAATGGCGGTCGAAATCCCAATCATCGCCGTCAGTCTTGCGACCTGCGAAAGAAAATGCTGGGTCGCGTCAAGCTGCAACGAGCGTGCCACAAGCAGACATCCAGCGGCCATGGCCGCCGCACACATCGCCATTTTGCCGATCGACCGGCCGACCGCTCTGCCGCCCAACCGTCCAAAACGGCCCCGAAAAATAAAAAAGAGCGCGCCGAAATTCAGATACGCGGATACGGCGCTCGCAAGAGCGGGTCCCGCGTTCCAAAAGTAGCGCGAAAACGCGAACAGCAAAACCGCATTGAGCGCGACGTGAAAGCCCAGCACGTACACTCCGACTTTGGTCGGCGTCAGCGTATCTTTCGTTGCGTAAAACATCGGCAGTATCAGCCGAATGGCGGCGAAAGCCGGCAGCCCCAACGAGTAGTACAGCAGCGCATGCGCCGTCAACATCGTGGAGCGCTCGCCGAACGCCCCATGCTGAAACAGCACCGCGGTGATCGGAGTCCGCAGCAAAATCAACCCAACCGTTGCCGGAATGGTGATGAAGGAAACCACGCGCAGCGCGAATGCGAACGTGTGCTTCATCTCGGCGTGTTTTCCATCGGCCGCCAGATGCGACATGGTCGGTAAGATGGCTGTCGAAAGCGCTATCGCGTACACGCCCAGCACCAACTCCATCACCCGGTCGGCGACGTAGAGCGACGTAATGCTGCCCGCCGGCATGCGCGACGAGGTGGCGAATACCGTATCCACGAAAAAATTTACCTGCGAAACTCCCGCGCCCACCATGACGGGAACAAACAACTTCCCCACTTGCCGAACTCCGGCGTCCTGGAAATTGACATCCGGTCGAAAGCTCATGCCGCGCTTCAGCAGCGACGGCACCTGCATTCCGAACTGAAGCATCGAGCCGATCAAAATCGCGGCAGCCAGCGCCACCGCCGGCGACCGGTACGCTTCCGGGGCGAACTTCATCACCGGCCGGTAGAGGAAGCCAAAGGAAGCCGCAATCACCACCAGATTGAACACGATCCCCATCGACGCCGGCACCGCGAATTCGTGAAAGCTGTTCAAGATTGCGGCGCCGAGTCCGGCCAGTCCAAGAAATAGGACACAAGGAAAGATGATCCGGTTCAGGTAAACGGCCAGGTCCCAACGAAAATTGGAAGCACCGAATAGGGTAAATGCGCTGACGAGTTGCCTGGAGAAAACCGCCCCCGCGAGTCCAACGACCGCTAAGATCACCAGCAAGTCCCAGAAAACACGCTGGGCGAACGTCCAGCTTTCCTGTGGCGGCTTTCCGCGCAGATAGCCGCTGAATACCGGGATGAACGAGGCCCCCAACGCGCCTTCCCCGGTCATTCGACGTACCATATTGGGAATGCGAAAGGCCAGGACGAATGAGTCGGCGATCGGCGAGGTGCCGAGCAGAAGAGCAATCCGCTGATCTCGTAAGTATCCGCAAATTCGGCTGATAATGGTCGCCAGGGCTATTACGGAGGCAGATTTTAGTATCTTGCCTTTCTCGGTCAATCGGCGGGCGCTCCGATGCTAACCCTTTAAGCACCAACAACTTGACGAAAATTTCGCGTAAGAATAACATACCTTACGCGAATATAGCAATGTCGGCGCGACCGAGGGCTCAAACGAAGTGAAAGAGCGTGCCACAGGCTCGAGCAACAAGAAAGCCGTCGTGCAGCTTTTGGATCGCACCGTCATCAAGGGATATGTGAATCCGGCGGGGCTGGGCACGTCCCCTACGATCGACGTCCTCACGGCAGACGGGGAGCATCGCTCGGTCGAATTGAAGTCCGTCCGAACAATCTATTTCGTCCGCGAACTCGAGGATTCCTTCCAATTGCAGCGTAAGACGTTCTTGAGCCGTCCGAAACTGGACGGCCTTTGGGTTCGCGTCCGGTTCGCCGACGAGGACACCTTAGAAGGGCTGATCGCGAACGATTTGATCGATTTGCTGGATGGCGGAATCCAACTTACGCCTCCCGACCTGCACGGAAATACGGTTCGCCTTTGGGTTCCCCGCACGGCTATCGAAGAAATGAAGGTTCTGGGTGTGGTGGGCGTGGCTCGCCGCTCGACGCCCGATTCGCGCACTTCGTCCGCCGCACAAACGAAACTGTTCACCGATTAGCGGACGGCGATTGCCCGCTCACGACGTGCCTCGTTGGCGTAGTCCCCCGGCTTCGCTACCAGCCAGCCCTGTTGTACATTGCTTTTGCACCCTGGAGCCCATCATGAAACTTTCCACCATCGCTGACCAACTCGGCTGCGCGCTCGAAGGCGATCCAACCTTGGAGATCACCGGCGTTGCCGGAATTGAAGAGGCCGAGCCGGGGCACCTGACTTTTCTCGTAAATCGCAAATACCGCGCGGCGCTTTCGGAATCTCGTGCCTCCGCCGTGCTGGTGGCAAAAGACGACGTGCCCCACACGATGGCTGCTCTTCGTTCGGACAATCCGTACCTCGATTTCGCGCGGGCCATTGAGTTGTTTCACGATGCGCCGTCCTATCCGCCCGGAATTCATCCGACGGCGGTCGTCGCGAAGTCGGCGCGCATCGGCAATGGCTCGTATGTGGGACCGTATTGCGTGATCGAAGATGACGCCGCGATCGGCGAACGCGCTGTGCTGCACAGCCACGTTTCGATTTATCGCGGCGCGCGGATTGGCGACGATTTCTTCGCCCACTCGCACGTTCGCGTGCGCGAAGCGTGCCGCATCGGTGACCGCGTCATCCTGCAAAACGGCGTGACGATCGGCAGCGACGGCTATGGCTTCGCGAAAAAGCGCGACGGCCGCTGGTACAAGATGCGGCAGTCTGGCATCACGATTATCGGCGACGACGTGGAAATTCAGGCGCATTCGGTGGTCGATCGCGCCACAATCGGCGAGACCGTCGTGGCGCGTGGGGCCAAGCTCGATAATCTGGTGCAAGTGGGCCACGCCTGCAAAGTGGGCGAAAACACCATGCTTTGCGGTCAAGTGGGCCTTGCGGGCACCACCAAAGTCGGCGACAACTGTATTCTCGCCGGGCAAGTCGGCGTCGCGGGCCATCTGACGATCGGAGACGGCGCGATGTTAACGGCGCAGAGCGGCGTTCCGGCCGATATTCCCGCCGGCGCGATTTATTCCGGTTATCCGGCAATGAACAATCTGGACTGGCGAAAATCAGTCGCCGTATTCAATCGTTTACCAGAACTTCAAAAGGAGCTTCGAGACTTGCGTGCGGAAGTTGCGAAACTTCGCGGAGACGCGTAGCGAAACTCTACTCGATCGGCTTTTGATCCGGCGGTAAGCCTGCTGCGACGGCATCGTGTACGGAATCGAGCAATTCCTGCCGCTGATCGAGCGAATACTTGGAAGCATCCACCGGAACTCCGAATTTGACCGTTACCTCGCCGGGATACAACCGCCAGTCCCCCTTGCGCAGCAAATTCTGAGTTCCGGCCAGCGAGATCGGTACGACGGGCACCCCGGCGCGAATCGCCATCAGAAACGTGCCGCGCTTAAACGGCAGCAGCCTGCCGTCGCGGCTGCGGGTCCCTTCGGGATACACGCAAAAGGAAAGTCCGTTTTTCAAGGACTCGACGGCCGCGTCCACGCTTTCCGACGCGGTTTCCTTATTGCCGCGATCCACGGGTATCAGACCCGCCAAACGAATTGCCTTCGATAAAATCGGTATGCGAAACACTTCTTTCTTGGCCAGCAGCGCCACTCGTTTGGGAATTTGCGGCGTCAGGGCGACGGGGTCCAGGTTCGAGCAGTGATTCGCAGCAAAGACGCACACGCCGGGCGGAACATTCGAAAGACCGTCCACGTGGACATGAATTCCCGCAATCCAAAGCGTCGTTCGCAACGCTTGATTGAAAACGTTGTACATCCATGTGGGATCGCCCGAGATTATCGACCACAGAATCAGAACAGGCAGAACGAAGACGAAACCGGCGCCGACGAAGGCAAACGTTGCAAGGGTGCGGATCATGTTCGAATGAATATCTCGCGGAAAAATGCGGCGAATGGAAGTCGATGCGGAATTTAGTCCGTCTTCCCCCCGAGCCATCCCTCTCGAATGCGTTTCTGCCGTTCGGTGGCGCCGGAAACTTCGATAATCGAGTATCTCTTTTCCTGCACGGAGCCAAGATTGAACGCGATTTCAATGTCCTTGTCGTCGCGGTGAACCTGCATCACGATTTTCTCGCCCGGTTTTTGCTCGTGCAGCCACGCCGGAAAGTAGCGCGGTAGCGCTCCGCCGTTCACCGAAGCGAGAATGTCGCCCGCCTTCAACCCGGCGGCCTGCGCGGCGCTTCCCGGCTCCACTTGAGACACAGTCACTGGCACTCCGGGCCCGCGTCCGACCGTCCAAAACCCTAGATCGGCGGATTCGCGCATTTCGACTTTGAGCGCCAAGCCGGCAGCGTTCAAAAACGTGTCGTACGGAATTTCCTGCGTTCCCTGCACGTAGTTCACAAAGAAGCCATCCAGAGAATGACCGGCAACTTCTTCCGCGGCCTTTTCAACGCCCTGGCTATCCTCGTAGTACCTGCCCTGCCTGGCGTACTGATCGTTCATGGCGCGCATTAGATCGTCGAGAGATTTCTTGTTGTCAGAGGCGTCGCGGATCGCGAGGTCCAGCATTTCGCCCAGGATTTGGCCCTTGTTGTAATACGAAATGCTTCTCTCGGGCGTCCGGTAATCGTCGTATTTTTCCATCCACGCATCGAGGCTTGATTCCTCCACGCTTTGCCACTCGTGGGCGGGGCGCGATTGCAGTTCGCTGATTTGTCCAGCAAGGTCGCCGTAAAACTGTTCCCTGGTCCAAAGTCCGGTGCGTTCGAGCGTGTAGGCCGAGTATGTGCTGGTGACGCCCTCCGCAAACCACAAAGCGCGCGTGTACATCTCTTTCGTGAAATCCACCGGTTCGAGCGTTTGCGGACGGATGCGTTTCACGTTCCACGCGTGAAAAAATTCGTGCGCGGCTATGTAGCCCGCCGAATCGACTCCGCTCGCCGAAATCGCGGTGCAGTTGGCATGCTCCATTCCGCCGCCGCCCACTTCCGGATACGGTCCAATGTGGATGAAAAACGTGTACTCCTCGAACGGCGCACCGCCCATCATTTTGGTTTCTGATGCTGTGATTTTCTTCAGATAATCCGTCAGGCGATCTTTGCGCACATCTTTCGCGTCCACAACCACACGGTATTTCGCGCCGCCCTCTTCCCAACGAATCCGATCAGACTTGCCGATTTCGGCGGGCGCATCGACAAGCGCGTCGTAGGTCGCGGCAGTCAGCGAATTCGGATCCTTGCCGGCCGGAAGTTCAGCCGCGAGATCCCACGTCGCCGGCAGGTCCTCGAATGTGACGCTAACCGGCTCGCTGCGACGGTCCTGGATGTACATCAGAACTTCGGCGAAGTTCACGAACGCATGATGGTCATTGAGCTGCGAATTAAATGGTCCGGGGTCGTTCCAGAGGATCGAATAGGTCACGTTCACCTCGCCGGACCAGTCTTGCTTAGAGGCGCCACCTTCCGCGGCAGGCCCTGAAACCTTCCACGTCTGCTTGTCGAGCTTGGTCAACGCGAGTTGCGTGCTGTCTTCGCCATTCGGCCCGGACGTGAACGCTTTCACGTCGCGAACGCGGTAAGAGAAATCGCGCACCTGATACAGAGCATTCCACGCGGGAATGGCGATTTGCGTTCCGGCGGGCGCGTTCGGAATCGTCATCCGCACGCGAAAAAGGTGTTCATCGGGATTCTTGAGCGAAATCCGGTACCGGATGGTTGCGGAAGCGCTGCCGGCGATCGACAAGACGACAAACAAACTACCGAGAAATTTCTTCATCGGCGCGCGGCCACCTGCGACTTCAGCGCGGCCAGCAGTTTTCCACTCAGTCCATCGAAGCTGCCGTTCGACATGATCATCACCACATCCCTGGGCTTGGCGCGCTCCGAAAGATAGTCCACGATTTCGTCTGTTGCCGCAAACGCTTTTGCCGGCCGGCCTCGCTCTTGGATCAGTCCAGCAATCGTTTCGGGAGACAGGCGCTCGTCGTCCTCGAGTAGCTGCGCGCGGTTCACCGGACCGATCAGCACCACATCGGCGAGCGCCAGCGCGTCTGGCAACACGTCCTGGAAAATCTTCCTGCGCATCGTGTTAGTGCGCGGCTCGACCACCGCCCAAATCTTCTGGCCGGGCCAGCGCGTGCGTGTAGCCTCCAGATTCATGCGGATGGCGGTTGGGTGGTGCGCGAAATCCTCTACAACTAGCACGCCGTTTTCCTCGCCCTTGATTTCCATGCGCTTGCGGACGCTTACAAACGTGGCGAGCGCGCGCTCGATCGCGTCGCATTCCACCGATCGCCCGTAGGCGATCGCTATCGCGGCAAGCGCGTTCAACACGTTGTGCAGGCCGGCAAGAGGCATGCGAATGCGCGTCACTTCGTTGCCTTTATAGGCCACGCGGAATTCCGTAGCGCCATCGTTCCACTGAATATCGCCGGCCTGCCAATCGCACGCGGCACTCAATCCGAACGTTTCCACCGGACAGAAAGCTTTGGCTACCACCTTCTTCAGTTCATCCGAGTCGCCAAGCCGCAGAACCTTCCCGCGCGCGGGAACCAGATTCACAAGGCGCCTGAATTGTTCTGAAATTGCTTCGAGGTTTGCATAAATATCGGCGTGATCGTATTCGAGCGACGTGAGAACCAATTCGTCCGGATGGTAATGCAGGAACTTCGGAACGCGATCGAAAAACGCCGATTCATACTCGTCGCCCTCGACGATGAACTCTTCGCCGCCGCCTAGCCCGTAGCTTTTGTCGCCAAAATTGGGAGCAACGCCCCCAATCAGAAAATCAGGACGGCGTCCGGCGGTGTGGAAAATCCACGCCAGCATCGCGGTCGTCGTGGTTTTGCCATGGGTTCCCGCCACAACGATCGACGTGTGATTGGGAATGAACACTTGCTCGAGCAACTGCGGCATGGAGCAGTACGGCAATTTCTCGTTCAGCAGATATTCGACTTCGGGATTTCCGCGCGCGACTACGTTTCCAACAACGGTCAGGTCCGGCGCCGGTTGCAGATTTTCAGGACGGTATCCGTCATTCCAGATAATTCCCAAAGAATCGAGCAGCGTGGAAGCGGGTGGATACACGTTTCGATCGGTCCCCGTCACGCGAAACCCGCGCTCCTTGAGCATTCCGGCCACAGGCGCCATCGCCGCGCCTGCGACTCCGATCAGGTGAATATGTTCGATGGCCTTTCCGTTTCCGTTCAAAATTTTCGCTCTCCCAAAAGAAATTCTCCGTCACGCAGCCCAGGCGCGTTTTGCTAGGACGCGCGACACGCGGGCTCGAGGGTTTCGAGCGCACACGCGGCTCCGGCAACCAGACGCGCTCGCACGCCGAGCGGCACCGTAACCATCGCGCGTTTGGTGTGGCCCACGGCTGCGCCCCAAATGACCGGTACGCCAAGCGAACCTAGAATCCGCGCGGCCACGTCGCGGACTGTCTCCGTGCCCGCCGGGCCTTCGCATTCCGGGAATTCGCCCAGCAGGATGCCCTTCACGCCACGAAGCGCTCCTGCCTGTTTCAGGTGCATCAACGCGCGATCCACTTGCCACGGCTTCATGCCGCGATCCTCCAGCAACAGAATCGCGCCATTGGTGTCGAGCGCCCACGGCGTTCCAATCGCGGTGTAGATCAGCGTCAAGCATCCACCGAGTAGAGTTCCCTCAGCGCTTCCCCCGGTGATCGCCTCGGCTCCTGCGAGCGGGATCGGCCAACCTTTTTCCGTCTCCGTCAGCGCATTCTTGAAACTCGTAGCCTCGTAGCCGCACGCCGCTCCCGGCCCCGCGTCCAACCCTGCCGCGACCATCGGCCCATACGTCGTCACCCAGCGATATTTCTGCCACAGGAAAATCTGCAACGTCGTCAGGTCGCTGTAACCGCAAAAAAGTTTTGGTAACGAAGCCCGCGGCGTCCACGATTCGAGCAAATAATTTGCACCGTAACCGCCGCGCGAGCAGATCACCGCTTTCGTGTCGCTCTCACACAGGGCCGAATCGAGTTGCTCCGCGCGATCCGTCACGGTGCCGGCAAAAAACCCATCCTTCGCCAGCACCCGGCCGGCGTCCAGCTTCACGCGGTAACCGATGCGCTCAATTTCCGCCAGGCCGTTCCGCAATCGCGCTTCGTCCACCGGACTGGAAAGTGACACCACGCGCACGGAATCGCCCGCGCGCAACGCAACCGGTTTCATCGCTTCAGACATCGCCGAAATCGAGCATAAGGAATTTCAGAGGGTGAGTCCACACGAGGTGAGGCGGCAGTTTTCTTCCCAGCATGGGCGGGGAGGAGGCGCGCAGGGCCACGGTCGAACGCTGACTGAGAGCGCCACGACTCACAAACGCCGACACTGCGCTAGAGTCGGCCGAGAAAATTAGAATCGAAGAATTTAGCGCGACGAACCGCTCTTAAAAGGGGGTAATCGCCATGAAGATATCGCCTACGCCGTTCGAGGGTCGAGCAGGAATCGATTCAGGCGCATAAAAGGCTGCGAACCGCCCGTTCGCGGTGATCGGCACAGGAGTGTATTTGTCCGCCGTCACGCCGGAGGTTTCCGAACCGAGGCTGGGAGCGGGCGGGCAGGTGGTCAACATGCAACCCGTGGAACATGGCGTGGCAGCGTCAACGGCATACGTATGCGCCACGCACGCCCGGCCTGCGCCAAAGCACAGATCGCGCACGTCCACCACGCCTTCGGACGAACTGCCGCTCGAAACAGAAGCAGCGACAAACGAGACGTACCGTCCGCTCGCGCTCAACGACGGCGAATACGCTTCCAATTTTCCCGCGGCAGCGGCCGCGGCATCCGGTGCCACGGCCGACGTCATCGGCGAACAGGCACTTAGCGCGCCGGCGCAGGTATCTCGCACAAAAACGCGGCTGGCGTTGGGAGTACCCCCGGTGCCATTGCTGATGGGCTGCGATTGAAACGCTACGTACCGCCCGTTTGCGCTGATTGAGGGCGCAAAATTGGATCCGGGAATTACCGCACCGTCGGAGCCGACGGACACACGGTTCGACGTTGGTTTACATCCCGCGGGCGCATCCGATCCGAGGCATGTATCGGCCACGACGACCTCCGCCGTCGCGCCCGCCCCCGGCGCGCCTCCGACCACAGCCTCCGTTCCGTTCCAGACTTCATACGCAACGTAGCGCCCCGTAGCGGAAATTGCCGGGCGAGCACCCTGCGCAAAAGTGCTCCGATCCTGCTCGTCCATCGCCACGGCGTAGGTCTGCGCCACGCAAGTCTTCGCCGCTGTGGGGCCTGCGCATGTGTCTCGCACATAGACGGCCGGTTGCAGATGCGGCACGCCGGGCACTAGATTCGTCGCCGACGATTCGAAAGCGACAAACCGGCCGTCGTAACTCAAGGAAGGCCGCGAACTGGGGCCATCGGCCGGCGCGGCATCAGCGCCAACCGAGATCAAGTCCGTGTGGGGCGCGCAATTCGCGGGCGCGCTTGGTCCGGTACAAAGATCGCGCACGTACAATTCCGTAAACCCGGACGCACCACCGCCTGCGGCGAGCGCGCCATTCGTGGCCAGATTTGTCGCGCGCGAAATGAAAGCGACGAACCGCCCGTCGCCGCTCATCGAAACCTGGCGACCGACTTTGCCATTCGCGATTGAGCCGTCCGGGGCCAAATCGACGGCAGCCGTTTGCGGAATGCACGATGCCTGATTCATGCATGTGTCGCGAACGAAAATGTTTCCGGATGCGCCTTCCGAAACCAGATTCTTCGCCTGGGAATAGAACGCCACATACCGTCCGTCGTGGCTCATCGCCGGAGCTTCGCTGGGTCCGTCGGAAGCGCCACCGAGCGCGCTCACCGAGACGACCTGAGGGAACGTGAGGTTATTGCCGCTCACGGTGCCGACCGTAAACGTGAGGCCCGGCGAAAACAAATTGTTGCCGCCGCCCGTTGGCGTGTACACGCTGATGCTGGCCAGCGATGCGGACGTCAAGTAGGTGGAATCGACCGTCGCGGTGAGCTGCGTCGAACTGACCACATACGTCGGGCAAAGCGGCGAACCGTTCCAGGCAATTACCGAGCTCGGCTGGAATCCCGTGCCATTCACGGTGATCGTGAAGGCGGCGGCGTTCACCCCCGCGGACGTGGGCGAAATCGTCGAGATCAAAGGGGTGTTGTTTTGCACCGGGTTGATGGTAAACGTCGCCGCGGGTGATACGCCGCCGCCCGGCGTCGGATTCGAAACGGTTACCTGGGCAATGCCGGATGTCGCGACGTCCGAAGCGAGGATCGAAACCGCCAGTTGATTCGTATCGTTGTTATAGACGGTGGTGCGCGCAGAGCCATTCCAGTAGGCCGTTGAAACTCCGGTCGTATTGGCGATTTTCCCGTTCAGGAAGTTGTTGCCGGTCAGGTAGAGCGTGAAGGATTGCGTTCCGGCCGTCACACTCGACGGGAACACGCCCGTCACCGACGGCGTGGGATTAATCACGGCCGAATTGGACGAGCCGCAGCTCGCCAGAAAAACGGCCAATCCCGCCATCAAAAGGCTCAACGCTCCCGACCGCAATGAACTCAAAATCATCCTCCGAATATTTTCGACAGTCTTCCACCGCGCGTAACCTGACCCGCGGTGCGATTGCTTTCACCGGTTGAAACAGAACTCAATGATGATACAGAATTTCGCCGCAACAAGAAGACATTGGGAACAAAATTCGAACCAAAATTGATAACACTCCCCGGAATGACCCGTCAACTCGGATTCACGCCAAAGTTATTCGGTTGCCCGCGGTCGATTGCCATCGCGCTGATTCCGGAAACCGCAGTACCATGCGCTTGCAATGCCGCCAACCGTGAACGAAGCACCCGTGCCGGTCAAAGTTTCCGTCAATTCGTTTACGTTTGACGCGATATCCCTCGGCCCGTCCTCGGGTGAACTGGTTCTCTTCCTCCACGGCTTTCCGGAATTCGCCGACTCGTGGGTTCCCCTCATGGCGGCGGTCAGTCATGCCGGAGTCCGGACGGTCGCATTCGACCAGCGCGGATATTCGCCGGGTGCGCGGCCCGCGGCCATGGAGGAATACCAAATTACCCGGCTGATATCCGACATTGTGGGAGCCGCCGGCCAACTCGGCGCGAAACAATTCCATCTTGTCGGTCACGACTGGGGTGGCATGCTCGCGTGGCATGTCGCCGCCGAGCATCCGGAACTGTTGCACTCCGTGTCTATACTTTCCACGCCGCACCCCGTCGCCTTTCTAAATGCGTTGCAAACCGACTCCGACCAGCAGGACCGATCGCGCTACATCAAAATCTTCCGCATGCCCGGACACATGGCCGAAGCAGCGCTTTTGGCGGAAGATGCGAAGCGGCTGCGCGCGGCCTACGAAGACAAACTGCCGGCGGCGCAGATCGATGCGAATGTCCGCAGGCTGTCCGAGCCCGGAGCTTTAACGGCCGCGCTGAATTGGTACCGTGCGATGACCCTCGATCCGTCGTTCGATGGCGCCTCCAAAATCATAACGGTGCCCACCCTCTACGTGTGGGGCGAACAAGATCACGCGCTCGGCGAATCCGCCGCGCTGGCCACCGCTCAATTCGTCACCGCACCGTACAACTTCGTTCGATTGCCCGGCAAATCGCACTGGCTACAGACCGAAGCAATCGCCGAGATCGCCCCGGTTCTTGTCGATCATATTCGCGCGCACGCATCGTAACCGCCCATTGCGCCTCTGAGTTGTGCCACGTCTGCGGAGGGCCTCGTTACCGAATCGAACCGAGAAATTCTTTCGATTGAATCCGGAAGAATACGAAGTCACAATGCCCGGCAGGAGCGTGCCAATGACGACACGATTCTGGATCGCCCCAGCTATCCTGACTCTCCTCTGCGCCTCACCTGCCGCGCCGCAAAGAGACTCCGAATCCCCTACAGCGAAAATCGTCGCCCTCGAAAACAAATGGAACGCCGCCTACAAACAGCGGGATGTTTCCACGATGAATTCGCTCCTCGCCTCGGATTTCGTAATTACGATTGAGGACGGCAGCACCTTCAGCAAGACAGGTTATATCGCGCACTGCGGCGACAAAAACACTCAGGTGGACATATCGGATTTTTCGGACTTAAAAGTCCGGATACACGGCAACACGGCGATCGTTACGGGGAGTTACCACGAAAAGGGACTTACGGGCGGAATTCCCTACGAATATCACGATCGAATGACCGACGTATGGATGCTCGTCGACGGGCGGTGGCAGGTGGTTGCTTCCCACTACAGCATTCCGGTCAAGGGGGCGTCCGCGTAGCCGGGGTTCAGGCGCTGCGTCTCACAGGCTAAACGAGGTCAGCTTCGAGAATTGCCTGGCGCGCCCTTGAATTTCCGATTTCTTCAGCTTCTTCAGGCGGTCCACGCCGAACCGCTCGACCGCAAAACTGCCGAGCACAGAGCCATACACCATCGCCGCGCGCAGGGTCTTTTCGTTGACCTTGCCAACACCCGCCAGGTACCCCATGAAACCGCCCGCGAAACTGTCGCCTGCGCCGGTCGGATCGTGGACTTCCTCGAGCGGAAATGCCGGAACCGAAAACAGAAACTTGTTGTGAACCATCAGCGCGCCGTGCTCGCCACGCTTGATCACCAGCGTCTTCGGCCCCATCTTGAACACCGCCTTGGCGGCCTTCATCAGGTTGTGCTCGCCGGACAACTGCCGAGTCTCGTCGTCGTTAATCATCAACACATCCACATGTTTCAGCGTTTCCTTCAGCTCCGCAGGAGTTCCGCTAATCCAGTAATTCATGGTGTCGAGCCCGACGATTTTCGGCGTGCCCTTCACCTGATGAAGCACGGAGCGCTGCAGCGTGGGATCGATGTTCCCGAGAAAAATGAACCGCGAATCGGTGTAAGCGGGCGGGAGCGTGGGCTTAAAGTTTGCGAAGACGTTCAGGTCGGTCACCAGCGTCGTGCGCTCGTTCATATTCTGGCTATACTTGCCGGCCCAGAAAAAGGTTTTGCCTTCGGCGCGTTCGAGGCCGGTCAAATCAATCCGGCGGTTCTTGAACACGGACTTGTGTTGCTCGGTGAAGTCATCGCCGACGATCGCCACCAGGCGTACCGGCGTGAACTGGCTTGCCGCCAGGGCAAAATAGCTCGCTGCCCCTCCCAGCGTTTTCTCCACTTTTCCGAACGGCGTTTCAATTCCGTCAAACGCAACCGAGCCGACCACGAGTAGTGACATTTTTAGCCTTCCGTCCCAGTGGACGAGTTATGAAAAGCGGATAGAAATTATTTCGCGAAATATTTACCAATAATGGGAGCGAGACGCTTTTTCGTTGCCGCGGGAATTTTTGCGCGATCGGTGAGAATCGCGTGCGCCAGCGCCGAACCGCACTTGCACGAGCGGCTTTCCGGGAGTTCGCGAACCACTTCATGAAGGGCCCGCTGCACGTTTTCGGTGTTGCGCGTCAGGTTCTCGATGATTTCCTTTACCGTGACGGCGTCGTGCTGCGGATGCCAGCAATCGTAGTCCGTCACCATGGCGATCGTCGCGTAACAAATCTCCGCTTCCCGCGCCAGCTTGGCTTCCGTGAGATTGGTCATGCCGATCACGTCAAACTGCAATTGACGGTAGGTATTCGACTCCGCCAGCGTCGAGAACTGCGGCCCTTCCATGCAAACGTATGTGCCGCCGCGATGCGCCTTCACTCCGGCGCGTCCGCAAGCGTCGGCCACGTGCGCCGATAAATGCGCGCACGTCGGCTTGTCGAACCCCACATGCGCCGCAATGCCACCGCCAAAAAAAGTGGATGCGCGGTTCTTGGTGCGGTCGAAGAATTGATCGGCTAACACAAAATCCATCGGAGGCAGGTCGTCGCGCAGCGATCCAACCGCGCTCACCGAGAGGATGCGCTCGACGCCGAGCAACTTCATCGCGCACACGTTCGCGCGATAATTGATCTCACTGGGCGAATAGAGATGTCCGCGGCCATGTCGCGCCAAAAACGCCACGCGCTTCCCTTCGAGCGTCCCAATCACGATCGCATCGGACGGATCGCCAAACGGCGTTTTGACGCGCACTTCGCGCGTCTCCGTCAGGCCCGGCATGTGATACAAGCCGCTGCCGCCGATGATTCCGACCTTCACAACTTCGCGCTTCGATTTTGCCGGCTTTTTCTTCCCTTTCGTCATACTCGTTCAGCGGCTCCTATCGTTTGAAAATTTGCGATGCGCTCGCCCTGCGTCCGGCGGGCTAATCGATCTTTACCGGCTCGGCTTCAAATCCACCGTCGCGTTCGCGCAGATACGCCGAAGGCGCTTTCACGTCGTGGCCAAATAATGCCAGCGAGCCTTCCTGGACCACTTCTGGAATCCATCGCTTCTTGTTTTCGAGCGTCGTCATCGGATAAAGGTCGTAGCCCATAATCCATGGCAGCGGCAGGTGTGCGACCGTCGGCACTAAATCCGCAAAGAAAAATGCCGACTTCCCGCCGCCGGACAATTTCACGCACTGCATGTTCGCGGTGTGTCCGGGCACGCGAATCAATTCCACGCCCGGCGCGATCGCCCGGTCGGCCTCCAGCAGGGAAAGCTTGCTCGCCTTTTCCAACGGGACGAAATTATCGGCGAAGTAGCTCGCCTGATCGCGCTCGTTGGGATTTTTGGCGTGCTCGTACTCGCCGCGCTGGACCACGTAACGAGCGTTTGGATACGCAGGCACAATTTTATCGTGAACCCGGCGCGTATTTCCTCCGCAGTGGTCGAAATGCAAATGCGTGTTAATGACGATGTCGATCTCCGTCGTGTCCAGGCCGTAGTCACGCAGACGATGATTCAAGAACGGCCCGTCCAGCCCGTAAATCTGGCGGAATTTCTCGTCCATCTTGTCGCCCGCGCCAGTTTCCACCAGGATCGTTTTACCTCCCGCCTTCACCAGCAGGCAGTTCATCGCCAGTTGAATTCTGTTTTTCGCGTCCGAGTGGACTTTTTTCTCCCACAACACTTTCGGAACGACTCCAAACATCGCGCCGCCATCGAGCCACACGTGTCCGTCGGAAAGAATGTGGAATTCCAAATCGCCCAGTTTCAAGCTTCGTCTCCCGGCCGGTGACCCAGGCCCGCACGCGCCATGATTTCGTTCACGGCTCCGTAGGGATCCAGTTTACGGTCCGCCACCTGGCCGCAGATCCTGTCGAACTCTTTCTCGCCGAGATGGTCGCCGACGACGCGCTCCATCAGGCGCGCTTCCAACAACTGAAGAATCCATTCCTTCCAGTGCGCAATTTCGCGGCTGCGGCGTTCGTGCGCCTGCTCGAAATGCGCGCGGAATAATTCAATTTGGCGGCAAAGTTCGTCGATTCCCTTATTTTCGGTGGCAACCGTGCGGACCACAGGCGGTTTCCAGCCTTCGCGCTCCGGCACCAGCTGTAAGATCGCTTTCAATTGCTGCTCGTAGCGGTCAGCGCCGTCGCGGTCGGATTTATTGAGCACAAAGATGTCGCCGATTTCCATCAGTCCGGCTTTCAAATTCTGCACGTCGTCGCCCATTCCAGGCATCAGCACGACGATGGTGCAATCCGCCAGGCGGACGATCTCGATTTCGCCCTGCCCCACGCCTACCGTTTCCACCAGGATGATTTGCTTTCCCGCGGCATCGAGAAGCAGCGTCGTGTCGCGCGTGGCCTGCGATAGCCCGCCCAGAAACCCGCGCGTGGCCATCGACCGAATAAACACACCCGCATCGCCGCTGTGACCTTGCATTCGGATCCGGTCGCCAAGAATCGAGCCGCCGGTAAACGGACTGGAAGGATCGACGGCAATAATTCCCACGGTTTTCTTGTCCGTCCGGTAATACGACGCCATTCGATCGACGAGCGTGCTTTTGCCGGTTCCCGGCGCGCCTGTAACGCCCACCCGATACGCGTTTCCGGTGTGAGGAAACAGCCGCTGCAGGATCGATTCAGCGTCGCGGTCGCGATTCTCAATTGCCGAGACCGCGCGAGAGATGGCGCGAACGTCGCCCGAGCGCACTTGTTCAGCCCAATTTTCCACCGACACCGTCATTTCGGAGGCAACTCACACAACTGCTCGATCTCGTTCGAAAAAGGAGAAAAAAAGACAACAACGCCGCTACATCTCACCAGGACAAGCCGCAAAGATGATAGCCGGAGGCGAATGGGGACACAAATTAAATCGGGACGCTCCGCCGGCGTACACGGCGCCGGATCTCGAAATTATTTGTTCCCGAGTATCTGGCGAGCGATTACCAGCCGCTGGATTTCGCTGGTGCCTTCGCCGATGGTGCAAAGCTTCACGTCCCGGTAAAACTTCTCCGCGGGATAGTCTTTGATGAACCCGTAGCCGCCGTGAATCTGCACGGCTTCATTCGCCACGCGCACGGCCACTTCCCCGGCATACAGTTTGGCCATGCTGGATTCGGTGGTGATGCGTGCGTTGTAATCGCCGGACGCAATCGCACGGTCGGCCAGCCACGCCGCTTTGTACGTGAGCAGTCGCGCCGCTTCGATCTGCATCGCCATATCGGCCAGTTTGAACTGAATCGCCTGGAACTCGGCGATCGCTTTGCCGAATTGCTTGCGTTGCTTTGCATAGCGCAACGCGGATTCGTACGCGCCCTGGGCCATGCCGAGGCCCAGCGAGGCAATCGAGATCCGTCCGCCATCCAGAATTTGCAGGCTGTTGACGAAGCCTTCTCCTTCCTTGCCCAGCAGGTTGGCAGCAGGCACTTTGCAATCCGTGAAAATTACCTCGCTGGTGTCGCTGGCGCGAAGTCCGAGCTTGTTCTCTTTTTTCCCGGGTTTAAATCCGGGCGTTCCCTTCTCGATGATAAACGCGGAAATCCCGTGGCTCTTTTTCGCGGCGTCCGTGACGGCCATCCCCACGCACACGTCGGCGTAGTGCCCGTTAGTGGTAAAAGTTTTCGAGCCGTTGATCGTCCAGGTTTCGCCGGACTTCACGGCCTTGGTCCGCGTTCCACCGGCGTCCGATCCCGCTTCCGGTTCGGTGAGCGACCAGCAACCCAATTTCTTGCCCTGCGCCAGCGGCACCACGTACTTTTTCTTCTGCTCTTCGGTTCCGAACTTGTAAATGTGATTGGTGCACAGCGAATTCTGCGCCGCGACGATGATTCCGATGGAGCCATCGACCCGCGAAAGCTCTTCGATGATGATCGCGTATTCGACGTAGCCCATCCCCGCGCCGCCGTATTTTTCCGGAAAGATGACGCCCATAAAACCCATCTCGGCCATCTTGGGGATTAATTCGGACGGAAAGCGGGACGCCTCGTCCCACTCCATTACGTGCGGCAGGATTTCCGCTTCGGCGAACTGGCGGACGGTGCGGCGAAGCTGGTTCTGTTCATCGGATAGCGCGAATTCCACGTTCCCTCGCGTATAAGAAATCGTTATATCGAACTGTACGATTCATTTATATCACAAGGATCCCCGCGCCAAGCGTTACGGCAAAGCGAAGGCCACGATAGAGTCACCCTGCTTTTCTTCGCTCACGCCGCCGTGCCCGCCCGCCGCGATCACCACGAACTGTTTTCCTCCGGGCCGCAAACGATAGGTCATCGGCGTGGCAGCGCCCGTTGCGGGCAGGTCGGTTTTCCACAATTCTTTTCCGGTCTCAACGTCGAACGCCCGGAACTCCGTGTCGATCATCGTGCCGGCAATGAACACCAATCCTCCGGCTGTCACGATTGGTCCTCCGAGGCTCGACGCGCCGGGCGGCACCATCGGAACCGTAGGCGCAAAAGAACCAAGCGGAACCTGCCAGCGAATCGTGCCGTTGTTCAAATCCACCGCGGCGAGCGTGCCCCAGGGAGGGGGCGCGCACGGCAGGTGGTGCGCCTTGGCGAAGATAAATGTACGAAAAATGGCGAATGGCGCTCCGGTCTGTTCCGTATATTGTCCGTCTTCGGCGTGGTTATCCGCCTCGTCGTCGTACTTGTCTTGCGGAACCAGCCGCATCTTCGCCGGCAAATTGTTGGTGTTCACGAGCAGTAAGCCTAGCTTTACGTCGTAGGCAGAGCCGCTCCAGTTCATGCCGCCCACGTTGCCGGGAATGGAAAGCGAGCCTTTCACACTCGGCGGAGTAAACAGTCCGTCGTTGCGCATCGATTTCAACTTGTCTTCGCAATATTGCTGGTCCGCGGGCGTAATCCCCCACGCGTCCGAGGTTGCGAGCTTTTGCGGAACGAGCGCCGGGGGTGCGCTGGGAAAAGGCTGCGTCGGCGAAGTGAATTCGCCCGGCACGTCGGTCTGCGGCACGGGTCTTTCTTCCACCGGGAAGACCGGCACGCCCGTGTCGCGATTCAGCACGTACAAAAATCCCGTTTTGTTGCCCTGAACGACGACAGGAATGGATTTTCCGTCCCGCTGGATGGTGGCAAACAGCGGGGGCGACGCGGAATCGTAATCCCACAAATCGTGGTGTACGAGCTGAAAGCCCCAAACGAATGCTCCGGTTTTCGCGCGCAAAGCGACCACGGAATCCGCCCATTTGTTGTCCCCTGGGCGCAATCCGCCGAAATAATCGGGGCTCGCGCTGCCGGTTGGAACGAAAACAAGATCGCGTTCCGGATCGACCACGATTCCAGACCACGCGTTCCCTGCTCCGGTTTTCCAGGGCTTCGTCGCGCCTTGCGGCGCGGAGTCGTTCGTGGGGATGGGTTCCCATTTCCATTTCAACGCGCCGGTTCTCGCGTCGAAGCCGCGCACAACTCCCGACGGCATATCGACGCGCGAATTATCGTCAATCGCCGAACCGACAACGACCACGTCGTCGATCACTGACGGCGCCGACGTCATGTGATATTGCCCCGCGCGGTAGCGCGCTACGTCGCGCAGGCTTACCACGCCACGATCGCCAAAATCGGCGCACGGTTTGCCCGTCGCGGCGTCGAGTGCAATCAATCGCGCGTCGAGCGTCGCTTCGTAAATTCGGCGGCGGCACGGTTTGGTTTTCGCGCCGGATGAATCGAGCCACGCGGCCACGCCGCGATTTATCAGACCGTCGCCGTACGCTCCCGCGAGATCGATCTTCGGGTCGAAAACCCACTTCTGCTTTCCGGTCTCCGGGTCGATCGCGAACACGCGATTGAATCCGCTCGTCAGGTACAACGTTCCGTCCACCAGGATGGGCGTCGTTTCCAGGCCGCTGCGCTTCCGTCCATTGCTGCCGTCGGAGATGTCTTCCACATGAAACGTCCACGCGACTTGCAGGTTTGCAACATTTTCGCGATTAATTTCCGTAAGCGGCGAGTAGCGCGTGCCGCCTGCGTCGTGGCCGTAGTACGCCCAACCGTCGTTCGAGGATTCGTCGGATTTCTGCGATGCAACCTTCGAAGTGGTCTGTGCCTTCGCACCGCTAGCGCAGACGGACACGAGAACCAGCGCGCAGAAGCACCTGCCCCAATGGTTCATTCGCTGAGAGTCGATCATCATTTCTCCATTCCGCACTCGCGCGGAGCCACATTGTGAAACTGCTGATCAGGAAGCGGCGGCGATTGACAGTCCGCCAAACACCTTTCTTGTCCCTTCAATCCCAGCGTCGATATCGCGTCGATTTACATCGCAATGCGTAACCATACGAACTGAATACTTCCCTGTGGTTCCGGCCAGGATATTTTCGTGCTCGAGTAGCCGACAGATATCCGCTGCGGTTTTGCCGGTCGCTGATACGTCAAAGATCACGATATTTGTCATCACCCGACGCGGGTCGAGAGCAACTCCGGGAATCTTCGCCAGCCCCAATGCCAGTGCCCGCGCATTTTCGTGGTCCACGTGCAGACGCTTAGGGGACTCTTCGAGCGCGATCAGTCCGGCGGCAGCGAGAACGCCAGCCTGGCGCATACCGCCCCCGAGCAGCTTGCGGCCGACGCGAGCTCCGGCGATGAAATCCTTCGAGCCGAGAACCATTGAACCGACAGGCGCGCCAAGACCTTTCGAAAGACAAAACATCACCGAATCGAACTTTTCGGTAAGCTCGGCCACCGATCGCCCCGACGCCACGGCCGCATTGAAAATACGCGCGCCGTCGAGATGAACCTTCAAGCCGGAGGCATGAGCCTTTTCGCACACCTCGTCGGTGACCTCTTGCGGATACACCGTGCCGCCGTGCATGTTGTGCGTGTTCTCCAGCGTCACCAGCGCGGTCTGGGAATCGTAATAAATTTTCTCGCGAATGGCCGGCTCGATCAGCTCCCAGGTCAAAAATCCGGACGGAGCGGAAACCGGGCGCGGTGTTACGCCCGTGATTGCGCACATCGACGCCATCTCGTACAAATTCACGTGAGCGCGTTCTTCGCAGATGACTTCGTTGGTGGGCCGAGTCCATTCGCGAATCGCCAGCAGATTGCCCATGCACCCGGTGGGGACAAAAAGCGCCGCTTCGCGGTGGAAGATTTCGGCGGCTCGCTCCTGCAGGCGATTGACGGTCGGGTCTTCACCGTACACGTCGTCGCCGACCTCGGCCCGCGCCATGGCTTCGCGCATCGCTTCGGTGGGACGTGTGACCGTATCGCTGCGAAGATCGATGAACGGCCGATTCTGTTTTGCGTGTGTCGAGTGCATACCTTCTTACGGTTCTCCGGGGCGCCAGACCTACGCGCTCACTCCATGCAGGACGCTATACAAGTAATTCGGCTAAAATCTCGTTCGAAACGCTGAGTTTGTCCGGTGCGATCCGCAAATGGGAGCCGTTCAGCTCCACCAGACCCTGGGTTCGCAGGTACGCAACGCGATCGTGAAGTGCGGACGCGTCGTACTCGCGTTCGATCCGCGCAAGATCGATTCCGTCGAGCTGCCGCAAGCCGAGAAACACTTCTTCCTCGAGCGCCTGATCTTTCGTAACGCTTTCGATTTGCTCGCGCGGGCTGCTCCCCTTCTCAATCAATGTCGCGTACTTCGCCGAGTCATGCACGTTCGCCCAGCGGCTGGCGCCGTCAAACGAATGCGCCCCCGCCCCAAAGCCGAGATACGGCTCGCGTTGCCAATATTTTAAATTGTGGCGCGAACGGCGGCCCGGCAGCGCCCAGTTCGAGATTTCGTAATGTTCGTAACCCGCTGCGGCAAGCTGCTCGCACGCAAGTTCGTAGTATTCGCTCGACTGGTCGTCGGTCGGCAGTGCGGGCGCGCTATAGCGCGTGCCGGACGACAGCGCCTCTTTCCCCAGCCGGCTGCCTTCGTCGATTTCGAGCATGTAAACCGAGATGTGCTCGGGGCGGAGTTGCAATAATTCGTCCACGGAGGCCTGCCACGAGTGCGGCGTCTGGTGCGCAAGGCCGGCGATCAAATCGATGCTGATATTTGCGATGTCCGCTTGGCGCAGCGCATCGGTGGCGGAAAAAATGTCTTTACGGCGATGCATCCTGCCGGCGGCTTGCAACACACGATCGTCAAACGATTGCACACCGAGGCTAATGCGGTTAAATCCGGCGGCGCGCCAGGCCGCCGCCTTCTCGGGCGAGATCGTTTCGGGATCAGCTTCGAGCGTGATTTCCATTGCCGGCTCGTCGGCGATAAACCTACCCGACGTGCGCAGAGTTTGGATGACCTGCACGAGAGCGCGCGGCTCCAACAGGCTCGGCGTTCCGCCGCCCATATAAACGGTATCGATTTTTGCGGAGGATAGATGCGGAGGCAGCGCGGCGAACGATTCCGCGATTTCGCGGCATACCGCCTCGACATACGGCTGGTACCGGTCGCCGGAGACGACGCCCGTGTGAAAGTTACAGTACGTGCAGCGCGTTTGGCAGAACGGCACCTGGATGTAAACGCCGAGATTCATCGGAGCGACGATTGTACCGCAGGCGGCCGGTTCCCGCGCGCGAGGGGTAACGGAGTGCGCCTTCGCGGCGCCTATTGGGGCGGGTCGGGCACGACCTTTACGAACATCTCGCGACGCCGCGGCCCGTCAAAATCAATGAAGTAAATCACCTGCCAGCGACCGAGCACGAGCCGGCCGTTCTCGACGAGAAGCGTTTCCGAGGAGCCCACGAGGGCCGTCTTCACATGCGAATCGGAATTGCCTTCATCATGCGCCGAGTCTTTCAGAATTGGCACAAGGCGCTCGAGCTCGGATTCGATTTCCCGCGCGACCGCCGGATCGTAGCCTTCGTTAATGATCACTCCAGCCGTGGTGTGCGGCACATACAGATGACACATGCCGGACTGACATCCGCTTTCACGTACGACGCCTTGCACGGCGGTGGTCACGTTTTTCGCTTCGGTGCGCCGCGACGTCTCGATGGAAATCGTCTTACGAAAAGCGTGCGCCACCGTCTTCTTTCCTTCGGTCATTCCTTCTCACCCTTCGTTTCCGCGTTATTACACCGATACATTGCATCACAAACGCCAGTGTTCGCGCTCGTCCCGCGAATGTTAAGATTACGGAAGTTATCGCTCGGCCGTAAAGCTCTGCGGCTGAATTCCGGCGCGGTCGCCAAGTGGTAAGGCAAAGGTCTGCAAAACCTTTATCGGCGGTTCGATTCCGCCCCGCGCCTCCAATTCCTCTTCAGCGTTTGTCGGGTTTCCCTCATTCCAGCGGTTTGCGCGAGTACCCACCGTCAAGTAAACTCAAAGATTCGCGGTCACTCAGGAGACAGAACAATGCTCGTCGTGATGCAGTCGCAGGCCACCGAAGAACAGGTTCGCGCCGTTTGCAGCGTGATCGAATCGCTTGGATACAAAGCGCACCCGATTCCCGGCGCGGGGCGCACGGCGATCGGAATCACGGGAAATTCCGGTACGGCCGAATTAACGGCCCTCGAATCGATGCCTGGTGTGGGCGAGTGCATTCCTGTGACCAAGCCATACAAGCTGGTAAGCCGCGACGTGAAGCCTGAAACCAGCGTGGTCAAGATTCCCACCGCGCTCGGTGACGTATTATTCGGCGGAGAATACGTGGGCATGGTCGCTGGACCGTGCGCGATTGAGTCGCGCGAACAGGCATTCACCGTCGCAAAGTTCACAAAAGCCGCGGGAGCGCGGCTGTTTCGCGGCGGTGCCTATAAGCCGCGGACTTCCCCGTACAGTTTTCAGGGTCTCGCCGAAAAGGGTCTGCAGATTCTTGCCGACGTTCGCAAGGAATTCGGCCTGGGCATCATCACCGAAGCGATCGACAACGAGTCTTGCGATCTGGTGGAAAAGTACGCCGATGTGATCCAGATCGGCGCGCGCAATATGCAAAATTTCTCGCTGCTCAAACACGCCGGTCAGGCGCGCAAGCCGGTACTTCTGAAGCGCGGGATGTCGGCGACACTCGAAGATCTGCTTCTCGCGGCTGAGTACATCATGTCCGAAGGAAATTACGACGTGATCCTGTGCGAACGAGGCGTGCGGACTTTTTCCGATCACACGCGCAACACGCTGGACCTGAGCATCGTTCCCGCCGTGCAGCGCCTGAGCCATCTGCCGATCGTGGTCGATCCCTCGCACGGTACCGGACGCCGCAACAAAGTGCTTCCCCTGTCGCGCGCGTCCGTCGCCGTGGGAGCCGATGGATTGCTCGTCGAAGTGCATCACGACCCCGATCACGCGCTTTCCGATGGGCCGCAGTCGATCCGCCCCGACGCCTACGTGCAGCTTTTCGAGCAGGTGAAGCAAATCGCCGGCGTTGTGGGACGCATCATTAACTAAGGCTCAGCGACTCCATAGCGGCGCTGCCTCTTGATTTGATTTCCATTCTTTCCCGCGCAACCTATACTGCCTTTCCACCCATGG
This sequence comes from uncultured Acidobacteriota bacterium, assembly GCA_963785585.1. Taxonomy (GTDB): domain Bacteria; phylum Acidobacteriota; class Terriglobia; order Acidiferrales; family UBA7541; genus Palsa-295. The sequence continues at coordinate 1,609,147 of CAWAVW010000004.1, forward strand.
CGCACAGGATGAACTACCGCCTCGTCTTTCTGTTGTTGCTGCTCGCGGGTCTTGCGATTCGCGAAGTCGCCGTCGAGCTGCGCCCGTCGTTTCTGCGCCCGGGCCTGCACATGCTCGCTTACGTCGGCAACACGGAAGATGGAACTGTGTCGGTGATCGACCTTGTCCGCCTCTCGCGCGTGGCCACAATTCCAACCGGCCCTTCACCGAGCGGGCTGCGCGCGCATCCTACCCGGCCGGAAATCTGGGGAGTCAGCTCCTCCGGCGGAGCGGCATGGGTGATCGATGCACGATCGAATCGAGTTCTCGCGCGAATTCCGGTGGGCGCATCGCCCTACGCGCTGGATTTTTCTCCGGACGGAACGCGCGCCTACGTGGCCTCTTCCGAAGCGGGCACCGTGGTGGCAATCGATACCGCTTCCAGGCAAATCGTGGCGCGAGGGCGCGCAGGAGAGAAGCCCTGGATCGCGCGAGCGACGCCCGACGGAAAAATGCTGGTCGTCTCCAATCGCGACGACGCCACCGTGTCGTTGCTCGACAGCGCCTCCCTGGCGCTCGTCGGAACGGTCGCTACCATTTCCGACCCCGAGCAAATCGAGATCTTGCCCGACAGCTCGAAAGCGTTCGTCACCTCCGGCGCTGCGGACCAGATTTCGGTGATCGATTTGCAACGCAAGGTGCTGCTGACCAACATCGCTCTCGGAGGCACGCCATCCGATTTGGAACTGAAACCAGATGGCGGTGAGCTGTATATCCCGTCAAGCAATGCGCACGGATTGCTGATCGTTAACACGAACACGATGGAAGTGGGCGGATTCTTGCTGCTCGGCATGTCGCCGTCGGCGGGCTCTTTTGACGCGACCGACAATCATCTCTACGTGACGGATTCCGCCGCGGGACACGTGGTGCCTGTAAACGTCGATACGCGTCAAGTGCTGAAACCGATCCAGGTGGGTCAGGACCCGAGAAACTGCATCACCACTCCGGGCGGCGATCTGCTGCTGGTGGTGGACGCAGCGTCCAATGACTTAGCGGTGATTCGTCCGAAGACCGCTTCGCTGATTACGCTGATTCCCGTGGGCACACATCCGCGCGATTTGGCCGTGAAGGTGTTTTGATCCTCGCCGCGCAATCGCCATCACATCTGCGCAAGATTTATTGATCGACGACCAGCGTCAGCGCCACGGTACGCGTTGCGCCTCCCGATGTCCCGGTAACCGTGAGTGAATATGTCGTGGGGTCGGGCGGACCGGGCGCCGACGCCGACGACCCTCCGCACGCCGCAAGCATTACGGAGAACAAAATCCACAAGAACGAGTTTGCCGCGAACCGGATGGCCCTTCGATTTACCGCGCGCCTGCCGACCGGCGCAATGGTGACCAACACGACCATGGCAAAAAGGGTTGGCACGATTCCGCTGACTCGCGGGAACTGGTTTGGGCCCGTTCCCGCTGAGTTCGAAACGCGCTTCGAACCCGCGGAAGTTGCGACCGTCACTTGAAACGTAGTCTGCGCATTCGCGGTCACCGTAAGCGGCGCCGGGACCGTGCAGGCTCCCGGTAACGTAGCGCCCGTGCACGTGAACGTAACCGGCCCCGTGAACGAGCCGACCGACGTGACATCCAGCGTATAAGTAGCTGTCTGCCCGCCCGTAACCGTCGCGCTGGTGCCGCCGACGGTTTGCGACCCCAATTGAAAGTCGAGCGCCGAACCGCTCAGGGCGATGACCGTTGGTGTCGCCGAGACGTTGTCCGAAATCACAAGTGTTCCGCTGCGCGAGCTCGGCGGGACCGGCATCGCCGGATTGAAGGTTACGCTGAGCGTGCAGTTCGCGCCCGCCGCGATCGTTCCCACACAATTGTTTTTCACCGCGAAGTCCGTTGATCCAGCCACCGACGCCGAGTTCACACTGAGCACCGCCGGCGCCGCCCCCGTGTTCGACACCGTTACCATGGCCGGTGCGCTGGCGACTCCGGCGAGTTGATTTCCGAAGTTGATGGAAGTGGGGGTGATCGCTGCGGCGGCCTGAACTCCAATGCCGTTTAACGGGACCATCTGCGGGCTCTGTGCCGCGCTGTCCGTGATTTGCAGAGTTGCCGAGCGACTACCCGCCGCGGTCGGGTTGAACGAGAGCGAAACTTTGCAACTCGCACCAGCCGCAAGGCTCGGCGCGCACGTCGGCGTCGCCGCAAAGTCGGCAGGATCCGGGCCGACGATTTGGATCGCGTTGACGCTGAGCGTCGTCGAGCCAGTGTTCGTCAGTGTGACGTTGACGGCTGAGCTGGGAATGCCCACGGTCTCGGTCGCGAAGTTGAAGCTTTTCGGAGAAACCGACGCGCTTGCCGACGACCCTGTTCCCTGCAATGGAATGATCTGCGGGCTTCCCGCGGCGTTGTCCGAGATATTTAATGTCGCGGCAAACGATCCACTCGACAGCGGGGAAAATGTAATGGCGATATTGCAATTCGCTCCCGCAGATACCGAGCCGCCGCTCGACGGGCAAGGATTCTCGTTTGAGGTGGAAAGCGCGAAGCTCGCAGCGCCTGACGATCCGAGCGAGATGCTGGAAATTGCCAACGGCACAGTTCCTGTGTTCGTGAGCGTCACAATCTGCGCCGGCGCAACCGCGTCCACGGCATACGTGCCAAACGACACACTCGACGGCGCAACCACCGCCTGCGGCGAGCCGTTGCTTCCGGTGCCTGTGAGAGTCACGGTTTGCTGCGAACCGCTCACATCGCCGGAGTTGTCGGTGACGATCAGTTGCGCCTGAAAATTTCCCACCGATGGCGGTAGAAACGTGACCGAGATTGCGCAACTCGCGTTCGCGCTCAACACCGGAATTCCCGCCGACGAACAGCCCGACGCCAGAAACGCGCTGGGGTTCGCGCCGCCGATGGTGACGTTCGTTACATCGAGCGGCTCGTTGCCGGTATTTGTGAGCGTCACTTGTTGCGTGGGCGGATTTTTTGCGCCAACGGCCTGAGCGCCGAATCCAGCGGTCGCCGGGCTCAGCGTCGCGTACGGGCCGCTGCCCGATCCGACCAGCGCCAGAAACTGCGGGCTCCCTGCGCCATTGTCGGTGAAACTGATGAAAGCCGATTCCGGCCCGTGCACCGTGGGCGTGAATTGGACTTCGAGCGAGCATTCGGCCTGCGGCTGAATTGCAGCCGTCAAACAATTTCCCGGCTCGGCAATCGAAAAATCGGCGGCATTCGGCCCCGCGAATTGAATATTCTGAATCGTGAGCGGCGCATCGCCACGATTCCAAACCGCCACCGGCTGCGGTTCGTTGTTGGGCGTTCCCACGATCTGCGTCCCCAGATTCACCGCGCCCGCGTTAAACGAAACAGTCGGCGCCGAAGCGGACGCGTTCAAAGATACTTCGGCGACAAACGCGTCGCTGAGCGCCGGAACCTGCGCGCAGCTCGCGCACGCGATCTGAAATCCCGTCGCCGAATTTGAAGTGCGCGGAAAATCGTAGGCGTTCGTGTCCCCAGCCACATAGGCATTCCCCGATGCGTCGGCGGCGATTGCGTTTCCGTTCGCCGTCACCGGACCGCCGGAATTGGAAGTGCCGCCGAGCGGTGTCGCGTACACAAGGGAAGCTGGTCCCGGCGAGGTGGGATCCATTTCGGCAAGCCACGCCGCACTGTTGCCGTTGAACGGCTGCAAGTTGTAGATCCACGGAAAATCGAATGACGTCGCGTTCCCCGCGAGAAAAATCTCGTTTGTGCCGCCGAACGCAATTGCTTGGCCTGCATCCGTCTGCGTGCCGCCGAGATACGTGGAATAGCTCAGCGACGTGGCACCCGTGCCCGAATCCTGCGCGATGACGCTAAAAAAGGCGTTGGCCTTCGCCATATTGCCCAGCGTCGCTTGGAACGCGGCAATCGCTCCGTTAACAGGAAAATCGCTGGATTGCGTGGTGCCCGTCACGTACACGGTTCCCGGCAGTTCGGTGCCGACCGTGATCGCCAACGCCTGGTCGAGTGTGGAACCACCCAGATACGTCGCGTACGACAAATCGGCGGCGCCGTTCCCGGAGGGTAAAATTTTCACCACGAATCCGTCAAAGGAACCGCCGGGGTACGTTGACTGGCCCGGCAGCGAGTTCTTCACCGGCAAGGTTTCCAAATCGTCGGACGTGTAGCCGGAAAGATAGGCGTTACCCTTCGAGTCCACGGCAACGCCCGTCACCGTCGCCTGCGCGTCGATTCCGAGATACGTGCAATAGACAAGATGCGCCGTTGCCGTTGGATTTGGATTAAAAATTGCCAGGAACCCATCGCTGACGCCACCGCCGTACGTCCCCTGAAGCGCGCCTGTCGTGGTGCCGTCCGTGTTGGTAGTTACCGCCGGAGTGATTTTCAAATTCGTGGACTGCGTATCCATCGCAACGTAAATGTCGCCGGAGTAGTTACCATCACCGTTGCCGAACGCGACGCCGCCGGGCGATTGCGTCGCCTCATTTCCGTTGCCGCCGAACAGCGTGGAGTAAAGCAACGCCGCGCCTGCCGGGTTCAGCTCCGTGATCGCCGCGTCGTTTGCCACCGCGCCAGCGACTCCTGGCGTCAGCGTGCTTCCGTCCGTCACCGGATAGTCGGCGGATGTCGTGGTGCCGACGATTGCGGCGTCTCCATTTGCGTCCACGGCAACTTTTCCGCCTGCCTCCGAGCCGCTGCCGCCAATGAACGTCAGATAAATTAATGACGCCGCGCCTGTCTTTGTGGGATCGATCTTCGCCACGAAAAAGTCTGCAGTGCCGGCGCCCGGCCCAATCGACGATGTCCCGCCCATAAAAGTTCGCGCCGATGTAGTGGTTCCGCCCACATATATCTTGCCGCTCGAATCAACAGCGACGCTCGAAGCGGAGTCCGCTCCGGAACCGCCCAGGAAGGAGAAATAGGCAAGCGTCAGCACCGGATCGATGACCAGCGTTGCGTTGGGGTCTCGTCTTCCCACCGAAAATCCGATGGTTCCGTGGTCTTCCCTCACGTAGCGGGCATCGATCGGCTCGCGCCGCACGCGCACATCCGCACCGACGCGCATTTGGAATTCCTGATAGGCGTGAGGCCGCTTCATTCGCAGCTCGCTCATCCCGCGTCGAGCGACAACGTCTCCGCCTTCGTCAATCTTCCATTCGGAGGCGCCGGAAAGTTTCAGCCGCACGTTGCTCGCTTGCACGCCCGGAGCCACGCGCACGTCGTACTCCATTCCAGCGTCTCCACCGTAGGCCACCAGGTCCACGCCGGGAACGATTTCTGGCGCGGTTACTTCGGAATAATTGGAAACGTGGGTTCGCCACTTCCCTGGATCCTTCCCGAGAAAGTAATTACTCTCCGCCGCGATTTTCTCTCCCGGCTGCCAGTGGATGGGCAGCACTCTTGGCGCGATCCCGCCGGTTGCCGGCGCCGAAATATCCGAAGTCGCTTTCTTGCCCCGGGTGGACCGTGGTTTGCGCGTTCGCGGGTGGCTTCCCTTCCGCCTGCCCGCTCCCCGTTTCGCGCGGGATTTTCGCTTCCGCCGGGGCTTGGCTTGGATATTGCTCGGTGCGCTCACCTCCCCATCGCTCGCACTGACGAACTGAATTACGAAGCGGTCGTCCAGGGCGTCGGGCGCAGATTTCGGAGAACCCTCAATTTCGATTCCGTCGGACAACAGCAAGGCACGCATCCCACTGCCGCGGCCGGCAAATTGAACAGAGTTGTTGCGACGATCGGAATTCTCTTCGAATAAAAACGGGATGGCGAGATTGGCCGCGGCGCGGCGGACGTTCGCAAGCGTCTCAATCGATGTAGACGAGTACAGTTCGCTGGGTTTCGCGCGCAACTCCGAGTGAGGCGCCCGCACATACTGGCTCACGTCACGCGCGGAAACAGCGCGGCCGGCCGTATCGTGAACACGATCGGGAAACGTTTCGCGCGGCAGGTTTGCACTGCGAGGTAAGACCACAAAAACAGTAAAAATCCCCATCGCGCACGCAAATGTGCGCACACACAGCCCCGTCGAGCGCATGGCGCCCTCCACTGGATTTCATGTTGGGTTCCAGCCTGCCGCACTCAGAAACCGCTGACGGCGCGGCTCGCCGAGACGCTTTGCAGGTGACTGCTGTAAGGGGTAAGCGGACTATCTAACGAACGGTTACGAAAGTCAATACGTGTCAAGCATTGGACGGGATGCTGTGCTGGTCGTCCGGCACGGAAGGCATTTTGCTGAGTTCCCAGGCATGGTTTTCCTCGCCGAGGGCGATCTCCAGCAAGCCATCGACGGGCAAAACTTCAATCGGCAATCCTCCCTCCCATAGGGCGACGCTCACCAGCAATACATTGGCGCCCCGTAAGTCGAAAAGTTCGCGCGCCAGGCTCACCTCAAAAATTTTGCCAAACGCGGCCGCCATTACTTTTTCTACGTGAAGAATGCATGCGCCGCCCTGTTCGAGCACGCCGCTTTCGATTTTGCCGTTTACCACGTGAATCGTCACACGGCTTTCGCGCGATCCCCACACGGTAATTCGCAATTGAAAATCCGGAATGCCGGCGATCGCTTCCGGTACCGGATCGACGCGCAGGTACAAATGGTCCGGGCCAAAGCCAAATCGCAAATCGCCGAGCACGCGCGTGCGTCCGTGCATCGTGCCGCCACGAGGATCGGTGGAATACAAGCCCGCGCCGAGCCACTCGAAATAGGTGGTCTCGCGGCCGTCCACGGTTACATCGAGCGCCGCTTCGGGCGGCTCCTTGTGCGCGCGTTCGGGCGCCTTCTTGATCGGGTGGGCCAGCGCGTTGGGCGCAGGTTCTCCCAGCGCGGTGTAAATTTCGGTCAACTGCTTGCGGTACAGCTCGTCGAACTCCGCGTCGTTGGCCGAGCCGTGTTCCGGGCCGTACCACCAGTTCCAATCGCTGCCTTCGGCGGCAAGTACAGCTTCGTAGGCACGCGCCAGGCTCTTCGCCGTCGGCTTGCCTGCGGCCGCGGAGCGAGCCACTGCTCGTTCGTACGCCTCGCGCGCGTCGCGCAGCAGGTCCCACGAGCGCACGTCTTCCGCATGTCCAATCCAAACGTCGAAGTTTGCGTTAATCCACGAAGCCGGGAAAATTGCGTCCATCTTCGGCGCGTCGGTATTGGCCGCGATCGCTTCCGTCGCGGTGAGAGCGTGAATCTCCGGATCGTCCTGAATCCGGCGATAAAATTCACGCAGAAACCGTCTTCCATTCTCCGGGTAATATTCCCAGGCATTCTCGCCGTCTAAAATCACGCTCACCGTTGCGGTCCTGCCCTGCGGTTCCCGATCTCCAATCGCCCGGATCCGCCGGTGAAAATCGTCCGCAGCATCGACCGCCCCCATCCGGCTATACACAAACCCGACCAGGTCGGAGATGTAGTGATCGCGGAAAAATCCGAAGGCATCTTTACCGGCACGCTGCAATTTCCACGGCGAATATAAGTCCGGACCGTTTTCCGGATAGCCGGCGGCATCGCGCCAAAAACCAATGTTGCGCGTTCGCCCAAGCACGCCTTCATCCGTGGCGAACCATCGGAACCCCAGCTCGATCGCGATATCGAGAGCGGCGTCGGAAACCGATCCCTCCGAAGGCCACAGGCCGGCGGGCGGCTTGCCGAAGACTCTTTCGTGATATTTCCGCGCGCGAACCAGTTGCTCGCGTGCGTCCTGCGGAAATCGGAACGGAGGATTCGGTAGCGGCGTATGCGGATTCGAAGTCCGCGCCACATCGGTATCGCACACAAGCGGCAAAATCGGATGGTAATACGGCGTCGTCGAAATTTCGATCTGGCCGCGCTCCGCGGCGATTCGATACTCCGGCAGCACAGCGCCGAGCAATTCGAGCTGCTTCTGTTTCATCGCGACCTTGTCGTCTTCGGTGAAGTCGCGGCCCTTGCTCGACAACGCATTGACCACCGGATCCTTGGCGATGTACTCCTCATCCATCCAGGCAAGTTGAGACAAAAGCTGCAAGTCGCGCCAGGCCTTGGCGTCAAATGTGGAAATGCAGGCCTGCACTCCGGCTGATCGCAACTGCGCCTGCAACTCGGCGAAGCGCGGCCACCTCTGCACAAAACTGTCGTTCACTTGAAACGCCCGTTCGAGAATTTCGCGTTTCTGTTCCGGCTTCAGTCCGTCGGCGACGGCGAATGCGAGTTCAAACCAGGGCTCTTTGAAGTCTCCGCTCGCGTATTCCTCAATCTGCGCAGCCAGCAATGGCACGAAATTAAACGTGGCGTGAACCGTCGGGAATTCACTGAGCACCTTCACCATGCCCCAGTAATCTTTCAAGGCGTGCAGCCGCGTCCAGGGGAGCATGTATCGCCCGGTAACCGGGTCGCGATACTGCGGCTGGTGCATGTGCCACATCAAAACAAGGTTCACTCGAGCCAAATCTGATACTCCGAAGGCATGGAAAGTCTGTCCGGCGTCCGCCGAACCAAGCCCCTTAAATTTGCAATCTACGCTTTACGACCGACTGAGGATCGTCCGCCCAGATTCGATCCGGGCCTCCGCGGAATCCGATAATTTTCGCATCTTCTCTGCCATAGCCAAATACCTTTTGAGTGGCGTTTCCTTATGAACGCACATGCTAGAATCCTTTTGCGCGCCTATGCGCCTGCTCGACAAATACATCGGTCGCGAAGTCGCATCGCACGCCGCCCTCGGCCTGGCTGTCTTCACGTTCGTATTCTTCGTTCCACAACTCGTGCGGCTGATGGATCTCATCGTCCGGCACTCGGGCGGCTTCGCAACCGTTCTGCTGATTTTCCTTTGCTCGCTCACGCCTGTTCTCGCGTTCACGATTCCGATGGCCGTCCTCGTAGGCGTACTGATCGGGCTGGGTCGATTGTCCGCCGACAGCGAAATCGTTGCGATTCACGCCAGCGGCATCAGCTTGCGGCGGCTGCTGGTTCCGATTGGGTGGGTGGCCCTGGGCTGCGGTTTCGGCACGCTCATTTTGACCTTTTGGCTCAGTCCCGCTGCGGTACGCACGCTGCGCGGACTTGAAGTCCGTGTTCTCGCTTCGCAAGCGCCGTTCGCGGTTCAACCCCGCGTTTTCGACGAACGTTTTCCCCACCTGATCTTGTACGTGCAGGACGTGGAAGCCGCCGCAACTCGGTGGCGAGGTGTATTTCTCGCTGCCTCTGGCCAGAACACCACCACGGACGTGACCCTTGCGGACAGCGCGCAAGTGGTTGTGTCGCCGACCGACAACCAGATCGAGCTTCACCTGGGCAACGGCAGCACCCACGAATACGATCCGCAAGATCCGAGCCATTACAATGTGACGACCTTCGGCCAGAGCGATATTCCCGTCGCAGTGGCCAGTGGCGTCGTCGGCCCGAAAAACCAGGCGCTGAGCGACGCCGAACGGTCGGTCACGGAATTGTTGGCTGATACAGGGCCCCACTGGCGCGAGGCCCGCGTCGAGTTTCACCGCCGCATCGCGTTCCCGGCGGCGTGCCTGGTATTCGCGTTGCTGGGCGTTCCGATTGGCGTCCGCCCACGACGGGGAGGTCGTGCGGCGGGATTGATCCTGACGCTCGTGCTGATCGGCGGGTACTACTTCCTTTTCGTCACCGGCGCGCACATGGCGCAGCAAGGCCAAATCGCACCGTGGTTGGGGATCTGGGCGGCGAATATCGCCGCCATTTTTTTGGGATTTCTGTTTTTGCGCCGGATCGAATCGATTCGCAAACCCAACCGCCTCGTCGCCTGGTTCGACTCGACGTTCTCAAAGAGAAGGCCGGAGCAGCGCCGCGAATCGGAGGCAGCTCCCATTCCTTCAGCAGGATCTGGGCCGCGAAACGGCTCAGCGGCGAAGGCTGACGCATCGGCTGAGCCAACGGCTCGCCATGCGGCCGCGGTTGGCCCGGGGACTTCGGTGGGCTTTCCGATGCTGATCGACATCTACTTGCTCGAGCGGTTTTTTTATTACTTTTTGGTTCTGCTGGTTGGCTTCGTGCTGATTTTCGATGCGTTCACGCTTTTCGATCTGCTGGGCGACATTTCCAAAAACCACATCCCCGTTTCGATGGTGCTCGACTATTTCCGGTACCTGATTCCGCTGATGATTTACCAGCTCGCGCCGCTTGCGACTCTGGTCGCCACTCTCGTCACGCTGGCGGTAATGGCGAAAAACAACGAAGTGATCGCGTTCAAAGCGAGCGGCATCAGTCTTTACCGGCTCGTATTGCCGCTTACACTCGCCGGCTGCCTGGTTGCCGGTGGCATGTTCCTGCTCGACGACAGCTTTCTTCCCTACGCCAATCAGCGGCAAGACGCGCTCCGGAATGAAATCAAAGGGCGACCCGCGCAAACGTATTTTCAGCCCGCGCACCAATGGATTTTTGGCGAGAACAGTAAAGTCTATAATTACGAACTTTTCGACCCCGACCAGCAACTGTTCGGCGGCCTTAGCGTGTTCGAGCTCGATCCCGACACTTTCCAGATGAAGCGCAGGGTCTTCGCCACCCGCGCCACATGGGAAGCGTCGGAAAACACCTGGGTGCTTACCGGCGGCTGGGTTCGCGACTTCGACGGCGGAAAAGTTACTCACTACACCCCGTTCAAGGTATCGTCCCTCGCGGAATTGACCGAACCGCCCAGCTATTTCCGCCGCGAAGTGCGCCAGTCGTATCAAATGAACTGGCGGCAGCTCAGCGAATACATCGCAAGCTTGAAACAAGCGGGGTTTGACACGTCGCGACTTTCCGTCCAATGGCAGAAGAAATTCGCCTTCCCGTTAATCGCAGCAGTCATCGTGTTTCTGGGAGCGCCGTTTGCATTCTTGGTGGGAACACGCGGAGCGATCGGCGGCGTCGCCGTTGCGGTGGGAATCGGGATTGTCTATTGGGCAACCGCCGCGCTCTTTGAGGCGATGGGCTCGGTCGGCCAGTTGCCGCCCCTGCTCGCCGGCTGGGCGCCCGATGCGATTTTCGGATTTCTCGCGATCTACTTTTTCTTGAAGATGCCTACGTGACGGGACATTCTTCACGCTCGACTTAAACTTCGCATGAAGTCCTACCCGCCACACTTCAATAGAAGGTTGAGACAATCAAAATCTGGCCGCGAAAGTGCAAACGAGTGGTTGAAGTCTGTCCGAACAAATGACAATTTTTGGCGGGTACGCACCGGAAGAAACACTCGAAATGTCGGCAATTCGACGGGAAGCGAGCGAAAGGAACCTATGCGCGAGCCGGACCGCGCAGCACGCGTGCAGGCAGGAACAAAATCGCTTTCACCAGTTCGAGCACACTTTCCACCGCGAATCCCAACAACCGAAACGGAAGCAGGAGCAGCCAAACGAACGGGTACGCGATCAGCGCCAAGAGCGCCAAAGGCCAGCAGAGAATCAACAAAATGCACCACAGTAAAAATTTCACCATGCCGCCCTCCGCTTGGTTCCCTACCTGATATACGCTGGCCTGGCCACGAATGTTCCACCCGCACTCCCGTCTGAGAATATCTGCGAAGCCACGGTGAATCAACGAAAGTTCATCGCGGAATCAGCGACCGGATTTTCTGAATCACCAGATCGATTCCCACGTCGTTATGCCCGCCCTCGGGGATGATCACATCGGCGTTTCGTTTCGACGGCTCGACAAACTCGCGGTGCATCGGGCGGACGGTCTTCATATATTGTTCGATCACCATCTCGGTCGTGCGTCCGCGCTCGCGAACGTCTCGAACCATGCGCCGGATGAACCGAAGATCGGCGTCGGTATCCACAAAAATCTTGATGTCCATCAATTCGCAGAGGGCTTGGTTCTCGAAAATCAGGATGCCCTCGACAACAATTGCCGCGGCCGGTTCAATGCGCACCGTCCCGCTATGGCGCCGAAAATTCGGGAAATCGTACGTGGGGCGCTCGATGGCGAGTCCGGCGCGCAGTTGCCGGATGTGCTCGGCCAGCAACGGCGTATCCATCGAATCCGGATGGTCGAAATTGACTTGGGTTCGCTCTTCGTAGCTCAGGCCGGGATAGTCGCGGTAGTAATTGTCCTGCTGGAGCACGACGACGCTGGCGTTGGGAAGCGACTCGATAATCCGGCGCGTGATCGTCGTCTTGCCCGACCCGGTGCCGCCGCAGATGCCGATGACCAGTGATTCCGTTCTCAGTTCTTTCCTCGCCTCGATTCTTTAAAGAATTATGGAAGCTTTTCGATTACGCGCGGCACAGCGCAACGCGCAACTAGAAATCCTAGGCTGCCGTTTCGCCACCGAGTTCGGAAAGATCCGCAATGGTCGAAAACTCTTTGTACAGCGATCCGAGGAGCGATAATCGATTGGCACGCAGCGCCGGATCTTCAACCATTACCATAACTTTATCGAAGAAGGCGTCAACACTCGGCCGGAGCTTTGAAATATCTTCAAGTGCTTGTTGATATTTCCGGGCCCGCTTATTGGCGGATGCTTCCTTCCCCACTTTCTGCGACGCGGCGTAAAGTTCCCGCTCAGCCAATTCAACGAAAAGATTTTCATGAACGGCCGGGCGCACCTGCGACAATCCGCCGCCGGACTTTTCCAGAATATTGCGGATACGTTTGAAGGCCGCTGCGAGCGGCGCGAAATCCTTCGACCCTCGAATCGCCCGCACCGCCGCGACGCGTTCAACGGCGTCTACTAGATCGTCCGCGCCTGCGCCAAACGCCGCGTTAATCTCGTCCGCGGCAAACCCCATCCGTTCGCGGACGATGAAGCGCGCGCGTTCGAGAAGAAAATCGAGAACCTGCTTTTGAATGGCCTCACTCACTTCGATTCTCGGGCCATGCTCTTTTAGCGCCCTGGAAGCCGCGGAGATGGCCGCCGCCAGCGAGAAAGTCAGCTTGCGTTCGAGAATAATCTTCACGATGCCGAGCGCGGCCCGGCGCAGCGCAAACGGATCGCTTGACCCGGTGGGAATCGCGCCCACCGCAAAGCACGCCACGATCGAATCGAGTTTGTCCGCGATCGCGACGACGCATCCCGTCAGATTGCGCGGCAGCGGATCATCCACTCCGGCGGGTTTGTAATGATCGTAAACCGCCCAGGCGATTTCTTCGGGCTCGCCTTGCGCGCGGGCGTACAAACCTCCCACGATTCCCTGCAGCTCGGTGAATTCTTTCACCATTTCCGTCACGAGATCGCATTTCGCAAGTTCCGCCGCGCGATCCGAGCCGGCGACGTCGGCGTGCGCGACTCCGCTGCTGAACAAATGCTCGGCGAGCCAACGCGCGATGAAGCGCATGCGTTCCACTTTGTCGCCATAGCTCCCGAGGCGCGATTCGTAGGTGACGGCGGAAAGCTTCGGCAAGAAGTCGGCGAGCCGACTTTTTTGGTCGGTGTCCCAGAAAAATTGCGCGTCGGCAAAACGCGCGCGCAAAACACGCTCGTGTCCGGCGCGCACCAAACCCTTCTTATCGCCCGGCAAGTTGATCACCGCGAGAAAGTGCGGCGCAAGTTCGCCGTCTCGCGTCTCGAGTCCAAAGTATTTCTGATGGTCCCGCATCACCGTAATCAGAATCTCATCCGGCAACGCCAGATACTTCGATTCGAATTCGCCGATGATCACCGACGGGTACTCGTTCAAATACGTCACCAGGTTTAACAGGCCGGCGTCGTCATGTAACTTGAATCCACGCTTCGCGGTGAGCGCCCGAATTTCTGTTTCGATTTTTTTGCGACGCGCTTCGGGCTGGCACAGTACAAAGTTTTTCTTTAACTTCGGATCGTAGTCGCTCACCCCGGAAATCGGAATTCGTTTCTTGCCCAGAAATCGATGGCCGTCCGAATGATTCCCCGAGGCAACGTCCGCGAACGAAAATGGGATAACCTTCCCGTTGAGCAACGCGACAATCCACCGCACCGGACGAATGAAGCGAGGTCCGTCCGCTCCCGTCCAGTACATCGATTTCGGCCAGGATATTTCATGTATCGCTTGCGGCAGTATTTCCTGAAGAATTTTGAACGCGGGCCTGCCGGCGATCGTAATTTTCGCAGCCAGGTAATCGCCCTTGGGGGTGGCGACGGTCAAAAGTTTTTCGACGGGAATCCCCTGCTTCTCCGCGAAACTGATCGCCGCGCGTGTCGGCTGGCCGACCGCATCAAACGCGATTGCCTTGGGAGGCCCCATCACTTCCTTCGACACATCTTCCTGCTGCAGCAAAATTCCGCGAACAACCGCAACGAGCCGGCGAGGGGCGCCGAAACTTTCGATCGATTGCCGGGCAATGTTTTCCGGCAACAATCCGTTCGCAACCAACTTGGATTCAAGTAATGCTTTAAGCTCTTCGGCAGCTTTTTGAATCATCCCCGCCGGAATTTCTTCGCATCCAATTTCAAAAAGCAGCTCGCCAAAGTTTTTGCCGGTGCGATTCATGCCCGCACCTCGACGTTCTCGCCGGTTACCGCCGCGCGTTGCCGCATCCACAATTCGGCTCCGCGCACCGCGAGCTTGCGGATGCGCCCAATCAGCGCCGCGCGCTCCGTTACAGAAATCGCGCCGCGCGCGTCCAGCACATTAAATAGATGGGAACATTTCAACGTAAGCTCGTAGGCGGCCAGCAAGGGGAACCTTTCGATGTGCTCACCGGGTTTCTTCGGCCACAAGTCCAGAATCCGCTTCGCTTCGGCCTCGTTGCCTTCAAACTGCTTCCGCGTCGCCGCCGGATCGGCGTAATCAAAACTGTAAGCGGAGAGCTGTTGTTCTTCGGCAAGCCGCACCTGGCGATAGGTCACGCTGTCCGACCATCGCACGTCAAACACGTTATCCACGCCCTGTAAATAAGCGGCGATGCGGTCGAGTCCGTAGGTCAGCTCGACCGAGATCGGATCGAGATTCAATCCGCCGCTCTGCTGAAAATAGGTGAATTGACTGATCTCGAGCCCGTCCAGCAGAACTTGCCAGCCAATTCCCCAGGCGCCCAGAGTGGGCGCTTCCCAATTGTCTTCTTCAAATCGTACGTCGTGCTCCTTCAGGTTGATTCCAACCGACGCCAGACTTTCAAGGTACAAATCCTGCACGTCCGCCGGCGCGGGCTTCAGAATCACTTGCAGTTGTGTGTGCTTGTATAGTCGATTGGGATTTTCGCCGTAGCGGCCGTCCGCGGGCCGGCGGCTGGGCTGCGCATAAACCACGCGATAGGGGTCGGGACCGAGCACTCGCAGAAATGTCTCCGGATGCATCGTTCCGGCGCCCACTTCGGTGTCATACGGCTGCTGCAGGATGCAGCCGCGGCGCGTCCAGTACTCTTCCAGCTTGAAAAGGATGTCTTGAAATGCCAGGCCCTTCGGTTTGGGCGCAGCCGTTGCCGGTGCTTTCTTTTTGTTAAGCCGTTTCACTCAGGCGACTCCAGCAGTTCCCGCGAGGTTAACTTGCGGTCGATTTGGTGTTCAATCAGGTCCAGCATAACATCAGTCAAGTCGCGCGCGACTCGCGGCGGAATCATTTCTTCGGAAATTTTTTCGAGTTTTTCCGACAGTATCCTCCGCGCCGCTGCGAGCGCCACGGGCGAAATCGTGCGCATCCCCGGCTTGCGGCATTTCTCGCAGGCAATCGCGGATTGCGTGGGAGCAAAATACGCTGGGCCGGGCTTGGCGGGATCGGGCGACAGCAATTTTCCGCAGCGGGCGCACGCATCGAGCGAAGGCAACCACCCGCCTAGCTTCACCGTCCAGATCGTGAAATACGCGAGCGGGATTTCGTACTTGCGAGTGGCCTTGATCGCTCGCGCCACGAGCAGCAACAATCGGAAGTTCGCGTCGGCAACTTCGTGGTCCGGCAAAACCGTTTCGGTCACTTCGCTCAGCACCGCGAGTGCGACTCCCGCGGCATAATCGCTGAACGCTCCCATGAACGACTCGATCAGGTCGCACTGGTTCAAGCGAACCAGCTCCCGGTTTTCCTTTTCGTAGAACCAAACTTTGATATACGAAAGCCTTTCGAGGGTAGAGCCGAATTTGCTTTTGGTTTTGCGCGCGCCGGAGGCTACCCCGCGAACGCGCCCCATCGAGCGCGTAAAGAAACTGACCAGCCGGTCCGCTTCACCGAGAGGATACGTCTGAAGAATGATGGCCTCAGATTCGTGAGTGGGCATAGGTTCGGTCGGCGCGCCGACGATGCGCAAATTTCGTTCGACTCATACAGCAGAGCCGGCACACGACGCGGAACAAAAATTGTTATCACAGCCACGGATGCTTCCGCAATTATTTAAAGCGGATGATGCACGGCAACATCTCGTATCTCGAAAGCATTTCGCGGGCTGACTGCGCATGAAAGTAATGCTTTAAGGTTCAAAATCCCTGCAACAATCCACTTCGCGTGAAGCCGCCGAGGCGGATCATTCAATCTCTACTTTCACTTTAATTCTCGCCACTCGAAAAATTCAAATCTCGATCCTGCGTTCATAAAAAATTGAGACGCACCTACTTTCGATTGTTCTTTCGACCTGGAAGATTCCCTTCTAAAATTCTTGCGCTCAATCAAAACTCTTCCATGCGCGACGCAGCAAAATGATCCCGCTCAAAGACCTTCAACCTCGACGGTCGGTCCCGGTTACCACCCTGTCGCTGATCGCCATCAACTCCATCATTTTCCTGTATCAGATCAGCCTGCCGCGGCGTGCCTCCGACGTTTTCGTCTTGAAGTACGCCGCCGTCCCGTCGAAGATTGCTCTGGCTCTCGCCGGGCATCATTACAGCGTCGCGCAAGCATTCGTGCCTCTCTTCACCTGCATGTTCCTTCATGGCGGCTGGCTTCATATCATTGGGAACATGTGGTTCCTGTGGGTCTTCGGGGCCAACGTGGAGGACCGGATGGACAGCGCCGCATTCCTGGTCTTTTATCTGATTTGCGGCGTCGGGTCGAGCGTGGCGCAAACGTTATTTTCCTGGGGCTCGCACATCCCTGCGCTTGGCGCGAGCGGTGCGATTTCCGGGGTGCTTGGCGCTTACGTCGTATTCTTCCCCGGATCGAGAATCCTTACCCTCGTCCCTCTATTCATCATCTGGTTTACGGCGCGAATTCCGGCGCTGGTTTTCATCGGGCTTTGGTTCTTGATCCAATTCGTCAGCGGCGTAGGCTCGCTCGGCGCGACGACCAGCGGCGGTGTGGCGTGGTGGGCCCACGTCGGCGGCTTTTTGCTCGGATTAGCGCTGGCAAGGGCATTCGGTGGCCGCGACCCGATTCGAAGGTATCCGGTCCGGTGAGTTCTGGCGTCGGAATGCCGACAACTCAACTCATGCTTTATGTTTCCCTGACCGGGAACACGCAAGCCAAACCAATCTAAAACCAGGTCGCTGGCTCGGCCCCAACACCCGATGGGCGATGCCAAAGCATTGGCTTCGATTGCGAGCAAACTCGATATATAATTTCGCTATCGCGATTCAACGCTAAACGGTACGCGTGTAATTTTCGGCTATCCCATCCGTAACAATCGATAGCGCCGTCCGTTATAACGAGTTCAGGAGCACACGCCCTACATGTCCACGTCACCGAGCGCATCCAAACCAGACCTTGGCTCACTTCGCATCGGGGAAGGCCAGCGCAAAGGCTCCGGCGCGGGAAAGAAGCTGAGTATTTTCGCTACGATCCTGGGCGTGCTGGTGCTGGCCGGCGGCGCGGTTTTCGCGTTCCATGCCAAGAAGCCGGTCGTCGAAGTCGCGACGGCGGAAAAGGCCACGATCGGCTCGCGCCCTGCCCTGTTGAATGCGAGCGGATATGTGACGCCACGGCGCCGTGCCACCGTCGCGGCAAAGATCACCGGCCGCGTGGTGGGCGTATATTTCGACGAAGGTCTTCACGTAAAAGAGGGCCAGATTCTCGCCAAGCTCGACGATTCGGACGCTGTTCGAACCATGAATTCCGCCATTGCCGACCGCAATGCCAGCAAAGCGGCGATTCGCGATTACGAAGTGCAGCTAAAGAACGCAGAAATCGAACTCAGTCGCGCCCAGAAGCTGAAAGATGCCGGGGTGCAGAGCCAGGAAATCGTCGACAACGCGACCATGTCGGCAGACAGTTTGCGGGCCAAGATCGATCTGGCGAAAGAACAAGTCGCCACCTACGAAGCGCGCATTCAGGAAGCGCAGCAAGGCATCGACAACACCGTAATTCGCGCGCCGTTCGACGGAATCATCGTCTCGAAGGACGCCCAGGTGGGCGAAATGGTCTCGCCGATTTCGGCCGGCGGCGGCTTTACCCGCACCGGGATTGCCACGCTCGTCAACATGAACTCAAACGAAATCGAAGTGGACGTCAACGAATCCTACATCGCACGGGTGCTGACCGATCAACCGGTCACCGCGGTTCTGGACGCCTACCCGGACTGGCAAATTCCGTCGAAAGTTCGCACCGTGATTCCCACCGCCGACCGCCAGAAGGCCACCGTGAAAGTGCGCATTTCCTTTCTGAAGCTGGACCCGCGTATCCTGCCGGACATGGGAGTCAAGGTCACCTTCCTCGGCGATGAGCCCAAGGAAACAAAGGGCGCGCCCGCCCCGGCGGCACTGGTTTCGTCGGATGCCGTTCGCGACGACGGCGGCAAGTCGGTAGTTTTCCTGGTGAGGGATGGAAAGCTCGAACGCCGTGCCGTGACCACCGGCAACACGCGCGGACCGGAGACCGAAATCATTGCAGGCCTCCAGCCCGGCGATGTCGTCGTCACGAAAAGCCCGTCGCCCCTGAAGGACGGCGAAGAAGTTCAAGTTCAACGTTAGCTCGTTTCGAGGAGAGTCTCGATGATCCGTGTCGATGGCAAAGGCGATTCCGCGAGCCTGATTAAAATTCGCGGCCTGGATAAGCAGTACAAGCGCGGCGGCGAGAACATTGACGTGCTGCAGGGACTGAATCTCGACGTGGACAAAGGCGACTTCGTCGCGTTCATGGGTCCAAGCGGTTCCGGCAAGACCACGCTGCTGAATCTGCTCGGCGGCCTCGACGTACCTACGCGCGGCAGCATCACCGTCGCCGGCGACGAGGTCACTCACATGTCCAGCGGCAAACTCACCGAATGGCGCGCCCGGCACGTTGGATTTATTTTTCAGATGTACAACCTCATCCCCGTGCTCGACGCGTTCCAAAACGTCGAGCTGCCTCTGCTGCTAACCAAGCTCTCGAAGGCGGATCGAAAGAAGCATGTGGAGACTGCGCTCGGCGTCGTCGGCCTCGGCGACCGGATTCATCACTACCCCCGGCAGCTCTCGGGCGGGCAGGAACAGCGCGTGGCCATCGCGCGAGCGATCGTTGCCGATCCCACGTACCTGCTCTGCGACGAGCCGACCGGCGACCTGGACCGCAAAAGCGCCGATGAAGTCTTGGTGCTTCTTGACCGTCTCTGCAAGGAATTCAACAAGACCATATTGATGGTCACGCACGACCCGATGGCCGCCGAGAGAGCTCAAGCAACGCTTCACTTGAACAAAGGCGTGCTGGTCGAGGCATCGGAAATTCATGCGGGAGGTGTTGCATGAAGTATTTGCCGCTCATCTTCGCGAATTTGCGTCGCAAGAAACTACGGACCGTCCTGACGGTCGGCTCCTTCGCGGTTGCGGTGTTCCTGTTTGGGTTCCTCGCCATTATCCACGGCGCTTTTGGCGGGAATTTGGACGCCATCGGCATCGACCGCCTGATGATCGTCAACAAAGTCTCGATCATCCAGCCGCTGCCAAGCTCCTACAAAGCCCAAATCGAGCGTATCCCCACGGTGAAGTACGTGACGGCGCAGACCTGGTTCGGAGGATATTATCAGGATCCCAAAAACTTCTTCGCCAGTTTTGCCATCGACCCCGATACGCAACGCCTGGTGTTCCCCGAGCTTGCAGTGCCGGACGATCAATGGCAGAAATTCCTCGGCGACCGGGAAGGCGCGATCGTGGGCGCCCGCACCGCGAAACGATTTGGATGGAAAGTCGGAGATCGAGTTCCCTTGCAGGCGCCCATCTACGGCGGCACGTGGGAGTTCAACATCGACGGAATTTATGACAGCCCGAAAGACGGCGTGGACCTGACGCAATTCTGGCTGCATGACAAATACCTGGAAGAGCGTCGCACCTTCGGAAAGGGGCAAATCGGTTGGTACACGGTAACGCTCAAATCGCCCGACGACGCCGCCGGAACCATCAAAATCATCGACGATCAGTTCGCCAATTCCCCGTTCGAGACGAAGACCGAGACTCTTGCGGCCATGACCGCCTCGTGGGTAAAGCAAGCCGGCAACATTGAGTTCCTGATCATGGCCATCGGGGGCGTGGTGTTCTTCACCCTGCTGCTGGTCACCGGCAATACGATGGCTCTGTCGGTTCGCGAGCGAATGGGCGAACTCGCGGTGATGAAGGCCGTGGGATTCTCCGACCGGTTCGTGCTCTTCATCGTGCTCGCTGAGTCGCTGGTAATCGCGCTGATCGGCGGCGCCATTGGCGTTTTGCTGGCAAAACTGATGACCCTCGGCGGAGACCCGACCGGCGGAATTCTCTACAGTTTCATTCTGCCGGTGTCGGCGATGCTGCTTGGGCTGGTCGCGGCGCTGGTCATCGGTATGCTCGCCGGTATCATTCCGGCGACGAACGCGATGCGGCTGCGTGTGGTTGACGCGCTGCGGAGGGCCTAAAACATGGCGATTCCGATCGTTTACAATTTGCGAAGCATGAGAGTCCGGTGGCTCACCGCCGTCGCCGCCATTCTCGGCATTGCGGGCACGGTCGGCGTGTTCGTGGCCATGCTTGCGCTCGCGCACGGTTTCCGGGCCACTCTGGTGAATTCCGGCTCGCCGGAAAACGTTTTGATTCGCCGTGCTGGATCTTCGGCGGAACTCGACGGCTCCGTCGCGCTCGATCAGGTTCAGGCGATCGAAGATGAGCCCGGCGTAGCGCATGAGGACGGTAGGCCACTCGTCAGCCCGGAAGCGGTACTGATTGCCGGCTTCAACCTGAAAGAAACGGGAACAACGGCCAACGTGCAGATCCGGGGCGTATCGCCCGTGGTGCTAAAAGTACGGCCTAACGTAAAAATGGTGGAAGGCCGCTTTTTCGAACCAGGGCTTGCGGAGCTGGTGATCGGGAAGAATGTCACCTCAACCTACGAAGGTCTGGAGCTCGGCAAATCGATCGCTTTCGGCGGTCAAACCTGGAAAGTCGTCGGCGTGTTCGACGCAGGCGGCAGCTCATTTGACTCCGAGGTCTGGGCTGACAGCCGGGTCCTGAATCAGGTGTACAAGCGGCCCGAAAATCTCTTTCAGTCCGTCACCGTGCACCTCACCTCGCCCAGCGCCTTTAACACGTTTAAAGACGCGGTTACCGCAGATCCGAAGCTAACCGTGCAAGTGGACCATGAAGTGGAATATTACGCCCGGCAATCACAGGTACTGACCACGCTGATCACCGTTCTCGGCGGCCTGGTCGTCTTGATCATGGGTATCGGGGCGGTCATCGGAGCGCTCAACACCATGTACGCGATGGTCTCGGAGCGCTCGCGGGAAATTGCCACCATGCGGGCGATCGGCTTCCCCCGGCTGAGCATTGTGATCTCGTTTGTGTTTGAGGCTGTGGTGATCGCCTTCATCGGCGGCCTGCTTGGCTGCTTGTCGGTGCTGAAGCTCAATGGCTACACCACCGGCACAATGAACATGCAGACGTTTTCGCACATGGCGTTTGCGTTTCAAATCACCCCGCTCCTGCTTGCTGTGGGAATCGTTTTCGCGCTCGTGATGGGCGTGCTGGGCGGCGTCCCGCCTGCCATGCGGGCGGCGAACCGCCCGGTTGCTTCCGCTCTACGGGAACTTTAAGTTTTATCGGTCGAATCGCCGACGGTGCGAGTATTGGTTGAGCTTTTGCGGTCAACCGATTTGAACCT
Organism: uncultured Acidobacteriota bacterium; assembly: GCA_963785585.1. Taxonomy (GTDB): domain Bacteria; phylum Acidobacteriota; class Terriglobia; order Acidiferrales; family UBA7541; genus Palsa-295. Next base: position 1,630,980 of record CAWAVW010000004.1, read on the forward strand.
AGGAAGTAATGCTGTAAGGCCGGATGCGAATCAGGTGAAGTGAGTTTTCGTCTTGCGCGTAGCTTACTTCCATTAACGGTTTAGAATTTCGACTCTACGAATGCGCTTTCGAGAGCGGCTACGGACCACCTCATCCGTCACTTAAAGTTTAGCGACGTGATTTGCGATCCAGTCGCCGATTTCGACCGTTCCCATCGTCCCGCCCATTTCCGCTGCGGTTTTCCCTTCCTGCAAAGCAGCGCGGACGGCGCGATCGATTTTCTCGCCCTCGGCCTTCCATCCCAGATACTCAAACATCATCGCAACGGTCAGAATCGCGCCCATCGGGTTCGCGACGTTTTTCCCGGCAATCGTCGGCGCGGAACCATGCACCGGCTCGAAAAGCGACACGCGCCCGGGATGAATATTGCCCGAGGGCGCCAAGCCTAGCCCTCCGGCAAGTTGCGCGCCAAGGTCGCTGGCGATGTCGCCAAACAAGTTCGTCGTCACGATCACCTGAAACTGGGAAGGATCGCGCACCATCTGCATCAGCAGATTGTCGATGTACTGGTGCGAAGCCTCGATCTCGGGATACTCGGCTCGCACAATCTTGAAAACGCGCTGCCATAGCTCATGGCCATACGTAAGCGCGTTTGACTTATCGGACATGCAGACCCGCTTCAGGCCCCGCGCCCGCGCATATTCAAATGCATAGCGGATGATTCGCTCGACACCTTTGCGTGTGTTCACGTCCTCTTGAATCGCTACTTCATCGGCAGTTCCCTTCTTGAAGTTGCCGCCCAGGCCGACGTACGGACCTTCCGTATTCTCGCGGAACACGACGAAGTTCACGTCCTTTTCGGTGCGATCCTTGAGAGGGGTGAAACGCTTGTCGAACATCACGCACGGGCGCGCATTCACATACAGATCCAGCTTGAATCGCAGCCCCAGCAGGATGTCTGCGGCGTGGATGTTGCTTGGAACGCGCGGATCTCCCATCGCGCCCATCAGAATGGCATCGAAGTCGCGATGAAACATTTCCACCGCGTCGGCCGGCAGCGTCGTCCCGTCGCGAAGATACCGGTCCGCGCCCCAATCAAAATCCGTAAGCTGCGCTTCTTTCCCGCCAGCTGCGGCCGCCGCTTTTAACACCTTTACCGCGGCGGGGATTACCTCTTTGCCGATTCCGTCGCCTGGAATGATTGCAATGCGCTTCGTGGAATTCTTATTTTCTGTCATGGGCCGGACGGAAATTAGCACGCGAGTCCGAGGGTGTCAAACCAACGCCTGATACGTGCGCTTCGGAGTGTGGACGGTACGGTCATGCCTGCCAGATTCGGATTGGGAAAAATGTCCATGGAACGGCCCGCGGTCCGTGAGGCGCAAACCGGGCGCGCCATCAGGCAAAACGGATGAATCAGATTTTCGCCGCCCGTTGCGAATTATTCATTGCGAAGCGCGACGATGGGATTGACGCGCATCGCCCGGCGCGCCGGCAGGTAGCACGCCAGCAGCGCTACGGCGCTCAGCAGGATGCCGACGCCCATGAACGTGATCACGTCGGTAGCGCCCACCTGAAACAGCAGCGCGCGCAAGAACCGGGTGAGAATGATGGACAGCACGAAACCAATTCCCAATCCGAACAGGATCAATTGCACGCCCCGGCCCAGAACCAGCTGGAAAACATCGCGCCGCTGCGCTCCGAGCGCCAGCCGAATTCCAATTTCGCGCGTTCTCTGCCGTGTGGTGTAGGCGATCACGCCATAAATCCCCACCGCCGCCAGAATCAACGCCAGTACGCCGAACAATCCGACGAACGTCCCCGCAATCCGCTGGCCCATGCTGCCGATCTCCACCTGCCGTTCGAGAGTGGACTCATCGAACACCGGAAGCCCTGCGTTCAGCTCCCGTACCGCTTTCTCGATCGGCTTTGCAAACGCGAGCGGCTCGCCGGAGACGCGCGCGTGAATGATTCCGTACGGCGAATAATCCTGCAGGATCGGTAGATAAATGATCGGGACGGTAACTTCGTCCAGCCGGTCGTACTTCGCATTTTGCGCCACGCCCACAATGCTGAAGCGCATCTCTTGCGTCGCAACCATCTTGCCCAGCGGATTTTGTCCCGGCCAATATCGATCGACGAACGCCTGATTTACGATAGCGACCGCCTGCGTCTCGCTGGTATCCTGCGCCGAGATCTCACGTCCCGCCACCAACGGTATCTGCATCACGTGAAGATAATCGGGACCGACGCTGGCGTCCTTGATTTCCATCGATTCGTGCGGCCGCGGGACGTATCCCTCGGGCTCGACCACTGTGCTTTCGGTGGAATAGCCGAGCGGCGTCCAGTCCGAAATCGTTACCGACTCGACGCCCGGAATTTGTTGAATCTTCGCCAGAAGCTGGCGATAGAATTCTGTGCCGGTTTTATAGTTGTAACCCGCTGAAAACAAACTGAGCGATCCGAGGTACACGCGCTTGGGATTGAATCCGGTGTCCACTTTTTGCGCCGCGGCGAAACTCCGGATGAAAAGTCCCGAACACACCAGCAGTAATAGCGAGAGCGCGATTTGCGCCACAACCAGCCCGCTCGATAGCCTCGCTTTCCGGATACTTCCCGAGCTGCTGTTCGAGTCCTCCTTAAGGACGGACATCGGCGAAAGATCCGAAGCGCGAATCGCCGGCAGCACCCCGAATATCACGCCGGCCAGCATTGAGATCGCAAACGTAACCAGCATCACCGTCGCATTCACCTGAATGTTGAGCCCGATCGGAACATTTGTCGGCGGTATGAACCTGCTCAACGACCCCGCCGTCCACGCCGTGATTAAAATCGCCACGACGCCCGCTGCCGCGGCCAGTAGCACGCTCTCGACCAGGAATTGGCGCACTAAGCGGCTACGTGTAGCGCCCACCGCCAACCGAACGGCCACTTCCCTGCGCCGCGCCACCGAGCGCACCAGTACGAGGTTCGCCACGTTGGCGCATGCCAGGAGCAATACGAACCCAGCGATGCCCATCAGTATGGGTAGCAACACGTAAAGATACATGTTTGCGCCGAACGGACCGCGCCACAGCGGAAACACGGTCACGTGGGAATCGTCCTGGTGCGCCTGAGGAAATTGTTGCGCCAGGTGCTTCATCAGCCCGTCCAGTTCGCTTTGGGCTTGCAGAAGCGTCACGCCCGGACGCAGCCGCCCCTGCAGCACCAGCCAGTTGATATCGCGCGCGTGAAGACGGTCGGTATTCGAAACAATCTGCTGGCACATCACTACGGGAATCCACATGTCGGTCTGCACGCCCGTCTGGCTTCCCTGAAAACTCGCCGGCGCGACGCCGATCACCTGGTAGGTGTGCTGGTTGATCTGCACCGCGCGGCCAATCACATTGCGATCGCCGCCATAACGGATCTGCCAGAGCCGGTAGCTAAGCACCACAACCGTTGCTCCGCCGGGTTTTTGGTCTTCCTCCGGCAGAAATGTGCGGCCCAAAATTGGGCGAACCGCGAGCACGTCGAAATAATTCGCCGACGCGAGCGTGGCCCAGGTGTGCTCAGGCCGGGCGCCGCCCGTGAGGTTTACCGGGCGAAAGGCCGAAGCCGCAAGACCCGAAAAACTCCGGCTCTGCTCGCGAAGATCAACGTAGTCGGGATAGGAAAAGTCGCGCGGCGCTCGAAGTTCCGCGGAATGGTTCAGCGTCACCAGCCCGGAAACGTTGGTTGAGCCGGGAATGGGGTTGAGCAGCGTCCCATTGATCCAGCTGAATATCGTGCTATTGGCGCCGATTCCGAGTGCCAGCGTCAGAATTGCGAGGGCCGCGAATCCGGGCGACTGGCGTAGGTTTCGAAGCGCGTATCGAACGTCCTGCCCGATCGTTCCCATCGTGTTCCTCCGCAGTCCTTGCACGCAGTAGCTGCACAGCGCGGCCCAAACCGGCCGCTGCGTAAGCCACTCCAAAACGGTGAGTTAACAAAACGTGTACTCATCAAGGAGACTTTGAGTGTTCGATGTTGGGACGCTCAAAATCGTTATCGAACGAGATCTGCATTTCCCAAACGATGGACCGCATCGAACGAATCCTCCGGTGACGCCGCATTCGCACGCAAGATTCCGTCGCGAAAAACTTGCCAGCCAGGCCCAAAGGCGTGCCGACATTGCACTCAACACTTTCAGTTCCACCTGTCCGCGCGGACAGTTCCTTACGGGACACCTCTGTACGCAAATCTGTTTGCCGCTACTCAAGTGAACCTTTAAAGTCGGATTCATCAGTCAGCGCGATCGCGCATTTTTTTTCGCAACCTGGCAGCACAATCCGGAGGGACCATGTGGAGCAATAACAAGCAGTCGCAGAGCGAATCACCCAACGCGGCGCCGGCGCCCGCCTTCCAGCCGCCCCAGACTCAGTCGAATTTCAATTCAAACCCTGCCACATCCTCGTCCGCTCCGGTCCGTTCGTCCGCGCCCGGTGTGAAGTCCGTGGCGACGCTTGGCTCCGGCCTGACGGTGAAAGGCCAGATCGTCGGCGAAGAAGATTTGCAGGTCGAAGGCAAAGTCGAAGGTCCGATCACTTTGAAAGGCCAGAGGCTCACCGTCGGCAAGACCGGCGAACTGGTTTCGGACGTTCACGCCCATGAAATCATCGTGTACGGAAAAGTGCGCGGGAATCTACACGCCTCGGACCGTGTCGAAGTGAAGAAGGACGGCTCGGTGATCGGCAATATTACCGGCGGCCGCGTGATGATCGAAGACGGCGCGTACCTCAAGGGCCAGATCGAAATCCAGCGCGATAAGAACCATTCATCGAGCGAGTCGCACGAACTTGAAACCGTCAACGCCAACTAACCCTCAACCGATCGGAAATAAAAAAGGCCCCGAGGAAGCGATTTCCCGGGGCCTTTCGATTTTCAGCGGAATGTTTTACGTCTGCGATGTGCCCGTAACCGGAGGCGCCGGTTGCGCGGCCGGCGTCGTCGAAGGCGGCTCGCTGCTTCCCTGGGTTGATTGATCCGGCGTCGCCGAGTCCGGCTGCGGTTTCAGCGAGAACGGTATTCCCCGCCGCGCATTTTCGTTCACTGTGCGCTGCAGGTCGAGTTCACCCATATCCACCGAGCCCTGTCCACCGTAGCTCACGTCGTAATGCAGCACGCCATCGCTCAGCCAATAATCGGAAGCCGCCAGCGTCGTCCCATCCTTCAGGTACAGCAGGACGGTGGGCGTCGATGCAGCCACGTTATTCGTAACGGGATTGTTGTTCACCGAACCCTGATAACCCGATTGATATCCGGAGTTGCTCATATCGACGTTGCCGATCGGAAGCGTGTCGAGGCTCGATGCGCCGTTATCCGCGTACGCCCCGTTGTCGTCGTTGTTCGCGCCGACATTGGAGCTGGAGTAGTTCGGATCGGAGTACGTCACGCTATAGCCGGGGTATGAGCTATAAACGCCGTAGTATCCCGGATAGCCCCACCACGGGCTATAGGCGTACGAGCAAGCTGGCCAGTAGTAGCCCCAGCATCCGCCCCAACCGTAACCAAATCCCAGACCCCATCCAAAGCCAAAATACGGGTAGCCCCATCCGCCCCAGCCCCACCCGCGGTAGCCGTAGCCGCCCCAACCGTAGCCGCGATACCCATAGCCGCCGTATCCGCCGTGGTAGTAGTTGCCGTTGAATCCGCGAGTCGCCGAGAACGTGGAGCTGCTGAAGGAATGGCTGCCGGCAAACCCGGTGCTGCCGCCCGCAAATCCGTGAGCTTGCAGCGGACCGCCCAGCCGCGGCGCAACCGTGCTGGTCGCCGCGAAGTGCGTGCTACCGAGCGTGCCAAATCCAGTACTGTGGGTGCCCGATAGCGAGCCGCCCAGAGTTGATCGGGTCGCGGAAGACGATGCGAAATGCGAACCTTCGATGTTGTTTACCGCTCGATTCGAAGAAACCGCCGAACCGGCTCCCCGCGACGTTGCGTAGAGCGAATTGCCCTGGCCTTCCAGCCGCGTCAACGAACCGGTCGCAGCGCGCGCCGTGCCCGCGCTCAAATTCGAATTGGAAGTCGCGGAACGGGCATAGCTGTTCGATGAGTTCGTGCCGGCGCTTCGTGCGGAATACGGGGTGCCGAAGCGAACGCTTGCTGGAGGCGGTGCCACTCGATTTGCGGAGTTATAAGAATTGGTGCGCCCTGATGCGCCGTAGCCGTTCGAAGGCGCGGTCGAGTAGCGGTTGCCGCCCACGGAACCGCTGTTCGTTCTTCCGGTGCTGTACGGCGTGGAATATCGCGTGCCGCCGTTCGGGCTCGAATTGTAATGATTTCCGCCGCTGGGTGCCGACGACCGGGCCGGAGCGCTTGCTCCGCCGCCGTGAAAACCGCCACCACCACCACCGTGGAACCCACCACCGCCGCCGCCGTGACCTCCGCCACCATGCTGCGCAAAGGCAGGCTTCGGGGCGCACGCCAGCGCCAACGCGGCGCTCACTACGAAGACACTTTTCAAAAGGGAGGAACGTTTCATAATCTTGCCTCCAACTCACAACTGCGAAATCGCAAGGGCGGCTGGAACGTCCTATCGCGGATTCTACACCATTTGATTCGGCGCGAATGCCCCAGGTTGCAGTCTCTTACCGGCGCTGATTCCAGCGCAGAACCGAAGCTATCCGCTCCAACTGCTTGTAAACACGAGGGCCATCGAAAAGTTTCGGCTGGCTTTCGTTTGTACCAAAGTACAGGTATTTGAGCAGGTTAGAGGTATGTCGGCGTAGCCGTTTTGGGCGTTGAAGAACGTCCGGTTCAATTCTTCCCGCGTTCCGCCAGAAATACGCCCGCCAGCACGAGAGCCGTACCGAGCAGCAGATTTCGGGTTGGGTGCTCACCGAGGAACGCAACCGACAGCACAATTACCACGACGGGCTGAAAATAACTCATCACGGCGACCCGCGAAGCCGTCATATAACGGAGCGCCCAATAAAAAATCGTGTAGGCCGCCACCGAACTCGCCGCAGCCATGTAGAGCATCCCCAGCCAGCCGCCCCAGCCGACGGCCTTCCAGTCCAGATGCGCAGCCTGCCGAATGGTTACCGGCAGCAGCAAAATCGCCGCGGCAAAGCAATTGAACGCATTCATCGAAATCGCGTCGTAGCGGTCCGCCAGACGTTTGCCAAGCACCGCACAAATGGAAAATCCGATCGTTCCGCCCAGGGTAATCAGATCTCCCAGCAGAAGAGGCGAATTCCGGGGGGAGCCTTGCTCGGTCTCCAGCAGAAACACGCCGAAAAACGAAATCGCCATTCCCACGATTTTCGCGGCGGTCAGGTCTTCCAGTTTCAGCGCTCGCGCCAGCAACAAGATGATGAGCGGCCCGACCGCGATGATCACCGCCGAATGATCGGAAGTCGTATAGTTCAATCCGACCGTGAACAAACCTTGATTGACGACCACGCCGAAAAATCCCAAATACAAAAATGGCCACAGATCGCGGGCGCGCAGCGGACTGCGATTCTTCCGCGCGAAATACACGGGAATCATCAGCAGCGCAGCCACTTCGAGCCGAAAACTGGCGAGCGTGATTGGATCAATCGTGCGCAGCGCGATTTTCCCGGCGATGTAATTCACCGACCACAACAGCAGCATGAAAGCCAGCGATGCGATCAGAAACGCTTCGCTGGGGCGGCGCGCGGACGGGTTCGGTGCTGCGGCGGGAGCGACGCTCACAATTTACTCGAGGACTTCGGAGCGCTTGGTCAGTTTTTCAATGCGGTCGATGCGCGGCGTGTAGCCGATTCCAGGCTCCGCGGGCACGCGAATCGTCCCTTTCGGGGTGACTTCCACTTCCGGCTCGATGATGTCTTCGGTCCAATATCGTTTGCTGGCCGAAACGTCGCCAGGCAGCGTGAAATTCGGCAGCGTGGACATGGCGATGTTGTGCGCGCGCCCCACGCCCGATTCGAGCATGCCGCCGCACCACACCGGGATCGATTTCTGCCGGCACAAATCATGGATCGCCCGAGCGGCGGTGTGGCCGCCCACCCGGCCCAACTTGATGTTGATGATCTTGCACGCGCCGATCTCGATCGCCGCGCGCGCATGCTCGATATCGTGGATGCATTCGTCGAGGCAAATCGGCGTCTGCAATGCGCGCTGCAATTGAGCGTGGGAATAAATGTCGTCGTATCCGAGCGGCTGCTCGATCATGATCAGGAAATAATCGTCCAGCTTCTTCAGCAGCGCCGCATCTTCCAATCGGTAGGCCGAGTTTGCATCGACCATCAAGCGAATCCGCGGAAAGCGCTCGCGCAGCGCGCGGACCGGTTCCAGGTCCGACCCCGGCTTAATTTTGATTTTGATCCGCTGGTACCCCGCCGCCAATTCCTTTTCCACTTTTGAAAGGAGCTCTGCAACCGACGGCTGGATCCCAATCGATACTCCCGATGAAATCTCGGGGCGCGTGCCACCCAACAATGTCGGCAGCGGCAGGCGCTTCTGCTTTGCCTCGGCGTCCCAGATCGCAATTTCCAGGCCTGCCTTGGCCATGTTGTGTCCGCGAATCGGGGCCAGGATGTTCCACACCGCGTCGGCGTTTTGGAAGTCCCGGCCTTTCAACAGCGGCCACGCGTGATCGCGCAGAATATGCCACGCCGTTTCGACCGTCTCGTAGCTGTAGTACGGATCTTCTCCGGCCGTTGATTCGCCCCACCCGATGACCCCGTCCACGTCAACTTCCACCAGAATAATCCGGCGCAGCGAGGACGTGCCGAAGCTGGTTTGAAACGGCGCAATCAGCGGCATGTGAATTTCGCGCAGGGTAACTTTGTTCAGACGCATTCGGGGCGGGTTCCTTTAGTCTTCGAATTCTTCGGGCCGGTACTCGGGCAAGCGCAGCCCGGCGACGGATTGCGCGGGCTCGAGGATGTAGTCGGTTGTGACTTCGCGCCGTTCGAAACCGGTTACGACAAAACCGGAATGCAGCAGTTTCTCAAATTGACCGCGGACTTCCGTTTGAATTTTCTCGGCGGACGCCCGATCGTTGGCGCGCAACTCACCGATACGCGTCGGCAGCGAAACCGTCCGCGCCGGCGAATTCGAGGGAATCGGATTGTCCGCGAGAATGCTTTTCACTCGAGGCGAATCAATCCACCATTCCGCCACCAGCCGGTCGGTGGGAAGTCCCACGTGAAGCGGGCTCCCGGTGATCCCGTAGCAATTCGGAATGAAGCGGCGAACCACTGCGCCGAGTCGCACCAGATTGAAATGCGCGTTTCGCAATTCGAGCGGATCAAACGTCCACTCGATCAGCCGGATTCCCCGCTTCAGCGCGTCTTGCCGTTGAAACAGTTTCAGGCGCCGCCCCACGCCGTGATTCTGATACTCCGGCAGCACGCCGGTCATGTGCGAATGAAGGAACGGCTTGTCGCCGCGCGAACCGACGAGAGACAGCGTGAATCCCACAAGCTTGCCGTGGTCGAACGCGCCCAGTATTTGTCCGCCGGTGTGATGCGCCACCACGAAAATCGCCGACGGCACGGCCATCGGTTCGCCCCACAGCGCCACTTGCAAGCGAACGCATTCTTCGTACTCTGCGAGCGAATCGCAGTGCCGGATTTCCACGTCTTGCATTTTCGAGGAATCTACCGCGATCTCCGGCATGCACCGGGCTCCCGTCACGCGATTTCGAATACTTATCTTGCCTTCGCCGTCAGGCGAAAGGCGAATGCGTATTGTCCCGGCGCCGCACCCGGAAGTTGAATGTGCAGCCCGTCCACCGTCTGCTTCCATTCTAATTTCGAATCCGACCCCAGCATAGCCAAGTTTCCAACGGGAAACGCAAGGCCTTTCGGCGACGAAGTGCCGAGCGCATGAATCACAATTTCGCCGTCCCGCGGCCAGCCCATCGCAATGGCATACAGCACGTCGCCTTTCGTGGTGAAGCGAATATCCTGCGAGGTGAACGGCTTGCTCGCGCCATCCTTGAATGGTCCGTCGGCCACCGGAGTCGGACCTTCGCCATAAACTTTCCACGGCCGCGTGCCGTAGATGGCCTCTCCGTTCACATCCAGCCATTTTCCCACGGATAGCAAACGCTGCTGCACTTCGTCGGGGATCGTGCCGTCCGCTCGCGGCCCGATATTCATCAACAAATTCCCGTTCTTGCTGACAATGTCGATCAATTGCCACACAATCGATTCCGCGGATTTAAAGGTGTCGTTGTCGATGTATCCCCACGATTTGTTGCTCACCGACGTATCGGTCTGCCAAACCAGCGGGCGCGTTTCTGCCAGTTGGCCCCGCTCGACGTCGTAAACCGACGCACCCTCGGGAAAGGCCGTGAATTTCGAATTGATCACACCCTCGGTGCCGTTGTGGATTTCGAAGTTGTAATAAAACGACGCGAAGCGCTTTAAATACGGCTGAAATTCCTTTTGATTAATCCACCAGTCGAAATAAAAGATGTCCGGATGATATTTTTCAATCAGCTCGGCATCGCGCGCCAGCCAATCCCGCATGTGCTGGTCGCTTGGCACAGTGTCATCGGCAAATGGATCGCCTTCTTTCCGCTTCAACCAAGGCTGGGCCGGAGCATACAGCCCTCCGTACGCCGGATTTTGCACGTCCGATGGAAACTTCCATCCGCCGTCGTAGAAAAAGTAATGCTCGGCGCGATGAGAAGAAACTCCATAGTGCAACCCCGCCGCGCGCACCGCTTTCGAAAGCTCCCCCGCCAGATCGCGCTTCGGCCCCATTTTCGCCGCGGACCAATCCGTCAGTCCCGAGTCATACATGGGAAATCCGTCATGATGCTCCGCGACTTGCACCACGTATTTCGCGCCGGACATCCGGAATAGCGTGGCCCACTGGGCGGGATCGAATTTCTCCGCTTTGAACAGCGGAATGAAATCCTTATATCCGAACGTGTCTTGCGCACCATACGTCGCAACGTGGTGTTTGAACTCTGGACTGCCTTGCTGGTACATCAGCCGCGGGTACCACTCGCTACCGAACGCCGGAACCGAATAGACTCCCCAGTGAATGAATATTCCGAATTTCGCGTCGCGATACCATTCCGGAACCTTGGCTGTTTCAAGCGACGGCCAGTTCGGCTTAAACGGTCCTTCTTCACCAACCGTGTCAACGTCTTTCAACAATCTCGTTCTTTCCGCTTCGTATTTTCCGTAGGGGGAAATATCCGGATGCGCATTCGCGGCCGGTGCCTGGGCCATAGCTGGAAACGCGTAAAGCGCACACAGTATCGGGATCGCTGCGGCCAAACGCCGCGCTGCAACCAACCGTCCCGCCAGTCTCGAAGCCCGCGCACATCTCGCGAGACGATTCGAATTCAGGGCTCCAGTTTCGATTGATCCCACAAATCCTCCATTTCTTCGCGAGAAACTTCCGTTAACGCCTTCCCGGTGCGCGCCGCCGTGGCTTCCATCCATTGGAACCGTCCCTTGAATTTGCGGTTGGCCTTCTTCAGCGTTACCTCTGGATCCAGATCGAGAAACCGCGCCACGTTCACCGCGGCGAACAGTAAATCACCTACCTCTTCCTCGATGCGCTCTGGCGTGGATCTCGAATTGTTTGCCCGGGACCTCTGCCGGTCTGCGTTGGTGAGCTCGAGTAATTCCCGCTTCTCTTCGTCCAGCTTATCCAGAACCCCGGCTAAATGATCCCAATCGAATCCGGCTTTTGCCGCTTTGCGAGTCAATTGGTGCGCTTCTAGAACGGCGGGGAGTGCACGCGGCACGTCGTCGAGAATCGATTCGAACGAGGCCTTCGTTCGGCCATTTACGGCTCGCTCTTCCGCCTTGATTTGCTCCCAATTCTTCAGAACCGCTTTTGAATCCTTCGCAGTGGCGGCTCCGAATACGTGCGGGTGACGCCGCACCATCTTTGTGTAAACCGACTCGATCACATCCGAAATTGTGAAGCTTTGGGTTTCCTCCGCCAAAATCGAGTGAAAAATCACCTGCAGCAACAGGTCGCCCAGTTCCGATGAAAAATGCCGCTCGTCGCCGCCCTCGATCGCATCGAGGACTTCGTAGGCTTCCTCAATCAAGTACGGCCGTAGCGATTTGTGGGTCTGTTCGCGATCCCAAGGACACCCCTTCGGCCCGCGGAGCAGCGCCTGAAGTGCAACCAGACGAGCGAACCAGTCCCCCGCCGCGCGGTCGCGCGGGCTGATCGGAATCTTTGGGCGCATAACAGGATTCTTTCGCGGCGCGGAGTTGCGCCTTGTCTTGGTCCTTCGTGGCACGGAAGAAATCTACAGGGACGCGGTTTTGGTTACAAGGAGGGAGTCATCTCTAAGAAGCGGTGAACGAACGAGGGGAGCGCGAATCCGCTTTCCGCGCCCCCCGTGTGCGAAGTTCTACTCGGGTTTGGCCACACCCTTCGCGATCGCGTCGTTCAGGATTTGGCGAACCTGCCTCTCGGCATCCCTGGACGCTGCTTCCTCCTGCTTGCCCAGTTCGCCTTCCTTCTCGCCGAGCGCCGCTTCCTTCGCGCCCAACTCGCTCTCCAGCTTGCTCAGCTTTTCGGCGCTCTCGCCATTTCCGGATTGCGCTTCGCCAAGTTTTTCCTGCAGCTCTCCCAGCTTCTCTTGCATTTGGCTCAGCCGCTCAGCCATCTGTTCACTGTGAAGCGATTCGGCTTCGGCCTGCAACTTTGCGAGGGATTCCGCCATCTGGGGCGAATTCACGTCCAGCTTGGCAATCGCCGCGTCGAGGTTTGCCTGGGCCTCGGCCATTGCCTTGCGCGTTGCGTCCGAATCGATCGATTTCAACTGCTCCTCGATCGCCTTCATCTCCGCTGAAATGTCCGGCACGCTGACGGAAACGCCGGACATTAACTGGCCAATGGCTGCCTGTTGTTCGCCGATCGCCGCTTGTTCCGCGCCAAGTTCCGCTTGTTTTTTGCCAATCAGATCGATGGCATCGTACGCCGCTTTTACGCGGCGAATCGTCGCTGGATCGGTAATCACGTAGCCCTTGCCGCCGTGCCGGAACCAGATGAAATTGTCGCCGTATTTTTCGCGAAGGCCATCGGCAGCGTCGTCGCTTTCGATCCTTGCGTTGCCCGATCCCGAATTGTTGACGACAAACGAGGATCCGCCCGTGACGATGACGAATTCGTCGCCATCCTTCCCGCTCCTGCCGGCAACGTGGTTCGATTGATTCGGTGCCATTGGCCCGACCGCATAGGCAGGTGGCGCCACGGCAACCGTCGGCGCGACCGCGTATGCGACTGGCGGCACGGCGACCACCGGAGCAACCACGAATACCCGCGGCGAGGCGGCAACCGCAGGCTCGACGTCGATCTTCTCCCGTACGTCCACACGAACTTGGGGATTTACCGCGACCTTGACGTCCACTTTCGGCGCGGGTGCCGGGGACGGCAGCGCATCATTTTCGACCATAGGCGACGGATGAGCCGGCGCGGGCACGCGTGCTGACGGCGGCGCGATCGCCGAAGGTGGAATCGAAGGCTTCGCAGCCGGCGGCGTCGGGGCCTGGTTTGCTCCCTGCACCAGGTACGTCCGCTCAAACCGCGGCGTAATTGCAGACGCGAGCGCCACCAGCGGAATCGCACATCCTATCGCAATAACCATTACGGGCTTTTTGAAATTCATACTGGAGTCTCCCTTCCAACTGAGGATTCGATCCACGCGCTTTTCGGCCTGCCCCGCGGCCGCCATCGATACGCCCTGCCACCACACTCGCCCCGGTGCGGTTTCGAGCGCGCTGAAAAAATTCAAAAGTGTTTCGGCGTAACGCGTGCGGTCAATGCCGGAAGCCAGTGCCGCCTCGTCGCTCGCTTCCTCCGCCAGTTGCGCCAGTTTGCGGTCGAGCCACCAGCTGAGCGGGCTGAACCAGAAAATGGCGCGATGTAGCAGCGACATCCGCTCGGTCAGCGCATCGCGCCGCACAATGTGCGACATCTCGTGAAAGAGCACGGATGAAAATTGGTCGTCCGACCATTCCCTCCACGTCGTGGGCACCAAAATCGAAGGATCGGTGACGCCGAAGGTGACTGGCACGCGGAGGGCGTCGCTTTCGGCGAGCCGGGGCGGTTTCGCCAGTCCGACCGCGCTTGCGCAAGATTTCAAACGGGAAACGGCGCGCGCATCGCCAATCGCCTTGGCCTTGCGATTCAAGTGCGCGCCCAGAAAAATGCCGGTAATCATCCTTGCCATGAAACACGTGACGACCGCCAGGTACAGCACCACGAGCGATGTGGGCACATTCCACCGGTTCCACACGTGCGACGCGGAAGGCGACGAGTGCGGCCGCCCAATCGTGCGGCGTTCGTCGTAATGCGCCGTCGTCACTCCACCCGTGTTCATGCCGGCTGAATGATTCGTGTCGATCGCGGGCTCGCTGGCATCTTTGGCACGGCGGCGGTCGATTTTATTCGTCGCGAAATGCGCGATTGTCACGCTGCCCGCGGATTTGCCGCCATCCCGCGGCGCGAGCGCGTCAACAACGCCGCTGTCCGCAGGTCCTGCCGTTGCGATCTTTGCTTTGATCCGCTCGCCAAACGCCGGAATAGCCGACAAAAATCGCGCCGACACCGGCATGGACGGCATCACGTAACTCAGCAACGGCATCGCCAGCGCCGCGCATAACACGATTCGCCACACCGCCAGCCGCGACCTCACTCCGTACATTCGCAACCCAACCAGCACCACTCCCGCGAAGGCGGCCACAAGCAGCGAACGGAGCGCCGGTTCGAGTAAATGAATCAGGAGTGACGTCGATGAAGTTGTGATGCTCTCGGCGCTCATCACTTCCCTTCCTTTCGCGCCGCAATCTTGCGCGCCAGCCGATCCAGTTCTTTGCGGTCAACCACGGCGTTGTCCACCATTCCGATTATGAGTCGCTCGACCGATCCGCCGCAAAACCGGTCGATGATGTGCTTCACCGCGCGGGCGGCCACGCTCTGCGCGGGCTCCGAGGCGCGGTACATAAACGTGCGTCCCGTCACTTCGTGCTTCACGTAGCCCTTCTGCTCCAGGCGACGCAGGACCGTCCGGATTGTGGATTCCTTCATGGGGCTTTCGTCGGCGAGAGCTTCGCGGCAAGCTTCCGAGGTCACCGGCCCGTGCGACCACACGTAGTCCATGACCTTCTGTTCGACTTCGCCGAGGTTCTTTGGTTTGGCTTTCGATGTGTTCGTCATTGTAACGCTACAACATGTAACAGTACATCAATGCTGTGTCAAGAGCTAATTTCGCGCCGTGCCATTTTCAACTCGCGTGCTAGATTCTCCTCAAGGAGCACAATGACCAAAAAACACAGCGTTGCCGTTCTCATCGTTCTCTCTGCACTGATTTTCGCCGCTGCCAAAGCCGCTGCATCGAAGTCTTCATCGAGCGCTTCCCCTCAGGACCAGCTGCGCCCGCTCGTCGAACAAATGGAAGCGTCGGCGAATGCCCACGACACGGACAAGTTTCTGCAGCTCTTTCTCCACTCGCCCGCACTGGTCTTTGCCGTCAACGGCACATTGATTCATGGCTACGACGATCTGCACACTCAGCAATTGAAGTGGTGGAACAATGGCAACACCGACGTTGTATATACGCGCCAGGCCGAGCCGGAGTTCATCGTAATTTCGAAGGACGCCGCGATCGTCACGCTCGTCGAAGCCTCTGCGCGAACGAAAGCTGACGGCACGACTGCCAGGAACGCGGCCGCAATTTCGCTGGTGTGGCAACGCCTTCCCGAAGGTTGGCGCGTGGTGTACGCGCACGAATCGACCGAACACTAATCGCGGAACCCTGCGATGGGTGCGCTCCCGTTCGCTTGTCGCTCCTGTAGCCCAATGCTAGACTGATTTATATCCAGATCGAACGACAAGGACACCTGCTGTGGCAGACCCCAAGCAAGAAGAAACTTTCAAAGTAATCGACCGCCGCCACTTCACCGAATCCGGCGAAGTTCGTCCCGAAGCCGCAGATCTGGACCGTCGCGAAGAGGAGGCCGCCGCCAAGCGCGCCGCGAGTCATCCGCTTGCGCCGCCCAAAGCGGAGCCGGCTTCCCCGGCAGCTTCCAAACCCGAAACATCCGGTCCGACGCTTGTGGCAACTCCCGCATCCCAGGAAATCGCGCCAGAGCACGGAGAGGCGGAATCCGCGGAGCCGCTCAGCCCGTCTTCGCGCAGCTTTCAGATGTTGATCGACTTCCTGACGCGAAACGCCGCGGCGATGCTCGGTGGAATGGCCGACCCGCGCACCGGGCAGCCGTTCGTGGACCTGGAAGGCGCGCGGGAAATGATCGACATGCTCGATGCGCTGCGCGAAAAGACCATGGGAAACCTATCGAAGGACGAAGATCAGCTTTTGATTGAGGTTCTCGGCAGCCTGAAGTTGACCTTCATGGAAATTTCGAAGGCCGCCGCCGAAGCGATGGCGAAAAAAGGCAAGATCGGTTCGATCAAGCCGTAGAAACCGGCGCGGATTGAACCGAGGCTTCACCCGCGTCGCAAGCGACAACGCGGATTCATCCGGAAGTCCCGCCTCTACATGGAATCTCTCGAACTGACGGTTCTCGGCTCCGGCACATCGATGGGCGTCCCCACGCTCGCCTGCCATTGCGCCGTTTGCGACTCCACCGACCCGCTCGATAAACGCACGCGTCCGTCGATCCTGCTGTCGTACGGCGGGCACAACGTGGTCATCGATACGACTCCCGACTTTCGCTTCCAGGCGATGCGCGCGAAAATCGACCGCCTGGACGCGGTGATCTATACCCACAGCCACGCCGACCACATCCTCGGGCTCGACGACGTGCGTCCTTACAACTTGAAACAGCGCGCGCTGATTCCCATCTACTCCACCAGGCTCACGCAGGAAACCCTGCGCAAGCAATTCGCCTATATTTTTGACGACACTCCTACCGAGAGTTCCCTTCCGGGCATCGACCTGCGCACCATCGACGAGCGTCCCTTCGACTTGTTTGACTTGACGTTTACGCCGATTCCCGCCAATCACGGCTCGCAACCGGTCTTGGGCTTTCGCTTCGGCGGGGCTGCCTACCTGACGGACTTCAGCACCGTGCCGAAGAGTTCGAAGCTGCTGCTTCACGATCTGGATGATTTCATTCTCGATGCGCTTCGCCACCGTCCGCATCCGACACACTCGAGCGTCGAGCAATCGCTGGCCCTGGTGGCTGAACTGAAACCAAAACGCGCCTGGTTCACCCACATCTGCCACGACCTGGGCCATGCCGAAACAAATGCCCAATTGCCCGAGAATGTGAAGCTGGCCTACGACGGTCTGAAGTTCGAGGTTCTCATTTGAGCCCGCTCGCGATTGTTCGTTCGCCTCAGGACTGGGTGACGCGCTTCGGCGCGATGCGCGCGAGCGCCTCGCTCACCATTGGAAATTTCGACGGCGTCCACCTCGGGCACCAGAAAATTTTATGCGCCGTCGCCGAACGCGCGCGGTCGTCGAATCTGATGAGCGCCGTCGTCACCTTCGATCCGCATCCGGCACAAGTGCTAAAACCCGGCGCGGCGCCCACCCTGTTGGAAACCATCGAACAGCGTTGCGATCACTTCCGCGAAATGGGCATCGACGCTGTTCTCATCCAGAAATTTGACGCCGGTTTCGCCGCGATTCAGGCCGCTGCGTTCCTGCAGCACTTCCTGGTGGAAACGCTGCGCGTGCGCGATATTTTCGTCGGCGAGAATTTTCGCTTCGGCCAAAAACAGCAAGGCGACGTAAAGCTGCTCGAAGCGAGCGGTCGCGATGCCGGGTTTACGGTCAATATCGTCGAGCCGTTCGCGCTCGATGGCGTGGTCATTTCCAGCTCCGGCATACGGCAGGCCCTCGGCGAAGGCCGCGTTGCCGATGCGCGCGCGATGCTCGGCCGTCCCTTCGCGCTCGCGGGCGAAGTTCAGACCGGCACGGGGATGGGCCGCAAACTCATCGTGCCCACGCTCAATCTGAAGACCAGCCAGGAAACTCTGCCGAAGAATGGCGTCTACCTCACCGAGACCGTCCTGGGCGGTCAGTCATACGGCTCGGTAACGAATGTCGGCATCCGGCCCACTTTCAACGGCACCCGGCTCGCCATCGAATCGCACCTCTTCGGGTTTTCGCAGTATGTCACTTCCGGTCCTATGGAAGTAAAATTCTGGGCGCGTTTGCGCGACGAACGGAAATTCCCGAGTCCCGAGGAATTGAAGGCGCAGGTGCTTCAGGACATCGACAGAGCAAAAGAGCTGCACGCCGCTCGGCCGTTCGCGAAAATGCAAACATCCTGATCCGCAACGGGAACCAAAGCGAGGCGAATCGCATGGAAAATAAAGACGTCGCAAAAATCCTCCGCGAGACCGCGCAACTGTTGGAAATCGACGGCGCCATCGTGGGCCGCTACCGCAGCTACGAGAAAGTTGCCGAACTTCTGTACAGCATTCCCGACCGCATCGAAGATCTCGCCAAAGACGACGCCAAACTGAAAGCGCTGCCCGGAGTCGGCGACGGAATGGCCGCCCACATCCGAGAAATCCTCGAAACCGGCGACTACAGCCTGCGCGCCAAGCTGCTGAAGAAATTCCCCATCACCTTGCTTGACCTTCTGAATTTGCAGTCGCTTGGGCCCAAAAAAGTGGCGCTGCTGTGGAAGAAATTCAAAGCTGGCACCGTCGCTGACGTGGAAAAGCTGGCGCGCGAAGGCAAACTGCGCGACGTGGAAGGATTCGGCGAAAAAAGCGAAGAAAAAATCATCAAGGCCACCGAGCTAGCCAAGCGCTCCTCCGGCCGCTTCCACATCAACGTCGCCGACGAAGAAGCGCAGAAACTTTCGAAGTACATTCAACAGGCCGGAAGCGCGGTTGAGTCCATCACTCCGGCCGGCTCGCTTCGCCGCGGACGTGAAACCGTTGGCGACCTCGACCTGCTCGTGACCATGCGGCCCGGTCACGATAAGCAAAAAGATGTGGACGCCGTCGCCGCGCACATCCTCAAGTATCCGGGAATCGACCAGGTTCTCGCCCACGGCGAGAACAAAGTCAGCGTGCTGCTTGGCAACGGGCTTCAGGTGGACGTTCGCCTGCTCGACAAGAAAAGTTTTGGCGCTGCCCTGCTCTACTTCACCGGCTCGAAGGAGCACAACGTCGTGCTGCGCGGCCGCGCGAAAGATATGGGCTGGACTCTGAACGAATACGCGCTCACCACGCTGAAGGGCGGCAAGTTCGTCGCCGGAAAATCCGAAGAGGAAATTTATTCCAAGCTGAAGCTCGATTATATCGAGCCGGAACTGCGCGAAAACACCGGCGAGATCGAAGCGGCCGAAAAACATACGCTCCCGAAGCTCGTCACGCTCGACGACATCCGCGGCGACCTGCAGATGCACACCACCGCATCCGACGGCCGCAACTCCATCGAAGAAATGGGCGCCGCGGCCAAGGCGCTGGGCTACGAGTACATCGCGCTGACCGATCACTCCAAGGCCGTCACCGTCGCCAACGGCATGGATGAGAAGCGCACCCTCGAACAGATTAAAAAAATCCACGCCGCACACGTGCCCGGAATTCGCCTGCTGGCCGGGATCGAAGTGGACATCATGAAAGACGGCTCGCTCGATCTCGACGACGAAGTGCTCGCGCAGCTCGACGTGGTCGTCGCGTCGGTTCACTCCAACATGAACATGCCGCGCGAAGCGATGACGGAGCGTATCCTCGCCGCCATCGAAAATCCCTATACGCAGATCATTGCGCATCCAACCGGACGACTAGTCTTGCGCCGCGATCCGTTCGATTACGATATGGAGAAGATTCTGGACGCCGCCAAAAAGCATGGCGTAACCATGGAATGCAACGCCTATCCAGACCGCCTCGACCTCAAAGACGTCCACCTGCGAATGGCGAAAGAGCGCGGCGTGAAGATCGTAATCTCCACCGACTCGCACAACGCCGGAAACTTGAATTTCATGAAGTACGGTGTCGAAACCGCGCGGCGCGGCTGGATCGAAAAAGGCGATGTGATCAACACCCTGCCGCTGGCTCAGTTTCTCGCTGCGTTGCGGCCCAAGCCCGGCGCAGCGAAGAAGAAAACCGCCAAAGCAAAAGGCGCATAATCGCCGGGCCAGCTGGCGTTCCGCGATGCCGGCCTCGCCGCTCGGAACGCCAGCGGAACATATTGCACCGAGATTCCGTATCCATTAGTGAGGGCCACACGTGAGGCGGCCCTGCAACCTTCAAGATGCTTGCTCACTGAAAGGGAGCGCAAACCAACATGACCCGAAACTTTCTCACCGCAATGGCATTGTCAGCAATGCTCGGCCTCGCTGTCTCCGCTTCGCCGGTGCGCGCCGACGACTGGTCGAAGTCTTACACCATTAACGGCCGCGCCGACCTGACCGTCGCGACAGGCGACGGCGACGTGACCGTAACAGGTACCGACCAGAATCGCATCGACGCACACGTAACCACGGTCGGCTACAAGCTCGGCCCCAATGACGTCCAAATCATCGAAAGCCAGAACGGCAACCACGTCTCCATCGAAGTAAAATTCCCGCACATGAGTTGGTCCATGTGGGGCGGCCATCGCTCCCTCAGAGTCGATGTCCACGTCCCTCGCGAACTCGACCTCAACGTCCGCACCAGTGACGGCAACGTGATCGCTTCTTCCGTCTCGGGCAAGCTGCAATTTGAATCCGGCGACGGCAACGTTTCGGCCAATTCGATTCGCGGCGACATTCGCATGCACACCGGCGACGGCAACGTGGACGGCACCGGCTTTGACGGCTCGCTCGACGCCAACACCGGCGACGGCAACGTGAAGATCGAGGGCCGCTTCGACTCTTTGAACCTGAAAACCGGCGACGGTCACATTGACGCACAAGCCGGACCAGGTTCGAAAGTCGCCTCCATGTGGAGCGTGCACTCCGGCGATGGCCACATCACGCTGCGCATTCCGTCGGACCTGAACGCAAACCTCGACGCCCACACCGGCGATGGCAGCATTACGCTCGACATTCCCATCTCGGTTTCCGGCTCGCTCAGCCACTCGTCGGTTCGGGGCAAACTCAACGCGGGAGGCCAGACGCTCGCAGTGAGCTCCGGCGACGGATCCATCCATATCGAAAAAATCTAAGCCACAAAAGCCGGCACTCCGAAGACGGATGTGTCGGCTTCGTGTGTCAGGTGGCGGAACTTCCGTGGCTAGCTTGAGTCGCCGCAAGTGAGCTGTTTCTAACTAAGTTTCTACATTCCAACAAGATCGCCGCGCAATCGAATCGGCCCCGCGCGTGCATCATTCCCTGCTGTTGCCAGCGCCATCGAGTGAGGGACTATGTTGCCGTATCTGATGTTGGCGGTTCTTTCCGTCGTAGTTTTCTTGTGTTTTTCGCAGGTGATTCCCGAGCTGATGCGGGGCCCCGAAGTTCCGAGGCCGCGCGCGAAGCGTAAATCTGTCTGAAGATTCCCACGCATTCGACGGTCGGATTTTCCCGCCGCCCAAAAACGCTCTAATCAATTTGCAAATCTCCGCTCCTTGCCGCATTATTAATTGTTTGATTTGAAAGCGTTTGGCGCGTTGAGCGCGCCTTTACGTACGGTTCGGTCTTTGCCGTGTGCTTCGTTCGCCTTACCGACGGAATCCAACGCGAAATTTCGAGTCAACGCCGCCGAGCCCGTTTCGGCACTATTTTTCACCACACACTTGGGGGAGATCGAATGCGCAGGCCTGTGAATATTGCTCCGCCGAAAGGCAAGCTGGGAATTCTTACGCCTGGAATGGGAGCAGTCAGCACCACCTTTATGGCGGGCGTGGAACTGGTTCGCCAGGGACACTCCGTTCCCGTGGGATCGTTGACGCAGCTTGGTACGATCCGGCTCGGCAAGCGGACCGATGGCAAAACGCCGAAAATTAAGGATTTCGTGAAACTCGCGTCGCTCGACGACATCGTCTTCGGCGGCTGGGACGTATTTCCGGACAACGCCTATCAAGCCGCGGTGAAAGCCGGCGTGCTCGACGCCAAGGACCTCGCGAAAGTCGAAAAGTTCCTGTCGAAGATCAAGCCGATGAAGGCCGTGTTCGACCAGCACTACGTAAAAAAGCTGGACGGGCCTCACGTGAAGAAAGGCAAGAATAAATTCGATCTGGCCGAGCAGCTCCGGCAAGACATTCGCGACTTCAAGAAATCAAATAAGCTCGAGCGCGTGGTGATTGTGTGGTGCGGCTCGACCGAAATCTTCCTGAAAGCCGAAGACGTTCACAAGACTCTGGCGTCCTTTGAAAAAGGCATGAAGGAAAATCATCCGGCGATCGCGCCCTCGATGCTCTACGCCTACGCCGCCATCGCCGAAGGAGTTCCCTTCGCCAACGGCGCGCCGAACCTGACCGTCGATATCCCGGCCATTCAGGAATTCGCGCACTCGAAGAACGTCCCCATCGGCGGCAAAGACTTCAAGACCGGCCAAACCTTCCTCAAGACTGTTCTTGCGCCCGCCTTCAAGGCCCGCATGCTTGGCCTCGACGGCTGGTTCTCCACCAACATTCTCGGCAACCGCGACGGCGAAGTGCTCGACGATCCCGGCTCGTTCAAGACCAAGGAAGAATCGAAACTCGGCGCGCTGGAATATATCCTCCAGCCGAATCTGTATCCCGAGCTGTACGGCAAGATTCACCACAAAGTCCGCATCAATTACTACCCGCCGCGCGGCGATAACAAAGAAGGCTGGGACAACATCGACATCTTCGGCTGGCTGAACTATCCGATGCAGATCAAGGTCGACTTCCTGTGCCGCGATTCCATTCTTGCCGCGCCGATCGTTCTGGACCTTGCGCTGTTTTTCGATCTCGCACAGCGCGCCGGAATGCGCGGCATTCAGGAATGGCTGAGTTTCTACTTCAAGTCGCCGATGTGCGCGCCGGAGCTGTATCCCGAGCACGACTTGTTCATTCAGCTGATGAAGCTCAAGAACACCCTGCGTTGGCTGATGGGCGAAGACCTGATCACCCATCTCGGCCAGGAGTATTACGACTAGTCGTATCGCAGGCGAAACCAACAATCTGAATCGAAAAGGCCGCGCGTAAACCGCGCGGTTTTTTTTGCGCAGCGGCGCGCTGGCCTGATGGCCCACGCACCGCGTGGTCGTGAGACCGCGATCGATCGCGCAAACCCGGCGCGAACCAGCTGCAAATTCGGCGCGAACCTGGTGCGAATCCTGCGCAAACCCGGTTATGTAGCGGCGGCTCGACCGCATTTGTCGAGCCGGAGACTTTGACCTTTCGATCCGCCGTCACACAACAAACCGCAAATTCTCCGGCTCGACAAAGACCGTCGACCCGCCCCTACAGAGTCAACCCCCGGGCGACGTCGATCCCCGGCGATCGGCGACGCGCGACTCGCGGCGCAAAAAAAACGCCCCGGCAAAATGCCCGGGGCGTTTCAATTGCTGCCGCCGAAAACCTGCAGCGAACTAGAACTGATTCCACAAATACTGGTTGTACACTTCGTGGTGATACTGCACTTCCGGAGCCTTCACAAACGTGCCCAGCAATCGCGAGCACCGATCCGCCGACGCCTGCTTCAAATCGGCATAGCGATGCTTCACGTCTTCGCCTAGCAGCTTGGTGGCCCACTCCGCCTTCTTGAAGTCTTCGAGCGCGGTATAGATGTTGTCCGGCAAATACCGTTCGGCCTGCCGGAGGTTCTTGATCTTCGAGGTTTCGCCGTCGAGGCCGGACTTGAAGATCGAGTACAGAACCATGTAGGGGTTTGCGTCGGGAGCGACCGAGCGAACTTCCACGCGCGAGCTCTTCTCATTTCCAATCGGAATGCGGATCATCGAACCGCGATCGACCGGTGACGCTTTGATCTGATTCGGCGCTTCAAAGTGCGGGTCGAGGCGGCGATAGGAATTCACGCTGGAATTAAGCAGCAGGCAGATGTCGTTTGCGTGCGTCAGAATTTTGTCGATGAATCCCCAGCCCATCTTGCTGAGTTTTTCTTCGCCCTTCGGGTCCCAAAACAGATTCTTGCCGCCCTTGCTGATCGAAACGTTGGTGTGCATCCCGTTGCCGTTTACGCCCACCACCGGCTTGGGCAGAAAGCTCGCGGTCAGGTCCATGCGAGTCGCCACCTGGCGGCAGATCAGCTTGTATAGCTGAATCTGGTCCGCGGCTGCGACCACCTCGCCGTATCCGTAGTTAATTTCGAACTGAGAAGGCGCCACTTCCGGATGGTCCTTCTCGTTCTGGAAACCCATCGCGCGCTGCACTTCCGCTGTGGTGTCGATGAACGTGCGCAGGTGATCGCCGGGAAGCGAGTGGTAATAGCCGCCGGTGTTCACGTATTCGAACTTCCCCGTTTCGTTGTAGCGCCGTTCCGCGTCCGCGCCCTTGAACAAAAACCCTTCGATCTCGTTCGCCGCGTTGAGCGTGTAGTTCTCTTTCTTGTACAGGTGGTCGGAGTACGTCTTCAGCACGCCGCGGATGTCGGCCGCGTACGGCGAGCCGTCCTTATCGATCACCTGGCCGAACACGAGAACCTTGCCCGACCCAAATACGTCCGCCGGTGCCCAATAAAACGCCGACCAATCCATCGCCAGGCGCAAATCGCTCTCGCGCTGCGCCGTGAATCCGCGAATTGACGAACCGTCAAACGTCAGGTTGTCCCAGCTCTTGATCAGAAATTTTTTGTCGTAATCCAGCATGTGCAGGCGGCCTTCCAGGTCGCTGAACAGCACGGTCACGGCCTTGATTCTTTTTTCGTCGGTGAGGTAGCGCAGGCGGCCTTCCTGGATCTGATCGGCGGGAACGCGATTCTTTCTCTGGTCTTTCGCTTCCAAATTCAATTCTTCCAGCTCATCGTAAGAAAGGCTCAAAAAATTACGCAGTTCGGTTGACATGATCCTCCTTGGAATTTCAGGCGCCAGCGGTGCACAGATGCTTCGGCGATGTATGGGCAACGATCCACGACTGCAAAGCCTATCGCGCACGGGCGCAAGCGTCAAATCCGAAAATGGCCAGGTCCGAAAAGAAAACCTGATGCGCTCGATAACTGTTTCTTATGGCTGCCGCCCTTCGGCCGGCAATCGAAACCGTCCATTTCGGCTCCTTCGCAACGTCCCCAAATTGCTGGAACGCTGCTGAAACGCCCATGCGGAATATGCTACTGTTGGGCGTTTGCGAAAATCGCCTGGCGTGCCTGCTTTCGCCGGAAGCGCCGCTAAACTGCTGTTCTCAGGGAGTTTCGATTCTATGAAAGCTTCGTATAACGGCGTGGCCGTCCCGCCGGCCGGAAAAGCCATCGAGTATTCCGAAGCCGCTTTTCACGTTCCCGATCAGCCGATCATTCCCTTCATTGAGGGCGACGGCACAGGCCGCGACATCTGGAAAGCTTCGCAGATGGTGTTCGATGCCGCCGTCCACAAGGCATACGGCGGAAAACGCAAAGTCGCCTGGCTGGAGATTTTCGCCGGCGAAAAGGCGTTCCGCCAATTCAAGGAATGGCTGCCGCAGGATTCGGTGGACGCGATCAAGGATTTTCGCGTCGCCATTAAGGGTCCGCTGACGACTCCGGTAGGCGGCGGCATTCGCTCGCTCAACGTGACGTTGCGGCAGGTCCTCGATCTCTATGCCTGCGTTCGTCCGGTGCGCTATTTCGAAGGCGTTCCCTCGCCGGTGAAGCATCCGGAGCGCATGAACGTGGTGATTTTCCGCGAGAACACCGAAGACGTGTACGCCGGAATCGAGTGGCGCTCTGGCTCGACCGAAGTGAAGCGCCTGATCGGCTTCCTGAATGACGACATGCTGAAAGACGGAAAAAAGAAAATCCGCGAGGATTCCGGCATTGGCATCAAGCCGATGTCTCCCACGGGCACCAAGCGGCTGGTCCGGCGCGCCATCGTCCATGCGCTCGAAAATAAGCGCACCGTCGTTACCCTGGTCCACAAGGGCAACATTCAGAAATTCACCGAAGGAGCTTTCCGCGATTGGGGCTACGAAATCGCCACACACGAATTCCGCGAATTCGTAATCACCGAACGCGAAAGCTGGATCATCGGCAACAAAGACAAAGATCCCAACCTCACCGTCGAGCAGAACGCCGCGATGATCGAACCCGGTCTCGACCAGGCGACCGACGCGTTCAAGCAGGAGCTGTACACCGAAGTGAAGCGCACCCTCGATTCGCTGTACGCATCGCACGGCCACGGCAAATGGAAACACAAAATTCTGATCAACGACCGCATCGCCGATTCCGTGTTTCAGCAGATCCTGATGCGCGCCGATGAGTACCAAGTCTTCGCCACTCCCAATCTGAACGGCGACTACCTTTCCGACGCCTGCGCCGCGCAGGTCGGCGGCCTCGGCATGGCTCCCGGAGCGAATATCGGCGATGGCTTCGGGGTATTCGAAGCAACGCACGGCACCGCCCCGAAGTACGCCGACAAAGACGTCATCAATCCCAGCTCGGTGATGCTCTCGGGCGCCATGATGTTCGACTTCATGGGCTGGAAGGACGTGGCTACGCTGATTGAAGAAGGAATCGCGCGCACCATTCAGCAAAAGCGCGTCACCTACGATTTGGAGCGAATGCTCGACGGAGCCAAAAAGCTGAAAACTTCGGAGTTCGCCGCGGCAATCATCGAGAATATGCAATCGGCGGCAGCAGCCCGGTAGCTCGATCGCACGGCCCGGGCACGCCCATAAATCCTGAAACTTTTATATCCCAATACAATGCCGCCACACGCGCGGCGCGACAAGGAGATGGAATGCGTAAGAAGGTGACAGTAGTAGGCGGCGGATTCGTCGGTTCAACCACGGCGCAGCGAATTCACGATGCGGGTCTGGCCGATGTGGTGCTCACGGACATTCTCGAAGGAGCGCCCGCCGGAAAGGCGCTCGACATGGCGGAATCCGCCACGATCTTCGGCTCGAACTCGCATGTGTCCGGCATTTCCACCGCCTCCGGCGATTACTCGGGCACCGAGAACAGCGACATCGTGGTGATCACCGCGGGATTTCCCCGCAAGCCCGGCATGAGCCGCGACGATTTGCTGAAGGCGAACTACGACGTGGTGAAAAGCGTCGTCGAGTCCGTGGTAAAACTTTCGCCGAACGCGATTTTGATCATCGTCACCAATCCGCTCGACGCCATGGCGCAAGCCGCATTTAAAGTCAGCAAGTTCCCGAAGTCGCGCGTAATCGGAATGGCAGGAGTACTCGACTCCGCTCGCATGAGCGCCTTCGTTGCCATGGAATTGAAAGTGTCGGTGGAGAACATCAACTGCTTCGTACTCGGCGGCCACGGCGACGACATGGTGCCGCTGACTCGCTATTCCACCGTCGCGGGAATACCCCTCCCCGAATTGATCGCGAAAGACAAGCTCGATGCGATCGTCACGCGCACGCGCAAAGGCGGCGCCGAAATCGTCAACCTGCTGA
Organism: uncultured Acidobacteriota bacterium; assembly: GCA_963785585.1. GTDB lineage: Bacteria > Acidobacteriota > Terriglobia > Acidiferrales > UBA7541 > Palsa-295. The sequence goes on from CAWAVW010000004.1 coordinate 1,658,336, forward strand.
AGACGGGCTCCGCGTACTACGCGCCGTCGGCTGCGACTGTCGAGATGGTGGAAGCCATCCTTCACGACAAAAAGAAAATCCTGCCCTGCGCGGCGTACCTCGAGGGCGAATACGGCGTGAAGGGATTATTCGTCGGCGTGCCGGTAAAGCTTGGCGCTGCGGGCATCGAGGAAATCATTCAGGTGAAATTGCTGCCGGATGAACAGGCAGCGCTCGATAAGTCTTCCGCGTCGGTGCGAGAACTCGTAAACGTCCTCGGCATTTAGTCGCAATCGCGGAAACACGCGAACCCCAAAAGGCCCGCGGAACCTGGAATCACTCAGCGGATGCGGGCCTTTCGCATTGCATCTATCCCACGCGCTCCCAGGTGAGGCATGCATCGCGCGCCTGGCTATCGTTCACCGGCGTCAGAGCCAACTGCTTGCCTTTGAATTCGTAGGCGCGCGTAAACTCCTTTCCCACATCGCCGGGCCGCAAGCTGCCCTCCAGAAAATGCGTCACCCACTTCGTCGCCGTATCAACGGAGTACGTACCGTAGTAAGCGTAGTAGCCTTTGTAAGCGACTTGCACATCCTTCGCGGCGGGAAACCCTGCGGCGCCCGAAAACTCCGGCCGCGGATTTCGCATGATCTGCACGGCTACATGCCCCGACGCGTCGTAAATCAATAGGCCCACGGGTCTTTCGCCGAAAAGCCGCGACTCCGACGATTCGATCGACACAAGCCGCCATGTGCCCACGAATGGGTTCGGTTCCGGCAGCCTTTTGTCGGTCCGGTGCGGGCCGCTGCGAGTCATGTCGAATTCCCTTCCCAAAATTTCGACCGGAAGTTTTGCACCCTCTCCATCGCCAGTCAACAGCAAGCGCCGGCATTCCCTGCGTTTCCGCCGACTGTACGGACGAACAGGTAATCCTCGCGTCAGAACAGTTTCCTCGCCGGAACATCCCGCTATGGAACGCAAAGCGCTCCGGAGGCGTCTGATAAAATACGAGAAGCACAATGATTCGGAGCCGTCTTGCAGCGGCGCTTTCACTCCATGAACATGAACCCATTTAATCGCGGGAACGGTCGCGGAATCGGCGCTGACCCGCGCCATGCGGCCGGCGACAAGCTGCCCGCGCACCGGCTGACCATGGATATGGCGCGCGCGGAAACTCTGGCCTGCATGATGGCGCACAGCCGTGCCGCCTCAAAAGTCGAAGTGGCCGACCTGCTCGCCGGGATGTACATGTACGAGTGGGATCGCCTGTCGAAATACTGGGAAGACGAAGAAAAAGTCGAATCCTACCTGCAGCAAATTTGCCGCATCAGCCCGCAGCGCTGGCACTACTGGATTCAATTTCATCACCAGCAGAAAACCGCCGAGCTGAAACCGAGGAAGTGGAAATGGCCGGCCGGCAAAAAGAAATCGGCGGGCAACTCACCCCGCCTTCCCTATTCAACGGAGCTGCTCGCCGTCTTCGCAGCCGCGGAAGCGGCATCGCCAACGTCTGAAATTAACGGCGGCCGGTTGATTCCGGTCCTGACCATGGAATGCGTGCTGTTTTCGATTGCCAGCCGCACGGATTCAGAAATCGGTCACCGCCTCGTCGCCGCCGGACTGAAGCTCGGCGCGCTCGAAGAAGAAGCCCGCAACCCGCGCCACGCCCCGCGTTAGCCATCGCGCGGTGCAAGACACGCCGGGCGCTCTCTCACGTCTCCGTGAACTCTGCGCCTCTCGGTGTCCTCTGTGGTACGTCTTTCGTGCCGCACGCGCCGCGAACAGACCTCGTGCCTACCCCTAGATAATCATCTTGAAATGCGGCCACAACTCCGCCAGCGGCGCGCTCGGCTTTCTGCAAATGTAAATCGGCACATTCTGCTCGGCGAGCGTCGCATACGGCGACGAGATCTTCGCCACCAGCGTCGCCTCCCCAAACAGCTTGCTCAATTCCGCGGAGCGCTCGCCCACCAGAATCACGCACTGGCCGGAGTATCCGCGCGTACCCCAATCGTAATGGCTGTTGTGCCCGCTGATCGGCTTCGGTAGCCCAAGCTTGCCTCCGAAGTAATCGATCGCGCCCGCCTCGCCATAATTTCCCGCGATGATCGCGCAACCCGCTCGCTCCTCCGCCGGAATCGAGTAATACACTTTCGCCACGGCGCGCCCGAGATTGTCCCAGCCGAACATGTCCGCGTAGAGCTGCGGGAGCTCGACCGGCTCGTCGCGCTCGGCCTTCACCGATTTTCCGTACGGCAGCGCGTTGGAATATTTCACAAACGTCGCCACAGGCAGCAGCGGCACGCCAAACGGCAGCGTCACCAATCCCACAACGATCAAGATCGCCGCGTACGCGATGCGGGCCCGATTCCACTTCGGCGCGCGCAGCACTCGCTCGATGGCCACGCCTCCCGCCGCCATCAACACCGGATACACCGGCAGTGCGTAATAGGATTTGCCGTCAAGCGCGATAAACACAACCAGCACGATCAGGTACGCCCATCCGAGAAAACGAAAGTTGCGCCCCTCTGGCGCAAAAAAATACCAATACAGGCCGCCCAGCCAGATCGGCAGCGCCACGGGCTGCATGAACAGCACCTGCTCCCACAAGAATTCGAACGCGCTGATGTGCAGGATCTTGAATGCCTCGCCGTTGCGGACCACTTCAATTTGTGGCCACCCATGCGTCGCTTCCCAGATCAAGTTCGGCAGAAAAATCGCAAACGCAATCGCGCCGCCCAGCCAGATCCACCGCGACGTAAATGCATGCCATTGCCGCGTCAGCAGCAGGCCCACGACAATCGCGAAACCAAAGACGAGCATGGTGTGTTTGTTCTCAAGCCCAACGCCTGCAATCACACCAAACAGCAGCCACAATTTTGGGGAACTGCCGTTCGCGATGCGAATCGCGATCCACGTGCACAGCGTCCAGATCAGCGGCTCAAACGCATTCATCGAGAAAAAACTGTCGAACGCCAGACACGCCGGAGCCAGCAGAATGGATCCCGCGGCCAAAAATTGCCCGAAAAGCCACGCGCCCAGCTCGCGCGCAATTCGCCCGGTCGTGTAAACCACCGCCGCGCCCGCGAGCACCGGCAGCAAACGAATTGCAAACATCGAATCGCCCAGGGTGTGCCGCGCAAGCCACGCCACCAGTGCCACGAGCGGAGGCTGGTCCACGTAGCCCCACGCCAAATGCTCTCCGCAGGCCATGTAATAAAATTCGTCGCGAAAAAATCCGTAGTGGTTGATCCCCGCAAACTGGATCAATACCTTCGCGAGCGCCATCGCCAGCAGCAGCAGGCTCGAGCCGCTGCCTTGCGCCTCGGCGGACTTTTCCACCAACACTTTCGATGCGGAGCCCACGACCTTCCTCGTTCGGCGCCTTACCCCATCGCCGAAAACAGAAATCCCGGACCCGGAGTTTTCCTCCGCGGTCCGGGAACGAAACCTTCACACGCATTCATCCGCATTGCAAAACGCGGCGCATCCCTTCGCCGCGCGCTACGAAATCTTCACCGAGGTAATCCGGTCCAGTTTCGGGAAGTGCTTGTCCAGATACGGCTTTCCCAGAACCGTGATCGAGTGCTGGTCGGGCTGCTCGCCGTATCCGCTGTGAATTTTTTTCACCACATCAAGCCCGGACGTCACTTCGCCAAACGGCGCGAACCCCATCTTGTCGAGTTGGCCGTTGTTCCCGGTGTTGATGAAAAGCTGCGTCGTTCGCGTGTCCTTCCCTGCCGTCGCAAACGTGACGAAGCCCGGCTTATTGCTTTGCGTCACCGGATCGTCCCTGAAGTTCGTGTTCCGCCAAAGTTTGCTCACTTCCGGATCGGCGTGCAATCCAAACTGCACCACGAATCCCGGAATCACGCGGAAGAAATGCGCGTCCGTGTAGAATCCGTGCTTCACCAGATTGTAGAAGCGGTCGGCTCCGAGCGGCGCCCACGCGCGCGTCACTTTGATCACAAACTCGCCCGCGGTGGTGCTGAACGTTGCGTTGAAAGTCTCCGGCGCTTTTTCGTTGAGTGTTTCCGGTTTTCCAAGCGTTGCCTCTGCCATTTCCCTTCCCCCAAGGCGCACCATCGTGCGCGATACCCCGATTTATAGGAATGCAAAATTCGAAAGCTGTCAGTTCGACGACGGCCCAGCTGCAGGCTTCTTCGCCGCGGGAGCGGTATGATGCACCGGAGCGGCCGGAGCCGGCGAGGTGATCACCGCCGACACGATGTGATCCAGCTTCGGAAAGCTCTTATCGAGATACGCTTTGCCCTTCTCCGTGATCTCGCCCTGTTCCGGCTGTTCGCCGTACCCGCTGTAAATCTTCTGCACATTATCCATGCCTTCGGTGACTTGGCCGAAGGGAGCGAAACCCAACCCATCGAGCCGCGGATTATCGCCGAGGTTGATGAAAAGCTGCGTGGTGCGCGTGTTCGGTCCGGATGTGGCGAAAGTCAAAAATCCCGGATGATTGCTCTGCGTGACCGGATCGTCGGAAATCTTTGCGTCCTCCCAGGCTTTATTCACCGCCGGATTCGCGCTCAAACCAAATTGCACCACGAATCCCGGCACCACCCGAAAAAACGCCGCATTGGTGAAGTATCCGTGCTTCACCAGATTGTAAAACCGGTCCGCGCCGAGTGGAGCCCAGGCGCGCGTCACATGCACATCGAAATCTCCCGCCGTCGTCGTGAATTTCACCGTGAATTCGGGAGGCGCCTGCGCCTTCAGGGTTGCGGGATGCAACAACGCCGGATCCGTATGTGCTGCGGTAGTCGTCGTGTGGTGTACAGCCGTCGCAGGTTTTGCCGGAGTTACAGCGGGAGTCGTAGCTTGCGCCTGAAGCGCCACAGGAACTAGAGCGAGAGTTGCAACCATACAAAATTGCGCGAAAAAGGACTTCACGGCTTTCCTCCTAGCTTCTTTGCGGTGTTTTCCACGTCTTGCATCAACCGCAGAGTATTTCCACCCAAAATTTTCTGCACGTCGGCAGCGGCATAACCCTTCGCCAGAAGCGCGTTGGTAATTTGCGGAATGTCCGCGACGCTTTCCATTCCGTACGGCATATCCGCGCCATCAAAGTCAGACCCGAGACCCACATGCTCCGCGCCCACCAGTTTAACAGCATGGTCGATGTGCTCGACGATCTTCGTCCAATCGACTTTCGGCAATTTTCCCGCAGCCACGTAGTCGCGCACCACGTTGTCGGCTTCGATCAGCAGGCACGCTTCATTTCCGCCGCAGCGCTTTTTTGCTTCCGCTTCGATTTCCTTGCCGTATTCGGGATGCGCCTTGTACGCGTTCGAATATTCCTGGCTCAGAAATCCGATATGGTAATTGATCTGAATCACGCCGCCCTTCGCCGCGAGGTCCTTGATCATCTGGTCCGTCATATTGCGCGGCGCATCGCAAATCGAGCGGCACGAGGAATGCGAAGCGATCACCGGAGCTTTGCTCGCGGCCAGCACGTCGTAGAACGTCTTGTCGGAGACGTGCGAAATATCCACCATCATCCCGAGCCTGTTCATCTCGGCGATCACCTGCTTGCCAAACGGCGTCATGCCGTCGTGCGCCGGCTTATCGCCGGAGGAATCTGCCCAGTCGGTGTTCACCGTGTGCGTGAGCGTCATGTATCGCGCGCCGAGCGAATAAAATTTGTCGAGGTTCGCGAGGTCGTTGTTGATCATGTGACCGCCCTCAACGCCGATCAGCGCGGCAATCTTTTTCGCCGCGTACGCCCGGCGAATTTCCTCCGCCGTTCCGCACAGCACCAGATCGTTCGGGTGCGCGGCCACGGTGCGGCGCACCGCCTCGATTTGAGCCAGCGCCCGGTCCACGGCGGGCTGCCCCTTAACCGTGCCCGGAATCCAGATCGAAAAGAAAATCGCGTCCAGTCCGCCTTCGCGCATGCGCGGAATGTCCACACTGCCGTCCGCGTGCCGCGCGCCAAAATCAAACGCCTGATCGAGCAGCCGCTGCGTCGTGTCGTCATGCGTATCGATCACGATCGAGTGCGCCTGCAAATCCCGGGCCTGCTGCGAGATCGCCGTCTGCGATGCCATGGTCACTGCGAGAACACTCCCTCCGAACAAACAACATGCCGCAATCATGAGTGCACGGTTCATCGGCTCACCGAAAATGCCTTTGGGATTCTACGACACGCGAGGGCCAAACTGTACCGGGTTTGCTTGGAAAGGAAACATCGAAGTGACGACCCGCGAAGCGATCTCGCAAGCCCGCAAAAAAGAGCGTCTGCCCTAGCCTTCGGGCTGCGACGAGCCTTGTTTCTTGCCGCCGGTGAAAAAAGACTTGATCGTGTGGCGCAGCACCTGGCCATTCACGGCCGCAAGCGATTCGGTGAGAGGAATTCCCTTCGGGCAAACCTTCACGCAGTTCTGCGCGTTGTCGCAATCTTCAATTCCGCCCGGGCCCATCAATGCTTCGAGCCGTTCGCTCGCGTGCATCGCGCCCGTGGGATGCATATTGAACAGGCGCACCTGGCTGACGATCGCCGCTCCCACAAAATTGTCGTTCTCGTTCACCTTGGGGCAAATTTCCAGGCAGTTTCCGCAGGTAATGCAGCGCGAGAGCGGATATCCCTCTTCCTGCTTCTCGGGAGCCATGCGCGGTCCCGGCCCCAGATCGTAGGTGCCGTCGATCGGAATCCAGCACTTGGTGCGCTTCAAATCCTCGAACATCTTGCTGCGATCGACCTGCAAATCGCGAATCAGAGGAAATTTCGTCAGCGGTTCCAGGCGAATCGGCTTTTCGAGTTCATCCACCAGAGCCGTGCAAGCCTGCCGCGGCTTTCCGTTGATGATCATCGCGCACGCGCCGCAGACTTCTTCCAGGCAGTTGGCGTCGTAGCTCAGCGGACTGGTTTCGCGTCCGTCTTTCGTAAACGGCCGCTCGGCAATATCGCGCAGGCAAATAATGACGTTCATGTGAGGACGGTAGCGCAGCTCAAATTCTTCCCAGCGGACTTTCTCGTCCTGCCGCTGCTGCCGCTTGATGCGAACGATGAACGTTTTCTCTGCCATGGTGCCTCTCGTGTGCCCCGACTACTTTGCCGCCGTGTATTTCCGCTCGCGCAGTGGAAGCAGCGAAGTATCCACCGATTCGTACTGCAGCGTTATGTTGCCGTTGTTGTAGCTGGCGATGGTCGTCTTCAGCCAGTTCGCGTCGTCGCGCTCCGGGAATTCCGGCTTGTAGTGCGCTCCGCGCGTCTCGTTGCGCGCCAGCGCGCCGAGAGTGATCACCTTTGCCAGCACCAGCATGTTTCCCAGTTCGCGCACAAAATTCAAAGTCTGGTTCGCCCACTGCGTGCGGTCCTGCAGATTGATGCGCGTGAACCGGTCGCTCAATTCGTCCAGCTTCACCAGCGTCTTCTGCAAATTGGCGTTGTAGCGAATCACGGTCACGTTCTCGGTCATCACTTCCCCGAGCTCGCGCCAGATCGTCAGCGGATTCTCGGTTCCGGTGTGCTGGTTCAGCAGCGCGTCGGAAATATCCTGCTGCCGCACGCGTTCTCGTTCGTACACCGCGGGATCGGTCGAATCGCAGGTTTTCCCCAGAGCGCGCGCATAGCGCACCGCCGCCGGCCCCGCAATGCCGCCGCCGAATATGCACGAAACCAACGAGTTCGCGCCCAGCCGGTTTGCGCCGTGATACTGGTATTCGCATTCCCCCGCCGCGTACACGCCCGGAATGTTCGTCGCCTGGTTTTCGTTGTCCACCCACAACCCGCCCATCGTGTAATGCATCGCCGGAAAAACCTTCATCGGCTCCACGTGCGGGTCCACGCCCACGAACTTTTCGTAAATCTCCAGAATTCCTTCGAGTTTCTTTTCCAGCACTTCGCGCGGGATATGCGTCACGTCCAGATACACAGCAGGCTCGCCCACAAGCCCCATCTTCATTTCATACACAATCTTGTGAATCGCTCGCGTCGCTACGTCGCGCGGAACCAGGTTGCCGTACTTCGGATACCACTCCTCGAGGAAGTAGAACCGTTCGTTTTCCGGAATCGTCCGCGCGGGCCGCGGATCCTGCGGAGTCTTCGGCACCCACACGCGTCCGCCTTCGCCGCGCGCCGATTCGCTCATCAGCCGGCACTTGTCTTCGCCCGGAATCGCCGTGGGATGAACCTGAATGAATTCGCCGTTCGCGTAATACGCGCCTTGTTGGAATAAAGCCGACTGCGCCGAGCCCGTGCAAACCACCGAATTCGTGGAACGGCCGAAGATCGCGCCGATTCCGCCGGTGCAGAAAATCGCCGCATCGCACGGAAACGTCTTGATCACCATCGTTTTCAAATCCATCGCGCAGATGCCGCGACACACGCCCTCATCGTCGAGTACGGCGGAAAGAAACGTCCAGCCTTCGAACTTCTGCACTTTGCCTTCGGATTCGTAGCGCCGCACCTGCTCATCGAGCGCGTACAGCAACTGCTGGCCGGTTGTGGCCCCGGCAAACGCCGTTCGGTGATAGAGCGTCCCGCCGAATCGCCTGAAATCCAGCAACCCTTCCGGCGTGCGGTTGAACATCACGCCCATCCGGTCGAGCAGATCAATAATTGCGGGAGCGGCTTCGCACATCGACTTCACCAGGCCCTGATTCGCCAGGAAATCGCCGCCGTAAATCGTGTCGTCGAAATGTTTCCAGGTGGAGTCGCCCTCGCCCTTCAAATTCTTCGCCGCGTTGATGCCGCCCTGTGCGCACACCGAATGCGAGCGCTTCACCGGCACGATCGAAAACAGGCTCACGGGCACCCCGGACTCCGCCACGCGAATCGTGGCCATCAATCCCGCGAGGCCCCCGCCAACAATAATGATTTTCGGCCCGCTCACTGGACGTAACCTCCGAGCGGAAACTTTCCGAAGTGCATGCCCACCACAATCGCGATGCCCGCAAACGCAATCGAGACGCCCACAAAGGCTCCCAGCAATCCAAACGCGCGTTGCGACGTCTGGCTCACCGCGATGCCCCACTTACACGCAAAATTCCAGATCCCGTTGCCCAGGTGAAACGCCGAAGCCAAAAGTCCCACAACGTAGAACGTCAGATTCATCGGGCTGAGCATGAACTGTTGCACGTCGGCATAGGCCGTCATTCCGTGGCCCAGAAACCTCTGCGTGTAAAGGTGCCAGCCGATAAACAAAAACGCGATCATTCCCGTCCACCGTTGCAGTACGTACATCCAGTTCGACATCCACGGATGCGACAGCACGTTCGACTTGCCCTTCCACCAGATGTACATCCCGTACAGGCTGTGAAACAGCAGCGGCACCCAAAGCACGCCGGTCTCCACCAGGATTCGCCACGGCACCTGCTGCAACTCGCGCGATACGGTGTCGTATTTCGCCACGCTTACCAGCGCGTAGCTGTTTGACCAGATGTGTTCGGCTAAAAATGCGCCAATCGGAACAATTCCACTGAGGGATTGCAGTTTGTCGAGGATGTAACTCGTTTTGGAAGTATTTGCAGCGACCGCCATGCACGCTCCGAAGGTGAACCACGCGTACTGACTGAAAGTTTAGTATAGGGTTCGTCCCGAACCTTTGCAAGAACCACGCACACTGTTTTTAACTTCGGAAGATTCGGATTTGCCGAATTTTTTGACCGTCAGACCTGGAAACGGCGGGCCGTCTCCGTCGAAGTCAACTCCCCTCCAAGTCGCGCCTTCTCCGGCGATCGCCACTCGCTCGGCGGTCATTTGTAGATTGGAAACACGGCCGAAAAACCTCCGGCAGGGCCCCTTTTTCTGTGTGCTAAATTGGAACGAATCGAAGGAACCGACCATGTCCGCTGAAAATATCAATGAACTCAAGAAGTGGGTCGCAGAGCTCGTCCGCCAGGGCTCCGGCGAGGATTTCATCGGCTTGAATCGCGTGGTCGATATCGTCAGCAAGAACTTCGGCGTCCAGCCCCACGAAGTGGCGATCATGACGATCACCCCGGACGACCGCTTCCTGCGCTTCATTTTTCCCTCTATGTTACGGGAAGTAGGGCAGATACCGCTAACCAGCACAAATTCCCTGGCCGCTCGCACGGTGCGCGAAAAGCGTCCGGAAGTAATCAACCATTTTGCCGTCGTGCCGCATTCGTCGGTATTCGAAGCCGTTCCCATCGCGGAAGATACCCGCGCCGACGCCATTCAGAAGATTATGAGCGCCCCAATCGCTATCGATCGGAAGGTCTGCGGAGTCATCCAGGTATCGAGAAAAGGCAAATCGGCAGGCGAGGCAGGGCCGGATTTCACTCATCAACAGCTGCGAGAACTAAAGACCATCGGCGATACGCTCGCGCCGTGCCTCGCTCTCACCGCCGTCGCAAAATAACGTATCGCGCGCAATGCTATCTATGTTTCGGCCTGCGATTCTCGCAGGTTTATCCCTGATTATTTCGCATCCGAATCGTCGCGCCGCGTAATCGCCCGTCGAATATTCGCTAGCGGCGCGTCGTCCGAAAGCGCCACGCGCCCGTTTTCCGTTCGAACTCCGAGTTGCTTCCACATTTCCGGTAAATCGATCATCACGGGCTGATCCTTCCACTTCGCCAGCATTTCCGTCAGCACCGGCGCGCCCGTGGCCCGATCGCCCGCCTGGAAGGCGTCTTCCAGTTTCCATTCGCTTCGGATGTCGCCGCCTGCATTGAGAATTCCGCGCAACGCGTCTTCGAGTCCTTTGCGATTCTGAGTGCGTTTGCGAATCTCCACGTCGGCCACAAAGCAAAACAATGCCCCGCCCCAATACGTTCTCGCCCAAGTGTGCGTGTGGTCGAGTCCTTCGTCGCCCGCTTCCGGCAAGCCTTTCGCCATGTCGCGCATCAGGTCGCGCCACATTTCCATCTCGTCCATTTCGCCCGCGCGGATCCGGGCAATGGGCTCGACGTACGTCGAAATTCCCTCTTCCGCCCAGTGGTGGTTTTCCTCTACGGACGGAAACGCCAGATGAATCATTTCGTGCGTCATCATCCAATCGTCGCGAAGCTCTTCCATCGAGGTCTGATTGCCAACTCCGATGCGGATCAATCCCGCATCCATTCCGAACGTCTGGCCGTGGCGAACGCCGTCGCCGTCAAACGTCCTCACGCGGACGCTCACGTGCGGCACCGGAAACTTTCCGTAATACGTTGTCACCGCGTTGCCGGCCATTTCAATCCAGCGATTTAGGTCCTGCTGCGACGGGCCGGTGCCCGTTCGCTCGACGGACACTTCGATCTTCGAGCCACCGATCGAGAGCGTCGAAGCTTCCGTGTCCGCGTTTCCGGCGCTCACAATCGGCAGAGCAACGCACGCGCCGCACAGGACAAAAATTGCCAACCGAATCGTCGCTACGTTCATGGTCTTCCACCAATCCGGGCCCAAACCGCCCCGATTTCGCTCCCTTTCGACGGCTGCCAGGGCCGCAACTTTCGCCCCACCCCGGTGTTTACACAGATGCAACGAACGGGTGTCTCGCGCCATCTTACCTATGCTGGCGCGGGATACACTCGGCACAGGCAGGAACATCGCCCCTGCCGATAAGCCCGTTCCGTACGATTCTTCGAATGACCTGAAGGAGGTCTCGAGATGCAATTCACCCAACGATTTCTGCCGAGCGCGAAGCGCGCCGCGGCCATCGCTGCTTGCGGCGCCCTGTTCCTTTGCGGCAGCTCCAGCCTTTTCGCCCAGCAGCAGGATACTCCGCCCGCGCCGCCTTCCCAGCAACAGCAGCAGGACCAGCAGGCGCCGCCGAGCCAACCCGATCCATCGGGAATGGCCCCGCAGCAATCCGCGCCTCCGGCTACCGCCGCCCAGGCGCCGCAAGACCAGCAGCAGAATGCTCAGCCAGACCAACAACAAGACCAGCAGCCGATGGATCCGAACGCCGGACCTCAGGTTCAGGCTCCGCCGCCTTCCGATCGGCCGGCTCCGCCGCCCGCGCCTCGCCGGTACTCTAATGCGTCGCGCGCGCTTCCGGATCCCTTGACGATTCCTGCCGGAACCGTCGTTCAGATTCGCACTTCGGATTGGATCTCGAGCGACAAGAATAAAAAAGGCGATCAGTTCATCGGCACGCTCGTGAATCCGGTCATTGTCGATGGCTGGGTGGTCGCGCGCCGCGGACAAACAATCGTCGGTCAGGTCACCGACGCTCAACGGGCCGGCCGCGTGAAAGGCGTCTCAAAACTTCAATTGGATGTGAACCAACTGACGCTCGTCGATGGTCAAATGCTCAACGTACAGACCTCTTTGTTGAATGCGAGCGCCGGCACGTCCAACGGTCGTGACGCCGTAGCTGTCGGAACGACCACCGGCACCGGCGCGGCGATCGGCGGCATCGCTGCCGGAGGCGCGGGCGCAGGAATCGGCGCAGGCGCTGGATTCGTCGCCGGAATCGCCGGCGTGCTGCTCACCCGCGGAAAGCCGACGATCATTCCGCCCGAAGACGTTTTGACGTTCCGCCTCGAAACGCCAGCCAGTTTCACCACCGTTCACGGCCAACTCGCTTTCCGTCCGGCCACGCCTCAGGATTACGCCGACAACTCGCAGCCTCCGCGTCCGCGTCTGGTTGCCAGACCGTATCCGGGTCCTTACGCCTATCCGTACGGACCGGCGTTCGGCTATTACCCGCCGCCGGTCGCGATCGGTTTTGGCTACGGATATGGTTATCCTGGCTACTACCGCCGCGGATGGGGTTGGGGCTGGTAACACAGCGACGCCGTAAATTTACGAACGGCGTACTGTTCACCAAAGAATAAAATCTGTGCTTCCACTTCTGTGACAGAGGACGCGCACTTCCGGCGTCCTCTTTCCTTTTTCGGCGCTTCGCGTTCCCTATCTCGTGCCGCCGCAAATGCGAATTCTCCGTTACATCGTTGAAATTGATTGACATCACCCTACGTGCTTGTTAATTTTCCGAGGCTTGCGCAATTTCGAGTTTATTTTCCTGGAGGCACCGTAGCCCGGTACAAACTATGGCGTTCGTCGCGAAGAAGATTTTCCTCACCAAGGGAGTTGGCAAGCACCGCGAGCGCCTTTCCAGTTTCGAACTCGCTTTGCGCAATGCTGGAATCGCGGCCTGTAACATCGTCCGCGTTTCGTCGATTTTCCCGCCGTACTGCAAGTTAATTTCCCGCAGCGAAGGCCTGAAGCATATCAAGCCCGGCCAGGTCGCCTTTACGGTCATCAGCGAAAATCAGACGCGCGAGCCGCATCGCTTGATCGCCGCTGGCGTGGGCCTCGCCCTGCCCGCCGACAAATCGATGTTCGGCTATCTTTCCGAGCATCATTCCTTCGGCGAAAGCGAAGAGATTGCGGGTGAATATACCGAGGAACTCGCCGCCGAAATGCTGGCCACCACTTTGAACGTGGAATTCGATCCGGATCTTTCCTGGGACGAGAAAAAAGAGGTCTATCGTATCTCGAACAAAATCGTCCGCACCATGAACATCACCCAGTCCGCCGTCGGCGACAAGCGCGGCCTGTGGACCACGGTGCTCGCCGCAGCGATTTTGATCGGCGAAGACGACTGACAGAACCAGCGCCTGGCCGCGAGTGGCAAGCGGCCGGCTGGAACCAGTTCTGAAAAATTCGGCGGCCAGGATTCGAAGGGCACGAAGCAAACGCTTCGTGCCCTTTTCTATTTCTGCAAGAGTGTTACGTCCTTAATCGAGAATGCCTTTTCCGGCAAGGATGCGCTTTTCATGTCTCGCGATGCGCGACTCGCGCGTGGCGGATTGTTTGGCGCCGGCAAAATGGAGGATGTATGCGCGTTGCCGGCCCGGCGTGAGCGACTGGAATGCCTTCTTGAACTTGGCATCGCTCGCGAGCTTCCTTTTAAATTCCGGTGGGGGCTTCAGGGTGTCGTTGGCCTTCATGTCCACGCGCGCGCCGGATCTTTCCAGATCAACCGCCTCGCGGATGTAAGACTTCAGCGTCGCGGCATGCTTTTCGATTTCGGCGAGCGATTTGAATTTCGCCCAGCGAATCGTGCGGGAGTTCGGACCGGGCGCGGCAAGGATATGCTCAGGGTCGCGGAGCAAAACTCCCTTTAAAAATGCGATCGCGACGGTCTCTTTCATCCCGGCGATGAAAGCCACAATTGACCCATCGATTGTAAAGGTCGGCTTGCTCCACTTCACCGTTTCGGCGAGGCCTTCGTCGAGAAACAACTCTCGCAGCTCCCCGAGTTCGGCATTCCAGGCCTTCGCACTTTCAATGCGCTTGGTCACCTGCGGATTTCTGCCGCTGATTGCCATCGCGAGTTTCCTTCCCCGCCCCCAGCCTCTACTTTTTGCCGCCCTTCCTAGAGGGCGCTGGCGCGTGTCGATGCCCGCCGCCGCGAGCGCCTTCGTGTTTGTAACCAATGCGCTCAAGCACAGCGCCGACGATCAACGGCAGCGCCACCGTGGCATCGTCCAGCACTTCGGCAAACCGCCCGCCCTCGGCGATCGGCACAAACTTGCCCCACGAAACCGCTTCGGTGTACGTGCTGCCGGAAAGCCCGCCCCAATTCACCGGCTCCGGACAAATCCGCAACCCGTAGTTGTAGCGCTTCAGCGGAATCTTTTCGTAGCCGCGCCGCGCCAGCAATTCCGCATACACGCCAAACTGCTGAGCCCAATTTCGCGGCACTCCGCCCCCAACGGTAAAAATTCCCATCTTTTTGGTCGCCAGCATCGTCGCCGCGTAATGTTCGAAGTCCAGATAAGGATCGAATTTCAGCGGCGGCTTTCCTTCCTTCTTGCGCTGCCGGTTGAAAAGCGCCAGATCGATTCCCAACTCCGAATCCGTAAACGCCGGCACGAACACCGGAACTTTATGCTCGTAGCAGGATTTCAGGATTCCGCGGCCCTTCGCGTGGCGCGTCAAGTATTCGCCCATCGCCCAATTCAATTTCCAACTGCACAGTGTTTCGTTCGCATCCCAACGCGCAAGCACGTGATCGACCACTTCTTCGACTGCGTCGAGATTCACTTCGGGCTCCAGCGAATCGTACACGCGATTGTATCCGGAAAGAAAAAGCTCGTTGTCATCCACCGATGGGTCGTATCGAAAATGCGAACGGCCCGTCGCCTCCACCAATCCGTGCGCCATCAGCGCGCCGGTGGATACAATCGCCTTCACGATTCCGGACTCCACCAGATCGCAGAACACCAAACCCATTTTGCCGACCGTCAGCGCGCCGGAAAGCGTCATCACCACAAAACAATCCTTATCTTTCGCCATCGCCTCCAGCACGTCGGCCGCATCGCCCACTTGGCGCGCCGTGTAGGCGGTCTGCCCCATGGCCCGCACCAGGTCGTCGATTGTGTGGATGCGCGACAAATCCAGCGGATAAATCGGTGTCAGCCGGTCTTCGATCGGATCGTGCAGGACGCGTCCCGTTACGCCCTTTTTCTTTGCCATTCAGCGGCCTCGCAGGTAATGTAAATCTCCCAAGCTGCTCGGGAGTCAAACTTTGAATTCGTTCGCGCCCTATTGATAGTACAGATAAGGCCGCGCGCGAAACAAAATTCGATTAATTTTTCGAGGAGCCCCACCACACATGTCCCGTTATACTCCGATGCCTCCGCAGAATTTCGGTGGTCTTGCGGTCGAACACTCCACGTATCAAACGGCTCGCGCCGTAATTTTTCCCGTTCCTCTCGAACGCACCGCCACCTACGAACGCGGCACCCGCAACGGCCCCGCCGCCATCCTCGAAGCCAGCCGCCACATGGAACTGTACGACGAAGAACTGCAGCTCGAACCCTACAAGGAAATCGGCATCGCTACCTGGCCCCCGATCGACACGATGGACGGCACGTTTGAAGAAGTGCTGCGCGAATTATTCACCGCGCAACTGCAGCTGCTCGAAGACGGGAAATTTCCCATCGCTCTCGGCGGCGAGCATTCGCTCACGCCGCCGCTTGTCTCCGCGACTCTCAAGAAATACAAAGACCTCTGCGTGCTCCACATCGGCGCTCACGCCGAATTGCGCAACGAATTCCAGGGCAATCCCGGCAGCCACGTTTGCACCATGCGCCGCGTGGTCGAAATGTGCCCCGCCGTCCAGGTGGGCGTTCGCTCGCTTTCCGAGGAAGAAGCCAAAGCGATCCCCAAGCTGCGCACGAAAATCTACTGGGCCAAAGATATCGTCCGCGCTCCCGTGAAGGCCTGGATCGCGAAAGTGCTCGAAGACCTGAGCCCAAACGTGTATCTGACTGTAAATGTCGATGGCTTCGACTCGTCCATCGTCTCCGCCACCGGCGCTCCGGAACCCGGCGGTCTTGACTGGCACGAAGTGACTTCGCTGATCCGCGCCGTCGCCGATCACAAAAAAATCGTGGCGATGGACATCGCCGAACTCTCGCCGCGTCCCCGCGACCACGCCTCCGATTTTCTCGTCGCGAAATTGATTTACAAAACGCTTGGCTACGTCTTTTGCCATTCGTGAGATTTCCGTAAAATTAAAACCGGCGCAATATTTGACACGATCTCGGAGGTCCCACCGATGTTCGCTTCCGCTTTTCTTGTAGCGCAAAACCAGCACGACTTTGTCGTGTATGTCCAGACGCATGGCATCGTCTGGTGGATCATCATCGGCCTGCTGGCCGGATGGCTTGCCGGCACTCTCGCGCGCGGCCGCGGATTCGGTTGCGTCACGAACGTGATCCTCGGCCTGGTCGGCGCCGTGATCGGCGGCTGGATCTTTCAGCGCCTCGGCATTATCGCCTTCGGATTCTGGGGCAGCCTCGCCGCCGCCACGGTCGGCGCCATCCTGCTCGTCGCCATCGCCCGCCTGTTTGCCGGCGGCAGCGAGCGTGATTAGCGGTCGCCGTCGGCCACAATCCTCGCCTTGGCTCGTGATCTCCGCGACATCAGGGGATTTTCTTCGTCTCCTCTGCGCATCCATTTTTTGACTTTACTTCCGTGAATGCAGGCCGCTCCACTCCGCCGCTTCCGCCCAATGTGATACGATTGCCCTCGAACAAAAACGAATCGAAGCGTGAGCCAATCCGCTCCACCAACGTCTTCGCCGTCGTAAGCTGCCCCGATCGAAGAGTTGGGCGACACCATCGGAAGGAAAAACTTGAGTCAACAATCGTTGTGGGCTATCCCGCTAGGCGGACTCGGCGAGTTCGGCATGAACATGATGGTCCTGCGCACCGGCGACGACATTATCGTCATCGACGCGGGCCTGATGTTTCCCGAACAGGAATTGCTGGGCGTCGATATCGTGATTCCCGATATCACCTACCTGAAGCAAAATCGCAATAAAATCCGCGCCATCGTGCTCACGCACGCGCACGAAGATCACATCGGGGGCATTCCTTACATCCTTCCCGAGCTCAACGTTCCGGTCTATGGCACTGAATTCACGCTCGCCATCGTTCGCAAAAAACTCGAGGAGCATGGCCAGCTCGAAAAAGCGAAATTGCATGAAGTGAAAGCCGGACAAACCACCGTCCTCGGCGCTTTCTCGATCGAATATCTGCACGTCACGCACAGCACCATCGACTGCGTCGCGCTCGCCGTGCGCACGCCCGTCGGCGTCATCATCCACACCGGCGACTTCAAGATCGATCCCACGCCCGTGGATGGCAAACCTTTTGACCTTCACGCCTTCGCGCGCTACGGCCAGGAAGGCGTCCTCGCTCTTTTCAGTGACAGCACCAACGTCGAGCGCCCCGGCTTCACTCCGTCCGAGCGCTCGGTCGTCGTGCGCCTCGAAGAGCTTTTCCGCGCCGCTCCCGCGAAAGTCGTCATCTCCTGCTTTTCCAGCTCGGTTCATCGCGTGCAGCAGGTAATCGATATCGCTCGCTCGGTCGGTCGCAAAGTCGGAGTGGTCGGCCGCAGCATGGTGGACAACATCGAAATCGCCCACGGCCTGGGCAAATTGCGAGTGCCGGACGGCAGCATGGTCCGCCCCCAGGACATTCGCAGCTACGACCCGCAAAAACTCGTTGTGCTCGCAAGCGGCACGCAGGCAGAACCCATGTCCGCCCTTTCGCGCATCTCCGTGGACAATCACCGGCTGCTCAGCATCGCCGAAAACGACACCGTCATTCTTTCCTCGCGCATCATTCCCGGAAACGAAAAGGCCATCTTCCGGATGATCGACCACTTCTTCCGCCGCCGCGTCCTCGTTTACTACGAAAGTGGCGGCTCGGCTCCGATCCATGTTTCCGGTCACGCCAGCCAGGAAGAAATGAAGATCCTGCTCCAACTGGTGAAGCCGAAATATTTCGTTCCGATTCACGGGGAATATCGCCAGCTGTTCCGGCATTCGGCGCTTGCCGAACAGCTCGGCGCCGTCGGCAGTCAGATCTTCCTGCTCGAAAGCGGTCAGCCGGTCGAATTCATGGCCGACGGCACCGCGCATCGCCGCGAACCGGTCACAGCCGGACGCGTGCTGGTCGATTCCGGCTCGCTCGAAGAGATTGAAGAGGTCGTGATTCGCGACCGCCGCCACCTTTCCGAAGACGGCGTCGTCGTGCCGATCATCGCCATCAACAAACATTCCGGCAAAATCGAAACCGCGCCCGAAATCGTCACTCGCGGATTTTTGCCATCCGAAGACGGCGCCGAAATCATCGACCAGGCTCGCCAGATCATCGTGAAAACCATCGAACAATCCACGCAGGAAGAAAAAACCGACTGGAGCGTCATCAAGGAAAAAATCCGGCAGGATCTGAAGCGTTTCCTCAACAAACAGACCGCCAAGCGACCGCTCATTCTTCCCGTGATTCTGGAAATCTAATCCGCCGTGGCGATCCTTCTCCGCACGCACAGGCCCGAAGACTTCGACGCTCTCTACGAGATCGATCAGGCCTGCTACGAACCGGAAATCGCCTACTCCAGGCGCGAGTTGCAAGCCTACCTGCGTTACCCGGGTTCGGATTGCGTTGTCGCTGAAATCGGGGGCCAGATCGCCGGTTTTTGCATCACCGCGCACCAAGCCGACCGCGGCTATATCGTAACCATCGACGTGCTTGAAAAATTCCGCCGCGACGGCGTGGGCTCGGCGCTGCTCAACGAAGTCGAAAAGCGCCTCGAAACGGACGGCGTTTCTCTGATCACTTTGGAAACCGCAACCGACAACGATTCCGCCGTTGCCTTCTGGCAAAAGCATGGCTATCGTACTCGCGGAGTTCGCAAAGGCTATTACCCAAACGGCCGCGACGCCTACGCCATGACCAAGACGTTGAAAGAGCCGCTCAAACGCGCTCGCAAAGCGGCGAAGACGCCGTAACAATCCCGGCGCGCAGCCGGTCACACGGAGCACTTACAACCCCATGTTACTTTGGCAAGCCATCCTGCTGGCTGTGGTGCAAGGCCTCACCGAATTTCTGCCGATCAGCAGTTCGGCTCACTTGATCCTGATTCCCTGGCTTTCCCACGGCCGCATCCCGGAGCCGGGCATCGCCTTCGATGTGGCGCTCCACCTCGGCACCCTGATCGCCGTCGTCCTCTATTTTATTCGTGACTGGATTCAGCTCATCCTCTGCGGCCTCGGTTTCCATTACCCGAAGCGCGCCAGCGAACAAATGGTTCTCACCAATCAACGCCTGTTTTGGTACTTAGTGATTGGCACCATTCCCGGCGCTCTGGTCGGCTTTTTCTTCGAGCACTGGATCGACGAGAATCTCCGGAATCCCATTCCGATCGCGTCACTGATGATTATCGTCGCCTTCGTTATGATGTACGCCGAGTACGTTGCGCGTCTCGACCGCCGGATTGATCAAACCTCTCTCGGCGATTCGATTGTGATTGGCGCTTCCCAAG
Organism: uncultured Acidobacteriota bacterium; assembly: GCA_963785585.1. GTDB lineage: Bacteria > Acidobacteriota > Terriglobia > Acidiferrales > UBA7541 > Palsa-295. The sequence continues at coordinate 1,678,071 of CAWAVW010000004.1, forward strand.
CGCTGGCGCTGTTCCCTGGCGTTTCCCGCTCCGGTATAACCATCTCGACGGGTCTTTTCCGAGGCATGACGCGCGAAGCCGCAGCCCGCTTTTCGTTCTTGCTCTCAACGCCGCTGATCGCCGGCGCCGCCGCCAAGGAAGTCCCCAAGCTCATCAAGCAGCAGCACGCCCTCGGCAATCTGGGTATGCCGATGTCCACCATCGCCATCAGCATCGCTGTGTCGGCCATCGTGGGCTTCATCGTCATCGCGTTTTTCCTGCAGTATTTACAGACACGCACATTGAAGTTATTTATTTACTACCGAATCGCGTTTGGTATAGTCATCCTGTTGCTCGCGTTCCTCCCACTGGGCTACGCGCGTTAAGCGCCAGCGCGCCCCAGGTCTTACGCGGCGGCCTTCCCCTATTTGTGCCTGCATGAATTTGTTTCAGCTCGGCGACCGGTCCGCAGCCGGTACATGAATTTGTCGCCGCCGCTGATAGTCCCGAAATACGGGACTTGCTGAACCAGCTGCCTCGCAGCATCCAGGCAGCCGTCCAGCCACACATCTCGACAAGCCCACGGGCCTCGAGGTGACAGGATTAAAGGAGAAAGTCGTGCGGATTCTTACGCCCAGTGACAACAAACGCCTCAACGAAATGGTCGGTTTTGTCGGACTCAGTATCGCCGTTCTTCTGACTCTCAGCCTGCTCTCCTACTCTCCGCACGATGCGTCCTTCAATGTTTCCGCGCCCGCTCCCGGCTCGATGCCCGCGCGAAATTGGATTGGGCCCGTCGGTGCGCACATGTCTGACGCATTCTTTCAGGTCTTCGGCTACGCGGCTTTCCTGTTCCCCATTGGAATGTTTGTGGTCGCGATGCGTTGGTTCCGCAGCCAGCTGCTTGAAGCGCCCGTCACCAAAATCGTCGGCGGTACAATGCTCGTCGCTTCCTTCGCCTCTGAGCTTTCCCTGCTGCACGTATGGGACGTCCGCGGGGCGCTGCCCGCCGGTGGCTTGCTCGGCACGATTCTTGCGCAAGGTTTGCGCGCCGCGTTCAATTCGCCGGGCGCGAACCTCATCTCAATTGCCACGCTTCTAACGGCTCTCTTTCTCACCACCAGCTTTTCGCTCAGCAAAGCCGCCGCGTGGATGAAGCAACCGCTTTCCGACGACGGCACAATCGGCCAGTGGTTCGCTCGCCTCAAGGAATGGCGCGAAGAGAAGGAATCCACCAAGCTGCGCCGCCGCGTGGAAGAAATCAAAATCGCGGGAAGGCCCCCTGTCGCCCAGCAGCGCGTCTCCACGAAATCCGTTGCCCTGGCCGAACCGGACGAAGAAATCGAGGAAGCCGAGCCGGAGCCGGAGCAGGAAGAGCGCAAGCCGCTCGGCCGCATGCCGACCATCATCAAATTTCGCGACGAAGAGCCCGCACCCGCCGCCAAGAAAAAGGGTCCCGAGCCGAAAGTTGCACTGGGCCGGACGAATTACAGGCTGCCGCCCTCCTCCCTTCTCACTGCCGCCGAGCGCGGCGAGAAGATGGACGAAAATGAGCTGAAAGATCGCGCTCGCGCCATCGAACAAAAATGCATGGAGTTCGACATCGGCGGCCACGTGACGCAGATCAATCCCGGCCCGGTCGTCACCACCTTCGAATTCAAGCCCGAAGCCGGCGTGAAATACAGCCGCATTCAGGGCCTTGGCGACGATCTTTGCCTGGCGCTGCAGGCCGAATCGATTCTGATCGAGCGCATCCCCGGCAAATCCACGGTCGGCATCGAAGTTCCGAACGTAAAGCGCGAAACCATCGCCCTTCGCGACGTCGTCGAATCGCCGGAATTCAGCCACTCGCCGTCGAAACTCACTCTGGCATTCGGTAAGGACCTCATCGGCCGCATCCGCGCCGGAGATCTCGCCTCGATGCCTCACCTGCTGATCGCCGGCTCAACGGGCACCGGCAAGAGCGTGTTCATCAATTCGTTGCTGATGAGCATGCTCTACAAGGCCACGCCGGATGAACTGAAGATGGTGCTCATCGACCCGAAGCAGCTGGAACTCGGTCTCTACGCCGACATCCCGCACCTCTTCACGCCGGTGGTCACCGACGCGAAAGTCGCCGCGAACGTCATGCGCAACTCCGTCCGCGAAATGGAGCGCCGCCTGAAATTGCTTGCCGCTCGCGGCGTCCGCAACATCGAGCAGTACAACCGGACCTTCGAAAAGGGCCAATCGCTTTCGCTGTTTGACGGCACCGAGGAAGAAGAGCACAAGCCGCTTCCCTACCTGGTCATCGTCATCGACGAGCTCGCCGACCTGATGATGGTCGATACCAACGGCGTGGAAGAATCGATCACCCGCCTCGCGCAAATGGCTCGCGCGGTCGGCATTCACCTGATCCTCGCCACCCAGCGCCCGTCGGTGGACGTAATCACCGGACTCATCAAAGCCAATTTCCCGGCCCGCATTTCGTTCCGCGTGGCCAGCAAAGTCGACTCTCGCACCATTCTCGACGCCAACGGCTCGGAATCCCTGCTCGGCAAGGGCGATATGCTCTACTTGCCCGCCGGGTCGTCGCGCCTGCATCGCGTGCACGGCCCGTACGTAAACGAACGCGAAGTCGAAGCCGTCTGCGATTTCTGGCGCGAACAAGCGAAGGCCATCTACAACGAAGAGCTTCTCAAGCCGCCCAAGGACGAAAATGCCGCCGGTGGCGGCAGCGGCGCCGATGGCGGCGAGGAAGTCGACGACGACCTCTATCAGGATGCCGTCCGCGTCGTCTGCGAAATGGGCCGCGCTTCCACGTCCACTCTGCAGCGACGTCTCCGCGTCGGTTACGGCCGCGCCGCCCGCTTGATCGACTTGATGGAAAAAGACGGAATCGTCGGCCCCGCCGATGGCTCCAAAGCTCGTGAAGTATTGAAGAGCCGCGGATGGATGAAGGAATACGACGATTCGATGAAGTGAGGCGGGTGCACCCAAAACCGAACTCCTCCCACGCTCACTTTCACATCGGCTCCTGTAGCGGCGCGTTGCGCTGCGATTGCCCAAGGCGGCGAATTTGATTTTGAATGGATCATCGTCTCCCGCGCTAGACTCATCCGGCCCATGTCTTCATCTCCGCATTCCGCTGATCCCGCGTCCGCCGGCGCGCCTGCGCCTCGGGGCATGTCGCGTCCGCTCGTAATTCTCTTCGCGGTTTCCTGCGGGCTCGCCGTCGGCAACATTTATTACGCGCAACCGCTTCTCGACACTCTCGAAATTCAATTTCACGTCAGCCAGTCGGTCATTGGTCTGGTCATCACCATGACGCAGATCGGCTACGCCACCGGCCTGCTCGTGCTCGTACCGCTCGGCGATCTGATCGAAAACCGGCGACTGATCATCACAATCCTCTTCGGCACGGTCTCGTCGTTGCTGATCGCCGCATTCGCTCCCACGATTTCGATTTTCTTCGTTGCGGCGCTGCTCATTGGAGTCACATCCGTGGTTGCGCAGGTGTTGATCCCGCTTGCCGCGGAGCTCACTCCGCCGGCAAAACGCGGACAAGTCGTCGGCCAAATCATGAGCGGCTTGCTGCTCGGCATCCTTTTCGCGCGCGCGATTGCCGGATTCGTCGCCGGAGCGTTCGGGTGGCGCGCTGTGTACTTCGCATCCGCCGCACTGTTGTTGGCGCTGATCGTCGTACTGCTTAAAGCGCTGCCGGCGCGCACGCCGTCGTTTGCGGGCACCTATGGCCGGCAGCTGCGGTCGCTCTTTCGCATTTTTCGCGGCGAACCCGTCCTTCGCCGCCGCGCGTTTTACCAGGCCGCCATGTTCGCCAGCTTCAGCGCGTTCTGGACGACCATCACATTTCTTCTCGCCGGGCCCGAATATCGGTTCACCCAAACGCAAATCGGATTTTTCGCGCTGGCTGGAGCCGCTGGCGCGTTCATCGCGCCCGTCGCCGGACGCTTGGGCGATCGCGGCTACCAGCGTCCCGCGACTGGTTTTGCATTCCTCGTAGCGATCTTCGGCTACCTGATTACGCTCTGGTCCGGCCACTTATTGATTCTGGTTGCCGCCGCCATCCTGATCGACTGCGCGGTGCAAACCACGCTGGTCACCGGCCAGCAGATGATCTACAACCTGAAACCGGAGGAACGCAGTCGCCTGAACACGCTGTTCATCGCCACGTTCTTTGTTGGCGGAGCGATTGGCTCCGCGGTTGCGTCCTACGGCTATGAGCGCATCGGCTGGCACGCCGTGGTGGCCATTGGTTCGGCGCTTTCCGTGATCGCTTTCCTCTACTGGCTCACCGAACCGTCGCGGCAGTTTTCCTGAGTTCGTCAATTTCGTTTGTCACCGCCCGCGATTTTCCGTAAAATCATGAGCTGTGTTTGTGCCGAGGTAGCTCATTGGTAGAGCGCGGCCCTGAAAAGGCCGGCGTAGCCAGTTCGATTCTGGCCCTCGGCACCATTTCTTCCCCGACGATCCCCCGCTGCAACACTTCTGTTCCGTCTCCTGGCCGTTCCCTTCGATCGAACGTTCGCCCGCGATTGCTATTCGCTGTATAGTTCAGGTGCAAGCTCGAAGGGGATCGAATCTCCCTCGCGCCCATAGGAGATCTCAATGGTTAAGCTCGCACTATACGCACACATGGAAGCAAAGCCGGGGAAAGAGGCCGAAGTAGAAGCGTTTTTGAAAAGCGCGCTGCCGCTTGTAGAAGCGGAACCTGGCACGCGCACCTGGTACGCGCTGACGCTGGGTCGCGGAATGTACGCGATTGTCGATACATTCGACGACGAGGCGGGACGGGACGCTCATCTAAACGGCAAAGTCGCCGCGGCACTCATGGCTCGCGCCTCTGAACTGTTTTCGCGGCCGCCTTCCATCAGCAAACTGGAAATTCTAGCCGCCAAAACCGCGAAGTAATTTCGTCGAATGAATCCGGGCCGTCCACCGTCCGCGGCCCGCAGGATCTCGCGAAAGTGTTTGCCTCACTGCCCGGCCGGCGGCAGCGAACGCAAGTACGCGATGATCGCTACCGCGTCTTCGTGATTCATGTGGTAGATGTGCATCGGCGGACGAATCGCAATTCCATTCGGGCCGATGCCCTTCTCGAAGATCTTGTAGCCGTCCTGATCGGAATAGCCCGTGAATCCCGCGAGCGCCGGCGCGTTCATCGCCCAGTTGGACGTGTGATGCACCGGCATGATCCACACCGCCGCACCCTGCATCCACCGTGAATCATCCTCGTTGCCTTGCGAATCGCGAGGCGTGTGGCATTCCTGGCACTTCGCTACCTCGGTCACCAAATATTTACCCCGCGCCACGGTCTTCTCGTGATCGGGCGCCACGGTCTTCTGCGGCGCTACCGTCGAAGCCGCTAACGCCGCGCCCAGCAACGCCACCGCACACACTGCCATTCGGGATATCGATTGCATCGGCTTTCCGCCTCTAATTTCAGTTATTTCGTCGCGTTCGACGCGCCGTAATACATCGCTTCTCCGGAATCATACAATACGCCACAACGCGCAGCCATCTGCTTTTCGTCTCCGTGTGCAGGCGTCGCGTGTTCACACAAACGACTCGACGACCCTTCGCTACGTAGTTGATTTAAGGGCTATCCGTCACGCGTATTCAGCAGTTCCCTGTATGGACGCTCCACCAACTCGCCCTTAAAATTTTAGAGTTCTCTTATTCAATCGTCATTTGCGGAGGTTCGAATGTCTGCAATCGAATACGGCAGCACGTACTGGGGCGTAGTGCTTCAGAGCTTGGATCCGAATATTCCCGGAGAAACCGTCCATCTTCACGCCGATGCCATGAAAATCGACCCTACCGGAGCGCTTACGTTTACGAGTGTCGGCCGGCGACCTGCCGGCACATGGCCCCCGGGGCTTCCCGCTCCCGCGGATTCCGCGACCAATAAATCAATCGGCTCAAACGGCGCGGCATCCTCTCCGTCAGCGGGATCAAATGCGTCGGAATCGAGCGACAAGGATTCCGACCAGGGTGCAAACCATTCCGCGGGAGCCGGCGACTCAAAAAAACCGAAAGCCGACACCGCTCCAGGCACGGTTTACGTCGCGTTTGCACCCGGCACCTGGAAAACTGTTTACGCCGCGAAGTTGCAAGACGGCGCGCCCGCTGCTATCGAACACTGGTCCACGCTCGACGGCAAACAAGCCTTGCCCGAGCTGACGCCGGCAAATTCCGGCGCATCCGGACAACCTCAACAATCCTGAAATTTTGAACCGGGAAGCACATCCAGGCGAGGCATCACGCGCGCGCCTATGGCAGTTCTTCTAGGATCTTGGCTAGCCGCGCACCGAACGCAGTTCCTTGCGTCGCCTGTTTTTGCGGGTCGCCAAAGTATGGATCCACGAACGGAGCGCCCTTGTCCAGTATCAACCGGTCGCCCCATCCGATGAGCCCAAACAATCGAATCAGTTCCCGGGTCTGGGCCCCGATGGGCACGATATAGCTCGGCTGCAGCGAGTATTGCACGCGTTTCATCACCGTCGGAGCCAGACGGCGCAACGCGCTGGTCAATTCCCCGTCTCCGGCACACGGGCATTCCACCCCGTAGCTGACGAAAAATCCTTTCCGGCGAAATTCCATCAGCAAGGTATCTTCCCGCGCCGCTACGCCCGGTTCGCTGCCTACCGCCTTCACCAATTCGTCGAAATACGAACGCGACGAAACCGATCGAGCCGTACGCTCCTTCCCCGCGGAGTAAAAGAAGTCTTCCACCCTCGCCGGAGGACAAGCGTCCAGAAACAACACCTTGATCTGCGCCGGTCGGTATCGGGACGCCAGTTCAATTCGTTCGTTGCGGCTTTTTACGTGCGCTTCGTCCGCGCGCAGACCGCAACCATCGCATACCGGCATTCCGATTCCTCCCAAGGGTGGGTTTTTCTTGCCGGAAAGAATCGCACGACAACCGCCGAAGGGCAACTCGTTTCCGGCAAACGTACCGGCGCCGTGGATTCTAGTTAATCGTTTATGTGTTGCATTTTCGCCAATAATTCGGAAGCCGCCGGATGCGTACCGATTCCCCGCGCCGGCAAATAATCGTAAATCAAATGGCGGAGCGGGTTCGTCCACGGATGCGCAGCGTCCACGTGCCCGCGGCAGCGCAACACATCGCCGTCTCGCACAATCTGAAAATGCAGCGACGGCGCTCCTTCGCTGCGGAACCAGCAAGTATCTCCCGCCCTCACACTGCGCTTCAATCGCATCGCGCTCGATTGGTTGGCCCGGAGCGCAATCTCGTCGAGAGCCGTTTCCGCGCCGAGCACAAGATCGCACTCGTACGAGACCCAATGGCCGTCGCCGATCGAAATCGCAAGCGTTTCATCGCGGATCAGCCGCCGCAGTCCCGCGCGCTCAAGCAACCGCCGAACCAGATGCTCCGCGCAGGATCGTTCGCCGTCCGCGGATCGGAGCGCGTCGAGCTCACCTCGGATGGCATTCGAGTGGAAATAGGTCACGGGGCAGGTCGAAACACAGAGGAAATCTCGAGCCGGTTAATGCGTACGCGTCACGTGCGATCCCGCCGTCACCGGCAGATACCGAGGCTCCGCCAAACTCCGCGTCCTCACCGCATGGTGGCGTTCGGCAAAATGCTTCTGCGCACGGCGTCCCCACGTTCGCACGAAATAATAATTCAGCGTTCCCGCTGCGCCGGCGCTCAGCACCGGGATCAACCGGCCGCTCCACTTTTCCGCGACTTCCGAACCGATCTTCACCGCGATCCGGTCGATAATCCGCGGCACGATCTTTTCGATCGCCTGTTTTTCCAGGAACTCTCGTCCCATATCGAGTCCCGCCGCGCTCGCCGCCGCCAGCCACAGTTCCTGCGTTTCTTCTTCCGTGGTGTACTCGAATCCGTATATCAGGCTCAGCCGGTGCAGCATCCTCACGGTAATCGCCGACAAAATTCCTGCGTCCGGCAAGATCGTCATTAAGCCGCCGAGCCCCAGCCCCGTGCCCTCAATCGCCGCCATCCGCGAAGCCGAACGTATAATTCTGTCCGCGTGGTGTTTCACCACTCTCTCGTCCAGGCGGAACATGTCGCTCCACGTGCTGATCGGCAGCCGGTGTGCCCGCCGCATTTGTTCGAGATACTTCTGCGGGTCCAGCTGCACGCCGTGGTACGCCCGCGTCAACCCGCGACGCAGGCCCGATTGAAACATCGATGTCAGCAGCGACTGTTGTTTTCGGCGTGGCATAGTCTTTAGATGCGCGGCATCGAGCGTTGGATTGCCCCGGGAACCCGCACTCTCACCGAAGCATAACAGGATTCCGGTCTCGCGGCGCCTTCGCGCATCCGATTGTGCACGCCAGGCTGTTTCGCGCGTTGCCCGGCGCGCCGTTTGGCTTATACTCTCGTCCGCCATGATCAATTCCCTTCACGCCAAAATCGGCCTCGCCCTTATTTCACTCTTCGCGTTACCGGTATTTTTCGCTTCCGATGGAACGCAAACCTCCAAGGGCGACGGCTACGCCGAGTATTCCACCGCCGCGAGCGCTCCCGCCCAATTCCACCCACCAACCTTCGGCCTGGTGATGCTCGGGGGCCACGGCGATGTGGACGAAGCCAACAGATTCCTGTGCGACCATTCCGGCGGCGGAAAAATCGTCGTCCTCAGCGCCAGCGGTGAAGCGGAATACAACGACGACTTTCACAACGCCTGCCCGGCAAACTCGGTGACCACTCTCGTCATCACCTCGCGCAACGGTGGCATGAGTCCTTTCGTCGCTTCGCAACTGCATTCGGCCAGCGCCATCTTCATTTCCGGCGGCGATCAATCGAATTACGTGAAATTCTGGTCCGGCACTCCGGTACAAACCGAAATTAATCAGGCCATCGCGCGCGGCGTTCCGATCGGCGGCATCAGCGCCGGCCTCGCCGTCGAGGGCCAGTTCGTTTTCTCCTCGATGCTCGACACGATTACCACTCCTGAAGCCCTGGCCGATCCGTACGATCCGCACCTCACGCTCGAACGGGATTTTCTCGCGATTCCAATTCTTCGCGGCGTCATTACCGACAGCCACTTTTCCGCGCGCCAGCGAATGGGCCGTTCGATGGCCTTCATGTCGCGCATCGTTCAGGACGGCTGGGCGGCCCAGGTTCGCGACATCGGCATCGACGAAACGACCGCCGTGCTCGTCGAAGCCGACGGCAAAGCGCGCGTCGTGGGCCGGAATGCCGCGTACTTTTTCACGCTCGACCACAAACCCGAAGAGTGCGTTGCGAAAAAACCTCTCACCGTGCGGAATATTAAGGCCTTCAAAGTCCAGGCCGGCGCCAACGCGACCGTCGATTTGAAAACCTGGTCGAGTCCGGCGGCAGAAGCGCTCAACGTGGACGTAGTCGCCGGAAAACTATCGGTGACGACTCCGTAGGCCCTGCGCGCCGCGCTAGGATCGCAATTTCCTGGGACCGCTCACAAACACGCTGCCGCGCTCGTAAAACCGCAGCACGCGGTCCGCATCTTTCGTAATTCCGATCCGCACGCTTTCGCCCAGCTCTCCGCGCCGTCGTACCGCCGTCCCCAGCCAGAGCGCGCCGCCGGCCGTTAAATCCATTCCGTCGAGGCCGCGGTCGATTCGAAACGCCTCCGCCAAACGGCCTGGTCCTCGCGCGATGTCCTCCATCCGCAGAATCGCTCGATGCTTGCGCATTTCGTCGATTCCTTCGAGAGGCTCAACCGCGCGAAGCAATACGCCCTCGCCCACTCCGTCGCGGTTCCCCGAAACGTTCAGCATGAAATGATTTCCGTAAATGAAGTACACGTACGCGTGACCGCGATCGAGAAACAACGACCGGTTTCGCGGCGTCTCGCCCCGAAAACTGTGCGCCGCTGCATCCCCTACCAAATACGCTTCGGTCTCCACGATTCGACCGGCGAGCCGTGTGCCCCGCAAATCGTGCACCAGCGTCTTGCCGATCAGAAATCGCGCCAGAGCCACTGTGCGGAGCGGCAGCTCGCGTCTCGTCAGCCTTCGAATTTCCGGTTTCGCCGATTTCATCGTCACAGGCGTGTAAGGCGTCTGCATTGCGAAAATCGCACGGGTGCGCGACGTTGACTTACCGCCGCGCCCAACTTACTATTTCCGAGCTTAATAGACTTCTTCGATGTCTTGGACGCCGATTCTCACAGGAGGCGCACCGTGGAAGATTGGCAGTATGCGCAGGCGGATCGCGCGGAGGAACTCGCTCAGCTCCATTACTTTTCGATGGTCAAGCACGAGCACGGCAAGGAAATCCCGTTCGTCATTACCGTCAAGGAGTTCGCCATCGCTCCCCGCGGCCAGCACCTCCGCTTTTTTGCGGAAGCCGACAAGCAAGTGAACCAAAATGCTGCCGCGATCCTTCCTTCCGGCTGGGGCGATTCCATCCTCAAAGCGCTTTCGGACTGCATGCGCATGATCCGCCAGTTCCCGTTCGAGGGATAGCGCGCTCAATGTTTCGCCGCCCGGCCGCTGTCGTCGGTTTCGCTTGACGGCCTCTACCCGGCAATGTAGTTTGCATTCGCTACCGTTTCCGGATCGCATTCTCACAAACGAGGAACCGCGGACCGTGCTCCTGAACAGCAAACAAAACCATCCGGGCGTCGCCGTTCTGGAATTGAGCGGCCGCCTGCAGATGGGCGCCGACTGCAAGCGCCTCGAACAGGAAATCGATCGCTTGCTCGAAAAGAAGGATCATTTCGTGATTCTCGAAATGGCCGGCGTCGATCACATCGACAGCGCCTTCGTGGGCCAGATCGTCAAATCCTTCACCCGCCTCTCGAAATCCGGCGGAGCCCTCCGCCTCGCCGGCGTCAAAGGCATGGCAGACGGCGTCCTGCGAATGACGCAGGTAAATCGCGTGATCCCGATGTTTGCGAACGTGGAACATGCCCTCAAGGATTTCCCTCCTCCCGCCGCAGGACCCGCCGTAACCCCCTGAACCACCCGGTTGTTACATTCTAGTACGCTCGTTCTATAGCGCGTCCCGCCCGCCCTCCCTACACTTCTGTTCAGGGCCCCTGCAGTTTTTCGGCATGGAGAACACGGAATGGCGACGCAAACTCAATTCTCGGCAACCGGGCTCCTCAACGGCCACAAGGCCAAGTCGCCTGCAGAGGCGCGCCGCCGCCCGCGGCTGAAGATTTCCCTTCCGCTCGAAGTCCGCCCATTTGACGCCCGCTTCGCTGAAATTGTAGACGTCGGTGAAGTCATTGATTTCACGAGAGATGGGCTCTATTTCGCTACCAGCATGCCGCACTACTTTGTCGGAATGCGTCTGCTCGTCACCTTCCCCTTCGGCGAAAAAGTCGCTGCCCACAAGAAGTTTTTGGGCTCCATCGTTCGACTGGAAGACCGTCCGAACGGCACCGTCGGCGTCGCCGTACGGTTCGTTTTGTAACCGTTCCTGAATCACATTGAGTCGAGCGATGCATCCCGCGCGCTTCGGTCGAACAGGGCATGATTTTCCCGAACTAGGCAAATTTTGCAGGGTGTCTGCAATTTCACCGTACCGTAACAGTGCCTAAACCTCCTGTTATCAATCACTAGATTCGCCGATCCATTGGCCATCTTTATGCATCCCATGAGTGGGGGTGCAGAATGGGTGAACGTCGTAAGGCTCGCCGCTACGAAGTCTTTCTGCCTGTCCAGGTCTGCTTTGCCGGCATGCGCCCGATCACCTACCATACCGGCCAGCTCCGCGATGTCTCCCGCTCGGGCATATACTTCCACTCCCTGGTCCCCATTGAGCCCGGCACAGCCCTCGAGCTGACTTTTTCGCTTCCGGCCGAGCGAGGCAGCGGCTCCTCAGTTTTAGTCCGCGCCAGCGCGAAGGCTCTTCGCGCGTCTGAATTTGCCGGCGAACTATCGCCGCTGTTTGCCGTAGCTGCCACGATCGACCGGCTCGATTTCGTTCGTCCCGTCGCCGCTCACGCTGCTTAATCGCTCTTTTTCACCCGCCATTCCGTTCCACCAAGCGTTCGCCGTATTCGCTTCGTCCACCTTCATTCCCGGCGGTACAATCCGTTTGGCCGTTGCTCCGCTCCCGCATGAAAGAGCGAATCCGTGAACCATTTCGCACAAAGTTCCTCGTCCTCGCGAATCTTACAGCTTGAACTGAGCGTTCTGCGAACGGTCTGCTCGCCGTGCGTCGATTCCTCATCGCTCCGCAATGCCTTCGCCCAGCTCGCTGAATATCCATGGCGGAATCCGGACCATCGCGTGGTGTTTGTTGCGGCGTTGCGGGAATTTAGAGACGCAGGAACAGTTACGCTCGCGGGCGTGGCAGCGCAAACCACACGTGCAGGATTTCCCGACATCGACTGGAAGACGTATTTCACCGGCGAGAACAGTGTCGGAGACTTACTCGAGAATCGCGTCGCAGCGCTCCTGAACGATTCATCTTAATTCACCGAGCGGAAGCGAGCACCGCTCGCTGCCCATAGCTTCGGATGGAAGGAACAAAACAACGCGTCAGCGCAGCACAGACAAATCGAATTTCGCCTCGATCCGCTGGCCGTCAGGAGTGATCACCCGAATCGTGCTCGGCGCCGAGTCCACCGATTCCGGCGCGTAAGTCAGGTCCACTGCCGCGCCAATCGGCCAAACCGGACCGTTCTGGCTGTACACCGGCGGATAAATGAACCGTCCGCGTGTCGACTTCGGTTCGATTTCCTTGTCTTGGATCAGTTCGATTTTGAAATCTTGCCAGAAAGGCGGATAGTCCGGAGCCGCGTTCACTTGTCCGGCCACCGATCCCGGCTGATACGTTTCCGTCAGCATGATCTGCACTTCCACGCGTACCGTCATGGCCTTTCCCTGGAAATCCTGCACCGCCGTCGGCGCGTTGTAATTCGAGGCCGCAGCCGAGTAGGCCGCGACCAGCGTAAACGGTGTGTCGATCGAAATCCGCGAAACAAACGGGCCGCTCGACGGAGGATCGAACTTGCGAACGTATTGCGCCAGAAAATCGGCGGAGGATTCGCTCTTGCTGCGTCCTAGAAAGTACGCGTCGCGGATATCTGTGGAAGAAAGGGGATATTGATACGCGGGCGCAGGAATCGAGAGCGCCCCAGCGAGCAGTACCAAGGCGGCTGCGGCGTACATCGCGGAGCGAGCGCCAAACCTCATCAGCAACTCCCCAGGAGATAGAACCCGTGGCCTCTCGCCATGCGGGCCCCGGCCGCGGCTATTCCCTTCGGAGTGAAATACCACAAATCGTCACGCCCGGCTCAGAATTTCATTTGCCGGATGAGTCGGCAAACACTTTGGAGTGAAACTCCAGCGATGCCGGCAAATGCGCCGCAAAATAGCTCCAATCGTGACCGCCGGGATACAGATGAAATTCGTGCGGGATTTTCTTTGCCGCTAACAATTCGTGGAATTGCTGCGCTCCCTTGTAAAACCCGAAATCGTCATCGGTGCCGCAATCGAAATAAATCTTCAATCCCTCCGGACGCGGGGAATTCTTAACGATCGTGAACGGGCTTTCTTTCTGCCAGAATCCGCGGTCGATTGGATCGCCAAACGTGCCGCCCATCGTTGCCGCCCACTCGCTGCTCTGCGCTTCGGGAACCACGATGTCCGGCAGCTTCTCGATCAGCGCCGCGCTGTGCGCGCTCACCGCGCCAAACATCTGCGGGTACTTCATTCCAAATCGCAGCGCCCCGTAGCCGCCCATCGATACGCCGGTAATTCCGCGGCTGGCGCGACCCGTCCTGATTTTGTAGTGCGACTCGATGTACGGAATGAACTCGCGGATGAAGAAATCCTCGTACTTTACTTTTCCGTCGTGCGAGTTGATGTAAAACGACCGTCCGCCGTCCGGAGCAATCACCAGAAAATTGCCGATCTTCTTCTGGTCGTCGAGGTCCTGCAGCATATTCATTCCGCCCGAGCGCAGCAGCAGTTGCTCGTTGCCGCCCAGGCCGTGCAGAAAATAAAGCACCGGATACAGCTCCGTTCCCTTCGCGTCATAACCCGGCGGCAAAAACGCGCAGTAGCGTACGGGATGCCCCAGAATTTTGCTCGGCGCCGACCGGCACTCGGCGCCCACTTGCCCCTGCGCGCTCGTCCATTGGATGCACGCAAGAATCGCGAACGCCAAACCCGCGATTCGCGCCGCGCCTACTCCCCGCCGCGCCTTACTCATATCGCAGCGCTTCCACCGGATTCAGCTTCGCCGCGCGCGACGCCGGATAAATTCCCGCCAGCAAGCTCACGCAGAACGAAAACAGAATCGCCATGCCCACCAGCCACAGCGGCACCGACGACACATCCACCGGGGGCAAATTCTGCCGCGCTAGATAGGTGTTCGTGGCAAACGTCAACGCCCGCCCGATCAGCCATCCCAGCAGCACACCGAGCGCGCCCCCAACCAGCCCCATCGCTCCGGCTTCGGTCAGGAACAGCAACCGCACGTCCCAATCCGCCGCTCCCAGCGCCTTCAAAATTCCAATCTCGCGTCGCCGCTCCAGGATCGCCATCACCAGAGTATTGATAATTCCCAGCGACGCTACCGTCAGCGCAAGGCTTCCGAAAATCCCCAGCAGCGAATCAAACACAATGAAGACCTGCCTCAGATTCTTGGTCGCGTCCAGAATCGAAAACGTCCCAAAACCCATTTTCTTGATCGACTCTTCCACTGCCTGCACACCTGCGGGACTCTTCACCCGCACCGTCAGGCTGTCGTACGTAACTTTTCCGTTTGCCCCGCGCAGCATTTCGCGCATATCGGTCGGCTGCGCAATCTTCAGTGTCTGCGCGATTTTCAGCGGTATCAGCAAACGCCCTCGACCGAAGCCGCCAAAGCCCGCAGCCGGTTCCGTTTCCACAATCCCGATGATTTTCAGTTTCAATTCTCGCGGAATCACGGAAAATCCGGACGACTCTCCGTCCTCGCCCGCTGCACCGGGCTCCGCGGGCAACGCCTGCCTTTCCGCGTAGCGCAGCACCAATTCCTTGCCGATCAGCGAATCCGTTTGCGTCGAAAGCTGTTTCGCCAGTTCGATCTGCAAAATCGCTTCATCGGCATCCGGCCCGGAAAAGTACGAGCCCTTCATTCCTTCGTACGACCCGTCCGCTTTCGCCGAGTCCGGCACTCCCGCCGCCGTGGTCGTGAACGGTTTCCCTTCGAATTGAATCTCCGTCGGGAAGCGAACTTCCGGATACACCTCGACCACGTTCGGCAGCTTCGCCAGTTCCAGCCGCGCATCTTCATTCAAACGGCGCGGCGGAGTCGTATCCGGCGGCTCATTCGCCGCCGGCCCGTTGAATCCACGCATGCTCGATTTCGACATCACCATCACCGCGTCGAACAATCCCGAATGGGTCAGCCGCGTGTTGGCCAATTCCTGTAACCCTACCCCCAGCGACAGCATCGCTACCAGCGACGCCACCCCCACGCCGATTCCCAGCGTCGTCAGCGAATTCCGCAAAATCGCTTCCCGCAAATTCCGCGCCGCCAGTTCCGTCAAGTCTCCCAGTTTCATGGGCGCGCTCCCTGTCCTGCGGGCGCGCCGCCGCGCTGCAATTCGTTCGGCAGATCGCTGATCAATTTTCCGTCGCCCATCGTGAAAATCCGCTGCGCATAGCGCTCGGCGCGCGCGCGATCGTGCGTCACCATCACGATCGTCATTCGCAGCGTCTGGTTGATTTCCTGCAGCAGATTCATAATCGCGTCGCCCGTCGCGCTATCCAGGTTGCCCGTCGGTTCGTCGGCCAGCAAAATCGTGGGACGATTCACCAGCGCCCGCGCCAGCGAAGCCCGCTGTTGTTCGCCGCCGGAAAGTTCCGTCGGCCGATGCGTCAGCCTCGCCGTCAGCCGCACTCGCTCCACCGCCTCATGCACGCGCGCCGGACGGCCCGCTCGCTCGACCTCCGCCAGCCGCAGCGGCAACTCCACGTTTTCTTCCAGCGTCATCCGCGGCAGCAAATTAAACGCCTGAAAAACCATTCCCACGGTCTGGCTGCGGTGCTTGGCCAGCTCTGCGGAATTCATTTCCGCTAAATTTCGCCCGTGCGCAAACACTCCGCCGGACGTCGGCCTGTCCAGACCCGCCAGCAAATTCAAAAGTGTGGATTTTCCCGAGCCGGAGCTGCCCAGCAGCGCCACAAATTCCCCCGGCGCAACCGAAAGCGTCACGTCGTTTACCGCCGGCACGATGTTTGCGCCCATCTGGTAACTTCGGGAAACGTGCTCGGTATGGATCGCAGGGCTACCTGTGGATTCCGTCATGGGCCTCTCTATAGTAATACGTTTGCGTGGTCGCGTGAGTTACACTCGGTAGAACGCGCCCCTTTCGATGAGATTCCGCTCCCGTTGCCGCCAGAATCGCCGCGCTGCGTCCTTGCCCCGCGCATGTACGATCGGCCCGCGCAGCGTTCTCCCCGCCGCCATCGCGCTTTTTCGTATGGGACTTCTCGTTTCGATGCTCGCCGCGGTGATTTCGCCGTCCCTTTTCGCCCAGGATGTTTCGCGCTCCGACGACCCGAACCGCCGCATCTCGCATTACACCGAATCCGTGCGCCTCTCGACAGGCGAAGTTCGCCGCGGCGACACCTGCGTCACCTTTGAACCGACCATGGAATCCGGCACTTTTTTCGATGGACTCGAGCGCATCGATCTCGATAGCGGCGTTCAATTCCGCAGGAATTCAGCCAGCGTCTTGCTCTTCCCCAGCTACTTGAAGATCGATATTCACGTCAGCGTCCACCTCTGCGACGCGAATATCTACACCCCGGCGCGATCGCCGGACTTCATGAAGGGAATGAAATTTCGCGCTCAGTGGAAACGCAATCTGGAGTTGCGGCCCGTCGCCAACATCACCCTGGAAAGCGTGCCGCTCAACCTAGAAGACGGCGACAATCGCTTGCTGTTTGTGCTGCGCATTCGTGACGAAGATGTGCCGCTCACCGATCACTTGATCATTTCGGTTCTGACCGCGCAAGGAAAGCTGTTGTCCCGTATGTCGGCGCGTTTGTAGCGCCACAATCGCCACGGTGCACGATGTCTCCGGAGCCTCAGGCCGTTCTCCGCTTTTCTCGATGGTAAGTCTTTTCGCTTGCTCCAGTAGGATTCGCTGCGCTCTCGCGCAGCCGTCGCGTTAGCGTTTCTGCTCCGCGCGCCGCTCGCCCACCCAGGCCAGAAACGTTTTCATCCGCGCCCGCTCGCGCCACATCAATCCCACAAACTCACCGCGATTCAAATGCCCTGCGTCCGGCCCGAAATACGTCTCCATCCGCCACTGCAGGTAGGGCGAATCCCACGGGCGCAGCCGGTAACCCTTCGCCACGATCCAGTAGTAACGCAGCGCGTTCAGCAAGCCGTCACCCGTGCGCGACTGCCCTCAAGCGCCGCATAAGGGCAGTCCGTCTTCGGATTGTCCGATGTTAGAATCGAGGCGTGACGCACTCGCCAAATCCTGCCGCCGAAGAACACTACTACGCGGGTACGGACTTTTTTGGCGAAAGAAAATACGCCGAAGCCGTCGCGGAATACAAAAAAGCGCTTGATCTCGATCCTCAATTTGCCGACGCGCTTCATGGCCTGGCGCAAGCCTATCACGCTCAACTGGATTTTGACCGCACCATCGAAACCGGACAGCGCCTGATCGCACTCGATCCCGAAGACGTGCTCGCCTGGACCACCATCTCCCGCGCCTATCAGCGCAAAGGCATGGTCCCCGAAGCTGAGGCCGCGGGCAACAAAGCGCGCATCCTCGGCTGGAAACACGAACTGCGCGCCCAGAAAAACGCCGCCAAGTCGTGAAAACGACCCGCCGTCCTGTGCGGTTCCCGCGCCTTTCACCGTCAGTCTGCGCTTCGCTTCGGGCAGCCGCAGCCGCTATCGCCGACTTCATCGTCAACCCGTCTTCCGTCGCTTCAATTCTTCGGTGACGCCGCCTCCCCGCCCAAATTGCCAAACGGCCACAATCCAAACGCCTTCAAAAATCCATCCTGATGCTTATCGACGAGCATCTTCGCCGTCACCGCATCCGGCGCCGGGGACGCATACCGCTCCGGCCGGTCCGCAATCCAAAACGCTGTCAGCGCCTGAATCGCCGCATTGCGATCGAGAACGTCCGCCTGTACCTTATCGAATGTATCGACCGCCGAATGATGCGTGAATCGGTAGTCCGCCGTGTCCTGATCCAAGTTAATTCCCGGCAATCCGGCGATGATGAACGGACCGGTGTCCGTGCCGAACACCACGTCATCATCCACGCTGAGCTTTCCAAACGCCTGCAAGGACGCGGCAAACGGCTCGGTGACCGCGACCAGGTCCTGCCGGCCGCCCAACTGCAAACCGGTCACGGCGCCTTGCCCCGCATCCAAAATCACCGCTGCCACGTGATTCGCCATCTCGTCTTTGTGCGTTTTCACGTACGCAATTGAGCCAAGCAGCCCTTCTTCTTCTCCGGTAAACAGCACAAAGCGAATCGTCCTTCGCGGTTTGTATCCGGACTTCACGATCGCTTCGGCCGCACCCAGAGTCGTCGATGTTCCCGCGCCATTGTCCGTTGCGCCGGACGCGAGATCCCACGAATCCAAATGCCCGCCGACCACCACAATCTGTTCGGGATGTTCCGTTCCGCGAATCTCGCCGATCACGTTCGCCGTGTTCACCGGACCATCCGTCAGCCGGTTCTGCACGTTGATCTTCACCCGAACCGGAACTCCGCGATCGAGATACCGCTGCAACTGCTGCTGATCCTCGGCCGACATGCTGACCACCGGAATTTCATACGTGGTGTCAAAGCCGAGCGCTCCGGTGTGCGTCAAGTGCATTCCCGCCGAAGGCCGCCCGCCCTGCCCTCCAATCACCGCGACGGCGCCGTTCTCGTGGGCCACTTTCAGAAAATCGCCGAATTGCAGGAACGCCATCATCCGGTCTTTCGGCGCTTCACCCTTCGCGTACGTAATCAGAATTTTGCCCTTCCAGCTCGCTGCATGGTTCTTGATTTCACCCGACAAGTCGTTCGTGTTCACGCCCACCAGGTCCGCTTCCG
The DNA here is from genome assembly GCA_963785585.1 of uncultured Acidobacteriota bacterium. Taxonomy (GTDB): domain Bacteria; phylum Acidobacteriota; class Terriglobia; order Acidiferrales; family UBA7541; genus Palsa-295. Next base: position 1,697,060 of record CAWAVW010000004.1, read on the forward strand.
CGCCGCCCGGTGCCGTCGAGCCCACCCAGCCGAGCGAATCGACCATCAGCTTGCGGTGAATCGGCGCCACCAATTCCGCTTCGGCCGATAAGCGCGTCCATCCGCGCGACACCTGAAAATTTTCGGTGTGCACATTTTCCAGGCCAATTGCCTGCATCTTTTCCACGCCCCACGCGATCGCCTTGTTGCATTCCGGCGAACCGGTCACGCGCGCGCCAATGTCGTCGCTGATTTCGCGCAGGTATTCGTACGTCTGCGACTCCATCGTCGCCGCGCCCGCCACCCCCGCCAGCGCTTGCAGCGTCCCATCGTCGGTCTTGGCCGCCGCGGATTTCGTCGCAGTGCTTTGCGCGGCTACGGCCTTTTCCGGTGACGCGCCCAGCATCATGAGCGCAGCCGCCGCCAGCACAGCGAACGATGTTCCGAGTATTTTTCCTGCCGTCATCGAGTCATCCCTCCGAAATCCTTACCTGCGGCCCGCGCAAAACGATACGGCATCCCGCAGCGCGGGTAAACCGCAAACTATCGCAGATGCATGCGCCTTTTCGCTTCGGATACGAGCTCTCGGTTGCTCACCGCGACCTCGCCATTCGGCAACGTCACGACGTCCTCGAAGCCAATCCTCGTGTCCCAACCGCGTCGCCGTGCTTCGTCCACCATCCGCCAGGCAGTTGCGTTGTATCCGTGAATCAGCCGCGGAATTGTGACGCGCTCCGCGGTCAACATCGATTCGAGCCTATCGACCACTCGCACCGCCAAAGCGAAGTCCTGCTGCTCCGGCTCGTACATCACGCGAATACATCGCCCCGCGAGGCCGCTCGCGAGAAACGGAACGGCGGCTTCCTCACTTCCGATGCCCGCCTCGATTCCGATCCCGCGATCGAGCGCCAGCTTCGCGAGCTCAGCCGCCCCGTCTTCGTTGAAATTGATCGAGATGAACGGCGGCAGCACTTCCCACTCCGCGACCTTCCGGTGGCGCTTCGCGGCGTCGCGCAGGATCCAATCGCCGGTGCTCAGCCCAAACAGCACATTCGGTATCGCCGATCGCATCGACTCCACCGCCCGCGCGACATCCTCGGAGTCGATGCTCTCGCGCCCGTATGCGTCGTAAACGTGGAAATGCACGGCGCCCGCGCCGGCTTCGACCGCGGCGCGCGCCTCCGCCGCCAGTTCCTCGGGCGATTGCGGAATCGCCGCATGCTCACCCCTGCTGCGGTTCCCGTTCAGCGCGACTTCAATCAGCACTCAGTTCCCCTCGCCGTCTGGCCAATCCAGATGCGCCCAGCTTCAAAGTTTGAAGCACTGAGGACACAGAGAACAGCATAGACGAGTTCACCGAGACCCCTCGCGGTTCGATGCGCGTCTCTTTCAACTGAAGTCCTTGGCAACCAAATCTCCGTGACCTCATCCTTTTTCTCTGTGCGCTCTGTGTTAATGTTCTCGCTTTTTTCTTCGGCCCTGCACTCCCGCGCACAAAAAAAGAAAGGCCGGGAAAACTTCCCCGGCCTTCCTCCCACACCCTGCGAAAAACTCCAAACTCCTACAGCGCCGCGCACACCGACTTCACTTCCGTGTAGTGCTCCAGCACCTCATGCCCCATCTCGCGTCCCCATCCGGACTGCTTGTACCCCCCGAACGGCAATGCCGCATCAAACACGTTGTAGCAGTTGATCCACACCGTACCCGCCCGCAACTTCGCCGCCAGCGCGTGCGCCTTTTTGATGTCACGCGTCCAGATGCCCGCCGCCAGTCCGTACATCGTGTCGTTCGCCGAGGCCACAATGTCGTCCGCGCTGCTGAACGGAATCGCGGTCACCACCGGTCCGAAAATTTCTTCCTGCACCACTTTCATTTTCGGATTCGTATCGACCAGCACCGTCGGCTTCACGAAATAGCCTTTGTCGCCGATGCGCTCGCCGCCGCCGAGCGATTTCGCGCCTTCCTTCTTGCCCTCTTCCACGTAGCCGAGCACTCGACGCATCTGCTCTTCCGATACAAGCGGCCCCATCTCGCTTTCCGGATCAAAACCTTGGCGCACCCGAATCGAATCGGCCTTCTTCGCGATGCCGTCCACGACCTGATCGAAGATTCCCTTCTCAATGAACAGCCGCGAGCCCGCCGAACAAACCTGCCCCTGATTGAAGAAAATCGCCGCTGCCGCGCCCGGAATGGTGGCATCCACGTCCGCATCCGCAAGCACCACGTTCGGCGATTTGCCGCCCAGTTCCAGCGACACCTTCTTCAGATTTCCCGCCGCCGCATGAATGATCAGCTTGCCCACTTCCGTCGATCCCGTGAACGCAACCTTGTCAACGTCGGGATGCGCCGCGAGCGCCGCGCCGGCCGTCTCGCCATAACCCGGCACAATGTTCACCACGCCGTCCGGAAAACCCACTTCCTGAATCAATTCGCCCAGCCGCAACGCCGTCAATGGAGTCTGTTCCGCCGGCTTCAGCACGATCGTGCAACCCGCCGCCAGCGCCGGAGCCAGCTTCCACACCGCCATCAGCAGCGGAAAATTCCACGGCACGATTTGCCCCACGACGCCCACCGGCTCCCGCAGCGTGTACGCGAGGAACTTCCCTTGCTTCTGCAAGCCCAGCGAAATCGTATTGCCTTCGATTTTCGTCGCCCATCCCGCGTAGTACCGGAAATTATCGATCGACAGCGGAATATCGGCCATCCGCGCCATCTTCAGCGGCTTGCCATTGTCCAGCGATTCCAGCTGCGAGAATTCTTCGGCATTCTTTTCGAGCGCATCCGCCAGCCGCCAGATCAGCTTTCCCCGCTCGGACGGAGACATCGTGGCCCACGGTCCTTTGTCAAACGCCGCGCGCGCCGCCTTCACCGCCAGATCGATGTCCGCCTTATCGCCTTCCGCCACGCGCGACAGCACCTCGCCGGTCGCCGGGTTGTACGTCGGGAACGTCTTGCCGGAAGCGGCGTCCACCCACTTCCCGTTGATCAGCATCTTCTGTTGCTTGGCTACATACTGCGTAACCTTCGAATCCGGTGTTACCGATATCGTCGCCGTAGCCATATCGCGTTCCTCCTCGCTCCATCCGCCCGATGATATGCGCCTCCCCCTCGAAATGGCAATAGCCCGCATCACCATCTTGAATGGGTGAAGATCTCTACTTCCATCTAAACCCGTCAGACACGAGTGTCTAACGTACCGTCAGGCAGGATTGCCTAACTTACGGTGGCGGTCATACGCGCTCGACCATTTCCAATCCTCTGGTTTGCTGACGATGCGCGCTTTCACCGGATTGTTCTCGATGTAGTTCACGATTCGAACGCACTCTTCTTCGGTGCGGCACCAATGATCGAAGGATTCGGCAGCCCAGAATGGTTGTCCGGTCCGCTGCAACGCCAGGTTCGCGTAGCGGGCGCTGGCACCCTTCAGTCCCTTCATTAGCTTGGCGAGCGGAATCAACGGCAACACCAGCGCGTGAACGTGGTTGTTCATGATCGTGTAGGCATATAACCGGTAGTGATTGAGTTCCGCGTCGCCTTTCAACAAGCAATCCCGCACGCATTCCGCCACGGCATCTTCAGCGAGCCATTGCGGTCCCCACTTCGCGGCGTGCAGCACGTTTTCCATCGTCGCGAACTTCTCGCGGTCGGTGCGGGTTTTGCCGCGCGACCCATGATTCAACATTTCCGGCGAGATCGATCCGAACAGATGCCAGGTGAGGAAGATTGCGCGGGCGTTCGGTTGCCAGTGAGGCAGATGGCGGCGGGTCATCGTCATGGGACAGCATCGATAGCATTCAACCAGGAGGGCGCGCAATTCGCAGATATACGGATACGTAGGTAAAACTACGGAGAAAACCAGCGCCACCGTAAGTTAGGCAATCCTGCCTGACGGTACGTTAGACACTCGTGTCTGACGGGTTTAGAGCAAACAATACGCCAGGCGGATCCAAGCCGACTTCACGCCCCGGCAGACCGTCCTCGTAACCGCTCCGCCAGTTCGGCAATCCTCCGCTGCAAATCATCGCAAACATCCCGATGCGCGGGAATATCTTCACCAAACGGGTCTCGTATCGGCCAATCCTCAAACTTATGATCGCCAAACACCTGTGCGCCCGGAACTCCCGACATATTCACAACGAGGTCCGGCCTTTCGAATCGTTGGCTCTTTAATCCCTTGGAATACTGTCCGTCCACCGAGATCGAGCGCTCCGCCAGCACGGCAATCGCCGTCTTATCGATAAAACCGAGTGGATTCAACCCCGCGCTCTCCGCCATGATCACGTCGCCGGCCACGTGCTTCGCGATCGCCTCAGCCATCTGGCTCCGCACGCAATTGCCCATGCAAACGAACAAAACTTTTTTGTGGTCCGTCAACGGGCGCTCCCCTCGGCGATCTTCACGAAATATTCGTGGATCGAGGAATCCTCCGTCAACTCCGGATGAAACGTGGACGCCAGTATCTTTCGCTCACGCACAAACACGGGATGCCCTTCGTACTCGCCAAGCACTTCCACACCTCTGCCGACATTTTCAATAATCGGCGCGCGAATAAAAACCATTTCCATCGGCGCTTCACGCAACTTCGTCCGCCCGGAATGAACATCGCTCGCGATCTGCCTTCCGTATCCGTTGCGCAGCACACTCACGTCCAGCAAACCCAGCGATTCCTGCGCCGGACCATGCACTTCCCGCGCCAGCATGATCGCGCCGGCGCACGTGCCAAACATCGCTCCGCCCTCCGCGGCAAACTTCCTTAGCGAGTCAAACAGTCCTTCTTCCTTCATCACCTTCAAATGCGTTGTGCTTTCGCCGCCCGGCAGAATTACGCCGTTCAACCCATCCAAATCCGCGGGAATGCGAACGAACGAAGCCTTCACGCCAATCCGCGCGAGCGATTTAGCATGCGCGTCGTAGTCGCCTTGAATGGCCACCACTCCTATTTTTGGCTTCCCGTTTGTATTTGGCATAAAAAGAGGCGAGAACCTTCACACAGAGGTCGCTGCGAAAATCCAAGCTGTGAAAATCCGAGCTGTCAAAATTTAAGCTGCACAAATTCAAGGCGAGCGCACGGCGAATCTGCCGCCACTACTTGTCCGTGCACTCGCTCTTTTCTCTGTGTCCTCTGTGTTTCAATCTTTACGGTGTAGCTTTTACGGCTGCATCCACGCCGCGATTCTTACCACCCGCGCGTCTGCATCAGATCCTTCTCTTCCATCTGTCGCACATCCAGCCCCTTCATCGGCTCGCCCAGCTCCGCCGACGCTTCCAGCACCGCCTTGGGATCCTTGTAGTGCGTCGTCGCCTTCACAATCGCCCGCGCGCGCTGCGCCGGATCGCTCGACTTGAAAATTCCCGAGCCAACGAACACCGCTTCCGCGCCCAGCTGCATCACCAGCGCCGCATCCGCCGGAGTGGCAATGCCGCCCGCCGAGAAGTTCGGCACCGGCAGCTTGCCGTTTTTCGCCACCCACTGCACCAGCTCGAGCGGCGATCCCAGCTCCTTCGATTCGTGCACCAATTCCTCTTCGCCCAAAAGCGTCAGCCGCTTCATCTGGCTCACAATCGTGCGAATGTGCCGCACGGCCTCGACGATATTCCCCGAGCCCGCCTCGCCCTTGGTACGGACCATCGCCGCGCCCTCGGCAATGCGCCGCAGCGCCTCGCCCAGATTGCGCGCGCCGCAAACAAACGGCACTTTGAATCCGTGCTTCCACACATGATGCTCTTCGTCGGCCGGCGTCAGCACTTCGCTCTCATCGATGAAGTCCACTTCGAGCGCTTCGAGCACTTGCGCCTCGGCGAAGTGGCCGATGCGGACCTTGGCCATCACAGGAATCGACACCACTTCCATAATGTCGCGAATGATTTTCGGCGCCGCCATCCGCGCCACGCCGCCTTCTTTGCGAATGTCGCTCGGCACACGCTCGAGCGCCATCACCGCGCACGCTCCGGCGTCTTCGGCGATCTTGGCCTGCTCGGCGTTCGTCACGTCCATAATCACGCCGCCCTTCAGCATTTCCGCCAGGCCGACCTTCACTCGCCAGGCGTTGTTATTGCCGTTGCTGTTGCCGTTGTTTCCGTTCGTCGATTCCATCTCGTTTCTCCCTTGCCGAGTGTCGCTGCCAAATCTGGTGCTAAGAATTTTTCGCCGCCGCTTCTCGCGCCGCTCGCGCTTCCACATTTCGTTCGTCAGTGTCGCGCAGTACCACGAACCGCCCCTTGCCGCGCGCCAACAATACGTTCGCTTCGTCCCAAATCTCGCCGATGATGAACAAATTCCGTCCGCTCATCTCCGCTTCGTAACCTTCTACGCGCAGCATCGCATCCACTTTCACCGGACGCAAATACTCCACGTTCAACTCCGCGGTCACCGCTCGCACGCCGCGAAACCGGCAAACCTTCCCCATCACTTCGTCGAGCACCACGGCGATCATTCCGCCGTGAATATAGCCCTTGCCGCCTTCGTACTCCGCGCCGAGCGCAAACTTCCCGCGAATCCGCTTCGCGTCGTCGTCCTGCTCAAACGTCAACTTCATCCCGCGCTCGTTCGCGCCGCCGCACCCGAAGCAGGTGTTCGTCGGATTCGGCGGCAGCAACACGTTCGTCAAACTCTCCCGATTCCGCTGCGCCCGCTAAACCAGCGCCACTCGCGACGAATATTCGCCGCGGAATCCGCGCTGCCGCTTGCGCAATTCGATCTTCAGGATTTCGCTCAGCGTTTCCACGCCCTTCGCGATTCGCTTCTCGTCCACGCCCGCAAAACCCAGCCGCAGCGTGTTCGGCTCCGGATTCTGAAAATAGAAATGCCGCCCCGGCACGTAATGAACTCCGCGTTCGCGCGCATGAATCAGCAACTCGCCGGCGTCGAATCCCGCTGGCAGCGTCACCCACAACGACATTCCGCCGTCGGGGTGCGTCCAGGTTGTCCCTTCGGGCATGTGCTTTGAGAGCGCCGCTTCGAGCGCTTCCATCCGCCCCCGATACGCCTTCTTGATTTTCGCCACGTGCCGCGCCAGATATCCGCGCTTCACAAATTCCGCCAGCGTCGCCTGCGCCAGTTGATCGGTATGCAGGTCGGTCGATTGCTTCACCAGGCGCAGCCGTTCGATCGCGCTTTTCGGACCGATGCACCACCCGACCCGCACGCCCGGAAACGCAATCTTCGAAAAACTGTCGATCTGAATCACGTTGCCGCTGCGGTCGAGCGACTTCAGCGAAGGCTCTGCCGCGCCGCGCAAACGCAACCGCCCGTAAATCGAATCCTCGATCACGGGCACTTGAAAATGTGCCGCGACCTCCAGCAATCGCCGCCGCGCCGCCACGGGCATCGCCGTGCCCGTCGGGTTATGAAAATCCGGCGTCACGAAAATAAATTTCACGCGATTCTGCATCAGCACGGATTCCAGCGCGTTTACGTCGAGTCCCACATGTCCGGTGCGACGCGCGTCTGTTTCCACACCGACCGCCAGTGTGCGCACCCGCGCGCCCGCGAAAATAGCCAGCGCCCCGGGATACGCCGGATTTTCGAGTGCCACCGAATCGCCTGGCCGCAGAAACGCTTTGCACAAAAGATCGATCGCCTGCTGGCAACCGTCGGTGATCAGCAGCTCTTCGTCGCGGACCGTCAGTCCTTCGCCGCGAAACATTTCGATCAGCACGCTCTTCAGCGGCGCATATCCGTCCGACGAACCCAGCTGCAACACTTTGCGGCCGGAATCACGCAATACCGCGTTACAGCAGCGCCGGAACTCCTCCACAGGGAAAAATTCCTCCGACGGCCGCGCGGTCACAAATCCGATTGCATCCGACGGAATGTCCGGCATCAGCCGGCTCAAATTATCTTCGCCGCGCTCATCCGCAAACAGCGACTCCCAGCGCATCGACCCGCCGTTCCCATTCGTTCGCGGCGGCGGAGTGAACTGCCGCGCCGGAGTGCCGCAGATGTACGTCCCGCGGCCCACGTGCCCTTGGATCAGTCCTTCGGATTCGAGTTCCGCATACGCATTCGCAACCGTGGTTCGGTGCACGCCCAGTTGCGTCGCCAGCTCGCGGCTCGCGGGAATGCGGTCGCCGGTGCGCAGCTCGCCGGAATGCACCAGCGAACGAAGCTGGTCCCGCAGTTGTACGTACAGGGGAATGTGGCTTTCGGGCTGTAAATGAAGGGGCAGCATTGGTGCTCTTCGTTAGGCCAATCTACACCAGAAAGAATATCAGTAAAGAGCCAATATGTCTTGCGGCGAGCGCTCGCTGCGGCAAACACCAGAAAGGCCGAACACAGAGTTCACCGAGATCCACAGAGCCCAGGGAGCATGCACGTCGTCGCTTTCTCTGAGTTCTCTGTGCGCCTCTGTGTCCTCTGTGTTTCAATCTTTGCTCGATCGCCGGCGAGATCTCTCGCGCAGCCCCCGAATTCCCCGCCCTCCTGAGAAAAACTCCGCTAGAATCTGTCCGACGTTTCGGGAGCCTGGCAATGAAACTGACGACTCGCATCGGCGCAACCCTTGCAGCAGCGGCCTTGATCGCATTCGCCGCACTCGCTCGCCCGCAGGAAGGCTACACACCCGCGCCATCCAACCTCGCCGCCCGCCAGTGGTTTCAAGACGCCAAATTCGGCATGTTCATTCACTGGGGCGTGTACTCCACGCTCGCCGACGGCGAATGGGTTGAACAATTACGCCCCATCACCAAGCACGACTACGAAAAGCTCCCGGCCTTCTTCAATCCGCAGAAATTCGACGCCGCCGCCGTCGTCGCCCTCGCCAAATCCGCCGGCATGAAATACATCACCGTCACCACCAAGCATCACGACGGCTTCGCCATGTGGGACACCAAACAATCCGACTGGAGCATCGTCCAGCGCACGCCCTACGGCAAAGACGTGATCAAGCAGCTCGCCGACGAATGCCACAAGCAGGGCCTGAAGATTTTCTTCTACTATTCCCAACTCGACTGGCACAGCGACGATTACTACCCCCGCGGCGGCACCGGAAATTCCACCGGACGCCCCGACGCCGGCGACTGGAACAAGTATCTCGAGTACATGAACGCGCAACTCCGCGAGCTGCTCACCAATTACGGCGAAGTTGGCGGCATCTGGTTTGACGGCATGTGGGACAAGCCCAAAGCCGACTGGAAACTCGGGACCACCTACGGCCTGATTCACCAGTTGCAACCCCAGGCGCTGATCGGTTCAAACCACCATCACGAGCCAATTCCCGGTGAAGACTTTCAGATGTTCGAACGCGACATTCCCGGCAGCTCCAGCGCCGACTGGAACAAAACCGAGACGATCAGCCAGCTCCCGCTCGAAACCTGCGACACGATGAACGGCGCCTGGGGCTTCAACGTCACCGACGATCACTACAAATCCCTGCGTGACCTGGTCCGTTATCTCGTCAAAGCCGCCGGCAGCAACGCCAACCTCCTTCTCAACATCGGCCCAATGCCCAACGGCGAAGTGCAGCCCGAATTCGTCTCCCGCCTCCACCAGATGGGCGAGTGGACCGCAGCCTATGGCGAATCCATCTACGGCACACGCGGCGGCCCCATCGCACCTAGTCCCTGGGGCGTCACCACCCAGCGCGCCGGCAAAATCTACGTCCACATCCTCGACTGGAATGCTCCGCAGCTGGCGATCGCATCGCCACACGCGAACGTCCGATCCGCGCACCTGCTCGCAGGCGGCACACCCGTACCCTTCACCCAGACGGCCGACTCCCTGATTTTGAAATTGCCGGCCCGGAAAGAAACCGAAATCGATCAAGTCGTGGTGTTGGAAACAGCACCGTAAGTTAGACAATCTGTCTGACGGTTCGTTAGGCTCTCAGCCTGACGGCCTTTGACTTGGAAGCCCGCACACTGTTCGTATTCGCTTCGATGCAATAACCACGCCCGACGAAACGCGTAGCAACGCGACCGTACATGTAGCGGCCGGTTCGCCGGTTTTGCGAAGCGGGAGAATTTGGTTTTGAATTGAATTTAAACTGGAATTGAACCGGACGGAACGAAACATCAAACCAAATTCGCCCGGTCCCAACCCCACGGACCGGCCGCTACAAAATATTAAATCCCGAACGCGCCTACTGCGTGGCGGTCTTTTCGCCCAGTCGGCGCATCCGCTCCTGCAATTTCTTCCGCAACGCCGCCGGAGCATTCGGATTAAACGCCACCAGGTACCACAGCGGCTGGGTGCGGTCCTTGCTCAGACGTGCCAACGTCGCCGCATCGCTGTTCGGATGCCGGGCAATATTCTCTCGAATCGCGGAATACGGATGGTGCGACAGCCGCGCCAGCGTCTTCGACGAAACTTTCGGGTGCTCGCTGATCAACCGCAAAATGTAGAAATCTTCCTTCGGCGCCTGTTTCGAAAGCGATTCCAGCGTGTCCGGACGAACTTCGGCGCTCAACACCACGCCCACCTTCTCATCCCATCCCGCATTGATGCGGTTCAGTTCCTGCGTCCGAGCGTGGATCAATTGCTCAATCACCCGGCGTTCCTGGTCCAGCCGGGCCGCGGGCAAAGCGCTGCGCTCCACCGAATCCAGCACGCGCAGCAAATGCTGACGCTCGCCAAACACGATTTGACTCGTGCGGATCGTCTTCCCTTTGGCCGAGTCGCGTACCAAGTCTGAACGTCTCATCGTTCCCTCACCCCAGAAAATCGCGCGAGCCCGTCATTCCCCAAGCGGCTCGACTTTGGCTCAACCTTCGTTCAATTTCGATTCAAATTCGACTTCATTTCGCGGCGATTGCCAGCGGCCATGGCGCCAAAAACGCCTCGTCCAACCGCGCATCTCGATTCGCCGTCAGCAAGTTGGGACCCTACGGACAAAGCCATTCCGAGTACATCCAGGCTCGCTCGGGGCCCTCAAGCCGACAGCCGCGATTATCCGGCCACCCCTGTTGCGAGTAAAGCGAACTAACCCGCGGTGTTCCATACCCCGCAATATGCACTTCGCCAGCGCTGGGCGTTCGCGCGAATCAGCCGTAGTCCCGTCCGCGCGCACTCTCTCCCGTAGCCAACCTCTCCGTGCCCTCTGTGCCCCTCCCGCATTTCTCTGTGTTAAGCCTTTGCCTTTCGCGCGCGCCAGCAACCAACTCAGCTGCAAAACCGATAACACCTGCACACAGGTCAACGAGCACGAAATGACGTCGCGAAGCCTCCCCGCCGACCAATTCTCCCTGCCCTCGCTCTAAGGTTTTCTCCGTGCACTCCGTGTTTCAATCTTTGGTCGATCCGCCTCGAGCCAGTCCCACAACCCGCCACCGGTTTGGATGTAAGATAGTGGCGCACCGACGAAAGGAACACCCATGTCCACCCTCGACGACCACAAAGACGAACTCGACCACTACGAAACCATGATGGGCCCGCACCGCGGCCGCCTGGCCGTCTCTCTCGACCTCGTCACCAACGCGCTCGTCCTCGTCGGCCAGCACGGCGTCTATTGCCACACCAACCGCGACCCAGACACGCCCGTAATGGACATCCGCGTCATCACCGCCGAGCTGACCAAAGCCAAGCAGCTCATTCAGAGCGTGATGGAAAGCATCCGCGCCGAACGCGAAGCCGGTCCCAAGACGTAATCGGCGTCACAGCGTCGTGTACACCACCGTAGTAAACAACTCCGGCGAAATCATCGAGCCGCCCCAGGCCGCGTCGAAATCTGCCGTAGGTTTCGCCGCCACCACTTCCGCGAGGGTCTTTCCCGCCGTCTTCTGGGCCTTCACCCGGTCGCGCACCGTCACCATCATGTCGCGGTAGGTCGTCAGCGTCCCTCGGTCGCCCACCGGACCGTGCCCCGGCACGACGATTGTGTCCGCCCCTGCCATCGCAATCAGTTTGTCCGTGCCGGCGATCATTCCGTCGATCGAGCCACCCGTGCTGCCGTCGATGAACGGGTAACGCGCTGCAAAGAAAACGTCTCCCGCATGAATCACGTTCGCCTTCTCAAAGTGCAAATAAATGTCGGAGTCTGTATGGGCCGGCTGAATGTATCCGAGATGCACCGTCTCGCTGCCAAAATACAGTGTCGCTTTGTCGCTGAATGTCGTCCGCGGCCAGGCGCCCATCGGCGCGGGATCGAACGTCAATCCGAACCCCTTAATCTCCTGCTTGGTCGAAAGCCTCTTCAGCGTATTTTCGTGGGCAAGAATCGCGGCTCCGGCGTTGTGCATGGCTTCGTTGCCGTCGGTGTGGTCGAAATGCCAGTGCGTATTCACCACCAGCTTCAAGGGCGCGCTATCGATCGCCGCCAGCTGGGCCAGCAGTTTCGGCGAGTTCGGCAATACGCTGGTGTCCGAGATTAATTTGGCATCGCCGCCCGTAAGCACCACGACGTTTCCGGCCCCGTTGTAGATCACGTACAGGTTGTCGCGCAGTTTCTTCCTCTCGAGTGGCGCCGCGGCCATCTGATTTCTCATCCCGATCACGCGATCGGCATTCGTGCTGGGGCCTTGTAACTGGCGCAGCCCTCCCGCCGCCATCGCCCGCGCCGCCCCAGGAATCGCGGCAGCTGCCAGCGCCGCGCCCGCAGCGCCCGTCCCCAACTTCAACATCTCCCGCCGCGTCGTACCTTCGTTCCCTCTGCCAGTCGTCATGGTGTCCTCTCCGTTGGTGGATTCTGATCAGCCTCGAACAACTTTGCCCTCCGCATGGGATGCAACATCCCACCCTCCGATTCCCGCCGCCGTCAAAAAAATAGGCTCTTGCCGCGTGACCTTTTCCTCCTTCGCCGGTTATAAGATACGACTATGCAGCGTGCGGAGTAATCCTTGAACGCCTTGTCCGTCACCGACGAGCGCAGGCTCATCGAAGCGGCCCAGAAGGACGTCAGCCGGTTCGCCGAGCTGTACGAACTCCACTTCGACCGTGTGTATGCCTACGTGTCGCGACGCACCGGCAATCGCGAAGCGGCCGAAGACGTCACCTCCGAGGTCTTTCACCACGCCCTCGCTAACCTGCCGAAATACGAATGGCGCGGCGTTCCCTTCGGAGCATGGCTGATGCGCATTGCTTCCAACGCGGTCGCCGACCGCTGGCGCCGGGTGGCCCGCGAAAACGGCAACGAGACCAGCGAACAGCTCGCCAGCCCCGCTCCGAATCCTGAAGAGATCGAGCATCGCGCCCAGCTATTCCGCCTGGTCGATACCCTTCCCGACGACCAGCGCGACGTGATCCGCATGCGCTTCGCCGCCGAGAAAAGTATCCGCGAAATCGCCCAGGCGCTCGGACGCACCGAGGGCGCCGTAAAACAGTTGCAGTTCCGCGGGATCCAGACTTTGCGCGCCGAGGCGATGAAGCTCGCCGGAAAACCGGGTGAAGCCAATGGATAACCTGAGCCTGCACGAACAACTCGACCGCGCCATTCAGGCGCTGCTGGCGCCCGCCGACCCGGCGCTTCGCGAAAACGGGCTCGCCTCCGGCGCACTGGCTGCCGACGACGCTGCCGCTGAAATGATTTCTCTCGCCGCAACCGCCTCCGAACTCACGGGCCTGCCCCGCACCGATTTCAAATCTCGCCTGAAGGCCGATCTCCAAAGGAGCGCGACCATGTCATCGCCCGCAAAGGCTTCGCCCGTTCTCGAATCCGAAAAGCAAGCCGCCTCGGGAGTCAGCCGCATTCCTGCCGGCTATCGCACGGTCACTCCGTATCTGAATGTCCGCGATGTGGAATCATTGCTCGCTCTCGTCCAGAACGCCTTCGGCGCAACCATCACCGAAAAGCGCACCACGCCGCGCGGCATTCACGCCGAAGCCCGCATCGGCGACTCCATCTTGATGATGGGCGGACCTTCCGCCGATCCAGCCAGTCTCGCCGAGAGTCACACCGCGTATCCCGTCGCCATCCACCTGAAAGTGGACGACGTGGACTCCGTGTACGCGAGGACCCTCGCCATGGGCGCCACATCGCTCGGAGCTCCGACGGACCACGAATACGGCGAACGCGGCGCCGCCGTGAAAGATTCCAACGGAAACTTCTGGTATCTCGCCCAGCCGGCGGCCGGTTCCCACTATCTACCCGAAATGGGCGACGTAACCCTGTATCTGCATCCGCGAAATTCGAACGACTTCATTCACTTCCTCGAAAAAGCGTTCGGAGCCGAGGAACTCATGCGCGCCGGCGAACCCGGCGGCCCCGTCCATCACGCCAAAGTCCGCCTCGGCGATTCCGTGATCGAGATGAGCGACGCTCGCGGCCAGTATCCGACCATGCCCGCCATGATTTACATGTACGTCGAAGATGTTGACGCCTGGTACAACCGCGCCATCGCGGCGGGCGCCACTTCGAATGCCGCCCCGGTGCTGCTGTCCTACGGCGACTACGTGGGCAGCGTGGACGATCCGTTTGGCAATCGCTGGTATATGTCCGCGCATCTGCACGAACCGAAGCAGAAACCCGCCGTCACCCCGCAGCCGCCGGCGGATTCCTCCGCCGTTTCCTACATCCGCAAAGGTTTCCGCACTCTCACGCCTTACCTGCTCGTGCCCGGCGCCGCCAAGGAAATCGAATTCCTGAAATCCGCTCTCGGCGCCGAAGAACTTTTCCGCGTGGCCCGCCCCGGCTCAGACGCGGTGATGCACGCGGAAATTCGCATCGGCGACTCCATCGTCGAACTCGCTGACGCCACCGCCGAATTCCCTGCGCGCGCGTCCGTAAATGTTCTCTACGTGCCGGACGTTGACGCCGCCTACGCCCGCGCGATCGCTGCCGGAGCGCATTCGCTTTCCACACCATCGAACAAGCCGTTCGGCGATCGCGATGCCGGCTTTACCGGCCCGGGCGGTGTCACCTGGTGGATTTCCAGCCGCGGCCCCGGCGAACACATCACACCGGACACTCCTTCGCTGGTTCCGATGTTCACCGTGCGCGGCGCCGATCAATACATCGAATTTCTGAAGAATGCCTTCGGCGCGGAAGTAGCCTTCCTGCACGACGACCCGAACGGAGTTGTGCACCACGCCCGCATCCGCATCGGCAATTCCATCATCGGCGGAGGCGAAGCGCACGGCCCCTATCAGTCCGCGCCGTTCCTCATGCACATGTATGTCCCGAATATCGATGACGTGTACGCGAACGCCCTGAAAGCCGGAGCCACCAGCGTACGCGGCCTGGAAGACGCGCCCTACGGCGATCGCACCGCCACGGTGCAGGATCCCGCCGGCAATCTGTGGTCGCTAGCCACCCATATTCGCGACGTAAAATTTTAGTGGATTGGGCTGTCGCGCCTGGTGGTGTGTCAGACAGTTTGTCTGACAGCTTCTCGATCCGCGACGACGCCGCGAAAAATCGGAACATTCCCACAGAGAACACAGAGCAAAACCTAAGAGAAGCCACGGAGAATCAGCCGGCAACCAGTCTCCGTGCCCTCTGCCTTGCCTTTCTCTGTGTCCTCTGTGTTTCAATCTTTGATGCCGCCCGCAGCATTTCCTCCATCCCGGGCAACCCTCACCTCAAAAACGGATTCTCCTCGCGCTCAGCCCCAATCGTAGTCTCATCGCCGTGCCCGGCAATTACCCGCGTTTCGTCCGGCAGCACCAGCAGCTTTTCGCGAATCGATCGCAAAATCTCTTTCATCGAGCCGCCCCACAAATCCGTCCGCCCGATGCTGCCCTGAAATAAAGTATCGCCCGCAATCAGCAGCGGCGAATCTGGCGCCGCAAGCTTCTTTGAATCAGCCGCTGGGACAATCACCCAGCCCGCACCTTCCACCGGTCCCGCCGCGGCCGAATTCGTTCCCGCGGCATCCGCATAGAGCGCGATGCTCCCGGGCGTGTGCCCCGGCGTGTGAATCACCCGCGCCGCATATCCGCCCCAGCGCAGCGTGTCGCCATCCTTCACATATCCATCGATCTTCGAAACCACCGGCATGCGAACGCCCAGGAACTTTGCCTGCTGATCGAGAATTTCGTACAGCGGCATGTCCGCCTCATGGATCAGCACCGGCGCGCCCGTCGCCGCGTGCAGCGCCGCAAGCCCGCCCACATGATCGATGTGCGTGTGCGTGCTCACAATCGCCTTCACCGTCAGCGCGTGTTTCCGCAGCACCGCCAGGATCCGCTCCACGTCGTCGCCCGGATCCACAACAACCGCTTCGCGCGTCACCGGATCGCCCAGGATCGAGCAGTTGCACTGCAACATCCCCACCGGAATAATTTCGTGTATGAGTTTTTCGTTCATCGATTCAAAACTGAAATCACTCGACCGCCGCCGCAAAATCTCAAACGCGCCACCGTAAGTTAGGCTATCAGCCTGACGGTTGGTTAGACACTCGTGTCTGACCGCTTTAGATCCAACAACATTGCACTCTAAACCCGCCAGGCTGAGAGCCTAACGAACTGTCAGGCTCGATAGCCTAACGTGCGGTGCCGGGTCGGCAGCAGCCGGCCGCCAGCCAATCGAGTTCGCTGCCGCGCCTCAAATCTCCCGCGCCGGCGCCAGACTCACGCCCTCCGGCACCATCAACAATATCCGCACATCCACAAACGCGTGCAGCAACACGGGCACCAGCAAACTTCCCGTCTCCACAAATAAAACACCAAACACCGTGCCCAGGATCGCCGTCCCAACCACGCCGCGAAACCCCTGGTACGCATGTCCAATCCCAAACGCCACAATCGACCCGGCGATTGCCACCGTCAAACTCCCGTGCAGCGGTGCGCCCTGAAAATACCGGATCAGAAATCCGCGATACAGCACTTCCTCGCAAAAGCCGGCGGTCAAGCTAACCACTACCCACCACCACCGCTCCTCGCGCGTGATCGGCAAAATAAAATACAGCGCCGACAGCGCCTTCCTCACCCGCGCCCGCAGTTTCTCGTTGGACCGCATCAGCAACACGGGAATCAGTTGCGCCCCCACCAGCGCCACCAGCAACCCGATCAGAAACGCTTTCACTCCGTCGCCGTGAGGCAGCCACGGTAAGCTCTCCGTGATATTCCAAAGTTCGCGCCAGCCCGTCGCGAAAATCGCAAGCACCGCCAGCGCCCAGCTCGCGACCACCACTTTGGCGTACCACTTCACCCGCACGCGCGGATCGGCACTCGCCTTCAGCCGCCGCATTTCAAACACATCCCAAATCGGCACCACCACAATCAGAAACACCGCGATCAAATGCGGAATCATCATCTCCATCGCCCGATACTATCCTCGCCCTGCCACTCACGCAACGACGTGCAACACCACCCGCCGCCACGTTGTCTCCGTGCCCTCTGTGCCCCTCTCTTGCCTTTCTCTGTGTTAATCCTTTGCCTTTGCCTTTGCCTTTGCCTTTACCTCCGCTTTTGCCTCCCGACCGCACTCTCCGCCCAAAAAATCCGCCCCACCATTTCTGCTAAGATAAAACCTCATGGAATCCCCGCTCATCCAACCAGAACGCGCCGCCAAAGCCACCTTCGCCGAATTTCACGGCTGCACCCTTCCCGACCATTTCTCCGACTTCGACACCGAATACAAAGCCGCCCGCGAATCCGTCGCCATCTTTGACACCAACTGGCACGCGCTCATCGAACTTTCCGGCCCCGACCGCCTGCGCTATCTGAACGCCATCGTCTCGAACGACATCAAAAACCTGAAAGAAGGCTCCGGCTCGCTCGCGCTGCTGCTCAATCCCCAGGGCCGCATCCTCGCCGAACTCGAAATCTACGCCCTGAAAGATCGCCTGCTCACTCTCTCCCACGCCTCGCTCCGCCAGCGCACCGTCGAGACTCTCGACAAATACATCATCATGGACGACGTCACCCTCACCGACGCGACCGACAAGCTCGGCAGCTTTTCGATCGAAGGCCCGCTCGCCACCAAAGCTCTCGACCGCGCCTACAACCTCGGCCTCGACGAAATGCCCGAGCTTTCGATCCGTTCCGTACATATCGACAGCATTCCCTGCGAGATGATTCGCCGTTCCCATTTTGGCTACGGCGGAATGGAAGTGGTCGCCTCGCGCAAGCTCCTGCCCGAGCTCTGGGAAAACCTATCGAAGCTCGTCCGCGAGCGCGGCGGCCAACCGATCGGCACGAAAACTCTGGAATCGCTGCGCCTCGAAGCCGGCATTCCCTTTTATCCCGCCGACTTCAACGACACCGTTATCCCGCACGAAGCCGCCGTCGAAACCACCCACATCAGCTTCACGAAAGGCTGCTACACCGGGCAGGAAATCGTCGAACGCGTGCGCTCCCGTGGCCAGGTCAATCGCCTCCGCGTGCGCCTGAAATTCTCCACCGCCGAGCCGCCGCCCATCGCCTCGCGCCTCACCGTCAACGGCAAAGAAGTCGGCCTGGTCACCAGCTCGGCCTACTCCCCGCGCGAAAAAACCGCCATCGGCATGGGCTATTCCCGCCGCGAGCACAACACTCCCGGCACCCACCTCGACCTCGACGACGCCTCCACCACCGCCGAAGTGATCCCCTAGCCCGCCCTCGTGCGGTGCCTCATACGTATATATCCCCGCAAGTTATTCTCGCGCAGCGGCCGCTAACGCTTATATTCAGCGCTGTGCTCGACGCGCCCTCCGCCACGGACCAACCGCCGGCTCCCGCGCCAAGAATCGTCGCTCGCTAC
Source organism: uncultured Acidobacteriota bacterium (assembly GCA_963785585.1). Lineage (GTDB taxonomy): Bacteria > Acidobacteriota > Terriglobia > Acidiferrales > UBA7541 > Palsa-295. The sequence continues at coordinate 1,715,593 of CAWAVW010000004.1, forward strand.
CTATTCCTCACCGATGCGCTCTTCGCGGAGTCGCGCCTGCGCTCCGCCGGTATCGAGACGTTCCTGATCGACGAAACCGTGCCGCGCCTCGACTGGTTTTGGCTCCATGCGCTGGGCGGCGTGAAGATTCTCGTCGCCGATGAGGACGCCAACGACGCCTCCGAGCTGATCAATCTCCCGCTGCTCCCGCAGTTCGAAGGCGAAGACGGTCGCATTCTCACGCAGCCGGTGTGTCCTCGCTGCGGCTCGCTCGACATTGCGTACCGCTCCGTGACAACGAGCAGGATCCTCGTTGCTTCCTTGGTTACCGTCGTTGCGTGGCTGCTGCTTCCGTTCGCGCGGGATCGGTGGCGATGTTTCTCGTGCGGATATTCGTGGTCCGACCAGCAATACGAGGGATTTCCAGAACCGCCGCCTGCAACGGTCACACCAATATCCTGATGCGAACTCGGACGAGTGTTCCGTTTCAAATGGCTTCGGGAAATTGCTGAAGTTCAGGACGAAACAGGCCGGTTATTCTCGCCGAAGTTCATCGAGCGTATAAAGCTGCCCTTGTAGGCCAACAAGTAAAAACCCGCACCGTAAGTTAGGCAATCTTGCCTGACGGTTCGTTAGGCAATCCTGCCTGACGGCCTTAGATTCAAACGCTGCTGGATCTAAACCGCTCAGACACAAATGTCCAACCAACCGTCATCCAAGATTGCCCAACGCACGCAAAGCCGGCCCCAGGTTCCGCGCCGCCGTTTCCGCGGCGCGATTCATACCTCGCTGTCAACGCAGTCAATATCTGTGGCGTGTAAGCGAAAATACAACTCACCCAAGGCCCAGCGTTCGCGCTACAACGCGCCGTGGCGGAAACTGTGCCGTATCGCTTCGATTGATCCGTCCCTCGCTGCCGAATCGGATTCGCTTATGGAGCGAAGTAGCGAGCCGGCGCTGACACGGCAATCCCGGTCGCAACGGATTTCACGGTAAGAGAATGGAGTTGTGCTGCGGCGCCCGGGGTTGGGTCAAAGCTCATCAGGAATTGCTGGTTTAGGCTGTCGAGAATTCGAGCAATGGGATTTCCCGCTTCGTTCAGGAATGCGACGTCACCGCCGCTCTGAAGGCTCAGCGCGCGAAGCTTTGAAACTCCCTTCTTCGCCAAGGATGTCTTGGGTTTTTCGGAATCAATGACCGCAAAGATCGGAATGCCCTGTTGTTGGACGGTTGCGACGGCCTGGTCGGCGGTCGCGCGGCTCGCGTCGTCGTCGCCGTCCGAGAATACGAAAATTGCTCGCCGAGGCGAGCCGGCGGCAATCGTTCCTGTCAACCGGTTCGCGCAGGTCATCAGAATCGCATCGTACAGCGCCGTGCTGCCGCGTCGAGCGCTGTTTTCCTGCAAGCTTCGCGTCACCGTTTCCAGATTGACGAAGTGGTTGCTGGCGAACGGGCGGTCGTTGAACAGCACCAGATAGCCGCGGTTGCCGCCGGCCAATAGTTTTTGGATCAGCTCGGTGACCGCCGCGACCTGCGAGTGCTCGTTAGTCCGGGTGGACCCGCTGATATCGACCAACACCGCAAAAGTCAAAGGCTCGTCATTGACCGGCCGCAGACCCTCAACGTTCGCGGGCCTTCCGTTGTCTTCAACTGCCAGATCACCCGTCGTCGGCTGCGAGGTTGAGCGGCCCGCGTCTCCGGAAATCCTGATCAAGACTTGCGCCTTCGGATTAGCGGACGAGGACGAATCAACGCCAGGTTTTCCGCTGGCAACCGGCGAAGCTTGCTGTGCCGCCGCGATGCCGGGTCTCGCAAGCAGAAGAAGCGCAACGCCCACGAATTCGAAGCGGCGAGACTTTCTCATCGGAATGTCTGCGATGCTACCTCGAGTAAGCCGCCAAGCCAACCATGAGCTCCCGGAACCCCACCGCACGGGAACGATCCCCGCCAGCGACCGAGCACCTCACCGCGCCAGAATCAACCTCACCGTCAACAGCAGATCTCACCGCGCCGGAACCAACCTCGCCAGCGACCGAGCACCTCACCGCACCACCGTAAGTTAGGCAATCTTGCCTGACGGTTCGTTAGGCAATCCTGCCTGACGGCCTTAGAGTCCAGCGGGGCGCACATCCAAACCGCCCACCCAAATATCAAACTTTCAACGCTCGCGCACACCACCACGCACTCCCCGGGCGACACGGTTTGCATTTGCACTATGGAATTTAGCTGGTGCTGATGTTCAGCGAGCGCAGGAAGCTGCCCTTGTCGCGATCGATCTTCTTTTGCAGTTGGAAAATCGCGTACAACAACGCCTCAGGCCGAGGCGGGCACCCCGGCACATACACGTCGATAGGAATCACCTGATTCACGCCCTGCACCACGGCGTAATTGTTGAACACGCCGCCGGACGTAGCGCAAGCGCCCATCGAAATTGCCCACTTCGGCTCCGGCATTTGCGCGTAGAGCTGCTTGATCACCGGCGCCATCTTCACCGAAACGCGCCCGGCTATAATCATCAAATCCGACTGCCGCGGCGAACCGCGAAACACTTCCGCGCCAAACCGCGCAATGTCGTACCGCGAAGACGCCATCGACATCATTTCAATCGCGCAGCACGCCAGCCCAAACGACATCGGCCAGATCGAACTCCTCCGCGCCCAGTTCACCACCTTGTCCAGCGACGCAAACAGAATTCCCTCATCCTTCAGAAAATTCGCGTCCTGTCCAGGCTGCTCCAGCGTTACGCCCTTCGCGAGTTCCACGGCCATGGTTGGTGAGTACTCCTGCCCTACATTTTGCCCTGCTGCAACGCAGATTGCAATGCGCGGATTTTGGGTGTGCTCGCACACCGCTTACAACGCCAAATCAGAAAAGCGAGAACATCAACACAGGGGACACAGTGGGCACACAGAAAAACGACGAGGGCACGAAGACAGCGCCTGCGCCAAGTCTCCGTGACCTCGCTTTGGCCCTTCTCCGTGACCTCTGTGTTTCAATCTTTGAAGCCGCCCGCGCCACGATCGATCGAAGCGCCACATAACCCGACCGTCGTCACTTCCCCTTGATCGAAACCAGCTCCACCTCAAAAATCAGCGTCGAATTCGGCCCGATATCTCCGCCCGCGCCGCTCGCCCCATACGCCATGTCCGAAGGAATGAAAAGCTGCCACTTCGATCCCACCGGCATCAATTGCAACGCTTCCGTCCAACCCTTAATCACCCCGCTCACCGGAAACGTCGCCGGCCCGCCGTGCTTCTCCGACGCATCGAATTCCTTGCCGTCGATCAACGTGCCGCGATAGTTGCAAACCACCGTATCCGACGCCGTTGGCTTCGGCCCGTCGCCCTGCTTCAAAATCTTGTACTGCAAGCCGCTCGGCAGCGTCACCACACCTTCCTTGGTCTTGTTCGCCGCCAAAAATGCTTCTCCCGCCGTCTTGTTCGCGCTTCCAGCCACTTGGTTGCTCGCCTCCCGTTTGGATTTCAAATCCGCCTGCAGCGCGGTCATGGCTGCCTTCATTTCATCGTCCGTCATCGAAGACTTCGCGCCCGTCAACGCATCCCGCAATCCCCGCAACAGCACCGCGTTGTTTACGTCCACATTGTCGCGCTTCAAGTTTGTCGCCAGGCCCTTGCCGACGTTTTGCCCAATCGCGTAACTCGCCTTGTCCTTCTGGGTCTTCAGCACAAGCGGCGCGGATGCCGTCGCGGTGTGCCTGGCGGTCGTGCCGCCCGTGGAAGCCTGTCCGGTTTTCGCCGACCCGGACGTTGCCGGCTTTGCCGCCTGTGCCGTCGCGGTTGTTGCCGGAGCGGTTGTTGCCGGAGCGGAGGTCGCAGGAGTCTGCTGCGCGCTCAGCGTGCCCGCCGTGAAAAATACCAATGCACAAATCATCGCAATCGTTTTCGTTTGAGTTTTCATGGATTTAGTTTCGCATTGCTTCGCGGAATTGGCAAAGTCTGCCCACCGAATCCCGGCTAGCACCGGATCGTCTTTCGCTTCTTACCCGCCTTTCCGGCCTTCTCGATTTTCTCGATCTGCTCGAGCGCTGACCGCACCACGCAAGCCGTGTCGCCCATATCCACCGTCACTTCCCCGATCTTGGTTGCCGCAGCCTTGGCTTGCTTCCCGAGCGGCTTCACGTACGTGCCTACGGCGATCACGAAGTTATTCATCGTGTAGCGAACGCGATTTGGCGCGCTGTGAATCCCCTTCACAATCGTTGCCAGCAGCCCTTCAATTTCCTTCAAGTCGAGTTCCGCGTCCGGCTTCGTTGCCAGCAATCCCGAATACGTGCACCATCCCCCGCTGGCCACAAATTCCTTCGTCGATTGAATCCACTGCATCGCCAGCGCGCGCCCGTCCGCATTCTCCACCGCCACCCACGGCACCGTGTATTCGGCGATCATCTGCAAATTTCCGCTGCCCTCCGCCCAGGCGTTCAATTCTTTCTTCGACATTTTTGTGCCGTCAGCCACCATCCCGGCCAAATACATCGCGTCCAGATTCTGCGTGCCATACAGCTCGCACGCCAGCGCCTGCTGCCCCTTGATCGTCTTCGCGATCGCTTTCAGATCGGCAATGCTCACCCCATACACGTTGCCCGTCGCCATCCCGTGCCGCGCATACATCGCCCGCATCTTCTCGCTGCCCTTCTTCTTCAGCTCCGCCATCACCGACGCCGTAGTAGCCATAACCCCCTGCTCCCGGAACTTCGCTCCGGATTGTCACCGTCCCACAATTTCTATCGCAGCGTCACCTCAGCTCTTGGCAGCCCTCGTGGCACAGACGCTCGCGTCTGTGTGCACTCCATTTTCAATGGAGTGCAGGTTGAGCCATTTCCCGCGCTTGCCCGGACCCGGCGCGCCGGAAATCGCTCGACCACGACCAACCCCCGGGATCGGTCCCGCGTCCCGCCTTAACCGGATTCCGGATGGTGTGCCAGACCGTCGCTGACAAATTTTCGATCTGCGACGACGCTCATAAACGCCGAGAACATCCACACAGCAGACACAGAGCACCCAGCGAAAAAGTTGAGCCTGCGGAATCAGCCCGTTAACAAACTCTCAGCGCCCTCAAGCCTTTCTCCGTGCCCTCCGTGTTTCAATCTTTGCATTTAGCACGAAGGCGCCCGCTCTACGCACTCAAATCCGCCGTCGCCAAAAACCTCGGCGCTCGCCGCGCCTTCGTGGCCTGCTCAAATGCATACGCCAGCTTGATCAGCGTCGGCTCGCTCCACGCTCGTCCGAAAAACGAAATCCCCACCGGCAGCCCAAACACCAATCCCGCCGGCACACTGACGCTCGGATATCCCGCCATCGCTGCCGCACTCGACGAGCCGCCGCTCGCGTTGTCGCCGTTCACCAGGTCCGTCACCCACGCCGGCCCGCCCGTCGGCGCCACCAGCGCATCCAGGTTCCCTTTGTTCATCGTCGCGTCGATTCCATCCGCCCGCGCGATCTGCTGCAAATCCTTGATCGCATCCACATACTCCGGACTCGTCAGCGGCCCCTTCGCTTGCGCCGCCAGAAACGTTTCTTGTCCGAAGTACGGCATTTCTTTCGCGCGATTCTTTTCGTTGAACTCGATCACTTCCTGCAAACTCTTCACCGGCGCGTCCGGCCCCAGTCGCGCGAGATACGCTTTTAAGTCCGCCTTCAACTCGTACAGAAAAATCGTAAACTCCAGGTTTCCGCCCTTTCCAAACGTGGCGATCTCCGCGGGATCGATCAGAATCGCGCCCTCTTGTTTCATCGCGTCGAGTGCCGATTCCATCACCCGGTCCACCGCATCGTTGAATCCGAAATACTTGCGCACCACGCCGATCCGCGCGCCGCGCAATCCGCCCGCATCCAAAAATGGCGTGTAGTCGCTGAACGATTTTCCGGCGCTCGCCGCCGTCGCGCGATCGTCCGCATCGACGCCCGTCAACGCCCCGAGCAAGATCGCCGCATCCCGCACCGTTCGGCACATCGGCCCCGCGCTGTCTTGCGTATGCGAGATCGGAATTATCCCCGACCGGCTTATCAGCCCAACCGTCGGCTTGATACCCACCAGGCCATTCGCCGACGAGGGACACACGATCGAGCCATCGGTCTCCGTGCCCAGCGACCCCGCACAAAGATTCGCCGATGTGCCCGCCCCCGAACCCGAGCTCGACCCGCACGGATTTCGATCGAGCGCGTACGGATTTTTCGTCAGCCCTCCGCGGCCGCTCCATCCGCTGGTCGAATGGTTCGAGCGGATATTCGCCCACTCGCTCGGATTCGTTTTTCCCAGAATCACCGCCCCCGCCGCCCGCAGTTTCTGCGCCACGAACGAATCCTTCGGCGGTTTCGCGCCCACCAGCGCCAGCGACCCCGCCGTGGTCATCATTCGGTCCGCCGTATCGATGTTGTCCTTCACCAGGATCGGAATGCCGTGCAGCGGCCCTCGCACCCGCCCATTCTTCCGCTCCGCGTCCATCTCCGTTGCGATTTTCTCCGCGTCCGGATTTACTTCGATGACGCTGTTAATCGCCGGACCGTTTTTGTCCACCGCCTCGATCCGCGCCAGGTACTTTTCCGTGATCTCCGCCGAAGTGTTCTTGCCGGACTTCATTCCCTCTTGCAATTCGCCGATCGTCACTTCCTCCAGCTCGAATGCACGAACCTCTGCGCCTCGTGGAAACGCGGCGGTACCCTCCGATCGCAAGGTCACGCTTGCGCCCAGCGCCGCCGCGCCCAGCTTTAGAAAATCCCGCCGCCCATCGCCTTTCCGTGTCGCCACACATTCCTCCGAACCCAAAAGAACGCCCTTCCGCCTACTTCACCGTAATCGTCAAATCCGCCGATTTCGAATTTCCCGCTTCATCCTCGGCCGTAAACGTGTATTTCGTCGTCTTCTTCGGCGCGATCTGCAGGCACCGGGTCGCCGCCGGCCAAACATTTCCGTCCGGAGGATCCAGCTTCACCGTCTTCGCGTTCGATACTCCATAGCATAGCGTCACTTGATCCCCGCGATGAATCAGTCCCGGCGAAGCATAAAACGCCAGTATCTTAAAATCGCTTCCTCCCAGCGCGTCCACCGACTTCTCATCCGCCTCGCGTTGCTCCGCGGCCGCTTTTTCGGCGCGCTGCTGCACCAGCAGTTTGGTGTCCTGCGACCGCGTCCAAAATACGAATCCCGTGTAACCCAGCAACAGCACCACCACCCCGCCAAAACCGAGCCACAGATTGCGCAACGTTAGCTTCGGTTTTTGTTCCTCCGGCTCGGTCATCGAAAAATCCTCCCCGCAAAATGCAAGCTCACGCCACGCGCAGTACAACCTTCCCAAACTGTTCCCGGTGCTCCAGCCTTCGATGTCCCTCGGCGCACTCTTTCAGCGGCAGCACCACGTCGATCACCGGCTTCAATTCTCCGCGCCGCAAAAGCTCCAGCGCCGGAAAAATTTCCGACTTGCTGCCCATAAACGATCCGAGCAGCGAAATCTGGCGCGTGAACAAATACCGGATGTCCAGTTTTCCATCGTGTCCGGCCGTCGCCCCGCACGTCACCAGTCTTCCGCCGGGCTCCAGGCTCCGAATGCTCTCCTCCCACGTCGCCTGTCCCACATGCTCGAACACCACCTGCACTCCGCGCCGGTTCGTCAACCGCTTCACTTCGTCGGAAATTTTCTGCGTCGAATGATGAATCACTTCATCGGCGCCAAGTTCCTTCGCCTTCGCGAGTTTCGCGTCCGATCCCCCCGTCGCAATCACCCGCGCTCCCGACGCCTTGGCGATCTGAATCGCCGCACTCCCCACTCCGCTGCCCGCCGCCAGCACCAGCACCGTCTCGGAAGCGCGTAGCTGCGCTCGCGTGATCAACATATGCCACGCCGTCAGCGACACCAACGGAAACGCCGCCGCCTCTTCGAACGAGATTCCCTCCGGCATCGCCACGCAATTCACTGCCGGGGACTTTACGAACTCCGCGCACCCTCCATCCACGCCCTGGCCAAACAACGTGTACGCGCGGCAAAAATTGTCGGCCCCGGCCAGGCACTTCTCGCATTGCCCGCACGAAATTCCAGGATTGAGCAGCACGCGATCCCCAACCTTCACGTTCGTCACCGCGTCGCCCTTCGCCGCCACTTCTCCCGCGATGTCGCTTCCCGGTATGTGCGGCATCGGCGTTTTCTGCCCCGGAATTCCGCGCCGGATCCAAAGATCCAGATGGTTCAGCGCACAGGCTCGTACCCGTACCAGCACGTCTCCCGCTCCGATTTTTGGTTCGGGAGCGTTCACATACTTCAAAACGCCCGCGTCGCCGTGCTCCGCGTACTGGATCGCTTTCATTTTCTCTAGCCTCTGGTCGCGACTGGATTAAATCACATTTTCAACCGCGAATCGGCAAACACTCTCTCGGTCCGGTCCCCTCCACTGGATCGCCCCTCGTGAACGACAGCCCCCTGCGTCCGCCGCAAAACTCTTCGCCACGCTTTTGCCTTTCGCTCCGGAAATCCCTCTCAGGTCTTTACCCGATTGCCATCCGTATCCACTCTGCTCACACTGACGCCAGTAACGTTTATGCACTTGCAGCGTGTTGCGGCATCATGCGCTTTTTCTCTGAAAACCATTGACACAAGTAGGCTTACGAAAGTAACGTGTGCACTCCAAGCCTACGCTTTCCCGGGATAGGCACGGGAAAGTGCTCAACAACTTCGCCTACGAGAAATTTTAGGAGATATAAAAGATGCTACGAATCGGAAAGATCCTCACCCTCGCGATCGGACTCGCGATGTGCGCGCACGCCAGTTTCGCGCAAGACGGGAAGCTTAAACTGAAGGTCACCCCGCCTCAGGGCTACCTGTTTGTGGACGGAAAGGCCATTAAGGAAGGCAGCCACACCATTTCCCTTCCGGCCGGTACCCACACCGTAGTCGTCGTGAACTACGGATACAAGATTTCTTCCCAGAGCGTCACCATTACCGCTGGGAAGACGACCGACCTCGCCGTGAACCTCGAAGCCTACGGCGAGAAAGTTCCCGGCCCCTACGGCGACATCCTGGTCGAATTCAAGCCGCAGGGTAAGGCCGCTGTCCTCCTGAACGGCAAGAAGGTTGATTATTTTGTCGGCAACGTGGACGAATTCAACCACGATTGGTGGTGGCACCAGAATCTGCTGGTTCAGCCCGGCACCCACACCGTCACCATCATGCGCGATGACAAAGAACTCTATTCCGGTTCCGTAACTGTCGCCGCCAATCAGAAAGTCATCATTCACGTCACCAACAATGGCAAGGTCGAAACCAAGGCCTATCCGCGTGCCGAAGAACTCGCCAAGAAGGGTCCGCTGCCGCGCTTTACCGCTGGACTCGCTACCGCGCAGGTCGTAGTGGCTCCGCCGAAAATTACCGGCTTCTCCGCCACTCCGGCGCAGATCAACTGCGGACAGAACTCCAATCTGGCATGGACCACGCAAGACGTCGTTGACACCTCGATCGACAACGGCGTAACCGCCGGCTCCGCCAATGGCAGCGCCTCGGTTTCACCGCACGCTACCACCAACTACACGCTCACCGCGATGGGTCCGGGCGGAAAAGTTACCTCCAGCGCCAACCTCAACGTGAACACGAAAGTGGACGCGACCCTCACCGCGAATCCGACCGAGCTGCACTACCGTAAGATCGGCGACAAAGTCGTCACCGACGACAACGGCACTCTCACCTGGACCACCTCGAACGCCGACTCCACAACGATCGATCCGATCGGCAAAGTGGATCTCAACGGCTCGCAGGCCATTAAGGCGGATCCTTCGAAGACCGACATCGGCCCCGTCGATGAGAACCGCAATTACGTCCTGCACGCCACCAACGTTTGCGGCGGCTCGAGCGACCAGACCGCTGCCGTGCACGTTACCGGCTCGATCGAACCGATTCCGGTCGTCGTTCTTCAGAGCATCTACTACCCGACGGATTATCCAGACAAGCGGAACCCGCAGGTCGGTCTCGTGAAGAGCCAACAGCTCGAACTCGCGACCCTCGCCAGCGGCTTCAAGAAGTATCTGGAATACGACGGCGACGCCAAGCTCTCCATCGAAGCCTACGCCGACGTTCGCGGCTCCAAGTCCTTCAACCAGGACCTCAGCGAGCGCCGCGTCGAACGCATCAAGCAGTACCTCGTGGACCAGGGCATTTCCGCCGACAAGATCCAGACCGCCGCTTACGGCAAGGATCGCTTGCTCGACAAGAAAGAAGTCAAGGACCTGGAAGACACCAACCCGAACAAGGCTCCGAAGGCCCGCGAAAAGAATCTGACGGGCAATTGGTACGCTTACAACCGCCGTGCGGATATCGTTCTTCTGCCCTCCGGCCAGAAATCAGCCAAGTTCTTCCCGAACAACGCTGACGACGCTGGCATCATCTGGCAGATCCCGAAGCCCGCGCTGAAGAAGGTCGAAGCCGCACAGTAACGAAATCGCCTTCAGCGCAACCGCTGAAGCGCAACGCAATCGAAAAACGCCGGAGAGCAAAAACTCTCCGGCGTTTTTTTTGCGCCCACACGTGTTGACGCCCCGGCAACCACACGCCTGCCAATCTCAACAAGTCTTGGTAACGCAGCAATGTGGCCCGCTCCGCGCTAAACTATCCGTCGATGGCTCGCGAACAGATTCGCATCGTCTCCCTCGCCCCGAACGCCACATCGATCCTCCATTCTCTCGGCGCGCTCAAAAATCTCGTCGCCGTCTCCCGCTGGTGCAAAGACGTCGCTCCCGTCGCTCACCTGCCCGCCGTCGGTGACTGCTGGAAACTTAACCTGGCCGACGTCATGCGCCTCAAACCCGATCTCCTGCTCGGTTCCGTCCCCTTCGCCCCGGAAACCGTAAACAAAATTCTCGCCGAACCCGTCGCCTTCCTCGCCCTCAACCCCCGATCTCTCGCCGGCATCGAGCGCGACACCCGCACCCTCGGCCGCCTGGTCGGCAAATCCGCGCAAGCCGAAACACAAATCAAGCGGATGCGCGCCGCCTTCGCTGCCATCTACCAAAACGCCCGCCGTATCCGGCAACCCAACAAAAAACCTCCCGTCGTTTACGCCGAAGCATGGCCCAACCCGCGCATCAGTTCGCCCCCGTGGGTCGCCGAACTCATCGAACTGAGCAGCGCGAAATCCGCCGCCCCGGCCGGCCAAAAAATCTCCGACGCCCAGATCGCCGCCGCGAATCCAGACCTGATCGTCCTCGCCTGGACCGCCACCGGCGACCGCGCCGACATCCTCGGTACGCTCAAGAATCCTTCATGGCAGAATGTACCGGCGATCCAAACGGGCCGCGTGATCGTCATTCGCGACGAATTGCTCAACACACCCGGCCCGCCGCTCATCGCAGGTGCTCTTGAGCTCTTTCGCGCCATCTGGCCGTAACGTGCGCCACCTCGGCCTACAAAGGTTCCCATGCTGACCGTCGTCGCCGCGCTCATCGAATCCGGCGGCAAAATCCTCGTCTGCCAGCGCAAGCGCGGCGATACCTTCGAGTTGCTGTGGGAATTTCCGGGCGGCAAACTCAAGCCCGGAGAATCTCCCTCCGCAGCTCTCGCCCGCGAACTCGAGGAAGAACTCGCCGTCACCGCCGAAATCGGCGCCGAAGTCTTCCGCGCCCGCCATCAATACGCCCAACTGAGCGATCCCATCGAACTCATTTTCCTTCGCGCCACCATCGTCGCCGGCAATATACAAAACCGCGTCTTCGAATCCATGCAATGGCGCGCCCCCCAATCCCTCCACGAACTCAACTTCCTCCCTGCCGACCGCGGCCTGATCGACAAACTGGCAAGCGGCGAAATCCGCCCGTAGCATGCGCCCGTCGTTCCAGTACTTTCGTCCCTCTCATTTTGTGCCTGTGCAAATCCATCGCGTTGATGCAGAATCCCCCGCATGAAACTGCGCCACTTCATTGGACTCGTCGTAATCCTGATGGCTTTCCTCTAGTCTCCGTTTGTGCGCCGCCGCCGCGCCGCGCCGCGCCGACGTCGCACGTTCGCCCCGCTTCAGTGCGATACTGTCTTCATGCACAAACTCGTCATCCCCGCAATCATCCTGACGTTCGCCGCCGTTCTCGCCTTCGCCACCCCAGCCTCCGCGCCGCCTCTTGAAACCGTTCCCCACGTCGATCTCGCGCGCTACTCCGGCCGCTGGTATGAAATCGCCCGCTACCCAACCGTCTTCGAACGCAAATGTGATCGCGACGTCACCGCCGAATACTCCACAAAACCCGACGGCAACATCCGCGTCCTCAATTCCTGCGTCACCAAAGACGGCAAGCTCACTGCAACCGAGGGCACCGCCGTCGTCGTCAACAAATCCACCAACGCAAAACTGAAAGTCACCTTCTTCTGGCCCTTTTACGGCAAGTACTGGATCATCGGCCTGGGTCCCAACTATGAGTACGCCGTCGTCGGCCATCCCGACCGCGACTACCTCTGGATCCTCAGCCGCACGCCCACTCTGCCGCAACCGACCTACGACCAGATCCTCGCCCTCATCGCCCAGCACTCTTACGATGTTTCGAAACTCGTGAAAACGACGCAGTCTTCTACTGGAAAGTAGCCAGGGACACCAAGGTAGCCAGCGACAGGTTTGATTTTCCCGCCAACCTCAAACCCCGCTGAAGGCACTTCGTAGCCACACCGCAACGTGCCCCAATCGGCCACCAAGTAAAAACCCGCACCGTAAGTTAGGCAATCCTGCCTGACGGTTCGTTAGGCAATCCTGCCTGACGGCCTTAGATTCCAACACTGCTGGATCTAAACCGCCCAGACACAAGTGTCCAACCAACCGTCATCCAAGATTGCCGACCGTACGCAAAGGCGGCCCCAGTTTCCGGGCCACGGCGGTGGTGCTCGCGGCGCAGACCACACCCGTCGGTGTGTCAGACACTTTTGCATGGCCGCTGCTCGCAGCGGCACCGCAACCTGCCCCAATAGCCCACCAGGTAAAAACCCGCACCGTAAGTTAGGCAATCCTGCCTGACGGTTCGTTAGGCAATCCTGCCTGACGGCCTTAGATTCCAACACTGCTGGATCTAAACCGCCCAGACAGAGGGGCTGACCGCCAGCCCGTTCAACACCACGCGCAACCCAAATTGAAAATCCTCATCGCCTGGTTCGTGCTCCGGCCCCCGCAAATATTCGCCAAAGCACGGAAATTTTCCCGATCGAACCATCTCCGCCAGATAGGGCCCCGTGCGCTTGCGCCGCGCGCGCTCGGTTTCGCGCCGGCGGCGCAGGTTGGCTCGCTCGCCCACTTCATACGCCACCGAACCCGACACAAACGCCCACACCGTTCCAATCATTCGCAGTTGCGTTTTCATCCCCCGGTTCGGCGCTTTCGTGGCCGCCAGCAGAAATTCCACCCAGCGCAAATACTGAGGGCCGATTGCCGGGCGCGATGCCGCGATCGACGCCAGCCACGGATGCGCCAGCATGACCCGCCGCGTCGCAACGATCACTTTCGCCACGTCGCGCCGCCAATTCCTGGACACTCTTTCCGGCACCGGAATCTCGCCAAACGCTTCGTCGAGGATCAAATCCTTCAAGTCGTCTTTGTCGCGCACATAGCGATAGAGCGACATCGTGCCTACATCCAGCCGCTCGGCCAGATTTCTCATCGACAGTTCGTCCAGCCCTCCCCGGTCGGCCAGCTGCATGGCCGCCCGGGCGATCCGCCGGTGATCGAGCTTTCCGGTGCCGCGACGCGCGGCGATTCGTTGCCATAAGATCGGCAATGGCTTATCTCGCTTTGCCGTTCGCATCTTCCGGCCGTGAACCTTCATGATCGTCTCCTGAGTCGTTATATGCGTACGCTGTACGCTTAGGCAGCGTACGGTGTACGCTTCCCAAATGCAAGCGTGTTTTGTTTGAGCGGCCGCCGCAGCACGGCACGAACGCGCGGCAGCCCGCTCGCCCCGGCCAGCGCCCCTGCAAAATCCCGCGATGTTGAGCCTGTCCACAACCCTTCGTCCGGTGTATTCTATTCATGGAATTACATGCATCTCGGGCGGCCCGATGCGCCGCCGCCGTCACCGCAATCGCGCGAGAGGATCAATCGGGATATGGAGAACGAAGTTACAGCGCCGCTGCAAGGTCTGGACCCGGAAGAAATTCAGGAGTGGCTCGAGTCTCTCGACTCCGTCCTCCAATCGAGCGGACCGGACGTCGCCAGCTACATCCTCGAGCGCCTCCGCGAGCACGCCAAACTCGTCGGCATCGAAATTCCTTTCACCGCGCGCACTCCGTACGTCAATACCATCCCCACGCAGATGCAGCCCGACTTCCCCGGCGACCAGCAACTCGAGCGCCGCATCAAGAGCCTGGTCCGCTGGAATGCCGCCGCGATGGTCGTCCGCGCGAACAAGGAAGAACACAACATCGGCGGCCACATCTCCACCTTTGCCTCCTCCGCCACTCTCTACGAAGTCGGCTTTAACCATTTCTTCCGCGCGCGCACTCCGGAATTCGAAGGCGACACGATTTATTTTCAGGGTCACGCCGCGCCGGGAATTTATTCGCGCGCGTTTCTCGAGGGCCGTCTCTCAGAAGAGAAACTTCAGAATTTCCGCCGCGAGCTGAAACCCGGCGGCGGACTTTCCTCTTACCCGCATCCCTGGCTCATGCCGGATTTCTGGGAGTTCCCTACCGTCTCGATGGGCCTCAGCCCGCTGATGGCCATTTATCAGGCGCGCTTCAACCGTTATCTCGAAGACCGCGGCCTCAAACCCATCACCGACGCCAAAGTCTGGGCCTTCCTCGGCGACGGCGAAACCGACGAACCCGAATCCCTCGGCGCTATCACTCTCGCCGCGCGCGAAAAACTCGACAATCTGATTTTCGTCATCAACTGCAACCTGCAGCGCCTCGACGGTCCCGTCCGCGGCAATGGCCAGATCATCCAGGAACTCGAATCCGCTTTCCGCGGCGCCGGTTGGAACGTGATCAAAGTCCTCTGGGGCACCGAGTGGGACGCCATCCTCGAACGCGACACCGAAGGTCTGCTCGTTAAGCGCATGGGCGAACTGGTGGACGGCGAATACCAGAAGCTCGTCGTCTCCTCCGGCGCCTACGTCCGCGAACATTTCTTCGGCACCGATCCGCGCTTGCTGAAGCTCGTCGAGCCGCTTTCCGACGAGCAATTGCGCCTGCTGCGCCTCGGCGGTCACGATCCGCGCAAAGTCTACGCCGCCTACAAGGCCGCCACCGAGCACAAAGGCCAGCCAACCGTCATTCTCGCGCGCACCATTAAGGGCTACGGCCTCGGCGAAGCGGGCGAAGGCAAAAACGTCACCCACCAGCAGAAAAAACTCAACGAAGAGGAACTCAAGGATTTCCGCGACCGCTTCGACATTCCTCTCAGCGACGAGCAAGTCGCCGACATCACCTTCTACCGGCCCGCCGCCGACTCCGAAGAATTGCAGTACATGCACGCCCGCCGCAAAGAGCTCGGCGGGTACGTTCCCTCGCGCAGCACCCGTTCAAAACCTCTCGTCGCCGACCACGCCGATCTCTTCAAGGAATTCGAAGCGGGTAGCGACGGCCGCGAAGTCTCCACCACCATGGCCTTCGTCGGCATCCTGAAAAAAATGCTCCGCGATCCGGAAATGGGCAAGCTCATCGTTCCGATCGTTCCGGACGAGGCTCGCACCTTCGGCATGGAGTCTCTTTTCCGCACCATCGGAATTTATTCCAGCATCGGCCAGAAATACGAACCGGTCGACGTCAACACCCTTCTTTACTACCACGAGAAAAAAGACGGCCAGATCCTTGAAGAAGGCATCACCGAAGCCGGCTCGATGGGCTCCTTCATCGCCGCCGGCACTGCCTACGCCACGCAGGGCATCAACACGATTCCCTTCTTCATTTATTATTCGATGTTCGGATTCCAGCGCATCGCCGATTTCATCTGGGCCGCCGCCGATATGCGCGCGCGCGGTTTCCTGCTCGGCGGCACGGCCGGACGCACCACGCTCTCCGGCGAAGGCTTGCAGCATCAGGACGGCAACAGCCACATCCTCGCCCTGCCGGTGCCGAATCTGAAAGCCTACGACCCCGCCTACGCCTACGAACTCGCCGTGATTCTCGAAGACGGCATTCGCCGCATGTACCGCGACGGCGAGAGCGTTTTCTATTACATCACCGTGATGAACGAGAATTACGCCATGCCGCCGATGCCCGGCGACGTTCGCGACGGAATTCTGCGCGGCATGTACAAATTCCGCGCCGCGAAAAATTCCGGCGCAAAACTGCACGCTCAGTTGCTCGGGAGTGGCGCCATTCTAAACGAAGCCCTCAAAGCGCAGGAACTGCTCGAGAAATACGGCGTCGCTGCCGACGTCTGGAGTGTCACCAGCTACAAAGAACTCTACATGGACGGGAACGAAGCCGATCGCTGGAACCGCCTGCACCCCAGCGAATCCCCGCGCGTTCCTTACGTCACCCAGCTGTTGAAAGACGCGCCCGGCCCCGTCGTCGCCGCCACCGACTACCTCAAAACTTTGCCCAACGTGATCAGTCCGTGGGTTCCGAACCGCCTCGCCTCGCTCGGCACCGACGGCTTCGGCCGCAGCGAAGGCCGTACCTCGCTTCGCGATTTCTTCGAAGTGGACGCCCGCTTCATCACCGTCGCCACGCTCAACGAACTGCATCTCGACGGCAAACTCGACGCCAAAATCGTCGATCAAGCCATCGCCGACCTGGGCATCAACGCCGAAAAACCAAACCCAGCAATCTCCTAGCGCACCACGATTGTGGCCGCGCCACCGTACGTTAGACAATTTGTCTGACAGTTCGTTAGGCTCTTCGCCTGACGGCCTTCGCCATCGGGCCACTCAAATCTCAACCGTTCAGCCATGAGCGGCTAACCAACCGTCAGGCACGATTGCCTAACTTACCCAAACCGTCTCCTAACGCACCACGATCGCGGCCACGCCACCGTACGTTAGACAATTTGTCTGACAGTTCGTTAGGCTCTTAGCCTGACGGCCTTCGCCATCGGACCGCTCAAATCTCAACCGTTCAGCCATGAGCGGCTAACCAACCGTCAGGCACGATTGCCTAACTTACCCAAACCGTCTCCTGACGCACCACGATCGCGGCCACGCCACCGTACGTTAGACAATTTGTCTGACAGTTCGTTAGGCTCTTCGCCTGACGGCCTTCGCCATCGGACCACTCAAATCGGAACCGGTCAGCGACGAGTGGCTGCCTTACCCAAACCGTCGAGACGCTCTTACACCAGCAACCGCCCACCATCCACCGCGATCACCTGGCCCGTCACGAACTCCGCCGTCGCCAGATACACCGCCGCGTCCGCGATATCCTCGCCCGTCCCCGTCCGGTGCAGCGGCACTTTGCGAATGTAATCCTCATCCGGCGCCTCGCCCTCAAACTGAATCGTCCCCGGCGCAATGCTGTTCACCGTAATTTCCGGCCCCAGCGCCCTCGCCAGGCAGCGCGTCAACATGATCGATCCCGCCTTCGAAACGCAGTAGTGTGTGTACGCCGGCCACGGCAGCAGTCCGCCCAGCGACGACACATTGATAATCCTGCCGCGCCCGCTGCGCTTCAGCAGCGGCGTCGCGACCTGGCAGCACAAAAACTGCGACTTCAAATTCGTATCCATGATCCGGTCCCACTGCTCTTCGGTCAGATCCTCAAATTTCGCCGCAAAAAACATCCCCGCGTTGTTCACCAGAATATCCAGCCGCCCGAACTCCGATTCGATCGCCGCAAAAATCTTCTGTACGTCGCCTCGATGCGCCACATTCCCCTGCACCGCAAACGACCGGCGCCCCAGCGCCCGGATCTCCGCCACCACGGCCTCCGCCTCGGCTCGCGACGTTTCGTAATTCACCGCCACATCCGCGCCCTCCTCGGCAAATCGCAGCGCGATGCTTCGCCCGATCCTCTTCGCTCCGCCCGTCACCAATGCCACCTGCCCCGCCAGCCGTCCCCCGCTCATCGCACTCCTCCGCTCTGCACCGCAAACCTTATCATCGCCCCGTCCGCCCATTCAAAACTTGCCGTCATATCTCCGTGCACTTTGTGCATCTCCGTGAACTCTGTGTTCCAGCTTTCGCCTCAGGCGTCCCATCCACGCGCGCCCAGCTTTAAAAAAATCCCGGCATGCCTCCGTCACCTCGCCTTTTCCTCGGGGCCCTCGGTGTTTCCATCGTTGGCTTCCCGTCCTTGCTTCCCTCGCTCCGCACCACCACTGTTGTAGAATCTTCTCCGCATGGAGGCCCCATGAAACTCGACCTGCTCGTCATCGCCGCCCACCCCGACGACGCCGAACTCACCAGCGGAGGCACGCTCCTCAAAATGGCCGCCCTGGGCTACTCGACCGGCATTCTGGACCTCACCCGCGGCGAAACCGGCACGCGCGGCACCCCCGAAACCCGCCTGATCGAAGCCGAAGCCGCCGGAAAACTCCTCAACCTCAAAGTCCGCCGCAACGCCGCCCTTCCCGACGCGCACCTTCGCGTCTGTGACGAATTCAAAGTCCGCGTCGCCGAAATCATCCGCGAGCTCGAACCTCACACCGTCATTCTCCCCTACTGGGACGGCCGCCATCCCGATCACTACAACGCCGCCGCTCTCGGCTACGAAGCCTGCTTCATCGCCGGACTGAAAAATTACCCGATGAACGGCGAAGCGTTCCGCCCGTTCAAAATTCTCTACGCCGCCGCCTACGAAGCCGTGGTGCCCACGTTCGCTGTGGACATCACTCCGTACTACGAACAGCGCAAGCGCGCCATTCTCGCCTACCAATCCCAGTTCAATCCGCCGAGCAAAGCGCAAGACGGAAAGGTCGCGATTCCCCTCGATGAACTCGAAGACCGCATGAGCGTCCAAGCCATGCACTACGGCCGGTTGATTGGAGTGAAATACGCCGAAGCGTACGTGGTGAAGGAAACCATGCAGGTGGACGACGTGGTAAAAATGCCCGTCAAATCGATGTAGGCCGCTGCCGCAAACAGCCCCAAAAACAAAAGCCCCTAAAACTCATCCGCTTCTTGCGTATGCGTGAATCCCGGCAGCGCCCCATTCGCTCCTTGCCGGTCCACCTTTACTTTCAGCGCCTTCTCGGACTCCGCTCCCGCTCTTCGCAGCAGCGCATACGTCGCCAGCGCCTCGCTATACACCTTCGTTATCAGGAACGACTCGCCGGAGCTGTCCTGCTTCCAAACCTCGCCGACTTTGATCCGGTTGGCCGCCACCCCTCGAATGTAATCAGATTCCCCGCGACCGTCAACATGCGACCATCCCTGGAATTCCTGCCCCGTAACCTGTACTCCCCCAAACGCCTTGTACCCGCCTCCTAGCTTCACCGTACGTCCTCGTCCGTCCTCGTCCCTCGTCCATCGATCCCCTTCCAGCGTCCGTCATCGCCCCTCAATGCCCTTCGCCCCGCCTCCGTGCCCTCTGCGTCCTCTCTGTGCCCTCTGTGTTAATGTTCTCGCCTTTGCCTTTGCCTTTGCCTAGCAGCCAAGGAAACTCATTCCCCCGTTCCCACATCGTATAACTTGACCGCAACCGTACGCCTGCCCGGGGTGTATACTCCAGGCTGATTCCGCCGGAGGTACCATGAAAAACAATTTGGCGGTGCAACTCGGCGCTCTCATCGTCGCCGCCTCGCTCATCACCTCGACCGGCGTCGCCGGCGCTCAACAGTCCCAGCAACAAACGCAGCAACCCCAACAAAGCACCACCACGCCCGCCCCCCAGTCGCAAGACGCGCCTCCCCCGGCCTCCCAGAGCAACGTCCAGCAAGCCGACCAGCACCCCATCGATCAGCAGGAAGACCCCAACGTCAAAGCCGGCAGCAAGCAGGACGTCAACGCCATCGGCAACCGCAACATCGGCCACGGCGTCAATTTCTACTCGCTCGAACACGAAATCGCCCTCGGCAAGCAGCTCTCCGCCGAAGTCGAGCGCCAGGCAAAATTCATCAACGACCCCGTCGTCAACGAATACGTCAACCGCGTCGGCCAAAACCTCGTCCGCAACTCCGACGCCCAGGTCCCCTTCACCATCAAAGTGATCGACTCGGACGTCGTAAACGCCTTCGCCCTTCCCGGCGGCTTTTTCTACGTAAACAGCGGCCTGATTCTCCACGCCGACGAAGAATCCGAACTTGCCGGCGTGATGGCCCACGAAATCGCCCACGTCTGCGCGCGCCACGGCACCAAACAAGCCACCAAAAGCGAAATCGCTCAGCTCGCCATGATTCCCGCGATGATCTTCATTCCTTACACGCTCGCGGGCTACGCCATCTATCAAGGCATGCAGTTCGCCATCCCCATGGCCTTCCTGCAATTCACCCGCGTCGATGAACGCGAAGCCGATTATCTCGGCCTGCAATACATGTACAAGGCCGGCTACGACCCCAACGCTTTCGTCGCGTTCTTCGAAAAAGTCGCCGCCGACGAAAAGAAACAGCCCGGCACCATCCCGAAGATTTTCTCCACCCATCCGCCCACGCCCGATCGCATCGAGGCCTCGCAAAAAGAAATCGCCACGATTCTTCCCGCGCGCGACGAATACATCGTCACCACTTCGGAATTTGACGTCGTAAAAAAGCGCCTCGGCATGATCGAAGCCAATATGAAGGTCAACGACAAAAATCCGAACGCGCCCAAGCTCCGCAAGAAGACCGGCACTAACGCGCCGCCCGACGGCACCGCCGGCTCGGACCCCAACGCTTCACCCGATCCGGATCGCCCGACGCTGCAAAAGCGCCCCGCCGATCCGAACAATCCCTAAACAATCCGGCATCCTTGCCGTCGCGCAGGCACAAAAAAAAGGCGTCCCGTCAAAACGGGACGCCTCTTGCATTTCAGGTAACACTCGCGATTTTTTAGAAGACTACTTCCGTTCCTGCTTTACCTCAGTTACGCCCATCCGCACCAGGCCCTCGTTGTAATATTTGCGGAATAAAATGTCCCACTCTTCGCTCCCCTCCATGATTTCCTTCTTCTGGGACGCGATCTTGGCCCGCACTTCGTTATCCACCTGCTCTTCCACCTTCAGCAGCGCCGTCGTGATCGTCACGATTTCCTGCCGGATCGTGTCGCGATCCTCCACGAAATCCACGTCCGGACTCGATACCAGAAAATCGATGATTTTGTGCGACAGCCGTACCGTCTTTTCGCGGGTTAAGCGCATTAGCGGAGGATCAATTTCCTTTCGCGAGCCAGCTGGCCTTTGGCCTTCTTGAACATCTCCTGATACGAAACGCCCGTCGTGCGCATTTCCTCGGAGTACTTCGCCAGAATCTCGCGGACTTCCTCGTTCAGGCGGTCTTCAATCGTGATCTCTTCCGCCATCACCCCGCGCACCTGCTGCGTGGTGTTCTCGATGTTCTTCACTTCAATCATCTTAGCCGCCACCAGGCGCTTCACGATTTCCTTCGCCATGTAGCCCACATAATCCCGAGACAAAAGCATTCAGTTCCACTCCGCACACGGATTCCAGCTAGTCAGTCTAATGGTTGCCCTCGCGGAGTGTCAAGGAACCAGCGCACCCCCAAAATTTCCTCCTCCTCGCCATCCTCAAGAAATTTCTCTCCGTCTCCGCTGTCTTTCCATCTTCAGCCGCCGGCCACGGCCCTCAATTCCACCTCAACGTCTCCGTGACCTCTGAGCCCTCTCTGTGCCCTCTGTGTTAATGTTCTCGCCTTTGCTTTTGCCTTTGCCTTCCTCCGCGAACGCACACACCCATCCGCCCGCCACCCAAATCTCCCCTCTTACTTTTTCGCTTGGTCTTTCGCCGCGCCCGGTAAAATGCGCGCCAACTGCATCAACAACTCCGCAGGGATATGACTCGACTTGCTCGCAAACAACGCAGGGTATCTCTCCGCTTCCAACCGGTTCAACTTCAACGCCAAATCCGTCAGCTTCTGGCGGCTCGGCCCGCCGTCCTCGCTCATCCGCCACCTCACCGGTGCCAAACGAACTCGTCGCCGATCGAAATCCTACTCTACCTCGATCCAGCGCCGTTGCAACCCATCAATCGCGCCTCACGCATGTGCGTGACGGCTCGCGCGCCCCGCAACCCGGAAACGCTTCGCCGAAAATTTCACCGCCCCCACCGCCAGTACAATCCCCGCAACCGCCGCCAGCGTCACCACCGCATAAAAATCAAACGCCGTCACGTTGTCCGGCCGCGTAAACACGTGCGTCCAAATCCGCCCCAAAAACAGAAACGCCCCCAAAAACCCCAGCGCGAAACTCAACAGGCCCGACACCACCGGCACGCTGTAGTTCGCAAACAGCTTTACCTTTTGCACGTTTCCCCCAAGTGGTCCGTACGCGACCCCATTCGCCCAAAACCGCCTGCAGGCGCCCCAAAGCGCCTCGCCTTGACGCGATGATGCCACACGCTCATCGAACCTAAAGCGAAATGCTCTTCTCCGGTGTTCAGGTTGTTAATGCGGCAGCCGATCGAAACCGAAGCAACTACCCTTCGTGGAGTACCACACTGAGGAGCGAGCTATTGATTTCCAGCCCGCCGTTGTACTTGATCAAACCCAATTTGCGGAATTTGTTCATGAAAAAATTCACCCGCGAGCGCGTCGTGCCGATCATCTCGGCCAGCATCTCTTGCGAAATTTTCGGCAGCACTTTTTCGGTCGTATCCTCTTTTCCGTACCGCGCCAGCAGCAGCAGCGCGCGCGCCAGCCGCTTCTCGCTGGAATTGAAAAGCTGGTCCACCAGGTCTTCTTCCACGCGAATGTTCCGGGAAAGCATGTGCGCGATAAATCGGTCCGAAAACGCGTGCTCGGCGTGCAGCATCCGGCTCATTTCTTTTTTTTCGATCATCAGCACTGTTGTCGCCGTCACCGCCGTTGCCGTCCCAATCCGCTGCGCCTGCCCCGCAAGGCATCCTTCTCCGAAAAAATCGCCCGGCCCCAGCACCGCCACCACCGCTTCCTTGCCGCGCTGATTTACTACGGACAGCCTCACTCCGCCTTTCTGGATATACAGCACCGTCTTGCCCAAATCGCCCTGCGAAAATATCGTTTCTTTCCGTTTGAACTCCTCCACTCTCCGCGCCACTCCCGCGGACTCAAGAAATTCCTGAACGTTAAACGGCTTGCCGCCGGCCTTGCTTCGTTGGGGAGAGTTGGGAGGCTTTGTACGCATACGTACGGACGCGCGTATCGTAGCACGTCCTTCTCCCCCGCCCCGGTTTATCTCGATGTGTGCACAACAGCACAGTTTCGCCCGCGCCATTCCACTACGATCATTCCCTGTGCACGATGTGCACGAAGCGTAAGAACCGTCACTCGCAACGTCTCACGCCGTCCGCCGCTCTTGGTTCTTGCTTCACCACAGTGCATCCACGCGCCGCCCCATCGGCCCCGCGTCTGCCCCTAACTCGAGGAGATATCGAAATGCCCTTGCTCAACGTAATCGTCGTCCTGGTCGTCGTCGGCCTGCTGCTCTGGCTCGTCAATCGTTTCATCCCCATGGAAGGAACCATCAAGTCCATCCTCAACGCCGTCGTGGTCATCGCCGTCATTTTGTGGCTGCTCAACATCTTTGGCTTGTTCCACTCGTTCTCGCACATGCGCGTCGGCGGCTAATCCCCCGCGCACAAATTTCTCGCATCGGAAAGTAACGCAATGGAGGCATCACTCATGACAGCATTTCGCCACATCAGCACCGCAGCGTTTCTCGTGATCTTCGGCGCCGCCATCCCTGCCTTCGCGCAGAATCGTCCCGAAGAATCCAAGCCCGCGCAGCACGAGGAAGCAAAACCCGAGCAGCACGAAGAGCAGGCCAAGCCCGCTCAGCAGGAAGAAGCGAAGCCCGCTCAACACCAAGAGGCCGCGAAACCGGCGAAGCAGGAAGAACAACCGAAGCCCGAAACGCAGCCCGCCGCAAAGCCCGCTCATCACGCACAGACCGCGCGCACCCAAACCGCTGCGAAACTAGCCGCGCAGGACGATAAAACAGCGGCCGAAAAGCAGCCCGCCGCGAAAACTGCGCAGCCAACTCACGCCGCCCGGCAAACTCCCGCCGCTCGTCCGGCCAAGGAGCAGCAACAACCCACCGCGAAGAAACAGCAGGAGTCAAAACAGGTCGCCCAACAGCGCGCCGCAGCTCCGCAACGCACCCCGGAAGCACAGCAGCGCCAGCACTCCGAACCCGCTCTGCGCCTCACCGTTCGCGGCTCCGGACGCATTCCCGACGATCGCTTCCGCTCCAATTTCGGACGCGAACACGTCTTCGCCATCGGCAGCCCGCAACTCGAAGGCGGCTACTCGCGCTTTCAATACGGCGGCTATCATTTCGGATTCGTTGAGCCCTGGCCCGCCGAGTGGTATTACACCGACAATGTGTACGTCAACTACATCGACGGCGGCTACTATCTCTACAATCCCTACTATCCCGGGTCGCGCGTCATGATCAGCGTCATCCTCTAATCCAAATCGCAACTCTCACCGCCGGCGTTCCTCCCTTCGCGGACGCCGGCGCCGCACTTCCGAGGTGACTCACGTGGACGAATCAAAGCGCATGGCCATCGCCTTCCTGGAAAAAGAAATCAAAACTTACATCGCCCTCGCCATGTTTCTCTCCAAGGAAGGATTCAAAGAACGCATGATGGTCGGCACAAAGAAAACCACCATCAACGCCAACTATTACAAAGACCGCATGCGCGAAGCCCGCCGAGTCGTCACCGAACTCCGCAAGCCGTCCTGACCTGACCCGCCCCGCCCCGCCCGCGCGCCCCACGCCCTTCGCCTTCGCCTTTGCCTTTGCCTTTGCATTTGTAGCGGCGGGCTTCACGCCCGCCATCCTTCGCATCGCCGTCAACGTCGCGCCATAGCCGCCCTACGACGCGCGCAAATCCGCTCGCGACTCCAATCGTAGCCTCTCGTAGCGTAGACGCCCACGTCTGCGCGCGCGAGTCCGCGCCAGCGGACGAGCGTGCCGTTCGTCAACGCCGGCAATTCCAAAGCAACACCAACACCAAAACGCGCAGACGTGGGCGTCTACGCTACAAAAGGCAGGGGCCGTGCAAACGCGTCGAATGCCGCGCGCATTTTGCATTTGCAACGGCGCGCCACACGTCCGCCAGCCTTCCCCCTCGCACGTTAGCGACTCCTCCCTGACCATGCTCCCCGCAACCGCCGCCCCGATCGTCGCAACTCACCCCGTTCCCCAGCCGCATCCTCGCTTCGGCTTTGCGGGTCGTGGCTTCAGCCACGACATTCCACGTCCTCGCAAACCAAATTCCGCTAAGCCGCGCGAGTTCTCTGCTTTCCAGAGGGCTCGCGCACGCCTTTGATTTTGCCTATTTCGTTCGCCCCCACGCAGCAGGCCGATGGATATCCTTACGAATCCCCGCATGCGCCGCCCCGATCGTCGCAACCCACGCCGTTCCCCCACCGCATCCTCGCCTCGGCTTTGCGGGTCGTGGCTTCAGCCACGACATTCCATCTCGCCGCAAACCAAATTCCGCTAAGCTGCGCGAGTTCTCTGCTTTCCAGAGGGCTCGCGCACGCTTTTGATTTTGCCTATCTCGCTCGCCCCCACGCGGCAGGCTGACGGATATCCTTCCGAATCCCCGCGGACGCCTTCCTGACCGATACCTCAACACCCACCACAAATCCAAACCGCTGTCTCCGTTCCCAGTGCTATCATCGCGCTTCGTTACGCTGATCCGAATGCGCCCTCGCCTCACATCGGCACCGACACATCGCCACCGAGCAAGCGCGCACCTCTGCGCCACCGCACTCCTGCTCCTCGCCGCCGGCGGATGCGCGAAAATTGAATCCGCCGCCGTGCCGCCTCCATCCACGCTCGTCTTCACTCCCACCGACGTCGCGGTCAGCAACCACGAACCGGCACTCGCCCAGTCCGTCGCACGATGGTCGCCCCACTACCAAGTCGACCACGACGGCGATCGGGCCTACCTTACCTTTCACGACCAGGGCCAACACCACCGCATCCCCGGTGACTACCCCGCCGGCTCGTCCTTGACCGTCATCGACGTCACCACATCGCAAAGCACCGAGTCTTACCTGCACCTCGTCCGCTACAGCCGGTTCCCGCTCAACTACGGCAATGTGCTCTCCTCGGCGCTCTACGTAATGCGCGGCGACGACGCCGTAAAGCTCACCGACGACGCCACCATGGGATTCCTGCAAGCCCAGGCGCGCATGCCCATGCCCGGCATTTACGTCAACCCGTCCGGAGACCTCTACGTTCTCGCCCCCGATCAAATCATCAAAGTCGTTCGCGACGGCCAGGTCATCGCCACCGGAGACGCAAAAAATCTTCCCCTGCGCGAACCCGGCGGCCTCCCCCGCTTCCTGTTCCTAACCACCGTCGCCGACCAACGCATCCTCTGCGTCCTGAAACCAAAAACCCACGGCATCGACCACATCCCCACCGAAGCCGACTTCGACTCCAAATTCATCATCCAGCGCCCCTGACCCTCGCGCCCGCCGTGGCACAGGCGCACCCGCCGCCTTCACGCCCGCCAGCCTTCGCCCTCGTACGTTCGCGAGACTTCTCGCCGACCACGCACCCGCCGTGGCACAGGTGCTCGCGCCTGTGGGCATCCCACTTCCAGTGGGATGCCGGTTGAGCCATCTCATCACCATCCCCGCCGACCAGCAGCCTCCTCTCCGATCAGCATCACCGCCTAGTCCTTCGCACACCGCCCCAGGCTCGCCTTCCGCCTTCGCCCGATCCTTGCGGGTCGTGGCTTCAGCCACGACATTCCAACTCGTCGCGGAGCGACTTCCTTTCGGCCGCCTTCTGGCCGAGCCTTCGCCTTCGCTTTTGTAGCGGCGGGCTTCACGCCCGCCAGCCTTCGCCCTCGCACGTCAGCAACTCTTCGCTGACCAAACGCCTGCGAAGCAGGCGTCTTTTGACTTCCACTCCCACGCCGCCTTTGACTTTTCGGGTGCCGCATCCTTGCCGTAGGCAAGGATGCGAGTTTAGATTCCACACTGATTACCAGCATTCGCGTTCGCACGGCCGTGCCGGTCACTTCTACGTTGCGATGGCGCTCACGCTACCCACCCTTTGCCAACACCGCAAAGGATGCGGCACCCGCATATTCTACTTCCACGGACAACTACCCCAACGTTACCTACCACAGTGGTATCATCCCGCTTCGTAATGCACAGACGAATTAGAATTTATAATCGACGTGGCATTTCAAAGGGTGGGCCACCCGCCTTATTCCTCCCACTTGAGGGTGAGGCAAGAGTTATCGTTTCTCGTGGTGGCGTGGGGGCCTACGTCGGCGCACCGACCGGCGTTTCTGCGGGTGTTTACGTCAATATTACGTCTGGATCAGGATGTCACAATTGATACGGCGATTTCCTATCCCACGAGAATTAGCGGGCGTCGCGGGGCTTGCGATGATTATTTGGGGACTATTTGCAGCGAAACTTCGATCTGAGCGCGCGGAGCTTGGCGGCAGGTCCAGTTACGCTCCGTACTCGCTGAGGCGAGTATTATGGATTCTGTTCGGACTGTCATGTCTTTTGAGTTCTCTGAAAATCGATTTTCCCGTAAGCCATCCGCTGAGCGGTTCGGAACGAACGAACCTCTTTATGGCGATTCTCGCGATGATCGGTGGCATCGGAGCCATACTCAGTGCGTGGACAGGTAGGAGACTCTGGGACGGTCGCCCCAGACCATCGGAAGTCATGGGTCCGATGGAGACTTCTGAACGGTTTCTAGCGGTAGTTGTAGGAATCGTGTTGGTCTGCGCGGCGTTCGCCCTATTCTATAAATGACAGTGACCAGACCTATTCTTTGTACCACGGCGAGTGAGCGAGTTTACATCACAACCTCATGGGGTAACGCAAATGGCGGCGCGAACGCGGGTGCCGCACTCTTTGCGGTTCTTGGCAAAGGGTGCGAGTTTCGAATTCAGAGCTACCCGAAATCGTTGGGACAGGCGCCGCCTGGCGGCTGTAGGTGATGAGTCTGGACATGGCGGTGCCCATATCGCCGTTCGAGTTTGTTCGAGAGAGTGATGTTAACGTTACGCACCCTTCGTCCGCCGGGGCGTACAAAGGATGCGGCACCCGAAACATCCAAAGCGGTGAGGCGAAACGGTGGGCCACCGGCCGATGAGTCTGGGGATGTCCAGTGGTCGAATTACTACGGACTTCCGTTGGGATTGGGCACGCCAGGTGTTCGCGTCATTATTGGGACCCCCAGGGGCGCTGCCAAATATTCGTTACTGGAACAACAGAAGGCACTGGGACGACTTTACCAATTTGTCCCTAACGCAAAAGGAGCTGAACATGCGGACGGGAATGGTCATGACGTGCGTTGTAATAATCTTTGGTCTGAGCTTCTTGCGGTCAACGCCAGCGCTGGTTTCGGAGGTGCAGGGAGGGACGCTGAATAGCGTGAGTATGATCCGTCTGATCGCAAATCCTCAGGCTTTTGATGGCCGTCGGATCAAGGTAACGGGCTACGTGGCCCGTAACGGTCTCGATAATGCGGCCGGAGTATATTTGACCGAACTTGATGGACGTAATTTCGTAGTCTCGAACTCGGTTGGCCTTAATATTGAGGACTCGCAAATCAACCGCGCGCTCGGCAAGTACGCGATTCTGGAGGGTACATACCGTGCGCCCAAGGGACAGTTGGCGGACTACTTGAACGGAAAGCTGGAGCATGTGTCGGTGATAAAAGCCTGGAATTCCGGTGATGTTCCCAGATAGCGACTAGCGAACTCTTCACCGCGCAGTTCGGCGGTGCCGTTCAGAGATTATGGCTGGTGGTGCACGCTTGGGAGACGAACTGAGAAGCGAAGCGGCCGAGGCCCTAGGTAAGATCAGAAGCAACGAGCGGGTTGACCCACTTCGACGCATGACAAATCGCCTGAGGTAAGGTTTTGGGCGGTCTTTGCGTTGGGCCAAACGGGAGCACGGAAGGCTATTACTAGACTGGAAGGACTAGCCAAGACGGATCACTTTCGCGTAAACGGTTGGCGCGGCGTCGGGGCTTCCCGAGACTCCGCGTTGGCCGAGCGATCGCGTCCTGCGCTCGGCTCGGGGTTCGATGCATAAATTCCTGCTGGAACGTTTGATGGACGACACAGGCCGTGCACTCGCTGTGCGCGTCAACGAGCGAACGGGCGCCGGTCTCGAGATTACTGCACAGAGCACTGCACAATCGCGCCCGAACTAGCCCAAATCCACCAACGGACGCCAAACAATTCAGGCGTAAACTATTGATAGTAACGAGGACGGCGGCTGAAGAGCCGCCTGTGGCACCGAGGGTCGCGGGTTCAAACCCCGTCGCTCACCCCAATTTCCTCAATCCCATAGCGGTTAAGGCTGAACAACAACGAAAAGGACAGATGAAAAAAAAGCCATTGGGCCGGTGGCCCACCTTATAATGCGCGCATCCGGCCAAGAGCTGCGGTGTGCCGGAGCATGGCGAAGCGCGATGATACCGCTGCGGCAGATGGCGTTAAGGTTGATTTGAGTGAGCAGTGGAATTTTCGGGTGCAGCGTCCTTTGCGGTGCTGGTAAAGCGTGCGAGTTTCGAATTCAGAGCTACCCGAAATCGTTGGAGCACGCGACGCCTGGCGGCTGTGGTTGATGAGTATGGACGTGGCGGTGCCCATATCGCCGTTCGAGTTTGTTCCAGAGAGTGATGATGTTCACGTTACGCACCCTTTGTCCGCCGGAGCGTACAAAGAATGCGGCACCCGAAACATCCAAAGCCGTGAGGCGAAAGGGTGGGCCACCCGCCGGGGAGGGGATTGTGCCAATGATCTCTCTTGCGAAATTTTGGACTCAGCACAAGATGGCATCTATTTCTCTCGCAATCTGCGTTTTTGAAATCATGACCATTTGGGGCGGGGTGGTAGTCGTCCACTTCTCTGGTCAAAACGCCACACTTTTCAGGCTTACATCAGCCGTGTGGCTTTGCGGCGGATTGACTTCTGTCGTTTCTGCAATCGCTGCCCTAGTAGTGGATGCTCGTCGAGAACTGGGGGTCATGTCGCTGGCCGTGGCCGTCATAGCTTTTATCGTCTGTGCTCTACCCATGATGGTGTGAAGAGGAGGACCTTGCTTGCGCTCCTCTTCGTTCCATCGGCTTCCGTGCCGCCGAAGTCAAAAGCGCGCCGCCTACGGCGTCGGGTGTGGGGGTGTCGCGGTAGGGATACGGATTGCTCCGTACCCCCCGCACAGATCCGGACGGGCGGGTTTCCCGCATCCGGCTCTTGCCTCAGGTAGTCACGCGCAGACGGCGCGAGGGATAAGGATGGCAGATGTGGGCCGGAGGCAGCCATTTGCGGATGAGTCGTTGGCGGGTGGCGCACCCTTCCGAGATGCCGCTGTTGAATTTTCGGGTGCAACGTCCTTTGCGGTTCTTGCAAAGGGTGCGAGTTTCGAATTCAGAGCTACCCGAAATCGTTGGAGCAGGCGACGCCTGGCGACTGTGGCTGATGAGTATGGACGTGGCGGAGCCCATATCGCCGTTCGAGTTTGTTCGAGGAAGTGATGACGTTCACGTTACGCAACCTTTGTCCGCCGGGGCGGACAAAGGATGCGGCACCCGAAACATCCAAAGCAGTGAGGCGAAACGGTGGGCCACCCGCCGGCACTCTTTTTCCCAACAACCCCAACCCAGATTTCGAACCCGAAATGCCTCCGCTCGCGACACAACTTCAGTGAGGAAGGCTCCAATGAGAGAGTTCTGCATGCTTTCAGCGCTGCTTTTCGTTTCGGTCGTCGGACTTCAAGCGCAGGCAACCGATTCTAAGATCGGGCCGCAGGTGAAGCTGACAGTCGTTCACGGTACCTCCCGACCGGACGAGTCTCCCGTGCGAATTCGAGTCGAGCTTTGGAACACAGGAAAGGAAGATTTGGTAGTTGGAAAAGAATTATTCCCAATCATGAATGCCCCAGCCTATTTGCAGTTACATTTTACTGACGAAACGAACGAGGAGCACAACGGGGCCACTTTGAGTATTGATAGTACCAGGTTCATCCAAGACAGTTCGTGGACCATTATCGCTCCAATGCACTTCTACGGCGTGGAGATCGAATTAGATTTGGACTCATTTCCATTTATCCGTAAAGCGGGAAAGTACTTCGTCACCGCGGTTTACCATTCAGACGGTTACGCGCGCCCGACCCCCGAATCAGGAGGTCCAACTGTCAGCGTATGGAAGGGAGACGCAAACTCCAACACTGCTCAATTTACGATTCCCCGGCGACCGCGATGATGGCCTCTATGATTAGAGGGGTGTGGCGGATCAAGCGGACCTTAAAATTCGACCTTACGGAGCAAACGTTGCTCGCCATGGAAACGCTTTCTGAGCCGGTGAGGAACTCGGGAGGCTGTGAGTCGTGGAGCGGAGTTTATACTTACGAGCTGCGGGAAGGTACGAGATTCTCGATGGATGCGGAAACCATCAAAAAACAGAAAAATGCGAATGAAACCGGGGGCTCAACGATGAACCAAACCACCGTTAGTTTCCCTTTCCAGTGATGAATTGCGGGTGGCTCACCCTTCCGAGACGCCGCCGTTGAATTTTCGGGTGCCGCATCCTTGCCGCAGGCAAAGGGTGCGGGGTTAGACTCAGCCGCACTAGATTCTCCGCCACTCTTACACCAACCGCCCTTTACGCTCTGCTTTTTCGTCCGACCTCGACTTTATCCTTGACGTACATGTACTACTGTGTTATCATGGGTCGTGCGTCAAAACGACGCCCATTGAGGCCGCACCATGTACGCTGCCCGACAACCTGGCCGCAACTCGATCCTTGGTGGCACAGGCGCTCCCGCCTGTGCCCGCCGCGAAGCCAGCCCGCTTTCGCTCGCCTTCCTGCCAGAGCCCTGCTCGCGCCTCATCTCCCCAATTTCGCATCGTCACACTTTCCATGTTTGCCCTTCTGTCTCCGCGGGCTCTGTGCGCCTTTCCTCCGCGCCCTCTGTGTTCAATGCTTTTGACCTCCGATCCGCCACCCAAACCCCGCTTCCCAATATTAGAAACCACCGTAAACCGCTGAAAACAAACGCCCGATCAATTTCTAATCGCAACTACTTTTGCGATTAGAATTCCCGCCGATGCTCCCCTCCACTCCAATTTGTCTCCCGTTTTCCCCATGCGAGCGTCGCGCCAGCCGCTCGATTCTGTTAATCTTACTGGGCAACTCTTCAGCGCCGTCCAATCCGTCTCGCACCCGCGGCCCGCTGAAATTCATCCCAGAGAGGACTTTTCGATCGTGACTTCTTCCACGCTTTCCGCCGCCCAAATCGGCCGCGCCCACAACTTCAACGCCGGTCCCGGCGCGTTGCCGCTTCCCGTTCTTGAACGCATCAAGGCCGAACTTTCCGACTATCGCGGCACCGGCATGTCGGTAATGGAAATGAGCCACCGCTCCGCCGAATTCGAAGAGATCATCGCCCGCGCCGAAGCGAATCTGCGCCGCCTGATGTCCATCCCCGACGACTACGCCGTGATTTTCGTCCAGGGCGGCGGCAGCATGCAGTTCACCATGGTCCCGATGAATTTGTTCATCGCCGGAAAGCCGGTGGACGTGCTCCACACCGGCATGTGGACCGCGAAAGCGATCACCGAACTGAAGAAAGGCACTCCGCACCGCCTGGCCGCGTCCACCGAGGCCGACAAGTTCCTCCGCCTGCCGCGCAAAGACGAAATCCAGCTTTCGCCCGACGCTTCCTACGTCCACATCTGCACAAACAACACCATCGAAGGCTCCGAATGGACCGACATTCCCGACACCGGCAACGTGCCTCTCGTCGCTGACATGTCGTCGAACATCCTGTCCCGCCCGATGGACGTGAAAAAGTTCGGCCTGATTTTCGCCGGAGCGCAGAAAAATCTCGGACCGTCCGGCGTCACCGTGGTGATCGTAAAAAAAGATCTCGCCGAGCGCGCCGACAAAAATCTGCCGACGCTCCTGCAGTACCGCACCCACATCAAGGAAAAGTCGCTGTACCACACCCCGCCGACCTTCGCGGTGTACATCGTTGGCCTCGTTCTCGAGTGGATCGAATCCGAAGGCGGCGCTGCCGCAATCGAAAAGCGCAACGTGGCGAAAGCGAAGTTGCTCTACGACGCGCTCGACAACAGCGGCGGCTACTACACCGGGCCGATCGAAAAGTCCTCCCGTTCGCGCATGAACGTCACCTTCCGCGTGGCCGGCGGCAACGAAGAAATCGAAAAGAAATTCGCCAAGGAAGCCACCGCGGCAAAGCTGGTCGGGCTCGCCGGACATCGCTCGGTCGGCGGCATGCGCGCGTCTTTGTACAACGCCGTCACGCTCGAAGCCGTCGAATCGCTCGTCAGCTTCATGGACGAGTTCAAGCGCAAGAACGGCTAACCAGCTACCGGTCGGCCTATGCGCTTTGCACTTCCGCCACAGGGGTGTGGTAATTATGCAACACACCCCTTGACACGGTGAATTGGCGTGATATTGTCGTGTTTGCCATGCCAAACGGCCCCCTTTTCTCCGTTTTGACGCCCCAACGCATTTCTCGCCGCGTTGCAGATTGGTTATGAAAGCCAAACCGACACGCGGAAAACGCCGCCTTTGGCTGATCCTCGGCAGCATCATCGTCGTTCTTCTCGCCGGCTTCGTCTTCACCCTCGGTTCGCTCAACATCCCCCTGCAGCCCGAGCAAGGCAACACGTTCGTCATCCTTTTTGCGGTTTCGACTCTTCTCGCTGCCGCACTCCTGGTTTTTGGCCTGATTCTCACGCGCAGCCTGGTCCGGCTGTGGGCCGAACGCCGCAGCGGCCAGCTCGGCTCGCGCTTCAAAGTCAAAATGGTTCTCGGCGCCATCGGCATCTCCATCATTCCCATCCTCTTCCTGTTCTTCGTCAGCTACGCCCTCGTGAACCGCACGCTCAACGCCTGGTTCCCCAAGCCTCTTGAAGACGCGAACAAGCTGGCGCAGCTCCAGCTCGCCGACGTTTCGCACCTGAATCACGAACACCTGAATCGCATCGCCGAAAAAGCGGCCACAAGCACCGACAAACTGCAGAAAGAAATCGGATTGGACTGGTCCGTCGATGCTGCCTGGAAAGTCGATTCCAAAGGAGTCGTTACCGAAGGCGTTTCGTTTGTTGACGCGACTCACCCGGAACATTCGGCCGCTTTGCCGCGCGAGCAACCGATTCATCCGAATCTGGTGAACACACTTCCCAGCGGTGCCGAGATTTGGGCCGACGGAACCCGCCTGTTCGTCACCGGCAGCGCAAGCGCGAAAGACGGCAAAATCTATGTGGGCCGGGCGCTGCCCGCCGATTTCCTCGACCGTTACCAGGAGATCGAATCGGATACCAACACCTATCTGCAGCTGCGTCAGGGTCTTCGCGCATTCAAGCGCGAGATCCTTTTAGCGCTCAGTGTGGCCACGGTCATTCTGATCTTCACCACGATTTGGGTGGCGCTCTATCTGTCGAAACAGGTCACCGTACCCATTCAAGCTCTCGCCGAAGCAACGCGTGAAATTTCTCGCGGAAACTTTGATCACCAAATCGACGTGCGGGCCGAAGACGAGCTCGGCACCCTGGTGCGATCGTTTAACCGCATGGCCGAGCAACTCGGGCAAGGCCGCCGCCAGATCAACGAGTTCACGCTCAGCCTGGAACAAGCGATCGAAGAGCGCGAAGGGCGCCGGAAACTGATGGAAGCGATTCTGGAGAATATTCCCACCGGCGTGATTTCGCTCACGTCCAACGGCGAAATCGCGCGAAGGAATTCCGCCATCCCGTCGATTCTGGGCGAGCAGGCGCGGGAAGCGCGCACCCTGCAGGAGTTGCTGGGCGAAGACGGCGCGCGCGGCGTGATGCACTTGATGCGGCGCTCGTTGCGGATGGGCGGCGCGTCGCGTGAAATCGAAATTGCGGCGGCCGGACGGCTGGTTCGCGCCGCCGTCACGGTCAGTTCGCTCGGCCCGCGCAAATCAAATCCGGGGTTCGTGATCGTGATCGACGACCTGACGGATCTGCTGCGCGCGCAGAAGGCCGCCGCGTGGCAGGAAGTGGCGCAGCGCATCGCGCATGAAATCAAAAATCCGCTCACGCCCATTCAGCTTTCGGCGCAACGGCTGCTGCGTCATCTGGACAAAATGCACACCGCGCGTCTCTCCGGCGCGAAATCGGAACTCGAACAACTCGTTGCCGAATGTGCGGGATTGATCGAGCGCGAAGTGCATACCCTCGAATCGCTGGTCGATGCGTTCTCCCAATTCGCGCGCTTCCCGGCCGCTCGCCTTTCCGCGGGCGATGTGAACGCCATCGTTTCGAGCGCCCTGGCGCTGTTTCATGGCCGCCTCGAGGGCATCACGCTGAAGACCGACCTGGCGGCGACGCTCCCTTCGGTGAAAGCCGACGGCGAATTGTTGCGGCGCGTGGTGGCCAACTTGATCGACAACGCCGCGGAAGCGATGGAAGGTTCCTCCATTCGGCGGCTGCTCGTGGCAACGCGCGTGGACGCGGAAGGCGACGCGGTGGAAATCGAAATCGCGGACAGCGGCCACGGGATTTCGCCCGAAGATAAAGAACGTTTGTTTCTGCCGCACTTCTCGACGAAAGAGCGTGGCACCGGGCTGGGCCTGGCGATTGCCAGCCGGATTATCGCCGAGCATAACGGCAGCATTCGCGTGGAAGACAATCTCCCGACGGGTTCCCGATTCGTGCTTCGATTTCCCGTCGCGGAGGTTGCCGCACCGGCGACGCCGGTCGAACCCTAATTTCGAGCAGCGTTTCACCGAACACACAACCACATGCCAGCTTCGATTCTCATAGTTGACGACGAAAGCGGAATCCGCGAATCCCTCGGCGCGATTCTGCGCGACGAAGGCTACGAAGTGCAGTCGGTCGGTTCCGGAGAAGAGTGCCTGGACAAGCTCGACCAGCGCCCTTTCGACCTCGTCTTGCTCGACATTTGGCTGAAGAAGCTCGACGGATTGAAGACTCTTGAGCGGATTCAGGAGCGCGAAAACCCTCCCATCGTGGTGATGATTTCCGGGCATGCCAGCATTGAGTCGGCGGTGCGAGCGACGAAATTGGGCGCCTTTGATTTCGTCGAAAAGCCGCTGTCGCTCGATAAGGTGGTATTGCTGGTCCGCAACGCCCTGGAATATTTGCGCCTGGAAACGGAAAATCGCCGCCTGCGCGCCGAGTTGGAAGAGCGCAATCAGATTCTGGGCAACAGTATTCCGATGAAAGCCCTGCGCCAGCAAATCGCGCTCACCGCCCCCACCAACGGCCGCGTGCTCATCTACGGCGAAAGCGGAACGGGTAAAGAGCTCGTCGCCCGGGCCCTTCACGCGAGCAGCGCCCGTAAAGAGATGCAGTTTGTGGAAGTGAACTGCGCGGCGATTCCGGAAGAGCGCATCGAATCCGAAATGTTCGGCCATCGAAAGGGCAGTTTTGCCGGCGCGAGCGAAGACAAAGTCGGCAAATTCCAGAAGGCCGACGGCGGCACGCTGTTTCTCGATGAAGTGGGCGATATGAGCCTGAAGACGCAGTCGAAAGTGCTGCGGTTGCTCGAAGACAAGCGCGTCGAACCGCTCGGTTCGAGCGAGCAGATCAAAGTGGATGTGCGCGTGATCGCTGCGACGAACAAAAAACTCGAAGAGGAAATCGCGCGAAACGCTTTTCGCGAAGACCTGTTCTACCGGCTCAACGTGATTCCCTTTTACGTCCCGGCTCTGCGCGAGCGAACCGAAGACATTCCCACTTTGGCGGCGCATTTCGCGTCGGCGTTTTGCAAGGAGTACGGCAAGAAGCAGAAGGAATTCAGCCCGGCGGCGATGGACGTATTGCTAAGCTATCCATGGCCCGGAAACGTCCGCGAACTAAAGAATCTGGTCGAGCGCCTGGTGATCGTTTGCCCGTCGGAGACGATTGAATCGCATCACTTGCCGCCGGAACTGTTTCGCGGCGCGTCGAAAGGTCCCCAGAAGTCGTATGAGAGCTTACAGGAAGCTCGCTCGGCGTATGAGCGCGATTTTGTGCTACGGAAGCTGGAAGAGAACCGCTGGAATATGACCAAAGCCGCGCAGGCGCTGGGCCTCGAGCGCAGCCACTTATATAGAAAGATGCGGACGCTGGGGATTGCCTCGACGAAAGCGTAGCCAGGGGGATACGGTGGCGGGTCGGATCGGCTGCTGAGATTTGCGGATTTAAATCGGTCAGGCAGGATTGCCTAACCAACCGTCAGACAAATTGTCTAACTTACGCGGCGCGAGCGCCGCTGTTGCGCTCGAGATTTTGCTGCGGGGCCTGGTTAGTCTGCGTCGTCGCCCTCGGCGGATTCCTGCCGTTTGCTTAATTCCTCCAACTGCCGGTGCCAATCCAGCTGGCGCACCATCGTCGAGTTCTGGCGCCAGTTGGTCTGCACTTTCACGAAAAGTTCGAGGAATATTTTGGATCCGAGAATCTTTTCGAGTTCCTTGCGCGCTTCGGTGCCGATTTTCTTGATGGCTGCGCCGCCTTCACCGATCAGAATGCCTTTCTGGCCGTCTCGCTCCACATAAATCGTCGCAGCGATGCGCAGGATTTTCGGGGTTTCTTCGTACTTGTCCACCAGAACGGCGACGGCGTGGGGTACTTCGTCGCGCGTCGAATGAATCGCCTTTTCGCGAATCACTTCGGCGGCAAGGAAACGTTCCGGCTGGTCGGTAAATTGATCCGGAGGAAAATACGGCGGCGCGTCCGGCAGGCGGGCAATCAGCGAATCGACAAGCTCGGTCAATCCGGTGCCTTTCGACGCCGAAATCGGGAAGCTTTCGGCAAACGCGTATTCCAGATTGTAGCGCTCGATCAATGGCAACAGCAGGTGCTTGGCGATGCGGTCCACTTTATTCAGCAGCAGATATACCGGACCTTTGAACCGCTGAATCCATTGAATCGCAAACTTGTCGCCTGCGCCAAAATTCACGGTCGAATCTACGATCAGGCAGAGGACGTCGATCCCTTCGAGCGCGTGCTGCAGCTCGTCCATCATCATCCGGCTGAGCACGTTTTCAGGACGGTGAATGCCGGGCGTATCGACCAGCACAATTTGCGCGTCTTCGCGATTTACGATTCCCTGAATGCGGTTGCGCGTGGTCTGCGGCTTCGGCGAGACGATCGCGACTTTCTGGCCCACGAGCGCGTTGACGAGCGTCGATTTGCCCGCGTTGGGGCGGCCGATAATTGCGACGAATCCTGATTTGAATGGCATGTGTGGCGTGATTGTACGCGAAGCGAGCGCGGCGCGGAAGGCGCGCGACAGAAGCGGGCCGCGGAGAAGCTAGAACTACGCGGTTGGCGTTGCTGAGCCCGCAGGCAGTTCGAGCGGACGAGCGCGCACGCGAAGCACTTTGCGCTGATTGGATTCGAGAACTTCGAAGCGCAGGCCGTCCGCTTCGACGACTTCTCCCGTGCGCGGCACGTGACCCGCGACGCTGTTGAGCAATCCCGCGATGGTGGTCGCCGCGGAGTGTTGCATGCCGGCGTCGAGCTTCACGCCGAAAAGTTCGCTCACTTTGTCGAGTTGCACGCTGCCGCGAATCACGAGGGCGCCGCCCGGTTCGCGAACCACGTCGGGCGCCGGGGCGCGGTCTTCTTCGCCGATTTCGCCGACGATCTCCTCGACTAGGTCCTCGATCGTGACGACGCCGGCCATCAGTCCATATTCGTCGATCACGATCGCCATTTGCTGGTTTTTCCGCTGCATGTCTTTCAGCAATTCGGAGCCGAACTTCGTTTCGGGCACGAAGAACGAGGGCCGCATCAATTCGCGAACCGTGCGGTGCGTCGCTTCGCGATCAGAAATTTCCAGCATGTCGCGGGCAACGACGATTCCGACGATGTCGTCGAGAGTTTTTTCGAAGACGGGAATGCGCGAGAATTTGGTATCGACGACCAGCTCGCCAAGTTCTTCCAGCGTCGCCGACGCACGAATGGCGACCACGTCCGGACGCGGCGTCATCACGTCGCGCACGCGCTTATCGCCGAATTCGACTACCGATTCGATCAGCCGCGCTTCGTCCTGCTCGATGATTCCCTCTTCGGTGGCCGCGTCAACGAACGCCTCGATAGCTTGCTGCTGGTCTTCCGCAGGCGTGGCCGATTCCGCTTCCTCGGAGAGATGCAAAATCGAAATAAACAGCTCGAGCACGGCCTGCACGGGCCAAATCAAAATCTGGAACGCTCTCACGACCGGCACAAACGGCGAAACCCAGTTTCCAGAGGCCCGCGCGATCAGCAGCGCCGGAAGGAATTGCATGGCGACGATCACTTCCGCCGCCAGGAAGAAGATCATTTCCAACGCCGCTTCCCAAGTGCCAGGGACGAAAAACAAGACGCCGCGCGCGGTGAGCGCCGCCACCAGCACGAGCCATAGCCGCGTGAGCAGGCTGAAGGCCAGCGCCGCCCGGCGGCGTTCCATATGCAGGCGCGGCTCGATATTTGCTTCAAAGGATTCGAGGTGCTCGCGAATGCCGCCGGCCACCACGCGCCCGAGTTCGCGATACACGCGATCCAGATAGGAAAAGACAACCAGTCCGGAGGTGAGCGCCAGGATTCCCGCGGTGTACAGGAAGATCGGCATGGCTCAGGCGAGTCCTAGTTCGCGACGCAGGCGATTTTCCCGGCGTTCCATCTGGCCGGTGTCGGTTTCGTGGTCGTAGCCCATCAAATGCAAAATCCCGTGAAGGATGAGGATCCGCATTTCGACGTCGAACGTCCTGCCAAATGCAGCGGCGTTTTTGCGGGCGACGAGAGGCGCGATGGCAATATCGCCGAGATATTCGTCGCCGGCCTCAGGTTTCCCCACGCGCGCCGCAAGGCGCCGCCTGGGTGCTTTACCTTTTGCCGCCGCGTCGTCTTCCACTGGAAAGGACAATACATCCGTCGGCTTGTTTTTTCCACGGTAGCTGCGATTCCAACGAGCGATCTCGGCGTCAGAGACCAGCGCGACCGTCAGGCTCGAACGCGGAACGCCGAGGCGTTTTTGCGCGGCGGCGAGAAACTTCTCCAGACGGGAAATGGAAATGCGGACGTGGCGCTGGCGGTTCAGGATCATCGCGACGGCCCTACGGCCGGGGGTTCTTTTCGGACGGGCGTCCGATGGCCGCAAAGCGGCTCTTGTGGTGCGAATGCGTGGCGGCGTGATCGTCGTACGCCTTGATGATGCGCTGGACGAGGCTGTGGCGCACCACGTCGTGCTCATCGAAGTACACAAACGAAATGCCTTCGATGTTGCTAACGATTTCGATCGCCTCGATCAATCCCGAACGGCGCGAATCGGGCAGGTCGATCTGGGTAACGTCTCCGGTGATCACCGCTTTGGAATTAAATCCCAGCCGGGTGAGGAACATTTTCATCTGTTCGCTGGTGGTGTTCTGCGCTTCGTCAAGTATCACGAAGGAATCGTTGAGCGTGCGGCCGCGCATAAACGCCAGCGGCGCCACCTCGATGATTCCCTTTTCGATGAAGTTCTCGAGCTTGTCGGCTTCGAGCAAATCGTGAAGTGCGTCGTACAGGGGACGCATGTACGGATCAACTTTTTCCTGCAGCGTGCCGGGAAGGAAACCCAGGCGCTCGCCTGCTTCCACCGCGGGACGGGCGAGGATGATGCGGTTCACTTGCTTCGAAAGAAGCGCGGTGACGGCCATGGCGACGGCGAGGTAGGTTTTTCCGGTGCCGGCCGGACCGATCGCAAAAACCATATCGAAGCGCTCGAGCGCCTCCAGGTACAGTTTCTGGTTGGCGCTCTTCGGCGCGAGCACCTTTTTGCCGAACGATTTCGTGTGCGACGGAGAAAATGCGCCGCGGGGACTCGGTGTGGATTCGGTCGTGGCGATGCGCAAAAGCGATTTCACTTCCTGGCTGTCGGGAATGCGTCCCTGCCGGATGCGCTGGTTGTATTCGCCGAGGATTTGCGCGGCGCGCTCGACTTGCAATTGGGCGCCTTCAATTTCCAGATCGTGGTCGCGCAGGCGGGTGGTTACGTGCAGAGCGGATTCGAATAGCTTCAGGTTTTCGTCGAGGGTGCCGAACAGTTCGTTGATGCCCCCATCTAGTCGCACGGTCTGTTTCATCAAGTTTCGCGAACGCGAAGCCTCCCGGGAACATTGCAAAGGACTGGTGAGACGAGCGTAGCGCGGGAGGCGAGCGGCGGTCAAGGCGGGTGGGCCCGATTCACCGACGATTAACATTCGGCGATTGGCCGCTTGCTGGTGCATAGTAGGCCAGTCGCTTAAAGGTGCGGCCGCCTCTGCCGATTAGAAAAGCAGAGGTGCGCGCGATGTCCCTGAGGTACAAGACGATGTCAACCATTCCCAGATCGTTTGGAGAACAACGCCGGTCGCACCGCGTGCATATCGCGATCTCGGTGCTCGTCCGCGGGAAACGTGGCAGCGCTCCGTTCGAGGAAGAGACGACCACCACGGTTGTGAACAGCGCGGGCGGCTTGATGCTGATGAACGCCGCGCCGACGCACGGCGAGCAGATATCGATCGTCAACAAAAAGACGGCCGAAGAGTTGCCTTGCAAAGTGGCTTTCGTCGGAGTGGGCGAAGGCAACCGGTCGCAGGTCGGCTTCGAGTTTTTGGAACCGGCGCCGAAGTTCTGGCGAATCGCGTTCCCGCCGGACAATTGGGACGCGTCCGAACGTAAACGGCCGGGCGAAGGCGGTCCCTCGTTCGCACCTGCGGCGGTGCAGCCGCCGACGGGACGGAAATAAGCCCCGCCGGCTGCGCGAGCTAAACAGACCGATTTCTAGAATTGGACCTTCGGAGCTTCCTTCGAGGCTTCGGAAGCTTTGAAATACGCGTCGTTGGTCTTGAACCCCGCCCAGCTTGCAAAAATACTATTGGGAAACTGGCGGATGAAGGTGTTGTAGGCCTGAATCGAATCGTTATAGCGCTTGCGCTCGACGGCGATGCGATTTTCCGTTCCCGCCAGCTCATCCTGCAACCGCAAGAAACCCTGATCGGCCTTCAAGTTCGGATACGCCTCCTGCAAGACGAGCAAGCGGCTGATGGCGCTATCAAGAGCTCCGTTGGCGGCGATCTTGTCGGTTGGAGTCTTGGCGCCGATCAACGCGGCGCGCGCCTGCGCCACGTCGTCGAATACTTTCTCTTCATGCGTAGCGTAGCCTTTCACCGTAGCCACCAGGTTGGGAATCAGGTCAGCGCGCCGCTGCAGCACCACATCCACCTGGGCCCAGTTCGATTTCACCTGCTCGTCCATGGTGACGATTTGATTTTTGGCGCTGATGTACATGCCGCCGGCGATCAAGGCAATCACGAGAACGACAGCAACCACACCGAGTACGACTTTCATTTGCTTCCTCCAGAAGATGCAGTGTATGCAGCCGAGCCTTTCAATCCAGCGCGAACCAGACCGCGAACCGCCGGACGCATTTCGAAATCACACGGATACATCACATCGCGTCGAGACGCCGGTCCACTTCATTCGTCACCACTTCCACAAATTCGAGATAGGCATGCAGCGACGCTTCCACATCGATTTCGCCCTGTTTGCGTTTGCCCTGGCGCAATTCGAGGATGGCATAAAAGGCGGACGGATCGGCGCCGGTTGCGGCGGCGACGGCGGCCACGGCGTCGTCCTTGGTCGCGGGGAAAGGCTGGTCCATCGCGGCGACCGCGTGGCGGAATAACGAGCAGAACACCGAAATCGACTGCGTCATGATTCCCAAATGATCGCGATTGCTGAGCGGCGCGGCGACGATTCCCTGCCGCAGCCGGATCAGGCTGGAACGGAGTTCGCGCTCGACTTGCAATCGGTGCAAGCGCAGAGGAACTTCGAAGTCGGTAAGGAAATCGTCGCCATGAAGAATTCGGTGATGGCGTTTGATGTCGAGCAGTTCGATGGCGAAGACGTCGGCCGAGCGGTGAAGTTCGTCGAGCGTGAAGATCAGCGGCGCGGCGTTCCCCTGGCGAACCCACCATTCGGCGGCGGCGTGCAAGTGCTCGAGATCGGTCGAGCGGGCGGAATTCACCAGGCACAACACGTTGAGGTCGGAGTGCCCCTCGCGGAATTCTCCGGTGACCGCCGACCCGTAGAGGACGACGGCGCGGAGGTTTTCTCTCGCGCTTGCTTTCAATCGATTGACGAGATCTGTGAGCTTGGCTTCCATCGCACGACCCTTGTGAAAAAACCCCGAGATTTTCTTATGCGCAATCTACCAGCTGCCGCCCGCTCCGCCACCGCCAAACGAGCCACCACCGCCTCCGCCAAAGCCACCGCCGAATCCGCCGCCACCGCCCCCGCTCCATCCACCACCGCCACCGCCGCCTCCCATCATTCCGCCGATCATTGGCCCAACCCACCAGCCGGAGCCGCCGCGCCCGGAAGGTCCGCCACCGCCCCGTTTCATCATCATGTACAGAAAGAAAATGATGAACCCGAGGATGATCAGAGTCGCCAAACCACCGACGTCCTGGCCCTGGTTGCTGGGCCGCGCCGGTGGGGGCAACGACCCGCCACTCAGAGTAATCCCGCGATCCTGCGCGATTACGTCGGCGATGCGGCGCGTGACCAACGTGATTGCGCCGCTGTAGTCGCCCGCTCGTAGATTGGGAATCGCTTCCCGCAGAATCGCGCCGACTTTACCGTCCGGCAAAATGCCTTCCAGTCCGTATCCGATCTGGGTGAAATACTGGCGATCGTCGATGGCGTAAAAAATCAGCACGCCGCTGTCGGAGGCTTTGGGACCGACGCCCCATTCGGTGGCGACGTCGAGGGAGTAGTCTTCTTTGCTTTTCCCATCGAGCGACTTCACCGTGACGACGAAAATTTGCGCTTTGGCTTTGTTATTGATTTCGGTGCACAGCGCTTCGAGTTGCGACTTGGCGGCAGGACTTAAGACGTTGGCGTAGTCGTTTACATATGCGGCAGGTTTCGCCGGAACTTGAAACTGCGCGAATAGCGCGCCGCTCGCGAGCGCCGTGAGGAGCACCACGATCAAGGCATAAGCCGCCGCGCGGGCCGAGGTTCGCCAAGGGATACGTTGACCGTTCGAAGCCAGGATCATTGGGGGACGCGGCATGTTAGTGTGCGGCGGCTCGAAGTGTCAACTCGATGCCACGGTCGCACTGCCTTCAATTGTCATACGTATGCGGCGATGCTAAACTTTCGCCTCAGTTACGCACCGGGCGGTGGGGGAAGTTGCTGTCCGCAAACGTACGGAAATGTCCGATAATGAACATCCTGCGAGACCTATTTCCTGTTTAACCGTCTATATTCAGACGGATAGGCTGGCCGTCGCTGTGCATAAATTTGCGTATCTTGAAACAAACCACCCTTCTCGTGCGTTTGAATAAATGAACAGCGGCCGTCCAAGGTCCGACTCTTGAGTTTCAGATTGTCTGGGGAGAGAAAAACACGATGAACCGAAGGCTTATGCACGCGGCTGCAGCGATGTTGACGATGGCTTCGCTGGTGGTCTCGCCCGTCTTTGCGGATGCGCAGAACGCTCAAGGTCAACAGGCTCAGCAAAACCAGTCGGCCACGCCGGCGCAGACTCAGCCGCAAAGCGCTCCTCAGCCGGCGGCGAGCGCCGCGGCCAGCGCGCCCGACCGCGATTTGCGATTGAGTCTTGGCCCGGATTACTCCGGAGGCAAGCGCGCGTTTCCAAATTTGATTGCGCCCTACACGCCGCTGAATATTCCGCAGCCCATGCTGACGAATACGC
The DNA here is from genome assembly GCA_963785585.1 of uncultured Acidobacteriota bacterium. GTDB lineage: Bacteria > Acidobacteriota > Terriglobia > Acidiferrales > UBA7541 > Palsa-295. Next base: position 1,760,276 of record CAWAVW010000004.1, read on the forward strand.
CGCGCATCGACCAGCTGATCCAAGACGGCAAGCTGATGCTCAGCCTGGACGACGCGATTTCGCTGGCGCTCGAAAATAACTTGAACATCAGTCTGGTGCGTTTCACGCCGTGGATCGCCGAAACACAATTGCTGTTGGCGAAGGCCGGAGGCGTTCCGCAGAGCGGAAGCACGCAACAGGTTGTGCTGGGCTCCTCGCCTTCCGTCTCTTTTGATCCGGTGGTGACCGCCGGATTTGGCTGGTCGCACGCGAATTATCCGGTAAACAATCCGTTCATCTCGGGAACCGGCTCGTCGTCGATTCTGGCGCTAACGCAAAATGACACGTTCTTGAATCTCGGATACTCGCAGGGTTTCCATACGGGAACGAATTTGTCGGTCACCCTCGATACGCCGCGGACTTCGACGAATTCCCCGTCGGTTTTTTACAACCCGGCCTTGAACCCGGTTCTCACCGCGACTTTGTCGCAACCGTTGCTGAACGGGTTCGGAATCCTGCCGAACACGCGCTACATCATCGAGGCCAAAAACACGATCAAAGTGGCGAACTCGCAGTTTGCCCAGCAAGTGATTGCCACCGTCACACAGACCTCGAACGATTACTGGGAACTGGTGTACGACCGCGGCAATGTGAAAGTGCAGGAAGCCGCCGTTGGCGTCTCGCAGAAACTGTACGAAGACAACAAAAAGCAGCTCGAGATCGGCACCATGGCTCCGCTGGACGTGTTGACCGCGGAATCCCAGCTCGCCACGGACCAACAGAACCTGATCGTCGCGCAGACCACCAAGCTGCAGCAGGAAACCGTGCTGCTCAATGACATTGCCAAGGGACTTCTGGCGAAAGATGTGGCGGGGATTGAGATCGTCCCGACCACGCCGATCACCATACCCGATGCGGTCGAAAATATCGCGCTGCAGGATGCCGTGCAGGAAGCGTGGAGCAAGCGTCCGGAATTGTTTCAGGCGGCGCTGAACCTGAAAAACGCGAACATCGAAGTGAAGGCGACGAACAATGCCCTGCTGCCTTCCCTCAATGCTTACGTTCAATACAGCGTGCAGGGCTTGAACGGAAACGCGGTGAATATTTCGCAAACCGGCACGGCGTTTGCGGCGGACTTGAACTCGCCGCTTTTGGAAGCGAATGGCGCTCCGGTGCTGATTGGCGGCGTCCCGGTGTACGCGGGTGAACCGACCGCTTACAACACCACCGAGACGATTACCAAGGGCGGATTGGGCGGCGCGCTCAGCAGCTTGTTCTCAAACGACTTTCCGACGTACTCCATCGGATTGAATCTGACGCTGCCGATTCGAAATCGCGCGGCGCAAGCCAACAGCGCGCGAGCGCAGCTCGACGAACGCCAGCAGGAAGTGCAAAAGCGCCAGACCGAAAACACCATCGTGATCAACGTCCGCGACGCGCTGATTGCCCTGCAACAAGATCGCGCGCAGGTGGCTGCCGCTTCGAAGGCCCGGGACCTCGCACAGCAAACGCTCGACGCCGAGCAGAAGAAGTACCAGCTGGGCTCATCGACCAGCTACAACGTCGTGTTGCGTTCGAGGGACTTGACCTCGGCGCAGGGCACCGCGCTGCGGGCGCAAGCGAACCTCGAAGAAGCGCTGGTGAACTTCAATCAAGCCATGGGACGCACGCTGGAAGTAAGCCACATCACCGTTTCCGACGCGCTGCGCGGCAAAGTGCAGCAAGCTCCGCTGATACCGGGCACCCCGGATACGAGCACCAACCGCGAAGGCGCGAAGTAAGCACGCGCGTTCTGCCGCTGGCCAATTTGGTTGTCCGTTCGGCTGCGGCGACCGCCGCAGCCATTGCTGGCCGCATTGCGTTGCCCTAGAATGGGCCTCAGCCCGGGTGCGAATCTGAGTTTGAACAACCGCGGCGAGGTGTAACCATGGCCAAAAAGACGCCGGAGACTTCGGGTACAAACGGCAAGCCGGGAACGGCTACGATTGAATCGACGCGCAAGCCCTCCGCCGCGGAATTAGCCTGGGAACGCAACACGCTCGAACCGACGCTCGCAAAATCTCCGGAACGCGCCGCTGAATTCACCACCGTCTCCAGCTATCCGATTCGCCGGCTTTACACCGAAGCCGATTTGCCGAATTGGACTCCCGAAAAAGATCTCGGCTTGCCGGGCCAACCGCCCTACACGCGCGGAATCCATTCGACGATGTATCGCGGGAAGCTGTGGACGATGCGGCAGTTTGCCGGCTTTGGCACCGCACAGGATACGAATGCTCGCTTCCGCTACTTGCTCTCGCAGGGTCAGACCGGACTTTCGGTGGCATTCGATCTGCCGACGCTGATGGGTTACGACGCCGACCACGCGCTTTCGGAAGGCGAAGTGGGAAAGTGCGGCGTGGCGATCAGTTCGCTTGCGGACATGGAAGTGCTGTTCGATCAGATTCCGCTCGCCGACGTGACCACGTCGATGACGATTAATTCGCCGGCGTCGGTCATCTGGGCGATGTACCTGGCGGTCGCGGAAAAGCAGGGCGCCGACTGGAAGAAAATTTCCGGCACGCTGCAGAACGACATCCTGAAGGAATACATCGCGCAGAAAGAATATATCTACCCGCCGGAACCGTCGATGCGGCTGGTGGTGGATACATTTGAATTTGGCGCGAAACATACTCCGAAATTCAATCCGATTTCCATCAGCGGGTATCACATCCGCGAAGCTGGTTCGACGGCGATTCAGGAGCTGGCGTTTACGCTGCGCGACGGCATCGAGTACGTCGATTGGGGCGTGCGACGCGGAATGAATGTGGACGATTTTGCGCCGCGCCTGTCGTTTTTCTTCAACGCGCACAGCGATTTTTTTGAGGAAATCGCCAAGTACCGCGCGGCGCGGCGAATCTGGCACAAGACGATGGTCGAGCGATTCGGCGCGAAGAATCCGCGCGCCTGGGCGCTGAGGTTCCACACCCAGACGGCGGGATGCTCGCTGACGGCACAACAGCCGATGAACAACGTGGTGCGCACGGCGCTGCAAGCGTTGGCGGCGGTGATGGGCGGCACGCAATCCTTGCACACCAATTCACTCGACGAGGCTTGGGCGCTGCCGACGGAATTCGCGGCGACGCTCGCCCTGCGCACCCAGCAAATCATCGCTCACGAAAGCGGCGTGACGAATACGGCGGATCCGCTGGGCGGTTCGTACTTCGTCGAAGCGCTCACCAATGAAGTCGAAGCCGGCGCCTGGGATTACATCCACAAGATCGACGCGCTCGGCGGAATGGTGGCGGCGATCGAGCGAGCCTATCCGCAGCGCGAAATCGCGGAAGCGTCGTACAACTATCAGATGGCCGTGGACCGCAAAGAGAAGATCATCGTCGGCGTAAACGAGTATGTCGGCGAGGAGAAAGGCATCGACATCCTGCAGATTGACGATACGGTCTGCGCCCGGCAGATCGAACAGCTCCGCACTTTACGCGCTTCGCGCTCGAATGACGCTGTGGCACGCACCCTCGCCGCGCTACGCAAAGCCGCCGAAGGCACCGAGAACACCATGCCGTACATCTACGACGCGGTGAAAGCCTACGCCACCGTCGGCGAGATCTGCGACGCCCTGCGCGACGTCTTCGGCGTGTACGAAGAAGTCGCGTTTACGTAAGCATCGCCGGATTCTCCGTGCCCTCATCTTTCTCTCTGTGTGCTCTGTGTTAATGTTCTCGCTCGCCGGTCACATGGAAACCACGAACCTAACGAGCGCCATAACTGTGGCGACCATCGACGTTCACAAACTGCTCGGTCCAGGCTTGCTCGAATCGGCATACGAAGAATGCGTGGCCAAGGAATTTACGCTTCGGGGAATTCCTTTCGAGCGGCAGAAGGCAACGCCGGTCGTATACAAAGACGTGAAGCTCGAATGTGGATATCGAACCGATTTATTAGTTGACCGTAAAATTGTCGTCGAAATGAAGGCCGTCGAAGGGATCACGCCAATTCACGAGGCGATAATGCTGACGTATCTGCGGATGTCGGGTTGCTGAATCGGACTGCTACTCAACTTTAACGTGGTCGTCCTGAAAGATGGGATTCGTCGATTTGTGTTGTGACCTGTTTACAACAAAGATTGAAACACAGAGGGCACCGAGGAAAGTATGAGAATACGGAGATTCGGTCGGTGATGGCGACAACTTGCAAATTGAGTGGGCGACTTTTGATTTCGCTGACGTTGCTTGGCGTCTTTTCCGCTCATCCCGCGGCCGCGGACGACGCCGCACCGAAAGAGCGCAGCGGGTACGTCCGGATGCAGGACGGCGTTCGGATCCACTACATCGAAGCCGGCAAGGAGCGGTTGCTGCCCACGGCCGAAGTGGGCAATCCCCTGCCCGCCGGGACGACGCCAACCAAAGGCAACGTCGCGCTCACCGGGCCGACCGCATCGCCAACAATATTGTTCGTCCCCGGCTGGACGATGCCCGCGTGGATCTGGCAGAAGCAGATCGATGCGCTGTCTCGCAGGTTCCGCGTGGTGGCGATCGACCCGCGTTCCCAGGGTCTATCGACGATGACCGCGCAAGGACTCAATCCGCAAACGCGCGCTCGCGACATTCACGAAGTTATCGAAAAGTTGCACCTGTCGCCGGTGGTGATTGTGGCCTGGTCGATGGCCGTCACCGAAACGCTTTCGTATATCGACCAGTTCGGAACCAGTGGCGTCGTGGGATTTGTATTCGTCGATAACGATGCCGGCGGATATACCGCTGACGAAGCGGCCCAGCAGAAAACAATCTTCGAAGGCATTCGCGCCAATCGCGCTCAGCAAACGGAGATGTTTGTGCGTCATGTTCTGTTTATGAAGCCGCAGCCGGAAGACTTCATTCTCAGGCTGATCAAAGCTTCCGAGCGCGTTCCCACAGAATCCGCGATTGCCGATCTGGAGGCCATGTACAAGGCGGACTACAATTCCGTGCTGCCGAAAATCGACAAGCCGGTGATTTTGTGCGTGGCGACCGGTCCCTACGCGGGGAGAATTGTCGCCTTGCAGAAGAAAATCCCGCACGCGCAACTGGAAATGTTCGAGGGCGACGGGCATGCGCTTTTCGTGGACGACCCCGAGAAGTTCAATGTGCTGCTCGAGGAATTCGCGACCGATTTTCAATAACGCCGCCCGTACGTTCGCACGAAGACATTTTGGCATGGCCTGAAAAGCACGTCGGACGGCCAACTGTGTGGATGACCGCCTGAATTTCGCGTATTCTTTGCGCATATGAGCGAAAAGCGAATCCGAGTCCTCATCGCGAAACCCGGCCTGGACGGCCACGACCGCGGCGCTAAAATTATTGCCCGGGCGCTGCGCGATGCCGGCATGGAAGTGATTTACACCGGCCTGCGGCAGACGCCGGAAATGATTGCCTCCGCCGCCGTGCAGGAAGATGTTGATGTGATTGGCCTTTCGATTCTTTCCGGCGCGCACAATACGCTCTGCCCTCGCCTGATGGAATTGCTGCGCGAAAAGGGAATGACCGATGTGACCGTGCTGATCGGCGGCATCATTCCCGAAGCCGATATCCCCGCGCTGAAGAAATCCGGCATCGCTGAAATTTTCCTTCCCGGCACCACCACGCAGGCCATCGTCGATTTTATTCGCGCACGGATGGCGACCGCTCCTCGCGGCGCGTAGCGCATCGGTGGCTACGCGGCTCGCCACTCGCATCGATTGCAACGTATTGATTCTCGATTTGCAAAGCGATGACGGATATCCGCGCCTGGAGTGCTCGGTGCTGCATTCGATCGCGGGCGCCATCGAACATTTGCACCGCTCTCCGGAGTTGACCGGCGCGGTAATTACCGGCGCCGAGAAGGCTTTCGCTGTTGGCGCGGAGATTTCCGAGCTCACGACGCTTGCCCGGGCGGGCGGCGACGCGGCGTTTGCCTTCGCGCGCGAGGGGCAGGCGGTGATGAACTCTATCGCGCGAAGCCCCAAGCGCGTGGTGGCCGTAATTCAGGGATTTTGCTTGGGCGGCGGGCTGGACCTTGCGTTGGCTTGCCATGCGCGGGCGGCAACGCGCGATGCGGTGTTCGCGCATCCCGGCGGCGCGCTGGGGATTATGACGGGCTGGGGCGGCACGCAGCGGCTGCCGCGGTTAATCGGCAAAGCGCGTGCGATGGAGATCTTCGTCACGGGCCGTCGAGTGGATGCCGGGATCGCGCAGGCGTGGGGTTTGATCGATGAAATGATCGACCAGGACGAACTGCGCGCGTCGCAGCATCGATCGAACTTCTGGACGACGCGTTTCCATTCGTATTTTGCGCAAGTTAAACAACATGTCTGACGGTTCGTCAGGCTTCAGCCACGAACGCCTAGCCAACCGGCGGACAAGAGTGTCTGGCTTGCGGCGGCGCACGCTCGTCCGAGCGTGCGGGCCGAACGCGCCGACGAAAGGGCCTACGACGGCAACGGCAGCATGAGCTTGGTGCGCGTGTACACCACGCGGGAGCCGTGACGCTCGAAGTTGCGTTGCGAGCCAGTGCCGGGGAGCGTGACGGCGAGCGCAATGTCGCATCCCGCGGCGCGGGCGTCGGCCATGCGGCGAGCGATCAGCGCGGTTTGAACGCCACGCCTGCGGAAATCCGGCATCGTGCTGGAGCCGTACAAGCCGGCGACGCCGCGGCTCAACAGTAGCGTGCCGGCTCCGGCGGGCTGGCCGTCGGCAAGAGCGAGGTACATCACTTTGCCTGCGCCGCGAGAAAAGGAATCCGTCATCGCCATCATCTCTTCGGTGACGGCTTGGAATTCGGCCCACCCTTGCGCGAGCGTCGCAACGAAAACGCCGCGTTCGGATTCGGCGATCGGCCGCGCTTCGATTCCCGGCGATGGAGGGTCGAAAACGTCTTGCGGCCCGAGGGCGCGGATCAGCACGTTCGAGAATTCAACGATGCGGTAACCGCGTTCTCCGAAGGCTGCGAGAAGCGACGAGTCCGCGAGCGGGCAAAGCTCGACCACGACGCTCGAGCCGCGGCTGTGAAAAAAATGTTCCAGGCGATCGAGTTCCGCAGCGCTCATTTCGCCATGAAGGCCCAGGCCTTCGGCTTGGGTCATCGGCGAATCGACGCCCGCGAAGACGGCGACGCCTCCCCCGATGCCAAGTTCCACTTTGCCGAGGCCGTTATCGGTTTCCGTTCCCTGCGCGGGCATCGATGGATGCGACGCAATTTCCAAACGCCGTGCCAATTCCATATCGAGGAAAATCATTCGAGTGTCTCCCGTGGTGCGTAGGCCTCGTAAGGCGCGAAAGGTTGTTAGGTGCCCCAAAAGGAAGGGCTCATCGGCGCAAATATCGGGAAAGGCGACGAAAGCGAACGGTGGGACGACCGGCTAAACGGCGAGGCCGGAGGCACACCCATCCGTCGCTTGCAAACTGCAGCGCATAGGCGCCTCCGAAGAGAGAGTTACCACGGCGAACGGCCCGTAGCTCGAGCGATTCTAGCGCAGTTCGAAAACAAGTCAAATCAAACCAGCAATGGTAGAATTCAGCGCGCGACGAACCGCCGGAACGACGTCGGCGCAGCGCGGCGATTGCCATTCCGAAAGGATTCACGTGAGCGGCACGAAGATTGAATCGCAAGTGGACGCGAAGTCGCCGGACTTCGCCAGGAACAGCCGCTCGGTCGTGGACCGCCTGACCGAAATCAAGAACCAGGAAGAAACCATCCGGCAGGGCGGCGGCGCGAAGGCCATCGAATCGCAGCACAAAAAAGGCCGCCTGACGGCGCGCGAGCGAATCGCCAAGCTGATCGATCCGAAAACGGAATTCTTCGAGCTCGGCTTGTATGCCGCGTTTGAAATGTACGAGGAGTGGGGTGGCGCTCCAGCGGCCGGCACGGTTACCGGCTTGGCGCATGTTTCCGGCCGGCAAGTCATGATCATCGCGAACGACGCGACGGTGAAGGCCGGCGCGTTTTTTCCGATGACCGCGAAAAAGGTGATTCGCGCGCAAAACATCGCCATCGAAAATCATATCCCGACGATCTATTTGGTCGATTCCGCGGGCGTTTTCCTGCCGCTGCAGGAGGACGTGTTTCCGGACACGGACGATTTCGGCCGCGTTTTCCGCAACAACGCCGTAATGAGCGCGAAGGGCATTCCCCAGATCACCGCGATCATGGGAATGTGCGTGGCGGGCGGCGCGTATCTGCCGGTAATGTGCGACAAGATTCTGATGACTGAAGGCAGCGGATTGTTTCTCGCCGGGCCTGCGCTGGTGCAGGCGGCCATCGGACAGAAAACGTCCGCCGAGGAACTGGGCGGCGCGCAAATGCACGCGCAGATCAGCGGCACGATCGATTTTCGCGAGCCGGACGACGAAGCGTGCATTAAGCGGCTGCGCGCGCTGGTGGACAAGATCGGCAAGCGCCCCGGAGCCCCGTTTGACCACAAGCCGGCGAAACCTCCGGCGTATTCCGCGGAAAGTATTTACGGAGTGTTTTCCTCAAACCCCGCGAAGCAGTACGATATGCGCGAAGTGATCGCCCGGATTGTGGACGCCAGCGAATTCGAGGAATATCGCGCCGAATTCGGGCAAACGCTTCTTTGCGGTTATGCCCGGATCGGCGGCTGGGCCGTGGGAATCGTCGCCAATCAAAAAAAGCACGTCAGCGTCGCGTCTCCGGGCACGGGCGAAAAGCGCATGGAGTTCGGCGGCGTGATTTACACCGAATCGGCGGACAAAGCGGCTCGATTTATTTTCGACTGCAACCAGAATTTGATCCCTTTGATTTTTCTGCACGACGTGAACGGATTCATGGTCGGCAAGGAAGCGGAGTGGAGCGGAATCATTCGGGCGGGCGCGAAAATGGTAAACGCCGTGGCCAATAGCGTTGTGCCGAAGATTTCGGTGATTTGCGGCGGCAGCTTTGGCGCGGGCCATTACGCGATGTGCGGGAAGGCCTACGATCCGCGCTTTGTGTTTGCCTGGCCCACCGCGCGCTATGCGGTGATGAGCGGCGATTCCGCGGCGGGCACCCTCGTGGAGATCAAAATCAAGCAGCTCGAGCGCGAAGGAAAAAAACTGACCGACGCGGACAAAAAGGAACTGCACGAAACGATTCGCGCCACCTACGATCGGCAAAGCGACCCGCGCTACGCCGCCGCGCGCCTGTGGGTGGACGCGATCATCGACCCGGCGCACACGCGCGACGCTTTGATTCAGGCGCTCGATGCGGCCGGGCTAAATCCCGACGTGCCGCCGTTTAAGACCGGCGTATTACAAACGTGATTCGCTGACCATGACCGACACGAAACGCAGCGGCGGATGGAAGCAACTGGGATTTGTGGCGCTTCTGTCTCTACCGGCGATCTTCTGCGTGTGCGCCTCAAACGAGTTCAGCACAGACAGCGACTATCAGCGCTCCGCTCTCTGGTTCATCTTTCAGATTTCGCAATATATCGGCGTCGTATGTATCCTGATAGGCGCGGGGCTTTGCATCGCGGAATATGTGCAAGCGCGAATATCTCGCGTCGCGCTGGCGCTGATGATTGGCACGGTGCTCGCTTCGATTTATCTGTTGTGGCTGGGGATTCACATTTACCGGAGCCCGTGGTTCTGAATTCTTATGGCGAATGAAGTCACGATTGTGGAGTGCCCCCGGGATGCCTGGCAAGGCTTGAGCCAGATCATTCCGGCGGAAGAAAAGGCCCAATATCTGGCGCGATTGATCTCGCTGGGGTTTACGCACATCGACGCGGTGAGCTTCGTCTCGCCGAAGCACGTTCCGCAGATGGCCGACAGCGAAACGGTGATGAAGATTCTGAGCGCGGCAACCACGCCTTCCGGCGCGGTGCCGGAAATTATTGGAATCGTGGTGAACGAACAGGGACTCACGCGCGCTCTGGCGACTCCGGGCGTGACGACCATCGGGTATCCATATTCGGTGTCGGCGTATTTCCGCCGAGCCAATGCCAACATGTCGCGCGCCGAATCGCGCGAGCTGGTCGAGAAGCTTCAGAAAGACACCAAAGCCGCCGGAAGAAATCTGGTGATCTACATCTCCATGGCGTTTGGCAATCCATACGACGAGCCATGGGGTGCGGAAATTGTGGAAGACACTCTGGTTTGGCTGAAAGACATCGGCGTGCGCACGGTTTCGCTCGCCGATACGGTGGGCACGGCTTCGCCGGAAGAAGTCGCCGAGCTATATCGCGCGGTAAAGAGCTGCGTTGCGGGCGTGGAGATTGGAGTTCACCTCCACAGCCGGCCCGAGCGAGCCGCGGAAAAGGTGTTGGCCGCGTACGAAGCCGGTTGCCGCCGATTCGATGGCGCGCTCACCGGCATGGGCGGCTGCCCTTTTGCCAGCGACGAGCTCGTCGGAAACATTCCCACCGAGACGGTGCTGGCCACGCTGGCCGCGCGCGGCGTCTCGACGGGGATCGATACGAAGTCGCTGGCGATTGCCTGCACGCTCGCCGGCGAGCTGCGGGAGAAATATACGTACGTGCCCGAAACGACCAAACCGAACTGATCAGTCTGGGATTCGCAACGCCGGGACGATTTCGACCATGACTCAACCTGCCGACAGCAGCTTCTGCGAGTTCGCCACCATCCTCTGCTCGACCGAGAATTCAGTGGCGACGATCACCATGAACCGGCCGGAAAAGCGCAACGCCATTTCCAGCCAGATGATCGACGAACTGTTGCAGGCGCTGAACAATGCCGATCGCGATCACGCCGTGCGCGTCGTGATTCTCACCGGAGCGGGAAAAGCGTTCTGTTCGGGCATGGACCTCGAAGCGCTCAACGCCATCGCGAAACAAAATGCCGACGAAAACCTGGGCGATTCACGCATCATGGCGCGGCTGTTTCACCGGTTGTACGGTTTTCCGAAACCGGTGATCACCGCGGTTAATGGGGCGGCCATCGCGGGGGGTTGCGGTCTGGCCACGTTTTCCGATATCACCCTGGCGGTTCCGGAGGCAAAGTTCGGATACACCGAAGTTCGCATCGGATTCATCCCCGCGCTGGTTTCGGTGATGCTTCGCCGCCAAATCGGTGAGAAGCATTCGCGCGACTTGTTGTTGACCGGACGAATCTTCGATGCCGCCGAGGGCTACCGGCTGGGCCTCGTCAACGAGATCGTTCCCGCGGAAAAGCTGATGGCCCGCGCGCGGGAAATGGCTGACGTATTTCTGGCCGCCAGCCCGACGAGCCTGGAGCGGACCAAGCGCCTGCTGCTGCATTACGACGACGCACACGTCCGAGAGGAGATCGAGTGGGCCACGCAGGCGAATGCTCAGATTCGCAGCACCGAAGACTTCCGCGAAGGGCTTTCCTCGTTTCTTGAAAAGCGCGCTCCGAAGTGGACGGGGCGCTAGTGAGCGCAAGGGCATTTCCATCCGAATCGTTCGGCTCGATTCCCTGCCATGATTGAATATTCAGAAGCGACGGTGCGCGTGCGCTACGCCGAAACCGACCAAATGGGCGTGGTGTATCACGGAAACTACTTCACCTGGTTCGAAGTGGGACGCGTGGAATTGTGCCGCGCTCTGGGATTTGAGTATAAGAAAATGGAATCGGAGGACGATAGTTTCATCGTCGTGGTCGACGCGCACTGCCGCTACAAAAGCCCGGCGAGGTTCGACGACGTACTGACGGTGAGAACGCGCATCGCGGAATCCAACCGCCGGATGATTAAATTCAGTTATGAGATTTTCCGCGAGCCGGCCAGCGAGCCGATTGCAACAGGCGACACGACGCACGTGATTTGCGACCGGCAGGGACGCCCGCGCTCGCTGCCCGAGAAATATCACAAGTATTTTTTGCACGGGAAGCCGGTACCCTGAGCGATTCCACCGAACGGGAAAAATCATGACCACGATTTTCATCGACGGCGAAACACTTACGCGCGAAGCGCTGTACCGAATTGTGTTTGACGGCGAAGACGTGGCGATCGCACCGGCGGCGCGCGAGAAAATGCTGGCGTCCCGCGCGGTGATCGAGCGGCTGATCGCCTCGAACGCCGCGGTGTACGGCGTAAACACGGGCTTCGGAAAAATGGCGTCGGTGCGGATTTCGCGCGAGCAAATCGGCGAGTTGCAGTTAAATCTGGTCCGCAGCCACGCCTGCGGAGTCGGCGCTCCGCTCAGCGAAGCGGAGACGCGCGCCATGCTGGTGCTGCGCGCCAACGCCATCGCCAAGGGAAATTCGGGCGTGCGTCCTCTGGTCGCCGAGACCCTCTGCGCCATGCTCAATGCCGGAGTTCATCCGGTGATTCCCTCGCAAGGCTCCGTAGGCGCGTCGGGAGACCTCGCTCCTCTCGCGCATCTGGCGCAGGTAGCCATTGGCGAAGGCGAGGCCGTCTATCAGAGCAAGCGGATGGCCGGCGGCGACGCGATGAAAAATGCAGGCATCGCGCCGCTGGCGCTCGAAGCAAAAGAGGGCCTGGCGATGCTCAACGGCACGCAGGGAATGCTGGCGCTCTTGTCATTGGCTTTGCGTGACGCCGAAATTGCAGCCGACACGGCCGACGTGGCCGTGGCGCTTTCGCTGGACGCGCTGCGCGGAAGCCCCGCGGCGTTTGACGAACGCATCGCTCGCGTGCGTCCCTACGCGGGCCACGCCACCACGGCGCGAAACGTGGAACGGCTCAACCGGGGCAGCGCGATTCGCGATTCTCATAAGCCCGCCGACAAAGACCCGCGCGTGCAGGATGCCTACAGCTTGCGCTGCACTCCGCAAGTGCACGGCTCGGTGCGCGATGTGCTGGATCAAGTGGACGCTACGTTGAGCGTTGAATTGAACAGCGCCACCGATAATCCCCTGGTATTTGCGACCGATTCGAAGGGCGGCGGAGAAGTGATCAGCGGCGGGAATTTTCACGGCCAGCCGCTGGCGATTGCCGCCGATCAGTTGGCCGTCGCGCTCGCTACGCTCGGAGGAATTTCCGAACGCCGCATCGAACAGATGGCCAACCCGCAGACAAGTTTGTTGCCGGCGTTTCTTACGCGCGATGCGGGGCTCAACTCCGGATTTATGATCCTGCAGGTCGCCGCTGCGGCGCTCGCGAGCGAACTGAAAGCGCAGTCCACGCCGCATTCGGTGGATTCCATCCCAACGTCCGCCAATCAGGAAGATTACGTTTCGATGGGGATGGGCGGAGCGCGGCGATTGCAGCCGATGCTGGCGAATCTGCGAAATATTCTGGCGATCGAACTTCTGGCGGCGTGCCAGGGAATCGACCTGCTTGAGCCGTTGAAAACCGGTCCTGCGGCGCAAAAGGCGCACGACATCGTTCGTTCCGTTTCGCCCATTGTGAACGCGGACCGATCGCTCGCGCCGGATATTGAGGCTGTCGCGCGGCACATCGCCAAGGGATCGTTCGCGGAAGTGCTTCAGTAACGCGCGAGCGAGAGCCGGCGACTCCTTGCAGCAAGCAAGCGCGTGCTTACGTCTTCGGAGCTTTCGCGGCGTTAGCCGAGTTGGCCGCTTTGCCCGCGGAACTGATCGTCACTTTGTCTTCCGCCGCAGGCTTGGGCGCCGCGGCAGTGCTCTTCGCTGGTTTAGATGTTTCCGTCACCTGAGAGTCGTGCCGCGGCGTGTGCGAAACGTTGCTGACTTGGTTTGCCATCGGGAATTTCACCTCGGCTGAAACCATCGGCAAACTTTGCCGGAAGCGTTAGGTCTCCGCACGGCATCACGTCGCCGCGGTGAACTTAGGCGAGGGCCTTGCGTAAAAACGTTCCGAAACGGTATCCGGCGATGTGGCTGAACGGAGCAACCCCGAGCGAATAGTGCCCGCAAGGCAGAATCAGCTTTTCCATCGCAACCTTTTCCTCTTTCGCCGCCGCGAAAAACTCCTGCGTCAAGCTGTAAGGAAACGTCGGGTCATACTTCCCCGCGATGGCCAAAAGTTTTTTCCGCGCGCCTCGCAGGCGGGAAACATACGGCCGCGGACTGATCGGCGACCAGAAGTATCGAAGCTCTTCGGCAGTCACGCCCTGGCGCAAAGACTGCCAAACGTTGCTGGTCGTCAAACCGTTCGCCACCACGTCGCCAAAGTACGTGGAGACATGCAAAAACGCGCCGGCGCGCAGGGCCGGCTCATGGCACAGCGTTAGAAACCCGAGGCACGAACCGATGCTCGTGCCGAGAACTCCCAGTCGCTGGTAACCCTCCTGTTCGAGCCATCGCACCGTTCGGCGAACATCGAGAAGCGCCTGGTGATTTGCCTGGATCGTCAAACCAATGCTGGGGCTGATCAGATGGTCGGCGCGCGGGTGCCCGGGAATGGCGCGGCGGTCGTGGTACGGCAGGCTCATTTTCACCGCGGTGATCCCGAGCGTGTTCAGCCAGCGGCAAACGTTCTGCTGCTCTTCCCATCGCGAATTCCACTGAGCAAGGACGATGACCGCCGGCCCCTTCCGCCTTCCGCGAAACACCTGGGCATGAACGCGGTTATTTTCGGGCCACGGAGAGGCGACCGCGCTTGTAAAAGTCAGCACATTGTCTTGCAGGCAGTAGTCGCTCGCGGGCGTTGCGGCAAACCAATCGTCGCTGTGAACCAGCTTTTCTTCCACAAAGTTATGCAGGAAAGCGCGGGGATCGGGGTCGTTCCGGTCACCGCCGATATGCTCCAGCCCCCACTCGAACGGCAGGATGCGGCGGTTCGGCTCCTGGCCGAAACGCATCTCTTCGTAGGCGCGAACTCTCTGTGCGATCAAATCCATGAGGAGTAAACAAAAGAATATAACGCAGCGGAACGGTTACAATCAAACGGCGCGCGTCGCCGGTTCGAGGGAGTGGGCATGATTTGGAATCGCAAGCCGAAACGAAAATGTTATGCTAAATCCCGCAGAGGGCACCGGCCTTGAGAGTTCATTTCAACGGGGAAAACCGCCGCACTTTAGCCACCATGACATTATCCATTGCACTCATCCTTTGCTTCTGTTTTGGTCTCGCCGCAGCGAAATCGCCCGCGCGCAAGAGCTCCCCGCAGAAAAAGACGGCGACGCCGGCGGATCCCTGGTGGAAGCACGCCGTGTTTTACGAGATTTATCCTCGAAGCTATGCCGACGCAAACAACGACGGCGTAGGCGACATCAACGGAATCACTTCGAAGCTCGACTACCTGCACGGCCTGGGAATCGATGCCATCTGGATCACGCCGTGCTTTCCGTCTCCGCAGGTGGATTTCGGCTACGACGTTTCGGACTACGAAGCGATCGATCCGATGTACGGCACGTTGAAGGATTTCGATCGGCTGGTCAAGGAAGCGAAGAAGCGCAACATCCGCATCATTCTGGATTTCGTCATCAATCACACGTCCGACCAGCACAAATGGTTTCTGGATTCGAAATCGTCGAAAGCTTCAGCGCATCGCGACTGGTACATCTGGCGTGACGGCAAGGGCCCGGGAATTCCTCCGAACAACTGGCAATCGATTTTCGGCGGTTCCGCATGGACGCTGGACCCGACAACCGGCCAGTATTACTACCATTTTTTCTACCCGCAACAGCCCGACCTGAACTGGCGCAATCCGGAAGTCGAGAAGGCGATGTTTGATGTCACCGAGTTCTGGTACAAGCGCGGCGTCGCCGGATTCCGCCTGGATGCGGTAAACGCGCTATTCGAAGATCCGAACTTGACCGACAATCCGGTGTTGCCGGGGAAGAATGCCTACGGCGATCCGAACATGGAAAACAAGTACAACTCGGAGTTGCCCGAACTGCACGGCGTGTTGCAGCGGCTGCGCGCAGTGGCGGACAAGTATGATGCGGTGCTGATCGGCGAGACCTGGACGAAAGACACCGCCGAGCTGAAAAAATATTACGGGGCGAACAACGACGAGATTCAGCTCCCGATGGACTTCCTGTTCGCCATGGTCAACAAAGTGTCGGCGCCGGCCTTTCGCGCGCAGATTGCGGCAGCGGAAAGCACCGGCGAGTGGCCGGTGTTCGTGATCAGCAATCACGACATCGTGCGCTCCTACAATCGGTACGGAGACGGCGTTCACAACGATCAAATCGCCAAGGTGATGGCTGGAATGTACCTGACGCTGCGCGCGACGCCGATCATGTATTACGGCGAAGAAATCGGCATGCAGAACACGGACCCCAAAACGCGCGAGGAAGTGAAGGATCCGATCGGCAAACTCGGCTGGCCCACGGAAAAGGGCCGCGACGGAGAGCGGACTCCCATGCAGTGGAATTCGTCGGCGAACGCGGGATTCAGCACGGCGACTCCCTGGCTGCCCGTTGCGCCGAATTATAAGACGCGCAACGTGCAGGTGGAACTGAAGGCGCCGGATTCGATCCTGAACTTTTACAAGCGAGTGCTGGCGCTTCGCAGAGATGAGCTGGCGCTCCGGTACGGCAATTATGTCGCGCTGAATAACGACGATCCCAACGTGCTCTCGTATCTGCGCGTTTACAACGGCCAGGCCGTACTGGTCGCGCTGAACATGTCCGCCGAGCCGCAGAAAGTGACTTTCGATTTGACGGCGCAAGGATTTGGTTCGGCGACGCCAACCGTGCTCGTTGCCTCCGGAGCCACCACCCCCAAAGCGAAGAGCCTGCAGAATGTGGCGATGGAACCGTATTCGGTGTACATCGCAAAAATTTCCGCCGCCAGGAAGTAGTAGTCTCGGCGGTGAGCGCGCAGCCTCTAAGCTTGAACCACAGCGGGCGCTGAGAAAGTCAAAGGCGAGAGCGCGTAGGCGCCACCAAGGTGATGGCTCGGTGCCCTTTTATTTTTTCAGTGTTCTCCGTGTTGAAGTTCTCGCTTCTTAGACTAAACCCCGAGGAGCGTGACTGCGCGTTAGCAGTCGGGCACGGCCCGGGCCGGCCCGTCTTGAGGCGCGCTCCCCGATGGCGCACAATCAAGGTGTGCTTCCCGCGCCTCTTATCGGATCGTTTGCGTTCGTCCTCGGCCTGGTCATAGGCAGCTTTCTAAATGTCTGCATTCTGCGCATACCCGGAGGAAAATCGATCGTGCTGCCGGCCTCCGCGTGCCCGAAATGCGGCACCGTGATTAAGCCGTACGACAATATTCCGGTCTTTAGTTGGCTGATTCTTCGCGGGAAATGCCGTTCGTGCAAGGCGCCGATTTCGCCGATGTACCCTTTCGTGGAATTTCTCACCGGTCTTCTGTTTCTCGGATGCTTTCTGGCGTTTGGCGCCACGGTGGACACGCTGAAGTGGAGCGTCTTTGCGGCGATCCTCGTCGTGCTGATCTTCACCGACGTTCGCGAAAGGATTTTGCCCGACCTTGTGAACTACACAGGATTCGCCCTGGGCTTGCTTTTCAGCGTATTCACGAAACCGACGGACGGCACGTCGCTATGGCTGGCGAATCGCATTTTTGACTTCCCTCCGCCCACGCCCGTTCTGTCGCTGATCGATGCGCTGATCGGGGCCGCTCTCGGCAGCGGACTGCTGTGGCTGGTTTCCGAAGCGTATTTCAAGCTGCGCGGAAAAGAAGGCATGGGTCTGGGCGACGTGAAAATGATGCTGATGGCCGGCGCGTTTTTGGGCGCGAAGCGCACGCTGCTCACGATCCTGGCCGGTTCGATTCTCGGAAGCCTCATTGGTATCGCGATCATCGCGGCGAAGCGCAAAGACTCCGAATACGAATTGCCGTTCGGCACATTTCTGGGCGCGGGCGCGCTGCTGGTAGTTTTCTTTGGAACTCCGGTTGTAAACTGGTATCAGACGCTTCTTACGGGTCAATAAAATGCATCTCGGCGCACTCATGCTGTTGCCAACTCCCTCCCGCCCCGCGCCGGTCCCGGCATTCAATCTGGGTTTCATCATTGCGCTTTTGGTGATCGTTACGGTGGCTGTGTGCGTCCTGTTTATCGTGGCGCGCAAATTTCTGCGCGGAACGGCAAACTCCGCGGGAAAGGACGATTTTTCGCCGCCCTCGCCCGATGCCGACAATCCTTCCGCATTCATGACCGCATCGATGCAGGGCGTAATCGAAAAGCTGCGCGCGCAGGAAAAGGAACTGGCGCGGCTGCACCTGCTGGCGCAAGAGCGCGCGCAGGAGTCCGAACGCCTGACGGAAGAAGTGACGCGCAACATGCCAACCGGCTTGCTGCTGGTAAATGCCACCGGAGCGATCAGTTCCACGAATCCCGCCGCGGAAGACGCGCTCGGCCTCCGCACTTTGCGATACCGCTCGTACAAAGAAATCCTGGGCGCGGACTCCGACCTGACGAAAATGCTCACCGCCTGCATCCGCGACGGCAAAACGTTTCAGCGCGGCGAGGTGGAGCACATGACTCCGGAAGGCGAGGTTCGCCATCTGGGCGTCACGATTTCGCCGATTTACCGTTCCGGACGTTCGCCATCCCGCCCCGGCGCCGACCCTCACGCGGTGAACGCGCCAGACATGAAAGTGAGCGGCGCCCTGTGCCTGATGAGCGACCTGACCGAGCTGACGGCGCTGCAAAAACAGATTCGCTGGAAGGAAAATCTGGCGGCGCTGGGAGAAATGTCCGCCGGCATCGCTCACGAATTCAAAAATTCCCTCGCGACCATTTCCGGCTACGCGCAGATGATTCGCGGAGAGTCGAAACCGGGCGACACGCGGGAATCCGCGGAACGCATCCTCGACCAGACGCGGGCGCTGACGCACGTGGTCACGGAATTTCTGCGGTTCGCCAAGCCCCTGGAAATTTGCTACGAGACGGTCCCGATGCAGACCGTCGTCGATAAAGTCGCCGAAGAGTTGCGCGAGACGATTCCGACGTGCCGCGTGGCGTGCGAAGGGCTGTTTGAGGACTTGCCGGGCGACGAGGCATTGATCCGCCAGGCGCTTTTGAACCTCGCCCGGAATGGCGCGCAGGCGGCGGCGTCCGCCGGCGCGGCATCGCTGGTGACGATATCGGGATCCATCGAAGATTTAGGCGGGCGCAAATGGCAGCGAATCTGCGTTGCCGACAACGGCGCCGGCATTCCGGACGTTGATCTGCCGAAGATTTTCTTACCGTTCTATACCACCAAATCCGAGGGCACTGGGCTCGGACTGGCCGTCGTCCAAAAGGTCGCCTTGCAGCACGGCGGCAGCATCGAGGCCCGCAACCGCGAGGGGGGCGGGGCCGAGTTTCTGCTATGGTTACCTTTGCGGCAGGAGCCCTTGCCATCCCCGATTGCCTCGCGCACAGCCCGCATCTAAACTTATTACAGGCATATCTCCATCGTGCCTCGCAGGAGGCGAACGCCATGATCCCATTCGTCCGCACCAGTCTGATTACATTGGCCGCCGTGTCAGCCCTGATCCTTCCTGGTTCTGCGGGCGCGCAGCAGCAGTCCCCTGCGCCGGCAGCGAACAGCGCCGCGCAGTCCGCTTCGCCGTCAGCGGCGAACGCGCAATCGGCTCAACCCGCGACAAGCGCCACGCAACAGGATTCTCTTGCCGCCGCGGCTCGCAAGGCCCGCGAACAGAAGGCCCAGGCGCAGGCAAAAGCTCCGCGCGTTTTTACCAACGATAATATCCCGACGCAGGGCGGTGTTTCGACCGTAGGCTCGGAGCCCAGTCCGGCGACGGACGCTGCCGCCGCAACGCCCGACGGCGCAGCGAACCCCAGCGCCAAGCCGACCATCGGTTCGCTTTCCGGCAACGACGAGAAAGGCTGGCGAGACTTATTCAAGAATCTGCGCAGCAAGCAGGAACAGGACGAAGCCGAACTGTCGATCGAACAGCGCGAACTGGGCGTCGCCGACGTCCAATATTATTCCGACCCGGTCAAGGGTATGCAGCAGGGCCTGACGCGCAGCGACATCAACGAGAAGACAGCCAAGATTGAAAATCTGAAGAAGAAAATCGAAGACGATAAACAGGCGATCTCCGACGCCGAAGACCAGCTTCGCAAAGCGGGTGGCGACGTCGGCTGGGCGCGGTAAACGCCTCTTGCAATGGAACCCGTACTCCTTGTCGAAGATAAACCGGAACTCCGCGCGATGTTACGCAAGGCGCTCGAACGCTCCGGATACGCGGTAGAAGAGGCTCCGGACGGCAGCGCGGCGATCGAGAAAGTCCGCACCCGCCGTTATCAGCTGGTTCTTTCCGATTTAAAACTTCCCGGCCACTCCGGCCTGGAGGTCTTGCGCGAATCCCGCAAAGTGGAATCGACCCTCCCGGTAATCCTGATGACCGCCTATGGCTCGGTGGAAGAGGCCGTTACCGCCATGAAAGAGGGCGCGTACGATTTCATCCAGAAGCCCGTGGATTTGGATCATCTCGCGCTCCTGCTGGAACGCGCGGCACAGCAGCAGGAGCTGCTGCGCGAAAATCTGCTCTTGCGCGAAGAATATTCGGCGCGTTACGGATTTCCACGAATCGTCGGGGAACATCCGACGATGAAAGACGCTGGCAACATGACGCAGCGCGTGGCGGCGACAGACTCGACGGTTTTGCTGCTGGGCGAAAGCGGCACGGGCAAGGAAATCTTCGCGCGCGCGGTGCATCACTTGAGCCCGCGGGCCAAGCATCCGTTCGTGGCGCTCAACTGTGCGGCGATCCCCGAGGGGCTCGTTGAAAACGAATTGTTCGGCCACGAGCGCGGCGCCTATACCGGCGCGGGCACGCGCAAGATCGGAAAGCTGGAACTCGCGCACCGCGGCACATTATTTCTCGACGAAATCGGCGAGCTGCCGCTGTCGATCCAAAGCAAACTGTTGCGGGTGCTCGAAGAAAAACGCTTCGACCGCGTGGGCGGCACGCAGGAAGTCGAAGTGGATGTTCGCATCCTGACGGCGACGAACAAGGACTTGCGCCAGGCCGTGGCCGACAAGCAATTCCGCGAAGATCTTTTCTTTCGCATTTCCGCCGTTCCGATCACCATTCCGCCTCTGCGCGACCGCGGCGAAGACGTTCTGCTGCTCGCCGAACACTTCCTCGATAAATTCCGGCGCGAATTCCGGAAGCCACATCTCCAGTTCTCGGGCGAAGCGAAAACGCGCCTGCAAAGTTACGCGTGGCCGGGAAACGTCCGCGAGTTGCAGAACGCCATCGAACGCGCCGCCATTCTTTCGAATCGCACCGAGATCGATGCGGCCGCGCTGCAACTGCCTTCCGCAAAACCTTCGACGGAAGAATCTCCCAGTGGAATGCTCGACGCCAACTTTAAGTGGGACGGTCCGCTCGAGGAAGTCTCGCAACGCGCCGTGGCTCACGTGGAGAAATTCAAGATTCAGGAAGCGTTGCGCGACTCCAAATGGAATAAGACCAAAGCGGCGGAAAAACTGGAAGTGTCCTACAAGACCCTGCTGCACAAGATCAAATCTCTCGGAATCGAAGACTAGCCTGTTTCGTTCCTGCGCCCTCCGCCGGCGCTTTCGGCAAACACGCCGAATGAAGCACAACGCTCCCGAAGTTCCACGAAACAATTTCGACGCGCTCGAATCCGACCTTCTTCATCAATCGGGCCAGCGCTTCCGGGTCGGGAAACCGCGAAACCGACTTCGGCAGGTAACGGTAAGCCTCTCCGCTGCCGGAAATCAGGCCGCCAATCAACGGCAGGATAAACTTGAAATAGAAACGGAATACCGCCGCCATCGCGCCGTTCGTCGGCTCGGAAAATTCCAAAATGCCGAGTTGCCCGCCGGGACGCAGCACCCGCGCGATTTCCCGCAGCCCGCCTTCGTAATTCACCAGGTTCCGGAACCCGAACGCCGTGGTGACCAGATCAAAACTCTTATCGGCGAACGGCAGGTTCATGGCGTCGGCCGTCGCGAATACCGCCGCCTTGGTGTGCGCCGCCGCTTTCCGGTGAGCGCGGTCGAGCATGGGCTGGGCGAAATCGCTGCCCACCAGCGGAAACCGGTGCGCGCCTCGATCGCGCAGCGCTCGCATGCGCGCCTTCTCCAGCGCGAAGGTCATGTCTCCCGTGCCGCAACACAAATCCAGGATGCGGGAATCGGTCTGCCGGACGATGTGGCGGAACTTGCGCGCCGTCCGCCGCCGCCATACGTGATCGAGCGAAAACGAGAGGAAATGATTCAGAAAATCGTAGCGCGGCGCGATCTGGCTGAACATGTCCTGCACGCGAGCCGAAGCTTCGCGTTCATCGCGCGTTCCTGCCGGACGAGTTCCGGAAAGACCCTGGCGGGGTTCGGTTGTCAATCCAAAGCCCACGTGAAAATCGTTACTTCCAAGCGGTCTCCGCGATTCCGGGCAATTCCGAGAAGCCTTTGGCGACAAGTCGCCACGGCAATTCGGCTCCCCATTCCACTTTTCCAATGCGCCGCGGCAGCACCCACCGGATTTTTCCGCCGCGCGATTTTTTGTCGCCGGCGAGGATGGGCCGCAACTGCCCGGCGCGAATTCCCTTCAGCGCAGGCAGCGGCCCCACCGAGGCAATCAGCCGGATGGTGCGAGCGGCGTCCGATTCGCTGCATCGCCCCGTCGCAAGCGCGAACAAGGTGGCGGCGATCATTCCCCATGCGACGGCTTCGCCATGCAGAAAGCGCTTGTATCCCGTCGCGGTCTCGAAGCCGTGACCGAGCGTGTGGCCGAAATTCAGAATCTCGCGCAGCCCGCTTTCGCGCTCGTCGCGGGTCACAACGTCCGCTTTGATGCGCGCGCACCGGGCAACCACCCAGGCGAGCACCGATGCGTCCCGGCGCAGCAGCGCCAGCATTCGCCGCTCGAGAAAGTGAAACAGTTCAGGATCGGCGATCACTCCGTACTTGATCACCTCGTACAGCCCCGAACGGTATTCGCGGTGCGGCAACGTCGAGAGCACGTTCGGATCGGCGATCACCATCTTGGGCGGATAGAACGCTCCGACTAAGTTCTTGCCGTCGGGCAGGTTCACGCCCGTCTTACCGCCGATGGCGCTGTCCACCTGGGCCACAAGCGTTGTGGGAATGTGAACCAGCCTCACTCCCCGCAAATACGAAGCTGCCGCAAATCCGGCCACGTCGCCCACCACTCCGCCGCCAACGGCGACGATCAAGGCGCGGCGATCGGCCCCTGCACGCGAGAGCTCCCGAACGATAAGCTCAATCGTGTGTAAATCTTTCACGGATTCGGCGTCGTCAAAAAGGATGGTTGTTAGGCGCGCATGCCCAGCGCCGCGACGGAGGATTTTTGTGAGCGTGCCTCCCCAGTTTTCCCACACGCGCGGGCTAGAGAGCACAAAAGTTCCCGTCACGTCTCGCAAGCGGCCCAGCTGTGCGTTCGCGTGGCGAAGCGCGCCGGCACCGACGTGGACTTCGTAGGGACCGGCATCGGAGCGGACGCGAATGATGGGCATGGGCGCTGAACGGAATCTAACACACTTCAGAAGCCGCCATCGCCGGGTAGGCTCGCGGCCACTTCGATTTGCTGCTACTAGTGGAATTTCTTTTGCAGCTCTTCCACGGATTCCAAAATCACGTATCCAACAATCGCCACACTGCGCGGGCTCACTTTATCGAGCGTGTCCTGATCGGTATGCCAGATTCCCGCCGTAATGTAATCGTCGAGGTCGATGATATCGATCGCCGGAACCTTTCGATCGAGAAATGGATCGTGGTCGTCGGAGGTTTGCGTTTCCGCGGACACGAAGATGTCTTTGTAGCCGAGCCGCTCGGCGGTCTTCCACACGATATCGACCAGCCATTTTGGTGATTCGGACTGTCGCGGGATGCGCAGCTTGTACTGGCCAATCATGTCCGCCAGGATCACCGCCTTCACGCGCTTCAAATCACCGGAAACGGCCATGCGGGCGGCGAGTTCCCTGCTGCCGTAGGTGTGGTCGTTGTCTTTGTTCCAATCGACGAAGGCCTCTTCGCCATCCAGAAAGGCCATCCATACCGAGTTCGGCCCTTTTTTGGCGCATAGCAGCCGAGCCATCTCCAGCATCATTCCAGTGGAGGACGCGCTGTCTTCCGCGCCGACGAAATTCTTCACGCTGCCGAGCGTGTCGTAGTGGGTGAGCAGCAGGGTAATTCCCTGCCCGGTTCCCGGAGCTTTCGCGATGATATTTTTCATGGCCACATCGCCCACCGGAGTTTGGGCGTGAAAATCGTCGGTTTCCACTTCGCAGCCGTCGCTTTTCAACTGCGAAATCAGGAAGTCCTGCGATTGATGGATCCCGTCCGAAGCCGGAGGACGCGGTCCAAACGAAACGAGCTTGGCGACGTTGGCGTAGGCTTTCGCGCCGTCGAAGCCGCCGGTTTGGTCGGCCGGAGGCGCCACTTCCTGCGGCCGCACGAGCGTGGGCGCGGACTGTTGTTGCGCCGGCGCCGAGCCGGCATTCGCAGCTCCCCCTGTGGCGCTGGTAGGCTGGCTGGAGCTGCCGCACCCCGTGGCGAACGACAGGATCAGCGCGATCACCGCAAGCTTCGGGCTCGGTTGCGAAAACGCCATCTTATTTGGATCCCCCTGCCGCCGCTGCCGCAGCAGCGTCCGCTTCCTTGCGGCGCAGCACCAGATGCGAGACGAACACTCCCACAAAGTACAAAATGATCATCGGCGCCATGAACACCAGCATGGTGGTTGCGTCCGGCGAAGGCGTAATCACCGCCGCGACGATGGTGATGATCAGCATCGCATAACGGAAGTTCTTCAGCAGGAACTTCGGCGTGACGATACCGAACAGCGAGAGAATAAAAATCAGGACCGGCAGTTCAAATATTACGCCCAGTCCCAGCAAAACAATCAAGGTGAGATCGAAATACTCGTTGATGCTGATCAGCGGCTTGATCGGGCCGTCCGCCGCGAATCCCACCAGGAACTTCAGCACCTGCGGCAGCATGATGTAATAGCCAAACGCCAGCCCGCACAGAAACAGAAACATCGACGATACGATAAATCCCGCCACGGCCTTGCGTTCGTGCCTGAAAAGACCCGGCGCGACGAACAGCCAGATCTGATACAGCACAAACGGCATGGCCAGTACCACGCCAAGATACAAACCCAGGTTGATGACCAGACTCACGTATCCGGCCGGGCTGGTGTAATAGAGGTTCTTTTCAAGATGCGCTGCACTCAGCGCGTCGATCATCGGCTTGGTAATGAAGGCGATGAAGCGCTTCGAAACGGAGAGTCCGATGCCGGCGCCCAAGGCAATGGCAATCGCGGAGTTGATCAGCCGCTTGCGCAGATCGACCAGATGCTCGAAAAACGACATGCGTCCGCCGATGTCCTCCTCGGGAGCGGCCGGAACCGGATTGTTAGGCTGAACCGTTTCTTCCATCGGTCACTTTCGCGGGATTTGGGTCGGCTGCCGGATTGCCGGCTGGAGCGTCTAAAGGATCGGGAGTCTCGCCGAAACGGAGTTGCTTGTCTTCAAAGGGCAGCTGTTCCTGGCTTTCGCCCACGGAACTGGAATTCTCGGGTGCGTAGGGGTGATGTGTGGCGACGGTTCCAGGTGACGGATCGCGCGGTTGCATCAGGTCGAGAGGTGCAGGAGGCAATGCGTCGGACGAGCTCGGGGCCGTGTCCGGCTGGGACGGAACGGCAGCGGCCTGCGAACCGGCCTTCTCGCGAACGCTTCGCAACTCCGCTTCGCGTTCCAGGTCGCGCATATGCCCCTCAAACGTGGAACGGAGTTCGCCCGTGGCGCGGCGGAATTCGCCCATCACTTTTCCGAGATTGCGGGCAAGTTCGGGCAGCTTCTCAGGTCCGAAAACAACCAGAGCGACAACGAAGATGATGGCGATGTGCGGGATGCTGAACATGGACCTAATGGGCGTCCTGGCGCTCGGATGTGGAGTGCTGAAGCGCGGTTTTCCGGTACCGCCTTCTCGGCCTTTTTGAATGATAGAAGAGCGTCCGAGGCGTGTCAAACCGCTGCAATCGGTGTGCTATACTTTTTCGTTGGGATAAAGCGAGGACGAATGGAATCCAGGCAATCTTCGACGCGCGGCGTGGTGGTTTTGGTGGTTGTTTTGGCCGTCTCGGCCATCCTCGGGGGGCTCTACGGCCCTTCGGTGCGAGCCACCGCGGCGAACACCACGGATTTGCAGGATTCGGTGAAGAGTTTCACGCGCGTCCTTTCCGTTGTCGAACGGAATTACGCCGATCCCATCGATACCGACAAAGTCATCTACGACGGCGCCATTCCGGGCATGCTGCACGTGCTGGATCCTCACTCGAATTTCTTCGATCCGAAACAGTACGCCCTGTTTAAGGAAGAGCAGATGGGGAAATACTACGGCGTGGGCATGACGGTGCAGTCCCGCGACAATCAAACCGTGGTGCTCTCTCCTTTCGTCGGTTCGCCCGCGTATAAAGCCGGGATTCGGCCCGGCGACATCATCCAGAAAGTGGACAACAAACCGTGCGAAGGGCTAACCACAACCGAAGTGGCGGATCTGCTGAAAGGCGCGAAAGGAACGGTCGTCCATATCTCCCTGGTTCGCGAAGGTTGGGATAAGCCGATCGAAGTGACCGTTACGCGCGACGAGATTCCCCGCCCCGGCGTGGAATTCTACACGATGGTCAAACCCGGCATTGGATACGTGCACGTAAAAACTTTCAACGAAACCACGGATTTGGACCTCGCCGAGGCCTTGCGCCAACTCGACTAT
The DNA here is from genome assembly GCA_963785585.1 of uncultured Acidobacteriota bacterium. Classification (GTDB taxonomy): domain Bacteria; phylum Acidobacteriota; class Terriglobia; order Acidiferrales; family UBA7541; genus Palsa-295. The sequence goes on from CAWAVW010000004.1 coordinate 1,786,758, forward strand.
TCGAAACTCGACGGCTTGATCATCGACCTGCGAAACAACGGCGGCGGGCTGCTGAACCAGGCCGTCGGCATGGCGGACATGTTCCTCGACAAGAGCGAAGTGGTGGTGTCGCATCGCGGACGCGCTTCGCAGGAGCACCGCTACCAGGCCGTTCGCGGAAATCAGGGAGTGGAAGTTCCGGTGATCGTGCTGATCAACGGGCAAAGCGCGTCGGCCTCTGAGATTGTGTCGGGTGCCATTCAGGATCACGACCGCGGCCTGATCGTCGGCGAAACCAGCTTCGGCAAAGGCCTCGTCCAAACGCAGTTTCCGCTGAGTGAAGACACCGCGCTGCTTCTGACCACGGCGCGCTACTACACCCCGAGCGGCCGTCTGATTCAGCGCGACTACAAGAACGTTTCGCTATACGACTACCACTACAATCCGCAGCCGCCGACCAAGCCCGAGGTAAAGCTCACCGACAGCGGACGTCAGGTATTCGGCGGAGGCGGAATTACGCCGGACTTTGTGGTTGCCGCACCCAAGCCGGACGATTTTCAGCAGGTTCTGCTGCGTCGCGGAGTTTTCTATGTGGATCCGCAGGGCGTCGGCGATTTCACGAGATATTATTTGGGCGAGAAGCCGGACGTGACCAAAGACTTCGTCGTGAATGAAGAGGTGATTCGCGAGTTCCGCAAGTACCTCGACAAGGAAAAAATCAAGTACACCGACCAGGATATTCAGGCAAACCTCGCCTGGCTGAAGTGGCAGATCAAGCGCGAGACGTTCACCAGCTTGTTCGGGTTGACCGACGGCTACAAAGTCGAACTGCAGGACGACCCGCAGCTCGATAAAGCCGTGGAACTGATTCCGCAGGCCAAGGCGCTCTACCAGAACGCCCGAAAGGTGCTTGCCGAGCGCGAAGGCAATCCGCCTGCCCAGCAATAGATAACTGTCTAGACCGTGCTTGAGCCCCTAGGTTGGGCTGTTTCCCGGTCCGCCCGTTGCCGAATTTTCGATTCCCGTGCGGCCCCCGATCCCGGTCTCGCGCTCGCTCCCCCAAAGCGTCGCAACGCTTTTCTTGTCAATCTCTTGCGGACTTTCTGATCGCTCCCCGCGCCGCCTACTAGTAACTGTTGCTTACCACGGAAACCTGTACTCTTTGCCGTTCGACCCCGCCACGCGTTAATCGTAAGCTGAGACGTAATCGTAGCCCTGCGCCCGAAACATGAACACGACCGACATAGCACAACCTCGCCCTGACGCCGGCATCAAACCGGGTTCGCCGCTTTCCTGGGTTCTGGCGGCTGCGTGGATTTCGATTGTCGGCTCCTACTTCGTGCTTTCCATCGTGGCGCATCGCGGGCCCTGGCTGACGGCATACGGAGACATCGCGCAAGTGGCGGCCGTCGCATTCGCCTGCTTCGGCCTGTTCGCCAATTCTCTCGTCGTGCAGAAACGTTCGCGCGTCTTTTGGATCCTGTTGGGGCTCGGCTGCTCGGCGTGGTTCGTCGGCCAGACCGTCTGGACGTACCTGGAAGCCATCCTCAAGCAAAACGTTCCCAACCCTTTCATCGGCGACGTGATTTTTTTCCTGCATCCGGTGCCGATGATTGGCGCTCTGGCGTTGAAACCTCACGACCAGCGCGACGATTTAAACGTTCACATCGGCTACCTCGATTTCTCTCTGCTGCTGGTTTGGTGGGTTTTTCTCTACTTGTTCGTCGTCATCCCGTGGCAGTACGTCGCGCCCAACGTGCTGCGTTACGGAATCAGCTACGACTACCTCGCCGCGATCGAAAACATGGTTCTTCCCCTGGGGTTCGCGTATTTGGTGGCAAAAACGAAAGGCCCCTGGCGGCAGGTGTACACGCATCTGTTCAGCGCGTCGCTGATGTATCTGGCGGGATCGTTCCTGATCAACAAAGCGATCGACTACGGCCAGTACTACACGGGCAGTCCCTATGACCTGCTGGTGGTTGCCTCGTTCGTGTGGTTCGGCACCGCGGGAATCGTGGCGTACCATTTGAAGCCCCAACGCGAGCTGATGGCCTCCGCCGGGGAAGACACCCGCACCTGGGTCGCGATTCTTTCGATGGTTGCCGTGTTTTCCATTCCTGTGATGGCGATTTGGAGCCTCTGGGGCAGCTCGAACTCGCATGAAGTGTCGGCATTTCGAATTGCCGTCACCCAGGTGACGCTGCTGGTTGTCGCCCTGCTGATCGGATTCCGCCAGCGCCTGGTCGATCGCGACCGCCTTCGGCTGCTCGACGAATCCCGCAAATCCCTGGAATACCTGAAACACTTTCAGTCCCAGATGGTGCAATCCGAAAAACTGGTATCGCTGGGGCAACTCGCTGCCGGCGCCGCCCATGAAATCAACAACCCCTTGACCGGCGTACTCGGCTACTCCGATTTACTCATCGACGATGCCTCGCTCAACGATCGCCAGCGCGCGGTGGCCGAAAAAATCCGCACCCTCGCGCGGCGCATCAAAACGCTGGTCGCCAGCCTGCTGAGCTTTGCCCGCCAGGTGCCCGCGGAAAAGACCGAGCTGGATTTGAATCATGTGCTTTCCTCGGCGCTCCACCTGAGCAATCTGGACCTGCGCAACAAACATATCGTGGTCGAAAACCATGCCGACACGGATCTGCCTCCGGTGGTGGGCGACGCCAACCAGATCCTCCAGGTATTCTTCAACCTGATCAGCAATGCGGTGGACGCGCTCGAAGAAATCGGCGGAGGCAAACTCGTCATTCGTGCAGTCGAGCGAGGCAACACCGTGGTGATGGAATTTTCCGATAGCGGGCCGGGCATCAAATCCCCGCAACACGTTTTCGATCCGTTTTTCACCACAAAGCCGGTTGGCAAAGGTACGGGCCTCGGGCTCAGCATCTGCTACGGAATCGTGCAAGAGCACGGCGGGCACATCGAATGCTTTAATCGCCCCGAAGGCGGCGCCACTTTCGTCGTCGCGTTCCCCACGACCGCGAACAACCCGTTTTCGAGCCGTTCCCCGGTCACCGTGGGCGCAAAAAATTAGGTATCGACCCGAAAGCTTCCCGCACCCCGCTCCGAGAGTTCAGCCAACCCGCAATTCCCTCTTTCTAGTATGATTTCAGGCGTTTTCGGAATGGAGACTCCCGTGAAACCAACCTCTCGATTCGTGCCATTCGTGGCGACCTGCGCGCTCGCGGCAATTGCAATCACTGCCATTCCATCGAGCGGTACAAGTGCGCGGACAGCCGCCGCCCAGCAGCAAGGAATGCCACTCAAGACCCGCGCCGTCGTGCTGATCGTGATGGACGGATTTCGCTGGCAGGAGGTATTCAACGGCCCCGACCATCGACTGATGAATGACAAGTACGGGTCCGTGCAAGACGAAAAGCAACTTCGCCAGGATTTCTGGCGCGATACAGCCGAAGAAGGCCGCGCCGCAATGATGCCGTTTTTGTGGAACACCGTGGCCAAACAGGGCCAGATGTACGGCAATCAAAATAAAGGCAGCGTCGCGCAGGTGACCAACGGCTATAAGTTTTCCTATCCGGGTTACAACGAGATGTCCACCGGCTATCCGGACGCCCGCATCAACAGCAATGAGTTTGGTCCGAATCCCCACGCAACGGTATTCGAGTGGCTCAACCAGAAGCCTGAATTCCGGAACCAGGTCGCCGTCTTCGGCACCTGGCATGCGTTCTACGATATTTTTCGCATTAAACAAAGCGGGCTCGTGATCCGCGCCGGGTGGAAGTTGCCGTGGACCGAGAACTTGACCCCTCGCGAGCAGCGCCTGAAGAAGTTGTACGAATCGACGACGCAGGTGGAAGACGACGACACCTTCGATTCCTTCACGCACGAAGATTTGTTGGATTATCTCGGGAACCACACCCCGCGCGCGCTATTCGTCGGCTACGGCGGCACCGACGACTGGGCTCATGAAGGGAAATACGATTTGGTTCTGCAGGCCGCGCATCAGGACGATGAGCATATTGCCGAGCTGTGGAACACGATGCAGGCCAATCCCGCCTACCACGACAAGGTTACGTTCATCATCACCTGCGATCACGGACGCGGAAGCGGTTTGAAATTGTGGCGGGACCACGGCAAGAAAATCGACGGGGCGGAAAACATCTGGATAGCCGTGATCGGCCCGGATACTCCACCGACGGGCGAGATCGCGAACGGGCCGCGCGTAACTCAAAGCCAGATCGCGGCGACCATCGCCGCGCTGCTCGGCCAGGACTACCGTAAGGATGTGCCGCAGGCAGCGCCGCCGCTGCCCATTGCCTCGTGGAACGCACCTTCCGACGCGAAATAGCGCTTAGTCCCGTACGACGAACTCGAGCTCGACGCCTGCGACAGCGATTACGTCTCCCGATGCCAGCTTGGTGGGATGCTTGATCGGCTCGCCGTTCACGCTCGGCACCCGGTCTGCCGAGCCGACGTAGTAGGAATTGTCGTCGCGACGGTTGATCTGCGCGGCCGCCTTGGGCTTGAACCAGCCTGTCAACTTCACGGTCGCCATCGCCGACTTCCCCACCACGGCCAGCTTGTCGTTCAAAGCGTACTCCGGGCGGTCTGTGCTGCCGCTTCGCACCACGAGCGTGGGAATCTTGAACCGGTTCGGCTGCGCGCTCTCGCCCACAGCCGCTACCTTCTGCAGGAACTCGCGCCGGTCTTTCGTATCGAGCATCACCGTTTCGTTGATCGGCTGCACCGCGGCTTTCGGAGCGCTGTTGTCCATGGATACGGCGCGCACGTCGGCGGAATCGGTCACGACGATGGTGTGCTTGCCGATGGCGATGGAATCGGCGGGCTTCAGCATCACCATCTTCACGCGCTGGCCGTTGACGAACGTGCCATTGAGGCTGCCGAAATCCTGCAGCATCAGGCGGCCCTCTTCGTGGAACACGCGCGCGTGGTAGTTCGAAACCGCCGGATTGTCGATCACGATGCTGTTTTCGGGCGAGCGGCCGATGCTCACCTCTTTTTGGCCGACGGCGACTTCCTTCAAGATGGAATTCTCAAATTTCAGCACTAACTTCGACATGGCTTGCTCCTCTGCTTCAAATGGTGTTTTCCGATCTTCGGATCCAGCGGCCGATGCGAGCCCTCAGGCTGCCCGGCTTCTTCGAATTGCGAATTACGATCACGCTCACGTTGTCGTTGCCGCCTGCTTCGTTCGCATGGCGGATCAATTGGTTCGCGGCGTCTTGCACGCAGGACGCGTCGCGCAAAATGCCGGCGATCTGGCTGTCCGAGAGTTCCCGCGTCAGGCCGTCCGAACAAAGCAACAGCGTGTCGCCGGCAATCAGCAGCTCTTCGTTGACTTCCGCGGAGACGGTCGGTTCCACGCCAAGAGCGCGCGTCAGCACGTTTTGCATTTGGCTCTGATTGGCTTCTTCGAGGGTGATCATGCCGCGGCGCACCTGCTCCGCCACAAACGAATGATCGTCGGTCAACTGGCAGAATGCAGCGCGGCGCAGCCGGTAAACGCGGCTGTCGCCCACGTGAGCCACGATCAAACGGTCGCCGCACAGTTGCACGGCGACGATGGTCGAACCCATTCCGGCCTTCCCACCCAGCGCGTGGGATGCCCTGAAAATGTTTTCGTTTGCCAGCTCCACCGCTGCGGCCAGGCGCGGGCCGGTCGCGTCAATCGATTTTGCAGATTCCCGGCAGGATTTCAGCACGGTATCGACGGCGATTTGGCTGGCGCGTTCACCGGCCTCGAGCCCGCCCATCCCGTCGCACAACACGAACAATCCCACTTCGGGCGCGGCGCCGGCCTTATCCTCGTTATTCTGGCGCACCTTGCCGGAATGGCTGCACATCGCAAATTCCACAGTGGCAGCCCGCGGCAGCGGCACGCAGGTCTGCTCGGGGGGAGTTGCATCCACAATGAGCCCGCCATCGACGCGCGTAATCGTCATTTGCGTCCTTTATCGGCCACCGCCGAGGGAAGAACGGGGTGGACGTTCAAGAATCCCTTCGCTTCGAGCGATTCCGTCGTCGCAGCTTCTTTCTTGACCGGGATGGGTCCCGCGAGCAACGCGAAATAGAGCTTATTGTCCGCGTGCCGCGGAACGATGAGAGTGCCCAAATTCATCTTTTTCACCGCGAGCGCCTTTTTCTGCGCGGCGTCATATTTCTCGAACCGGCCCACCCACAGATATTCCATGCCGGAGGAAGACGCGGAGGCAATCGGGTCGGCTGCGGTGTTCGCCGCTACGGACGATTCCAGCTTGCGCCGGAGCGGACCTGTTTCCATCCGCGGAAACACTTCGGGCCGCTGCACATTCGTATGTTCGGCAGGCTGCGACTTTGCGTTCGCCGCCGATGGAGCCACAGCCTTCTTCTCGGCAACGGACTTTGGTTTTGCGGACGGAACGACGGCCGGTTGCGCTACGGCGGGTCGAGCGGGAATCTCATACGCAAAACCCGGCGGCACGGGGGCGGGGAGCTTTACCGCGAACACGAGATTGTCCGCAGCTTTTTGAATGGCGAGCAGCTTCTGTGCTCCGAATCCCGCGAGTACAACTCCCGCTCCGACGAGAGCCCAAACGAATGGCGACACTCCACTTTGCCGCGCGCGCTGCGCTACCGGCGCGGGCACAACCGTCGATCGAGACGGAGCGTCCGGCTTCGTCGCTGGACGTGGCGCAGTCTGCGGCGAAGTTTTCGGCGCGAGAACGGTGCGCTCCGAGGCCGGAGCTTCGAGCGCCGTCTGCAATTCGCCGACGGATAGAAATCGCCGCTCGGGCTCCTTCTCAAGACATTTCAGAATCGCGCGCTCGATCGAAACCGGAATTGTCGGCTCAATCGTATGCGGCGGCACGGGATCTTCCCGCATTTGCTTCAGCGCCACGGCCACCGAATTCTCGGCACGGAACGCGGGCTGGCCGGTAAACATTTCGTACAGCATCAATCCCAGCGAGTAGATGTCGGTGCGGTAGTCCACCGGTTTGCCGGCGACTTGCTCCGGCGCCATATACGCCGGAGTTCCGGCCAGCGAACCCGTCAGGCGCGTGGCGGCGTCCATCGAGCGCGCGATTCCAAAATCCATGATCTTCACGCTGCCGCGCGAATCGATCATCACGTTTTCGGGCTTCAGGTCGCGATGAACGATTCCCTGCGCGTGCGCTTCCTTCAAACCCGAGCACATTTGCAGCGCATATTCCGTCGCCTGCTTCGCGGATAGCTTGCCTTCGCGATTCAGAACCGCGCGCAGGCTCTCGCCCTCCACAAATTCCATCGACGTGTAGGCCACGCCGTTTACTCGATTGAATTCGTACACGCGGCAGACATTTTTGTGGGTGATCTTGCGAGCGAAGAGCAATTCGTTTTTGAAGCGGTCGATCATCCCCTGGTCGGACGCAATCTCCGGCTTCAGCAGTTTCAGCGCGACGATCCCGCCCGTTTCGCGGTCTCGCGCTTTGTACACGTTGCCCATGCTGCCGCGTCCGGCATCGGCCAGAATCTCGTAGCGAGCCGCCAAAGCCGCCAGCACATCGGAGTCGCCCCGCACATGCGGCTCAACCGCGGCGCCCGCATCGCGGTCTGCCAGTTCGGTGAGCAACACGGTCGGATGCGCGCCGCGGCCCGAATGCGGCCCCGCCGCCGCCCGCACGTCCGCCTCGTTTTTGGGAAAATCGCCCATTTTTACTTATTCAGAATAGGTGCGCCGGTTTGCCTGTTACTACTGGCCGGAAGTGCCGATGCGGATAAAGAGTATCTAGTACTTCGGTCCTATGAATCGTTTGAGAACAATTCAAAGACGCCCGGGTGCGCCCTGCGCCGCGACCGGTCATACTGGAGGCACTTCAGAGTCTCCTGTTTCCGCTTTTGGCCCGCGCGGTCAAGGACATCGATGAGCACCGCTGCAGAAACACCGAAATCTCCGGTCACGGCTGAGTCGTCCGGCGCTGCGACGACCGCCAATATCATCGCGTCGATGCTCGCCGCGGCGCCGAAGACCAGCGACCTGATTTTCTCCCCCGGCCGAGCTCCGCAAGTGGAAATGAACGGCCAGCTCGTTCAATTGAAGATCAAAGGCGTGGGCGTGCTGTCTCCGGAAGATACCGCGCGCATCGCTGCCGACTTGATCGGCCGCAACACGCACGCCGTGGAGAAGCTGAAAGAAGAGGGCTCCTGCGACATTTCCTATAGCCTGCCGAAACTTTCCAGGTTTCGCGTCAACGTCTTCACCCAGCGCGGCAGTTGCGCGATCGTGATGCGCGTCATCGCCAGCCACGTTCCCGATTTCAAGTCACTCGGCCTGCCGGAAGCGCTCGGCGAAGCGGCGGAAGTAAAGCCCGGCATCGTGCTGGTCACCGGACCGACCGGGAGCGGAAAATCGTCCACGCTGGCCGCGTTCGTGAACAAGATCAACGAAGAGAAGGCTTGCCACATTATTACCATCGAAGATCCGATCGAATTTATTCACCCGCACAAGCGCGCCACCATTCACCAGCGCGAATTGCATACCGATACTCCGAGTTTCGCTTTAGCTCTGCGCGCTTCGTTGCGCCAGGCGCCGAAACTGATTCTTGTGGGCGAAATGCGCGATAAGGAAACTATTGAAACCGCGCTCGAAGCGGCCGAGACCGGGCACCTGGTGTTTTCCACGCTGCACACCATCGACGCATCGAAAACGATCGAACGCGTGATCGGCGTCTTCCCGGTTCCCGACCAGCAATCGGTTCGCAGCCGCCTGGCAAAGTGCTTCCGCTATATCGTTTCGCAGCGCCTGATTCCCAGGGCCGACGGCACCGGACGCGTGGCTGCATTCGAGATTTTGAAATCCACACTGCGGACGCGCGAATACATTCAGAAGGGCGACGGCGAGGGAAAATCGCTGCTCGATGCGATGCGCGATGGCGACAGCGAAGGCATGCGTCACTTCGACGGCGAAATCGAAAAGTTGATTCGCGCCGGAGTGATTGAGATTGAAACCGGCCTGTCCTATGCCTCGAACGAAGGAAACCTGCGCCTTCATCTCGGCGACCTGCTGAATCCCGAGCCCGAAACGCCGTCCGCTCTCGAGGGCGCTTCCGAATCCGAGACAGAAGCCGCCGCCGAAGCCGGCACCGCTCCCGCCGAAGAAGAAGCCATCCAAAGATAATTGGGAAATTGCGAAGTGGTGGACGTGAGGGGGCTCGAACCCCTGACCTCCTCGTTGCGAACGAGGCGCTCTCCCAGCTGAGCTACACGCCCACTGCGCTCAATATTCTAGCAAACGATGGAAGGCGAGCCAAACCTCTTCGACAGTCAAATTTCCCGCCGCGTTACAGCGCCCACATAAAAAGGATTCGGCAAACCTTCCCTGGAAGTGGCACGATTTCGCGGGACCTTGAAGAAGCGGGAAAGCCTAAATGACCTTTTGCCACAGGCGCTTGGGCGGCGTCACTTTTCTCGGCTCCATCTGCGCGCGAGCCTGGGTAACGAATTTCGCGAAGCGGTGAGCCAGCGTGTAAATTCGGTCGGACTGCCGCAAGTGAATCGCATCACGAGGCACGAGTTCGCCGCCGATTCCGAGCGCCGAGGCGCCCGCGAGGATAAAGTTAGCGGCGGTTTGCTGATTCACGCCGCCCGAAGCGATCAGCGGCAGGCTGGGAAACGGGCCCTTCAACGCGCGAATGTAGCCGTCGCCGCCCACCTGGGCGCACGGAAACACTTTCACGAAATCAGCGCCGGACTTCCACGCGGCAATCACCTCAGTGGGTGTGAGCGCGCCGGGCAGCACCACAATTCCCTCTTTCAGCGCGAAATCGACGATCTTCAGGTCAAGCCCAGGACTGGTCAAAAACACAGCGCCGGCATCGCGGCACTCGCGGGCGATTTCCATGTCGAATACGTCCCCGGCGCCGACAATCATCTGCGGCGCGTGCTTCACCAGGGTCGAAATCACGTCGATCGCGCCGGGAACCGTCATCGTGATTTCCACGATCGGAATGCCGCCGCGCGAAACGGCTTCCGCGGCGAAAATGGCGTCTTCGGCCAGCGAAGCGCGAACGGCGGGGATAATTCCCACTTCCTCGATGCGTGCTCGAACCTCTTCCCTAGTCATGGCGACCTTCCGTGGCCCGAACCGGCCCGAGGTAGCGGAGCAACAGGGTCCGCAATCGGATTCTATCGAATTCACAGGGAAGTCCAAATTGAAAAAGTAGGGACGCGGACAAACGGGTAGCAGGCCGGTTCGCTCCGCGGCATCCGCGGACATCGAAAAATGCGAGCCGGCTACGTCTCGAACGACTCTTCCATCTCCGGCAGCCGGTCGCCGTCTCGGGCGATCCAGACGTACAGAGTGGGAAGCAGGAAAATACTCAGCGCCAGCGCGGCCATCAGCCCGCCGACGATGACAATGGCGAACGGCTTTTGCGAATCCGAGCCGATGCCGTGCGAAGTCGCCGCCGGCAGCAAACCGAGCGTGGCCACCAGCATGGTCATCATAATCGGCCGCAAGCGCAGCACCGCGCCGTCAATCGCGGCATCCTCGATCGAGTGGCCGCGCACACGCAATTGGTTGATGTATTCGAGCATGATTACGCCGGTCTGCACGGAAACTCCAAACAGCGCCAGGAAACCCACGCCGCTCGATACGCTGAAGTGCGTTCCGGTAATCCACAGAGCCAGCAATCCGCCGATCGGCGCCACCACCACGTTGCCGAGAATCAGCACGGCCCACTTTCCGCTGTGGAACATGGTGTAGAGGATGATGAAAATCAGGAACAGCGTAATCGGCAGCACGATCATCAGCCGCTTCGAAGAGCGCTTCTGGCTTTCGTATTCGCCGGACCAATTCAGGTGATACCCGGTGGGCAGCTTCACGTCTTTTCGAACTTTCTTCATCGCCTCTTCGACCGTGCTGCCCAAATCGCGCCCGCGAACGCTGTATTTGATGGCCACGTAGCGCGAATTTTCTTCGCGGTAAATTTCCGATGCGCCGTCGGTCACCTGCACATCGCAAAGCTGCGCGAGCGACACCCGCTCGCCCGTCGGCGACAGCAGGCGAATATTCTCAATCGCTTCCTTGGTGTCGCGGTACGGCGCTTCGTAGCGAACGGTCAAATCGAAGGTCCGCTCGCCCTGCAGCACCTGCGTGACGGCTTTGCCGCCGACGGCGGTTTCGATCGCGTCCTGAATATCGGTCACATTGATCTGGTGCCGCGCGGCCTTCTCGCGATTCACAGCCAGATTCAGGTTGGGCTGCCCGATGACCCGGAAAAGACCCAGGTCTTCGACGCCCTTCACCGTCTTCATCACGTTTACGATCTCGTCGCCGGTCTCTTCGAGCATCTTCAAATCGTCGCCGTACAGCTTTACGGCCAACTCGCCCTTCACGCCGCTGACCGCCTCTTCCATGTTGTCTTCAATCGGCTGCGAGAAATTCCAGATCACCCCGGGAATTTTTTCCAGCTCGTTGTCCATGCTGGCGATCAGCGCGTCCTTATTCTCGCCAAACACCGGTCGCCAATCCTTCTTCCGTTTCAGATCGACGTAATACTCCGTGTTGAAGAATCCGGCGGTGTCCGTTCCGTCGTCGGGCCGTCCGACCTGCGACACAACCTGCTTCACCTCGGGAAAAGACGCCAGAACCACGCGAGCCTGGGTCATCACCCGGACGCCTTCGGTCGGCCCGGTGCTGGGCGCGAGCGTTCCGCGCACCCAAATCGCGCCCTCATCAAGGTGGGGCAGAAATTCCGAGCCGATCACGCCGCTAAACATAAAGAATGCCGATAGCGCCACCGCGCCAATCCCCACGCCAACCGGCACCCAGCGATGCTCAATCGCCCAGCGCACCGCGCGGCGATACCGATTTGCGAGATACAGCATCACCGGGTTCTGCCATTCCGTCACGCCTTTCCGAAACAACAGGCTGGCGAGCACCGGGGCGACAATCATCGAAAACGTCAGCGCGCCAAGCAGCGCAAACGCCACCGTCCATGCCATCGGTCGAAACAGCCGCCCTTCCACGCGTTGCAGCGTGAAAATCGGCATGTAGGCGGTAATGATGATGCCGATCGCATAGAATACCGGCCGCTGCACTTCATGCGCGGCTTCGCGAATCTGTTCCATCGGTGACAGCGTTGTCTGGTCGCGACGATGGTTCAGGTGCCGCACGATGTTTTCCACCATCACCACCGCCCCGTCCACCACCATTCCGAAGTCCAGAGCGCCCAGCGAGAGCAGGTTTGCCGGGATTTGAATGAGGTTGAGGGCGATCGAAGCGAACAGCAGCGAAAACGGAATCGTCAGCGCCACTAGAAACGAAGCTCGGAAATTACCGAGGAACAAAAACAGGATCACCGACACGAGAATGAATCCTTCCAGCAAATTGTGCAGCACCGTGTCCGTGGTGAAGTGAACCAGATCGCTGCGATCGAGGAACGGCACGATTTGCACCCCGGGCGGCAGGATGTGCTCGTTCAACTCTTTCACTTTGGCGTGGATTCCTTCGATCGTTTCGTCGGAGTTGGCTCCTTTGCGCAGCAGCACAATCCCTTCCACCACGTCGGGGTCGTCCACGACGTGGCTATCTCGCATTAAAACGGCTTTGCCGATCTGGCCCAGGCGGATTTTCGGGCCTTGCACGACCGTGGCGATATCTTTCACAAATAGCGGAGTGCCGCTTTTGGTCTGCAACACCGTGTTCTCAATGTCCGATACTTTGTCGTACAGGCCCACCGCCCGAACGTTGATCTGCTGCTGGCCTTCTTCGATAAAGCTGCCGCCCGCGTTCACATTGTTGGCGAGAATTTGCTGCTCGACCTGCCCGATGCTCAAGCCGTACGACACCAGCTTGTCCGGATTCACCCGCACCTGGTATTCGCGCGTCGGCCCGCCGAAGCTGGAAACGTCCACCACGTTCGGCACGGACTTCAGTTCCTTCTCGAGCGTCCAGTCCTCAATCGCCTTCAATTCCATCAAGTCGTATTTCGGGTTGGTGCTGCGCAGCGTGTACCAGTAAATCTGGCCCACCGGGCTCCAGTCCGTGCCCATCTGCGGTTGCACGCCGGTGGGAAGCGTCACCTGCGACAGCCGTTCCAGCACTTTTTCGCGGTTCCAATCGTTGCTGGACTCGTCGTCGAAAATCATGGTGATGCTGGAAATTCCAAATAGCGAGAACGATCGCAAATGAGTCAGGTGGGGAATCCCGTTCATCTGAATTTCAATCGGGATGGTCACCTGCTTTTCTACTTCTTCCGCGGCGCGGCCCGGCCACTGGGTGATTACCTGCACGTAGTTATCCGCGACGTCCGGATACGCTTCCACCGGCAGGTTATGGAAGGAAATGGCTCCCCAGGCGAGCAGCAAGATCGCCACGATCAACACGATGAAGCGGTTGTTGAGCGCGGCGTCCACCACCTTGCGAATCATGATGTGTGTCTCGGCATCATCGGAGTGGGTCGCTCACTGCTCGACGGTGTTCTGCAGTTCCAGGGCGTTCGATACCAACTGCTGGCCCGCCTGAATTCCAGACAGGATTTCCTGAGTGCCGCCAGAAAGCATCGCGCCAGCCACCACCGGCGTACGCCGGAATTGCTTGTCGCCGGCCGGCACGTACACCCAATCCCGGTCGTGCAGATGCAAAATCGCTGACGCGGGAACGGCGGCGTGGACTTCGCTTTTTTGCGCGCGGAACGTGGCGTTCACAAACATCCCCACACGCAGGAAACCGGGATTTTGCACTTCAACCCGCACCTTGGCGGTTCGCAGAGTGGGATCGAGCACAGCGCCGATGTTGCTGACGCGTCCGGTCAGAACTCTATCGGGATAGGCCACCAGGCGAATTTCCGCCGTGTCTCCCAGCTTGATGTTCGCCAGATCGTTTTCGTACACGTCGCACAAAATCCAAACGTGCGACAGATCGGAAATCGTGAACGGGTTCGCCGAACCGAGACCCGCGACTCCCGCCGCGCTGGTCACTTGTTGGTCGGTGATTACGCCGGAAACCGGCGCGACGATGCTGACGATCGCCGATGGATTGGCAGGGTCGGCGCCGAGCACGCGCAAATGCTGGGCGGCCGTTTCAACGTCCACTTTGGCTTTTTCTTCGGCGCTCTGCGCGACTTGCAGGTCGTTCAGCGCCACGGCCCCGTGGTCGTAGAGCAGCTTCGCGCGGTCGGCTTGCTTGGACGCCAGCGCTTCATCCGCCACCGCTTTCTGATAGTCGGAAAACGCGGCGGAAATGTCCGCGCTCTGCACCCGCAGTAGCACCTCTCCCTTTCTCACCGTGTCGCCCAGTCGGGCCTTGATTTCCACCACGCGCCCCGACGCGATCGAGACAACGGGAACGGTGCGCGACACGTCTGGGCTTACCACGCCCGTAGCAACCAGCTGCGATGGCGCTTTGTATGCCGTCGCAGCCACCAGCGGAAATTGCGATGGCTTCTCGACGTGGACGAGATTGGAATCTCCGGCGTTCTCGACCGTCACCGGTGGAGGCGCCCCACCGGCGGCATCCTTATTCGCGCCCCCGCCGCACCCGGCCAAACCCAGCACCAGCGCACACGGAAGCGCCCATCGTTTCCTACCCTTACATTTCATGGAAGACCTCACGCCGCTCCGTTGATTCCCAGTAAACACCAGATTCCGTAAAGATTAGGTAAAGATCGAATAAGGGTTCCGTCAGCTTCGCCATCCCAATTCCAGTGATTTCCTCGCCCGAAAAATACTCTCCGGCATCTTCGCGGCAGCCGCTAAAAACAAGTCCGCCGTTGACAGGATTGGTTGCGAAAGCCCAGGGAATGAAGTTACAGGAAGGAGACCGGAGGCGCGCGCCCGGATTGCGAATCGGTTCCATCCGTGGAATCGGTCAATTCGGTAGATGGGCCGAACGCCCGATTCACCGGCACGAACACGGGAAACAGCGATACCGCAATGACGGCGGGTCCGCTTCCGCCGGAATGCGCGGCGTGATGGGACGCGTCGCGATGGCCGTCGATTCGCAGGGAATGCCGCCGGCACGAGGACGCTTCATCGAACAGGATCAAATCCGCGTGGAGATCGTCGGTGAGCGAGACAGCGAAGAACAAAAGAACGGCCGCGCAGGCAAACGCCGTCCACTGGCGCCACGGAGCCAGGCGCCCTTCCTGACGCTGGCGCGCCCATTGCATGCGCCACATCGCCAGCGCTGCAAGAGCCATCGACAGCCACAGCAGGTTGAGAAATAACTCCATCGCTCTCCGGATTTGGATGGCCAGGGTGAAATCGAGGATGCCCGTGCCCCGACGCCAACGGGCTTCAATTTACTACGCGAAGGTGCGGCGAAGCAATCCGCGGGACTCAGGCAGTTGCGCAGGCGGTCAATTTGACGCGGTCGAGGAAGGCGGCAACGCCGGCAGGGTCGGAAAGCGCCGCCTGCGCGAAGTCGCGACCTCCTCCGCCTTTTCCGGGAAACGTCTTCAGAGTTTCACGCAGAGTAGCGCCCAGGTCCCCCGGCCCGCCTTTCGATTGAGCGAGCGCCACGTGGCCGCTCGCGCGCGAACCGAGCAGCGCCAATGCGGTTAGGCCGTCGCCGTCAGCACCGGGTGCGCTGCCGCCCGTAATCTTGGCGGCCAAAAGCGTTAAATAGGCGGGCGAGGCGTCGTCGAGTACGGCAACGACCACTCGGTGTTTCGGCGCGGCTTCGGAATCGATCGAGGCTCGGCGAATCAGCTCCGCCGCTTCGATGTCTGCCAGGCGCTCCTCCAGCTTTTTCACCAAAGCGTGCTGCGAGCGACGCTCTTCGATCATCTTTGCCACGACGGCCGGCACTTCCGGCAATCCGCACGTCAACGCGGCGGCGGCTTGCGCGAGCGTTGCATAATCAGCGCGCGCCGTCGCCAGTGCGCGATTGCCGGCCACAAACTCCACGCGATACGCATCGCGCCGTTTTTCCAGCTTCCGGATCAGAACCAAGCCGGCCTGCCCCGTGCGGCTCAGGTGCGTGCCTCCGCACGGCTGCAGATCCATGCCGTCGATCTCCACCGCGCGCAGAACGCCCTCACGGTCCACCGACTTGCGCACTCCCGCGGCGGCGAGTTCTTCGGCAGTGCCAAAGCGCACGCTCACAACCCGGTCTTCGAAGATGATTTCGTTCGTGCGGCGTTCCGCTTCGTCAAGCTGGCGTTGCGTGAGGGATGGAATTTTGAGGTCGATCGTGCATATTTCCGCGCCCAGATGGAAGGAAACCGTGGGCGCTCCGAAAAGTTCGATAAACGCGGCCGACAGCAGGTGCTGCGCGGTGTGCTGCTGCATGTGGTCGAACCGGCGCGGCCAATCGATCGTGCCCCGCACGCTTCCGGCCGGAACGGCTGCCGAGGCGTAGTGAACGATATGCGATTCCGCGTCGGCAACTTCCACAATCGTTGCCCCGCCCAGCGTGCCGAGATCGTGCGGCTGGCCGCCGGACGTTGGATAAAACGCCGTGCGGTCGAGCACAATTTTCCAGCGATCGCCGTCAGGCTCGCAGGAAATCACCTGCGCTTCAAATTCCCTGGCGAATGAATCGTGGTAATACAGCCGCTCGGTCACTGGGATCCTCGCTGAAATCGTGAGAATACCACAGCCGACCAAACCGTACCGGATCGCGCAGCAGGCCGTGCGACGGACCGTCGTGCAGGATGAATCGGGTGCAAACGCTTACTTGCGCTTGCGCGACTTCGTTCCCGATCCCGCCCTTCTTTTCCCGATGCCCGGATATTTTTTGTGCACCGCGGCTCGCACTTTCGCTTCCACCGACCCGCCCTTGGCCGCCGCGCGCGACAGCGCATCGCGCGCGTGAGCCGCATCTTCGATCGGGAATTTTCGCGATTTCGGAAACACAAACGATTTGGACGACAAAGCCTTGCGCTTTTTGGCGGTCAGTTTCGCCATGCGGCCTCTCCTTTTTCGGCGCACAAAACCTGCGGTCGCGCCTGTCACTTCGATTCCCGGCGCGCGCGCTCGGTCTCGCACAATTCGCCAGTGGACGCGCATTTCCGCGAATCCCGCGCTGCACGATAGAATAGATTGTGCCCATTCGATTGATCGCCATGGATATCGACGGAACGCTGCTGGATTCGCGCGGGCAGATTCCCGAAGAAAATTCGAAAGCCATTGCCGAGGCGCATGCGCGCGGCATCCCAATCCTGCTGGTCACCGGACGCCGATTCAATTTCGCGCTGCCGGTGGCTGAATCGCTTCCCTGCGACGTGGACCTGATCGTCAACAACGGAGCGCTCGCCAAATCGCGCGACGGCACGACCCATCTGCGCTACCCGCTGCCGGTACGCACCGCTCGTGCGGTGATCGAATCGACCCCGGAACTTACCCCCTGCGCCTCGGTGGTCTTCGATCGTCCCATGGCCAATCAGGTGATCATGGAGAAAATCGACTGGGACCACCCGTTCCGCGGCGGGTATTTCCGGCGAAACAGCGAATATCTCGCCGAAGTGTCGCCGCTGGTCGATTGTTTGAACGGCGAAGACCCCATTCAGGTGATGTATGTGGGAAATTGCGCGCCGCTCAGGCAGGCCATCGACATCTTGAAATCCTTGCCCGAATCGCAGGATTTTGAGCTGTCGTTGACCGAGTATCTCGAGCGGGATCTTTCGATCCTCGACGTTTTGCGCCAGGGCGTCACCAAGGGCATGGCGCTCGCGGAATGGTCCCGGCGGGGCGGGATTCACCGTGCCGACGTAATGGCCATCGGCGACAACTGGAACGACCGCGAAATGCTCGACTTTGCCGGTCAGCCCGTCTTGATGGGCAACGCGGTGCCGGAATTGAAGGCTCACGGATGGCCCGTGACGCTGTCTAACGATGAGAATGGAGTGGCCGAAGCCATCCGCCGATATGCATTAAAATAGGCTATAATTGCCGTGATTCGAGCCTTTTCGAGAACAACAAGCCTGACCGTGAAATTTCGCGTCTCCCAACTCGTCCTTATGGCAGCCGTCGCGGGCCTGCCGTTCGCCTTCGCCCCTGCTTCCCATGCCGATTATGCGGTGCTTCGCTCTGGCATGCGGATTCACATCACCGGTTACGAGCAGGTGGGCGACCGGATTCGATTGTCGGTACAGGGAGGTTCGGTCGATGTGGAACCGAGCGAGCTCGTGTCCGTCGAGCCCGAGGATACCTTCACTGCGCTGCCGGCCGTAGCCGAACCGACCGGCCCGTACGGCCCGCTCATTCGCGCTTCCGCCGCAAAACATGGCGTGGACGAAAAGCTGATCACCCATGTGATTGCCGTCGAATCGAATTTCAATCCGGGCGCCGTCTCTGCGAAGCGAGCCCAGGGATTGATGCAGTTGCTGCCCACGACCGCCGCGAAATACTCCGTCGCCAATGTGTTCGACCCGGCGCAAAACATCGAAGGCGGCACGCGATACCTGAAAGATTTGCTGGAAAAATACAGCGGAAATATCTCGTTGGCGCTCGCCGCTTACAACGCCGGCCCGGAAATGGTCACTCGCTACAAGGGCGTGCCGCCTTTCCCCGAAACGCAAAAGTACGTCCGCACGATCACCGCAAGGCTCGCGCAGCAAACCACGCCTGCCCTTAAGAACTGATTTACGCTCGAACTTCGGAAGAATACTTATTGCTGCGGAGTCGAAGGCGGATTCTGCTGCTGCGGGTTCTGTTGCGGTGTCTGCTGCGGGGAATTCGGCGACGTGATGCCGCCAATCCCGAAACTGCTCGCGCCGTTCAGCGAATTGCTCGAACTTCCCTGCCCCAGAAGACTTCCCTGCGTGCCGCCCAGCTGGTTTTGCAGAGCTGCCGCCGCGTCTTCCAGGGGATTCCAGATGAATTCAAAATCCTTTAATTTTTTCGCGCCCCGGTAATTCTTGATCGAATTCGCGTCCGTCTTGCCGGCAACGCCCGTCAAAAATCCTCCGAGCACCGGCCCATCGACCGGGCCGGTGGGCTTCAACATGGCCATCGCCGTGAGATTCGCGGCCGCATTCGCCAACGCCGACGGCCCCGCAATATTTCCCAATCCGCTGAGCCCCGTTCCAGGCTGGCCGGTAATGCCCGGCAGCCCGCCGGCAGCATTCGGATTGCTGAAATTAAATCCCGATCCGGTGGAATTCGGCGCGTTGCCCGATGTTTGCGCATTCGCGATCGCGCTTTGCACCGCCGCGACGATAGAAGGATCGATGTTCGCGGGAATCTGGCCGGTGCTCAGAAAATTCTGCACGTCCGCGGCGGTTACCCCCGGCGGCAACTGTCCCGATTGGATCGCGCTCTGAATCTGCTCGGGGGTGATGTTGGCGAGCGCTGCGGGCAGATTGGGTATGGTTTGGTTCGCCGGCGCAGGGGGCGGCGTGTTCCCGTCTCCGGCAACCGCGGCCACTTGATTTCCGAACGCGTCGGTTGTAGTGGCCGGCGATCCGTCGGAATTGTATTGCGGCTGGCCGTTATTCGCATTCATCGACTGGCCGTTCTGCTGAATCGGCTGCCCGGTGTTCGGATCGATTCCGGCCTGTTGCTGCGCAATCGCCGTCACCGACTGGCCGGGCTGGCCGGGAAGCACCGGCAGCTTGCCGCCATTTTGATCCATCAGCGCCATCTGCTGCAGGTTCGCGTATTTCACGCTGCCGATAATCTGGCCCGCGCCGTTGATGTAAATGAACCTCCACGAACCATCGGCGCTGTTGGTGGGATCTTTGTACGGCTGGCGAAGGAAATGAAGCTGCGGCAATCCCTTGTTCAAATCGTCGAGCGTTTGCGGATAATGACCGGTCTTTTTGTAATACATCCGGATGGCGCGGACGTATTGATTGCCGCGCCAGATCATTTCTTCTTCGCGGCGGCGACGCGCTTCGGTGGCGCCCTTTTCGAGCACCACCAGCGTTCCCGCGACCATCAGGATGACCGCAAACAGCGCGAAAAGGTAAACGAATCCGCCCTGCTTTCGCGACGCTAGCCCGGGCCGCGAACGAACCGTCCCCCATACCGGCGTATTCAACACGCGCACCGAAGCATCGACCATCGAACGGATCTTCATTGATTCATCGCGCTCGGGCCGCCCTCGGCGGGCTGCACCATCGCCACCGTGGCCGTCTTGCCGGTGGAAATTTCCTGCACCTGAGCCGAGTCGTTCCCGATTTTCATCAGGCGAAAGCGGTTCATAAACGTTCCGCCCTCTTCCACCACCAGCACGTCGTCGCCTTCCAGAAAAAACGCCAGCCGCTTGCCGCTTTGCGACATCGCCGCATACCCGAACAGCGACCCCGGAACTACCAGCGGCGGTTCCGGAGGCGGACGATTCACCGTGGGATATTGATGCGTCTGCGCGTAAATCTGGGCCGGCGTCGGTGCCGGCGGCGGCGCCACGGCGCTAAAGATATTCCTGTGCGAACCTGTGTACTCGAGCTTCTTCAGCTGAGCCAACAGGTCCACGCGCAGTTCCGGCTCTTCCACGTTGAGGGGCACGAACTTCTGGCTCGCCACGTCCACCCCGGGCAGTCCCGGCACGTTCGAGGTGTTCCGGACGTACACGTACACCAGCAGGAGCAGCAAACCGCCCAGCACGTAGATTTGTAACCGCCTCGACATTCCTTAGTTCCTGAAGTACGTGTGCAGATCCAGATGCAAGCGTATGCCGCCGGTCGAAGCCGTATCGAGCTTCAAATCGGTCAGCAGGTAAAAGTATTTCGAATGCTCCAGCCCGTTGATGTATTGCACCAGCGCCGGATAATCGCCTTCGACGGTCTGGTCGATGGCCACGTCCGTCACGCCGCGGCCCTTCACTTCCTTCTGTTGGAATCCAATGTTGGTGGTGCGCAATCCGCTTTTCGACGCGAGCCCCGCGAGATCCGATTCGATCGCCGAATAACCGTCCGCCGTGCTCAGGAACGCGGTCTTGTAAAACGCGTCGTAATCCCTCTCCACCGTGTTCAGCGAGTTGCGGATTTTCTCGCCGCGTTGCACGTCGCCCTTCAGCAGCGCCGCCTGCCGCTCCAGTTGGTCGCGCTCGATGCGCATCGCCGCCACGCTCTCAGGCGACGATTGCCAGCGGATATAAACCAGACCGAGGTCCACCACAAACAGCGCCACCAGCGCGAAGGTGATCCATTTTTTAACCACTCGCCAGGGCTGTTTCATGGTCAGATCGTCGCGTACCACGCGGAAAGCGAAAGCTCGATTTTATCCGAGCCGGGCTGCTCGGAACGCCGGTCGTCCTTCAATTGAATATCCGAAAACGCTTTGGACTTTTCGAGTGCTTGGAGAAACTTGATCTTCTGCTCGTCGGTGCCCGCCCCGATCGTCAAATCCACCAGCGCGCGGCCGCCCACCAGCTTCGGCGAAATATTCACCACCCGGACGCCGGCCGGCAGCGTCGGCTCCAGGTCCATGAAAATCTTGATCCACGGGAAACTGCGCTCGCCGATCAGCGAATTCAAGAAGCCCGCGCGATCCAGCACTTCCTTCGCCTGCGGCGTCTGAAAATACTGTTGCAGCGCCGCCTGCTTCTGCTGGTTCACGCGGATTTCATTTTCCCACCGCGCGATGTCGGTCCGGAGTTCCCGGTTCGCGCGCCACGAACTGTACGCCGCCTGCCCGAGCAGCAGGAACGTCAGTAAACCAATCGCTCCCAGCACGCCCGCGGCGGCGAGGAACGGGCGCTTGTTGTCGAGCGCCGAACTGGAAAGATTCAGTCTGAGCTTCATCATTCTCCGGCGCCGGGCGCTTAGGAGCCTCCGTTCATGGTCCAGCCAACTAGCGCGTCGAGATCCTGATTCATCAGGTCTTTGGCGCTCGAATCAAGCCCCAGCGCAACGGGCGATTCGGACAGCAATCCGATCGGGCACTTCAATTCGCCGGCCAGCGCGCGGCGGAAAATCTCGCTGCGACTGCCAAATCCCGATAGACGGGCGCGGTCCGGGGCGCTGCCCGACGTGTCCTGAAAATAAGCGATCGCCGGAAATACCTCGTCCAGCATGGCCTGTGCGTCGAGCGTTCCCGCCTCGGAAATCATCTCGGTCGATCGGTACACGCACAGATTGCCGCGTTGCACGATCACCGTGACCATCGTCTTGCCCACCATCCGCACCAGCAGCGTCGCGCCGTCGTCGTCCACCAGCGGCAGCGTCGCGAGCGTGGAGCTGAGCACCACGCCGGCATTCGCGCCCAGCGGTTCGGCGATCTCTTCGTACTCGTGCACGATTCTCTGCCGAGCCACCGCCGCCACAATTTCCAATCCGCCGTCGCGCGCGGTCTGCCGCATCCACGATACCGACGTCTCATCCACATCGAACGGCACGCTTTTTTTCAGCCGCCACCGCAGCATGCCGAGCGCTTCGTCTGACCGGCGCGGAAACGTGTCGAACGGCAGAATGAAAACGCGCACCACCGGATCGGGAATCAAGAGCGCCAACGGCGCGCCGCGCAACGGCACCCGCCCCAGCACTCGCCGCAGCGCCGAACGGACAGCCTCGGGCTGAATCACATTCGCATCCACCGGCGAAGCCATCACCGCGCCGAGCGGCAACGGTTCGATCGCGTAATTTTCGAGATCGCGTCCGTTCTTGGCCCACGCAGCGGCAGCCACGTGCGTCGAAGCTACCTCCACGACCAGCGACGGATGCGGCATCGCATTGAGCCAGCGCTCGAGGCGCTGCACCGGGCCGAGTTCGAAGAATTGAGTGGCAAGGCTCGGGCTGCTAGTCAAGGAATGTCACCTTGTTGATCTCACGAAGCGTCGTCACGCCCGCTCGAATTTTTGCCAGACCCGAATCGCGCAGGAACGACATGCCCTCTTCGCGCGCCACTTTTTTAATTTCCGAAGTCGGCCGGCGGTTGATGATCATTTCGCGGATGTGATCGGAAAGGTCCAGCAACTCGGTGATGGCCGAGCGCCCCCGGTATCCGCTGCCCGAGCACTCCAGGCACCCCGCGCCTTCGTAGAAAGGCACGTCTGCCCATTCCTTCGGATCGAGCGCGGATTCCTTCAGCATTTCCGGCGTCGTTGGCACTTGCTTCTTACAGTTCTCGCAAATCACGCGCACCAGCCGCTGCGCCATGATGCAGTTGAGCGCCGATACAAAGTTGTACGGCTCGACGCCCATGTTGATGAACCGCCCGATCACGTCGGTCACGTTGTTTGCGTGCACCGTGGTGAACACCAGGTGGCCGGTAAGCGCCGAGTTGATGGCGATCTGCGCGGTTTCCTGGTCGCGGATTTCGCCGACCATGATTTTGTCCGGGTCGTGGCGCAGGATCGAACGCAATCCGCGCGCGAACGTGAGCCCCTTCTTTTCGTTTACCGGAATCTGCGTGATCCCGCGAACCTGATATTCGACCGGATCTTCGATCGTGATGATCTTGTCTTCATCGTTCTTAATTTCGTTGATCGCCGCGTACAACGTCGTCGTCTTGCCCGATCCGGTCGGCCCGGTCACCAGCACCATGCCGTACGGCTCGTGAATGTAGCGGCGGAAGCGAACTTTGTTTTCTTCGTCCAGGCCGACGACGTCGAGCGTCAGATTGCGGAATTTCTCGCTGAGCGTTTCCTTGTCGAGCACGCGCAGCACGGCGTCTTCGCCGTGCACCGAAGGCATAATCGACACGCGAAAATCGACGAAGCGGCCCTTGTAGCGCACGCGGAACCGGCCGTCCTGCGGAACGCGCCGCTCGGCAATATCGAGCTCGCTCATCACCTTGATGCGCGACAAAATCGTGGCGTGCCATTCCTTTGCGAGCGGCTGCATGGCGTACTGCAGCACGCCGTCAATGCGGTACTTCACCACAACTTCCGCGTTTCGCGTTTCGATGTGAATGTCGCTCGCGCGCCGCTCAAGCGAAGTAAAGATAACCGTATCCACCAGTCGCACAACCGGGCTCACGCCGTTATCGCGCGTAAGCTTATCCATCGAAATATTTTCTTCGCTGTCTTCTTCCTCGCCCACCACCTGCAGCGTGAAACCTTCGGTCGCCTGGTCGAGCACGCGTTGCGACTGCTCGGTACGCTTCAATAGGTCGTCGATCTGCGACGTCGTGGCCACGCGGATTTGCAGGCGCTTCCCGAGCAACAGCGAGAGCTCATCGGTGAGCTGCAACTGGCTGGGATCGGCCATCGCCACGATCAGCACGTTTTCTTTCGCTTCGAGCGGCACAAACTTGTAGCGGAACATCATCTCCGCCGGAATGCTGCGGAAAAGCTCGGGGTCGATGCGCTGCTCCCGCAGGTCCACGAACGGGCAGCGATATCGTTCGGCCAGCTTGCGCGCCGCGTCGCGTTCGGCGCCGTCGTTCGGCAGGCCGGGAATCACCGGATTGTTGGTGGATGTAGCCATGGGAACCTAACCTCCGGAGCCCACCTGAAGGGAGAACAGCGGCAGATACAGCGAGATCAAAATGAAGCCTATCACAACGGCCATAACGATCAAAACCACCGGCGAAACCCAGATCAGCGTGCGCTGCAAGCGAGTGCTCACTTCATCTTCATAAAATTCGGCAACGCTGGTCAGCATCGCCGCCAGCGCTCCGGACGCCTCGCCGACTTCAATCATTTCGAGCGCAAGCTCCGGCACCAGGCGCGTTTCCGACAAACTTTCGTGCAGCGTCTTCCCTTCGCGCACTCGCTCCGCCGATTTTCGCACCGACGTCGCAATCAACCGGCTGCCGATCGCTTGCGACGAAGTCTCAAGCCCGGTCACCAGCGGCGTGCCGCCCGCCAGCAACGTCGAAAGCGTTCGCACAAACTGGGCAATCTGCGATTTCAGCCAGATATCCCCAAAGATCGGAATCCTCGGCCTCAACTTATCGATCGCCAGCGCGCCCTGGTCCGACCGCGTCCACACGAACAGCGCTCCCCCGACCAGCACGACGGCGATCACAAAATAGAGGAAGTACTCGCGCAGCGGCCCGGAAATATCGAGCATGAATTGCGTGATCGAAGGCAGCTGCACGCCCAGGTCCTGATACAACTTCGCGAAACTCGGCATGGCGTAGGTAATCAGGTAGCTGAGAATCAGAATCACGGCCACCACCAGGATCGCCGGATAAATCAACGCGGTCACCAGTCCCTTGCGGAAGCCGGTACTGACCCGCAGGTAAGAAATGTACTGGTCGATGACGCCCGAAAGGCTGCCGCTTCGCTCGCCGGCGGTAATCGCCGTCACGTACACCGGAGGAAACGATCCCTGCGCTTCGAGCGCTTCGGAAAGCAGAGCGCCCTGCCGCACTCGCTGGCGTACATCCTGCAGGATCGGCTTCAGCCGCGGCGTCGATGCGCGTTCGGCCAGCAAGTCCAGGGCCCGCAGAATCGGAAGCCCCGCCTTGATGAGCGTATTGAACTGCTGGTTGAAGATCAGGAAATCGTCAATCTTGATTTTCTTGGCGCGCTGCTCCCCGCTGAACTGCGAAATAACGTTGAATTGGCTCTTTACCGAATAAACGAACAGGCCCCGGTCGGTGAGTTTCTGGCGTGCTTCGACCTCGGTCTGCGCCGTCTCCAGTTGCTGGAAGACCCGGCCGGTCGTGTCACCGACTTTGCAAACATACGTGCTCACAGGGACTTAGACGTTTCACACCGCGAGACGTCTTTCGTAAAGTTTAGCATATCCGTTTGGTGTGTACGGCGGGGGCCGGGTGCGTGACGAATTTTCACAAATGGGTAATATGCCGGTTTGGGACGGTCTCTTGAGTGCCAGGGCGTGAGCGGCGAAACCGCGGTGGGGCTGCTTCAAACAGTGAAACACAGGGGACACAGAGAAAAGCCAAAATGAGGGCACTTGGAAGCGTTCCTAGCTCAGCCTCCGTGTCCTTATCTTTCCCTCGATGTCCTCTGTTTTGATGTCCTCGATTTTGCTTTTGCTTTGTCCGAACTAATGAATCGAATTGGCCAGGGACTCTTCATCCACCACCGCAACGCCGGCAGGGGGCAAAAAATGAAACTTTACCTCGGGAATGGCGATATTTTCCTCCCACTTGCCAAACCGAAACTCTGTCTCCAGGTTTCCCGGCTCTCGAATCACCACGCGCATCAACCGCCCGTCCGGATCGGATTCGAGCAGAATCGCGCGTGTCTGCGCGTCGGGGGCGTCCGCTAAATCCGTCCGCGGAATGCACCGCAACACGGAATTTTCGGGTGCGAGCGGCTTATCCTCCGAATCCTGCGCCTGCGCGCTGTCCACCAGATCGATCGTCCGGCAGAGCCTGGCAAGATCGGCCTTTCCCGTGAGCAGGGCAAGAGGCGTTCGCCAGTCCGAGCTATCCTTCACCGGCGCGCGGCTTACGGTTTTGTCCGCGGGCACGTAGAACCAGACGTTCGTCGCGTCCACGAGGAACAACTTTTCTTCGGGCGATTCGTACTCCCAGCGCATCCGCCCAGGCCGCGAAAAATACACCGTCCCCGATTCCGCGGAAGAGCCGCCATTCCCGTCCGAATACCGCTCGTAAAAGGCAGCCTTCAGCGTGCGCGCCCCGCGGTAGCGAGCTTCCAGCCTGTGAATCACCGCGTCCGCCGGAGACGCCGCGAAGAGCGCCACAGAGGTCGCCGCGATGAGTATCGCCGACACGCAAGAAGCGAGAGTCTTCATCTTCAGGAGTTTAACAGAAGGCCGATGAAGGCCGGCACGGACGCAGCACGTTGGCGAAGCGGGGGCTTGCAATAAAAAAGGGCGGGAAGCGCGACTGGCCTCTTCCCGCCCGAATCGTTTTACAGTCGGCTTACTGCAGCACAGTCGTCAGAGCCGCGCAGGTTCCCACGCCGGTTCCGATTGCCGTGCCCGCCGTGTTGTAGCGGATCACACCCGACTGATCCGAGCAGTACGAGGTCGTACCGGTCGAGGTGTTCACCGGCGTCGCGTTCGTTTCGAACGTCTGGTCCGGCGAAACGGTCGTGCCTGCACCGGTCGCGCCCACCGTGACCATCGTATAGCCCGACTTCGTGCCCGTCGACAGAATCGGGTCGATCAGGCAAGCCGTCGCTGCCGACGGGACGCAACCAGCCGCGCCGCCGAGCTTGCTCAACGCCGTGGCATAGCCAACGCCCCAGGTCGAGGAATACGTAACCTGAGCCGTCGTGATCGTGCGCACCGAGCCAACCGCCGACGCCTGGTTTGCAGCAATGCGGGCGCGGAGCAGGTTCGGGATAGCAATCGCCGCAATAATCAAAATGATCGCGACGACGATTAGTAATTCAATGAGAGAGAAACCCTTTTCTCGATTCTTCATGTCTATCCTCAAAGTTGGAGTCCGTCGAAACATCGCGGCGAAAAACTGCGCCTACGCCGCGGTTCCGATCCTTTTGCTCGGGCCGGGAACAATGTTCGTTCCCCGGTGAACGTAAATCCCGCAAAAAAAGCCCAACCGTCTTTCTGTATAAATTCCCGAGCGCTATTGAAGCGTCGGCAAAAGTTCGCAAGCGCCTTCGCTCGCCGCCGTCGTGCCCGAAGTATCGAAATGAATCGTGCCCGGCTCGTCGCTGCAGTAGCTGTCGATTCCCGTAAGCTTGTAATTGATCGGCGTCGCCGTCACCAGGTAGGCGTTCGCTCCCGGAGCGCCGCATCCTGCCGGCGCGGTTACCAGCGGGCCCACCGTCTGGTAAGCGAACGTGTAGCCGCTCTTCTGAAACGGTGCGGCGGTGATAATCGGGTCGAGCAACAGCGCCTGGTTGCACGTCGGCGCCAGCGCGCCGGCCGGTCCGCCCAGCGCCGCGAGGCTCGGGGGAAACCCGTTTCCCCAGGTCGAACTGTAGGCCATCGAAGCCGTGGTAATCGTTCGAATCGTTTCCGCTGCGGCAGCGCCGTTGGCGGCCATCCGCGAGCTCAAAAGTTGCGGTATCGCAATCGCCGCGATGATTAAGATAATCGCCACCACGATCAGCAGCTCGATCAGCGAGAAACCCCGCGCGCCGCTCCGGCGATTCCTTTCCTTCCGAATTTGAGCGATGTAGATCATGTTCGTAAGCCCGTCGTGAAGCTGTCCCGATTCTGAAAAAAAAGGGGGGAAGTTTTCACTTCCCCCCGTTGCAGTCTCAAACCAAGTTACTGCAGTACGGTGGTCAGAGCAGCGCAGGTTCCCACGCCGGTTCCGATTGCCGTGCCCGCCGTGTTGTAGCGGATCACACCCGACTGATCCGAGCAGTACGAGGTCGTACCGGTCGAGGTGTTCACTGGCGTCGCGTTCGTTTCGAAGGTCTGGTTCGGCGAAACGGTCGTGCCTGCACCGGTCGCGCCCACCGTGACCATCGTGTAGCCCGACTTCGTGCCCGTGGACAGAATCGGGTCGATCAAGCAAGCCGTCGCTGCCGACGGGACGCAACCTGCCGCGCCACCGAGGTTAGCCAAAGCTGCCGCATAGCCAACGCCCCAGGTCGAGGAATACGTAACCTGAGCCGTCGTGATCGTGCGCACCGAGCCAACCGCCGACGCCTGGTTTGCAGCAATGCGGGCGCGGAGCAGGTTCGGGATAGCAATCGCCGCGATGATCAAAATGATCGCAACGACGATCAGCAATTCGATAAGCGAGAAACCCTTCTGGTTCTTCTTCATTGATTTTTCTCTCCTTGAGAAAATTCCATCTAAACTCTTGTGTATCCCTGGCGGGGTACAGCCCAGTACATTGCAAGCCCGATGCCACGCCGCCTTCCCAAAGTTACTTTCGCGGCACACAGACCTAAACCCTTTCCCAACTTACGTTTAAGCGGAACTGCTTTTGATGCCCCATCGAACTCTCCACTCAATTCTCCCTCACACACCCCAAAAATGACGTTATTTGTCATTCTCGGTTGCCCTAAAGGGCCTGTCACGGCTAGTACCGAGCTACGTTCGCCGTAAGTGTCTCAACCAACGGCCAATGTGTCGCGAATCCACCCGAAACACGCCGATCGCTGCCCTTTGGCCAAGCCGCCCATCTACGTCAAGCCGTTAGACTGCGCCTGGCGCGATTGGTATGGGGCATTAAGACGCTCGAACAACTCCCCCGCCCAATTTCTTGTCGGATTCCGCATAGGGGCCTAAATCGGCAGCGCGGACGTTATTCATCAGATGGCCGACTCCTGATTGAAAACGCGATGTAACAAAATGAATCAAGCCTAGATGCTGTATTTCTTGGCGTAATGGCGGAAAGACCGGTACGACATTTTTAGCGTCTCGGCGGCTCGCGTGCGCACCCCGCCGGAACGCTCCATCGCCGCCAGCAGGAACGACCGCTCGACCTTCTGGATGTACATTTCCAGATCGAGTCCGTCATCCGGCAGGATCGAGGCTGCATGCCCGTTCCCGTTCGACTTCGAATGCTCCACTGTGGCCTGGAAGTGATCGCGGATTTTCGCCGGTAGCGACTCCACCGAAATGCGCGACGAACTCTCGAGCGCAATCGCCCGCTCGATGGTGTTTTCCAGCTCGCGGACGTTTCCCGGCCAGTCGTACACCTCCAGGCGCCGCATCGCTTCCGGCTCGATTCCATCGATCCGTTTGTTCATCGATTTCGAAAACCGGTCCAGAAACGTGCGAACCAGCAGCGGAATGTCTTCCAGGCGTTCGCGCAGCGACGGCAGATGGATCGGAATGACGCTCAGGCGGTAATACAAATCCTCGCGAAATCTTCCTTCGGCGATTTCCTTGGTGAAGTCTTTGTTGGTGGCCGCAATCACGCGCACGTCCACGCTGCTTTCTTCGGTGCTGCCGAGCGGGCGGATTTTTCCTTCCTGCAGCACGCGGTAGAGCTTCACCTGCATGGTCAGGCTCATGTTTCCGATTTCGTCCATGAACAGCGTGCCGCCGTCCGCCGCCTGAAACAATCCCCGGCGGTTTTCGTTCGCGCCGGTGAATGCGCCCTTCATGTAGCCGAATAATTCCGACTCGAGCAGCGTCTCCGGAAACGCGCCGCAGTTGATGGTGACGAAAGGCTCTTTCGACCGGCTGCTGTTCTCATGAATGGCCCGCGCCACCAGTTCTTTTCCGGTTCCGCTTTCCCCGGTAATCAGCACGCGGCTGGATTGCGGCGCAATCGTTTCGATCAACTCGAAAAGGCTGCGCATCTTGTCGCTGGTGCCGACGATCCGGTCAAATCCCGTCAATCGCCGGATCTGCCGCCGCAACTCGCCGGCTTCCTTCTTCACTTTTTGATTTTCCGCGATGCGCTGCACCGCCGGACGCAGCTCGTCCAGCAGGCGGTCGCCCTTCACCACGTAACGGTCCGCGCCGAAATTCACCGCATCAATCGCCGTATCCACCGTCGGTACGCCGGTAATCAAAATGAAAATCGTCGAAGGAGAAACTTCTTTCGAATATTGCAGCAGTTCTACGCCATCCATGTCCGGCATGCAGATGTCGGAGATCACAATGTCGAAAACCTGCGAAGCCAGACGCCGCTTGGCCGCCTGTCCGCTCGAGGCAACTTCGACCTTGTGCCCTTCTTTGCGGAAACTGATCTCCAAAAGCTCGGAGATCGACGGTTCGTCGTCAACCACCAGCAAGTGCGCCATGGCGGGTTACCCTCTCCCCACCGGACGAAGGCTTTCCGTCCTGGAATCGTTCAGCGGCAGCGCGGTCGATCGCTCCCGCACGGAAATCGGCAGTTCCACGATGAATTCAGCTCCCTCTTTTTTGTCCGTGCCCAGCCGCACGCGTCCCCGGTGCGCCTGCAAAATCTGGTACACAATCGCGAGACCCAAACCCGTTCCTCCCGTGAACCCCGACTGGAACGGCTCGAAGATCCGCGTCGCTTCGCGCGAGTCAATTCCCACGCCCGTATCGCCAATCAGAATGCGCACCCAGGTATCGTCCGCCTCGACGCGAACCGAAAGCGTGCCGCCCTTGGGCATGGCGCGGAGCGCGTTGTTGCACAAATTCCACAAAACCTGTTTCAGCGCGTCCCGGTCGGCTCGGGCTCTCACATTGCGCACCGCAAACGAACGTTCGATGCGGAACTTGCCCTGCGTGGCCGCGTCGCGCTCGATCAATAGCAGCGTTTCCTCGATCAGCGGCACCACTTCCAGGTCGGCGAACGCATAGCTTTTTTCGCGCGAGTAGTTCAGAAAATCGGTGATGATCTGGTTCAGTCGCTGCGATTCACGGCTTACGATATGCACCAGCTTCTTGTCGTCCTCATCGAGCGGCGCAAAACGCGCCAACTCCTTCAGTGCCCCGGTCATCGCCGTCAGCGGCTGGCGAATTTCGTGCGCAATCGCCGCCGAAAGCCTTCCCAGCGCGGCCATCCGTTCTTTCGTCACCACTTCGCGTTCCAGGCGCTTCAGCTCCGTCAGATCCTGGAAGTTGTACACAAATCCATTGCTCTGCTTGCCTGCGCTCCGCAGCGGTGAAATCGAAAGTCCCAGGTAGCGGGTCGCTCCGGTCGCGGTTTTAAACTCGATTTCCCGCCGCGACGCAAGTGGGCTGCCGTGCTGATCGACTTCCACCGGCCAGAATCCCGGAAAAATCGTCTGCACGAATTCGCCGCGCAAAAGGCCGAGGCCCGACCCCGCAATTTCGGCTCCGGCACGGTTCAATACCAGCACGCGGCCTTCAGAATCGGTGGTCAGCAAACCGCCGCGCATCGACTCAATAATGTCCTGGTTAAACGCCTGCAGATCCCGCAGCTCATCGCTTTTGGCCTGCAGCTCCACGCCCTTGCGGTTCAGCGACTGCGAAAGCAGGCTGCCCAGATACGCCACCGCAAAAAACGCGAAAAAATTGCTGACCAGCCACGAATTGAGCGCCGGCAGAGTCGGCAGCACCGCTCCGGTGCGGGGCAGGTATCCGTAGTACGTAAGAGCCAGCGTCGCGCACAGCAAACTGAAACTGAGCGCCGCCACCAAAAACACCCCGCGGCGCGTAAACACAATGCTCGCCATCAAAATCATCAGCAGGTAGAGCGAAATAAAGTAGCTGTCCTGCGATCCGGTTGCATAGACGACGCCGGAAACCATCAGCAAATCGCAGGCAATCTGCAACGGCGCGTGCCAGCGCGCTTGCGGAATCCATCGCTGCAGAATCACGTACAGAATCGCAATCGTGTACCACAAAGCGATCAGCGGAATGAACGACCGCACCGGAAGCGGCGTGGGCGTCAGTTGGCGCGCCGCGACCACAACGCCCAATAAAAAGGTGATTGCCAGGAAACGGACTCGGCCCAGCCAGGGAAGCCATTCCACGACGCTCGGTGAGAAAATCATTGAGAGTTCTTTGCGCCTTCGCGCCTCGCGGCGCGAGCGCCGTTCCTGCGCCACCCACAATCCCTGGATGGCCGTTGCGGCAAAGGCAGCGGCCGCGAGCGCTTCGGAAGGAAGCGCCCGCACCCAGGCCGCTCGCCCGCCGGGTTTAGTGGCTTGCCAGCTTGCCGATCAACGAGAACAACGGCAAATACATGGAAATCACGATGCCGCCGACCACCACGCCGAGCACCACGATCATGATCGGTTCCATGGCCGTCAAAAGGTCCTTCACCGCCGCGTCCACTTCGTCCTCGTAGAAATCCGCGATCTTTTGAAGCATGGCGTCCATCGCGCCGGTCTGTTCGCCGACGCCGATCATCTGGGTCACCATGCCGGGGAATACGCTGGTCTCCTTGAGCGGCTCGACCAGCGAACGTCCCGCCTCGACCGCTTTGCGCGTCTGGGTGATCGCTTTTTCGATCACCGCGTTTCCCGACGTGCGCGCCGTGATGTCCAGCCCTTCCAAAATCGGCACACCGGAAGAAATCAGCGTTCCGAGCGTCCGCGTGAACCGCGCCACCGCGATTTTACGCAGCAGCACTCCCACCAGCGGCAGCTTCAGCACCACCGTATCGAGAGCCATGCGGCCCTGCGGCGTCTTGTACCAGGCCTTCATCGCAAACACCCCGCCGACGAACACCGCGCCGATCAGCAAACCGTAAATACTGCCGACGAAATTGCTCATCCCGATCACGATGCGGGTCGGCAGCGGCAGATCGACGCCCAGGCCGTTGAACAAGTCGGTGAAAATCGGAACGACCTTCCACAACAGCAAAATGATCACGCCCGCCGCGATGCTCATAACCGCGATC
This sequence comes from uncultured Acidobacteriota bacterium, assembly GCA_963785585.1. Classification (GTDB taxonomy): domain Bacteria; phylum Acidobacteriota; class Terriglobia; order Acidiferrales; family UBA7541; genus Palsa-295. The sequence continues at coordinate 1,819,683 of CAWAVW010000004.1, forward strand.
GGGTAGATCGAAGCCGACTGCACCGCGCGCTTCAGCTTCACGTTCTTTTCGATGTAGCTCGAAAGGCGCTGCAAAATCGTGTCGAGAATACCGCCCGTCTCGCCGGCCTCGACCATGTTGTAGTACAGAGGGTCGAAGACCTTTTCGTACTGCTTCATCGAAGCCGAGAGCGTCGCGCCGCCCTCCACCGAGGCGCGCGTGCCGTTCAGGATCTTCTGGAAGGCTTTGTTTTCCTGCTGCCCCGCCAGAATTTCCAGGCACTGCACCAGCGGCAAGCCGGCGTCGATCATCACCGAGAATTGGCGCGTGAAAATAGCCAGTTCCTTCGAGGTGACTTTGTTTCCGCCGAACGAGGGAATGTTGAACTCCTTCCCTTTCTCGGAAACTTTGCTGACGTTGATCTGCTCCTTCTTCAACGTCGCCTGCAGTTCGGCCTTCGTCGCCGCGGTGCGTTCCCCGGTGACGTTGCCCCCTGCTTTATTGGTGCCCTTGTACGTAAATACCGGCATGACGTGTTACCTCCTGACCTCTCGAGCTTGCGCGCTTAGCGCCGTACCGGCGCTCGACTGCCGCCAGCGCCTGGCGTGGTGCTCACCCCGCGATTGATCAAATCCTGCAATTCGTCCTGATTCGAACTCCGCGCCAGAGCCGTTTCGAGCGAAATCAGCTTCTGGAAATAGGCGTTCGCCAGGCTCTGATTGAATGTCTGCATGCCCGTCGTTCCCGTTCCGGTCTGCATCGCCGAATAAATCTGGTGAATCTTGTCTTCGCGAATCAGGTTGCGGATGGCGGCGGTGGGAATCAACACTTCCATCACCATGGCCCGGCCGCGGCCGTCGATCTTCGGCAAAAGCGATTGGCAAAGAATTCCCTCGAGCACCATCGAAAGCTGCGCGCGCACTTGCGGCTGCTGGTGCGCCGGAAAAACGTCCACGATACGGTTGATGGTCGAAACTGCGGAGTTGGTGTGCAGCGTGGCAAACGTCAAGTGGCCGGTTTCCGCGATGCGCAGCGCCGATTCAATCGTCTCCAGGTCGCGCATTTCGCCGATCAGCACCACGTCCGGGTCTTCGCGCAACGCGGCGCGCAGCGAAGCCGAAAACGAATGCGTATCGGAGTGCACTTCGCGCTGGTTCACCAGGCACTTTTTATGGTTGTGCAGGAATTCGATCGGGTCCTCGATCGTGATCATGTGCTCTTCATGCTCGTTATTGATCTTGTCGAGCATGGCCGCAAGCGTGGTGGACTTGCCCGAACCCGTCGGACCCGTTACCAGAACCAGGCCGCGCGGCTTGTCGCACAATCCCCGAACCACGTTCGGCAGCGCCAACTGGTCGAAGCTCTTGATTTCCCATGGAATGGTACGGAACACAGCCGCCACGGCGCCGCGCTGGTGAAAGATGTTGCCGCGAAACCGCGCCAGGCTCTTCAACCCGAACGAAAAGTCCAGCTCCAGGCTTTCTTCCAGGCGGTGCTTCTGCACGTCGGTCAGCACGCTGTAGGCAAGCGCCTTGGTGTCTGCCGCCGTCAACGGCGGCATATCGAGCGGGCGGAGCTTTCCGTGGACACGGATGCGCGGCGCGCTGTTCGTCGAAAGGTGCAAGTCGCTGCCGCCCATCTCGATCATCTTTTTCAGCAATTCGCTTAACGTGATGCCAGCCATCTTTTCCTCCGCCGATCTCGGACTACAAAACGGTTTCGCGTACCACTTCTTCGAGCGTGGTGATTCCGAGCGCAGCCTTAATCAGTCCGCTGCGCCGCAAGGTAATCATTCCGGTTTCCAGCGCCTTCTTCTTCAATTCCAGCGCCGAAGCGCCTACCAGAATCAGTTCGCGCAGCTCATCGTTGATTTCCATCACTTCGTACAAACCGGCGCGCCCTTTATATCCCGTGTTGTTGCATGTCGCGCAGCCGCGGCCATGCTGCACTACCGTCGTTTGCGCTTCTTCCTCGGTGTATCCCGCCTCCACCAGCGCCGCGGGCAGCAACTGCATCGGTTCCTTGCAACCCACGCAAATCCGCCGGACCAGGCGCTGCGCGCAAATCAGGTTGACCGACGTCGCCACCAGGAACGGCTCAATCCCCATGTTCATCAAACGGCTGATGGTGGACGGCGCATCGTTCGTGTGCAGCGTGGACAAAACCAAGTGGCCGGTGAGCGCGGCTTTCACCGCGATTTCCGCGGTTTCAAAGTCTCGAATTTCTCCTACCAGAATGATGTTGGGGTCTTGCCGCAGGAAAGCGCGCAGAGCGGACGCGAAGTTCAGCCCGATCTGTTCCTTCATCTGCACCTGGTTGATCCCAGGCAGTTGGAATTCGACCGGATCTTCGGCCGTCATAATGTTCGTCTCAGTGGTGTTGAGCTTGGCCACCGACGAATACAGCGTGTTCGTTTTTCCCGAACCCGTCGGCCCCGTCACCAGCACCATCCCGTAGGGCCGCAAAATCTGCCGCTCGAATTTCACCAGCGATTCGGCTTCGAATCCCAGCTTGGTCATGTCCAGCCGGAGGTTTTCCTTGTCCAGCAACCGCATGACGATTTTTTCGCCGAACAGCGTCGGCACGGTCGAAACGCGGAAGTCGAGTTCCTTCTTTTTGCCGTCCTTCAAATACTTGATCATGATGCGGCCGTCTTGCGGCAGCCGCTTTTCGCTGATGTCCAGCTTGGACATGATCTTGATGCGGCTGGTGATCGCATCCTTCAATTTCAAAGGCGGCGCCATCACATTCTGCAAAATTCCGTCGATGCGGAAGCGGACCCGGTATTCCTTTTCGTACGGCTCGACGTGAATGTCGCTCGCTCCGCGCTTCACCGCGTCGGTCAAAATCAGGTTCACCAGCTTGATGATGGGAGCTTCATCGGCGGCCTTTTCCAGCGTCGCCAGGTCCATCTCCGCTTCCTCGGCGGAAAGTTCGACCGACGCTTCTTCCCCGGCAAGGTCCTTCATCACCTTGTCGAGTTCTTCCACCGACTCCACATCGCCGTAAAATTTATGAATCGCTTCGCTGATCGCCGTCTCGGACGCGACCACCGGCTCGACGTTGAAGCCCGTCATGAACTTGATGTCGTCCATGGCGAACACGTTCGTCGGGTCGGTCATCGCGATCGTCAGCGTGGAGCCCACGCGCGAAAGAGGCACGATCTGGTAGCGGATCGCGGTTTCCTGCGGCACCAGCTTGATCACCGCCGGATCGACCTCATAAAACTTCAAGTTGATCGAGGGCACGCCGTACTGGCGGGAAAGGACCGCGGTAATGTCGTCGTCACTCACCAACCCCAGCTTCACAAGACAGGTTCCCAGCCGCCCGCCACTCTTTTTCTGGTGTTCGAGCGCCTGCTTCAGCTGATCCGCGGAGATCAGACTGTCTTTGACCAGTATTTCGCCGAGCCGTGAAGACATGGGTATCCAGGGGGCGCGATACAATTCCGCCCGATGAGGCAGCGTAGCATGTGGCGTCGACAGAAAAGGTCATCGGGTGCGCGGGTCGTGGTGAATCTGCTAACAGTCGATTGGACGCTAGTAAACCTGCCCCTCGGGACAGGCCATTTTTCGACCCTGTACGGAAGTACAGGTGTAATGCTGTGAGGAACTTACGCCCGCTGTTCGCCTCGGGTCGCAGACCTATTATTCGCCCAGTTTTTGGGAATTTTTTGCGAGTGCAACTTCCGATCGCGAACGCACCCTCCCGCGACGATGCAAAACCAAAAATACTGGCCAAAAACTCGCGCGAGACCCTAGCGCCACACGCCGCCACTCTGCTAAAGTAGTCGGGTTCGACGGGCGGTTAGCTCAGCGGTTAGAGCGTCCCGCTTACACCGGGAAGGTCCGCGGTTCAAATCCGTGACCGCCCACCACGCTTTACCCCACGCGGGGGACGTAGTTCAGTTGGTTAGAACGCTGCCCTGTCACGGCAGAGGTCGCGGGTTCGAGTCCCGTCGTCCCCGCCATATTTTCAATCACCTACGCTAGACCCTGATAAGAATTTGGGTCCGTTTGGGTCCACTAAGAACAGAAGCGCTCCGTCCGCAGCGCGTTTCTCGAACATTTAGAAAACGCGCCCTTCAGCTTCAACTATTGAATCAAAGTTGATTTGTTCACCGACAGCAAACCGCTCGGCAATATGGCATCTACCAGTTTCCCTTGTGCCAAACGCTTCCGCTCCGGTGTTGCTTGAAGATACTTGTTCGTCACATGGAGATTGCTGTGCCGCAAGTAGTCGCGGATCGTGAGTTGGTGTTCTCCCATCTCTGCCAACATGGTCCCGACGGTATGTCGAAACGTGTGCCAGCCCACGCCGATAACGCCCACCTTCGCAAACGCCGGTTGAATCTTCCGCTTGAGCACGGCGGCAAGGTCCAACGGCTTCTTCCCTTTGTGACGATGGGATGGGAAAACAAAATCCCCAGCTCCGTTGTATTGGCTCTGCGACTTCCATTCGATTAAGGCATCTTTCAACGCCAGATGCATCGGTAACAGCTTCGCCGACGCTTCCGTTTTTGTCGCCTTCAGATGCCCGCCTCTGCGCCAATAGTAAGAGTGTTGGACGCTGAAGCTCATGCTGTCGAAGTCGCAGTCCAACCAGCGCAGGGCGCCGAGTTCGCCTCGACGAGTCCCTAACGCTCCATCCAGAAACACGAGCAACTGGTCCCGAAATTCCAATCTCGCGAGACCGAGTTTCACTTGCTCCGGTGACAGGAATAGGGGTGCTTGTTGACGCTTTGCACTGACGCGAACGGGAATCTGTTGACCGTCACGACTCCAGCTCCCAACGGTAGCACGCCCGGAAGCGTCACCCACTTTGCTTACAATTCGCTCGGTGAAATGACCCAGATCACCGATCCGCTCGGAAGAATAACCACACTCACCTACACCTCGGTTGGTCTCATCAACACGATCACTGACCCGCAAAACAACGTTACGACCTACGCCTACGACTCTCGCGGCAACCGCACCAGCGTGACCGACGCGATGAATAACCAGACGACCTTCGCCTACGATTCGGGCAATCGTCTTCTGACAATCACATATCCCGGCAATGCCACGATGACTTTCACCTACGATTATCGTGGCCGACGCACTTCGGTGACGGACCAAAACGGAAAGAAAACCTCGTACGCGTACGATGGCGCGGACAGGCTCACGTCCGTTACCGATCCCAACAACAACGTCACCACCTACACCTACGACACGGAAAACAATCTACTCAGCATCGAGGACGCAAACACCCACACCACGTCATTCACCTACGATGCGTATGGGCGCATTACCGAGACGACGTTCCCCTCGACCTACTACGAACAATACGGATACGACGCCGCGAACCGGCTCACCAGCAAAACGGATCGAAAGGGCCAGACCATCAATTACGCGTACGATGATCTCGCCCGCCTCACCCAAAAGACCTATCCCGATTCCAGCACCGTTGAGTATGTCTACGATTTGGTCGGCAAACTTGACCGGACCGAGTTTTTGTACCACGGTGAATGAGAGAGTTTACATCACAACCTCATCGGACAACGGTGCAACTGGCGGCTCGTAGGGAGCCGTAGGCGACCGGAGAGCCGCCAGTTGGGGCGCGAACGCCGCCGGCGCCGGCGGCCTGTATCCCAGTGCCGAGTGTGGACGCAGCGTGTTATATACCACCCGCCATTTCTCGATCACCACCTGGGCCTCCCTCAGCGAATAGAAAATCTCTCCGTTCAAGCATTCGTCCCGTAACTTCCCGTTGAAACTTTCGCAGTAGCCGTTTTCCCAGGGACTCCCTGGTTCGATATACAGCGTCCCTGTACCCACCTTCGCCAGCCACTTCCGCACCTCTTCGGCGACGAACTCTGGCCCGTTGTCCGAACGAATGTTCTCCGGGATTCCTCGATACAGCATCACGTCCGCCAGCGCTTCGATCACTTCGTACCGTCCCAATCTTCTCGCTACCCGAATCGCTAAACATTCCCGCGTATACTCGTCAATCAGCGTCAACATCCGCAGCGTTCTGCCGTCGTGCGTCATGGCGCTCACGAAATCGTAACTCCACACATGATTCGCTCGTTCCGGACGCAGCCGAACACACGATCCATCGTTCAACCACAACCGCCCTCGCGGCCTTTGTTTCTGCGGTACTTTCAACCCCTCGCGTCGCCAGATCCTTTGCACCCGATCCTTGCCTACATGCCAACCGCGATTCCGCAAAAGCGCGGTGATTCGCCGGTAGCCGTAGCGCCCGTATTCGCTGGCCAGCGCCACGATCTGTCGCGTCAATGCGTCTTCGTCGGTTCGGTAGAGCACTTCGTAGCGTTGTGTCCCTCTCCACTGCCCCAGCAGCCGGCAGGCATGCCGCTCCGATACTTGGTAGTTCTCGCGTGCATGCCTGACCGCGCCACGCCGCCGCTCGGGGCTTAGAAGTTTCCCTCCGCCACATCCTTTAGAATTTGCTTCTCTAGCGACAACTCGGCCACCAGCCGCTTCAGCTTGGCGTTCTCCCGTTCCAGCTCCTTGAGACGTTTGGCTTGATCGAGTTTCAATCCGCCGAATTCCTTTCGCCAGCGGTAGTAGGTCTGTGCGGTGATCTCGGCTTCTTTGCAGGCTTGCGGTGTGGTTTTACCGTTGGCCAGTTCCACTTCAACCTGCCGCAACAGCGTCACGATCTGTTCCGGCTTGTATTTCTTCATCGGCATACCAGCTTCCCTCCAGAGTGAATTCTCTCTCACTCCCGCTGGTACAAAAAACCCCGGTCAGGTCACATCTGCGCGCCATGTCCAACCCGGTCAACATCGGTTCTCTGTTCTACTATTCCTACGACTCGTCCGGAAAATCGAACATGTGTGACGCGACGATCTTCAACACCTCGCGCGGGATCAAGGGAACGTGCTTCTCCGGCGTTATCGATCCCGTTACCGGGAATCTGTTGCCGGACGTGGCTGCTGCCATCATGCATCGGAACTAGCCGATGGTTTTGTGGGGCATCGATCGACCGAAGGGAGTGTTCCGATGAACGCGGTTGCGTTGGATCTCAAATCGAAATCCGCAGCCTCTCCGCGGCGAAATCTCGCCCGTGTCCGTCGCGTGCGGAATTTCGCCGCTGCGATCGTTTTGCTGCAGCTCGCAACGGCCTCGGGCCTCTTCGCGCAGGCGCCCGCGCCAACCGACCAGACTCCCGCCCTCGAGCAATTGCCGACGCCGCTCGCTCCGCTATTCGTCAATCGAAACAGCCACGTCGTCGTCATGGAATATGAGGCCTGGTTCGGTCCAAACGCCGTCACGTTTCAAACCAGCGCCGCAAAACCCTATCTGCAATCGAAGGACATGCAATCCGTCGGCGGCGGGTACGACAGTGCCGACCCGGCGGTTATCCGGCAGCACGCCGCCACGATGGAATCGATGGGCGTGGACGCGGCCCTCGTCGATCTCACCAATAACGTGAGTTGTATTTTCGATAGCGAATGGTTCGTGGAAAAGTATTTGCAGAACTCGAACAATTGTCCGGCCCTTCGCGCGGACTACCAGACCATCCGCGACAATACCGGAAATTTATATCCCGCGTGGACGTCAATCGGTACGCCACTGAAACTCATTCCCCTGCTCGGCGGAATCGATCAAGACGTTCTATATAAGGATCAGGATGGGAAAACAGCCTTCGAAAAGGAAATTGATTACTTCGGCGAGCTCATGAAGAAACATCCTCGACTGGGCGTGATCTACGAGGGCAAACCACTGATGGTGATTTATCTGGGCGCGGCGCAAGACCCGTCCACCGCCGACGATCCTCTCTGGTTCCAGATTCGCAATTTTCTAAAGGCACATCCCGAAATTAGCGGCAAATTTACGTTCCGCATGATGGCGGGTTATCTGGATAGCCAGCCGAGCCTGTGGGCCAACCCAAACACTCCCGACGGTCCCATCGAAATCGACCGTCCATTCGGTTTCTGGAGTTGGGTGGACCGCCTGAACGCCTCCTGCTCTCTCGCGCTCTGCCCTTACTATCCCTCGTTCACTAAGGTTGGCGATCGGGTGGAAAACTTCACGGTTTCCATAGCCACCGCGGGCCAGAGCGGATGGGGCTGTCCGAACTCGAACGAGCCTCCCGATTGCTCGGACGATGCCCTGCGTTTCGGCGCGAACGGTTCCTACGCGACGTTCGATTCCTTCATGGCCTACGCCCGCAAACTGCACCCCATATTCCTGATCCTTCACCAGTTCAATGAATTCAATTCGTCAGATGAAGGTTGGGACGCGAACACCAACGACGATATCGAACCGGCGGACCAGTGGGGGCGCGGCGCCGTCCTTGCCGTCCGAGCCCAGATCGCCGCCTACCACCGCGAACACCCGCGGCAACAATCGACCGAGTCTGGCGCCGCGCCATAGGGGGCCAGCGTCGTCGCACTCGAACATTGCGCCTCGATGCTCCAGACTTTTCGTCGGCCCTGCCCGCCGCATACCAAGCATTACAAATATCTCGACGAATCGTTACGCATTCCCCGCACGGGCCTTGTCATCGAGTTGCGCGGCAATCGTTTGCGCCTCAGACACTCCGCGCGCCAGATTTTCCAGCCCCACAAGCAGCGTGTAGGAATGCAAAATCTCTTGAAGGCTGAAATTCCGCGAGATCTCCTGGCTGCGCACCGCGAGCGTTTTCTGCTCGAGCTTTTTCAATGCCGCCTCAAAATGAAACGGCGAATACCGTCGATCCTTCGAATTCAGTAAGGCGGCGAATCCTCGCAGCCCGTAGCCGATTCCTTCGCACAACTCGTCGATCTCCGGCGACAGCGCGTTGTAGAACTGATTATCGGAAGTGCCCTGCACCGCCGTCTCGAGCGTTTTCATGATGTGATAAATCACCAGTTGTTCGTCCATCAGCCGGCGCACCGCGTCATGATCGCGCGACCAGAAACTCGATTCGTACCGGCTCTGCGACTGCAGGTCTTCGTTCGCGTGCACGAGCGCCGTCATTTGCTGCCAGAGTTCGTCGGTCGGCCCCACCGCCAGTCCTTTGTACCGGCGCAGCAGCCGGTCGAACAGTTCGGCGAGCAGCAGGTATCCTTCCGACAAGCCTCCGCGAAGTTTCCCCAGCGCGGTCGAGGGGAACACGAGATTCGCAACCACCAGCGCCACCACGACTCCGAACGACACCTCCAGAAATCGGTGCAGGGCCGGAGACCATGCCTTCCCCGCATGGCCGATCAAGACGATCACCGCGACCGTCGTCGCACCCAACCGGATGCCCGACCGCAAATTGAGCGCCGAGCAGATCACCACCGTTATAAAGACAGCCGCGGCGAACCCCCATAAATTCGGTCCGAAATAGCGGACAAACGGAATCGAGACCAGCGCGCCAACGAACGTCGCCGCCACACGGTAAATCGATTCCCGCAGCGCAGCTCCCAGATTTGCCTGCAGGACAATGATCGCGCTGATCGCCGCCCAATACCCCTCCGGCAACCCTAGGAATTTCGAGAAGTACATCGCCAGCGTGCCGGCCACAGCGGTGCGGACCGCGTTTTGAAAATCGGTTTGGCTTAGTTGAATCTTCATGGGTGCGAACAGAAACGGCGGGTGCGCCGAGCCTGTGGCATCCACTGTAATCTACTTTGGGCGACTGCCAAACCTAGGTTCGCAGCGGCACGGCACCACGCCTGGACGTATATTTAAGGGCTTGATCGGCGACCCGACCCGTAAGTGGCTTTAGGCTCAAAGGGAACCGAACTAGCCAAACTTGTGCAAAGTGTTGCACATTGAGATTTTTTGTCGTATAGTCCCCAAGTTCACGTTGCACGGATTGATCTTACGGGCGCCCCTGGCACGAACTTTGGACCGTGGAATGCAATGTAGATTGCAGCAATAAATGCGCGGAGGTGCGCGAATGAAGTTTTGTAAACTTTTTAGCATGGCGGCCATTGCAGTCTTGGCCCTCGGAATTACGGCAGGCGTCGCGAACGCGGACGGCACCGACCCAAAGGGTACGGTTCACAGCCCGTCGAATCCGGGAACTCCGGGCGTCGGAATTGCGTTTCAGTTGGACCCGTTCGGCCCGATCGCGCCGGGCGGCGGCACCGGTCTTTGCACCTTCGCGAACAACGAAGAGGACTGCACGGTTAAGAATCTCAGCGGCTTCAACTGGACGGACATCGAGGTCGTACTCGGCGCTCCGGCCGGCGGCTCGCTCGATTGCACCGACATCACCCTCGCTTCGGATTTGTTCACGCAGACAAGCTGCGCGCCCTCGACCGGAGGCGTAACCCTCTCGTTCCTCGGCGTTTCCTACTCGCAGGGTGCTCAGAGCTTCATCGACACCGCGAACTTGCTCGCCGGCAACTGCCCTTCGCCTTCGGCGAATTGCCTGACCGGCGGACAGATCGAACAGCTCCTGCAGACCACCAATCCCCAGGGATATCAACCGTACTGCTCCTCCACTGCATCGGGCGGGCAGGGCGGCACGCCGGGCGTTCTCGCCGGCTGCGACGTTGAATTCTCCTTCGGCATTGGAGCGGACGGCGGCAACTGGCCGCTCGGTACGAGCTTCACTGCTTCGGCTCCGGAACCCTCGACGATTTCGTTGATGGGCATGGGCCTGTTTGCGATGCTCTTCTTGGGCAGCTTCTACAAGAAGTCGCAAACGCAGAACTAAGCTTTCACCTCCAAGCTTTTCGACGGCGGACCGAGCTACACTCGGTCCGCCGTTTTTTTTGCGCCCGCGCCGCAAGCATTTAAAGTCTTACACTCCCCGCGATCTCAAAATCGCAGGTCTCGAGTTCTGCTTCCGAAATGATTCCGTCGTATCGTAGGAATCCCACGCAGAAGCTTTCGACTGCCACCGTCCTGCCGCACTGCATCCCGGCTTTCCGTGACGCCGCCACTCGCTAGCTTCTCGGGAAGTGTAAGCGCCATCGAGTGCGGTCGAAACTAGTGGGTGATAGCGTAGCTGCGAACCTGGAGTGGGGCCGAGTGAAGAGGAGTCGGGCGGAGCAGGAAGGAGAATGGCTCGACGAGCGCGCCTTGCCGGCAAGTCAAATCCAGCGAGTCTAGTTCGACTTCCCGCCGTACTGCTTTTCGAGTTGCGCGAACTCCGGCGTGCCCTGCAGGCTCGCCAAATCCGGGTCGCTCTTTGCATCCCGGAACGAAGTTCCCTTCTGCAACGCGAGTCGAAGCGATTTGAGCGCTTCCGCCTTGTGTCCGGCGAGCGCCTGCACTTCGGCATCCGTATAGATAATGTCCACGCTTTCCTTATCCACCGCTTTCGCTCGCGCGATGAACGTCAGTGACTCCGCGGCATTGCCTTTGTGCGCGTAATACAGCGCCAGGTTCATCAGCGCTTCTTCGCTTTGCGGATTCACTTGCAACGTCTTGTACGCGAGCTTGATGGCCTGATCGTACGTTTCATTGGCCTTGTCTTTTTGTCCGGCCATCCGGTACGCATCCGCCAGATTTCCGACGAACAGGTCGTTGTCCGGCGTTAGCTCCGCCGCCTTCTGAAACACTTTAATCGCATCGTCGTAGCGCTTCAGTTGGAAATAAGCGGTACCCAGATTTGTGTACGTGGATGCATAGTTCGGCACCAGCGCAATCGCCTTTTGAAATTGCGGTATGCTTTCTTCGTATTTTCCCTGCTGCATCAGCACGTAGCCCACGTTATCAAATCCGGCCGCGTTGTCCGGCTCCAGTTCCGTGATCTTACGGAACGCAGCGAGCGCCTTGTCGTAATCCCCCAGATGCCGGTACGCCTCGCCCAGGCTGTTGTAGTTCATCCAGTAGTATTCGTTGATCTGAATGGCCTTCTGATAGGACGCGATCGCTTCATCGCCGCGCCCGCTGTTCAGATACACGCCGCCCAGCGTCAGGTATCCCTGATCGGAGTTCGGTTCGATTTTTAGCGCGCGTTGCAATTCCGCAATCGCTTCGGACGTCTTGCCGGTGGCTTGGTACACCTTGCCGAGCGAGAAGTGTACTTCCGCCGCATTGTCATTCAGACGCTGTGCCTGCTGCGCCGCCGAAAGCGCGCGGTCGGACCACAGCGGATCTTTCTTCACCGAATAAATCGCCAGGCTTGCGTCGGCCAGCCCTGAATATGCCAGCGCGAACGTGGGATCCTTGGCAATCGCCTGCTGGAAGAACTCCGCCGCGGCTTCTTCGTTCTTCACGTCTTGCTGCCCGCGCAGTGCATTGCGCCCGCGAAGGTACAGATCATACGCGGCGACGTTTTCGGTGGGATGCGCCGACGACAGCGCCAATTCTTCGCTGGAGGCCTTCACGTCGAGCGCGGTCACCAGTTGGCTTGAAATCTGATCTTCCATCGTCAGCAGGTCGTTCGGCACGCCTTCAAACTGCTTCGTCCAGACGCGCTTCCCTTCGGCCACGTTCTGCAGCGTCACAATAATCGCCATCCGCTCGGGCGTACCCTGAATTTCTCCGCTGATCAGCAGGTTCGAACCGAGCATTCGCGCGATCTTCTCCGGCTTGTCCTTCGGCGAAATTCGAGACATGTCCGCGTCCGACGCCAGCTTCAAATCCTTAATCTGAAACAATTTCGCCGTCAGCGCCTCGTTCAGGCCCTCCGCCACATATCCAAGAGCGTCCTGATCGCCCAGGACGCGAAACGGCAGCACCGCCACGAATTTTCCGCTTTCGATCGGAGGAATGCCGCTCAGCGAATTCACGCCTTCGGTGATTCCCCCCTTGAAGCCCGGAATCAGGTGGCGAATCGGCGGAATCGCAAACAAAATCAGCAGCACCGCAACCACGCCCGAGGTGATCCACACCCATCTCTTGTTCGTGAACTGCGGCAGTTGAATTACGACGCTCTGCGAGTCTCCGCCGATACGTGAAAATCCCGCGCGCGAATTGCTCACGCCCGAGCTCGACCCCTGAATGTCCGCCAGAATCTCGTATGCGTTCTGGTAGCGGTCGTTCGGGTCGCGCTCCAGGCAGCGCATGATGATCCGCACCAGCCAGTTCGGCAGGTCGGGCTTGATCAGCTTCGGGTTCTTCGGCTTTTCCTGAATCCGCTGGTACATCACCTTCAGCGTGGATTCTCCGGTGAACGGCACGTCGCCAACCACCATCTCGTACAAGATCAATCCAAACGCATAGAGGTCCGCGCGATTGTCCGCCGGTTTCCCTTCCACCTGCTCCGGAGACATATACCGCGGCGTCCCCAGAAACGCGCCCGTGCGCGTCATTCCGATCGCGCCCTCTTCAAACGATTTCGCCAGTCCAAAATCGCAAACGTAAATCTGGTCGTTTTTATCCACCAGCAGGTTCTGCGGCTTCAGGTCGCGATGGACGACCCCCTCGGCATGCGCCGCCGCGAGCGCATCCGCGATCTGCTTCGCGAAATTCAATATCCGGTCCAGCGGCATCTTCGGATTTTCGCGGATGATGTGCTGCAGGTCTTTTCCATCCACGTACGCCATGGAAATGAACCGCATGCCGCCCACGTCGCCCATGTCGTGAATGCGCAGGATATTTTTGTGGGAAATCTTGCTGGCGAGAACCAATTCCTGCTTGAAGCGTTTGAGCGCGTCGGATTGCCCGATGGCGCCCTCTCGCACCACCTTAATCGCTACCGTCCGGTCCAGTTCCTTGTCGTACGCCTTGTAAACCCGCCCCATGCCGCCCTGACCGAGCAGCGACTCCACCCGATACCGCGGTCCGAAATCGCTTCCCGGCGTGATGACCGTCGGATCGACGGCCTGCATGGTCACGTCATCGCCCATGGGCATGGGCGTACCGCAATGCGAGCAGGATTCAGCGAAGTCCGGGTTGACGGTTGTGCAGTGAGGGCAATTCATCTAGAAAACCGCCATAAAGGCGGTTAGACCTGGTTCCGTTCCAAATTATCGTGCATCCCCTCGGCACCTGCAAGGGTTATGTATTGCAACGAGATAAAGCAGTTCCAATACGGGTATCGGGCCAGATAGACTCATACCGCGCGCGCTTTTCTGAGGACGAATGCTCGGCACTCCACTCCACATGTGGCTCATCTTCGCGGTCGTCACCCTCGCCGCTCTCGCTCTGGATCTGGGCGTTTTCCATCGCAAGAATCACCAGATTCAGGTCCGCGAAGCGCTGCTCGAAAGCGCCGGATGGATTGCCGTTTCCTTGCTCTTCAACCTCTGGATTTATTGGACGCTCGGTCCGGCGTCTGGTCTCGAGTTCCTTACCGGCTACCTGGTGGAAAAATCGCTCAGCGTGGACAACATTTTCGTCTTCCTGCTGATCTTTCAGGCCTTCCGTGTTCCCGCGAAGGCCCAGCACAAAGTTTTATTTTACGGAGTCGCGGGAGCTCTCGTGATGCGCGCCGTTTTCGTTCTTGCCGGCGTGGAGCTGCTGCAATATTTCCACTCGGTGCTGTATCTGTTCGGCGCGTTTCTGTTGATTACCGGACTGAAGATGTTTTTCTCGAGCGATCGCGCCATTCGCCCCGATAGCAACTGGCTGGTCCGAGCGGCGCGAAAAGTGATGCCGGTCGCTGACGATTACGATGGCGACGAATTCGTCATCAAGCGCGGCGGCAGGCGCTTCGCCACGCACTTGCTGCTCGCTCTCGTTGCCGTCGAAGCGATGGATATCATTTTCGCCGTGGACTCCGTGCCGGCCGTGCTCGCCATCACTCGCAACACGTTTATCGTTTACTCCTCAAACGCGTTCGCCATCCTCGGCCTTCGCGCCATGTATTTCGCGCTCGCCGATCTGCTGCCGCGATTTCGGTTCCTGCATCAGGGCCTGGCCGCGATTCTCGTTTTCGTTGGCGCAAAAATGATTGCCAGCGAAAAGTTTCCTGTTCCTTCGGTCGTTTCGTTAGGTGTGATTGCGGGGATTCTGGCAATTACGGTGATCGCCTCGCTGGCTTTTCCGAAGAGGGCCAATCGGAAGCCCTGACCGGATTGCCGAATCGAGGGCGATGCGGCTACGACAATTTCAACACGAGAATGCGCGGCTCCGTCATTTCCTCGATCGCGTAACGCAGTCCTTCGCGCCCCATGCCGGAGTCCTTCACTCCTCCGTAAGGCATGTGGTCGATCCGGAACGACGACATGTCGTCCGCAATCACTCCGCCCACCTCGAGCTCCTCGAACGCCTTGAACAGCAGTTTTGAATTGTTCGTGAACACCGCCGCCTGTAAGCCAAACGCCGAGTCGTTCACCATTCGAATGGCATCGGGGAATTCGTCATACGGCTCCACGCTCACCACCGGAGCAAACACTTCCTGGCAGCTCACTTTCATTTCGCGCTTTGTTCCGGTCAGCACAGTGGGAGCCAGCACCGAGCCTTGGCGCGTTCCGCCGGTTTCCACTTTCGCGCCGGCAGCCACCGCTTCCTCGATCCATGTCTCCGCTCGTCGTGCGGCATCCTCGCTGATCATCGGCCCCACATCGGTCGTTTCATCGAGCGGATTGCCAACTTTCAGTTTTCGCGCGCCTTCGATTAGCCGCGCCAGAAACTCGGCGTAAGCGAGCCTCTGCACAAAAATCCGCTGCACCGAAATGCAGCTCTGCCCCGCATAAGCAAATCCGCCGGCGACGCATTTCTCAGCCGCTGTTTTCATGTCGGCGTCGGAATGAACGATCACCGCCGCGTTTCCGCCAAGCTCGAGCGTCACTTTCTTCTTGCCTGATTTCAGCTTCAGCGCCCAACCCACCGGAACGCTTCCGGTGAATGACAGCATCTTCAGACGGTCGTCCGCCACCAGTCGCTCGGCTTCGGCATTTGCCAGCGGCAGCACGTTAAATCCCCCCGGAGTGAATCCGGATTTCTCGACGACCTCCGCCAGCAATAACGACGTAAGCGGCGTTTGCGGCGCCGGCTTCAGCACCACCGTGCATCCCGCGGCAATGGCGGGAGCGACCTTGTGCGCCACCAGATTCAGCGGGAAATTAAACGGCGTGATCGCCAGGATCGGACCCAGCGCGAACCGCCGTGCGATTCCGGCGCGGTCCGCCGTCGAACTCTGCCAATCGAGCGGCAGCCACTCGCCGCCAATCCGCATCGATTCCTCCGCGGCCACCGCGAAGGTAAATATTCCGCGATCGACTTCCGCGCGCGCTGTTTTCAGCGGCTTCCCCGCTTCCAGCGTAATCAACGCGGCAAACTCCTCGCGCCGTTCGCGAATGCCTTCCGAAATTGCGCGAAGGATTCGCTGTTTCTCGAAGCTCGGAAGTTTTCGCGTTACCTGAAAGGCTCGTTCGGCAGCTTTCACCGCAGCTTCGGCATCGGCGGCCGTCGCGCGATACGTCGCGCCGACGATCGCTCCATCGAATGGCGAACGCACCTCCACACGATCACCCGACGCGGCCCATTTTCCGTCGAGGAAATAATTCCAGGTTTTCACCGGTATTTTTGAGGAGTTCGACACGATGATCCCCAGGTGGAACAACGAAGCGCCAACCGCAATTCGAAAGTCCTTCCGCTATGCTCGGCGCGAACCCGCTTCTACGGGAACTTCCGCCACACTTGCCAGCGCGGCTTCCAAAATGTCCAGTCCTTCGTCGAACTGTTCATCGCTAATCACCAGCGGCACCAGCAACCGCAGCACGTTTCCGTAGCTGCCGGCCGAAAGCAGAATCAATCCGTGGTCGCGGCAATAGCGCAGTACTTTCTCGGTCTCTTCCTTGGCCGGCTCGCGCGTCTCGCTTGACTTTACCAGCTCGAGCGCGCGCATCGCCCCCAGCCCGCGCGAATCGCCAATCAGCGCCCAGCGCTTTTTCCACTCGCGCGAACGCGTTTCAAACACTTCGCCCAGTTTCTGCGCCCGCGCCGATAGATTCTCGCGCTCCATCGTTTCGATCGACGCCAGCGCCGCCGCGCACGCCAGCGGATTCCCGCCGTACGTGCCCCCCAACCCGCCGACGCCCGGCGCGTCCATAATCTCCGCGCGTCCGGTAACGGCGGCCAGCGGCAGTCCGGCGGCAATCGATTTGGCGCTGATCAGCAGGTCCGGCACGATTCCGTAATATTCCGATGCAAACATCGTCCCCGTCCGGCCAAATCCGGTCTGCACTTCGTCGGCGATGAATAAAATCCCGTGCTTCCGGCAAATTTCCTGCACCACGGTGTAAAACTCGCGCGGAGGCGCTACGAATCCGCCCTCGCCCAGCACCGGCTCCACCACAACCGCGGCCACCGACTCCGACGCCACCAGCCGCTTGAACGAATCCTCCAGATGATGCGCGCAGAAAACATTGCACGAGGGAAACTTCAGGGAATACGAGCATCGGTAGCAATACGCATACGGAATCCGGTAAATCTCGCCCGCAAACGGCTCAAAGCCGGCCTTATAAGGATGCGTCTTGCTCGTCAGCGACATCGCCAGCATCGTCCGCCCGTGAAACGCATCCTCGAAACAAATGATCGCCTGCCGCTTCGTGTACGTCCGCGCGATCTTCACCGCATTTTCAATCGCTTCCGCGCCGCTGTTCACCAGCACTGTTTTCTTCGCGAATTTCCCCGGCGTCAGCGAATTCAGCTTTTCCGCCAGCTCCACATATTTTGCGTATGGCGCGACGCTGAAGCACGTGTGCAGAAACGCGTCGAGCTGCTCGCGCAGCGCCGCCACCACGCGCGGCGCGCGATGCCCCACGTTCAACACGCCGATTCCGCCCGCAAAATCGAGGAAGCGATTCCCGTCCACGTCCTCCAGCACCGCGCCTTCCGCCCGTGCCGCAAACAGCGGCGTCGCGTGCGACACCCCGCGCGGCACGGCGGCCTCGCGGCGTTTCATGAGTTCAATCGACTTCGGCCCCGGTATTGCCGTTTTCAGTTGAATGGTTCGCATGTTAGTACCAGCCGATCGGTTGTTCGTTCAGGTTAATGTGAACTTGCTTGGTTTCGAGATACTCTTCGATGCCCCACGGTCCGAGTTCACGGCCAAATCCCGATTGCTTGAATCCGCCCCACGGCGCTTCCACGTACGTGGGCTGCATGTGATTCACCCACACGATTCCCGCCCGGAGCGCTTTCACCACGCGAAAAGCGCGGAAAATATCGCGCGACCAGACTGCCGCCGCCAAACCAAACGGCGTGTCGTTGGCAATCCGGATTGCTTCGGCCTCATCTTTAAAGGGAATCACCGTCGCCACCGGGCCAAAAATCTCTTCCCGCGAAATCCGCGCCGAATTGTCCACGTCGTAAAAAATCGTCGGCTCCACGTAATAACCCTTGCTGAACGCCTTCGCGCGCCCGCCACCCGCCGCCACTTTCGCTTCGCCCTTGCCGATTTCCTGGTACGACAGCACACGATCGTATTGTTCTTTGCTCACCAGCGGACCCATTTTCGTTTCGCGTTCCAGCGGCGCGCCCAGCTTGATCGTTTTCGCTTTCGCCGCCATCGCATCCACAAATTTTGTGTAGATCGATTTCTCCACCAGGATGCGGCTTCCGGCCGAGCAGACTTCCCCTTGATTGATGAACACGCCGAACAGCGCGCCATCGATGGCCGCTTCGAAATCCGCTTCGGCGAAAAATATATTCGGCGACTTCCCGCCCAGCTCCAGCGTCACGCGCTTCACCGTATCCGCCGCCATCTTCACAATGGCCTTGCCCACCGGAGCGCTTCCCGTGAACGCCACCTTATTCACATCCGGATGCTTCACCAGCGGCGCACCCGCGGCTTCGCCAAGTCCCGTTACGATATTCACCACGCCCGGCGGCAATCCCGCTTCGTTCAAGTAAGACGCAAATTCAAGTACCGTGAGCGGTGTCTGCTCCGCCGGTTTCAATACACAGGTGGCGCCCGCGGCAATCGCCGGGGCCAGCTTCCATGCCGCCATCAGCAGCGGATAGTTCCACGGAATAATTTGCGCCGCCACGCCAATCGGCTCGCGCAACGAAAGGCTCAGAGCGTTGTCCGGCACCGGATTCACATGCCCGAGAACCTTCGTCGCCATGCCCGCGTAGTATTCGAAGCACGTCGCGGCGTCGGCCATGTCGTATTCGGCTTCGACGATCGGCTTTCCCGAATTGCGCGCTTCGAGCTCCGCCAGCGAAGCTGTTTCTTTGCGGATTCGCTCGGCCAGCCGGAACAAAATCCGTCCGCGCTCCTGCGCCGTTGTTTGCGGCCAGGCGCCGCCATCAAACGCCGCCCGCGCCGCCGCCACCGCGCGATTTACGTCGGCCTCGTCGCCTGCGGGAACTTCGGCAATCACTTGCTCGGTGGAAGGATCCATCACCGGCAGAAATGTCCCGCTGTGCCCGTCCACAAATTCGCCGTTGATGTACAGCTTGTACCGCTTCATCGTGCATCCCCTTGCGACGGAACTTCGGCGTGCGCCACCGCCCCGAGCGACGGCGCGCGCCGCGAATTAAACACAAAAAAGAAAGCGCCCAGTCCGAGCAGCCCTACGCATCCCGCTGCCATTTTCAATTCGAAAAGCCAAGTGCTTTGATCCGCGGGCGGCAAAAACGCCACGCACATTCCAATCGCCGTCGTTGCAAACCCCGAAATCCCCGCCAGCCACAGCGTCCCTCGCCCATAATGCCCGGCAGGCCGCGGCTCGCGCGCCGCAATCAATATGATCGCGCCATACATATAAAGGAACGGCACCAGCTGCAGCACCACCGCCAGCGACAGCAAAAGCTTATAGGCCTGATCGACCGACGAACCCACAAAACTCACCAGCAAAAACGCCGTGGTCATCACGCCCTGAACGATTAACGCCACATACGGCGTATCGAACTTCGGATGAATTTTCCCCAGGCCGCTCGGCAGGTAACTATCGAGCCCCGCCACAAACGGGATTCGCGCCGAACCGGACAGCCATGCCGACGTCGTCCCCGCTATCGCAAACGTTAAAACCAGCGCCACCACCGGCACAATCCAAAGCACCGACAATTTTGCCGCCATGCTTTGCACCGCCTGCAGAATCCCCTGCACCGCGCCGATCTCTTTCTGCGGCACAGCCAACAGCAGCGAAAGCGTCGCCGCTACGTACAAAATCCCAGACAGAATCCCGCCCCAGAAAACCGCGCGCGGCACATTCTTTTTCGGTTCCTCAATCTCGTCGCCCATCACCGACGCGAGTTCCAGTCCGACCAGCCCGAAACAAATAAATCCAAACGAATTGATCAGATGCCAGTCGGCGCCGCGTACGCTGAAATCAACCGCCTGCATCGTCCCGCCATGCGAACGCAACACCCCCAGCGCCAATCCCACCAGCACAACCGTTGTTACCGCCGTCCCGATTCCGCCGAGGTTATTGATCCACTTTCCGACGCTCAGTCCCCGGATGTTCAGCCAGATCATCACCCACAGCAGCACCACCGACATGCCGGCCACATACGTCTTATCGCCGCCGAGCGCCTGCATTCGGCCGCCGCCCACGTACACCGAAATCCCCACGACGATCACCAGCAGCGTCGGAATGTAAAAAATATTGTTCGTCCAGTAGCACCAACCCGAAATGAATCCGTGGAAATCCCCAAAAAACTTCTTGGTCCACAGGTAGATGCCGCCTTCCTGCGGATAGCGGTTCGAAAGCTCCACGACCGCCAGACCCTGCGGCCAGAAAAAAAACAGCAGCGCCAGCATCCACAGCCAAATCGTTACCGGACCGTCCGCCGCGATGACCGGCACGACATTCAGATTCGCCACCGCAACCACAAACAGCAGCACCAGATCCCCCTGGCCGAGCGCCCGCTTCAGATGAACGGCGCCGGGTGCCGCACTCGGTTGGTCTGCCAGAAATTCCTCCGCCCACTGCAGATTCGTCGTCACTCACGCCGCATGGGAAAACCCGCAGGCGACGAGCGGGCGCAACCGCCGGCCCGCCGCCCGCGAATCTTTAATGCGCAGCCGTCGAAACTTCGCGCGGCTCCTTCTGCGCGGCCGCAATCGCCGGCGCCACTTCCGCAAACACCGCCAGATGCTTGTCGATGTCCGCCTCGCTGTGCGCCACGGAAACCGTCCACTGCTCGTCCCACCAATACGGTTGCGCCATCACGCCGCGATTCACCATGGCGAACCAGTAATGCCGCCACAGATCCGAATCGATGTTCAGCCATTCGCGATAATTCCGTATCGGCTTCGGGCAGAACATCAACGAACCGTTCGACCCCGCGCCGACTACGTAGGCCTCGAGGCCCGTCTTGTCGAGCGTCGCCTGGTAGCCGTCCAGCAATTTCTTGTTCAGTTGCGTCACGTGTTCGTACGCTTGCTTGGTCAGCACTTCGCGGAACGTTGCCAGGCCCGCGGCCATCGCCACGGGGTTCGTGTTGTACGTCCCGCCGTGAAACACCTTATGATCGGAAATTTGCCCCATCACCTTCCGCGTGGACGCAAACGCCGCCAGCGAAAATCCGCCGCCGATCGATTTCGCCAGGCAAACAATGTCGGGCTTGATGTCGAAATATTCGCAAGCCCCGCCGTAGGCGAGCTTCGCGCCGGTTTTCACTTCGTCAAAAATCAGCAGCGCGCCATATTTCTGCGTCAGTTCCCGCAGACCTTTGTGGTAGCCCTCGTCCGGCATCAGGATGCCGACGTTCATCATGATCGGCTCGACGATCACCGCGGCGATTTCGTTCGGATACTTTTCAAACAGCCGCTTCACGCCGTCCAGGTCGTTGAATTGCGCGATCACTGTATTCGCAACCGTCGCTTTCGGAACTCCCGCGCCGCCCGGCACCGAATTCGGGAAATCCGCCGGACCCACTTCCGTCGCCTTCGGCTTCAAGGAGACCAGCACGGAGTCGTGCAGTCCGTGGTAGCCGCCCTCCATCTTGATGATCTTGTCGCGTCCTGTCGCTGCGCGCGCCAGGCGAATCGCATGCATCGTGCATTCCGTGCCGCTGTTGCTGAACCGCACCATCTCCACCGGAAACCGTTTACAAATTTCCTCCGCCAGTTCCCATTCCAAATCGTGCGGCATGCCAAACATCGTCCCGGTGCCCAGCTTTCCCTGCACCGCCTTGATCACCGCCGGATGGCAATGCCCCGCCATGATCGCGCCGAAGCACAAATTGAAATCGATATACTCGTTGCCGTCGATATCGTGAATGTGTCCGCCCTTGCCGTCGCGGACGAAAATCGGATAGGGATCGTACGCGCGATAGTTGCTCGCCACCCCCAGCGGGAGTCGCGATTCCGCCCGCGTATGCGCCGCCTTCGACCGCGGTGTCCGCTTCTCGTAGATCTCGATCTCTTTCTGCAGTCCTGCATGCATAACTACCTCACGCTATTCCTGTGGCCGACGCACGGCCCTGAGATTTAAAGCTCCTACTATGGTTTCACATCCCACCGTTTAAATGTAAATCCGCGCTTCTTGAGCTCGCGAAAAAACGGCTCGGCCAGCACTACCTTCTCCGGCGCCTGCACTCCCACTCCGGGGATCTCGCCCCGGCCATGCATCACCGCCGCAATCGCCGCCGGAAATCCCGTATCGCGTGCTACGGCCGAAAGCTGCGGCCGCGCGGTATGGTCCGCCCACATTTCCATCGCTGAGCCGACGCGTTTGCCGCCGATCTTCCCCGTCACCACCACCCGCAGCGCTTCCACGTCCAGCGGCGTCTTGCGCGGCGCCTTTTTCTGCATCAGCGCAAGCAGCACATCGTGCGGCGAAACCTTCGCACCCTTCACGTCGATCGGTTCCCGCGAAGTGAAACCAGCTTCCGCAAGCCCGCGCACCAGCCCAACCAGTTTCGGATCGTAGTTGATCTTGAAGAAAACTTCCCGCACGCCCTTCGCTCGAAAACTCTCCGCCAGCGTGCCCAATTCCGAATGAATCGAGTGCCGCAGCTCGATTTTCCCGATCGGCGCGGGAAACGTGCCCGGCTCCGGCTCGGACAGCATCGGCTTCGCCACGTACTTGCCTTTCACGAAATGGATCGGCGGCATCGTCAGCTCGTCCAGAATCGTCGCAATCGAAAACGAATAGGCGATCGGGCTGTCGTACTTCTGCATGTCCGCGCCGGCGTTGTAAACCTTGATACTCTCCACTCGATCCATCGGGTCGGCCATCGCCCGCGCCATCACGTTCGTAATCCCCGGCGCGCCGCCCATTCCCGGTATCGCGAGCTTGCCAATCCGCCTGAAATCCTTGTCCAGTGCGAACTGCTTTTTGGTCATGTGATACAGCCCGCCGAGGTCCATATAGTGAACCTCTGCCGCGAGCGCCGCCTTCATCACATCCAGATTCCAGTTGTACTGCGTGCAGTTCAGCACCACGTCCGCGCCGCGCAATTGCCTCGCCAACTTTGCCGTCTCGCGCACATCGGCAAATACGCCGTGCCCCTTTCCTCGGCCAAACTTGGCGGCAACCTTGCCCGCGCGCTCGCGGTCGAAATCCGCAACGACGATCTCTTTCACCTCCCGCGCGCCGCTCAAGTCGTACACCACCGCGCGGCCCATCAGTCCTGCGCCCAAAACGAAGACCTTCATCTCTACTCGGCCCTTTGCATTCGGAAATTTTCCGCTACGCAACAAAGCGAGGGGCCTCCTGGCAAGGCGCCCTCGCTCGGTTCTGAATCTCGTCTCGTTTCTAGAAAAACAGCTTCAGCGCAAACTGCATCACTCTTGGGTCTTCCCGCGTTTTCAGGATCAACCCAAACGTGCCGCCGTCCGCCGGCGTCCCGTCGGTAAAATTGCCGTCCGGGTTTGCGAACTGCGTATGGTTCCAGGCGTTGTAAAACTCCGCGCGGAACTCGGTGTTGAACCGCTCGTTGATCGGAGTCTTCTTCGAAATCACCAGGTCCGTATTGCTGATTGCCGGTCCGCAACACAATGCGTGGGGCATATTGCCGAACGCGCCCAGCGCCGAGTCGGTGATATTCGAAGAATCGAACCATTGCGTCGCGGTGGCGGGATTCTTTGGATTCGTGAATTTAACCGGCCCCGTTGCCTGCGGCGTGTTCGCATCTTCAAAGAAGAAACTGCTCATCAGCTCCGTGTCGTTCTGATCCTGAATGCGGATCGGGAACCCGCTCTGGTAGGTGATGATCGCCGATACTCCCCAACCGTCGGCCACTTTTCCTTTCACTCCGTCGTACTTCGGAATGGGCAACATCCACACCGGGCTGAAGACGAAGCGGTGCTTCGCGCTCAGCAGCGACTCTCCTCGTGTGAAGTCGTAGTTAATCGGATTCAGCTCGTTTTCAAACGAAGCGCCCTGGTCGATCGCCTTGCTGAACGTGTAAGACGCCTGGAACAACAGTCCGTGCGAATAGCTCTTTTCCAGTGAAATCTGCAGCCCGTTGTAGTTCGAATTCGCGATCGTATCTTCGGCAAATATATTGCTGAAAACCGGAACTCCGTCCTGAGGGCATCCCACTCCGGTCAGCGGTTGGCAATTGGGCGAGGAGTATTTTCGCAAACCGACGAGCGTGACGGGGTTCGTCAGCGTCGTTCCCCCGGGAATGCAGCCCGTG
Source organism: uncultured Acidobacteriota bacterium (assembly GCA_963785585.1). Lineage (GTDB taxonomy): Bacteria > Acidobacteriota > Terriglobia > Acidiferrales > UBA7541 > Palsa-295. The sequence goes on from CAWAVW010000004.1 coordinate 1,844,030, forward strand.
CCGCCAGCGCCGTTATAGGGCAGGAACAATCCCGTACAACCCGTCACGACGGAAGTGCCGGGGGGCGCGGTGTAATTGGGAATGAAAGTTCCCGCCGGCAGGACGTATTCGTTATCCGCGCTGAACGGTCCGCAACCGCCCGACGCGGGAATATTGTTCAACTGCAGGCATGTTTCCGGGTTGCCATAGTTCAAATCGTGCGACGCCAGCAGGTGGTGCGCCTGCGTTCCCACATACGAAACGCGCAACAGCATATCCTTCGTCAACTGCCGTTCGAGCGTCAGGTTGTACTGCTCGGCGTATTGGCTCTTCAGGTGCGGCGCAAATTCGCCGTACAGCAAGATCGGACGGAACGACGCCCAGTCCACGCAGCCATTCGGTCCGGCCGAATCAGGACACGGAGTGGACGGAGTCTGGTGCACGATTCCGCCAAACGGGTTCGGCGAAAACGGCCCGGCCACCGGATCGCTCGACTGCGGCAGGAACGGCAAGTTGAAGTTTGGCGAAATGTTAAACGAGCTGCCGCCAAACGGCGGCTCCGCGCTGAACTGTTCCAGCACCAACTGTTCGATCGGATTGTAGAAAATTCCGAAGCCGGCACGAATACTGGTCTTGCCCGGCCCGCCGAGCAATTTGCCGATCATTCCATCGGTCTGCGTCGGCGCCCAAGCCAAACCGATGCGCGGCGCGAACGCCTTGTAGTAGGTGGACGTCAAACCCCGCGGCACACCGGGATCGCCGGGGAACACCAGCCCCACGGGATTCACGGCGTTCTGCGCGCTGTTCTGGCTGCAATCTCCCGGATTGTAGCCGGACGCTTCCGATCCCGCCGTGTAGATCCAGCACGGATACTTCGTGGTGATCTGGCCCGGCCGGAACGTCTGCAGCCGGTTGCCCGTATCGTAGTACGGCGTGTTCAATTCCCAACGCAACCCGTAGTTCAACGTCACGCTTGGCTTGATCTTCCAGCTATCCTGCGCAAACAAATAGAACGCCGTATTGCGCACGTTTTCGCCCTGCGCCGATCCTTGCGAATAGGAATTCGGAACTCCCAGGAAATAGTCCGCGTACGAATCAACGCCTCCCAGGTCGTTTCCGCCCTGCGTCGTCTGAAACGTAAAGTCCCCGTTAATGTTGTAGTACAGGAATTGATTGAACTGCGCGCGACGCACATCGCCGCCGAACTTCACCGTGTGCTTCGAGTACGTTTTCGTGAACGTGTCGGTCCACTGGAAGGAATTTCCGACCTGCGGCAACTCGCCCTCGAAATTGTTTCCGATCGCAAATCCGCCCGCAACGCTGATGAATGGCACGCCCATGTGTCCCGGAATGTCCGTGGTGATGCCGAGCAGCGGATTCGCCGCCGAGGTGAAGCATTCCGTCGCCGGAACCGCCGTGCCGCAGGCGTCCTGAATCGCAGGCAACGTATTGAGCGGGTGGTTCAGATTTCCCTGCCCTTCCCGGAAATAGCTGAACCGCGCTTCGTTCACCGCCGTCGATCCCAGCGTCCAGGTATGCGAAATGTTCCATTGCTGGCCCCGCGTCGAGGTCAGCGCGGAAAATCCCGGAATGTTCGCGCCCGCCGCCTGGAAGTTTGAAAACGGAACCGTCTCCGCATCATTCTGGAAATAGTAATAAACGCTCAACTGCTGCGTGTTCGTCAGCTTCTGATCGAACCGAATCGTAAATTGGTTCACATACTGCGACAGCCCCGGCGTCACGCTCAGTGCGCCGGTGTTCGGGTTCACCGCCGATTGGTAGGGCGCGACATAATTGTTGTAGAGCGCCAACGCCGTCGGATCCAGGCACTGTAGCGGCACCTGATTGTTCGGAAAAATGCTCGAATAGTTCGTGCCCGGCACCGGCGCGGCTCCTCCCGCTGTCGCAATCGCTTGGCCGCATGTGGTCCCGCCGCCGCCCGTCGTGCGATTCGCCAACTGCGTTGCAAACGCCTGGTCCGTCAACTGCCCAGCGAAAGGTGTCCCGTAGCTGGAAAAGTCCCCGCTGGCTTCCGCCGGGTTGGGCAAAAACACTTGCCCCGACGAAATGCCCTGAATCAACCGATTCCCTTCATACGATCCGAAAATGAATGTCTTGTCCTTCTTGATGGGCCCGCCCGCCGTGACTCCGAATTGGTTCTGATGATACGGCGCTACCGAAGGATCGAAATATCCGCGCGTGTTCAACCCGTTGTTGCGGAAAAATTCGTACACATCGCCATGAAACTCGTTCGTTCCGGATTTCGTCACCACGTTCACCACCGATCCCGAGTTGCGCCCGAACTCCGCGTCAAACGTGTTCGTCAGCACGCGAAATTCCTCAATCGCGTCGGGAGACGGCTGAATGCTCGGCGCGTTCACGAAAATGTCGTTCGCGTCGCCGCCGTTCACCATGTAGTTGTTCGAGCGTCCGCGTCCGCCGTTCACAGACACGACGCCGGGATTGTCGCTGCCATAAAAGAGGTCCGCGCCGACCTGCGACTGCACGCCCGCTTGCAGTTGCAGCAGTGCGTACGCGTTGCGCGTATTCAGCGGCAGTTCGCGGATCGACGTATCCGTCATCACCGCGCCAAGCTGCGTGCTCGTTGTTTCCACCTGCACGGCATCGGCTTCGACCGTCACCGTGTCGGCCTTCGCGCCCACTTGCAAAGTCACCGACACGACTGCTACGTGCCCGATGCTCACCACCACGCCCTTCGATACCGACTTCTTAAACCCTTGCGCTTCGGCCTGCACGTCGTACGTTCCGACCGGGAGCTCGGCAATCTCAAAGTTTCCGTCTTTATCGCTCGTGACTGTTCGGGTTGCGTCCGTTCCGGTTAGGATCACCGAGACCGTCGCGCCGGGAACCGTCGCGCCTGAGGGATCCTTAATGTCTCCGCGAATCGAACCGTTTGTCTGTCCCCAGGCCGTCTCGCACGCCAGCAGCCCCAGAAACACCAATAAACACACCCGTAACAGCCCTCTCGCTTTCATAGCCGCTCCTTTGGAAATAGCTGGCGCCACCCCGCCCCCGGACGCTCAACCTCAGTTTTCAGTTGCAGGCTGCGAAAAAACCTTACTATAATCCGCGAACGTTAGAGGATGCCCTGCGCTAAGTCAAGGGGATTTTGATTTGTCCAGCGTTCGGAAGCGGCCCGCGCGCAAAGCGCAGGCTCACGGATACCTTCGCATCAGCGACGTCTCGCGGATCGTCGGCATTTCTCCCACGGTTTTACGCGGGTGGGAAAACCTTGGCCTGGTTTCGCCCAAACGGACTCGCAGCCGCTATCGCTTATACAGTCAATCCGATCTTCGAATACTCAAACGCGCTCAATTTCTGCGCCGCGCCCGGAAAATGAACGCACCCGCGATCGTCCACCTGATGCGCACGCAAGGCCTGCTGTCGAGCGTCCCGTCGTCGGCCAAGCCCAGTTCCGTGGGCTCGCGCTTGCGGCGCCTGCGCCTGCAATACGGATACTCGCTCGCTCAGGTGGCGCGCTCCGCGGGCGTCTCCGTGGGATTTTTGAGCGCCCTCGAACGCGAACAGATGAGCGCCTCGGTCTCCACGCTGCGCCGCCTCGCTCGCTTTTATCAGATGAACATTCTCTCGCTGTTCAATCCGTCGGACGCCAACCCCGGCCGCGTCCAGCCCGGCGAGCGGAAAATTCTCGATGCCGGTCCGGGCGTTCGCATGGAATTGCTGGCCTGGGGCAATACGATGATGGAGCCGCACCTGTTCCGCATCGCGCCCTCCGCCAGCAGCGGCGAATCCTACGCCCACGACGGCGAGGAATTCCTGTTCATCCTGCGCGGCATTCTGGAAATTTCCCTTTCCGATGGCGAAACGCTTCGCCTGGAGGAAGGGGACAGTTTTTATTTCGAAAGCAGCAACGAACATCGCTGGAGAAATCCGGGGAAACGCGAAACGCTGGTGCTCTGGATCAATACTCCGCCGACATTCTAGGTGAGGCTCCAAATATTCTTGCGCGCAGCAGCGCAAAGGGCGACTCTCTCTCGATGAAAACGTCACGAACAATGGCCGCTTTCCTGCTCTCCGGCGCGATATTTCTGGCTGCGGGGTGCGCCAAGAAACTTCCCACCCTCAGCTTGCTGGTTTGGGAGGGCTACGCCGACCCATCCTTCCTCGAAGGATTTGAAAATTCCCACAACTGCAAGGTCACCGCCGCCTACATGGGATCGAGCGATGAACTCGTCGCCAAGCTTCGCGGCGGCAGCGCCAGCAACTACGACGTCATCTCGCCGTCGAGCGACGTAGCCACCATGATCGCCACCGCCGGCCTCGCCGCACCGCTCGATCTCGCGAAACTTCCTTCCTACCCGAAGCTCTCCGAGCGCCTTCGCGCGATGCCCCTCGTAAAGGCGCGAGGCCACGTTTACGGCGTCCCGTTCACGTGGGGCCCCAATCCCCTGCTCTACGACACCGAATATTTTTCCAAGGCTCCCGACAGTTGGGCCGTACTGTGGGACCCCGCGCTCAAAGGAAAACTTTCCGCGTGGGACGAACTCTCCACCATCTACATGGCCGCTCAGGTTCTCGGCTATGACAAACCCGATCCCAATCACATCTACGACCTCAGCGATGCGGAACTCGAAAACGTAAAAAAGAAGTTGCTCGAACTGAAACCGAACATCCGCAAGTTCTGGTCCACCGGCGGCGAGCTGACCAACCTTTTCCAGAACCACGAAATCGTTGCCTCGATGGGCTGGCCTCTGATGACCAATCAGCTTCACAAAGCGAACGTTCCCGTCGCCGAAACGATCCCGAAAGAAAACACCACCGGATGGATCGATCACCTGATGATCACGTCCGCCAGCGAGAACAAGGAACTCGCCACTGCATTCCTGGAGTACATGATCGAAGCGAAAACGCAGAAACTCGTCGCCGACGTTACTGGCTACGATCCCGCCAACCCGGACGCCGGCGCGGGTATGACCGCCGAGCAAAGGAAATCGCTGCATCTGGATAACGTGGATGAGTACATGACGCACATTTATTTCTGGCAGCAGGTTCCGCGCCGCGACAAATACAACGAAATTTGGAATGAAGTGAAGGCTGCGCAGTGATCCCTTTCCGCCACAGTGCCGCCTGTCCGCGTGTATCGCCTACCTTCGCCCGGCGGTTCGCGCGATGACTCCGCCGCCGCGTGACTCCGCCCCGCAACTCATACCCCCGCCCGACGTTCTGCTTTCGGTCCGCAGCGCCACCAAGCGCTATGGCCCTCGCCCCGTGCTTCGAGGAATTGATCTCGACGTTGCCGCCGGCGAATTTCTCACCATTCTGGGCGAAAGCGGCTCCGGAAAAACCACTCTGCTTCGCCTGATCGCCGGGTTTGAACAACTCGACGGCGGCGAAATCTGGATGGCCGGCGATCGGCTCGACACCATCCCCGCACATCGCCGTCCCGTGAATACCGTGTTTCAGAGCTACGCGCTCTTCCCTCATCTTTCGGTTTTTGACAACGTCGCCTACGGCCTGCGTGCCACGAATGCCGACTCCAGGGAAATCCCCGACCGCGTGACGAAAGCCCTTGCGATGGTTAAAATGGCCGACTTTGCGAAATCGGCGCCCGCGCGCCTGAGCGGCGGCCAGCAACAACGCGTCGCCCTCGCTCGCGCGCTCGTAAATCGTCCGCGCGTCCTGCTGCTCGATGAGCCGCTCTCGGCTCTCGACGCCAACCTGCGCCGTCAAATGCAGGTCGAACTGAAATCCTTGCAGCGCGAAGTCGGCATCACCTTTATTTTCGTCACCCACGACCAGGAAGAAGCCATGGCGCTCTCTGATCGCGTCGCCCTTCTCCGCGCCGGAACTCTCGAGCAAATCGCCGGCCCGCGCGACATTTACGGCAAACCCGCCACCGCCTACGCCGCCCAATTCATCGGCCAGACCAATTTACTGCGCGCCGATGTCCGCGACGGCATTGCCAGCGCCGGCCCGATCGTCTGGCGCACCTTCGGCGCCTCCGGAAAAGCCACATACTCCCTGCGCCAGGAAGCCATTCACTTGCTCCCGGTGTCGCCCGAGCTTCCCTCTCCCGACGTCGCCACCGCGCGTTTCCGCGGCGAAATTCGCAACCAGTCCTTCGGCGGCGCCATGGATTTGATCGAAATCGATTGCGGCAGCGGCTGTATTCTTCGCGCGCGCATCCCCGCTCCCGGGATTCTTACCGGCCAGCGCGAATTTGAATTTGACGCCAATGACGCTGTCCGCGTCCGCGAGAGCGGAGACGACTGAGCATGTACTCCCGCGCCTACAAATCCACCGTCACCATTCCGCCGCTCCTTTGGGTGACGGTGTTTCTTCTCGTGCCGTACGCCATTCTGTTTTGCTACAGCTTCTGGTCGGTTTCCCCTGTGCAGACAATTGTTCACAATTGGAACCTTCAGAATTACGCCCAGCTCATCCACAACCCGCTCTACATCCAGGTTCTGCTGCGCTCCATGCGCATCGCCGCATCGGTCACAGCGCTCGCCCTCGCGCTCGGCTATCCGCTCGCCTATTTTGTGTCGTTTTACACGCAAGCCCGAAAGGAATTGCTCTACCAGCTCGTGATTATTCCTTTGTGGGCCAGTTATCTGGTCCGTGGTTATGCGTGGAAGACAATTCTCGGCAGCGACGGCGTTCTCAACGGCTTGCTGCAATATTTTCACATCACCCACCAGCCGCTCGAGTTTCTGCTCTACAGTCCCTTTGCCGTAATCCTTACGCTCACGCACATCTACACGCCATTCGTCTTCCTCCCGATCTACGCCTCGCTCGAGCATGTGCCGCGAAATCTCGTCGAGGCTTCCCAGGATCTCGGCGCGTCTCCGTGGTCCACATTTCGCCGCGTGATTCTGCCCCTCTCGTTGCCGGGTGTTCTCGCGGGTGCCACGTTTGCCTTCGTTCTCACGCTCGGCGACTTCCTCGCGCCGCTTCTGGTCGGCGGCTCGAGCGGCATCATGATTTCCAACATCGTCGTCAGCCTTTTCGGAGCGGCCTACAACTGGCCGCTCGGCGCCGCGATTTCGCTCTGCATGTTGCTGATCGTCGTCACACTCCTATTCGCCACCGAACGCCTCGAGAAAAGGTTGACGATTCAATGAGCGCCCCCGCATCGAGCTTTACGTCCACGCGCGCCCCCTTGCTCACCGCCTATGCGTTCCTGGTGTACGCCTTCCTCTATTTTCCGATCGTTGTTCTCGTCGTCTATTCATTCAACGGTGCGGGCGTCGGCGGCTTCCCTCCCGCGAACTGGACTTTCGATTGGTATCGCCAACTATTCGCCGACGCCGCGCTCTGGGATGCCGTACTCAACAGCGCCATCGTCGCCGCCATCGCCGTCGCCATCGCCATCGGCCTGGGACTTCCCGCTGCGCTCGCCCTCGATCGCTCTGACTTTCCCGGCAAAGCGCTCTTCCGGCGTCTGGTACTGTTGCCCTTGATTCTGCCCGGTATCATCACCGGACTTTCGCTGCTGATGCTCTTCGTCGGCGTCGGGATGAAACTGAGTCTCGTCACCGTCACTCTGGGCCATGGCACCGCATTAATCTCCGTTGCGACCACCGAAATATTCGCTGGGCTGCAGAAACTCGACCGCGCTCAGGAAGAGGCGTCGCTCGATCTCGGCGCCAACCAGTGGAAAACCTTTTGGCGCGTCACTCTGCCGAACCTGCGCGTCTCGCTGATCGCCGCGGGTCTGCTGATCTTCACTCTCTCTCTCGATGAAATCGCCGTCAGCTTCTTCCTGATCGGACGCGATAACACGCTGCCCCTGGAAATTTGGTCCCGCCTCCGTCGCGGCATTACGCCCGAAATCAACGCCATCTCCACGCTCATTTTGCTTTTCTCGATCGCCACAATTCTTGTCTGGTACCGGCTTCGCACTCGGTCCGGCGCCGCGGAAGAAGCGGCTCCGCTTCCCGCCGCCCCGCCCCTTCAAGGAGAAGGCTCATGACCACCTCCCGTCGCGATTTTCTAAAGTTTGTCGTTGCCGGCAGCGTCGCCTCGGGCTGCCCCGTCAACTTTAATTTGCTCTCCGCCGAGAGCGCTCCGAAAGCGCAAATCGAAGGCGACCACTTCGCCGTCTGCCATGAAGTCCGCGACGGAAAGGATTTCTCCAAGCCGCCCGTTTCCAAACGCTACGACGTTGTGATCGTCGGCGGCGGCGTCAGCGGAATGTCCGCCGCCTATTTTCTGAAAGATCAAAATTTCTTGCTCCTGGAAAAAGAGCCTCACTTCGGCGGCAACGCGTATCGCGAGGAATATCAGGGTCAGGGGTTCGCCACCGGATCTGCCTTTGACGTGAAGGGTTCCGAAAGCGATCAGCTCGCCAAGGAAATCGGGCTCACCCTCTTGCCGGTCGATTGCCCCGATCCCACCATCGTCAACGGCGAATGGGTGGCAGACACCTGGCGGGATGGCATCCATCACCTTCCCTACTCCAATACCGTCCGCGAAAGCTTCAAGCAATTCAAAGTCGCCATGCTTGCGCTCGACGTCGAAAAAGACGCCGCGCACCTCGACAGCTTTCCGATTTCCGACATCCTGAAAGACTACGCTCCCGAAGTAACCCAGTGGTGGGACGCCTACGGCCCGTCCAATTGGGGAGCGAAAACGAAGGACACCGCCGCCCTCATCGTCGCCGGAGAAGTGCAGGAAATGGTCGCCGGCCACGACGAGCGCAGGACGCTGCCGGGCGGTAACGGCGCGCTCGCCGGCCAGCTCTTCCGCACACTCTCAACGAAGCATTCCGATCGCATGCTCGGTGACGCCACCATCGTTTCCGTGGAACCGCAAAAATCCGAAGTCAACGTCACCTTCGTTCACGATGGCGAACTCCAGACCGTCGCCGCCAAGTGCGTCATCATGGCTACTCCGAAATTCATCACCGCTCGCCTCGTCTCCGGAATTCCAGACGCCCAGGCCGACGCCATGCGCTCTTTTCGCTATTGCCCCTATCCCGTCATCAACATGATTTTCGGTAAACCCATCTACAACCGCGGGTACGACACCTGGTGCCCCGGAAACGTCTTCACGGACTTCATCGTCGCGGATTGGGTGCTGCAGAAACAGCCGGGGTACGCGCAAAAGAACAATATTCTTTCGTTCTACACACCGCTCGCGGAATCGCAGCGTGCCATTCTGCTTTCGCTCGATAGTTGCCAGGCTCTCGCGGAACACGCTCTTCGCGATTTTCGAAAGCTGCGGCCGGAATTCAACGACGCCGAGCCCATCGAAGTCCACCTCTACCGCCGCGGCCATCCCATGTACTTGCCCGTGCCTGGAAATTTCACCCGCACCATTCCGCTCGCCAGCCAGCCGATGGACCGCGTCTTTTTCGCCAACACCGATTCGATCGGCCCGGTCTCCGATATTTCTCAGGCCGTCGTTTCCGGCCATCGCGCCGCCGACTGGGCCGTCAAACGCCAATCCAACGCATCCCTCGTCGCGCCCGCCTATTTATTTCCGGGCGATCGCCCGGTGATGGGCGCCTGAAAATAAAAAAGGCACCCGGGGAGAGAGCCGGGTGCCTTTGAATTTTCTCCCCGCCAGGTGGAGAAATTTGCAAAATCAAATTGTGCCGGAATTCTTTCGCTCTTCCCTATTCCGCCGCCACATGCAGGTTGTGAACTCCCGAGAAAATCGAGACGCCTGCTCCCAGCGACTGCGGCACCCACCACACTCGCCGCACCATCCCGAATTCGCTGCGTTGCATGTGCCGCGCCAGCAAATCCAAAAGCACCGGCGTCACCTGCGTCGCCACATAAATCGCCGGGGAATTCGCGAAGGGTCGCATCAGCGGATCGTCTTCCACCCCGCCGTGCCCGATCGATTGCCGCGTCGAGTACGCGTCAAACGCCGCAGCTCCGTGCTGCACCACCGATAGCGCAATCCACATCCGCCGCGAAGGCGTGCTCACCGCCGCGTGAATCGAATGCTCTTTCGTCGGTTCGGGATCGGGCAGCCGCATCGTTGAAAAGGATTGTGAATTCCGCGCCGCCGTTGACGACGAATCCGTCATCGAAGCGATTAGCACTGCCGGTTTAACCTTCTCGTCAAATCGCACGTCGCCCAGGTTCATCCGCGCCGAATCCGTATCGGTTGCCGCTCGAACCGTGTTTGGATTTTCGTTTGTCTCGCTGCCGGGAAAAGCAAACATGGCCGAAAGGTGTGTCGCTTCCGGGCGCGCGGCTGAGTTCGCATCCACAGCGACTATCCCCGGCGTTGCGCCGAACGTCGCGTGAAACAGTAGTGCTGCCACTGCTACGATCATGAAAGGGGTTACTCCTCGTCTCGCCTGACGACGGGAGTCAGAAAAGCAACGGGGGTACCATCCGTACCCTCTCCGCTACCCGTTGATAATAGGCATCTTACGCGAATGCGGTTTCAATCCGGGCCACTCCCGCCCCCAATCCGCGCCCTTCCCGCCCACTTGTTTTCCCTCCTGTGCCGCGCTATTTCCTTTTCGCCCCGGCGGCGAAATCACGATCGAACTCCCAGAATTTCGCCGCCTTCGCGCGAGCTTCGCCACCACGGGAATTGCCGGCAGGGCAGGTAGAGCTAGAGGTTTCGCAGGCTGTCTCGCGCCGCACCAATCGTCCGCTCGATATCCGCGTCGGTATGCGCCGCCGAAATAAAAAGCGCCTCATACTGCGAAGGAGGCAGAAACACTCCACGCTCGAGCATCGCCTGAAAAAACGCGGCGAACTTCTTCACATCCGCCTTCTTCGCGTCGTCGTAGTTTCGTATCTCTCCCGCGCCGAAGAACACAGTCAGCAGCGATCCCGCTACATTCACGTTGGCCGCAATTCCGTTTTCGCGCAGCGCGTCGCGAAATCCGTCAGCCAATCTCGCTGTCTTGCGCTTCAGCTCCTCGTAAAATCCCGGCGCCTCAAGCTTCGGCAACGTCGCGAGTCCGGCGCGCATCGCCAGCGGATTGCCCGAAAGCGTCCCCGCCTGGTACACCGGACCCAGCGGCGCGAGGTGCTCCATGATTTCCTGGCGCCCGCCGTATGCCGCCACCGGCAGTCCGCCGCCGATGATTTTCCCCAGCGCCGTCAAATCCGGCGTAATTCCGTACACGCCCTGCGCGCCGCCGTAACCCAATCGGAATCCCGTAATCACTTCATCAAAAATCAAAAGCGCGCCTTCGCGCCTGGTGATCTCGCGCAACTTCTGCAAGTAACCATTCACCGGAGGCACCACTCCCATATTCGCCACTACCGGCTCGACGATCACCGCCGCAATTTCTCCGCTGTGCTGCGCGAATAATTTTTCCAGCGCCGCCACGTCGTTGAACGGAGCATTCAACGTGAGCTCCGCGAACGCCGCCGGCACTCCGGGACACGCCGCAATCCCCAGCGTCGCGAGGCCCGAGCCCGCCTCCGACAAAAATCCGTCGGAGTGCCCGTGATAGCAGCCCTCGAATTTCACGATCAGGTCGCGTTTCGTAAACGCCCGCGCCAGCCGCGCCGCGGACATCGTCGCTTCCGTGCCCGAACTGACGAACCGCACCATCTCCACACTCGGCAGCGCCCGCGCGATTCGCTCGCCCAGTTCGATCTCCAGCGGCGACGTCATTCCATAACTCGTTCCCCGCGACGCCTGCTCCGCCACGGCCGCCACCACGTCCGGATGCGCATGGCCCAAAATCAGCGCGCCCCACGAACACACGTAGTCGATGTACTCGCGCCCATCGACGTCGAACAGTCTCGCGCCCCCCGCGCGATCGATCACCAGCGGCGTGCCGCCCACCGCGCGAAACGCCCGCACCGGACTATCCACTCCGCCCACAAGCGTCTTCGTCCCGCGCTCGAACAATTCCTTCGATCGCAGCCGCGCGCCCGCCGGATTCGAAATTCCTGTTGTTTTCACCGTGCCGCTGCTCATTCGCTCCTCACCCGCCGCTCTTCACCCACCGCTCTTCACTCGCCGTTCTTCAGCCATCGCGCTATATCTTTCGCGTGGTACGTCAGGATGATCGAAGCGCCCGCGCGCTGAATTCCCGTGATGATTTCCAGCACCGCGCGCTTCTCCTCGATCCAACCGTTCGTCGCCGCCGCTTTCACCATCGCGTACTCGCCGCTCACGTTGTAGGCCGCCAGCGGCGCGTCGAATTTCTCGCGCACCTGCCGGATCACATCCAGATACGCGAGCGCCGGTTTCACCATGATGATGTCCGCGCCTTCTGCCAAATCCTGCCCCACTTCCATTAACGCTTCGCGCCCATTCGCCGGATCCATCTGATAGCTTCGCCGGTCGCCAAACTGCGGCGTGGACTGTGCCGCCTCTCGGAACGGCCCGTAAAACGCCGAACTGTACTTCGCCGCATACGACAGAATCGCAAGATCCTGAAATCCGTTTTCGTCGAGCCGCTTCCGAATCGCGCCCACGCGTCCGTCCATCATGTCCGACGGCGCCACGATATCCGCGCCCGCCTGCGCGTGCGAGAGCGCGGCATCCGCCAGCACCGTCAAACTCGCATCGTTCAGCACTTCTCCGTTGTGAATCATTCCGCAATGCCCGTGGCTGGTGTACTCGCAAAGGCACACGTCCGTGATCACCACCAATTTCAAATTCGCTTTTCGGATGGCCTGAATGGCCCGCTGCACCGCGCCATGCGGCGACGAAGCTTCCGTGGCTGTCTCGTCTTTGTGTTCCGGCAAACCAAAAAGCAGCACCGCCGGAATTCCCAAATCGGCCACTTCCCGGCACTCTTCCACCACCCTATCCACCGACTGCTGAAAAATTCCCGGCATCGACGTGATTTCCTTGCGAACACCGGTGCCTGGCACGGCAAACATCGGATACACGAGGCCGCTCGACGTGAGCCTCGTTTCGCGCACTAATCCCCGCAGCGCCGCCGTGCGCCTCAATCTTCGCGGACGATGAACCGGAAAACTCACGCGCCTTTCGCCTCCGCCGCCGCGCTCGCCTGCCGCAGATAGTGCTTGGCAATCGCATCCGCGAGCGAAACCGCCGACGCGTGGCTCGACTGAATCGCCACGCGCATCCCCGCATCCAGCAGGGCCCGCGAAGTGGTCGGCCCGATCGTCGCGAAATGTACGCTCGCCGAAATCTGCTTCATCTCCTCCACCGGAATTGCGTCGCACAAATTGTGAAACGACGACGGGCTCGCAAACACAATCACGTCCACATCGCCCGCCTTCACGCGCGCCAGCGCCGCGGGATTACTTTCCGCTGGAGTCAACGTCCGGTAGGCAATCGCATCGGTAACCTTCGCTCCCGCCGCGCGCAACATCGATGGAAGGGCGTTGTCGGCGCGATCGCTGCGCGGCAGCAAAATACTTTTGCCCGCCACTTTCGTGGTCAACTCGCTCGCCAGCGCTTCGCCGCCCTGGTTCTTGGCGATGTACGTCACGAGGAATCCCGCTTCCTTCGCCGTTCCCGCCGTCGCCACTCCCACCGCCGCCACCTGCGCTCGCCCGCGCGCTAGGCCCAGTAAATTCATGCGCTCGCAAACGTAACGCACCGCATTTTGGCTGGTGAACACAATCCAATCGAACGAATCGATCGCTCCCAGCGCCGCGTCCAGTTCCGCCGGGTTTTCCGTCGGCGCAAAACTCACCGTCGGCAGCGCCAGCACTTCCGCGCCTTGCCGCACGAGCTCGTCCTTCAGTGGCTGCGCCTGTTCCGGCGCGCGCGTCACCACCACGCACTTCCCTGCGAGCGGCTTGCCAACGCTAGACAACGGCTCGCCCCGCCGCTTGCAGGATTTTGTCCGCTCCCGCCGCGAGCATTTCCTGCGCCACGCCGCGCCCCAGCTCGGTCGCTTCGCGCCCGTTCTCGCACCGGCGCGTCGCCCGCCCTCGCACGATCTGCAAGCCATCCTCGGAAAGCACGCAGGCATCCAGGTTCATCGCGTCGGCATCGAACCGCGCCCACGCGCCCAGCGGCAGCCTGCATCCGCCGTGTAACTCCGCCATCAACGCTCGTTCCGCCGTCACCGCCAGCATCGTCTCCGGATCTTCGAGCTTCTTCAGAAATTGCAGTTCGTCCCAATTCGCTTCGAAAAACTGCACTCCCAGCGCGCCCTGCCCCACCGCGGGCAACACAATTTCCGGCGCAATAACTTCCGTAATCCGCGCGCCTAATCCCAATCGCACTACGCCGGCTCGCGCCAGCACCAGCGCGTCGTACTCGCCCTCATCCATTTTCCGTACGCGGGAGTCCACGTTCCCGCGAATTTCGACAATTTTCAAATCCGGCCGCACTTTCCGCACTTGCGAAGCGCGCCGCAAACTGCTCGTTCCCACGCGCGAACCGGCTTCGAGCTCTTTCAATTTTGCTCCGCTCCGCGAAATCAGCACGTCGCGCGGATCTTCGCGCTTGAAAACGATCAGCACCGGGCACGCATCCGACAATTCCGTCGGCACGTCCTTCATGCTGTGAATGGCCATCTCGGCCCGCCCGTCGAGCAGCGCCATTTCAAGTTCCTTCGTGAACACGCCCTTCATGCCCAGCTGAAAAATAGGCAGGTTCAAATGCTGATCGCCCGACGTTTTTACCACCACAAGCTCCGCGGCCACGCCGCATCGCTGCATCAGCGCATCGCGCAGATGGTTTGCCTGCCACAGCGCCAGCGCGCTGCCGCGTGTTGCAATCCGAATGGGCTTCAATGTTTCCCCTCATTCAATCCGAAAAGATGCCGGATTGCTTCCAAACCCGCGAGTCGGCCCCGCATACCCGGACCGCGCCGCAATTTCGCCGCCGGCTCTTCCAGTAGCCGCTCGATCAATTCCTCGGTAATGTGCGCGATGCGGTAGAGCTCCCGCGGGCTCACATCATCCCGCTCCGCAAGCATCTCTCGAATCAACTCTTCGCGCTGCGTATGAAACCGCTGCCGCAAATCCGTCACGATCGATCCGGCTTCGAGCGCCGTCCGCCAGGCCTCAAACTTCGCGATATGCTCGGCGATAATGGCTTCGGCGCGCGGAATTTCAGACTCTCTCGCCTTTTTATTTTGCTCCACGATCTCGCCCAGATCGTCGATGTTATACAGGTACAAGTTGTAGAGTCCGCTCGCCGCCGCATCCACGTTCCGCGGCACGGCCAGGTCCACTACGAACACCGGTTTGCCGGACCGCGCCGCGATCGCCCGCTCGAGCAGTTCCCGCGTCAGCACCGGACCCGATGCCGTCACCGACGTCACCAGGATGTCCGGCGCGCCCAGCACCGATTCCAGGGCTTCCCACGCAATGGCCTCTCCGCCCACTCGCTGCGCCAGTTCCGCCGCATGGTCGAACGAACGATTCACCACGCGCAAATGGCCGATCCCGCGGTTTCGCATGTGCTCGACCACCTGCTCGGCCACCGCGCCCGCGCCTAAAATCAGCGCCGAGTGCCCCTTCAAATTTCCAAACACGCGCTCGGCCAGCTTTACGCCCGCGAGCGCCACCGACATCGGTCGCGCGCCGACTTCCGTTTCGCTGCGAACCCGTTTCCCTACCTCCAGCGCACCCTGAAACACTTTGTTCAGCACCGGACCCGTCGCGCCATGATCCAGCGCCTGGCTGTATGCGCTGCGAAGCTGCCCCAAAATTTCCGCTTCGCCGAGCAGCATCGAATCGAGTCCCGCCGCCACCCGGAACAAATGCCGCACCGCGTCCGGCCCGATCTGCCGGTAAAAGCGGCCGTCGAGTTCTCGCCGC
This sequence comes from uncultured Acidobacteriota bacterium, assembly GCA_963785585.1. Lineage (GTDB taxonomy): Bacteria > Acidobacteriota > Terriglobia > Acidiferrales > UBA7541 > Palsa-295. Next base: position 1,859,683 of record CAWAVW010000004.1, read on the forward strand.
GGAATCCGGTGGAACGAAGTGAAATATTCCTCCATGGCCACCGTAGTGGAGTTTTCGCTCTCCGCCGGCACACCGTACAACTCGCTTCGATTGCACGTCGAAAGCACCACCGCTTCCTCGAGAATCCCCTGCGAACGCAAATCGTCCGCCGCCTGCAGAGCCTGCTCGCGCGTGAACACAATCCGCTCGCGCAGCTCCACCGGAGCCGTGCGGTGGTTGCACCCGATCAGCGCCACCTGCACGCGAACGTTCGCGATTCGTGCCGCTTTGGATTCCGTCGCCATTACAGAAATTTATGAAACCTCGTCAGGTACAGATTCACAAACGTGTAGCTGAACAGCACCACCAAGAAATTCACCACGCACAAGAGCGCCGCCCGCGCTCCCCGCCACGTCGCGCTGCGCGAGAGCAGCAAATACGCCGCGTACACCACCAGAATCGCGATCGTGATCACCACTTTCGGATCGCCCAACGAATAGCCCGTCCCGATTCTTTGCGCCCACACCAATCCCATCGACGCGCCCACAACCAGCGCCGCCAAACCCACATACACGCTGCTGCGCGACATTCGCTCCATCACATCCAGCGCCGGAAACCGCCAGAACGCCGCGCCCAACCTGCGCGACCGCAGCAACCGGTCCTGCACCAGATACATCGCGCTCAGCACAAACGAAAGCGCAAACGCCGCGTACGCCCAGGTGTTCAGCGTCACATGAAACGCAAAGAGCGCCCCGCGCGCGCGCGTCGGCACGGCGATCGGATCGGGCACCGTCAACCACACCGTTGCGATCCACGCCACCAGCACGAACGTCACAAACGCGCCCACCGCCCGCTGCCGGTGAAATACCTCTAGCCCCACATACGTCAATGCCAGCAGCCACGCAAACAGCATCATCGACCCGTATAAATCGTCGTACGGTACGCTGTGCAGAATCATCGACCGCTCGTAGAGCGCGTAGTACTGCGTGATGATTCCCGCCGCCAGCAGCAAAGAGGCCGCGCGCCCCGTCCACAATTCCGGCGCCTGCAAATTCCGCGTATAGCAGAGAAAACTAGCCAGATAGAGGCCCAGGGTCAGATAGTTGAGGACGTGAACCATGAACTGCTTCGAACTCCTGAACACCACTAACGATTATAGCCCCGATTCCGGCGGCCGCCCCGTCGTTCCGCCACCCTCTCGGTAGTCGCCGCTCAGATTTCTCCGCGAATGCTTCTTAGCACTGACTGCCCTCTGGGTTAAGTCTTTGCCGCATCCGCGCTTCGCCCGCTCGGAACACCTGCCGCCTAACCATCTGCTATTATGAGAACGAAGCCATGCAACTCGCCGCGCCCACAACCCTGAACCGCAAAGACTTGTTCCTCCGCGCGTGCCGCCGACAACCCGTCCAGCGCGTTCCCGTCTGGATCATGCGCCAGGCCGGACGCTACTTGCCCGAATACCAGGCCGTCCGCAAAAACTATTCGTTTCTCGAAATCTGCAAGACGCCGGACGTCGCCGCCGAAGTCTCCCTTCAGCCCTTCCGCATCATCGGCGTCGATGCCGTGATCGTCTTTTCGGACATCCTCATCGTCGCCGAAGCCATGGGCATGCCGCTGGACGTGCCGGATTCCGGTCCGGTGCTTTCGAATCCCGTGCGGGATCTCGCCGCTATCCGCCGCCTGCGAGATTTTGATCCCGAAGGCGAAACACGCTTCGTCGCCGACGCCATCCGCGTAATCTGCAAACACGTCGGCCCGGACGTTCCAGTAATCGGCTTCGCTGCCGCTCCCTGGACGCTCGCCTGCTACATGATCGAAGGCAAAACTCGCGGCGACATCTCGCGCGCCAAACAAATGCTCGCCGAAGAACCCGCCCTCGTCCGCGAACTGCTTGACCGCATCGCCCGCGCCACCGTCGGTTACCTGAAATCGCACATCGACGCCGGCGCTTCCGTCGTCCAACTCTTCGACACCTGGGCCGGCGAACTCAACCGCGAGCAATACGACGAGTTCGAACTGCCCGCCACGCGGCTCATCTTCGAATTGCTCGGCCAGCCGCACATCCCGAAAATTCTTTACGCCAAAGGCTCCTCGCACTTGGTCCCCAGCCTCGGAAAATCCGGCGCCGATGTCGTCAGTGTCGATTGGCGCACCGATCTGGCCACCGCTCGCGCCCAGCTCGGAGACACGATCGCCCTGCAGGGTAACGTCGATCCCAACATCTTGCTGACCACCGAAGACGCCGTCGGCGAGGCCGCTCGTCACGCCGTTGAACAAACCGGCGGTGTCGGCCACATCCTGAATCTTGGTCACGGAATTCTGCCGGCTACTCCGGTCGCCAACGCCAAAGCTTTCGTTGAAGCCGGACAAGCCGTTCGTCTCGCGCCCCACGTTCCCGTAGGATAGTGGCTGCTACGCCGATGACTTCGCCCGAAAAACTCGAAATCGCCGCCATCTCCGACGAGTTCCTCGAAAAGCACAATCGCCCCGGCCCGCGTTACACTAGCTACCCCACCGCGCCGGTGTGGAAAGACGATTTCGGCCCAGACGACCTCGAAAACCATTACGCCGTAGCCGAATCGAAAGCGACGCCCGTTTCGCTCTACATGCACATTCCGTTTTGCGAGAGCCTGTGCCTGTTCTGCGCGTGCAACGTCTCGATTCAGAAAAACAAATCCGTCGCCATTCCCTACCTCACAGCGCTGAAAAAAGAAATCGACCACGTCAGCCGTCACGTCTCGAAAAATCGCCCGGTCACGCAATTCCACTGGGGCGGCGGCACACCGACGTATCTGACGCCCGCGCAGATGGAAGATCTTTTCGGCTACACGCGCGAGCGTTTCGCCTTTTCGCCCGATTCTGAAATCGGCGTCGAAATCGATCCGCGCGTCACCACGCGCGCTCACCTGGAATCGCTGCGCAAGCTGGGCTTCAATCGCCTCAGCCTCGGGATTCAGGACTTCGAACAGCGCGTGCAGGAAACCATCCACCGCGTGCAACCCTACGAACTCACGCGCGATTTAATTCTCGCCGCGCGCGAACTCGGCTTCGAAAGCCTCAACGTGGATCTAATTTACGGCCTGCCGCACCAGACCGCCGCTAGCTTCGCCGAAACGATCGAAAATACGCTCACGCTCGATCCCGACCGCGTCGCCATGTTCAGCTACGCGCACGTTCCGTGGCTGAAAAAGCAGCAAGGCTCGTTTCAACAGCATTTGCCAGACGGCATGGAAAAATTCCGCATCATGCGCGCCGGGCTCGAAGGCTTCCTCCACGCCGGCTACCTCTATATCGGCATGGACCACTTCGCCAAACCAAACGACGAACTCGCCATCGCCCAGGCGAACCGCACTCTGCATCGGAATTTTCAGGGTTACACCACAAAGGCCGGAGCCGATCTGTACGGCATGGGCGTCAGCGCCATCAGCTCGATCGGCGAAGCCTACGCCCAAAATCGCAAGGAAGTTCCGGATTACGAATCGACCGTCGCAACGCGCGGCATCGCCACCACCCGCGGCTACCGCCTCTCTGAAGACGATGTAATCCGCCGCGCGGTGATCGGCCGCCTGCTCTGCCACACCGTCATTCCCAAAAAAGAAATCGAGCGCGAATTCCGCATCGACTTCGACGAATATTTCGCGCATGAGCAAGCCGCTCTCGAAGTCGCGCGCGACGAAGGCCTCGTCACGCTCACCCCTGGCGAAATCCGCGTCACGCCGCTCGGCCGCATTTTTATCCGCACCGTCGCCATGGCCTTTGACCGCTATCTCCGCGACCAGCAAATGGAAAAGCGCCCCTTGTTTTCAAAGACTCTGTAGCGAGCGCCGCCATGCCCGATACAAAACACGTAATCGTCATCGGCGCGGGAATCTCGGGCCTTGCTTGCGCCTTCCGCCTCGAAAGACTCGGCGCGCGCGTCACGCTTCTCGAATCTTCGCCAAATCCGGGCGGCGTCATCCGCTCGGAGCGCAACTCGGGCTTCCTGTTCGAATACGGTCCGCAAAGTTTTCAGGGCACGCCCGCCGTTCTCGATCTCATCCGCGAACTCGGCATCGAGCCACAACTCCAAACGGCAAATCCACGCGCCCCGCGCTATGTGCTGAAGCACGGCCGCCTCGAGCGAATCCCCCTGTCGCCGCAAGCCATGCTCGCCTCCACATTTCTAGGAGCAGCGTCACGCTGGAAAATCGCCACCGAAGCGTTTCGCCGCACCACGCCGCCGTCGCAGGAAGAATCCGTTGCCGCCTTCGTTCGCCGCAAATTCGGCCACGAAATTCTGGAGTATCTCGTTTCGCCGTTCGTCTCGGGCGTTTATGCCGGAGATCCCGAGCAGCTCAGCTTGAAAGCCGCCTTCCCCACTCTCGATGAATGGGAACGCGAATACGGCAGCGTCGTTCGCGGAGCCATGAAATCGAAATCCAAATCGGCGAAATCGCTGAAATCGACGATATCGACGACGTCGCCGGATCAGAAATCCAGCGCCGCGCCGCCGCTGTGTTCTTTCGCCAATGGAGTCGCCACGCTTCCCTTCTCGCTCGCCGCGAAATTCGGCGACACTCTCGAAGCCAATACGACCGTCGTCTCGATCGACCTGAGCCATAACCAAAAAACCGTCCGCGCTACGCGCAACGGCGCCGCCGAAACCTACACCGCCGATGCCATCGTCCTCGCCACGCCCGCCTACGTCGCCTCGCAACTTGTGCGCGCCGCATTGCCGCAACTTGCCGGCACACTCTCTGGAATTCCCTACGCTCCCGTCGCCGTGGTCTGCGCGGGATATCACCGCCCGCAAATCGGCCAACCGCTCGAAGGTTTCGGCTTCCTCATCCCGCGCAGCGAGCACGTCCGCACTCTCGGCACCGTCTGGAATTCCTCGCTGTTCTCCGGCCGGGCGCCGGAAAATTCCGCGCTCGTCACCAGCTTCATCGGCGGCGCCACCGATCTCGAAATCATCCATCACGCCGAATCCGAAATTGCGCGCATCGTCCACACCGAAAACGCCCGCATCCTCAACATCGCCGGCGAGCCCATCGCCACCCGCGTTTGGAAATGGGAAAGAGCCTTGCCCCAATACAATCTCGGCCACGGCCACATCGTCGAATCCATTCGCGCCGCCGAACGCACCACGCCCGGCCTGTTTTTCGCTGGAAATTACCTGGAAGGTCCGTCCCTCGGCAAATGCATCGAGAACGGTTTTGCTACTGCAGAATCTGTCCTGGCAAGCAGCTAGAAGTCGCGAAAGCGCAGCGCCGCGCCACGCCGCACCGCGCATCGCCACGCCACACAGATCAGTATCCTGCGCCCCGCAAAATCTAAATATCCGCCAGCGGCTGCTTGTTCCGCATCGCCAGCCGCACCCGCCGCCGCTCGCCGGCTTCTTCGTACCGCCGCTTGTCCTCGTCCGTCTCCAAAATCAGCGGCCGCACCGCGTGCGCCTTCTGATCGAGGTCCACGGCCACAAACGTCAAATACGCTGTGCTGGTGTGCCGCCTCTCGCCCGTGAGCACATTTTCGGCATACACCTTCACGCCCACTTCCATCGACGTGTTAAACGCGCGGTTCACCTGCGACTTCAGCACGATCCACTCGCCCAGGTGGATCGGAAACCGGAAATCCAGATAATCCACCGACGCTGTCACTACCGGCAGATTCGCGTGCCGCGTCGCCGCTAGCGCTCCGGCAATGTCGATCAAATGCATTACGCGTCCGCCGAGCATATTCCCCAGCAGGTTCGCGTCGTTCGGCAGCACGATCTCGGTGATCTCCGACCGCGACGCGCTCACCGGCTTGCCTTCGCGCAACGTCTCCGGAGCAGGCCACGAAGCCTTCCGCAATGTGTGACTATCCGCATGTTTCGGTGAATTTGTCATTCGGGCTTTTTTCTCCGGGTATGTGCACCGCGCGGAACTTGGCCGGCGCCGACGAGACCGCTATAATATCGCACCTAAGCCATGACCCAAACGCAGAAGTCCCGCCGTGAAATGCTCGAGCAGTTCGTCGCCGCCAAACCCAACGACGCCTTCGCCCTGTATGGCCTGGCGCTCGAATGCGCCAAACTCGGCGACGATCCCGCCGCCACTCGCCATTTCCAGAAGCTGCTCGAAACCAATCCCGGTTACGTTGCCGGATATTTCCAGTTCGGCCAGCATCTCGGTCGCGTGGGCCGCATCGAGGAAGCCAAAAAACTGCTCTCTGAGGGCATCCTCGTGGCGCAGAAGGCCGGAGACACCCACGCCCGCGACGAAATGCATGCCGCTCTCGCCTTACTGCGCTAAACTGTTCCTTGGCGCCGTCTGGCGGAATTTATGAGACCCACCCGCATCCCGCTGTTCCCGTTGAATCTTGTGCTGTTCCCCGGAATGTCTTTGCCTCTGCACATTTTCGAGCCCCGCTACCGTCTGATGGTCAACCACTGCCTCACCCACAAGCTCGAATTCGGAATGATTCTCGCCAGCGAAAAGGGCGTCGCCACCATCGGCTGCACGACCCAGATACTGCAAACCATCAAAGTCCATCCCGAAGGCGAGATGGACATCCTCACCGAAGGCCGCGCCGTCTTTCGCGCCGTGGATCTGCTTTCCGAGAAGGAATATCACGAAGCCATCGTCGAATACCTGCCCGACAGCCCTGCCGCGCCCGAAACGCAAAAGGAAGACGCGCTAATGGGCAGCTTTCAGCAATGCCACTCACTTCTCTACAACCAGCTTTGGTCGCCCAGCCCCCGCGACACGCACTGGCCCATCTCCTACCGCATGGCCACGCGCCTGCCCCTCGAACTCGAGGAAAAACAGGCCATCCTGGAAATGCGCGCCGAGCCCGAACGCCAGGAATTCCTCGCGGAATGGCTCAGCCGCGTCCTGCCCCAGCTCGAAATGCGCGAGCGCGCTCGCGGCCGCGCCAGTACCAACGGTCACAGCGTTAATTAGCATCGAAAAACCAAATTATGTTCGCAGCCACCGTTCCCTTATAATGATGTTCAGGCGCTACCGCACGCGCGCCGACTCATAATGTACTGGGGCCCTCATGACTTCCTTGCCCAAGACGCTCGGTGAACTTCGCCGCAGTGACTGGTCCGAAGAAAAAATCGCGCACCGCACGGTCCGTCATGAGATGCGCGAGAATTTGCTGTGCAAGATGGAGAAGGGCGACCTGCTCTTCGCCGGTGTTCACGGATACGAAGACACCGTAATTCCCCAAATCATCAACGCCATCCTATCGAAGCATCACTTCATCCTGCTCGGTCTGCGCGGCCAGGCGAAATCGCGCATCCTCCGCAATCTCGTCACCTTCATGGACCCGCAGGTTCCGGCCATCGCCGGCTGCGAGATCCACGACAATCCTTACACGCCGCTCTGCCGCGCTTGCCGCGAACGCATCGCCGCTGAAGGCGACGCCACGCCCATCACCTGGCTCGGGCGAGAGCATCGCTACGTGGAAAAGCTCGCAACTCCCGACGTAACCATCGCCGACATGATCGGCGACGTCGATCCCATCAAAGCCGCGCGCAGCGGAAAAAATCTTTCCGACGAATTGACCATTCATTACGGCCTGCTGCCCCGCGCCAATCGCGGCATTTTCGGCATCAACGAATTGCCCGACCTGTCCGGCAAAATTCAGGTCGGCCTGTTCAACATCATGCAAGAGGGCGACATTCAGATTAAGGGCTACCCCGTCCGCATGGCTCTGGACGTGATGCTCGTCTTCACCGCAAACCCGGAAGACTACACCGCCCGCGGCAAAATCATCACCCCGCTGAAAGACCGCATCGGCTCGGAAATTCGCACCCACTATCCCGCCACTCTTCCCGAAGGCATGTCCATCACCGAGCAGGAAGCCTGGGTCAAGCGCGACAACAAGAAGCGCGTCCACCTGCCGCAATACATCCGCGAAGTCGTCGAGGAAATCGCCTTCCAGGCGCGCGAAGATAAGCGCGTCGATCGTCGCTCGGGCGTCAGCCAGCGCCTTCCCATCAGCACGCTTGAAAACGTAATGAGTTCCGCCGAGCAACGCGCCATTCGCAGCCGCGACTCCGCCGTCGTTGCCCGCATCGCCGACGTCTATGCCGCGATTCCCTCGATGACCGGCAAATTCGAGCTCGAATACGAAGGCGAATTGAAAGGCGCCGACAACATCGCCCGCGAGCTCATCCGCGCCGCCGTCGGCAAAACCTTCACCCAATACTTCACCGGTGCCAATTTTCAGCCCGTCACCCAGTGGTTTGAGCTCGGCGGCGAACTGAAAATTCCCGCGAACGCCTCCAGCTCTGAAGTCATGGCCCAGCTCAAAGGCATTCAGGGCCTTTTCGATCACTTGAGCGTTCTCGACGTCAGCCCAAAAGACGATGCCGGAATCGTCACCAGCGCCGCCGAGTTTATTCTCGAAGGTTTGTGGGCCCACAAGCGCGTCAGCCGCAGCGAAGAGCGCGGCTATTTCGCCGACGCCCGGAAAGGCCCGGACCCGCGCGAGCATCGCGAGCCCACCGGCCGCGGCCCCAAGCGCCAGTTCAATTAGCCGTCGTAGCGGCGGGCTTCACGCCCGCCAGCCCTTGCTTTTGCCGTTGCTTTCAACCGCACCATCGTCTTGACGACGTACTCGCACCCCGCCGTCAGCGGAGAACGTCCGATGAAATACACGAAATATTCCCGCTACGCGCCCAGCGCCGCAGACGATATCGACCTCGACGAATTGATGAGCCGCCTCTCCGATTTCCTCCTTCAGAGCGGCTTCGAAAATCAATACGGCATCTACGAAATGGATCCACAGCGTTCCCGCGAGCGCATGATGGACGAACTCCGCGAAGCCATCCTCCGCGCCTTGCAGGAGGGCGATCTCGTCCCGCCCGAGCTGATGGAAAAACTCCTCGAGAATCCGGACATCTCGCAGAACCAGGAACTCCGCGAGATGATCGACCAGATCATGCAGCGCATGGAAAACGAAGGTTTCATTTCGCGCACCGACCAGGGCAACGGCCAGCCCGCGCAGATCACCGGACCTCCCTCGCAAACTCCCGGCGGCCAGGTCGGCGATGCCGCGCCCACATCCGAAGCGCGCTTTGAAATCACCGACAAAGCACTCGATTTCCTCGGCTTCAAAACTTTGAAAGACCTGCTCGCATCTCTCGGCAAAAGCAGCTTTGGCCGCCACGACACCCGCGACCTCGCCACCGGCGTTGAATCCGGCGGCACTTCCAAAGCCTACGAATTCGGCGACACGCTCAACATGGACATCAGCGCCACGCTGTTCAACGCCGTCCAGCGCAACGGCACGGGAATTCCCATCGACATCGACTATCCCGACTTGATGGTCCACCAGTGCGAGTATCAAAGCTCCTGCGCCACGGTATTGATGCTCGATTGCAGCCACTCCATGATTTTGTACGGCGAAGACCGTTTCACGCCCGCGAAACGCGTCGCTCTCGCGCTCTCGCACTTAATCCGCACGCAGTATCCCGGCGATTCGCTCCACTGCGTTTTGTTCCACGATAGCGCCGAAGAAATTCCGCTCGGCAAACTCGCGCGCGTCCAGGTCGGCCCTTACTACACCAACACGCGCGAGGGCCTGAAACTCGCCCAACGCATCCTCTCGCGCCAGAAAAAAGATATGCGCCAGATCGTGATGATTACCGACGGTAAACCGTCCGCGCTCACTCTGGAAGACGGCCGCATCTACAAAAACGCCTTCGGCCTCGACCCGCTCGTCGTCACCCAGACTCTCGAAGAAGTCGCCAAATGCAAGCGCGCCGGCATCCTCATCAACACGTTCATGCTCTCGAGCGACTACAGCCTCATTCAGTTCGTCCAGAAAGTCACCGAACTCTGCCGCGGAAAAGCCTACTTCACCACTCCCTACACCCTCGGCCAGTACTTGCTGATGGACTACGTTGGGAATAAAACCCGCAACATTCATTAAGCCCAGCACTAAGCCCAACAGTAAGCCCAGCACTGAGCGAAGATTCCCGCCTGCGCACAAACACGCTTGCGCGTCGAGCGAACTGGCTTGCTCTCTCTTTCTGACGCCCGGCGATCGCCATACCCCTTACACCCTAATTCTTCCGCATTAAAGTGATCACCCGATGTCCCTGCGCCCGTCTCCCTCTTATCGTTAAAGCATCCAGTCCGCAATAATCCGCTTCCAAACAGGAGTACGTCCCGATGCCAGATCGTCCCATCTCCGAAATTCGCAACAACTCCGAGTACGAAAAACTCAACACTTTGATTGAAGGAATCAAGTTCGCCATGATCACCACGTTCGGTCCCGATGGCGTTTTGCGCAGCCGTCCGATGACCACGCAGAAGCCGGCGCACGGCCGCTCCTTCGACGGCACCCTGTGGTTTTTCACCGGCATCCGCACGGCCGTGGCAACCGACGTCGAGCGGTCCCCGATCGTAAATCTTTCCTACGCCGATCCGTCGGACTCGCGCTACGTCTCAATCAGCGGCACAGCCGAAATTTCGCGCGACCACGCGCAAATGGCGGACATGTGGAACGATCTGTACAAAGCATGGTTCCCCATGGGTCTCGAAGATCCGGATATCTGCCTGCTGAAAGTCTCCGTCACCGCCGCCGAATATTGGGAGCCGCCCTCCGGCAAAATGATTCAACTGCTGGGCATCCTCAAAGCCGCCGCTACGGGAGAACGAGCGCCGGAAAGCAACCATCAGGTTCTCGAGTTCAGCGCCGATCGCGCCCGAGCGAAGTCCAATCATCCGTAACCCGAACCGAAAAAATCGCCCGCGCCGGCGCCGCGAACTTCCCTTCGCGGCGCTGGCAGCCGGGGTGTATATTCATTCGCGATACCGCTACGAATCCCGCGCCGGCTGAGGGAAATTGCCATGGGAGTGATGGTCATCGCCGCGTATCGACCAAAGTCCGGCAAGGCTGCCGAACTTTTCGAGTTAATGAAAACGCATCTGCCTGTTTTGCGCGGCCAGCACCTCGTCGCCGACCGCCCCGGTTACGCCATGCGCTCGGCCGACGGCACAATCATCGAAGTCTTCGAATGGAAATCGCCGCACGCCATCGAACAAGCGCACTCGAATCCCGCCGTTCTCGCCATGTGGGAAAAATTCGCCGCCGTCTGCGACTACGTCCCACTGAACACCATTAAGGAATGCGGCGACATGTTCGCCGGTTTCGAACCGGTCGAACTCTAATGCCAGGCCGTTATCTTGAGCCCAAAGCTGTACACGAACCGCGGCGAGTCGATCGCATGACGACGAACCCATTCACGCGCGCGGCATCCCTCGCACTCGCAATCGCGCTCTCATTTCCGTTCGTCGCCGCTCGCGCCCAAACCGGCGCCACCGCCGCTTCCGACCTTCCGAAGAAAATCGAATCGCTCGCCGCCGCACACCACGGCCACGTCGCCGTCTTCGCCAAAAATCTCACCACCGGAGAATCCATATCCCTCAACGCCCAAACTCCCGTCCAGACCGCCTCGGTCATCAAGCTCCCGCTGATGCTCGAGGCCTTCGAACAAGTCAAAGCCGGCAAACTCAATCTCTCGCAGCCCGTCGTCCTCACCAAAGAAAATCAAGTCGGCGGCTCCGGCATCCTCTACCTCCTCGATCCCGGCCTCCGCCTCACTCTCAAAGACGTCATCTCCCTGATGATGACTCTCAGCGACAACACCGCCACCAACATGGCCATCGACGTCGTGGGCCTCGCGCCCACCAACGCAATGCTCGCGCGCATGGGTCTTCCCAACACCTACTTCTACAAAAAAGTCTTCAAGCCCGCCGATGGCGCCGTGCCCGACGACCAGAAAAAGTTCGGCCTCGGCAAGACCACCGCCGAGGAAATGGAAAAAGTTCTCGAAAGCATTTACCGTTGCGACCTGGGCACAAGCGCCGCCGACCGTGATCTCTGCGTGCAGATGATCACCATCATGCGCAACCAGCAATACCGCGACATGTCGCCGCGCTACCTCGTCCCCGCCGACTCGAGCGAATCGCTCTCCGTGATCGCCGACAAGCTCGGCGCTCTCGACGCCGTCCGCAACGACGTCGCCCTCATCTACGCCGCCAGCGGCCCCATCATCGTCTCCACCTTCACCTGGGACAACGAAGACACCTCGTGGACTGCCGAAAACAAAGCCGAGATCCTGATCGGCCGCATCGCCCAGACAATCGTCTCCGCATGGTCTCCCGCCGGCCTCGCGCCCAAAGTCACCGATCCCCTCGCGCCGCCACCCGCCCCGAAGTAATTCTTCCGCGTCCCCGCCTCGATGCGTTTCGGCGATCGCACCACTTCGCAACCTAAGCGCCCACGTCTGCCGTTCTCACACCGCGGCGGCTTGCCCCCGGCTTTCAGGACTTCCGACGCACCGGCCACTTCAAATCGGGCCCGACCTGTCGTCTAATTGGCGTATGAATCCCCGGCGCATCGCGATTGCCCTTTCGCTCGTTCTCGCCCCCACGCTTGCGCTGCCAGCGCTGCACGTCAAATCCAACACGTCCCCGCCCGTCATCGCCGGCCACGCCGCCCGGTTCGACGCCTCCGGCCGCCTGCTCCCGTGGACTGCGTGGAATGTCGCGCTCGACCGCGAAATGAAATTCTACGAATCCGCGCCCGCCGATCACGGCTACCCAGTCTTCGCCACCACCACGTTCCTCGATGGCGACTGGAAACCCACCGAACGCACCGACACCATTCCCGCCACGCAGGATGGCATGGGCATCCTCTCGTATCTGCAATTTTACGAACTGCGCGGCAAGCGCGACGCGAACACTCTAGCCATCGCTCAATCGATGGGCGATTACCTGGCCAACGAAGCGAACACTCCCGACACCGGAAAGTACCCGCGCTTCACGCGTTCTACCGGAATTCGCGACCACTTTCCGCAGCCTGCGGACTCCGGCTCGCAAAGCGACCACCCGTACGAAATCGAACCGGACAAAGGCGGCATCGCCGGGTATGCGCTCTTGCTTCTCAGCGAAGCGACGCCCGACAAATCGCGAGCTGCCAAATATTTCGACCAGGCTCTCCACAACGCGCGCGTGCTCGCCGCCAACCAGCAACCCGGCGACCCAACGCACTCGCCGTTTCCTTTCCGCGCCGACTATCGCACCGGCGAACCGCGTGGCGCCGTCTCCTCGAACATGACGTACATCGTGCGCCTTTACGACGCGCTCATCGCCCGTGGCTACTCTGAATTCGCGAAACCTCGCGCCGCGCTTTGGTCCTGGATCAAATCCGAACAAATCCCCAGCGCCGCCGCCGGTTCGAAAACCAATGGCGCGATCTTCGCCCAATTTTTCGAAGATCACGACAATCCCACAAACCGCAACGCCTGGGCTCCGCTGAATCTCGCGCGCTACCTGCTCGAAAAGCGCGAAGCTCTCGATCCCGACTGGCTCGGTGACTCAAAAACTCTGATCGAATTCGTCCGCCGCAATTTCACCCACAAGGAATTCGGCGTCACCGTCTGCCACGAGCAGGACGAAGACCACGACGTCTGGAACGGCATCAACTCCACGTACGGCGCCGTGCTCGCGATGTACGCAAAAGCGGCCCACGACGCGCAACTCGCCGCCGAAGCTCATCAAGCGCTGAATTTTTCGGAATATTCAATCGACGAACAAGGCCGCCCGCGCGACCTTTTCAAAAACCCGTTAGGCGGCTGGCAGGAAGACGCTCACACCGACGTGATTCACAATTTCGTGGACGCCATCAACGCCGATCCCGACTGGGCGAACTGAACCGCGCCGCCCGCCCGCACCCCGTCACTTGTTTTTCAGCTCTGCGTCCCAATTTAGGATCACCGACATCGGCTGTGCATTGCCGGTTTTCACGTCGGTATTGATCAGAAACCTTTGCCCGTCGTTGGTCACGTCGTAGGCAATCATTTCGGAGGTAGCCACCATTTCTCGTGGAGAGGCTTGAAACAACGCAATGGGAGCGCCAAAACTGAAAGTCGCCCCGCCGCTCACAGGTACGGCCATCATCATTGCATCCGGCGCCAGGAAAAACAGCTCCTTGCCATCGCCTCGCCAGCGCGGCTGCGTGCCACCCTGGTTCGACACCTGCCACTTTCCCTTCGCGTCCGGATACGACGTAACGTAAATTTCCCACCGCCCCGATTCGTTCGACGCATACGCTACCCATTTTCCATCCGGCGAAAACTGTCCGCTCTTCACGCTCGCCGAACCATCGAAGAATATCCGGGTCTTCAACTCCGGATACGACATCAGCCAAAGACGTTGGCCGCGCGTAAACATGATCGTCTTGCCGTCGCGCGACCACGCAGTCGGATACTTATCGCCTGCAGAGTCGTCGTTCACCGTCCTTTCTTCTTGCGCGCCGTTCACGCCCTTTAAGTACAAATCAAACGTCGGCTTGCGGCCCGTCGAGAACAGGATTTGCGTCGAATCCGGACTCCACACCGGAGTAGCGTCGATGGCCGGGTCAAACGTGATCCGCTTCACGCCCTGGCCATGCAGGTTGTAAATCCAAACGTCGGCGTTCTGGCTTTCCAGATCCGTCTTATCTACGGCCACCGAATTTCCGTCGTGCGAAAGTTCCACGTTCGCATAAACGTCCGGAGCGCCCACGCTGCCCTGCTCGTTGCCCTCGCGGTCGTACCAGATCAACCGGGAAAGCGATGCCGCCGCGCCGCTCTGCACCACCAGCAGCCCATCATTCGAAACGGCGAAGGACGCGCGCCCAATCCGCGGCAAAAGTTGCACGTCGGCAGGCACCGGTTCGGGCGTTCCCCTGAGCGACAGCGATTTCACATCGAAGTGTTGAGAGAAAAGCGCCCCATCGCGGTAGAACAATAGAAATCCGGGCTCGGCATACGCTGCGTTCGACACGGCTCCTACCACGAATTTCTTTTCGTTCGTTCCAAGTTCGCCTGCGAAGATCGCATCGGCGCCCGGGCGGTCTGCCACGTCGAACGACAGATACAGGTAATGCTTTCCGTCCGGCAGAAACATCGGCCACCGGTGGCTCGTCTCGTTACGCTTCGGATCCAAAACCGAGACGGCCTTGGTGGCTCCTCCCGTCGCCGAAATCAGATGCAGCACCTCGCCCATTTCGCCGCTCGGAGTGAACAAAATATCGCCATTCTGATTCCAAGCTCCGCCGCGACCGGTCGGGGCATCGGCGAGCGTTTGGGCCGTCCCGCCCGCTATATCCACTCGCTTCAATTTGCCGTCGGCAAAAAAACCCAGCGATTTTCCATCCGGAGACCAGAACGGAAAGTTGGCGTCCTCGGTCCCCGCCACACTCTTCGCTTCGCGCCCGCCCACTTCATACAACCACACCAGATTCTTTCGCTCCTCTGGCTTGTAACCAACAACCGCGACCGTATGCCCATTCGGTGCGATGGCCATTCCCCTTGCTGCAAACGGCAGCGGAGCCGAAAAGTACTGCGTCTGCTCGACCGTCCTTTGCGTGCGCCAAAAAAACACGCCGGCAACCAACAGCACCGCCAGCAATCCGGCTGCGACCCATCCGACGATACTTTTCGAACCCTGTGCCGCAGTGGTCCGCGCATGAAAGGGCGCCGTACTCGCGCTAGCGTTGGATCCGCTGTCCGCGATCCACTTCAACTCGCCCGCCAGATCTCGCCCGGTCTGCCAGCGGTCGTCCGGATCTTTCGCCAGGCATCGACCGATTACATGTTCGAGCGACGGCGGCGTGAGCGGCTTCAAATTCCGGATCGGCGCCACTTCCTTTTCCAGAATCGCCGAAGCGACGCTCAGCTGGCTTTTTCCCTGAAACGCCCGCTCGCCGGTGACCATTTCATACAGCACCGCGCCCAGCGAAAAAATGTCCGACCGCGCATCAAGCTCTTTGCCTTCCACCTGCTCGGGAGACATGTACTGAAACGTTCCGACGATCGTGCCTTCTTCCGTCACCGGCGAAGGATTCAGGGACGTCGCCGTCATGGCCGCCACCGTAGCCGTCGCCGCCGTGGGCCGTGCCAAACCAAAATCCAGCAGCTTCGCGCCGGATTTCGTGAGCATGATATTCCCCGGCTTGATGTCGCGATGAATCACCCCGCCGCGATGCGCCATCCCAATCGCGGACGCGAGTTCCGCGCCCATCTTCAGCACTTGATCGATGGGCAGCGCGCCGCGCTCCAGCCGTTTCGCCAGGCTCTCGCCCTCGATGCACTCCATCACCAGGAATTCCACGCCGTCTTGGGAGCCGACGTCGAAAAGCGAACAAATATTCGGATGATTCAGCGTAGAGATCGTCTTCGCTTCGCGTTCAAATCGCATTTTGTGCGTGGGATCGGAGGAGAATTGCGGCGGCAACACTTTAATCGCGACGGTCCGGTCGAGCCGCGTATCCTTCGCGCGATATACTTCGCCCATCCCGCCGGCGCCCAGCGGTTCGATAATTTCGTAAGGTCCGAGCTTGGTTCCTGCGGTGAGCGGCATGATTGCGGGGATTATAGCCTTACTGGCGGTGAACTCTGCAACGTCCTCGCGTCGTACGCGAGCGTTTTAAAGCTACGTCTCACCGGGCTCGGACGAGATCGCTTTCTTCACTCCGACGAGGCCGGCGGCGCTCAGCGCGAGCGCCAGTAGCGCATACGCGAATGCCGCCGAACGCGGTATCCCGATCCACTTCATTTTCACCAGCATCAGGTTCGGTTCAATCGTGTTTTCCGAATTCGGCAGAGAATCCAGAAACTCGTCCTCCGTCTCGCTCGCCGGGATCGATTCCAGCGTCTCTTCCTGCCGTTTAACCACGGCCAGTTGATCGGAAAAGGTCGGAGTATGCGAGCTCCGCGCAAGCGGCTCGCGCCACGGCAAATGCGCCACATAATCCAGCGATGCGAGCGCGATCGAGTGCGTCCACCACGGCTTCACGGCCCGGTGTTCGTAATACTCTCCGAGATCGTAGTATCGATCCTCGGAATAGATCGTCCCGAACGCCTGCACCAGAAACGCGAGTACCAGAGTCACCACCAGCGCCGGACGGAAAGCAGTTTCGCGCGTGCCAGCCGGCCCGGGCTTCCAGAACTTCTCGATATGCGGCGCCAGCGCCAGCGCAAGGAACGGAATCGTTGGCGTCAGAAATCGCGGGCCCGCCACCCACCCCGCGTGCCAGGAATCGTACTTCGCGTAAAACAACAAACTCGCCGCGAACGTGCCAAAGCACAGAACCGCTTCGGCCGCATGTTCGCGCCAAAACTCGCGGCCAAAATAAAACGCCAGCAGCACCCACGGCGTGAACGTCACGAGGCCCACTTCGCGATTCAGCAGCAATTCGCCGATTCCCCGCAGCAGCGGCGTCGATAGCAGCGCTCCGGCAGATGCGTACGCCGCCTGGTATCCCGTCCGAAGCGGGCTGCCGAAACGCGCGTAGTTCGCCCATCCAATCAGCAGTCCCGGTATCAATCCCGCCGCGCAAAACTGCGCAAGATCTGCTACGAATCGCTTTCGCGGCCACAGTTGCTTCGAGCTCTGCATCGCAATTGCGATCACAAACACGGGAATCACAACCACACCGCTGATCCGCGCCGCGCACGCAGCGCCCACGGCCAATCCTGAATACGCCGCGGCGTAGCGAAGCTCCGGCCGCGACAGGAAATATCCACCCACCACCAGCGCCAGCGTGAAATAAGGCTCGGAATAAAATCCCTTCACCGCGAAATGCCAGTACGGCGACGCGAACGCGACAATCAACGCGCACGCCAATGCCGTTCTGCGGCTGTATCCAAGCTGAATCGCCCACATCGCCAGCACCACGCACACCAGCGGCCCCACAATCGCCGTCAACAACGCGACGGCTGCCCGCGCCGGAGCCTCCACATCCATGTGCGCTTCGCGAGCCGCGAAGCGACTCACCGCCCAAACCGGAGCCGCCACCAGCGACGGCAACAATCCAAATCCCGCGTAATACTTTCCATCCTCGCCGAGCACGCAGTGATTCGGATGCGCCTCGGTCGCCGGCTCGCAGGGCGACGAACTCAGCGAATGCTCCGTCACCATCGAACGCGCCACGTTGTACATGGCCACGCCGTCGGATAGTCCCAGCCTCCCCGCGCACGTAAGCAGGTAAACTCCCGCAACCAGCAGGTACAGGCTGAAATAGAAATAGAGCGACGATCGCTGGGTGGCCACGCGCAAGAATCCCCTCTGTCCTTTTCGCTCGAACGGTTTAACGAACACGGCGAGATGTTCGTGTGAATCGGGGCTGGGACAACTCGACTGACACTAAGTATGCCATCAGCGAACGCCGACGGACGATTTGCTTTTTCTTGCCAATGCATTAACGCGCACATGCGAACTTGCGATAGCCTCGCCCTACTCCGCCGCGTCGGTATCGACGATCTGCTTTTTGTGCTTCGCCGGCTTCGTGCGCTTGTCGGGAATCACGCGCGCTGCCGGCACCGCGCCCACGCCCATCCGCGCCAGCCGCTTCGCTTCCTTGTGCGGCCTCAGTTTGTCTTTCTTCTTCCGTCGCATCCCGCCCTCGCGCTGCGTGCATCATAATCCAAATCGCGCTCCGCACTTGCGCCAAACCCGCAACAATGAAACGCTTTTACCCGCACATGCCGAGCCGCGCCCGAAAACTCGCCACCTCGCTCCCGCTCATTCTGCTCGTTGCGCTCGCCGTCCGTCTCGCATTCCTTTGGGACTATCAGCACCTCAACCCGCGCCAGGCCGTCAGCGTCATCCCTTTTCTCTTCGAGTCCGGCAACATCGCGCACTCCCTCGCCACCGGACAAGGTTTCGCATCTCCCTTCCGCGTGCCCACCGGTCCAACCGCATGGATGACGCCGGTATATCCCCTGCTGCTCGCCGCGATCTTCAAGCTTTTCGGCGCGTACACCTTCGGCGCGTGGCTCGCCGCCGTGCTCTTCAACATCCTCTGCGTCGTCGCCGCGTGCGTGCCGATTTATCTGTCGGGCGTGC
This sequence comes from uncultured Acidobacteriota bacterium, assembly GCA_963785585.1. GTDB lineage: Bacteria > Acidobacteriota > Terriglobia > Acidiferrales > UBA7541 > Palsa-295. The sequence continues at coordinate 1,878,540 of CAWAVW010000004.1, forward strand.
TCGTCGCGCCGTCGCAAAGCGGCGGCGTGGAAAGCGGCCGCGCGCTCGGCGCTCTCGCCGCATGGCTGTGGGCGATTTTCCCCAACGCCATCCTCATGCCCGTCGAAAGCATGTGGGAGGCGTCGCTCGCCGCGCTGCTCGGCGCCACCATCCTGTGGGCCACGCTGCGCATGGAAAAACGCAAAGACAATTCGCCGCTCGGTTGGTCGCTCTACGGTTTGCTGTGGGGCTTTACGCTGATGACCAACGCGACGTTTGCCGCGCTGTTGCCGCTGTTGCTCGGCTGGCTGTGGTGGCGCCGCCGAAATGATCCCGACTACCCGCCGCGGCAATTGGCCGGGCGCGTTGCCATCACTCTCGCGATTGCCGCGCTCTGCTGCGTCCCCTGGACCATCCGCAACTACCGCGTCTTCCACCAATTCGTCCCGCTTCGCTCCGTGCTCGGCCTGCAGCTCTGGCTCGGCAACAACGCCGACACGCAAGACATCTTCCGCGGCAACCTTCACCCCATTTACAACGCCGCGGAACGCGAGCGCTACGTCGCGCTCGGCGAACTCGCCTACATGCGCGAGAAAAAACAGCTCGCCCTTTCCTACATGCTCTCGCATCCCGCCCGCGAAGCGCATCTCGTCTGGATTCGATTTCTTTCGATCTGGGCCGGCGGCAGCTTTCGTCCGTTCACCGATTTTCTGGATACGCCCGACCTCTGGTTCCGCTGGGTCCTCGCGTTCAACGTCGTCGCTGCCTTCGCCTCGCTCGCTGGCATCCTCCTGCTGTTCGTGCGGCGCAACGCCGCCGCGTTCCCGCTCGCCGTCTTCCCCGCCGTCTTTCCCTGGGCGTATTATCTGACGCTCGCCCTGCCGCGCTACCGTCTCCCCATCGACCCCATCGTCATGCTGCTCACCGCCATAGCCCTCCGCGCCGCCTTCCTCCGCATCTGGCTCGGCAACCGCGAACGGATTAACGCGCAATTCTAATCGTAAAAGTAGTGTCGATTAGAAGGTTACGCCGCCGTTTGTTTTCTATGGTTTACGTGGATTTCTAATCGCAGAAGGTGATTTCCCGTGGGGATTACACACCATGATTTGCGGGGACTACGTACGTATTTGTGCGGACGCGGTTGCGTGGAAGCTGTAGGCGCCTGGCCGAGGGCACGATTGACGATGAAGTGGGCCTGGGGGCTGGCGGGCGCGGCGGACTCGCCAGTTTCCTGGGCCTGCGCAGCGCCATTTACAAGTTTGCGGCCGCGCGGGCGAGGCTGGGTAATGTGATGAAGGTAACGGCAATAATTGTAGAAAGAACGGTGCGGCATGTGGCGACGGCCGTGGCGGTCGGGCTGGGCAGAGATTTTGAGGCTGAGGTCGATGCCGTCGGGTCCTGAAATGGGAATTTCGATGGGCGATGTGAGGTCGTGCGGCTCGTGTTCCCGTTTGTCCGGCATTGCATCCTCGATATCAGCCTGTTTTTTCCTAGGTATAGTAGCATACTAGTTACTGGGCGTCAAGGTGAAGTGGATTTGCTGAGAGGGAGCCCTGGGCGGCGCTTGTGGAGGCGAGGGCGGGATAGTGTCCTGGGCCCTCAGTTATAACACCTGAAGCGAACAACGCGACACGCCACCCGGAAGACCAAAGTGCCCATTTACTGCCTTCAGTGACGCTATGCCCAACCTAATGGCTGTTGGCAGCCCACACACAAGCGTGTGCGTCACTGGTTCACTGTCAGTTGATGCGCGACAGGGGTGGCTTGGGCACGCCGCCTCCGGACAATAAGTTGCCTTGGTTAGAATCCGGCTCGTTTGCAAATAGCAAGCGCTGGCGTCACAGCGCCGGATTTTTGAAAGTGATAGAACTCGCGAAAGCGCAACCCGCCTCGCGCTTTCGCCACTGCCAAGCCGCGATCCCACGTCGTGTTGACCCAATTAGCAGGGCGGTCTGCCAGCTAGCGATTTAGCACCCGGGTTCGTGGTTATCCCCGCTGTTCAGGGGTGTTTTGGGGTTGGGCAAAAGCTTGGTCAAAGCTGGGCCCTCCTTTTGCCGTTCTTGAATTTTAGTAGATTGTCACCAAGAACGGAAGGGCGCGGCTCATGGAGCCGAGGGTGCCCGAAGAGCACGACGCAGCCAAGCCCGTTGCCTGCACCTCCGCAGACCGTAACGACGAAGCCGCCACCGATTACGTCGCGCGCCTGCAACAAGAGAAGAGGCAACGCGCGCCGAGCAATCGCCGCGGTCCTGGCGCGGTTTTGGTGAGCAGGACCGCGTTAGAGCCGGTGGCGACGGACGGTGTGATGGCGCAGCTAAAAATTCAGACGCGAAGATAAAAGGCAAGAGACAGACTCTTCGTCCTGCGCGGCGGGCGGCGAAGGATACCTGTTTGCGAAAGGCGTACGGGGTCTGCGAGGGCACCGAAATCAAAGTCATGGAAGAATTCGAAGTTCAGAGGCTCCGCACTTTGCACAACCAGCGATTGATGGGGCACCAGAGTCAAGATCAGAGGCAAAGCGAAGGCGGGTTCTCCGCGATGCGTCGAACCCCACAGGCGAGAGCGCCTGTGCTACCTGGGATTAGTCTTTGGCGAAGGGATGCGGGGGGAGGAGGAACTGCATGCCGAAGTAGCCGACGAAGTAGGGTTGGCCGTTGCGGGCGGGGGCCAGGCTGCGTCCGGCCATCACCAGCAGGATGAAAGGCGGATGGATTTTGTAGCGGGCGCCGAGGTCGAGCGTGGTGAACGAATTCTGGCCGTGAAAGCCGCCGGTGGCGTAGAACTCGGTGTCCATTTCGAATTTTTCGTTGAAGTCGTGGCCGAGGACGACGCCGGCAACATACGTATCCGGGCCGAGATGAACGAAGTTGTAACCGGCTTCCCAGTTCAAATCGACGGGGCCGAGTTTTTTCGAAAATTCGACCGGCAGGATCAGGCTGGCGCCGGGCGGCGCGATGCCGCGCGCGACGGCGTTGTTGGGATTATTGAGCGAGAGCTGCGGGAAGACGGACATCGAAAAACCGTTTTCGGAGTTGTCGTAAAAGCGCCACTTGACGCCGAGCTGCGACTGCTCCATGCCCCACTTGGCGGGGCTGGGATGATCGATCACCCGGAGCCAGGCGCTTTCGTAGGTGAGCTGAATGCGGTCGCCGAGGCCGAAGTTGATGTCCACGTCGGGGACGTGCGAAACCGAATTCGAGGGGTAGAGAAACGGCATGTAGCCGAGATTGATTTCCCACTGCTTGTTGCCCGGAGTGCCGGGATCGTTGGTGTAGTAGGGCGGCCCGCCCTGCGCGGCGGCCGGAATGGCGGCAAAGAAAAATCCGGCGAGCAGCAGCGCAAATGCAGGCGCGGCGCGCAAAAAATGGACGGCACAGCGAGTGGGCATCGGCGACCAGTTTACCGCAGCGAGCACTTTTGAATTCAGAATTGGAATTGCGCGATTCGCAGGAAGCAGCTGTGCGTTGGGGTGAAACGGGGTACAGGCATGCATCGCACGGCGTACACCTTTCATGGGATGTTCGCCGCGCCCCCAAAGACGTAGTATCCGCGCATGGATACCAATCGAGTGACCACACTCCACACCAACGAAGTGGTTCCTTCGGATTTTTACGAAGAGATGCGCGACCGCGCGATCCGCTGGGCGGAGATGAACCTGGGCCGTTTTCAGCGCATGGGATGCGCGCGCGAAGCGGCGGTGAAGCGCGTGCTGATCGACGTGGCGCGGCACTGGGGTTCGGAAGTCGAGCAGGACGTGGAGAAGGCGCTGGAAGTCCGTTTCGAGCTTTCCGCGACAGTTTCGTAACGAGGATTCGTCGAGATTCGTCGACAAGCGATGAACGCGCCCGTCGCTCACCCGCAACTTACCCGTGCGCGAGTCAACTCTGCGCGACTCGGTTCTGCGCGACTCAATTCTCCGCGACTTTGTTCTGCGCAACTTGATTCTCCGCGACTCCGTTCTCCGCAACTTTATTCTTCGCGACGTTATTCTGCGCAACTCGGGCTCGGCTTCCGGGTTTGCAGGTTTCGAGAGCTTCGAGACTGGCAGAGAGGCTGGGCAGGCGCTCTCGCTGCATGGGGCGTTCCTTCGCCGAAACTACAAGGAACACCGTATTCGCCGAAAAGGGAGCGGTTGGTAGTATCCTTTTCAGCGGCAATTTACGGCAGGCAGCCGACCCCGGCTCGCGCGCGGCAAAAAGGCGTTTCCGAAAGACGCTCGAAACTCGCGCCAGGCACTCGCAGTAGAAATCGCAACAATTCAAATTTTTTGGCACCACGCAGGTGATGGGCAAAGCACGGTCAGGAAGGGCGTCCACGCGTCAAATGGCCGGAAGTTGCGGGCGAGAGAATGCGGGACGGCAGGCATGCAGGACAGGAGGAAATACCATGCGAGTTGCAGCAGTACGTTCGATCTTGTTCGCGCTCATGATGATGGCGATGGGATCGGTTGCGTCCGCGCAGATCGGGATCCAGATCACGATCGCACCGCCGGCGCTGCCGGTTTACGAACAGCCGGTTTGCCCGGGCGATGGATATATCTGGACGCCGGGATACTGGGCCTACGCCGAAGATGGTGGATATTACTGGGTTCCGGGCACGTGGATCGTCGCGCCGGAAGTGGGATTTTTGTGGACTCCCGGATACTGGGGATGGGGCGACGGATTCTATCGGTTTCATGAGGGTTACTGGGGACCGCACGTCGGGTTTTACGGCGGCGTGAGCTACGGCTTCGGCTACTTCGGAAATGGGTATGAAGGCGGACGCTGGGACAACGGGCACTTCTTTTATAACCGCTCGGTGACGAACGTGAATGTGACCAACATTCACAACGTGTACAACACGACGATCATCAACCGGAACGACAACCGGGTGAGCTACAACGGCGGGAACGGCGGCATCAACGCGCGTCCGTCGGCGGAAGAGACACGGTATGAAAGCGAGCGGCACATCGGTCCGGTGGCGGCGCAGCAACAGCATGTGGAAGCGGCGCGGGCAAATCCGGAACTGCGCGCTTCGGCAAACCAGGGACGTCCTCCGATCGCGGCAACGCAGCGGGCGGGAGACTTCAAGGGCGGAGCCGTCGTGCCGGCGAAGGAAGCGGGCGCTCCGTATCATGCGCCGGAGAACAACGGCGCGCGCAACGAAACGGCGGCGAACAACGCGGCAGCGGCGAAGGCGAGTCATGCGAAAGAGCTGACTCCTCCGACGCGGAACGCTTTGCAGCCGACCGGCAACGCCAAAATGGACGCGAAGTACCAGCAGCAACAGCAGAAGATCGCACAGCAGCAGGACCGCGAACGCACGCAGCTTGCGCAGAAGCAGGAAGCGGAGCATACGCGGGCCGCACAACAGAAAATGAACGATCAAAAGCAGCAGCAAATGGAACAGCGACACGCGCAGCAGACCCAGCAATTGCAACAGAAGCACGAACAGCAGCAGCGAACGTTTGAAAGCCACGCCCAGCCGGCGCAGCATTCGGCTCCGTCCGGCGGAAACCGCCCGAAATAACGCGGCGGTCGTTCGAGCTGTAACGCTTGTACAAAATAAAAACGGTGAGCGGCGAGTCGATCAGACCCGCCGGTCACCGTTTTTTATTTCCTGCGCAGCGATTTATTCAGATCGATCCGCGAGTCTCCCTTTCATAGCAGCAAGTTGATCACCGTCGAGCCGGAGATCGAGCCGCTGGTGGCCGTGACCGTGCAGTTGCCGACGCCGACAGCGAGCAGGCCGCCGCTCTGGGAAATGGTGGCGAGGATCGCGGGCGAGACGCTCCAGTTGACGGACGAGGTGATGTCGCGCGTGGAGCCGTCGCTGAAGTGCCCGGTCGCCGTCATTTGATCCAGCAGGCCGAGCGTGGCTTGCTGCGTGGCGGCCGTGACGGTGATGGATTGCAGCGTGGCGCTCGTGACGGTGACGGTGGTGGTGCCGGAAATCAGCAGCAGCGTTGCGGTGATGGTTGGCGTGCCGGTTTGGAGGCAGGTAACGAGACCGGACGGGCTGACCGTCGCCTGCGTTGGATTCGAGGATTGCCACGAAACCAGGCCGTTGAGGTTCAGGCTGTTGCCGTTGCTGTACAGTCCGACGGCGCCGAGCTGTTCGGTGCCTCCGGCGGGACAGGTGGGATTGCTCGGCCCGATGGTGATGGAGACGAGCGCGGCCGAAGTGACGGTAAGCGCGGCTGTGCCGGAGATCGTACCGGAGGTTGCGGTGATGGTGGCAAGTCCGGTGCCGGAACTGGTGGCCAGGCCGCTGTTGTTGACGATGGCGACAGACGATGCCGAGGAAGTCCACGCGACCGTCGATGTGAGATTTTGCGTGGAGAGGTCGGAGAACGTGCCGGTGGCGGTGTATTGCACGGTGCCGCCGAGCGGAACGGTATCGACCGCTGGGGTGACGGCGATCGAGAGCAGAACCGCCGGAGTGACGGTGAGTTGCGTTGAGCCGGAAACGCTGCTGAGCGTTGCGGTGATCTTGGACGTGCCCTGCGCAAGGCCCGAAGCAAGTCCGGTAATGCCGATCGTGGCGACGGACGCGGAAGACGACGTCCAACTGACGAGCGGCGTGATCACGGTTTGCGTTCCGTCGGAGTAGTTGCCGTAAGCGATGAATTGCTGCACGGTGCCGGCGGCGATCGACGGATTGGGAGGCGTGACGATGAGCGATTCAAGGACGGCGTTTGAAACCGTCATCGTGGTGACGCCGCTGATCGCGCCGAGCGTGGCTCCGATGACCGTGGTGCCCGGCGATTTCGCGGTCGCGAGGCCCGAGCTGTTGATGATGGCCACGGCTCCGACTGCGGAGTTCCAGGTAACGGTTGACGTCAGGTCGTGCGTGCTGCCGTCGGAGTAGGTACCGGTGGCGGTAAATTGCTGCGTCAGTCCGTTAGCGACGGTCGGCAATGGCGGCGTGACGGCGATCGAGAGCAGCACGGCCGGGGTGACGGTGAGCGTGGTCGAGTTGGTCGTTGTACCCTGCTGCGCTTCGATGGTGGTGGTTCCGGGAATCAAGGCAGTGGCGGTTCCCTGCTGGGTGACGCTCGCGACGAGGGGGCTCGACGACGTCCAGGTGGCGGTGGCGGTGAGGTCCTGGGTACTGCCGTCGGTGAACGTGCCGGTAGCTACGAACTGAACCGGCGAGCCGGCGGCGACCGACGGATCGATGGGAACGATGGCGAGCGAAGCAAGGATTGCGGGCGTGACGTTGAGCGTTGTGGCGCCGGTGTAACCGCCCTGCGCGGCCATGATTTCCGTGGAGCCAATGGCCGTGCCAAGCGCCAGACCCGGAGCGGTGATGCTGGCGATCGTCGGAAGCGACGCGGACCAGGTTGCCGTGGGCGTGAGGTCATGAGTGCTGCCATCGGTGTATGTCCCGGTGGCGACGAATTGCTGTTCGGTACCGAGGGCGATGGTGGTGATGATGCCGTTGAGGTTGATCGGGAATCCGTCGGGCGAGGCTTTTCCGGAAGCGGGCGTGGCCGAATTTTCCGCGGAGTCTTTCGACGAGCTCGCCGGCGAGTTTACCGAGGAAGCGCGCACGAATTGCGTGGATGTGGAGTTCGCGCTGATGCGATCGGGCGTGGCCGCGGGAGTGACGTTAATGCTGGTCAGTTGGGCAGCGGTGACGGTGAGAACCGTGCCGTTATTGACCGCGCCTGAGACCGCTTGAATGTTGGTGGTGCCAACCTTCGCGGTGGTAGCGAGGCCGGACGAATTGATGGTGGCAACGGTGGCGTCCGACGAGCTCCATGTGACGGAGCTGGTGATGTCCGCGGTGGATCCGTCCGAGTACGTTCCGGTGGCGGTGAATTGCTGCGCGGTGCCGAGCGGCGCCGACGGGTTGGCGGGAGTGACGGCGATGGACTGAAGCGCGGCGGCGATGACGTTGATCGTGTCCGTGCCGGAAATTCCGCTCAAGGTTGAGGTGATGGTAGTCGAGCCGACGGCTTTGGTGGTGACGAAACCCGTGCTGTTGACCGTGGCGGCGTTGGTATTCGACGAAGTCCATGTCGCGTTCGTGGTGACGTTGAGCGTAGAGCCGTCGGAGTAGTGACCGGTGGCGGCAATTTGCTGCGTTTCTCCGGCGGGAATCGACGGACTCACGGGCGAAAGCGTGATCGCGACGAGGACCGGCGCGGAGGAAGTAAAGGTTACGGAAGAATTCACCGAGCCGAACGTGGCGCTGATGTCCGCCGTGCCCTGCGCGGCAGCCGTAACGAGGCCCGAAGAATTGACGGTGGCGACGGCGGAATTATCCGTTGCCCATGTGGCGGTGGTGGTCAGGTTTTGCGTCGAGCCGTCACTGTAATTTCCAGTGGCGGTAAGTTGCGCGGTTTCTCCGGACGGGGCCGTCGGACTTGCCGGAGTGATGGTGATCGAGACAAGCACCGGGTTTCCGACGGTGTAGGTGATGGAATTTGTGGTTGAGCCGTCGGTAGCGGTGATGGTTACGGTGCCGGCCTTTTTGCCGGTGACAACGCCGGAAGAAGAAACCGTGGCGGTCGAGGCGTCGGACGTGGACCAACTGACGATCGTCGTCAGGTTTTGCGTCGAGCCGTCGCTGTAATTTCCGGTGGCGGTCAGTTGCAGAGCGTCTCCGGCGGGGGCGGACGAGTTTGCGGGCGTCAGCGTGATCGATTGCAGCGTTGCGGCGGTGACGGTGAGCGTGGCGCTGTTGCTCGAGACGGAGTTATAGACGGCTTGGATGGCGGCGGTGCCAACGCTATTCGCGGTGGCGAGGCCGGAGCTGTTGATCGACGCGGCCGAGGTGGACGAGCTCCAGGTAACTTGCGAGGAAAGATCCTGGGTTGAGCTGTCGCTGAACGTGGCCGTGGCGGTGAACTGCTGGGTGGTGCCCGCGGCGATCGATGCGGAGGACGGCGTGACCGCGATGGAAGAGACCGTTGCGGGCGTGATGTTGATCGAGACGGATTTTGAAATCGAGCCGGATGCGCCGGTAATGGTTGCGTTGCCGGAGGCCACGCCGGTGGCAAGTCCGGAGCCGTTGATCGAAACGACCGAGGAAGAGGAAGACGACCAGTTCAGCGATGAGGTGAGGTCCTGGGTCGAACCGTCGCTGAACGTGCCGGTGGCGTGAAATTGGACGGTGGTTCCGGCGGCGATCGAGGGATTGGACGGCGTGATGGAGATGGAGACGAGGGTCGCCGCGGTAATGGTGAGAGTTGTTTGGGCGGACGTGGAACCGGAGACAGCGGTGATGGTGGCTGAGCCGACGGAGTTGGCGGTGGCGAGGCCGGTTGCGCTGATCGATGCGGCCGAAGACGACGTGCTCCAGGTGACGGAGCTGGTCAGGTTTTGTTGCGAGCCATCGCTGAAGTATCCGGTGGCGGTGAATTGCTGCGTGGTGCCCGCGGCGATCGAGGGATCGTTCGGCGAAACGGAAATCGAAGACAGGGTTGCGGGCGAAATGCTTACGTTCGTTGAATTGCTGCTGCCGCCGTAGCTGACGGAGATGGTGCCGCTGCCGACAGCTGCGCCGGTAGCGAGGCCGTTCGCGTCGATCGAGACGGCCGGGCCGGACGAAGACCAGGTGACCGATCCGGTGACGTTTTGCGTGGAGCCGTCGCTGTAGGTGGCCGTGGCGGTGAATTGAAGCGACGTGCCGACGGCAAAAGTGGGATTGGACGGCGAAATGGAAATGGAGACGACGGTGGCGGTGGTGACGGTGAGGTTCGTGGACGAAGTGACTCCTCCATAGGTGGCGGAGATGGAGGCGGTGCCGGGAGCGACGGCGGTTGCAAGTCCGGCGCTGGTGATCGTGGCGGTGTTTGTTGAGGAACTCGCCCAGACGACGGAGGCGGTGAGGTTTTGGGTGGAGCCGTCGGCATAGTTTCCGGTGGCGGTGAATTGCTGGGTGGTGCCCGCGGCGACCGAAGGATTCGACGGCGCGACGGAAATCGAGTTGAGCGCGGCGGCGGTGATCGAGACCGAGACCTGGCTCGAGACGCCGCCGAAGCTGGCCGTGATGGTGGCTTGTCCGGCGGAGGATGCGGTGGCGAGGCCGTTGGCATCGATGGAAACGACGCCGGAATTTGACGACGACCATGTGACCGAGGAGGTGATGTTTTGCGTCGAGCCGTCGCTGTAGTGCGCGGTGGCGGTGAATTGTTGCGACGTGCCGCTGTGGAAGGATGGATTCGACGGCGAAATGGTGATTGAAGTAAGAGTGGCGGAGGTGATCGTGACAGTGGTGGTTGCAGAGACGCTGCCGGATGTGGCGGTGATGAGCGAGCTGCCGGCCGAGCGCGCGGCGACAAGTCCGGTGGCGCCGATGGTGGCGACCGAGGTTGTGCCGGAGGTCCAGACGACCGAGGAGGAAATATCCTGCGTCGAGCCGTCGCTGAATGTGGCGTTGGCATGGAGTTGCAGCGAGCTGCCGGCCGCGAGCGACGGATTGGACGGCGAGATCGAGATGGATTGCACGGTGGCCGCGGTGACGGTGAACGTGGTGGAGGCGGTCACGCCGGAGAGCGAAGCGCCAATCGTGGTGGTTCCGGCGGTGAGGGCGGACGCAAGTCCGGTGGAAGAAATGGAGGCGACGGATGCGGTGGACGATGTCCATGCGACGGTGGCGGTGATCGTTTTCACCGAGCCGTCGCTATACGTGCCTTGCGCGGTGAATTGGCGGCTGGTGCCGGGAGCGGCGGAGGAATTTGCCGGACTGATCGCGATCGACTGTAGCGTGCCGCCGGCAACCGAGATCACAAAGGAAGAAGAGACGCCTTCGTAGGTTGCGGTGATCGTGGTGGTGCCGGGTCCGACGGCGGTGATCAGACCGGTGGTCGAAACGGTGGCAACGCCGGGATCGGAGGAACTCCAGGTGACTTCGCCGGTGATGACTTGCGTCGATCCGTTGGGCCAAAGACCGGTGGCGACCAGTTGCGTGGTGCCGCCGGGCGCAAGAGGAGTATTGGCGCCGGACGGCCGGGTGATCAGGATCGAGGAAGGAGCGCCGCCATCGGGGCGCGAAGTGGAGCCGCAGCCCGTGATGCCGAGGGCGATGATGACCAGCAAAACAATAAGAGTTTTCTTCACGTGAGTCTCCAGAACTCGGGCAAGAAAAACTCGATTTGCGAGTAGCGGCAAATCGGAGAGCGCCGGGAAATCGTGTAGCAAATATCTGACCAACGGCCTGGTAGCCGCTGCACAGGGTTTTATCGGCGGGAGTATTAGAAAAGTTTAGTTGTTTTTTGAGCTGCCGGAAAAAGAGGAGATAGCTGCGGGCGAGTGGAGCGCGCCGATCGGAGTGTGTCGCCGTAAACGCGCAGCGATTCAAAAATGGGAATGCGGACGGAAAAACGTGCCGCGACGGAACAGGCTCCCATCGAGGAACCAATCCTCTTATCTAGGAGCGCGCTACTCGATGCCCAGGCGCGTTTGCATCTGCTCGAGACTGATGCCTTTTGTTTCCGGATAGAAAAACAGCACGACGAAGAATTGCAGGACCATCATCGCGGCGAAAAACATAAAGGGATACGCGCCGGAAGACTGGGCGAGAAGCGGGAAGGTAAACGAGATGATGGCGTTCATGATCCAGTGCGAAGAACTTCCGAGGCTTTGGCCTTTGGAACGGACGCGATTGGGAAACACTTCCCCGATGTACACCCAGATGACCGCGCCCTGCGAGATCGCGAAGAAGGCGATGTAGGCGACCAGAAACCACACGAGCGAAGTCTGATGCGAATGCGTGAAAAAGATATAGGCGACGCCCGAAAGGCAGAGGGCGGTGCCGACCGAGCCGACGAGCAAGAGCGTTTTGCGGCCGAGTTTGTCGATGAGCGACATGCCGACCAGAGTGGCGGCGAGGTTCATGGCGCCGATGGCTACGGCCTGGACGTTGCCGGACATTTTACTGAAACCGGCGGCGGCGAAAATGTCGTTGAGGTAGTAGAGGATGGCGTTGATGCCGGAGAGCTGGTTGAACATGCCGATGGTGATGGCGAGAAAAATGGGGAGACGGTATTTGTGAACGAAGAGCGGCTCGGAGGTTTGCAGGCGCTCGGAATGAATCGATTGCTCGATTTCACGAATTTCGCGGTCGGGATCGGGCGAACCGATTTGTCGCAACACCGAGCGAGCTTCTTCGATGCGGGCCTGGGTGGCAAGCCATCGCGGACTTCGCGGAATTCCGAAGAGCAGGATGAAAAATAAAACGGCGGGGGCAGCGGCGACGCCGAACATGTAGCGCCATTCGGCGGGACCGAGCGAAGCGCGAGCGACGCAGAAATTGGAAAAGTAGGCGAGCAGAATGCCGACGACGATACTGATCTGGAAACTGCCGACGAGGCGTCCGCGCCAGGCCGGAGGAGCAATTTCGGCGATGTACACGGGACCGAGAACCGACGAGCCGCCGATGGCAAGTCCACCGATGAAGCGGAAGACGAGCAGCGCGGGCCAATTCCAGGCGAAGGCGCAGCCCAGCGCGGAAACGACGTAGAAAATGGCGAGGATGCGAAGCGTGTCGCGGCCGCCGAATTGCTGGCCGGGAATTCCGGCGGACATGGCGCCGATGACGGTGCCGATCAGGGCGATGGAAACGGTGGTGGCGAGCTGTGTGGGAGAGAGCGAAAAGAAATGGGTGAGCGAGTTCGTGGTGCCGGAGATGACGGCGGTATCAAAACCGAAAAGCAGTCCGCCGAGCGCGCCTACCAGACTGCTCTTTACCAGAAGTGAGTTGAGTCGCATTCGGCCGTCGTCTCCGTGTGTGTCTGTGCTGTGCCAGCGCCTGGGGCGTGATCGCTCGTTCCCTGCTGTCGCCGGACATCATAGACGGAATGAGCGGATGGCGCTGACGAAAATTATCGTAAGGCGGTGGCCCGGAGGGCGATGGGAACGCGGCTATTTTACCGTGCGGGTTTTGTAGCCGAGGGCAGCGAGTTGCTGTTGGGCGGCGCCGATATCGTGCTGCGTGTCGAAGGGGCCGACTTCCACGTGGTAAGAGTTCACGAAGAAGTGCGATTTCTGGACGGAGAACGCGTGGAATCCGTCTTTGCTGAGTTTGTCGATGAGTTCGTCGGCGTGGGACTGGTCTTTGAACGTGGCGACGTCCAGGAAAGGTTCCCAGAGCGGCGCGGGGCTGGCTGCATCGGAGGTGTGCTCGGGAGCCGCGGTGACGGGCGCGGCGGGTGTTGCGGGCTGGGCGGCGGGAGTGGAAGCCGCGGGGGATGAGCCCGAATTGTCTGCGGCGTTCGGCGAATTGGCTGCGTCGAAATTGGGGACGGGCGCGGCGGTGGAGGTAAGGGAAAACCGCGGGGTCGCGGAAGATTTCGGATGAGTTTTTTTCGCCGTTGCGGATGCCAGAGGCTTTTCCGATTTTGCAGCGGCGGAAGTTGCTTTGGAATTGGCCTCGGAAGACGCAGCCGACTTCGATTCGGCCGAGCTGTCGGCGGCGTTCGCGTCCGGTGCGGGCGCGGAGGTGGTGGGCACGCCGAAACCTTTGCTGAGGTCCACTTGTTCGGTGCCGACGTTGGCGGACGGGCCGGTCAAGGGAGATACGGTGTCGGACGGCGTGTCGCTGGTGGCGGCGCCGGCGATTGGGGCGGACGGATCGGCATTGGGCGATTGGGTGGAAGTCGTGACGATCGCCGCGGACACGGGATTACTGGCATAGCCGGTGCGGGAACCGCGAGCCACAGCAACGACGCCGACGAGCAAAAATCCGGCGAGTAAGGATGCGGTGACGGCCTGGCCGGAGCGCGAGTGCATGAGCGAGCGCCAATCGAAGGACGAAACTTTCTTCGCGGTCTTGCGCGTGTGTACGCCCGCGGCAACCGTGGCCCGGACGGCGGCGCTTTGCGCTTCCCGAGCGAATTTGGCGATCACCGGTACGGCGGGGCGGGCTTTTTCAACGCCGAGGTTCACGACGTGCGAGATTTCATTGGCGGCACGGCGCAGGTCCGGACCGATCGTTGCGGCGATGGACACGGAATTGGCGTGGGGCGCTGGCGATTCGAGCGCGGCGAGCAAAGCGTCCACCGATTCGAAGCGCTTCGCCGGATCTTTTTCCAGGGCTTTCAAAATAACGTTTTCAATCCGGTGAGGAAGATCGGGAACGATTTCGCGGGGACGGCGCGGCGACTCGTTAATTTGCTTGAGCGCGATGGCGATGGAATTGTCGCCGGAGAAGGCTTGGGTGCCGGTGACGAATTCGTAGAGCAGCAAGCCGACCGAGTAGATGTCGGTGCGCGGGCCGACGGGTTTCAACTGAACTTGCTCGGGCGCCATGTAGGCGGGCGTGCCGGCGACGGTGCCGGTCATCTGACCGCTATCCTGCGCGAGGCGGGCGATGCCGAAATCCATGATCTTCACGTTGCCGCTGGGATCGACCATGATGTTCGCCGGTTTCAAATCGCGGTGAACGATGCCCTGCAGGTGCGCTTCGCGCAGGCCCGCGCAAATCTGCCGGACGATGCGCAGGGATTCTTCGAGCGGCAGCGAGCCGGTGCGACGCAGGCGGCGGAGCAGGCTTTCGCCTTCGATGAATTCCATCGAGATGTAGGCGGTGCCCTTCGAGCGATTGAATTCGTGAATGCGGCAGACGTTCTTGTGGGTGACTTTCCGCGCGAGATAGACTTCGCGGCGCAGATTTTCCTGCATGGCCTGATCGGCGGAGGCGCCGGGCTTCAAAATTTTCAGGGCGATAATTTCACGGGCTTCGAGGTCGCGGACTTTATACACGATGCCCATTCCGCCGGTGCCGACGCGGGAGAGAACTTCGTAGCGGGGCGGGACGCAGGCCGGAACTTCGGAATAGTTCACTTCGAAGACATCTTCGGGCGGGTCCGCAGGGCTCGACTTAAAACTGCTGACCCACTGGCATTGCAGATCGGAATCCTGCGATACCGATTCGTACACCGCGCGGGAGATCAGGATTTGACCGGGACCGGCGCGCCTGGAAATTTTGGTGACGGCGGTTACGGCGTCGCTCGTAAGCTGCTTTCCGGAATCGCGATTCGGAGTGTAAACCCCCACGCGCAGTTCGAGACTGTTGTTGCGCGGCGCGGACTCGTTCGAACCGATCAGTTGGCGCTGGATCTCCATGGCGGTGCGGACGGCGGAACCGGGTTCGGGAAATTCGGCCATCATCATGCCGGGGATGACGGTGGTGACAGAACCGTAGTGATTGCGCACGCATTCGGCGGCGATTTCGGCGGGATACTGGACGGATTCAGTGGGGTCCGAAGTCCGTCGCCGATCGAGCAGAACGGTGGCTTCGGTAACCTCGAGACAAAGCAAGGTGCGAGCGCCTGGCTGGCGCTGGGTGGTCAGGTCCTTATCGAAAAGGTCGAGGTCGGGTCGAGTTGTAACAGGGCCGGAAGTCATGATCACACGAGTACAGAATCCCCCTTTTGCCTGCGAGAGGAGGATAAGAATTTGGCGCGCGCAAGGCTATAGCTCGACGGTAACCCTGACCTTAGTACTGTGCGTTTTGAAACGCTGACAAGCGCCGGAGAGGGTCGGCTTGAAACGCTGAGTAAGTTGGGGATAGCCGGCCTTTCGCGAAAAGCAGTCCGCCGGGGGCGAAGAAAAGGGGAAGGTCGAGAATGAGGGAGCCAGTTGGCGCTGGCATTCCTGTAGATAAGGTATGAAAATGTGCGGCGCCATTCAGCGGACGTTTCGAAATTCTCCGGAGGCTTGATCCATGCAACTTCGATCGGTGTGCTGCGCGCTGTTGACGGCGACGTCGCTGGTAATACCGCAGCCGGGGTACGGGCAGAGCGCGGCGGCGACGCCTGCGCCGGTGCTGTCCGGCTACAACGCGACCGATTCGGCGGCCGAACAAGCGCAGGAGAAGAAATTTCGCAGCGAAGTGATGGCCGACAACATTCGCGAGAACATGCGAAGGCTGAGCGCGCGGCCGCATCACGTGGGTTCGCCGTATGACAAAGACAATGCGGAATGGATTCTGGCGCGGATGAAGCAGTGGGGTCTGGACGCGCACATCGAAAGCTTCAACGTGCTGTTCCCTACTCCAAAGGAACGCGTGGTGGAGCTGGTGGAACCGACGCAATTTCGCGCCAAGCTGCAGGAGCCGGCGCTGGCCATCGATCCCACTTCGGGCCAGACGGCGGAGCAACTGCCGACGTACAACGCTTACTCGATTGACGGGGACGTGACGGCGCCGCTCGTCTATGTGAACTACGGCAACCGCGAGGACTACGAGCAGCTCGACCGAATGGGCATCTCGGTGAAGGGCGCGATCGTGATTGCGCGGTACGGCGAAGGATGGCGCGGTATCAAGCCAAAGGTGGCGGGCGAGCACGGCGCCATCGGATGCATTATTTATTCCGACCCGCGCGGCGACGGGTTTTTTCACGGCGAAACGTATCCGAAGGGCGGATGGCGGCCGAGCGAAGGGGTGCAGCGCGGCAGCGTGATGGATACGGATTATCCCGGCGATCCGTTAACTCCGGGAGTGGGAGCCACGGCGGATGCAAAGCGGCTTGCGATTAAGGATGCGACGACGATTACGAAAATTCCGGTGCTGCCGATTTCGCAGGCCGACGCGCTGCCGCTGCTGAGCGCGCTCGAGGGAGCCGTGGCTCCGCCGAGTTGGCGGGGAAATCTGGCGATCACGTATCACGTGGGGCCGGGTCCGGCGAAAGTGCATTTGAAGGTGGCGTCGAACTGGGACGTCAAACCGATCTACGACGTGATTGGGACGATCCACGGGTCGGAGGACGCGGGCGAGTGGGTGATTCGCGGGAACCATCACGACGCGTGGGTGAACGGCGCGAGCGATCCGATTTCCGGGCAGTCGGCGATGCTGGAAGAGGCGCGCGTGCTGGGTGAATTGCACAAGCAAGGCTGGAATCCGAAGCGAACGATTATTTACTGCGCGTGGGACGGCGAAGAACCGGGGCTGCTTGGCTCGACGGAATGGGTTGAGACGCACGTGGAAGAATTGAAGAAGCATGCCGTGATGTACATCAATTCGGACGGGTACGACCGGGGACCGTTCGGCGCGGGCGGGACGCAGGATTTAGAGGCGATGATCAGCGGGGTGGCGAAAGATGTGGAAGACCCCGAGACGCACATGACCATTTTTCAGCGCGCGCACCTGAGCGCGATTGCCGAGGCGAAAAACGCGGAGGAGCGAGCGGACGCCCGAAAACGCAGCGATTTGCAACTGGAAGCGTTGGGCGACGGATCGGACTTCACGGCGTTTCAGGATTTCGCGGGAATTTCGACGATGGACCTGGGATTTGGCGGCGAAGAGGATGGGGACCAGTATCATTCGATCTACGACGATTTTTATTGGTTCACGCATTATTCGGATACGGATTTTTCGTACGGGCGAGCACTAGCGCAGACCGCCGGATCGGCGGTGATGCGAGTGGCGGATGCGGATCTGATTCCGCTGGACTATGCGCCGCAGGCGGCAGCGATCGCGAAATACGAAACGGATCTGGAAAAACTTCTGAAGGATAAGCAGGAGGAAATCGCGGAGCGCAATCTGGAGATACAAGAGGGCGTATTCGCGGCGACCGCCGATCCGCACAAAACCTCGGTGCCGCCTCCGGTTGAGACAGTGCCGCCGTACATGAATTTCACGCCGATGAAAAATGCCGTGGAAACGCTGCACAAAAGCGCGGAGCGGTATTCCAAGGCGTTAGCGAAGTACCAGGCGGCCGGGTCTCCGGCGATTTCGGCGCAGGCTTTGGCAACGGTGAACGCAGACCTGATGATGATTTCGCGGCTGTATCTGAGCGAGAAGGGACTGCCGGAGCGGCCGTGGTTTAAGAATCAGATTTATGCCCCCGGCGCTTACACCGGATACGGAGCAAAGCCGGTGGCGGCGGTGCGCGAGTACATGGACGAGAAGAAATGGAAGGAAGCGGAAGCGCAGGTGCCAAGCGTCGCGCAGGTGATCGAGAACGCGGCGGCGGGAATCGATAAGGCGGCGAGCGATCTGGAAGCGGCGATCGGGCAAAAATAAGGGACGAACCGACGCGGAATCAGGCCGAAAGGAAGGATAGAAATTTATCACGGGTATAAGCAAAAGCGCCTTGACTGCTACCGGCCAGACAACTATAGATGAAGGCAAGTTTTTCCGGGTTTTGGGTGGAAGTTTGGGTGAATCAAGCGAGTGAGCGCGAATTTCGCCTGCGCGGACCGTGGACGGACCAGCCCTGCCACGCTCGATTGATTCGGCAAGAGTGCTACGGACAATTTTCTTTATGGGGGATCGTGTGAAGCGACTACTGGCACTGGTGTTGGCGGCGTTTTTCATCACGTTGATCGCGGCGGCTCCCGCGTGGACGCAAAATACGGGCGGACGCGTGGTGGGAGTGGTGTCCGACGAACAAGGTGGGTTGGTTCCGGGCGCAAAGGTGACGGTGACGAACACCGGCACGCGCGTGAATTACATCGCGACGACCGACAAGGACGGGTATTTCGAGGTACTCGATCTGCCAATCGGAAATTATCACGTGACCGTGGAGCATGAGGGATTCGCGACGGCGGTGACCCAGGAGCAGAAGCTGGAGATTAACCAGTCGCTGCGATTTGAGATCACCATCAAGGTGGGCAGCCAAACGCAGACGGTGACGGTGGAAGCAAACGTCGCGGGCGTGGAGACGGTCAGCCCGACGATCGGACAGACGGTGAGCGGCGCGCAGATCGCGAATACTCCGCTGAATGGACGCGACGTGCTGGATCTGGCGCTATTGCAACCGGGCGTGACCGAGGCCGATCCGGACTATGGCGGCGCGGGAAACTACAGCGTGGGCGGCGGACGGCCGGACTCGGTGACGTTTTTGCTGGACGGCGGACTGAACAACAATTTGCTCGACAACAGCATCGTGCTGAATCCAAATCCGGACACGATTGCGGAATTCCGGATTTTGACCAGCGACTACACCGCCGAGTACGGACGAAACGCGGCTGGCGTGATCAGCATTGTGACGAAATCGGGGACGAATAATTTTCATGGAAGCGCGTTTGAGTATTTGCGCAACGACGATTTCAACGCGAACGACTACTTCAATAAGCTGCACGGGATTCCCCGGAACAACGAGAAACGGAATCAGTACGGCGGGACGCTCGGCGGGCCGTTGAGCTTTCCGCACCTTTTCAGCGGGAAGGATCGATTCTTTTTCTTCGTGGCGTATCAAGGGCAGCGGCTGGTGCAGACCGAAACCCAAAATGAGGTTGAGACATTTACGCCGGCTGAACTCGGAGGCGACTTTTCGAATTTCGTTCAGAATGGAACAGGCGGTGGGCCGGATCCCTACGTCGCAGCGTTTTTGCAAGCGAACCCCTACTTTCAGCCGAACCCCACGCTCGCCGCGCAAGCGATTATCGATCCGACAAAGATCGACCCGATCGCCCAAGAGTATATCTCGCATGGATTCATTCCTACAGATCCATCTGGATTCCTTACGTCTGCAGCGGGATTTCAGAATAACAACAATGAATTGACCGGAAAGTTGGACTTTCTGATTACCTCGAAGGATAAGCTTTCCGTCACGTTGGGCGGATTCCGGAATCCGCAATTGAACCCGTTTCAATTCGCGAGCGTCACGGGTTTCCCGGATACGAGCAAGATCAACAACTACTTCGCGAATATTGCGTACATTCGTACATTTAACAATAACCTTCTGAATGAGCTGCGGTTCACTGCGCAACGTAACAACAATCTGCAGGACCAACCCGCGACATCGCTGCCAACCGCGGCAGACCTCAACATCAATACGTTCCCGGACAATCCGACAGGTCCGCCGAACCTGTATTTTGATACGGGGCTTTATGTGGGGTTCAGTGAACAGGGCCCCACAAAGTTGGTGAACAACACGTACAGCTATTCGGATACGGTGACGTGGGTGAAAGGCCACAATACGTGGAAGTTCGGCGGCGGATTTTCTGCGTATCAGAACAACACGGTGTACGACTATTACGTAAACGGGGAGTTCGATTTCTATTCCGATCCGACCCTGGGTACGGGAAATAGTTTGGCGGACTTCTTCATCGGCGCGGTGAACAGCTATTTCCAATATCCCCAAGCGCCTTCGAATATTCGAAGCAAAGCAACGTACGGATTCTTTCAAGACGAATGGCGTGTACGGCCCAATCTGACTTTGACGATGGGGCTCCGATACGAATACAACACCCCGAAGCTCGATACACAGGGGCGTACTTTCTCGCTGATTCCCGGTGAACAGTCGACTGTATTTACGAACGCGCCGGTCAGCCTGGTGTTTCCGGGGGACCCTGGCGCACCGCGAGGCGTGAATTTCCCGCAGACGAAGAATTTTGGGCCGCGGTTTGGCTTTGCGTGGGACCCGAAGGGTAATGGAAAAACGAGTATCCGCGGCGGCGGCGGAATTTTTTACGACGTGCTGAAAGGCGAGGACAACCTGCAGTTTAACGGTCAACCTCCCTTCTTCAGCTCTGCGGGATTGTTCCTGCCGCAGGTTGGACCGGGTCAAATGGGCCCAATCGGTTCGTTCCAGGATCCGTTTGGCGTGGACGGAGTTCCCGATCCGTTCCCTTCAACACCGCCGAGCCACGATTTGGATTTTGCCGCGGCAGGCTTTCTGCCGCTCAACAGCGGCGGTTCGGTGTACTACGTGAATCCGCATTTGCACACGCCGTACACCTACCAGTACAACTTGAGCGTTCAACATGAACTTGCGCCGAGCCTGGTTGCCGAAGTGAGCTATGTGGGCAGCAGTTCGAAGGGGCTGACAGCATTGGAGGATGTGAATCCATTCATTCTGGGGACCGATACGCGCGTGCTCAATGCGATTCCTCAGACGAATCCGGGCATCCAGGCCTATTGCGCGGGCGATGCGGCGGAGTGCCCGTTCGCGACGGCGCCGGAATTCAATAACGTGGGCTTTGCGAACTACAACAGCCTGGAAACCTCGCTAACGCGTTCGCCGATCGACAATCACGTGATCGGCACAACGTACTTCACGCTCGCGTACACGTACGGACGCGGAATCGATACGTCGTCCGGCTTTCAAAACCGGAACTCGCAAGTTCCCTACTACAACATTCAACAGTTCCGCGCTGTTTCGGACTCCAACGTGACCCACCGCATAACGATGAGCGGCGGATGGGATTTGCCATTCGATCGGAAGTGGGAGAATGGGCCGAAGCGGCTGACCAAGGGTTGGAGCTTGTATCCGATCTTTACGTGGCGGACTGGGTTTCCGCTTGACCTCCCCGCCGTGTTTCCCGATCGATACGACCCGACGAATCCCGGGCCCTCGGGAGCAGGCGATCCCTACATTGTAAACGCCTTGTTTGCGCCCGGATTTAACAAACTGCCGCTGGAGAACCCCCATAAGCCGGGCAACGTGTACTTTGATTCGACGGCCATCGATACGAATGAGGGTGATTACGCGAGCGCTCCGGCGCAGTTCGCGAAGTACGGTTTGCCGAGGAATTTCTTCTACGGTCCGGGCCGCGTGAATCTGGACCTGGCGCTGGCGAAGAAGACCAATATCACGGAGAAGGTGGATATTGAATTCCGCGCCGAAGCGTTCAACGTCTTTAACCACACCGAGTTCTCGAATCCGAACGTCAATCCGAACAGCCCGGCAACCTACGGCGTGATAACGAATACGATTTTCGATTCGGCCCGAGTGTTGCAGCTTGCCTTGCGGTTGGGTTTCTAGAACTCAAATTCATCGGTTTAGTGCGAGTTCAAAGCCAGCGGGACTTCGGTCCTGCTGGCTTTTTCTTTTGGGCCGGCGGGGCGAAGCGTTGCAACGGTCGAACGCGCGACGGTGGCGGCACTAGCCGGAAGCGCGGGTTCGTGCTTTAATTTGAAAATGTTCACAACTGCTCCGAAGCCGAAAGAATTGATGCCGCAGCTCGATGCGGCGGCGGTACGCGCGACGACGTCCACGGAACTGATGAGCGAGATCGTGGCGCTGCTGCACAAAAACCTGCTGAAGTACAACTGGGTGGGGTTTTACATGATCGAAACCGGAGGCACGCAGCCGATGCTGGTGCTGGGGCCGTTCAAGGGATCGATGACGCCGCATACGCGGATACCGCTGAACCAGGGGATCTGCGGGGCGGCGGCTTCCACGGGAAAGACGGTTGTGGTCGATGATGTGAACGCGGATTCGCGGTATCTGGCGTGTTCGGTGGAAACGAAAAGCGAAATTGTGGTGCCGGTGTTTGTGCGCGGGCAAGTGGTGGGAGAGCTCGATATCGATAGCCACTTCCCTGCTGCTTTTGGCGCGGAGGATCGCGTGCTGTGCGAACATGCGGCGGCGTTGCTGGGCAAGTGGATGGAAACGCACGCGTAGGTGCTCGTTCCCCGGTTGATCTGAGGCGGTAAATTCCGAAACATACGTATGTCGGTCGAGTGCGCAGTGGTGTCTCTCGGCGGTGGGTCGCGACGGTTTGCGGCGATCATCGCGCGGATGGGCGTCAAGTTACGCGATGGTCGAAGCACGTCAAAGGCGGTGGTCCGCCGCGGAAGACGCAGACGTCGCGCGGACCGGACAGGCGTGGAGGAGCGCTACTTCGGCTTCGCGACGCGCGACATGTAGAGGCGGAAGAAGGCGTCGGAATCGGACTGGAGGCAGGCCTGCGTGTTGGGCGCTCCCGGTTCGACGAGCGTGGAGCCTTTGTCATCGATGCGGAGCCGAATGGGCGTGACGGGGCAAATTTTGGGATCGAGGACGTAGGCGATGGTCATCACGTCATAGAGCGTGGGGGTCTGCTGGCCCCACTGGTAGTACAGCAGCGTCAAGGCGTCGGTAAGCGCATTGCTTTGACGAAACAGGTAGGCACGCTTGGTTTCGTCCAGTTGGATTTGCGTGGAATCGACGGGCATCAGGTAGAGCGGCACGCCCGAGGCGAATAACTTTTTTGCGGCGGAGATGTCCGCAAAGATATTCCACTCGGGCTGCGGTCCGCGCGCGGGCAAGTAGGAATAGTCACCGTAGCCGCGGTAGATCGAGCCGCCCATGGAAACGACGCGCTTGAGTTTGCGGAAGGTTTCCGGATCTTTGTCGATGAACGCGCCGACGTTGGTGAGCGGGCCGATGGTGATCAACGTGATTTGGCCGGGGTAACGGCGGATCTGTTCGGCAAGGAAGTCGAGCGCGGCGGGGTGCGAGGCGCGGGCGAAGTGGCCGCCCTCCGCGTAGGAGCGCTGGGTGAAAGTGCTGGCGGGGTGAGTGGCGATGCCGACGGCGACGGGAATGTCCTGGCGTCCGGCCTCGCCAAGGATGCGGTCGAGAAGTTTCGCGCGCGTTTCGGTGTCGCCGTAAGCGGTGGTGATGCCGAGAATTTGCAATTCGGGGCTGCGCAGCGCGAGCGCGACGGCGAAGGCGTCGTCAACATCGTCGCCGATGTCGGTATCGATAATGACCTTCTCAGCGGGAGCCGGCGACGAGACGGCCACCGCTGCCGGAATGGAAGGCGATTGAGCCGGTGCGGATTGTGCCGGTGCAATTTGTGCCGCTGCGGCAAGCATTGCTACGGTGATGAAGAGTGTTCGCTTCGAGGCGGCAACAAAAACCGATGGCATCGCAGTTCTCCGGGAATGCGCGGGAGATAGTATCACGCGCGACGGCGGGAGGCTGCGGCCGGCTCTGAGAGTTCGAGCGAGATCGAGCTCGGAGCCGGTTCGAATGCGATTTGCGCGGAGCTAGAACGTTTTGGCACGCCGGCGCAGAAGAGCCAACGATGCAATGCCGGAAGCGACCAGAAGCAGCGTGCCGGGTTCGGGCGTGTTCTTGGGCGGCGTCGTGGCGCCGGTAACTTTCACCGTGAAATAAATGTCAGCGAGATCGTCGTAGGCGTAGCCGGCGCCGCCGTCCGCGCCGCCATAAATGGTGAAGAGTTCCCCGGAGTAAGTCCCCGGAAGCGTTCCCGGCGCGATCAGCAAATTGAAAACTGCGACGGTACCGGTGTTCGAACCGGAGTTGATCGGATCGCCTACGAGGCTGAAAAGCGGTGAATCGTCGAGAGTGAGGAAGGAGTCGAGCGTGGAGCCGTCGCCGTTGATATAGATGGGCGCGGGACCGGCGTTTGAAAGGACGGCATCGAAGGTCACAGTGCTGCCGGCGGCGCCTGTGAGCGTGGACGATGTGGCGGCGACGCCGAGAGAGTCTGCGTGCGCGCCGGTGCCGAAAAGAAAGGCGATCGACAGTGCGGCGAGCGCCCAAGAGTTGCGAATGATTTTAGCTTTCATGATTTCCTCCCAGTGATTCTGCAAATGTCCGAAACCACAAAAAAACGATTTTGTGCCGCTGTACTACTCCGAGGTACCCGGACCTCCGCCCGACGTAACGGAATTGCCGAGGATTACGCGCGCGTCTGTGAGCGACCAATTCCCCGACACGGCGGGATTGCTGTCGGTGACAAATGTGCCTTGCAGCCGCAGCGGGTTGACGACGCCTTCGAGAGTTGTCCAATCCGAAAGCGGATAGTAAAGAGAAATCGCGATACATCCGCCGACCGGAAATGTGGTGCCTGGATTGTTGAATAGTATGGGTAAGGCGGCGGCACCCGGCGCGGATGCGTTGACGGGCGGATGCACGCCTAGATTCGCGGAGGTGAGGTTGGCAACAGTGGCCGCTACGTTGCCGCTGTTCCACAGGTTCAGTTGAACCTGGAAGTAGTTGATGCCGTTAATCGAGACGACGGGCGGAATTCCGATGGGAAATCCCGTGACTCCTTTGCCGCACTGTCCGTTTAAGGCCGGCGACATCCGGAACTGCGGCGTCGCGACGTTGAGCGTAGAGATGGAGTTTATGGATTTGCAGCCGTTCGAGTCGGTGGCTTGCACTCCGATTGGATAGCTGCCGACGACCGTGGGAGTTCCGAAAAGTCCCGTTCCGTTGAACGGGACTCCAGGGGCGAATGGACCGAACGCCTGGAACGTAACGGTTCCGACGCCCCCGGTTTGTGTGAACACAACGCCGTAAGGCACGCCGACCACGCCGCCGGGAAGCGGAGAGGATGTGATGGTGATGGTCGGGCAATCAATTTGGAGCGGGATGGTGGCACTGCCGATGGCGCCGCCCGGAGCCGTCGCGGTGATGGTGACTTCGAACGGGCCAGTGACCGTTGGCGCGCCGGACAAAATTCCGCCCTGAGAGAGAGTGAGGCCCGGCGGAAGTCCGGCGGCGGAGAACGTTGTTCCGGCGAAGGATTGGCCGTCGGAATCGGCAAATATCGTGACGGGGCCGTAGCTGACGCCGGCGACGCCGTCTGCAAGCGTGGATGGAGAAATCGTGAGGGAGGCCACGTTGCAGGAGGTATTCGGCGCGACGTAGTAGAGCGTGGTGTTGGGATAGATCGTTTCGGTGTCGTACACATATCCGCTGGCGGTATTGATGCCGGCTGATCCCAGTCGAAGGTAGGTAGCGCCGCCACCGAGGACCTGCGTGACGCTGAGGAGTCCGCAATTGGAAAGCGGCGAGGTCACGCCGAGCGCGCCATTCGAAGCGGCAAGGACCAGGTCGTTGGCGGGGGCATTGAACGCCAGGCGATCCCACGGGGCGACGTTGGTCGATTCGGGCAGAGCGGCAAATCCCTGATTCTGGGCGATGGCGGCTTCCTGTTTTGTGGCGAGGTTATAGGTGAGCAGCGCGCCGGAGGATTGAACGAGCGCAAAGTTATAACCGTTATTTACCGCGCTGTAGGCGAAGACGTAGATAAGACCGTGCGCTGTGTCGATGTCCGCCGAACCGTAAACATAAGAATTGATCAGCGTTGCGCCGTTGGGACCATTGACGAGGTTCAGTCCAGAGCCGGGCTGAAGATAGACGGTAGTGGAAAATCCGCCGCCTTGAACAACGGCGTTGGTGAAGAAATTGAATTTCGTGGTGTCGAGGATGGTGAAAGGCGTCGTGAGAAAGCCAAGAGTGTTGCCGTTCAGTCCAGTTGTGTTTTGATTCACGAGGATCAGCTTTCCGGTTCCATCCACAAGCAGCGTCTGGGCGTTAAACGGGACGTCCGCATTCGAGGAGTTCACGTAACCAAGGACGTGCTCGACATTATTCGCGACCGTGGCGCTGTGGTCGGGGTCGTACACAAAGAAGCCCGGAGAAGGATTCAGTCCGGCGGGATAGTTCACCGCGACTCCGAAATCGTTGACGTAAACGCGATGCGAATAGGAGTCCACTACGATAGGCCCATAGGTGGCGGAATAATCGAGATTGACCTGCGGGATGGTGGCGTTCGGCAGCGCATAGGCGGCGAATGAAGCGATGGTCATTACGTAGAGCGAGTCCGGGGATGCGCCTTCTGTTCCAGCGACGACGTAGGCGATGCCGAGCGAGGAATCGACGTTCAACTCCAGGTTAAAGGTGGAGAACGGCGAAATCGCGATCGACGGGCCCGAAGCGCACGTGCCGTTGCCGTTGACTGTTTCGTAGGTGACGATCGTTCCGCCGCCGGCGCCGGTGGCGCTGTCCACAGACGCGGCTATGTAAAGGCGCTTGGTGGAAGGATCGAAGTAAATAGCCGCGGTGTTCACCGTGCCACTGACAAAAGCCGGGCAGCCCGCGCCGGAAACGAATCCGGTCGTCCTGAGAACACTCACGGAAGAGTCTACGTTCAACACATAGGTGAGATTGGAGCCGGTGTTATTGGTGGTGAAGGCCAGCGGAACCGTTGCGGTGGGGATGCTCACCGGCGTTTGTGCGCGAGCGACGCCCATAACGGGCGACAGAGCGAGAAACAGTACGGATGCCGACAACAGGGTGCGGCGGCGGGCGACGGTTTCGGCGATTGCGGCGGCTAGGCGAATCATGCGTTTGCTCCTTCGAATGCGCGGGAGTGTGGAGCAGGAGGGTTGCGGGGTCAATGTACGGGCCGGGATTCGTTTCTGTACAGCTTCTGTACCGATATCCGAATGATTTCCGAGGGCTTATGGCGAGAAAGAAACTTTCCTTGCGGCGTACTGGAGCCATGCTAGAATCCGCCCAGTCCCCCGATTTGACCCAAAGGAATTCCTATGCGCCCGGTCGCCAGCCCTCCGGTGCTCAAATTCGGTGCGTTCACAGTGGATTTGAACGCGGGAGAGCTGCGTAAAAACGGGTCGCGGATTCGCCTGCAGGAAAAGCCTTTGCGGGTGTTGGCGCTGCTTGCCGAGCGGCAGGGGCAAATGGTGAGCCGCGACGAACTGAAGAAACATCTGTGGCCCGAAGATACGTTTGTGGATTTTGAGACGGGCTTGAATACCGCGGTAAAGAAGCTGCGCGGCGCCCTATCGGACGACGCCGAGAGTCCCCGTTATATCGAGACAATTCCCCGACGCGGTTACCGGCTGATCCCTCCTGTCGAATTCGCACAACCGAGCGCCGGAAGCGGCGAGAGCCGAGTGGAGGTTTCAACCGAGGACTTGCGTCCCGAGTTGGCCTCCGTTGCAGTGGCATCCCCGGAAACCGTGCAAACGAAAGACCCGAAACAGGGCGTCTTTTCCCGCCCGCGGACGTGGCTGCGCGTGGGGGTTGCGGCGATGGCGGCGGTGGTGGCTTTTGGTTTTTGGTGGGTCACACCGCTACCCGATCCCAAGATATTGAAAATGTTTCCGGTAACCACGATGTCGAAGCAAGACTATCTGGTGCGCCCGGCGACCGACGGGGCGCGAATATTTTACGTCGAGCGGGCCGGGGATCACTGGGACTCGATGCAGGCGTCTGTGAAAGGCGGCGAAGCAGAAAAAATGCAGGTGCCCTTCCGTAACACGCTGATCTGGGACGTGTCGCAGGATGGCTCGAAATATTTGATTACGAGTTTCGAACGACGCGGCGAGCCTTCGCAGCTTTGGTCGTGGCCGGTGACGGGCGGAGCGCCCGTGAAGCTGGACGACATGATCTCGGGAAGCGCGGTATGGTCTCCGGACGGAAAGCTGGTGGCGTATCACATCGGGAAAGAATTGTGGGTGGGAAATGCCGATGGGTCGTCGAAACGAAAGCTGGGGACGTTTACGGGCAACGTTGACAATCCAGCGTGGTCGCCCGATGGGACGCGGCTGCGATTCATGATCGAAGATCCGGAGAAAAACAACAGCAAGATCTGGGAAATCCAGACCGATGGTGGCGGATTTCGGATGGTGAATCTGAGCTCGATGAGCAGCGCGACGTTTTGCTGCGGTTCCTGGACTCCGGACGGCCGCTATTACATCTACGTGGATTCGAGCGAACCGCTGTCGAGGTTGATGGCGGTGCGCGAGAAGGGCGATTGGCTGCGGCGAAGTCCGCGGGGACCGTTTCAGCTGGCGGCGGAGGCATCCGGAACGTGGAGCCCGACGGTGGGGCGAGACGGCGGGACGATCTATTTTTACGCGCTCAAGTCGCAGGGCGAGTTGCAGGTGTACGACGCCGCGACCGGCCAATTTTCGGCGGTACTGCCGGCGATGCACCCGATCATGACCAGCGTTTCGCGAGACGGGCAATGGGCCGCGTACTTCCGGCTGGACCGCGGCGAAATGTGGCGAAGCCGTCTGGACGGAAGCGAACTGCGAGCGCTGCCGTTTCCAGGGGGGACGGCTGCGTTTCCGCGATGGTCGCCGGACGGAAAGACAATTGCGTTTACCGGTCACGCGCGCGGCAGTTTGCCGAATGCCTACACGATCTCGTTCGAGGGCGGCAAGCCGCAACAACTGGCGCCCGGGATCGACAATCTGGGCGATCCGGATTGGTCCGCGGATGGTTCGCAACTGGTAGTGGACCGGGAGCTGGCCGGCGCGGCGGGCAAAGCGCCCGCATCCGTGCTGGGAATCGTCGGTTGGAAGGATCGCGGATTCCGCGAGATTGAAGGATCGAATGGCCTGGAGATGCCGAGATGGTCCCCGGACGGGCGGACTATCGCGGCGGTGACGGACGATCGGAAGGAAGTACGGCTGTACGATGTGGCGGCTGGAAAATGGAAGACGATCGCCGAGGGGAAATCGTTTGGGAATACGGCGTGGTCGGCGGACAGCGCGTATCTTTACTACCAGGAAATGATGGAGCCGGGGCAGCCGGTAGTGCGCATCCAGATCGCGAATCGTGCCGTCGAAACAGTGGTGAACTTTCAAAAGCTGATCGATTCGGGAGTGAGCAGTTGCATTTTCAACTCACTGACGCTCGATGGAAAAGTGCTCGTCGCCGTGGGCCGCGGCAACGCTGATATTTACGGCGCTACGCTGGCGCTGCCGTAGTTCGCATCGGCGTTGTGCCGATTCAATTCCCGCCTTTTTTCATTCGACCGCAACCAGAAACAGGCGCCATCCGTATTTTCCAATCGCGGTATGCAGCCTTCCCTGCTCGATTTTCGTTTCCTGCAACTCGGGTGACGACGGAGCGAGCGGGCGAAGCTGTTTGTAGTCGATGGCGTTCAGGTCGATCGATGCGTCAGCCGCTTCCCCACCGAAATTGAACAACGCCAGGATTCGCTGCTTGTCATCGGCAGACGTGCGGAGAAACGCGTACAGGTGCGCGTCGTCGTTTGTCGGTATGCGGCGGCGAGCGCTGAGATTCCAGAGAGCAGGGTTCGCAGCTTTCAGTTTCAGAAGCTCTACCGCGCCGGAAGCAGACGCGACTGTCATTTTTACGAACGGCCGCTCGAACTCGCGGACGATTCGAGACCACGTCGC
The DNA here is from genome assembly GCA_963785585.1 of uncultured Acidobacteriota bacterium. Taxonomy (GTDB): domain Bacteria; phylum Acidobacteriota; class Terriglobia; order Acidiferrales; family UBA7541; genus Palsa-295. The sequence goes on from CAWAVW010000004.1 coordinate 1,908,099, forward strand.
GAGCTAATTGACGCCGGTTCCTGTGACCGGAGCGCTGATTGCGATGCCGGCATAGGTGACGGTGACGTCCGCGGATTTTGCGACGGCGCTGGTTGGGTCGAAGGTGACTTCGACCGTGCAGGTGGCAGAAGCGGCAAGGCTTGACGGACAGTTGTTCGTTTGGGTGAAGCTGACGGTGTTTGCTCCGGTCATCGCCACGCTCGAAAGAGCCACCGTCGAGGATGAAACGTTTTTGACGGTGATCGCTTTCGCGGCGCTCTTTACGCCGACGGTTTGATTGCCGAAGGCGAGGCTGGCGGGGATGAGCGATATCGCGGCAGGCACGCCCGTGCCGGTCAGCGTGGTGACTTGCGTGCCACCGCTGAAGGTGACGGTGACGGACGCGGATTTTGCGACGGCGCTGGTCGGGTCGAAGGTGACTTCGACGGTGCAGGCGGCGGAGACGCCGAGGCTCGACGGGCAGTTGTTCGTTTGGGTGAAGCTGACGGTGTTCGCGCCGGTCATGGCGATGCTGGAGATCGCGACCGCGGAAGTTGTGTTGTTTTTAACGGTGATTGGTTTAGCGGCACTTTTTGCGCCAACGGTTTGATCGCCGAAAGCGATCGAGGTGGGGTTGACGACGATGGGAGACGTGGAAACGCCGGAACCCGTGAGGGTGACGACTTGCGTGCCCACGGCGTCGATGATGGTCACGGAGGCGGATTTCGCGACGGCGCTCGTTGGATCGAAGGTGACGTTCACCGTGCAGGCTGCCGAAGCGGCGAGGCTCGATGGGCAGTTGTTGGTTTGCGTGAAGCTGACGGTATTCGCGCCGGTCATGGCGATGCTGGAAATCGAAAGAGAGGCCGTGCCGGTATTCTTCACGGTGATCGGGTTCGCGGCGCTCTTCACGCCAACGGCTTGGTTGCCGAAGGCGATGCTCGACGGTGTGACGGAAACGGACAACGTGCCGCCGCTGGTGGGCCAAGCCGCGTTGACGAGATTCGCGACGTTGACCGAGCCGAGTCCGGTGGCGAGGTCATAGCCCTTCGCGGCGCTGTAGCCGCTGAGGACGCCGAGTTCGTCTCCCGCGGTGTTGGTGACGCAGTTGGGATCGCCGGTGAAGCAGACTTGCGCCACGGTTCCGCTGGTCGTGTCGTAAAAAATGCAGGCGTTGCCGGCGGCGGTATTTGCGTTGCACGACGCAAGATTTTCGGCGGCGGCAAAATTGTAGAGGACAGGATTGATCAGCCCCTGCGCTTCGCCGGTTTTTTGCTGGACGAGCGCCATGATTCCAGCCATTGCAGGAGAAGAGGCGGACGTGCCGCCGATCTCCTGGTACTCGACTCCGTCGGCCGTGGAGTAATTGCAGGTAGAGGTGCCGACCGTTTCACAGACCAGGTAGGCGCTGCCAACGATGCCGTCCGGATATCCGGCGGAGGCGAAAAGTGAAAGGTCGGGGACATCGCGCTTGCCGTCCGGAGGAACTCCCATGCCGGCTTGCCATGTCGGTTTGGCGTAGCCGCCGGCGCAGGTGCTGGTGGTGGTGCCGGTGGGTGCCGTGCAATCACTGACGCCGCCGCTGCCGGCACCGATGACGATGAAGCCTTCGTACGCTCCTCCGATTGCCGCGTTGCAGAACGCTTCGCCATCGGCGTCGCCGGAGAGCAGAACGATGTAAGAGCTGGTGCAGGTGGAGTTCCAGGGAATTTCGGGGATGTAGCCTTTGGCGGTGGCGCCGGTGGCGGAGTTGGCGGCATTCCAGTACGTGCTGGTCGCGGCCGTCTGCCACAGGAAATCGGTGCCGCCGACGGCGGTGACGTAGGGACTGGAAGCCATGCCGTTGATCGCCAGGCCTTTTGTGTCGGCGGTGGGAGCGGGAGTGTCCTGGCTGGAGCATCCGGCGGAGCCCTGATCGCCGGCCGATTCGAAGATGCTGATGCCTTCGGCGGCGCCCTGCTGCCAGATGGCGTTGTAGGCGGCGTTGCCGGATGTGCCGAGGTAGAGTTCGCAGGTGCCGTAGCTGGCGCTCATGATCGTGGCGATCTTGTTGTCCACGATGTAGGAATTGGAAAGCTGTCCGCCGAAGGTGGTTTCGGTGCTGCCGCTGACGACGAGCGCGATTTTTGCCGCGGGCGCGACGGCGCCGGACCATTCGACGTCCAGAGTGTTTTCGCCGCGGGCTCCATCGTTGATGCCGGGATCGGCGCCGTTGTGAATGATGGTGGGCGGATTGTTCGGCAAGCCGAAGGAAGATTGAAACGTGGCGACGTCGCTCAATTCGATATCACCCGCGCCGGAGATGGCGATGGTTTGGTTGTTGCCTTTGATTCCGGCGTTCCACACGGGCAGGACGTTGTAGATGGCGGCAAAGTCGTATGGCGTGATGTCTTCGCGGGTGTGGCCGCTGTCGTCCGTGTAGGTGAATTGCGGAAGCGCGGAGGCGGGCTGCGCGTTGACGGGCGTCACGCGTCCGGTGCGGGGATCGCGCTTGACGATTTGACCTTTGACGGATTGGTGGCGCGGGAAAAAATTGTGGAGCGAGGCAATACCCTCGACGACCGGAGCGAGAGCTTCGGGAATTTCGGGGTCGCTGCTGTTGGCGATGTGCTCGACACCGTTAACGACGTAATGGTGGATTTCGGTGTGAAAGGCTTCGGCCACTTGCGCGGCGGTGCCCGAAAATTCGATGGTCACGCGGCCTTTGCTGACGCGATCGATGGTGAAGCCATGATTCTGCAACCAGCCGGTGACGGCGGTGATGTCCGCGTCCGACGGACCATACTGCGCGCCGAACTCTTCGGGGGAAAGCCAGCGATGGAAGTTGGGAGATTTCGGGTCGTACTGTTCGGCCATGAATTGTTCGAGGGCGGATTCCTGCTCCGGGCTGCGCTGCAGCACGAGGACGATGCGGTTCAAGGGCATCTGCGGATCGACGAGGCCGTGGTCGTTCGCGGCTTGAGCGCCGGGATGCACATTGCCGCGCAGGCGGATCCGTTTCGATTCGTCGATCGGCTGGAGGATGCGCGCGGGCGTTTGTGCGGCGGTTACGGATTGCGCGTTGGCAGTGCTGGCGACTCCGGACAGGATGACGACAAATGCGCACAAGAGAGCCCTTTGCATAGAAAGCATTCAACAGCCTCCCGAGGTATGCCGAGGAAAGAAATTTAGAATTGCTGAGTGCGAAATGCAACGGTACTAGGACTGCCATTCTGATATTTCTGTGGCGACGCACACTGCTCGATACGGATAGCACTTGAATGTGAAAGCTACGCTGTTACCGACGCGATATTCGTGTAAATCGACGGTGGAAGAAACGGGCGATGCAGGACATCTCGGGACAAATCAGGGTAGCAACGCGCGACATACGATCGCTTACCAGATTGACGGTAAGATGAACGCGGACGATTCCGAAGTTTGCACAACGCCAACAGCATTATAAAATTCGTTGGTTCCGTTTCACCGTCCGCTGTTGCACTCCGGCCCCGATTGGAGTCACCTGATCGATCTGCATTTCCACGGAGCCGATTCTCCTTGTTTGACCACGTGGGAGGACTTTCAACATGATTTCTCGCAACATAGGCCGGATTCTCGCGCTGGCCAGTTCGCTCGGAGTGTTTGCGTTTCTACCCGGCGGGACCGGACTGCGCTCTCGCGCCGCAGCGCAAAAAACTGCGGACGAGCCGAAGATCGTGCCGCTCGATCTGAAAAAGGGACTGTGGGAGGTGGATCGGCACGCTTCCAATACGGACGTGAGCTACGCGGCCAGCGAAGCCTCAATGGAACAGATCACGAAGAATTACACCGCCGAGCAGCGGGCCAAGGCAATGGCCGATTACAAAGCGAACGAAGAGAAAGCCATTGCGCAGCGGAAGAAAGGATCGGACGCGAAATTCAAGTGGTGCCCGCTGAAGCAACAGATCGAATCGAAGGTGGAAGCAACCGGCACGAAGTGTTCCAAGCAGATTTCTTCCACGCCGCAGCAGTTCACGATGCAGGTGACCTGCACCAACGCCGACGGTAGCGCTGGATATGTGCAGCACAACAAATTTACGCGCATCGACGATGAACATTTTCAGGGCACGGTGGAGGTGATCAGCCACGTACCGGCGATCGGCACGGTGACGGCCACGTACACCGGCAAGTGGATCAGCGATTCGTGCTCGGGTCCGCCGGCGGGATATGCGGCGAAGAACGGATTGCATCCGAAGGGGCCGGCGGACGTGGCGCGCGACGATCCGAATCGCGTGGTTGCGGTGATCGACGGCAAGGAAATCACCGCGCAGCAGGGATGGAACATGATCCAAAAAGTTCCGCCGCCGACTCGCAACAGCTACAAGGGCGGATTGAGCGCATTACTTGAGCGCGTGTACCTGCAGAACGCGGTCGCCGACGAAGCGATGAAGCTGAAGCTGGATAAACAGCAACCCTGGAAAGACAAACTGGCGCATGCGAAGCAGGTGGACCTGCAAGTCCACCAGAATTATGCCGGTGATCCTAACATTCCTCCGGAAGTGTGGGCCAATTGGATCAACGATCAGCAGCACATATTGTGGAACGCGTATTTTAGTCAGGGGCCGGCGAAGTCAGACGATGATGCGCGGCTGCAAAAGGAAAAGGAGAAGTACAAGATTACGGTGAAGGATCCGGACTTTTTTGCCGGCGGAGCGCAGTGAGAGGATTTGCGGCGCGCGTTCGCTCATGCAGTTGGCGCAGGCGTGTGGGAGGCGAAACAAAAATCTTATGAAATAAGGCGACTTGCCAGATCGGCCTACCGTTTACCAAAAAGTTCGGAGCCAAGGGTTCGCAACTGCTCTGCGGTCAACAACTCCGCATCCAGCGAATGCACGTGCACGGAATGAGTTTTAGACAAATCGCTGAACAAGAGGATCGAGCGAGACAGACCGTGACAAAGATAGTGCGGGCACGTGAGATGCAGACTTATCTTCAGAAACTAAGGGCAACGATCGTTGGGCTTGGAGATGACGCAATGAATTCGATTCGAGTTGCGCTCAGAAACGAGACTGACGGACGAATCGCATACAGCGTACTGAAAAACTTGGGAGCGATTCAAACCGGCACCGGGGACCAGATGGACGGCGGGATAGCTTCAACGAAGCGGCGCATTGCACTCTTAATGTTTGAATGGGCCAAGAAACGACAGCTCATTGCATTGGAACGGCACCAAGTCTACGGAGCTGAGCTTCCGGAATCCTTGAAACTGTTGGCCTGGTAATTAATGTCTGCCTTTCAGCTAGGCAGCCGTCCCGTTTCTTCTACTGCACCACCAATTCCGATTTGGCGAGTGCGCCGCGAAGTTCGAAGTAATTAAGCAGGTGGAAGGGGCTGAGCAACTCACCCATTCCTGGAGGTAATGCCACTTATGGATCAGATCCATTCGTGCTGGCTGACACCGCCTTCGTTTTTATCGACGGCACCGCGAAGTACAAAAAGCGGCATCTCAGAAGGATGCGCAATCCGCCCGTATTACTTCACAAACGTACTAGCTGGGATTGCTTCGGACGAGTTGGCGTGATTCCTGTCAAACGACCGTCGAAATTTTCCGAACCAGACTGCGACCGCGATAAACAGCCCTAGCAAAACCAGACGAATTGAAATTCCTAAAACACCGATATTCAACCAATAAAAACGGAACCGGTCCTCGATAGCCCTGAAGTAGTCGCCGTCGTGCGCGTGCGCGAGGCTTCGATTGAAAAAAGCAATGCTGAGGCGCCCGTTGAGTCGGAGCGCTTCATCGTAACTCTGAATTGCACGCTCATAATCCCGGACGCGCGAGAATTCGACGCCTCGATCATTGAAAGCCGCAGCATAACTCGGGTCGATTTCGACAGCGCGGTTGTAGTCCTGAATCGCGAGGGTAGATTTGCCGACGCGCGAGTACGCTAACCCGCGGCTATAAAACGCATCCGCGTCTTTGGGATTTAGTCTTAGTGATTCATTAAAATCCTCAATTGCGCGAACGTAGTTCCCCTGTCGAGCGTACGCCCACCCCCGATCATAAAATACAGCGGCGGAATCGGGTTTCAGACCGTGAGCGATGTCGAAATCCGCTATCGCCTGCTCGTACTTCTTGCTTTGTGTATACGCCAGGCCTCTTAGGACGTGGGTACTTGCATCATCGACATTCAATCGAAGCGCTCGGTCGAAGTCCTCAATTGCGGCCTTATAGTCGGCTTTGTGCGCGAGCGCATCCCCACGAGCCGCGAACGCTTTCGAAGACCCGGGATCAATCTGAAGAACTCTGTCGAAGTCCTGAACGGCGCGGTCGTAATTGCGCGTAGCCGTGAAGGCTCTTCCCCGTGCGAAAATTGCTTCTGCGTTGTTCGGATTCAGTAGAATCGCCTGATTCAAGTCTTGAAGAGCGCGGTCGTAGTTATCCTCGCTCTCATACGCGACGCCACGAGTGTAGCGGGCTACGGGATCGTCTGGGTTCAGTCGGACGGCCTCCTCCAAATCCTGAATGGCAAGGTCATATCTACCCGTTGCAAGATACGCGGAGCCGCGGCTTTCGAGCACTTGTGCGAGATTGCTTCCTGTCTCTTGACCAGACTGGATTAGCCGCGAACACGCCTCGACTCTACTCGTGACATCGCCGCTCTTGCACCGCTCCGAATCGTCTTGAAGCGATCTGCCGTGGATCAGGGCAGTTCGGTTTAGCACTGCGATCAGTATGAGGGCCGCCAATATGCGCATGAGGGTCTCCGCCCGGTGAGACTTTATAACCTGTTATTGTCAATAATTGAGCAATATTCTGCCCTTCGTTAGCCTCGCCTGCCGACGTTAAGCTTCTGTGCTTTCTGTCAACCGAAGGAAGACGACGCGAGCACGTCGCGGAAGGCATCGGAATGCGTTGGAAGCCGGCAATCGTTGCCGGATTCCGTCACATTACCGAAACGGAGAGCGAAGTCGCACAATCTAAAATGCGTGGCGGAGGCGTGTGGGAGTCGAACCCACCACCCTGGCCGCGAAGGACAGGATCAACGGCTTTGAAGGCCGCGAGGGTCACCGGACCCTTTTCGCCTCCGTTGGGCTTGAAGGAGCGAGCGCTGCAGCAATTATACGGCGAAACGGGAGGCGCACATGGAGGGGATCACGTTCGGACGGCGCGGGGATGAACGATCCGGATTGCAGGATTGATTCGCGCGGACGCTACAGAAAGGACGACGGCTTTGCGGGCGATTGGCCAGTGAGGAGTCGCTAACCTGCGAAGGCGCGACTTCTAGGATTTTGTGGCGCCGGCCAGGAATTGCTTCCGCGCGATTTCGATGAGTTTCGCGTCGGTGCAGACTTCGTAGTAGGGGCGGTTGCCTTGGGCGCCGATTTTGGCGCCGGCGAGCAACTGGCGGACGAAACCTTTGCGGACGACGATGGGTTCGATCGATTCGCCGAGAGGAATTTCGCCGACGAAGAGCTCGACGCGGTCTTTGCCCCAGGGCATGGGAAATGTGCCGGCAAAGGCGGCGAGAGAAATTTCGGCGCTGAGTTTCTGAAAGCCTTCTTCGTTCAATTCGATTCCATTTTGATTGAATCGGACGAGGAGTTCTTCGCCCTCTTCTTCGGCGGCGTCTTCCATCAGAGTTTGCAGCAGGAAAACGTTAAAGGGCGAGGGATTGTCTTTGAAGATGCGCTTGGAGATTTTGGTGCAGCTCGAAAGGCGGTCGGAAAGGTTGAGGGCCTTGGAAATCATGATTTTCGATTCGCCGTCCATCCAGAGAGAGGGCGCGGAGTCCTGAAAGGCGACGCCCACGCCGATTTCGAGCGGCGGAAGATCGGTGGTCTTGGCGCGGCCGTTGTAGGCCTGGGTGACGGCGAGAATTTCGCGAGCGAGAACGCAGGCGCGCGCGACGCCGCGCATCGTGGCGCGGGTGGATTCGGTTTCGTCGATGGCCAGAATGATGGCGTCGCCTTCGATGAAAACGGTGGCGGCGCCGTAGCGCTCGAGCATGCGCTTCACCGGTTCGTGCAGGTTCATGCTGAAATGCGAAGCGGGATTGAGCCCCTTGGCAAGCAAGTCTTTGGTGATTCCGGTCGAGCCGCGGACGTCGGCTTTGATGACGGTGTGGTTGATGACCGCGTCTTCCTTGGGGCGGCTTTCTTCCGGAAGTAGCAATTCGTAGAGGCTTTTGTTGACGCGAGAAAGCTGGCGAGCGTGCTCGGAGCGAACGAGATTGATGCGCTCCATCCACGCGGCCACTTGTTGGTAGTTGCGGCGGTCGCGGCGGAGGCGCATCAGGTCTTCGACGAATTGCAGGCCGATGGCGAGTTGCTCTTCGCGTGTGCGGCGGCGCATGGCGCGGGCTGAATCCTCAAGGCGTTTCATGGAGGTTTTGCGCGCGGGAAATTTTTCGAGGATTTGCTCGATGCGCCTGGCTTCGTCGCGATTGACGAGTGCTTTTTTCAGCGCCTGCAAGTGAATCGGCGGGCAGTAGTCGGCGTGAATGCGGCGAAGTTCGTAGCTGGCGATGATGTGCAGCAGCAGCTCGCGCTCTTCGAGGCGGTGGACCCATTCCTCGAGAAGCTGGGCGCGCACCTGAGGTCCGGCTTCGTCGTCGGCGATTGGAGCTTGCGCGTCGAACAGGCGGCGGGCGTTGGACGGCTGGTTCAGGTAATCGCCGAGGCGGCCCTGATTTTCTTCGTTCAGGAAATCCATGCGGCGCTTGGCGGCTTCGATTTGAGGGCTGAGCTCTTCGAGGCTTTTTTCAATGACGGAATATTTGCGGCGAAGATCGGCGAGTTCGGTGGGACCGAGCGCGGGCGCGGATGGTTTGCGCTTGAAAAACGCGGGAAACAGGCTATCGGCTTCCGCACCGCGTCCGGAAGCTTCTTCGATTTCTTCTTCCAGGCGAGCCATGTTGGCGCGCTGAACGCGGGCCTGTTCCATCAGGCGCTCGTGCTGCTTGCGGGCTTTGCCTAAATCGTCGGAGTCGGTGCCCATCAGCACGAATTCGCGAACGAAGTCGAGAAGCATGGCGTCGAAGATGTCGAAGCGGTCCGGGTCGTTGACGAAGTTGCCGAGCAGGACGTAGTGTTCGAGGAAGAGATATTCATCGTTACCGTTTTCGACGAACAGGAAACGGTTTTGCAGGAGTTCGTAGGTGTCGCGAAAGTCTTCGCCGAACAGGGCGCGGCGGGTCTTGGCGAGAGTTCCCTCTTCCACTTCGCGCCATATCCGGCAGAGAGTGTCACCGACCTGGCGGAAGGTGTTTTTCTTGTCGGCTTGAATTTCGGCGATCTTGGCGCGCATGACGTGCGCTTGTTCGCTGTGTTCGAAGTGCTGGCCGCGGCCGCGAATCCAGTCCTTGCATTCGACGACCAGGCTGGCGAACTGGTTGGCGGTTTCCTGGGTCAGGTGCTTCAGCAAGGCGAGCTGGTTGAGAATGTCGGATTCGATCGACTGCTGAAACTTGGCGTTGGTGAGAGACTGCTGCAGGATTTCAGTGAGCATCTTGCGGAAGGCGGCGTGTTCGGGCGTGCCGCCCTGCTTGCGGTCTTTGCCGTAAAACAGGCTGACGTTTACGACCTGGCGGACGAGGTCTTGCAGGTATTTTTTGCTAAGCTCATAGAAACGCGGGCTTAAGAAGACGTCATAATGGATGTTGTCCACGCCCACGCTGAGGGTCCCCAGCCGGATTTCGGCGGAGTACGGCTCCAGCTTCATCCGGGCGGGATGGGTGGAGATGTTGGTGGTGCGGGTATCGGTCATCTGAAGCGGAACTATGGCGAGCTTTGAATGTAGCGAGGCGAGATGCGGGACGCAATGGACCGATTCCTAACCGTCAACGTCCCAAAGGACACACTGCATCCACGCGGGATTGTGGATCTGAAGCCGCCGGCCGAGGGCGCGGGTGTGGACGGCCTGGAAGACCAGAGCTTCGACGAGGGACCGTGGGCGATGCCGGTGGGCGCGCCGCGGGGCGATCAGGGGCCGTGCCTGTATTTCGGGTCGAAAGGACAACGATGCGGAAACGCGGCGCTGGCGAGCGGATTTTGCGCCAAGCATAGCGGTGCAGGAAACGCGGTAACGGCAGAACCGCTGGAGCGAAGGCTCAACCGGAAACGCCTGTTGGCTGCGATTGGGACGCTGGCAGCGGTGCTGGGGCCGATCCTGATGGAACTTCTGAAAGCGATTATTCGATTTACTCATTGGAAATAAGCGCGAGGCTTCGTAAAGTTTTCGCGCTCGAAAATGCGATGCAAAAATACTGCGGAGGAATCGATTTCGGGTAAGATTGAGCGCCATGTCAAAACTACTGGAAGGCAAGACAGCGATTGTGCTGGGCGTGTGGAACAAATGGAGCATCGCGTACGCGATCGCGCAGGCGTTTGCGCGGGAAGGCGCGCATCTGCTGCTGACATACCAGAACGAGCGAGCCAAGCCGCAAGTGGAAGAGCTCGGCAAGGAACTCGGAGTTACGTCGTTTTATCCGTGCGATGTGATGCAGCAGACCGACATCGACGGACTGGCGGCGGCGCTCAAGGCGGATGGCCACAAGCTGGATGTGATGGTTCACAGCCTGGCGGGCGCGAATCACGAAGATCTGAATCAACCGTTCCTGAATACGTCGCGCGAAGGATTTAAGCTGGCGCTGGAGATCAGCGCCTTTTCGCTGGTGTATCTGGCGAAGGCGCTTTCGCCGCTGATGACCGACGGCGGAGCGATTATGACGCTGACCTATCTGGGCTCGACGCGGGTGGTGACGAACTACAACGTGATGGGAGTGGCGAAAGCCGCCCTCGAAGCCGAGGTGAAGTACCTGGCGAGCGAGCTGGGGCCCAGCAAAATTCGGGTGAACGCGATTTCCGCCGGAGCGATCAAGACGATTTCGGCGCGGGGCGTGAAAGACCTGGGGAAAATGCTGGAATTTTCGGCGCAGCGGGCGCCGTTGCGGCGGAACACGGAGACCGCGGAAGTGGCGGACACGGCCGTTTTTCTGGGAAGCAATTTGGGCCGCGGCGTAACCGGCAATGTGATTTACGTGGACGCTGGCTTTCAGATTATGGGTTTGTAAGCGCGGGACGCGTTCCCGATAATATCGGATTTTCCTCTGCGATGCTCACGGTTGCAAAAATCGGCGCCGCGTTGCTGGTGTGCTGCGTTGTGGTGGCCACTGCCCCTTTACACGGCAAGTCTTCCAATACAAAGACCAAAAAAGAAGCGCTGAAGTGGAGTCCTGTGGATACGGACGCGCGGCTGCCGGCGATCACGCCCGACCCTGGCTGCCCGCTGGCCGATGCTACGCAGCGAGCCGGAGAGAGGGCGGTTGAGCTGGTGGCGAACCTGGAAAAATTCGACGCGGTGGAATCCACCCAGCAGGCGGTGCTCGATCACGACGGCTTTCCGTTGACGAGCGACGAACTCGAACTTGATTATTCGGTCGAGTTCGAGCGGACGAACGGCACGTTTGGAGTGCACGAATCGCGGACTGCGATGAAAGGATCGAGCTCGCGGCCGCAGGCAATTCAAGATTCGGGTCTCGCGGCGCTGGCGATTGTCTTCCATCCAATCTACCAGGTCGATTTTGACATGCAGTGCGAAGGATCGATGGACTGGGAAGGCAAAGCCGCGTGGGTGATCCACTTCCGGCAAAAAAAGGGCAAGCCGTCGCGGATCCTTTCGATTCGGGATGGGGAAGGCCTATACCACGTGCCGCTCAAGGGCCGGGCCTGGCTCGCAAAGGATTCGGGACAATTGATCCGCCTGGAAACGAATCTGGCTGAGTCGATTCCCACACTGCGGCTGGTGGTGAATTCAATTTCCGTGAATTACGCGCCGGTGCATTTCCAGTCCAAGGACGTCGATCTGTGGCTGCCGCAGCGAGTGGAGGCGTTTTCAGACTACACGACGCGGCGGTTTATGGCGCGGCATCTGTATTCGGACTTTCAGTTATTCTCGGTGGACACGCAATCGGTGATTGAAAAGCCGAAACTTCCGGCCGAGAATCCGCAGAAACCCTGACCAATTCTTTCGAGATATTTCAAGATTCGCGATTTGAGGCGCCTTCGCGCGTGATGGCGATTCTGCGGACGTCTTCGGAGACGTGGTCAAGTTGGATGCGGATGATGGGCCAATCCGTGCGCAATTTCATGCGGTCGGGCCATTCGACGATGACGATTGCGTTTTCAGAAAAGACGTCTTCCAGGCCGAGCGTGTCGAAGTCGCGGGTGTCGCCGATGCGGTAGAGATCGATGTGATAGACGGGCGCCCGCCCTCCACTGTAGCGATGAACGAGAGTGAACGTGGGGCTGGTGATTTCCTCTTCGCGGGCGGCGCCGAAACCGCCGGCGATTCCCTTCGTAAGAGTGGTCTTCCCTGCTCCGAGATCTCCGGTGAGCAATATCAGTACAGGAGGCTCGAGAGTCGCGCCGAGTTCTCTTCCCCGGGCGATGGTTTCTTCGAATGAGTGCGTTTCGAATTCAAAGTTAGGCATCGCGGGTCATCGCGTAGAATTTTTGGTACGCGCGCGGAAGCGCGCGGATTAAATCGGACGCCATCAGCGGCGCGCGGGAGAAATCTTCGTACGCAATATCGCCCGCGAGGCCGTGGAGATAGACGCCGAAGGCTAAAACGCGCGGCCAGTCGGCGGTACCGAATTGCGCGGTGAGCCCGGCGAGAATTCCTGTAAGGACGTCGCCTGTGCCCGCCGTGCCCATCCCGGGATTGCCCGTGGAGTTGATGTACGCGTGGCCGTCGGGCGAGGCGACGATGGTCTGGTGACCTTTCAGGACGACGTGCGCGTTCCAGTCGGCGGAGCATTTCAGCGCGAGCGCCAGGCGATTCGATTGCACCTCAGGAATGGTGCAGCCCACAAGGCGCGCCATTTCTCCGGGGTGAGGAGTGAGCGCGAGATTGCCGGAGAAATTTTTGAGTTGCGAGGCGCGTCCCGCGAACGCGTTGAGGCCGTCGGCGTCCAGAATGATCGGCGTGGCGCGGCTGCTAACCAATTTGAGAACGACTTGCTGCGTTTCGTCATTGGTCGAGAGGCCGGGACCGATGGCGAGGGCGCGTTTTTTGTCCAGCAGCTTGTTGAAGCGATCGTTGTCGAAGCTTTTCAGGGAGATCGTTCCGGCGGCGGTCGCGGGCAGCGGTTCGGTCATGATTTCGGGCGAATGCGCGGCGACGATCGGCAAAACGGAATCGGGAGTGGCCACCGTCACCAGGCCCGCACCGGCGCGGAGCGCGGCCCAGGAAGCGAGTACGGCAGCGCCGCTCTTTCCGTCCGAGCCGGCGACGACGAGCGCGTGGCCGTAGTCGCCTTTATTTCCGCCTTCGTGGCGAGGCGTGGCGAATACTTTGACTTCCTCGGCGTCAATCCAGTGGAGGCGGCTCTTGCCGACGTCTTCGATCAATTCGTAAGGCGAGCCGATGTTGCGAACGTAGAGTTCGCCGACAAATTCAGCGGCTTGCGGTTGGACCATCCCGATTTTCGGCGCGGTAAACGTGACCGTCGCGGTTGCCTGGATTGCGGGGCCGAGAGCGACTCCCGTATCGGCGGGAAGGCCGGAAGGAATATCGACAGCGATGACCAGCGCGCGATTGGATTTTGCGACAGCGTTCACGGCTTCGATCGCGTCGGCCAGCACGCCTTCGACGGCGCCGCGTACACCGGTGCCGAGCAGCGAGTCCACGATCACGTGAGCGGAAGCGAGCGCGGAGTTCACGTCCGGAAGATCGTGGGAAGTGAGGACGGTTTGGAGGTTGCCGCCCGAGTTCTTCCAGGAATTCGCGTTCGCGGCGGCTTCCGCCTTCAGGTCCGTGAGCGCGGCGAAGAGAAATACCTGCACCTGCGCGCCAAGAAGTTTCAAGTGACGAGCGGCGACAAAACCATCGCCACCGTTATTGCCTTTGCCGCAGAGAATTACGATTTTCTTTCCCGAAACGTCGCGAGCGTATTTCAGGACGACATGCGGAACCTGTGCGCCGGCATTCTCCATGAGCCCGGCCATGGTCTGACCGTATCGCTCGACGGTGAAGCGATCGACCTGATTCATTTCGGCGGCGGTGAGGATTTTCATCGGAATCGAGTCAGCGCGGAATGTGGTGCTTTCGATGCGCGGCGCGAACGAACGCGCTTTGGCAACTAAATCATCCATCCGCCGGTGACGTTTAAGACCTGGCCGGTGATGTATTCGGAGGCGTCGGACGCAAAAAATTTCACGGCGGCGGTAACGTCTTCCGAAGACGGAGGGCGTCCGATGGGCGCGCGAGCATCTTTGATGCGGCGCGCTTCGTCGGCGGTGAGGCCGCGCTCGTCGATATTGGACGGATTGACGACGTTGACGGTGATGCCGTGCTTGGCCTCTTCAATGGCGAGCGAGCGCGACAGCGAAACGACAGCGGCCTTGGCGGCCGCGTAAGCGGAAATGGTTCCCTGGCCGAAGGCCCGCTCGGCGCCCACCGCCCCCAGATTGATGATGCGGCCAAAACGCTGGCGGCGCATGGCGGAAAGCACGGCTTTGCTGGCGTACAGAACGCTGTAGAGATTCGAGGCGACGATTTCCTGCCACTCCGCTACGGACGATTCGAGAACCGGCTTCCAATTAAATTCGCCGACGTTGTTGATGAGAATATCGAGGCGGCCGAAACGCTCGATCACTTTTTCGACCATGGAATTCACTTTTTCGGGGTCGGTGGAGTCCGCTTCGACGGCAAAACATTCGGCCCCGGCGGATTGCAGAGCCTTCAGAGTGGACTGCGCGGCGGATTTGTTGCTGCGATAGGAGATGGCTACACGGACGCCCTCCCTGGCGAGACCTTCGGCGATTCCCCGCCCGATGCCTCTGCTGCCGCCGGTGATGAGCGCTACTCGATCGCGTAAGGGCACTGGGAACTTTCCCCCTGAGATTTTACGAAAGTAACTATATCGCGAGTGCAGAAAGTTTTCGAGATGTGAAGCGGAACCGTATGGAAAAACCATACGGTGATGTATGGCCGAAAAAACTAGCCCATCCGGGCCACGACGACGGTCATATCGTCGGCTTGCTCGGGTGAGCCGGCCCACAGCTCGGCGGCGGCAATCAAGTTTTCGGCCATACGCTGGGGAGGAACGTTGCGCTGGCGCAGCACTTCCTCGCGAAGGCGCTGCACGCCGAATTCCTCGCCGTAGACGTTTTCCGGTTCGGTCAGACCGTCGCTGAAAAGAACCAGCAAGCTGCCGGGTTCGACTTTGATCGTGCGCTGCTCGTAGGGAAATTCCTCGAAGAGGCCGACAACGGTGCCGCCTTCGCTGAGCTCGTTCACTTTGCCCTGATGAATGAAAAACGGCGCGAGGTGGCCGGCGTTGGTGTACGTGAAGGTATGCGCTTCGGAGTCGTACACACCGTAGAAGAAGGTGGCGTAGCGGTCGTCGGAGGTATTGCGGAACAAATGGCGGTTCAGGCGAGCGACGAGTTCGGCGGTGCCGCAATCGCCGTCGAGCGTGGCCTGGCTGCGCAACGCGGCCTGCAGGCTGGCCATCAAGAGCGAAGCGAAAATTCCTTTTCCACTGATGTCCGCCAGCGCGATGCCGACGCAGGTCTGGCTGGTTCGAATGAAGTCGTAGTAGTCGCCGCTCACGGACCGAGCCGGACGGCAGATGGCGGCGAGCTCCAGGCCGGGCAGCACGGGCAACGTCTGCGGGAAAAGCTGCGATTGGACCTGGCGGGCGATTTCGATTTCGTTTTCGAGTTTCTGGCGTTTGCCCTGTTCGTCGATCAGCTCGGCGATGGAGCTGGTCATTTCGTTGAAGGATTCTCCGAGGGCGCCGAGCTGGTCGCGCTGATGCACGCGAATGCGCTTTCCGAAATCACCGCGGCGGACGAAGAGAGTGGCCTCATAGAGGTCGCCCACGGCGCTGGTGATGGTGCGCGTGAGCACAATACCGGTGGCGAGCGCGGCAATTTCCAGCAACAGAAAAATAATGCCCGCGGCAGCGAGGGCAATTACCAGCAGCGGACCAATTTCGCCAACCGAAGTGAAGAGGTGGCGGTTCATGGTGGAGGGACGAACGCTAAAGGACGCAAGGATCGCCGCGGGATCGGCCTTCTGTTCCGCACCAGCGTGGTCGAGTTCGATGGTGGAGGCTCCGTTGACGCGGATGTCGAACCAGTTTTCCGCGGGCGCGAGGACGCGGCGGCGGCTGCTGATGCTTTCGCCGGGAGTGAAGACGCGTCCGTTGAAGCTGGCTTTAATGCCGGTGGCAGCGGCGGCGTCTTCGGTGCGAAGCGGGATGATATCGATCGGGCCGATCTCGGAGGACAGGCCGTCGAGGAGAGTGGGGTTCAGGGGCGTGCCTGCGAGAATGCAGAACGGCGCGGTGCGTTCGCTGCGGCAAACGGCGGACGCGATCCAGATCTTCTGCTGATATTCGATCAAGCCGCCGTAGGTGCGGCCGTTGTGCGTTTTGACGAGATATTCGCCGTGATTGGGAAACACGCGCAGGTCGGGCCATTCATTGCGCGCCGCGGCGATTACGCGAGCGACGCCAGGCCGGGCGAGGACGGCTTCTTCGGTGGGCGTCGCGCCTTGGATGGTTTCCTGCTCGATGGCGCCGGCGATGGCTTCGGTTTCGGCGGTGATGGTGCTGATGCGCTCCTGCAAATCGTCGTGGAGGATGTGCGCGCCGAGCTGCAGGTACAAACCATAGGCGGCGATGCCCGCCATGGCCAGCAGCAAAATCAACGGAACCACCGCAACGAAAATGTAAGCAACGATCAGGCGATTGCGGAGCCGCCACATGGCCTGCGCTCGAATGCGAGGAATGGTGCGAATGACAAGATAGGCGGTGGCGAGAAAGGCGACGAAGAACAGGAAACCGGAGTACGGAAGGCTGACGCCCATGAATACGAGAATGCGGTCGATGACCGCGAGAAGCACGATCGCGAGAGCGACGCGGTCGAACGGCGGGACGCGGCGGAGAAACACGGCGATGCGGCGAGGCGAAAGGGGCGTCACGCGAGTTGATCCGAAGTCGTGGTCGTCACGGAGCTACAAAACCTTCCCGCCGGAAGAAACGGGCGAGCGGGTATTTTACCGTGAAACGGAACGACTGCACCGAACGAACTTGACGGCGCGCAAAGACCTAGAGCGGCTCGCGGGCGTTGCCTTGTACGCGGCTGTGATTCCGGCTGTACAAGAAATAAACGAACAGCCCGACGATCAGCCAGCCGACCAGCCGGATCCAGTTCCACATGCCGAGGGTAATCATCATGTAGACGTTAATGATTACGCCGAAAATCGGGATGACCGGAACGAACGGCGTGCGGAACGGCCGCGGTTGACCTGGGTTTGTAAAGCGCAGCACCATCACCGCGATACAAACGATCACAAAGGCGAGCAACGTGCCGATGTTCACCATTTTCCCGATTTTGTCGATGGGCGTTACGCTGCCCACGATCGCGGCGATGAGCCCCACGAGGATCGTCGTTTTGTAGGGCGTGCGAAATTTCGGATGAATCGCCGCGAAGAATTTACGCGGAAGCAGTCCATCGTTGGCCATGGAATACAACACGCGAGTCTGGCCAAGCAGCATCACGAGCATCACGCTGGTTAGTCCGGCTAATGCACCGAGAGTAATTACGGTGGACGCTGTTTTCAAGCCGCGGTCAAGAAACGCAACGGCGAGCGGCGCTTCGATGTTGATAGCCTTCCACGGCACCATTCCGGTAAGTACAAACGCGACGAGAATGTAGAGCAGAGTGCAGGAAACCAGCGAGGCGATTATTCCGATCGGCAAGTCCCGCTGGGGATTCTTTGCCTCCTGCGCGGTGGTTGAGACCGCGTCAAAACCGATATAAGCGAAGAAAATATATGCAGCGCCTCTGCCAATGCCACCCAAGCCATTCGGTGCGAATTCCGCCCAGCTGTAACCAATGTTGGCGTGCTCGACGTATTTCATTCCCAGCAGAATTACGAACAAAACGACGCTGACTTTGACGATCACAATCCCGGCGTTGAAGTTGGCGCTTTCCTTGATGCCTACGACGAGGACGAGGGTGATGAGCAGGGCGATCACGAACGCCGGAAGATTGAAGCCGATCTCGACGCCGAACAGGTGCGGAGCGCCAACCAGGTCGTGAGCGCGCTGCAACAGCTCGGGCGATTGAGCCGCCATAATCTGGCTGACGCGATCGAGAAAGGCGCGAGAACCTTCGACCAGAGATGCGTCGGAAGCGCGCGCCATGCTTCGAGCGACAATATTTTCAGCGGTGGTCAGCGCGGTCCAATGGTCGTAAGCCAGCCAAAGGGGCATGCGCATGTGGAAGACGCCAAGAATTTCGACGAAGTGATTCGACCAGCCCGACGAAACCGTGCTGGCGCCCATGGCGTATTCGAGCGTCAGGTCCCAGCCGATAATCCAGGCAAACAATTCGCCGAGCGCCGCGTACGCGTAAGTATAGGCGCTGCCGGCCAGCGGAATCATCGCCGCGAATTCGGCGTAACACAATCCGGCCAGAACGCAGCCGAGCCCCGAAAGCACGAAAGAGAGGGTCAACGCCGGGCCGGCCAATTTCGCGCCGAGGCCGGTCATTACGAAGATGCCTGCCCCGATTACGGCGCCGACACCGAGTGCGGTAAGCGAGACGGGACCCAGCGACCGTTTCAGAGTGTGTTCACCGGTTTCCGCAGCCTCGCGGAGCAGCACGTCCATTGGCTTTTTTCTGAACAGCGGATTGCCCATTAAAACTTCCTCCCGGAACCGGCAAGCGGCGCGCCCGAAAAGGCGCCCCTTTTGTTACGAATGAATTTACACGAAAAACGAACGAATGGCGCGCGACTGTAGCGAAAAATGTGCGCTATGCGGAAGCGGACTGGCGCTTCCCTGCCATCTTCCAGAGCCAATACACCGGCACGCCCAGCACGACGATGATCAGGCCGGGCCAGGTGTATTGCGGTTTGTAGCGCAGCAACTGAATCTCGATGAAGACGGCCATCACCAGGTAGATCGCGGGCAGAACGGGATAGCCGAAAGCGCGATAGGGGCGCGGCATGTCCGGGCGTTTCCAGCGGAGGATGAAGAGCCCGCTGAGAGTGAGAATGTAGAAAATCAGGACGGCGAAAATCAGGAAGTCGAGAAGCTGGCTGTAGGTGCCTGAAAGGCAAAGCACGGCGCACCAGATGCATTGAACGATCAGAGCGACGCCGGGGGCGTGGTGCTTGTTCACGGTGCCGACGGACTGGAAGAAGAGTTTGTCCTTGGCCATGGCGTAGTAGATGCGCGCGCCCGAAAGGATCAGGCCGTTGTTGCAACCGAAGCCGGAAATGAGGATGGCGATGGCGACCACAATCGCTCCGGCGGAGCCGAAGGCAACTTCGGCAACGGCCGTGCCGACGCGGCCATCGGTGGCGAATTCGATGCCGCGCGAAAGGACGGTCGCGCCGTGCGGATCGCCGCCGATGGGCAGCACGCGCAGGTAGGCGATGTTTGCGAGCATGTAGAGCGAGATGACGATGGTGGTGCCGAGCGCGAGCGAGAGCGGCAAGTTCCGGCTGGGATTTTTCACTTCGGCGGCGGTGAAGGTGATGTTGTTCCAGGCGTCGGCGGAAAACAGCGAGCCGACCATGGCGACGCCGATGAGCGAGAGTGTGGCGATGGTCCAGTTGGGATTGTCCGGCGGGTACGGGTGCATCACGCCGAGGCCGGAGCCGCGCCAGAAATCGGTGAAGTTGGCGGTGCGGGCGACGGCGGTCGAGAACCAGAAACCGATCAGAACCAGAGCGGCGAGCGAGCCGACCTTCGCAACGGTGAAGACGTTTTGCACGATTTTTCCGACGCGCAAGCCTCGCGTGTTAATCCAGGTGAGCAAAACGATCGAGGCGATGGCCAGGAAATTCTGGCGGTTGAGGCCGACGTTGTAGGGGCCGAGCGAGCCGAACCAGAAATTCCACGGGCCGACGGTGCCGAGTTTCCAGATCCACTGCGAGGCGGAAAACCACGGAATCAGGACGGCGGTGAATTTCGCGAAGGCGATCGCGACGGCGGCAATCGTGGCGGTCTGAATGACGAGCAGCATCGTCCAGCCGTAGAGAAACCCCCACAGCGGGCCGAGCGATTCGCGCAGGTACACGTATTGCCCACCGGCTTGCGGCATGGCGGCGGCAAGTTCACCGTAGCTGAGAGCGCCGATCAGAGTCATCACCCCGGAAATCAGCCAAACGAGCAGGAGCAGGCCGGGGCTTTGCACTTGATGCGCGATATCGGCGGAGACGATGAAGATGCCGGAACCGATCATCGACCCGCAGACGATCATGGTGGAGTCGAACAGGCCGAGGCCTTTGACGAGTTCGGACGGTTTTGCGGATGAGGACGAGATGGGCGCGCTGTGGGATTCGTTCGCGTGCTCGGGCATCAGGAGTTCTCAGTTGCGCCTGGCGTGCAGCGCGTGTTCGAAGTGCATTCGTGCGATTTCGAGATATTGCGCCGCTCTCGCACGCGGGTCGGGCGCATTCGCCAAGTCGCTGATGATGGCGACGGAGTCGGCTCCGGCGGCGAAGACGTCTCGGGCGGACTCTACCGTGATGCCGCCGATGGCCACAAGAGGTTTCCGCGTACAGTTTCTTGCCTGGCGCACGAACTCGAGGCCGACCACGGGGTCGGGATTGGCTTTCGATGCGGTTGGGAACACCGGGCCGACGGCGATGTAGTCGGCGGATGTCTTGCCGGCGGCTTTGAGCTGCTCGAGATTGTGGGTGGAGACGCCGACCCATAGCGGCGACGGGCACAGCCTGCGCGCGAGATCGGGCGGAAGATCTTCCTCGCCGACGTGGACTCCGGCGGCCTTCGCGATGGCGGCGACGTCCGGACGGTCGTTGACGATGAGCTTTACGCCGAGAGGCGACAAGACCTCGATAAATTTTTGAACGGCGAGAAAATACTCGCGGGAGGAGTAATTTTTAGCGCGGATTTGAATCAGGCGGGCGCCGCCAGCGGCCAGGTTTTCAGACAGCGCGAGCGCAGCTTCGATTTCGAGAGAGGGGTTCAGGTCAATGATTGCGTAAAGAGCCGGAAACAATCGCCGCCTCCGCGCTATTTGGCCAACGAGATTTTCTTCTTGCCGGACGAAGGAACCAGGGCCGGGCCCGATTTGGCCGCGGGCGAATCCGGCTTGGACTTCGAGGCTGGCTCGGCCAGCGCACGGTCGAGGAAGTGCGTATCAAATTTTCCGGCGATGAACGCAGGATCGACCAGGATGCGCTTGTGCAGCGGGATGGTGGTCTTGATGCCTTCGACGACGAAACCCTCGAGCGCGCAGCGCATGCGGACGATGGCTTCGGCGCGGTCTGTGCCGTAGGCGATGAGCTTGGCGATCAGCGAATCGTAGTAAGGCGGAATCACGCCGTCCGCGTAAGCCGCGGTATCGACGCGAATACCCGGTCCGCCCGGAACGCGGAAGGCAGTGATGCGCCCGGCCGAAGGGGTGAAGGTTTCGGGGTCTTCGGCGTTGATGCGGCATTCGATGGCGTGGCCGCGGAATTCAACGGGCGGCAGGATGCTCGAAAGCTCTTCGCCCGCGGCAATGCGGATTTGCGACTTCACCAGGTCGATGCCGGTGACCATTTCGGTGACCGGGTGCTCCACCTGAATGCGGGTGTTCATTTCGATGAAATAAAGATTGCCGGAATCCTCGCGCAGGAATTCCACGGTGCCCGCGCTGGAGTAACCCAGATTCGTCAGCGCATCGACGACCTGCTTGCCGACTTTCTTGCGGGTGGCCGCGTCCATGGCGACCGAAGGCGATTCTTCGAGAACTTTTTGGTGGCGGCGCTGGAGCGAGCATTCGCGCTCGCCGAGGTGGACGACGTTGCCGTGCTTGTCGCCGAGCACCTGAAATTCGATGTGGCGCGGATTCTCGATGAGCTTTTCCATGTACACGTTGGGGCTGCCGAAGGCACCCTGCGCTTCCGCGCGCGCCGTCTGAAACATGGGAATCAGCTCGCGGCTGTTGCGAACCACGCGCATGCCGCGCCCGCCACCGCCCTCGGCGGCTTTGATCATGATCGGATAGCCGATTTCCGCAGCGATGCGTTTGGCGGAATCCTCGTCGGGAACGACGCCGGGACTGCCGGGAATAATCGGAAGTCCGGCCGCGCCCATCGCTTCGCGGGCCTTGTCCTTTTCGCCCATCAGGCGGATGGCGTCGGGCGTGGGACCGATGAAGGTGATGTGCGAGGCTTCGCAAACTTCGGCGAAGTTGGCATTTTCGGAAAGAAAGCCGTACCCGGGATGAATCGCGTCCACGTCGGCAATTTCCGCGGCGCTGATGACCTGCGGAATATTCAAATAGCTTTCGCTGGAACGAGGCGGGCCGATGCAGATGGCCTCGTCGGCGAAGCGGACGTGAAGAGAGTTGCGGTCGGCTTCGGAATAGACCGCGACGGTCTTAATGTCCAGTTCCCGGCAGGCGGACATGATGCGGAGGGCGATTTCTCCGCGATTGGCGATCAGAACTTTTCGGAACATGGATTCCCGGTCAAATCGATTTACTTTTTACGGTGCGTGCGAATGCCGAACAGGGCTTCGCCGTATTCCACCGGCTGTCCGTTTTCAACGAAGACGCGGACGATTTCGCCGGCGACGTCGGATTCGATTTCGTTCATCAGTTTCATGGCTTCAATAATGCAGAGCGCCTGCCCCGACTCGACTTTCGAGCCGACCGATACGAACGGTTCCGCGCCGGGGGTGGACGAGGAATAAAACGTGCCGACGATGGGCGACTTGACGATGTGGAGGTCTTCGGAGCGGGCCGGCTCGGCCGCGGACTCTCGCGCTGATTCCCGAGGAGCGGTTGGCGGCGCTGCAGGCGGCGCGGCGTGCGATGGCGAGGTGGCGACGACGATTTCAGGCGCGGGAAACGCGCGATAGCCAACCGGCGGTTGGGAGGAAGGCTTCTTCAGACGAATGCGCAGGCCCTCCCGTTCGTATTCAAACTCTTCGAGTCCATGCTTCTGCATGAATTCGAGGAGTTTTTCGATTTCGGGAAGGTTCACTTCTTGCGCTTCGTGGGAGCTGCGCGAGGATTCGGGCTTCGACTTTTTCGCCATTAAAGTTCTAGAAATTCCCTGGTGGCTCCCGTCAAGCTTTCGGAGCCGTTGGATGTGACGACCATGTCGTCTTCAATTCGGATGCCGCCGAGGCCCTCGATATATGCGCCCGGTTCGACGGTGACTACCATTCCCTGCTCCAGCAGCGTTTCCTCGCCGCGGCCCAGACGGGGCAGTTCGTGAACTTCCGTGCCCAGCCCGTGCCCGGTGCTGTGGGTAAAATATTGCGCAAAACCGTGCTTCTTTAGAATGTTTCGCGCCGCCGCATCCACGTCTCCGGCTTTTACGCCGGGACGAATGGCGGCCTTGGCGGCTTCCTGGGACTGTAAAACAGCGTGGTACATCCGGCGAATCCGGCTCGAAGCGCGCCCCAGGAAGACGGTCCGAGTCATATCGCTGCAGTAGCCGCGAAGTATAGCACCCTGGTCCATGACCACCAACTCGTTTTTCCTGAGCAGCTTGGACGTCGGGCGAGCGTGGGCCCAGGCCGAGCGCGGGCCGGAGGCGACGATGGTCTCGAACGATGGACCGCTCGCGCCGGCCATTTTAATGGCGTATTCCATTTCGGCCACGACCGCAAGTTCCGAGACTCCCGGCTTGATCTGCCGAACGCCGGCTTTCCACGCAGAGTCGATGATTTTGGCCGCATCGCGCATGGCGGCGATTTCAGACGGGTCTTTGATGGCGCGGAGGCGTTCGATCACGTTGCCGCCGTCGATCCACCGGCAGCGCTTGCCAAGTTTGGCGTCCAGCGTTTGTTTCTGAGCGACCGTGAGTTGCGACGGTGAATACGCCAGCCGAATCGACCGTCGGCGTTTCAGGCTCTCCGCAACGGCCTGCAACAGATTGCCGGGAACGATCGATACCTGGGCGTCGTGAACTTGCTCGGCCGCTTGAAGCGTGTAACGGCTGTCGGTGAAGAGCACGGCGCCCGATGTTTCGACCAGTAAGATGCCATTGCTGCCGTTGAACCCGCAGAGGTAGGCAATGTTGGGAAGATGGGTGACCAGAAATGCGTCGGCTTGCAGGGTGAAAAGAAAAGGCCGGAACCGATCCATCCGGTTCCGGCCGCGTCCTAGTTTCGTCGTGACCCTCTTCACTTCCAAAAGCCGGACCCTTCCATCTTCACGGACTATCCCGGCAGGATGCGCGGGGTGATGAAGAACAGAAGTTCCTGAGCCGTGGAGCTGACCGTAGTGTGCTTGAACAGATTTCCGACGGCGGGCAAGCTGCCGAAGAACGGCACCTGCTGCACGTCAGTACGCTGGGTTGACACGATGATACCGCCGATGACGACGGTCTGGCCGTCGCCGATCAGGACCTTGGTCTCCGCCTCCTGCGTGTCGATGGCCGGGATGCCCTGCACGCGCGGGATGGAGGAGTCGATCTGGTCGTTCGTGACGGTGATGTCCATGTAGATCGTGCCCTCCGCGGTGATTTGCGGGGTGACATCGAGCTGCAGGACGGCGTCCACGAATTGCACCGAAACCGTGTTGTTGACGATGGTCTGCACCGGAATCTTGGTACCTTGCTTGACCGTCGCCTTCTGGTTGTTCTGGGTGATCACTTTCGGCTTGGAGATGAGTTTGCCGACGCCCCGGTCCTCCGCGGCGGTAATGATCATATCGAGAGCAAAATTGGCTGACTGGAACGCGTAGGTGATACCGCTGGTCGGAGTGGTGGCACCCAGGTTCGTCAGCAGCGGTACCGAGCCGCTGGTGGACGTGGGCGTGGAGCCAACGGCCAGCGGGGGCGCAGCTCCGTTGATGCTGTGAACCACCGGGCTCGTGCCGACGGTCGAACTGCCGCCGAACGCGTTGATGTTGTTCGGAGTGACGGCTGCGCCGCCGACGCCGAACTGCGTGCCGATTTCACGCGAGAACGAACGGTTGGCCGCCACGACGCGCGCTTCGATTTCGACCTGTTGCGATTTGCGGTCGAGCTGGCGGATCAGGTTATCGATCACCGGCAGGACGCTGGGGATGTCGCGGATGATCAGGGTGTTCGAACGGCTGTCGGCCAGAACGTCGCCGCGCGAAGAAAGGAACTTCTTCATCGTGGGAACCAGGTCGGCGGCCTTGGCGTAGCTGAGCACGCGCGTGGTGGTAACCACGTCGGCCGCTTCGGCCTGGGCCTTGGCCAATTCGCGATTCTGTTCGGCTTCTTTCTTCAGCGTGTCTTTGGTGGCGATGCGAAGCACATTGCCATCGACCTGCTTGTCGAGATCGTTGTTGTGCAGAACGATGTCCAGAGCCTGGTCCCACGGTACATCGTCAAGGACGATGGTGAGGTTGCCGTGCACGGCAGGATCGACGACGACGTTCAAGCCGCTGATTTCGTGAATCAGGCGGAAGAAGTCGCGCAGGTCGACATCTTTCAAGTTCACCGAAATCGGTTCGCCGGAGTAACGGCCGGCCGGAGCGGGCGTCGGCGCTTGCTGCGGGGCCTCTGCCGAAGCGGGAGCCGGAACGACGGGCGCCGCCACAACCGGTGATGCCGCAACAGCGGGCGTAGCAAGAGCGTTCGAAGTGCCGGTCATCGTGGCGGGCAGAACCGCGATGGGCGCGGGAACGTTCGACGGAGTGGCATCTTTTGCAACCGCAACCGCCGCCGAAATATTCACCGGGGCCGCTGCTGGAATCGCCGCCGGAATCGCCGCGGGAGGTACGGGCGAAACGTCCGCCTTCGTGGTGGTTACGGTGGAAGGCTGATCGTTAGTGGCCGGCGCCGCGGATGGCGACGGAGCATCGGACGAGAATGCGACCGTGACGGCGTTGCCGTTTGAATTCACGTTGTAATGAGCGGGCGAGCGCAAATCGATCACCACGCGGGAAACTTCGGGCGAAAACTGCGCGAGACGAATCTCACGAACCGGGTCGAGGTTGCTGGGAATGTTCTTTTCGGCGGTTCGCAGGTGCGCTCCCGAGAAATCAAGAACGATGCGGTCCGGATTCTGCAGCCGCGTGACGTGGTAGGTCAGCTTGCCGCTGCCGACAACGTTCACTTCGGTCTGCTCGCCGTTCTGGCCGAGCTTCACGGCTTCGATGGCCTGAATGCCGGAAGTTGCAGGAGCGGATTTCGGGCTCGACGTCGTCTTGGTGGATATAGGCGTCAGCGCGGGAGCGGGAGTCGCTGCGACCGGAGCCGTTGCAGCGCCGCCATCGGCGTTGCCATTGGCCGAGACGAGGAGCGAGAGTTCGTCCGTGCCGGTGCGCTCAATGCGAGGCTCGACGCCGGCGCGGAGGAGAATTTCCAGCCGCACGACAGGCTTCTGGCCCGCGGTGTAGGTGCTCACCCGGTAGCTCTTGACGAGTTCCGAGGGAACCACGCGAGCGCCCGCGGAGTCTCCGGCGGAGACACCGCTCAAGTCGAGCACGTAGAGGCTCTGGCTCGGGCGATAGGTGGTGTACTCGAACGGAGCGTTGGCCTGCGCTTGCAGGCTGACGTTGCCGTCCTTCACCACGGCCTTGACGTGCACCACCGGGGCATCACTGGCCCGGAGGGCACCACTGGTCAACATCAGGGAAACCGCGACGAACGCAGTTTGTCCCCAGCTCCGCATGATCCTCATTGCTGCTCTCCTGCGCTCGGGTAGATTCGCTTGGTAACCAAACGTTCGACCGGCTTCCCGAATGCATCTTTTGAGTTTTCCTTGAACGTCACTCCGTCCAGGCCAATCTTTTCCACATCGCCGTCGTAGAGACGGTCCCCCTCGCGGAGGAAATAAACACGTTGATCGGGATTGGAGACGACGGCGAGCATCCCCTCGGGGGCACGAACGGTGCCGTCGATACGAACCGTGGCGACCACCAGACCAGCTTTGCCTGGGGGCAAGGGAACGCCGCCGCCCGGCTTGCCCTCGTTGACCAGCGGAAGAAATGGATCGCGCTTGCCTGCTTCGGCGGTTTTGGCGGCGCCGGCGGCCGCGGGTGCGGCGGCAGCGCTCGCGGCGGCAGGTTTTGCCTTATGCGCGGATTTCTTCGTTGCCGGCGCGGCTTGGGCCCAGGAAGCGGGGCCGAGTGCCAGCGCGAGTGCCACCAGCGCGAGAACCGAAAACGTTTTGTGTGAGCGTTTCATCGTCATTGCCTTATGGCTTCTTCGCCGGCGCGGTTGCGGGCTTTGCGCCGGGTGCCGCCGGAGCGGGCTTGGTCTCGACGGGCTGCGAAAAGAACGTCGTGATGGTGATGACGCCGGAAACCGAAGTGCCGGGCGTCATGCGGAAAGTCGATGTCTGCTGTTTGCCGGCAATGCTGGTGAGTTTCAGATCGCCGACGTTGATGATGCGCGACAGGCGGCCCAGCTTGGCGAAGAAATCGAGGACCGAGAAATACGGCCCGTCGGCTTCCACGGTGAACGGCATTTCGAAGTAGTCCTGTTTCTGCGCGATCGCTTCGGCCTTCAGGCGGCGGATCGATACGCCCGAGGTGGTGGCCGCGGTCTGCATCATGATGATGAATTCATCCACGCGCTTGTCGGCCGGAACGATGGTCTGCAAGGTGGCGAGTTGCTTTTGCAGGGCATCCATTTCGGACTGCAATTCGGCGCGGCGCTGCTTGTAAACACGCAGGCTGGCGACTTCGGTCTGCAGCGGCTTTTCCTGGGCCTGTGCGGCTTGCAGTTCGCTGCGAACGTTGGAATTGGGCAAGCCCGGGACGAAGAGTCCGACGGCGATCAATACAAGCGCGAGTCCGAGATAAAACAGGGCTTGTAACGGCCAGGGCCATTCACGGAACGAAGTAGCCATTGCTAGCTCCTCCCCTTGGGTGCCGGTTGCGGGGCGGGCGCAGGAGTGGTGGCAGGCTTGGCTGCAGGAGCCGCGTCCGTGGCCGGAGCGGCGCCGGCGACAACGGCCGTCATCGTAAAGCCGTAGGTGGTGACGGCCTTGGCGACGTCATCTTCCTTTGCCTCTTGAATTTCAATCTTGTCGAAGTAACCGGAGCGCTTCATCTGGGTGATGAAGTTGGCGATCGAATCGATGTTGCCGGCTTCGCCGAGAATGGTGAGCGAGTCGCCCTTTTTATCGAGCGAGGTAAGCCAGAGCTGGTCCACACGGACGACGGTGTTGGCGACCATCTGCAAAAGTTCCTGAGCGCCGGTGCGGTTCTTCTGCAGGCCTTCGATCACGTCGATCTGGGTTTGCAAGGTCTGCTTCTGTTGCTCGTAGACCTCAACTTCCTGCTTGATCTGCTGAAGCTGGGTGCGCTCGGCTTTCAACGCGGTGATGCGCTGGTTGGTGGCGTCGAGTTCGCGTTTTTCGGAAGCGTAGGTGACCCACAGGACCACGACCGCAATCAGGATCGCGGCCGCCCCGAGAATAATCTGAAGCGTGGCCTCCAGCGGCACCGATTGCTTGGCGGCCTTCGGGCGCGCCTGGCCTAACAGGTTAATGCGGATCATGGCGTGTCAAAGCTCCTCAGCGCCAGGCCCACTGCGATCGCCAGACGCGGCGCCAATTCGCGAATCTGACTTTCATCGTGACGCCCAGGATTGATTGCAACCTTGCGGAACGGATAGAGCTCTTCGACCGGCATGGCGAATTCTTCGTTGAGCAAATCGAGCAGGCCGGGAACGCGCGCCGTTCCTCCGGCCACGTAGATGCGGCGGATATTTTCGCCGCTGGCCGTGGCGCGGAAAAAGTCGAACGTCTTTTGAATTTCCAGGATCAAAATGTCGGACACCGAGCGAAGGATGGCGGTGCGCTGCTCCTCGCTGACGCCGGCCAGAGTGCCGCCCATCTTCAGCTTTTCGGCATCTTCAAAGCTGAGGTCGAGTTCCTTTTGCAGCGCGTCGGTGTACTGGTTACCGCCGACCGATACGTCGCGGGTAAACAGCGGAGTCCAGCCGCGAACGATGTTGATGTTCATCACGCTGGCGCCGACGTTCAACAAAGCGACGACCTGCGAAGGATCGGGTTCGTAGTTGACCTCGAAGGCGTTCTGCAGGGCGAAGGCGTCGATGTCCACAACCACGGGAGTCTTGCCGGCCTGGGCCAGCACGTTGGTGTGGTTCAGAATCTTGTCTTTCTTCACCGCGACGAGCAGCACGTCCATCTGGTTTTCGGTGGCTTCCAGAAGCTGGTGGCTCAGATTGACGTCGGCGATGTCGAAAGGAATGTGCTGGCTGGCTTCGGCCTGTACGCGGTCGAAAAGTTCGTCTTCGGTCATCAGCGGCATGCTGACTCGCTTCACGATGACGGAGTGGCCGGAAACCGAGGTGGCCACGTC
Source organism: uncultured Acidobacteriota bacterium (assembly GCA_963785585.1). Lineage (GTDB taxonomy): Bacteria > Acidobacteriota > Terriglobia > Acidiferrales > UBA7541 > Palsa-295. Next base: position 1,937,340 of record CAWAVW010000004.1, read on the forward strand.
TTTGGCTTTAATTTTCTGGCTGTCGAAAATCGAAATGATTTTCTCGGCGACGGAGGGCGCGTCCATGATCGCTCCGTCCACGACTGTGTCCTGGGCCAGCGTCTCAAGCCCGTAACTCACCAGCTCGTAGCCCGCCTTGGTCTTTTTCAGCTCGACGGCTTTCACAGAACTCGAGCCAATGTCCAGGCCGATTAAGGATTTGGTTTTACCCAGATTGAACATCGCGCGGCCCCTCACTCCTCAAGCCGCCCCGCTTCGCAGGACGGACACGGCTTCGTGCTTAAAGACAGACTATTTCGCCTGAAAATTTTTGCGCTGATTGCTGCGTTCGCCCCTACCCCGATACCCGGCGACCTCGAAACCGACAGCAGTACTGTTACTCTCGGTACGATTCCGCTTTGTCCGTTTATTACATCCGCAACACACACTGTCAAGCAAGGTATTGGGAAGGTGTGCTAATGGTAAAACGCCAGTACGCCCGGACAGGTAGGCGAAAAGGACAGGTGCGAGGACAGGTTTCAGCGTTCTAACAGGCTGAAATGGCGTGGGAAACGGGAACGGAGGCGAACGGAAGCGGATTCGCCTGGGGTTTACCTTTTGTTCGACACCGGGAATTTAAGTTGCTGCCAGATGGCGTCGACCCGCTTTTTCGTGGCATCGGTGGATTTGATTTCGTCGGGCCAGCGGCCGGTAAAACCTTCCTCGGGCCACTTGCGCGTGGCGTCAATTCCCATCTTCGAAGCGTAGTCCTGGCGGCGGGCGGCGTGGTCGAGCGAGTCCACCGGACCCATCATAAATTGAACGTCGCGCTCGGGATCGATCGCGCACAAAGCTTTCCAGACAACCTCGGAGGAATTTTGGACGTTGACGTCGTGATCGACGACGAGGACGACCTTGGTGAACATCGCCTGGCCGAGCGACCATATCGCGTTCATGATTTTGCGCGCCTGGCCCGGGTAGGTTTTGCGAATCGAGACGATCATCAAATTCTGGAAGATGCCCTCGGCGGGCATGGCGACATCCACAATTTCCGGATATTGCATTTTCATGACCGGCATGAAAATGCGCTCGATGGCGTGACCGATAAAATAGTCTTCCTGCGGCGGGACGCCGACGATGGTGGTGAGATACAGCGGGTCTTTCTTATGGGTGATGCAGGTAACGTGGAAGACCGGGTATTGCCCTTCCAGCGAATAAAAACCGGTGTGGTCGCCAAAGGGACCTTCGGTGCGCATCTCGCCGATTTCGACGTAACCTTCCAGCACGATTTCGGAATTGGCGGGGACTTCCAGATCGACGGTTTTACAGGCCACCAGATCGACCGGGTCGCGGCGCAGAAATCCAGAGAATAGATATTCGTCCATGTCCGGCGGGACGGGCAGAATTCCGGCCATCGCGGTGGCGGGGTCGGAGCCGATGGCCACTGCCACTTCGAGCCGGCCGTTGGCGTTTTTGGCGCGGCTGTTGCGGTAGTGGTCGGCGCCGTGTTTCTGCGTTTGCCAGTGCATGCCGGTGGTGCGCTCGTCGAAAACCTGCATGCGGTAGCAGCCGACGTTGCGCTTTCCGGTTTCGGGATTCTTGGTGATCACCATGGGCCAGGTGATGTAGCGCCCGCCATCCTGCGGCCAGTGCTTCAGAATCGGAAAATCGTTGAGGGAAAATCCTTCGGTGCGGACGACTTCCTGGCAATCGCCCGTCCGGACCGTTTTCGGGAAGAACGAACCGATTTCGGCTAGCTTCGGCAACATCTTTACCTTTTCGAAGAAGCCCTGCGGCGACTGCATGTCGATGAAGGAGTGAACGCGGTCGGCAATCTCTTCGAGCGAATCCACTTCGAGCGCCATGCACATGCGCTTTTCGGTGCCGACGAGGTTGGTGACCACGGGGACGCGCGAACCCTTGGGGTTTTCGAACAGCAGCGCCGGACCTCCGGCCTTCACCGTGCGGTCGGAAAGTTCGGTGATCTCGAAAACGGGATCGACTTCGGCGGTGACGCGCAGCAGCTCGCCGTTTTTTTCGAGCTTGCGAAGAAAATCCCTCAGGTCGTTGTACGCCACTTCGCCTCCGTGTGCTTACAGGGCCGGTGATGCGTGGCCACGCAAGTGAGAATAACTTTAGCATGGAGTGGGAAGCGTCCTGAAAGCTCGGAGATTTCAGCGGCGACGAAACCGATGGAGGCGAACGCCGATCGGTTGCGCCCTTACTTTGCGGCGTTGACGGCGCGGGGGCGGCTGTTGTGGATGGTATCGGCGGCTTCGAGGCCGAGGATGCCGCTGGCGAGTTTGCGGTAACGCGAGAGCAAAACGTTGTTGGAGCTCGCGGCGAGCGGAGTGCCGAAGGTGACCGCTTCGCTGACCTGGCGATAGTCATTCGGCAGGCGCGCTGCAATCGTCTGCGGAAGCGCGGCGACGCGGCGAGCGACAAGGTCGGCGTCATTCTGGCGCCAGCGGTTGAGCACGATTTGGAATCGCAATGCGTCGATGCCGGCGGAGCCGACGGCGGAGAGATACCGTTCGAGCATGCCGAGGGCGAGGGCGCTCGGTTCGGCGACCAGCAAAAGCGCGTCCGCCATGGCGAGGGCGCGCGACCATTCCGCGGCGTTGACGAATCCGAGATCGACGACCACAAAGTCGAACGCGTTTTGCGCGAATGCGAGGATTTTCAGAAACGCTTCCAGCGTGACGAACGGCCGTTGGTCTTCGCGCAGCGCCGAGTGCGCAGGTCCGGCGAGGATGTCGATTCCGGTGCGGTGTTTCTCCGTGAGGCCGGCGAGCAGGCGTTCATCGAGGCGGTCGGCGCGTTCGAGCGCGTCGATGAGCGTGAAGCGCGGATGGAAATCGAGCATCAGCGCGATCTGTCCGAAGGGACGCGCGTATTCGAGCAGCGCGATGCGTTTTCGCGTGAGCTGCGCGATTTGGACGGCGAGATTCAGCGCGACCGTGGTGGTGCCTACGCCGCCTTTCGCTCCGGTGACGATGATCGATTTTTCTGCCAAACGCGGGGCTCCGTTGGGGCGTTGGGATTTATTGGCGCGTTGACCCCGGCTCGCCCGATGCGCGACGCGCGCGGCGGCTCGCGGGGTCCCGATCTGATGCGAGCATCTTCGATGCCGATTGCGTTGACGAGCGGCGCGCGATTTGGCGCGGATGCTATCTTCAATCGGCTCTTACATCGGCTGCGCGGCGGGAATTTTCAGCGGAGACTGCGTGAGAGTTTCCTAAGAGTTGCGCGCGCGACTTCCCGAATGCTATTCTGCGGACGTTCACCCAAGAGCGGGCGTCGTACAATGGCAGTATAGAAGCTTCCCAAGCTTCGGACGTGGGTTCGATTCCCATCGCCCGCTCCAGAAATTTTCCGCAGCGCGATACCAAAACACACAGCCAAACAATAGAATGTTTGCGTCATGGGCAAGATTTTCGTTGGGACGTCGGGATGGGCGTATGCGAGCTGGAAGCCGCGGTTTTATCCGGCGAAGCTCGGGTCGGCGAAGTTTTTGAGTCACTACGCCGAGCGGCTCAATTCGGTGGAGGTGAATTACACGTTCGGGAAGATAGTGGGCCCGGAGTTGATGCAGAAGTGGATCGACGCGACGCCCGATGGATTTTTGTTTGCGGTCAAGGCTCACATGCAGATCACCCATCGCAAACGGTTGCGAGGCGCCGAAAAAGTATGCGAGCAGTTCTTTTCTTCGATCGAGCCCCTGAGACGGGCGGGAAAGTTGGGGCCGATCCTGTTTCAACTGCCGCCGAATTTCAAATTCGATCTTGCGCGACTGCAGGAGTTTCTGGCGACGTTGCCGCGCGGGTTACGGATAGCGTTTGAGTTTCGACATGAATCGTGGTTCGTCGAGGAAGCGTACGGGGCGCTGCGGGATGCATCCGTGGGGCTGTGTCTGGCGGAAAGCGAGAAAATCGTGACACCCCAAGTGCAGACGACGGATTTTCATTATGTGCGTCTGCGGAAACCGCGCTATTCGGCGAAGGGCGTAACCGAACGCGTTCGAGGACTGGCGGACACCGGCGATGTATTTGCGTATTTCAAACATGAAGATTCGCCGAAGTGCGTGCTGAATGCGAAGGCGGTGCTGGCGGATATGCGTGGAGGGGTCGCGAACCGTGCGTAAGGCGCATTCGGCGGCGAACTTTGCAATATTTCTCGCAACGGCGGCAATCGTGACCGCGATCACGGCGACGGGCCGACCCTTTGTGAAGAGCATGCGCGCTGACGGCGCGCAAACACAAGCAGCCACGCAGCGAACCGTGGCGATCACCATCGATGATGTGCCGGGAGCGCTGCCCTATAACGATTACGACGTCGGATCGCTCGCGAAGGTAGAACAGATCAATCGAGACGTGACGGCGGAGCTGAAGGCGCATCACGCGTGGGCGATTGGATTTGTGAACGAGAGAAAAGTGCAGGTGCCGGGCGAGCGCGACGCGCGAACGGCTCTATTGCAGATGTGGCTCGAGCGCGGATTGACTCTGGGAAACCATACCTTCACCCATTTTGATTTCAAAGACGCCGGCCTGATGAATTACGAAGACGATACCGTGCGCGGCGACACGGTGACGCGTCCGCTGATGAAGGCAGCCGGGCAGACGGAAAAATATTTTCGCCATCCGTATCTGGATACCGGGCCGACGGCGGATGCGAAGACGGCATTCGAGCAATTTCTGAAAGATCGCGGTTACACGATCGCGCCCGTTACCGTCGAAGATGCCGACTATCTTTTCAACGACGTGCTCGCGTATGCGCGCGAGAAGAAAGATAAGAAATTGGCAGAAAAAACCCAGAAGGCGTATCTGGACTACGTCACGACGTCGTTTGACTACGAGGAAAGCGAGTCGCGCAAGCTGTTTGGGCGCGAAATTCCGCAGGTGCTGCTGCTGCACGACGACGAGTTGAATGCCGAGAACCTGGAAGCTTTGCTGAAACGACTGGAAGCGCGCGGGTACAAATTCGTAACGCTTGACGAGGCAATGTCGGATCCGGCGTACGCGACCGCGAATCTGTACGTCGGCGACGCTGGAATTTCGTGGATCGAGCGCTGGAAGATCGCGTTCGGACAAAAAGTGGATATCGAGAAGGGGCCGGAACCGCCGGACTGGGCGCAGAAAATTTTCGATCAGGTGCGGCACAATCATCTGGACTGAAGCGATGTTGAGACGCGACGGTGACGGACGCGCGCTGGTCGTCGTTATGCAATTGCGAGCGGGATGGCTTGTTTCCAGCGGCCCTGGGCTTTCAGAATCAGCTCGACGACTTCGCGGGCAGCGCCTTCCCCGCCCCCCGCTTTGGTCACGTAATCCGCCGCGCGCTTAACTTCGACCACGGCGTTCGCAACCGCAACGGATAGCCCAACGCGCTGCATGATCGGCAGGTCGGGAATGTCGTCGCCCATATAGGCGACTTCCCTATCGGTGACGCCGGCGAGCGCGAGGATCGAAAGATACGACTCCAGTTTTTTCGGTTTGCCCTGATACACAAATTCCATCGAGGATTCTTTGGCGCGGCGCGTGACGGCGGGCGAATCGCGTCCGGTGATTACGCCGGTGCGAATTCCCATGATGCCGGCGAGCTTGATTCCGGCGCCGTCGTGCGCGTTGAACATTTTCATTTCGGCGACGGTGCCGTCGGGAAACGTCTGCAGGCAGACGTAGCCGGGAGTGAGCGTGCCGTCAACGTCCATCAGAAACACTTTGATGGGCTTGGCGAGGCGCAATACTTTCGGCGGAAATTTAATTTCACGAATGGGCATCGCTGGCGCGGGCCTCGCTTTTTGGTTTTGGCAGCTTGAACGCGTTCGTAGGCCGCTTCGTCACACGGCCCACAAATCGTGAACGTGCAGGACGCCTTCGAGTTTGCCGTTCGCGTCCACAATCAGCAGGGAGGTGATTTTCTTTTCTTCCATCACGCGAAGAGCGCGTGCGGCAAGGTCGGTCTTCGGCACGGTGACTGGATTTTTCGTCATGCAATCGAGCGCGGTGAGTTCCAGCACGTTTTGCTGGCGCGACTGCATCACGCGGCGCAGGTCGCCATCGGTGATGATGCCGAGCAATTTTCCGGCGGCGTCGGTGATGGCGGTAAGGCCCAGGCCCTTGCGGCTCATTTCGTAAATCACGTCGGGCATTTTCGTTTCGGGCGACACGTGCGGCAACGCATCGCCGGTATGCATCAACGATTCCACGCGGCGCAGTTTTTTGCCGAGGCGGCCGCCGGGATGCAGCGCGGCGAAATCCTCTTCTTTGAAGCCGCGGCGTTCAAGCAGCGCGATGGCCAGCGCGTCGCCCATGGCCATGGCTGCGGCGGTGGAGGCGGTGGGCGCGAGATTGAGCGAGCAGGCTTCTTCTTTCACGGCGATGTCGAGCACGATGTCGCTCGCGGCGGCCACGCTCGACTGCGGCCTGGCGGTGAGTGAAATCAGGGCGATGCCGCGAAGCTTGACGGCTTCGATCAGTTCGACGAGCTCTTGCGTTTCCCCGCTCGCGGTGACCACCACCAGCAAATCATCTGAAATCAACATGCCGAGATCGCCATGCAGCGCTTCGGCGGCGTGAAGAAAAAGCGCGGGCGAACCGGTGCTCGCAAAGGTGGCCGCGATTTTCCGGCCGATCAAGCCGGACTTGCCGAGACCGGTGACGACGACACGCCCTTTGCAGGCGAAGAGAAGCTCGACGGCCTTTTCGAATCGCGCGTCGAGGCGGTCGGCAAGGCTGGCGATGGCCTCCGATTCGATACGGAGCACGCGCTTCGCCGATTCGATGCTCGCGAAGTTTGCCGGCGTGACGGGTTTCATCGCGCTGCGTCCCATTCGCGCGTCAGCGTCGCCAACTGCTTAATTTTTTGGAGCAGCGAGCGAAATTGATCGAGAGGCAAGGCGTTTGCGCCGTCGGACAACGCTTGCGCGGGATTGTCGTGAACTTCGAGGAATATCCCATCGATGCCCGCCGCCGTGCCAGCGCGCGCGAGCGGCTCGATGAATTCAGGCTGGCCGCCGCTGGACGTTCCCTGCCCGCCGGGCAATTGCACGGAGTGAGTGACGTCAAACACGACGGGATAGCCAAGCTTGCGCATGACCGGAAACGAGCGCATGTCCACGACGAGATTCTGGTAGCCAAAGGACGCGCCGCGTTCCGTGAGAATAATCTTGTGATTGCCGGTCGCGGAGATTTTTTCAGCGGCGTTGCCGATGTCCCATGGTGAAAGGAACTGGCCCTTTTTGAGATTGACGATGCAGCCGGATTTTCCAGCGGCTGCGAGGAGATCGGTTTGGCGGCACAGGAACGCGGGAATTTGCAGGATGTCGCAGACTTCGGCAACAGGCCCAACTTGCGAGACGTCGTGAATGTCGGTGAGCACAGGAAGTCCAGTGCGCTTTTTGATGGAGGCGAGAATGCGCAGGCCTTCGTTCAGCCCCGGACCGCGAAAAGAGGCAGACGACGATCGATTGGCTTTGTCGTACGACGCCTTAAAAATGTACGGAATGCCAAGCTCGGCGGCGATCGCGCCGAGTTTTTCGGCCATGCCGGTGGCGTGGGCTTCGCTTTCGATCACGCAAGGGCCGGCGATCAGAAACAGAGGCGCGCCCACTCCAAAACGAATGTTCCCGAGCGAGAAATTTTGAGGCGTTGCCATGCGAGAACGGGTTCCTCCGGGCGACGAGACAGACTATTCGGGAATCCATGGCAATTCAATACTGGAGTTGCGCCGCTGCGCTCACGACCACGGGAACGGAGACGGCCTCATCGGGGAAAGCTGGGGTTAGTCTGCGGCGGCGTCCGTGGCGGCGATGCGCTTTTCGGTGGATTGTCCGGCGCGCTTCTGGCGATTTTCCGCGCTGGCACGAACGAAGGCGGCGAAAAGAGGATGCGGAGCGAGCGGCTTCGATTTGAATTCCGGATGGAACTGGCAACCGAGAAACCAAGGATGGTCGGGGACTTCGACGATTTCGACATACACGCCATCGGGTGTGCGTCCGGTGATGCGGAACCCGGCGCGCGTGAGCGTCTCGTCAAATTCGCAATTGAATTCGTAGCGGTGGCGGTGGCGCTCGGAAATTTCGAGCGTTCCGTAGGCTTTGTGGGCGTTTGAGCCGGGCGTGAGCTTGCACGGCCAGGCACCCAGGCGCATGGTGCCGCCCATTTCGTCCACGCCGAGCAGCTCGCGGAGCTTGTAAATCACGCGATTCGGCGTGGCGGGATCGAACTCCGTGCTATCGGCATTTTCGATTTTCGAAACGCGGCGCGCATATTCGATGGTGGCGCACTGCATGCCCAGGCAGATGCCGAAGAACGGAATATTTTTCTCGCGCGCAAAGGTGATGGCGTGAACCATTCCTTCAATGCCGCGCTTGCCGAAGCCGCCCGGGACGAGGATGCCATCCACGTGGCGCAACATTCGTTCAGCGGTCGAGGGCGAATCGATTTCTTCGGCTTCGATCCATTCGATGACCACACGATGGCGATTGGCCAGGCCGCCATGGCCCAGAGCTTCGCGCAGACTCTTGTAGGCGTCTTCGAGTTGCACGTATTTGCCGACAACGCCAATACGCACTTCGCCCTGCGGGTGTTCGAGCGTTTCGAGCATCGCAAGCCACTTGCTCAGGTCGCGCGGCGGAGCTTCCATGTGAAGCAAGCGCAGAATCTGCTCGTCGAGGCCTTCGGCGGCAAACGACATGGGCACTTCGTAAATATTCGAGACGTCCGGCGCGGAAATCACGCAGGATTCGGCAACGTTGCAAAACAGAGCGATTTTAGCTTTCAGGTCGTGGCCGAGGTTGCGGTCGCTGCGGCAAATCAGAATGTCGGGCTGGATGCCGATGCTCAGCATTTCCTTCACGCTGTGCTGGGTCGGCTTGGTTTTCAGTTCGCCGGCCGCTTTGATGAAAGGAACGAGCGTGAGGTGTACGAAGAGAACTTTGTCGGCGCCCAGTTCGAGGCGCATCTGCCGGATCGCTTCGAGGAACGGGAGCGATTCGATGTCGCCGACGGTGCCGCCGATTTCAACCAGAGCGATGTCCGAGCCTTCGGCGACCTTTCGAAACGCGGATTTGATCTCGTCGGTAACGTGCGGAATTACCTGGACGGTCTTTCCCAGATAATCGCCGCGGCGCTCTTTGGTAATGATGGATTCGTAGAAGCGCCCGGTCGTCCAGTTATGGTCGCGCGTGAGATGCGCGTTGGTGAAGCGCTCGTAGTGGCCTAGGTCGAGATCGGTTTCCGCGCCATCGTCGGTGACAAACACTTCGCCGTGCTGATAGGGCGACATGGTGCCGGGATCGACGTTCAAGTACGGATCGCACTTCTGAATGGTGACGCGAAGACCGCGGCTTTCGAGGAGACAACCGATGGAAGCAGCTGCGACGCCCTTGCCGAGAGAAGATACCACGCCACCCGTTACGAAAATGTATTTGGGGGCCGTGCGCAAGGTCGCTTGAATCTCTCCCGAACGAACTGGGTACGACTGATTATGAAGAGAAAGGCTTCGTGTGTCAAATTGCGAATCCTGATGGGAGAAATCATTTTCCGCGCATGACTTCGGCGCCATCACCGCGCGAACATGCGACTATAACTGCGCGCTCAGAATTTTCTCCACTTTGGCAACGTCGTCCGGCACGTCCACGCTGACGGCGTCGTATTCCGTTTCCACGACGCGGATTTTAAATCCATTTTCCATCCAGCGAAGCTGTTCGAGCTGTTCGATGCGCTCGAGTTCGCCGGGCGGCAAGGTGGGAAATTCGAGCAGCGTATCGCGGCGATAGCCGTACAGGCCGATATGCTTCAGGTGGCGCGCGGCGACTTTCATGCCCGTATCGCGCACCCATGGGATTGGGGCGCGGGAAAAATAGAGAGCGTCGCCGTCGAAATCCAAAACGACCTTCACGACGTTTGGATCCATGATGTCGGGCTGGCTGGCAATTTCGGAGCACGGGGTGGCGAGTTGGATGGCGTCGTCTTCGGCCATCGCTTCGATGACCCGGTCAAGCGTGCCGGCGTCGATGAGCGGTTCGTCGCCCTGCACGTTGATATAGATGTCGGCGGAAATGTGGGCGGCGACTTCGGCAACTCGATCGGTGCCGGTCTTATGGTCCGCTCGGGTGAGGATGGCGCTCGCGCCGAAGGACTCCGCCGCTTTCTTGATCCGGTCGTCCTCGGTGGCCACGACGATTTCAATGTGTTGCGCCGATGTGCGCACGCGCTCTACTACGTGCTGAATCATCGGCTTACCGGCGATTACGGCAAGCGGTTTGCCGGGGAAACGCACCGAGGCGTAGCGCGCCGGGATGACAACGAGAACTTTGGGAGCGTTGGATGCGGCCATCGAGGGGATGCCTTTCGAATCGAGTTGCGTATTGGGCGTAGCGGTACCCGAGTTTCGCCAGCCGAAAACGCAATTCTATCACGGCAGCGGAACATCGCGTTCCGTTGCGTGAATTTGAAAGGCGGGCGGCAATCGCCGCTTGATTTTGAGAAGTCGAGTGGTACTATCTCCGCAACAGATTCGAGATGCTGCCCGGAGCTGCTCGGATCGCGCGGTTGTAGATGTGGGGGCTGTGTGAAACACCGCGAATTGATTCCGACCTCGTGCTATCCAATATTTCGGCGATTCCTGCTGTGTGCTTCCGTTTGCGTTTGGTTGACCTCCGTTCCCTCTCCCGCCAACGGGCAGGTGACGGGGCCCGCGAAACCGGAACCTCCCCAGAAAATTGAAAAAGGCAAAGCCCTCAAGACCGAAACGGACATTACGCTCGTGAATGTGTCGGTGACCGATCCCTACGGGCGGCTGGTCACGGGCCTGGAACAGAATAACTTCCGGGTATTCGAAGACGGCGTCGAGCAAGAGATCGTCCGCTTTTCGAGCGAAGACGTGCCGATCTCGATCGGCGTGATTTTTGACATGAGCGGAAGCATGGGCGACAAGATTGAAAAGTCGCGGCTTTCGGCCGTGCAGTTTTTCCGCACCGCCAACCCTCAGGACGAATTCCTGCTGATCAATTTCAACGATCGCGCGGAGCTGGCCAGCAACTTCACCGGAAGCGTGGAAGACCTGCAAAGCAAGCTGATGTTTACCGCGGCGCACGGCGAAACCGCGCTGCTCGATGGAATTTACCTGGGCTTGAGCGAAATGAAAGGGGCACACAATACCAAGAAAGCTTTGCTGATAATCTCGGACGGGGGCGATAATCATAGCCGGTACACGCAGTCCGACATTCGCAAGTACGCGCGGGAAGCGGACGTCCAAATTTACGCCATCGGACTGTTTGAAGTGGGCGGCGGGCCCACTGTGGAAGAGCGAGCCGGGCCGTCTCTACTGGCCGAGTTGACGCAGGAAACCGGCGGTCGCGCGTTTTCCGTGCGTGACCTGAAAGACTTGCCGGACATTGCCACAAAAATCAGCATGGAGTTGCGCAACCAATATGTGGTGGGATACCGACCGAGCAATCACGAACACGACGGCAAGTGGCGCAAGACCAAAATCAAGCTGCGCCCGCCGAAGGGACTTCCTCCTCTTACCGTTTACGCCAAAACCGGATATTACGCTCCGGGACATTAGGCAAAAATTTCTTCCGCTGGCTACGTTACTGATGGCCGTGGTGTGCGCGTCGCCGGTGGTGCGAGCGCAGGCCCAACTTCCCAATCCCCCCGCTCCCCCGAGTATCAATCCTCCGGGTCAACAGGGCGGGAGCAAACCGCTCACCTCGGTGGTCGATTTGGTGGTGCTGCACGCCACGGTGGTGGATGAGAAAGGCCAATTCGTAACCGGGCTGACGGGCGATAATTTCAAAGTGTACGAAGATAAAGTCGAGCAGAAGATTTCTGTTTTCTCGAAGGAAGACATCCCGGTCACGATGGGACTGGTGATCGACAACAGCGGCAGCATGAAGCTGAAGCGTCCCCAAGTGAACGCCGCGGCTCTTTCGTTCGTAAAAACGAGCAACCCGAACGACGAAGTGTTCGTGGTGAATTTTAACGACGAGTATTACCTGGACCTCGACGAGGATTTCACCAGCAATCAGGATGAGTTGCGCGAAGCGCTCGAGAAAATCGATACACGCGGCAGCACCGCGCTGCGCGATGCAATTATCGGTTCGCTCGACCATTTGAAGAAAGGCCATAAAGATAAGCGAGTGCTGCTGGTGATCACCGACGGCGACGACGACGCGAGCATGAAATCGTTTGATTACACGGTGAAAGCGGCGGTCGAATCAAACGCGGTGATTTACGCGATCGGTGTATTCAGCGACGACGATCGCAAGAACGACAAAAAGATGGTGCGGCGATCGAAGAAAGATCTGGCGACGCTCGCGGAAGCGACCGGAGGGCTGGCGCTGTTTCCCGACAGCCTGGCGGACGTGGACGCGGTTTGCCAGGAAATCGCTCGCGACATTCGGAACCAGTACACGCTGGGCTACTACCCCACGAACGCGACGAAGGATGGAACGTTCCGCGCGGTAAAAGTCGATTTGATTCCACCGAAGGGCCGCAGCAAGCTCACGGTACGCACCAGAACGGGTTACTACGCGCAGAAAAGTGCGGCCCCTGCGGCACGCTAGCCCGCGGGTGTTCGGGTTTTGAGTCGTTACGCGCTTGGCCGTTCCTGCAGCAAATCCAGAAAACTCGTCCCGTGAGGAATTACGCCGCCGAAAATTTCGGCGACCGTCTGCCCCATATCGGCCAGAGTGCTGCGCGTCCCCAGGTTGACCCCTCGTGATTTCCCCGGAGAGTACGCAAGTATCGGGACGTATTCGCGGGAATGGTCGGTCGTCGGATTTATAGGGTCGGGATCGCAGCCGTGATCGGCGGTGATGAGCAGAAGATCGCCCGCTTTCAGCAATTTCAAAAAAGGGCCAAGCATGGAGTCGAACTCTTCCAAAGAGCGGGCGAATCCCTCCACATCTTTGCGATGGCCATAGAGCATGTCGAAATCGACGAGATTGGCGAAAATCAGTCCCGACTTTCGTTTTGCCATCGCTTCGGTGAGCTTGGCCATACCGTCGGCATTATTTTTCGTGGTCACGAAATCGTCCACTCCCCTGCCGTTATAAATGTCGTGAATCTTGCCAACGCCGAACACGCGCGTCTTGGATTGGGCGAGTACATCGAGCAGCATCGGATAGGGCGGCTCGACCGCGTAGTCATGCCGGCGCTCGGTTCGGCGAAAATTGCCGGGCACGCCGGCAAAGGGACGGGCGATCACGCGGCCGACGCGATGCTGCCCGTCGAGCAACCGCCGGGCGAATTCGCACATTTTGTAAAGCTCAGGCACGGGAATCACTTCTTCGTGCGCGGCGATTTGAAAAACGCTGTCGCCCGAGGTGTAAACAATCGGAAAGCCGGTGAGCAGATGCCGCTCGCCCAGCTCTTTTAGAATTTCCGTGCCGGAGGCCGGCTTGTTGCCGAGGGTCTTGCGGCCGATTTGCTTTTCAAATTCGTCGATCAGCGGTTTGGGAAAGCCGCTGGGATACACCGGAAAGGCCTGGTCGAGCCAGATGCCCGCCATTTCCCAGTGGCCGGTCGTCGTGTCTTTCCCAGGAGAAACCGTCGCGCCTTTTCCGAAATTTCCCATGGGCGCGGACAACGGCGGCAGGTTGGCGAGGGGTTTGATGTTGGCGAGTCCAAGGCGCACGAGATTCGGCAAATGCAGCGGACGTGAGCGAGCGATGTGACCGAGGGTATCGCGGCCGACGTCGCCGTAATCGTCGGCGTCCGGCAGCTCGCCGATTCCCACGCTATCGAGAACGATCCAGATGACGCGGTGAAATTGGGCGGCTGATTTGGGCATACATGCCTCGCGACGGGCTTGCAACGACGCGATTGTACACCCTCGTTGCGTGGCCATAAATTGACAGGCGCTCGCGGGTCGGATACTCTTGTGGATTCGAAATACACCACGAAGGAGTACTGAATGGCGCAGGGAGCGGCAGTCAAGCACAAGAAGAAGACGAAATCCGTTTTGAAGAATATCCGGCAGTCGGCGCACCGCGCGCAGGTGAACAAGATGAACCGCACGCGTGTGCGCTCGCAGATCCGGCGGATGCGCGCCGCATTGTCGGCAGGCGATCTGGCCGGCGCCGAAAAGCTGGCATCGCCGACGTTTTCGGAACTCGATAAGGCGATCCGCAAGCGCACGTTGTCTGAGAATACGGCGAACCGGTACAAGTCGCGCTTGACGCTGGCGATCAACGCGCTGAAGGCCACGAAGAAGTAAGCAAGGATCGATTTTCGCAGAGTCGGAAAGGCGCTTCGGGAGACCGGGGCGCCTTTTTTGTTTGCAGGAGCGATTTACGCGCGGGCGGACTTCGAATCGGACGCGGCAGTGAGGCGCGCGACGAGGAATTCCATCATCGCTTTCGGGTTGGGATTCGATTGCTTGAGCTGGCTGTCCGCTTCGCCCAGAGCCACGAGACCAGAGAGCAGAGCTTTCTTCGGAATTTTCCGTGCGTTGGTGAGGGCGGCTTCGGCGGCGGCTGGATTCATCTGCAGCGTTCGGGCTGCGCTGTAACCATTCATTCCCGCGGGCAGGTCGCGCGCTTCGATCAGTTTGCGGTACATCCAGGCGAGCGCGCCAACGACGGCGACGGGTGCTTCGCCTTCGCGCAGCAAATTATTCAGGAATTCGAGTGCGTCCTCGCGGCGTCGAGTGGAAAGCATGTCGGCCAGTTGCCAGACGGTATTTTTTCGGTCGGCGCGCACCAGTGTCTCCACATCTCTCACGGTAATGCGGCCTTCTTTGCCGGCGTAGGAAGCAAGCTTGTCGATCTCGATGCGAATGCGATTTGGCTCGGCGGCGACCAGGTCCACCAGCATCGATGCCGCAGCGGGTTCGAGCACCGCACCGAGGTCTTTCGCCATTTGCGTGGCGAGCGATGCGGCGGCTCCGGCGTCGAGCTCCAACGCCACGATCAGCGCCTTCTCCGACAGGATTTTGAACAGGCGCTGACGACGGTCGAGTTTGGGGACTTCGAAGACGAGCACGGTGAACTGCGCGGGTGCGTCGAGATATTTCGCGAGAGCTTTCAGCGTTTCCGTTCGGTCGTCCGAAGACCCAGAAGAATCCTCTTCCTTGCCGCCGCTTGCGTCATCCTCGTCGCCGGCGCCCTTTCCTTTGATTTCGATCGTGTCGGCTCCCTCCACCAGTAACACCTGGCAAGTGGCGAGCATGGGCATAGTGTCGGCGCGCTGAAACAATTCGGTCCAATCCGTTCCGTCCACCGTTACGCGGCCGAGCGCCCAATCGCGCGCGGCGTCTGGAACAAACGCTTCGATGATCTTATTGCGGCAGAGGTCGCGCAGATACGGATCAGAACCGAGCAGCACGATGGCGGGGACGGGCTTACCGCGCGCGAGCGTCTTCAGCAGCTGGTCGGTGGAGTGTTCCGGCATCAGAAATTCTCCGTCACGTCAGAGACCAACTGAGCGGCAAAATCGCGCGACATGCGCTCGACGGCCGGTCCTTCTTCTTCGAAGAAGCTCTGCACGTCGGAAGAGATCTGGTATTGGTCGCGGAAAACGACGTCGTCATTGTGATAGACGACCTTTTCGGTTTTCGCGTCAACGAGCTTCACTTTGGTATGGATGGTGACGACCATGGTCGTCACTTGCCCGGTGGTCGCATCGAAAATCACGGGGCTTGCCTCGATGGAGACGACTTCGCCGGTGAGCACGGCGTCGGCATTCGCGGTGTCCTGGATGATTCGATATTTCGTGCGTTCGATAAACTGGCGAATCACGGCGGAGGTGAACCGCTGTTCGATGCGGTAGCGCGTAGTGTCATTTTTGAAAGCGGGCACGGCGATCGTTTTCCATTCGGCGGGAAGCGCGGGCGACGTGCCGGCGACATGGTAGCCGCATCCAGACAGGGCGGTTGAGGCGATGGCCCAGAAAAACACAGCAAGCCACAGACGAGTCTTCGCGAAGTGCGGGTTGGGATTTCCGGCGGAAGATCGATCAGTCATTTTGAAGTGGCCCGATGCGCTCGCGCGCCTGCGATTGTAACTCCGCCGCGGCGCTATTGAATCTTCGGTTCAGCGACCAATTCTTCGGCGATGCGGACGGCGTTGACCGCAGGCAAGCGCAAATTATCGGCGACGCCCCACATCCAAACAGCCGCAGGTACGGACGGATCGGCTTCGACGCGTCCGATATGAATTTCACTTTCGCCGACGACGCTCAGGTTGGACGGCGGCGGCTCGCCCGCGGGGGCGATGCGGACGCCGAGGTTCAGGAGCGCGGATTCGAGCTGGTCTGGCGCAACGGCGGCGCTAAACTCCGCAAAGGCGCTGAATCCGTAGCCGTAAAAGACCGGGACCTGAACCAGTTGAATCGCGGGAACGGCGGCACGCCCGGCCAGACAATGGGTTACGTCGCGAGCGATTCCCGCCCGCATTTCCGCGAGCGATGGTTTGGCGCTTTCGCCGAAACCGTTCAGTAAATTGAACGCCACTTGAATGTCGAAAACGGGCTGCTCGATGGGCCGGAACGAAAGCAGGTTGGTGGTCTGGCTTTCGAGTTCGTCCACGCCGGGTTGATCGCGTTCGGAAACGGAGGTATAGAGAACGGTCGCGACCCGCGCCGGCGAAAATTTCGCCAAGCCCGCGGCGATCGTACACGCAATGATCGTTCCCGGGCCCGGCGAGGAATACGGAACCGCGTGCTTCACATTTGGGTTTTTTACGTGGGAGCCGTTTGCGCCTGCTCCCGGGCGGGGCAGCAGCAGCGAGGACAGCGTAGGAATCCACGAGGTGCCGCGCCCGATCGTCGAGAGCGCGCCGGTCATATCAATCACGGTGGCTCCGGAACGTTGCGCGACTTGCCAATTCTGTTCAGCGTCGCGGGGCGACCCGGCGAAGAAGGCGAACTGAGCGCCTTCAAAACTGTTTTCATCGAGGGCGCGAATGAACGTCGGCTCGCCGCCCGCTTCGGTGAGCGTTCCCGCGGCGACGGGTTCGTCGAGCAAGACGATATCGCCGGCCGGAAAGTTGCGCTCCTCCAGAACGAGCTTCAGTTCCCTGCCGCGAAGCGACGACGCTCCTACAATGGCGACGCGCGATGATTTCGATGAGCTCGAGGGCATGATCTATGCGGGCCGGGTTCGAACGCGAACCGACCGGAAGATTTGCATGATCGGACCATGAAGCGTGTAGGCGCCGGTGAGCAGCAAAAGCGTGGGTCCTGAAAAATAAACAATCGCGCCGACGAGCAGCGCCAACAGAATCACGGATAGCGACGGTTGCCTTCGCGTGAGTGGAATATCCTTGAAACTGAAAAATCGAATCGTGCTGGACATCAACACGCCGAGGCAGACGATCAGCACCAGCAGAAAAACGGAAAATGAGACGCTCTGCACCGTCGCTCCGCGAAAAAAGTGAACGATCGCCGCGATCATTCCGGCCGCGGCAGGTGTCGGCATTCCGACGAAATACCGGTTGCCGCCCGGCGCCATGCCCTGAATATTGAAACGGGCCAGCCGCCATGCGCAGCAGGCAAGAAACGTAAAACCGATCAGCCAGCCGAGTTCTTTCAGGTGCAGCCACTCCGGCGCGCTGGCCGCCGCCAAATCGCGAATGGCCCAGGCGTAGGCGAGAAACGCGGGAGCAATACCGAAGCTGACGACATCGGCGAGCGAATCGAATTCCCTGCCGAAGGCGCTTTCGGTTCCCATCATGCGGGCAATGCGGCCGTCCATGGAGTCAAACAGGTAGGCGAAACCGATGGCGCACGCGGCGCGATCGAAATCGACGTAGCGCCCTTCGAGCGTCGCCAGGATCGCGTAATAACCGCACAGCATGTTCGCGACGGTAAACGCGCTGGGAAGGATGTAGATGCCGCGGCGGAGGCGTCGGCTGCGGTTGGGATGGCGGCGTTCTTCTTCGATTGCTTCTTTTTCGAGTTCTTTCAGTTCCATTTCGCCAGTATGCTTTCGCCGCCTTTTACCATCTCGCCGCGCTTCACGGTCACTTCCGTGTCCATGGGCAGCCAGACGTCCACGCGGGAGCCAAATCGGATAAGACCCACGCGTTCACCGAGAGAAATATTTTCTCCCTCGCGTTTCCAGCATATCACGCGGCGCGCGATTGCTCCGGCGATTTGTTTGAAGACCACGGGACCGCGCGGCGAGTGGAGATAAATAATGTTTTGCTCGTTCTCGCGCGAAGCCTTGGAGCGGTAGGCGCCATAGAACCGTCCGGGCTGATACACCACGTCGGCGACGCGCGCGGCTACGGGGGCGCGCTGCACGTGAACGTTCCAGATCGATAGAAAAATGCTGATTCGGTGTCCCATCGTCGAATCGAGAAGCTCATCGACAATCTCGACGACTTTGCCGTCGGCCGGAGAGACGATGATGCCGTCACCCGAAGGGATGGTTCGCTGGGGATCGCGAAAGAAATAAAAAACGAAGAGACCGAGGATGATCAGCACCGCGGCAGCGAGCTTCCAGCCGGGAATCAAAAGCAACAGGCCGAGAATCAACGGAGGCAGCGCGAAACGGTAAGCGTCCTTCACCATAGGCGGGTTGGGGGTCCTTGCGCCGCGGGAAAATCCGGCGAGCGGGAATCGCTCAGCGGCAGACTACGCGGTGAAATTTGAAATTAGATGCACGAATATTGTACGACAGAACTGCGGGCCACGCGGGACGCTTGCTAGTGAACCATATTGCGGTACTGCCGGTGAACGATCATCTCCATCATGTCTTTCAGACGGAGTTTCAACTTCTTCAGCGCGACTTCCTGCTCGAGGTCTTCTTCCTTCCAGTAGGTCTGGGTGACCAACTGCTCGAGTTGTGATTCGCAGCGAAGATGTTCTTCCATGAGGCGGCGATATTCCTGATTGGTTTCGAGCAATGCCTGGCGGATGTCGTTGGTGGTGATGGCCATCTCATCCCTCCGTATTCGAAAATTTGCCAGCCTGCGGGGCGTTTTACCACATTCCGGCCCAGGAAACCAATAGGGTACCTTCCCCGCTCACGGCCCGGGCGACAGGCCGACTGTGTCAGCCGACGTGGAGAGAATCTCCCAGATTCGCGGGAGCCAATCGCGGTGCTCGGGCTTCATGAGCACCGAGCGAAGGCAGAGCACGGTGCCTTCGCTTTCCGGCCACGCCGGATTCCCCGCACTGCCGCTAAAGAAGCGCACGGGAAGATGAATCAACGCGAGGTGCAGATTCTGCCTGGCGGCTTGGTCGAAGATTCGTTGCGAGAGCTCGGAACTTTTTGCCGCCGTGGAGGCGCGCGGAGCCCAGACGACGATGTCGAGTTCGGGCGCGAATGGCAACACCCAGCGCGGATCACCGGCAATTAACTGCGAAAACGCGACGGCGGACTGGCGGCAGGAATCCAGCATGTTCGCGAATTCCCCGCCACGCACCAACGGCAGCAATTTCTGGGTAGCCCACAGGGCGACGGCAGAGGCTCCGGGACGCGAGCACTCCAGGCTGATTTCGCCCAGATGAAGATCGGTACCGGTGAAATAGGTGTACGGCGATTCGTGTTTGTAGAGTTTACCGATTCCAGGATCGCGGAACAGGACGCAGCCGCAACCGTAGGGTTGCAGGCCGTGCTTGTGCGGGTCGATTACCAGCGAGTCCGCCTGGCTGGCCAGATCGTACGCAGCGCGGGATTCGGCGGAAAGATTCGAGGCGAGCGAAAAGTAGCCGCCGTAGGCGGCGTCCACATGAACGCGGAAATCGTGACGGTCGCGCAGCTTTAGGATGGCGGGCAGCGGATCGATCGAACCGGCGCCGGTGGTGCCGAGCGTAGCGACGACGCAGCCAACATCTCCTGCCTTGATCAGCGCCTCGAGCGCGTTCACGTCCATGCGACCGCTTGTATCGGACGGAACCGCCTCAAAGGGCAGCTTCAGCACCGAGCTGATTCGGTGATGCGTGTAGTGAGCCTGATTCGAGGCGAGAATTTTCTTGCCGGGGCTGAGTTGGCCCGCCACCCATAACGCTTCGAGGTTGGCCATCGTGCCGCCTCCGCACAAGTGGCCCAGATGCTGCTTCCATCCGAACATGGCGGCGATTTCGGCGACCGCTTCCTTTTCCATGGCTGAGCTGGCGCGTCCACCATCGAGCGCGTGATTGTTCGGATTGATCCAGGTGGCCAGCGCGTAGGCGGCGCGGGCGACGGGATGCGGAGGCTTCAGCATCTGGCCCGCGTACAGCGGATGGAAATACGGAAAATTGTCGTGCAGCCTTTCGGCGACGGCGCTGAGCACATCGTCCATCTGTTTCGTCGGCGCGGATTGTCGCGCGAGCGCGGGCAGGTCTTCAAAACCGAGATCGAGTTCGGACAATGATTTCTTCAGGAGTTCGAGGCTGGATGTTTCAAGGAGCATCGTTTCCTTCCGGTGCCGCGATTACAATTTGTTTTGGCCAAAGATGCGATTCGAGACCGAGCGAGTGTACCTGTTCGAGAATTCGGTGCCTAGATGGACGAAGAATTTACAGCGATGAATGCGGCAGTGCTATTCGAGGAATGCGGTGAGCAACAAAGCGTCGTCGATGGGCGAGGAATAGTACCGCGGGCGGCGGCCGACAATCTGGAAGTTGTGCCGCGTATAAAAGTGCAGAGCGGTTTCGTTCGCGGCGCGAACGTCGAGCATCGCTTGTTTCGCGCCGAGTGAACGCGACCAGGCTAACACCGCGTGTAGCAAACCGGACCCGACTCCGTGACGGCGGCTCGTTGTATCAACGGCGAAGTTCAAAATCTCAACGTCGCTAGCGATTCGCCGGGCGACGATGAATCCGATGACGTCCGCGCGCGAATCGTCAGACGACTCACCCGCTTCGGCGACCCACCCTGCCATCTCGCCACACGGAATGCGCTGGTAGTCCGCCGCCGTCCACTGAGCGACTTCGGGGCAAGAGGATTGCAGGCGGAGCAGAGACGGGATGTGGCGTACTTCGAGCGGGACGATCGTCACGCGATCAACTTCCCTTCAGGTGGACTTCCGCATCGGTGCGGCGCACGTAGTTCGCATCCAGCGTCAGCGCGTCGGAAACTTTTCCTGCGAGCGCGCGCACGTAAGCAAGCTGCCCAATCCAAGGCGCGAGAACCGCAGACACGCGAAGTACAACGGTAATTCCCGGCCGCGCGTCGCGCAAAGCGGCGTTCGACGAGATGGCAGCGGCAATCTCGGAATCGGGCGTGACAACTTCGACTGCCTCGCCTCGTTTTGCCACCGCATCCAGAAATTCATCCGGCGTCGCCACAAATTCGTCGTCCTCAAGCTTCAACCCGGTCGGACTCTCGCTCGAACGCCGGTAGAATCCGGCGTACAACTGCCCGCGTCGTGCATCCAGAAGCGGAGCCAGCAGCGCATTGCCGGCACGGTTCTGGATGGCCACAGCTTCCAGGCCACTGATCCCCGCCACCGGTTTCTGGTACGCCTCGCTCCATCCCTTCACCGCCGCGAGGCCCACGCGCAAGCCGGTGAACGATCCTGGACCAGCGGCAGCGGCGAAGAGGTCGAACTGGTTCAAATTGAGCTTTAATTCAGCGAGCAGGAACTCGAGTTGGCGGAAGATGCGCGAGGAATAGGCCTCATCGCCAAAGGTGGAAACCACGCCCAAAACGGTATCATCGAGCAAGATAGCGATGCTTCCGGCGCGCGAAGAGGTGTCGAGCGAGAGGGTCAGCACGTGCATCAGTATAGGGCAATTTCGGGGCCAATCTTACTGAAAACAGTCGATTTCTGGGATTTCAGTCGCTCCGTAAAATGGCGGGATTTCCTTGACCTTTAGTTAGCATGTGCCTAAACTTTAATTGTGCTTTTCGCGGAGGGGAGTTCCACTTATGGAATTTAAGCTAGGCGAAAAAGTCGTGTACCCGAACCATGGTGTAGGGATCATCGAACAGATCAGCTACAACTACGTGAACGGACGCTCGGAACGATTTTACATGCTGAAAATCGCCTCCAGCGGGCTCAAGGTGTCGGTACCGCAAACGAACGTGGAATGCGTTGGTTTGCGCCCCGTCATCCGCAACACGCAAGCCGGAGCGGTGATTTCATTCCTCGAAAATGGCCGTTCCGCTTCCCACCACGACTGGAAACATCGCTTCAAAGAAAACTCAGACCGCATGCGAACCGGCTCTCTGATGGAAGTGGCGGCCGTCCTGAAAGGACTGGTCGCACTGAGCCGCACCAAACCGCTTTCCTTCCGTGAAAAGAAGATGCTGGAACGCGCCAAGTATCTTTTGGTCAGCGAACTCGCAACGGTCCGGAACACCTCCGAATCAGCCATTGAAGCCAACCTGGTTCGCGCCCTCGCAAAAGCAAAACTGCAGATGCCGGAATCGTCGCCACTTCCGGAGTGAAGCAGTTCGTTTGAATTCAGGCACGGTCCTTACGGGCCGTGCCTTTTTTTTCGGATACCTCGCTGATCCCTTCCCCTCGATTGGACCGCCAAAGGTAAATCCTCGTCAGCCGATGGAAGATACTCATGGGCCTTGTGAACGGGCGTGTTTCCGGTTCTGGAAACTAAGGGCTCGGAAGCCCCGCCCGGCTTTCTCGGGAGACTTACAATTCAGGATGAGCGACTCGGGTTCCCGATGGCTTCCTTTTGGGGATCTGTGGTCGATTTGCGGCCTGTCTTGGACAGAGGCTTTTGGATGCCCTCAAAGGTGACCGATCAGGAATCGACCAAACGACCTGCGAAAGGGATCGTAAAGCCGGAGGAGCGCGAACTCGAGCTCAAGCTGGAGGAGCAGAGCGCCCTGCAGGCCGATCTTGCGGAGCGCGAATTGCGCGCAGAAACTTTGCGAGCGGAACTCGGCGCTTTCGAGCGTCAGTACCTTCACTTTGTGGGTTCACGCTACGCCGAACTGGACGAATTGAAAGCGCAAATCGCCGCCCGTCGCGCGACCGAGCAGCCGGCCGATTCCCTGGTGCAGAAAGCCGCCGCCGAGGCCCGAGCGCGCGCCGAAGAAACGAAATCGTCCGCCGGCGAAAAGAGCGTGGAAGCACCGAAAGGTTTTGAAGCTTCCCCGGAAATGAAGCGGCTGTACCGCGAGGTCGCCAAGCGCGTCCATCCGGACCTGGCCGCCGATGGCGTCGAGCGAACGCGCCGACAAGTCCTGATGGCCGAAGCGAATCAGGCCTACGAGCTCGGTGATGAGGCAAAGCTCACCAAAATTTTGACCAGCTACGAGTGCAGCCCGGAGTCGGTGGAGGGCGAAGGCGCCGGAGCGGAATTGATTCGGGTGATTCGCCGGATCAGCCAGGCGCGCGCCCGCGTGGCGGAGCTTGACGGCGAGATGGAGCAGTTGCTGCACTCCGATCTGTACCAGCTGAAATCTCGGCTCGACGAAGCGAGCAAGCTGGGCCGAGATGTGCTCGCGGAAATGACGGCGAAAGTGGAAGAACAGATCGAGCAAGCGCGGTCGCATCTGGCGAAATCCGCCGCGCCGCAGTAAGGCGCGCCGACGAGCTGGTTGCCGCAATCCAAATATGGAAACGACCGAAAAACCGCCGGGTGGACAGATCGTTCGCGCCGGTACCAGCGCGGGAGGCAACGCGCTGGCGCTGCGTTCTGCCACACTGGTCGCGCGCGGGCTGCGCGATTTGGCGCGCGAGTCCAATTGGCTTCGCGTGCGGGTTTTTCCGGGCAAAGCTTCGAAAGTCGCCGTTTCCAGCGTCGGCACGGTGTGCGCAATCTCGGCCGAATCGCGCGGCAACGCCCCCCGCGTGACGGTGTACGACGCTCACAGCAGCTACGCGCAGATGGCGCTGGCGGTGCCGGAAGAGACTCCGGCGCTCGCCAAGTATTTGCCGGCAACGTTTGCGTGGTCGCCCAGCGGACGTTTCCTCGCAGGCACGTGGGCCGCGTGGCAGCCTTCCATTCATTTGTTCGATCTCGGCGCCAAGGAATTCGTTGGCTCATTCGGGAAATTCAACCAGCCGCCCTCCTATCTGGCATGGTCGCCGAACGAACACTTCATCGCCGCGGCTACACCGGGCGGCAAGGTCGCCTCGCTGCGCCTGTGGACCCTCGGCGAACACGGCGAATCGATTGAAGACGCTCCGGCTTCACAAGCGGGCGTGCCCAACTGGCTGGAGCGGCAAACCTACGAAGCGGAATTTGGCGAAGAAGGCGCGTTTGGAGGCTACGGCCGCACGGCATTTTGCCCGGATGGGAAATCTCTCGCGAGCGTCATCGAAATCCACGGCGAATGGGCCGATGATTCCATCCTGATCGCCGAAACGCCCTCGCTGCGAAAGATCCAATCGTTTCAAGCGCAAGGCCACATCACCGATCTCGCGTGGGCGACGGGAGGCAAGTCGCTGATTTACTGCGCCGCGGGACAGACCTACCGACTGGACCGCGAAACGCTCGAGCTGGAACTTTTGCCTTTCGCTGCGGAAATGTGCACGGCGCATCCGCGTTTGCCGTTGGCGGTCTGCTTCAGTTCGTGGGTGAAGGAGTCCGCGCGCGGGCAACTGTTCGCCGTGGACCTGACGACCGGAAAAGTGTTCGACAAATGCGGCGCGGACGGCGTAGCCGAACTACGATGGAGCGGCGATGGAACGAAGGCCTACGCGATCGCAAAAGATGGGGCGGCGTACATCTACGAGCCGCCGGCGTTGTAATCGAAGTCCAGGTGCGCGCGAGAACTTCCCGCCGCCTAAATCAGCGAAAGGTTCGGATCCGCGTTCAACGTCGAGCCGTCGAATACTCCCGACGCATAACTGGGATATCCCGCCGCTGCAATCATCGCTGCATTGTCGGTGGAAAGCGCGCGACTGGGGAAATACGTTTCCATATTTCTGCTTTTTCCCTCCGACTCGAAGCGCGTTCGCAACTCGCGGTTTGCCGCCACCCCTCCGGAAATGAGCACGGATCGGGCGCCATTCCGTTCCGCGGCGCTCAGCGTTCGGTTGACGAGGTCTTCCACGACGGAGTGCTGGAAACTCGCGATCAGGTCGAGGGTCTGCTGCGTGCAAAGCGGTTTCAAATCGGCGGCGCTGCGATGGCCGCGGGCAATGGCTTCTTTTCGCTTCTCAATCTCCGGCTGCAACTCGACGTGGCGCTGCAGGTGATAGAGCACCGCCGTTTTGATCCCGCTGAAGCTGAAATCGAAATCGTTGCCGGACATTTTCGGCGAAGCGAACCGCACGGCGTTCGGATCACCGTGCGCCGCGAGTTGATCGATGATGGGGCCGCCGGGATAGCCGAGCGCCAGCATCCGAGCCACTTTGTCGTACGCTTCGCCGGCGGCGTCGTCGCGCGTTCCGCCGATCCGCTTGTAGGAAAATCGCTGCGACCCGTTGGCGCCAGCCTCGACGCTGACCCAATAAATCATCGTGTGGCCGCCGGAGACGATCAGGCAAACGGCCGGAAGCTGGGGAATTTTCGCGCCGGTCATGTGCGCTTCGAGAAACACGGCGTGAACGTGCCCCGCCAAATGGTTTACGCCGATCAGCGGCTTGCCGAGCGCCATCGCCAACACTTTACCGTAGGTCATCCCCACCAGCAGCGCGCCGACAAGTCCCGGTCCGCACGTGACCGCAACGGCGTCCAGATCCTTCATCGCAATGCCGGCTTGCGACACCGCTTCGCGCACCACCGGGACGATCTGCCGCAAATGTTCGCGCGAGGCGAGCTCCGGCACCACGCCGCCGTATTTCCGGTGAATGTCGATCTGGGAGGCCACGATACTCGAAAGGACGGACTTGCCCCCGCGCACGACGGCCGCGGCGGTTTCGTCGCAGGACGATTCGATTCCGAGAATGAGAGGGTCTTGAGAGCTCACGATTACACCCGCCGCATCAAAAGAATGGGTGATAAAGGACTATGGTAACATAACGATACGGATGACCTTCCGGGGTGCAGCCATGGCGCTGCACTCGCAAACGTCCCCGTCGCCGTTGACCCGGAACGGCGGCACCGTAGAGAAATACCAAAACCGAGCGACTCATTCCGCTTCCTGCGGTCCGGATGCCGGTGACTCGCCGAATTCGCAAGGGATCATGAGCCAAAAACACGCAAAAGTGCGCAAAGCCGTGCTGCCGGTGGCGGGATTGGGCACCCGTTTCCTGCCCGCCACGAAAGCGATTCCGAAGGAGATGCTGACGGTCGTCGATAAGCCGCTGATTCAATATGCGGTGGAAGAGTGCATCGCTTCCGGAATCGAGAGCGTGATTTTCGTCACCGGGCGACGCAAGAGCGCCATCGAAGATCATTTCGATTTCGCGCCGGAGCTGGAGCATTTTCTGGAAGAGCGTGGCAAACCCGAGCAGGCGCAACTCGTGCGCGACATCGTCGGCCAGATGCATTTCAGCTACACGCGGCAGAACGAAGCGCTGGGCCTGGGCCACGCGGTGCTGACCGCGCGCGAACTGGTGGGCGATGAACCGTTCGCCGTGTTGCTGGGCGACGTGATCATGGATAGCAAGGTGCCGGCGACGAAATCGTTGATCGATATTTACGAGCAAACCGGGCAGGGGGCGATCACCGTACAAGAAGTCGCGCGCGAGCAACTGCATTTCTACGGCGTGATCGACTCGAAACCCGCGAAAGACGAGCGCTGGGGCAACTCCCTGCTGCGCATCAGCGATCTGGTGGAGAAGCCGAAGGCGGAGGAGGCGCCGTCGAACCTCGGAGTTTCCGGACGCTACGTCTTGCCGGCGCGAATCTTCGAATATCTCGAGACCACCAAACCCGGCGCGGGCGGGGAAATCCAACTGACGGACGGGCTGCGGTCACTGGCCACGAACGAAGGATTGTGGGCTCACGTCCACGACGGGAAAACGCACGATGCCGGCGACAAAATGGGATTTCTGAAGGCGACCGTGGAGCTCGCGCTGAAGCACAAAAAGTTAAGCGCCGAATTCCGGAATTACTTGAAGGATTTGAAACTGTAGAGTTTTCGGCCTGCGCGATTCACGGTTGCGTTCATCGCCCCATCGCATCGAATAGCCTGACGGTGAGGATGCCGCCAGGCTATTTCTTTTTCTTGCCGGCTGCCTTTTCGCCGGACGATTTAGAACCGCTGGACTTCGACTCCGCCGATTTGGAATCCCCGGATTTCGAGTCGGAAGATTTCGAATCGCTGGACTTCGTGTCGCCCGCCTTTGCTTCCGACTTGGAATCGGAATTTGAATCGCCGCCGGACGAACCGCCGTCGCTGGAGCCTTCGCTCGGACCCGACGCGGAATTTTTGCCTTTGTAATCCGTCACGTACCAGCCGGAACCTTTGAACTGAATGCCGGCCGCCGAAATCATGCGTTCTGCTTTCGCGCCGCATTTCGGGCACTTCTTGACGGTGGCGGCAGAAAACGGCTCGATCTTTTCGAACCGGTGACTGCATTTCTCACACTTGTATTCGTAGAGCGGCAAACCTGACATCCTCCTTTCGGATAGCTGATGGAAAAATCATAGCATGCCTGCGGCCCGTTGACGCAGGCGCCGCGGGCGCGCGGCCGAGTCGATGCGATGCCGTGTGCTAAACTCGCGTTCGAGACAAGCGAGAAAAAATGACTCACACAAAAACGGAATCTCCGGCGGGGTGCCTGTTTGTCGTGGCGACGCCGATCGGCAATCTGGACGACATTACGCTGCGCGCTTTGCAAACGCTGAAGGAAGTGGACCTGATCGCCTGCGAAGACACGCGGCAAACCTCCAAGCTATTGGCGCATTTCGAAATCCAGAAACGGCTGCTGAGCTATCACGAGCACAACGAAATCACCCGCGCCGCGGAAATTATCATCGAACTCGAGCAGGGCGCGCAGGTGGCCCTGGTGAGCGACGCGGGTACTCCCGCGATTTCCGATCCCGGGCATCGACTGGTCAATCTTTCCATCCGCCACGGAATCAAGGTCGTCCCGCTGCCCGGCGCCTCGGCGTTTGTGGCGGCGCTGGCGGCATCGGGAATGGCGATCGAGGAATTCACGTTCATTGGGTTTTTGCCGTCGCGTCCCACCGAACGGCGGAAGCAGCTGCGCGTACTGGCCGAAGAACCGCGCACGCTGGCTCTCTACGAAGCGCCGCACCGGCTGGTCGATACGCTCGAAGACGCGCTCGAAATTCTCGGCAACCGCCCGGCCGTGATCGCTCGCGAAGTCACCAAGATGTACGAGGAATTCGTGCGCGGGCACATCGAAGACCTGCTCGCCGCCGTTCGTGCCAAACCGCCGCGCGGTGAAATTACTTTGCTGATCGGTCCGCCGGATGGCGAAGCGCTTCATACCGCCGAGCAGAACGCCCACGCGGCAATGCCGCTCGCGCGGCGCGTGGCGCAGATCATGAAAGAAGGCAGCCTCGACAATAAGGCTGCGCTCAAGCAGGTGGCGCGCGAACGAGGAATCACGCGACGCGAGGCGTACAAGCAACTGCTGATTACTCGCGACGAGTAGTCCCGGCTTATAGCGGCAGTTCGGCAGACGATGTCGAAGCGGGCGAAGTTGAAGCGGACGAAGACGGCGAGGACGAAGTGGGCGCGGACGAAGTCGGCGCGGACGAAGTCGCGAGCTTGGCAAAGAACGCGTCCACTTTGCCGAGGATTTCTTCGCCAGTATTGGAATGATGTACGGCCTGGCGAAGTTCAGAGCCGTTCCGAACGCCGTGCGTGAACAGGCTGGCGAACTGTTTCATCTTCCCGATCGCGTCCGGCATTCCCGAAGCAATCAAATTGCGGAAATATCCGGAGAGCAGATTGTAGCGGTCTCGTTCGGTTGGCTCTTCAAACGTTCCGGTGGCCACGTAGTCGGCAATCTGGCGAAAAATCCACGGATTAAACGATGCGGCTCGGCCGATCATCACCGCGTCGCATTTCGTTTCCTCGATCATCCGCACCGCGTCCTGCGGAGTCTTAATGTCGCCGTTGCCGATCACCGGAATCTTCACCGCACTCTTCACGTCGCGAATCACGTTCCAATCCGCGAAACCCGCATAACCCTGCATCCGCGTGCGCGGGTGCACGGCGATGGCCTCGATGCCGATCCGCTCGGCCATGCGCGCCACATCCACGGCGACAATGTGTTTCTCATCCCAGCCGGAACGAATCTTGATCGTCAACGGAATTTTCACCGCGTCGCGCACCGCGCCCAGCAATTTTTCCAGGTGAACAAGATCGCGCAGCAACCCGGAGCCGCCGCACTTGACCACCTTCTTCACCGGGCAGCCGAGATTAATGTCCACCTGATCGAAGCCGAGGTCTTCGGTGAGCGCAGCGGCCGTGGCCATCACTTTCGGTTCGGAGCCGAAAATCTGCGCGGCAATCGGATGCTCGTCGGCGTCGAAATACAAGTAGTGAAGCGTGCGCGCGGAGTTGCGCGTCAGCCCTTCGGCGCTGGTGAACTCGGTCATGATCAGGCCGCAGGAGCCGAGCGAGCGGATCACCCGGCGGAACACGGTGTCGGTGACCCCGGCCATCGGCGCGAGGATCGTCGCCGGGCGCACCGGGATGGTGCGGATTTTCATTTCGGCTGGAAACGGAATCGGCATCGAAGTCTACTCGGCCTTTGCCGCCGCGGCGCGTTTCGCAGGCAACGCCGACAGCGAAACCGCGGACGAAGCCGGCAGCGGACGCGCGAGCTGGGCGAGCAGCGCTTCCTTCGATCCGCCGAAGAAATTCGCGACCACTTGCCCGAGCGCCTGCGCGCGGGCGTCGTCTTCGCTCAGGTTCGGCACGTATTTGTAGGCGCGCCCCACTTTCCGGCGCTC
The DNA here is from genome assembly GCA_963785585.1 of uncultured Acidobacteriota bacterium. Lineage (GTDB taxonomy): Bacteria > Acidobacteriota > Terriglobia > Acidiferrales > UBA7541 > Palsa-295. The sequence continues at coordinate 1,967,003 of CAWAVW010000004.1, forward strand.
GACCACGCCTTTGCGCGCAAGCCGGTCCATGATGGTCATGATCGTGGTGTAAGCACGGGGGCGGCGCGGCGCCAGGCCCTCGCGAATCTCGCGCACGGTGGCTTCCCCGAGAGGCCACAGCGTATTCATGCAATCCAGTTCGAGCGGCGCAAGATCGAGGACGGAGCGGCGGCGCGACGACGCCATTGCGACTTCCGGAACCGGCCGGGCGATGGGATCAAGCGTCATGATTTCGATCCCTTGGCAACGGACGACGCGGGAGCCGTGGCCGGCTTTGCATCCGCCACGTACTTGTCGGAGCGTAAAATCTCGCGGCGAAGCGCGGCGTTACGGTCGGTCCACTCGCCGTTTCCCGCCGGCGATTCGAGCGAGGCCCGGATCGCCGCCATTTTCGAATCCATGTCGTCGAGGAAATGCAGCGCGATCGCCTCGCGGGTCTGCGGCAGCGACGGCGAACCGAATTCGAGCGAGCCGTGATGGCTGAGAATCAAGTGCTCCACCAGTGTGGCGAGCGGCGCGGGAAACCCGGCAATGGCGTTCATTTTCTCGCGCACTTTCAGCGCGCCGATGGTGATGTGGCCCAGCAAGCGGCCTTCGGTGCTGTAGCTGATGCCTCGGCCATAATTCAGCTCGTCGATCTTGCCGATATCGTGGAGCACGATGCCGGCGAGCAGCAAATCCGGATCGAGCTCGGGATAATTCGCGATCACGCCTTTCGAAAGGCCTATCAGGCTGACGACGTGCTCGAGCAACCCGCCGAGGAACGCGTGATGCATCGTCATCGCGGCGGGAGCGCGCTTCAATCGCGGCGCAATTGCCGGATCGTCCACCACGCTTTCGAGCAATTTCTTGAGCCACGGATTTTTCATCCCGGCAATCGCGGCGCGCACGTCCGCGAACAGCTCTTCGACGTCAAACCGGGTATGCGCCAGAAAATCGGCAAGATCGTAGTCGCGCTCGGCGACCGGAATAATCTGTTCGAGCGTTAATTCCTTCTGCGCGTTGTACACCTTCACGCGCGCGCGCACCTCCACCACGTCATCGCACTCAAATGCTTTGGCGATGTCCTCGAAGTTGTCCCACATTTTTCCGGCGATCGAACCGGTGCGATCGGTGAGGCTCAATTCGAGCCACGATTTGCCGGTGCGCGGGGATTTGCGGATTTCTTTTTCGCGGACCAGGAACGTGGAGCGGAACGCCTGCCCGTCCTGCAGATCAGCGACAAACTGCGGCTTCATTATCCGTTCACTTTCGGGAAGGGGACTTTCTTCTTGTCTTTCTTCTTTTTGTCGGCGGCGTCCGGCGTGGGTGCGACTTCCTGGATAATGCTGGCCCCGGCGATCGCGGCGGTGTCTGTATATCCGGGCTTCACCATGACGTAGCTTTCTTCGCGCAGCTCCGCCAGATAATCGCGCATCGTGGGCGTCATTTTCTGCATGTAGATGCGATTCATGATTTCGTTTTCGACTTTGTCTTCGGGCTGCAAGCCGGCCTGGTAGTGGGCAAGAACCTTCAGCACTTCGAATCCGGTCTTGGTCTGGGTCACTTCGGTCATCTGATTCTTATCCATCTTGAAGACGAGTTCCTCGAGCTGCGGCGAAAGCTGGCCGTGTTCAAACGTGCCGAGTTCACCGCCGTCTTTCGCCGTGCTGCCCTCCGAATAGCGCTTGGCAATTTCGCTGAACTCCGCGCCCTTGACCACGCGGTCGCGAAGGTCTTCGGCCTTGTTGCGAACGGATTCGATTTCTTCCGGACTCTTGCCTTCGGTGCTCAGGAAAATTTCGGCTAGCACGACCTGCTCGGGCCGGGTGAATTCGGCCGGATGCGCGGCGTAATACTGCTTCACTTCGTCGTTGCCAATGTTGATCTTGGAACCGACTTCCTTGCGAATCACTTCCTGCGTCAGCAGATTGTTGCGGATCTGCGTTTTGTAGTCTTCCCACGCCAGACCCGAACCTTCCACGGCTTTTTCGAGATCTTCGATGCTGGCCAGGCCGTTCTGCTTGCGCACTTCGTCCAGGCGCTTCACCAGTTCGGACTCGACGCTGATGGCCATGTCTTTGGCGCGCTGCACCAGCAGCGACTGGTCGATCAAGCCGCGCAGCAAATCCTTCTGCTGTTCCTTGTATTCGGCGTCGAGCTTGTCCTGGGGGCAACCCTGGCAGTCGTGAGCAATTTCGTCGCGAAGCTGCTGGTCGGCCTTCTGATAATCGGACGTAGTAATAATGTCGTTATTCACGCGGGCGATGATTTCTTCCACCACCGTGGCTTTCGCCTGCGCGCGGGACGCGGGCGCGAGACCACCGGCAAAAGCGAACGCGAAGGAAATTACAAGCAGGAGGCGCAAGGTTTTCGTTTTCATCAATATCACTCGCTTTGAATTTTAGCTCTACGATTGTAGTTGCTGCAATACGTTTCTGACCGCGCCCATCGGACCGCCCTTTTCGCCTTTCCAGTCCAGCCACAAGACTCCGGTGGGGTCCAGGCGCATTCCCTTCCGCTTGCGAATCAGCTTCACCAGGCGCTCCGGCCCGAGCGGGGTATCGTCGTAAAACTTCATGGCGATCTGGTCGCCGCGGCGGTCCACGTTTGAAACCAGCAATTTTTCGGCGAGCGCCTTCAACACCGCGTAATCGAGCAGGTTTTCCACCGACGGCGGCGGAGGGCCGAAGCGGTCCTCGAGTTCGCGTCGGACTTCGTTGCGCTGCGCGTCGCTCGTGACGCTGGAGATGCGCTTGTAAATCCGCAGGCGAAGATTTTCGCTGTCGATATATTCCGGCGGGATGCGGATCTCCTGGCCTAGATTCAGAGTGGCGCGTCGCTCGGGCGCCAGCGTTTCGCCCTTCCGTTCGGCGACGGCGCGCTCCATCATCTGGCAATACATGTCGAATCCGACGGCTTCGATGTGGCCGTGCTGCTCACGACCCAGCAGGTTGCCCGCGCCCCGCAACTCCAGATCGAGCGCGGCAATTCGAAATCCCGCGCCGAGATCGCTGAATTCTTTTAGGGCGGCGAGGCGCTGCCGCGCGATCGAACTCAGCGTCGTATCCTGCGGAACCAGCAGGTACGCGTACGCGCGCTGGTTCGAGCGCCCTACGCGCCCGCGCAGTTGATAGAGCTCCGAGAGACCCATTCGATCGGCTCGATTGATGATGATGGAGTTCGCGCGCGGAATATCCAGGCCGTTCTCGATGATCGTCGTCGAGACCAGAACATCCGCTTCGTTGCGAATGAACTTGAGCATCACCTTTTCGAGTTCGGTTTCCTTCATCTGACCGTGACCGACGACCACGCGCGCCTTCGGAACCAGGCGTTGAATCATCGACGCCAGCGAAGCAATCGATTCAACACGGTTGTGAACGAAGAAGACCTGGCCATCGCGCGCCAGCTCCTCCTGAATGACGCGCTGCACCAGCGTCTCGCTGAAGGGCGCCACCGACGTCTGAATCGCCAGACGGTCTTTCGGCGGCGTCTCAATCACGCTCATGTCGCGCAACCCAACCAAAGACATGTGCAGCGTGCGCGGTATCGGAGTGGCGGACATGGTCAGTACGTCCACGTTCTTGCGCATCTCCTTCAACCGCTCTTTGTGCGCCACGCCGAAGCGCTGCTCTTCGTCCACGATGAGCAGGCCCAGGTCCTGAAACTTTACGTCTTTCGAAAGGATGCGATGCGTGCCGATCAGGATGTCCACATGGCCCGCTTCCACATCGGCCAAAACTTTCTTCTGCTCTTTTTCCGTGCGGAAGCGGCTGATCATTTCCACGCGCGCCGGAAACGCGGCAAAGCGCCGCTTGAAGGTTTGAAAATGCTGGAAAGCCAGCACGGTCGTGGGCGCAAGCACGGCGACTTGCTTGGAATCGGCGATGGCCTTGAAAGCCGCGCGCATCGAGACTTCCGTCTTGCCGTAGCCAACGTCGCCGCACAAAAGGCGATCCATCGGCAGGGTCGATTCCATGTCTTTCTTCACGTCCTCGATGGCTTTGCGCTGATCGACGGTTTCCTGAAACTCAAAGGCGTCGTCGAATTCGCGGGTGAAATTCGAATCCGGCGGAAACGCGTGGCCCACAGCAAGTTTTCGTTCGGCGTACAACGCCAGTAGCTGGTCGGCCATGTCGGCGACGGATTTTTTCACCCGCGTCTTGCGCGATTCCCACACGGTAGTGCCGAGACGGTCGAGCTGCGGTTCCACGCCGCCGAGCGACTGATATTTCTGCACCAGGTCGATGCGCGCGAGCGGCACGTACACCTTTGCGTCTTCAGCGTAGCGCAGCAGCATGAACTCGCCGGTCGCGCCTTCCGTGACTACCTGACGAAGCCCTTCGAACTGCCCGATGCCGTGATCGACGTGAACCACGTAGTCGCCCGGTTTCAGATCGCTCAGGTCGCTGAAGAAGCTCGACGTTTTCGAGCGCGCGCGCGCTTTTTCCGACGGCGCGGGAAGCGTCTCGAACAGGTCCGCGTTGCCGTAGATCACGAGTTTCGGTTCGGAGAAGACGACGCCTTCGGTGAGCGGCGCTTTCGTCAGCACGATGGCGGAGCCGGGCGCGGCGCTTCCCTCTTCGGCCAGGCGCGTCACCGTAACATTTTCTTCAAGCTCGCCCACGCGGTACGGCAGTTCGAATTCGTGGCAGATATCGGCCAGGCGTTCGAGTTCTCCGGTGCTGGCGGCGGAGACCATTACGCTATCGCCCGCGGCGATGCGGCTTCGCGCTTCGGCGATAAACGCGGGCACGTTGCCGTGATATTTCGTGGTTGGTTGCGTCTGCAGCACGCGAAGCGGCTGCGTCGCCGGCGTCGATTCCGTTTTCGAACTGCCGTCGGAATCCGCCGTTTCCAACAACAGTCCCAGCCGTTCGATTGCAAACCGGGGCGCCATCTGCCGGGCGAGATTCCACTCTTCGTCGTCGAAGATAAATTTATCGGGGGGCTCGGCGAGCGGGTCTTCCGCGGCGTCAAACGCTTCCGCGAGTTGGTCGCGGTATTCCTTTAGCGCTTCCGCCAGTAGCGACGGCTCGTCTTCGATAATCAACGGCTCAACGGCGAGATCGAAAACCGTGGACTTGCGGTCCTCGCGCAACGCCTCGCGAAATTCCCATCCGGGAAAGAAACCGGAGGCAGCTTCGTCGTCCGCGCGTCCGGACGCCGACGAACGGCTCATCCGCTCCATCACTTCGGCGTGGCGCGGAAATTCCGTCAGCGGCAACAGCGTGGCGCGCTCCATGGGATTGGTCGAACGCTGTGTGTTCGCGTCGTACGCGCGGATGGATTCGATCGAATCGCCGAGCAGCTCCACGCGCACGGGCTGCGGCGTTTCCGGCGAAAAAACATCGATGATGCCGCCTCGCACGGCGAACTGCCCCGGCATCTCGCAGGTGATCTGTTTGTCGTAGCCGGCGCTGGAAAGGAATTCGAGCAGGTCTTCATGGGGAATCGATTCGTCGCGCGAGATCGTGCGGGCGAGCTGGGCGTAAAATTCGCGGTCGCGCATGCGCCAGACCGCCGCTTGCACCGGCACGATCAGGATGTCGGCCTGGCCGGTAACGAAGCGCCAGAGCGCCACGGCGCGGTCCTCGGAAATTTCCGCGTGCGGCGAGCGATTCTCGTAGGGCAAAACTTCGTGCGACGGCAGATGCGCCACGCGGTTTCCCGGCTTGCCGGTGACAGCCCGATAAAAATAGCGCAGCAGCTCGAGCAACGATTCGGCGCGCTGGTTGCTATCGACCACAAGGATCGTCGGGCGGCCCAGTGCTGCGAATGCGTGCGCCGAAAGGAGCGCCTTGGCAGGATCCGTGAGGCCGGAAAGGCGCGCTTCGCCGCCCGTGCGCCGCAGCACATCGAAGGCGTCTTGGACCGCGGGATGGCGCGCCACGCGGCCCAGAAGCTCGCTGACCAGGGGAAGAATCATGCGTGGCGATGTGTGATGCTATCGAGCAGCAAAGAGGTTGAATAGCCGGGCTCGAGCGGAATGCGGACCACTTTCCCCACCGCCGCGCGAAACGAAAGGTCATCCAGGTACGACACTTCGTTTGCGTTCGCCGTACCGCCGAGAACAAAAATCTCCGGCGCAACACGGACAATGAAATCTCGCGGAGACGCCGCGTCGAATTCCGCGACAGAATCGACTGCTTCGAGCGCCGCCAGAATTTCGCTGCGTTCGGCCGCCGGATGGATCGGACGCAGCGGCTTTCCCGGCTTCGCGGGCTTAGCAGCGCGTACGCCAGCGTCACTTTGCACGCCGACGATCAGTACGTCGCCAAGAGCACGAGCCTGCTCCAGCCTCCGGACGTGGCCCGGATGCAGCAAATCAAACGCGCCGACGGCGCAGACCACGCGCTTACCGTTGCGTTTCCATTCCGCCCGTTGGAGAATCAGTTCCGCTTGCGATACGACGGCCAACTCAGAACTCCTTCAAACGGCGCAGCGCCTGCACAGTTCACCGCGCAGCCGGCAGCGAATCAACTCGAACAGTTCATTCTACCATGCGGCGCGCAAACGCCCGGGAGCGCGCGGTGAAGCGGTGGCGGGCGCTGCTCGCCATCGCCGGAGCCGTGTGCCTGCTGCTCGGAAGTGTGTGGGTGCGCCGCGCCGAATTGCCGAAGCAGGACTTGACGATCGAAGCGGGAGGCTGTCGCGTGCCGGCGACGCTGCTGAATCCACCGGCGGAGGTAACGCCCGCCGGAAGCGTAGTGCTGCTTCACGGGTTGTCGGCCAATCGACGGCTGATGATGTATCTTGCCGAAGACTTTGCCGGGCACGGGCTTCGCACCTATGCGATCGACCTGCCGGGCCACGGCGAGAACACCGAGGTTTTCACGTTTTCCCGCGCGCGCTTGTGCGCCACGCTGGCGGTCGATTCCCTGGTGCGCTCCGGAAAAATCGATCCGAAGACCACCACGCTGGTCGGCCATTCGATGGGCGCGGCCATTGCGATTCGAATGGCAGACGTGGAGCCGATGAACGCGACGATCGCGATTTCGCCCGCGCCGATGGAATCGTCGGGAAGGATGCCGTCGAACCTGTTGGTCTTCAGCGCCAGCGCGGATTTGGCGCCGCTCAAGCGCGAAGCCGCCCAACTGGCAGCCGACGCCCAAGGAGATCGAACCTCGCAGGAGGATTTCGCCCAGAAGCGCGCCTTCGAACTCGCATCGCTGCCCCACTCGACACACACATCGCTGATCTCCGATCGGCGAGTGGCGCACCGCTCCGAGCAGTGGATGATGCAATCTTTGTTTCCACAGATCGATGCGAAGACGCTCGCACTGAACCTCGATCTCGGCACCTACGAAACGTACGGCAACGGACGCCGCCGGCTCGCGGGCGCAATCCTTGGATTCGCCGGCATACTTTTGCTCTTTCCATTCGCCTGTGCAACCGGCGCGAGACTTTCGGGCGCGCCGTTGATCGAGTCGCCGGGCACCAAGCCCACCGTACAACTCGCGCTGGTGGAATTTCTGGTGTGCTCGCTGGTCGCCGTTCTAATTCTGACGCTGGGAAACCCGCTGAGCTTTCTGCGCCTGTATTCGGGCAGCTACCTCGCTTCGATGCTCCTGATCGTCGGCATCTTGATGCGCGTGCTGAATTTTGGATTTGTGATGGAGTACGCCCGCTTCGATGCCCGCAAATCGCTATTCGCCGCGATTTTGGGTTTCGGCACCATCCTGGCGCTCGGCGGATGGATGAATTGGCAGCTCGACGATGCGTGGCTCAACGCTCCGCGCTGGCTGCGCTTTGCGGCGCTGCTGCCGGTCGGATGGATTTTCTGCTTCGCGGAGGAAATCGCGCTCGGCCCCGTGGGCCGGGGATGGAACCGCGCGCTGCGATTCGGAGTTTTCGGACTGCTGCGTGCCGAACTGTTTATCGCCTGCCTGCTGGGATTTTACGTTCTGGCAAACGGGCAAGTCCTGCTGGTGCTGCTGTTCACGTTCTTCGTGATGTTTTCGATTCTGCAGCGCCTGGCCACTGACGCGGTACGCGTCCATACCGGCTCCGCGGAAGGGGCCGCTTTGTTTGGTGCTATACTCACCGCCTGGTTCGTTGCTGCGGTTTTTCCGTTAACGTAGATTTTTGTGCAGGGGCCATGCATGAAGGAAATCGCAATCGTTGGGGGCGGTCCGGCGGGTTCGTTGTGCGGCGAGCGGCTGGCGCGAGCCGGATTTCACGTCACCATTTTCGACGAGCGGCTGGCCTGGGAAAAGCCCTGCGGCGGCGGTTTGACCCACAAGGCGATTGAAGCCTATCCTTTCCTCCTCGACGCTCCGCATCCCAAGAAAATTGTCCGAAAAGCCGAATTGATTTCCAGCCGCGGGCATCGCGCCACGCTGGAAATGAACAAGCCCATCGTCATTTATTCCCGCAAAGTTTTAAACGGCCTGCTGCTCGATCGCGCCATCGCCGCCGGATGCACGGCGGTTCGTTCGCGCGTCACCAACGTAATCACCGACGGTCCGCGCGTTCGCTTGACCGCGGGCGGCGAGGAGCGCTGGTCGGACTTTCTTGTGCTCGCGGCGGGCGCCCGCAATCAGATGGCGCCGGAAACCACCGCGCTCGGCTCGAAAGACCTCGAAGTCACTCTCGGCTATTTTGTTCCCACCGAAGAAGACACCATCAAAGTAAAATTTCTGCAGGAATTCGAAGGCTATCTCTGGTCGTTCCCCCGCGCCGATCATTTGTCGGTCGGCATCTGCGCGAAGATGGGCCAGAGCTCCACTCCCGAACTTCGCCGGCACCTTGATGAATTTGTGAGCGAAGAAAATATTCCCAAAGAAGGCGCGCAGTTCTACAGCCACGTGCTGCCTTCTCCCGAAGCAGGCACGATTCGTTCGCGCCGCATCGCGGGCCGCAACTGGGCTATGGCGGGCGACGCGGCCGCGACGGTCGATCCCATTACCGGCGAGGGACTGTATTACGCTCTGCGTTCCGGCGATCTGCTGGCGCAAGCGATCGCCGACGGCCAGCCCGACGCGTATCCGGAGCGGCTGCGCGCCGCGTTTTCCGCGGACCTGGAGTTTGCGGCGCACATCGCCACGCGTGTCTTCCGCGGTAATTTTCTAGGCAGCGCCATCACCACCCGCATGGTTCAACTGTTGAACTACTCTCCGGCCTTTCGCGAACTGATTCGCGACGTCTTCAGCGGCTCGCAGGATTACCGCACCATGAAGCGCCGTTTGTGGGCTCAACTCGGCATCACGATGGCGGAGTTCACCCGCAACTTCATCGATCCGCGACGCGTGATTGCAGCCTCACGCGCGAACATGATCCGGCGGCGCCAAGTCGCGCGATGACCGTCCCCGAAACCGGCAAGAAACCAACGATTGGCCTGGAAGCGACCGTCGAGAAAATCGTTCCGCCGGAATGGACCCTCGCTGCATTCGACCCCAGACTCCCGCCGGTACTTTCCACTCCCGCAATGATCGGCATGATGGAAGTCGCCGCGGCGAAAGCCGTGCAGCCCGAACTGGCTGCCGGGGCGATCACCGTTGGCACACGAATCGAAGTGGATCACCTGAAGGCCGTGTCTGGGGGCGCGCGCGTGGTGGCGACGGCGCGATTGACGGAATACCGAGGACGTTTCCTGGTGTTTGACGTTGAGGCGCGATCCGACAGCCACATACTCGGGCGCGGAAAAGTATTTCGCGCGATCGTCGAGCCGAAGTCCTTCTCGAATCGTGCGGATGCCCGAAAGTCTTCGACGGATTAAACGTCCAACCACGGCGCTTCGAGCGTCTGCATCGAAGCGGAACACGCATTCGCTGTGAACCGTACCGATGCGTTACACATCGCTTCTCTCAATCGTTGAAAAACCCGTACGGACGTACCATTGTGGCGCACACGTCCTTTCCCTAACGTGAGTGGTGGAGGGATTTGACGATGCGGAACCTAACACTCGGTCTTGCAGTTCTACTCGCTGCTTCGGCGGCCCAAGCGCAGCAGGATGCGCAGCCCAAGATGGTGTGCCACAGCCTGGCTTCCACTGGGTTCTTCATTGCCGCGGACGAAACCTACGTGGACGGCAATGCGTGCAAAGCGGTGGTTGAAAAGCCCGCGGTGCAGGCGGTTTCTGAAACGGTCGCGCCGGAACGTCATCAGGCCGTTGCGCAAGTGTATTTCTACCGCCTCAACCGATTCGAAGGTTCCTCGACGCATCCGTTGGTGATGGTTGACGACGTTCGCGTCGCGCGGCTACACAACGGCGAAAGCCTCAGCTACTTCGTTACGCCAGGACGGCACCAGATCTCGTCGGCTGACAAATCCTCGACGATCGTGCTGGATGCGAAGCCGGGTCAGACCTACTACGTCCGCTTCGATGTGGAAGGCGGATTCCTGAAGGAACGAGCAGGGCTGAAACTGGTTGCTCCCCAGGCTCCGTTGGTTGCGGGCCAGTCGGGTCACCAGAACGCCGGCGGAAACTAACTACCGGTAAGTCGCAAGCCGGCGCTCAGGATTTCGACGAAGCGGGTTGAGCGCCGGAGAATAGGCCGGGGTCGCATTTTGAAGATGTACGCAGGCGAGAGTTGAGCTAAGAAGTGGCGGCGTGTTACTGTTGGATTCGCCGGAAATGCTCGAGTGGCGGAACTGGCAGACGCGCCGGACTCAAAATCCGGTGGCCGCAAGGCCGTGTGGGTTCGATTCCCTCCTCGAGCACCAACCTTCGTTTTGAACTCCGCAATTTTGAAAAGCTAGCCGGAACTGCCGCTGCGAATGATGCGAATCGCTTCCGGCAGTGCGGCGGTTTGCCGCGCGGCGTTTCCGTTCGAGTCGGCGCCCGTGCCGTCTTCGTCCGGCACGATGTCTCCCTCGCCCGGCGCGAGAAACAGATTCGATTCCAGGCCGTGCTGGCGCGTGTACAGGTCGAAATAGCGTCCGTGCTGGGCGTAAAGACTTTCATGCGTGCCGCGTTCGATGATCCGCCCGCCCTCAAGCACCAGAATCTGATCGGCGCGCCGCACCGTCGATAGACGGTGCGCAATCACAAAGGTGGTGCGGCCCTGCATCAGATACCGCAGCCCCTCTTGAATCAGCGCTTCGGACTCGGAGTCGAGGCTGGACGTCGCTTCGTCCAGAATCAGAATGCGCGGATCGGCCAAAATCGCGCGAGCAATCGAAACGCGCTGGCGTTGCCCTCCGGAAAGTTTTACGCCGCGTTCGCCGACGACCGTGTCGTAGCCGTTTTCAAATCCTTCGGCGAATTCGTCCACGCGCGCGATGCGGCACGCCGCCAGAATTTCTTCTTCGGTCGCAGCGGGACGCGAGAAAGCCACGTTCTGCCGGATGTTGCCGTCAAACAGAAATGTTTCCTGCAACACGACACCAAGCTGCGTGCGATACGAATCAAGCCGCACTTTCGAAAGATCGACGCCATCGACCAGGACGCGCCCGCTCGACGGCGTGTAGAAGGCGGCAATCAATCCGATCACCGTCGATTTTCCCGCGCCCGACGGTCCCACGAGCGCCGTTACGGTTCCCGGCTTCGAGTCGAACTGAATATCGTGCAACACCGTCTTGCCGTTGTCGTAGGCGAAGCTCACATCTTCAAACGCTACGTCGCCGCGGATCCGCCCGAGCGTCTCGGTGCGGTCGGGCTCTTCGTCTTCGGGACGCTGGTCGAGCACTTCGCGCGTACGCTCCAGGCCCGCCAGCGCTTCGGTGATTTGCGGACCGATCGCCACGATCTGGAACACGGGAGCGATCAACAGTCCGAGGAAAAACGTGTAGGAGATGAAAGTTCCGACCGTCATGGTGCCGGCCAGAATCTGCCGCGCACCCAGAAACATGATGAACGCGCTCACGATTCCCATCAGGCTGGTCGCCGAGAGGCTCATCAGCGAAGTTGCCGTCAAAGTTCGCAGCACGTTATCGAGCAGCCGCTGTACGCCGCCCGCGAACACCTTTTCTTCGCGGTCTTCGGCGTGATAGCCCTTCACCACGCGAATTCCGCTGAGCGATTCGGTGAGCCGGCCGGTCACCTCGGCGCTGATTTTCGGGCGCTCGCGGAAAATCGGACGGATCGTCTTGAACGCTTGATTCAATCCAATTCCAAAAATCAGCAGCACCACAACGGCCACGACCGTCATCGTCACGCTGGTGCGAAGCAGATAAATCAGCGCGAAGATCGCGGTCATAATTCCGCCGGCGAATTCAATCAGCCCGGTGCCGATCAGGTTGCGCACACCCTCCACATCGCTCATGATTCGCGAAATCAGCACGCCGGTCTTGTTGGAGTCGAAGTAGGCCACCTGCAACCGTCCGATGTGGGCCTGTACCTTTTCGCGCAGCTCGGCAATCATTCGCCACGACGATTTGGAAAGCAGCTGCGTGAGCGAATACGAAGTAATGGCCTGCAGGATTGTGGCGGACATCACCGCCACAATAATCACGGGAAGCAGCGGCGCGCTCGTGTGGAAGATATTCACGTGCGTCTGCTTTTTCAGGATGACGTCGTCGAGCAGGTATTTGGTCGAGCCCGGCAGCACCAGGCCGGACAGACGGTTGATGACCATCAGGATAAAACCGAAAGCCAGCAGCCCGCGCCGCGGCTTGATCAGCGCGATCACGTCCGGCAGCAGCTTCCAGTCGAACTTCTTCTTCGCCGCTTTGCCGTCTGGATTCTTCGCTTCCTGCCGCTCCGCGCGCTTTCCCACGCGCTCCACACCTGACGACTGGTTCGGCCGCATCCGCATCTTTCAATTATAGCGTGATTCGCAGGAACGCACCGGGCTGCGCCGGGCCGCGCAAAAGTTGTCGCCGCAAACTTCGAATGGTATGCTCCCCGCATGGCTAAGAAGAAGGCAGCAAAAAAGAAAAAACCAGCGGCGAAGAAATCCCCGACCAAAAAGAAGGCCGTGGTGAAAAAGAAAGCCGCAGCGATCAAAAAACTTGCGCAAAAGAAGAAGGCCGTCCGTAAACCGGCCGCCCGCAAGAAGCGCCCGCGCGGCAAGCAGGAAGTCACCGAAACCGTAACGGCCGCTCCGCGCCGCGGCCTGGGGTCGGCGTCCGGCGGGCAATCCGGCGACACCCAGGGACTTTCCACCCGCGCGATCGGCGACTCAGAATCCGTGACCGAATTGGAAGAAGAAGGACAATATTTCGAAGCCGAAGCGGTTCGCGGCGTGGAAAACGCGCCGGACCCCGATCAAGGCGAAGTGCGAACCCACGAAGTTCCGGAAGACGACGTTCCCGAAGAGTACGACGAAAAAGAAACGGACACGGACTAGCGTTCGCCGTCCGCGCCCGTGGTGACTCGTTCGAGCGTCGTTACTCGTTCGAGCGTCGCTTTGCGCGCATCTGCCTTTATCATTCGCTATCAACGCGTGCGGCGCCGCGAACTCCCTGCCGCTGGCCGCCTTGAACTTTGAAACCTTGGCTGATTCGGCGAGACGCTCGGATCGCTCCGGTTCCCCGCGGGGCGTACAGCCTTTGCTGCGCGATGGCGCACTCTGGGCGGAGTGACCATTTGCGCCCCTAGTAGCCGATTCTGCACGGCGGACCCATGCGGCCGCCAGCTCGCTCCAGTTGTGAGCCAATCCTGCCGATTCAGTAGAAAACCCGGCGGCAGCCCCGGCGCATCCATCCTTGCAGACGTAAGTGGTTACAGGCAGGATAGAAACCGCGCGCGCTCGTTTTTGGTTGCCCGGCCCAGTCGCAGTAGAATCAACAGGATTCCGAATGCCGTGTTTGCCCGCGGTCATATAAATCTTCGTTCGTCAGGATAACGGTCATGATCAAGCGGTCGAGTCTGTCGTTTCTGTTGGTGGCTCTGTTCGTTGGCTGCGTATCCTGCGGCGGAGGCGGCGGCTCGTCCACGCCCATCACGGTGGTCGTCACCGCGCCATCGAGCACGGCAACCGTGGGCACCGCGCTGCAATTCACCGCGACGGTAACAGGCACCACGGACACAGCCGTTACCTGGCAAGTGAACGGACAACCCGGCGGCACCACAGCGACGGGCACAATTTCCACCTCGGGCTTGTATCTGGCGACCACGTTGCCCAGTCCCGCGACGGTGACGATCACCGCCGTATCGCAGGCCGACGCGACCAAGTCAGGAACCCTCGCGATCACCGTTCAAAATGGCGTTTCGAATATCACCGTAAGCGTGAGTCCCTCGGGTACCGCGAACAACCCTGTGAGCGTGGCGACGTTTGCGACGCAAACCTTTACAGCGACCGTGACCGGCACGACGAACACCGCGGTCACCTGGTCCATCAGTTGTTCCGTGGGTGGCTCCGCCTGCGGGGCGATCGGCTCGTCCGGTAAATATGTGGCTCCGAACTCCGTCCCGACTCTGGTCAATAGTGACGGCAGCGTGACGAACGACACGGTGACGGTCACGGCTACTTCGCAGGCTTCGGGCAGCGCGTCAGGCTCCTCGGTCGTGTACGTGCTTCCATTAAACCAAAACGCACTGACGCCTCCCGTACAACTGGGTTCCTCCGGCTCGAACGTGGCTGCAACGTGCATTCAGGGTGACAGCGGATTCTGCTTCGGCGGCACGCTTGGGTCGCTCCTGAGCCGTGGAAATCCCGCGAATCTCTACATCATGTCCAACAACCACGTCCTTGGCTTGGCGGACGCGGGAGTCGCCGGCCAGGCAGTCACGCAGCCCGGAGAAATCGAGACGAATTGCAACACCGCCGGCACGACTACGGTGGCCAATCTCACGTCGTTTGTTGCACTGCAGCCGCAGCCTGCAGTTCCGGTGGACGTCGCCATCGCACAAATCATTAACGGCGAAGTCGATTCGACAGGAAAGATTCTGGAATTGGGTTCGGTGAGCGGCGGGGTTCCGCAACCAGGTCAAGTGGTGGCCGGGTCGGGAACGGCCGCCGTGATCGGTGAATCCGTCGCAAAAAGCGGACGCACGACGGGACTGACGTGCGCCAGCGTGGAAGCAATCAACACCTCGGCGGAGGTGGCTTACGAGAAGGGCTGCGCAACGTCGACCTCGTTTACGGTCACCTATAGCAATCAGGTCACGGTCGGACAAACGTCCAACGGCAATAGCTTTATCGCCGAGGGCGATTCCGGTTCGTTGATGGTTGATGAAACCACCGCCACTCCCGTCGCGCTTATTTTTGCAGGCGGCGATACAACGGCCATCGCCAATCCGATCGGCGCCGTGCTGACGGCTTTGAAAGACTCGAGCGGCAATCTACCGACGTTTGTGGGTACCACAACGCCGCACTCGATCGCCGGATGCAGCTTGCCGCCGCCGTCCGCCGATGGGGTGATCGCCAAGGGATCGTCGAAGACGCAGGCGATCGCCGCGCTCACCGCGAGCGTCCTCCAGAATGCGGCGACCACCGAAGACCGCAACGCCTCGGCACTCATGAATGTTTCCGGCGTCAGCGCCGTAGGCACGGGAGCCAGCCTCGATTCGCCGACGGAAGCCGCGATGCTCGTATTTTTGCCGCGAGGCGCATCGCATGATGGCGTTCCCGCCGAAGTGGACGGCGTTCGTACCCGCATCGTCGAAACAGACGCATCCTCGGTTCACGGAGCTCTCACCGAGGAGCAGGCCACGCAACTTACGGCGCTCTCCGGGCAAGTGCAATCGATCACCTTGACCGCCGATCAAATTACCAGCGCCACCGCGGTAAAAGAGAAACACGCGGCTTCGCTCATGGCCGATCCGTCGATTCTCGGTGTTGGCGTGGCGCTCAGCCTGGATAGCCCGGGCGATCCGGCGATCATGATTTACGTGCGAAAGGGCCAGAGCCACCCCGAGATCCCGGTAACGCTCGACGGCGTGCGCACGCGCATCAAAGAGACCACGCCGTTCATCGCCGGCGTTGCGCGCCCGCGTAAGACGCCCGCCGGCTGCCCGGTAAACGGCGCGCCTGCGAAATCCTCCGCCACGCCCTTGCGTCGGTCGGCCGCAACGTTGATTCAGGCCTCGCTCGCCGCCGCAATCGTGTAACATCGGCCCCATAGGGCGCGACGGTTCGATCGCCGCGACTGGCTGCATAACTGTTGACGGTCTCGCGCATCACCGTCGCGTTTTACTCCCTGTCTGCCGCTGCATAAACAGAGTGTGAACCGCAGTTGAATCCTTCGCGCCTGGCGCCCGGTCCGAAAGCTTGTTGCTTTTCCCCTTCCAGCGCATCTATAAGACTGATTGATTGCACGGAATGCAAAGAGGAGGAAACGATGAAATACAAATTCATTTTTGCGGGAATCTTAGGTTCGTTCTTGATGCTCGCCGGTTCGGCGTTCGGGCAGGGCGCCGCTCACGCGGATTTGGTGAATGGCACGGGCCAAAAGATCGGCTCGGCCACGCTCACGCAGACGGCCGCGGGCGTGCAAATCGCGGTCGATGCAACGCAGTTGACCCCGGGAACGCACGGAATTCACATTCACGCCGTGGGAAAGTGCGAAGGGCCGGACTTCAAGACCGCCGGCGGACACTTCAACCCCGCCGGCAAGAAGCATGGCAAAGACAATCCGGATGGCTCGCACAATGGCGATCTGCTGAATCTGGAAGCGGGCGCCGACGGTCACGCGACAGGCAGCTTTCTTGCGGCGAACGTAACGCTGGGCGACGGAGCGAATTCGCTGTTTCAACCGGGTGGCACGGCGCTGGTGATTCATGCCGGGCCGGACGACTACAAAACCGATCCTTCGGGAAACTCCGGCGCGCGCCTGGCCTGCGGCGTCATTCAGAAGTAACTTTTTTGGAGACCGCCGCGAGCCGGTGGCGTTCCGGCGGTCTTTCTACCTTTCCGCGAAACTCGCGAGTGCCTGCTGTTCGCTGGGAAAATCCGAAAACACGGTGTGTAGATTGGAAAGTTTCAGAATTTCGAGCGCGCGCGGCGTCAAATCCACGGCCCGAAGCTCGGCGCCGTTCTTTCGCGACGTGTACAGCGCGCGCACGAGCTGTCCGATGCCCGAGCTATCAAGGTAATTGACGCCTTGAAAATTCAGAACGACGCGCTTGCGGCCATCCTGAAATAAATCCACCAGTAAATCGTGTACCGCTTCACCCTCAATCAGTGTAAATCTTCCGCGAATGTCGATGATCGTGACGTTGTTCAGTTGCCGAGTGCTCGCACTAAAACCCACAGATTCCCTCCCAGGAGTTGGGACGGAAAGTTTATCGCATTCAAACGGCATTTGCGAAGCCGCCGAAACCGTTCGTTTACGTCCGCGAAAATCTTTCGGTGCGTACGGGCAGGATTTGCGGGGCGTAGGGTCGAATATCCTCCCAACTCGATACGTTTACCAAACCGTACCCTCGTAGCGCTACGGACCGTAATCCGTAGTTCTACGGATGCCGGAATGGGGGCCGCGCGACGCCGCGCAACCCCTCGACCGGCCCGCCTTGACCGAACGTTCGGCACGATTCACGACGCGCGAGACGCATCGGAATCCCGGCTTTCGAGCGAAATCGTCCAGTCTATGTGGGACCAAAATTCGCATGGCGTGGCGCAACTTTCGCATTTTGCTTTCTATCCGAAGCAGCCGGTCCCGATTCCGGATACTTTTTCCGGTCTTGGCCTGTTTTTAGCTGCGATCGGCGTATTCACGGGGAGTTACCCACCGCGGCAGCCACGAATTCCACAGATTGCTACAAAGACGTTGATAAACCAACCCGAAAGCACTACGCTCCCCTCGACTTCGCCCCGTATTCGCTGTAGAAATGTTCATCGAGGCACATGAATACTTCCTTGCGCCCCGGCGATCAATTGCGCGAATTGAGAAACCGGCTGGGAGTGACGACCCGAGCGGTCGAAGTACTCAGCCGCAAAATCGCCGACGACCGCGGCAACGACGAGTTTTACATCTCGAACGCGTGGCTCACCCAGCTCGAGAACACCCTGTCCGTCCCCAGCATTTACAAGCTCTTCAGCCTGAGCGTGATTTACCACACCCGCATGGCTGACCTTTTAGCGATGTTCGGCATCGATCTGGAAGATACCTTCCGCTATCAGATGGATATGCCGCTGCAAAAAACGCATCTGGCGGAGTGGGAATCGCCCAGCCCGGACAAGGTCATTACGTTTCCCGTGCGTTTCGATCGCGGTTTCAGCATCGATAAGACGAATTTGATTTCGCGGATGGTGGAAGTGTGGGGCGAAGTGCCGGTATCACTAATCCAGCGGCTGGACGTGCGCCATTGCCAATACGGCTACGTAGGACTGGACGATTTCTCGATGTACCCGATGCTTCGGCCGGGCTCCTTCGTTCAGATCGATCCGAAAATCCGCAGGACCGATGCATCCGAATGGCGCACCGAGTTTGACCGTCCCATCTTCTTTGTCGAAATGCGGGATAGCTACGCTTGTTCCTGGTGCGATTTGCAGGGATCCCGGCTGACATTGATTCCCCACCCGCTATCCGGGTGTTCCGTCCGCCAGTTTGCGCATCCGGACGAGGCCGAGATTATTGGGCAGGTGACGGGCGTCGCGATGCGCCTCGTGCCGGTGTCGAATGTCCGGGCAGACGCGACTCCAAAATGGACAAGGCAATGCTGAGGTTGGAGCACAGGAAATCGGTAGAGAGCGGGTCGGTGTCGGCCGGAACGGCGACGCGGTAGGGCTCCAGCCCGCGCCAGTTCGCGATGAACTCTTCGGGCCGCGTGCCGCTTTTGCTTGCGTAGCGATCGAGCTGCTCGACCACTCCGCTCAACGGTGAGGCTAACAGCTCGCGGTAGGCTTCGCGATGGCAAGCGGCCAGGGCCTCGCAGGCCACATCCTCGCTAAAGCGCAGAGCGAGGCCGGCATGATGATATAGACCAGTGTTGTAGTCGCGCATTGAAGCCAGGTAAATCAGCCGCTCGATGGGATCGCGAACTCCCGCAAGCGTCCGTTGGCGAACGTCCTCCGCCGCCCTCAATACTTCCATTCGCTGCGGTGAATGGCTTGCGATCATCGGATTAGCTCACCACCCGCAGCCGTTTTCGGTCTTCACGGAGCGCGTCAAATCCCCGCGCTGCCAGGAACGCCAGCGAGCCCTCCGAAACCGCGCAAACCCGCTCGGCCGCGCCCGTTGTGGCGCGCAAGGCGCGGGACGCGGCGTAGGGCCCCCGCACGCGCAGGAATAATTCCAAAATGCGGCAACGAAGCAGCAAGGCGCCGAAACGAAGCCCCATCTTGATCTCCGAGCGGAAGCTCAAATGTTCCTGAAATCTCGACTGGCCGAGATGGAATCGCCGCAGTTCGAGTACTTCGGCCCGCACACCGCGCACCCAGGAAATCGAGATCCGCTTCCGTTCGGCCAGGAAGTGCTTTTGCACCTCGGCCGGCGCCGTGGCCATCACGTAGTCCAGGTCGCTCCGGTCGAAAATTTGGTTCACGAACCCCGCGGGAAGCAAACCGGTCTGCAACCGCAGCAGGGCGTTTCGCGCATCGATCAGTTTCTGGCCGGAGCCCTCCGGTGCGGGCGCCTGATTGCGGCGCCACATGACGAGCAGAGCAAACAGTAAGCCGAGGCCAAGGGCGAGAGAAAGGATGAGTCCGATCATTGACCAACCGCCTTATTCAGATTCGACCGCGCGGAGTTCAAGGCATCCTGAATCTTTTGCACCAGCCTTTCGTAGTCAATTTCCATCGGCGGGTTGCGTGGAGGCACGGGAACTTCCGCGGGAGACCACAAAGCGACCGTCCATATTCCCACTGATAGTAAGTACACAACGCTTTGCAGTTCGCCGTACACAGCCTGAAACTTGTCCCCGAAATAAAATCGCAGTTCCGGGCTCATGACGCTCACGCTGACGTAAATTCCCATCCCGAGCAGTAAACCCTGGACGTTCCTGCCGAGCAGGATCCGGTAATGCATCACTACGATGGCAGTCAGGGCCAAAAAGATGGCCTGCACCACGCGGAAGTCGCGCTCGAGCACTTCGACGTAGTTCTGCCAGGGATAGAGGGCAAATGGGTTTTTGGCCATCAACCACGAAGCGCCCAATGCCGAAAACAATACGGCGAACACCAAAAAGCCGGAAATTCGCGCGAATCCCTCAGCGCCGGGGTAGTAGATCAACGCGTGGTGCATGATTTCCAGCACCACGCCGTATCCCAGAAAAATCATCAAATATTCCGATGTCCAAAAGAGCCGGTAGTACGTCCATTCCCGGTCTTGCAGGAACCACATTCCCGTCGAACTCGCGAACACGCAGAACAGATAGATATAGAAAATCGGGAATCGCTTGAAAAGCCTGGTCCGCAGACACTGCGCCAAAATCGCCGATTCAAGCGCCAGGCCCGCGAGCCAGATGGTTTTACTCAGCATTGCGGCATGCTCCGCGGGCATCCTAACACAAAAAAAGGGAAGAAGGTGTCAACCTTCTCCCCTTTTCAGTGAGTAACCCCCTTCGTCCTCAGGCGATCGCATGGGGCGGCGGAATGGGCGAAGGCGTCGGTTGAGTCCCGTCCGTCATGTACGCAACGACGTGGGGCGGCGGAATCGGCGACGGAGTCGGCTGTGTGCCATCCGTCATGTACGCTGCGACGTGAGGCGGGGGAATCGGAGAAGGCGTCGGTTGAGTCCCGTCCGTCATGAACGCGAAGACGTGGGGCGGCGGGATCGGCGACGGTGTCGGCTGTGTGCCATCCGTCATGTACGCCGCGACGTGAGGCGGGGGAATCGGAGAAGGCGTCGGCTGTGTGCCGTCAATGGCGGCTCCGGCCACCGGCGCCAATAGGATTACTGCTGCAACGAAAGCCATCCATCCCGGGATTCTTCGGTTCATGTGAGCTCCTCAGCTTCGGATTGGCCCCTTGGGGCAGTCGCGAAAGTAGAGAAGCGGCACGGTTTTGTTTCAAAACGGGCGGACTTGCTCGGTTAACAAAGCATGCGCCCAAAACTTGCGGTGAAAGGCAAGCAGAGGCGGCGGTGAGCTACGGACGGGTCCCTGCGACGGCTCCCGCGAACTGGCGATGGAAGGGGATCAAGCGCAACGGAGCGCGCGAACAGCCGCGGAATCTCTCGGCAGTCTAACGGTTACTTAGTTGGAACCCCTGCGGAACATACGGATAGAGCCGGGCCGATGGTTTCTGTCATATTCTGCTCAGGCCCGAACACACCGGACGCTTATGACCGACATCTACAACGCTGTGGAGAATCGAGTACCCGACGTCGGGAATGTTCATCCCGAGCAGATTCGAGCGCACCTCAAGGCGCTCGGGCAACGCCAGCTCTGGCTCGGTTCGACGACCGTCGCCGTCGTCTTGCTCCTAACCATCGGAGTCGCCTCGTTTGCCTTCCCGGCTCTGCTATCGCAAGAGCGGGTGTATGGTTTCTTTCTCGATCAGGCTGTGCGGGCTTTGGTGGGGCTGGTTCTGGTTTTCAGCGTGTATTTGGTTTACCAGCAGCTTCAAATCGCGCGCATGCGCAACCAAATCTCCGACCAGATCGATTGCCTGGCAAAGGTCGAAACGCTCGCGTCCGAGGTCTATAAGCTCGCCGCCCTCGATCAGCTCACCGGCCTGTACAACCGCCGCTCCGGCGAACAGCGCATGGCGCAGGAAATCAGCCGCGCCCAGCGCCACCACCGTCCGCTCACCGTGTTGCTGATCGACCTCGATGGCCTCAAGAAAATTAACGACTCCCACGGACATGCCGCTGGAGACGCCGTGATCAAAGGCTTCGCCGACCGCTTGCAACGCGCGATCCGGGGTTCTGATCTCGCGGTGCGCCTGGGAGGCGACGAGTTTATGGCCATTCTGCCGGAGTGCCGCTCGGAAGAAGTTCATCGCGTTCTCGAGCGCGTCCGTGGACTGGAAGTGCAAATCGAAACCACAAGGCTTCTTCCAACTTTTTCCAGCGGCTGGACGGAATACCAGGCTTCGGAGACCCCGCAGGAGTTCATCGATCGCGCCGACAAAGCGCTCTATGTGAACAAGCGCTCAGAGAAAACCGGTTTTATGCCCGAGCAGGTCGCGCTACACATCGGCAAGTCGTAGCACGAAGCGGAAGCGAAGATCGAAATGTTCCTGTGAGGAACATTCGCAGCACAATCAGGACAGAAATATCTTGCGCAGCTTTTGTAGTTACTCGTAAGATACGGCCAGGTTAGAGGATAGATACCATGCCCAAAGAGAAACCGAAAGTAAACATCGGCGAAGTTATTAAGTCGTATCGCGGCGCCCGCGGCCTTTCGCAGGGCGATATCGAACGCCGCACCGGCCTGCTCCGCTGCTATTTGTCTCGCGTCGAAAACGGCCACACCGTTCCTTCGCTCGAGACTCTGGCGAAGATTGCCGAGGCGATGGAAATCTCACTCGCCGATTTCTTTCCCGGCAGCGACACCGCCGGAGACCGCGAGACGCGCAAGATGCTCGGCGAACTCTCGGAAGAAGAAATCCGCTTTCTCGCCGACATCAAGAAATACTCCACCACGCTCTCCGACGACGATAAGAAACTCGTCCTGGCGATGATTCGCAAGATGGCGACGATCGTTCCGCCTGCCTCGCGCGCCAATCACAAGCCGCCCACGGTTGCCGTCGCCCGTCGCGCCGAATACTAAATCACGCTTGGCTCAACTGCATCTACGCCCGGTAGCGCACGGGTGCGTCTATTCGTTACAATAGAAGAGTTATGACTCAGAAGCGGCACACCACCGTAGGCGTCAAAGTCGGCAAGATTCAGGTGGGCGGAGGCGCGCCGGTCGTCGTCCAGTCCATGACGAACACGGACACCGCCAACATTGCCTCCACCACGCAGCAATGCCTGGAGCTCGCGCAAGCCGGCTCCGAGCTCGTCCGCATCACCGTCAACGTCCCTGAAGCGGCCGCCGCCGTGGCTGAAATCAAAAAACGCCTGCTCGATGCCGGATGCGATGTGCCGATCATCGGCGACTTCCACTACAACGGCCACGTGCTGCTCACAAAATATCCGGACTGCGCCACCGCCCTCGATAAATATCGAATCAATCCGGGCAACGTGGGCGCCGGACAACGTCGCGACGAGCAGTTCTCAACCATCTGCAAAGTCGCGCGCGACAACAACAAACCCGTCCGCATCGGCGTGAACGGCGGCTCGCTCAATCAAGAGCTCGTCATGCGCAAGATGCAGGAAAACACCGACAAAGATCTCGGCAAGACGTCCGAAGAAATCATCAACGAGTGCATGGTTCTTTCCGCGCTGGAGTCCACCGAACTCGCGCTCGAAACCGGGCTGCGCAAAGACCAGATCATCATTTCCTGCAAAGTTTCGCGGCCGCGCGACCTCGTCGAAATTTACCGTGATCTCGCCGGCAAAACCGATCAGCCGCTGCACCTGGGCCTAACCGAAGCAGGGATGGGCGCGAAGGGCTACGTCTGGTCTGCGGCGTCGATGGGAATTCTGCTCGATGAAGGAATCGGCGACACGATTCGTGTCTCGCTAACGCCTCGCCCCGGCGGCGATCGCCGCGACGAAGTTTATGCCGCCTGCGAGCTGCTGCAAGCTCTGGGCCTGCGTACGTTTGCGCCGAGCGTCACCGCCTGCCCCGGCTGCGGACGCACCACCAGCACCACTTTTCAGGAACTCGCCGAAAGCATTCAAGGCTACATTCGCGAGCAAATGCCGGAGTGGAAGCGCCACTATGAAGGCGTGGAAGAAATGAAGCTCGCCGTGATGGGCTGCATCGTCAACGGCCCCGGCGAATCGAAAGCCGCCAACATCGGCATCAGTTTGCCCGGCACCGGCGAATCGCCGCGCTGCCCCGTCTACATCGACGGCAAGCACTTCAACACGCTCGAAGGCACCTACGACGAACTAAGCGTCGCGTTTCAAAAGCTCGTCGATGATTACATCTCGACGAAATACCACAAGCGCGACACTCCGTTGCCCGAAACCCACGTCCCCGTCTCCGCTGCGTCCAAGCCCGCGCTTCGCGTACTCGCGTAGTTTTCAGTTCGCAACTCATGCACGACCAAAACAATCTCGAAAGCGACGCGGAGCGAGACATCGATGCCTCGTCGTTTAGCTACGACGAACTCATTCTCTTCTTTTTCACACATCCGATAACCGACGGATATTGGAAGCTCAACAATGACGGCAGGCCCCTCGGAAATTGCAATTTCGTGGAATTTGAGAAGCCCGAAGCTTTGGTCGCGAACCTGACGCGTTTGTTTCTCGATTCGCGAGAGATATCGCGTCGCGTTTCAATCCCTGCACTCGACCATGGATTCGATGCGATCGTATCGTCGGGGCTTTTCAACCTTTGCCGTGTCACTTGGGATGATTCCGTACCGCTCCAAACGAGATTGGGGTGCATCCGCTCGATGTACCGCCCATTCGCAGACTTTCTCGCGAACTGCAAAGTAGAGTTCGAAAATCAAGCGTTCTACATGTGGTGGGACAACATCCTTCAAGAGTTTTGGACTGTGCAGTCGCGCCAAAGGGGTAATGAAGAATGTCGGTACGACTTGCTCTCAACGGGGGACACCGAAGTCCTGGATTGTATGCTCGAAACGCTGATTCGTATTCTCGAGCTTGACGACGAACGTTGCCAAACCAGCGCCATCCACGGAATTAACCACCTCCGTCACCCGCGTGGGCCTGCGATCGTGCAGAAATTTATCGACGAAAACCGTGGCAGGATGACCGAAGACCGCCTGAAGTGGGTCGAACTATGCCGCGACAACAAATACATGTAACCCACCTCTCACTCTCCGTGCCCTCTGCCTTTCTCGGTGTTCTCTGTGTAATGTTCCACGTTTTTGAATTTGCTTTTGACTTTCGTCCCCCGCACGTAATCACCTCGCGATGCACCCGCGACTCTCGAATTGGCTCTCCGCCCGATTGATGCTACTTTCGCTTCCGCGCCGGCCAACCCATGTCCGCTCACTCCAACTCGACCGCAGCGACTCCGACCGCCGCCCCCAACTGGCGTACCGGCTTCTGGGCGCTGATCGTCACCCAATTCCAAAACGCCTTCAACGACAACGCCATCAAGTTCCTGGTGATTTACATCATCGTGGCGATGAATTTTCCGAACGACCAGCGCGAAAACCTGATCTTCCTCATCGGAGCGCTTTTCGCCGTCCCGTTCCTCTTATTTTCCATGGTCGGCGGCAACCTGGCCGACCGCTACAGCAAACGCACCGTGGTGATCGGCACCAAGCTGATGGAGATCGGCGTGATGGCGGTGACGATTGCGGGCCTGTGGATGCGCAGCCTGCCCGTCGAATGCGCTGCCGTGTTTCTGATCAGCTCTCAGTCGGCGCTGTTCGGCCCGTCGAAGTACGGATTGCTGCCTGAGCTGGTGCCCGACAACAAACTGTCTTGGGCCAACGGCATCATCGAGCTCGGCACGTTTCTGGCCAGCATCGTTGCGGTGATCGCCGCGGGGTTTCTCGCGGAGCATTTTCGCGGGCGCGAAGAAATTGCCGGAGCGATTCTGCTCGGTTGCACGCTCTTCGGTCTGGCAACGAGCTTCGGCATTACGCGCGTGCCCGCCGCCGACCCGGCGAAAAAGATTCGTGCCAATCCAATCGGCGATTTGATGGTGCAGATGAAGACCATCGTGGCCGACAAAATCCTTCGCCGCGCCATTCTCGGCAATTCCTATCTTTTCTTCCTGGCTGCGCTTCTTCAATTCACCATCGTAATTTTCGGGCACGACGTGCTGCGCGTGGACGAATCGCATATCAGCTTCCTGCAAGCCGCCGTGGCGATCGGCATCGGCATCGGCAGCGTGGCCGCCGGATATCTTTCGCGCGGCAAAATCGAGTACCGCCTGATTCCCATCGGCTCGCTCGGGATGACCATCTTCGCCGCGCTGCTGTATCTGTTCGGCGTAACCATGAATAGCGCGGCGACTCTGCTGGCGCTGCTCGGATTTTTCGGAGGATTTTTCGCCGTTCCGCTCAACGCCGCGATCCAGCACCGTCCCGATCCCTCGGACAAAGGCGGCGTGATCGCCGCCGCGAATTTCTGGTCGTTCGTGGGAATCTTTCTCGCCGCCGGAGCCTACAATCTGTTTTCCGCGCGCCTGCATCAATCGGCTGCCGCGATTTTTCTCGACGGCGCCATCCTCACCACGTTGATGACCGTCTATTCCTTCGTGTTTTTCTGGATCTCCTGATGCTGCTACTGCGCGCCCTCATCTGGCTGATTACGCACACGCTCTATCGCATTCGCCGCATCGGCGCGGACAACGTTCCCACGACGGGCGGCGCGCTCTTCGTCGCCAATCACATGTCGCTGGTGGACGTCGTGCTGCTGCTCGCCGCCACCAAGCGTCCCGTCCGATTTTTGATTTTCAAAGACATCTACGACCAGCCCACGATCAAGCCGCTGGCAAAAATATTTCGCGCCATCCCGATTTCTTCGCAGCTGCGCCCGCGGGACATGATTCATTCCCTCCGCCAGGCCAGCGAAGCGGTCCGCAACGGCGAAATCGTCTGCATCTTTGCCGAAGGGCAAATCACACGCATCGGACAACTGCTCCCCTTCCGTCGCGGCCTCGAACGCATTATGAAAGGCATCGAAGCGCCCATAATTCCCGTCCATCTCGATGGAGTGTGGGGCAGCATTTTCAGCTACGAGCGCGGGCGTTTCATCTGGAAAGTCCCGCGCCAGATTCCCTATCCCGTCACCGTCAGTTTCGGCCGGCCGATGCCGCACACCGCCACGGCCTTTGAAGTCCGCGAAGCCGTGCAAGCCTTGCAGACCGACGCGTTTGCGTTCCATCGCGAACGCATGAGGACTCTGCCGCAAGCCTTCATTCGCACTGGACATTTGCACCCAATCCGCTTCGCGATGGGAGACAAGCGCCGTCCTCGCATGAAATGGGGTGGCGCCCTGTTGAGCGCGATTTTTCTGGCGCGCCGCCTGCGAAAAACGTGGGAAGGCCAGGAGATGGTCGGCATCTTGCTTCCGCCGTCCGTGCCCGCGGCCCTCGTGAATTTTGCCGCCATGATTTCCGGCAAAGTTCCCATCAATTTGAATTACACAGCATCGAACGAAACCCTCGCTTCTTGCGCGCAGCAATGCAAACTCCAAACCGTAATCACCACAAAGCTGCTGCTCGAAAAAATTCCGCTCACCGTGCCGGGCACACAAATCCTCCTCGAAGAAGTGGCCGCCGCTCCGCGCCTCGCCGAACGACTCGCCGCCCTCGCGATTTGGTTCCTGCCCCGCCGGCTGCTCGAGCGCGTCCTCACCGGCGGCCCGTGCAAAACTCTCGACGATCTCGCCACCGTCATCTTTTCGAGCGGCAGCACCGGCGAGCCCAAGGGCGTGATGCTCACGCACTTCAACATCGCCTCCAACATCGAGCAAATGGGACAGACGTTCATGCTCGCAAACGGCGACGTGCTGCTCGGTGTGCTTCCCTTCTTTCATTCGTTTGGATTCACGGTCACGCTCTGCCTGCCCGCCGCGCTCGCGATCGGCGTCGCCTATCATCCCAGCCCGCTTGACCTGGTGGCCGTCAGCGAGATGGTTCGCGACTATCGCGTCACGTTTCTGCTGGCCACGCCCACGTTTTTGCAGGCGTACACCAAGCGCTGCCTGCCCGAGGATTTTGGCAGCCTGCAATTCGTTCTCGTCGGCGCGGAAAAACTTCCGGATTCACTCGCCCTCGCTTTCGAAGATCGCTTCGGAATCCGTCCGCTCGAAGGCTATGGCGCCACCGAATGTTCGCCCGTCGTCGCCGTGAACACGCGCGATTTCCGCGCACCCGGCTTCCGCCAGGTCGGCTCCAAGCGCGGACGGATCGGCCATCCGTTGCCTGGGGTCAGCATTCGCATCGTTCATCCCGAAACGCGCGAGCGCCTTCCGATCGACACTCCGGGCTTGCTGCTGGTGCGCGGACCGAACGTGATGAAGGGCTACCTGAATCAACCGGAGAAAACCGCGGAGGTTTTGAAGGACGGCTGGTACACGACCGGAGACATTGCGGCGGAAGATGAAGACGGATTCCTCACCATCACCGATCGCCTCAGCCGCTTCAGCAAGATCGGGGGCGAGATGGTGCCGCACATCAAGCTGGAAGAAAAGTTGCAGGAATTCGCCGATGCCGCGGAAAAACGCTTCGTCGTCACCGGTGTGCCCGACGAGAAAAAGGGCGAGCGCCTCGTCGTCCTTCACACCCTGACGCCCGAGGAGCTAAAACCCGTAATCGAAAAACTCACTGAAGCCGGATTGCCGAATCTGTGGGTGCCGCGCCCCAATCAGTTCTTCCAGATCGAAGAGCTTCCGCATCTCGGATCGGGAAAGACCGATCTGCGGCGCGTACACGAAATCGCCCTCGAACAATCGAAGAAACAACGCGACGCGGCCCCGGAATCGAAAACCGAATCACATTCCTGACCGCCTCGCCGCTACCGCAGCCGCAGTCTCCCTTCCGTGGCAGACCAACCATCGTTCAACTTTATTTGAGTGCGTTGGGATCGGCGGCAACGCGTAGCGCAGCGGCAACGCGGAGATCAGCGGCCACGTACCCAGCCTTTTCCGTCGAATTGTTGCGAGGCCCGCAACCGACGAGCACATTTCGGTAATGCGCAGCGGTGCGTTAAAAAATCGTCAGCCGAATGCGCAGATATTTCTTGGGGTCCTGCCGGATATCGCCAATCAACAAACGAAGATCGCCGGTCAGCCCGCTCAAGTTGTCGTACAGCGCCGGATCGCTGAAAAGCTTTCCGGCCGTTCCGGTATTCGAATTGAGCTTGGCCGACGCGTCGCGAAAGTTCGCCGAAGCATCGCGGAAATTATTGAACAGGCTGTCGTCGGTGGTGAATTTCCCGAGCGATCCCTTTCCGGCGCGGACGTCGCTCAACACTGCGTTGCCGTTGTCCAAAAATCCTTTCGCGCTGTTGTACATCGCCGGATCGTAAATTAATTTCCCTGCGGTTCCCTTCTGGTCCTTCACCGCGCCGATCACATCGTTGATATCGGTCAGCGTTGCGTCCGCTTTGTTGTAGAAATCATCCGACGTCAGCAGTTTGCCCATGCTGCCGCGACCTTTGGCCACCGTGCCGGACATCGAATCGAGGTTCGACGCCGTCGCATTCAGGTGGTCATACAGCTCCGGGTCGTTGATCAGCTTTCCGACCGTGCCTTTTCCCTCGTGAATCTGGTCGGTGATGGCCGTCAGGTCGGTGGACAGCACGGTCAGCTTGTCCATCAGCGCGCCACCGCGCTCCACCATCTGCTTGATGGCTTGTTCTTCTTCCCCGGGGACGACGGCATTGGTTTGCAGCACCTCGCCGGTCAAGCCGCGCGAGATCGTCACATACCGGTTGCCCAACAAGCCCTCGGTGATCAAACTGGCCTTCGATGTCGTGCGAATTTCCTTTTGAAAATTTTTGTCGATGCGCAGCACGAGTTGAATATTCTGCATCCGGTCCTGCGGCGCCGGATTGATGTGAATCGCCTCGACGTTGCCGATTTCCAGGCCGTCGAGCCGCACCGGCGCGCCCACCGTCACGCCTTCCACTTCCGGCAGATAGGTAATCAGGCGGTACTTCGGCCCCAGGATTCCGGCGCCCGTGATATAGAAAATTCCGATCGCCAGGATGAAAAGCCCGGCCAGGACGAACAGTCCCACGCGAAGTTCCGTCCAGGTCAGTTGCTTCCGCTGCGCCATGGAAAAGCCTCCTCAAGATCTGATGCTGGCACCGCCGCCGCTATCTCGCGTCGCGTAAAAATCATTCCGCCGATTCCAGGAATTTCTTCAGATACGCGTCCGACGTCCGCAGTAATTCGTCCGCCGGACCTTCAAAATAAATTCCGCCGTCGCGGAGCACAACCACATTCGTCGGCGGTGATTCGATTTCGCCAGCCCCCGCGGCCGCCGGCGGTTTTCCCGACGCCAAAGCCGCTTTTCCATGTCCGTTGCTCGCAATCAGCCGGTCCGGCACAACCTTTCCCTTCGCTTTGTCAAACCGGTAATGCGCCAGTCCAAACGCATCCTGCACTCGATGCGTCGCCAGCAGCGACGTCACGTCCTGCAAATCGCGCCCGCGCAAAATCAAATTGATGATCGTTTGCGACGTCACCGGATCCAGGCCCGCCGTCGGCGAATCGTAAAACACAATGCGCGGCCGGTCGATCAGCGCCCTCGCGATCGAAACGCGCCGCCGCATGCCGCCCGAAAGTTCCGCCGGATAACGGTCGAGCGCGTGGTCCATTTCGACGAAAGCCAGCGCTTCGTGGACGCGCTCCTCGATTTCCTCTTCCTCCACATGCTCTTCGCGCAACCGGAAAGACACGTTATCCGCAACCGTCATCGAATCAAACAGCGCTCCCTCTTGAAACACGAACCCAATCCGCCGGCGGAAATGCAGCAGCTCTTTCTCGCTCATCTGCGAGACGTCGTGGCCCGTTACCATCACCCGTCCGCCGTCCGGATGGATCAATCCCGCCGCCATCTTCATCAGCACGGTCTTCCCGGTGTTCGTTTCGCCCAGCAGGATTTTTGTTTCGCCGGGTTGTACGTCAAACGAAACATCGTGCAGAACTTCGTCCCCCTCGGACGACAAATTTATATGCTGAAAGGAAATGAGCGGCTCGCCCGGCACAATCGAGTCGTCACGAAAATTCTCTGCGGGCGCTGCGGAAGGCGACATGCCGCGATTATAGCTTGCCCCGGCATCGCGGGCACCCAGAGTATTCAAGCGGTTTCGCGCTTAAGTGACGGTATCCGCTCACGCCAGCCTCGCTGATCGACCGTGCTACTGATTAAAAATGAATAGCAGCAGCCGCGTAATGAACGTATCGACCACCAAAATAAATACCGAAGACACCACCACGGCGGTGGTCGTCGCTCGGCCCACCCCTTGCGTTCCGCCCTGGACTCGCAAACCCTGGTAACAACCAACCGTCGCGATGATCAGCCCGAATACGAACGGTTTGGTCAGTCCTTGCACCACATCGCCGATGGCCAGCGCGTCGATTGCGCGAGTCCAGAACTGCACCGCGCCCAGCCGCAGCGTGAAATAGGAAACAAAAAAACCGCCGCACAACCCCACAAAATCCGATATCACGGTGAGCAGCGGCAGCATCAGCACCGTCGCCACCACGCGCGGCGTCATCAGTTTCCGGATCGGATCGGTGCCGAGCGCGCGCATCGCGTCCACTTGCTCGGTCACCACCATCGATCCCAACTCCGACGCCATTCCCGACGCGTTCCGCCCCGCCACCAGCAGCGCCGTGATCGCCGGACCAAGCTCCCGCACAAGCGCCAGCGAAACCGCATCCCCGGTCAGCGCCGTCTCGCCGAATCGTTCGAATTGCGACGCCGTCTGCAACACCATCACGCCGCCAATGAAAAAACCGGTCAGAATCACGATCGGCAGCGAGCCCACGCCAATCAGATCCATCTGGTCGAGCGTGTCCTGCCAATACACCGGCGGAGTAAAAATGCAGATCAGCGACTGAAAGACGAGCTGCGAGTAATCCTGCAGGGCCAAAATCGGCCGTTTGAGCGCGTTCTCAAGAATTGAGATCAGCGAAGGGGCGGGAGGAGTGCTTTCTTCCGGCATTTTTCAAGTGACGGGAGAGAGCCGCAGCGCAAAACTTGCGACACTCGTTGTTTGCGTCCGGTCATCTGAAGCCTAACGGCTGCCGCAAGGCGCGTCAAGAAGCGTTCTGTGCGAAACAAATCGCTTCAGCCGTCCGTGCCCGCGATTCCGGAGTTTCTGTGCCGGCGAAATTTACGGTAGAATCCCTTCTTCTGTTTGCTGTTCCGGGGCCGACTGACGATGTTGCGATTTGTGACCGCGGGTGAATCTCACGGGCAAGCTCTGATCACATGGATCTCCGGTTTGCCTGCGGGCGTAACCGTCGATCTGGCATTTGTGCAGCGCGAGCTCCATCGCCGCCAGCTCGGATTTGGCCGCGGCGGGCGCCAGCGCATCGAGAAAGATCAGGCCGACATACTTGCCGGTGTTCGCCACGGCAAGACGATCGGAGCGCCGATCGCCATTCGCATCGAAAATCGCGATTGGAAGAACTGGGAAAAAGCGCTTCCGGTGGCGGAGACTCCGGAGATGGAAGACTCCGCCGTCGCGGATGGCGGCAAAAGCCCGCAGCGTCCGCTCACCGCCCCTCGGCCCGGCCACGCCGACCTGGCAGGCTCGCTAAAATTTAATCTGCACGACGCACGCTACATTCTTGAGCGCGCCTCGGCTCGCGAGACGGCCGCGCGCGTCGCTGCCGGTGCGTTCGCCAAGCTGTTGCTCCGCGAGTTCGGAGTCAATGTTCTCAGCCACACGATCGCCGTTGGCCACGTGAAACTCGAGCGCGCCGCGACCTGGCAGGAAATCGAGGCGGTATGCGAAAATCTGGAATCGCCTTTGCGCTGCGTGGATCCGGATGTCGAGGCAAAAATGAAAGCCGAAGTCGATCACGTGCTCCGCGCGGGCGATTCGGTCGGCGGGATTTTTGAGGTCATAGCCCACGGAGTACCCGTGGGTCTCGGCACGCACGTCCAATGGGATGAAAAGCTCGACGCCAAAATCGCTCGCGCGGTGATGTCCATTCAAGCGGTGAAAGCGGTCGAGTTCGGCACCGGCGTCGCAAACGCCACGAGCTACGGTTCCGAGGTGCAGGACGAAATCGTGTACGACGCAGCCAGGAAGCGTTTCGATCGCACCTCGAACCGCGCCGGCGGACTGGAAGGCGGCATCACGAACGGCAGCGACGTGGTCGTTCGCGGCTATCTGAAACCGATATCGACTTTGCGCCGCGCCATGATGACCGCCGACCTGCATTCAAAAGAAGTCGTAAAAGCCGCCTACGAACGCTCCGACGTTTGCGTCGTTCCGGCGGGCGGCGTTGCCGGCGAAACGATGGTGGCCTTCGAATTGGCCGCTTCGATGATCGAGAAATTTGGCGGTGATTCCATCGGCGAAATGCGCCGCAACTTTGACGGTTACTCGAAACAGCTCGACGAATTTTAGCTTTCCACGCGAGGAATAGCGGAACGATGATTCATCCGATTGTGAAGTACGGCGACCCGGTGCTGGAAAAGCCGACCAAGCCGGTGGAAAAGTTCGATGACGACCTGCAGAAGCTCGTCGCCGATATGTGGGATTCGATGTACGCCGCGAACGGCGTGGGCCTCGCCGCTCCGCAAGTGGGCGTGAGCTTGCGGTTGACCGTCATTGACGTCTCGAACGGAAAAAATCCGGAAGCAAAACTCGTCTGCGTGAATCCGCAAATTATTTATTCCGACGGCGAACAGAGAGAAGAAGAGGGCTGCCTGTCCATTCCCGGATTTCGCGGTTATGTGGCGCGCCCGATGTACGCCACCATCAAAGCGCAAGACGCCACCGGCAAGGAATTCGAAATGCGCGGCGAAGGATTGCTGGCGCGCGCGTTTTGCCACGAAATCGACCATTTGAACGGCGTGCTCTTCATCAATCATCTCAGCATGCTCAAGCGCGACATGATCAAGCGTAAAATCCGCAAAATGAAAAAAGCGGGCGAGTGGTAGGAGCCTGGTGCCGCTGAATATCCTATTCTGCGGCACGCCCGCGTTTGCAGTTCCCTCTCTGGTTCGTCTCGCGGCAGAATCGGATTTCTCGGTCGAAGGCGTCATCACCCAGCCGGACCGTCCGGCCGGTCGTGGCGGCGCAGTAAACGCTTCGCCCGTAAAGCTTGCCGCCCTAGAGCGCGGCATCCCCGTTTTTCAGCCGCAGAAGATTCGCTCGGAAGAATCGCTCGAATATTTCCAGCGCGCTGCCGCCGACGTTGTGGTGATCATCGCCTACGGCCAGATCATTTCCGAAAAACTCATCGCCATTCCTCGCCTCGGCTGGATTAACGTCCACGGCTCCCTGCTGCCCAAGTATCGCGGCGCCGCGCCGATTCACTGGGCCATCGCCAACGGCGAAACGCACACCGGACTTACGACAATGCAGATCGATCGAGGACTCGACACAGGCCCTACGCTGCTGCGATATGAAACCGATATCGCGCCCGATGAGACGTCCCCACAGCTCTACGCGCGCCTGGCAGATGCCGCCGCGCCGCTGATCGTCCAGACTTTGCGCGGCCTCGCCGCCGCGACGCTGGCTTCCGCGCCGCAAGATCACTCGCAAGCAACGTTCGCCCCAGTGCTAAAAAAAGAGGATGGCCGTATCGATTGGTCGCGCACCGCGCCGGAAATCTACAATCGAATGCGCGGATTCCAGCCGTGGCCCGCTGCGTTCAGTACCTTTCGCGGAAAATCCTGCGCGTTGTGGGGCAGGCCTTCCGCCATGCCGGCAACGCCAACCGCGCCCGAGGGAACGATCGTCCAAAGAGACAGCCGCGTTCTGGTGGTTTGCGGGCAATCGACGGAAATTCAGCTCGAAACGGTTCAACTCGAAGGCCGCAAGCGCGTTACGGCGGTGGAATTCGCCAACGGCGCGCGGCTCGGCCCTGGCGAAAAATTCGGAAACTAGCTTTCCTATCGCGCACCAACCAACAATACTTTCGAATCGAGCACAAATTATGGCCGTCAGCGCCGCACGAAAAATCGCTTACGAAGTTTTGGCGCGAGTCGCCAGCGAAGGCGCCTACGCCAGCGATCTGCTGCATGCAAGTCTGAGCGGCGAGGTCAAAAACGAAGACGCCGCGCTGGCCACCGAAATTTCTCTCGGCGTCCTCCGCTGGCAGCGTCTGCTCGATTTTCTTCTGGATCGGCACATGAAGAAGACCGTCGCCCGGCTCGACGTTCCGGTGGCAATCGCTCTCCGCATGGGAATTTACCAGCTTCGTTTCCTCCAGCGCGTCCCCGCGCATGCCGCCGTCCACGAGTCCGTGGAACTCGTCAAAGCGGCGAAGAAGACTTCGGCCTCCACGCTGGTCAACGCCGTCCTGCGGCGAGCCTCGAACGAAGCCCGCATTCCCGCCGAACAGCTCCTTGCCACCGCAGATCACAAAATATCGGATGCGGATCGCATTTCCATCTTGCATTCTCACCCTGCCTGGCTGGTTGAACGCTGGCTCTCGCGGTTCGGCCAGGCGGCAGCGCTCGGAATTCTCGAAGCCGACAATCGTCCGCCGCGCTTGAGCTGTGTTCTCACCGATCCGGCGAACCGCGACAAAATCTTCGCTGAACTCGAACGCGATGGCCTGAAGATCGAACCGGGCACGCTTCTCCGCAACTCTTTTTCGGTCAGCGGCAGCAGCATCGTTCGCACCTCCGCGTTTCGCCGCGGCGAACTCTCCGTGCAAGACGAAGCCTCGCAGGCCGTCGCCCACCTGCTTGGCGTTCAACCGGGAGATCGCGTGTTAGACCTCTGCGCCGCGCCCGGCGGCAAAACCGCCATTCTCGCCCGCGCCGCGATGCCGAACGGAACCGTTACCGCAACCGACATTCATGCGCATCGCCTGCGTGCCACACGCGATCAACTCTCGAGGATCGGCGCGAAAAACGTAACTCTCGTCGAACTCGACGCCACAAAGCCGCTCGGATTCGCCGACCGTTTCGATCGCATCCTCGTCGATGCTCCCTGCTCCGGAACGGGCACTCTCGCCCGCCATCCCGAAATTCGGTGGCGGCTTACCGCTCAAGAATTTCCTGAATACCAGGAGCTTCAGCGATCGCTATTAAAATCCGCGCTCGAACGGCTCGCGCCGGGCGGCCGCCTGGTCTATTCCACCTGCTCGATCGAGCCCGAAGAGGACGACGAAGTGGTCGCTGGCGTCCTCCGCGGAACGAAAAATGAATTCCAGCGCGTCGCGACGACGCAATTCGCGCCCGCGCTCGAGAGCCAACTCGCCGCGGCAATCGATGCAGCCACGCTCTTCGACGCCGGCTCCCAATTCCGCATTCTGCCGGGCCAGTACGGCACCGATGGATTTTTCGCCGCAGCCATCGAAAGACGCACCTAAATTCGCCCGACCGGCGTGCTAGTCTTTTCTCTCCCGGAGGCGGCACGCACAACTCTCCATGACTCTTCGCGACAGGCTTCAATGGATCTTCCGGTTGGCGATGCTGGCGTTCATCCTCACGTCCGTCGCTTTCTTGAGCGCGCTTACCGCGATGCGCTTCGCTATCCAGGGCCGCGAAGTCGCCGTCCCCGATGTGGTCGGCAAAAAAAGCGCCGAAGCGCAGCAAATCCTGCAGGGGCGCGGCATCGGATTTAAAGTCGAAGAGCGCCTCTACAACCCCTCGGCCATCGACACCGTCGTGCGCCAAAGTCCCGCCGCCGGCTCGCGCGTAAAGATCGGCCAGTTCGCCCACGTGGTGCTCAGCCTCGGCCCCCAAAAAGCCACGATCCCCTCGCTTTCGAATCGCAGCGTGCGTGCCGCGCGGATTGAATTGCTGCGCTCCGGTCTGCAAGCCGGCGAAATATCCAGCGTCTATCTGCCCGGCTACGAAGACGATAGCGTCCTCGAACAAGATCCCGCACCCGGCACCTCGGACGTTACTTCACCGCACGTGGACATGCTGGTGTCGCTCGGCCCTCGCCCGGCCTCTTACGTGATGCCCGAGCTCGTCGGCCTCAGCCTCGCCGACGCGGAATCCCGCCTGAGCGGCACCGGACTCCACATCGGCAAGCTGACTCTCTCGACCGTTCCCGGCGCGCTGCACGGAACGATCATCGCGCAAACGCCCCAGCACGGCGCGCGCGTGGATGCCAGTGCCGCCATCGACCTGCAAGTCGCCGAATAGCCCGCATCCGCAGGGCGAAACCCACGCGAACCGGTGCCTGTGCTAGAATTTCGGTGAGATATGCCTTACTCGCGCATCGAGATTTTGCCGTCGATTCTGGCCTCGAACTTCGCCAAACTCGGCGACGAAGTCCGCATCGTCGAAGCCGCGGGAGCGGACGCCCTTCACGTTGACGTGATGGATGGCCACTTCGTCCCGAATCTCTCGCTCGGAATCCCTGTACTTGCCTCTCTTCGCAAGGCAACCCGCCTGCCGCTCGATGTGCATCTGATGATTGAGCAACCCGAAACCTTTATTCCGGAGTTCGTGCGTGCCGGAGCAAGCCGCGTCCTCGTCCATCAGGAAGCGACCGTGCACCTGGACCGCGCTCTTTCGATGATTCGCGAACTCGGCGCGGAGGCCGGAGCGGTGATCAATCCTGCCACTCCGGTAGCGACGCTCAGCGAAGTGCTCGATAAGTTGGACACCGTTTTGGTGATGTCCGTGAATCCAGGATTCGGCGGCCAAAACTTTATTCCGGGTGCGTACGAAAAAATCCGGCAATTGCACGATTGGCGCGGACGGTATAATTGCAGTTTTCGTATTGAAGTGGACGGCGGAGTGGATCGGGAAAATATCGCGCAATTGGCGCAGGCCGGCGCAAACTCATTCGTAGCCGGCACGTCTATTTTTCATGCCGCCAATCCGGCAGCGGCGACTCAGGAACTCAAACAGCTCGCGACCCAGGCCGTGAGCCTGAAAGCATAACCACTCAAGATGCAAAGGCTGGGAAAAACGCAATGATTTCAGTGAACTTCTTGGAACTCGCAAAGTCCGTCAAGCAGCGCAAGGTAATCCTGGCGATCGCTGCCCTATCTCTCTTTTTCCTGGTCTGCCCGGCTGCGAACGCCCAGGTACCCACGCCGCAGACCGGCGGCAGCGGCCAGAGCGACGCGAACACGCCTGCGCCGGATGCCAAGCCCGCCGCTCCCAAGCAAGCCGATAAGCCGGCGGCACCGCCCAAGAAAACCGTCTCGAAATCGAAGGGCAAGAAGACCGCGAAGGCCGCTCCGGCTCCCGCGGAAAAGGTAGCTTCCGCCGAACCGGACAAAGTTCTCTACGACCGTTCGCAGGAAGATCTCAAGCACGGCCGCTACACCGAAGGCCGCCTCGCCCTGCAAACCCTGATCAACACCTACCCCGACAGCGAATATCTGGCCAAAGCAAAGTTAATGGTCGCCGACTCCTATTACAAAGAGGGCGGCACCGGAAATTTGACCCAGGCGATTCAGGAGTACAAGGATTTCCAGACCTTTTTCCCTTTCCTGGACGAAGCCTCCTACGCGCAGATGCAGGTTGGCCTGGCGCACTATCACATGATGGAGAAGGCCGACCGCGACACCACGCAGGCCCAGGCCGCGGAAGACGAATTCCAGGCGTTTCTGATCAAGTATCCGCAGAGCCCGCTTGCGCCGAAAGCCGAACAGTATTTGCGCGATGTGCAGGAAGTCCTCGCCGATGGCGAGTTCAAAATCGCCTACTACTACTACACAAAAACGGATTACCGCGCTTCCGCCGCTCGCCTGGTCGAGCTTTCCGATCGCTATCCGCTCTACAGCGCCAACGATCACGCCCTGTGGATGCTCGGCGACATCTATAATCGCGCGCGCCTGCTTTCCAAAAACGAAGACGACAAAAATCACTGGGGCGATCTCGCCGCCAAGTGTTACGAGCGGATCGTCTCCGATTACCCGCTATCGAAACTCACGCCCGACGCCAAAGCGCACCTGAAAGATCTTGGCAAACCGATTCCTGCGGCCGATCCGAACGCCGCTCAGCGCGAGCGTCAACAGCAGCTTTACCAAAAACAGCACCACCAAAGCGTGCTCGTCAAGATGCCGTTGGGAATGTTGAAAGGCAATCCCGACGTTTCGACCGCCGCCCACACCGGCGCGCCGCAACTGAATCCCCCGAACGACGCGGTCTCGGCCACCGAGGTTCTGAAGCCCGGCGCCTCGGGTCCGTCTTTCACCGTCACCGGCGGTGGAGCGGGACCGACGACCGAATCCGCCCCAACCACCACAGAAGTGGTCGAAGACGCCACGACAGGAAAAGTGGATACGACGCCAACCACCGAAGCCGGCGCCGAAATCATCACTCCCGTAAACGACCGCGCTCAACCCACATCCGACGTTCGTGCCTTGCCTTCGGCAAGTCCGGCATTGCCGCCCACACCGGATCAGCCGCAACCGGTGAACGACAACGGCGCGCCCGTCACGGCCGCGCCCGCAACGCCATCAGCCAGCGCCACTTCCGCCGATACTCCCGCTTCCACCGACGCTCCCGCGAACCCCACGGCCGCGCCCGTGACCGGCTCATCTTCCTCGCCATCGGCAGACTCGTCCCCATCGAAGCCGGCCTCTACGCCGCCGGCGGATCCCAGCGAAGAATCCACCAGCAAGAAAAAGAAAGGCCTCAAAAAGATTTTGCCCTGGTAAAAGCCCGGTATTGAAGCTGTTAACTTCCTCATAACACCTTTAGCACTCCTGTACTTCGAGTTTGTTGACGCCCCTGTATCGGGATGCTGCAATAGGGTGTGTGCAGAGGTAGGCGTGTCGCATCGGGGTGCGGCGCAAGGGGATACCAGTGCCCAGGATTTTGGTCGCGGACGACAACACAAACATCCAGAAAATGGTCACGCTTGCCTTTCAGGAGCGCGGGGTGGAAGTCATCGCGGTCGGCAACGGCGAGGCCGCTGTGCGTCGAATCCCAGACGCCAATCCCGATTTGGTGCTGGCCGATGTTTTCATGCCCGTCCGCAACGGCTACGAAGTCTGCGAATTCGTCAAGAAAGACTCCCGCTTCGCCCAAACTCCGGTCATTTTGCTCGTCGGTGCCTTCGATCCCCTGGATGAAAAAGAGGCCCGCCGCGTCGGCGCCGATGGCGTCCTGAAGAAGCCGTTTGTTCCGCCCGATCCCCTGATTGCCATGGTCATGTCCGCGCTGGAAAAGAATCCGCGCGTGATGGCCGAAATGGCCAAGGCCAAGGAAGTGCAGGCCGCGCCGCCTCCGCCCGTTGCCCTGGAGAATCCCGCAACCGCGGAGCCGAAGCCGCTTCCCCACTTTCCCGAGCCAACACCCGAAGAGGCCGCGATTATTTACGGATTTGGCAAAGGCGTCCGCGGAATGGATTCGGACGAAGAGCAGGAAGAAGAGACCACGAAAGCCGCGCCGGCTCCAAAAGCGTCCACTGAAAAATCCGGCCCCAAAGTCGCTTCCGGGCCGAAGACCTCGGTCAGCGTCGTCGGTGCGGACGATGATGATGACGAGGAATTTGACGACATGGCAACCGCGACCGATCGTCGCCGCGCCAATACCGATTTCGAAGTACCCGACAACGTATCCGCCGATCCGATTTATTCCTACGGCCGCGACTTCGAACCGATAACGTTTCCTTCCGAAAAAGACGTGCCGCCAAAGCACATCAAGGAATTCAGTTCCGAAGCACAGGCCGTCGCCTCCGCACCCTCCGTTTCCGAATCCGCGAATGCAGACGCCGCACATCGAGAGGCTGCGCCGCAGGCGTCCGCCGAAACTGCCGCCGAGCCCGCCGATTGGGATCTGCGTCCGGCGTCCGAACAAAAATCCCGCGTCTCCGTCACGAGCGCAACGCCGGCTGCGGGAACGCCGGAAACGCCAGCGGCCATCGAATTAGTCGCCGGCGAAGTGGCAGAGGAAGCTGCGCCGGTTCCGTTTTCATTGCCTTCCGCATCCGCATCGCCGAAAGAGGACGAAACCGAAGTCGCCATCAAGGGATTGCCGCAACGTGTTTTCGAAGCCGCGCACGAAACCGCCCCCATCGCGCAGGCCGAAGCGTCCACTGCCGTACAGCCCCAAGCGCACGAAGCGCCTCCCGCTCGCGAGCGCGGCTGGATGGACATGATGGACTCGCCGTCCACCACCGCCGAAAGCCATTGGACAACGAATCTCGAAAGCGCAAAACCATCGGCGTTGAGTTCTGCCATCGACGCAAGCCCAGCCGAAGTCGAACCGACGTCCCACACGGCCGAACAGGCCGCCGAGCTCCTGCCGGAAGCGGTTTCCGATCTCAACTCCGCGAATGCGTCGCCTTCCGTCGCTTCGCAATCCTCGGAAACAGAAGCCGTCCAATCCTCTGCGTCCGAACCGGCAACCGACGCCTCCGCCGGCCAAGCCCCTGCTCCGGAAGTCTGGACGGATGAGCTCGCCGCGCTGCCTTCCTTGAATCTTGGCGGGCATTTCGATTCCGAGCCGCGCAGTTTTGGCGAATCGACGCCGCAATTCGGCAGCTCTTCGTACCATTTCGCCGCGCCGGGTGATTCCGAACAGCACGACCACTCGAGTGCGTTCGACGAAACCGAGACGGCGCCGGCCCTTGAAAATAGCGCGCCGGAATTTTTCGCCCCTCCGGCCGAAATCTCTCGCAATGGCGCAGACGACACGCTCGCGCCTTCCGAACCTGCATTTGCACCGCAAGACGCGCACCCATCCTCTGGCTACGCCTTGCAGCCCGCTCCGCTCGGCGCCGAGGCCGAAGCGGAGACAAACTTTTCCGATCGTGTCGAAGGCAGCGCGCAAGCGCTCGATCCCGCGCCCTCGACGCTTTTTGCCAGCGACGACAGCTCCATCGCCGCCGATGATTTCAGCGAACGCATTCCCACGCTGCCTCCCGCCAATCGTGAGGCGCTATCGGACATCGCTTTCCTGATGCCGCCGCAGGGCGCCACCGAAATCTTGCCGGCAACGATCGAGGGCGCATCCCCAACCGCCGATGTGGACGACGTCGTCCGCAAAGTCCTCGAAAAATTGCAGCCCCAGCTTCAGGAAATGCTTTCGCAAGGGATGAAACCCTTGCTCGAAAGCCTAGTCCAAAACGAACTTCAGAAAAAAGACAAGTAAGCGCCAACCCTCGAATGGCCGGTGCCGTTGCATTTCGTCTCGCGTCTCTTCGTGTGTTAGATTTCGATTGTCGTCGCGCGTACTCATCCCATCTCGGCGGCCCGGAAAACATTCGATGACGCGACTCATCGTTCGCTGTTTTGGAGTTTCGGCCGACGGTTATGGCGCCGGTCCGAACCAGGATCTCGCCAATCCGCTCGGTGTCGGCGGCACCGCTCTCGTCGGATGGCTCTTCGCCACGCGCACGTTTCAACAGATGCACGGCGAAGACGGCGGCGCCACCGGCATCGACGACGATTTTATGGCGCGTGGTTTTGCGAATGTCGGCGCGTGGATTCTCGGTCGCAACATGTTCGGCCCCGTTCGCGGTCCCTGGCCCGACGACGCGTGGAAAGGATGGTGGGGCGACGATCCGCCGTATCACGTTCCTGTCTTCGTGCTCACGCACTACCCGCGTCCCTCGATCTCCATGGCCGGCGGGACTGTCTTTCATTTTATTACCGGCGGAATTCACGAAGCGCTCGCTCGCGCCACCGAAGCCGCCAACGGAAAAGACGTCCGGCTTGGCGGTGGCGTCTCCACCGTCCGGCAGTATCTTTCCGCCGGACTGGTCGACGATCTCCACCTGGCCTTCGCGCCGCATTTTCTCGGCTCGGGCGAGCATCTTTTCGCCGGCCTCGACCTGCCCGCTCTCGGATACCAGTGCACCGAACGCGTCGCCAGCGCTTCCACCACCCATTTGATTCTCACCAAACGCGCATAGTCGGATTGCCGCGCGATTTGACGAGCTTAGCTCGCGCCGATTATATTGTTTGATTGCCGCGCGACGGAAATTCCCGGCTGTACGAGGACCATGGCGCTCGAAATACCGAAGGCATACGAGCCGCAGGAAATTGAAGAGCGCTGGGCCAAGGCCTGGTTCGACGAGAAACTATTCCGCGCCGAAAATTCCGGCACGCCGTCCGATCCCGGCAAACGCTTCTCCATCGCGCTGCCCCCGCCCAACGTCACCGGCTCCATCCACATCGGCCACATGCTCGAGCACACCCAGATCGACATGCTCGTCCGCTGGCACCGCATGCGCGGCGAACGCACTCTCTGGCTGCCGGGAATGGACCATGCCGGTATCGCCACCCAGTTCGTCGTCGAGCGCATGCTCGCCAAGGAAGGCATCGACCGCAAAACTCTCGGCCGCGACGAATTCGAAAAGCGCGTGTGGAAATGGAAAGCCGAAAGCGGCGGCGCGATCAAAGGCCAAATGATTCGCCTGGGCGCTTCCTGCGATTGGACGCGCGAAAAATTCACGCTCGACCCGGCTCTGTATCGCTCCGTCCTCGAAGCGTTTCTGCGCCTGTATCGCGAAGGCCTGATCTATCGCGGACGTTACATGGTCAACTGGTGCCCCCGCTGCCAGACGGCCATCAGCGACCTCGAAGTCGTCCACAACGAGCGCACCGGAAATTTGTGGTTCATCCGCTATCCGGTCACCGGCGCAGGCAAGGGCTCGCCGCAGGAATTTCTGGTCGTCGCCACTACGCGTCCTGAAACGATGCTCGGCGACACCGCCGTCGCCGTTCACCCGGACGACGAACGCTACGGGAAATTGATCGGCAAATCCGTCACGCTGCCGCTCGTGAATCGCGAGATCCCGATCATCGCCGACGCCTACGTCGATCGCGAATTCGGCTCCGGCGTTGTGAAAATCACGCCCGCGCACGATCCCAATGACTTCGAAGTCGGCAAGCGCCACAACCTGCCGCAGATCGACGTGATGACCGACGACGCCCACATGAGCGCCGCTGCTGGTTCATACGCCGGACTTGACCGCTTCGTCGCGCGCGCACGCGTGATCAAAGACCTCGAAGACCTCGGCCTGATGGACCACATCTCCGAGCACACCCATTCGGTGGGCACCTGCGATCGCTGCAAGACGATTGTCGAGCCGCGCGTTTCCACCCAATGGTTCATGAAAATGAAGCCGCTCGCCGACGAGGCTCGAAAAGCCGTCACCGGTGAATTCGGCGCCAAACCTGCAATCGAAGTCGTGCCCGATAATCAGCGCACCATTCTGCTGCAATGGTTCGAAAACATTCGCGACTGGTGCATC
This sequence comes from uncultured Acidobacteriota bacterium, assembly GCA_963785585.1. Taxonomy (GTDB): domain Bacteria; phylum Acidobacteriota; class Terriglobia; order Acidiferrales; family UBA7541; genus Palsa-295. Next base: position 2,010,568 of record CAWAVW010000004.1, read on the forward strand.
TCCCGCCAGCTCTGGTGGGGACATCGCATCCCCATCTGGCATTGCGAAGGCTGCAACGAAATGATTCCGGCCACGAATTCCGACGTCGCGTTGATCGACGGTCACGCGCGCGCTGCCGGCGTCCCCGCAAAATGCCCGAAATGCGGCGGCGCAAAACTCACGCAGGATAAAGACGTCCTCGACACCTGGTTCAGCTCGGCGCTCTGGCCGTTTTCCACTCTCGGCTGGCCGGACGACACGCCCGACCTCCGCGAGTTTTATCCTACGAACTTGCTGATCAGCGGCTACGACATCCTTTTCTTCTGGGACGCCCGCATGATCATGATGGGCTTACATCTCACGGGCGGCGGTCGGGCCGCAGGCGCAGCCGACGCGAAAAATCGCATTCCCTTCCGCCGTTTGTACCTGCACTCGCTCGTTCGCACCGCCGAAGGCGCGAAGATGTCCAAGACCAAGGGCACCGGCGTCGATCCTCTCGAGCTCACCCAGAAATTCGGCACCGACGCGCTACGCTACATGCTCGCCAGCATGGCCGCTCCGGGCACAGACATTATCCTCAGCGAAGATCGAATCCTCGGCGCCCGCGCCTTCGCCAACAAAATCTGGAACGCCGCTCGCTTCCTGTTCTTAAACCTCGAGAAAGCGCAGGCCGCTTCCGGTTTCACTCTCGAAGAACTGGCCGCTCCCGAAATCCGCGCCGCCGCGCCCTACAAAATGTCCGGCGACGCCGATCTCGTCCACCGCTGGATTTTCTCGCGACTCTCTTCGGTCGCCGCCGAAGTCGGCAAAGCACTCGATGAATTCCGCTTCCATGAAGCCTGCAAGACCGCCTATCAGTTTTTCTGGGCCGATTTTTGCGACTGGTACATCGAGTGGGTCAAGCCGCAACTCAGTTCCACCGACCGCGCCATCGCACTTCCCGCGTGGCGCAACATTTTCGCCATCCTCGACGCGTCAATCCGCCTTCTGCATCCCGTGATGCCCTTCCTCACCGAAGAGCTGTGGCACAAGCTGCCGCAACAACCCGGCGCTCAATCCATCGCCCTCGATAAATATCCCGAATCGCGCAGTAACTGGAATGACGCCGCCGCCGAACGCGGCATGGCCGCCATCCAGGAAATCATCATCGCCGCACGCAACATCCGCGCCGAAATGAAAGTCGATCAGAAAAAGAAAGTAGCGGCGGACTTCTCGACCAAAGATGCCGCCCTCCGCGCTCTCGTCGAGCAAAACATCGAGCCGCTTACTCGTCTGGCCACTGTGTCCGAACTGAAAATCTCCGCCGGCCATCTCGATCCCACCGGCGCGTCCGTCCGCTCCACGGCCGACTTCGACCTGCGCATCGCCTACGGCGACACCATCGACAAAGCCGCCGAACTCACGCGCCTCCAGAAAGAAATCGAGCGCCTCGCCAAAGACATCGAATCCAAAAGAGCGCGCCTCGCCGACGAAACCTTCCTCAGCAAAGCCCCCGCGAAAGTCCTCGACGACTTCCGCCGCACGCTAGCCGATCGCGAAGTCGAACTTCAAAAGCTCACCGACCGCCTCAAGCAACTGGGTTAGACAGGTCGCGGAACCCGGTGGGAACTTGTCCCCGCCCGCGCACCCGCGTATTCTTGCCATTCGCGCCATGCCGAAAAAACGCACCGCCGAGCTGCCCGGAGTCACCGACAAGCGCATCGACGCGCTCGTGACGTTGCTCGCTGACAACGCCACCGTCGTCATCAGCGGCGCAAAAATCGCCGAAGAGATCGGCGTCTCGCGCCAAAGTGTCTGGCGCTGGATCGAGACGCTTCGCGCTCTCGGCGTAAAAGTAAAAGGCCACGCCAGCTCCGGCTATCACATCGAGCAAGCTCCCGACATTCTCGCGCCGCAAATGCTGAGCCACCGCCTTTACGGCACCGCCTTTGCCAAGCGTATCTACCACTACTTCAAAATCGATTCGACCAACACCGTCGCGCTGCAACTCGGCGAGCAGGGCGAGCCTCACGGCGCCGTCGTCCTCGCCGAAGCGCAAACTGCGGGCCGCGGTCGCGCCGGCCGCAAGTGGATCTCGGAAAAATCCGCCGGCATCCACTGCACCGTTTTGCTTCGTCCGAAAATCTCGCCGGCACAGGCGCCGCTGCTTACCATCGTCGCCGGACTCGCCGCCCGCGATGCCGCCGCCGAAGAACTCGACGCGATCCCAGACATCCGCTGGCCCAACGATATTCTCGTCAACGGCCGAAAATTTTCCGGCGTGCTCACCGAAATGCAAGCCGAACCGGACCGCATGCATTACGCCGTCGTCGGCATCGGCATCAACGTCAATCAAACAAAGATGCCCGCCGAGCTTTCCGGCATCGCCACCTCCCTGCGCATGGAGACCGGAAAAATCCATTCGCGCATCGACGTCCTTGTCCGGTTGCTGCGCCACCTCGACCGCTACTACAATCTCTTCATTGCCGAGGGCGCAACGCCCATCGTTCGCCGTTTCGCCGAAGTCTCGAGCTACTTTCAAGGCAAGCGCGTGCGCATCACCACGGCTATCGAAACTTTCACCGGCGTAACCGCGGGTCTGGAACCAAGCGGCGTTCTTCGCGTGCTGCGCGATGACGGCGGCGGAATCGAGCCGGTTCTCTCCGGCGATGTGGCGGAGGCTAGCTGATGCTGTTGACTCTCGATGTCGGCAACACCAACACGGTGCTCGGTGTCTTTCAGGGCAAAAAACTCGTCGCCAACTGGCGCCTCACCACCGCGCGCGACCAGACCATCGACGAATACGGCATCCTCTCGCGCGATCTTTTCACGCTCGCCAATCTCGGCTCGCGCAAAGTCGATGGCGTGATTATCAGCTCCGTCGTCCCGCCGCTCAACGCCACTCTCGCCGGAATGGCCGAGCGCTATTTCGGCCAGAAAGCGCTCTTCGTCGAGCCGGGAATCAAAACCGGAATGCCGGTGAAGTATGACAATCCCAACGAAGTCGGCGCCGACCGCATCGTCAACAGCGTCGCGGGCTTTGCGAAATACGGCGGCCCGTGCATCGTGGTGGACTTCGGCACGGCCATCAACTTCGACGCCGTCTCCAAAGAAGGTGACTATCTCGGCGGCGTCCTCACTCCCGGCATCGGAATTTCCGCTGACGCCCTGTTCTCCCGCGCCGCGCGCCTGTTTCGCGTCGAAATCAAAGACCCCGGCAAAGTGATCGGCACCAACACCGTGGCGTCCATGCAATCCGGGCTTTTCTACGGTTACACCGACATGGTCGACGGCATTCTCGACCGGATGAAAAAAGTCCTTGGCCCCAAGACGACCGTGATTGCCACCGGCGGACAAGCGCCGCTGATCGGCCGCGCTTCGCGCCACATCGAAAAGATCGACGAGTTCCTGACGCTCGAAGGCTTGCGCATCATTTGGGAACGCAATCAGCCGGGCAAACCGGCGAAATCCGCCCAATCGAAGCGTACTCGAAAGTAAATTCGCGGCCCGCGAAGCCGCCGCCGTACGTCGTGCGCGCGATGGAAACCTTCAACTACTTCAATTATTTCACCGAGATCGAAGAATATTTCTGGCGCAAGCGCGGCGCGCACTTGCTCGTCTCTCCTCTCGATTGGGCCATCGTCGAAACATGGCAGAAAGCCGGCATCCCTCTGCCCGCCGTTCTCAAAGGGATCGACCGCGCCTTCGAAAGTTGGTCTCGCTCGAAACGCGCCGCCGGCGGACGCCAGCTCAAAACCCTCGCCTACTGCGTGGACGCCGTTCTCGACGCCGCCGCCGAAGCGCAGGAAGCCGCCGCGGGAGCCGGACCGGAGCTCACCTCAACACGCGCAAAGGCCGAGCCGTTCTCTCGCGATGAATTGAAAAAATACCTCGAACGCAACGCCTCTCGCCTTCGCGCCGCCGCCGAGAAACAACGCCCCACACATGATTCGCTTGCCAAACGCCTGGACGATACCGCGACAAAACTCGACGAAATCTCGCCGCTGCTCGACAATCCCGCCGCTCTCGACCTCGAGGATTTCGAGCGCCGCCTCACCATCCTCGAAGAAAAACTCACCGCCGCCCTCTCGGCCGATGCCGACGACGAAGCCATGCTCTCGATCCGCCGCGAAATGGATCGCTCCCTGGCGCCGTATCGTCGTAAGATGTCGGGCGAGCAGCTTGCTCAACTCGAACGCCAGTATCTGCAAAAACGCATGTTCGAGCATTTCGGCGTTCCGCGGTTGAGCCTTTTCTATCTCGCCTGAACCGCGCCGGCTCGCAGCGCGACTGACTGCAACGTTTCTCAAAAGGAATCAATCGGCCCGCGTATGGCACCCATGGACGTCACAATCGAGAAATTGGTTTACGGCGGCGAAGGCCTCGCCCATCACGAAGGCGCGACTGTTTTCGTTCCGCTGGTGATGCCCGGAGAACTCGTCCGCGCGAGTCTCGTCGAGCAGAAAAAGAAATTCGTGCGCGCGAAGCTCGATCAGGTCATTCAGCCCTCGCCCGAACGGGTGCCCGCGAAATGCCCCCACTTCGGCGATTGTGGCGGCTGCGATTACCAGCAGATTCCGTACGACGTCCAGCTCAAATTCAAAACGGACATCCTCCGCGAAACTCTTCGCCGCATCGGGCGCGTCGAATGGCTGGGGCCGATTGCGACGCACGCTTCCCCACCATGGGCGTATCGCAATCGCGCGCAGTGGAAAGTGCGTCCCCTCGAAGCGAAAGGCGAAGCGGGAGCGCAGCCGTCCGTTAACGGAAAAGCGAGCCTTCGGATCGGCTACTTTCCGGCCAATTCGACCGCACTCTGCGCCGTGGAAGACTGCTCCATCATTTCGCCGCTCTTGCTGAAAACTTTGCTCGCGCTTCGCGAAGCTCTCGCCGTCGCAAAGCTTCCTCGCGGCCTTCGCGAACTCGAAGCCTTCGCCGGCGCCTCCGACTCGAAGCTCATCCTTACCGCGACGTTCGCCGGCTTTCCGTCCCGCGCCGCCGAACACGCCGAAACATTCCGCAAGATCGTGCCGGAAATGGCCAGCCTCGTATTTCACGATCCAGGCAACGACCGCATGGAGCTTTTCGGTCCCGGCTTTCTGGATTACGACGCAGCGGGCACGTCGTTCCGTGTCGGCCACTTTTCCTTCTTTCAGGTGAACAAATTTCTGGTGGACGAACTCGCGCGCGAAGTGGCCGAAAACGAAGCTCCCGGCCGCATGGCGCTCGATCTTTTCGCCGGAGTCGGCTTGTTCTCCATTCCGCTCTCGAAGAAATTCGAACGCGTCGTTGCCGTCGAATCCAATCCCGCCGCCACGCGCGATCTGGAAATGAATCTGCGCGGCCACGGCGCCATCGAAGTGCGCACCGCCGACGTCGATCGCTTCCTCGCCAAAAACAAAGAACGCCCGCAGCTTGTCGTTCTCGATCCTCCGCGCGCCGGGCTCGAACCCGGCTCCGCCGAGCGCATCGCTCGCCTGGGCCCCGAGCGCATCACCTACGTTTCCTGCGATCCGCCCACTCTCGCGCGCGATCTGGGCGCATTCAAGCAGGCGGGTTACGACATCCACGAAGTCCACTTGTTCGATTTATTCCCGCAGACATTTCACATGGAGACCGTCGTTCGTTTTCGCCGGCGCGGATGAAACTCCCGGCGCTCTGGCTGACGGCGGCTTTCGCCGCGGGAGCCGGAGTTGCGCTGCGCTATCCCCACAACCCGCGCTTTTGGATCATCGCAACGTGCTCCGCGTTCGTCGTCGCAGCGCTATTTCTTTGGCGTAATTGGCCTAAAGCAGCATGGCCGGTGGTTCTTTGCGTCTGGCTCCTGCTCGGCGGGCTCGCGTCCACGGTTGAACGCGCCATCGTCCCCGCAAGTCACGTTACCCATCTTCTCGCCGCCGGGCAAATCGACACCTCCGTCCCGCTTCGCTGGCGCGGCCGTCTCCGCGAAGACCCCATGCGCCTGCCGTGGGGCCGCCGTTTCGAGATCGATCTGGAGCAGGTCGAAATCGCCGGAGCGCAGGTGCCTGTAACCGGCGGCCTGCGCGCCAATCTCTATCTTGGTCCGCGCACGGCGGACGCACCCGAAGGAATGCGAGCCGGAGATCGCGTCGAAGCCGTTGCCAAGGCGCGCGCCCCTCGCGATTTCATGGATCCAGGCGCCTTCGACATTCGCGGCTTTCTCGCGCGCCAGAAAATCGACTTGCTCGGCTCGCTTCGCAGCGGCGAGCTGATCGAAGTCGTCGATCATCCTCCGTTAACGCTCGGCTACCGTATGGCTCGCGCACGCGGCACGCTTTTAACCCGCATCGATTCGCTTTTCCCTGACCATCCTGAGCGCGCCGCCGTTCTCCGCGCCATGCTCCTCGGCGACCGCAGTTTTGTGGATACCTCCGTCGTCCAGGCATTTCAAAAAACCGGCGCGTATCACGTCCTCGTGATTGCCGGACTTCACGTCGGAGCTCTCATCGTCTTTCTCGTCTGGCTCGGACGCCGCCTCCGCCTGCCGCCGCTCGCGGTAGCCGCCATCACCTGCGTCGTGCTCGCGGCGTATGTCGGCATCGTGCAGGACCGCACTCCGATTCTTCGTGCCGCCCTCATGGCCGCGTTCTACCTGCTTGCGCGCCCGTTATTCCGGCGCATCGATTTGCTGAATACCATCGCTCTCGCCGCGCTCGCTCTGCTCATCGCGAAACCCTCGTACCTCGTCGATTCCGGTTTCCAGTTGTCGTTTCTTGCCGCAGCCGTTATCGCGGGCCTCGCCCTTCCCTGGATAGCGCGAACCAGCGAACCCTATCGCCTCGGCCTCAGCCATCTGGGCGACGTCACCCGCGATGTCGTCCACTCTCCAAAAGTCGCTCAATTCCGTTTGGAGCTTCGCGCGGCGATCGCATGGCTTTCGGCGCGCCTGCCGTTTCGCTTCCTGCCCCGCCCCGACGCCGTCCTTACCGCGCCGGTGCGCATCGGCCTGCGCCTGTGGGACATCCTTCTTCTCTCGCTGGTCATTCAGCTCGGCATGCTGCCGCTGATGGCGTCCGACTTTCACCGGATCAGCCTTTCCGGCCCCTTCAGCAACGTTCCCGCCGTCCTCCTCACCGCGATCATCGTCCCGCTGGGATTTATCACTCTGCTGTCGGCGTTCGTGTGGACTCGGTTTGCCGCGCTGCTCGCAAAGGCTCTCGGTGCCGGTGTCGGCGCGTTGCTCAGCGTCGTCGATTGGTTCGCGCACTGGCCTCGCTTCACCTACCGCATACCCAATCCGCCGCTCCTTCTCGTGCTGCTGTTTTTCGCATCGTTGATCGCGCTCGCCGCCTTCGCACGCGGCGCGCTCGCCAGGCGCAAAGGCCGTTTCGCCCGCCGCCAACTCGTCGCCGCCATCACCATCGGAGAATGGTCCGCCGCGCTGGCGTTTGCCGTTTGTGCGGTCCTGGTCGCAACGCAGCCCTTCCATCCTGATTTTCAGCGCGGGAAATTCGAAGTCACCGTCCTCGATGTCGGCCAGGGCGACTCGCTCTTCCTCGCCTTCCCCAACGGCCACACCATGCTGATAGACGGCGGCGGCATCGCCGGCTCGGAGGTCATTCAGGGTGTCCGCTCCGGCCCGGACATTGGTGAAGAAGTCGTCTCGCCGTATCTGTGGACGCGCGGCCTGAAGCGCATCGACGTGATCGCTCTTACCCACGCGCACCACGACCACCTCGACGGCCTGCACAGCGTTCTTCAGAATTTTCGCGTGGGCGAATTATGGGTTGGTCGCGATGAAGAAACTCCCGCGTTTCTGAGCCTTCTCGAACAAGCTCGCGCACGCGGCGTGAAGGTCGTCACCGAATCGCAGGGTCAAAAATTTAACTGGGACGGCGTGGACGGCTCGATTCTTTGGCCCGTGGATATTTCCACCGTAACGAAAGCCGCAAACGATAACTCGATGGTCCTTCGTATCGCGGACGGCGCCGAAACTTTCCTGCTTCCCGGAGACATCGAAAAGCGCGCTGAAAACGAGCTTGTCGCCGAACAAGCGCCGCTCGCCGCCGATTTTCTAAAAGTCCCGCACCACGGCAGCCGCACATCCTCCACGGATGACTTCGTCGCTGCCGTCGCGCCGAAGGTCGCTGTCGTTTCCGTTGGCGAAGACAATCCATTTGGCCATCCGGTGGACGCCGTCGTCGAGCGTTACAAAGATGCGGGAGTGCGATTCTTAAGGACGGACAAAGACGGAGCGGTTACCGCCACAACGGATGGAAAAACCCTGAGCGTCACGACCTACGCGGAACAGCATCCCGATGTCTTGGCACCGGCAAGGCTCCAGGAACCAACGACCCAGCCGGCCGAGCAACCGGCTGCCGAGCCCATCACGCGCCCGTAGCGCCAGACCCGCCCGCTTCGCTCTCAAGTTCAGCTTCTTCCGCGTCCGCCGAACCGTCGGCCTTTTGATATTCGTCGATCAGCGCCCGCGCCTCATCGAGCTGCGACTCGACCACAAAAATATCCAGGTTGCTCGGCACTTCCGGGCTTTCCGGAATCGGAAATGGGTCTGTGGAAACGCTTCCCGGCGTCTGAATTCCTGCGCTTTCAAGCAGTCCGCGGATCACCATCGCTTCGCTGGCACTTTCCGCCACGAACGCCACCACCACCGGTTCGGCATGAAATTCTTCAGCCATTGGGAAGCCTCCTTGAGTTTCGGCGAGTACTATTGCGCGACTCCGCTCCCCAGTCCATACTCATTTCGTTGTACACGCAGGGTGGAAATATGAACGCTGCGCCTCTCGGTCCCACGCAGGCTGAAATCGACGACGAAAGCCGCCGGATTCGCCGCTTACGCATCGTCGTGCAACTCACTCTCGATACGATTGCCGGCGGCGACCTGCCGCCCGAAGAAGCCGCCGAGTTGGTCGCCGCCACCCGCAACCTGGCGCTCGAAATGTTTCCGGGGAAAGAAGGCGCCTTCGACCTGCTCTACCGCCCGAAATTCCAGCGCGTGATGCACGCCGTCTATCGGTTGCAGTAGTTCGCCCGCAGAAGTTCGCCCGCAGCGCTTTACCCGCCTCAACATGCCACGTCAGTACCCGTATCGCGCTCGAATCCACATCCGCAGCCACACAATCGCAAATCCGGACGCCGTGCCAATCAACGCCTGGTACTCGCGATTCTTGCCGTACTGCGCCGCCGAAAACGCTTTCGGCTGCGCTCCCGGTATCGGCGTCGCTCCGTAGGACGTCCCCCAGAACTTCGGTAAAAAAAGCGGCACGTGCGCCGCGTACTTCTCAAACGCAACTCCAAACTTGGCGCGCAAATCCTGCTCTTCGTTGCGCATGACCGCGTAGTAAAACACGCCAAAGTAAACCACCACCAGGCTGCCGGCCCACCACGAGTGGCCTGCCAGCGCAAAACCCACCGCCAGTAGCGCACTGCCCAGATACAACGGATTCCGCGTCGCTGCGTACGGCCCGGTCACGGCCAATTCCTGATCCTTCCACAAGTGTCCGGCCGCCAGCGCGCGAATCATCAGCCCAAACGCCGCAATCGCCACGCCGATCGCAATCGATTGCCGCGTCGGAGTCGCCAGCACCCAGTACAAAACCGCCACGGGATACCCGACGCGCACCCGCCAGCGCATCCAGAATTTTCGCTCGCCGCTCAAGACGCGCGCCTCAATCGGCGCTCGACCGCCCGCAAAACCTGCTCAACCGTAATCGAGACCATCGAAGGCGAATAGGTCGCCCCGCGCCGGTACGTGGTTTCGCTCACGCGCGCGTTGCGAACCACCGAATCGATTTGCCCGTACGGCCCATTGCGCGCCGGATCGGTCGGCCCGTACAAGCCAACCACCGGAGTTCCCATCGCCGCCGCCAGATGCAACGGCCCGGTGTCCGCCGAAATCATCAGCTTCGCGCGCCGCAGCACGGCCATCAACGGACCCAGCGCGAGCGGCAGCGCCACCGGCTTATCTCTCACGGAAGCATCCACAACGCTTTTGGCAAGGTCATCTTCCCCGGGACCGTACGTCACCACGCTGCGCCACCCATATCGCTCCTGCAGTTTGACGCTCAACTGTCCGTAGTGTTCCGCCGGCCAGCACTTCGATTGCCAGCCGCCGCCGGGATTCAACACGAAAAAATCCGTCAAGTTGTGCGCCGTAAGCTCGCGTTCCGCGACCTCTTGTTCCTTTGCGAAGATGGCCACCGGGAACCGTGCCGCCCCATCCGCCGCCCCCGCGCCCCGCGCCAGCGTCAAGTTGTGATCCACTTTATGCGCGCCTACGGGATGGAACGCGTCCGTGTAGAAAATTGACGCCAGTCCTTCCCGCGCATAGCTGCTGCGAAATCCAATTCGCTTGGGCGCTCTCGATGCAAACGCCGCGAGCGACGATTTGTACAAGCCCTGAAAATCAATCGCGCAGGAATATTTCCCCGCGCGCAGCGCGCCGGCCGTTTTGCCTAGCGCCGCCAGCGACCCTCGGTCCAGCGAAATCACTTCGTTCAAATCCGGATTCCCTTCCAGCAATCGTTTCCACTTCGCCTCGACCAGCCAATCGATCCGCGCGCTCGGAAATCGATCGCGCAACGCCGACGCTGCCGGCAACGCATGGACGATGTCGCCCAGCGAACCGAGCCGCACCAGCAGAAATCGCGCGTCAGGCATCGGCCTTCGGCGCTTGCAGCCGCGCTAGCAGGTCGCGCGTCGAATGATCTTTCGGATCGCCCACAATCGCGATGCGAATTCCCAGCATCGCCGCCAGGTCGCGCTCCGGAACCGTTTCCGCCGTGTAGTCCGTTCCCTTCGCGTGTACGTCGGGATGCAATTCCCGCAGCAGCGGTTTCACATCGAGTTCGTCGAAAATCACCACGTAATTCACCGCCGCCAGCGCCGCCACCAGCGCCGCTCTCGCGCGTTCCGTCAGGATGGGACGTCCCGGCCCCTTCAGCGCCCGCGTGCTCGCATCCGAATTAATTCCCACCACCAGCACATCGCCCTCGGCCTTCGCCGCCTGCAAATAGCGCACGTGCCCCACATGCAGCAGGTCGAACACGCCGTTCGCAAACGCGATCGTCTGTCCCGACCGTCGATGCTCGTCCAGAATTTCGTGCAGTCCTTCGCGGGAAAGAATTTTGTCGCGGGTGTCCATGCGTGGGTTAGCCGAGCCTCAACGCGATTCCGTCGCCGCGCCGCGCAACGCCGCTTCCAGTTCCGCGCGCGTCACCGTCGCTGTCCGCCGCTTCATCACCACAATTCCGCCGGCATAATTCGCCAGATGCGCCGCTTCCAGATACGTTGCGCCCGCCGCCAGCGCGAGCGTGAACACCGCAATCACCGTATCGCCCGCTCCGGAAACATCCACCGGCGTATCCGAACCGAAAATTTCAATGTGCTCTGCGGGCGTCGCGCCTTTCCTTCCGCGCTCGAAAACCGAGAGCCCATCTTTGCCGCGCGTAATCACCAGCGCTTCCAGGTTCATTTCCCGCAGCGCCCGCTCGCCCAACTCTTCCAGCTTTTGCGCGTCCGTGCCAACGCTCGCGTGATACGCCGCCTCGACCTCCGGCTCGTTCGGCGTCGCCGCCGTCACTCCAGCCTCGCGATACTCCAGCAACCGGTACCGGGAATCGAGCGTAATGAGTTTCGCCCGCAGCTTCCGCACCAGCGCCGGAGTCGCCGCGCCGAGGCCATAGTCCGAAATCAACACAGCGCCCGTTCGTGCCGCCAGCATCTGCGCCTTTTTTGCGATCTTTGCCTGCACGCTTTGTGAGAGCGCGGCGTGCGGCTCGCGATCCACGCGCAACACCTGCTGCTCGGTCGTATGCGTCCACCCCGCCAGGTAACGCGTCTTTATGGTCGTCACCCATTCGCGGCTGCGCACAATCCCCGCGACATTGATTTCCTTCGCCCGGAAATACGCCAGCAGCGCGCGTCCACCCTCGTCTTCTCCCACAGCGCCCACCGGAAACACCTTCGCCCCCAGGTCCGCCAGATTATTCACCGCGTTCGCCGCGCCGCCTGGATACGCTTCGGTGTGCCGGTGCCGCAAAATCAAAATCGGCGCCTCGCGCGACACGCGCGAAATTTCCCCACTCACATACTCGTCGAGTACGAAATCGCCCACCACGCAAATTTTCTGCTTCGGGAACGCTGCCACGATGTTCAGCAACCGGGAAATATCCACGGCGCTCGGGCGGCGCGGCGCCGATGCCTTTTCGATGCTCGCCTTCGCGCGCCCTCGCCTCGCTTTTTTGCGCACAGATTTCAATCGATCTCCCTTACAAAGTTGCAGCCAATGCGAAAGGATTCGCCGTCGCGGCGAAAATATCACAGCGCCTCGAAACCAGCAAACCGCCGCCGCTTGCCTCGCGCATCGAACTTTCTACGCTCCGCGTCCGCTCGCCGCCGCTCGGTCCAGAATCGCCTGCCACAGCCCCGCCTCATCCGTCGGCGCAATCGCAATCTCACAGAAATACAAGGGCATCCCGAAATCCGCATGAACCGGCAAATTGAATTTGTCCTTCTCCGTGCAAATCAATCGCCCGGAGCCGGCCGCCGCCGCCGCGCTCGCAATCTCTCGCACATCCGCCGCCGAATACCGGTGATGGTCCGGAAAGTGCCTTTGCCCCGCGATTTTGAAACCCCACAGTTTCAAATTCCCCGCAAACGCGTTCGGATTTCCGATCCCGCTGAAAGCAAACCACGGCGCGTTCCCATCGTTGGCAGACGTCTCGTCAGGGCCCACGCCCGAAATCTTTCGCACCGCTCGCAACGCCGTCTCCGCGTAAAAAATCGGCGCCGCCGTCTCGTGCCGCACCGCCGCTTCCACTGCCGGAGCGTGCGCCGAACGCGTCACCACCACAATATCCGCCCGACCCAGTACCGACCTCGGCTCGCGCAATCGTCCGGCCGGCAGCAGCCGCTTCCCGCCAAACGGATTCGTCGCATCCACCAGAACGATATTCACGTCCCTCGCCAGCTTCAAATGTTGGAATCCGTCGTCGAGCACAAACCACTCGACGCCCTCGTTCGCGAGTTTCGTTCCCTGCTCGAATCGATCGGCGCCGATTCCAAACGCCGCCGCTCCGCTCAGTCGTGCCTCCATCAGCCGCACTTCGTCGCTCGTGGTTCCCGCTTCTCCGGAAACTTCTCCGCGATACCCGCGCGTCAAAATCCCCACGCGCTTCCCAGACGCTGCCAGCCGCTCCGCAATCCAAATGACCATCGGCGTCTTGCCCGTTCCCCCGGTCGTCAAATTCCCCACGCTGATCACCGTGCCCGGCAATTCGCGCACGCGAAACACTCCGCGCTTGTACGCAAACGCCCGCAGCCGCGCCACCGCGCCATACACGACGGCCAGCGGCGTCAGCAAAATTTCAGTCGCCGTCACCGCCGCGCCCCATCCGAAGCGGCACGCGCATCCAGCACATCCACGATCCGCGCCAGTGCCCGCTGTGTCGCGCCGCGATTCCCATCCGCAATCTGCTTTGCCGCGCGCCCCAACTGCTCGCGCATCGGCACATTCTCGATCAACTGCATCCACACGGTGCCCAGCGCCGCGCCTGTCGTCACTTGCGCTCCCGCGCGCGCATCCAGAAACTGGTCCGCCATCTGCCGGAAATTTTCCATGTGCGGACCAAACACCGGCGGCCGCGCAAATTGTGCCGGCTCCAGAATATTGTGCCCGCCCGCCGCCACCAGAGACCCACCCACAAAGGTCGCATCCGCCATCGAGTAGAGCGCCGCCAGCTCGCCAATCGAATCCAGCAGCAGCACGTCCGCGCTTTCATCGAGCGGCGCGCCCAAATCGATCTCGCTTCGCCGCACAACTTTCCATCCGCCTTCGGAAACCATGCGCGCTGCCGCGTCAAACCGGTCCGGCTTCCGCGGCGCCAGCACCATCAGCGTTCGCCGCCACTGCCTTTGCACATTGTCATACGCCGCCAGCACCGCGTCTTCCTCGCCCGCCACCACGCTGCCCGCCACCACCACCGGCCAACGCTCCTGCTGCGCGATCTGCTGCGCCAGCCAATTCGCAAAATCGCCGCGCGCGGCGGGCTCGGCGTCATACTTCAAATTGCCGATCACCTCCACGCGATCCTCGGCCGCGCCCATCTCCACCAGTCGCTCCGCGTCTTCCGGCGACTGCGCCAAAAACCGCGCCGCATCCTCCATCGTCCGCCGGTAAAACGGACCGACCAGGAACTCCCACTTCTTAAACCGCGCAAACGATTTTCCCGATATCCGTGCATTCGCAAACACCACCGGAACACCCGCGCGATGCGCCTCTCGCAAAAAATTCGGCCAGATTTCCGTCTCCATCACAACCACGCACGCCGGACGGATCGCCCCAATCGCCCGCCGCACCGGCACTACCCAATCGAGCGGAAAATAAAAAGTCCCATCCGCTTTCGCCATTCGCTCCCGCGCCAGCTTCTGCCCCGTATCCGTCGTCGTCGATACAAATACCGCTCGCCCCGGAAACATCCGCTTCAATCCATCCAGCAGCGGTTTTGCCGCCAGCACCTCGCCGACGGACACCGCGTGAATCCAGATCGCCCCGCCGCTCGCCGCAGCCGCCGCGGCAGCGCGCTCGCGCACCGCCGCCGGCAACCATCCCAGCCGCTCGCGAAAGCTCGACCAGGGCTGCCCTCGATGCCATCCTCGCAGCGCGAAATACGGCGCCAGCACGAACATTCCCGCAGCTGTCAGGATTCGGTAGAAGAAGTACATCGATAGGTTGACGCTTGTGCACAGCGCCGCAAACCGGCTTTGCCGCGCACTGACCCGGTATTATAGTGGCAGCGAACTCGAAACGCGCACAACTTCCCCGCAATTTCGCGCATCGGAAAGGCTGAACATGAAACTCCGCCGGAAATTCCGGACTCGATGGCTCGCCTCCACACTCTCGCTCGTTTGCGTCGTCGTACTCACCGGAATCGCAACCGCGCAAACGAAAACCGCTTCCCCCGCCGCCGATCCCACCGCTGACCTGCAACGCGACTCGCATTCCGGACTCACCGTAATGGCCGACCCGCTCACCGACGTCGCCCGCGCCAAAGAAATCTTCGGCAAAGCCAACCCCATCGATGCTGGAATTTTGCCCGTACAGGTTTACCTGAGGAATGAAACGGAACAGCCCATTCGCGTCAACATCGATACCATCCAACTCGTCGTTCACCTGCTCAACGGCGGGCGCCAGGATCTCGACTGGCTCAGCGCTCAGGAAGTCGCCGCCGCGATCGCTCATCCCGGAGGCATCAGTCCCAAGCAGCCTCACCGCATCGCCGGAATTCCGCTGCCCACCGGAGACAAAAAAGCCGACAAGCTCGCCGAGATCCTGCAGCCTCTCACTCTCGACGGAGAAATTATCGCGCCGATGAGCACCCTTCGTGGATACCTGTACTTTGACGTAAGCCGCGAACTAAAACTCGCCGACACCGCTGCGATCTACGTCCCTGACGCTTTTGCCATGCCTTCCGGCAAACCCCTCATGTTCTTCGAAACGCCCGTCGGCAGGAAACCCGCAAACTAACCGCTCTAAGATCCACTTTTCACCCGCGCCGGACGCCGCACCGGCACCGGCCGCTTCGTTATCCTTACGCCACACACGGCCCGTCTCCCGATGCGCATGGATTCTTCCCCGCGCTACTATAGTTTCCACTACAGGGCGGCCCGCACCAGCCGCGACCATTCTTCTCACGGGGCGATCCTCATATGAGCGAGCAACGGGAATCCGATTTAGACCAGTTTTTACCTGAAGCACCGCAATGTCCCCACTGCAGCAGTGAAATCGTTCGGCGGTCTCGCCGCCGCAACTTCCGCGACCGGATGATGTCGATTGTTTCGCGACTGCCCTACCGTTGCGAAGAATGCGATCTTCGTTTCTATGGATCTCCGGTCGAAACGAGAATCGCCTAATTCGCCTGGCAGGAAACGGCCGAATTAGTTCGCATGGATCGTCGCCGGAAATAATCCGCCAAGGATGCGGCTCGGCGGCCGCAACGCCCACGACGCAACCGTAAGAGCGCCGATCGCGAGCGGCGCGATCACGTGAAACCCGTACGCGCCGTATCCCCCCACGGCGGCGCACGAAGCAGCCGCGCCCGTCACGTCAAAGAAAATGCCCGCGTACGCCCACTCCTTCAGCAGCGGCAAACGCGGCCACAGGATCGCGAGCACGCCGAGGATCTTCCAAATTCCGAGGATTGCGAAAAAATACATGGGATACACCAGCTGCGGCACGATGCCGTGCGGGTTGGCGTGATACTGCATCAACTGCCCGACTCCTCCGCCGCCGATGAAGAACGCCACCAATCCAGTTGTCGTCCAGTAAGCAATCGATTTTCCTTTCGCGGTCATTGCAGTCCTCCCAGCACGCCATCCAATTTGCCGATGAAACTGTTCCAAGCCGCCGTCGCTCCCTTGTAATACCCTTCTCCGCCCGTCGCCGGAAAACCGAATTGCTCCATCCGAAGGTGCGTTCCGCCGGTGGTGGGCGTCAACGTCCACTCGACGACGGTTCTCAGTCCCATCGAACTCCAGCTATACGACAGCCGCGACTCGGGCTCAACCTCCAGCACTTCCGCTTCGATCACCCCGTCCCAGCTGCCGTACGGCGTCGAGCGAAATTGGAAGCGGTGGCCGGTTCGCGGCTGAAAGTCGTTCTTCATCAGCCACTCCTCGATCAACGCGCCTTGCGTCAGCGCGCGCCAGATTTTTTCCGCGGGATGCGGCATCTCCCGCTCGATGACCACCGACCGTGTCGCTTCCTGAGGATTCATTGGTCCATCCTTTTCAGCAAAGATTCGAGTTTGTCAAACCGCTCGCGCCAGAACGCACCGTAAACGCTCATCCAATCAACGAGCGGCGCGAGCGCCTGCGGTTGTGCTCGGTAATGCGTTTCGCGTCCCTCGCGCCGGTGGCTCACCAGCTTGGCGTGCTTCAATACGACCAGGTGCTTCGAAACGGCGGGTTGCGAGATGCCCGCCCGATCCGTCAGCGCGTGCACCGTCTGTTCCCCGTCGAGAGACAAATGCTCAAAGATGGCCCGACGGGTCGGGTCGGCAAGCGCTTTGAAGACGGGTTCGGCGGCAACATGCATTTCGGAATCATAGCCATATGGTTATGGATTGTCAAGCACAAAAATCCACGTCATCCGCTCGGCCCCGCGCCCATTTCCGCTTCCTGTGCCTTCGAATCCACGCTTCGGCGTCTCCGCCTTCGACTCGACGCCTCCGTCCGTATGCGTTTGACTCAACGCCTCCGACTCACGCCTTTGCCTCATGCCGTTGACTCACGCCTTTGACTTTGTAGCGGCGCGTCAACCGCCCTGGTCGACGCGGAGACTTCACCTCCCGCCGCACAGTCTCCCCGCCGCCCCCACCAAACCCCCCTCCTTTCTTGACCAATCCCCCAATTCCTGCTACAAAAGTCCGTTCCTTTCAGTACCTTCTACTAATCAAGCAGGCTCCCAGACAGGGGTCTCCATCCGGAGGAAGAATGTCGGCAACAGCTTGGGACAGTTTGTGTGTGAACGCACCGCTCGCGGGGTGCAACTGATGCGCGCAACACTCGCAAAGTGTATGCCTGCCGGTAAGACCGCGGGCGCGGCAATGGCAACAGGACTGGCATCGATGCTTTTCGGCGCGCT
Organism: uncultured Acidobacteriota bacterium; assembly: GCA_963785585.1. GTDB lineage: Bacteria > Acidobacteriota > Terriglobia > Acidiferrales > UBA7541 > Palsa-295. Next base: position 2,028,149 of record CAWAVW010000004.1, read on the forward strand.
CAGCGCGCAGGCTGCCCCGGAATCCGCCGGCGGCGAAGCCAATCTGAAGCTGCCCGACCTCTCTTCGGTGAGCTTTCTGGGCGGTATTAACGGCCACAATTTGCTGCTCTACGGCATCGGTTTCTGCGTCCTCGGCCTGATTTTCGGCATGGCCATTTACATGAAGCTGAAAAACCTGCCGGTGCATCGCGCCATGCGCGAAATCTCCGAGCTGATCTACGAGACCTGCAAAACCTACCTGATCACCCAGGGCAAGTTCCTGATGCTGCTCGAAGCCTTCATCGCCGTCGTGATCGTTCTCTACTTCGGCTTTCTGCTTCACTACGAAGCTTCGCGCGTCATCATCATCCTGGCGTTCAGCGTCGTCGGCATCATGGGCAGTTTCGGCGTGGCTTGGTTCGGCATCCGCGTGAACACCTTCGCCAACTCCCGCACCGCCTTCGCCGGACTGCGCGGCAAACCGTTCCCGATTTACCACATCCCCCTCGAAGCGGGCATGAGCATCGGCATGATGCTCATCAGCGTCGAGCTGCTGATGATGCTTTTCATCCTGCTCTTCATCCCCGGCGACTATGCCGGGCCCTGCTTCATCGGCTTCGCCATCGGCGAATCGCTCGGCGCGGCGGCTCTGCGCATCGCCGGCGGCATCTTCACCAAAATCGCCGACATCGGTTCCGACCTGATGAAGATCGTCTTCAAGATCAAAGAAGACGACGCCCGCAACCCCGGCGTCATCGCCGACTGCACCGGCGACAACGCCGGCGATTCCGTCGGCCCCAGCGCCGATGGCTTTGAAACCTACGGCGTCACCGGCGTCGCGCTCATCACCTTCATCCTGCTCGCGGTTCACTCGCCCATCGTGCAAGTGCAACTGCTCGTCTGGATTTTCGTGATGCGCATCGCCATGCTCGTCGCCAGCGCCCTCGCGTATTTCATCAACGACCTCATCGCCAAGGCTCGCTACGGCAACGCCGACAAAATGAATTTCGAATCGCCCCTCACCTCGCTGGTCTGGATCACTTCCTTCGTTTCGATCCTGATGACCTTCGTCATCTCGAAGGAAATCGTTCCGGAACTCGGCGGCGACCCCACCCTGTGGTGGAAGCTCGGCGCGATCATCTCCTGCGGCACGCTCGCCGGAGCGATAATCCCCGAACTCGTAAAAGTCTTCACCTCCACCGAATCGCGCCACGTCCGTGAAGTGGTCGCCTCCGCCGAAGAGGGCGGCGCTTCGCTGGGAATCTTGTCCGGCTTCGTCGCCGGAAACTTCTCGGCCTACTACATCGGTCTTGCCATGGTCTTGCTCATGACCATTGCGTATCTCTTCAGCCTGGAAGGCCTGCAGAACCTGATGCTCGCCGCTCCGGTCTTCTCGTTCGGCCTCGTAGCCTTCGGATTCCTCGGCATGGGTCCCGTCACCATCGCCGTCGATTCCTACGGCCCGGTCACCGACAACGCCCAGTCCGTTTACGAGCTGTCGTTAATCGAAGACGTTCCCAACATCCGCCAGGAACTGAAAGCCGACTTCAACATCGACGCCAACTTCGAGCGCGCCAAGGAACTGCTCGAAGAAAACGACGGCGCGGGCAACACCTTTAAAGCCACCGCAAAGCCCGTGCTGATCGGCACCGCCGTCGTCGGCGCCACCACCATGATTTTCTCCATCATCATGGCGCTCACGAACGGCACCACGCAAAACGTCGAAAAGCTTTCGCTCCTCTACGCTCCCTTCTTCCTCGGCCTGGTCACCGGCGGCGCCATGATCTACTGGTTCACCGGCGCATCCACGCAGGCCGTCACCACCGGCGCCTATCGCGCGGTCGAGTTCATCAAAGCCAACATCAAGCTCGACGGCGTCGTCAAAGCCTCGGTCGAAGACAGCAAAAAAGTCGTCGCCATCTGCACCAAGTACGCGCAGAAAGGCATGCTCAACATCTTCATCGCCGTTTTCTTCGGCACTCTCGCCTTCGCGTTTGTCGAACCGTTCTTCTTCATCGGCTACCTGATCTCGATCGCCATCTTCGGTCTCTACCAGGCGATCTTCATGGCCGATGCCGGCGGCGCGTGGGACAACGCCAAGAAAATCGTCGAAACCGAAATGAAGCAGAAAGGCACGCCGCTGCACGACGCTACCGTCGTCGGCGACACGGTCGGAGATCCTTTCAAGGACACCTCTTCCGTCGCCTTGAACCCGGTCATCAAATTCACCACGCTGTTCGGTTTGCTCGCCGTCGAGCTCGCCGTGCAGCTCACCGCCGACCAGGGCGCCGGCATCACCCACGCCCTCGCCGCCTTCTTCTTCCTGATCTCGTTCACCTTCGTGTACCGCTCGTTCTACGGTATGCGCATCAAGGGTTCGTGATCGCCACCTGATCGAACGCCGCATCACGCACCAAACACAAAAACGGCCACCCAATCACCGGGTGGCCGTTTTCATTTTCCGTCATCTCCGCCCTAAATGACGCCACCTGTAGCGGCGCTTCGCCCCGCCTTTGGGCGAGGCGGCGAATTTGACTTTGCCTTTGTTTTTGACGTTACGCGGCGACGACCAACTGCAAAGGCAAACTCAAATTCGCCCGGTCCGCAAAATCCGCAGGCCGGCCGCTACAGGAGGCGTGACGAAAGTCGTGCTGCGTATCATCGTTCCCCCTGTTGCCCTGGACTTTGCTTCCTTAGTGTCCTCTGTGCCCCTCTGTGCTCTCCGTGTTCAATCTTTCGCTCTTGCCTTACGCCTTCACAATCCCCAAAAACTGTCGAGGGTCGTTCGCATACCCCGGAAACACCTTCGCCAGCTGCTTATCGCCCAGATGCTTCGCGATCACCTCGCCCAGCACGCTCCGGTAATCCGTCGTCACCGCCAAATCCCGCCCCTGATTTAACTGCGCTTCGTCCAGCCCCGGCCAACGCGTGTAAACCCGCCCGCCCTTCACGCCCCCGCCCATCACAAACATGCAATTCGCATGCCCGTGATCCGTGCCGCGGTTTCCATTCTCATGCGCCGTCCTTCCAAATTCACTCATGCTCACAAACACAATGTCGCCCATCTGGTCGCCCATATCCTGATGAAACGCCGATATTCCCTGCCCCAAATCCTTCAGCAGGTTTGCGAGCTGCCCGTTCACGCCGCCTTCGTTCACGTGATTGTCCCAGCCGCCGCTGTCCAGAAACGCCACTTCCAATCCGACATCCGCTTTGAACAGCTCCGCAATTTCCTGCAGGCTCTGCCCGAACCGGCTCTTCGGATATTCCGCGCCGTTCGCCGCCACATACGATTCCGGATGAATTTTCTTCAGTTGATCGATGGCCTCAAACGTTTCGTTGCCCACGCCGCGCATCGCGTGGTCCACGGTCTGCGAATACATCGCTTCGAATCCGCCCTCGACCGTCTGCTGCGGCCCATTCATTTTGAATTGCTTCAAATCCGGAATCGCCACCGCCGGTGCGGTTCCCTGCAGCGTCCGCGGCAAATAGGGCCCAAACGCTACCGCGCGAAACGGCGACGGTTGCTGCTCCGGAATCGATTGCATCGCGCGATTCAACCATCCATCCTCGGTCGATTTCAATCCCGGCGTGCCCGACTCCATAAAATCCTGCGCATCGAAATGCGAACGCGTCGGGTCCGGCGAGCCCACCGCCTGCACGATTGCCAGTTGTCCGTTTCGAAACAGCGGCAGGATCGGCTGCAAACTCGGATGCAGCCCGAAAAATCCGTCCAGATCAAGCGCCGCCTCGGCTCCGCCGCGCGTCGGCGCCGGAATCGCAATCGTCGGACGCATCCGGTAATAATTCGGCTCGCCGAACGGCACTACCACGTTCAACCCGTCCATCGCCCCGCGCTGAAACAGCACCACCATCTTTTTGTTGCCGCCTGCGGTCGTGCCCGCCACCGCGCGCTGCAAAAAAGACGGCAATGCCGCCATCCCCAGCATCGCGATGCCGCCATTCTTTAGAAAATATCGTCGTGAGATCGCCATGTGTTTTCCCTTTGTTCCCGTTCAGCAGCCTTCCACCCGAATCCGGTCCCATCCACCGCCGCGAATTCTCCGTGCCCTCTGTGTGAATGTTCTCGCCTTTGCTTTTGCTTCCTCTGTGTCCTCTGTGCCCCTCAGTGTCCTCTGTGTTAAATCTTTCGCCTTTGCCTTTGCCTCTTCCTACCGCCTCTGAAACTCCGGCGTCCCCAAAACCAACCCCACAATCAGCGCCTCATTCACGTTCTGCGTCTGATCGTCCAAGCTCGCCCTTCGAATCTGCGGATCGTTCAACCGCGTCTCCAGCGTCTGCCGCGTCGAATCCGCAATCTGCCCGTCCAGAAACAGATCGATCGACTTCCCCAGCGCCGTCTCCGCATCCTTCGCCGAATCCTCGCCCAGCATCGCATTCAAATCCGTCGTCGTGCCGCCCATCTTGTCGCCCGCAAAAGCCAGCGCAAAATTCAGCCGGTTCAGCAACGCGCCGGTATTCACCCACGTGTCGGCCTTGTCCGAATATCCCGTCGGCGGCTGGCACAAAAACAGCGGCTCGCCCATCCGCGTCACCCACTGCGCCACCGGCAGCCTCACCGTGATTTCCGCGTTCAACACCCGCGACGTGCTCGCCACCAGTTCAAACGGAGTCTTCACCTTTGCCCGGTACGCATCGCGCGACCAGAATTCCGGCGAATAAATCATCGTCTTCAGCACCGCGCGGATGTCGCCGTTCGTCGCTTCAAACGTCTTCGCCATCCGCTCCACCAGCGCCGTCGGAGGATCGTCCGACACAAAATGCCGCGCCAGCTTCGTCGAAATAAATTTCGCCGTTTGCGGACGGCTCGCCAGCATCTTCAGCGCTTCCTCGCCGTCCTTCTCGCCTCCGTAATTAAACGTCGCGCCCATCACCACTTTCTTGCCCTGCGCGTGAATCTTTTCGTCGAAGAAGTATTCCGGATTCTTCCGCGGCTCGTGAATCGTCCATCCCGTCAGCGTCTCCGCCATCTGGATCACGTCCTGCTGCGTGTACCCGCCGTCCACGCCCACCGTGTGCAGCTCCATCACTTCGCGCCCGTAATTTTCGTTCAGCCCGCGCTCCGGCTTTTTGGCCGCCGCGCCGGCCGGCTGCGCTCCGCCCGGGCCCGATGTCGCCGGCCCCGGAAACGTTCCCGGCATTGGCGGTTGGAATCCGCCGCCGTAACGCGCGCGCCGCATCGCCTTTTCCTGCTCCATCCGCGCAATCGCTTTCGGATCGGCGCTCAAATAATTATCCAGGTAGAAAAGCATCGCCGGGCTTTTCGCCGTCGCGATCAGCAAATCCGGAAACTTACCCATCGCCCGCGGACGAATCGTGTCGCGCACATAGGCCGTCAGATACCACTTTTCCTCGCCCTTGTTCGCATACACGTTGAAATGGTTGAACCAGAAATCCTCCATCACCGCCGAAAGCTGCCGGTTGCTGTACACCGCGCGATCGAGTTTGGCCATCGAAAGCTCGGCCACAATCCGGTTCGGGCCCTGCAGCTTCGCCAGTTGCTGCTGCGCTTTGTCCAGGTTTTCATTGCCGGTCATGATCACTTGCGACTCGGCCTCTTGCCGCTTTTGCTTCTGCTGTTCCTCCACCTGCTCTTTCGTGATTCCTTCCTTCTTGGCCGCTTGCGTCGCATTCGGATAGTTATCCAGCAATTGCTTGGACGACATGCGCAGCGTCGGATACCGCTCGAGCCTTTGCTCCAGCGCCGAATCGTCGATCGATTCCGGATGCAGTTGCTGCTCGATCCATTTCTCCAGCCCAATCTGCCGGATGCGCTCGGCATCGCCCGGCCGCGCGCCGTACGCCAGCCGGTTCAGCGCGTGCGAGATCGCTTCCTCTTCCGAAAGCTGCGTGATCGGCAGCTTGCCTTTGAATTTCTTGTCGAGGGGAATGGTTTTCGGCGCGTCGGCGCTCTGCTGCGCCATCTGGCTCGAAGTCGCGCCGGCATCGTCGGCCACCGCTTGCGCGTGCGGCGCTCCCAGCAGCATCGCCAGCACGGCGGCGGCTGCGAGCGCGCCCGCAACACCCGCTTGGTGGAACAGTGCCCGTTTCCCTTGGATCGCTCGTGTTTTCATTCTGCGTGGTCCGGTCGTTCTAGCGAGAAATAGTCAAAGTCTCAAAGCGTAAACAAGTGAGCCCGCCTGCGCGTTCGCTGATTTCCTTCAGTGTAACCCTCGGTAGGACAAAATGTTGCGAGGTGCAGCGTAGTGGTCAACGAGGACGGATGCGGCTGCGCAACCATGGATGGATGCCCCCGAAACCGCGTAACTGCTTTATCTACAATGCCTTAGACAGCAGCAAACTGAGTCCGCTACTGCCTCCATCTCCGCCGAAACGCGAACAAATTAAACGGCTCCGGCTCCGAAACGCTGCGCTCCACGTTAAAGGCCGCGCCCAACAGCACCACCATCGCCGTCAGGTACATCCACAAAAGCAAACCAATCGCCGCCGCAAGGCCGCCGTACACGGCGTCATACGGCATCTTGCGCACATAAAACCCAAACGAAATATCCACCACCCACCACAGCACCGTCGCCACCGCCGCCCCCGGAAACAGGCACATGATTCCCTTATGCCCCGGCCGGCCAATCCTGTACAGGAAAACCAGAATGACCATCGAGAGCAGAAAGACGACGGCCACTTGCGAAAGCAGAATCGCCGCATCGATCAGCAGCGGCGACGAACCCAGTTGCCGCATCAACCAGGCCCGCTCCTGCCTGCCAAACACCGTCAGCATCACCACCGCCAGCGTCGGCAGGATGGCAACGATCAACAGGAACAGGGCGCGAAGCTGCGTCCGCCAGTAGCTGGCCCGCAGCAGGTCTCCCTCCACGATCCGGAAACCTTCGATGAATCCGCTCATCACCTGCGAACCCGCAATCAACGTGCCGCCAAGCCCCAGCAGAAACCACTTCCACGGGTGCGGCGCCTTCCGCACAAAATATTGAATGACGATGTCTTCGCTGCCCGGCGGCAAAATCACCCGCAGCCGTTCCGGCAATTCCTTGAGCACCGAATGAAACGTCGCATCGCTGCTCAAAATTCCGAGGGCCAGCAGGAGCAGCGGAAAAAACGCGAGGAACATGTTGAACGCAATCGCCTGCGCAAGCGTCACGCAATCCGGCACGATCCGCCCCAACCCGCGAAACACATTTTTTAGCAGCCGGTCCATTCGCTTTTCTGCGCCGAATTATACGGGAAACCCAAAAATCTCCTAGCCTCATTCCTGGCGCGCTTCCGTCATTCTCAGATCGATTCAGACGGCGATGAATCTTTCTTTGATGCCTCCGCTCCATTCACTCCGCCCCAACGCGTCGCTCCCACCCTTGCCGTCACCCACCCCACGGGGTAAAATCCGCCGTACTTTTCCGAACGCAAAAGCGCTGAATCGCTTCACAAATCCAAAGGACCATCATGACCACCACGCCCAAAGGCTCCGATCCTCGCAGCGAAGAAATCGTCCGCAAGCACAAGGAATTCATCTGGCCGTCGGTGACCAACTATTTCCAGAAACCTCTGGTCGCCGACCACGCCTCGATGCAATACCTGTGGGACATCGAAGGCAACAAGTACCTGGACTTCTTCGGCGGCATCGTCACCATTGGCGTCGGCCACTGCAATCCCAAGGTCACCTCCAAAATCAAGGCCCAGGTGGACAAGCTCCAGCACACCTCCACTCTCTTTCCCAACGCCGCCATCGTTGCCCTGGCCGAAAAACTCGCCGAAATCACGCCCGGAAAACTGCAGAAGAGCTTTTTCACCAGCTCGGGCTCCGAAGCGAACGAAGCCGCCATCATGCTGTCTCGCATGGCCAGCCCCAGCTATGACGTTGTCGCGCTGCGCCATGCCTATTCCGGCGGCTCCTCTCTCACCAAAGCCATCACCGCCCAATCGGCCTGGCGTAAAGGCGGAGTCATCAGCGTCGGCATTTCCCACGCCGTAAATCCCTACTGCTATCGCTGCCCGTTGCATCTCACCTATCCCTCGTGCAACGTGGCCTGCGCGAACGACGTCGAAAACGTCATTCAGACCACCACCAGCGGCCAAATCGCCGCCTTTATCGCCGAACCGATCCAGGGCGTCGGCGGTTTCATCACCCCGCCCAGGGAATATTTCAAAATCGTTCACCGCATCGTGAAAAATTACGGCGGCACCTACATTTCCGACGAAGTGCAAACCGGATGGGGTCGCACCGGCAAAAAATGGTGGGGCATCGAAAAGTGGGAAGTGACGCCGGATATCATCACCTCGGCGAAAAGCATGGGCAACGGCGTCCCCGTCGGCCTCACCATCGCCACCGCCGAGCTCGCCGACAAATTCCAGGGCCTCAACATCGCCACGTTCGGCGGCAACCCCGTTACTTCCGTCGCCGCTCGCGCCGTGATTGAAGTGATCGAAGAGGAAAACCTGCTCGAAAACACCCACGTCGTCGGCGGCTATTTCCGCCAGAAGCTCGAAGAACTCCAGCAGAAGTATCCCCTCATCGGCGAAGTGCGCGGCATGGGCATGATGCAGGCCCTCGAACTGGTGAAAGACCGCCAGACCAAAGAGCCCGCGCCCCAGGAAACCAACCAGATCCTCGAAGCCGCTCGCAACAACGGCCTGCTGGTCGGCAAAGGCGGTATGTACGCCAACGTCATCCGCATGGCCCCGCCCATGAACATCTCCAAAGCCGATGTGGACGAAGGCATCCGCCTCCTCGACAAATCCTTCAGCGAGGTCAAACTCTAGCGCGGAATCCCCCCTAGTTTATGTAGCGGCGGGCTTTACCTCCGCCAGCCTTTCGTCCCCTCTCCGCTCGTGGCTGCCGCGTCCATTTCCGCCGGACGCGCCATCGCTACTTTCAGAATTCTATTGCCGCCACGTTACTTTTGTGCTATCATAGGTTTGATTTCTCAATTTCAACAATCAAACGAACATGCACAACGCCGCCCGACGACCGGTCCAACACAACGCTCCTTCCACCCTCGCCCTGCCTTCGCTGTCGTCACATCCGCAAATCTACCTACGTATTCCCCGCAGATCCCCATCCGTAATCCCCGCAGAAATTCAGCCCTCAGAATTAGAATTCGATGTAAACCATTCAAAACAAACGCCGACTGCATTTCTAATCGCAACACTTTTTGGCGATTAGAAATTCACCCACCAACCGGATACAATCAAACAATGGCGACCGTAACCAGCACCCTTCAACTGTGCAAAAACTTCATAGGCGGCGAGTGGGTCGAGTCCAAATCCGCCCAAATCGTCGAACGCCGTAACCCCGCCAACACCAACGAGATCGTCGCGCGCATCGCCCTTTCCAGCCGCCAGGAAATGAAGCAAGCCATCGTCGCCGCAAAGGCCGCCTACCCTGCTTGGCGCGCCATGCCTGCTCCCAGCCGCGGCAAGATTCTCTTCACCGCCGCACGCATCATGCAGGACCAGAAAGAAGACCTCGCCCGCCTGCTGACCCGCGAAGAAGGCAAAGCCCTGAAAGATTCTCTCGGCGAAGTTCAGCGCGCCATCAATATCCTGGAATACATGGCCGGCGAAGCGCGCCGCCTGACCGGCGAAACCCTTCCCAGCGAACTTCCCAGGAATTTTTCTTACACGCTCCGCCAGCCCCTCGGCGTCGTGGGACTGATTACTCCGTGGAATTTTCCCGTCGCGATTCCGATCTGGAAACTCGGCCCTGCTCTCGTCTGCGGAAATACCGCGGTGCTGAAACCTGCCGAACTCACTCCTCTCTGCGCCTTGCGCATCGCTGAAATCTTCGCGCAAGCTGGATTGCCGAAAGGCGTCCTGAACGTTGTGCTCGGCGCCGGAGAGACCGTGGGCGACGAACTGGTCACCAACCCGCACGTGCAAGCCATTTCGTTCACGGGCTCAACGAGTGTTGGCCAGAAAATCTACGCTTCCGGCGCGCTCACCCAAAAGCGCGTGCAATGCGAAATGGGCGGCAAAAATCCCGTTGTGGTTTTGAAAGACGCCGACCTCGATCTCGCCGTCGAATCGGTTCTCGCCGGCGCGTTCGCGTCCACGGGCCAGCGTTGCACCGCCACCAGCCGCGTCGTGATCGAAGACGAAATCGCCGACGCGTTTGTCGCAAAACTCGTCGAGCGCGCAAAGAAGTATTCCGTGGGCGATGGACTCGCATCCTCCACCGACATGGGCCCTTCCGTGGACGAATCGCAAATGAACACCGTTCTGAACTACATCGACGTCGGAAAAACCGAAGGCAAGCTGCTCTGCGGCGGCGACCGTATATCCGATGCATCCCGCAAAGACGGCTGGTTCGTGGCGCCCACGATTTTCGATCACGTTTCGAAAGACAGCCGCATCGCGCAGGAAGAAATCTTCGGCCCGGTACTCAGCATCGTTCGCGTGCGGGACTTCGACGAAGCGGTGGAAGCGGCAAACTCGGTTCGCTACGGCCTTTCCAGTTCGATCTATTCGACCGACTCCAATCGAATCTTTGAATTCATCGACAAAATCGAAACCGGAATGACGCACGTGAATTCGCCAACGGTCGGCGGCGAAGCGCATGTTCCCTTTGGCGGCGCGAAATCCAGCAGCATCGGTCCGCACGAAGTGGGACGCACCGCGATTGAATTTTATTCTGAAATGAAAATCGTTTACATCGACTACACGGGACGGAAACGCGAAGGCAGTCTGTACTAATCACCGCCGTCACATTGAGGATCGGAATTGCCGGGACTATTCGACCGCGAAATTTATCTGGACATCGAAACGCTTCGCCTGTCGCATGAAGTCGAGGGCGGTTGGAACAACATTCGCGCGTTCGGAATCGCGGTCGCCGTCACCTGGGACAAAGACAACGGATTCCGCCGCTGGTTTGAAGACGACGCCCTCAAACTCATCACCGAGCTCGAGCAATATACCCACGTCATCACCTACAACGGCAACCGCTTCGACATTGAAGTTCTTCGGGCCTACGCGCCGGTCGAAAATATTCGCAAAGCGTCCCTCGACATTCTGGAAGAGCTTCACAAAGTCGTCGGCCATCGCGTGAAGCTCGATCAGGTCGCCAAGGAAACGCTCGGCACCGCGAAAAGCGGCGACGGACTGAAAGCCGTCGAATGGTGGCGCGCCGGACAAAAGGACCGCGTCGCTGAATATTGCGAACAGGACGTCGCCATTCTGCGCGATGTCGTCGAGCACGGCCGCTCGAAGGGCTTCGTCGTCGTGTCGGCGCGGCAAGTCACCGTGAAATGGAACTGAACGTGACTGGCCGAATGTTTCGCGCCTCGCTTTTCCTTGCGCTCGTGACGGCCGCGATAGCCGGCGAGCTCGTTGTAAGCGCCGATTCCGACCGCTATCTTTGGAAATCCGTTCCCACAGCGCAATGCAAGCTTGACGAGAAAGTCCCTCTCGCGTTTAATGTTTTTCTTCCCGATAAGAAGAAAGAGCAGAATTTCGTTCTCGTGCTTCTCGGCCGGCGCTATCTCGCGCTCGATATCAAAGCCCGTCGCGCCTATTCCGTTGTGCCGTCCGATCTCACCGCCAAGGGCGCGGACTTCGAGAGCGGCAACCTGTTTACAGACTCGAAGATTCTGCCGACCGATAACTGGTTTGTGCGCGACGTTGGCCCCGCCGAACTCGTCCGGCTCACTCTGAAAGACTACGGCCGCGTGCTGCAGATCGAGTTGCCGCACATGCAGGATTTTCGCGCGGTATATTAAATCGGAGGAAACTCCGGGCGCTGACTGGCGCTATTCGGATCGGGTGCGTCCTTCAGCCCGCGCCACGCCAGCCACGCGCACACGGCAATCATTCCGATCCAACCGATCGCTCTTACGATCGCCGCAATCTGGATATCGTGATCGAGCACGCCCAACGCGCCAAACAAATAATTCCAGTCGTGAATCACATACTCGGCATCGCCCACCGTCAGCAGCGGCAATTCCTGCGCCCGCGCGTCCGCCATATACGTCGCCGTGGGTAGCAACTGATCGAACATAAAAAATAAGCAGAACGCCACGCCCTGCGCCTGTCGCTGGAACGCAAAATAGAGCGCCAGCGCGAACGGCGCAAAAAGCTGCAAGAATGTCCCGCCCGCCACGGAAATAAACTCGCCGAAGAATCGGAACAGCAAGTGGCCGCCCTCGTGGATCGGCACGAACACCCCGTTCATCAGCCCGGGAAACATTCCGTCACTGATGAGCTCGTACAGAAAAAACACATAGAACAGCATCCACGCAATCAGCGCTGCGCGGGGCATTGGCGTCCAGTCTTCTTCGAGCGGCTCCAGGAACGGCAGCCGTTCCGTCCATGCTTCGGGAAGTTTCACGGGCGAGATCTCTCAAGCGATTGAACCATCTGCGGTTCGTGCGAGTGGAAGAAACTCAATCGGCGATGCCCGAAAAGTTAGCGGAAGGAACGTTGGCGGACGGCTTTCAACTCAGCAGGCCTACTGCCGTGAAACGCCAACCACCCAGGGAATGCTGACAAGACCATCTTTCATCTGCACATCGACAATATCGCCATTTGTGAAGCGGTCGTAGTCCACGCGATCAACCGGAATGCGCTCCAGGCGGTGCCCTTCGCGCCAGGACGTGACGATCAATCGGCGGCTGGGAATCGGCCCGGGCATTGAGAAATTGCTGATCACCCGCGCTCGCTCGGCATGAACTTTCGACGTATCCAGCGCGCCGTTTCCGTACAGCAGCGCCGCCAGCAGCCACGGCAACGGAATCAATCCGTAATAGGCTCGCTTGAGCGTTTCCACCTCTTCGTGGCGCAGGGCGCGCCGCTCGAGCCAAATCGCCAGGCCCAACGTGACAAAAAATACCACGCCAATGAAAATCAGTATCCCATCGAGTTCCAGTGCCGGATATCTTCCGCTGGCAACCACAAACGTAATCGCACCGAGCAGAAACACACCGGTGCGGTTCAACAATTTGCTGCGAAGGGTTAGCTCGGCCGCCGAAGACGAGAGGCCGCAGGCTTCGCAAACGTCCGCGTCGCGCTCCGCGCCGCAATTCAAGCAGTGCGTCATCTCTGGGTCGCTATCCAAACGCAAACACAGTTCCGTTCTCTAGCTTAGACACCGCAACCACGGTATTCGTGCCTACTTTATTTCTCGGACACTCGACGGCGGGCTGTCCAGGCAAACCATATTCTCATCGCGGCCGTTCGCCAACAGTTCGCAATCGATCGCCTGGGCGCTTCGAATCGCGTCAGCCGACGTGGCGCCTTTGGCGTTCGCGCAGTGCAACGCACCCTTGAACGTCATACATACTTCGTATTCATTGTGATTCTGCTCGAACGTGGAATACATCAGTACGCCTACGAGCACGGCGGCGCCGACGACCATGATCAAACGCAAGTGCAATCTGCTTACAGCCATATTTCCCTCGTTTCTTCGAACGCGAACCCTGCTCTACCGCGATTCTTTCGCGGCGCCTCCCTGCCGTCGTGCCAGTTCCTTCTGAATGTATCGATTCACGTGCGGCGGAAGATTCTCCAGGCCGGCCACATCCTTCAAATCACGCAGCGTGATGTTCGGCAGAAAGGCCAACACCGATGGCGCGGGCGTGTGCGCGTTCCGCAGCAGCGCCACTCTTACATTGTACTGAATCGACCATTTGGGATGTTGCGCGATCGCCGAAATCACGCGCTCGGGCGTCGCGAAATTTGCGATTACCTTGAGCACTTGGCTCTCGGCGAGGAACGCATTCGCGAGCGCGATTTTTACCGCCTGCACGTGCCCTTCGGCGAGGATGGCGCCGGCAACCCTCGATGATCCGCGTCGAGCAAGGGTGAGCTTCTCGCCGATGGGGATCTGCGGCACGCGCGCAATGATCGCTTCTTCGGCGAGGCGCTTGATCTCCGCCGGCGCGGACGGCAGCAGGCTCAGCCTTACCAGATCGAATAAGTACAATTGCCGAACTAGCGTAAGCGCGGTGCGTCGCGGAGTCTTCGGGTTGGCGGCGAGATGCAGCCGAACGGATTCACTGGCGACCCATCTTGCTTTCGCAGCAATCGCGGCGGGAACGCTTGCTGGAATATCGAGGCGTTGAAGAATCATCACCAAATGCTTTTCTTCGATTGCGGGATTTTCGAGAAGCGCCAGTAAGGTTTCCTCGTTGCCATCGTGGACGAACGATTGAATGGATTCGCTCGCCACCGAGCGAGGTTCGCCGGCGCCAGGCGCTGCCGCGTCAGGCATGGCCTTTGCGTTTCCCTGGGCGAATCGCCATCCGGGCCGCGGCTTCGGCGGGCTTCATCGGCAGCGGCGTCACCCGAGCGCGCGGTGCCGCTTTCTTCAGCTCGGCGTCAATCGCGGCGTCGAAGAACTTGCTTCTGCCGATGGTGCCGCCGGCTTTGGCAATAGGCATTTCGCGGTCCTGCAGGTGCAGTTCATCGATCACGCTCGTCACCAGTTCCGCCAGCGAGTGAGCTGAACTGGATAAAATTTCGCGCGAGACAGGATCGCCCTTGTCGCCGAGCTCGCCGACCAACGGGAAAATTCGCGGGAACACATCATCGGGGTTTTTAATGACCCAGTCGAGCATGTGGGCCCAGTCCGTTGCGCCCAACCATTTCAGCAGAGTGTCGGACAAAGCGGTCTCCGGACCGCGCTTCTCTTGCGCGCGAACGATCGCTCCCACGGCGCGCCGGCCAATGTCGAAGGCGCTTCCCTCGTCGCTAAACCACGGGCCGCGTCCTCCGGCTCGCGCTTGTTTGCCTTTCGCGTCTCGTCCCAGCGCCGCCGATCCCGTGCCTACGACGAGAATGACTCCTTCGCCGTCGCCAACTCCCGCGGTCAGAGTGATCGCGAGGTCCGTGGTCACCTGCACAGCAGCGTTTGGAAATGACTTCTCGAGAAATGTCGAAAGCCGTTTCGCCACGCTTTCGCGACCTGCGCCGCCGATTCCCGCGCAGATTCCGCGAATGTCGGTCGATTTCAGTTTGGCGCGCTCAAGCACGACGTCGGCCGCGTCGCTCATCGCGAACCACGCCTTCGCGTATCCTGCCCGCAACGGATTCGAAGGGCCCGCCTTCGCGACTCCCAGGACTTCTCCTTCTCCGTTTACCAAAATGCATTCGGTCTTCGTGCCTCCACCGTCGATCCCGATGAAGTACGAATCTGCCGTTTGCGATTTCTTCTCGGCCATCTTTCACCCTTTGCTCAATCGGCGATTACGCGCCGCTTGACACCGTTCGAACCGAGCGGTTAGCATTTCGCGTCTCGCAGCAACCGGCCCCATGCATATCAGCCTGATCGACTTCGCGATTCTCCTACTGTACCTGGCGGGCATCACGCTGTTCGGAGTCCGCCTCCGGCGCGGCCAGCAAAACCTTCGCGATTATTTCCTGGGCGGACGCACGTCGCCGTGGTGGGCGCTGGCCTGCTCAATCGTCGCCACCGAAACCTCCACGCTTACAATCATCGGCACGCCGGGCATCGCGTATCTGGGCAATCTTGGATTCCTGCAGCTTGTGTTCGGCTATCTGGTGGCGCGGGTCATACTCTGCGTGGTTCTTATACCACAGTACTTCAAGGGTGAATTCTATACCGCCTACCAGCTCCTGGAAAAGCGGTTTGGCTCGCGGATGAAATCCGCAGCTGCGGTCGTTTTTTTGTGCACGCGAGCGCTGGCCGAGGGCGTGCGAATTGCGGCGATCGGAAAAGTCGTAAGCGTCGCATTCGGCACGGGCGACCGCGCTTCGATTGCGATCATTGCCGTGCTCACCATGTTTTACACCTTCGAAGGCGGCATGCGCGCGGTGATTTGGACGGATGTAATTCAATTTTGCCTGTACACGACCGGCTCGGTCGCAGCGTTCTTCCTGTTGCTGCATAAAATTCCGGGAGGCTGGGCGGAAATCGCGCAAGTGGCCGCGGCGTCCGGCCGCAAGCTGCGAGTGTTTGATTTCGCCTTCAGCCTGACGCAAAGCTACACATTCTGGTCCGGGCTGTTGGGCGGAACGTTTCTGACAATGGCGAGCCATGGCACGGATCAAACGATGGTGCAGCGCTTGCTCGCCGCGCGGAACGAACGCGATGCAAAAAAAGCGCTGCTCGTGAGCGGCGTCATTATTTTGTTTCAGTTCACGCTCTTTTTGCTGATCGGCGTGATGCTTTTTGTTTTCGTCCGGAGCGGCGGCCTGCCCGGCATCGGCCAGGACACCGACAAGATGTATCCGTATTTTATCGTTCACGAAATGCCGATCGGAGCCGTCGGGCTGCTGCTGGCCTCGATTTTCGCGATTGCCATGTCCAACGCGAGCGGCTCGCTGAATTCGCTGGCCTCGTCGAGCATGATGGACTTCGGTGTTCGACGCAGCGGAGACGACGTGAAGTCGTTGGGGCGTTCGAGAAAGACGACGCTGGTTTGGGGAGCCGTTCTGGGGTGCCTGGGCCTGGTGAACTGGGGGCCGGTGCTTGTGGCCGGGCTGACGATCGCGTCGATTACCTATGGCGCGACGCTCGGGGTATTTCTGCTCGGCACGTGGAACAAACGCGCGAATCAAACCGGCGCGCTCACCGGGTTTGCCGTTGGATTGGTGGCGATGATCGGTGTGAAATTTTATTCGCCTATCGCATGGACCTGGTACGTACTCATCGGAACTGTCATCACATACGTCGTCGGCTCGGTCGTCAGCTTGTTTTTCAGCGATTCGCGCGTCCCGCTCGTGACATCCTAAGGCTCGGCCGTTCGTAAGCTTCACGGAGACTTTTATCGCGCCAGAACCTCAGCCCGCCGCAGGCAAGCCACTCGATTTGGTGAGAGCGCTTGGGCTGTGGGCCGCGGTGGCCATCGTGGTCGGCACGATGGTGGGCACCGGGATTTTTCTGAAGCCGAGCGAAATGGCATCGGTCGGCGGCTCGGTCAGCGTCGTTTACGCCGCATGGATCGTCGGCGGATTGCTTTCGCTTTTTGGCGCGCTGTCGTTCGCGGAGTTGGGCGCCGCGCTGCCGGAAGCGGGTGGGCAGTACGCGTATCTGCGGAAGGGATTGGGCCCCGTCTGGGGATTCCTTTTCGGCTGGATGCATTCGACGGTCGGTGAATCCAGTTCGGCCGCTTCCATCGCCGCCGGGTTTGCGCGCTTTTTCAGTTTTTTGGTCCCCGCCATTGCGGCGCCGATTTTTGCGTGGCATCTGAAAAACCCGTTCAATGGCAATCCGTATGTTTTTCAATTCACGTGGACGCAGCCCGTGGCGGTTGCGGCGATTTTCGTTTTCACGGTCATCAATTATCTGGGCGTGAAGCTGGGCGGACGCGTCCAAGTGGCGCTCACAATTACGAAAGTTGCAGCGGTACTGGCGATCGTGGCCGCGGGATTTATTTTTGGACACGGAAGTTTTGCTCATTTTCATCCGTGGTGGCCGACGGTTGGCAAAGCGGGCGTGATCGGCGGCTTTTTTGCGGCGATGGCTGCGGCGCTGTGGGCGTACGACGGATGGGAGGACCTGAACCGCGTCGGCTCTGAAATTGAAAATCCGCAGCGAAATATTCCGCGCGCCCTGATCGGCGGCACGCTTCTGGTGGCGGGATTGTATTTGCTGTTCAACGCGGTCTGCTTTTATGCGTTGCCGTTCGGCGCCGTCGCTACCTCGTCGCACGTTGCGTCGGACGTGGTTGCCAGCTTTGCGGGGAGCGGCGCGGCGATATGGATCACGATCGCGATGGTGATTTCCGCGCTGGGCACGCTCAATTCTTCGCTGCTCAGCGGGGCGCGCGTTCCCTACGCGATGGCGCGCGACGGTTTATTTTTTCATGTGACCGGAATCGTGCACCCGAAGTACCGCACGCCGGCCGGAGCTCTGGTGTTTCAGGGGACCATTGCCTGCTTCATGGCGTTGACGGGAACGTTCGAAGAGCTGACATCGCTATTTGTTTTTGCGGCGTGGATCTTCTACGCGCTGTCGGTGGTCTCGATGTTCCGTCTGCGGAAAATCGCGCCGGAGCTGACGCGACCGTACCGGACGTGGGGATATCCGGTGGTGCCGGCGCTGTTCGTGATTGGCGCGTTCGCGCTTACGGTCAACATTTTGATCGAGCGACCGGTGCGTTCATCGATCGGCCTGGCATTGATTTTGTCGGGACTGTTCTTCTATCGCGCGTGGCGAGATCGAGACGGCGTCGCCCCTGGCTCGTAGCTACGCTTCAAATCCGGACAAAGTCAGACGCGGCGAACCTGTTCGGGAACGTCTCGGGGTGAAAAATGTGTCCGAGCAGCTCTACTCCGTCGGCGAGGCGTGGTCCGGAGCGCGAGAAGTACGAATTGGCGTCAACGGCAAAGACCTGGCCGCTGCGAATCGCCGGCAACTCGTGCCAGTCTTTGCGGAGTCCACTCCCACGAAAATCTTTCGCCGTTCGCGCCACGTCGTAGCCGCACGGCATTACGACGAGGATCTCGGCGCCGGAATTGGCGATTTGCTGTGACGTCACGCGATAAGAGAGCTCGCCCGCGCGTCCAAAGACGTCCATTCCGCCGGCCTTTTCCACCATTTCCGGAAGCCAATGACCGGCCACGTAATAGGGTTCCAGCCATTCGAGACAAAGCACGCGCGGCCTGCCGCCACGCCTGGCCAAAGCTTTCGTTTCGACAGCCGCCACGCGTCTCTTCAAAGATGATGCGAGTTCTTCAGCGCAGATCCGTGTGTCCGTCGCGTCGCCAATGCGCGCAATATCGTTCCATACGTCGGTTAGAGAGTGCGGCGTGAGCGACAAAATGTTTGGCCGCAGCGCCATCCGCGATAGGGCCGAGGCAAGATCTTCAGGCGACGCCGCGCAGACGTGGCAAAGGTCCTGCGTGATGATCAGGTCGGGCGCGAGCGATTCGAGCAGCTCGGCATCGACGGCGTAAATGCTCTCGCCTTTGTCCACGAGTTCGCGCACCTGGCGATCGATTTCGTGGGCGCTGGCATGTGGATCGACACGGGGGCGGATGAGCGCGGGTTTGGATTTTGCTTGCGCCGGAAAATTACACTCGTGCGTGACACCCACGATGGAATCGCCGAGCCCAAGCGCGTATAAAATTTCCGTGGCTGACGGTAATAGCGAGCAGATACGCATGGCGAGCTACAGAATCGCACAAAATGCCGGTCGGTGCCGCGGCGGTCTTAATCGTACAAAAGGTATTTTGCGCGCATGGCACGGAATGATGCGAGGGCGTCCGACCAGCCGGCAATGATCTGGTCGACAGGGTCGCCGCGTTCGAGCCGATCGATCGTTGCCTGGGATCCGACGAGAAATATCATCTTGGCAATCTGGAAATGGTCCGGGTAGAGCTTGTGAAGAGCTTCGGCGAATTCCATTCCGTTGCGGACGGAGTTAAACGTCGCGCGATCCGAAATCGTGAGGCGCACGCCTTCGCACAAATCGCCCTTGTGAGCATCCGAAGCCGGCGTAAATTTCACGGAACGAAATTCAACGCCAGGGATGTTGCGCGATTTGAGTTCCGCCAGTAGCGCGTCGCCGCGTATCCACGGCGCGCCGACGATTTCAAAGGGAGTTTCGGTGCCGCGCCCAACCGATACTCCTCCCGCTTGCAAGATCTCAATGCCCGGGTACGGGAGCGCTTCCGCGACGGTTCGAAGATTGGGCGACGGCGGAATCCACTGCAGTCCCGTATCGTCATACGTTTCGGTTCGCTTCCAATCCTTTAACTTCACGACTCGCAAATCCACGCCGATTTTATTTTCGGCATTGAACATCTGCGCCAGTTCGCCGAGCGTCATGCCGTACACAATCGGCATGGGGAAATACGCCACGAAGGCCGTCTTGTCCCGATCGAGCATGGGGCCTTCGATGCGTTCGCCGCCGAGCGGATTTGGGCGGTCCAGAACGAAAAAAGGAATGTGATGCTTGGCCGCGGCTTCCATGCAATAGCCCATGGTCGAGATGTAGGTGTAAAAACGCACGCCGGCGTCCTGAATATCGAAGACCAGAGCGTCGAGGCCTTCGAGGTCCTGATCGCGCGGGCGGCGGCTGGCGCCATACAAACTGTGAATGGGAAGGCCTGTGGCGGCGTCTTTCGCGTTATCGACAACATCTTGATCGAGTTTCCCGGAGATGCCGTGCTCAGGGCTAAACAGGGCGATCAGTTTCACGCCATCGGCGGCGGCAAGCACGTCGATCGTCCGGCGGCCTTTGGAATCAACTCCCGTTTGATTGGTGATCAGGCCGACGCGCATTCCCCGGAGCGGCGCGAAATTCTGTTCTTCGAGAACGTCGATACCCGTTTTCGTTTTTGCGGAGACTTC
This sequence comes from uncultured Acidobacteriota bacterium, assembly GCA_963785585.1. Taxonomy (GTDB): domain Bacteria; phylum Acidobacteriota; class Terriglobia; order Acidiferrales; family UBA7541; genus Palsa-295. The sequence continues at coordinate 2,048,370 of CAWAVW010000004.1, forward strand.
AGCACTGCTTGACACTCTTGCCGACGTGAGTGCACACAACAGAGCCGCGGCGAACATAATCAACTTGAAACACGGCAGGAACATCCAGGGGCGTGATTCGTTGTTCGACATGAAAGCGTGTGTTATATACAACTGCTGGCTCACAGCGTCAACATGCAACCCTTTGGATGGTTTCGATGCGTAAATTCGGGCTTTTCTCGATAGCCCTGTTACTGCTCATGACTTCTTCGGCTCACTCACAGAAAAAACCTGCAAAGAAAGCGGCGGCTCCGGCGCGGACGAATGCCTGGGTTGAGTCGACGCTCAAGAAAATGACTCTGCGCGAGAAGATCGGGCAGATGCTCATGCCGCTCTATTTCGGCGGCTTCACCTCAGCGGAAAGTCCGGAGTACAAGGAACTGCTGCACCAGGTGACGGTCAACTCGGTCGGCGGCTTCATCGCCGGAACCACTCGCGGCCCGCTCGGCATTCAGCGCGGGCAAGTGTATTCGACGGCGGTCTTGACCAACGAACTGCAGCGCCGCGCGAAGGTTCCGCTGCTGATTGGCGCGGATTTCGAAAGCGGCACTCGGATGCGCCTGGATGGCGGCACGTCGCTGCCTTCGGCAATGGCGATCGGAGCGACGGGCGACGCCAAACTTGCTTACGAAGCCGGAAGAATTACGGCGATCGAAGCGCGAGCCGCCGGCGTGCAGTGGATTTTCGCGCCCGACGCCGACGTGAACAACAATCCGGACAACCCGATCATCAACATCCGTTCGTTTGGCGAGGATCCGCTTCTGGTTGCCGAATTCGTCTCGCAGGAAGTGAAAGGCATGCAGGACTTCGGCGCGATCGCCACGCCCAAACACTTTCCCGGCCACGGAAATGTGAGCGTCGATTCGCATTTGACGCTCGCGACCGTGCCGGGAGATCGCGACGAACTGGAAGGAAACGAGCTGATTCCCTTCCGCGCGGCGATTGCAGCGGGAACGGAGTCCATCATGCCCGGACATTTGGCGATCCCGGCGTTCGAACCCGACCCGAATACTCCGGCTACCACTTCGCACGCGGTGCTGACGGGTTTGCTGCGCGACGAAATGAAATTTAAGGGATTGATCATCACCGACGCCATGGATATGGGCGGCGTAACCTCGATGTATCCGCCGGGCGAGGCGGCCGTGCGGTCCGTTCTCGCCGGCGCGGACGTCTTGTTGATGCCTCCGGTGCCGGACGCAGCGATGGCCGGTTTGCTCCGGGCGGTGAAAAAAGGACGCATCTCTGAAAAGCGGATCGACGAATCGGTTCGAAGAATTCTGGCGGCCAAGTCTCGCGTCGGCCTGGATAAATCGCGATTCACCGATGTGGAAAAGATCGACCAGAAGCTGGGCCGGCCTGAATTCGCCGACGAAGCGCAGAAAATCGCCGATCGCGGTGTGACTCTGCTCCGCGATACACCGAAGACGATTCCGCTGGATGCCACCAAGCCGTTGCGCGTCCTGCTGGTATCGCTCTCCGCCGATCCCGATCCGTATCCCGGCGAAACGATCGAGCCCGAAATCCGGTCGCGTGTGAATTCCCTGACGGCGCTTCGAGCCGATACCAAGTTCGTGAGCGCCTCGTGCCTGAAGTTACCGCCGCCCGAGACGTACGATGTGGCGATCGCGGCGCTGTTTGTGCGCGTAGCCGATCGAAAGGGCGACATCGCGTTTCCAGTGGAACAGCGTTCCGTGGTGACGCAGCTGTTTGCCGCCGGAAAGCCGACGATCGTTGTCGCGTTCGGCAGCCCGTATCTAATCTCGAGTTTTAACGATGCGCCCACGTGGCTCGCGGAGTTTTCCACCAACGATGTGTCGCAGAGAGCAGCGGTGCGAGCGATCTTCGGCCAAGTGCCGATTACCGGGCAGCTTCCGGTGACCGTCCCTGGAACCGCAAAGCGCGGCGATGGGATTCAGCTTCCCGCACACGCGATGACGTTGCAGCCGGCCTCGCCGGTCATGGTTCAGCGTCTAAAACCCGCGTTCGATGTGCTGGACGAAGCCGTGACCGACGATGCGTTTCCCGGCGGGGTCGTGGCGGTCGGCTGGAAGGACGAATTGGCAATCCATCCGTTTGGGCATTTGACGCGCGACGCGCAGTCGCCCGCGGTTACGGCGGACACGATGTATGACATGGCGTCGCTCACCAAAGTCGTGGTCACCACGACGTCGATCATGATCCTCGTACAGCAGGGGCGGCTGAATCTGGATCTGCCGGTATCCCGCTACATACCCGAGTTTGCCGATTTCTCAAAAGGCGATCCCGATCCGTCGTGGAGAAGCCGCGTGACCGTGCGGATGCTGATGCTGCACGATTCCGGCTGGCCGGCACATCGCGACTTCTACAAAGCCGCAACCGATTACGATTCAGTGGTCTCGCTGGTGATTGCTGAACTGCTGATTCACGAACCCGGCGCCCAGGTCGAGTACAGCGATTTGAACTTCATCACGCTGGGCGAGATTGTCCAACGCTTGACCGGCGATCCGCTCGACGAATTTGCGAAAGAGCACATCTTTCAACCGCTGGGCATGAACGAGTCGATGTTCACGCCGCCGCGCGAACTACGTGCGGACGTGGCGCCGACCGAATTCGACGCCGAATACCGGAAGAAACTGGTGCAAGGCGAAGTGCACGATGAAAACGCGTGGGCCATGGGCGGCGTTTCGGGAAATGCCGGATTGTTTTCCACGGCGAAGGATATGGCGGTCTTCGCGCAGATGATTCTAAATGGCGGAATCTACGACTACAATCGCCTGGTCACGCGCGCGACGATCGCTCAATTCACCGAGCCGCAACAGATCGGAGAGTCGCACCGCACGCTGGGGTGGGACGTTCCCACGCCGCCGAATTCCTCCGCGGGCCACTATTTCTCGCCCGGTAGTTTTGGCCACACCGGATTTACCGGCACATCTTTGTGGATTGACCCGAATCGCGAGCTGTTCGTCGTGCTGCTCACCAATCGAGTGAATCCGACGCGCGCCAACGAAAAAATCCGCCAGGTTCGTCCTGCGCTGCACGACGCCGTGCTTCAGTCTTTAGGTCTGGTAGCCGTCCCGGCAACCGCTCAATAACTTCCTCGGCACAAGGCCGCGCAAATTCATGTGTGGGCCCCGTTTGACCCTGTTCCTCCCGGTATAATTAATTGAAGATTGAGGGACCGTTGAAAGCCCTGAAAACCGAGCAACGGAACCCGCGGACTCGCGGGCTTGACGCTAAAAGCACGCTCGAAATTTTGCGGACGCTGAACCGCGAAGACGCGACCGTGGCGCTGGCGGTGCGGCGCGAATTGCCCGCGATCGCGCGCGCCGTAGATGCGATTGTGGATTCGCTGCGCAGCGGCGGGCGGCTTTTCTACGTCGGCGCGGGAACCAGCGGACGGCTGGCGGTGCTGGATGCCGCGGAAGTCCCACCGACGTTTGGTACGTCTCCAAAGTTGGTGCAGGCGCTGATCGCCGGCGGCACGAGGGCTCTGCGCCGCGCGATTGAAGGAGCGGAGGATTCCGTTTCGAATGGCGCGCGCGACCTGCGGAGAGCCGGGGTGAAGAAGGGCGACGTGGTCGTGGGTATTTCGGCAAGTGGCGCGGCACCGTACGTACTCGGCGCTCTCGGGGCGGCAAAGCAGATGGGCGCGGCAACGGTGGGAATCACGTCGAATAGGAATTCCCCTCTGGCCAAGCGCGCGGATATGGCGATCACTCCGAATACCGGGCAGGAAGCGATCACGGGTTCTACGCGGATGAAGGCGGGCACCTCGCAGAAAATGGTCCTAAACCTGCTATCTACGACGGCGATGGTGCGTTTGGGACGCGTTTATGAGAACTGGATGATTTACTTGACGCTGACAAATCAGAAGTTAACGAAGCGAGCGACGCGAATTGTGGAGGATGCGGCAGGAGTGGATGCGTCCACTGCGGAACACGCTCTGCGGAAGACCCGACACGATCTGCCGGCGGCGATTGTGATGCTGAAAACGGGTTCCGATGCGAAGGCGGCGCGGAAATTATTGGGTAAGTCGCACGGCAACGCGCGCGTGGCAATCGCGGCGCACGAACACGCCTTACGAACGGCACGCAGCAGTCGGAGTACGGGGAAACGGGGCAAATAACATGGACAAGTTCAGAATTCACGGCGGAAAGAAGCTGCAAGGCACCGTGCAGATCAGCGGCGCGAAAAATGCGGCTTTGCCGGCAATGGCGGCGGCGCTGCTGACGGCCGAGCCGGTAACGCTGCAAAATATTCCGCGCGTCCGCGACATCATCACCATGGCCAAGCTTCTGGCGCACATGCGCTGCCGGGTGGAAAGTCCGGACTTGCCGCCGAGCGAGTTTACCATTCAGGCGGAAAACGTGTCGATGCAGGAAGCTCCGTACGAGCTGGTGAAAACGATGCGGGCTTCGGTTTTGACGCTTGGCCCCTTGGTAGCAAGGTTTGGTCATGCACGCGTTTCGCTTCCCGGCGGATGCGCCATCGGAGCCCGGCCCGTCGATCTGCACATTCAAGCACTCGAAGCGCTCGGCGCGGAGACGACCGTCGATCACGGCTACGTAGAGGCGCGAGCCAAGCGGCTGCGCGGTACAACATTTCGATTTCCGAAAATCACGGTGACCGGCACGGAAAATATTTTGACTGCCGCTGTACTCGCCGAGGGCGAAACGATTTTGGAAAATTCGGCCATGGAACCGGAAGTGACCGACCTTGCCGAGCTGCTGATCAAAATGGGCGCGAAGATCGAAGGCCTGGGCACCTCCACCCTGAAGATTCAAGGCGTCGAGCGGCTGCACGGCGCGACGCACGCAATCATTCCGGACCGCATCGAGGCGGGCACATTCCTGGTGGCGGGCGCGATGACGGGCGGCGAATTGCTGCTCACCTCGTGCGAGCCGAAACACCTTGCCGCGGTGATCGAGAAAATGCGCGCGTGCGGCGTGGAAATCAAATGCGAAGGCAACGGCAACGTACGCGTTCGCGCGGCGAAAAAGCTGGTCGCCCAGGACGTGACCACCGAGGAATATCCGGGCTTTGCCACAGACATGCAGGCGCAGTTCATGGCGCTGGCGACGCAGGCCACCGGCGTTTCCCACGTCCGTGAGACGATCTTCGAGAACCGCTTCATGCACGCGAGCGAAATGATGCGCATGGGCGCCAACATCGAAATCGATGGGAATACCGCGATCGTCACCGGGCCGACTCGGCTCAGCGGCGCTCCGGTAACGGCTTCGGATCTGCGCGCAAGCGCGGGACTGGTGCTCGCGGCACTTGTGGCAGATAACACCACAATGATCGACCGCGTGTACCACATCGATCGCGGCTACGAACGCATTGAAGACAAGCTGCGCTCCGTGGGCGCCGATATCGAGCGTCTGACCAGCCACGACACGGATTAAACGCGCCTGGCCGAATCACGGCGGCAAAACAAAAAAAGGGAGGCGATTGCTCGCCTCCCTTTTTGTTTTGCATGACGCCGTTTTGGCCCGACCTATTGACCCGAATGCTCGGACGAGGCACCGCCCGCGGCTGCGGCCTGCTGCTTATCGCGCAGCACGGCTTTGCGGCTCAGGCGGATCTTGTTGCCTTCGATGGCCAACACCTTTACGAGAATCTGATCGCCTTCCTTCAGCTCGTCGCGAACGGCCTTGATGCGCGCTTCGGCGATTTCGCTGATGTGCAGCAATCCATCGGTGCCGGGGAAAATTTCGACGAAGGCGCCAAACTCCGCAATGCGGACGACCGTGCCGAGGTAGGTCTTGCCGATCTCGGCGGTGGCGGTCACGTCGCGAATCATCTTCAGCGCTTCTTCCGCGGATTTTCCGCTGGAAGCGAAGACGTGCACCTTGCCGTCGTCCATCACGTCGATCTTCACGCCGGTAGCTTCGACGATCGAGCGAATCTTCTTGCCGCCCGGTCCGATCAGGTCGCGAATCTTGTCCGTGGGGATATTGAGCATGAAAAGGTGCGGAGCGTAATGCGAAATTTCCGGACGCGCCGCGGTGAGGGTTTTGTCCATGATGTCCAAAATTTCCAGGCGCGCCTTCTTTGCCTGCGCGAGGGCTTCGCGCATCATCGAAATGCTCACCCCGGAAACTTTAATGTCCATCTGGAGCGCGGTGATTCCCTGCCGCGTGCCGGCCACTTTGAAGTCCATGTCGCCGTAGTGATCTTCGGCGCCGGCGATGTCGGTGAGGATTGCGTACTTGTCGTCCTCGACCACCAGGCCCATGGCGATACCCGCGCAAGCAGCCTTCATCGGAACGCCCGCGTCCATCAATGCGAGCGAGCCGCCGCAAACCGTGGCCATGGATGAGGAACCGTTCGATTCGAGAATGTCCGAGACGCAACGGATGGCGTAGGGGAATTCCGCATCGGACGGCAGCAAATTGGCAAGAGCGCGTTCTGCGAGCGCTCCGTGGCCGATTTCACGACGGCCCGGACCGCGCAGGAACTTCACTTCGCCCACCGAGAACGGCGGGAAGTTGTAATGCAGCATGAATTTCTTGTAGATGTCGCGCTCGAAGAGCAAATCGAGCCGCTGCATGTCTTCCTTCGTGCCCAGCGTGCAGGTCGAGAGCGATTGGGTCTCGCCGCGGGTGAAGAGCGCCGAACCGTGCGTGCGGGGAAGCACGCCCGTCTCGCAAGTGATCTGGCGGACCTGATCGAAAGCGCGGCCATCAGGACGGCGGCGGCGAATCAACATATCGTCGCGGAAGATGCGTTCCCGCAAGCGGGCAAACGCGCGCGAGGTGAGCTTCTTCTTTTCGAGATCTTCGGCGGGAACCGCGGCAGAGATTTCCGCCTTGATCGCGTCGATCAGCGCGTAGCTGTCGATTTTGGAGTGTTTCGCGGTGTCCACGGCATCGCGCAGCTTGTCGCCGTATTTCGCCTGCAAATCCTTGTAGATCGCTTCGTCGAAGGCGGGCGGCGTGACGACGACCTTCACCGGCTTCACTTTGTCGTGCAACTGACGAATCGCCGCTACAATCCTGCGAATCTCGGCATGGGCGAATTCAAGCGCTTCGGCCATGGCGTCTTCGGTGACTTCGAGAGCTCCCGACTCGACCATGACGATGGCTTCGTCCGAGCCGGCAACGATCAAATTCAACGCGCTGGTCTTCTGCGCTGTGTACGACGGATTGACGACCAGCTTGCCCTCGACCTGGCCGATGCGGACGCAGGCGATCGGCGTGACGAACGGAATCTTGGAGATGAACAGCGCCGCGGAGGCGGCGGTGACGGCGATCACGTCCGGGTCATTGTCGCTATCGGCGGAAAGCACCATCGAGACGATCTGCGTTTCGTTGGACCAGCCTTCGGGGAACAGCGGGCGCAGCGGGCGGTCGGTGAGGCGCGAGGTCAGCACTTCTTTTTCCGACGGGCGCCCTTCGCGCTTGAAAAAGCCTCCGGGAATCTTTCCGGCGGAGTACGTCGCCTCGCGATAATCCACGGTGAGGGGAATAAAGTCTTTTTCGGCGGCTTTGCTATCCATGCAGGCCGTGGATAGAACCACGGTGTCGCCATACCGCGCCACTACGGCGCCATGCGCCTGGCGGGCCATCTTTCCGGTTTCCAGCGTCAGCGTTCGTCCGCCCACTTCCAAACTTACTTGTTCAAACATACCTTCACTTCCTTTTGTCCCGTATCGACGGGCACGATCGTTCAGATGCGAGAGTCAACTCTCGGGAAATTCCTCGAAGGAAAGATATGCGAAAGGGAAAAAGCTGCGGAGCGCGCGACAATAGACGACTCTAAGCCGCCGAATCCCGCCGGCCGCTCGTCGTCTGCAATCACTGAATTGTGCGGAAGATGAACTTGCGGCCGGAAATTACAGTAGTCAGGAAACCTGGGCTACTTGCGCAAACTGAGTCGTTCCACAATCCCGCGATAACGATCCGGATCTCGGCGATTCAAATAGTCCAGCAGACGGCGACGCTTGTTGACCATCATGATCAACCCGCGGCGTGAGGCGTGGTCTTTCGCGTGGGACTTGAGGTGGTTCGTGAGGTAGCTGATGCGCTCGCTCAACAGTGCGATCTGCACTTCCGGGGAACCTGTATCCTTTGCATGCACTCGGAACTGCTCGATCATTCCTGCCTTGGCTTCGCTCAACGCAACCCCTCCTCAGAATGAAACGCCGGGCCTTCTCTACGCTTTTATCTCTTCTTCGACCTGAAAAGATTATCACACAGGTTGACGGGGGACCAAGCGGAGTTTTGGCGGTTCCATTTGCGCGCGAAGCCCTGCGGCAGCGGCGGGATCAGGGTTTTTTGGTGCGAATCAGCGACAGAAATTCGTCGCGGGTCTGCACGTGTTCACGGAAATCGCCCAGCATGGCGCTCGTGGTGGTTGTCGAATTCTGCTTTTCCACCCCGCGCATCACCATGCAGAGATGGCGCGCTTCGATGATCACGCCAACGCCGGCCGGATTCAGCTCTTCCTCGATCGCACCGGCAATCTGGCTGGTAAGGCGCTCCTGGATCTGCAGGCGGCGCGCGAACATATTCACCAGGCGCGCGATCTTGCTCAATCCCACCACTTTTTTCGTGGGGATGTACGCCACGTGGCAAACTCCAAAAAACGGCAACATGTGGTGCTCGCACAGGCTGTACAGCTCGATGTCTCGCACCACGACCATCTCGTCGTAGCAGACGCTGAACATCGCGCCGTTGAGCAATTTTTCCGGCGACTGGTCATAACCGCTCGTCAGGAAACGCAGCGCCTTGGCGAATCGTTCGGGCGTTTTCTGCAGGCCTTCCCGGTTGGGATCTTCGCCGAGTTCGATGAGGATTTGGTGGACGAGTCCGGCGATTTTTTCCACGCGCGCCGTTTCGGGCGTTGCAATGATTGCAGTTTCTTCCATGGTGGCGTTGCTCCTATCGCGACTCGGAACCGTTCCGGTCGCTGGTCACTTCAAAGCTGTTTTTGCTGGTTTCGTCGATGCGCACCCGCTCCAGGTGCGCCGCGGGAAACCCTTGCAGCCGGCGAAAAACTTCCCGGCATAGATTTTCGGTGGTCGGCACGACGGCGCGGAACACCGGAACCTCTTCGTTCAGGTTTTTGTGGTCGAACGCTTCCACAACCTCGCGATTCACGAAGGGATCGAGGTCGCCGAGATTGGCAATCATCCCCGTCGCCGGATCGACCGGGCCCGTAACCGTGACGGAGACGGCGTAGTTGTGCCCGTGGCCGTGCGGGTTATTGCATTTGCCGTAGATTCGGCGATTCTCTTCGTCGCTGAGGGCGGGCGCGTGCAAGCGATGCGCCGCCGCAAATTGGTAGCGCCGTGTGAGCGAGATCTTCACGAACGATTCCCTTTTGCTTCGGCAACCGGCGCGTCCGCGGTGACGTCGGCATATAAATCATCCGACTCATACAGCCGGACCCGGTCCAGATGCCCCCTGGTGATGCGCGGTTCGAGCAGCGTCCAAATCAGTGACGCGACGTTTTCGCATGTGGGAATTTTCCCGGAAAGTTCGGGCACCTCGTAATTGAGGTGCCGGTGGTCCATGCGATCGACTACTTCCTTCTGCAAGATATCTTTCAATTCTTTCAGGTCGAGAACCATTCCCGTCTGCGGATCGGGTTCGCCGGCGACGGTCACTTCGAGCTTGTAATTGTGGCCGTGGCCATGCGGATTGTTGCACTTCCCGAAAACGCGCTTGTTCTCATCCGCAGAGAAAGCGGGGTTGTGGTAAATGTGCGACGCTGAAAATTCGACTTTGCGAGTAATGCGTACCATTTCGTCCTTATGGTTTGGCGTACGACGACGGCGTGTTCTGCGCGCTCGTTGCGTACGTCCGGCCCTTCCAGACCACGGTTCCTCGCGTGTTTTTCCACCAGGAAACGACCAGAGCGGCGGCGTAAAGGCACAGACCGGGAACGTAATATCTGATGTAAGAAACCGGGTAGAGATTCCGGTAAAGGCTCGCCCCGTAGCGGACCAACCGGAGCGCCAACGCAACGGCAAAATATGCGCCGGCCAGGAACCATCTCGCCGAGCTAGACCTATTCATTACGCTAACGTACAGAATCGCCAAAAGGATCTCGGCCCACGGAAATACTTCGCTCAATTCACGGAGGATGGCCGCGGGAGTGCCGCCCATCAACGGGTACAGATTCTTCGTCCAGCCCTGCCACATGGCTCCGAAACTCCGGTACATGCGAGTGCGCACGGTTCCGAGAGGCGCGGTGAAGTAAATCGAGTAGCCGGCCTTCTTCACGCGGCGCGCCAGCGCAACATCCTCGAGAATTTCACCGTGAATCGCGGCGTGGCCGCCGGTCTTTTCGTACACGTCGCGGAGAATCAGCAGGAACTGGCCGTTCGCTGCTGCGTCGGAGGTTTCCGGATCGTTCACGCGCGAAAATGAAAAGCGAGACGACAGGCGCGTGTAAACAAACGGAATCAGCGCGCGCTCGTAGAACGAATCCATTTCCTGCTCGGGCGAGTAGGAAACCATCACCGAATCGTGATCGACCGCGTCGGCCAGCGCACGGCGCATCGAACCGGCGTGATGATACGTGTCGGCGTCGGTGAAGAGCAGCCATTCCCCTTTCGCCGCAGCCGCTCCCGTCGCAACGGCGAAATTCTTGCCGACCCAACCGTCGGGCAAGGCGGCCGTGGAAAGCACACGAAGTTTGGGGATACTCAGGGCCAAACCCGCCAGGATCGCTTCCGTGCGATCGGTGGATTGGTCGTTCACGACGATCACTTCGCCGCTTTCCGGTTGGGCCGCTACCGATTCCACGGCGCGCGCAATCGATGCCTCTTCATTCCGCGCCGGGATGATTGCCGATACCATAGGGTCGAAGTTGAGCCGCGCCTTTTAGAGGAACTCGGCCGCGATGGCACGGGTGGCTGGTCGTATTCCTTCTGCGGATTACGGTATTATAAGGCGCTTGGACATCGGATTGAAACGCAATCTAGTTACGGGCCTGGTTCTGGCATTCATCGCGGGCCTGCTCTATTTATTCGCGGCACCCGATTACCGGCAAGGCGAAGCGAGCCTGCGGGGGAAGACCGCTCCTGACTTTGCGCTCACGCTGAACGGTAAACCGGCCCACCTTTCGGACCTTCGCGGGAAAGTTGTACTCGTCAACTTCTGGGCCACGTGGTGCCCGCCGTGCGTGGAGGAGGCGGCCTCGCTGAATGCGTTGCAGCAGCGGATCGCGGCACTCGGCGGCACCGTGCTGGGCGTGAGCGTGGACGATGATCCCGACGCTTACGAGGCCTTTCTGAAGGCGAATGGGCTGAGCTATCCAAACTACCGCGATACGACGAAGCAGATTCCGCTCCAGTTCGGAACGAAGATGTATCCCGACACCTATGTGATTGATCGCGACGGAAAATTCGTTCGCAAGATTATCGGCGCGCAGGATTGGACGAGCCCGCAAATGATGGAATCGCTTGAGGCCGTTTTGAAGCAAAAATAACGCGGGCGGTTATTCGTATCGCAACGCGTCCACCGGATCGAGGCGTGAAGCACGCAGCGCCGGCACTAGTCCGCTAAGCACTCCAACCAGCACCAACACTCCCACGGAAGCGAGCAGGATCTGCCAGGAAATCTGCATGTGGATGTCCACCTTCCCGGAGGCATCCTCGTAGGCGGGCCCGAGAAACGGAAGGGTTCCGATCAGCGCGCCAATGCCGAGCGAAACGATTACGCCGACAAGGCCGGCGGAAAGCGTCAGCACCAGAGCTTCGGCGAGAAATTGCTGGCGGATGTGGCGCCGCCTGGCACCGAGCGCGCGGCGCAGCCCAATCTCGCGGATTCGTTCGTTGACGGTGACGAGCATGATATTCATTACGCCCACGCCGCCAATGCCGAGCGTCAGCAGGCCGACAAAGAGCAGCAGAAATTCCAGACCGTAGGAAATTCCCTCCATCACCGGGCGGAATTCAGACATGCTGTCCATCAGCAACGCTCGCTTGTCGGTTGGCGAAAAGTGCTGGCGATCCGCCAGAATCGAGAGCACCTGCTGATTCGCGCGCGCTTCGAATCCGGGAGCGACCGGGGTGATCACCAAAACGCGGGCTGACTTGGCGTCCCACATATCGCCGGCCGTGGAATACGGAATCCATGCGGATTCGTCGTCGTTGGTAAAGTAGCCGCTGTCGGCAAATTTTCGATCCATGGTGCCGACCACGGTGAATGCTTCGCCGGAAATGCGCACGGTCTCGCCCACGGCCGGCAGCCCTTGAAATAATTTCTTGCGCAGCAGCGCGCCGAGGAACACCACCCGACGCCGATTGGTTTCATCTTCCGCGTCCAGCCACCGGCCGTCGCTTGCGACTTCGATGCGCATTTCGCCGTACGCGACGCAAACGCCGCGAATGGCGGTATCCACCAGGTTGTCGGCGTGCGAGATTGCGGTGAATTTCACGGTTTCGGGGCAGACCTGCTTCACGAGCGTGGCGCCGGCGCGAATCGCCTCGATGTCCTCTTTCTCGAGTTTCACCACCTTCCCGGCGCGTTCGCCTCCGGCTTGCTCGCTGGTGGTTCCGGGCCAGCAGATTGTCACGTCGTGGCCGAAGGCGTCGAACGTCAGCATCAGCACGCGGCGAAATTCCGAGCCGTAGGCGAGCAGCAAGGTGACTGCAACGATTCCCCACACGATTCCGGCCATCGTCAGTCCGGTGCGAACCGGCTGACGCCGCAGCGAGGACCAGGATTGTTTGAGGATTTCGGAGAACACGAGCTAGCCTCCCGCCTCAAACCGCAACGCTTCGATGGGATCGACCGCCGCAGCCCGCTGCGCCGGATAGAGGGCCGACAGCACGGCGATCAGGCCCAACAGCACAAACGATAAAACTCCCGATTCCCACGTGGGCAAAAGACCGGCGAACACCTGCGGCATCGGAAACAAATCAACAAGCGCACAGAATCCATAACCGATCAGCATTCCGGTTCCGCCGCTTAAAAACGCGATGATCAGCGTCTCCACGAAAAATTGTCCGAGGATGGCCCTCTTGGTGGCACCCAGCGCTTTTCGGACGCCGATTTCGCGGGTGCGTTCGCGCACCGCGACGAGCATCACGTTCATCACGCCCAGGCCGCCCAGAAACAACGTGACGATTCCGATCGCGCCCATGAAATACATCATCCCTTCGACGATCATCCGATTCGCTTGCGCGTCCTTGATTGTGTCCCACAGGCCGGCGGCTTCCTTGTCGTTGGAATCAAAATGGTGCATCAGCGCAAGCGCCACGCGCACCTGGTGCTCGCAGGATTCGTGTTCTGCAAGCGACTTTGGGACGACGATGAGCCGGTCAATGGTGTGCGGCGGCGCGGGCGGGCGATTTGGAAAATCGCGAATCATGGCGCTGTAGGGAATGAAAATCTTGCGGATGTCCTGCCCGTCGTAGCTTGAGTTTTGATTTTTGGCGAGCATCACGCCGACGACGGTGTACGGGATCCCACCCAGCCACAGCGTCTCGCCGATGGCTTCCCGGCTGGCGAAGAGTTGCTTCTTGGCGTCCGAGCCAAGGAACGCAACGCGGTTCACGTTGGCAACGTCTTCATCGCTGTAAAATCTGCCTTCCGCGACCGGAATGCTTCGTTGCAAAGCAAATGGCGGCAGCGAGCCAACTACGCTGAGCTTTCCGCTGTTGTAGCGGCTGCGCTCTTCCACTTCGTTACCGACTTCCGGTAGTACGTATTTACAGGAGGGCGATTGGGCAAGGACTTTTGGATAGTCGTCGTCGAGCCAATGAACTTCCCTGCCCGCGCGCATTCCTCCGGCCTGCAGGCTGGTGCGCCCCGCAAAGAAAATCATGATGTCTTTGCCGAAGGATTCGCTGTTGCGCTGCAGGCCGACGCTCAAACCCTGTGCGGCCGCGACCATCAGGGTGATGGAAATAATTCCCCAGGCGATGCCGAACATGGTGAGGAACGTGCGCAGCTTGTGGGCCCAGAGAGTGCGAAGCGTATCCTTCAATAAGTCGCCGAAATTCATTGGCCGGTCCCCGCCGCGGTGCGTCCTGCTACTGCAGAATTACTTTTTGGCCGTCGTTCAGGCCGGAAAGAACTTCGGCCTTCACCCCGTTCGATATGCCGAGCTTTACGGCGAGTTTCTTTCGGCCGTCGTCCGCTTTTGCGTCGGGAATCTCGACGAACGAGCTTTTGTCCTTGTCGAAAATGACGGCGCCTTCGGGAATCAGCAGCACGTTTTTCTTTTCTTCGAGGATGATTTCAGCGTTGGCGCTCATGTTGGCGCGAAGCTCACCGCCGGGATTCGCGATGGAGACGCGGACTTCGAAAGTCGTGACGTTGTCTTTCTCAACGCCGAGCGGCGCGATCTTGGTGACCTTGCCCTGGAAGGTTTTGTCTTTGAACGATTCAACGACGATATGCGCGGGCTGCCCTAGATACACTTTCCCGATATCCGCTTCGTCCACCTTGCCCTTCACATAGACTTCACTGATATCTCCAAGTGTCATCACCAGCGTGGCCTGCGATCCGAGCACGAGAATCGAGCTGACTGCGTCGCCGACTTCCACATCGCGCGACAGAACCACGCCGTCCATCGGGCTGGTAATCGTCGAATACTTCAGATTTTCATTGGCATTTTCGAGCGAGGCCCTTGCCTGCGCCACCTGCGCCTTGGCTTTCGCTACCTGCGCTTTGCTCATCTGCGCGCTTCGCCCCGCGGAGGTCTGCTTGTTCAGCGCCATCTGATAATTTTTCTCGGCATCCTGCATTACGTTTTGCGCGATCAAGCCTTGCTTGAAAAGATCGTGCGCGCGTTCCATATCTTTCTGTAGGAAGGGAACGTCCGGGCCTTCCGCATCGACGAGATCTTTTTGGTAGGCGGCTTCGGCGGCCAGTTGGGCGGCCTGCGCCGCTTCGAGATTGGCCTGCGATTCGGCGACGTTGGACTGGAGCTGCTCCTTGTCGAGTTCGGCCAGAACCTGCCCGGCTTTTACTCGGTCCCCTGCATCCACCAGCAATTTCTGCACGATTCCGCTGGCTTTGGATTTCACTTCCACTTTGGTAAGCGGCTCGACCTTGCCGGTGGCGACGACCGACCGGGCGATATCGCCCTTCGTGGTTGCACTTAGTTTGTCCGGGTCAATGGCGTGGTTGGGGCGCAGCGCGGCTGTGGCGACCACCACGACGGCGAGCAAGGCGACGGCGAGTCCGGCAACCACAAACCAGCGTTTTTTGCGCCTCCTGCTGTTACCATTCACGATTCCATCGCCGCTCATCGGCTCACCTCGCAACCCATTCATCAAACCGGCCGCCGGCAAACGCACGGTCTTCCGCCTATGTGTTGCTATACGCGAAGCGCTTTGGAAATGTTCCGTGCGGTGGCATTCTTACGGACGCTTGCGATTTGGCGAAGCGGTGTGAATCGAAACCGGTACGCGGGAGCATCCAAAGATCCAATGGAACGCGATCCTGTTTGTGGAATGCTAGTCGAACCGCTCCGCGCCGCCTCTCAGGTTGAACATCGTTCGAAGAACTATTTTTTCTGCTCGAAGGGATGCGGGGACAAATTCCGCCTCGATCCCGAAAAGTATTTGAACGCCGCAGTTCCTGCTCCGATGACGGCGACCTTCCCGCTCGTTAAATTGGGCGGCGAGGTTTCGTCGAACGCTCGCCCCGGCATCGCTACCGGCGCCACTTCCAACAAATACATCTGCCCGATGGATCCGGAGATTCTCGCGGATCATGCCGGCGCTTGTCCCAAATGCGGCATGGCGCTCGAAGCAGCGCTGCCGACTTCGCCGACGAAAATCGAATACGTCTGCCCGATGCATCCGGAAATCGTGCGCAGCGAACCCGGCGCCTGCCCGATTTGCGGGATGGCGCTGGAACCGCGAACCGCCACGGCGAACGAAGCCGATAATCCTGAACTCGCTGGTATGACGCGGCGATTTTGGGTCTGCGCGGTGCTAACGGTTCCGCTGGTTGCGTGGGGGATGGCGGATATGTTGCCCGGGCATCCCGTTGCGAATTTCCTATCGCCCGGCCTTGGGCCATGGCTTCAGTTTGCGTTGGCGACTCCCGTGGTGTGGTGGGGCGCCTTGCCGTTTTTTCAGCGCGGCTGGGCTTCGCTGGTAAATCGTCATCTGAACATGTTTACGCTGATTGCGCTCGGCACCGGCACGGCGTACGCCTACAGCGTCGCCGCCGTGCTGTTTCCGAAACTTTTCCCCGCGACCTTCCGCACGATGAACGGCGAAGTCCCCGTGTATTTCGAGGCCGCCGCGGCCATCACGACACTCGTATTGCTGGGCCAGGTTCTGGAGCTGCGCGCGCGAAGCCAGACATCCACGGCGATTCGTTCGCTGTTACAGCTGTCACCGAAATCGGCGCGGCTGATTCGCACAGACGGAACGGAAATCGATGTGCCGCTGGATCAAGTGAACGCGGGAGACGTTTTACGGGTTCGTCCGGGCGAAAAAATTCCCGTCGATGGCACGGTGACGGACGGCGAAAGCTCGGTGGACGAATCGTTGATGTCGGGCGAGCCCATTCCCGTCGAGAAAATCGCGGGTAGCAAAGTGACCGGCGCGACGATCAACGGCACGGGAACACTGGTGATGCGCGCCGAACGAGTCGGCAGCCAAACAACGCTCGCGCAAATCGTCCGAATGGTGAGTGAGGCACAGCGCAGCCGCGCACCGGTGCAAAAGCTCGCCGACCGCGTGGCTGGATACTTCGTGCCGGTAGTTGTGCTGATCGCGGTGATTGCCTTCGTGATTTGGGCGCTCGCCGGTCCGCAACCGCGCATGGCTCATGCGCTTCTGAATGCCGTCGCAGTTCTGATCATCGCCTGCCCGTGCGCTCTGGGCTTGGCCACTCCGATGGCGATTATGGTGGGCACAGGTCGCGGCGCGCTTGCGGGAATTCTGGTGAAGAACGCGGAAGCGCTCGAGCTGCTCGAGAAGGTCGATACCGTCGTCGTGGACAAGACCGGAACACTCACCGAAGGACGACCGAAGGTTATATCGATTGTGGTTACGAATGCCGCTTCCGAGGATCAAGTTCTGCGCGCGGCGGCAAGCCTTGAGAATGCGAGTGAGCACCCCCTGGCTGCCGCGATTCTTGCCGCCGCGAAAGAACGGAGGATCGAGCCATCACAAATTTTGAATTTCCATTCGATCACCGGCAAGGGCATTTCGGGCGTCGTCGAAAATACCCCGGCTCTGCTCGGCAATCGAAAGCTGTTTGCCGAATCGCAGATTCCGATTGAGTCCCTCGAAGCGGCGGCCGCGAAGGCGGAAGCCGAGGGTCAGACGGCGATCTTCACCGCGCTCAACCATCGAGCGATCGGATTCATCGGCGTCGCCGACCCGGTGAAGAATTCGACGGCGAACGCCATTGCGCAGTTGAAGAAAGACAAAATCCGAATTGTGATGCTCACCGGCGACAGCCGCGCCACCGCGCAGGCCATCGCAGGCAACCTGGGCATCGATGAAGTGGAGGCGGAAGTTTTGCCGAATCAAAAGGCCGCGGTCATCCAGCGGTTACAGTCCGAGGGCCGCGTGGTTGCCATGGCTGGCGACGGAGTGAACGATGCGCCGGCGCTGGCACAGGCGAACGTGGGAATCGCAATGGGCACCGGCACAGACGTAGCGATCGAGAGCGCCGGCATCACTTTATTGAAGGGCGATCTGGGCGGCATCGCACGCGCCCGAACGCTCAGTAAGGCGACGATGCGCAACATTCGGCAAAATCTGTTCTTTGCCTTTGTTTACAACGCGCTCGGAGTGCCGATCGCTGCGGGAATTTTGTATCCGGTATTCGGATTGCTGCTGAGTCCGATTTTCGCGAGCGCGGCAATGACGTTCAGCTCGGTCTCGGTGATTACAAATGCGCTGCGCTTGCGGCATGTGAAGCTGTAGCCGCTAAACTCCGCCTCCAAGCTCTGCTATAATTCGCGCATGACGCAAATGACCGTCTCGTACGAATTACAGGAAAAGCTGAAACCCGAACAGTTCCGCGCGCTCGGCGCCTTTTCGAACACTTACGGAATTCACCGCTTTCGGGTGGACGAAAAGGCGAACCACCTGCATATCGACTACGATGCGTCGCGCCTTCGCGAATCCGTGGTCGAAAATGTGCTGCGCAGCGCCCGGATACCGGTGTTGCGCCGCCTAGAACCGGGAAACAATTAGCAGACCGCCGCCCACCGCAATAATGTCTTCGACGATCGCCACGGGAAGATCCTTGATCTTCAGTCCCCCGACGATCTGATGTCGCAGTTGGTACCCGCCGAACGTACCGGCCAGCGCTCCGATAATTCCGAGAACGGCACCTACCCCGAGCGAGGCTCGGCCGCAGATCCCTACTACGGCCCCCGCAAGCGCGCCCATAATGCAACGCACCACAACCGATGGAATCGCGGTCCGAGGTCCGGTCTTTGGCAGTTTGTCATTAACCAGTTCGCCTAGCGCAGCGAGCGTGAAAATCGCCACGGTCATGATCGAACCCATCCAAGCGAAGTGTGTGTTGGTCAAGTTGATCCACTGAAGGTAGGCCGCGATGCAGACGACGGCGGGAGCCGTCATGGCGCGCAGCCCGGCGACGACGCCGATCGCAAATGCCAGAGCCAGTGCAAGTGAGGGTGTCATGGGCGGGAAGCTATCACAAATCCATGCCGAAACGATACAACGAGGAAATAGGGACGGAGATGGAACCGGAATCGAATGTGGGCGCTATCTTTTTTTGCGGAACCGCTGCAGAAAGATGGAAAGTAAGGAAGGGGCTCTTGCTTGGGATCAAGAGCCCCCAAAGGCCGCGTTCCGTTGGCCCGACCTAGGCGTGGCCGGACCATGGGGTCATCCATCCTAGCTTCCCTCTCAGAGGCAGGTGGGAACGACCCAAACCTTCCGCCAAACAGGCCCCTTCCTCCCCGTTTGGCAGCCGATGCGGATCGTTGGAACGCGACCCACGCCAGACGTAATGCAAGACAATGACCCAAAGGTGGACTTCGTCCATAAAACGCTTTGGCCCTGTTTTCAACACTTTAGCTTTCGGCAAGCGTTCCCGCGTGTGCGTTCGAACACCGAAATAGAACTGGACGTCCCGATTCGGTTTCGGACGTTCGTCTCTCGCTGGAACGCCCAACTCCCCAAGCGCCATTTGCAACCCGTGTCCCGCTCGCGCCTTGTTACGCGGCGTGCAGTCGCGCATAATACGTTTGGGGACGTACCCGCATCGTGAAAAATTCTTTGATCGCCGGACTGGCATTGCTGATCGTGCTTTCCGGCATTGCCATCGGACTCGCCGCCGGGCGCTCCGGAAAGCCCCATTCGCTCGCGAACCAACCGAAAATCGCGAGCGCACATGCGACGACGGGCGACGAATCTCGAATCATCCGATTCGCCAGCAATCCTCAGGACCTGCCGCCGTTTCTCGTCAACGATATCGACGGCCAGCCCGTTTCCACCGCCGAGTGGAAAGGCAAAGTCGTGCTGGTAAATTTCTGGGCCACGTGGTGTCCGCCCTGCCGCGCCGAAATTCCCATGCTCGTGCAGCTGAAAAATATTTATAAAGACCGGCTGATGATTGTGGGCGTTTCGATGGACGATGACGACCCAGCCGAGGTCCGCAAATTCGCAAAAGAAATGCGGATGAACTATCCGGTGGTGATGGCCAGCCGCGAAATCATTTCCGAATACGGCGGCGTTCCCGCGCTTCCCACAACGTTCGTCGTGAGCCAGGACGGCAAGGTGATGCAAAAGCACATCGGTTTGTATCCGAGCAATGTGTACGAAAGCGAAGTTCGCGCGCTCCTGGGGCTGCCTGTGGACGCGACGATCGAAACGTTTGAAGACACCGGGCAGATCTTTCTGAAGAATGCGTCGCGAGCCACCGAGCTTCCGGACGTGGATTTCACCGGCCTTTCGCCGGATCAGAAAACCGCCGCACTACGGCGGATGAATACGGAATCGTGCAGTTGCGGCTGCGGCCTCACGCTGGCTCAATGCCGGATCAATGACACGGCCTGTTCGATCAGCAAGGGCCTGGCAGCAAAAGTGGTGAAAGAAGTTGCCGCAAAACGATCGGCGCCCGCTCTCCACGACGCCGCGCCTCCAGCAGCCCCAACCGCCGTCGATGGTTCCTCTCCCACGCAAAACTAGACGTCCGTTCGTCCGACTACATCGCTGAAGAAATCCCGTGCTTCCGTTGCGAGCGCCGTAAAAGGCGTTGCCATATTCGCGGCGCGCTTCCAAGTACGCTCAATCCGATTTGAAACTCACGGCGTACTCTGAATGGACGATATGGATGGGGAAGGGGGAGCCCATGGATACGAAGATGGTCGGGGCGTTCGATCTGGAGCGTTACCTCCGGAATTCGAAGAAGGTGGATATCAGCGATATCGATCTGTCGCAGGCCTCGAACTATCCTTTGACGGACGACGAAATCCACTGCCTGACGTACATGATGGATATCGAGTCGCACACCGTCGTGTATCTGCGCAGCATTCTTTCCACCTGCGCGATTGAAGATCCGGACACAACCGCATTCCTGAGCTGCTGGGCGTACGAGGAATTTTTCCATGGCCGCACCATCGGTCAATTTCTCGCCGCGGTCGGCGTCGAGTTCGGTTCGAATCGACTGGCCGAAGTGCAGAAAGGGACGTCGTTCACCGAATGGTTAAAAGATATGGGCGCGTCGATGGTCTGCCAGTTTTCGCGGCATTTTCACGGCGCGTATCTGACGTACGGTGCGATCTCCGAGCTTTCCACACTCGAGGGATACGGAGTGCTGGCGCGCCGGACGCGCAATCCAATTCTTGCGGAAATTCTCAATCGACTGGCGAAAGACGAACGGCGCCATTTTTCGTTCTACTACAACAAAGCGAAAATCGAGCTCCGCCAGCGAAATGCGCAGCGTTTGACATCGTTCATCATTCAACATTTTTGGCTGCCGGTGGGCGGGGGCGTGAAACCGGACGCCGAAGTGAATTGGATCCTCGACTATATTTTGCGCGGGCCCGAAGGCGAGGCAGTGGCCCGGCGAATCGATGAAACAATCGCCAAGCTTCCGGGCCTTGCCTGGTTCCACCGTCTTTCCGAATGCCGCGAAGAGAGTATCCGCAAACTGTCATCGCGCTCGAAACAATCCGAGCAGATGACGCTCGCGGCTGACTAAGGCATTCCCTTCGGCGCTCTAGTTCGGCGGAGCCGTTCCGTTCCCCGCGTTAGATTCCGGCTTGCTCTCTTCCCCGCTCGATGCTGATTCGTGCAAGGGCACGTTTGCGTTCAGAACGACAAGATCGACGCGGCGATTGATCGCGCGACCCTCGCCGGTCTGGTTCGACGCAACGGGATAGTATTGGCCGTATCCGGAGGCTGAAAGGCGCATCGGGTCGATTTCGTATTTTGTGATGAACAGTTTGATAATTTCAGTGGCGCGAGCCGTCGAGAGTTCCCAATTCGAGTCGAATTTGCGGCTGTGAATCGGCACATTGTCGGTGTGGCCTTCGATTCGAATCCGCATGCGCGCCGGCCCGACGACGTTCACGAATTCCTGCAACGTGGGCAAAGCTTGCGGGCGTAAATGCACCGAGCCACTGTCGAATAATCCCGCCTCGCGCAAACTGACGATGATTCCCTCTTTTGTAGGCGTGACGGCGACGTTTCCGTTTTGAATTTGGTCAGCGAGCGCCGTTTGCAGCCTTTTCTGGACGTCCGCCAGGTCGGGACGGTCCGCGCGGGGCGTTGCTTGGGAGTTTTGGAGCGAGGGAATGACGCCCGACGGCGGGACGATGTTCGACGAAATGGGCACTGAAGATTTCGAGGAGTCAAACGCACCCATTTGCTGGAAAGCGCTCTGGATGGCTTTGGCGAGTTGACCGACGCGGCGCTTGTCCACTTGCGAAGTGGAATAATTGATATACACATCCACGACGTTGGTCATGGTGTCGAACGACAGATTCCACACATGCTCGATAATCTGCGCGCGCGTCACATTCTGTTCGGCGTGTCGCATCAAATATTCCAGCAGAGCGAATTCCTTCGGAGTCAAATCAATGCCCCGGCCGCCGCGCTTCACCGTGTGCTCCACGCGGTTCAGTTCGAGGTCGTCCACGCGCAGATAACCCTCGGGCGAGCGCCCGCCCCGCCGCAGCAGCGCTCGCACCCGCGCCGAAAGCTCAGAAAACGCAAAGGGCTTCATCACCAGATCGTCCGCGCCCATGTCCAGCGCCTGCACGCGGTCCTCCGGGCGATTGCGATTGCTTAACACGAGAATGGGTAACTGGTGGCGGGAAGCGCGGATGTGCTGCAGAACTTCGAGTCCGTCCGGGTGCGTGATATTCAAATCGAGAATCGTCAGGTCGAATTCCTCGACCCGCGCCAGGGATTCGGCTTCGCTTCCCTGTTGCGTGATCTGAACGGCGTAATGCTCGACGTCGAAACTGCGTTGCAGAAATGCGGCCAGAGCCGGATCACTCTCTGCCAGTAAGAGGCGCATGGGACTGCTCCTGAGGAAGGGGGGAACCTCAAGACATGTTGAAGGGGGATGAGAATCTAATGAAAGTTGACGGAAGTGTCAAAGGAAATCTGAATTAAGAGCGAAGATTTTTTGAGAAGAATAATTTTGTAGCGATTCGGAACGCGCCCTTCATTTTGGCGCACCGATTTTCCCGAACTTGCACCACATCATCCCGCGTGGCGTACCGGAATGCTACGGATGCGTCATCTTCTCCGGCTTCACCCAATCGTCAAACTGCTCCGCCGTCAAGTGGCCCAGCTTCAGTGCTGCTTCCCGCAGACTGGTTCCTTCGTGGTGCGCTTTGTGCGCGATCTCGGCGGATTTGTCGTAGCCGATCTTCGGGCTCAGCGCCGTCACCAGCATCAGCGAGTTGTCCACGTTCGCTTGAATGCGTTCCCGATCGAGTGCCATCCCTTCCACACAGTGCTCGCGGAACGAGCGGCAGCCGTCCGCCAGCAATCGCACCGAGTTCAGGAAATTGTGAATCATCACCGGCTTAAAAACATTTAACTGAAAATTTCCCTGCGAGCCGGCAAATCCGATCGCCGCGTCGTTGCCCAGGACCTGCACGGCGACCATGGTGATGGCTTCGGACTGCGTGGGGTTCACTTTCCCCGGCATGATCGACGATCCGGGCTCGTTCTCCGGCAGCACCAGCTCGCCAAATCCCGCGCGCGGGCCGGAGGCGAGCCAACGCACGTCGTTCGCTATTTTCATCAGCGACGCTGCCAGCGTTTTCAGCGCTCCGCTGGCGAAAACAATTTCATCGTGCGCCGAGAGCGCCGCAAATTTATTCGGGTGAGATCGAAACGGCAGGCTCGTCAGCTCGGCAATTTTCTTCGCGGCGCGCTCCGCAAATTCCGGGTGCGCGTTTAGGCCCGTGCCCACGGCGGTGCCGCCAATCGCCAAATCATACAGACCCGGCAGCGCCAATTTCAGCCGGGCGATGTCGCGGTCGAGCAAACTCACCCAACCGGAAATCTCCTGCCCCATGGTCAGCGGAGTAGCGTCCATCAGATGCGTGCGGCCGATTTTCACGACGCTCGCAAATTCGCGTTCCTTCACCGCCAGTGCGTCGCGCAGCGCGACGACCGACGGGATCAGCGCCTGCTCCATCCTGCTCGCCGCGGCAATATGCATCGCCGTGGGAAACGTATCGTTCGAAGACTGCGACATATTCACGTCGTCGTTCGGATGGACCGGCTTTTTGCTGCCGAGCACTCCGCCGGCCAGCTCAATCGCGCGATTCGATATCACCTCGTTCGCATTCATATTGGTCTGCGTGCCGCTGCCGGTTTGCCAGATGCGCAGCGGAAAGTGGCTGTCGAGCTTTCCGGCGATCACTTCATCCGCGGCCTCGGTGATCCATTTCGCCCTTTCGGGCGGCAGCTTTCCCAGGTCCAGGTTCACGAGCGCGGCGGCCTTTTTGAGTATTCCGAAAGCGCGGATCAGCTCGGGAGGCATCGTGTCTCGGCCAATGTCGAAATGGATGAGCGATCGCGCGGTCTGGGCGCCGTAATAGCGGTCATGGGGAACTAAAATTTTCCCCATGCTGTCGGACTCGATTCGGTGCTGCGCGTCCGCGACGACCGGCGCTTTCGTGTCCACACGTCCCTCCCGGGATATCTCTCTTGGCGCCGCGCCCGTTCCGCGCAGCAGCCGGATTCCAATCCTTATTAAGGATACTGCGGAATTCCGCAACGCGCAGCCCCGGTTTCCTCTCGGCCCATGGTCAACGGTTCGCTGTTCATCATCCGACCTGCACTCGCTCGGCGCGAAATTACCGTCGTACAGCTGTACGACGGCTGCTCGGCCGTACAGGCATGATTTCAGAAACGCTCGCGCGACTCCCGGGTTTGTACTTCCACAGACGAACTATCATGGAACTGTTCCCGCTGAGCGCTCGCGGGGTTGCCGTTTTCGGGGGATGGGTTCGATTTATGGGGTTTCGATTCAGGTCCTTATTCTCGTCCGGCGGGACGACCACTTTGAACATTCCCGCTGAAGCGCCGCCCGACGAAATTCTCGTCGAACAGGCTGTCGCGGCCCAAGCCACCGCGGAAGAAACCGCGGCCGAAGACGCTTTGCTGCGGCAATTTCTAGCCGAAAATTTTCTGGCGGAGAAGCCGGCACAACCGGCTGCCGCACCCGATATCGCACCCGATTTCTCATCCATTCTGGATTCGCCGGCGATCTCAGAAACGCTCGCCGAGGTCGCGCCCGTCGAAACACCCGTTCACGCTGTACCCGAAACGGAATCCGCAAAAGCCACGCTTGTCGAATCCGACATCCAACCGCACGTCGAAACCATTCTCGAAACTGCTCACGAGACGACGGAAAAACCATCTGCAGAAACCGACGAATCTTCAGCGCCCCCTGCCGTCGCGCAAGTGGTGGAAGTGGCAGAAGTCGCGGACGTGGCGGAAGTGGCGCGAGTGGTGAAAGTGGCCGAGGCAACCGCCGTTCCGACAGCCGTTGAGCCTGTCAACGCCTTGACGCCCGAGGCATTCATCGCTCCCGCTGACCACGAAAATGCGATCTCCGTCGCAGAGCCTCTCACGCCGGTTGAATCGCTGGCGCACGCCGATGACTCGCCTTCCATCGCCGACACGTTCGCCGAAGGCTACGTGCTAAAACCGCGCGTCGATCCCGCCGAATGGGCACTCGAAGAGTCTCTCGCGCTTCACAAAGAATGGCTGGATTCGCGCGGGACCAGCGGCCACAAAGCGGACCTTCGCAAAGGTCAATTCGAAAGCACCGAACTGATCAGCGTGAACCTTCGTTACGCCGATCTGCAGGACGCCAACCTGAAATCCGCCGACTTGCTGCTGGCGGACCTGCGCGACGCGTGCCTGGTCCGCGCGAATTTCAGCGAAGCGTGCCTGGTGGGGACAAACTTCGAAGGCGCGAATCTGGAAGGCGCTTCCCTCGAAAATTCCATGGGCCTTGTCGCGCGCCAGTTGGCCGGCACGAATCTGCACGAAGCGTCGTTGCCGTCACAAATTCTGGAGTTTCCAGGCGCCGCTGAATTTGCGCGCACGGCGGCGAGCGCGGCTCGCTTATTTTTCGCGACGATGTTCGTCAGCGTGGTTTCCTGCGTGATGATCTGGCGAACGCGCGACTTTCAACTCCTGTCCGACTCCGGAATCATTCCTTTCTTGCGCTCGCGCGCCGTAAACGCCGCGCTTCCCACCGACGAAATTTATTTGATTGCGCCGGTCCTGCTGCTGGCGCTGTATCTCTGGTTTGTTTACAACCTGCAACAGGTCTGGGACGCAGCCCTCGAACTGCCTGCGATTTTTCCCGACGGCAAACGTCCCGAGCAAAACGCCCCGCGAATTATCGTCGGCTTGCTGCGCACCCATTTCCGCTGGATGAATTCCTACGCGCCTTCCACCCGCTTAATCGAAAAGGGAGTCTCCGTCGCACTCGCGTATTGGACCGTGCCCCTGGTCCTTTTGTTTTTCTGGGCGCGCTACCTGACGGTGCAGGACGTTCATGGCACCGTGCTTCACTCGATCCTCGTGCTGATCGCAATCTCGGTTGCGTACTACTGCTCGGCAAAAATTGGGCGGCCCGCCGAGCGATGGACTTTGCCGGATTCCCCCTCGCGATGGGCGATCGACAAACTCAAGCATATCCAGCTCGTTCCGGGCCTCGTGACCATCGTCGCAATTCTTACGTTTCTTTCCGCGGGGACCATTGCCGGAGTTCCTCACGATCCAGAGCGCGCACCGAGCGTTGGCGCGGCAAACGTTCGGCGCTGGGCGCCGACCGCGCTATGGAGCCTGGGCCTCGACCCTTACGCCGAACTTACCGAAGCCTCGATTTCAACGAAACCAGACGGCTGGAACGGATCGGACGAGCAAGTGTCGCAAGTGAAAGGCGCTCGCCTGGTTGGATCGAATTTCCGTTACGCGCAGGCTTACGGGATTTTTCTGGCAAACGCACACCTGTTCCGCGCGAATTTCAAAGGTGCATTTATGTCCGAAGCGGACATGCGGAATGCCGACCTGGGCCAGTCCAATCTGCAGAATACGATCCTGGACCGGGCGCAGATGGGCCACGTAAACCTGGATCGCGCGCAATTGGACGGAGCGAACCTTTCCCGCGCCGATTTGCGCGGTGCGAATTTGTCGTATTCGACGCTGGCCAACGCCGTGCTGATTGACGCGCGTCTGGACGGCGCCAGCCTCTACGGTTCGCATTTGGAAAATGCCTCGATCATTCGCGGCAACCTGCAAAATGCCGACCTGCGCGACGCTCACCTGGACGCCGCGAATCTGGAGCACTCGGATTTGCGGCAAGCCTATTTCTGGTCCGCCAAACTGCCCGGAGCCAATCTGCGAAACGCGCAACTCGCCACGGCAATTTTCATCGATGCCGATCTTTCGGGCGCGGATATGCGTGGCGCGCAATTCAGCGGCACGGTGCTGAACGGCGCGAACCTGCACGACGCGAACCTGGACGGCGCCGATTTGCGAGGCGCCTTGCAGTTGTCAGCGGCGCAAGTCTGCGCGACGAAATCGAGGGTGGGCGCTGTGCTCGACGATGCGCTGCAACTGCAAGTGGATGCGCTTTGCGGCACCGGACCTCGCCCGCAACCTGCCGTCACCACAACCCCATAAGCCGCCTGCTTTGCAAACAGCGGCCGGAACGGCGCGACCATCGCGCTCCTGACAAACCTGCTTACATACGCTAAAATTTAGCGACCGATAAGATCGGATTGCGCGCTATTGCGAGCCATTCGTCGTCGGTTCGCGGATCGCTCAGCGCTTCTCAGTCGTATATCTTTACCCTGCCTGACGAACTCGAAAAGGAATCTGTGGAACCGGTAAGCCAGTCCGAAACCTCTTCTAAATTCCTCTCCCAAACGGCGATATGGGTCGTCCTGTTGTGTTTCTGGGCCGTCCTTTATATACCGGGGCTTTTTCACCCTGCTCTGCTTGACGACGCCGATACCGTCCATGCAGAAGCATCGCGGGAAATGCTCTTAAATCACGACTGGGTGACGCTTTACACCGACGGCGCGCGGTACCTGCAAAAGCCCCCTCTGCTCTACTGGGCCGTCACGATTTCCTACGAGCTTTTCGGCGTGGGCGAATGGCAAACGCGTCTTCCACTCGCGTTCTGCGTGTTCGGCCTCGTCGCGTTTACGTTTGTGTTCGGTCGTCGCTATCTGGGGCGCGAAGGCGGATTCTACGCGGCGCTCATCATGGTCACGTCGCTGGGCGTTTTCGTGTACACGCGATTTTTGATTTCCGACGTGGTCGTCGCGATGTTTCTTACGCTGAGCCTGTATTTCTTCATGCGCGCCGCCGAGGGTGAAAGACCCTCACGAAACGCCTGCTGGGGGATTGCCGCGTCGATTGCGTTGAGCGTCCTGGCGAAGGGCCTGATCGGTCTTGTTTTTCCGTGTCTGATCATTCCCGTTTACCTGTTTCTGATCGGAGACTTCAAACGCATCTGGCGGCTGCACTTGATTTCGAGCGCGTTAATTTTTCTGATAATCGCCGCGCCCTGGCACATCCTGGCGAGCCTGCGCAACCCGGCGATTCCCGGCACGATGGCGAAGGGTTTTTTCTGGTCGTACTTCATCAACGAACACGTAATGCGCTACCTCGGCAAGCGCGTCCCGTACGACTATGACAAAGTGCCGCTCGGACTTTTCTGGGCGATGCTGCTGATCTTCCTGATTCCGTGGTTTGCATTCCTGATTCCCGCGTTTCGGGAAATTCCGGCGAAGCTCAGCGTGTGGCGCTCGCATCTTGACGCGCGGTCGCGGGCGAATTTATTTTTCGCGGTCTGGGCCATTTTGATCATGCTGTTTTTCAGCTTTTCCAGCCGCCAGGAGTATTACTCGCTCCCTGCTCTTCCCGCGCTTGCGCTCTTGATCGGCGGATGGCTCGAACGTGAACGCGCATCGTCAGCGGACAGTTCACAGCGTCGTGCGGGACGTTTTGCGTCGGCGTTGCTGCTGGTCTTTGGAGTTGCCGCATTCATCGCGACCATGATCTTGATTTCGAAGACGCACCCCTTCCCCGCGGGCACGGACATTGGCCAGGTGCTGGTGCCGCATCCCGGCCGATACAAACTGTCGCTGGGCCACATGGGCGATTTGACGATCGAAGCGTTCGGCCTGTTTCGCGCACCGCTCTGGGAAATCGGCGTTGGATTTCTCTTCGGCACCGGGCTGAACTGGATTTTCCGCCGCCGCGGCAAGTTGCTCGCCGCCAATTTTGCTCTGGCCGGAATGATGGTCGTGGTCCTGTTTTGCGTGTGGCAGGGCTATTCGATTTTCTCGCCGGAACTTTCATCAAAAGACATGGCTCTCACGATCAAAAACGTTTACAAGCCGGGCGAAACGATTGTGATCAACGGTGTTTACGAAACCGGATCCAGCCTGAACTTTTATACGGGTCTGCCGGTGCACGTTCTGAACGGAGTCGCCGGTGATTTGTGGTTCGGGTCGTTCTGGCCCGACGCTCCGAAAGTGTACGAAGACAACGAATCGTTCGTTCGCTTGTGGAACGGGCCAAATCGCGTGTACCTGTTTACTCCGGAATATTTAAGAGACCGGGCGTTTGTGGGCATCGATCCCGCCACCATTCATGAATTCGCTCGACGCGGTGGCAAAGTGATTTATATCAATCAACCTATATAATCGTTTTCGGAGGAACTCTGATGCATCCATGGCATGACCTCAGCCCCGGCGAGCACGTCCCCCACGAGTTTCAAGCGGTGATCGAAATTCCGCTCGGTTCGAGCGTGAAGTACGAACTCGACAAAGGCAGCGGCATCATAAAAATGGACCGCGTGCTCTACTCGGCCGCCTACTACCCGGCGAATTACGGATTTATTCCGCAATCTCTCGCCGAGGACCACGATCCGCTCGACGTGCTCGTGCTATGCCAGGTTCCCGTTGTCCCGCTGACGATCATGCAGGCGCGCACCATCGGCTTGATGGCCATGATCGATTCCGGCACCAAAGATTACAAAATTATCGCCGTAGCCACCGCAGACCCTGAGTACAATTCCTATCACGAAGCGAGCGAGTTGCCTCCGCACAAGCTGGCCATGGTCCGGCGCTTTTTCCAGGATTACAAGCAGCTCGAGGGGAAAGTCGTAGAGGTGGACGAAATTCAACCCGCGGCCGCGGCTTATCCGGTGATCGAAAGTTCGCTTGCGCGGTACGACAAAAAGCGCCGCGCCGGTCATCACAAAAAACCGTAGGTTTTCGCGGCGACTTTGACAGTCTTTCCCGGAGATTGCCATCCATGACGATTGTCCATCGTTTGCTTCTGTGTGCTGGTCTCGTGGGCGTTTCGCTCGTTTGCGCTTCGGCGGGCAGATCGGCGAAAGGTGAAGTTGCGGACCAGCTGGGCAACGTTCGTTTCCCCACATCGTGCAACGCGAAAGCGCAAACGCAAATCATCTCGGGTGTAGGTTTTCTTCATTCCTTTCAGTACAAGCAATCGGAAGAGTCTTTTCAGCAGGCCGCGCAATCCGATCCGCAATGCGCCATCGCCCACTGGGGCGAAGCGATGGCGCTGTACCATCAGCTCTGGGACAATCCCGACGCTGCTGCCCTGAAGCAAGGTCGCGAACAGATTGCCGCCGCCGAGAGACTCAATTCCGGCACGCCGCTCGAAAAAGGTTACATCGCCGCTGCCGCCGCTTACTTTCAAAACGATCCGAAGCTGACCTACACGCAACGCACCGAAGCGTATTCGTCGGCCATGGAGAGAGTGTTCGAAGCTAATCCGGACGACACCGATGCGGCTTCGTTCTACGCGCTTTCGTTGGACTCGTTGGCCTACGAGGAAAAGGACGGGGCTGCTTACCGCAAGCACGCGCTGGCGATTCTGCTGCCGCTGTTTGTGACGCATCCGGATCACCCCGGCGTCGCGCATTACATCATCCACGCGGCAGACACGCCGGAACTGGCTCCGCAAGGTCTGGCTGCCGCGCGCAAGTACGCCCGGATCGCGCCCGATTCCTCGCATGCATTGCACATGCCGTCGCACATTTTTACGCGGCTCGGATTGTGGCAGGAGTCGATCGACTCGAATATCGCCGCGGCCGCCGCCGCGGAAAAAGCGTCAAGGATGCATCAGTCGGAAGCTCACTATCAGATCCATCCGATGGATTTCCTCGATTACAGCTACGTGCAAACAGGACAGGCATCCGAAGCGCATCGCGTCGTGCAAGCTCTGAAAAAAGTTCCCGGTGCGAGCAAGACCGAAATCGTTGAACACGAAAGCATTTTTTCGGCGCGAAACGCTCTCGATTTGCATCAGTGGAAAGCGGCCGAAGAATTGCCGGTACCGGAGCTTCCGCTCAAGTCGCTGGAATCGGCCTACTGGGCGAAAGCGATCGGAGCGGCGCGAAGCGGCGATGCCGCGGCGTCAAAAGAAAATCTCGCGCACCTGAAGGAAGCCATCGCCGCGCGCACTTCGGCGGACATGGCCATGGGATGCCACATGCGGTCCGGCGAAAGCACCAGCCAACTGGAAGCCGAAGGCTGGCTCGCCTATGCCGAAGGACGCACGGATGACGCGGTAAAGACTCTGCGCGCCGCCGCCGAGAAACAGGAATCCGACGGCATCGATTCCGTGGTCATTCCCGCGCGCGAAATGCTGGCCGATTTGCTCATGGAATTGAAGCGTCCAGCCGACGCACTCCGGGAATATGAAACGACGCTGAAGGAATCACCGAATCGATTTGATTCACTCTACGGTGCGGCGATCGCTTCCCAAGCGACCGGAGATCGAAAGTCCGCCGGCGAGTATGCCGCGAAACTCAAAAGCAATTGCGCTGCCACCGCCGATCGGCTCGAAATTCGTAAACTTTCGGGCCTCGCTGGTCAGAAATAACGAGCACTTCCCTTCCACCGCAGCGCCATCAAAAGTCATCCAAACCCGCGTGATGCCGAGGCGATATCCAGGCGATAACCAGGCGAACTGGCCTAACCGTCCTTAATCTGGACGTTTGTCCAGTTGTTGAGTGGTTTCGCTTGTCTGCATACTGAAACGGTGAGCTGCCTCTCCCTCAGGGGCGCCACGCGATCGCAAGTGGCTCGACGTTTCTGGGGCCGGGCGGTCTGGGAATCTTGGGAACCTATCGTGCCGAAATTGTCCACCGCTCGCTCCCTGAATTCCTCGCTCTTAAGCTCGCGTATACGCCCAGACGCCCGTCGCGTCGCCTCTCGATCGCGGAGGGCACGCGTGACGGCGGCTTCCTGGGCATCGCGGTATTTCCGGCGGACGGCGCATCGCCGTCGCATGGAGGAACTATGATTGGGAAATTCGCCGTCATCACCGTGGTCGCCTGCGCTTGTGTTGTTCCCGCGGCAAAGGCCGACGGTCCGATCGCCGTGCGATGCGGCGCCAACGAAGATCGCGTGTGGGTGTACGAGTCCATCGTGGATTTCAACGTGGAGACGAAACTGAAATGCGGCGATCAAGTGGAAGTGATCGATCGCCTGAAAGGGTACGTAAAAGTCCGAACCGCAAGTGGCGATGAAGGTTATGTGCTCGCGAGCGCGTTTCCGAAATCCGCGATTCCCCCGGAGCCGGAAGACAAATCGAACGATTTGCAAACCGCGTCGCAGAAGATGCTGACTTCGTCGAAAGCACGGAGACAAACGGCCAGTTCGCCCGCTGCTAGCACCGCCGAGCCGCGCTCGGTTGTCGCCGTTCCCGCTCCGGCAGCGGTGGCAGCGCCGCCGCGCGAAGTGGCCACTGTTTCCGCGCCGGCACCTGCCGAACCAAAATCGAAGGCTGCAACAAGCGCTGCGCCAGGCGCTCCGTCCGTCGCTCCGTCGGTCGCAAACGCCGTTACAACTTCCACGAAGCCGCCGTCCGCGATCGCGATGCCTGCGCCGCCTGTTCCCGTAGCCGAGTACAAAGCGCCGCTCGCGCCGGTGTCAAACGCGAGCGCCGCCGTCGCGCCGCAACCGTCAGCGCCCAGCCCAGCATCCGCATCAAATGGCGGAAGCACGATGGAAATATCCATGACGAGCGAAACTCCATCCCCGGCACCCGCTCACACCACGCGGCCCGTTCCGCCTCCCGCTGCCGCGCCGGTCGATCCAGATACCGAGGAGTATGCTCCGACGAGCGCGCTCGGTCTGGATACGGCGAACTGCACGACGTATTTCACCGCGTACGGCCTATCGCCGAATCAGTACAAGTGGCTGGCGCAGAATCGCGGAAAGGCATTCCCGAGCGTGTGTCCGGCCCCGTCGCCGTCGCTGGTGGATTACGTAATTATCTTCACTCACGACGTCGGGTTTTACAGCGTCACGCTGCCGACGCCGATTCATAAAGATGTGAATGGATTTTCGGACTGGACGCCGATCTCGACCGTGGATTCGGCGCTGATCAATGACGTGAACCACAGCCATCACGAGTACGTTTGGATATTCCACTCGAAACGCGGCACGTTCGACCCTTCGGCGTTCTCGCCGCGCCGCAAGCCTCTCTTTAGCAAGAGCGAGACGAATACGCTTGGGTCGCACGGCGGGTTCCGTACGGTGATGGATGGCCTGACGTACATCGAAAGCAGCGGCCCGACGCCTTCGATTTCGCGTTAGCCTGCGCGTGGTATGTACGCTACCCGGCGTGACGTTAACGTTATTGCGCCCATCCAAAAATAAGGCACCCTCCGGCAGCTGATTTGCATCAAAATGCTGCATGAACGCTCCTACTCCTAATCCCAGCATCACTCCGCGGGAAATCCTGACGTCGTGGGGAAGGATTCTTGCGGGTCGCGTCCCCCTGCTCTCCATAGAAATCACTCGAGAATGTCCGCTTTCCTGCCCTGGATGCTATGCGTACGGCGATTCGCATCTGGGCGGCGAAGTCACGTTGAAGCAACTGAACGACAAGCGCGGCGACGACCTGGTGAAGGGCGTCGTCGATCTGGTGAAGAAGCACAAGCCAATCCATGTGTCGCTCGTGGGCGGTGAACCGCTGGTGAGGCACCGCGAACTGAGCAAAATCCTGCCGATTTTGAGCGACATGGGCGTGTTTACGCTGGTGGTGACTAGCGCCGTGATTCCCATTCCCGAAGACTGGATGAAAATTCCGCGGATGCGCGTGGCCGTGTCTGTGGACGGTTTGCCGGAAGACCATGACGTTCGCCGCAAACCGGCGACGTACGAACGCATCCTGAAGAATATCGCCGGACGCGAAGTGAACATTCACTGGACGATTACGCGTCCGATGCTCACTCGGCCTGGCTATCTGGAGGAATACGTCTCGTACTGGAACGCGCGGCCCGAAATGAATCGCCTGTGGCTCAGTTTGTACACGCCGCAGATCGGTGAAGATTCGCCGGAAAAGCTCACGCCGGAAAACCGGCTGCAGCTGGCGCGCGAGTTGCCGGCGCTGGCGAAGAAGTATCCGAAGCTGTTGATCAATCAGGGGATTGCGGATGCGTTTGTGGATCCGCCGAAGAATCCGGACGATTGCCTGTTCTCGAAGATGTCGGCGAACTACTCGGCGGATTTCAAGAGCCGCGTGGAGCCGTGCGTTTTCGGCGGGAATCCGGACTGCTCGCAGTGCGGCTGCGCGATCAGCAGCGGATTGCATTGGATTCGCGAGCAGAAAGCAATTGGCCCGCTGAAGGTGGGGCATTTCGTGAAGGGATCGATCGGAATTGGACTGGCTGTAAATCAGTTCCGCGAAAATGCGTTTCATCCGTCGCGATGGACGGGCGAAATTGCAAAACCAGCAGCCGGCAAAGATTTAGTGCAGATCCAGCCTTGATATGGGGGCTCCGCGCCCGCGGAGCCTTCTTTTTTTCCAGATGAAAACCAGGTGAATGCGCAGTTCTAATCGCAACTTTAGTTGCGATTAGAAATTGTTTTGGCGTTTGTTTTCTGTGGTTTACGTTGAATTCTAATATTGGGAATGCAATTTCTGCGGGAAATACGGATAGAGAATGGCGGGATGTACGGATGCGTGCCGCGTAGTCCAAGTCAAAGGATATGAACAGAGAGGACGCGGAGGAGAGGCCCAGACCGGCCACGGAAACAGGGGAAACGAACGCGCATTTGTGTCGAGTGGAAATGAGGTTGAGGGATTGCTTTGTGTAAGTTACGGGGTTTTCTGGTCGCGGAGTATGCCGATTCGAAATTGTGAAAACAGCGGAGGGGGTACGCGGATTTGCGTAGGGTGCGGTTGAGCGCAAGGATGGTTTGGATGGGAGGATAGGCCTGAGTTGGTGGGCGGCGGCCATGTTGGTTTGTTGTATAGAGTCGAGATGATTTCAGACTGATGTTAACAGATACATAACGTATTGTAAAGAGAATAATGGTGATTGTTGGGGCTGGGTGCGGGCGAACGCGGAGCTCCAGCGGCTGAAGCCGCGAGCCTGACGGCGGGGTGATGTCGCGGCTAAAGCCGCGACCCGCAAGGCGGATTGTCGGAGAGTGCGTCGGCGGTGGGAGTTTGGGTGGATGTGTACATGGCTCAACCTGAACCCCATTGGAAATGGGGTTCACACAGACGCGAGCGTCTGTGCCACGGCGGGTGGCGGGCGTGAAGCCTGTTTTTACAAAGGCAGAGGCAAGGGCTGCCCGAACCGGTGAGGCTGGTTCGGCCGCTACAAAGGCAAAGGCGAGGGCGACGGAAAAATCGGCGGTGGCGTTGCGCTGGATTCGGGAGGATCGAAGTCAAAGGCAAAGGCGAAGGAGAGGGCGAGTCAGGATTGGGGCGGCATGGGCAGGGAATGGAGATCATGGGCGAAGCGGCGCATCAGGCGGGCCAGGGACTGGAGGTCGCGTTTCGACCACTTGGCGAAGGCTTTTTTGGCGAGGCGGTCGCGGGCGGCGTCCAGGGCGCTCGTCAATTTCTTGCCGCCGGGGGCGATCGTGAGTTCGCGGACACGGCTGTCGATTTTGGAGGGGCGACGCTGGATAAGCCTGAGTTTGCTGAGTTTGGCGGTTTGGCGGCTTACGGTGGTGTAGTCGCGGCCGACGATGTCGGCGAGATCGACGACTCCGATGGGGCCTTTGCGCTCGATCACGACGAGCAATGGGAACAGAGCACGGTCGAGCGAGACGCCGGCTTCGGCGAGCAGGGCGATGTCGCGCTGCGGACGGTTCATGAAGCCGACCAGATCGAGAAGCGTGTTGTGAAGTTGCCGGACTTCCCTGCTCATTTTGCGTCTCCGTTTGCCGTAACGAGTTGTAGCCTGATGATCAGGCGCTGAGAATCAGCACTCGCGCGAGCACGTCAAAATCCAGGACGAAGGATGCCGGGTAGACGAGGGCCCCGAGCAGCCGGTACATCGGCGGGATCGGGATCCGTTGCGCTCGGGCCTTGACAGCGGTGCGTGCGATATGTGTATTATACACATATA
Organism: uncultured Acidobacteriota bacterium; assembly: GCA_963785585.1. GTDB lineage: Bacteria > Acidobacteriota > Terriglobia > Acidiferrales > UBA7541 > Palsa-295. Next base: position 2,084,201 of record CAWAVW010000004.1, read on the forward strand.
TTGGAGGAGGACAAGAAAATGAAAGCAGCGATCGTGGTGGAGGCGGGCAAGACGCCTGTGTATGGGGATTTTCGCGAGCCGATTCCGGCGGAGGGTGAAGTGCTGATCCACGTGCGCGCGGCGGCGCTGAGCCATCTGACGAAAGGGCGCGCCGCCGGAACGCACTACAGCTCGGATGGTAAGGTGCCGTTCGTCGTCGGCATTGACGGAGTGGGGCGGCTGGAGAATGGCAAGCGCGTGTATTTCGTGCGACCGGACGCGCCGTGGGGAGCGATGAGTGAGCGGACGGTGGTGCGGCCGGAGCAGTGCGTTCCCGTGCCGGACGATCTGGACGATGTGACGGCGGCGGCGATTGCGAATCCAGGGATGTCGGTGTGGGCTGCGTTTCGCGAGCGCGCGAAGCTGGTGGCCGGAGAAAACGTGTTGATCAATGGCGCGACGGGTTCGGCGGGGCGGCTGGCGGTGCAAGTGGCGAAATATATGGGCGCGAAAAAAGTGGTGGCGACGGGACGCAATGCGGAGTCGTTGAAAGGCGTGAGGGAGTTGGGCGCGGACGTGACGATTCCGCTGGGTGACAATGGCGATGCGCTGGAGGACGCGCTGAAGGAACAGTTTGGCGGCGATGGAATCGATGTGGTGCTGGATTATTTATGGGGCCCGAGCGCGGAACGGATTCTGATTGCGGGGGCGAAGGCGGGAAAAGAGGCGGTGCCGATCCGTTACGTGGAGGTGGGCGCGTTGAGCGCGGCGAATATTACGCTGCCGGGGGCGGCACTGCGTTCGTCGGCGATTCAGATGATGGGCAGCGGGATTGGCAGCGTGCCGATCGAGGGGCTGCTGAATTGCATCGAGGAATTTCTGAAGGCGGTGGTTCCGGCCGGATTTCAGGTGGCGACGAAGACGGCTCCGCTGGCGGATGTGGGGAAGCTTTGGGCGGCGGATACGGGGAGTCCGAGGTTGGTGTTTTTGGTGGGGTGAAGGAGCCGCGAGCTCGAATCAGTGCGTATCGACGAGGTCAAGTACCGTCGAGCGTAAAGGTCTCCCACGAGGACGCCGGCGGATCAGGGCGGGACTCGAAATCCAAAACAGCACAATCGGTGTCTAATTAGAAGGACAGATTAGCCGGCAGATTTTGGAGGTCGAATGTCAGCCGCTTCGAGAAGGCACGGCATGCGTCTAGTCTATTGCGGTGCGGCGCTGTGGGCGGGCATGGCGATCTCGCCTCTCACTAAACTCGCTGCCCCTCGAGACTCAAAGATTCCCGCACCTTTAAGCAATGAATCAGCCGTAAACCACGGCACGATCAATATTGTGCTAGCGAATCGGAATGGAATGGTTGTTCTTACGGATAGTATGGCTACGTCAGGTGACAATCAGTTACCGAATCCTTCGCAAAAACTATTTAAGCTTGATGATAAGACCGTTTGTGCGATCGCCGGGTTCCTCTCCGGCCCTGCTCCTGCCGAGGACGTGTTGACGGAAACAGCTGCGATTATCCGGGGATTTAGCCGACAACTCGCGACGGAACAAGTGCGAAGTATTGAGGCCAAGCTGCGGGATCTTGCGTTCATCTTTGAGGTTCGGCTTACAAGCCTCGCGGATCTACGCCAGGCGAGCGGAGACACCGATAGAGTCAAAGATTATGCACTCGATCTCACGATCGCTGGCTACGATACAGACGGATTGCCCAAAATAGGCAAGCTTTCCTTGCGAGCTTCATTGGTTAATGGCAGGTTTGATTCTTCGACACAAACGCTTGACATGAAAATCGTAAGGGATGAACTCGAACATCAGACTGCGGGCATACCAGCTTTGGCGGAAGAGCTGATTGCACATCCTGATCTTCAACCGGAAAACCCGGCATTGATCGCCTACGCAGCATCAATGAGAAACGATCGGGGAAATTCGCTTTCGATCTCTCAAATGACCGACGTCGCGAAAGATCTCGCGCTTCAAACACACAACGCGGACCCGCGGGTGGGCGGCCCAAATCAAATCGCCATTCTGAGCGAGGGGCGTGTCCTCAGCGTCGAGCAGCCGGATTTTCCAGATAATGCGTCGAGAGTCAAAGGTTTCGGGCTTTTGAAACATGTTGGTTTTTCAGGTGAAGACGCGTTCCATCGAGAGGGCGAAGTTGTCTGTGTTGAATGTAAATTTGAGAAAATGCATTTCGCGCTTGATGAGAGTTATATGGTGGCGTCGAGCTTCAATGACTTGGTTCTTACGTACGATGGCGGCCCAATGTATTTTGATAAATCGAATTCCGTAAAAGATTGCGTTCTAGTCCTTGGGCCGCACGCGCACATCCCCAGCCTTAAAGTGCATGATCTTGTCGTCGATTTCCCTTGGGCTAGAGTCGTCCGAAATTCATCCGGGTATGGTGGTAGTTCCACCAATCAATAGCCGGCGTTGGCGAATAAAAAAAAGAAAGTGCTCATCGCCACCGGCAAGCTGTACGCCTTGAGGCGAGTCACCGCCCTCGCTCAGCGCCCCCCAACCGAGATAGATTGCCCCTCAGGATATGCGGGAGGAACTGTGCGCGCAATTCGTGCACACGCGGATTAGTGTGCGCGACGGGCGAATGTCGATGAAACTTGGGGGCGGATCGATGATACGGCTGGCGGTTGTGGTTTGCGTTGATGTGGCGGGACTGTGCGAGGGGGGTGGAAGGGCGAGGGCGGAGGGCGCGAGGGTGGATGGGGGCCTGATTCATTACACTTTGAATGTGGCGACGGGAGACGCTGTAAATGATGGCAATGTTGCGGGTGTGCGGAATCCGGCGGTGATATTGCTGCATGGGTTTGCGGAGACGTCGCGGATGTGGAATCCGATACTGCCGGCGCTGGGGCGAAGTTCACGGGCGCGTTTGGGGGCGTGGTGAGAGCGGGGTCGGGCGGACGCGGAGGTTGAACGAGTGAGCGTCGGTGTCGAGAATGACGACAGAGGCACCCACCCTTTGCAGAAACAGCAAAGGATGGGGCACCCGAAAGTTCAAAGTCAAAGGCGATGGTGCGCGGAGTGGGCTGAGCGGGAGTGAGTGCTTACATGGCTCAACCTGCGTCCCATTGGAAATGAGACGCACACAGACGCGAGCGTCTGTGCGACGGCGCACGGCAAGGATGGCCTACTCGACCATTCGATGGGGGCGCTGCTGGAGTTTTTGTGAGGGGCCGAGAAGCGTTGAAGTCTTTGGGAAGGTGTCGTAATCTATTCGGGCTGCATTTCCCTCCGGCGCGCCCGTAGCTCAGCTGGATAGAGCGTTTGGCTACGAACCAAAAGGTCGGGAGTTCGACTCTCTCCGGGCGCACCATTTTTTCAAAAATCGAAACATATTGAACGAAGAAGTGTGCCTGGACGGCGTGGAGCTGATGAGGTTTTAGATGGCTCAACGTGCGTCCCATTGGAAATGGGGTGCGCACAGACGCGAGCGTCTGTGCCACGGCTGTGCCACGGCGTCTGTGCCACGTGGGCGGGGGCGAGGCACCGGAGTCTACCAACGGCACGCCGCCCGCGTTCGCGGGCGTGCGCGCGCAGACGTGGGCGTCTACGCTACGAAAGGCTGCGAGGGGGAGTGGGCGATCGAATCGTGCACAAGGCAATCGTCGTACGGGGCGAGCGGTGGGGCGACGAAGAGGCGCTTGGGGAGGGATTCGGAGTGAAGTTTTACATGGCTGAACCTGCGCCCCATTGGAAATGGGGCGCACACAGACGCGAGCGTCTGTGCCACGGCTGTGCCACGTGGGCGGGGACGAGGCAAGGCACTCTAAGAACGGCACGCCGCCCGCGTTCGCGGGCGTGCGCGCGCAGACGTGGGCGTCTACGCTACGAAAGGCAGCGAGTGCGCGTGGGCGATCGAATCGTGCACAAGGCAATCGTTGTACGGGCGGCGGTGGGGATTCGGAGGGAGGCGTCGCGTACGCGGGGTGGGCGACTCGGTTGCGGACGGGAGCGAGTGGAGGCTGTGGTCTTATGCATGAATGATGGCTTACATGGCTCAACCTGCGCCCCATTGGAAATGGGGCGCACACGGACGCGAGCGTCTGTGCCACGGCGTCTGTGCCATGTGGGCGGCGGCGAGGCACCGGACTCTGGGAACGGCACGCCGCCCGCGTTCGCGGGCGTGCGCGCGCAGACGTGGGCGTCTACGCTACGAAAGGCAGCGAGGGGGCGTGGGCGACCGAATCGTGCACAAGGCAATCGTCGTACGGGGCGGCGGACGAAATTGGGGCGAAAATGTTGCGGCTTGGGGCGGTTCCCTTCCCGATGTAATTGTTCACGCGGTTGTCATGTGGCTGTAACGTGGGGCCGATAGTTTTGGGCGCAACGAAGATCCCTGCGCCCCGAGGCGTGTGCCTATCGCGGGTGCTCGAACGCGTTCCGTGGCTGCGAAAAGGCGAGATGCGCGGCGGACGTGCGGACGAAAGACTTCGTCATGAGGTGACGAATGGCTGCAGCAACACCAGCGCTGGAAAAGAAAACGGCGGAGATGGAACCGAAAGGCTCGGTGCTCGATAAGAAGATGTCGGCGGGGCCGGGTCGCATCGGCATGGTGATTGCCGGGGCGGCGATGGTGATTGGGCTGATTTATGCGGGCGGGCACCTGCTGTCGGATTTGGCGACGGTGCATCCGACGAGCTACCTGCCGTTTCTGCTGCTGGGCGTGGCGCTGCTGACGGCGCTGGGATTCGAGTTCGTGAACGGATTTCACGATACGGCGAACGCGGTGGCGACGGTGATTTACACGCATACGCTCGAGCCGCACGTGGCGGTGGTCTGGTCGGGCGTGTGGAATTTCATCGGGGTGCTGGTATCGACGGGCGCGGTGGCGTTTGGAATCGTGTCGTTGCTGCCGGTGGAATTGATTCTGCAGGTGGGCGGGCGCGCGGGATTTGCGATGGTGTTCGCGCTGCTGGTGGCGGCGATCATCTGGAACATCGGGACATGGTATTTCGGATTGCCGGCATCGAGCTCGCACACGCTGATCGGGTCGATTATCGGAGTGGGACTCGCGAACCAGTTCATGTCCACGAGGACGGGGACGAGCGGCGTCGATTGGGGGCAGGCGACGAACATTGGGAAGTCGCTGGTGCTGTCTCCGATTGTGGGATTTGTGTGCGCGGGGCTGCTGCTGATTTTGATGAAGTGGGTGATACCGAATAAGGAGTTGTACAAGGCGCCGGTGGGGACGGAGCCGCCGCCGTTTTGGATTCGGGGGCTGCTGGTGCTGACGTGCACGGGCGTGAGTTTCTTTCACGGATCGAACGACGGGCAGAAAGGCATGGGCTTGATCATGCTGATCCTGATCGGGACGGTGCCGACGGCGTACGCGGTGAACCATGCGGTGACGTACCAGCAGACGCAGGATTTTGTGGCGGTATCGACGCAGACGGCGGGAGTGCTGGACCATTACGTGGACAAGACGGCGGTGATTGGAGATGCGCGCGAGGAAGTGACGGATTACATCCGGACGAAACAGTTTACGCCGAACACGATGCTGGCGTTGCGGGAAGAAGTGAACGGGATCGGCACGGAAATGGCGCAATACCGGCAATTGAAGGACGTACCGCAGGATAAGGTGCGCAACTTCCGCAACGACATGTACGTGGTGGCGGAAGCGTTGCGGCTGATGCAAAAGACGAAGAAACCGGAGTTTTCGACGGCGGACGCGGCGGTGATCGCCAATTACAAGAAGCACATCGACAACGCGACGAAGTTTATCCCCACTTGGGTGAAGGTGGCCGTAGCGATCGCGCTGGGCATGGGGACGATGATCGGATGGAAGCGGATTGTGGTGACGGTGGGCGAAAAGATCGGCAAGGACCACCTGACGTACGCGCAGGGCGCAGCGGCGGAAATTACGGCGATGGCGACGATCGGCGCGGCGGACTGGTTCGGGTTACCGGTGAGTACGACGCACGTCTTATCTTCGGGCGTGGCGGGGACGATGGCGGCGAATCATTCGGGATTGCAGATGTCCACGGTGAGGAATTTGCTGCTGGCGTGGGTGCTGACGCTGCCGGTTTCGATTTGCCTGGCGGGGTCGCTGTTCTGGCTATTTAGCCGCATCGGCAAGTAACAATTCAATTCACGGATGAAACGCCGGAAGGGCTGCGGTCCCTTCCGGCGTTTTTTTGTGTCTGAAAGATGCAGCCGTCAAAAGTTTCGAAGGATTCACAAAGTTTGAATACTCCGGCAATGGGGACGGGTTACTACTGGTAGCGCAGTTGAATTCCCATATCTCCAAGGAGTGTCAATGACACTGAAGCACGCTGTTCGAACGTCTTTGCACTGCCTGCGCATTGGAGTCACAGCCGCCGCGATGTTCCAATTCAGCATCGGCGGACCGCTGGCTGGCTCGATTCAAGCGCAAGGCGAAGATACCGCTACTACGACTCCGATCAAGCACGTGATTGTGATCATCGGGGAAAATCGCAGCTTCGATCACGTCTTCGCGACGTATAAGCCGAAGGCTGGTGAAACGGTCAATAACCTGCTGTCGGAAGGTATCGTAAACGCGGACGGCACTCCCGGACCTAACTTCGCTGCCGCGAAGCAAGTACAAGCCACGGACACTGGAAGCACCGATCCATTCCTATTCAGCCCGGAGCCGAAGAGTGATTTCGCGGGAAACGTGTTGCCGGCGCCGCTGGTTGGCGGACCGAAGACGCCGTACGTCCCGACGACCACGGAAGCGGAACTGGATGAAACCGGTTTGGCGCAGAGCTACTATCCGTTTTTGGCGAGCGGCGGTACGGGATTGACGTCGCACACGCCGGACACGCGCATCGCGAACGTGAATTCCCTGCCTCCCGGGCCGTTTCAACTGACGCACAACCTCTCGTACGACGATTACTCGGCGAGCCCGGTCCACCGGTTCTATCAAATGTGGCAACAACTGGATTGCAAGCTGGTTCACGCGACCACGCAAAATCCGAGCGGGTGCTCGGAAAAGCTGTTTTCATGGGTGGAAACGACGGTAGGCGCGGGCGCCAACGGAATCGCGCAGCCGGCAAACTTCAGCACGGAATACGCACCGAACGCGGTGACGACGGGCGAGGGCTCGACGGCGCTGGGTTTCTACAACGTGCAACAGGGCGACGTACCGTACTTTAACTATCTTGCGAAAACGTACGCGATGAGCGACAACTTCCACCAGTCGGTGAACGGCGGCACGGGCGCGAATCACATCATGCTCGGGCACGGCGACGCGATCTGGTTCAGCGACGGCAACGGGCACGCAATGATGCCGCCGCACAACGTGACCGTGGCGGCGGGAACGGCGAACGCGGGCGTTGTGGACGAAATCGAAAACCCGAATCCGGCCAAGGGCACGAATAACTGGTACACCGAAGACGGATACGGCGGTGGATCGTATGGTTCGCCTTCGTACGGCGGCGGATCGTACACGAACTGCGCGGATATCACACAACCCGGCGTGGCGACGATCGTGAATTACCTGAAGTCGCTGCCGCGGCCGATTGATCCGCGCTGCGAAGCGGGACACTACTACCTGCTGAACAACTACAACCCGGGCTATTTCGGCGACGGAAGCAACGCGTACACGGACACAAGCGCGGACAACACGGTGTTCACGATTCCGCCGTCGTCCACGCGGAGCATCGCCGATTCGCTTCTGGCGAAAGATATTTCCTGGAAGTATTACGGCGATCAGTTCAACCAGTATCTGGACGACAAATACCAACTGGAATACGGCGATTTCGGGACGCTGACGGACGAGTACTGCAACATTTGCAACCCGTTTCAGTACGACACGTCGGTAATGGCGAACCCCGCCGTACGCACCGAGCACATTCAGGACTCGGTGAACCTGTATGCCGATATCGCGAACGGGACGCTGCCTTCGGTGTCGTTCGTAAAGCCGAGCGGATTGGTCGATGGCCATCCCGCTTCGTCGAAGCTGGATCTGTTTGAAGGATTCGTGAAGAAGATCGTCGATGCGGTGAAAGCGAATCCCGAACTTTGGAAGGATACGGCGATCTTCATCACGTTTGACGAAGGCGGCGGCTACTACGATTCCGGTTATGTGCAACCGCTCGATTTCTTCGGAGACGGAACGCGTATTCCGTTGATCGTGGTTTCGCCGTACGCGAAGCCAGGGCACATCGAGCATCAATATTCCGATCACGTTTCGATTTTGAAGTTCATCGAACGGAATTGGAATTTGAAGCCGGTGACGAGCCGCAGCCGCGACAACTTCCCTAACCCGATTCAGAAAGCCGATGCGCCGTATGTGCCGATCAATTCGCCGGCGATCAGCGATCTGTTCGAGCTGTTTGACTTCAGCCGGTAAGAAAAAACGCTGAGGGCAGTGACGCCGCGGAGACGGCGCCGGGCGATGTGGCCTGGCGCCCGGCTCCGCGGTTTTTTTGCGGGTTTCGGGGGTGGCGAAGGGGGATGCTTTACGCTGCGGTGCGCGGATCGGCGCAGATGGCCTCGGGTTGGGCGCGGTGGCGTTGGCACCGCGAAGTCGATGATGTTGAAATGGCTCAACCTGCACCCCATTGGAAATGGGGTGCACACAGACGCGAGCGTCTGTGCCACGTTTGTGCCACGTGGGCGGCGGCAAGGCAACGCACTTCGTGAGACGGGGGAACGTCGTTTAGGCGCAACCTGCCTCCGTTGTGGGGATTTCAGGAGATGCGACGAGTTTTTGCTTGGTGAAATGAGGCTGTCGCGTTAGCATGAGGGTGATGAATTGGAATTCCTGCTCCGTGATGTGTTGTCCGTGTTGTTGTACAGCCACGGCTGGAGCGGGAGTGCGATCCGAATAGCAACGTAATTCTATAACCGGATTTCAAGCACCCGCTTACCAGCATAGCCGCTGGAGGCGGGTTTTTTGTTTTTAGGGAGCTTTATTTGAGCTTAGCGGACGCACAGGCGACACCGAAGGAAACGAAAGCGCAGAAAGTCGAACGGCTGAAGCGCGAGCAGAATCCGTGGCACGCGTATGAGGCCGTGAAGGCGTTCGCGCGTGAGGGGCGTGCATCGGTGTTGCCCGAGTGGGCCAATACCTATTTCAAGTGGTGGGGGATTTACACACAGGGCGACGGCGCGGGGGCCACGGGCGGGGTGGGCGGCGAAGGCAAAGCGACACCGTACTTCATGCTGCGGATCGGAATTCCGAATGGATTTTTGACGTCCCGTCAACTGAGCACGATTGCCGATATTTGCGATCGGCATGCGCGCGGGGTTGCGGATATCACGGTGAGGCAGAACATCCAGCTTCACTGGCTGACGATCGAATCGATTCCGGAAGTGATTGAGGCGCTGGGCAGAGTGGGATTGAGCCCGAAAGGCGCTTGCGGCGATGTGGTGAGGAATGTGACGGGCTGCCCTCTGGCGGGGGTTGCGGCGGACGAGATTCTGGACGCGTCCGGATTGGCGATGGAGGCGGCGAAGCTGCTGACGGCGAATTCGGATTTCTACAATCTGCCGCGGAAATTTAAAACGTCGATCACTGGATGTCCGGTGTGGTGCTCCTATCCGGAGATTAACGATATCGGAATGACGGCCGTTACGCGGACGGTGGGCGGCGAAAAGGAAGCCGGATATTCGCTGCGAGTGGGCGGAGGGCTTTCGGCGGATCCGCATTTGAGCGTGCGGCTGAATGCGTTTATCCGTCCGCGGCAGGCGCTGCAGGCGATTCGCGGAGTGGTGGAGATATTTCGCGAGCAGGAAGTCCTGCGAACGAGCCGCGAGCGAGCGCGGTTGAAGCATTTGTTTACGCAGCACGGGTGGACGGCGGAACGATTCCTGGCAGAGCTCGAAGGGCGGATTGGATTTGCGCTGGAGCCGGCGGCGGAAGAAGCGCCTCCGGTGGATGTGTACCGCGATCATGTGGGAATTCATCCGCAGAGGCAGGAACGGCTGGTGTCGGTGGGCGCATCGGTGTTGCGCGGGCGGATCTCGGGGGAGCAACTGCGAGAAGTGGCGCATTTGTCCGAGCGGTTTGCGTTTGGGCAGATTCATACGACGAACATGCAGAACCTGCTGATTGTGAACGTGCCGAGAGTGAAAGCGGGAGAACTGGCAAGAGAGTTGGGAGGGATCGGGTTGCCGGTGGAGGCTTCCGTTTTCTGGCGCGGGGCGATCGCCTGCACGGGAACGGAATTTTGCAAGCTCGCGATTACCGAGACAAAGAGTTTCACGCGATGGATTGTGGAAGAACTCGAGCAGCGGATTCCGGATTTCGACCAGCAACTGAAATTGCATGTGACCGGATGCCCGAATTCGTGCGGGCAGCACTGGATTGCGGACATTGGCCTCGAGGGCAAGAAAATCAAGACCGAAGGCGGGATTACGGATGCGTATTACTTTTGCCTGGGCGGAGCGGTGGGCGCGAACCAAAGCATCGCGCGGCTGAGCGGATACCGATGCACGGCGGCGGAAGTGCCGGCGTCGATTGAGCGGCTGCTACGGACGTATCTGGCGGGGCGACGGGACGGCGAGAATTTGCGGCAGTATTTTTCGCGGTTTTCGAACGAGGAGTTACGCGCGCAACTGGCGGGGCAATTTGTGGACGCGGAGCTGCGGGATTTGCCGGCCGGGCCCGTGCCGCATGGGATTGGTGAGTGAAATGGCGGGAGCAAACTTGTTTCCGATGTTTCTGAAACTGGCGGGGCGGCGATGCCTGGTGGTGGGCGCGGGCGGGATCTCGACGGCGAAGATCGGCGCGCTGCTGGATTCGGGCGCGCGGGTGACGGTGGTGGCACCGTGGGCGCTGGAGGAAGTGCGCGAGCTGGCGGACACGAACGCGATTGAGTGGATCGAAAGAGAGTTTCGGGCGAGCGACCTGGACGGAGTGTTTCTGGCGATCGCAGCGACGTCACGCGCGGAGGTGAATCACGCGGTGTTTTCGGAGGCAGCGGCGCGCAACATTTTGTGCAACGCGGTGGACGATCCGCCGAATTGCGATTTTTATTTTGGCGCGCTCGTGCGGCGGGGCGATTTGCAGATCGCGATATCGACGGCGGGAGAAAGCCCGGCATTGGCGCAGCGGCTGCGGCGGGAGATTGACGAGCGGCTCGATCCAGCGCTGGGAGATTGGCTGGGGACGGTCGGAGCGCTGCGGCGGGAGATTTTGGCGGATGCTCCGGCGACGGAAGCGCGGAAGAATGCGCTGCACCAGCTGGCGCACGTGCAGGTGTGCGAGTCGGGTGAGTGCCCGGCTCGGAAGGCTGCGCTGCAAAACGCGGGCGGCGCGGCGGGCGAGGAGTTCGCGGCGGGCGCGGCCGTGAAGGTGGGACGGTGAGAAACAGCTGGACGCGCGGAAAGACCGGAAAAGTTTTCCTGGCGGGGGCTGGTCCGGGCGATCCCGAATTGGTGACGCGGAAGGTGCACCGGTTGTTGCGCGAATCAAACGCCGTGCTGCACGACGATCTGGTGCCCGCGGAGATTCTTTCCCTGGCGGGACCGCAGGCGATGGTGATGAATGTGGGAAAACGGTGCGGCCGGAAGAACATCACGCAGGAAGGGATTAACGCGTTGATGGTGGAGTCAGCGCGAAACGGCTTGCAGGTGTTGCGGCTGAAGAGCGGCGACCCGACGATTTTCGGGCGGCTGAACGAAGAGATTGATGCGTTGAGCGCGGCGGGCGTGGCGTTTGAAGTGGTGCCGGGAATTACGGCGGGGGCCGCGGCGGCGGCTTCGCTGGGCGTTTCGATGACGGACCGGCGGGCGAGTTCGCGAGTGGTGATCGTGAGCGGGCATCACGCGCACAGCGAGGAATCTGGTGAAAATTACGATTGGCGAGCGGTTACGAGGAACGACGAGACAGTGGTGGTGTATATGCCGGGCGGCCAGCTTGCGAAGTTGAGCGGGCAATTGAAGGCGGCGGGGCTGCCGGACGATTTGCCGTGCGCGATTGTGTCGCGCGCTGGAACGGAGCATCAGCAAAATCATTGGACGACGCTCGGTGGTTTGAAGAATGCGCCGGTGCTCGAGCCGCCGACGATTCTGTTGATTGGCAAGTCGCTGACGAATGCGGCAGCGCGCGCGAAGGAAGCGACGCAGCGAGCGTCGGATGCGAACGAGGCTGTACGTGCTCTTGCGCGGCGGAGTGACAACGAGGCGTTCGAGGAGTGGATTCGAAATCGAGAGGAAAGGAGAGTGGAGCTGTGAGCGACGGATTCGTAAAAGAAGAAAGGAAGGCGAGAAGCACGCGTTGGTTGTCGCTGGACGGATGGGCGGTGGCGCTGGCATTGGCGTTGTCGCTGGCGGTGTGGGTGGGATTGATCAAGCGGGTTCCGTGGTAGGCGAGTTCCCTGCTGTGCCGGCGAGGATGTGAGATCAAAATTTGGGGAGGACTTGGACGATGGCGAGTGGAGTGCTGGTGGCGGAACCTGTATCGGAAAATTTGCTGCGGAAATTCGGGTCGCTGATCCCGGGAGTGGCGCTGCTGTTTGCGGTGGGGTACGCGGGGCGGATCATCGAGCGATCGATTGCGAATTACGGGAAGGCGCATCATCTGGCGCTCCCGAATATCGAGTATGTGTTGTGGGCGATCGTGATTGGACTCGCGATCGCGAACACGGTGGGAATTCCGAAGATATTCGAGCCAGGCCTCGCGACCTATGAATTCTGGCTGAAGGCTGGAATCGTGCTGCTGGGTTCGCGGTTTTTGCTGGGCGACGTGCTGAAGCTGGGAGGAGTGAGTTTGGCGCTTGTGGCGATTGAGATTGTGGTGTCGTTGCTGTTTATGACGGCACTGGGGAAAGCGTTTGGGCTGAATCCGAAGCTGACGACGCTGCTGGCGGTGGGGTCGTCGATTTGCGGGGTGTCCGCGATTATTGCAACGCAGGGAGCGATTGATGCCGACGACGAGGATGCGTCCTATGCGATTGCGGCGATTTTGTCGCTGGGAGCGATCAGCTTGTTTGTGTTCCCGGTGATTGGTCACTGGCTGCACCTGAGCGATCAGAGTTACGGATTGTGGGCAGGACTGGGGATCGATAACACGGCGGAAGTAACGGCGGCGGGAAATTTGTATTCGGATGCGGCGGGAAAAGTAGCGGTGCTGGCGAAGACGGCGCGAAATGCGATGATCGGATTTGTGGTGCTGGGTTATGCGATTCACTGGGCGCGGAAAGAGCACACGAAGGAGATCGAGAATAAGGCGGCGTTTCTGTGGAACAAATTTCCGAAGTTCGTGCTCGGGTTCTTGCTGATTTCGGCGATCGCGACGGCGGGGGTGTTTGGGAAGGATCAACTGACGAGCCTGGCGAATTTGTCGCGGTGGGCGTTTTTGCTGACGTTTGCAGGAGTGGGGCTGCGGACGAATATACGGGAACTTGGAAAGCAGGGATTCCGGCCGTTTGTGGTGGGCGCGGTGGGAGAAATTGTGATTGCGGCGCTGACGCTGGGATTGGTTTACGGCGCGGACCGGCTGTTGAAGGCGGGCGGATAGTCCGGGGTAAACGTCGGGGATGTGGCGGCGGCATGTTCGAGATGCGGCTGTAGTAAAGGACGACGGCCCTGCTGGGCAAAATGCCGGATACGGCTGGCCGCGGGTGCGTGGACGTTTGGCCAGCCACGAGTTGCTGACCTACGAGGGCGCTTGGGCCCGAAATCGCGTGGATGGAGCGACTCTCATCGAGTTTGGCTTAAAACTTCACCTTCGCCGTACCTCGCGTAAGTGTTCACTTTTCTTTGGTTTATGCCAACCCCGCATCAACAACTAATCCTGTGACGCCGTGTTTTACCGGATGAGGGAAAAACGGTGAACGATCTTCGCGTACTCATCTGGTTTACCTGGTTTGTGGCGACGAACTGGTTTCGCGGGAGTGGTATGCTGCTAAAAGTACGATCCACGAAAGGAGCATCATCGATGAAAAGGTTGGTTTCCCTGTTCCTGTTCGCACTGGTTGCTTCTGGCCTCTTTCTTGGAATGCCGAAAACGGTTGCCGCGCAAGATCCCAATCAAGATCCGCCGACGCGCGTGGCGCGGCTGAATTACATACAGGGTTCGGTTTCGTTTCAACCATCGGGAGAGCAGGATTGGGTGGCGGCGGACCCGAACCGTCCGTTGACGACGGGCGATAATTTGTGGGCGGACCAGAATTCGCGCGGCGAAGTGCATATCGGATCGACGGCGATCCGGCTGGCGAGCCAGACCGGAATCTCGTTTTTGAATTTGGACGATCGCACGGTGCAACTGCAACTGGCGCAGGGCGAGATTGAGATTCACTTGCGACGCCTGGAACCGGGAAACGCGTTTGAGGTGGATACGCCGAATCTGGCGTTCACGCTCACGCAGGCCGGCGAGTATGTGGTGCAGACGGATCCGGACGGAAATTCGACGGTGATCACGGTGCGCGAGGGCGACGGCGAAGTGACCGGCGCGGGCGAATCGTACGATTTGCAACCCGGGCAGCAGTATGCGTTCACGGGGACGGACGAGTTGACGTTTGATTCGCAGCCGGCGCCGGGATTCGACGATCTGGAAAACTGGAGCGAGCAGCGGGATGAGCGCGAGAACCGGTCGGCGTCGGCGCGGTACGTTTCGCGAGACATTGACGGGTACTACGATCTGGATGATAACGGGGATTGGCAGACCGATCCGGATTACGGAGCGATCTGGATTCCGCGGAATGTGGTGGCGGGCTGGGCTCCGTACCAGATGGGACATTGGGTTTGGATCGCGCCGTGGGGATGGACGTGGGTGGATGCGCAGCCGTGGGGTTTTGCGCCCTTCCACTACGGACGATGGGCATTCGTGCGCGGCTTTTGGGGCTGGGTGCCGGGACCGGTAGTCGTGCGTCCGGTGTACGCGCCGGCGCTGGTGGCGTTTGTGGGCGGAGGCGGATTCGGAGTTTCCATCGGATTCGGCGGAGGATTTTCGGGAGTGGCCTGGTTTCCGCTGGGACCGCGGGACGTATTCGTGCCGGGATACCGCTGCAGCCCGCGGTACTGGCAGAACGTGAATGTGACGAACTCGCGCGTGGTGAACGTGACGCAGGTGACGAACGTCTATAACAACTACCATGTGACGAACGTGACGAACATCACGAACGTGACGAACGTGACCGAGATCAACCGCACGGTGAATGTGACGAACGTTCACTACACATACGAGAATAATGCGGCGGCGGTGACGGCCGTCTCGCGCGAGACGTTTGTGAATGCGCGACCGGTACAGTCGGCGAACGTGCGGGTGACGGCACAACAACTGACGACCGTGCATGTGACGGAGGCTGCGCCGCTGCAGCCGACGCGAGCGAGTTACGTAGCGTCGAATGCGAGGATAACTCCGGTAGCGGCACAGCCGAAGGTGGCGTTTACGGAGCGGAAAGTGGTCGCGAAGCTGGCTCCTCCGATGCCGGCGGCCAGCCATGCGGCTCCGCGGATCGTGAGCGCAGAGACTCCGGCACGCGGCGGAAACGCGGCGGCGGAAGCGAACCGGAATCCGAGTCAGACGCGGGAAGTTGCGCCTGCGGCGCGGGAAGCGAATCCTGCTCCGGCAACGGCGGTACGCGAACCGGCGCCAGCGCCGAAGCCACTCGTGTACGAACAGCAGAACGTGCCGGCCAACCGGAACGCGGCACCGGAAGCGAATCGTCCGGTGACGGAACAGGAACGGACGGCAACGCCGGAGAACGAACGCCCGGGCGCACAGCAGCGGGAGCAGGAAAACCGCCCGGCGGAGCAACAGCAACATCCGGCGGTGAGGTTTGCGCCGCCGACGAAGGCGAACGACCAGATGTACGACGTGCATCCGCCGTTGAATCAGCGTGCCGCGAGTGCGCCTGCGCCGAAGCCAGAGCCGAAACCGGCTCCTGCGCCGAAGCCGGCACCGGCGCCGAAGAGTGAGTCGAAGCCGAAATAATCGGGCGATTGATTTCGGCGAGGTTGTGTGGAAAAGCCTCCGGGGCGAAGGTCCCGGGGGCTTTTTTTATTGGGATTGCGGTGGGGATTCGGAGGGAGGCGTCGCGTGCGCGGGGTGGGCGGCTCGGTTGCGGACGACAGCGGGTAGGGGATGTGGTCTTACGCGTGAATGATGGCTTACATGGCTGAACCTGCACCCCATTGGAAATGGGGTGCACACAGACGCGAGCGTCTGTGCCACGCCTGTGCCACGTGGGTGGTGGCGAGGCACCGCAGTGTAAGAAAGGCACACCGCCCGCGTTCGCGGGCGTGCGCGCGCAGACGTGGGCGTCTACGCTACGAAAGGCAGTGAGCGGGCGTGGGCGATCGCATCGTGCAAAACGCAATCGTCGCACGGGGCGGTGGTGGGGATTCGAGGGAGGCGGAGCTGACGCTGGGTGGGCGGCTCGGTTGCGGACGGCAGCGGGTGGAGGCTGTGGGCTTACGCATGGATGATGGCTTACATGGCTGAACCTGCACCCCATTGGAAATGGGGTGCACACAGACGCGAGCGTCTGTGCCACGGCGCATGTGCCACGGCTGTGCCACGGCGGCCCACGCGTCGCGGTTGGGATGCGATGCGAAGATGATTGGACGGGGTTCGGACGAAGGCGATTTGTAGGGATGGCGATGTTCAAGAAAGGGAGAGCGTGGGGTATCATTCGGCATGACTTCCACAAAGGATTCCATGATCGGCAAAGGATTGGCGGTGCTGGGTACGGGCAAGATGGGCGGGATTTTGATTGAGGCGTTTCTGAAGCATGGACTGGTGGCGCCGGAGAAGGTGTTCGCGACGGTGCAGCATGCGACGCCGAATCGACAGACGATTTCGAGCGCCAAGATTCCGCTGGGGACGGATAACCGCAGGGCTGCGCGCGGCTCGGATGTGATTTTGATTTGCCTGAAGCCGATGACGGTGGGCGCGGTGATCGATGAGATTCGGGACGACATCGGCGTCGAAAATCTGGTGATTTCGATTGCGGCGTCGGTGACGACCGACTACATCGAAAAGCGCATCGGGGCAAACGTGCCGGTGATTCGGGCGATGCCGAATACTCCGTCGATGGTGGGCGCGGGGATTACGGCCATCTGCAAAGGCAAACACGCGACGCAGAAACACCTGGAGATCGCGCAGAAGCTCTTCGACGCGGTGGGCAAGACGGTGGTGGTGGATGAAAAGCATATGGATGCGATCACCGGGCTGTCGGGAAGCGGGCCGGCGTTCCTGTACATTATTTTAGAGGCGCTGGCGGAAGGCGGGGTGAAGATGGGGTTGTCGCGCGAGCTGGCGACGCTGCTGGCGGCGCAAACGATGGCGGGCGCGGCGAAAGTGGTGCTGGATACCGGACATCATCCGGCGATGCTGAAGGATACGGTAACGACTCCGGCGGGCTGCACAATCGACGGGATTCTGGAGCTGGAAGAGGGAAAGCTTCGCGTGACGCTGATCAAGGCGGTGGTGAAAGCTTCGCAGCGCGCGAAGGAATTGATGTTCACCGACAAAGAATAAAAAAGGCGCGGAAGCCTTTGATGCGCTGCCACGCCTTTTTTGATTTCGACGTTCCCTGCCTAATTCAAACTACCAGCGCAGAAGAAGCAGTTCGGCGCAAAATCCGGGTCCCATGGCGGCGAGGATGCTGAGCGAGCCGGGCGCCGGACGGCGATTCTTGAAAACGTCTTCGAGAACGAGCAGTACGGACGTGGATGAGATGTTGCCGACTTTCCGCAGACATTCCCAGGAAGCAGCGAGGTCGGTCGCGGTGATTCCCAGGGCTTCGGCGGTGGATTCCAAAACTTTGGGCCCGCCGGTATGCATAATCCAACTGTGAATGTCGGTGCGCTTGTGGCCGAGGTCGCCAAGGAAGACGTCCACGTCTTTGCCGAGGTGGTCGGTGACGGTCTTGGGAACTTCGGGCGACAAAACAATTTTGAATCCTTTTTCCGAAATATCCCATCCCATGACGCGTTCGGTGTGCGGGTAAAGAATGGATTTGGTGGCGAGGATTTCGGGGCCGTCGGCTTTACGGTTCGCGCCGACAACAACGGTTGCCGCGGCGCCGTCGCCAAAGAGCAGGGCGGAAATCAGGTGAGCCATGGAGAGGTCTTCGCGTTGGAGCGTGAGGGAACAAAGCTCCACGGAGAGCAAAGCGGCGGCCTGATCGGGATAGGCTTTTACGTAGTCGGCAGCACGGGAAATACCGGCCGCGCCGGCAACACAGCCAAGTCCGAAAATGGGAATGCGCTTAATGTTCGGTGAAAGGCCGATGCGATTTGCGAGGCGCGCGTCCAGGGAGGGAGCGGCGATACCGGTGACCGAGGTGACGAAAATAGCGCTGAGATCGCGGGCTTTCAGACCGGCGCCGTGAATCGCCTTGCAAAGAGCCTTTTCGCCCAGATCGAGAGCATGTTTGATCCAGGTATCGTTGGCCTGTCCCCAGGAAGTGAGGTTCCAGTAGTATTCGATGGGTTCGACGAGGTAACGGCCCTCGACCTGCATGCTTTCATCGAGACGATCCAAGATTGCAGTGTTCGGCAAGCGATGGCGCCAATCCGTCTTAAGCGCTTCCGTCAGAGCCTCCTGCTTGTAGTAATGTTCCGGAAACGCGCTGGCAACACTGGCAATCCTCATTAAAAAGGGCTCCTGGTCATTGGCTTTAAAGACGCGGTGAGCATAGTATCGCGAGAACGGCGAATCTCCCACGCCCATTTAACAAATTCTTAACTTTTATTCGATTGCCCGAATACGGCAGAGTCCCCACACGATCGTTCAGCTTCGCCTATTGAAGGGCTGAGGTTTTACAATCGTAACAGAAGTACGTCGGATTTCGCATGGTTGGATGTAAGAAGAAACCCGAGCCTGGGGGTGCAGGCTCGGGCGTTGGAGGGACGTGCGGGGAAGAGCGTTTGCGCCGGCGTGTCTTGCCGATCAGTAATTCCAGCGGCGCAGAAAGAGACTGGCGCGAAACATCAGGCTCATGGAGAGCAGGACCAGCGTGTCGCGGTAGGTTGCGAAGTTCGAACGAAGCGACGCGCCTTGCTGCGACGGAGATACCTGCATCGAGTTGGCGACCATGTGCATTTGAGACCTCGCGTTATTGGATCCGTCCGCGTTCATGAAGTTCACTAGTTGACGACGTACACCGGGTTGTCGTGCTCGACGCCCAGAACCATGGACTTAAAGATGTCCACGTCCCAGCTATCGGCGATACGGAGGCGGACCACGTCGTCGGTTTCGGAGACCAAACGGCCCCGCAGCGGAACGCGCAGATTGCCCGCAACTATACGAAGAATAATGGCTTGCCCCATCCATGCTGCGTAACCACCTTCCATCTTGGTCCCCTCCTCAGAGGTACTGCCCGCTGACAAGTTCAGTGTGAGGGTGGGCGGCGCGGTGGCCAATGGTACAGGGAGCTATTGGTGATAGGAGGTTCGTACCAGCGAGTTGGGAAGGCTTTCCGGAAGGGGAAGAAACGGATTTTCTGCTATGCTGATTTCAGCAGGGCAAGAGCTTCGATTCGCGCTTTGCAATCCGAGGAAATCAAGGAATGGTGGAATTCTTAAAGTCGCTCTTTGCCCATTTGTCTCAGGGGAATCTATCCGAGACAATTCAGGCGGGCGGCGTTGGGCTTGTTTGCGCGGTGGTGTTCGTCGAGACGGGGATGTTCGTGGGTTTCTTCCTGCCGGGCGATTCCCTGCTGGTGATTGCGGGGGTGCTGGCGTTCAAAGGTTTTTTGAACCTGTACTGGTTGCTGGGACTGGTGACGCTGTGCGCGATCGCGGGAGACCAGCTCGGGTACTTCATCGGATGGAAGGCGGGGCCGAGTTTGTTCAAGAGGCAAGATTCGCGATTTTTCAAGCGGAGCCACTTGCAGCGGGCGCATGAGTTCTACGAAAGGAACGGCGGAAAGACGGTGATCATGGCGCGGTTCGTGCCGATCATCCGAACGTTTTGCCCGCCGGTAGCCGGCGCGGCGGGGATGAACTACGGGCGATATCTGACGTTTGACATTGCGGGCGGGTTCGCGTGGGTCTGGAGCATGGTGCTATTCGGGTATGGAGTGGTGGCGACGTTTCCGGCGCTGGGGAAGCATGTGGATTTGCTGGTGCTGGGGGTGATTTTCGTTTCGCTGATTCCCGCGGGATTGCACACGTGGAAGGAATGGCAAAGAGGAAAGGCGGCATGAAGCGTTGCCGGCGGGGACGGAAATGAGGCTTCACATCGCTCAACCTGCACCTGATTCGAAATGGGGTGCACACAGACGCGAGCGTCTGTGCCACGGGAAGACCCGGCACGGCGGTGGCGGCAGTATCGTGCAAGATTGAGAAATTATTTCAGGAAGAGACCTTCGCGGACCTGGTCGCGACCGACGAACGTTTTGGAAGAGCGGAATTTTCCGAAGATGTCGAGGATTTCGCGGTTCTGAAAGATGCGGGCATGGACGGCGACGGTGGATGCCGGAACGATTTCGATATTTTGCGCGTCCACGATTTTGTAGCGGGTGTAGCGATCGGGCGGCTTGCTGTGAAAAATGGAGAGAACCGAGCCACCGGGCGCGAGAAGCGAGTAGAGACGGTCCATCACGCGAGGCAGCAGTTCCCCATCGAGATAGTCGAATAAATCCCAGGCGAGAATGCCGTTGAAGTGGTCTTCCGGATATTGCAGCGATGTTTCGAGAAATTTTTGGGCAAGGAGGGCCTGGGAGACGGGAACGGCTTCGCGGCCGACTTTCGCGCTTCGCAGACTCTCTTCTTCGGCGGTGATAAATTCTTTCCAGGAACGCAGCATGTCTTCTGTGGAAAGACGAAATCCCTTTTCGATAAAAAACATGACGGTGGTTTGAAAGGCCGGACCGAGATCGAGGATACGGCCTTCCTTCAAATCGCTGATCAACCAGAGAAATTCTTTCAGGCCGTTGGACGGACGAACATTGGCGGAAGTGGCGGCGACGGCCGAAGAGGCGCCGAAGGAAGGACCGGATTTGGAGACAGTTCCTTTCGGAGCCGCCGTTTCCGGAGCTTTCACACCCGCTCGCGCTTTTGCCATCCAATCCATGGCCATCGATTAGTCGCCTTGGGTGCGGGCTGCGGCGGCGCGGACGTTGGGAATTTCCGCGGCGGGCGGCACGGAGGATTCCGGTTTCGCGTCGCTGATTTTTGCTTCTGCGATCTTAGCGTCGGCGGGTTTTGCTTCCACGGCCTTAGCGGATTTTTCGACTTTGGAATTCTCCGAAGGTTTCCCTTCCCCGGCACGAATCATTTCCACTTTTCCGCGCAGGCGCGCGCCGTCTTCGATGGCGAATCGGGGAGTGACCAGACTGCCCTGAACGTTGCTGGTCGAGCCGAGACGAATGCGGTCGGTGGCCTTCAGATTTCCCTGCACTTCCCCATCCACGACGATTTCCAGGCCCTCGATGTCGGCCTGGACGCGGCCGGTCTTCGCGACGGTGACACGCGCGCCGGAAAGATAAATTTTGCCGTTGGTTTCGCCTTCGACGATCAAATCCGAAGTGCCGGAAATCACGCCGTGAACTTTCAGGCCCGCACCGATGCGCGAAGAATTTTCGCTGACGTGCGACGCCGGTGGATTGAAGGAGGGCGATGACGACGAATACGAAGGTGTTGCCGCAACGGGCTGCGAAACAGGCGTGCTGGCCTGGACGGCGGAAGGCTTGGGCGCGCTGGCGGCTGGTTCAGGCGCTTTCGGCGTTTGCGAAGATGGCTTGGGCTCCGGTGTCTTTCCCCACATGGAATCCTCCTGGATTAAAGGCTGGGACTCCGACGCCGGGTGACGGGTGTCCTGCAGCGATGACGGAGACTATATTATACCGATGCGAGCGGGAAAAGGGCGCAAGGACGGCAAATCCGGGATGTTGTGATGAGTTTGGCACTAAAGCGACGGGGCGAGGGTCAGGAGGTCTGGACGTCGTAGTGGCGCAATTCCCAAAGGGCGACCAGGCTGCCGATGGCTTCGTGAAAGAAGATTTTCATGCCGCGGCGGGAGCGCCACCAACTGTTGGGGTCGTATTCGGAATCGGGGGCGGAGACGACGCGAAGCTGCGAGCCCTGCGGAAGCGTGCGCTCGAAAATGTATTGGGCGCGGCGGGTGTGATAGTTCGAAGTGACGAGCAGGATTTTTTTCCATTTGTGCGAGCCGATGAATTCGGTGAGGGCGATGGCTTCGTCGCGGGTGTCGTCTTCGCGGTGGGTGAACTCGTCGATCGCGGCCGCGGGAACACCGCGCTCGATGAGGTCGCGTTTCATCAGGTCTGTGGAGCTGGCGTAGGAACGCAGGGCTTTGCCGGTGGCGACGACGCGCGGAGCCATGCCGGACTTATATAAGGTGGCGGCACGAGCGGCACGGTCGGCGTCGTAATTGTCTCCGGTGAGGATGACAATGGCGTCGGAGGCTTCGGGAGTCTGGTCAACGATCCAGAAATCGCCGGCGGCGCGAAGAAGCGGATGGCGAGCGAAATAGAGAATGGCGAAAACAAAGACGAGAAAAATCAGGAAGACCAGCTTGGAGATGATGCCGCCTTTTTCGGCGTTGGCGTCGGAGAGAATGCCTGCTGCCAGTTGGCTCATTTGGTGAGTTGGAGACTCTCGTCGGGCGACGGAACGGAGAAGGCGTTGAGCTTGCGGAGATGCTCGGCGGCGTCCTCGGGAAGAGTGCCGTTGAAATACACTTCCTTGATGCTGTAGGACTTGCTGCGGGTTTCTACGATGGGAAGAATTTCGAAGTGCCAGTGGTAATCGCCGGCGATGGTGCGCCAGTACTCGCTCAGTTCGCCTTTGGTTTGCAGGGTGTTTGGGGCGGTGTGCAGGACCATATGGTAGCTGGGGGCGATCTGCTGGAGGCGGCGCAGCGTGCGACCGAGCAACTGAGCGATATGCTTGCGGGCGTCAGCGGAGGAAGGCGCTTCGAATTGATGATGATGAGTTTTCGGCATCAGCCAGACTTCGTACGGAACGCGGGAAGCGTAGGGACAAAAAGCGTAGAAGTCGCCCACGGAATCGACGATGCGCTTCTTCTGGCGAATTTCCTGGCGAAGGATGTCGCAGAAGACGCAGCGTTCGCGGTCGCGATACCATTCGCGGGCGGCTCGCAGCTCGTAGAGAATGCGGCGCGGGACGAAGGTGGTGGCGGTGATTTGCGAATGGGCGTGGGGCCATTCTTCGCCGGCTTGCGCGCCCTGATTCTTGAAGACGGCGACATACTTGAAGCGAGCGTCGCGTTTCAGATCCTGAATGCGCGCGGCGTAGGCTTCGAGGATGCGCTCGATTTCTTCGTCGGACATTTGGGCGAGAGTGCGCGTGTGATCGGGCGTTTCGACGACGATTTCGTGGGCTCCGATGGCATCCATGCGGTCGTAGATACCCTCGGCGTTGCGGGCGGGTTCCCCTTCGATGCGATAGAGCGGGCGGAAATGCGGGTAGACGCGGACTTGCCATTTTCCCTGCGCGGGCGATTCGAAGATCGAATGGGTTTCGATGCGATGTTCGGGGCAAAGCGGGCAGGGGCCGGAGCGATCCCGTTGTCTTTCTTTGTGGCCGACGACGACCCAGCTGCGGGTGATGGGGTCTTTTCTGAGTTCCATTTCCGTTTTCCGTCTTTCGTGATGCAAGAGTCTGGAGCGCGCGAATCACCGCGTGCCAACGAAAAAATGACCGGCGAGCATCTTATACCGTGCGGAGCGCGGATATCTAGCGGATGTAGTGCGTGGGAGTGGGGCCGGCTTCCAAACGGTGACGGTCCCAAATCGCGCCTTCGCGGCTATAGCTGGCCATTTCGAAATCCTGGGTGAGTTCGAGGCAGTCGGTGGGGCAAGCGTCTTCGCAGAGGCCGCAGAACATGCAGCGGGAAGTGTCGTAGGTGAAAGTGGTGAGAACTTTGCGGCGGGTCTGCTCTTCGCGGAGCCAGCCGACGACGATGAGATTCTCCGGGCAAGCGAGCGCGCACAGATTGCAGGAGATGCAAAGCGACTCGCCGGTTTCGGGATTGTTATTGAGGCGCGGCGCGCCGCGATAACGCTCGGCGACCATGGGGCGCTCGAGGGGATATTGCTCGGTGTACTGATTCTTGCGGGCCTGATAGCGAAACGTGAGCCACATCCCTTTCAAAAGATCGACCAGGAAAACGCGGCGGAGAAGTTCTCGCATAAAAAGCGAGTGTGAGCGCGGGAGTGGGCAAAGTCAAGAATCGAACGGAGCGAGTTATGCAGGGCCGGAGCGAGAGGCGAAGCGTTCATCGAGAGAACAGAGGCGAAGGGCTTGAGGTCGGGAAGATGCATGCGCGGCGAGGGCGAGCGTACTAGGACTGGGCGTGGTTGCGGACGACGGGCGGAAGCTCGATTACCGAAAATTAATTGGTGTTTCGGATGCGGCGAAACTAAAATGCAGGCTCGTTGGAAACGGGGCGCCGGGCTTTCGTTGTCGAGGGCGCGCGAGTTCCGGCGGCCGGCCATTCTCTCCTCGCGGCGTTCCTGGCGCTGCGTGAATCAAACTGCACTCTCATAGGAGTTCCATGCGAAGAACACTTCTCGCGCTCTTGGTTTTCGGCGTTTCGTTTTCGGCATTGCCGCGCAGCGTTGAGGCGCAGAGCGCTGCCGCGATTGTGCGTGTGACGTCGCCGGCCGCCAGGGCGAGCGCAACGGATCAGGCGACCATTGACCTGCAAGGAACGGCGAAACTCAATGGCGCGATTAAGAACGTCGTGTGGGTGAATCAATTCGGAAAACGCGGGACGGGGACGTTCACGACGACGGGCAATGGATCGGCGACATGGGAAGCGCGAGCCGTACCGTTGCGCGCCGGAATGAATTTAATTGCGGTGACGGTTGTGGATGCCGACAACAAGAGCGCATCGGTGAATCTGGCGGTGAATCGGACGTCCGGGGCGCAACCGTCCCTGCCCGTACAGAGCGGGACGTATCAGAATTCGCCCATCGTTTACCAGGTGTGGAACGGAATGGCGGTGATCGAGGGTGACATCATTATCGGCCCGGTGGCCAAGATTGGTTCGACGGGGTCGACGCAGGCGGCATCGGCCGTTTCGGTGGGGCAATTGGCGCGAACGCCCGCCGGCAGTGGGAAGGCGGTACTTGGCGGCGTGAAACCGGATGGACTATCGATCAACGAGCCATCGAGTTTGTGGCCGGTGGTGAGCGGGATTGTGCAGGTGCCGTACACGATCACAGGCAGCTCGACGGCGCTGAACAACGCAATCACGCAGTTTAATGCGACATTCTCGGGATTGATCGAGTTCGTGCCGCAAGTGTCGCAGTCGAATTACGTGCAGATCACGGTGGAAGGCAGCGGCAGCGAAGGATATTCGTACGTGGGAATGGAGGGCGGCCCGCAGGCGATGACCTGCGGCGCGAGTTGCACGACGGCTACGTGGCTGCATGAAATGGGCCACACGATTGGGCTCGAGCACGAGCATCAACGCCCCGATAGCGGCAGTTACGTGACGCTGACGCTCGCGAATGCGGATTTGCCGAACGTGCCGGGAAATTTCACGACGGTAACAAGCAACTACCAGACGCTGGGACTTTTCGATCACGCATCGATCATGGAATATGACGCGTTTGATTTCTCGAAAGCGGGCCTGCCGGTGATCGAATCGATTCCGCCGGGAATGCCGCTGAGCAACTACAACGGATATTCGGCGGGAGACATCGACGGCGTGGAACGGCTATACGGAGCTGCTCCGACGGCGGTCACGGTGACGACGAATCCGGCCGGGCTATCGGTGGTGGTGGACGGAACCACCTATCCGACGACGCCGCAGACTTTTAATTGGGGCCTGGGGACGACGCATACATTGGCGGTGCCCGCCGATCCGCAGACGACGAATCCGAGCGATGGCGACACCTACGCGTTTGGCGCATGGAACGATCTGGGCGCGGCATCGCACACCATTACGGTGCAGCCGGGAGCGGGGACCGCAACGGCGCCGGCGAACGCGCCGGCTGTGACGGTGTACCAGGCGAACTATGTTCGTCTGTTGCCGTTCGCGTTTATGTCACCGGCATCGTATCCGACGGGATCGGGCTCAGTGGGAGTTTCGCCAACTCCGCTGTCGGAGTTCGGAGGAACATTTTTCACCGACCGGACGCTGGTGACACTGACGCTCGAGCCGATGCAAGGCAGCGGGTACAATTTCTACGATTGGTTCAATCTTCCCTTCCCGCCGAGCGATAACCCCCACATGTTTTACATCCAGGAGCCATTAACGCAAGCGCAGGCGGTGTATGTGTCGGGACCGGTGACGATCGTCGGCGGCTCCATCACGGGACCGAACACGTGGAACCCCGGCTTGTCGGCTACGGTGGATGCGAATTTCGCGTACCTGCCAACGGGATTCTCGGCCACGTACGACGGGTGGACAGCGGGAAGCACGCACACGATCGCGGTGGAGCAGACGCAATCCCCGGTGACGACGAATGTTTATTACAACTGGAATAGTTGGAGCGACAGCGGCGGAATCAGCCACAGCGTCACGCAGCCGACGTCCGGCACGCAGACGGTGACCGCATCGTACACGCCTTATTACGCTTTCTACACGCTGCCGCCGGCGCCCGGGTCGGCGAACTCGCCGTGCTACGGCGGCGTGACGTTGACGCCGGTGGGAACGGTATATCCGGTGAACACGGTTTTCGATTTTTACGCCGATGGAACGAGTGTGACGGCGACGGCCGTTCCGAATTCGGCGTATCCCGCGATGATGTTCGCGGGATGGAGCGGCAGCCTGAGCGGAAACACGAATCCGAACATGGTTACGATTCACGATCAGTTCGTGCCGACAGCGAGTTTCAATACCGTCGCGACGCCGCTGGCAATCACGACGCTGAGCCCGGCGTCGTCGGCAGCCACGAGCGGCAGTCTCGATTTGACGATCAACGGGTCAGGCTTTTCGTCCACAACGACATACGCGTATTGGAATGGAGCCTACCGGTCGATCACCTACAACAGTTCGACGCAGATCGTGATGCATCTGACGGCCGGAGATTTATCGACGGTGGGAACGCAGCAGATTCTGGTGGGCAACTACACGACGAATGCTTCGAACAGCACATGCGGCGTCATTGCGCAAACGACGTTTAACGTGAACGCGCCGACAGGCACGCCGGCGGTGCAATTGGCGCCGACCAGTTTGACGTTTGGCACCCAGAACGAGGGAACGTCGAGTGCGGCGGTTTCCGTGACGTTGACGAACTCGGGAACGGCGGCACTTCAGATTTCGAGCATCGCTGTCACGGGAACGAGCGCGAGCAGCTTTTCGGAGACCAATACTTGCCATTCGAGTGTGGCGGCCTCTGAGATCTGCACGATCAACGTGACGTTTACGCCGAATGCGGCGGGCGCGCTGAGCGCATCGGTGACTGTGACGGATAACGCAGGAACGCAGAACGTGCCCTTAAGCGGGACGGGCGTTGCGGTGCCGCCGACGTTGAACCCAACGAGTATTGCGTTTGGGAGCAAGACGGTTGGCGTGAAGACGACCGTGCCGGTGACCGTAACAAACAATTCGGCAGTGGCGGTGGCGTTTACCAGCATCGCGATTACGCCGGCGGGCACGGCGAGCTACACCGAGACGAACAATTGCGGCGCAAGCCTTGCGGCGGGAGGAATGTGCACGATCCAGGTTTCGTTTGATCCGCAAAGCGCGGGAGCGAAGAACGATTTCGTGACGCTGACCGATAGCGCCGGAACGCAGCAGGTGACGTTGACGGGCACCGGCGTGGCTGCGGGTTCGCTGACGCTTAACCCGACGAGCATCGCGTTTGGCAGCAAGACGGTGGGAGTTTCGACGACCACGCCGGTGACGGTGACGAACAACTCATCAGCCACGGTGACGTTTACGAGCATCGCGATTACGCCCACGGGGACGGCGAGCTTCACGGAAACGAACAATTGCGGGTCAAGCATCGCGGCGGCCGGGACGTGCACGATTCAGGTGACGTTTGATCCAAAGAGCACGGGAGCGAAAAGTGCGTCGGTGACGTTGACTGACAGCGCGGGCACGCAGACCGTGTCGCTGACGGGCACGGGCGTGGCGGCTACGGGCGTTACAGTGAATCCAACGAGCATCGCGTTTGGCAGCAAGACGGTGGGAGTTTCTACGACCACGCCAGTGACGGTGACGAACAATAATGCTTCGACGGTGACGTTTACGAGCATCGCGATTACGCCCGCCGGAACGGCGAGCTTCACCGAAACGAACAATTGCGGTTCGAGCATCGCGGCGTCCGGGACGTGCACGATTCAGGTGACGTTTGATCCCAAAAGCACGGGAGCGAAAAGTGCTTCCGTGACGTTGACGGACAGTGCGGGCACGCAGACCGTCACGTTGACCGGCACGGGCGTGGCGGCGACGGGCGTTACGGTGAATCCGGCGAGCATCGCGTTTGGCAGCAAGACGGTGGGAGTTTCTACGACCACGCCGGTGACGGTGACGAACAACTCAGCCGCCACGGTGACGTTTACGAGCATCGCGATTACGCCCACCGGGACGGCGAGCTTCACGGAAACGAACAATTGCGGGTCAAGCATCGCGGCGGCCGGAACGTGCACCATTCAGGTGACGTTTGATCCAAAAAGCACGGGAGCGAAAAGTGCGTCGGTGACGTTGACGGACAGCGCGGGCACGCAGACCGTCACGCTGACGGGAACCGGCGTTGCGGCCGGCGCCATTACGCTAAATCCGACGAGCATCGCATTTGGCAGCCAGACGGTTGGAGTGAAGACAACGGTGCCGGTGACGGTGACAAACGGGTCGGCTTCGGCCGTGACGATAACGAGTATCGCGATCACTCCCGCGGGAACGGTGAGTTATACCGAAACGAATAATTGCGGATCGAGCCTGGCGGCCGCCGGGACGTGCACGATTCAAGTGTCGTTTGATCCGCAGAGCGCCGGAGCCAAAAACGATTTTGTGACGCTGGCCGATGGCGCCGGCACGCAGCAGGTGACGCTGACGGGCACCGGCGTAGCTCCGTAGAGAACGGCGCGGGGATTCCACGTTTCCAATTCGATGAGGATTTGTGTGCGCGGAGGCGCGGGCGAATCGGTCGGTGCTATTCTGTAAGGAATGGCAGAATCGACCGAGGCGGATGTGGAGTACATGCGCGCGGCATTGGAGGAAGCGCGCAGCGCGGCTGGACGCGGCGAGGTACCGATCGGCGCGGTGGTCGTGGCCGACGGGAGAATCGTGGCGCGCGGCGGGAACCGGACGATTACCGATTGCGATCCTACGGCGCATGCCGAGATTGTGGCGCTGCGAGAAGCGGCGCGGGCGGCGGGAAATTACCGGCTGAATGGCGCTACGGTGTATGTGACCGTTGAGCCGTGCGCGATGTGCGCCGGTGCGCTGGTGCAGTCGCGCGTGGCGCGGCTGGTGTATGGCGCGGAAGAGCCGAAAGGCGGCGCGGTGCGGTCCTGCTTTGCAATCTTCGAACATCCGGCAATCAATCATCGAGTGCAGGTGACGAGCAATGTGCTGGCCGCGGATGCGGCGGAGCTGCTGCGGAATTTCTTTGCGTCGCGGAGGTAGAAATCGAGTGTTCACTTTTCGAATGAGGTTCGGAATGGGGCGCGTAGCGCGGTGGGCGCTGTGCGCGGGATTGTTTGTAACGGGCACCGTTGCGGGCGCGCAGGAGAATGCGAGTCCGGCAGCCGCGGCGGATCAGGCGGCGCCCTCACAATCGACTGCGGCTGTGACGAAAACGAACGCGGGATTGCTGGCGGAATTCAACGAGTCGCTGCAAGAGCTGACGGGGCGAATCTCGCCTTCGATCGTGCAAGTGCAGGTGACGGGGTATCGCGCGCTCGACGATAAAAATCAGGACGACGCGAGCATGATCGGGCGGCAGCGCAGCATGGGTTCGGGAGTGATTGTGGACCCCGACGGCTACATTATTACGAACGCGCACGTGGTGAAGGGGGCGCAGCGGGTGCGCGTGGTGCTCACTCCGGCGACGGCGGCGGATTCGCAGGTGAGGGCGAGCCTGGGAGTGGGCGAGCATCTGGCTCCAGTGGACGCGCGGATTGTGGGGATCGCGCCGACGATCGATCTGGCGCTATTGAAAATCGACGCGAAGAATTTGCCGTCTGTGGGATTTGCGGATTACACGAAAGTGAAGAAAGGCGAGCTGGTGCTGGCGTTTGGAAATCCGGAAGGATTGGAAAACAGCGTGACGATGGGAGTGGTGAGCGCGGTGGCGAGGCAGGCCGATCCCGGAGTTGCAGCGGTTTATATTCAGACCGATGCGCCGATCAATCCGGGCAGCAGCGGCGGGCCACTCATCGATACAAATGGGCAGCTGGTGGGGATCAATACATTTATTTTGACGGAGTCGGGCGGGAGCCAGGGATTGGGATTTGCGATCCCCAGCAGCGTGGTGGAGTTTGTGTATCACGAGCTGCGGAAATACGGGCGCGTGCATCGCAGCGTGATTGGCGCGCAATTGCAGGAAATTACGCCGGACCTGGCGGCGGGGCTGGCGCTGAAGGCAAAGCATGGCGTGATTGTGGCGGACGTGACCGAGGATGGCCCGGCGGACAAGGCGGGTTTGCAGATTCAGGATGTGCTGTTGAGTCTCGATGGGCGGGCGATTGGAAGCGTGCCGCTGGCGGAGATGATTATTTCGACGCGTCCGGCGAATGCGGTGGTGACGCTGGAGGTTTTGCGCGGCACGCAGAAAGTTACGCTGAAAATTCCGGTAACCGAGCAGAAGAACGATGTGGACCAGCTTTCGGATCTGGTGAATCCGGATAAGGATTTGGTGCAGAAGCTGGGAATTTTCGGCGTGGAGATTGATTCGAAGCTGGCCGAGCAGCTGGAGGATTTGCGGCAGCCGTCGGGAGTGATCGTGGCGGCGCTGGCGGCGGATGTGCTGGGTGTGGAGGTGGATCTGCAGCCGGGGGATGTGATTCACGCGCTGAATGGCGCGAAGGTGACGACGCTCGATGGGTTGCGCGCGGGGTTGAATGCGATTGCGGCAAATACTCCATGCGTGCTGCAGGTGGAGCGCGATGGGAAATATTTGTATGTGACGTTTGAGATGGAGTGAGATTCAGGCGCTCGCGAGACTCGACGGAACGAAGGTGGAGAAGGCGGCGCCGGCCATCCAAGAGCGGACAAGGTAGAAGGAAGTGGCGGAGAGGGTGGGATTCGAACCCACGGTCGAGTTTCCCCGACACTCGCTTTCGAGGCGAGCTCTTTCAACCGCTCAGACACCTCTCCGCATGAGCGTGATAATTCCAGCTTAGCAAACCCGTTGCGGGCGAACAACCGTGAGGCGCGGCGAAATTTTCGCGCGTTGCGGATGGGTGGGGTATGGCGACGCGGAAGAGTCGTCCCGATGAATTTGGATGAATTGAGTGACGCTCAAGGGCGCAGGGGCGACGGCGGGAGGGCCGTGGCAAATCCGAAGTAAAGTCCGAAGGCCGGGCGGCGATAAGCAAGGAAGCAAGGACACGGACGAGGGTGCGCGAAACGCCGGCAGCGAGGGCGGCTTCCGAATCGGTGAAACTGCAAAGGCCCGATGGCGCCACCGTGTGCAGTCACTCCCTTGCGGGACGGGGGCGCCGGCGATCGCGTATTACTGCCGGGTGAAAAATAGCAAGGCGGGGCGAAGGATGAAGTCGGTGAGAGACGATAAATCGCTGCCACGGCGGCGCGGAAGCAGGCGTTGCGGTAGAAACGGCGCGGAAGGGGGCCTTTCGGCCATCGGAGTTGTGTGAAAAGCGTTTATTTACATGAGTTTAGGGCGATCGGCGGATGGTGGGTTATTGGGCGCTATTACAGAAATCTTACAATGGGATTGTCTGGGTACTGATACCCTAAAGCTGGTAAAGCTGGGCAGGTTTGACGCGCCGGATGGCGCGAATGCGGTTCAGTAACAGACTTTGATACTGAGGGAAATGGAATGGCGACAACGGCTCCGGACCTGGAAATCTTGAAGAAGAAACAGAAGGCGAACGACGAAGTGAACTGGGTTACGGCCTCGTTCATGGTGATCTTTCACGTACTGGCGATTGCGGCGCTGTTTTTCTTTTCGTGGAAGGCGTTTTTCGTGGGCGTGGCGATGTGGTGGATCGCGACGAGCCTGGGAATCGGAATGTGCTACCACCGGCTGCTGACGCATCGCGGCTACAAGACACCGAAGTGGGTTGAATACGTGCTGACGGTTTGCGCAACGCTGGCGCTGGAAGGCGGCCCGATTTTCTGGGTGGCGACGCACCGCATCCATCACAAGTTTTCGGATAAGGAAGGCGACCCGCACTCTCCGGTGGACGGAAAGTGGTGGGCGCACATGGGCTGGATTTTGATGGGCAAGTCGATGCATCACGACACGAGCACGCTGAGCCGGTACGTTCCGGATTTGGCGAAAGACCGATTTCACGTGTGGATTACCAAATATCACTACGTGCCGATGATCGTCGTGGGATTGGTATTGCTGGCGATGGGGGGCATCCCGTTTGTGCTGTGGGGGATTTTCCTGCGAACCGTGGTGGGGCTGCATGCAACGTGGCTGGTGAATTCGGCGACGCATTCGTGGGGAACGCGGCGGTTTAAGACGCGCGACCTTTCGACGAACAGTTGGTGGGTGGCGCTGCTGACGTGGGGCGAAGGCTGGCACAACAATCACCACGCGAATCCGGTGTCGGCGCGGCACGGCCTCGCGTGGTATGAAATCGATACGAACTGGTACTGCATCTGGATGATGAAGAAGTTTGGCCTGGCGAAGCAAATCCATGTGGCGAAGATCGAAGCTCCGGTAAAGGAACATGAGATTTTGCCGGTGGATGTGCAGCGGGATCTGGCTTCGGCGTAGGTTCCGCTCGGCGAGCTATTGCTGAGCGATTCAATTTGGCAGCCTCTGGCGCAACGCCGGAGGCTGTTTTTATTTGCGGCGCGGGATTGGGCGATCCGGCGACATCTATTCTTCCTTGCCGCTGGCGACGCGGTACAATTCAGCGGGACATCATGAAAATCTCCGGACGGCGAAAGACGGTCGCGTTTTTCATCGTGCTGGGCGCTTGCCTGGTCGCGCTGGCGGTGGCATTGCAGGTCGGGTGGATCATCCTGAACCTGCGCGAGACGGTGCTGTTGTTTTTCGGAGTGATCTTTTTCGCGTTGATTATCGTGGGGATGATCCTGAACACGAGTTATCTGGTGCGCGAAATCCGGTTGAACGAGCAGCACGACAGTTTTGTGAACGCGGTGACGCACGAGCTGAAGACGCCGATTGCGTCGATACGGCTGTATCTGGAGACGATGCAGCGTCGTGAGCTCGACGAAAAGCAACGGCAGAAATTCTACCGATTGATGCTGCATGACACCGACCGGCTGCTCGGCACCGTCGATCAGGTGCTGAAGGCGGGAGAGGCGCGCTACAAAAAACCGATCCCGAATAAGGTGCCACTGGAGATGGGCGATCTGGTGCGGGAGTCGATTGAGCTGGCCAAGGCCCGACACCATCTGGAACCGGACGTGATGAAGTACGAAGCGCCGTCCGATGGCGGAGCGATCAAAGTGCTGGGAGACGCGGAGGATTTGCGCGCCGCCGTTTCGAATCTGCTGGATAACGCGATCAAATATTCGAGTGAGAAGATTGATATTACCGTGAGGCTGGAAATCGCGGCGCCCGAGATCGTGAAGTTGAGCGTGCAGGACAAGGGCGTGGGAATTCCAGCGGACGAGCTCAAGCGAATCTTCCGGCGATTTTACCGGGTGAGGAACCGCGCGCTGTCGAAGGTAAAGGGCACGGGACTGGGACTTTTCATCGTGCGGGCGATTGCAAAAGCGCACGGCGGCAAGGCATACGCGGTGAGCGAAGGCGAAGGAAAAGGCACGACGGTGACGATCGAGCTTCCGAGAATGGCGGCATGATTCGATTGCTGGTGGTGGAGGACGAAGCGCATCTGGCGGAGGGGCTGGAGTTCAACCTGGAGGCCGAGGGCTACGAAGTGGAAGTCGTCGGAGATGGAGAGGCGGCTACGGAGCGGCTGATTCGGAATCACGAGCGGTTTGATGCGGTGGTGCTGGATGTGATGCTTCCCGGCAAAGACGGATTTCAGGTGGTGAGCGAACTGCGCAAGGCGAAGAATTACGTGTCCGTGCTGATCTTGACGGCGCGCGGGCGTCCGGAAGATGTGCTGGAGGGATTCGCGGCGGGCGCGGACGATTACCTGCAGAAGCCGTTTGAGCTGCGAATCTTTCTGGCGCGACTGCAAGGGTTGCTGCGGCGAAACGAGTGGATGCGGGGGGTGCAGGCGACGAGGAAAGGCAAAGCGTCCAGTGAAAGCAAACAGGAGCGAGCGGCGGGCAGCGATGATTACGAAGTGTTTTCGTTTGCCGGCAAGTCGATTGATTTCGGAACGCTGGAGCTGAAAACGAAGAAGAACACGATTCAACTGACGCTGATGGAAGCAAAATTATTGCGGCATTTGATTGGCAGCAAGGGCAAGACGGTTTCGCGGAAGTCAATCCTCGAAGATGTGTGGGGATTGCGCGAAGACACAGACACACGCGCCATCGATAACTTTATTGTGCGGCTGCGGCGATATCTGGAAGAAAATCCATCGAAGCCGCGGCATTTGTTGACCGTACGCGGCTTGGGCTACCGCTTCGTCGCGTAGCAGCGTAAGAACTTATTTGCGCACCCCGGGGCAGCCCGGCTGTACTGGGTTCGCGCAGCTACTGTCCTTCGGAACCGTCACCGCCGCGATATTCCCGCGCAGCACCGTCATTGACGCGATCGGCAGCACGTACTCCGTCGCTTCCGTGGCGCGGTCGATCGTCGAATGCACCGGCGGCGTGTCCGGATCGGCGTGGCCGCCGAATTCCCCGCCCGGATGCCACTGATACTGATCGCTGCCGAAGGTGGTCACGCTCACTGGCCCTTTGAATGTTTTCCGTGCGCCGCCCGCGCCATCGTTGAAAGACACCTTTACCGTGTACGCGTTGTTCTGATCTTTGTTCACGATCATCACGGCCCACTGTCCGTCGGGGCGCAGCGTCGCGTATGCGGTTACCAGTTTGTGCTTCGCGGAATCCTCGATGTCGCTACCCGCGAGATAAAGCTGGTGCGGCTGATTCCCGGGCTGAATCCAGTCGAAGTTAATCATGCGGCTCGCGTGGTATTGCGAGAGGTCCTGTTTGATTTTCAGGTCGCGGTCGGCGGAAAACATTCCAAACGTCCCGAGCGATCCATTGCAGCCGCGCCCCACGCCCAGCGGCAGATAGTGGAAGTACGAAACGCCCGCGCCGCCGTGCGACAAAAAGGCACCGACGTAATCCGCCAGCCACAGTGCACCGAACGTATCGACGAACGCCTCCGACGAATTCCACGACAGGTTCGACTCGGTGATGAAGAGCGGCACGTTCGCCGGCACGCCATCCTGGCGCCAAACGTCCGCAATGTGCGTGACGAGATCCGCTTCGTCGTAAAGGCTGCTCCACTGCACCTTGCACGGCTCAAACGGATAATGCTCAAAGGAAAAAAACGCCAACTCGCCCAGCTTGCCGTGAGATTTCAAGTAGTGAACGAAGCGCCCCGTCCACGAAGTGCGGCCATCGGCGTCCGCCCACGTCTCGATGTCCTTATTCTGTCCCGTGAAAATCGGGCCTCCGAGTTTGAGCGACGGATCCACTTTATGCAGCGCCGCGGCCCACTGCACGTACATCGCCGCGTAATCTTCGGGCGCCATATAGTGGCCGTCCGGCTCCTCGCCCATTTCCACATACGCGATCGGATATTTTCGCTTCTCGATGTAGGCGATTTCGGCGGCGGAATCCTCCGGCGTCGCGTAGATCATCGCGATGGGAATCATCGCGGGAAGTCCGCGCGTGTAGCCGCCCGTGTAAAAAAGATCGAAGCCCACTTGATCGCCGGCGCGTTCATCGAGGTCGCCGGCGGTGTGCCAGGGATCCACAGACGAGCAATACGTCGGCGTCTGATCCTGCTCCGGCACGTGGCGCATCGAATCGTGAAAATTCCCGTTGGCGCTGGTGGTGCCCACATACAGCTCGCGGATCGCATAGCCGACGCAGTTGCGCGGATCGGACGAGCCGTGCGTGTCGCACGTGTTCGAAGAGTGCGTCATCAACACGCGCACCCACTGCACGGAGATTGGCATGTCCGAAAGCTTCATCACATTCGCGCCGCCCTTGCCGCTCGTGACAACGCCGCGCGGGAAGCTCTGCCACACGCCCGCCGTCGGATATTTGATTGGGTCGGTGCCCGTCCAGTATTGGACGACGTAGTTCGTCGCGTAGGGCTCGCCCCACGCGATCTTGATCGCGTCGATTTCCTGCTTGGTCTGAAAATCGAGAAACACCCACTGAGGATGCAGCACGTCGCTTTCGCCCGTGAATTTTTCGGTGAGGTACGGATTGCTTTTCCAGTAGGTCTCGGGGTCGCCATCGTCGAGGCGGGAGTAGCCTTCCGCGTCGGTGCCGTCGTCGCGCGTCACGCCGCGATGCGGGAGCGGGTACCCATAGGAGTGTCGAATCGGAGTGCCGAGTTCCGTGGTGCCGGTGAAGTAGCCCTGGCCTTTGCCGTCTCCGCCCGTCGGATCGCTCCACGTGCCGTTGGGATTCCAGTGCCAAGCTTCCATGTGGAGTTCGGTGTTCTGCCGGTAGGAAACCATTTGCCATCCGGCTGAGAGAACCTGGTCGATGGTGGGCTGGACGTAAAGTTTGTCGGCGGCGTCGTAGGGGAGGCGGTCAATTCCGGCACCAAGCGCGATCGCGGGCGAAATCGTATTCGAGACATGGGACGGATCGGCGTCCACGCGAATGGTCTGAGCGTTACCGGAGTGGGCGGCGAACAGCGAAACGGAAACCAGGAGAGCGCACCTGACGAGAAGGCTGGATGGAAATTTCATGCACGAATCGTAGTCGAACGAGCGCACTGGTGACAATGACTTTTGGCGGCTCGGGGTGCGACGAAGTTGACGATTCGAGAGTTTCGATGGACGATTCAAGCGTTCGCATTTGCGAGCGGAGAGGCGCAATGCCAAAGGCGACGTCGTTCGACAAGCTGGAGAAGGAACAGCTCAATCCGGATATTTCGCGGGAGATGCTGAGCGGCGAGGACTGCACGATCGCGCGAATTCTAGTGAAGAAAGGCGGAATCGTGCCGCGGCACACGCACCGGAGCGAGCAGCTGGCGATGATTGTGTCGGGCGCGTTGAAGTTTACGTTTGACGATCATGAAGTGACGGTGCGGACGGGTGAAATGCTGCTGATACCCGCTCACGTGCCGCATGCCGCGGTGGCGCTGGAAGACACCGTGGACATCGATTTCTTTGCGCCACGGCGCGAGGATTGGATTCGCAAAGAAGATGCGTATTTGCGCGGCGACGCGAAGAAGGAGTAAGCGATGGACCTGGGACTGAAGGGACGAGTCGCCATCGTAGCGGCGGCGAGCTCGGGATTGGGACGCGCCGTGGCGGAAGAATTGGCAAAGAACGGCTGCGATGTGGCGATTTGCGCGCGGACGGCGGCCCATCTGGAAAAGGCGGCCGCCGAAATGGGGAACCTGACGGGCCGCGAGGTTTTCTGGCGGGCTGTGGACGTGAGCAAGAGCGACGAGATTTCAGCGTTCGTGAAAGCGGTCGAGCAGAAATTCGGACGCGTGGATATTTGCGTGACGAATGGCGGCGGGCCCCCGCCGAAGAAGTTTCTGGAAATCACCGCGGCGGAGTGGCGCGAAGCCGTGGATTCGACGCTGATGAGCGCGGTACTGTTTGCGCGCGAGACTTTGCCGCTGATGCAGCGGAACAAATGGGGACGGCTGATTACGATCACGTCCACTTCGGTGAAGCAGCCTATCGAAGGATTGATGTTGTCGAATTCGATTCGGGCGGCGGTGACGGGGATGGCGAAGACGCTGGCGGCGGAATTCGGCGGATTCGGGATCACGGTCAACAACGTCTGCCCCGGCTTTACGGCGACGGCGCGGCTGGAGGAATTATTCGAGAAACGCGCCAAAGAAGCGGGCGTGAGCATGGAGGAAATCGAGAAGCGGTCCGCGGCGCAGATCCCGACGGGCCGGATCGGCCGGCCCGATGAGTTCGCGGCGGTGGTTGCGTTTCTCGCGTCCGAGCGGGCGAGCTTTGTGAACGGGGTGACGCTGGCAGTGGACGGCGGGATGGTACGCGGGCTTCTGTAATCGTGAGCTAAAAGCGACCAGAACAATCATAATCCCGAAACTTTGCGGCTCGAGGTGCGTCTATACTGGAACGTTTTGGTTCGAAGAGTTTGCGCAACATAGCATGGAATCCCGATCGCAGTCACACAGGAGATGAACGAATGTCGAAATTAAACCGGCGCCGTGGCTTGTCCGCAGGGATCGCTCTGGTGGCGCTGTTGCTGGCGATTGTGTTGCTGATTCCTGCCAAAGGACGCGCCGATGAACCGTATGCGCGGAGCCGGGATTACGATTTGCAGAATGTGAAGACGCATTTGTGGTTCGACTTCGATCAGAAGAAATTCCACGGAGAAGTGACGCACACGCTGGCGATGCTGCACGAGAATGTGACGCAGATTCAGTTCGATTCGATTGCATTGAAGATCGATGCGGTTACGCTCGACGGCAAGGCGGCGAAGTTTTCGGTGACGGATAAGAATGTGATTGTGCCGCTGGAGAAGGCGTCGAAGATCGGCGAAAAGCACGAGGTATTTATCCGCTACGAAGGGCAGCCAAAGAAAGGGCTCTATTTCGTGGGTCCGGATAAGAATTATCCGAACCGGCCGAAGGAAGTGTGGACGCAGGGCGAGGCTGAGGATACGCGGTATTACATTCCGATTTACGACTATCCGAACGACCGGACAACCTCGGAAATGCTGATGACGGTACCGGCGACGTGGATCACGATTTCGAACGGACGGCTGGAAGGAATCAAGGACGAGGCGGACGGAACGAAGACGTGGGACTGGAAGCAGACGGAGACACTCTCGACGTATTTGATTACGGCGGTGGCGGGAGAGTTTGTGGAGAAGAAGGACACATGGCGCGGCATGCCGATGCGCTACGTGGTGCCGAAGGGCAAAGACGACACGATCGACGCGACGTTTGCACGAACCAAGGGAATGCTCGACCTTTTTTCCGACAAGCTCGATGTGAAGTATCCGTGGGCGCAATACGCGCAGTCTTCGGTGAACGATTTCGTGGAAGGCGGAATGGAGAACACCAGCGCGACAACGTTGACGACGCGGGGGCTTGTGAATCCGGCGCTGGCTCCGGAAATGCGGCGCGGATCGGATGACCTCGACTCGCATGAACTGGCGCACCAGTGGTTCGGAGACCTGGTGACGTGCAAGGACTGGGCGAACATCTGGCTGAACGAGGGCTTTGCCACGTATTTCGAGCACTACTGGGCGGAGCAGCATTTCGGCGCGGACGATGCGGCGTATGAATTCTGGCGCGACCAGAATCAGTGGATGCGCGGCAAGCGGAATTATCCCGTACCGATCGTGCAGCGCAATTTCACGGACAGCATCGAGTACGCGGCGAACGTTTATACGAAAGGCGGCTGGGTGCTGAAGATGCTGCGCACCAAGCTGGGCGACGACAACTTTTTTCACGCGCTGCACTACTATCTGACGACAAACCGCGGGCAGAATGTGGTGACGGCGGATTTGCAGAAGTCGATCGAACAGGCGACGAATATCAACGTGGATCAATTCTTCCACCAGTGGATCTGGCGCGCGGGGGCACCGAAATACGAGGTGAGCTACGCGTACGACGACGCCGCGAAGCAGATCCAATTGACCGTGAAGCAGACGCAAAAAGTGGAAGGCCTGGTGGATCTCTTCGACATGCCCGTGGAGGTGGAGATTGCGACGGCGAGCGGGCGGAAGACTTCAACGATCGAAGTGAGCAAGGCGGAGGAGACGTTTACGTTGCCGTCGGACGGCGCGCCGCTGATGGTGCTGTTTGATAAGGGCGACAAAGTGTTGAAGTCGCTGGAGTTCAAGAAAGAAGTGCCGGCGCTCATCTACCAACTGAAGAATGCGAGCGATGTGGCGGACCGGGCCGATGCGGCGGTGGCGCTCGGCGCCACGAAGGACAACGCGGACGCGATCGCGGCGCTGGGCGATGCGGCGCAGCATGATCCGTTTTGGGGGATTCGCAACGAAGCGCTGCGTGCGCTGGGGAAAATCAGCGGACCCGCGGCAGAAAAGCAAATCCTGGCATCGCTCGACAACCAGCAACCGTGGGTGCGGTCGTTCGCCGTGGGACAACTGGGATTGTTCAAGGACGATGCGACGCTGGGGCCGAAGCTGACGGAGATTGCGGCGAACGACAAGGCGTTCACGGTGCGGGCGCGAGCGCTTGAAGGGCTCGGCGAAATCAAGGCGCCGAACGCCTACGACGTGCTGGTGGCGGCCGTGAAATCCGAGTCGCCGGACGATACGCTGCGAAATGCAGCACTCGACGGACTGGGCGAACTCGGCGACGATCGCGCGGTGCCGCTGCTGCTGGAATGGTCGGCGACCGGAAAGGATTTCGACACGCGGAGTTCGGCGATCGGTTCGGTGGCCGGACTCGATCTGAAGAACAAAGCGATCACCCAGACGTTGATTTCGTATCTGAAGG
Organism: uncultured Acidobacteriota bacterium; assembly: GCA_963785585.1. Classification (GTDB taxonomy): domain Bacteria; phylum Acidobacteriota; class Terriglobia; order Acidiferrales; family UBA7541; genus Palsa-295. Next base: position 2,124,697 of record CAWAVW010000004.1, read on the forward strand.
AACCGTACTTCGACGTGAAGTTCGCGACGGTTTTCGCGCTGACCAAGCGCGGCGATCCGGATGCGATTGGGCCGCTGGAAGATTTAGTGAAGTCGGGCGACTTGAGCCTCGGCACGGCGCCGTTTGTGGAGGCGCAAATTCAGGCGTTGAAGGCGAAGGCATCCGGCGAACAGCAAAAAACGCCAGCTCCGGCGCCTGCGCCAAACTGACCGGCCAGGTCTAGCAGCTAAAATCAGGACGGCTTGCCACTTTCCGCGCAGCGAGGCGTGAAGTGGCAGGCCGTTTTTTTATTCGACGATCAGGATGCGGAGATCGCGGAGGTTGTTGCCGGTGGGTCCGGTGACGACGGCATCGTCCAGCCGCGCGAAGAAAGTGTAGGAGTCGCTGCGGCGGAGAAAATCGTGGGGATCGAGAGCGGCGGCGCGGGCGCGCGCCAGCGTCTCGCCGTCTGCGATCGCGCCGGCGGCAGGACTATTGCCATCGATGCCGTCCGTGCCAACACTGAGAACCGTGATTTTCCTGCCGGCAATTTTCGGGACGCAGGTGAGGACGAATGCAGAATTTCGGCCGCCGGTGCCGTCGCCGGTGACCGGGCTGCTGAGTTCCCCGCCGGCAAAAAGCGCGACACGTTTGCCCGGATTGTCCTGCTTCAGCTGGTCCAGCAGAGCAAGCAAATGGTTGGCGGTTTTTTCGAGCGGCCATCCGTCCGTGGTTTGATCGACCCAGCAGTGAAATCCCTGGCCTTCGGAGCAATGATGCGCGGCGTGCAGGAGTTCGTGCTCGCCGAGGATGCGCTCGAAGCGGGCACGGACGAAAGCCGGATGATTGTGCTTGGGCGTTTCCGGCAGGGAATGCTTTTCGAAGAGCGACCGGATTCCGTCGGGAAGTTTCGGAAGCAGCGCGTAGCGTTCGGCGATTTTTTCGGCGTCGGCAATCGTCGTGGGATCCGGAAGGGTTGGACCGGAGGCGAGGGCGGATTCATGGCCTTGCGGCACGTCACTGATGGCCAGTGTGAGTTTCACGGAGTGCGGCGCGGCCGCGGCCAGTCGGCCGCCTTTTGTGGCGGACAAGTGCTTGCGGATGACGTTGATTTCCTCGATCGGTGCGCCGCAGGTGACCAGGGCCGAATGGAGCTGCTGAAAATCTTTGAGGGTGTTCCGAGGATCGAGCGGAGATTCAACCATGGCGGAACCGCCGCCGGAAATTAGAAAAAGGACGAGCGATTTTTCGGTGCAACGCGCGAGACGGTCGAGAATCGCGCGGCCGGCTGCGAAGCTCGTGGCGGACGGAATCGGATGGCTGCCCGAATAGACGGACCAGCCGGGAACGGCACGCCTTTGCGATTCCGGGCCGACAACGATGCCGTCGATTGCGAAATCGGGCGAAAGAATGTCGTGAAGAGCGCGCGACATGCCGAATGAGGCCTTACCGAAGGCGACGGCGACAATTTCGGTGAAATCCCGAAGGTCGAGGTCGGCGCCGGCGAAGTCGATCACGGGCCCGCGTTTGTTGAGCGTGCGTTCGAGCGCCGCGGGAATATCGATCGCCGTGAGAGTGTGCTCGAAAATCCTGCGCGCGGCGGATTTCATTTTTTGAACGCTTCGGGATTCAGCGCGTTCGGGGGCTGGGTACCCTGGAAGTAAGCGGCCACGTTGGTAGCAGCCATGACCGCCATTTTCGTGCGGGTTTCGGCGGTTGCGCTGCCCAAGTGGGGCGCGAGAACGACGTTGGGGCGGCCGACGAGGCCGGGATGAACTTTTGGTTCGTGCTCGTACACGTCAAGACCGGCGCCGGCGATGATTTTATTTTCGAGCGCGTCATTCAGAGCTTCTTCGTCCACAACCGGGCCGCGCGAGGTATTGATCAGGAATGCGGTGGGCTTCATTTGATGGAAGAGCTTTTTTGAAACTAGATGGCGGGTGGAAGCCGCAAGGGGCGTGTGGATGCTGATGAAATCGGATTCACGGAAGAGCGTGTCGATATCGGCACATTCGGCGTGGAATTCCTGTTCGGCGGCGGCATCCGCGCGTTTTGTATTGTTGTAGAGCACGCGCATCTTGAATCCGCGGGCGCGGCGAGCGACTTCTTTGCCGATGCGGCCGAAACCGAGAATTCCCAGAGTCTTGCCCCAAACGTCCGCGCCGATGAACTGGTCAATATTCCATCCCGCCCACTGGCCGGAGCGGACAAAGCGGTCGCCTTCGACGACGCGCCGGGCGACGGCGAGCATGAGGGTGAAGGCGAAGTCGGCGGTGGTGTCGTCGAGAACGCCGGGAGTGTTGGTGACGACGACCTGGCGGCGGGTGCACGCCGGGACGTCGATATTGTCATAACCCACGGAAACGGTAGCGGCGATTTTCAGCGCGGGGGCGGCGGCCAGGAGTTCGCCATCCACTTTTTCGGTTAACTGGCAGATCAAGGCGTCTTTCCCGGCGACGCGGTCGAGCAGTTCGATGCGGCTGATGCCGGATGGTTCGCGCGAGAATTCGGCGTCGAAATTCTGGTTCAGAATTTCTTCGGCGGGCGCTGGAAGCGTGCGGGTGACGAATACCTTCGGCTTGCTCACAATAAACCTCGCGAATCGACGTTTTCCGTGCAGGTAGGATACACCGGACACCGGGCGGCGACCGAGTGTCGAAACCCACTTGGCGGTCGCGTTGACGGGCGCGGAGACAGGCGACTATAGTCGATTTGCAATCGCGCGGATATTGCGGTGCGGTACGTTTATGGAAACTCCCCTTCTCCACGAATTGAAATCGCTCGTCGGCGCGGACGCCGTTCTGCACCGTCCCGAAGAATTGTTGCTGTACGAATATGACGGATCGGTGGAAACGGCGCGGCCGACGTGCGTGGTGTTTCCGCGAGACACGCAAGCGGTGCTGAAAATCGTTGAAATCGCGCGACGTTTTGACGTTCCCATTATCGGACGAGGCGCGGGAACCGGGCTTTCGGGCGGAGCGCTCGCGCGGCGCGGCGGAATTGTGATCGGATTTTCGAAGATGAACCGGATCCTCCGTGTGGATATCGAAAATCAGCGCGCGACGGTACAGCCCGGAGTGGTGAATTCCGATTTAAGCGCCGCCGTTGCGTACGCAGGACTGCACTTCGCGCCGGACCCGTCAAGCCAGAAGGCCTGCACGATCGGCGGAAATGTGGCGGAAAACTCCGGCGGGCCTCACACGCTGGCGTATGGAGTGACCGCGAACCACGTGCTGTCGCTGGAAATGGTGCTGCCGACGGGGCAGCTGGTACGCGTGGGCAGCGCGGCGCTGGATTCGCCGGGATACGACCTGACGGGACTGTTTGTGGGATCCGAAGGGACGCTGGCGCTGGTGACGGAAATTACGGTGAAGCTGACGCCGCTGCCGGAAACAGTGAAGACGCTGCTGGCGATTTTCGAGACGCTGGACGACGCCACCGAGACGGTCGTCGATATTACGGCGCGCGGAATCACGCCGGCTGCGTGCGAGATGCTGGATGGTTGGACGCTGCGTGCGGTTGAAGCGTACGTGCATGCGGGATTTCCGCTGGATTGCGCGGCGGTGCTGCTGCTGGAGGTCGATGGGACGCGCGAACTGGCGGTTCAGAACGCGGAAGCGGTGGCGGAGATTTGCCGGGGGCATCACGCACGCGAAGTGCGGGTGGCGAAGGACGCACAAGAGCGCGATTTGCTGTGGAAGGGGCGCAAGAACGCGTTTGGCGCGGTGGGCCGGCTTTCGCCGACGTACTACGTGCAGGATGGAGTGATTCCGCGGACGAAGTTGCCGGCCACACTGCGCAAGATCGATGAGATTGGCAAGAAATACGGATTTCAGATTGGCAATATTTTTCATGCGGGCGACGGGAATCTGCATCCGCTGATCTTGTTCGACGCACGGGACGCGGAGCAATTCAGTCGGGTGCTGGCCGCGTCGGACGAAATCATCCAGTTCTGCATCGACATGGGCGGATCGATCACGGGCGAGCACGGAGTGGGGATGGAGAAGGACCGGCTGATGCCGATGATGTTCACCGAATCCGAATTGGAAGTGATGCGACGGATTCGCGAGGCGTTCAATCCGGGCGGATTGCTGAACCCGGAGAAAATTTTCCCTTCGAAAAAAGGCTGCGGCGAGATCCACTCGCGTCCACCGGCCGCGGATGGCGTTCTGCGGGCATGACCGTTCCCACGCGCATGACTCGAATCGTCGGCCCGGAATACGTGCGCAACCAGCCGAGCGACCTTGCGGAGTTCGCAATTGACGGATGCGTGCCCGTGGAAGTAGCGATGCCGGATTCGGCGGAGGAAGTCGTCGAGATCGTCCGGCATGCGGCGAGCGAAAAGCGGGCGGTGATTGCGACCGGAGCGCGGACAAAGACTGGAATCGGAAATGTGCCCAGCGCGTATCACTACGGCGTCGATCTTTCGCGGATGAATCAGGTGTTGGCATACGATCCGGGCGATTTGACGTTGAGCGTGGAGCCGGGAGTGACGCTGGCGAGGCTGGCGGAAGTTTTGGCGGAGCATCATCAGTTCCTGCCACTCGCCGTGCCGTTCATAGACAGGGCGACAATCGGTGGGACGATTGCGTCGGGCGTGGATTCGCCGCTGCGGCAATTTTATGGGACGGCGCGGGATTTTTTGCTGGGCGCGGAATTCGTGACGGGGGACGGCGTAGCGGCAAAGAGCGGCGGGCGCGTGGTGAAGAATGTGACGGGATACGACCTGCACAAGCTGATGATCGGATCGCTCGGGACACTGGGGATTATCACGCGGCTGAATTTCAAAACATTTCCGTTGCCGCCGGGCGTGTGCAATTTCAGTGCGCACTTCGCATCCCTGGAAGAGGCAATCGATTTTCGGGATCGAGTTGCGGCTTCGCATTTGGCACCGCTGAGCCTGGAAATTATGAATGGAGAAGCGGCGAGGTTCGCCCGGGGGAACGAGGAAGCTGGGTCGGACCGGGGGCGCTGGACGGTGCAGTGCGAGTTTGCGGGATCGCGGGAGGTCTCGGCACGCTACGAGGCAGAATTGGGCGGGCTCGCGACCTCGTGCGGGGGTTCTTTTGCGGCTGTGTCGAATGAAAGTTGGGCGCAACGTCGCGCGCACGCGAATCGATACGAGTTCGTTGACGGGGCGCTGCAAGCCTTTCCACAGGCGACAATCGTGAAAGCCGGCGTGCTACCGAGGCAAATCGGCGCGGCGATTCGTGCGGCAATGGATGCGGCGGAAAATAACCGGTTGCAGTTGGCGGTGAAGGCGCGGGGCGTGGCAATCATCCACTTCGCGTTTTTCACGGAAGACAAAAGCGAGGCCGTTCGGGCTGCCGTGGTCAACGCAAGCTCGGAGGTGCAGGCCGCCTGCGGCGCACTGGGAGGGCACGCGACGATTCCGTGGTGCCCCACCGAGTGGAAATCGAATTTGAAGGTGTGGGGGCTCGAGCGGCCGGATGCGGCAGAGATGAGAAAAGTGAAAATGGCGTTCGACCCGGAAGGGATCCTGAGTCCCGGTCGATTTGTGGGAGGCGTTTAGATCGAATGGCGACGACTCCAAAAAACGATTGGCCGCGGAAGCCGACGGGAAGTGCGGGCGCAGGGGCACATGATGAAGCGCAGCGAGAATTCCAATTGACGCTGAGCGGATTCACGGCGATCGACAAACCGGAATACGACGATTATTCGCGGTGCGTTCACTGCGGATTGTGCGCGAACAATTGCCCGACGTACCGGCTATGGGGACGCGAAGCGGATTCGCCGAGGGGGCGCATCCGCCAGATGCAACTGGTGGATCAGGGACGGCTGGAATTGGGCGATGCGTTTGTGACGCACATCGACCGATGCTTGAACTGCAGAAATTGTGAAACGGTTTGCCCGTCGGGCGTGGAATACGGAAAGATTCTGGAACTGGCGCGGGCTCAAATCGAGCAGCAGTACAAGCGGCCGCTGGCGTCGAGGATCGCGCGCGATGTGGTTTATCGCAAGCTGCTTCCCTTCCCCGGGCGAATCGCGGCGGCGGCGAAGGCGCTGCGGATCTATCAGCGATCGGGATTGGCGAAGGTGGCGCGCGCGACGGGCGTACTTTGGCTGCTGGGTTTGAGCGAGCGGGAAAGGCTACTGCCGAAAATCGATGCGGAGTTTTTCTTCTCTGATCTGGGAAAGACGTTTCCCGCGACGGGAGAACGGCGCGCGCGAGTGGCGTTGTTCGGGGGCTGTGTGGCGCAGGTGACGTTCAGCGAGCTGAATCGCGCGACGATCCGGGTGCTGCAGGCAAATGGCTGCGAAGTGGTGGTGCCGGCGGATCAGGGATGTTGCGGAGCGCTCGCGGCGCACGCCGGGGTTCGCGACACGGCGCGCGATCTGGCGCGGAAAAACTTCGATGCTTTTCTTTCACAGGATTTTGACGCGATTATCACGAACGCCGCAGGCTGCGGTTCGACGCTGAAGGAATATGGACATTTATTCGAAGCGGGCACGGCGGAACACGAAAACGCCGCGCGGTTCACAGCAAAGATGAGGGATGTTACCGAGTTTCTCGCGGAACTCGGAGTGACGGCAGAACTTAAGCCTCTGGCGTTGCGGGTGACGTATCAGGATTCGTGCCATCTGGTTCACGGCCAAAAAATCCGAGAGGCTCCCCGGCAACTGATACGGATGATTCCGCAAGTCGAGTTTGTGGAAATGGCGCAATCGGATTTGTGCTGCGGCTCCGCAGGCGTTTACAACGTGACGGAGACGAAAACTTCGATGGAATTGCTCGAGCTAAAAATGGAAGCCGTGGCGCAAACCAAAGCGAACGTGATCGCGACGGCCAATCCGGGTTGCATCCTGCAACTGCGAGCGGGGGCGGCAAAAAGAAACACGGGGCAGGAAGTTCTGCACGTGGTGGAACTGCTCGACCGCTCGATCCGTTCCCATTCGTGATTTATTTCTCGCCAATCAAATAGCGGCAACCCCGCGGGCCCATTTTTGCGGAGTGGACCGCACCTGCGGGAACATCACAGCGGTCGCCTTCACGAAATGCGTGGGACTTCCCATTCATCGTCAGGCGCATTTCGCCTTGAAGGACGATGTGGGCCGTCAGCGTATGGTGCGCATGATCCGGATAGAAAGCGTCCGGGAGATCCTGCCAAACGAACGTGTGCGTGAATCCTTCGGAGTGAAGTTTTTCACGCAAGGCAGTCTCGTTATTGTTCGGCATGATTGCGTCCGAAATTATAACAAGGGATTCGCAGAGGTGAATTGGAGGGGGTGGGCTTGCGGGCGGAGCATGGTGGGGTGCGTCCACCCGCAAGTACGGATTGTGCTGCGGAGATCGTTGGGCGCCGCGACGAAACTCATTTCGCTATGGCTGCGGCGGAGGCGGCGGTCCGCCGGGCCCGCCGCGACGGCCGCGGCCTTTCGAAGCTGAGGTAATCGTGTAATCCGCCGGGACCTGGAACAGAGTGGCGGGAGGCTCGGTCGTTTGAATGCCCGTTAACTGAAAGACGGAATCGCCGGAGCGCGGATCGGATCGCTTGATGGTGACGTAGAGCTGGAGGCTCGGGGCGTACCATTTTTCAACGGTAATCTGAATTGGGTTGGCGTTGCCGATGGCTCCCGCGGGAATTGTGCGCGTGGTACGCGTGCCTTCGGCGCTTACACCGTTGATGATTTGCGTGCCGAGCGAAACTTTGACGACGTCTTTGTCTTCCTGCGCGTTAGCGTCGTCTGGGGCAGGAGCGACAGCCGGGCGTTGACGGTCCGCCGGCGGAGTGAACTTTGTGCCGGTTTTATCGTTGACTTTCAAAATGTAATTCGCGCCGCCGACCGGATCGTTGATGAAGATGACGTGGGGCGGAGTCTTCTGGGTGTCGGCCCAAGGCCCGGGCGGCAAAGTCATTTCACGGCGCATTCGGCCCTGACTGTCGCGGGCAAAGGTTCCCGTGGAGTTGCGCTGGATCTTGTTACCGTCGGCGAGCGTCTGCGAACTGCTGGTGGTAAAGGTGGCGCTGAAAGGAGCGCCGGTGACTTTCTTTTCGCCGAGGCCCGCTTCAAATCCGAGGAAACGGATGCCGTCATCGGGGCCGCCGCCCATGCCGCGGAAACCGTCGCGGCCGCCCGGGGGCGGACCCTGCGGCGGAGGCGCGGCAGCGGGGGCCTGCGCCGCGAGCATGCCGCACAGGGCCAGCGAAGCAGTTGTGAGAGACAGTGCGCGGACAAAAGCACCTTGGATGTTCATCGACTTCTTCCTCCAGCGGCCGTCAGCCATTTCGTTTGACACGGCAAAATTCGTGCAATTAATTCGCTTCGGAGACCAGGCGGATTGCCTGCGGCGTACCGTCTTCGCTCACCACCAGGTCGGCGACCACGCGATCTCCTGCTGTCAGTCCGCTCACCGGAATGCCCATCGACGCCAGGCTCGAGCGAGGAAGGTCCACGCGAACGACGGTGCTGCTGTCGCTGTCGGATAAACCATCGGAGTATGGCAACGGCACGAAGGCCGAGGCGTATTCATTATTCCCGGAATCAACGTCCGCGACGTCGTTCGAGGAAGGCATCGCCGGGGAAACGGACGACGATGAAGACGATAACGACGATGACGGCGATGGGACGTCCTGCTCATTTACGGGCGATGGCGTTCGGTTCGCGGCATACGACGGGGCATTCACGATCGCGGGAACATTCGCGCGCTGCCGGTAGATCGTAATACCCACCGCGAGCAAAACCATGGCGGCTACGGCCAGCCATACGGTCGCCGGGCGAACTTTTCGGGAGGCGACGGCGGGATGAACGCGCCGAAACTGTTCGACGAGCGCGGCTTCGATGCGGACAGGAGCGGCGGATTGGGCCGAGGATTCAGCAACCTGGCGAAGCGAAAAATCAAGCGACTCGGACTCGATCAGCCGCGCAGCACATGCGGGGCAGGACTCGGCGTGAGCGAGAGCTTCGTCACGGAGTTCGGCGCCACGGGTTTCGGGCCGGTCCAGATCCAGGTAAATTTCGCAAAAATCAAAACAATCCATCGGATTCTTCCTTTCGTTCATTTTCGTCGTCCTGTCCGCCGGACGGTCGCCCGTCACCGGCCCACCGCGGAAATCTTTCTTGGCTGCCGCGGCTCGCGCAACTTTTCCATCAACATCGATTTCGCCCGATGCAAACGCGAGCGCACGGTGCCCACGGGACATTCGAGGATCTGGGCAGCGGCTTCGTAGCTCATTTCCTCGAGTTCGCACAACACAACCACTTCCCGATAGTTTTCGGGGAGCGTGGAAATTGCGTGGCGCACGCGGCGGACGCTCTCGCCCGAAGCGAATTCATCGCGGTGAACGGGAAACGGCGCGACGTGGCCGGCATAGGCGGACGTCAACTTCGGCGCCGGGCCGCGGGCCATGATGACGTCCAACTCGTCGGCAGATTCGGGGAGCGGGACCGAATTGCGCTCCTGCTCCCAGCGGCGCCGCAAGTGGTTTCTGGCGATGCCGAAAAGGAAGCCGCCCAAGGTGCCGCGCTCGGGATCAAATCTAGCGGCATCACGGATCAAAGTCATAAAGACTTCCTGGGTCACATCCTCGGCCAACGCCGCGTTACCGCTCATATGCAGCGCGAATCGATAAATGGCCGGATGCCTGCGGCGATAGAGGAGGGTGAAGGCTTCCTCGTCGCCGGCGATCATCCGGCGAATCAGCAGGCCGTCGTCATTCAATTCCGAGACCGTGGTCATGTGTTTCTAATTGGACGGCTTGCCGCAACTCTCGTTACATATTCCGGCCAGGCGGGGGGAGAGTTCCGAAACTTTCGGGTTTTGAGGCGGAAAGTGTTCGAGATTGCCTGGAGGCAGGGCGCTCCGAGGCGGACGGGTCATGTGGCGGTTCTTGACCAAATCGTTCCCTTTCAATACCGTATGTTGGCTGGCTTTGCAATTCCAAGCCGCTTGAGCGCCCTGACGTAACGATTGCCAAGCGTGGACCGTAATGATGGTGAGCGCGGTCCTAAATCCACGGAGGAGTCATGCAGGAATTCGATCCGCACGTCCTTGAAGAAATCGCGGTGCCTCCGCCGGAGGAATTCAGCAAGAAGGCCCACGTCGGCTCGATGGAGAAGTACCGGGAAATGTGCGAAGCGGCGGCGGCGGATCCCGAGGCGTTCTGGGGCGAGCAATCGAAGCTGTTGGAATGGCTGGAAGCGCCGACGAAAGTGCTGGAATGGAATCCGCCCCATGCCAAGTGGTTTACGGGCGGGAAGCTGAATGTGTCGCATAACTGCCTGGACCGGCACCTCGAAAAGAACGGGAACAAGCCGGCGCTGATGTGGGAAGCGGAAGATGGCTCGGCGATTCAGTTTACGTTCGCGGAATTGCACGAGCGGGTGTGCAAATTCGCGAATGTGCTGTGCTCGCTAGGCGTAAAGCCCGGCGATTGCGTGGCGATTTACATGCCGATGGTGCCCGAACTGGCGATTGCGATGCTGGCGGCGGCGCGGATTGGCGCGGTGCATTCGGTGGTGTTCGGCGGGTTCAGCGCCATTGCGCTGGCCGACCGGATCGCGGACGCGAAGGCAAAAATTCTGGTGACCGCAGACGGCGGGTTTCGTCGCGGAAAAATCGTGCCGTTGAAAGATACCGCGGATGCGGCGCTGAAGAATTGCCCGACGATTCAGAAATCGATCGTGGTGAAGCGGACGAAGGAAGAGGTCGCCTGGACCGAGGGGCGGGATCTGTGGTGGCATGAACTGGAGGAGGGAGCGTCGAAGGAATGCGTCGCCACGCCGTTTGATTCGGAACATCCGCTCTTTATTTTGTACACCAGCGGGACAACGGGAAAACCGAAGGGCGTGCTTCATACGTCGGGCGGATATTTGCTGCAGGCAACGTGGAGCACCCGACTGGTGTTCGATCTTCGCGAGGACGATATCTACTGGTGCACCGCTGACATTGGTTGGGTGACGGGCCACAGTTACGTGGTGTACGGCCCGCTTTCGAACGGGGCGAGCATCGTGATGTACGAAGGCGCGCCCGATTTCCCGCGGAAGGACCGGTTTTGGGAAATCATCGATCGCTATAAGGTGACGATTTTTTACAGTTCGGCCACGGCGGTGCGGGCATTCATGGCGTGGGGAATGGATTGGATTACGCCGCACAGCCTGGAAAGTTTGCGGCTGCTGGGAACGGTGGGCGAGCCGATCAATCCGGCGGCGTGGAAATGGTATTTCGAAGCGATCGGCAAGAACCGGTGCCCGATTGTGGATACGTGGTGGCAGACTGAGACGGGATCGATCTTGATTTCGCCACTTCCCGGCGCAACACCGGCGAAGCCCGGCTCGGCGACGCTGCCGCTGCCCGGAATTGACGCGAAAGTTGTGAATATGAAAGGCGAACAAGTGGGGCCCGGGGAAACGGGATACCTGACGATTCAGAAACCGTGGCCGTCGATGCTCCGGACGATCTACGGGGACGACGAACGGTACGAGCGCGAATATTGGAGCAAAATTCCCGGCGTGTATTTCGCGGGAGACGCGGCACAGCGGGACAAAGACGGTTACATCTGGGTGCTCGGCCGCGTGGACGATGTGATCAAGGTGGCAGGACACCGGCTGAGTTCGATGGAGATTGAAAGCGTCCTGGTAAGCCACGCGGCGGTGGCCGAGGCGGCCGTGGTGGCGCGTCCCGACGAAATCAAGGGCGAGGCCATCGTGTGTTTTGTGGCGATGCGAGCGGGTCACACGGCGTCGCCGGAATTGAGAGCCGAGCTGATGGATTTTGTGGCCACAACCATTGGCTCGATTGCGCGGCCCGCCGATGTGCGGTTCGCGGAAGGCTTGCCGAAAACACGCAGCGGGAAAATCATGCGGCGGTTGTTGCGTGAGTTGGCAACCAAAGGCGGAATCACGGGCGATACAACCACGCTGGAAGATCTGGGAACGATCGAGCGGCTGGCGAAAGCACAAGGCCACGACGAAGAATAGTGAAGCATCGAGACGTGGGAGGTAAAAGCGATGGCGCAGACCGCGCAACCTGCAATTCCCTACGCTGCAACGCGCATCGAAAGTGAATCGGCGGCGCCGTGGTACGTGTGGTGCGGAGTGGTGGGCGTGACGGCGATCGTGTTCGGCTTGTACTGGGACGTTTCGTGGCACATGACGATTGGGCGCGACACTTTCTGGACGCCGGCGCACCTGGCAATCCAGTTCGGTGGGATTTTGGTGGCGGCGGTCAGCGCGTACCTGATTTTTTCGATTACGTGGGGGCATGACGCGGCGGCGAAGGCCGCGTCCGTGACCGTGTGGGGATTTCGCGGGCCGCTTGGCGCGTTTCTGGCGTGCTGGGGCGGCGTGCTGATGGTGACTTCGGCGCCGTTTGACAACTGGTGGCACAACTCGTTTGGGCTGGACGTGCAGATCGTAAGCCCGCCGCACATGGTGCTGGGATTTGGAATTCTAGGAGTGGAAGTCGGGGCGCTGTTATTGCTGGTGAGCCGGATGAATCGCACCGACGGCGAGACGCACGCGAAATTGCAGAAACTGTTTTTGTATCTGGGCGGCGTGATGCTGGCGCTGCATTTGCTGCTGATATCGGAGTACACGGCCGGCAGCCAGATGCATGCGCCGATTTTTTATCGAGCGGCTTCGATTGGCGTGCCGCTGTTTTTAGTGGCGCTGTCGAGGGCGAGCGGATATCGCTGGGGCGCCACGGCGGTGGCGTCGATTTATACGGTATGGTGCGCGGGGCAACTTTGGTTGTTGCCGTTGTTTCCGGCGACGCCGAAGCTGGGACCGGTGTATACGAACATCACGCACATGGTACCGCTGGCTTTTCCGATCCTGATTCTGTTTCCGGCGATCGCGATTGATTTTTTGCTGAACCGGTACGGGAACCGAAACAAGTGGCTGCTGGCCGTTCTGCTGGGGGCGGCGTACATCGCGGTGATGCTCGCTGTTCACTGGCCGTTCGGTGATTTCATGATTTCGCCCGCCGCGCGCAATGCGATCTTCGGCCAAAATTATTTTCCGTACGCGCAGCCTCCCTCGACCTACCACTTCAGTTGGGAATTCACGGATATGCCCGACACGCGGATGCTTTGGGTCGAGGGAATGGCGATTGCGCTGCTGACCGCAATCCTGAGTTCGCGCGTGGGACTCGCGGCGGGCGATGGAATGCGGCGCCTGCGTCGCTAGAGATTTACGCGCTGCTGGTTGGGTTCAGGAGTGCCAGTCATGAAAATTTCCATACGGAAATCTCTTCTCGTTTTTCTGCTCGCGGCGTCGATTTCCATTCCCTGCTGGGCGCATGTGAACAGCCCCGATGTGTATTTTCAGGGCGCGGCGGGGCCTTATCACCTGATTGTGACGGTGCGGACGCCGCAGATGATTCCGGGCGTGGCGACGGTGGAGATTCTGAGCGCAACGCCGGGTATTTCGAGCATCAAAATTGTGCCGTTGTATATGGTGGGCGAGGGATCGAAGTATCCGCCGCTGGGCGATTCGCTTTCGCCTTCAAAAGACGATCCTCAGTATTTTTCGGGAACGATATGGCTGATGGGTTCGGGTTCGTGGCAAATCCGGATACAGGTGGATGGCGCACAGGGTCCGGGCGAGTTGGCGGTTCCGGTAGCGGCATTTGCGAGGACAACGCTGCCGATGGATCGCGGGCTGGGCGCGCTGCTCTTTGGATTGATGCTGCTGTTAGTGGCGGCGATCATCGCGATCTTCGGAGCGGCGAAACGGGAAGGCGCGCTCGCTCCGGGCGAAACCCCGACGGAGGCGAGCCGTCGCGGAGCAAGAATCGCGATGTTCGCGACGGGTGGAGTGGTGCTTGCAATACTGGTTTTCGGGAACTGGTGGTGGAACTCGGAGGCGAGCGCGAAAGCGAAGCAGATGATTTACGCGCCCCCGCCGTTAAAAGCGTCCATCGACGCGAGCGGCAAGCTCACGTTGAAAATGGGCGACTCGGCGTGGCATTCGGATCGTCCGGATACGGTGATGACGAATTTAATTCCCGATCACGGTTACCTGATGCATCTGTTCCTGCTTCGCAAACCTGGGCTCGACGAGTTCTATCATTTGCATCCGGCGCAAATACCGAACCAAGCGGGAACATTTGAGATGCAACTTCCCGCGATTCGAGCGGGACGCTATCAAGTCTTCGCCGACGTGGTGCGCGGTTCCGGATTTCCGGACACCATGAGCACGGAAATCGACGTGCCGGAAATTCAGGGAGTTCCACTGAGCGGGGACAACTCAACGGCGGCGGCTCCGGCATTTTCCGTCGCGGCGTCCAATGCCGCGGCAGCGGATCGAAGTGCCACCGGAGACGGCGTAGCAGCGGTGCTGCCCGATGGATACCGTATGGTGTGGGTGCGCGGGACGCAGCCGCTGGTGGCGAATCGATTTATGCTGCTGCGATTTGAGTTACAGGACCCACAGGGAAAACCGGTAACGGATTCGGAACCGTACATGGGAATGGCCGGCCACGCCGAGATCGTGAAATCGGATCGAACCGTGTTTGCTCATATCCACCCCGAGGGTTCGGTGGCGATGGCGGCGCTGGAATTGACGCGACAGAATTCTCCCTCGAAGACGAGCGGTCCGGCGATGGATCCGAACATGGATATGGCCATGCCGATGGGAGACGATTCGGCTGCCGAGAAGGCGCGTGTGAGTTTCCCGTATGGCTTTCCGAAACCGGGAGATTACCGGCTATTTGTGCAGATGAAGCGCGGTGGCGTGATTGAGACCGGCGTGTTCGATACGCAGGTGGTGGCGGAGCCGAAGTAGAGAGCCGTCAGTCGGTAGCGCGCATCATCTTTTCGGCCATCCTGGTGACGAGGCTGCGCGGTGCGAGGCGCTGCGATTCGGTCATCAGTTTGTTCTTGAAGCCGGAGATGACCATCGTCTTTCCGGCGGCGAGCGCTTCGAGTCCCACGCGAGCCACTTTCTCGGCGGTTTCGGCCGAGCGGAAGGCGCGGTCGGGCTGCTGGGCGACGTCTTTGAATTCCGTGGACGTGGAACCGGGGCACAACGCGCAGACGCGCACGCCGGAGCCGCGAACTTCTGCTGCAATTCCCTCTGAAAAAAGCAAGTCAAACGCTTTCGTTGCCGCGTAAACGGAGTTGTACGGGACGGCCTGGAACGCGGCGACGGAAGAGACGATCAGGACGTCACCGTGGCGGCGCGCCACCATTTCCGGCAGGTAAATCCGAGTCAGGTGGACGACGGCGGAGCAGTTCACTTGAATCATTTCAAGCATTTTCTCGATGGGGATCTCGTAGGCATTGCCGAAGGCGCCGAATCCGGCATTATTGACCAGCAACTCGACCTCGATTCCCTTCTGCGTGGTGAAACCGTGAATTTCTTCGGGAGCCTGGGGTCGGGTCAAATCGGCGGAGAAGACTTCGGTGCGGGTTCCATGCTTGGCAGCCAATTCTGACGCCAGCGCCTGCAAACGATCCACGCGGCGTGCGGTCAAAACCAGGTTGGCCCCGCCCTGTGCGAGTTGCTTCGCAAGTTCGAGTCCGATGCCGGCACTGGCCCCGGTAACCAGCGCCCATTTGCCCGCCCATTCCCCTCGCCGATCGTTTGGCACACTTGCCTCCCTTCGCGCAGGCGCGCGAACGCAACTCACTTTAACACTTCGAAAAGGACGAAATCACGGGTTCAGCGGATTTCAGCGGCGGGGACTTCTGAGGGGGAGGCTTCGGTGGTCTCAGTATCGTGCGCTACGGCTGAGACGGTTTCGGCCGGTGAGACCGGAACGGGGGTGTGAGAAATCGGAGATTTGTCGCGGTTGAATATGGAATCGCGGATTCGGCCGCCCTGCTCTTTTACGCGGTCCAGAAGGCGTTGCGCCCAAACATACTCGGCGCCGAGGATGCCGAGACCCAGCAGGATCGTAATCCAGCCCGGTCCTGGGGTGAAAATCATGATCCCGCCGAGAATCAGCAGAGTAAATCCGAAGAGAATCTTCAGGAAGCGCTTAGCTTGTTGAAGCGTTTTAATCATGGATTGCTGAATCCCCGATTCGAAAGAGCGTTTGCCAAGTCTTAAGACAATCGCAACGACGAGATTTCGCGGCGCGGGGCGGGAGACGCGCTGCCCCAAGTTCTCGGGTGCTTACCGCTTGAGATGCGGCGACAACTCGACACGAAGCAAGGAGCAAGCAAAATTCCATCGTCGAAGCGCGTTTTTGGATTGCGGCGTATTCGACACGGCGTCGTTCGCGGCTGAGCAGGCACGTTGTGGCTCCGTTCCCAGGTTTGGACGTCGCTCGACATCGTTCGACTTCGCTCGACATCGCTCGACGTCGCACGACTTCGCTCATTGTTGCGTTCGGCACAGGAACCTTCGAGCAGTCACTTCGGAACGAAATTCGCCGATATAATCGGAACATGGAAGCTCAGGCCCCGCCCTCGACCGACATCGCGAAAGTCTCGACTGGCGCGCAGCTTCGAATGTCTGACCTGATCTCGGCTCTTTCCTATGCGCTGGACCTGACGGAAGGGCAGCCGATGGGCCATTCCATCAAAGCGTGCCTGCTGGCGATGCGCCTGGCCGACATCCTCGGATTGACCGTCGAGCAGCGCTCGGACCTCTACTACGCGACGCTGGTTAAGGATGCCGGGTGCAGCAGTAACGCCGCGCGGATGTACGAGATCTTTGGAGGGGATGAGCGGCGCGCCAAAAAAGAGGTGAAGACGCAGGACTCCAGCCAAGTGACGGTCGAGGGTCTGGAGTACCTGATGCGGAATGTGATGCCGGGCAAGTCCCGGTTGGAACGGGTGGTGGCGCTGGCGAATATCGCGATCAACCGCAAAAAGGTAACGAAGGAGTTGTTTCAGCTTCGGTGCGAGCGCGGCGGGCATATCGCCATGAAGATCGGCATGTCCGAGGCGACGCGTGAGGCAATCTTCTGCCTTGACGAGCACTGGGACGGGAACGGATTTCCCGAGGGGCGCAAGGGCAACGAGATCCCGCTGCTTTCGCGAATCATCAACGTATGCCAGACGCTGGAGGTATTCGTCGCGCTGAACGGTCCGAGCGACGCGTTTCATGTGTTGCGCGAGCGAAGCGGCACCTGGTTTGATCCCGAGATCGTGAATGCGACGGTGCCACTGGAAGAAGATGCAGCACTGTGGGAAACCCTGGAAGCCGAAAGCATCCGAGAAACGGTGATCGATGCCGAGCCGCTGGGCGTCTTTCAGTTTGCCAACGAATCGCGTATCGATAGCGTGTGCGAAGCGTTCGCCGAAGTGATCGACGTGAAGTCTCCGTTTACGCATACGCATTCCACGCGGGTGTCGTCGATTGCGGTGGGCATCGCCAAGGCGCTGGGGATGAGCGAAAAGGATTTGACGCTGATACGGCGGGCGTCGCTGCTGCATGACATTGGGAAGCTCAGCGTGCCGAACAGCATCCTGGACAAGCCCGGCAAGCTTACGGCGCAGGAATGGGAAACGATGCGGCTGCACCCGTATTACACGCAGAGAATTCTGGAAAGAATTTCCGGTTTTAAGCATCTTGCGTTTATCGCCAGCACCCACCATGAAAAGCTGGACGGGTCCGGCTACTATCGAAACCTGCGCGCCACGCAATTGCCGCTGTCGTCGCGGGCGATCACGGTGGCCGACATTTTCGAAGCCATGACGGCCAAACGGCCCTACCGCGAGCCGATGCCGATGGAAATGGTCATGCGGATCATGACGAAAGAAGTGCCGCACGCGCTCGACGAAGCCTGCTTCGACGCGCTGAAAACACTCGGCGATATCTAGCCGCAGGGCCGCGCCCCGTACTTTCCTGAACTGCAAGAATTAAAACTTGAAGACGATGCCGGCAGACGCCTTGGGGCTGATCTGGTAGGTCCCGAAGAAGTGCGTCGCGAGGCCGTCCACAGCGAAGCGGTAAGCGACGTGGCGATGGTGGGCGTTGAGGTCAACACCCACGCCAACGACTCCTGCGACGGCACCTTCTCCTCCGTAGGGGCTTTTCGGAGCGAGGTAGGAACCGCCCACCAGCGCGTGAGCCCAAAGGTCCAACCCCCGCGGACGCACCCACCGGACGCGCGGCCCGACGCCGGCGACGGCGACCCAGGAGTTCACGTTTGGCTGGCGAGAGTAAACGGCGAAAAATTCACCGTCCGCACCGAACCAGTCGCGGTACCAGTAAACGCCGGAAACGTTGAAGCCATTTCCGTTAAGAGCGTCGCCCGGCACTTCATAAAACCGCATGAAGGTGTAGCCGACGGAGACGTCGTAATCGTATTTCACGAAGACGCCTTGAACGCCTTGTGGGGCCGGATCGGCGGGCAACGATGCGGGCATTGCTGGGGGAAATGCCGCAAAGGAGACCGGCTCAGGCTGCACAGGTGTAGAGGCGCTCGAAAGGTTCAAAAGGGATGGCGGTACAGAGGCAGCGAAGGGCGAAGGCATCAAGGATACGGAGTTAGATATATTCGTCTGCGCACCCACACTGGCCGCCGATAAGAGGAGACCGCAGAACAACATGGAAATGGATTTCATCTTTCATTTCCCCCAGAACGTGCAAGTACGCACCTAGTACTAGTGGTACTACCTTTCACTTTGGACGAACTCGAGATGGTGTGTCCACGACAATGATACGAAGTGCCACGCGGAAAGCACCCTGTTCTGTGGGTCAGTTTTGCACTTGGCCGAAAGGCCGTGCAGGAGCGGCGGCGGACGGCGGTTTTGTGGCGTATTAGTAAAACTAATTGCGGCCATAATTTAATGAATGTTGACTCCCGAAAAGGTTTTGCTATTCTTGCACTGCTGCCTTACCAGCAGCGCTTATCCAGAGTGGTTGAGGGGACAGGCCCTTTGAAACCACAGCAACCTGGTGCATTCGCCAAGGTGCTAATTCCTGCCCAGTGGGGAGAGATAAGATCCTCGATAGACCGGAATCCCGGTCGTTGAAGATTCAACTCCCAAACTGAAGTCTAAAAGGACGCGGCAGCCGAGAATTTTGGCTGTTTGTTTGTCCAATGCGGCGCACGGTGCGCTGTCGTGGGCCCAGCTCCACTCACAGGGCTTTGACAGAATCGCCGGCCTGCAGGCGGAGCATATCCGCCGAAAAAAAGGGAGAAAGTGTATGTCTAAGAAAACCAGAGGCGAGCAGAACAGCACCAACACGGAATTCGGAACCAGGACGATTCATGCCGGGCAGCCGTCGGAAGGAATCACCGGATCGGTGATTGCGCCGATTTTTCAGACGTCCACGTACGAGCAGGATGGACCGGGGCAAGACAAAGGATTTAATTATTCGCGGACGAACAATCCGACGCGCGCGAGGCTTGAGACGGTGCTCGCGGAGCTGGAAGGCGTGAAGTACGGCGCGGCGTTTGCGTCGGGACTGGCTGCAGAAAATGCAATCCTGCAGGCGTATTTGCGGCCGGGCGACGAGATCGTGATTCCGATCGACGTGTACGGCGGAACGTACCGGATTCTGAACAACGTGTTCCAACACATGGGCGTGGTGATCAAGCAGATCGATCTCGCGAATCGCGAACTAGTGGAAAAGTCGATCACCACGAAAACGCGCCTGGTGTGGATCGAATCGCCGACGAATCCGCGCTTGATTGTGTACGACATTGCGGAACTGAGCCGGCTGGCGCACGCGAAGGGCGCGCTGGTGGTGGTCGATAATACGTTTGCGACACCGTATTTCCAGCAGCCGTTTACGCTGGGAGCGGACATTGTGGTTCATAGCGTGACGAAATATCTCGGCGGACATTCGGACACGATTCAAGGCGCGGTGCTGGCGAAAGAGCTTTCGGTGTTCGAGCCGATCAAATTCCTGCAGAACGCCACCGGCGCCGTGCCCGCGCCCATGGACTGTTGGCTGACACTGCGGGGATTGAAGACGCTTGAGCTGAGAATGCAGCGCCACGAAGAGAATGCGATCGCCGTGGCAAACGCTCTGAAGGGGCATCCGCTGGTTCGGCAGGTTTATTTCCCTGGCCTGGCGGACGATCCAGGGCACGAATTGGCTAAAAAACAGATGACCGGATTTGGCGGCATGGTTTCGTTCGAGCTGGACGGAACGATCGACGAGGTCGTGCAGTTCGTATCTTCGCGGACGTTTTTCACGCTGGCGGAAAGCCTGGGGGGAGTGAAAGCGCTATTGTGCCATCCGGCAACGATGACGCACGCTTCGATACCCGCGGCGGCACGCGCCGAGCTAGGATTGTCAGACACGCTGATTCGTTTGTCTCCTGGCTGTGAAAATTCCAAGGACCTGGTCAACGATCTTCTGGAAGGCTTAGAGGAAGTTGCGCAACAGCGGTCCCTGCACAAGGCGGTAGCCGTCGGTGGCAAGTAAACAATCGAGTGAATCGCCAGCACGTCACGGAAAGTCGAAAATTGAAGTTGGGATTTTGGGCGCTACGGGCACGGTGGGGCAGCAATTCATCGCGCTGCTCGCCGGGCATCCGTGGTTCCGCGTGACGTGGCTGGCGGCGAGTGAACGATCGTCGGGCAAGCGGTACGGAGATTTGCCATGGCGTTTGTCCGCGCCGCTGCCGGAGGACGTAGCGAATCTGAGCGTGGAGCCACTGAAGGCGGGCGTTGGCCCCAAGCTGGTGTTTTCGGCGCTCGATTCATCGGTGGCCGGCGAGGCCGAAATTGACTTCGCGGCGGCGGGCCACACGGTAGTGAGCAATGCCAAGAACCACCGCATGGACGCGCTGGTGCCGTTGCTGATCCCGGAAGTAAATCCCGAACATTTGGCGCTGCTTCCGCTGCAGAAAAAGCAGAAAGGGTGGAAGGGCGTAATCGTAACGAATCCCAATTGTTGCGCGATTCCGCTGGCGATGGCGCTGGCGGCGCTGCGGAAGTTTCATCCGAATCGCGTGCTGGTGACAACCCTGCAGGCGCTTTCGGGCGCGGGATATCCCGGCGTGCCTTCGCTCGATGCGACGGCGAACGTGATTCCCTTCATCGACGGCGAGGAAGAAAAAATCGAAAAGGAAACGAAGAAGCTGCTGGGGACGTACGGGAGTGGCGCGGTGGAGTTTCATCCGATGACGGTGAGCGCCACCGCGACACGCGTGCCGGTGATCAACGGGCACACCGAATCGGTCTCCGTGGGATTCGAGGCGCCCGTTTCGCATGAGGATATTCTGGCGGCGTTTCAGAGTTTCACGGGTGAGCCGCAAAAACGGGGATTGCCGAGCGCGCCACCGAAACCGGTAATCTATATGAGCCAGCACAACCGACCGCAGCCACGGATCGATGTGGAGAAGGACGGCGGAATGTCGGTGCACATTGGACGGCTGCGTCCGTGTTCGATTCTGGGGCACAAGTTTGTGCTGCTGGGCCACAACACGATTCGCGGCGCAGCGGGCGCGGCGATCTTGAATGCGGAATTGATGGAAAGTACGTCGGGATCGTAGTTCGCGCCCCCCGGCGGAGCAAGAGTCGCGCTGTTCGTCATAAAGAAGTGGCGTCCCTTCCCAAACGCAACTAAAATTGCGCTCCGATAGTCTTAAATCCACCCATTCCCAAGAGGTGTTATGTCCGGACGTTTGCTTCGCGCTTTGCTGTTCGCTTTCGTTTTGTGTTTCGCGACCGTTGCGCCGGCGCCGATGAACGCGCTCGATAACGGAGTGGCGCGGACTCCGCCCATGGGTTGGAACAGTTGGAACAAGTTCGGCTGCAATGTGAGCGAAGAGCTGATCAAGTCGATGACCGACGCGATGGCGTCGAACGGAATGAAAGACGCGGGTTACGAGTACGTGGTGATTGACGATTGCTGGCAAGTGAGCCGCGACGCGAACGGAAACATCGTGGCCGATCCGCAGCGATTCCCTTCGGGCATCAAAGCGCTGGCGGATTACGTTCATTCCAAGGGATTGAAGTTCGGGATTTATTCCGATGCCGGAACGATGACGTGCGCGAAACGTCCGGGCAGCCGGGGCCATGAATTCCAGGATGCGCAGCAGTACGCAAACTGGGGCGTGGATTACTTGAAATACGACTGGTGCAACGTGGGGACGGCGGATGCACAAGCGGCCTACACGACGATGCGCGACGCGCTGGCGGCGACTGGACGACCGATCGTATTCAGCATGTGCGAGTGGGGCACGGCCAAGCCGTGGCTGTGGGCCAAGGATGTGGGAAATTTGTGGCGGACGACCGGAGACATCACCGATTGCTGGAGCTGCGAAAAAGACTACCTGCACGGGTTCCTGCAGAACCTGGACTTCGAGGTGGGACTGGAATCGTTCGCGGGGCCGGGACACTGGAACGATCCGGACATGCTGGAAGTGGGCAACGGCGGAATGACGCTAACCGAGTATCGCTCTCACTTCACGATGTGGAGCTTGATTGCGGCGCCGTTGATCGCGGGAAACGATTTGCGGACGATGACTCCGGAAATTCACGACATTCTGACCAACAGCGAAGTGATCGCCGTGAACCAGGATCCGCTGGGACGCCAGGGCAGCCGGGTGTGGAAGGACGGCGATTTGGAAATTTGGTCGAAGCAGATGGCCGACGGGTCGCGCGCGGTGGTGCTGTTTAACCGCAGCGGCGCGGCGACCGACATCGAGGTGAAGTGGCCGCAGATCGGATATCCGGCCGGAGTTGCGGCCCAGGTTCGCGACGCGTGGGCGAAGAGAGATTTGGGAAAGTTTACCGGCGCGTTCAAAGCGAATGTGGCGTCGCATGGCGTGGTGATGGTTCGGGTGACTCCGTAGCGGCGCGCGGGTCGCGCAAGGCAAGTTTCCTGTGAGCGGGATTGGGAGATGGACGGGCACAAACGCGGCGCGAAAAAAAAGGCCAGATTCACAGTCAGGCGAGCGGACCCGAATTTGAAATGAGAAGAAAGAAAATGGCGGAGAGAGTGGGATTCGAACCCACGGTAGGGGTTAACCTACACACGCTTTCCAAGCGTGCTCCTTAAACCGCTCGGACATCTCTCCGCTTGGGCGAGCTTTAGCAGCGTAGCAAATTGAGCGGGAACGGGCAAACGGTGCCGCTTGCGTTCGAAAATTGCAGGCGGACATTTTTGCAGGCGATCGCAAGGCGGAAACAAAACTACGGATTGTCTGCTACAATTTTCGGTGCCAATCCGGGGTGGTGCAATTGGTAGCACATGGGCCTTTGGAGCCTAGAATCTTGGTTCGAGTCCAAGCCCCGGAGCCATTCTTTCTTCCCGTTTCGCGCGACCTGCCAGCAGTTCCCTTCCGCTGAAATTTTCCATGCTCTTCGTTGACCGAAGCCAAGCGCACTTCGACGCCCGCCCGCATGGGCTCGCTATACGCTAAAAAGACATTTCAGTCTTTGCGGTCGTTTTGCGGGAGCGGATTGCCTGCAGGAAAGTCCGCATCGTCTTCGAATTGCCGAAACGGATTGGCCTTCGGATTCGACCAGACGATTTGGAGCTTGGAAGTGCGACGAAGCCGGCAATAATGCGCGCTGGCGCGCAAAAGCTCTTCGAATTCCCGTGCCGAGCAGGCACGAACGTTGGCGAAATTCCCAAGGTTTGAAGCCACTGTTTCTCCCTTTGTCCCCACCCGGGACGGTGCTGGGATCAAACGGGGCCGGACCGCTCAACCTACCGGTGGTGCAGGTTCGGGCAGACTATGCCGGACGCCCGGGGGTGTCAAGAATTATTGTCTGTGGCGACCGCGCCCGGCTCGGCTTCGCTGTCTGCAAAAGGGCGTGCGAGCCTGCCGCGCGGCATGACCTTGCCGATTCCGGGGCGAAACCGTAGTCTTAGCGGCGACATGCCGGACAACCCAGCGGACTTTCTGATTCTCGGCCTCATCTGGTACATCGTGTTTCTTTTTTCGACCACGTGCCACGAAGGCGCGCACGCGCTGGTGGCGAAAATGGGCGGCGACCCGACCGCGTTCAGCGGCGGGCAGGTGTCGCTCAATCCATGGCCGCACATCCGGCGCTCGCCGTTTGGGTTGGTGGTGGTGCCGATCATTTCTTATTTCACGATGCAATGGATGATCGGGTGGGCCAGCGCGCCGTACGATCCCGCATGGCAGGAGCGATATCCGAGGCGGGCGGCATGGATGGCGCTGGCAGGGCCAGGCGCCAATTTCGCGTTGGTGATTCTGGCGTCGATCGCGATTCGAGCGGGAATTGCACTCGGTTATTTTCAAGTGCCGTACACGATGAACTTCACGCATATCGTGACTCCGTTGAATGCGGGTACGGCGGGATTCTTTGCGACGTTTTTCAGTATCTTGTTCGTGCTCAATTTGCTGCTGGCGACGTTTAACCTGCTGCCGGTACCGCCGCTCGATGGGAACACAGTGGTTACGCTGCTGATGCCCGAAAATGCAGGGCGGCAATTCCTGAACTGGTCACGGACCGGAGGTTTTGCGTTGATTGGGCTCGTCATTGCGTGGTACGCGTTCGGACAGATCTTCCGTTACGTCTTTCATTTCGGATTGATGCTGCTGTATGCCGGCACCGCGCCGGTCGGGTAGGTATTCCTCGACGGGCTTCGTTCTCGAGCCATTCCCCGCCTTTCTGTTGGTTCAAACGCGAACACGCTGCGAGTTGGGAACACTTCTTCGGCGGCGGATTCTTCGCGCACGATGCTAAGCCCTTTGTGTTGAGTGCTGAAAGCCCCACTCGCTTTGGCATCGCGTCTGCAATTCCCTCCCGCGGAGGCATTCGATGGATTCCCTTACAGAAAATCCGCCAAGTTACCGCGTGGAAGTTTCCGGCTGGGACGAGAAGGAAAACTTCTTCGTCGAAAAAACGATGCTGGACTGGAGCGACGGAATGCGCCGGAGAATCGCAGTGCACGCCCCGGTGGCGCGAGACGCCGTCGTGTTTGTGCGCCTGGCGCAACAATTGGGAGGCGGGAGCAGCTTTCCCATTCCCTACCGAGCCGTGGAAGCGACGCCCGAGCGCGACGGGGAATGTACGGTTCTGACGGTGCAACAACTACAGCCGAAGCGAGCGTTTCGAGATCGGCCTGAAATAACGCTGGATGATCGGGACGTGGCATAAGGCTGGGAAGCGAGCGAGCGCGTGACCATTTCGGTGCACGTGTTCCATTTTGACTCCCGAAACGGAACGCCTGTGGGAAAAAATGCTTCGAATTGATTCAAAATTCCGACGAGAGATTGGGACTCTCCGATTCGCAACGCGTGCCTGCAGTGGGGGTTACGCGAGAATTACCGTGGTGGACCCGAACTGCCCGGGCATTCGGAACTTCCTCTAAACGACCTGCTCATTGTGGCACTGCCCTTGCCTGTACTGTTTTCATGCAAGCCCTACAAGAACGGCCCACGATTGAAACCGCCCGAAGAAATTTACCTGTCTGCATACTGGACGACGAACCGGATCAAGTTGACCTGACGCGCGCGCGCCTGGAAAAGGCGGGGTTTCCCGCGTATGGAACGACGAACGCGCAGGAGGCGCTACAAAAGGTTCGTGTGGGGGAATGCCGCGCCGTGATCGCCGATTTTAAGATGCCGGGGATGGACGGGATGGCGTTCCTCGAGAAAGCGCTGCAGTTCGATCCCTCGATGTACGTGATCCTGGCGACGGGATTCTATTCGGTGGACTCGGCAATCGAAGCGATCAAGCGCGGGGCTTACGACTATTTGTGCAAGCCGGTGGACTATGCGCGGCTGATCCGCACGCTGGACGATTTGGCGGATTCGTTTTCCCGGAGCCTGCAGATACGGGACCTCGAAGACAAACTGCTCGACAATTTATTGTTTCACGGGATTGTGGGGCGAAGCCCGGCGATGCTGGAAGTGTTCGACTTGACGAAAAAAATCGCCCGGCACTACACGAACGTGCTGGTTACCGGGCCGACGGGATCGGGCAAGGAATTAATCGCGCGGGCGCTGCATCACATGAGCCCGGTGGCGCAGAACAAGTTTGCCGTATGCAACTGCTCGGCCTTGGTGGATACGCTGCTCGAAAGCCAGTTGTTCGGCCACGTGCGCGGGGCGTTTACCGGAGCGAGCGACACGCGGCCGGGGCTATTTGAGTATGCGAACAACGGAACCGTTTTCCTCGACGAGATCGGCGAAACCAGCTTGCAGATGCAGGCGAAGCTTTTGCGGGTGATTCAGAATCGCGAGATCCAGAGGGTCGGGTCGCCGGAGGTGAAGAAAATAGACGTCCGGTTAATCGCGGCGACCAATCGCGATTTGCGCGCCGAGGTGCTGGCCGGGCGGTTCCGCGAAGACCTGTTCTACCGGCTGAGCAGTATTGAAGTGCGCGTGCCGGGGCTGACGCAGCGAACCGAAGATATTCCGATTCTGCTGCAACACTTTCTGAAGAAGTATAGCCAGACGTACGGCAAACCGTTTCAGGGCTTGACCCGGCGGGCGCACATCGCTCTATTGCAGCACGATTGGCCCGGGAACGTGCGCGAGCTGGAAAACGTCGTCGCCAGCGCGGCGATTACGGCGGCGACCGACTTCATTGACGTGAACGATCTACCTCCTCACCTGCAGAGGGCGCAGCGGCGCGCCGGGCCGGCCGATGAGAACTGGCGTCCGGTGCCGCTGGATGAAATTCGCAGCGTGCACATTCAACGAGTGCTGGATATGTGCAACGGCAATCGAGTGAGGACGGCACAAGTACTCGGGATCGGGCGCACCAGCTTGTACCGGTTCTTGAAGCGTTCGGCGCGGCAGAAGGCGGCGGCCGCAAAAGTAGGAGCGTAAGGCAAACGGCGGGAGTTACGGATCTGGGGGACGAGTGATGAGCAAATCGACTTCCACGCGGGAACGAGGGGCCGAAAGCGGCAGCGCAGCCATGAGAAGCCGCGAAAACCGGATTGGGCTGCGATTCTCGATCGAGATTTCCGGATTCGATCGCTTCGGGAAATACTTCAGCGAGCGTTCGGAGACCACGAACGTGAGCAAGAATGGCTGTAAATTTCGCGTGCATAAGGAAATCAAACCGGATTCGGTTGTGGCAATTCGAGTGGTGCGATCGAAAGACCCCAAAGGCGAGGCTGCGCCGATCCTGTTCCAAGTGTCGCGAACCGAGGCGACGCGCGACGGATGGAGTGCGGGAGCAGCGAAACTACTCGACGGCGACCCGTGGTCGGTGGACTTTGCGGCGCTGGATCGCCGGCCGGCGACGCCGGATTGAACGGCGACCGCGTGGGCGGCGGCTCAATACAACGCAGAGGTCAAACGTCGCAGTTCTGATGCTTCGGAAATGAACGATGGCGGCAATACAAATGGATTTTCGGCAAGTTAGCCACCGACGCGCTAGCTAGCTTGGAAGTCCTGGGAAAAATTTCTCGTTGCCTCGCGCCGATGCACCAGAGCGCCGTAGCTACGATTCGGGGCGTCCGGAATCCAATCCCTGCTTCCATTTCCATCCGAAATGCCGTGGAGATTTCGCTCGGCGTGGTTCCCCCGTGCTCGATCGAATTGT
This sequence comes from uncultured Acidobacteriota bacterium, assembly GCA_963785585.1. GTDB lineage: Bacteria > Acidobacteriota > Terriglobia > Acidiferrales > UBA7541 > Palsa-295. The sequence continues at coordinate 2,152,038 of CAWAVW010000004.1, forward strand.
TGCACGCGACTCTGGCGCGAAACTCGGGCGCGCAACTCCGACGCGTGACTCCGACGCGTGAGAGTGACAGAGGGCGATCCGACGACTTTCGTATCGTAAGCGCTCCAGAAGTGGAAGTGCAGCGCTAATTGCCGCCGCTGTAAGCTGCGCTCGGCGCGCGCAGAAGATTTCCTGGTATCGAAACAGTCGAGTCCATGCGGACGAGCATGCCAGTCTGTGCGGGCAGTTCCACGTCTTTGCCCTTTTTCGCGACGATATAGGCCGACGTGCCGACCAGACCAATCACAGTTCCCCGGACGACGCTGCCGAAAACGACCCCGACAAGAGCGCCCGCGCCGGTGCCGAGTCCGCCGGTCATGATGTCACCTTTCAAGTCGCGCTTTTCTTCCACCACAACGCCTTCGGTGGTTTTCAGGTCCTTGCGCTTTTTGGTGTCGTCGAGCGTACCGGTGTACAGCGAAAGAATGCTCATCTGCACCGGGAAGATCCGGCTTTCGACTTCCACCGAATTGAAGACCAGGTTGATGGTGGCTCCGCCGCGAACCATGGCGAACCACTTCGGACGAGTGACGCTGGTGACCGTTCCGTGAATTTTCGCGCCGGCGGGCAAGAGCAACTGGTTGCCAAGAAAAACGGGTTCGGCAACAATGGCGGTGAACGGATCGCCGTCATGCGCGACCGACGACGTAAGGCCATTGACGAGAGTCAGGCGGATTTGCGTGCCGGGTTGGATGGCGGTCGCGGCCTGGGCCTGAACATCGGGAACAATACAGAGCAAGAGCGAAATCAGAAGACACAGCGGTACGAAACGCTTCATGGAGATCCTCCAGAGTCGCGATGGGGACGTTGGACGTCCCCTCCGCGCTAAGCTCGAGACACACTGAGCTAACCCCTTTACGTGGGGTTGACCGCTGGCGCAGCGGATGGGTGCGGAGGAAGCACCCTTCCATCAGGATAAATCAGGCACGCGAATCGAAAGCGAAGATTGGACGGTGGTGATTCGAAGTCGTCAACGGGTGAATCAGGTAGAGAATTCAAGCAAACCACGAGCGTGAATCCATACCGGGCGCCGCGAGTCTAAAGAATGACGGTCCTACAAGGAGAACCATTCGAATGAGTCAGGGAACACAGCCTGTGCCGGCAAAAGAAGAATCCTCAAGACCCAAAACCTACACAGCAAAAGCGTTCGGAGCGCAAAACCCGACCTCCGGGCACGCGCGAACGAGCATTGCGAGACGGGAGCCGCGACCCCAGGACGTGCAAATCGAGATTTTGTTCTGCGGAGTGTGCCATTCGGACCTGCACCAGACGCGGAACGAGTGGAAGGATTTTATGCCCACGGTGTATCCATGCGTTCCGGGGCACGAGATCGTCGGCCGCGTGACGAAAGCCGGCAGCGCGGTGAAGAAATTCCAAGAAGGAGATTTGGCCGCCGTCGGCTGTATGGTCGATTCCTGCCGCGTCTGCGTGAACTGTAAAGCAGGCGAAGAGCAGTACTGCACGAATTTCGCGACCTTTACGTATAACTCCCCGGACAAAATTCTCGGCGGCGTTACGTACGGCGGATATTCCGACAGCATCGTGGTGGATGAGAACTACGTGCTTCGGGTGCCCGACAAACTCGATCCCGCGGGAGTCGCTCCGTTGCTTTGCGCCGGGATCACGTCATATTCGCCGATGCGCCATTGGAAAGTTGCCAAAGGACAGAAGGTTGGCGTCGTGGGCTTGGGGGGACTGGGCCACATGGGCGTGAAGTTCGCGCATGCGTTTGGGGCGCACACGGTTTTGTTCACCACGTCGCCGAATAAATCGGCGGACGCGAAGCGGCTGGGCGCGGACGAAGTGGTCGTCTCGAAAAACCCGGAGGAAATGCAGAAGCACGCATCGAGCTTCGATTTCATTCTGGATACGGCGTCGGCCGACCACGATTTGAACGCTTATTTACAACTGCTGAAGCTGGACGGCACGCTGACTCTGGTGGGCGCGCCGGAAAAGCCGGCTCCCATCGCGGCGTTCAATCTGATTATGGGGCGGCGACGGCTCGGCGGAAGCGGAATCGGCGGAATCCGCGAAACGCAGGAGATGCTGGATTTCTGCGGCGAGCACGGAATCACATCGGACATCGAAATCATTCCGGTTCAACAAATCAACGCGGCTTACGAGCGGTTGCTGAAAGGCGATGTGAAGTACCGCTTCGTAATCGACATGGCATCGCTGAAGCAGAGCTAAACGAAATTCGACAATTCGACTGCTCGAAAGGCGCCGGTTTGGCGGGGAGGGTTCTCCGCGGAACCGGCGCTTGTTACAATCGGCCGATATTTGCGACGCAGCCGAGGGAAGAACAGCATGCGCGTGCTTCGATTGAGCGATGACGGTTCGGGCGAGCTAATTCCGGGCGAAGCGACGAAACCGATCGCCGGCGCCGGCGAAGTGGTGGTGCGCGTATTCGCGGCCGGAGTTACCCCTTCGGAAGCGCACTGGCAGCCCACGACGCACTTGCGGAACGGGCAAGTGCGCCACGGCGCGATTCCCTGCCATGAATTTTCCGGGGTGGTGGACTCCGTGGGCGCTGGTGTGGAGGACTTTCGCGCCGCTGACGAAGTGTATGGGATGAATGACTGGTACGACGACGGCGGCCTGGAAGAGTTCTGTGTCGCGCCGGCCAGCTCGCTGGCGAAGAAGCCGTTGCGTTTGAATCATGCCGACGCGGCAACCGTTCCGATCGGAGCACTGACTCCGTGGCAGGGCTTGTATGAGCGCGCAAAACTGCAAGCGGGAGAGCGGGTACTGATTCAAGGCGGAGCGGGCGCGGTGGGAATCTTCGCAATTCAACTGGCGAAACTGCGCCATGCGCGGGTGGTGACGACGGCGGCGGCGGAGGATCGCGAATTTGTGGCGGGACTTGGCGCCGATGAAGTGATTGATTATCGAAATGAGCGATTCGAGGATCGCGTGCGCGACGTGGATGTGGTATTCGATGCGGTGGGCGGCGAGACGCTCGAGCGTTCCTGGCGCGTATTGAAGCCGAACGGTCGCATGGTGACGATTGCTTCGAATCTACGGCCGGACGCAAACGAGCGGACAAAGCAGGCGTTTTTCATCGTCGAGCCAAACCAGGCGCAGCTCATCGAGCTGGGCAAACTGTTTGACGCGGGGAAACTGAAGGCGTTCGTGGGCGGGGTGGTGCCGTTCGCGAAAGCGGCCGCGATTTTCAAATCAAGCTTCCGAGACAAAACCAGTCACGGCAAACGAGTGGTTGCGGTGGCGGACGATTCGAGCGCAAACGCAAGGGGAGCGAATTGATGACCGAAGTGCGGCGAGACTTCCTGAAACTCGCAGGCCTGGGCATCGCGAGCGGCGCGTCGAATATGCTGGCGGCTCCCGCAGGCGCCGCGCGAACGAGCTCAGACCATCCGCGCGGCACCGGCACTCGCGCTTTCTTCGACGTTCGCGATTTTGGGGCGACAGGCGACTCGATGACCATCGATTCGCCGGCCATCAACGCGGCGATCGACGCGGCGGCAAGGGCGGGCGGCGGTACGGTGGTCTTTCCCGCGGGCGTTTACGCGAGCTATTCGATCCGCTTGAAAAGTCATGTCGCGTTGTATCTGGAGCAGGGCGCGACGATCCTGGCGGCACCGACTCCTTACGACGGCATGCCGGCGGGCGGATATGACGCCGCGGAGCCACAGGGCGATTGGGAGCCTTACCAGGACTACGGACACAATCACTGGCACAACAGTTTGATTTGGGGGGACGGAATTCACGATGTGGGAATTTTCGGGCCAGGACTGATTTGGGGCAAAGGGCTGAGCCGCGGCCACAAGGAGACGGCGTTACCGGACACGACCAAGCCGGGCGTGGGAAACAAAGCGATCGCGCTAAAGAGTTGCCACAACGTGATTCTGCGCGACTTTTCCATACTGCAGGGCGGCTGGTTCGGAATTCTGGCTACGGGCGTGGACAACCTGACGATCGAAAACTTAAAAATCGATACGAACCGCGACGGCATGGACATCGATTGCTGCCGAAACGTGCGCGTTTCGAATTGCACCGTCAATTCGCCGTGGGACGATGGGATTTGCCCAAAGAGTTCGTTGGCCCTGGGTTACGCGCGCGCGACAGAAAACGTGACGATCTCGAATTGCTTTCTGACCGGCGACTACGAAATGGGCTCGGTACTGGACGGTACGTGGAAACGGTTCGGACCGGAGTTCCAAGGACAACCGACCGGACGGATCAAGTGCGGCACTGAGTCGAATGGCGGATTCAAGAATATCGCCATCTCGAATTGCGTTTTCGAAAGCTGCCGCGGGATCGCGCTGGAATCCGTGGACGGAGCGTTGTGCGAAGACATTTCGATTGTCGGAATTACGATGCGCGACGTGCGAAATGCGCCGTTTTTTCTGCGTCTCGGGTCGCGTCTGCGCGGGCCGAAGGACGCAAAAGTGGGAACGATGCGGCGAATCCTGATCAGCAACGTGACGAGCTACGGGGCCGACCAGCTTCCATCGATGATTTGCGGGATCCCCGGGTTTCCCATCGAAGACATTCAGATCAGCGATGTGTATCTGCATCAAAAGGGGGGCGCGACAGAAAGGATGGCGGCGCTCGATCCTCCGGAGAAAGAAAATCAATATCCTGAGCCGACGATGTTTGGAGATTTGCCCGCCAAGGGATTTTTTATGCGTCACGCCAAGAACGTGAGCCTCGGCAACGTCGAGATCGCGACCGAGAGCGCGGATGCGCGACCCTCGTTCTGGCTTCGCGACGTAGCGGGCGCGGATTTCTTCCGGCTGCGGATCCGGGACAGCGGCGGCGCGGCGGCGTTTCATTTGCAGGACGTGACCGATTTTCGGGTGTTCGGGTGCAGGCACATTGCCGACGCGACGCTCGATCAAGTGGATATGCGCGACATCTGAGCTTCGGCCGAAGACCAGACGCGATTCAGTGCGAGCGTAGCGACGCGTTCGAGTGGGCTTGCGAGGCCCGGTGCCCCGGAATCCAGCACGCCGCGGCAGCGACGAGCGCAAAAAACCTGAAACAAAAGCAAACGTCGCAGCGTCATGCGGCCAAATCCCTTACAGAAAGCTTTCCGAGAACCTGGCCATGGCCTACGCAGCGGGCAAACCGAGTAAAATCGAAAGCACCATGGCGGGAAAGAATCCGGGCGACTGCGGCAATCGGCACAAGCTGCAGTGGCGATCCTGGCTCCAGGCGGCAGTACGTTTCGTCCGTCGTGATTCGACACGGCCGCGATACAGGAAATGCTCTGCGCGAACGCGTGAGGCGAGGTTTCACGCAACGAAGCGCTGTGCTAGAATTTTACAGGCAGTTGTGACGTTGCGAATCGCGGAGTGACTGCCCATCAGTGGGACTTCGGGCTCTGTGCAACGATTCCCCGCGAACCCCGCCAGGCCCGGAAGGGAGCAACGGTAGCGGGTCCGTCTCGTGTGCCGCGGAGTACCCGAAGTTCCTCTCATTGCAGCCGGAATCGCACGACGAACAAGCGCGATGGCCAACGACCCCAAACCGACTGCGAGTTTCGCCCTTTCCAATTTCGAATTGCAGACCCTCGGTGCCGCGGTGCGCTCCGCACTTTTTTTCGTGTCCGTTGCGTTGTGCGCGGCAATGGCACTTGGTGTGGTAACTTCCCGATTGCCGCAGGTCGGCCCCTCATGAGCTACAAAGTCATCGCGCGCAAGTATCGCCCGAGCCTGTTCAGCGAAGTTGTGGGGCAGGAGCACGTGACGCGGACGCTGGCGAACGCGATTCAAGCGAACCGCGTGGCGCATGCGTATATTTTTTCGGGCGTGCGAGGCGTCGGCAAGACGACGACGGCGCGGATTCTGGCGAAGGCGCTGAACTGCGTGAAAGGGGCGAGCGCCGAACCGGATAACACGTGCGATTCGTGCGTGGGCATCACGGCAGGAACGTCGCTCGATGTGCTCGAGATCGACGCTGCTTCGAATCGCGGCATCGATCAGATTCGCGAGCTGCGGGAGATGGTGCGGTACGCGCCGGCGAACAGCCGCTATAAGGTTGTGATCCTGGACGAAGCGCACCAGTTGACGGACGAAGCATCGAACGCGCTGCTGAAAACCTTGGAAGAGCCGCCGGACCGGGTGGTGTTTATTCTGGCCACCACACGGGCAGAAGATTTGGTGGAGACGATAAAATCGCGCGCGCAACTGTTTCATTTTCGCGCGCTGTCGTTTGCGGAGATTGCCGGGGAAATCGAGCGGATCGCGCAACAGGAAAACCTTAAGATCGAACCGGGAGCGGTGGCCGTGCTGGCGCGCGCCGCGGAAGGCAGCTTGCGTGACGGGTTGTCACTGTTCGAGCAGGCGATTTCTTATAGCGAGGACACGATCACCGACGCGAACGTCCGCGAGCTTCTGGGAGTTGTCGCCGAGAGCGTGCTGGACGATTTAGTCGATGCGATTTCGCAGCAATCGACGGAGAAAGCGTTGAGTCTGGTTCACCGGCTGATTGGCGAAGGGCAAAACCTGCAACACTTTTGCCGTGAATCGATCCGGCATTTCCGGAATTTGCTGGTGGTGAAGGTTTGCGGCGCGGGTGCGAAGTTAGTCGAAGCGCCGGAAGACGAACGTCCGCGACTGGCAGAGCAGGCGGCGCGATTCAGCGAGGAAGACCTGACGCGGTTTTTCAATTTATTACTGGCGACGGACGCCGAGCTGCGGCGCGCGCCCGATCCGCGGCTGCATCTGGAAATGGGACTGCTGAAACTGATCAATGCGAAACGGCTTGCTCCGCTCGAAGAATTGCTCGCGGAACTGCGGGGCGGCGAATCGCGGCCCGCGGCGAAAGCAGCCGGCGGGGATTTTACGGGCGGCGGTTCGAGCGGCAGTACGGGTGGAAGTGCGGGCGGCCGCACAGGCAGCGGATCGGTTTCAGGTTCAGGGTCAGGTACTTCCGGCGCGCGTTTTTCAGACGACTCCGCGCGCGCACCGATGACGGCGCATACGGTCTCGCCGAGCGGCGCGGCGGTACGGATGGCTGCATCGCCGGCGATGGAAATGGCGCCGGCCAATTCGGTCAAGAGTGCGCGATCGTTTGCTCCGCCCCCTTCGTTTGCGGCCGCGACGGCGGTTGCAAGACCGGCCATCGCGGATGCAGGGCGAGAGATGGAACGTGCCGCCCCACCCGCGGCGGAAACGGGTCCGGTGGGCCTCGCGAACGCGGCCGAAGCGAGTGCTGCGCCTGCAGGTTCGATCCCGGCGGCAATCGACGGAGGCTCCGCGATGCCGTTGACGGATGCGCAAGTGGACGCGATCCGGAACGGAGTGGCCAGCCAACGATTTTTGGCGACGCTGATCGATTCGGTGGCGGCATGGCAGATTCAGAACGGCGAAGTGCATCTCGTATTTCCCGCGGAGAGCCGGAACATTTCGGAAATGCTGCAGGCGAAAGATCCGATGGACAAGTTGCGCACGGTGTTGCATCAAGTGCTCGGCCAACCGCTCCGCGTGTGTGTTAAACTGGACGCAACTCGAAAAGCCGCGTCCCCGCATTCGGAGCTGCGGTCGAAATTCGAAGAGGATCCTATCGTTAGGGCGATGATTCAAAAGTTCGGCGGCCAGATTTCCAACGTCAAACGCCCGGGCGAGGAGTGACCCATGGAAGTGAAAGCTCTTCAGCAAATGCTGGCGCAGTTCCGGCAGGTGCAGGAAACGCTCGAAAAGCAGATTGACGAAATTTCCGTGGAGGCGACGGCGGGCGGCGGAATGGTGTCCGTAAAAATGAACGGACAGAAGCAATTGACGGATGTGCGCATCGAGCCGGACGTTTTCAAAGGCAAAGACCAGGAAATGCTCCAGGAATTGATTCTGGCGGCGGTAAATGACGCGACGCGGCGCGTGGACGAAGAGCTTTCGAAGCAAGTGAAGGAGCTGTCCGGCGGAATGCCGGGCGTGGCAGGCCTGAAGATTCCCGGCCTGTTCTGAGCTCAATGATTTGTATCCGCTGTTTGCGGTTCGACTTTTTACGCTTCCCTTCTCTTACAAACTGTTTTCGGTGAATGGAGTTCCATGCCTGATTTCGCCCCCTCGATCACGCGATTGATTGACGAGTTGAAGCACTTGCCGGGAATCGGCCAGAAGACGGCGCAGCGGTTGGCCTTTCATTTATTGCGCGTGGCTCCCGAACAGGCGTTCGCGCTCTCCGATGCAATTCGCGATGCGAAAGAAAAAATCCGCGAATGCTCGATTTGCAACAACATTACGGATACCGATCCCTGCCTGTTTTGTTCGAGCGCCTCGCGCAGCAAAAAAACGATCTGCGTGGTGGAGGAAGCGACCAACATTCAAGCGGTGGAGAAGACGCGCCAGTTTGACGGCCTGTATCACGTGCTCGGCGGGGCGCTTTCGCCGTTGCAAGGCGTTGGCCCCGATCAACTGAAGATCAAAAGCCTGATCGAACGATTGAAGGGCGGAACGGTGGAAGAGATTATCGTGGCGACCAGCCCGACGGCGGAGGGCGAAGCGACGGCCGTGTATCTGTCAAAATTGATCAAGCCGTTGGGAGTTCACGTAACCCGCATCGCGATGGGAATTCCCGTGGGCTCGGATCTGGAGTATGCGGACGAGGTGACCATGTCGAAAGCGATGGAAGGCCGCCGCGATTTGTAGTTGCCGCCGCTCCTGCCGAGCGAATGCCAGGAATCACCGATTGCCGGCAGTTCCGCCGTTCAAGCGTTCCCGCCTTACTGTTTTTTCTTTGATCCGCCGAAATCAAGGCCGTACTGCGGATGGTCTTTCGTGCCGGTGATTTTGATGGGCACGCTCGAACCGCCGTTTTTGCCTTTGAAAAACGGATCGACGGCTTTCAGGAAAAACGATTTCGTGCCGGTCATGGTCTGTGAAAGTTTCGCCTGCATCAGCAGGTGGCCATGAAAATCCATTTCGCCGCTATCCATTCCATATGTTCCGTGGAGCTGCACGGTCGCGCCCGTGACGCTGAATCCCAGGTCGGAAAAGTTCATCAGGCCGTCTTTCAGGCCGAAACTTCCCTTCAAGTCCGAAACTACGTCGTCGATCGATTGATCCCGCGGATGGCCCTGGCTGCGGCGGCTGAGCGAATCGATTTTTTCCTGGGCGCTCTCGCTGGCAAAGTGCGCGTCGGCGACCTCGAATTTTCCCGAGACGGTCAGTTTCTGCATCAGGTCGGCGTCGCCTTCGGCGATTTCCATTTGAGCGGCAATTTTCGCGTCGCCGTTCATGATCGGCGGCTCGTTTTTCACGGTTAGGGACAGCAAGTCCTCGATGCGAGCTTCCTTCGAATTGACGTTCAGAAGAATCGTGCGGCCTTTCTGCCGGGTCAGGTCGGCCACTTCGCCGTTGACGACGAGAGTGGTGTGAAGGAAGTGCGCGACGACGGGTTTCAGAATCACATTGCCGTTCGTGCCGTCCACAATCGCAGAAAAGTCCGTGTGCAAAGCCACCGGATGGGCGCTCATCCGCAACGCAAAATCGGGGATGTCGGTTTCCCCTTCGACGTTTAGAAAATCGAGCGGCCCGCTGAATTTTCCAGTGGAACGCATCGTGCCGGAAAGGCCGCGCAGCGTCCCCATATCCGCATTTTTAAAAACGTAGGAGGCGTTCACCGGAATTTGGCGCGGCTCGTCCGGAATCCAGGGACCGAATTGGCCATGCGAGTCAATCTCACCTCGGGGCACGGCGTTGATGAGTTGGGCTTGAAAATCAGCGGGACCGTCGAAACTGAAATTCTGTATATGCAGATGTTCAATGGGAAATTCGCGCGGCTCTTTGCCCGGGTCTGAACGCATTACGGTGATCAGAGCGCCGTCGGCATTGATCTGCCGGATGAACACGGGATACTTCCTGGCAAGGTCCACGTTGGATGCGTGAATTTCCGGGCGGGCGCCGCTGGCTTTTGGCGGCATCGTGAGTTGCAGCCCTTCGAGCCGAACGCTGGAAATGTAGATGTGTTTTGCGAAGAGGCCGAACGCGGTGGTGCGCAGGGTCACTCGCCGAATTTGAATCAACGGAGGGATATCGGCGCGGCCTTTCAGCGTTAGAGCCAGGCCGTCGATTGTGGCGCTGGGTTCGGGCCAGAGCGCGACATCAAAGTCCGTGAAGCGAACGTCGCTTTGAAAGTGCGCGGCGAGATAGGCCTCGACTCGGGCGCGCGCGACACTCTTCAATTTGGGCGCGAATACCGTAAGGGCAAGAGCGACACCTGCTGCCAGCACCAAAAGAGCAATTCCGATCCCCTTCAGCCATCGACGCATATTCGGAAGAACGGTCCCCTCTCGCGCAAAGGATCGCCGCAACGAGCGCGGCCAGAAGCTTAGATTCACAGTTTACCGAACCGGTCTCGCGAGTGGCGAACTGCTCCGCGCGCGCTAGCCGGCCGGCCCTGCCCGAGGAGCTTGCTTGCATGGCCGCAAGAGCGGGCGTATAAGTGGGCAAGCATCCGCGGAGGCAGCCATGTCGTCCCTCGACAAATACATGACGCAGTACGACCACGAGCATACCAACGGATGGAACAAGATTCTTCACGGGATCGGCATCCCGATCATCATCGCCGGAATCCTGCTGGCTGTTTTCACGTATTGGCGGATCGGCCTGGCGCTGTTCGTCGGCGGGTGGATTTTGCTGCTGGCCGGACATCGAATTGAAGGGAATAAGCCCGCTTTCTTTCAAGGTGTGATCTATTTCCTGGTAGGACCGATCTGGGTCGCGAAAGAACTGAAAGACGCGCTGTTGGGCAAGTCGCACAACTCCGCCCACACGAGCTAGAACGAGGCAAAAACGGGCGATCGTCCGACGCCCAGGCGAGCCCCCTAGCGTACGTTCGGCAGGTCCGCATCGTTCGTTAGAGTTAAGTTACCCTTTCGCACCTCCGGGGTTGACGTCATGCCCCGGACCTCCGGAGATGCTACCCTTAGAAATCAGCCCTCGGAGGGGTGAGTGTCCGAGTCTTCACTGTCGAACGATCCCGTACCGCAGAAGCGCCGCAGTACGCGCATCGTGCAGGCCGTACCGCTGACGGTGTCTGGCACGGACGCCCTCGGGCAGCCGTTTAAAGAGCGCACCACGACGGTGATGGTGAATTGCCACGGCTGTAAGTACCAGTCGAAGCATTACGTCCCGAAAAATTCGATCGTCAACCTCGAAATCCCCCGTCCCGAGCCAGGGACCAAAGCGCGGCAAATTCAGGGTCGAGTGGTGTGGGTGCAGCGTCCGCGCACGGTGCGCGAGCTATTTCAGATCGGCCTGGAATTCGAGAACGCCGCCAATGTCTGGGGGATCGCATTCCCTCCCGAAGACTGGTGCGAAGCGCCCCCTGACCAGGCAGGCGATACGATTCCGGCACCCGCTCCTGCGGCGAATCCGGGAGCTTCGGTGCAAGAGTTCAACGTTGCGCCTCAGGCTGTGCCCACCGGGCAGCATCCGCAGGCGCCTGCGACGCCTCCTACGGCCGTGGTGCCGGCATCGCCGAGACCTGCCGCGCCGCCAACCGGATCGTCCGTTTCCCCATTGAGGATTCCGCCGCCGAGCGCACCGCTACCCGCGGCTCGCGTAAGTGCGCCGCCCGCTCCGCCCTTTGCGCCGATGGTCACACCTCCGGCCCCGCCGTCAACTCCGCCCGCGGGGAGAATTCCGACGGTGCCGACTGGAACGCCCGAAAATCCAGCCGCTGAAAGCAAGATTCACGTGGTGCCGCCCCCCGCGCCCGACCAGCAAGCAGTGCTGGCGCGCCAAATGGCGCGGATGGTGACGGAGGCAAAGGAAAACCTCGACAAGACGCTGCGACACGACGCGGCTCTGGCGGTAAGCGAAAAGATGAGCGCCGCCCGGCAGCAGCTCGATGCGCAGTTGCGCGAAGCGGTCGAGCGAGCGATCCAGGAATCGATGGCGCGCGTATCCGAAAGCGCGCTGAATACGGTCGTGAAACAGGCCGCCGATCGAACCGCGTCGATCGTGGAAGAGGCTCGCAAGACCACCGACGCTTCGATTTCACAACTGGACGACAAGGTCCGGCGCGCCGTGGCGGAGGCGGTAACGCAGGCGACCGACCAGGCCGCCAAACAGGCGGCTCAACAGACCGCCGAACAGCTCGCGACCACGAGCCTGAAACAGTCCGTGGAAGAGGCCGTTGACCGGGCGCTGCGCGAGCGGCAAGTACACACTCCTTCGCTGGAGATTCTGGCTTCGCCCGAAGCGGCCCAACAGCATCTGAACGATTGGAAGAAGAATTTGGAAGAGACCGCGCAAGGGGTTCGCGCGCGGACGATCGCCGAAGCCGAGTCCGACGCGGCAGCGGCGAGGGCGCGCTGGGACGCGGATTTCGCAAACGCGCTGAACGGGGCTTCGCAGAAGATCGCCGAAAAAGCGGGCGAGATTTCGCAAGCCGCCGTGCAGCAGGCGGAACGCGATGTCGCCGAGCGGGCGCAAGGACTTCGCGCTTCTCTCGATGAGGCGATCGCCGCCGCCGCGGCTCGAATCGAAACGATCGGTTCCGGCCTGCAACACGAACGGCAGCGCGCCGAAGAAGCGAAACAGCAACTGCACGAAGCGACGCAATCGGCCCTGGCAAAAACCCAGCAGCAGCTCGACGAATACCTTGCTTCGCAATACCAGGAAATCAGCATTCGCGCCGAGCAAGTGATCGCCGAGCGCGCCAAGCAGATCGAACCGGCAATTCAGGCGACCGCGCAGCAGGTGATGGACCGCGCGTCCGCGGAGCTTGCGCAGAAGATGGCGCCGCAAGTGGACCAGGCGCAACAGATCGTGGCGGACCTGGCAAATGCCCGCCAGCAGGCCGAAGAAACGCACGCTCACATCAAGAATCACCTGCAGTACGCGACGGAACAGGCAGCCCAACTGAAAGACACGATCGGAGCGCACGTTCAGACCGCCGCGGACCAAGTCTCGAATTTGAAAGACGCGATTGGCGGACAGGTGCAAAGCGCCGCGGATCAAGTGGCGCAGCTGCAGTCCACGGTCGGATTGCACGTCCAGGGCGCGGCCGGCGAAATCGCCGAACTCAAGAGCTCGGTGATCGAGCAGGTGCGGCAGGCGACCGAAGAAGTGACGCTGCTGCAAAACGAAATCCGCGACCAGATCCAGCAAGCCACCGACCGCGCCGACCGCATTCAGGACACGATTCGCGAGCAGGCGCTGATCGCTTCGCAGGAAGCCATTCAGGCGTCGCTCGCGCAAGTCCGCGAAGAATCCGCCAAGCTGCCGGCGGAGTTCGAACAGAATCTGCGGCAGGTGACTTCGAAGGTCGAAGAAGACTTGCTGCAGCGCAGCAGCGAGATTCAGCACCAGAACTACGAAGCAATGATGAAGTCGGCCGAGTGGTATCAGAAGAAAGCCCACTCGACGATGCAGACGTCGCTGGAAAAGGCCGTCGAGCAATCCACGACGACGTTGCGCGACCGTGCCGCCGAAGTTTCCAGTCTGCTCGCTTCGGAACTCGACCATTACCGCCGCACGTACGTAGAGCACAGCACCGCGCAGATCGAAGACGCCGCGAAAGAAGTGATCGGCCGAGAGCGCGACAAGATGAGCGAGACGGCACAGATGGTCACCGCCGGTTTTTCGGATCAGGTGTATCGTGTTACGTCGGATGCCTTGACGCGCTTTGAGCAAACGTCCCGCGTGGCGCTGGAAAAATCGCGGTCGGATATGGAATTTAACCGCGAAGCGTCGCTGCTGGAATTCCAAAAAAATCTCGACGAAAAGATGACCGAAGGAGTCGATCAGGCGCGGCAATTCCTGCAGTCGCACATGGTTCCGATGATGGAGCAGTGGGAGGCGCAGCGCGAAGCCGAGAAGAGACAGTGGATGGAGCAGTTGAAGAAAAGCACCGACGAATCGATCGAAGCTTACAAGGCGCGCCTGGAAAATACGTCCAACAGTTGGCTGCTGGCCTCCGCTACGACGCTCGGGCAGCACTCGCAGTCGGTGCTGGACACGATCGCCAAGGCCGCTGAAAAGCGCATTCGCGACACGTGCGCGGAAGTGCTCGGCGGGATGGGCGACACGCTGAAATCGCGGCTGCTGGGGCTTTCGGCGGACTATAAAACCGATGACTCCGACGAACCGCCGGCACCCAAGAAGAAGTAGCCGCGCTGAATTTCCACTGCGGCAAGACTCCCGCTATAATTGAAGCATGGCCAACCAAGCCTTCCTCAGCATCTGGCTGAAAGACCTTCCGGAAGAAACGATGCTTCAGCGGTGGGGCGATTTCCTCGGCACCATTCCGTTTTCCGAAACGCAGCCGGGATTTACCTACCTCGAAGTCCGGGCCGTCGATTCCTCTGAAACGCCGGTGCTGGAGCAGGACCTGCGGTCCCTGCCCCTGGACGCGCCGAGCATCATCGAGATGGCGAAGCCGCACCTGCACAGCGACTCGAATTACATGACCATGACGAAGTGGGACCTGTGGTCGCACGAAGGCGAGCCGGCGGCGTGGAAGCAATCGCCGAAAAATCTGGTACTGGCATGCAACGGTCCGGACTTTGACGATAAAATTTGGGAAGAAGACGGCCACTTCGCAGCCCTTCTGGGGCTGGAGCATTATTTTACGGGCCACGGAGGCCTGTTGGGAGTAAGGCAGATCGCGCGGCCCGAACCACAGAGTCCTCAAGAGGCACTCTTTCTCGAATCCATGAAGCAGCCCGCGAATCTACAGATGTACCAGGAAAAGACGCGGGACAATATCAAGAAGCTATTTGACTGGGTCGGCCGGATTGAGAAGGCGATTCCCGCGGTGAACGTCCGAATCTGGTCCGAAGGCGAAGAGAATCTGGAAGCGCGGCTGGACGAAATCCTCGCTGTTCGGTGATCGCCGGCGGTTGAGGCTCACGAAATTGCGTTTGCGGCGTCCTTAGAGACTACTACCGCGGGTTGCGGCAGCACGATAAGATTGCGTGGTCCGGCAGCGGCGTTGGCCGCGCGGACGGAAACGAGATTGTTGCCATGAAAGCGATTCGGTCAGTTCATACTTCCACCCCATGAACAATTTTGCAATTCGAGCGACTGTCGGTCTAATGATAATGATGATGTTACTAGCATCGTGCAGCGGCTCGCACCCGAAGTCCGCCGGCGGCGAATTGCCCGCCAAGAGCACCGCCACCCGGAACAATCCCGCAAATCCCGCAGCGCCAGCCGTTCCCGACGAGATTCAGAAAGTGGCGGAGGCCTCGCTGGGTGCGGAAACCGATGTGCTGTTTTACGGCGATCTAACGAAAACCGGACCGCAGCAAGTGCTGGCTGTAAACCGGCTGAAGGCCACGCCGGACGGCGTCGCTCCGGGGATTTTGTTCAACCGCCTGGTGATCCTGCAAAATAATGGCGGCGCGTGGAAGGAAGTTTTGCGCGCCGATGAACACCTCGAAAACGCGAAAGGGTTTCTGGGAGGCATTCCACTGGCGCCGGTAAACGGCTGGCGATTGCAGGTGGATCAGGACGATCCCCAAAAGGGGTTGGTGATGTATTTCTCGCCGATCGTTGCGCCCAAGGGCGGGCATATCGTGCCTCTCGGAGTCCGCTGGAATCCGCAGGTGAAGCGTTACCAGTCGCTGGATTCGACGTTTCAGCAATTTCTAACCGAAGTCCCGCAACTGGAAACGCCGGAGTCGCAAGTTCGCATATGAGCGCCGCCGCACAAACCGTCGCAGCACCCGCCGCCGCGAAAGCCGCGCGCAAATCCTCCGGCTGGAACGATCTGAAGACGCTATTTCCCTACCTGCGGAAGTACAAAGGTATGACGGCGGTGGGCCTGATCACGCTTACGCTAATGGGCGTTGTGGGAGCATTGCCGCAGTTGATCATCGGCATGATTACCGATTGCCTGCAGGGCACGCCGGTGACGCTGACGACGCTGCACGGATACGCGCGCCATATATTGTCGCCCCTAATTTCGATATATGCGCCTCTGAACCGGCACTCGCTGGGGATTTTCTGCGCCGTTTTGGTCGGCGTCATGTTCGTGAAGGGATTTTTCTCGTTCTGGACACGCTGGATTCTGATCGGCGTATCGCGCGAAATCGAATACGACCTACGCAACGACATGCTGGAACGGATGGTGGCGCTCGAGCCGGAATTTTACGTCCGGAACCGAACCGGCGATTTGATGTCGCGCGCGACGAACGATCTGAACGCGGTGCGCATGGTGCTTGGGCCGGGAATCATGTACAGCGCCACAACCGTGGTGACGATGGTGCCGGCGATTTATTTCATGTTCAAGCTGGCGCCGAGCCTGGCGTTGTGGGTTTTCATTCCGGTGCCGTTCGTCGCGTTTGCGGTGCGCTTTTTCGGCGAAACGATTCACCGGTTGTCGGAGCAGATTCAGGCAGCGCTTGGGACGCTATCGACGCGCGCGCAGGAAAACTTGACGGGCATTCGCGTGATTCGCGCCTACGCGCAGGAAAAGCCGGAAATCGAAGCGTTCGACCGCGCCAACCGCGATTACGTGGACCGCAACATCAAGCTGATCTCGACCTGGAGCTTGTTCTTCCCTTTCCTGACCGCGCTGATCGGCGTCACGTTTGTAATCCTGCTCGGCAAGGGCGGCAAGGATGTAATTGACCACCGCTTCGCCGTGGGAACGATGTGGGCGTTTTACTGGTTCCTCGGCCAGCTGGTGTTTCCGATGATCGCCCTCGGATGGGTGACGAACATCTTTCAGCGCGGCGCCGCATCCATGGGCCGCCTGAATTTCATTTTGAACGCGACGCCGAGCATTGAAGATGCGCCGACCATTCGCAATCACGTGGGTTCGAACGGCGACCGACAATCCGCGGAAGCGGCGCTGAAGCGCGAGTCCACGATCCGAGGCGAAATCGATTTCCGGCACCTGACGTTCACGTATCCCACCGCACCCGAGGGACGGAAGAAGGAAGATGGTCCGGCAGCCCCCGTGCTGAAAGATATTCAGCTGCATATCCCGGCGGGATCCACGCTGGCGATTGTGGGACCAACGGGCAGCGGCAAATCGACGCTGGCTGCGCTGATTGCTCGTTTGTGGGAAGCGCCGGCGGGAACGCTGTTCATCGATGGCCGCTCGATTCGAGAGTATCCGCTGGCGGAGCTTCGCCGCGCGATCGGCTACGTGCCGCAGGACACGTTTTTGTTCAGCGACACGCTGCGGGAAAACATCGCGTTTGGCGTGGAAGAAGCGATCGAGAACGACGTACTCGAAGCCGCGGAGATTGCCAGCTTGTCCGGCGAAATTCAGAGCTTTCCGCAGAGCTACGAAACGATGGTGGGCGAACGCGGCATCACGCTTTCGGGCGGCCAGAAGCAGCGAACGTCGATCGCCCGCGCCGTGCTGCGCCAGCCGAAAATCCTGATATTGGACGACGCGCTATCCAGCGTGGACACCGATACGGAAGAGCGCATTCTCCGAAGGCTGCGCGAAGTGATGAAACTGCGGACGTCCATCCTGATTTCGCACCGGGTGTCCACGGTGAAAAACGCCGACCAGATCATCGTCCTCCGCGATGGGAGAATTATCGAACGCGGCACGCATGACGAATTGCTGGCCTTGAACGGGTACTACGCGGACTTGAATCAGAAGCAAATGCTGGAAGAAGAGCTGGCGCGCGAATGAGCGATTTCCGCGAAGAAGAGAAACTCGGCAAGCTGTACGACTCGCAACTGACCCACCGGCTGCTGAAATACCTGCGCCCGTACCGGTGGCATGTGGTGGGAGCGGTGTCGTTCACTCTGGCGATTACGGCGATGGAGCTCGCCGGCCCGTTTCTTTTCTACCTCGGCATCGATAAATACATCGTGCCCGGTTATGACGGAACAATTCCGAAGGCTGTCGCGATGGTTGGTTTGATGTGGGTGGTGCTCGCCTACGCCGGATCGATTTTCGCCAGCTTCGGCCTGCAGTACGTGCAAGTGCGGATCATGCAGTGGGTCGGCCAGCAGACCATGTACGATCTTCGCAAGGAAATATTCTCGCACTTGCAGCGGCTGCCGATGAGCTTCTTCGATCGCAGTCCGATTGGCCGGCTGGTGACGCGCTCGACGACCGACGTGGACGCGTTGAACGACTTGTTTGCCTCGGGCGTTGTGGCGATGCTCAACGATTTCGTGCTGCTGATCGCCATGGCCACGGTCCTTTTCAAGTGGCACAAAATGCTGGCTCTGGCAACGTTGAGCCCGCTTCCGTTCATGATTTTGCTTACGTATTTCTTCCGCAATCGCGTGCGCGACGCCAACCGGCGGATTCGCACCGCGATTGCGAGAATCAATGCATTCCTGCAGGAACACGTGAGCGGCATGGCCGTGGTGCAGCTTTTCAATCGCGAACAAAAATCGCGCGCGAAGTTTGAAGAGCTGAATCGGACGCATATGGTGGCGTACAAGGATGCCATCGATGCGTTTTCGCTCTTTTATCCCGGCGTGGAATTCCTGAGCATGACGGGCATCGCGCTGCTCTCGTGGGTCGGCGGCAGCCGGGTGATCGCCGGAACGATCGGCATCGGAGTGGTGGCGGCATTTATGATGTACGGCCAGCGATTCTTCCGGCCGATTCAGGACTTGAGCGAGAAATTCAATATTTTGCAAAGCGCGATGGCGGCATCGGAGAGAATCTTCCGTTTGCTGGATGAGCCGGTCACGATTGTTTCTCCGGCCAAGATTCATTCGCTTCCCTCGCCGCGCGGCGAAATCGAATTCCGCAATGTCTGGTTCTCGTACACGGGTGGAGCGGAACCAACGGACGCGGACTGGGTGCTGCGCGATGTTTCGTTTCGCGTCGAGCCCGGCCAGACGCTGGCGATCGTCGGCCATACCGGAGCGGGCAAGACGACGATCATCCAACTGCTGCTGCGCTTTTACGACATCCAGCGCGGCCAAATCCTGCTCGACGGCGTGGACATCCGCGATCTGGGTTTGGAGGATTTGCGCAAGATGTTCGGCATCGTGCTGCAGGATCCGTTTCTCTTCACCGGGACGCTGGAATCCAACGTAAAACTGGGCACGCCGACAATCGACCGAGCCGCGACCGAACGCGCGTTGCGCGAAGTAGGACTCGGGCCCTACGTGGAATCGCAGCCGCTGGGAGTCGAGTCGATCGTCACTGAGCGGGGTTCCACTTTGTCGGTCGGTCAACGCCAGCTCGTCAGCTTTGCGCGAGCTCTGGCGCATGACCCGAAATTTCTGATTCTGGACGAAGCGACATCTTCCGTGGATACGAAGACGGAGCTGCTGATCCGCGAAGCGCTCGACCGGCTGCTGAAGGGCCGCACCGCCGTGGTGATTGCGCACCGCCTGAGCACCATTCAATACGCCCACCGGATTCTGGTGTTCCACAAGGGACGCTTGCGCGAACAGGGATCGCATCAGGAACTGCTTGCGCTGCGCGGAATTTACTACCGTCTGTATCAGTTGCAATACAAAGAGCAAGAACTTACCGCCGCGCTGCCTTCGGCCGGCCTGGCCGGATTTTCCGAGCAAGTCTCCGCGAACGATTGACGGACGCGCACGCACGCTGCACGGCTTTGGGGTACACGCGATGGCCACCCGAATCAACCTAAGCGAAAAATTTGCGAGCTTCACCGAACACTGGCGCCCGAAGGTGATTGGCGAGCTCAATGGCCAGGAAGTGAAAATCGTGAAAGTGCAGGGTGAGTTTCCCTGGCACCATCACGATCACGAAGACGAATTCTTCCTGGTGTGGAAAGGCGTGCTCCGCGTGGAGTTCCGCGACCACATCGTCTCCCTCGGGCCCGGCGAATGCGTGGTGGTGCCGCGCGGAATCGAGCATCGCACTTGCGCCGACCAAGAAGCGGAAATTTTAATATTTGAGCCGAAGGGTGTGCTGAACACCGGCAACGTGCACGACGAAACTTTTACAGCACCCAACGGCGTGAATGTCTGAGATTTCGGATTTGAACACCCGCGCACCACTCCCCCGCTTGTTGCCGGATGCAATTCCTGCCACTATCACGCGGCCATTATGAGTGCACCGCAAATCCTGCTGTCTGCCGGCGAAGCTTCGAGCGACATGTATGCCGCTCGACTGGCTACGGCCATTCGCGCGCGAGTGCCGGACGCGCAATTTTTCGGCATGGGCGGGCCGCGGATGAAGGAAGCGGGCGTCGAGCTGGTGGCCAATTATCACGAGGTCGCGGTGGTGGGCATTTCGGAAGTGCTGCACAAAATTCCGACGGTGATCGGAGTTCAAAACCGGCTGAAGCGTGAAGCGCGGAAGCGCGGCGCGAAGCTCGCGATTCTGGTCGATTCGCCGGGAACGCATCTGGGCGTGGCGCGGAGGATGAAACAGATCGGAGTTCCGGTTGGATACTTCATCGGGCCGCAGATTTGGGCGTGGCGCGCGGGACGAGTACGAATCGTGAAGCGCCGGGTAGCGCGCATGGTGGTGATTTTTCCGTTCGAAGAGCAGATCTACCGCCATGGCGGAGTGCCGGTAAGTTTCGTCGGGCATCCGCTGGTGGAGGTGGTGAAACCGACGATCGACCGCGCCACGTTTTGCGCGAAGTTCGGGCTCGATCCATCGCGAAAAATCGTGACGATCCTGCCGGGCAGCCGTCCGAGCGAGATCGCGCAAAATTACGGGCGCGTGATCGCCGCGTGCGAGTTGATCGCGCGTACCCGAGATGTCCAGTTTGTGCACGCCGCAGCGCACGGCCTGACCGACGAGTTTTACGAGCGCTATGCGAAACCGTCGTTTGATTTGAAGCGCGTGGAAGGATTCACCTACGACGCGCTGGCAGCAGCGGATGCTGCAATTGTCGCGAGCGGCACCGCGACGGTGGAGGCTGCTCTGCTGGGTGCGCCGATGGTGGTGGTGTACCGGGTGAAGCCGTCCACAGCGTTCATCGTGAAGCGTTTGCTGCGCACGCCGTTTATCGGCATGGTAAATCTGATTGCGGGCAGGCAGGTGGCGCCGGAATTCATTCAGGATGCGTTTACTCCCGAAGCGGTGGCAGCCGAAGTCCGGCGGCTGCTCGATTCCCCACAGGCACGCGACGAAATGAAGGCGGGGCTCGCCGAAGTGCGCGCCAAGCTTGGGCCAGCGGGAGCGATCGACCGCGCTGCGGACATTTTTGCGGGGATGTTGTAACCTTTCAGGCGGGGCAACTACAGGCGCTGAATGTGTATCTGAATGAAGTAGGCATGCGCTCGCCGACGAGGTACTGGTTCTTGCTCAACTTCCATCGACTTCCCGCTCTCCTCGCGCTTGTTCTATGGATTGCGCTTGTTAGTGCGTTTGTCGCGCCCTCCGCCATTCAAGCGCAGGGCGGGCATGCGAGCCCCTTCCGCGCCAACAACTACGAAGTGGAAGTGCTGCTGCACCCCGAAGATCAGTCGATTTCTGCGCTGGCGCGGGTGGAATTCATTGCGCAGGAAGTGTCGCGCACCGTGGTGGTTGAACTTCACCAGGATCTGAAAATCAACAAGGTTTCTGAGCCGGGCGGCAGACCGCTGGAGTTTGAGCGCGACAATAACAATCCTTTGTTGCTGACGGTTGGCCTGGCGGACGTGGTGGCGCCCGGTCATGTCGTCACGCTGGTGTTTGACTACACCGGGCCAATTTCGAGCGAAGACGACAGCCCGACCAAAGGTGTTCGATTCGCGTCGGTTGATAAAACCTCGGCGTATTTGCTGCTTCCTTCCCGATGGTTTCCGCTGACCAATTACCCGACGAACCGCTACACGGGTACGTTCAAAATCACGGTGCCGGATAGCTTCGCCGTCGTCGGCACGGGAACGGCCGATCCACCTACGATGGCCCCGGGAATCGGCCGAAATGCGCAGGGCCAGGCGACCTACGTGTTTCACTGCAAGCAAGCCGGCCCTAATGGGACGTTCGTAGCGGGCGCTCTGCAGTTGACGCCGGTGCAAGCCGAAGGTTTTAACGTATCCGTTTACACTCCGCCGGTGCAGGCGAACACCGCCAATTCTTACGCGACGTCTCTGTCGCACATCGTTTCGTTTTTCTCCGATTCGTTTGGGGGGCTGCCGCCGGCTGACCAAGGCTTCACGATTGCGCAACTTCCCGACGGCACGGTAAGCGGATTTTCGGCGCCCGGTTTGCTGCTGATCAGCGCGCGACAATGGCAGCAAAGACCGAATGACCGGCTGATGTCACAGCTCGCCGCTCAGCAATGGTGGGGCGACCGGGTATTGCCGTTGACGGCGTCCGACGCGTGGCTAACGGACGGGCTATCGCGGTACGGCGAAGCGATGTACGCGGAGCAGAACGACGGCGCTGCGGGCCTGCACAAAGCGCTCGAAGACTTCGCGGTCGGCGCGCTCATGTATGAAGACACCGCGCCCATTTCGCAGGCCGCGCGCCTGCAGACGTTTTCGAACGAATACCGGTCGATCGTTGCAGACAAGGGTGCGCTGGTGTTCCATATGCTGCGCACCGAGCTGGGCGACGACAATTTTACGGCGCTGCTTCGGGATTTCTTCAAGAAGTACGACGGCAAAAACGCGAACCTGAGCGATTTTGAAAAAATGGCAACCACCAAAATTCCAGCGCCGAAAAAGGGCGAACCGCCGGTCAACCTGGTTGCATTCTTTTCGGAGTGGCTGAATTCGACGGGCGTGCCGGAATTCAAGATGGAGTACATCGTCTATCGCACGCGCAAAGGCTTTAAAGTCGTTGGCAAAGTCCATCAGGATCTCGATACGTTTCGCATGCCGGTCGAGATCCGGGTGGACACGGAAGGAAATCCCGAGACGACGAAGCTACTGATAACCGGGACGACGCAGGCGTTCGTGATCAATACGTTCGGGCGGCCGAAGCCGAACGGTATCGTGATCGATCCGAACAATAACCTTTTGAAATCGACTCCTCGGCTGCGCGTGCGCGCGCTGATCGCGCGCGGCGAAGGCGACGCCGAGCTGGGGCGATACTACGAGGCAATTCAGGAATACCAGAAGGCGCTCGATGCGCAGCCAAGCAATTCACTGGCGCATTTCCGCACCGGCGAGGCGATGTTCTACCAGAAAAATTACCAATCCGCGGCGAATGCGTTCCGTTCGGCGCTCGGCGGCGATCTCGATCCGAAGTGGACGGAAGTCTGGAGCCACATCTATATCGGCAAGATTTACGATTTGCTGGGCCAACGCGAGCGCGCGGTGAACGAATACAGCCTGGCGCAACATTTGAACGACGACACGGCAGGCGCGCAGGCCGAGGTGGCGCGTTACCTGCAAAAGCCGTTCAATGGCGACGATTCCAGCCCGGCGGCGGCTCCCAATGCGGGTACCACGGCTCCCCCACCCGCAGCGGCGCCCGCAGCGAACGCACCGGCGCCGTCCGGAGATCCAAACAAGCCTGTCTTGAAGCGACCTTCGTCCTGAAGCACGAATTCCGTAAGGACCTGCGCGGCTAGAGTGCGGCCAGCCCAGCGAGCGCTGCCGGCTCGATACCCTTGTGCTGTATCAAAATTTTGAACGTCTCGCCCATTCCTTCGGGGTGGATCAGAGTTTTGAAAATATTTCGCGCGCGCGCCTGGTCCTGCTCGCTCGTTCCCTCGGTCTCCAAATCGGCGAAATTACTTTTCCGCGCAAGGGCCAGCAGGAAATTCGATTGCGTTGTAAAACCCGTCCGTATCAGGCCGCCTCGCTGACCGGCGCGGTCAATCGCCGTGAAATCCACGTGGGAGGTAAGGTCCTGTTCGCCGGGCGCGCGAAAATATTTCTCGCTGGCCCGGTGCCGTTCGTAGGCGAGCAGCGTGCCGCGCATGTGACGCTCGCTGAAAAGTTCCGCGGCTTCGTAGCCGTAGTCAATCGTAAGCACATAGCCTTTCGCCAGGCGCTTCCCGGCTTCGCGGATCCAGCTACAGGCCTTCAAGTTCACTTCGGCTTGCTGGTCGGGCAGCAAATTGATTCCGTGGCGCTCGAAATAAACGGCGAGCGTGGGAGCGGAGAGCGGCCCGTGCTGTTCGTAGAAACCGCTTTCCCCTTGATTCACATAAAGCTCCTGCAATCCGCTGCTGTGCCCGATTACGCGATGCACCGGCAGCGCGTCGAAAAACTCGTTTGAGAAGATGCAACCGGTGGGGATTTCCGGCGGTAAATCGGGCAGCGACTCGAATCGATCGGCCGTGACGTGCTTCGCTAACGCAGCCGTGGCGGCCGTCCGGCGCGGTTCGGACCGTTCGACCGCACGATAGCGGAGAGACTCGTAGAAATCAGGGAACTGCACGGCGGCGAAATCGAGGATGTGTTTTGCCAGCGCTCCCATACCCGCACCCGCTTCGACAATTTCAAAGTCATCGGGCCGGTCGAGCGTCAACCACATCTCGTGGAGCTGCCGAGCCAGAAATCTGCCGAACAAGGGGCTTACGTCCACGCTGGTGAAATAGTCGCGGCGTTGGTGCTGGGCAGGCTTTGCGTAATATCCGAATTGCGGATGATACAGGCAGGCTTCCATATATTCGGCGAAGGGGATAGGTCCATAGGCACGAATCCGAGAGGACAGGATTTCAACGAGCGGCGATGGTGGAATCTTTTGCAGCGGCTGCGGCGCGGCGGAGGTCATGATTGCGCCTCGGTGAAAACGATGAAGTCCTTGCCCATCCGGCGGCTCAATTCGGAGCAGGCGGCGACGGTCGCATCGGACGTCTCCGCGCAACGGACGATTTCGAGAGTGGTCGAATCGTTCGCGTGGCTCGACACGGAATCGACCAAACGGAAGCCAACGCAGTCCTCACGTCGAAAGGTGATCTCCGCGAGATCGGCGATCGGAAAGGCGCGCGTATTGCTCGCCAGGATCGCACCCGGCTTCGCGAATTTATCGAAGATGGTGAAGATTTCGAGTTTTACTTCCATTTCTTCGGGCAGCGATTCAATCAGCATGTCCGCTTCCCTGCAGACATCTTCCACCGAGCGCGAGGTACTCAGGTTCGCAAGCGCATGGTCGCGCTGCGCAAGGGTTAAAGAGCCATCGGCATGCAAGTCGGCGAAACGCTGCTCAATATCCGCCATTCCGGCGGCGAGCATCTCGGGAGACACGTCTTCAAGGATTGTGCGATATCCGGCCCGCGCGGCATTTGCGGCGAGGGCGCTGCCTGTCCGCCGCGCCCCGATCACTCCAATCGTTCTTACCTGCACAGTTCGCTGCGGCTCCTGATCTCTCGAATCCTTACACACGACGGTAAGCACTTCGACGATACACGAGGATCTGTTCGACCGATGCGGCGTGATCGAAAAATTTTTGCGGTTCCGAAGCGAAGAAAAATGAAAAGCGCCTAAATTTCGCTGATTCCCTTTTCGTCGAATCCGAGCACGATGCGCCCGCCGCCAATAATCACCGGCCGGCGAATCAGATTCGGAGTTTCGGCCATCATGCGGATCGCTTCCGCGCGCGACGGCGGGTTCTGCTTCATATTCTTTTGCCGGTAAAGCACGTTGCGGGTGTTCAGAAAATCCCGGTGGTCGCGGGTGCCGATCAGCTTTTCGAGTTCGTCCGCGGTCAGGCGTTCTTTGTCGAGATCGCGGAATTGCAATTGGAACCCGCGCTTCTCCATATAAGCACGCGCGTTTCGGCAGGAGGTGCAGGACGGCTTCTGCAGGAATTGAACTTTCTTGCCGCGCGAGGCAGCGGTCGATTTCGCCTTCGATCCGGACTTTGCTTTGGTCTTTGTCGCCATCTTTCCTAACCTCGAAGAATGCGCCTAGTAGCGCGGTACCAGTGGATCCACTTCGGTCGTCCAGCGCTCGATTCCACCGCTCATCGATCGCGCATTCGTCACGCCCTGGTTGCGCAGCCACGCGGCGGCATCCAGGCTTCTCATGCCATGGTGGCAGAACAGCACAACTTGTTCGGCGGCATCAATCCGCTGCAAATTTGCGGGGATGTCGCCGAGCGGAATCAGCACTGAGCCTTCGATGTGCGCGCGGTCGTATTCCCATTTTTCGCGGACGTCCACGAACAGAACGTCCTTATCGCGCGCGAGCAGAGCTTCCACTTCGCGCGGCGAGATTTCGATATTTGCCATCAAGTCGCCGGTCATTAGTATCCAAAGTCCGCAGGAGCGGAAAACGCATGATTCTTGACGGATAAACCTTGAAAACGGCCGGAGCCCAATTGCTTCAGGTATTCCTCGCGGCCAGCCACCTGAACGACCCACTGCGCGAGCCAGTCTTCGAATCCCTCGAGCCGCCGCGTCTGCTCATGATATTGCGAGAAGAAGGCGTGGTCACGCCCATAGTAACCCTGCACCGGCGAAGGATGCGCGCCGCCGGGTTCGTGAACGACGGCCGCGACGAGAAAGCCGGGAATGAGCGTGCGATTCGGATCGGATGCAATCATTTCCGGCGCGACAATTTCTTCGGCGACGAGGATTACTTTTCGCGCAGCGCGCGCGCCGTCCACGGCAACTCCCAGGCTACCCCAGATGTGCGCGTTCCCATTCGCGTCGGCCCGCTGCACGTGAACGATCGCCACGTCCGGCCGGAGAGCGCGGACCGCTACGAGCTTTTCTTCGCTCACGGGAGATGAAAATTCGCGCAGGTTGCCGTTCTTCTTCAGCAGGTCGCTTCCCAGCGTTGCGTAGGTCGGCAGAAACGGAACGCCCAGCGCGGCCGCATGGAGCGCCATTGCCATCGTGAAATTCGAATAGTCCACCGCTTCGAGGCGCCGCGGAATTCCCTGCTCGACGGCGCGCCGAAAGCAATAAGCGACACCTGCGGATACATTGCCAACCCACGCGGCCATCACGCGGGACGCGCACCCGGCACCGATCATCTGATCGAACAAAATATCGGAGATCGGGCCGACCAGGGTCAGATCGCGGCGCGACTGTCGAATGATTTCGTGCCCAGCGGCGAAGGGAATCATCTGCTCCAGCTGCGCTCCCAACAGAAGCATGGAACCGGACGGGACGTGCTGCGCGATCGCTTCGCGCATGGTCATCAACTTCGAAGGTTGGGCGGCAACGGTCATTTCAGCGAGTCCAGAAATGGTTTGGATCGATTTCGCGCATCACGCGGAGTTCCGTTTCGCCCGGCGGAGCAGTTTCCGTCAGCTCATCGGCAACGCGAAGCGTCCATCCGGTGCTCGCGAGAACTTCCTCGACGCTGATGCCCGGGTGAACGGACGCGAGATACGCTTCGCCGTCACTTCCGAAGCGCAAGACCCCGAGCGTGGTAATAATCGCGGACGGCCCCGAATTCTGAGGCAGCCCTTGCGCCCGCCGCCAGCCGTTGCCGTATCCGTATCCGGGAGAAGTGATGTGCCCGACGCGCTCGCACAACCGCCCTCTTTCGTGGGCGAGCAAGACGACGGTCCGGCGCGCCAGACAGGCGATGTCGCAGCCTCCGCCGGAGCCAGGCAGCCGCTGCATTTCCTTATGGCGGTAGCCCCAGGTTGTATTCAAGTTCCCGAATCGATCGACTTCTGCAGCGCCCAAAAATCCCAGGTCAACGCGTCCCTGCTGCAGCAACCCCATCACGTCGATCATCTGGCCGCACTGCGTGGCATGCAGCAGATTGGGAGGATCGGCCATTGTGTACAAAAGTTCCGAGGATGGAGTTTCGCGGATCAATCCGTTTTCAAATAGCCCAACGGCTGTTTTCGCGTGGGTCCGTCGAGCCACCAGAAAGGCAAGCATCGGCAAGCGCATTCCCACAAACACAAGCTCGCCGTCGGCGACTTCGCGCGCCGCAGCCGCGACCATCAGTTCGCTATACGTATAACCGCGGGTTTCGTTCCCGGAATCAGTCGTAGATGGCAAGACTTACTCGCTTCCGAATCATTTTGCGGCATTCATTCCGAATGAGTGCGGTGCTGAAAAGACGGGAGCCGCTACACCAAGGATAGCCGAGATTCACGGTGGTTGTAGGCGATTTGTGCCGACCGGAAAAATGGAATCGGGCGCTAGGACGCGATCAGCGACCCTTGAAGCTTGGTTTGCGCTTTTCGGCGAAAGCGTTCAGGCCTTCGAGGCAATCTTCCGAACCGAAGCAATGAAGCTGAAGCCGGATTTCTTCGTCGAGCGCGGCTTCCAGTTCCTTGCGGTGTTCGCTGATCATCCGGTGCTTCACATCGCGGAACGCCATTCCGGCGCCCGCGGCGAGAGTCTCGGCAAGTTTCTTAATTTCGCCCTCAAATTCGCCCTGAGGAATAACGCGGCTGACGATTCCCAGCTTGAGCGCTTCCTCCGC
The DNA here is from genome assembly GCA_963785585.1 of uncultured Acidobacteriota bacterium. GTDB lineage: Bacteria > Acidobacteriota > Terriglobia > Acidiferrales > UBA7541 > Palsa-295. Next base: position 2,180,201 of record CAWAVW010000004.1, read on the forward strand.
GGACAGCATGCGCGCGGTGTAAAACAGCTCCGAAGCGAGCGTGGGACCGACAATCCGCGGCAAAAAGAATGTGCCGCCGAAATCCGGAAACAAACCGATCTGTGAAAACGATTCGGCGAACTTGGCCTGGTCCGACGCGATTCGAATATCGCCCGCGAGCGCTATATTCATGCCGCCGCCGGCGGCCGGACCGTTCACCGCGCAGATCACGAGTTTCGGCATATTGGCGATCGCCAGCGCGATTTCCTTCCCGGTTTTCAGAAGCTCCTCGAATTCCTTCAACGCGTTCCGCTTGCGCAGATCGCGCAGCAACTCGATGTCGCCCCCGGCGCAGAAGGCGCGGCCCGCGCCGGTGATCACGACGACATGCACGGACTTGTCTTCCACAGTGCGTAACAGAGAATGAACCAGCGCGCTCCCCAGCTCGATGTTCAGCGCGTTGAGTTTTTCCGGGCGATTCATGCGAATCGTGACGACGGCCCCGGCGCGCTCTTCGATCACCACCGACTTTGAATCTGGAGATTTGCCCTGGTCCGATGGATTTGCTTGCGGCTGATTCGGTGCGGGGTTCTTCACCTGCTCTGGCGAACTCATATCCGTTTGATTCTCCTAGTCTTTTAGACTCTTCAGGAGCACGGCGAGCTTCTTGAAATATCGGGTTTTTAGTCCCTTGTCGGTCCCCGTGTTGATGCCACTGGTGGATGGCAAGACGAAGACGTGCGCGTCGTAGAGCTTTTCTTTCTGCAAACCAAGCTTGCAGGGACGGCCGGTGAACTTCTCATAAACCATTTTGCCGTTGAAGGCGATTACCCGGGGTCGCAAGTCTTCCAACTTTTGCGCCAGCAATACGCGGCCTTCGGCGAATTCCTGCCGCTCCAGTTCATCCACGCCGCGGGTGGGGCGCTTCACCAGGTCGGTCATTCCGATTCCGAATTCCAGGATCCGGCGATCGTCTTCGTAGCTGAGCGGCTCCGGAATCACCCCGGACTCGTACATGATCGGCCAAAATTGATTGCCGCGCCCGGCGTAGTAATGGCCTACGCGCGCTGAACGGTCGCCGGGATTGGCGCCGATCAGAATCATTTTCATGCCCTTGCGAAGATAATCCGGCAGTGTCCGCATTCCGTCCTTTAGCCCGGCTGTGAATCTCGAATTTGTTTAGCGTTCCCCGCAAAGGTGGAACGGCGTTGCGCTTGCGACGATTCTCGGGGCGAAATGACAGGGTATGTCTTCGCCGGACTGCATCCACGAACCGTCAGCCCGTGGCTCGATTATCCGTCACGGATTGCCCGGTTCGCAAGTTCGGCTCTGGCCGCGTTTCTAGGGTGGAACCGGCCGTAGATTCACGCCACCGGCGCGCGCAGATGGCGGGCCCGAAATCGAGAGGTTCGGTCAAGTGTGTTACCATTTACGATTACAAACGACTCATGAGCGCGCCCAAACTGAACCCGCTGAAACCCGCCAAGCCGGTCGAGCCTCGCGTGCAGCTCCCTTCCACGGTCGTCAAGGAAGATGAAGCGCAACTGGTTGCCGCCGCGCAGGGCGGCGATATCACAGCCTTCGAGACCCTCGTGGGACGTTACGAGCGCAAAATCTTCCGGCTGGCGCAGAACATCACCCAGAACCGGGAAGACGCCGAAGACACCATGCAGGAAGCCTTCCTAAAGGCTTACCAGCACCTGAACGAATTCCAGGGAAACTCCCGGTTTTATACTTGGCTGGTGCGGATCGCCGTGAACCAGGCGCTGATGAAGCTACGCAAGCGCCGGCCAAATCAGGTATCGCTCGACGAAGAAATCGAAACCGGCGAAGAATCGATGCCCCGTGAAGTGGAAGACTGGGGACCTTCGCCGGAAGATCGCTACGAACAGAGCGAACTGGGCACGATCCTGACCGAGACAATCGCCGAACTCGACCCACCTTTCCGAATCGTTTTCCAACTGCGCGACATCGAAGAACTATCGACGGAAGAAACGGCGGAGGCGCTCGGCCTTTCCGTTCCTGCGGTAAAATCGAGGTTGTTGCGGGCCCGGCTGAAACTGAGGCAGAAGTTGAACAAGTATTTCAAACGGAGCGAGAATCAGTGAACTGCCGGAGCATCATCAAGGAACTGGCGAACTATCTGGACGAGGCGCTCGATCCAATTCTGAAGTCGTCCATTGAAAAGCACTTAGAGGGATGCGAGGACTGTCGCGTGGTCGTTGATACCACGAAGAAGACGATCCAGATTTTTTGCAATTCCGAGCCGGCTCCGCTTCCGGAAGATACCAGACAGCGCTTACGCGACGCGCTTTTCAAGCAGTTGAATCGCCTCCGTCCTCAGCCCCGCGCTTAGCATTTTCATTCCGCAGCGTCTTCCCACATCGCCACTTCTTTGCCGATCCCTTTCTGCCTGGCCAGTTCATATATTTTTGCTGATACCACCACGTCTTCGATGGCAATCCCATTCGATTTGAAAAGCGTAATCTCGGCCTCCGATTGGCGGCCCGGTACTTTCGCGGAAACCACGTCGGCAAGCTCCCATACGTCGCGCCAGCGGCGTTCGTCATCGTCGTACATTTGAATCAAGTCGCCCGATTCCATTTTCGATTGCGCGCGCGAGTCAGCCACGATGATGTTGCAGCGCCGAACCGCTTCCGGGTCGAGTTCGTGCTTCTGCGGAAAGTTCGCGCCGATGGCGTTGATGTGCATTCCGGGTTTCAGCAAGCGGCCCTCCAGAACCGGCGTGGACGACGTTGTTGACGTGACGACGATGTCGGCGTCTCGAACGGCTTCCTCCGCCGACGATGCGGCGTGAACCGGAATGCCCAGACGTTCGGTCATCTCCAGGGCGAACTTTGCGCGCCGTTCCGGGTCGCGGCCGAAGGCTCGAATGCTCTCCAGTTTTCGCACGCGTGAAATCGCATCGAGTTGAGTGCGCGACTGAAGCCCGGTGCCGATGATCGCCACGGTTTTGGCATCGGCGCGCGCGAGATACTTTGTGGCGATCCCGCTTGCGGCGCCGGTTCGCATCTGGCCCACGTAGTCCGCTTCGAGAATGGCGACAAGTTCGCCTGTCTCGATGCGGAAAAGTGGAATCATGAAACGCAGAACGCGGTTCACGCTGGTGTAAATCTTCAGTCCCATGTATCCGCCGGTCTGATCGACCGCCGCCATGTAGTGGAGAAACGTCTTCCCGGCGTGGAGTCGCTGACGCGAGTGATTCTCCGCGGAGTGGTCCGCGAGTCGCTGGAAGGACTGCTCCACGCATTCCAGCGCCAAAGGCATGGTAAGCAGCGACTTCACTTCGGATTCAGACAGCAACAGGGGCATGGAAAACCTCGCGAAACGACGAACGGATCATAGCGCGAGGCAGAGCGTTCCTACAGCTTAATGCGATAACAAAGCACGCGCGTCTCGAGAGGATCGAGGACCAGCAATTCGCCCTGCGAGCTGACAGCGAGCATCGGCGGCTGGCGGCGCCCTTGTCCCAACTGCGGAGCGAGATCGAAGTCGAGCACCGCCTTGCCGTCCAGGGTTGCAACGTGAAGCATACGGCCGTCGGGATCCATCACGAAAATGCGATTGCTCCAGAATGCAAAACCTGCCGTGGTCTTCCACGCGACCGCGGGCGTTGCAGGGCGAATCTCGGCGACCAACTGCCCTTCGCGCGTACATTTCAAAATCGTGCCCGAGGAGCTGCCGATGAACAGAAAATCGTCCGGCCCATGAACGATCGGCCCGAAACGCAAGCCCGAAGCGTTTCCGCTACTGGGCGTCCACGTCCGCACGATCTTTCCGCGAGGTGTGAACGTAAATACTTTCCCGGCGTTCGAATCGAGGACGTGGACCAGCCCGTCGTCGCCGACGGCAACGCTGAGGCTGTTTTCCGCGCTCGGCTTGGTCTTCAGTTTCAGCTCTTTGTACTTGTCTCCGTTCGGCAGAAAGATATACGCGCTGTCGCGAACCGAATCGGCCACGTACATCGCTCCGCCGCCGTCAACGACGATCGCCTGAGGATGGTTCAGTCCGTCTTCTTGAAACGACAGCAGCGGTTTGCCGCCGCGCTCGAATTTATTCACAAAACCGTTGGAGATGTTGGTGATGAAGACGTCGCCGATGGCGTCCACCGCGATGCTGGACGGGTCTTGCAATTGGCCCGGATCGTTGCCCTTCGCTCCCCAGGAATCGAGATACTGAATGGAAGGAACCGCGGGGGTCTGCGCGATGGCTTGCGAGGGATGTCCGGCGCAACCAGCGGTCGCCAAGGCCAGACTCACAACAAACGAGAGGCGAGAGAAGAGCGCGCTAAGCCGCATGAATCGAATTTATCGCAGTTGCGCGGAACCGAACCTGCGAATGAGGCTGGATGGTGCGCGGTGATTAACGTTTGTGTTTTCGAGGCGCCTCGCCAGCTTCCGTTACGCGGCGAACGACGGTCTGAACGAGGCGGTATTTACGTTCGGCCGAACCATTGCCGGAAAGATCGTGAAACGAAAAAAACGCGTCAGCACCCGGCGCCGAACCTCGCGTGACTTGAACGGGCAATTTCCCGCACACGTCGCTCTCGATGAAGGCGGTCTCGTACCGTTCATGCTTCACGGCCCACGTGTACACGCGAAGCAACGTAAAATCGCACGCCTGTCCTTCAGCACCGTGCGTACCCACGAGCAAAAACTGCGGCTTCTGCGCTCCGGACGCGTCGGTCACGTGGTTCAGCTCGAACCAGGCCACGATCCGCATACCGGCGGAGCTAGCATAGTCAGGCAACGGCGAGGGAACGTCCAATTCGACGAATCGTCCCAGCAGCCAACCCGATTGCGCTCCTTCGTCAGGCGTCTTGGCGCGGACCAGCCACCAGTCCTCTTTCTTCACGTCGGGGGGTGACGCTCCCGCTTCGCTGTCTGTATTCGCGGTTGGGGTGACGGGAATTTCGGCGGCTTGGCGGGCCAACAAATCGAGATGGACGTCTTTACCAAGCTGGCGGATCCGCGGCGTATCGCGGCCGGGTCCAATGTGCAGATTGCTGAGCACGCGAGTGTGTCCAACGGCCTCGACGGGCATTCCCTCGGCCTTCGTTTCGAGGTCTTTCACCGTCTGCCACACGTCGGTGGACATCAGGTCACGTTCCTGAATCCATCCGGTCACGCCGTCCGGCGATTTGATCTTGACGAGATCCTGGAATCGCTGCAGGACTTCGACGCGGTCACCGTAATTCAACGTGCCGATTTGTTCGCGTACCTGTGCGGAAGTACTCCAGACGGTGACGTGGTGGCCGCCGGCGTAGGCGAACTCACGGGAAGCGGCGGAGGGGCGAGTGTAAACGTAAAACGCGACGGCCAGAACGACTACGAGAGCAAAACCGAGAAGCAACTTCCTCATTACGGACGGTCACCGAAGGTGATACCGACGGCGCGAGCGGCGCGCACGTAGTCGCTCGACGGGTCAACGAGTTTGTTCGCACCGATCGCTTCGGTAAGCGGCACGGATTCGATTTTTGACGAGCGCAAGCAAACCATGCGGTCGTATTGGCCTTTCGCGATCAGATCCACGGCGTGTACGCCAAAACGCGTGGCCAGCGTGCGGTCAAACGGGCTGGGCGAACCGCCGCGCTGCACGTGGCCGAGCACCGTCACGCGAACCTCGCGTTTCAGGTACTCGCGAATCGCATATCCGATGGCGTTGCCCACCTGACCGGGAATCGGCTTCGGGAACGGCTTGCCCATCCCGTCTTTTTCAGGAAGCCGCACGCCCTCCGCAACCACCACCAGGCAAAAGCTGCGTCCTCCCGCTTCGCGGCGATTGATCGCCTCGCAGACGGTTTCAATCGAGAACGGAATTTCAGGAATCAGGATGACGTCTGCTCCGCCGGCCAGGCCCGAGTGCAGAGCGATCCACCCGGCGTCACGGCCCATCACTTCCACCACCATCACGCGCTGGTGGCTTTCGGCGGTGGTGTGCAGGCGGTCGATTGCGTCGGTGGCTACGTGCAGCGCCGTGTCAAATCCAAAAGTGAATTCTGTGGCGAGTAAATCGTTGTCAATCGTTTTGGGCACGCCGACCACTTTCACGCCGAGCTTCGAGAATTCGTGCGCAATCGTGAGCGTGCCGTCGCCGCCAATTACCACCAGGCCTTCCAGTCCCAGCTCCTTCATGTTTTCAATCACGCGCGCGGAATAATTATGAATCACGATTTTCCCGTCTTCTTCGACCGGAAACGCATGGGGATTTCCGCGATTCGTCGTTCCTAGAATCGTCCCGCCGCGCGGCAGGATTCCGCGAATGGATTCGAGCGTCAGCTCGCGCGATTGCTCCGGCCAGATCAGGCCGTTAAATCCGTTCGTAATGCCAATCACACGCCAATCGTGTTCGATTTTTGCGGTTCGGACCACGGCGCGGATGACGGCATTCAGTCCGGGGCAGTCTCCGCCGCCGTTCACGATGCCGATGGTTCGACGAGGTGATGTCATCTTCTGCAAGGCTCCCAAAGGTGCGGCAAGATTTTACACTAAGCGTTGCGTAACTTTTAGGGTGGCATGCAGAAAATGTTTCCATCGCCGCGTCCGGCGGGTTTGCGCAGGTCTGCTACAATGCCGCTCGAATTCTTACAGAACCTTTAGATTTGGGGGAATCGTTGATGCGAGGACTGGAAAAGCTGAAGCCGCTGGCGCTGCTGCTCTTGCGCGTTGGCTTGGGAATTATTTTTATCTTTCACGGCTACCCAAAGCTCTTCACCCACACGCGGGACGCCATGCAATCGTTCGTCCACATGGGATTTCCGGGGTACTTCGTGTATCTGGCAGGCGTGATTGAATTCTTCGGCGGATTTCTGTTGATTGTCGGACTTTTCACGCGGGTGGCAGGATTCCTTCTGTTCCTTGAAATGGCGGTGGCGCTGGTGAAGGTTCACGGGCTATTTGCGAATCCAATGGCAGTGGATGCGTATCAGTTTCCGCTGGCGCTCGCCGTCGGGGCGTTCGCTCTCGCAACGGTAGGCGCAGGAGCGGTGTCTCTGGACCACGCCGTGTTTCCAGAACACAGCAAGCCCGCCAAGCGGAGCAAGGGCAAAGATCGGGACTGAACCGGGGGCGAGAGCCTTCCTCCGCTTGCAGAGCTAACCTGCACGCAATTTAGACGGCCTGGGGATAGTTCGGCGATGCGGGCGCCGAATGGATGATTTCGACTTCAGGCTTCGGAGGCGCCGGCAGCACCAGCCACGTTACGAGGTACGCAACCAATCCCGGCACGAGCCCGGTAAAGAATGTGACCAGCACCCAAACCAGGCGCACGACGGTGGGGTCAACGTCCATGTATTCCGCGATGCCGCCGCAGACGCCACCGAGTTTCGCGTCTTTCGAGCGCACCAGCCGTTTTTGCGGCATGGGAACACCCACAGGAGCGGCTCCCGGATGCTGGCGCGCTCCGCAGAAATAGCAAAAGTTCGAATATTCGGCGATCTCTTTCTGGCAACCAGGACAGTTCATCGTGTTACCCTCCGCCGCGTTCACACCCATGGAGTGAAGCGCGTTTGCTGAAGATACGAAACCAAGGGCGAAAAGGTTTCATCCGTCGCGACGACCTATAGGCCGGCCCCGAAAGACAGCGAAAAATCCCGTCGCTCGTCAGTACCCGACTAAATCGTTGACCGCCCGTACGATATCGTCGGTCTGCGGCAAAATCGCGTCTTCCAGCTTCGGCTGATACGCCACGAAGGTGTCGGTGGCCGCCACGCGCCGAACCGGCGCATCGAGGCGGTCGAACAGTTCATCGGCGATGCGCGCGGCGATTTCCGCGCCGTAGCCCCAGGAGCGCGTGTCCTCATAGGCCACGAGCACACGATTTGTCTTTGAAACTGTCGCAGCGATCGCTTCCCAGTCGTACGGGCTGAGGGAGCGCAGATCGATAATCTCAACGGAAACGCCATTGCGCGCCAGCTCCGCCGCTGCCACTTCGGCGCGATGCACCACGGCCCCGTAGGTGATGATGCTCGCGTCGGTACCTTCTCGAACCACGCGCGCTTTCCCAAACGGAATCGTGAAATCCGGCCCGGGATACTCCGAGCGGTTATACGGCTGCCTGTACAAGTGCTTGTGCTCGAGAAACAGGACGGGATCGTCCGAACGGATCGCGGTGCGCAGTAATCCGCACACATCCAGAGCCGTGGAGGGCATTACTACGCGAAAGCCGGGAATATGTGTAAACGTAACTTCGCCGCACTGGCTGTGATAGATGGCGCCACCGGTCAGGTAGCCCCCGATGGCGACGCGCACGACCACGGGCGCCTTAAAATGTCCCGCCGAGCGCCAGCGCATCGTCGCCAGCTCATTGCGCAGCTGCATCATGGCCGGCCAGATGTAATCAAAAAATTGGATCTCCGGAACGGGCTTTAGCCCGCGAATCGCCATCCCGATCGAGCGGCCGATGATGTTCGCCTCGGCCAGCGGCGAATTGAACACGCGATCACTGCCGAATTTGCGCTGCAGGCCCGAGGTCGCCTTGAAAACTCCGCCCTTCCCTTTTACCCCGGGCAATACGTCTTCCCGGCTGCAATCCGCAACGTCTTCGCCGAAAACGACGATTCGCTCGTCGCGTTTCATTTCGTCGAGCAGCGTGGCCGAGACCATCTCAACCATCGTCTTGGGATGGCCTTCGCGCTTTGCGGGTGCGTCAAAATGCTTGTCCGCCGGATCGACTTCCGGCGAATAAACCCACTTGTAAATGGAATCCTCGGCCGGCGCCTCAGCCGCCAGGGCGCGGTCGGTCGCCTCGACGATTTCGGCGTCCACTTCGGCTTCGAGCGCCTCGATTTCCGATTCTTCCAGAATTCCTTCGCGCACCAGAAATACCGCGAACTTCGGCAACGGGTCGCGCTGCGCTTCCTCCGATCGATCCGCTTCCGATCGGTACAGCTTTTCGTCGTCCGAAAGCGAGTGCGAGTACGGCCTTACCACGTGCGCATGGACGAGCGCCGGCCCCCGTCGCGCGCGCGCAAATTCAGCCGCGCGCTGAAGCGTCGCGTAGCTCGCGAGCACGTCGGTACCATCGCATTCCTCGATGTGCAGATTCGGATAGCCGGTAAGCAATTTCGAAATACTGCCGCCGGGCGTCTGGACCTCGACGGGAACGGAAATCGCGTAGCCGTTATCCTCAATCAGGTACAACATCGGCAGTTTGTGGTTCGAAGCCGTGTTCAGCGACTCGTAGAACTCGCCTTCGCTCGTGGTGCCATCGCCCGCGGAGACATAGACAATCTCATCGCGATGAAATGAAACGCTGCCGCCGAGCGGCGCTTTGCGCGCCTGGTCGTAGGCTTTCGGAAATTTTCCGTAATACACGCCGGCTTCCGCGGCACCGACCGCTTGCAGGAACTGCGTACCGGTGGGCGAGGAGCGCGACACAATGTTGTAGTCGCGGTGGCCCCAGTGCGACGGCATTTGCCTGCCGCCCGAGGCGGGATCGTCCTTTGCGCCAACACCCTGCAAAAGCATCTCGTACGGAGTGACGCCCATCATCAACATGAGGGCGCGATCACGATAATGCGGAAACAGCCAATCGTGGGAGCGCTTCAGAACCAGACCGGCGGCGGCGAGCACGCCCTCGTGCCCCGCTCCGCTAATCTGGAAGAAAATCTTATTTTGGCGCTTGAGTTGGATTTCGCGGTCGTCCAGACGCCGCGAGAGAAACATCGTGCGATACAACCGGATGAGGGTGTCCCGGTCCAGACCGTGGTACTTCGTCGCGTCAAACTTGGCGGGCTTCACCTTTGCCTGAGTGGCCATCGGCTCCCTTGTCGGTTTTGCGTTCGCCAGCCGTTGCAGCAATCCCGATTATAGCCAAACGCGGGCACTGCGCCAAAGGATGGTTCGCGCTTCGATCACGCCAATTTGGAGTGTGGTTTCACCACCTAATCGAGCTTCTCGAAAATTTCGGCGCTTTCCTGGTGTTCGGGACTGCCGGGGCGAACCACCTTGCCCTTAACGGACTTGAAGGGCTCCTCGGTCGGAATGCGCTCGAGCCATCGCTGGTGCGAAAGCTTTTCGTGCGAGGAAAAATCGAGTCGAATAAAAGCGCGCACGTTTCCGCTCTTTGCCGGGGCCTTTTTCTTCCCTTTCTCCGCCTGCTTCCCTTCCGCTTCCGCGCCCGAAGCTTCGCGCTCGAACTTCAGCAGAATCTTCTTGCCCAGGCGAAATCCCTGCGCCCAGCTATCGACTTTGTGGCGCGCCTGCTGGGCGGTCTCTTCGTCGGTGCCAAAATCGTAAATCAGGAAGTCATGGGCCATGCATTGTGTATAAAGGCGCAGGCCGCGAGTGTCAAGGAAAGCCGTGCCGCACGATTCAGGCAATTCGAGGCGGCCCGGGCCATCGAGCGCCGTGCGCGCTTTACATCGTTGGCGGCTTTGGCTAACGTAACTTCCGTTCCTGAAAAGGCGTGGCGATGTTTGTTCCAGCGAGCGGACAAGGAAAATTTGGCGGCGGACAGGACCTCGTCTATATCCTCGTCCTCAAAGTAGGATTCGCCGCGTCGTTAGCGGCGCTGCTGGTGCGATTCCGTTCGTTTCGACGTTTGCTGTTTACCGAGATTCGCGATTCCGACCAAAAGGTAATGCTGTTGCTGTTTCTTACGCCGCCGCTGGCGATTGGCGTGTTCTTGCGTTTGGTCGGCTACCAGTTTTTCGACCTCACGCTCGAAGGCTCGTTCCTGATGGGCTTGATCGGCGGACGGATCGTCGGCCTTCTGGGCGGCTCGCTCATCAGTCTGCCTGCTTTTGGCAACCACGAATGGGTGTCCAGCCCGATGGCCGCGCTCGTTGGGCTGCTGGCCGGAGTCGTCCGAGAATCGATGCCCGAAAAGGAAGACGTCTGGCATTTCGGCCCTTTTCTGTTTCTTAGTATTCCTGAATGGATTTGGAAGATCGTGCGATACGCCAAGGGCAACTGGACGATGTTGCCGTTCTTCGTTTGCGTCGCATTTAATGTAATCCAGATCGAGCTGGCCGAATTTATTCCGGACCGCTGGCTGTTTTCCTACCATCCGAGCAACTGGGGCTACGCGCTGCTGGTGGTGCTCTCCTCGCTGATGTGCGTGGCGATGGCCATCAAGATTTGGAACAACACCCGCATCGAGATGAACCTAGAAGAAAACCAGCAGCTCCTGCTGAAAGCGCGCATGGATGCGCTCACCAGCCAGATTAATCCTCACTTCCTGTTCAATACGCTCAATACGGTTTCGTCGCTGATTCGCTTCGATCCGGACATGGCGCGCGGCGTGGTGTTGAAGCTTTCGAATATCCTGCGGCGCCTGCTGCGCAAACACGAATCGTTTGTCCCGCTCCGCGAAGAGATCGAGTTCATCGACGACTATCTCGACATTGAAGTGATTCGATTCGGCCGCGACAAACTCCAAATCCTGAAAGAAATCGACGCCGAAACTCTGGAAACATTCGTTCCCAGCATGCTGCTTCAGCCGATGATCGAAAACTCGATCAAACACGGACTGGCGCCGAAAGTGGAGGGCGGCCAAATCAAAGTGCGCACCCGCCAGTACAACGGCCGCCTGCTGATTGAAATCGAAGACAATGGCGTCGGGATCTCTCCTGAGCGCCTTGCCGAAGTGTACGGCGGCGGAATCGGCATCACCAACGTGCATGAGCGGCTGCGGCTTTTGTACGGCGATCAATTCCGAATGGACATTCGCAGCCAGGAAGGGCAAGGCACGCAGATTCACATCGAGATACCCGAGCTCGCTACCGCCGACCCGTTCATGGATCTCTAGTTATATATTCCGAACGGTAAAGCCCCACGAGGCGCGAAACCAATACGGCCAGATAAAACAAACCCAGAATCGCCTCTACGGTCGTCAGTGACCTTGCCTGCAGCGTCACAGGAATAATCCCCGCCGATCCGAGCGACGTCATGCTGCCAAAGCTGTAGTAAATCAAGTCCGATTGCTGAATCACTTTGTGAAGATTCGTTTCAGGAATCAGGTAGAACGCGTTCGGTTGCAGCTTCGCCAAGAACAGGTATAGATTCGCGAATGCAAATCCAACCATCATATAGATGCAGACCGCTCCGAAAATCGTGGACGACGTAACCCTGGGGCTTCGAAAAATTCGCCGGAAAATCGTAATCAAGACGAAAACGTCGAATCCGAACGTAAGCAGGATTCCGACGAGCGTCACGATCCCCACATCCTGCTTGGGCACGTAGATCACGCGATTCAACGCCGCCGGAATCGCCAATAGGAGCGCGAAGATGAGCGTCGTCCGGCGGAAACTCACGGCGTACACGCTCAATGCAGTCAAGCCGAATCCCAACAACCGAAACCACTCGTAGCGCAAGCCGCCTTCTCCGGCATAGGGATAGAGCAATAAATTGCCGAGCAGTACGCTGAAGAGCAGGATGTACCGGCGTTCCGTTCCGGCCGTCTCGATGTGCGGGTGTGGGGTCATGGCTCCGTCTTCGCTCGACGAATGTGGAACGCGATATTAACTCTGAACGCGGGCTCCGTGCGCTGAGAAATTCACGAACCTCGAACGAGTCGGACTTGGCTCTGGACACTGCGCCGCATTCTGATAGCTTCCCATGTATCCGTAAGGCTTCGGGCGAATGGACGGAGCAAAGGCAAAACTCCAGGCCGGGAATGAACCGAACTGGCCGAAATCACACTCCTGCAGGGAAGGAATACGAATGATTCGCACGAACGCAGCAGTCATCGTTGCCGCACTCCTGGCTTGCTCCGCCTGTATGCCGGCGCCCGCGCAAGCGCAGGATCCTGTCCGCGCGAACGTCTTGAAAGACGAAAGCAAGATCGAGTTTCACGCCAGCTCCACGTTTGCGAAGGTAGTCGGCGAGTTTACGGATTGGAATGCAAACCTGCAATTGGCTTCCGGTAGCCTTAAGGACGGGACGTTTGCGCTGGACCTGAAATCAAACAGCGTTCACACCGGAAGCGGCCTGAAAGACAAAGAAGTGAAGGGCAAGAATTTCTTCAATGTGAAGGATTATCCGGACATTCATTTCGCTTCCACGGGGATTTTGCCCGATCCGGATCCAAACAAATTTACCATGACCGGCAATCTCACTCTGCGTGGCGTCACTCGCCCGGTGACGGTGGCCATCGCTCTTTCTTCGCTTCCAAACGGTAATCAAAAGATCGAAGCCGATTTCTCGTTCAATCGACGCGACTTCGGCATGACCCACAACATGATGTTCAACAAGATCGCCGACACGATCCGCGTGACGATGGAGCTGCATGTAAAGCCGTCTTCGCCGGCGACGGCAGCGGGCCAGTAGCGCTTTTTGAGTCTTTCGATCGCACCGGAATGGCGGCGATTGGGCGCTCGCTGCCGCTCTTGACATCCCGCCCGAAATGCCAGTATCTTCAGTTATGACTGAAACGCTTGAAAGAACCGCACCCCCGCTTTCCGCCGTCGCGCAAAAATTCATCCTCCACTGGGGCGAAATGGGCACCCGCTGGGGCGTTAACCGCACTGTGGCCCAGGTGCATGCCCTGCTGTTCCTGTCCCAACGGCCCATGCCGGCCGACGAAATCGCCACCACCCTGTCCGTGGCGCGTTCAAACGTCAGCACCAGCCTGCGCGAATTGCAGGGCTGGCGCATCGTTCGCGTTGCGCCGGTGCTGGGGGATCGCCGGCAGCATTTCGAATCGATGAAGGACATTTGGGAAATGTTCCGGGTAATCCTCGACGAGCGCAAAAAGCGAGAGATTGACCCGACCATTCGCGTTCTGCATGAGTGCGTCGATGAGGCCGGCAAAGCGGGTCCGTCCGAGGCCTACGCGCGCAAGCGAATCGACGAGATGCTCGAATTCGTGGTGACGATCGACACGCTGTTCCAGGAATTTCAGCACCTGCCGCCGTCGGCGGCGCGCGGGTTGGTCAAGCTGCGGGGGCGCGTCAAAAAGCTCTTGCCCGGATAACAATCTCAAATCTTGAATTGCCCGCCGTGTGATGGCGTAGAATGGCGTTGTGATTCGAGCCGAAGAAACTCTGTTGGTTGACGACACCGAAGCCAAGACCAGCGTCTGGCCGGCAATCGCGCTGGCGCTATTCGCAATCGTCGTCGCGGTGTTCACGCTGAAGTTCGGTTTGCAGACGCTCACGTGGCTCGAAGCGAGAAACCTCGCCAGTTCCAATCCCTGGATCGCCAATGTGCCGAGGGCGATCGAGAAAACTCCGCCGCCCGCGAAACCAGAGTTCGTGAAACTTTTTGATTTCGAGTTCAATTCTCCGTGGCCGGGCAAATCGAAGGTCGAGCGAGCTCTTACGTTCGCCGTGGTGCGTTACGACTCAGGCCAAGCCGTTGCGTTTTTCGATCCGCAATCTTCGCTTGATACGGTCGGCGCGCTGAAGGCTTCGAATCCGGTCGATTACCAGAAATTCGCCGGCATTTTTGCCGGCCACCCGGTCGATTCCAACTTCGCGCTCTACCAGGCCGTTTACAGCGTTTCGCCCGCACAGATTTCACCGTTGATGAGCGTGGGCGACGCGCAACGGATGAATACGCTGATGATGTGGAAACTTGCGTTTGGTCCGGACCTTAGCGGCGACGGCCCGTTCTACTCGATGGATTTCGGCGGCGTACGCGCGTTCCAATTCGGAGATCCGGCGGCGGGCCGTCCGGTGGCCGTGCGCGCCTTCGACGAACGCGATCACCAGTTTCGCTTTATTTTTGGCGCCACGGCGGGATCGAGCGCGAAAATCACGCAAGAAGAAATCAATTCGGCGGTTCAGTCCGTGCAACCGATTCCGTTTGCCGACCGCTGAGGACTCGATTCACGCCTTTCCGTCCAGCACGCGCTGGTAATACCGCTCATATTGTGGAATCACATCGTTCGCGCAGTACTTTGCCTTCGCATTGATCCGCGCTTGCTTCCCCATCGCGCGCCCGCGATCAGGGCTCGTCAGAATCCGCAGCGCCGCCTTCGCGCCGGCTTCCACGTCGCGCGGCGGGATCAGGTAGCCGTCCACGCCGGGCGTAACCACCTCGGGCAAACCTCCAACGTCCGTTGCAATCACCGGCATCTCGCAGGCCATTGCTTCGAGCGCCGCAAGGCCGAAGGACTCGAGTTCGCTCGGCAGCAGAAACAAATCGCCAACACCGAGCTTCTCCTGCACGAGATCTTGCTTGCCCAAAAAGAATACGTCCTTCGACAAATTCTTCTTGCGGACAATATATTCCGCGGCGCCGCGATCCGGCCCATCGCCCATCATCACGAGCTTCGCGGGAATTTTCTCGCGCACCAGCGCGAAAATCTCCACCACATCCGTGATCCGCTTCACGGGGCGGAAGTTCGACAGGTGCATCAGGATCGGTTCGTCGTTTTTCGCCCACCGCTTCCGGAGCGATTGATCCTCTGAGCGGTGGTACATGTCGCAGTTCACAAAGTTCGGAATCACTTCGATCGAGCGCTTCACGTCAAATTCGTGATACGTCCGATCGCGCAGATAGGCGGAAATCGAAGTGACGCCGTCGCTCTTCTCGATCGAGAAACGGGTGATCGGCAAATAACTGCGATCGCTGCCCACCAGCGTAATGTCCGTGCCATGCAGAGTCGTAATGAATGGCAGGTTTTTCGGCTTGCTCATCATTTGCGCGAGCATGGCGCTCACCGAGTGCGGGATGGCGTAGTGAACGTGCAGCAAATCGAGCGAAACTTCCTCGGCCACCTCGAACATCTTCGTCGCCAGCGCCAGGGTGTAGGGCGGGTGATCGAACAGCGGATAGGACGTGACTTCCACTTCGTGAAAATGAATCCGCTCGTGCGCCGAGTTCAGCCGGATGGGCATCGCGTAACTGATGAAGTGAACTTCGTGACCGCGCGCAGCCAGTTCGATTCCCAATTCCGTGGCAACCACGCCGGAACCGCCGTACGTTGGATAGCATGTGATCCCGATTTTCATTGGCCCTCGTGAGACTCTAACAGTGGTTGGAGCGGCCCGGCAAGAATCCGGGTATATTGCGTAGTGTGGCGCGCCGGAATTACGCTCCGGCTGTGATTCTCGTCCATTAGACGAGTTGGCCGGACGTTTCGATGCGCGAAGTATGCGTTTGCGGGACGGTTTTTGAATTTCGATGCAAATCGAGGAACCGATGGATGATGTACGGGGACCGCAGAGATATGGCCGCTAAGCCCAATTCGGCCGCACGAGCCGCCGCGAAGGAGATGAACCGCAGGCTCCGCGAGAACGGCACGACTCAGCATATGGGCTTCGTGCTAGCGAAGGCCAGCTACGGCCGCGTAGTGCTCAAGATGCGCGTCGCCGGCAAGCATTTGCAGCTTCATGGCGTGGTGCATGGCGGCGTTCTCGCGGCGATGGCGGATACGGCGGGCGGGCTGGCGTCCTACATGGCTGCACCGCCGGGCCAGCGCATAGCCACCATCGAAATGAAGATCAACTATCTGGAAGCGGTCGCGTCGGGCACCGTCACGGCCGACGCCAAAGTGGTTCGCATCGGGCGCCACATCTCCGTGGTGGACTGCGATATTACCGACGACACCTCGAGGCTTGTGGGAAAAGCGCTGATGACTTTTTTCGTGGGACCCTTTCCGCCTTCCGCCGATTCGCTGAAATCGAAAAAGAAGCGGGGAAAGCGCAAATAAGCACGCTTCGTACCGGAGAATTCAAATTTCCCAATAAATTAAAGGTCGATCCTGCCGAGCGACGCGGGAGATGGCCGGCGAAAATTGCGCATTATTCGTCGTGCGAAGCGCCGTTTGTTCCGTTGTTCCCGCCGTGAGCTGCATCTTCGCCATCTTTATACAAATATTTGATGCAGTGCTTATAGACGAGCAGGTTGGGGCTGCCGATGCGGGTCAACTTAATGCAGTCTCGGTCGTACCACTCCACCGCGCCATGAAGCACTTCCCCGTCGTTGAGCACCACGGCCACGGTCGTCCGCGCCTGCATCTGCTTTACGTAATAGAAGCTCTCGGCGTGAGTCTGCTCGGGTGGTGCGGGCTTTTTGCGGGCGTTGGCGGGTGCCGCGGATGGTTGGACGGTGCGCGCCGGAAATTGCTGTTCTTTCACATCCGTAAGAGTGGGGCGGAAAAGTTTGCGGTTTACCATGACGGCTCCTTCCGAAGGATACTAGTTATGACTATCGAAGAAGCGTTTCGGTTGCGCTGAATTCCAAAAAAATCGAATTTTTTCGCAGTTACCGCGTTCCCAGCGAGAGCAGTAAGGAATCCAGCCCCAACTGGCGTCCGATATTGCGGCGCAGCCGGCTTTCTAGCTGGTCAAGTCCCTGGGTCGCCCGTTGAAGCCATTCGAAATCGATTTTCTTGCCGAGCGATTCCAATTCACGGCTCAGATCGGGATTTCGAGGAAGACGGCTCTTCGGACTCTGGGAAAGTTCGAGAAGGTCTGTAAGCAGACTATAGAACAGCGGCAGGATGTTTTCAAACGATTCCTTCTCCTGCTTGGCCATTTGCGCCGTGGCAGCGAAGATCTCCGCATATCTTCCGGCGCTGGCCGCTTGATCCAGCAGGTTCAGGACGCTGCGTCGCAGGCGCTGCGATTCCCCGAGATTCAGCGCCAGGGCCGCCCCGGGACTGCCGCTTGAAAGTTGCGCGGCGAGAGGCGGATCGGAAATTTTCGTGTCCTTGCGCTGCTTCAGGAATTTCACGATCTCGGCGTCCGGCACGGGAGCAAAGTGAAATTGCAGGCACCGGGAGCGAATGGTCTGCAGCATGGAGTCAGGCCGCGGCGCCAGCAGAATCAGTGTTGCGGACTCCGGCGGCTCCTCGAGAATTTTCAGGAACACATCGGCGTCCGTCCAGCGCATCGTGTCTGCACCGTCGAGAATGAAAATGCGCCGCCGTCCCTCTGGCCTGAAATACGCGGCTCGCTGCACGGCGCGCAGTTGCCCCACTCGAATCATCGGCCGCGCCACGGGACTGAGGCGCCGAACGGGATCGGGCACCAGCAGCCACACGTCGGGATGTGGCTCGATAATCAGCGGCATCCGCTCGACGGCGCTCGCATCCGCGCTCTCGCCGCGTTCGGTCAGCCCCGCGGCGATGAGCGGCGCCGGGTCGGAAAGCGGCGCCATGCGACGGCACGAATCGCACTGGCCGCAAAAATCATCTTTCTGATTCTGGCAATTTGCGGCTTGCGCAAACATCCGGGCGAGCGTGAACTTGCCAATCCCGCGCGGCCC
This sequence comes from uncultured Acidobacteriota bacterium, assembly GCA_963785585.1. Taxonomy (GTDB): domain Bacteria; phylum Acidobacteriota; class Terriglobia; order Acidiferrales; family UBA7541; genus Palsa-295. Next base: position 2,198,362 of record CAWAVW010000004.1, read on the forward strand.
GGTGAACAGTAAACCGCTGGGCGGGCGGTCGCGACGCAGCATGCCGCGGAGAGCCGCGACGATGCGCCCATTGCCGAGAAATTCGTCGAATCCCATTTTCTCGTCAGCCTTTTTGCGCCGGCTAGTTGACCAAATGCGCGCGGAGAACGCGCGATTCCACCGCCGCCAGAATTTCCCTGTGAATCGCTCCCGGCGAACGAAGCTTTCCGGCGGCATCGATGCATTCAACCGTGATCCAGTTGGGTTGCGAGGCGAGCTGGTTGTACACCTCGGAAGCGGCTTGCAAATGAGCGACATTTGTTTCCTGCAAGTCGCGCTCGAGTTTCGTATATTCGCGTTTCCCTTTCTGCGCGATCAAGCGATGCGCCTCCGCGGACGGGACGTGCAGATAAATCACCAGATCTTCCGGGGGAAGTCCGTAAATTTCGTATTCGAGCTGTTTCAACCACTTCAAGAATGCAGGACGGTGTTCGGGCCGTACGCGCGCGCCCTGATGCGCCATATTCGACGCGATGTAGCGGTCCGCAAGCAGCGCGTGGCCGGCGGCAAGGTCAGCTTCCAGATGCGGCTTGGATTCAAGGCGGTCGTTGGCATACAACAGCGCAGAAAAATGCGGATCAACCTGTTCGAGCGGGCCAAAATCGCCATTCAGGAATTGCGCCACGAGTTTGCCGAAAAATCCGTCGTAGTTCGGAAAGCCGACTTGCGAGAACTCGACCCCACGAGACGCCAGCGCGCTCGCCAGAAGTTCGGCCTGCGTATGCTTCCCCGAGCCGTCGATCCCTTCCAGAACAATCAATTTTCCACGCGCAGGCATATCGATACGTCGAGTCTAACATAGCGAATGGCGGCGCAAAGTTCCGGCGAACCGGGCCACGATTTGAGGCCGGATGTCAGGGCGAAGGTACGGGGGACTGTGCGGGAGAATTTAGAGTTTCATGCATGCTCAGGATGAACCAGCGGCCGTCGGTCTTCCGGCAAATCATCATGCCCTTTCCGGCGCGGTGCTTTTCACCCGCATCGATCGAAAAATCGTAGAGAGTCCATACCACGGATCCCACCGCCCGCTGGTCGTTCACTTTCATCGAGTAGTGCCCATGCTGGCCCGGCCCGAAGAAATTCTCGCGCAGATACGCCGAGGCTTCGGCCCGGCCATGAATTTCGCCCGACGGCATGCTCCACACAAAGTTCGAATCGAAGCAGCGCTCGAGAAACTCGGCATCCGCGATGTTAAACGCCTCCGAACATCCGTGCATCGCGGAATCCATCTCCGCGATCATCGAATTTTCCGCCCCGGACGATGGACCCGAGCCGATGCGCGCGACGTTGCGTTTCAAATCAAGCGTAACGCCCAGACGCTCGAGCAAGTCCACTCCCAGGATTCCATCAATCGGACCGCCGCACGCCTTGGCGATCGGTGACAGATCGACGGCGTCCATCTTCAAGTTTTTCAGGGTGCGATCGCCCACGGAAAGCTGGGATATCAAAGCCTCGCGCCCGTGCGTGGACGAAACTCCGGTCCACGACGCGATCTCGATTTTTTTGTCGCTGCCGGACGTGACGGATCCGAGATTCAACAGAGAAGTTGCCCCCGTATCCACCAGAAATCGCAGGTTAACGCCCGCGATTTTGACGCTCATTACGGGCAATACATCGCAATGCTCGAAGGGAATTTCGTTGGCGGCTCCGTGCGTTTGTGCCGGCGCGTTCTGGGCGCACGTCGTGCAAGCGGCAAACGTCAGAAGGATCGTCACGCGCACGAACCCTGTTCGCATTCACCCCTCCGTTGGCGCAACCGTTCCGGCTCGTTCGACCGAATGCACCGTGACCTGTTCGATGCGGCGCACCACCGCTTGACGCGACGCGCGGAAACCAGCGTCGTCGTTGAACAGACGCGAACTCCAGTTCCCTCCCATCGCCAGCGCGTGCATTTCAAAAGCGAACAAGTGCGGGTCCACGTCGTTTCTCATTTCGCCCGACGCTTGCGCGTCGCGAACCGTGCGTTCTAACAGATCGAGCCATTGCTTCATAAGCTCCACGATCCGGTCGCGGACTTTGCCCGGACGGTCGTCAAACTCCAGCGACGCAGCGGAAAAAAAACATCCGCCCGGAAACACTTTTTTCTCGGCGTAGGCTACCCAGTTTTCGCACAGGTGCTGCAGACGCTTCAGACCTTTGAGTCCGTGCGCCGGCTGGATGACGGCTTCAACGAAAATATCGCGAGCCTCATCGACCACCGCGCATTGCAGTTCTTCCTTCGAACCGAAATGCGCAAACAATCCGCTCTTGCTGATGCCCAGTGCGGACGCCAAACTGCCGATCGTCAAACCTTCCAGACCGTGCACCGAAGCTAGATTCGCGGCGCGACGCAGGATCGCATGGCGAGTTTTCTGGCCGCGAGGACGAGTGGGCTGGGGGTTACAGGTTCCCTGAACTTTCTTCTTCACACCTTCCTAATAGCACGACCGTTCGTGTTATTTCAAGCCGAAAATCGGGTAGGCCCGCCATCGCCACCGGTGGCGCGTGATAGAATCGCGGTCGATGACGAGCGACGCGAGAGCGACGACGATTTCGGACAACCTGCAGCAAGTGCTTGCTCGTATCGCAGCGGCGGCCGAGCGTGCCGCGAGACGTCCACAAGATATTGAACTGATTGCAGTTACGAAAACGCAGACGGTCGCCACGATCCGCGAAGCGCTAGCGCTCGGTCTAAGAACTCTCGGCGAAAACCGCGTCCAGGAGTGGGATTCCAAGCGCTCCGAGCTTGCTGCGGACGGCGTCCGATGCCACCTGATTGGCCATCTGCAGAGCAACAAAGCTCGCAAAGCCGCCGCGATTTTCGACCGCGTCGATTCCGTCGATTCCTTGGCGCTGGCCGAACGCCTCGATGCCGCGGCGGGCGAGCTAAACAAGCGGCTCGGCGTACTGATTGAAGTCCATTTGAGCGGCGAGGCCTCGAAAAGCGGCGTGGAAATCAGTGAGCTGGACGCGCTCGCCGACGGAATCATTGGCAGCGATCATTTGGACCTGCTGGGGTTGATGACAATTCCTCCTTTCATCGCCGACGTGGAACTTGTGCGTCCGTATTTCCGCCAGCTGCGCGAGTTGCGCGATGGGCTACGCGGCCCGGGCCGTCCAGAGTTGCCGGTGCTTTCCATGGGCATGAGCCACGATTTTGAAGTCGCGATCGAAGAGGGAGCCACGGAAGTGAGGCTGGGCACGGCTCTTTTCGGGGCGCGCGCGGCAAAGGCATGATCAGATCTGCCGGAGCGACGATGGGTCTTGGCCGCGCGTTTGGCGGTGCGGTGGCCGGCTGTTAGAATCGGAACTTTAGAATCGTAGCATTAGAGTCGTAACTGCGGAGAACGGCGGCGGTGAGAGAATTCCAGTCGCCGGCAGGAACCGCAAGCAGTCGTCGGCGCTCCGATGAGCGAGTACGGATTGCAGCTGCGAGGCAAGGACTACGGCAATGGCCGACATTCAATCGATCCAGCTCGAACTGCGCGACCGCAAGCTTGATGGTTGGCTCTTCTTCGACCATCACCACCGCGACCCGATCGCGAAGAAGATTCTTGGCGTCGGTGACGGTATGGTTACGCGCCGCTGGTTCTACTTCATTCCCGCGAAGGGCGAACCGCGGAAGCTCGTGCATAAAATCGAAGCGGGCGTGCTCGATTCCCTGCCCGGAAAGAAACTCACCTATGCCGGATGGGAGGAACTCCACAAGAATCTAGCCAAAATCCTGACGGGCGCGAAGACCATCGCCATGCAGTATTCGCCGGACAACAATATTCCGTATATCGGCCTGGTGGACGCGGGCACGATTGAACTGATTCGCAAATTCAAAAAGAAAGTGGTCAGCTCGGCGGACCTGGTGCAGAAATTCGAAGCAAGCTGGTCCGCCGTGCAATACGACGGTCATCTCGAAGCAGGTCGCCTGATCGACAAGATCGTGCACGACGCGTTCGCCCGCGCGGCGGAATTTGTGCGTGACGGAAAGCCGTTGACGGAATTCGAGCTGCAACAATGGATCCTTGAGCAGTTTCGGCTGCAAGGAATCACCACATCCGAGCCGCCCATCGTGGCCGTCCAGCCCAATAACGGCAACCCGCACTACGAACCGTCGCTGAAAACAGCGCGCCCGATTCGCGCGGGCGATCTGCTGATGCTCGACGTTTGGGGAAAATTGCAGCGGCCCGGCAGCGTCTATTACGACATCACGTGGATCGGATATCTGGGCTCCCGCGTACCGGATTCATACGCGAAAATCTTCCGCATCGTGAAAAATGCGCGCAACGCGGCCGTGGAGCTTGTTAAGAATGCGGTCGCCAAGGGCAAACCGATCCACGGTTGGGAAGTCGACCGCGCTGCCCGCGACACGATTCGCAAAGCCGGATACGCGAAATATTTCGTTCACCGCACCGGACATAGCATCGGCGAAGAAACCCACGGCAACGGCGCCAACATGGATAGCCTGGAAACGCGCGACGATCGCAAGATCGCTCCGCACACATGCTTTTCCGTGGAGCCGGGGATTTACCTGCCGGAATTTGGCATTCGCAGCGAAGTGAACGTTCACGTAAGTGAACGCGAAGCGCGCGTGACCGGCGCAATCCAGGAAGAAATTCTGCCGTTGCTCGCCTAGGTGACCTTGGACGAATCGCCGCACGATCAATTTGCGCAAGACTCGCCGGTCGTGCCGGCGCCGTTGAGATCGGCTGAGCAGGTCGCGTTGATCGACAACGCGGCGACTGCTGCATCGCCACCGCAGCGTAAGCGCCGCGGAATTTCTGCGTTGGCTCTTGCCGTGGGCTTTGCGGCGTGGCTGGTGCCTGGACTCGGGCATTTGCTCACAGGCAAGTGGGTTCGCGCCGCGATTTTTTTCCTTTGCGTCGGGGGCCTCGCGCTCACCGGTTACGCGCTTCGTGGCAACGTGTTCGCGCGACACTCCAATGATCCATTCGGCACGCTGGGCTTTCTGGCCGACGTCGGCTCCGGCATGTTTTACGCGCTGGCGAAATTTTTCGAACGGGCCGGACCGGATGTTTCGCGCGCCGCAGGGGATTACGGCACGCGATTTATCGCCGCGGCGGGGGTGGTAAACCTGCTGGGCGTGTTTGACGCCTTCGAAATTGCAGCGGGCCGAAGGTCTTAATAAATGCATCCAATCAGCCAGTTCAACTCAAATGCGTTCACCGCGGCTGCGCCACGATGATCACACCGGCGTTGAGCCACTTCGGCGCGATGCTTCTGTTTGCGGCGCTGGTTTCGATTAGCGTCGCTTGTCTTTTGCGGCGAACGCCGCGCGAGCGCATCCGACACGCGGCCATCACGTTTTCGCTCTTTGTGCTCGTCGGCGTCGGAATCGCATGGCTCATGTACCCGATTTCGAGGTGATTAAAATCGCCGCAGCAGCATCCAATTAATATAGACGGAGTGATTCATTTCTGTAACTCAGGGAGAAATTAGTGAGTGATGCAAAGGCGGATTTGTGCGGGCGTTGCGGGGCCGAGATCGATTCCACGCGGCGCGTGGATTTCACTTTGAAAGACGGCACGCGCGTCTGCGACTCCTGTTTCGTGAAAGGCACCAAAAGCCCCACTCGCGAAGGCGGCAAACCCGCGCACTGATGCTCGTAAATCGCGAATCGATCGCCACACCGTGAGTGGACCCGCGCTCTACCGCTTTTTATTCTTCGCCGCGTTTTTCGTTAAATGCCACGAATCGCACCACTGGCAAAAATAGGCTTTCATATTGGCGGGCGCGTGATTCGTCGCCACTTGGTGCGCCGCGGTTTCCAGCGCTTCCCTCTCGCTTAGATATTGCCTCTTCCCCGTAACCGCGCATTTCTCGGAATCGATCATTTTTCCGCCGCCTTACCGCCGCCCGCCATCCTACATCCGACGCGCCGTTCCGCGTCGCGTAGGATTCTCGCTGAATCATACGCCTTCGCAGGCGGCGTTAACGCTTAAGCGGGTTGCGGGTTTAGCGACCGATTGGGTTGTGCTAGAATTCTTGAGGCTGGCGGGATTGCACTGATTTCGCCGTCTGTTCCGAGTGTCACACTCCGCGTCTTACACGGTTCGCCGAAGTAGCTCAGTGGTAGAGCAGCCGATTCGTAATCGGCAGGTCGTGGGTTCAACTCCCACCTTCGGCTCCACTTTTTCCGCGTCGGAAACTTCCCGTAACAATGGATCCCGATTTCAGAATCAACGGAAGTCTGGCCGGCCGGTCGCGATTACTCCACGGCGATGGTAGATTTCAGTTTGATGTCCGCCGATGACGCTCCGATCTGCACGGTGATTTGATCGGGCTCTACGTCCCAGGCGCCTTTGGCGACACTCCAGTAAGCCAGATCGCTCGCCTTCAGCGGAATCTGTACCGTCGTCTTCTTTCCCGGCGCCAGCGTGATCCGTTTGAAACCCTTCAGCTCTTCGGCGGGCCGATCGACTTTCGAACCGACGTGGCTCACGTACATTTGAACCACTTCATCTCCCGTGCGTTTGCTGGTGTTCCGCACATCCACGCTGACCGTGATCGAACCGTCGCGACCAATTTTTGCGGCGCTCATTTTCAAGTTCGAATACTCAAATGTCGAATAACTCAGACCGTAGCCAAAGGGATACAGCGGCTTGCCTTTGAAATACATGTACGTGCGGCCGTTGCGGATGTCGTAGTCCATCATCGGTGGCAGTTGATCGAGCGACGCCGGCCAAGTGGTCACCAGCCGTCCACCGGGGTTCACATCGCCAAACAGCGCGTCGGCGAGAGCGTTTCCTTCCTCCTGGCTGTTGTGCGCCATATGCAAAATGGCAGGGATGTGATCCTGCGTCCACTGAATCGCAAACGGAAAACTGGATATGAGTACGACCACGGTGTGCGGATTCGCCGCGTACACCGCCTTCACGATGTCTTCCTGCTCGAGCGTGATCGATTTGCGGTCGATCGCTTCCTTGCCGTCGCTCGGCAGCGGACATTTGGCCCAACCCGCGTTGCACGTCGGATGATTCCCGACGACCACGATCGCTACATCGGCGGCCTTGGCGATTTTCACCGCGGCATCGTCCGTGTTGTCGTGCGCGAAGCTAACCTGCACGCCGCTTCCGAGTTTCGATTTGATTCCATCGAGCGGGCTCACCGAGTATGGCGGGGTGCCGCTGTACCAATCGAGCGCCACGATGTCGGCATACGGTCCAATCACCGCAACGGATTTCAGTTTTGAACGGTCGAGCGGCAGCGTTTCTTGATCGTTCTTCAGCAGCACGATCGATTCCTGCGTCACTTTGCGCGCCAGCGCCTTGTGGTCCGGGTAATCCCAAACCGCTGCATCGCCCTTAATCTTGTTGTACGGCACCATGTCAGGAGGATCGAGCAGACCCAGTCGAATCATCACGCGGTACACACCGCGAAGGTTGTCGTCAATTTCCGCCAGGTTCACGAGCTTTTTGTCGATGGCCGCGTGCACGCCATCCTGGTAGCGGTCGAGAAACTGATTGATGCCCGAATGAATCGCGCCCGCCGAGGCTTCGTCAATGTTGGCGTAATATTTGTGCCGGGTGACCATATTGGTCAGCGCGCCTGCGTCCGTGCAAATGATGCCGTCCATTCCCCACTCGCGCATGGTGATTTCTTTCAGAATCGGCTGCACGGTCATCGGGATTCCGTTCCACGCGTTGTACGACGCCATGTAAGCGCGCGAACCGCCTTCCATGACGCCCATCCGAAACGGCACGGAATAATATTCGCGCAGCAATCGCTCGTCGAAATTCGAGGACGAACCATCGCGCCCGTCTTCGTTGCTGTTCGCCAGGAAGTGTTTCATCAAGGAGGCGGACATCCAGTATTTCGGATCGTCGCCCTGCAAACCTTTCACGAACGCCGTGGCCATCGTACCCGTCAGGTAGGGATCCTCGCCGTAGGATTCTTCGCTTCGGCCCCATCGCGGGTCGCGTGCGAGGTCGGCGTTCGGCGCGCGCATCACAATTCCGGCGCGACGGTGTTTCTCACCGCGGCGGCTAACGGAGTTTTGCGTGTCGGTGTTGAAGACGTAGCGGGCTTCGTAACCCTCGAGCGCGGCCGCCTTGCGAAGCAGATCCGGATCCCACGTCTCGCCGAGCCCAACGGCTTGCGGAAATTGCGTGGTCGGCAGCGGCTGCAGTCCGTGGCCTCCCCACCCAGCCGGACCGCCGAGCGCCACACCGTGCAGCCCCTCCAAATGCCCGGAGCCGACGATGCCGAGCCGCGGAACGCTCGGATCGGTGCTTAGCGCCGCGATTTTCTCTTCGAGCGTCATGAGCGAGAGAATGTTGTTCACGCGCGCTTCCATCGGCACACTGGGATTCTGAAACGGATATTGGTACGCCGGTTCGACGGCAACCACGGCAGCGAGCAGCGAAAGAGCAGCGGCGATCAAGTTTCGAATGTTCATGGCTATCCTGAATGCAGCGATGTGAGCGTTCTGCTTATCTGACGCGCGAAATTCGAGTCCCGTTACAACCGGAGAGTACCGCGGTCGCACCCAACATAAAAGACAGAAGACGGGATCCCGACACGAACACCTTTCGGCGGAACTAGCGGCGCGGTGGCGGGCCCGGTTGCGGTATTCGTTGGATTTGCTGGAGCTGTTGCTGAAAGATTTGGCCCGGATTCATTCCATTCATGGGCACTGCTCCATTCATGGCGGCGATAATTTTTGCCTGGTCCTGCTGCAATCCGGGCGAGTTGGGATAATACACTTCCATTTCCTTCACCAGCTGCAGCGCGGCGGGATAATTCCTCTGCTGATAAAACGCGGTTACCTGCGCGCTGTACACTTTCGCGAGCTGCGCTTCCATTTCCTTGCCGCCTTCGTTACCGGCGTTGCGCGATTGAATCGCCCAATACAGCGCCGACCCGACCGGCGGCACAAACACGTGACCCTGTTTCAACGCAGCCTGCGAATTCAAGAACATTTGCTGGCCGGCGTCATTCTGTACAACGGATTTGGGCGCGCTTTCTGCGGGATGCACTGGATTCGTGACTTGCTTCGGTTGCTCAGGTTCCGGAACCGGAGCCGCGCTCGCATCGTGTATTTCAACTCCCGTCGCTGCGCCGGGTTTGCCTTGCCACGCGATGGCGAATACCGCTCCTTCCTTAATATCGATCGCGCCGCTTCCGGCGACTTTGCTCGCTTTGCGCCCGGGGCACGAGACAAGCCCGGTGACCGAATAGTCCTGCGGGCCAGCGGTGACGCCCGAAACCGCAAAGGAAGCGGATGTGGGATGAACGGCTTTGCCGCCGATCACAACGTTGACGTCGGCGGTGCAGTTGTGACGGTCCGGCGCGGATTGCAGCACCACGGTTGCGGTAACAGGCGCAACCGGCTTCGGCGGCGCGGGCTTCGTTCGCGTGAAGTGATACACGCCGAACCCGACGGCGAGTAACGCCGCTGCGCCGATAAAAATACCAATCGGCGGCGTGGCCGAATTCGCCGGCCTGGACGCACGCGCAGGCGGTGTACGAACCGGCGCAGATGGCGCCGCGACGACGGGAACGGGAGCCACAAACGGCGGCGGAGTCACGTTCCCCGGCGGCGGAACAGCAGGCGGCGTTGGCGGAGGCGTAAGCGCCGCCGTGTTTTGCGCCGCCCACGTTCCCGAGCCCGTTTTTGCTAAATCCGCAGGCGTCGGCGGGTGCGGATCGTTCTGCGACCGAATCCCCTTGGCATTCAATCCAGCGATTAAATTCGGAATGATCGCGGCAATTTTGTCGGCGGAAATTCGAGTGGCGTTCGAGGCCGCCATGGCCTGCTTCCACCCCGGCCGGCGCTTCGCGTACTCGTCGTGCGTCAACTCCAGCAGCAACGGCAGCGTGGCTTTCGATCCCTCGACGGCGCGAACGATCTCACGCGTGATCTGGTCGGACGGCAGCGAGCGCGGCGAAATCAGCACAAGCATCGCGTCGCAGTCGGAAATCGCCTTGTAGGTTTCTTCGAAGTAATCCGCGCCGGCCGGACAATCTCGTTCGTAATACCACGTCGAATAGTTGTGCGCTTCCAGGCCCTCGGCCAACGCGTGCGCTACGTCGCCATCTTCTTCGACATAGCTCAGGAAGACCATTTTGTGCGGCGACTGCGAATCCATTCGGCGGCTCCAGGCGCAGCGCAGACATGCGCAGACGCGACGATGCGCCCGTTCGCCCGTATTTTAATGGCTGCCGCCGTTTTTGCAAATTGAATCGCGGTTCTGGTACCGGCTGCTGGTGTTCCCCGCCGCCACTTCTGATATATTGGCCGCCACTGCGGCAGGCGATACGCATGCCGCGGCGCGCCGGAGTGTTCATGGCTGATGCGCCCTACATCCCCCATCCGCTCGATACATCGAAGGTAAAACTCGATACGTTTGGGCCGCTCCTGGAAACGCTGGCGCGCAACGCGCACGAAATGTGGGCGCAGAAGCGGCTCGCCGACGGCTGGACATACGGCCCAAAGCGCGACGACGCCCAGAAGAAACATCCCTCGCTGATTCCGTACGACCAGCTTTCCGAATCGGAAAAAAGCTACGACCGCGCACTCGTGAATGAAACTCTGAAGGCGCTTCTGTCGCTCGGCTACCGTATCGAGAAGAGGTGAACGATGGCAACCGCTGCGACCTCCTCGTCCATTTCCGATCCATGCGCAAATCCTCTCGGCACACAACGCGTCTGTGCCGACGACATGGACGATACGATGGAGCTCTACCTCTATGAGCAATGTATCGCGAAGGGATGCACCGAGCTGAAGCCGCTCTACAACGCTCTCAAGGTCGTTCAGGACGCGATTTACGAACCTTTCTGCAGGTTCGACCGCCAGGCGGTTGAGAACCGACGGTGGTACGAAACGATTTCGATTCTCGCGGTGGTGTTTGGCGCTGCCTCGGTGCTGATCGCTCTGACGGGATCTCTGGCTGAACTTTACCATTTCTCGAAATACTGGATCGTAGAGGCAGCCGCAGCTTCCCTTACGGTCATCTGCATCGTGGTTGGATGGCTCGCTGGTTTCAAGGATCAGTGGTTGGTTTCGCGGTGCAAGGCGGAGCGGCTTCGCCTGAAAAAATTCGAAAAACTGCTCAATCCGGAGTTGTGGTGCGAGCCGCCGGACTTGGATTCAGCGAGCGAAAAGCTGAAGCGCGAGGTGCACGAAATTTCGGTGGAAAATTCAGAAAAAGCCCGGGAATGGGCGCAGAGCGCCACGGAATTGCATTTGGCGGGAGCGCCGTGCATCGACCGTTGCGAGCGGTCGCTCGCCGAACTTGTGGATTACTACGTGCCAAAGCGCTTGCGGATGCAAATGGCCTACCTCGAACAACGGTGGCCAAAGGATGAAAAACGCGGCGGCGTAACCGCGATGTTCGTGAACCTATTCTTTTTCGGCGGCTTCTTTTTCGTTCTCGTTCACCTGGCGATGCACAGTGTTCAGGAACACGAGAAGATGACGGCGTGGTTTGCGGCCGCCGCCCTGGGGTTGCCGATCGTTGCGGCCGCCATTCGCACCTTCCGTGCGTCGAGAGAATTCGAGCGCAATGCCATGCGCCACCACGCCACGTTCGATTCTCTGAGCGCAATGTCGAGTGAGTTGGCGGGGGCGAAAGACCTCGAGACGAAATTCAGGATCATCGGATTCTGCGAAACGATCCTCGAAGCGGACTGCCGCGAGTTCATGCGGCTGGTCGCCGAAGCGGAGTGGTACGGCTAGAAGGAAGATTCCTTTAGACGCTTACGCCAGCGAGACTCGGTACGTCGTGTGTGACGCTACCCCAGAAACGATAGCGTCGGCGTGGTGAAATTCGACAGATTCGGAAAGACCGTCGGCAGATCGCTCTGCGCCACGCCAAACCAGGTCGCCAGCGTCGCGCCATATTGATCGACCGAAGTTGACGGAATCCACCGCCCGTTCGTTCCTACGTCGTCCGGACCGCCCAGTGCCAGCGTCGGGAACGTGCCGTACACGTCGCCTCCCTGCACCGCGCCGCCCATGATCATGTGATGACTGCCCCAGGCATGGTCCGAACCGCCATTCGATCCCGGTTGGAACGTTCGGCTGAAATCCGAAAGGGTGAACGACGTGACCTGCTGCGCGATGCCAAGCTCCACGGTCGCGTTGTAGAAAGCCGAGAGAGCGCCGTCGAGCTGTGTGTACAGCGACTGCTGCGTCGGCAACTGCGCGCTATGCGTGTCGAATCCGCCGAGCGAGCAGAAGAAAATCTGCCGTTGCAGTCCCAGCGCCGCGCGCGCCTGCATGATCTGCGTCACTTGCTGAAGCTGGGCGCCCAGGCCGGTCGCCGGAAACACCGTTTGCAGCGCTGGCAAACCCTTCAGCGCCGCACCAAGCACCTGGCTTTGCGCGATCGTCTGGCTCATCACCGCACTGGCATCCTGCACGAGTGAGATGCCGGAATCGAACGTCAGTAGTTGCTGGAATCCCACCAGCCGCGCGTTCTGTGCGGCCGATCCGTAGTAGCCGTTCAGGCCGGGTTGCGAACCCGGATTCAACGCGTACGGCTCGGTCTGTGCTCCGTTGCAGAGAATGGCGCCCCCCGCGACCGACGTAATGGGAGGATACTGCGCTCCTGCGTTTAACGATTGCAGTGCGTCCGCCGTTCGTCCCGCCCATCCCGTGTTGGCATAGCCGTCGAACTGAGCCGTTTGCCACTGGCCCTGCTGGTCGGAATGCGAGAACAAGTTCAGCGGAATCGATGAAACGCCTTGCAGATACTGCGCACGGGTAATCGGCGCGGCGAGCGTTCCCACGTTGGCCACCACCGCGAGATTGCCGGAGTTGAACAGCGCCTGGGTGCCCGGCAGATTCGGATGAAAACCGTACGGAACCTGTCCCGTCTTCGCCACGACCGGCAGCAGCGTGTTTTGCGGAAGCGCCAGGTTCGAGCGAATCGTCGCGTAGTTCTGATATCCGGCCGTATCGTTGGGAATCAAGAGGTTGTTGCTGTCGTTGCCGCCGAAAAGAAAAATGCAAACCAGCGCCTGGTAGCTGGAAGGCGGCGCAGCCAGCGCCTGAATCATGTTCAACCGGCCGATCGCTGCGGTCATCGCAAACGAAGCCGCGGTGCAGCATCCGGTCCGAACAAAGTCCCTGCGCGATAATTTCGATTTCTGCGACATCTTCACGCTCCTGTAACTCGCTCCGCGCTGCTCTACCGCCAAATCTGGTACTGCGACGACGTGGCGATCAGGTAGATCGCCGTCTGCGCCTGCTGCAACGATTGTTTCGATCCTGCCGGCACCGCTTGCATGGCGGTCAAGATCGCCGTCTGCATGTCGGACGACATGGTTCCGTGAAGCATGAGGGTGTTCAGGTTGGCCAGCAGAGTGGTCGGGTTGGAAGCCTGGGAAGCGTATCCGGAGAAATCCACGGTTGTCGTAGAGCCGATCGATCCGAATACAAAGTTGTTGACCCAGTTCACTCGGTTCAGCGATGTCGCTGTTGTCAGAATCTGAAATTCCGGGCCGTACTGTGTGGTTTGCGGAATCACATAGTTCGGCGAGTAAAAATTGAACACGCTCGGGGAAAACAGCGCATTCTGTCCCATCGTGCTGCCGTAATATCCCAGATTCTGTCCGTCGGTCGTCGCGCCGAATCCGCGGAGGATGCCGGTGATGTAGAGGATCGGCTCCTGCAGATGCCCGTCGGTTGCAACCGCCGTCGTCGGATCGTCGCCGCGCCGCGCTTCCGGGTCCATCAGAATCGCGGTGATCACCGACTTCATGTCGCCCCGCACGCCTTGTCCGTTGTTCACAAACACGTTCGCCACGCGCGTGATGTACGCCGGACTCGGATTGCTGGTCACCAAATGCTGGATCAGTTCGCGGCATACGAATGGCGGCAGATTCGGGTGGTTAAATATATTGTCGAGAGCGCCGTTCAAATCCTGCACGGTGCCCTGGCCGGCCGGTAGCAGTCCGCCGCCCGCGGCGCCGGAGTAGGTGAGTAGTTGCTTCGCCGTCATGTCATGGTTCGAGTCCACCGGAACCATGTTGCCCGTCCAATACGGCGGGTTGTAAGTTGAGGTCGGAGTTCCGGGCGTCGCCGGATACGTCCAACCCGTGTAAGCGAGGGCGAATTCCTCTACTTGCGATTGCGAGTACGTAGCGATCGGATTTCCGCTGCCGTCTAATTGCAGGGAACCGTCCTGATTGATCAGCGAAGTGCCGAGCGTGAACAGTTGCATCAACTCTCGCGCGTAATTTTCGTTGGCGTGATCGTTCCCGTTTTGCGGTTTGCCGTTGTTCACCATGTCCAGCCAGTGGCCCATCGCCGGACTTACGGTTACGTCGTACATGATCTGGCGGTAGTTCGTGAACGCATCGGTATTCAAAAGGTTTAGCCAGTTGGTATAGCCGGTGGGATCGCTGACTTTGTCCCCGCCGACTACAAAGATCTGGCTGAGGGCAAACGCCACGCGCTGCCGCAGTTGGTCCTGCGCCGAGACGTCCACCACGTAATAACGATTCTGCACGTACCCAAGGCCAGTCTCGCCCTGCGCCGGAGGCGGCACCTGAGTTACGGGCGCGGTTAGTTGTGCGGTCAGATAACCCTGCAAGCCGCTGGCTTGCACCTGCGTGATCAACGCCGGCGTTGGTCCAAACGTCGTTTGCTGCAAAAAGCGCGCCGCCACATTCGCCGGGATCGCCGCGTTCGCCACAACTTGCGCGTTCAAACTATTCGAAGGCGTGTTGTTCGAAACGGGATTCGTTACGACGATCGAGACCGTTCCCACCTGCGCGGAAGTCGCCGTTCCGGTAGCCACGATTTGCGTGGATGTGAGCGATGTGACCGTCAGCAGCGTGGAGCCGAAGCCCACCGTAGCGCCGCTTACAAAATTCGATCCGGTGATCGTGAGTGAGATAGAGCCGACGATAAACTGGTTCGGCGTGACGGAAGTGATCTGCGCCGCAGGATTGAGCAGCGTAACGGCGCTCGATCCGGTCACCGTCGGCTTAGCAGTTACCGCTGCTTCTACTGTGATCGTATTCGGCGACGGCAAGGTGGCCGGCGCGGTGTAGACGCCCGCGCTGGTAACCGTCCCCAGTGTGGAGTTTCCGCCGGGAACTCCGCTTACGCTCCACGTCAGCGGTTCCGTGGTATTGGAAGGAGTAAAAGTCTGCGAGGCGCCCGCCACCACATTCACAGTGGCCGGGGTTATCGTGAGAGTTTTGGATACGGGTGGCGGCGTGGTGTAGCCGGCTGGCGCAAGCGCGCAGCCTCCGTTGACCCCGATCAACAACAACATCAGCGATAGTATTGTCCAGCGACGCACAGAATTTCCTCCGTGCCCTATATCGGCCCAACCATGCAATCGAATAAACGGGATGAAACCAAAGTCGCGGGAGCTCCCACCGGGTGCTGACGCGTCTGAAAAATCGAACTCTCAAACCGAAGGCTAGCAGCCCGTGAACCCGCATGAAACTGCTCGACAGGCCAGATTTCGGCCCTGTCCTTTCGCCGTATTGCAATCTGTCGAATTAGCCATCGAACATCGCGCGAACCTTCACCACCTCGCACGGCGGATGGGGTGGCTACGGAACCTCGAGGAATTTCACTTGACAGGAAACGAAGCCGACGCAATACTAAACCATATGGTTAAGCATGCAGACGCGCAACTCGACGCGACCTTCGCGGCGCTTTCCGATCCCACACGCCGCGGAATTCTTGCCCAACTGGCGCTCGGTGAAACTTCGGTCAGCGAGCTGGCAGCGCCGTATGAAATGTCTCTTCCGGCTGTCTCCAAGCATTTGCGCGTGCTGCAGCACGCCGGTCTAGTTACGCGCCGGAAAAACGGTCGCGTCCACCGGTGCCGTCTGGTAGCCGAACCAATGCAGGGAGCCGCCCAATGGATCGACTACTATCGGCGCTTCTGGGAGGCACAGCTCGACGCACTGGAAAAATTCCTGGACGAATCCATGAACGTGCAAGCTGACGTGCCGGCTGACGTGCAGGACATTGTTCAGGGCAAAGTTCAGGGCACTGTTCAGGGCAAAGTTCAGCGGTCGCCGGCGGCTCCATCCAAGCGACGACGTCCGAAGGCACAGGGCACGCACACGAGGAATACACGCGATGGCGAATGACTCACCAGCGAGCCCATCGGGCGCGAAATCTGCACCAGCGACTCTCGTTCTTCAGCGTTGGCTCGCGGCGTCCCCCGAGCGCGTCTTCGATGCGTTCGCCAGGAAAGAGCAAATGGAGCGCTGGATGTGCCGCGACGCCGGCTCGCACGTGATTCATTACGTGCAATTCGATTTCTGCGAAGGCGGCGAATGCGTTCTCGACATCGATATCGGCAAGGGCCAGCGGTATCTGCAATACCTGCGATACAAAACAATCGTCCGGCCGCGGCGAATCGTCTGGGTGTGGGAGGGCGAGCAACGGGATGCCTCCGGAAAAGTGATCGATGAACTGCGCGGCACCGTCGTGACCATCGTGCTGACCGATTCGCGCGGCGGAACAGAATTGACGCTGACGCACGAGTTCCTGCCGAAGGCTCAGAGCTTCCGTGATCACCGTCGTGGATGGGACGGCTGCATCGACGTGCTCGCATCCCTGCTGGCGGCAGACTCGGCATTCGATGTGCGACACGAAGGCGACTTACCGTGAACACGTCGAGCGCGGCTTCCCAACCGGTGCTGGAAGTGAAGCGTTTGTTTCGCGCGCCGCGCGAAAAAGTATTCGACGCGTGGGTTCATCCGGAGCAGATGACGCGGTGGTTTTGTAGCGCTATCCCAAACCGTTCGGGCCGTATCGTTGCGATGAACGCCCATCCCGGCGGAAGCTACCGGATCGAGGTAGACGATTCTTCCACCGGCACGAAATACAAAATTCACGGTGAATATCTCGAAGTAAAACGACCCGAGCGTTTGGTATTCAGCTGGGAATTTGAGCCCGACCCGGAGCACGGTAAAATGATCATTACGCTGGATTTCATGGCACGCGGCGCGGACACCGAAATGATTCTGACGCAGGTAAATTTTCCCTCGGCCGGTTCGCGCGACGGCCATCGGCAGGGCTGGAATTTTTGTCTCGACGCGCTCGGTCGCTTCCTCGAGCAGTGATTTTGGATTCAGCGGCGGGAATCAAACGCTCGCGGGCCCTTGCAACTAAATTTGAATGACGGAGAACGGATATGCGAAAAATGGCGACAACAGCGATGGCAGCATTGCTCCTGGCAACCGGGTTGGCTTCCCCGCGGATCGGCAACGCGCAAATGCCGACGCCGAAAACCAGCGCGGCGTTTGACAAACTGAAGACGCTCGCAGGCGACTGGACTGCAACGGCCGAAGGAATGCCGCCGTTCACCAGCACCATCCGGCTGATTTCAAACGGGACGGCGATTGAAGAGACATTCAACAATGATATGGATCATCAGATGGTCACCGTGTACTCGTCGGACGGCGACCGCGTCGCTCTTACGCATTTCTGTTCCGCGGGAAACCAGCCGCGCATGGAAACTCCCGCTGAGCGCGACAATCCCAATGAATATGTTTTTTCCTTCACGGGCGCGACGAATCTTGCCAGCCCGGAAGACCTTCACATGCACCGCATGATTCTGAACATCGTTGATGCCGACCACTTCACCGAAGTCTGGCACGCCAAGATGGGTGGAAAAGACATGCCAAAAGAATTCAGCTTCGAACGAAAGAAGTAGCGCTTACGGAGCGATCTGGCGGCGGTTCAAAAAAGTGCGGCTAACCGCCGCCGACAAAGTGAACGATCTCAAAACTGTCGTTCGGCTGAATTTGCGTTTCCGCCCACTGGCTGCGAGGCAAAATATCGAGGTTTCGTTCGATCGCCACGCGATTTCCCGCCATACCCAGATGCTCGATCAGCGCGACGACGTTTAAGCCGTCCGGAATTTCCTGCGCATCTCCGTTGATTTTCACTTTCATTGCGGATTCGCGGGCGGAGTGTTTTTCGCGCGCGTGCGCATCGAAAAACGGATTTCGTCTTTTGCCGCGTCGAGCTTGGCCTGAATGACCAGCGCGAGATCGTCCTTACCGAGCGGCGGCAGCGGGAATTTGATTTTCACGCGTCCCTGGTCGTCGCAAATTCCGCTGTGTTTCTCCGAGCTAATCGACCCTTCGATCACAGCCTCTACGTGCGCGCCGGCTTGCGGCTGCCGGTCGGCCCTCCGCGAAACCTCCACATCGAGCGCCACGTTTCCGGCTGAAAGCCACGAACCCGGATTCAGTAATTGCACTTGAATCCCCGGACCGCGCGCCGCCACCGCGGCAGCCTGCGCTTCCGCCTCCGCAGCCGCGATTTCCTTGTCCAGTTCCCCCGCGCGGATCGATTCAATCACCGAGCGGTGCTGTTCAGCCACGCGTTTGCGCAATTCTTCCTGGGAAAACTCACTGGAGGCAGCAAATTGTTCGTAATTGGAAGCACGGCGGTAAAAAATGCGCCCGTTTTGGTACACCACAGTGTCGATCGACGGATGCGCGGGGCCGCGGTCCTCCGTTTGCACGTGCAGGACGCGATCGCCCGCTTTCACATCGGTATTGAACCCGGAACTCATCTTCAGACGGTCCTCAGGAGTTTCCGATCGGCGGATTTCGGCGTGCGCCGACGGTCTGGTCGAACCAAATGAAAAAAAAGAAGAAAGTGAGAGTTCATTTGACCAGTCGCGCTGCTGCCGCTATTATATCAGCGCAAACAAAATGAACACGAACTACCTCGAAGGTTATGCGCCGCTGTTGCTGATGTTTATACTCGCCTGCGGCCTCGCGGGCGTCCTCGTAGTCGCCTCGCAAATCGTTGGGCGCCACAAGCGAACCCGCGAGAAAGACCAGGCTTACGAGTGTGGGATCCGCCCCACCGGCGATGCGCGTGATCCCATTTCGGTCCAGTTTTACATGGTTGCTCTGCTGTTCATCCTTTTCGACATCGAAGCGATTTTTCTGTATCCGTGGGCTTTGGTTTATGGCGACCTGCACATGTTCGGCTTTATCGAAATGATGTTGTACATCGCGATTTTGCTGGCCGGTTACATTTACCTCTGGAAGAAGGGCGCGCTGGACTGGGAACACTAAACAGCCGCCCTCAGGACACAGACTCTTTTGGAACCACAGGACATCGAGAAGCATCCCGTACTCGAGAAACTCAGGGAGTTCGACGCGCAATCCGTTGCGGAAGTGCTGGAATTCCGCGGCGAAATCACCGTCGTGGTCCCGCGCGAGAAACTCTTGCGTGCCTGTGAGTACTTGTCCACCGACCCAACGCTGCGCTTTTCCCTGCTCTCCGACATTACGGCGGCGGATAAATTTCCGCTCGAACCTCGTTTTGAAGTGAACTACCACCTGGTTTCGATCGACCGTCGCGACCGCATCCGCCTGAAAGTGCGAATTCGCGGGAATGATGCGACCTTACCGTCCGTCACTCCCGTTTGGCCAACGGCCAATTGGCATGAACGCGAATCGTTCGATCTCTTCGGCATTCGCTTCGAAGGCCATCCCGATCTGAAGCGGATTTTGATGCCGGACGATTGGGAAGGCCACCCGCTGCGCAAAGACTATCCGACCGAGGGCTACCGCTGATGCGCGGCAGGAGCGCGAGACGATGAGCACAACAATCGAGACGCCGACCGGCACAGCACAAACGATGGTCCTGAACATGGGACCGCAGCACCCGTCCACCCACGGCGTTTTGCGCGTGATTCTTGAACTCGACGGCGAAACCGTTGTCAAAGCCGAGTCGGTGATCGGCTACCTGCACACCGGGATCGAAAAATCGCTGGAATCGAAAACCTATTCGCAGGGTGTGACGCTCACCGACCGCGTCGATTATCTTGCTCCGCTCTCGAATAACCTGGCGTACTGCCTGGCCGTCGAAAAAATTCTCGGCATCGAAGTTCCCAAGCGCGCTCAGTATATCCGCGTGCTGCTCGCTGAATTGACGCGCTGCGCCTCGCACCTGGTCTGGCTGGGCACCCACGCCATCGATCTCGGCGCGATGACTGTGTTTCTGTACAGCTTCCGCGAACGCGAAGAAATCCTGAAAATTTTCGAATATGTCTCCGGCCAGCGGATGATGACCAGTTATTTTCGTCCCGGCGGGCTGGCCCTCGAGCCGCCACCCGACTGGCTGGAACGGGTGAAGCGTGTGGTCGATAACCTGCCCGCGCACATCGACGAATACGAAACGCTGCTCACCAAAAACAAAATCTGGCTCGGCCGTACCGTCGGCGTCGGGCTGTTGAGCGCCACCGATGCCATTGCGATGGGGTGCACGGGCCCGCTGCTTCGCGCGAGCGGTGTCGCCTACGATGTTCGCAAGGCGTTCCCCTACTCCCGCTACGACGAGTTTGACTTCAACGTACCGACGCAGACGGCGGGCGACTGCTACGCTCGGTATCAGGTCCGCGTCGCCGAAATCCGAGAAAGCATCAAGATCGTGAAACAGGCGATGGAAAAAGTTCCTGCCGACGGCCCGTTCCGCGCCGAAGTTCCCGGCATTATTGCTCCTTCGCGCGAAGAGATGAAGGCTTCGATCGAGGGCCTGATCTACCACTTCAAAATTTTCACCGAAGGCTTTGCGCCGCCGATCGGCGAAGTTTATCAGGCGATCGAATCGCCCCGCGGCGAGCTCGGCTATTTCGTCAAGAGCGATGGCTCCGCCAAGCCCTATCGCGTGAAAATGCGCACGCCGTCATTCGTCAATTTGCAAATTTTGCCGACGCTCGCCGTCGGCCGCCTGATTTCCGACGTGGTCGCCTGCATCGGAACGACCGACATTGTGCTGGGAGAAGTGGACCGCTAGTTGCCGGCGGCCGTAAAGGGACTCATGCAAGTACCTGCCACACTCGAAGCAAAGTACAACCAGCTCATCGGGCGCTACCCCGTCAAGCGGTCAGCGCTGATTCCCATGATGTTGTACGCGCAGGATGAGTTCGGCTCGCTCAGCGACGAAGTTCTCGCCGACATTGCCGAACGCCTCGACCTGAACATGACGCAGGTCACCGAAACTTTGGCGTATTACTCCATGCTGCGCCGCAAGCCCGCCGGCAAGTTCCACATTCAGGTCTGCACCAATATTTCCTGCATGCTGCGTGGCGGGCAGGAACTCTACGAGCACGTACAGAAGCGCCTGGGCATCGGCAACAAGCAGGTCTCGCAGACTGGCACATTTTCGCTTGAAGAGGTCGAGTGTATCGGCGCCTGCACCGGCGCCCCGGCCATGCAGGTGAACTACGATTACTACGAAAACCTCGACCCCGACAAAGTCGATGCGATTTTCGAGCAGTTGCAGGACGGCCGCATTCCTCCGCCCGTCGCCGTGATTTCCGGAGCGCTTCATCCCCGCGCTTCCGCCGAAATTCCCGTCATCAGCCAGCGGTTTGGGATCAAGAATTCGCGCAGCATCGACGTCTATCTGCAAAACGAAGGCTATCAGGCCCTGGAAAAAGCTCTCACGCAGATGACTCCCGACCAGATCATCGACGAAATGAAGAAGTCGAGCCTGCGGGGTCGCGGCGGCGCGGGCTTTCCCACAGGCATGAAGTGGAGTTTCGTCCCCAAGAATATCGACAAGCCGAAGTACATCCTGGCGAACGGTGACGAGAGCGAACCCGGCACTTCGAAAGACCGCCCCTTGCTCGAAATGGATCCGCACCAGTTGATCGAAGGCACCATCATCGCCGGCCGCGCCATTGGCGCCAATCAGGGCTACATCTATATCCGCGGTGAATATCGCTACATCATCGACATCGTGGACGCCGCCATCCAAGAAGCCTACGACAAGGGTTATCTCGGCAAAAATATCCGCGGCTCCGGATTCGATTTCGAACTCTGCACCCACACCGGCGCGGGCGCCTACGAATGCGGCGAAGAATCCGCGCTCATGGAATCGCTCGAAGGCAAGCGCGGCTACCCTCGGATTAAGCCGCCCTTCCCCGCCGTGGTCGGTCTGTACGGTTGCCCCACGGTTATTAATAACGTTGAGACGTTAAGCACCGTGCCGGCCATCATTCGCAAAGGTGGCGACTGGTACGCCGCTCTGGGAACTCCGAAGAACGGCGGCACGCGCCTGTATTCGATTTCCGGCCATGTGAACAAGCCCGGCATTTACGAATTGCCGCTTGGATTTCCGCTTCGACGGCTCATTGATGAAGTTGCCGGCGGCGTGCGCAATGGCAAAAAATTGAAGGCTGTGATCCCCGGCGGCAGTTCCTGCCCGCTGCTTTCCGCCGATGAAATTGACGTCGCCATGGACTACGACTCCGTTGCCAAAATCGGCTCGATGCTCGGCTCCGGCGGCACCGTCATCCTCGACGAAGACACCTGCATGGTGGACATGGCGCGCCGGATCATGCAGTTCTACGCGCACGAATCCTGCGGCTGGTGCATCCCCTGTCGCGAAGGCACGGCGTGGCTTCGCAAAATGCTCAACCGTTTCCACGATGGCGGCGGACGCGCCTCGGACATTCCATTGATCGACGAGCTTTCGAAAAACATGCTCGGCCGAACATTCTGCGCGCTGGGCGACGCCGCCGCGATGCCCACAATCAGCATCGTGAAAAAGTGGCGCAACGAATTCGAAGACCATCTCCACGGGAAGTGCGCTTACAAACCCGCGGAAGCAATTTTGGGAGCGCACTAGGAAACGCATGGCAGACGCGAAGCAAATCACATTCTCGTTGAACGGCCAGACGATCGTAACCACGCCCGGCACGCTGGTGATTGAAGCGGCCAAGCAGCAGGGCGTCGAGGTTCCCTCGTTCTGTTATTACCCCGGCCTGACTCTGCAGGCCGCTTGCCGCATGTGCCTCGTCGAAGTCGAAAAAATGCCCAAGCTGCAGACCGCCTGCACTCTCGTCGCGGGCGATGGCATGGTCGTCAAAACCGACTCCGAGCAGATTCACAAAGCCCGCAAAGACATGCTCGAGTTCCTGCTCTCAAACCATCCGCTGGATTGCCCGGTGTGCGACAAAGGCGGCGAGTGCGAATTGCAGGACATGACGTTCCGCTATGGCCTCGATCACAGCCGCTTTTCCGAAGAAAAATTGCATTACCCCGAGGAAAAGTGGTCGCCGCTGGTCTATTACGACGCTCCCCGCTGCATCATGTGTTTCCGCTGCGTTCGCGTGTGCGACGAAGGCATGGACGTAAAGGCTCTCGGCGTCGGAGCTCGCGGCGTGAACTCCGTCATCATTCCCAACGAGCCCGGAAATCTGGCCTGCGAAGAGTGCGGTATGTGCATCGACATCTGCCCGGTCGGGGCGCTCACCAGCGGCACCTACCGTTACCAGACGCGGCCATGGGAAATGACCTATGTTCCCAATCCCTGCACGCACTGCTCGAACGGTTGCAAGACCACGCTGAGCGTGCGCAACAACGAAATCCTGCGCGCCAACAATCGCGATCATTCCGGCGTGAACGGCGAATTCCTGTGCGGCAAAGGACGCTTTGGTTTCGATTTCACGTCGAATCCAGAGCGCATTCGCCAGCCGCTGGTACGTAAAAACGGAAAACTCGAACCGGCCACTTGGGAAGACGCTCTTGAAGAAGTCGCCCGTCGCCTGAAACAGGTTCACGAAAAGCATGGCGGCCAGGCGATCGGCGTGATCGGTTCCAATCACACCACCAACGAAGAAAACTACCTGCTGAACCGCTTCGCTCGCGTCACGCTCGGTACGAACAATCTCGATCATCATCGCACCGCCGATTACGTCGGCCTCGCCAGCGCGCTCGGCCCGAAGGCGAAGGATTCGCTCGCGACCATGGCCGACGTTTATAACGCCCAGGCCGTCTTGCTGATCGGCAACGACGTAACCCAGCAGAATCCGCTGGTCGCCTGGCAGATTCGCACCGGAGTTCGTCACCACGCCACGCGCCTGTATGTCGTCAACGGCCGGGAAAGCAAAATTCACCGCCAGGCCAAAACCGTCGCCGAAGTTCCCGCGGGAAAAGAACGCGCCGCTCTGAAGTGGTTGGCAACGGACGAAGGCGGCGACTTCGACGCCGCTGTTACCAGCGCGCTCACGCAACTGAAAGCAGCCATCGAAATCGAATCCGATGTCGTGGTGATTTTCGGCGCCGATATTCAAGGCTCCGCCATCCGCGACCTCGTCTCCTTCGCATCCCGCTTCGCCGGCCAGACCAAGTACATGGCCCTGGGCGATTACTCGAATTCGCGCGGCGCGGCCGATATGGGCGTGTTACCCGACCGTTTGCCGGGATACGCACCGCTTTCCGATCGCAGCGAGCGTGAACGCTTCGGCAAAGTCTGGGGCGGACAAATCTCCGACAAGCCGGGACTTTCTGCGCACGCCATGCTGGACGCGGCGGCTGCCGGCCATCTGAAAGCGCTGTATGTGGTCGGCGCAAATCCGCTGAAATCCTTCAACGTCGCGCAGCCTGACCGCCTCGCGGGCCTCGAATTGCTCGTTGTGCATGACATGTTCTTGAGCGAAACGGCGCTTCGCGCCGACGTGGTCCTACCCGCCGCTTCGTCCTACGAAAAAGACGGCACGCTCACCAACACGGCCGGCGAAGTGCAGATGACCCACCGTTCGATCGATCCGCAGGGGCCGCGCAGCGACTTCGATTTGATCCGCATCCTTTCGCACCAGCTTGGGATGCTCGGGCTCGGCACGCCGATCAAACTGCGCACTCCCGAAGCCGCCTTTGACGAAATCCGGCAGCACGTGCCGGGCTACGACCTCTCCGTCGCGGGACTTCTCTCCGGCGGCGCGTTGCAATCGGGAGCAACGGCAAAAACGCAAGACGCGGCCTACGACGTGCCGCTCGGAAATATTTTTTCATCCAACGATTTTCTCTTTACCAGCGGCACCCTTGGCCGTTACTGTTCCAAGCTCACATCGACCAAAGAGGCAAAAGACAGGCCGTGGATTTCATCACCCAGCATGCAGTCCTGGTGGTATCGCTAGTTAAAATTGCCGTTCTGCTTTTTGTGGTTATGACGGCGCTTGCGTACCTTACCTGGTTCGAACGGAAAGTCGTCGCGCACATCCAGTCGCGATGGGGTCCGTATTACGTCGGCGCGCACGGGCTGCTGCAGCCCCTGGCCGACGGCGTCAAATTCCTGTTCAAAGAAGATGTCACGCCTCCGACGGCGGACAAGTTCGTTTACGTCCTCGCGCCCTTCATGTCGCTCGCTTTGGCTTTGACCGCAATTGCGCTGATTCCCTTCGGACCGTCGAATCTGACGGTGCTAGGACAGCCCGTGTTCGTCGTCGCCAACGTCGGCATCTCGCTGATTTTCCTCTTCGCCATCACGTCGATTGGCGTGTACGGCGTGGCGCTGGCCGGCTGGTCGTCCAACAGCAAATATCCCCTGCTCGGCGGCGTCCGGAGCTCCGCGCAGATGATCAGCTACGAAGTGTCGATGACGCTGTCAGTGGTCGGAGTTTTGCTGCTCGCCCATTCCTTCGGATTCAGCGCGATTATCGACAATCAGCGCGGTTCAATCCTAAATTGGCACTTCATCCCGCAGATCGTCGGCTTCCTGTGCTATTTGACGGCCGCCGTAGCGGAAACCAACCGCGTTCCGTTCGACCTGCCCGAAGCGGAAACGGAACTCGTTGCCGGTTTTCACACCGAATACTCGAGCTTCAAGTTCGCCATGTTCTTCATGGCCGAATACGCGAACATGATCACGGTTTCATCGCTGGCAACCATCCTTTTCTTCGGCGGCTGGCTCTCGCCCTTTCCCGACTCCTGGACGTTCCAGAATTTCCTGCCGGCCCTGGTTCTGCTCGGCACCGCCGCCTACTGCGCGTTTGACACCGTGGTGTACATGCGCGGCATCGCGCGGCTGCAACTGACGGTCGTCACGCTGCTCGCCGGTGGAATGGGCGCCGGATGCCTTAGCCTCGCGATTTTCAAACCGGAATTCATGCCCTACGTGATGGGCCCGTTCTGGTTCGTCACCAAGATCCTGGTCTTCATGTTCTTCTACGTAATCGTGCGTGGCACGCTTCCCCGCTTCCGCTACGACCAGCTGATGTCGTTCGGATGGAAGTTTCTGCTGCCGGTTTCGCTCGCGAACCTGGTCATCACGGCGTTCGTGCTCCTGTTGAGGCACCGAGGATGAGCCTGCCTTTCATCCTGTTTTTCGTTCTGGCGTTCGTCGCCGTCGCCGGAGCGCTTACTCTGATTTTGGCGCGGGAGCCGATCCACAGCGCGCTCGCCCTGATCCTCGTGATGATTTCGCTCGCGGTGTTGTATCTGCTGCTCGGCGCGGAATTCATCGCCGGCGTCCAGGTAATCGTCTATGCCGGCGCGATCATGGTGCTGTTCGTCTTCGTGATTATGCTGCTCAACGCGGGTGTGGAAGAACGCACCGATTTCAGCAAGCTCGCGAAATACGCCGGACTGCCGCTCGCGATTTTCCTGATTCTGGAGTTCTCGCACTGGATGGCGCGTTCGATCATCGGCCGCGAAATCGCCACCGGCACGGCGGCGAATTCCACGTCCGTTTCCACGGAAGGGCTTTCGAGAATGATTTTTCAGTCGTACCTGCTGCCGTTTGAAGCGACCTCGGTTCTGATTTTGATCGCGATCATCGGCGCGCTGGTGCTGGCAAAGAAGGGCGAATGAGCGTCGTTCCCATCTCGTGGTACCTGGTGCTGAGCGCCGTCCTTTTTGGACTGGGCATCGTTGCGTTTGTGTTCAAGCGCAACATCATCACGATTTTTATGGCCATCGAACTGATGCTCAACGCCGTGAATCTGGCGTTCGTCGCCTTCGCCCGCGCGCATGGCCAGCTGGACGGCCTGGTATTCGTCTTTTTCGTGATTGTGGTGGCGGCGGCGGAAGCGGCGGTGGGTCTCGCGATCGTAATTAGCGTCTATCAGAACCGCCAGACACTCAACGTCGAGCGCTTCAATCTTTTGAAATTCTAATGCACATACTCGACCAACTCTGGATCATCATCGCGCTGCCGCTCGTCGGCTCGGCCATCAACGGGCTGTTCGGCAAGCGCTTCTCGAAGCCGGTGGTCAACTCCGTCGCCATCGGCGCTGTCGGCCTCTCGTTTCTCGCGGTTCTCGAAGCGGTCCGCGAATTCTGGCAGCTTTCGCCCGATCAAATTCCCGTCCTGAAAAATTATTTCACCTGGATTCTCGCCGGCCCGTTCCGCGTGGATTTCAAGCTCCAGATGGACCAGTTGACCGTGGTAATGCTGCTCGTGGTCACCTTCGTCGGTGTGCTCGTTCACATCTACTCCACGGGTTACATGGCGCACGACGAAGGCTACTACCGCTTCTTCGCCTATCTGAATTTGTTCGTCTTTTTTATGCTCACGCTGGTGCTCGCCGCGAACGTCGTGCTGATGTTCGTCGGATGGGAAGGCGTGGGTCTGTGCAGCTACCTGCTGATCGGTTTCTGGTTCCTGAAGCAATCGGCCATCAGCGCGGGCAAGAAGGCCTTCATCACCACGCGCATCGGCGATTTCGGCTTCACGGTCGGCATCCTGCTTCTTTTCTGGACGTTCAAGTCTGTCGATTACGTCACTATCTTCCAGCAGGCTTCGTCGATGTCCATCGAGAACTACGCTCTCGGCGGCGTGCTCACCACGATTTGCCTGCTGCTGTTCACCGGAGCGATCGGCAAATCCGCGCAGCTTCCGCTGTACGTCTGGCTGCCGGACGCGATGGAAGGCCCCACGCCCGTCAGCGCCTTGATTCACGCAGCTACCATGGTCACCGCCGGCGTGTACATGGTTGCTCGATTCAATCCTTTGTTCTCGCGCGCTCCGCTGGCGCTCTTCGTCGTGGCACTGGTGGGTGCGCTCACCGCCTTCTACGCGGCTACGATCGGTTTGCTTCAGACCGACATCAAGAAAGTTCTCGCCTACTCCACCGTTTCGCAGCTTGGCTACATGTTCCTCGCCTGCGGCATGGGCGCGTACGCTTCGGGCGTGTTCCACCTGATGACTCACGCTTTCTTCAAGGGACTGCTCTTCCTTGCCGCGGGCAGCGTGATTCACGCCATGGGCGGCGATCAGGAAATGCCCCACATGGGCGGCCTGCGCACCAAAATCCCCATCACGTTCTGGACGATGTTTATCGCAACGTTCGCCATCGCCGGAATTCCGGGTTTCGCGGGGTACTTCAGCAAAGACGCAATTCTCGAAGCCACCCGCTCCGGACCGTACGCCAACTTCTGGTTGTGGCTGCTGGGAGTCGTCGCCGCGGGCATGACGTCTTTCTACATGTTCCGCCTGATCTTCCTCACCTTCTTCGGCGCGCCGCGCTACGACGAACACAAAGTTCACGTTCATGAATCGCCCAAGAGCATGACGATTCCACTGATCCTGCTCGCGATTCTTTCGATCGTCGGCGGATGGTTCGCTGCTCCGCACCTGATCGGCGGCACGGACTACTTCGCAAAATTCCTGCACCCCGTGTTTTCGGCCTACGCGCCGGAATCCGCGAACACCGCGATGGAGTCGGCCGAAGAAACCGGGACTCCCGCGATGATGCTCCTCCACGCGCTGACTGGTTGGCCGGTGATCGTCGGAGTGCTCGGCTTGATTCTGGCGTGGTGGTTCTACATCAAGAGCCCGGAAACGCCGAAGAAGCTGGCGCAATCGCTCCGCGGCGCCTACAACGTCGTCTATCACAAATATTACGTGGACGAAATTTACAACGCCGTCATCATCCAGCCGCTGCTCTGGATCTCGACCAACGTCCTCTGGCACTTCGTGGACGAAGGCGTGATCGACGGCACCGTCAACGGAATCGCACGCGTCGCCCGCGAATCGGGCGGCCATGTTCGCGAAATTCAATCCGGCAATGCGCGCAGTTACGCCACATGGGTCGTGATCGGAACCGTGGGCGTTACCGTGCTGATGCTCGGAATCTGGGGAATGGTGCGCTAGCGTGGGACTTCCATCTCATCTCCTATCCGTGATCACGCTGTTTCCGCTGCTGGGCGTGCCTGCGCTGCTTTTGCTGCGTTCCGACGATCACGTCTGGATTCGCCGCATCGCTTTGACCGTGTCGGTCATCGAGCTCGCCATCTCGCTGCTGCTGTTGCGCGGATTCGATAGCTCGACGACCGGCTACCAATTCGAGGAATACAGCAACTGGATCGGCCGCGCCATTCACTACCACATCGGCCTCGACGGCATCAGCCTGTTCCTGGTGCTGCTCACCACGTTCCTTACGCCCATCGCGATTCTCTGCTCGTGGGAAGCGATTCACACCAATGTAAAGGGCTTCTTCATCGCTCTCGTGGTGATCGAAACCGCCATGATCGGCGTCTTCGTGTCGCTCGATCTGTTCCTGTTCTTCTTGTTCTGGGAAATCACTCTGATTCCCATGTATTTCCTGATCGGCATCTGGGGTCACGACCGCCGCATTTACGCCGCCGTGAAATTCATTTTGTACACGATGTTCGGCTCGATCCTGATGCTGGTCGCGGTGCTGTGGCTCTACAACATCACCGGCACATTCGATTTCCCGCTCATTCTCGCGCAACTTCAGAAAGGCCCCGCGCTGCTTTCGCACAATACCGAGTTGTGGCTCTTCGGTGCGTTCTTCCTCGCATTCGCGATTAAAGTGCCGCTCTTCCCTCTTCACACCTGGCTGCCGGACGCGCACACCGAAGCTCCCACCGCCGGCTCTGTGATTCTGGCGGGAGTGATGCTGAAGCTGGGCACCTACGGCATGTTGCGTTTTTGCGTGCCGCTGTTCCCTTACGCCGCGCATCGCTGCGCAAAATGGATCGGCATCCTCGCGATCATCGGCATCGTGTACGGCGCGCTCGTCGCCACCGTGCAGACCAATTTCAAGCGCCTGATCGCCTACACCTCGGTCAGCCACTTGGGCTTCGTCGTTCTCGCGATTTTCTCGTTCACGCCGATTTCGATTGAAGGCGCCGTGTACCAGATGGTCGCTCATGGAATTTCCACCGGCGGATTGTTCCTCGGCCTCGGAATGATTTACGACCGCCGCCACACCTACGAAATCAAGCAGCTCGGCGGCCTGGTGAATCCCATGCCCGTGCTGATGGCCTTCTTCCTGTTCATCTGCCTTTCGTCGCTCGCGCTGCCGCCGCTCAACGGATTCGTTGGTGAATTCCTCATTCTGATCGGCGTTTTCCAATTCCATCACGCCTGGGCTGCCTGGGCCGCGAGCGGCGCGGTGCTGTCGGCGATTTACCTGCTGTGGTCTTACCAGCGCGTCGCGCTCGGCGAAGTGACGGTCGAGAAGAACAAAACGCTTCCCGACGCATCGATCCGCGAGCGCCTGATTCTCGTGACGATTTCGATTGCAATCATCGTCATGGGCGTGGGCTCGACGATGCTCACAAGGCGCATGGAAGTCTCCGCCAGCAAAATCTCGATCGACGCAAACCGCAGCCCGATCGAATTCGGCGGGAAGCCCGTGCCGCCGGCGATTACGGCACCTTCGCGAGGCAACGACTCCGCGGTGATCGCGCTGCCGCGAACCGCTGGCGCAGCGCTTGTATCCATCTCCGGAAAACAGGTGGCCCGCTAATGCAATTTCCCGCCACCGAGCAGCTCATCAACTTTCACCGGCTCGCTCCCGAAGTCGCGCTTTGCCTGTTCGGCATCGTCGTGATGATCCTCGATGCCTTCATCGCGCCCGGAAAGCAGCGCGTCCTCGCATGGGTCGCCTTCGTCGGCACGCTGGTCGCGCTCTTTGGCGTCCACATGATGGCCTTCGTCCACTCGGCCACCGAAGCCAACGGCGCTTACAGCAATCTCGTCCGCGCCGACGCGTTCAGCATGTTCTTCCATGTGGTGATCATTAGCGCCGCTGCGCTTTGCATTCTCGGTTCTGTCGATTACCTGCAGGAAGAGGGCATACAAAAGGGCGAATACTACGCGCTGGTGCTTTTCGCCACCGCCGGCATGTGTATTCTGGCCGGTGCCAATGAACTCGTAACGGCGTTCATCGGCCTCGAACTCAGCTCGATTTCAACCTACATTTTGGCTGGCTTCCGCCGCCGCGCCCAGAAATCCAACGAAGCTTCCCTGAAGTATTTCATCCTCGGCTCGTTCGCCACGGCGTTTTTCCTGTACGGCATCGCCATGACCTACGGCGCCACGGGCACTACGCGAATCGACCTCGTCCGGGACTATCTGGAACAGGCGATGAGCGCCACGGGGACAATCCCTTCGCTCGCCGTCCTCGGCCTGGCGCTGATGTTCGTCGGGCTCGCTTTCAAAGTCGTTGCCGCGCCCTTCCAGATTTACGGCCCGGACGTGTACGAAGGCGCGCCCACGCCCGTAACCGCGCTGCTCGCGTCGGCTCCGAAGGCCGCCACGTTCGCGCTGATGCTGCGCATTTTCTACGTCTCGTTCGACACGGCGAACCATTACTGGTTCTGGGCCATCTGGATCTGCGCTGTGCTGACCATGCTCACCGGCAACTTCGCCGCTCTGGTGCAGACCAACGTGAAGCGCATGCTGGCCTACTCTTCCATCGCCCACGCCGGCTATATACTCGTCGCGTTTGCCGCGGGCACCGATGCCGGCGTCACCGCGGTCATCTTCTATCTCGCCGCATACGCCTTGATGAAGATCGGGGCGTTCCTGGTGGTCGCGCATCTCGGCCAGAAGGGCGAAAAACATCTCGACATCTCGGACTATGCGGGCCTCGGCATTCGTCAGCCCATTCTTGCCGCAGCTTTCACTCTTTTCCTGCTTTCGCTGCTCGGCCTGCCGGCCACCGGCGGATTTGTCGGCAAGTTCTTCGCGTTCCAGGCCTCGCTCGATTCGCATCTCGTGTGGCTGGTGGTGATTGCCGCCATCAACAGCGTCATCGGTGCCTACTACTATCTCCGCGTAATCATCGCCATGTACTTCTGGGAACCGTCGAAGGACTACACGCCGTCGAAAGTCGCCCCGGCGCTGGTCTTTGCGCTGGTTCTCGCCGCCGTCGGCACCGTATATCTCGGCATCCTTCCCGGTCGCGTTCTCGATTACGCCCACACCGCCGCCCAATCGCTGTCGATTCGCTAAGCCTGCCGTTCTTCGCAGCGGTTTCACCAACCCGGAAATCACCTGCTCCAAAAGAAACGGCCCGGAAGCTCCGTCACTGCAAGCTTCCGGGCCGCCAAAATACAAATCGATGGAAGACTTAGTAGCCGACCTTCACGAAAATCACCGCGAAGGTAAACAGCACCAACGTCTCGATGAACACAAGTCCGAGAATCATGGCCGTACGAATCGCGCCCGCCGCGCCCGGATTGCGCGCGATGCCTTCGCAGGCGGCCGCCGCAATGCGTCCCTGGCCCAGTCCGCAGAACGCGGCTGCAATGGCCATCGACAGGCCCGCCGCGAATACGATGCCAACGGCAACGTGCTCGGGTGGCTTTGCCGCCGCTTCGCCCTGCGCGAGCGCAGGTACCGCGGACATTCCGGCAATCATCATCAACGTGAAAAACCCTGCCAACTTCTTCATCGTGTTCTCCTTGTTATGAAAGTGCCGCCAGGAGGTGGTTCCCGTCATCCTCGTGCAGCCGGTCTCACACTGGTCGGCAATCATGCCTGTATGAATTGCGCTTGCTGGTATGAAAATCGGTTTAGTGCTCTTCCGCCGTGGCCAAACCAATATACAGAGCCGGAAGAATCGTGAATACGAATGCCTGCACCACGGCCACAAAGACGTGCAGCAGGATAAACGCCACTGGAATCACGGCGGGAAAAATCTCGAATCCCATCGCGAGCGCCGGGTGCGCGCGATGCATGGCGATTCCGGGCGTCATGCAAAGCCCCAGAAACACCACGTAAATGATTTCGCTGGCGAAAATATTGGCCCACAAACGAACCGTCAGCGAGAGCAGCCGCGCCAGGTTGCTGATGATTTCCACCGGGAAAATCAGCCAGGAGAGCCACCACACCGGCCCTGCAAAATGCTTCGCGTAGCCGATCGGTCCATGGGTCTTCACTCCGGCGATGTTGTAATAAATGAACGTAAGAATCGCGCAGGCCAGCGGCACGCTCGGATACGCGGTGGGCGAAACGAACGAAGGCGAGACGCTGATCAGATTCGAAAAAAGAATAAAGATGGCCATCGCGCCGACCATCGGCAAGTACTTCCGCGAATCGTGGTCGATGTTCTCATCGAGAAGATCCTGAATTCCCACGCCCATCGGGTTCGTCAGGATCAGCTCCATCACTTGCTGTGTGGCGCCGGGCTTCTCGGCCGAAATCCTTGGCCTCAACCAGAGGAAAAACAACCCCGAGATCACGCAGACCACAAACGAAGCAGCCACGAAATTCGGAATCGGATGCAGCGGATCGTTCGGCGTCACGTGGAAAATCGCCAACACCTTGGCCGCAATTCCGCCCAGGTATTTGTTCAGCAGAAGGGTGGACCAATTCAGTGGTTCGTTCATTCCCGCTCAGACCCCGAAAAAACGTCGTAAAGAGCCGCAGTCATCGCCCCCGCACCTAACGCAAAAAGGCCCAACAGGCAGGCTACGATCGGTACTCCGAAGAAGCTAACAGTAACATATAAGGTGATTCCTATCAACAGGTAACGGGCGATGAACTTTCCATAAAGGCTCAGCGGAACCACGGGTTTTGGCCGCCCTTCCTGGGCGGACGCGGCGATCACAAGACCGCCCAGCGCCTGGTCCAGCCAGCGGAAATTCAGCCACGCCAGCACCGCGCCAATCGCGATACCGGCGCCCCAGCGAGGCGTTCGGGCAATCGCCACTGCCAGCGCCCCGGCCAAGCCAAACACCAGAGTGAGCCATTGAATACGCCGCGAAAATCCGGCGTGAAACCGCTCGTCCGCTTGGGCGTGCGACGAGGTGTATGCCAGCGGCGGCGGTTCCGGCGGAAATGGCGGTTCAGGATTTTGGGGATCCATCAGGGTCGCTCTTGTCGAGGCGCCGTAGCATGTCGCGCACCGCCACTCCGAATCCCACCGCGCCAAACACGATCATCAGCCACGGCTTTGTGTGCAGCCAGTGATCCAGGAAATAGCCCACCAGGCCGCCCGCGCATGCGCCTCCCACGACGAGAAACGGCAGTTCCGTCGCCAGCGCGATTTGCTTCGCGACGGATCCGGTCTTCGACTTAAGCGGCGGTTCGCCGGGCATTTGGCAATTGTATCCTGTCCCGAGCGCGGGAAGCGCTTGGGCCTAGCGAAGCAACGGATTCAACACGCTGTAACTCGCCAGGCGCAGAAACGGCTCCGGGAAAATCCCCGCCGCCAGCGTCACGAAAGCCATCGCCCCCAGAGCGAATTTCTGCGCGACGGAAATGCTCGGGGCCGCCAATTCATCGGCATCCCGGATCCACATAGCGGCGACGATGCGGAAGTAGTAGTAAAGCGCCGGGACAATGTACAGAACGCCAACCAGGGCCAGCAACGGATGCCCCGTCTCGATCAACGACCAGAAAATCATCAGCTTTGCCACGAATCCGGCCGTCGGCGGAACTCCCGCCAAAGAGAGCAAGAAAATCAGCATCAGGATCGCTGCGCCAGGGCTCGTCCGGGCAAGTCCCCGAAGGTCGTCAATCTCCTCGCCAATCACGCCGCGCTTCTGCAGAACGATCACAATCGCAAACGCTCCGGTATTGAAAAACGCGTACGCGAAAAGATAAAAGGCCATGGCCTGCAGCCCGCGGGCGTGGAGCGTTCCGTCCGGATTCACCGACGCGACGAACCCCAGCAGGATGTAACCCACCTGCGCGATCGACGAATACGCCAGCAGCCGCTTGATATTCGACTGCGTCAGAGCCGCGAACGTTCCGAGCGTCATCGAAAGCACCGCGACAGCCGCCAGGATGTGCGTCCAACGGACGTTCACCGGCCAGAAAACCGTGAGCAACAGCCGCAATAGCAAAGCGAAGCTCGCCGCCTTCGACGCAACGCTCACGTAGGCCGTGATCGTCGTCGGAGCTCCCTCATACACGTCCGGCGCCCACTGGTGAAAGGGCACCGCCGCCACTTTGAAAAATATTCCCGCGGCAACCGTCGCGAGCGCCAGATACGTAAGTGCATCGATGCCGGAAAACTGCGCGTGCCGCTCGGCGATCCGCTGCTGAACAGCCTGCAGATTCGTCGAACCGCTCAGCCCGTACAAAATCGAAAATCCGTACGCCAGCACTCCCGAACTGAACGCGCCCATCAGCATGTATTTCAGCGCCGCTTCGTTCGAACGCCGCTCCCGCACGAGAAACCCCGAAAGCACGTAAAAACTGATCCCCATGGTTTCGAGCGCCAGGAACAGCACCACCAGATCGTTGCCGCACGCGAGGAACATCATCCCGACCGTCGCGAAAAGCATCAGCGCGTAGTATTCCCCGCGTTGCTCCTCGACAACCTCCATGTAACGCGCGGAGAGCAGCAGCACCAGCGCCGTCGAAGCCAGAAACACGAACCCAAAGAAGATGAAGAATGGATCGATCACGATCGCCCGGTCGAACGCCAGAACGTGATTGGCCGCCGGTTCACGGATCAAAAACAAAGACGCCGCGCTGAACGCCACGCCGATCATCGCCGTCCACGCGTTCCAAGATTTCTGCGCGCGGGTCAGCAGAAAATCCGTCATCAGGATGGCCAGCCCGAAAACGGCCAGCATCGCTTCGGGAAACACAAAAATGAAATCGCTGCGCGCCTGATCGAAAATCTGATGCCAGTTCATTTATGGCGCCTTCACCGCGGGAGAAGCGGCGTAATAGCCGGGGTTCACCGCAACTACCAGCCGGTGCACCGGCTGTTCGATGGCGCGGAAAAGCGGCTTCGGATAAATTCCAATCCAGAACGCCAGCACCACGAGCGGCGCCAGCGTCGCGAACTCGCGCAAGCTCAAATCTTTGAGCGCTTCGTTGACCGGATTCGTCACGCTGCCAAACATCACCCGCTGGTACAGCCACAGCAAGTACGCCGCGCTGAGAATCACACCCAGCAACCCCCACGCCGCCCACTGCCAGCGAACCTCAAACGCGCCCCGCAAAATCGTGAATTCGCCGATGAATCCATTCAGCAGCGGCATGCCGAGAGCGCTGAGCGTTACGATCATATACACCGCCGCGAAATTCGGCATCGGCGTCGCGAGCCCCCCAAATTCCGAAATCAGCCGCGTGTGGCGCCGCTCGTACAGAATGCCAACCAGCAAAAACAACGCGCCCGTGGAAATCCCGTGGTTGACCTGCTGCAGAATACTGCCGCTGAATCCCAGCGGCGTGAGCGCAAAAATTCCGAGCGTGCAGAACCCCATGTGGCTCACCGAGGAATAGGCGATCAGCCGCTTCATATCCTTCTGCATCAGGCAAACGAGAGCGCCATATACGATCGCAATCAGCGACAACACAACCATGGCTCCGCGGTATTTGTTCGTTGCGTCCGGAAACATGGGCACCGAGACTCGCAGAAACCCATACGTCCCCATCTTCAGCAGCACGCCGGCCAGCAGCACCGACGCAGCGGTCGGCGCCTCCGTGTGCGCGTCCGGAAGCCAGGTATGAAACGGAAACATCGGCACCTTGATCGCAAACGCCAGAAAAAATCCCCAGAACAGCCATTTCTGCAGCGCCAACGCTTCCGCCGTGAACGGATGCTCCAGCACCACGCGCATGTCAAACGTTTGCCGCGAATGGTAAATCGCCAGAATCGCTAGCAGCATCACCACCGAACCCGCCAGCGTGTACAAGAAAAACTTGATCGCCGCATGCACCCGCCGCTCGCTGCCCCACACGCCGATCAGAAAATACATCGGCACCAGCATCGCCTCCCAAAATACGTAAAAGAGAACGAAATCGAGCGACAGGAAGACTCCCAGCATCCCCGTCTGCAGGATAAGCAGCAGAAAATAAAATTCTTTCTCCCGATTTCGAATTGCGTTCCACGAACACAAAATCGCGATCGCGCCGAGCAGCGTCGTCAGCAGCACCAGCAGCAAACTCAACCCGTCCAGTCCCAGCGTGAACCGCGCACCGATCGACGGAATCCAGTCGTGGTCCGTTACAAACTGAAAATGCGGGGCGTCCGCGCCAACTCGAAATCGCCAGATCAGCGGAAGCGATACGAGCAAGCCCAGAATTCCAAATGCATTGCCGATTAGCCGGTGCACTTCGGCTCGCTCGCGCGGCACAAACAGAATCACCAGCGCGCCGATCAGCGGCGTAAACAACACCGTCGTCAATATGTGAGAACCCGAAAACAATCCGCCGCTCCTATACGCTGCAATTCACCAGTCAACGAATCGTGTGCGCCGCCAGATAGAAGTAGTACCCCAGAAATCCGATCAGCCCCGCAACAATGAAAAGCATGTAGCTTTGCACCAGTCCCGTCTGCACATAACGCGCGATATGCCCCAGCACCTGCACCATCGTGGCGCCGAAATTCACAGTGCCATCGACGATCCACTGATCCCACCAGATCGAAACGCGTGAAACGACCCGCGCGAGCCTCGCCGTTCCGCGCACGCCCAATCCATCGATCATATTCCAGTCAAACGCGCCGAGCTC
Organism: uncultured Acidobacteriota bacterium; assembly: GCA_963785585.1. GTDB lineage: Bacteria > Acidobacteriota > Terriglobia > Acidiferrales > UBA7541 > Palsa-295. The sequence goes on from CAWAVW010000004.1 coordinate 2,235,809, forward strand.
CAGGCTCAGCTTCTTCGTTCCGGTGACAAATACAACGTTGTAAAACGCGTTCAGGTAGTAGCCGTGCCACACCGCTTGATGGAACGCGCCTAACCGTTGCGCGATCTTCCCGGGAATCTCCGTACGCTTCACGTAGAAATACCAAGCCAGAAAAATTCCAAAGGCCACGAACGCTTCGGACAAAATCATCAGCCGTAGCTCGCCGCCGGGCGACCCCGGTCCTTGCGCAGCCACCGTACGCGCCGCATTCGGCACGGCGATTACCGGCTCCAGAAAATGGACGAACCGATCGCCGCCGCCCAGAATCTGCGGCCAATTGATCCAACCGCCGGCAATCGAAAGCGCCGCCAGCACCAGCAACGGCATCAGCATCGTCCGCGGCGGCTCGTGAACGCGATTTGTATCGTCGCCCTCCTGTCCGCGCGGCGCGCCGTGAAACGCCAGAAAAATCAGGCGGAACATGTAAAATGCCGTCATTCCCGCGGTGAAGTATCCGATCGCCCACAGCAGAAAATGCTTTTCGTAAGTTTTGCCGAGAATTAAATCCTTGCTCAGAAATCCCGCGAACGGAAAAATTCCGGAAATCGCCAGCGCTGCAATCAACGTCACCGCGTATGTAATCGGAACCTTCTTCGCCAGGCCTCCCATCTTGCGCAGATCCTGTTCACCCGAAAGCGCGTGAATCACGCTGCCCGCCGACAGGAACAGCAGGCCCTTGAAAAATGCGTGCGTCACCAGATGGAAAATTCCCGCGGTGAACGCTCCCACTCCGCACGCCAAAAACATGTAGCCGAGTTGCGAAATCGTCGAATACGCCAGTACTTTCTTGATGTCCGTCTGCACGACGGCCATCGACGCCGCCAGTAGCGCCGTCACCGAACCCACGATCGCGACCACCGCCAGCGCCTGCGGCGCCAGCAGGAAAATCGCACTCGTTCGCGCCACAATATAAACGCCCGCCGTCACCATCGTCGCCGCGTGGATGAGAGCACTTACCGGCGTCGGCCCTTCCATCGCGTCCGGCAGCCAGATATAGAGCGGAATCTGCGCCGACTTCCCCGTAGCACCTGCAAATATCAGCAGCGCAATCGCCACGACGAATGAGTTCCCCGCCGCGAAGTTACCGGCATGCAGCGCCGCTCCGATATCCGCAAATCGCATCGTTCCCAGCAGTGCCGATGTTAGAAAAATCCCGAGCAGAAAGGCTGCGTCGCCGACGCGGTTCACCACAAACGCCTTCTTCCCCGCATCGGTCGCCGCTCGCTTGTGAAAGTGAAACCCGATCAGCAGGTAACTGCACGCACCCACGCCTTCCCACCCGACAAACAGCATGGCCATGTTGCTGGCCATCACCAGCGTCAGCATGGCAAACACGAACAAATTCATGTACCCAAAGTAACGGTAGAGGCCGCCCTCCTGCTCCATGTATCCAATCGAATAAACGTGAATCAGGAAACCCACGCCTGTCACGATCAGCATCATCGAAATCGAAAGCGGATCGATCTGGAATGCCCACTCCGCGGAAAAGCTCGCCGCGGCCCCGCCGATCCTGTGAAACGGAATGGCGGGAATCCAATCGAACAGCGACCTCACCACCAGACGTTCACTCATCGGCCGCGCAAGCAGCTCGAAAAACGCGCCAACCGAAAAAAGAAACGAGAGCAGGACGCTGCCACAGCACAGATAATTCGCGGCGCGATTCGGCAGGCGCCGGCCCGCAAACAACATCACGACCGCGGTCATCAACGGCAAGACCGGTATCCACCACGCGTCGCGCAGAAAAAATGGCAACGGAGTCGTCATGCGGCGGCGCTCACCATTTCAGGAGATCCATTTCGTCCGCCATCAGCGTCTTGCGATTGCGGAAAAACGCCAGGATAATTCCCAGTCCCACCGCTGCCTCCGCCGCCGCATCCGTGATCACGAAAATCGCAAATACCTGCCCGTCCACGCTTCCATAGAGACGTGAAAACGCCACCAGGTTGATGTTCACTGCGTTCAGGATCAGTTCGATCGACATCAGCATGATGATCACATTGCGCCGCGTCAGCACGCCAACGACGCCAACCGCGAAGAGCGCCAGGCTCAGAAACAGGTAATGGTCGGCCGGAATCACTCCGCCCTCCGTTTGCCCATCACCACCGCCCCGATCATCGCTACAAGCAGCAAAATCGACGCAATTTCAAACGCCACCAGGAAATGACTGAACAGCGCATCCGCCACTGTCTCCGTATTTTTCAGCGCAAGTTGGCTTGGCGGCGCCGGCAAGTGCAACGTGTCGCGTCCGGCCCAAAGCGCGAAAAATATTTGCATCGCTAACACAAACGCAAGGGCGCCCGCCACAATCCACTGCCGGTTGAACTGCACCAGCCGCATTTCCACGTCCAGGTTCACCAGCATGATAACGAAAATAAAAAGAACCATGATCCCGCCGGCATACAGCAGCAGCTGCGTGACGAATAAGAACTCCGCCTGCAGCTGCAGGAAGATTCCCGCGGTCGCCAGCAGCGTCGTCACCAAAAATACCGCCGCGTGCACGATATTCCGGCGCGTCACCATCAGGACCGCCGACCCCACCGCCAGCAGCGCGAAGAAATAAAATAGGATGTTCGCAAGCACCGTCACTCGCCGTCCCCCGTTGGCAACCTCGTGCCATCGCCGCTCGCGATCGCCGACGGTGCATCGTCGCTTACCAGCCACATTGCCGCTCCCAGCGTCGCCAGCGTCGTCGGTACCAGCGATAGAAACGGATTCCAATCAAACTGCTCGCGCAACACGATCGCCATTCCCACTCCCATCACATTCACCAGAGCCAGCGGAATCAGAAATCGCCATCCGAGCCGCATTAATTGATCGAACCGGTAGCGCGGAAACGTAAACCGGAACCACATGAATGCATAAATGTAAGCAAACACTTTCAACAGGAACCAAAACGCCCCGTGCACTCCCTGCATTACCGGCGTGGGCGCAAATAGAGCGCCTGCGAGCGCCAGCGCTACGACGGCGCAAGCCCCGCCCGCCCCGCGCATCACCTGTTTTTGAATCTTTACCGGTTGCCTGGGCGCGAGCCTGAAGCAGTAAAGCGCAACTCCCAGCGCCAGCAGCGGCGGCACCGCGTCCAGCAGCTCCACCGACGTTCCGGGGAAATGGTCGCGGTACCGCGCCAGCGGCCGCAACCAGCCCCCTAAAAACAGAGTCGTCGAAATTCCCGCCACGATGATCATGTTTGCGTATTCCGCCAAAAAATAAAGCGACCAGCGAAACCCGCTGTACTCCGTCATGTATCCCGCGACGATTTCCGAATCCGCTTCCGGCAAATCGAACGGCGCGCGATTCGTTTCCGCGATCGACGCCACCAGATAAATAAAAAATCCGAAGGGCACATAAAACACGAACCAAATTCCCTGATCGAGCTGGGCCTGCACTATATCCTTCATGGAAAGCGAACCTGCCAGCAGCAGAACCGACACCAGCGCCAGACCGCCCGCCGTTTCGTAACTCACCAGTTGCGCCGCACTGCGCATTGCTCCGAGCAGCGAGTAGTGGCTATTCGACGCCCACCCGCCGAGCACGATTCCGTAAATTCCCAGCGAGCTTACGGCCACGATAAATAACAAGCCCACGTTTAAATCCGCGATCTGAAACGCAGGCCCAATCGGCAGAGCCGCATAAGCGAGCAGCGCCATCGTCACGCTCACCAGCGGCGCCAGCCAGAACATCACTTTGTCCGCGCTCGCCGGAATGATGTCTTCCTTCAGCACCAGCTTCAGCGCGTCGGCGATCGGTTGCAGCAAGCCGTGAGGCCCCACGCGCATCGGCCCCAGCCGCGCCTGCATGCCCGCCATCACTTTTCGTTCGACGAGCACGATGTATCCGGCCAGTAGCGGCAGCACGAGGACGATCACCACGGCGCACAGCACCGGAAGTATCAGCGGCACAATGGAAGATGGAATCGAATGGCTCACGATTGGTTTCGCGCGACCAACGCATCGCCGGCGCTAGCGGTCCACTTCCCCCAGAACAATGTCGATCGAGCCGATGATTGCCACTACATCCGCAATCATCGCTCCTCGCGCCATCCGGTGAAACGCCTGCAGATTCAAAAACGACGGCGGACGAACCCTCACACGGTACGGCTGAATCGTTCCATCGCTCACAATGTAATAACCCAGCTCGCCTTTCGGACCTTCGATCGAATGATAGACCTCACCCGGCGGCGGCTTCAGCACTTTGCCGATTCTCGCCACGATCGGCCCTTCCGGAATATCGTCAACCGCCTGCAGGCAAATCCTTCTCGACTGGCGCATTTCCTCGATGCGTACCGAATACCGGTCGTACGTGTCTCCGTTCTCTCGCGTAGGCACGTCGAAGTCGTACCGGCCGTACGCAGCGTAGGGCATCGCCGTGCGCACGTCCCATTTCACGCCGCTCGCGCGCAGCACCGGACCGGTTACGCCGAGTGCCATCGCGTCGGCGGCGCTCAACACACCCACGCCCTTCGTGCGTCCCAGCCATATCCGGTTCGCGCTCAGCAGCGTCTCGTATTCGTCGATCTTGTGCGCCAGATCGTCGCAGAATCGTTTCACGTCGCGCTCAAACGTGTCGTACGTTTCGTACTGCAACCCGCCGATGCGAAACGCATGCGTCGTCAGCCGCGCGCCGCAATACTTTTCGAAGATTTTCAGGATTTCTTCCCGCTCGCGAAACGCGTAAAAAATCGGCGTCAGCGCGCCGATATCCAGTGCGTGCGTTCCCAGCCACAGCAGATGGCTCGCGATTCGCTGCAACTCCGTCAAGATCGTTCGCACCACGCGCGCCCGCAGCGGCGCTTCCGCGCCCAACAGTTTTTCCACCGCCTCGCAATATCCAAGCCCGTTCGAAACCGCCGCCACATAATCCATGCGGTCCACGTACGGCGCGAACTGCTGATAGCTGCGATGCTCCGCGATTTTCTCCACCCCGCGGTGCAGGTAGCCGATGATGCATTCCGAATCGACCACGCGTTCGCCGTCAAGGCGCAGCTTCACGCGCAGCACTCCGTGCGTCGAGGGATGCTGCGGTCCCATGTTCAGGATGATTTCGTCCGCGCCCAGAACCGTCGTCTCAACGTTCTGCGCGTTCGCGAAAGCGGCGCTCGCTCGCTCGGCGTTCATTCTATTGCCCGCTCTCGATGCCCAGATTTTCGCGCACCCACTCGGTATCTTGTTGCAGGATGTCGTAATCCTTTCGCAGCGGATGCCCTTTCCATTCGTCAGGCAGCAAAATCCGCCGCAAATCCGGATGCCCTTCGAACACAATCCCGAAAAGGTCGAAGCACTCGCGCTCCAGCCAATTCGCGGCTTCCCATACCCCGCTCACGCTCGGCAGCGATTCGCCCGGCGCGACGTGCGTCTTCAATCGAAGCCGTTCATTTTTTGCGAACGAATACAAATTCAGGACTACGTCGAATCGCTTTTCGCGTTTCGGCCAATCCACGGCCGTCAGGTCCACTAACATCTCAAACGATTCTTCGTCGCGGCAGTAACTCGCAATTTCGCGCAACTGCTCACCGCGCAATAACACAATCGCCTGCTTGCGATCGAGCGTCGCGCCCACAATCGCGCGGCCGAAGCGCTCACACATCCGGCGTGTCAGTTCATTTTCAAGAGGAGTGGGGGCGGGCGCAGCTTCTCGCGGAGGCGCGGAGCCGGGAACGCGTCGAGGAACGGGCGGCGTGGACGGCGGCTCTTTCTTCGTTGGATCATCCACCATCGTTTCGACCGACTCGCGCTCCGGCGGTTCGTTCAGTGGCGTGAACGTCTAAACCCAGTCGAGCGCGCCCTTGCGGTACAGCCAAACGTACCCGACCAGCAGGATCCCAAGAAAAATCAGCATAGTCTCCAGGCCGTAGAGTCCCATCTGGCTGAATCGAATCGCCCACGGAAACAGGAAAATCGTCTCCACATCGAAAATCACAAATAGAATCGCAATGATGTAGAACCGCGTGGAATAGCGGCCTCGAGCGCCGCCCTCCGGAGGAATTCCGGACTCGTACGGCTCGAGCTTCGCGCCCACGTCCGTCATGTCCGGTCGGATATATTTGAATAGGAGTAGAGTCACCGCGGGAAAAGCCGCCGCCAGAATAGCGAATATCAAAATCGGAATGTATTGGCTCGGCATTTTCGTTTGGAAACCGCCATGCTAGCACAGCGGTGCTGAGCGAACCACAACGTTTGGCCGCGCGTTTGAGAGAAAAATTGGAAAAGGCTTACTCGTGGCGCGCGCCGTGCAGCACATCCACTGCATGAGGCAATAAATCCGCGATGGCATCGAGCGATTCCACCGAACCGCGCGGGCTGCCCGGCAGGTTTACGATGAAGGTTGTCCCTCGAATTCCAGCCGCGGCGCGCGAAAGTGTGGCACGGGGATTTACCTTCAGCCCCTCTGCGCGCATCTGCTCGCCAAATCCGGGAATCAGCCGCTCGCATACCGCAATCGTCGCTTCGGGCGTGACGTCCCGCGCGCTCACGCCGGTTCCTCCGGTCGTCAGGATCAAATCCACGTCGCGCGTATCCGCCGCTTTTCTAAGAAAATTTTCGATCGCGCTGCGGTCGTCCGGCAGCACAGCCGACGCCGCAATCGTCCACCCAAGCTCTCGGCAGCGCCCGCTCACCGCCGGTCCGGAACGGTCTTCGGATTTGCCGGTCGAAACGGAATCACTGATGGTGAGAATGGCGACGCGCATAGCGGGACTGCGAAACTATCCTTCGGTGACGGCTGCGTCTTCGTCCGCGCCATCGCGCTGCCCTTCGTCCATCAGGCGCAGCCCTTCCATCAAAAGCCCCGTCGTCGTGCGTGTGATCGTCTCGCGCGTCGGAGCGACGTTGAAGTCAATCTCAAATTCTCCGTCGGGCCAGCGAACCGCCTGATACACGGCGTCTTCGCCCTCTACATCGCCCATCTTTGCGTCCTTGCATTGCCCGCCCGAAAAGAAAAGCTTTCCCGACTCCTCGCCGCGCCGTATGGAAAGCTGGCACGACTTCTGCCCCATTTCCAGCGACTGCATCAAATCCATGATGCTCATTTCCTCAAGCCGGCCTTGAATCACGCCCGGACGCACCTGCCGCTTCTGCAGCTTTTCCAGATGCACGCGATCGACGACCATCTTCGCGCGGCGAACCAGGTCCTTGATGAAAAATGGCTTGGGTACGAACTCTTCCACGCCCTCGATGATCGGGCGCAGCTTTTCTTCGATGTCGCTGCGGCTGGCAAGAAAAATAAAGGGAATGGACTTGGTCTGCTGTCGCCCGCGAAGCTTCTCGTACAACTGCCGACCGTCGAGCCCGGGCATCCGGTAATCGCACACAATCAAATCCGGCGGGTCGTCCACGATTTTCAAGAGCGCGTCGCCACCGTCCGCGGCGGCCAGTGCATCGCAATGCGGCATCAGCCCTTTCATCAAAAGGTCGAGGATCAGCGCATTATCATCGACCACCAGAACTTTCACGTCCTTCAGTTGCGCCATTGCTCGCCCTATTTCCCCGGACGCGTGTAAACACCGCTTCGGCCGCCCGACTTCTCCAGCACGTAAACATCCCGAATCGTGATTCCGCGTTCCGCCGCTTTGCACATGTCGTAAATCGTCAGCGCGGCGATCGAAACCGCCATCAGAGCTTCCATCTCCACGCCGGTCGGGCCGGTGGCCGTGGCTTCAGAGGTCAACTCAATTCCATTCTGGCATAGCTTCGCGCGCACATCCACGTGCGTCAACGCAATGGGGTGACAAAGAGGAATCATATCCGCCGTGCGCTTCGCCGCCGTAATTCCGGCGATCCGCGCGACCTCCAGAGGGCTTCCCTTCCGCGACTTCAACTCACGAATCCGCTTCACCGTCGCCGCCCTCATCGCCACAAAGGCGTGAGCTTTTGCCATTCGCGCACTCGCGGGCTTCTCCGTTACATCCACCATCCGCACACGGCCCGCCGCGTCAAAATGCGATAGCGATTGCTTCTTTTTTTTCGCCATAAAAGTGGGAAGTGGTTCCACCGGCGTGCTGGGAGGCGCCGGAATATTCCAAACCTTACCTGTATCTCACTAAAAAGTACCGCGCCGCAACAACACTCGCGCAAACTCGCCGGCCTCAAACTTCAATTTCGATTCATGCACCGCCAGAAAACAATTCCCTTTCACCACCGCGCCGATATCGCCCGAACCCTCCCAGTGAATCGCTTCCACGGTCGGCACACCGTTCGGCCAGCTTACTCGCGCGGGAACGAAGTGCGCGAGCGGCGGTCGTTCATCGAGCGCGTGGCAGAGCTTCGCTTCGAAAAGCGGCAGCGGTCCCGCCGAATGCCCGGAAAGAATATCGATTGCCGGCACGACGATAATTTCAAACGTGACCATTGTCGATACCGGATTGCCCGGCAGCCCGAACACCGGCTTGCCCTTGCAATAACCGAACACCGCCGGCCGGCCCGGACGAATCGCGATACCGTCGAAGAAAAACTCCGCGCCCAATTCCTTCAGCACCTCTTCCACCAGATCGTACCGGCCCACCGACACTCCGCCGGTGATCACCACAATGTCTGCCTCAAGCGCTTCCAGGATTCGCTCGCGCAGCGCCGCGGCATCGTCCGGCGCATTGCCCATCAGCACCGGATCGCCTCCGGCAAGATATACCTGCGCCGCCAGTGAAATCGTATTCGTGTTTCGGATTTGAAAGCGCGTCGCTGGTTGGCCCGCGGCGATTAACTCATCACCCGTCGGCAAAATCGCCACCCGAGGTTCCTTCGCCACCCCTACCGACGAACGCCCCACTTGCGTCGCCATTGCCAGCTCCGCATATCCCAGGCGCTTCCCGCGGGGGATCACGGTCTCGCCCACGCGCGATTCCTGCCCCTCGAGCACATAGTGCGAACTCAGCGAAGCCGCGATGTCGAAGCTCACCGTTTCGCCCTCGACCGTCGCGTGCTCGAGCATGATCACCGAATTTCCGCCACGCGGCACAGGGGCTCCGGTCATGATCCTCACCGCTGTTCCCGGTTCCAACGCGCCGTTGAACGGCACGCCCGCGCGGCTCTCGCCAATTATTCGAAGTTTTACGCCCGGGGCAGGAGCATCGGCCGCGCGCACCGCATACCCGTCGCGCGTCGATCGATTGAACGGCGGATAATTCCGGTCCGCCAAAATATTTTCGCCCAGCGCTCGTCCCAGCGCGTTCGCCGGATTCGTGGAAATTTCGACAGTCTCGGTTTCGGGGGGATTCGGGCGCGGCCGCGCCGTCATAATTTCGATCACCTTCGCGCGGGCAGCTTCGTAGGACAGCATCAGGTCAGAGCCAGGCGGCGAGCTTGGTGCCCTTTGGCACGATCGTTGCATCGCGCTCCGGGCCCGTGGACACCATGCCGATTTCAACTTCCAGCTTTTCCGAAATGAAACTCAAATAGTTCTTCGCCGCTTCCGGTAAATCCTTTACGTCCTTGATGCCCGGAGTCGCTTTCATCCATCCCGGCATCGTCACATACACCGGCTCGAGCTCGGCGAGCGTTTCCACATCCGGGGGCATCTCTGAAATTGATTTTCCTTTGTGCGTATAGCCCACACAAATTTTGATTTCCGGCTGCGCGTCAAACACATCGAGCTTGGTCACCACCAGCGTATCGATGCCGCTCAGCATCTTCGCGTACTTCAGCACCACCAGATCGAGCCAGCCGCAGCGTCTTGGTCGTCCGGTCACCGCGCCAAACTCGTTGCCGCGCTCGCGCACTGCTTGCGCATCCAGGTCCGGCATTTCCGTGGGAAACGGTCCGCTGCCCACTCGCGTCGTATAGGCCTTCGTAACGCCCACCACACCTACAATTCTCGTCGGCGCCACACCCAGTCCTGTCGCCACTCCGCCCGACGTCGCATTCGACGACGTCACGTACGGATACGTGCCGTGGTCGATGTCCAGCATGGTGCCCTGCGCGCCCTCAAACAGCACGCTCTCGCCGTTATCGAGCGCCTTGTTCAACAGCACGCACGTGTCCGTCACCAGGCCGCGAATGTGCTCCGCCAGCTCCAAATACTGTTCCAGCAGCCCGCGCCTTTCCAGCGGATGCCCGTAAGCCGCGCGCGAAATCGCATCCTTCTCCGCGATCACTTTCTCGAGTTTGTCTTTGAAGCGCTCCGGAGACAGCAAATCGCACACGCGAATCCCGCGCCGCGCCATTTTGTCTTCGTACGCCGGTCCGATCCCGCGCGAAGTCGTCCCAATTTTCGCCGCGCCCCGCGCCGTCTCCGCCGCCTTATCCATTTCGCGATGATAGGGAAAAATCAGGTGGGCGCGATCGCTCAAAAATAAGCGCCCGCGATATTCGATTCCAGACTTCGTAAGATTTTCAAGCTCCACAACCAGCGCCGCGGGATCCACCACCGTCCCAGCGCCGATCACGGCCTTCTTGTCCGGGCGCAGAATGCCGCTGGGAATCAACTGCAGCACGTACTTATGATTATCGAAGATAACGGTGTGGCCAGCGTTGTGCCCGCCCGCGTAACGCGCCGTGTAATCAAACGACTGCGCCAGGTAATCGACGACTTTGCCTTTCCCCTCGTCGCCCCACTGCGCGCCCACCACAACCACGGCCTTCGTTCGATCTTTCTGTGTCACTTTCGGCGCCCCCGCCAACCCTCTGACCGCACTTTCCCTTGCCCGATTCACTACGGAAGCCTTACAGGTGGGTACTTTGCTCGCGCAACAATTTTTAATCCTACCCTCGCACCGATTCCAACGCAAGGGCCGGACTGTCTCGAAGCTTTAGCGGGCCGATTGGGAAAATGCACAGTCAGCGAGGTGATCGTTCACCAGGCCGGTCGCCTGCATGAACGCGTAGCAAATCGTGGAACCCACAAACCGGAATCCGCGCTTCTTCAATTCTTTGCTCATCGCATCGGATTCCGCCGTCCGTGCCGGAAGCTGCTTCATCGTCGGCCAGCGGTTCACTTTCGGCGAGCCGCCCACAAACTGCCAGATAAATGTATCGAACGATCCGAATTCTTTCTGCACTTCTAAAAACGCCCGCGCATTCGAAATCGTCGAATCAATCTTCAACCGGTTCCGCACGATCCCCGGATTCCGGAGCAGCGCCTTTTTTTTGCGCGCTCCGTACCGCGCGATTTTTCTCGCGTCAAACCGGTCAAACGCGGCGCGGTAATTCTCGCGCTTATTCAGAATCGTCTCCCAGCTCAGGCCCGCTTGCGCGCCCTCTAAAATCAGGAACTCAAACAGCACGGCATCATCATGGACGGGCCGGCCCCATTCCCGATCGTGATATTCGATCATCAGCGGCTTGGTGGCCCAGTGGCACCGTTTCACCAGCCCCGGCTGAGTCTCCACGTTCGTACGCTCCGTCACTCCGCGACCTTCATTTGCATCGCCGCAAAAAAGAATCCGCCGGTGATGGACGGGCAGCCTGCTGCCCGCTTCACCGGCGGTGAGTGTAGTCCAATCGCAAAGCCAAAATCGCTCTTACGCGATGTGGCGCTGCAAAACCTTTACGATCGTTTCTTTCGGCTGTGCGCCGACCAGTTGGTCCGCCACTTGGCCGCCCTTAAACACCAGCAGCGTGGGAATTCCGCGAATGTTGAACTTGCCCGCGGCATTGATGTTCTCATCCACGTTCAACTTCACCACCTTCAGCTTGCCCGCATTCTCGCGCGCAATCTCCTCCACCGTGGGAGTGAGCATGTGGCACGGACGGCACCAGTCCGCCCAGAAGTCCACCAGGACCGGCTGGGTCTTGCTGGCCTCAATCACGTCCTTCTCGAAATTCGCATCCGTTACCGCTTGCAGAGTCTCTGACATGGTTTTCCTTTTGTGCGCCGTGCGCCCCGCATTTCCTGTGACGGAGGGATTGGCACTACCGTTTAGATGTTGGAGCGACTGTAGGGATTCGCGACCTCTTAGCTGCTTCATACAGCATGACATACGACGCAGCCGAGGCCTTCCAGGAGAAGTCCTTGGCCATGCCGTTCTTCTGCAACACCTGCCACGATTTCGGCTCGTAGTAGGTCTTCAGAGCCTGCCGGATGGACTCCAGAAGCGCCCATCCTTCATAAGGCTGGAACTTGAATCCCGTGCCGATCCGCGTCTGGCTGTCAAAGTTCTCGATCGTGTCGTCCAGACCGCCCGTCGCCCGAACCACCGGCACAGTACCATATCGCAGGCTGTAAATCTGGTTCAGCCCACAAGGCTCGTACCTGGAAGGCATCAGAAAAATATCCGATCCCGCTTCGATTTTGTGCGCCAGGGCGTTGTCGTACCCCAATTTCACGCCCACGCGGCCCGGATATTTCTCCGCCAGCTCTCGGAATAGTCTCTCATACTCGGGCTGGCCGGTGCCAAGCGCAACCACCGAAATATTTTCGCGCATCAGCTCGCCCGCGATGTGCGCGATTAAGTCGAATCCCTTTTGATCCACAAACCGCGAAACAATCCCAATCAGCGGACGATCCAGATGTTCCGGCTTGTCCGCCGCCAGCTTCATCTGCTGCAGCAAATCTTTCTTGCACGCCTTCTTGCCTTCCAGGTTGTGTGCCGAGTACGTTCGCGCAATAAACGTGTCCACCTCCGGACTCCACACCGCGTAATCCACGCCGTTGATGATTCCGCTCACCCGGTCGCCCCGCGCGCGAATCACTCCCTCGAGTCCGCATCCATATTCCGGAGTTTGGATTTCCTGCGCATAGCGGCGGCTCACCGTCGTTAAATAATCGGCAAAAAGCAGTCCGCCCTTCAGAAAATTCACTTGCCCGTAGAATTCCAGCTTGTCGAACGCGAACAAACTTTCCGGCAAACTGAGCGCCGTCATCACGCTTTTCGGAAATACACCCTGATACGCCAAATTGTGAACCGTCAGCACCACCGGCAGCGAACGCATGACCGGATCGTCGCCATGCTGCGTCCGCAACAGGACCGGAATTAATCCCGTCTGCCAGTCGTGGCAGTGCACCACGTCCGGCAGCCACACCCGCTTCATGAATTCGATCGCCACGCGCGAAAATTCGCAGAACCGCTCGGCGTTATCCGGGTAATCGATTCCTTTTTCGCCGTATAGCTGCTCGCGATCGAACAATCCCGGATCGTCCACGAAAAAATATCGGACACCGCTCACCGACGGCGCTTCCGCAATCGCTGGAAATCGCAGCTTGTCCCCTAGCGTCACCGTCACGCTCGAAACCGTCGTCGAGGTGATCCGGTTCCCGCGGTAGCGCGGCAAGAGCACCGTGACCTCATGACCCATCTCGACCAGCGACTTCGGCAGCGCTTCGATCACATCCGCAAGGCCGCCGGTCTTCGAATACGGCAACCCTTCCGAGGCTATAAAGAGGATTTTCATCTTTCTCAACGGTGAGAAAACGGTAGCGGAACCCCATCGCCACGTCAAGAGAACCACCGTCGATCCCAGCCCCAGCGAACCGCCGCGGACTCCATCAGCCGCGTTGCCCTGTTCACAACCTCGGGCGGTTGCTACACTCGGCATTCCCGTGGCAAGGCAACGGCTCGGCCAGCATTTTCTCGGCAACAATGGATGGCGAAAGCGCATCCTCGACAATCTTCGCCTCGCGCCCAACGAAACCTGGATTGAGATCGGCCCCGGCCACGGCGAGATGACCACGCTTCTCGCCGGAGACGGACGAAAGATCGTCGCCATCGAAGCCGATCAGGCGCTTGCCGAAGGCCTCCGCGCGACGATCGACGCTGATCCCGACGAGTGGCCCGGCGTCGCCGTCGTCACCAGCGACGTGCTCGAGGCCGACATTGGCACGCTCGTGGACGGGCGTTTTCGCGTGTACGGCAGCTTGCCCTACTACATCACCTCGCCCATTCTGCAGCATCTTTTTCGCTGGGCCGATCGCATCGCGTCCATTCACATCGTCATCCAACTCGAAGTCGCCGAACGCATCGCCGCCCAACCCGGCCGCCGCGACTACGGCTACCTTTCAACGCTCTGCCAGTTCTACACGCAGCCCCAAATCGCTTTTCACATTCCGCCCGGCGCGTTCCGGCCGCCGCCCAAAGTGCAGTCCGCGCTCGTGGGAATGAAGTTGCCGGGAGAAGGTGCAAAACTTCAGGTCGCCCATGCGCCGGAATTTTTCGATTTTCTGCAATCCTGTTTCGCGCAGAAGCGAAAGACTCTTCGAAACAATCTGCTGGGCCGGTGGACCGACGAGGAGATTCAAAAAGCGCTTCACGACGCGCAGCTCCGCCCCGACGCGCGCGCCGAGCAACTCACGCTGCAGCAATTTGCTCAAATTTTCAGGGGAATTTCGGCCAGGTGAAATGCGATCCTGCGCAACATCTCCGGACGTTCCGCAAATCAGTCCATATCCTCAAGCACAGCCTGCAGCCGGTCCGGAAAATTAGACATGATTCCGTCCACTCCCGCCGCCACCATCGAGCGGATCATCGCCGGCTCGTCCACCGTCCACGTCGCCACTTGCAGGTCCAGCCGGTGCGCCGCATCCACGAGCTCGGTTGTCACCAAATCCGCCCGGGGGCAGAGCTGCCGTACTCCCAGTTCGAGGGCGGTCTTCGCGTGATCGCGTCCCGCCTCTTCCACCAGCAATCCCATCATCAACGCTGAATCCACCTGGCGCAGCGCGGCAAGCGTGGACTCGTCAAACGAAATTACAATCGTCCGCGCCGCATTCTGCGCGGCGTGCAGCGCCGCTACCAGTGAGTGATGCATCCCCAGCGTCGAGTCGTACTTCACTTCCAAATAAAAAATCACGTCGTGCTTTTGCCCAAACTCCAGGATCTCTTCCAGCGTGGGTATCTTCTGATCCATGAATTCCCGGTCGAACCATTTGCCCGCGTCCAGCTTTCGCAGCTCTGCCAGCGTGTGCTCGTGTACCGCTCCGCGTCCGTTCGTCGTCCGGTCGATTGTCGAATCGTGCATCGCGACGAACCGCGCGTCGCGCGTAAGTTGCAGATCGGTCTCGATGAAGCCCGCACCCAGCTCCACGGCGCGTTGAAACGCCGCCATGGTGTTTTCCGGCGCGTGGCCGGAAGCTCCTCGATGCGCGATGACCCAGGGTTTTCGCATACCGCATCAATCCTAGCAGAAATGTTTCCGGCTTCCCCGCCGTGACTGCCCCTAAACTTCGTCGCTGATGTGGAACTTGCAAACCTGCGGTTCGCCGCTCGAATCACCCTTCACGCCAAACACCAGACGCGTACTAGTAGCCCCCGCTCGCACCGCGCCTCAAGTGCAAATCCTTTCCTAATTGAGAGATTCGCTTGGCGGACGTGGAAGTTTTCTCGATGGAAACGCAACCATCTGGTACCGCCGATCGCTTTTCTTCCAGCATTGCCCTCGCATCCTGCTGATTTCAAGAGCTTTAGATTGTCGCGAGCAATCCTCTCCGCCAGGCCATTTTGGCGCATTGATTGCCACCTCATTGCGTCCCTCTCGGACCTCGGCGTTGGCTTCGCTAAGGAAAGCAACGCGTCACCGCCGCAATCGTAATTCGGAGTCTGAATCAAATGGCAGCACCGACGGGCAGCAGCGTTATCCAAACAATGTTGAAGCGCCTCGCCGACGAGTCGAATCCAGACTCCCAACGCGAGCGGCAGCATGGCATAGCAGCAGATACGACTGTCGGCACAGCTACGCCGCTGAAGTCCAAAGCGGCTGTTTCCTGAGGGTGTGATTCGACGGCAGCGGCTTTCGTGCAGGCCTGTCACCGGAACGCAGTGAATCGCGCCGCCCCGCAGGGCAGTGCGGAAACAAAGCCGGAAGACGGGTGGTGCACACGCCTGGGGAGGCGATCGTGGCGCTGTTCGTTCTGGTGATTGTTGGGGTCGTGGTCGCTCAGACCTGGATGGACTGGCGCGACGCAAAGAGAAAGTGGGTCGTTCCCGACTGGGCAAAAGGGATGGCGCTCGCTGGTGCCGTCGCCGCATCCATGACCGGCCTCGCTTCCTACGCTTCCTATTGGCTTACCGATGCCGCCGGCCAATCCGACGATCCTTTCCGCGCCAGCATGTTCTGGCCTGAGCTTGGCTTCGCGGTGCTCGCCATGGTCGTCATCATGGTCGGGGTGAAAACCAAGCGGCTGAAACTCATGATGGTCTTGACCGCCGTCCTGATCGGCGCCTTTTGGATGGGTATGTCGCTGTAACGCTGGTTTCTCTCCGCAGCCCTCGATCGTCGTTCCTCCTCCGTAGCCCGCCATTCGCCGGTAACCGACCGCCGTTCGCCGAATACCCCGCGACGCCTCGCGAAACACCCTCTATTCTCGCCTCATGAACGGCAGCATCCAATTCGCGGGAGTCGAGACTATGACAAACGTAGAGCGCCAATCCTCATCGCTGTCCATTTCCGGTTCGGGCCTGCTCCTGGTCGGCTCGGCGCTCATGATTCTCGTCGGCATCGTTTTCCAGGCCGGCGAACTCGGCTTTGGCCACCTGCGCGTAGCCAATCTCTGGCTCTTCTCGGTCGTAGCGTCCGACCTGTGGAACTTGCTGTCCACGCGCCTCGGAGGCCCGACCGTTTCGGAAGTCCTGCGCTTCTGGCCCCTGATTCTGGTAGGTTTGGGCATGGCAATTTTGCTCGCGACCCAGGAAAAGCGGTTCTCGCGCCGGAGCTCAGGAGGTCGAAATGCCCGATAACCGATCTCGCCGTTTCAGCTCCGGCCTCATTATCGGACTTTCCGTCGTCGCCTTTGGCGTCGTCCTGCTTCTCAACGAACAAGGCATCCTGCCCGACCGCGTGTACAGCTTCTGGCCGATCCTGCTCGTCGCTTTCGGTATCGCCAATCTGTTCGAAACAGGCAAACCCGGCCATCATTTTTGGGGCTACGCGATGGTGGGCGCGGGCATGGCTTTAATCGGCGAGGAAACCGGAATTATTCGCATCCGTTGGGACATGATCTGGCCCGTCATCATCATCGCCGTCGGGATCTTCATGATTTCCCAATCCGTCGGCCGGCGCACCAATCCCGACGGTTCGCGTTCCTTCTCCTGGGCGCAAACCTGGAACACACCGACCGCAGACTCCGATATCAACGCGCTCGCCGTTTTTAGCGGCTTTAAGCGCCGCGTGACACTCAAAAATTTCCGGGGCGGCCGGATGCTAGCCATCTTCGGCGGCTACCAGCTCGACCTACGCCAAGCCGACATCGACGGCAACGAGGCGGTGATCGACGCCAGCTCCATCTTCGGCGGCGGCGAGATTCGCGTGCCCGAAAACTGGATCATCGTTATGGAAGGCTCCGGCATCTTCGGCGGCTACACCGACGACACCCATCAGGACCAGGTAGAGATGTCGCCCACCGCCAAACGCCTGATCATTCGCGGCGTCGCGGTTTTCGGCGGCATGGTCGTAAAAAACTAACGCGCCATGCACCCGATCCTTCTCCATTTCCGGCGGCTCCTGCTTTACCTGTCGGTCTGGGTGCCCGTCGCCGCGCTGCTCGCCTATCTTCTCGGCGCCTCTGGCCAGATGAACGGGCGAGAGACTCTCGTTCTCGCCGTACCGCTCTGCATCCTCTATGCCTTCGTCTGCCTCTCGGCCTGGTATTCGTGCCGCGTCACGCCGATCGATAAATCCAGCACATCAAAACTTTTGCTCGCGCATCTGGGCGGCGCCATGGTCGCCAGCGGACTCTGGGTTCTCGCGGCGCGCTGGCTCGCTCACTCGCTCTCGCGCACTCCCGCGTTCCGCGGCATCGACGCAAAATTCATGCCCGAGCTTCCTCTCGTCGCCGGAACCGGGATCCTCCTCTACTTTCTATCCGTCGCTTTTTATTACGTGTACCTCACTTTCGAAGCCAACCAGGAAGCCGAAGCCCGCGTCATGAAAGCCAGCGTCCTGGCTCGCGACGCCGAACTGAAAGCCCTCAAAGCCCAGGTAAACCCGCATTTCCTTTTCAACAGCTTGAATTCGATCAGCGCCCTCACCACTTCCGATCCCGCCAAGGCCCGCGAAATGTGCGTCCTTCTCGGCGACTTCCTACGCCGGACCCTCGGCCTCGGCGAAAAATCCGTCATCCCGCTTGAAGAAGAGCTCTCGCTCATTCATGCCTTCCTCGCCGTCGAAAAAGTTCGCTTCGGCCCCCGCATCCAGATGCAGGAGACCGTCGATCCCAAAGCCCTCAACGTCCTGGTCCTCCCGCTCCTGCTTCAGCCGCTGGTCGAAAACGCTGTCGCTCACGGCATCGCGAACTTGATTGAAGGCGGGTGGATTCGCGTCCGTATCGAATGCAAGGGCGTCGAGCTTGCCATCGCCGTCGAAAATAACTTCGATCCAGACGCTCCGCCGCGCCGCAAAAGCGGCGTCGGCCTCGTGAACGTCCGCCAGCGCCTGAAGGCTCGTTACGGCAATAAAGCCAGCTTCACCTACAAACCGGACGGCGAAGTCTTCCGCGTCGCACTCCAATTCCCCGCCGAACGAGAGGCAGCGGCATGAGCGCAAGCACCGACAAGAGAATCCGCGCCATCATCGTGGACGACGAAGACCTGGCCCGCCAGGTTCTCCGCGAATTCCTCTCGAAACATGACGACATCGAGATCATCGCCGAATGTGCCAACGGTTTTGAGGCCGTCAAAGCTGTCATGGAACAGAAACCCGACTTGCTCTTCCTCGATATCCAGATGCCCAAGCTCGACGGCTTTGAAGTCCTCGAATTGATCGGCAACGAAACCGCCGTCGTCTTTGTCACTGCCTACGATAGCTACGCCATCAAAGCCTTTGGAGTGCACGCGGTGGACTATTTGCTGAAGCCCTACGGCGCCGAGCGCTTCAACGGGGCTCTTGAACGCGCGAAAGAGCGAGTCAGCGGTCGCGCCGCGGGAAAAAGCTCGCCGGACCTGCCGCTGCCTGCCGATCTTTCCGCCTCAGCGCGAGCGCCGCTGCAACATCTCGATCGCATCGCCGTTCGCGATGGCACCCGCGTTTTCATCATTCCCGTCGCCAAGCTCGACTACGCCGAAGCGCAGGATGACTACGTCGCCCTCGCCTCCGAAGGCAAAAAGCACCTGAAACAACAAACCATCTCAAGCCTCGAAGCTGCCCTCGATCCATCGCGCTTTATGCGGATTCACCGCTCCTACATCGTGAATCTTGAGCGTGTCGCCCGGCTCGAGCCCTACGCCAAAGACAGCCACATCGCCATCCTCACGAACGGCGCCCAAATCCCCGTCAGTCGCTCCGGCTACGCGAAACTCCGCGAATTTCTCGATAAATAGCCCTTGGCCCGCGAGAAAATTTCGACCGAGTACTACGGTGTCGCAGTTTGATACACGGCCCTGTTCTAGGACTTCTACTACTCGCCTTTTACCCCGTATTAACCATATCCATATTGCTAGCACGCTCGGTTTCGTAGTACTGTCCCGCCATGCCTCGACCTCAACGGCGACGGTCCCCCCGGCATGGCGTGAAGGACAAGCGAGTCAAGATTATCCCAAGGAGAGGTAGGAAAATGGCATCCCCGGCGGACGCAAAAATCCCGAATTCATCCGGCAAGGAAAACGCGGAAGGCGCGAATGTAGATAAAATCCGCGACATATTGTTTGGCACCCAGATGCGCGACTACGAGAAGCGTTTCTCGCGCCTGGAAGACACCGTCACCAAAGCCATCGAAACGCTGCGCGAAGACACCACCAAGCGCCTCGATACCCTCAGCAGTTTCGTGCAGCAGGAAGTGGATTCGCTCAGCCAGCGCATCAAAAACGAAAAGGGCGAACGCGTGGAAGGCCTGAAGGAGTTCTCGCGCGAGGTGAAGGACAGCACCAAAGCGATCGAAAAGAAACTGTCGCAACTGGAAGAGAGCATGTCCGACGGCCAGAGCGAAATCCGCGCCAAGCTGCTCGAGCATTCCAAAGCCGTCTCCGCCGAAATCGACAAACTTCGCCGCGATTCTAGCGCCGCCCTCAACCGCGAGGTGGAAACGCTGCGCGACGAAAAGACCGACCGCGCCGGCCTGGCCGATCTCTTCAGCGAATTTTCGCTGCGCTTGAAGAATAAATTCGAGTTGCCCGACGAGTAGTCAGCCGCTAGGGCGCGACCGCGAGAAAACGGTGGGCGAAACCATTCATACCGCCGGGCGAGACACTCATCCTTCCGACATGGCCGAGCAAGCGACACGCCGCGCCCCAACGGGGCCAACGCAGGAAACTCCCACGGATAAACAGCACGACTACGAAGAGCTGCGCCGATTGATCGTCGGTCCTGAAAAAGACGGTATCGCCGCGATCGAAGACCGCCTCGAAAACGTAGAGAAGCGCACCGAAGACGTCAGCACGGTCGTCGCCGAAGCCATCCAGCTCCGCCGCGAAAAGGGCGACGATCGCGCTCTCGCCGAAGCTCTCGCGCCCACCATCCAAGCCACCCTGCGCGAATCCGTTCGCCGCGATCCGCACGTCCTCGCCGATGCCCTCTTTCCCGTGATGGGCCCCGCGATTCGCAAATCCATCACCGAGACCTTGCGCTCCATGCTCGAATCGTTCAACGAAACGCTCGAGCACAGCCTTTCCATTCAGGGTATCAAGTGGCGCATCGAAGCCATGCGTACCGGAAAATCCTTCGCCGAAATTGCCGTCATGCACAGCCTGCTGTTTCGCGTCGAACAGATTTTCCTGATTCACAAGGAAACCGGACTGGTGCTGAATCACCTGGTAGCGCCTTCCGTCGCCACGCAGGATCCGGACATGATCGCCGGAATGCTCACCGCCATTCAGCAGTTCGTCCGCGATTCCTTCAGCTCGAAGACGACCGAAAGCCTCGGCAGCCTCAACGTCGGCGAACTCGAAGTCTGGCTCGAAGAAAGTCCGGACGCGGTTCTCGCCGCCGTCATCCGCGGCCACGCGCCCCAGGATTACCGCCTGGCGATGAACGAGGCGCTCGAAGACGTCCAACGTCACTACGGTCCCGCGCTCTCGAATTTCAAAGGCGATGCCGGACCGTTTCGCTCCGCCGAAGAAAAGCTCGCGCCACTGCTCGAAACCCACTATAAGCAGGGCGACGGCGAAGCAAAAAAGACTCCCAGGGCCGCCATCGTGGCCGGCGCGATCCTCGGAGCCCTGATCCTTGGATGGATCGTTTACTCCACCTATCTGATTCTGCAGTGGCGCAAGTTCCTCCACGCCCTCGACCACCAGCCGGGCATTGTTCTCGTCTCGCACAACAAATCCGGCGGCAAATTCCAGATCCAGGGCTTCCGTGATCCCTATTCCGACGATCCCGCAAAACTTCTCTCAGACGCCAACCTGGATCCCAAAGACGCGGACTTGCAGCTCGCTCCCTATTATTCGCTCGACGACGCCATCGTCGCCCGCCGATCCGCCGAAATTTTGCATCCCCCTGCGGGCGTGAAACTCGTCGCGAAAAACGGAGAACTCATCGCCGAAGGCTCCGCGCCCCCACAGTGGATCGCTCAATTCGAAGCGCATGCTCCCTGGATCGCCGGAGTCACTCGGATCAACGATTCCCGCCTCGAGAATTCCGATCTCGCCGCGCTCAAGCCGCTCAAAACCACCATTGAATCCACCGTCGTGCTTTTTCCAGTCGGCAGCGCCCAGATCGAAACGGGTCAGGACGATAAACTCGCGCAAATCGGCAAAAACTTTCAAGACTTGCTCGCCCAGGCCGCTCGCCTCCACGAATCCGTCACCGTCGAAGTCACCGGACACACCGACAGCACCGGCATCGAGGGAACGAACCTGCCGCTCAGCCAGGAACGCGCCGACGCCGTTCGCGCCCATTTCCTTCGCCATGGCATAAAACCTGCCAACCTGCGAACCGTCGGTGTGGGCACGTCGCAACCGTTGCATTCCGAAGACACCGAAGAAGGCCGCCAGTACAATCGCAGCGTCACGTTCCGGATCGCTTTCACTCCACTTCCCGTCACGTCTTCCCTCGGCGCAAATTCCAGTGCGCTCGCGGGCAACTAAAGAGAGCGGCTCGCGTGCTTCAGAAAAAAATCTGCATGTTGGGATCGTTCTCGGTCGGGAAATCCAGTCTCGTCCGCCGTTTCGTTGAAAGCATTTTCGACGAGAAATACCACACCACCATCGGCGTGAAGGTCGATAAGAAAGTCGTCCAGTCCAGCGGCCAGGAGGTCACGCTCATGCTCTGGGACATCCACGGCGAAGACATCTACCAGAAGATGCGCATGAACTACCTGCGCGGCATGTCCGGTTATTTGCTCGTGATTGACGGCACCCGCCGCCAAACTCTCATCGACGCGCTGTCGCTCAACGAACGCGTGGTCAAGGAAATCGGTTCCGTTCCGGCCGTGCTGGTGCTGAATAAAAGTGACCTGATCGATCAGTGGGAAATCGACGATGCCCAGCAAGCCAAGCTCGCTAAAGACGGCTGGAAAATCGTAAAGACCAGCGCGCGCTCCGGCGACGCCGTCGAAGATGTTTTCCTGCAACTCACCAAGGCAATCCTCGAAGCTTAAATGTCGTCTCACTCCATCTTCGAAAATTTCGTTTCGAGTCAGGGCTACGCCCTCTTCGAATCGGCCGGGGACGGCGAATTCCGCCTGATCGGCGAGTGGCCCGCCTGGTGCCGCGCCATGTGGGGCGCCGAAGCCAAAGACAATGCCGCCATCCGCCTCGGCGAAAAATCTTCGTTCCTCGACAATTTTCTCTACGACGCCGAAGAATTCTGGAAGTCCGGCAAGCCCGGCTCCGTCAATTCCGGCAACTGGATTGAAGCGGACGAAACCGGCGGCTCGACGCCTCTCGAAGCGTCGGCGCTCTCCCTCGACGGCAAGCGCATCCTCATTATCCGCAATCTCTCATCGACCTTCGCCGAGCAGCAGGAATGGTTTCAAACCGCTCGCGATTCCCTGCTCTCCCACGAACGCCTGCTGCGCGAAATCCTGAAAAAGGAAATCCTGCTGCACTGCATCGTCCACGATCTTTCGCAGCCTCTCAGCGCCATGCGCGGATGTTTCCACCTGCTCAGCCTCGAACCACTCTCGCCCGCGCTGAAAAAATACGTCAAATCCGGTGAACGCGAAGCCCAGCGCCAGGAAATGATGATTCGCGGCATCCTCGAAGCTTTCGCGAGCGACCTCGCCGCACAGCAAACCGTCAACAAAGAACACACCGACGCGCCCGATCTCGCCGCCTGCGCCAAGCAAGCCGTCGAAGCTTTCGAAACTGCCTTCCGCGATCGCGGCGTCAAACTGCGCGTCGATCCCGCCGTAAAACTTTCCGCCAATTGGCGCGTGATCGGCGAAGCATCGCGCCTCGATCGAATCTTCGGCAACCTGCTCGAAAATGCCATGCGCTACAGCCCGAAAGGTTCGACCGTCACCATCGGACTGCTGGATCAGGGCGAATTTGTCCTCGCGTCCGTAAATGACGAAGGCCCAGGCCTGCCCGCTGACATGCCGCAGAATCAATTGTTCGCGTTATTCGCCCGCGGAAAATCGCACGCCGGAAAAGCGGGGCTAGGACTCTACTTCTGCAAAATCACCGTCGAGCGCTGGGGCGGCGCGATCGGTGCGGAAAATCGTCCCGAAGGGGGCTCGCGCTTCTGGTTCCGCTTGCCTCGCGCGGCCGCCGAAGAAAAAACGGGCGAAGTACTGCAAAAGCCGGAACCCGAAAAGCATGCAGTAGCAAAACATCCCGCTCACACCAAAGCCACCAAAGGACTTCACATCCTCGTGGCCGACGACGCGGAACTCAACCGCGAGCTCGTCATCGAACTTCTCGAACGTCGCGGCTACACGGCCGTCGGCGTCTCCGACGGAAAGAAAGCACTCGCCGCGCTCGAGCACGGCCACTTTGACGCCGTCCTGATGGACGAAGAAATGCCCCACATGACCGGCGTCGAAGCCACCCGCGCCATTCGCGAGCGCGAAAAGGGCGGCGCCAAACATCAATTCATCATTGGCATCACCGGCAACGCCACTTTCGAAGACGAACGCCGCCTTCTCGAAGCCGGCATGGACGCGTTCCTCACCAAACCCGTCCACATGCAGAAGCTCTACCAGACCGTCGAGCTCGCCGCGCACAAATCAACCGCGCCGGAAGCGGATGCCTCGTCAGACGCATCGGTAGTGCCGGCGACTCCCGCCGCTCCCGTCCTCGCGCCCAATCTGATCGTCGGCTCGGTCGCCGCATCCGCTTCGTCCGATTTGCCCGAAGCCGAAATCGCGAAAGTGGATTTGCGCGCCCACCTTTCACAGATGACCGGCGGAAACGAAAAGCTGGCTCGCTCGCTGGTGAAAACATTCCTCGCCGACGCGCCGAAGACTCTCGCCGAAATCCGCAAAGCCATCGCGCAGAAAAACGCGAAGAAGCTGGGCAGCTCCGCTCACCTGCTGAAAGGCTCGATCGCCATCTTCGGCGCAACCAAAGCCGTCGCCGCCGCGCAGTCCCTGCAAAACATGGGGCGCTCCGGCCACATCCGCAAAGCCGCCGCCGAACTCCGCGCCCTCGAAGCCGAATTCAAATCTCTGGACCGCGAGTTCCGCGCGCTCTACCCCCTCGACCAGCCAAAGAGCACAAAAAGGGACGTAACCAAACCCGCCGCCGCACGCGCAGCCAAATCGAAGCAACGCCGAAGGCGTTAGCTTGCTCAAGCCGGCTACGCCACTGCGTGTCGCTCACGCGACCAGCTCAAGCGACCAGGTCACGCATCTAGAGACTTAGCCTCAAAACTCACCACCGCTTCCTCCTCAATCTCGTAACGGATCTCGATTGGATTGCAGCAAACCTCGCAATCCTCCACATACCTCTGCCGCGGAACCGAAGTATCCAGCACCATCGATATCTCTTCCCCGCAGTGCGGGCATTGAAATGCGTATTCCATAGAGTTGAAATTTCCAGGTCGCCAAAGGACCTGTGGGGAACGCCTTGACGTTCGCCTTTTATTCGCCTACAATTTTTGAGTGCGCACTTGGGTCATGGGCCAGTGAGGCGCCGATCCCATTGCCGTTCAGGGCAATCGATCATTGATCGCCCGGCACCCCGGATCGCGCTTCACTCGCCTGAGTCCTGCAATACCAGCTCGCCCAACACAACGATCACGATCACGATCACGCGCCGGATTCTACCTCAACTGTCGCCCACTTGAACGCATCGCAACACAAGGCACGCTGCTGACTGATCCAGCATGGCCGCAGCAGGAGCGCTTGCCCGCATCCGCGCGCGGCGGCATACTCTGGATGCATGTCGCCTCGACTCCCTCTCGCCGCCGCTCTCGTCGCGCTCGGATTTCTGTGCGCGTCGCCGGCGTCCCGCGCCGACGAACTCAAGTTAAAAGACGGCTCGAAAGTCACCGGCACCATCGTCGGCTTCGAGGAAAATTCCTTCAAAGTAAAAACCAGCTACGGTTTCGCCGTGGTCATGAAAGATCAGGTCGTCTCCATCACCATGTCGTCCGAAGCCGCAAAACCAGCCGACGCGGCAACCGCCACCACGCTGCCGCCGACGCTCGCCGCGCCCAAGCCGGTAAAAATCGAAACGCCGAAGCCCGCTCCTGCGGCGAAAATTCCTACACCGACACCCGCGCCTGCGAAGCCGGTCGTCACTGCAGCGAATTCAACCCCGACGCCCGCACCAACCGCGTCCGCAACGCAACCGCCGCCCGCTGCTGCGCCGGCGCCCAAACCAAAACCCGTCGCGCCCGAGCCTATCCGCGAATCCGTTAGCGGCAATACCTACACCAACGAAACCTACGGCTTCCACATGTACAAGCCGCCTGACTGGAAAGTGATCGAAGGCGCGCGCTCGATTCTCCCAGGCTCGATCACCGCCATGGGCACCGACGACCAAACCACCTACCTCCTGATCGGTCAGGATCCCGCCGGAAAATCACTCGCCAGCGATGTCGATTCCACGGAAAAGCGCCTCCGCGACATTCTCGAAAATTTTCGCCCCATCGACGACAAGCGCGTCACCGTCGCCGGAGTCCAGGCCATCGAACATCACTTCCGCGGCACGGTGGACGACAAAGACTGGTCCGGAGTCGTCGTGTACCTGCCGCGCGACACGCGCGTGTACACCATCTTCGGCATGACCCTCGCCGACACCGACCTCGTCCAGATACAGGAAAACGTAATCGCTCGCGCCATCGCCAGCCTGCAATTCACCAAATAGTTCGCGATTCCCTGCTTGCAACCCGCGCCTCGAACAGCGTAACTAATAGAGTCGTGCGAACTCACCGCCGAACTCACCGCCATAGACTCATCGCCGCGATCTTCATCATGACGGCAGTCGTGATCTACGTCGCATCGGCATCCGACGCGGGTCAGCCCACGTTCTACCGCGATGTGCTCCCGATCCTCCAGACTCATTGCCAAAGCTGCCACCGGTCCGGAGAAATCGCGCCCACATCTTTCGTCACTTATGACGAAACGCGCCCGCAAGCTGCCAGCATCGCCGCCGCTGCGCGCTCGCGCGCGATGCCTCCGTGGTTCGCCGATCCGCGCATTAGACGCTTCGCCAACGATCCATCGCTCTCACCGCAGGAAATCGCAACGCTCGTCGCCTGGGCAAATTCCAACGCTCCCGCCGGAAATCCAAACGATGCCCCGCGCCCGCGCTCCTGGACCGAAGGGTGGAACATTCCGCCGCCTGACAAAATCGTCATCATGCCCAAGCCCGTCGAACTGCCCGCCGATGGCGACGTGGACTACACCTACGAAATCGTCCCCAGCGGATTGAACGCCGACAAATGGATTCAGATGTCCGAAGTGCGCCCCTCGAGCCGCGAAAACGTTCACCACGCCGTTGTGTACGTCCGCACTCCCGATTCGAAATGGCTCCGCGGCGCACCCGTGGGCGTTCCCTTCACCGCCGCCGATATGACCGACGAAGCCGACCGCCACGGCGCGCACTGGACGGACAGCGATATTCTGCTGGTTTACGCGCCCGGCAGTTCTCCGGACTCCTGGCCCACAGGCATGGCCAAGTTCGTTCCCGCCGGTTCGGATTTCGTATTTCAAATGCACTACACCACGCACGGTCGCGCCACGAACGATCGATCGAGCCTCGGCATCGTCTTCGCGAAGACGCCGCCCAAGCAGCGCGTCCTAACCCTCCAACTAACCAACGATCATTTCGTCATCCCGCCCGGTGCGGATGATTTCCGCGTCGAATCGCGCGGCTCTCTGCCCAACGACGCCACGCTCCTCGGATTTCTTCCGCACATGCATCTGCGTGGAAAAACATTTGAGTACAACATCGTCCACGCAGATGGCTCGCTCGAACCTCTCCTACGCGTGAAATGGGATTTCTACTGGCAGTTGAGTTACCGGTTGGCACAACCATTAGAGTTAAAGGCGGGAACCGAGCTGCAAGCCGTCGCGACGTACGACAACTCGCGCAACAACCCGCACAATCCCGATCCGGACGCAGCCGTCCGCTGGGGCGATCAAACCTACGACGAAATGATGGTGGGATTTTTCGACGTCGCCGTACCGGCAAACGAAGACAAGCGAACCTACTTCATCCGCCACGCGTCGCCGCACGACTAAAAAACGCACGCCGATCGAAAACTAAAACTTGGTCACTTCGCTGAAATGAAAATTGTTGATCTTCATCGCCGGCACCACCATTTCAAACGCTTCCTCGCCCGCTCCGCGCACTGCCGGCCCGAGCATCTCCACATTCGATAGCGCCGCCAGCACGCTCTGATTGAACCGGAAATTGCGAATCCCGCCGGCGATCTTCCCGTTCTCCACGAGGAACGTGCCGTCGCGCGTCATGCCGGTCAGCACTTTTTCGTACGGCTCCACTTCGCGGATGTACCATAGCCGCGTCACCAGCACTCCGCGTTCGGTGGAGGCGATCATTTTCTCCACCGACGAATCGCCGCCGCCGAAAACCAGATTCATCGGCGCCTCGCCAAAATCGTTCGGCAGCGTGAATCCGTGTCCCGTCGGCTTGGTCTTCATCTTTTTCGCCGACGCGCGCGAATACACCAAATTCTTCGGCACTCCTTTGTCGATCAGCAGCACCTTCTGTCGCGGCATTCCTTCGCCATCCCACGGCGCGCCCAGTTGCAGCGGATGGTACACGTCGTCCCACAGCGTGATGTTTTCGCCCACCACCCGGCGGTCCATTCGATCGTTCAGGCACGATCGCTTGTCCATCACCGCCGTCGCCGAAAAATCGTAGAAAATCGATCCCACCAGGTCCAGCGCCGCCGAAGGCTCCAGGATGGCCGTGTAATGCCCCGGCTTCAACTCGCGCGGCTCGCGCGATGCCGCTGCTTTGCGGCTGGCGCTCGCCGCCAGCGCCTCCGGATCGATCTCCGCCATATCCGGGGAATTCGCCTTCGCCCATCCCGACGACTTCTCTTCCAGAATCGTGATCGAAAACTCAGACTCCGTGTAGTCGTGCCGCGCCAGCAATCCCTTCGAATTCGTCAGCAGCGTCTGTACGAAACCCGTCGAAAAAATTCCCGCTGCGGTCTGCTGGTTCGCGTCCGCCATTTTGCACACACGCGTCACCGCTCGTGCGCGGTCCATCGGCGTTGCCGCTGCCGTCGCCGGAAAGAAGTGCGCCACCGGATGATATTTCTGCGCGCGCAACATCGGCAGCAGGTCGGGACTCTTCGGCTCGTTCCGTGCCAGGCTCATCGCCGAAGCAGCCACGCGGCGCAGCGATTCATCGTCAATCTTGTTCGTGGTCGCTCGCGCCGTCCGCCCGTCCACCACCGCGCGCACGCTGATGTTGAGCGTCTGCTCCGCCACGTTCTGATGAATCGTGTTATTCGCAAAGCGCGTCAGCGCCTCGACCGTTGAATCGATCTCGACTTCAGTCTCGTCCGCTTCGCTGAATTTCAGGATGCGCTCGGCGATATCTTCCAGATCGCTCGCGGAAAAATGCGCGCCGCTCACGTGGGCGCCCAGGCGAACGTTCCCCGCACCCTTCGCTCGCTTCACGGTCGGTTTTTTCCGCGCCTTAGCCATCACTTGGAGAACGCCACTCCGATTTTCACGTTTCGAAACCGCGCCGGTGAAGCGCCGTGGCCCGTGCCCATGGTCTGCATCGGCTGGCCCTTGCCGCAATTCGGCGTGCCCCACAGCGTCCAGTGCTCCCGCGAACAGATCGCGTCGCAACTGTTCCAGAACTCGGTGGTGATTCCGCTATAGCTCGGATTCTTGATCATCTTGCCCTTCTTGCCGCCCTTGATCTCCCAGCCAATTTCGGTCGAAAACTGAAAATGGTAGCGCCGGTCGTCAATCGACCACGACCGGTTCGTCTCCATGAAAATCGCATCGTCCGTATCGGCGATCAGGTCGTCATAACTCCACGTCCCGGGATGGATGCTGATATTCGTCATCCGGATCATCGGCAGCCGGTTCCAGCTTTCGGTCCGCATCGTCCCGCCCGAGCGCTTCTCGCCGATCGACGACGCCGATTCTCGGCTGCTCAAATACCCGGTGAAAAGTCCGTCGGTGATGATCTTCGTGCATTGCGCCGGCACACCTTCGTCGTCATACGCAAACGTACCGAGGCCCGGACCATGCTCCAGCCGCGCATCCGCCACTACGTTCACAATCTCCGAGCCATACTTCAATTTCCGCAATTTCTCGGTCGTCAGAAAGCTCATCCCCGCGAAATTCGCTTCTTGGCCCAGCACGCGATCGAGCTCAATCGGATGCCCGATCGATTCGTGAATCTGCAGGCCAAGCTGCGACCCACCCAGAATAATCGTCGAAGTCCCTTCCGGGCACTGCAACGCCGAATGCAGCTCCACCGCTTCTTCGCCCGTCCGCTGGGCATTCCCGATCAGGTCGAGCGCTTCCACGAGTTCGTAGCCTTGCAGCGCGTGCTGCCCTCCAAAGCTGTTCGGATACGACCGCTTTTGAATTTCGCTCCCCGCAAAACTTGTCGCCACGATTCCCGCGCCCGAATGCATTTTGATCTGATGGATCGACGACCCGATGCTCGATACGAATAGCTGGTCGATCCGCTTGAACGACATCGAACCTTCCGCCAGCGTCACGCCCTTCACGCGCAGCATTTCCTCGTTCGCTTTCAGTAGCAAATCGATCTGGCGTTCCACGGGAATGCGGAAAGGATCTTTCAGAAACGGATTCTGCCAGGTATCCACATACGCGCTTTCCGGCGCCAGTGCCACATCCTCGCGCTTTGCAAGCGATGAAGCTTTCGCGATCGCCACCGCTTGCGCCGCGCACGCTTGCACTCCCTCGCGCGTCAACCGGTCGGTCGATGCGAATCCCCACGAGCCATTCACAATCACGCGGATGCCGATGCCCAACGTCTCGGCTTCGACCAGCGTGCCCACTTCCTCGTTCTTGGTCGTAATGTCGCGCTGCCGGATGTCCATCACGCGCGCGTCGGCGTACGTCGCCCCGCGCCGCGTCGCCGTCTCGATACCCCATTCGGCCCACTGCTGCATCATTCGTGCTTATCCATGGAAAGAAATCCCAAATCAGCGGGAGGAACAGCCCTGAAGGACCGCATCAACATCCCGAAATGTTAACACAGCGCCGTTGAATCCCTGGGGTAAGACCGGCGCGGCAACGCGACTTCGCGCAAATCCGCCAAATCAATCAGGGCTTCGCGGCCGCCGCCGTCACAAATGCATTCCATGCGGCTTTCGGGCTGCCGTCCGAGTGGCGAAGTCCGAGCGTGCACAAATACGAAGTGAACGCCGGATCGGATGCCCCGTAATACGTGTCTAGCGCGGCGCACGTCGGCTGATCAAAGTCATACAGAATGAAATAATTGAAGAACGGCATCTGGTTGCCCTCGGCGCGCCACGCCTGAATCGCGCTCGTGACGAATTCCGCTTCGGCCTGCTCTGAACTCGCATTCAACGTTCCCGACGGATAGCCGACTTCCTGCATCACCACCGGTTTCGATCCCGCCAGCGCCACCATCCGCGGAAAATCCGTCAGCGGTGAATTCGACGGCAACACCTGGCTGTCGCCCTCGAGCGGATAGTACGTCAGAATCATCACATCGCTTTTGGTGTTCAGCTCCAATACTTCCGAGGTAGCCGAACCGCCCAGCCCGCCCCATGTGGACGTGACGCCCACTTTCACCGATGGCATCGTCTGATGAAGATACGAAACCGCGTCTTCATAAAACGCCTGGTAGGCCGGCCATTGCGACGGATTGTTCTGCAGGTACACGTCCACTTCATTTCCGATCGAGATGTACAGCACGTCCTGCGGCAACACTCCGCGAATCGCGTCCAGCAACGCATGGAACCGGCTGATCAATTGCGGATCGTCGAAACTGGTCGTCTCCAAATCCGGCGGCACTTCTCGCTTCACCGTGTTAATCACCTGAATTCCCAGATAGATTTGCAAGCCCTGCGACTGAAAATACGGAACGGCGTCCTGAATGGGGGAAACGTCGATCGCCCCGCTGCTTGGTTCGAGCGTGCTCCACGTGTACGTCAATGCCACCGCCCTCGCTCCCGCGCCAACGGCGAGGCCTGTCGCGGTATCGAATCCTTGCTGCGTGGGCATCGAGGAATTCGGAGTGTCGAGCGAAACCGAAAGCACCTGGGAGGACGTGGGGGGCACAACCGATGGTCCGCTGCCGCAACCGGCCAGCAGCGCAATCAAAACGAGCATAACAACGGCACTGCGCGCTTGAGTTGGCATCAAAGCAACCGTGCACCCGAATGATGCGGAGAATAGCACCCATGGGCGGAAACTGCTCGGAACAATGCGCCCGCCGGACATACGCTGCATGTCCCATCGCGCAAAGGCGTGGAACGTAAAAAAAGCCCGGCCCCCGCCGAAGCGAGAGCCGGGCAAATCCAAATCGACTACGTGCCTTCCGACCACGAAGCCAGGTAGTGCTCCTGCTCCGCCGTGAGCTTGTCCACATGCACGCCCATCGATTCCAGCTTGAGCTTGGCGATTTCGCGATCGATGTGCTCGGGCACCGCATACACCTGCGGCTTCAGTTCCTTGGCATTTTTCACCATGTACTCGGAAGCGAGCGCCTGGTTCGCGAAGCTCATATCCATCACGACCGCGGGGTGTCCCTCGGCGGCGGCCAAATTGATCAAACGGCCCTCGCCCAGCAGATAAATCTTGCGGCCATCCTTCATCACGTATTCGTCCACGAAAGGACGCGCCACTTTCTTGGTGCTTGCCAGCTTCTCGAGCGCCGGGATGTCGATTTCCACGTTGAAGTGCCCCGAATTGCAGATCACCGCGCCGTCGTTCATCTTTTCGAAATGCTCATGCGCCAGCACGGACTTGTTGCCCGTGACGGTGATGAAAATTTCGCCGATTTTCGCCGCATCGGCCATCGGCATCACGCGGAAGCCGTCCATGATCGCTTCGAGAGCGCGCGTCGGATTGATTTCCGTCACGATCACGTCCGCGCCCAGACCCTTCGCTCGCATCGCCACGCCGCGTCCGCACCAGCCATAGCCGGCCACCACCACGCGCATGCCCGCCACGAGCATATTCGTCGCGCGGATCACGCCGTCAATCGTGGACTGGCCCGTGCCGTAGCGGTTGTCGAACATGTGCTTGGTCAGCGCGTCGTTCACCGCGATCACCGGAAACTTCAGCGTGCCGTCCTTGGCCATGGCCCGCAACCGGATCACGCCCGTGGTGGTCTCTTCGGTTCCGCCGATCACTCCGCTCAGCAAATCGGTGCGCTTGGTCAGAAGCTGCGTCACCAGGTCCGCGCCGTCGTCCATTGTAATCTGCGGCTTGTGGTCCAGCGCCGCGGCGATGTGCGCGTAATAGGTGGCGTTGTCTTCGCCCTTGATCGCGTACGTCGGAATTCCGTAATCCTTCACCAGCGACGCCGCCACTTCATCCTGCGTCGAAAGCGGATTCGACCCGCACAACACCAAATCCGCGCCACCGTCGCGCAGCGTGATCGCCAGATTCGCCGTCTCGCTGGTGACGTGCAGGCAAGCCGCCATGCGAATTCCCTTCAGCGGCTGGTCCTTGATGAATTGCTTGCGGATCAATTGCAGCACAGGCATCTGCTGGTTCGCCCATTCGATCTTGCGCTTGCCCTTCTCTGCTAGCGCGATATCTTTTACGTCTCCTGCCAGTTTCGTTGCCGTTTCCACGGGATACTCCCTTTGAATTTAAATTGCGAAAATATAATTAGCTGCGCGAAACGGCCACCGCGCCGCGCGTTCCTGCTTCCTTGCGAATCGCATCCGCTTTGTCGGTGCGTTCCCACGTGAAACCCGGTCCGCTGCGGCCGAAATGGCCGTACGAAGCCGTCGGACGGTAAATCGGGCGCCGCAAATCCAGTGTCTCGATGATGCCCTTCGGCGTCAGCTTGAAAAACGCGCGAATCAATTCGGTAATCTGCGAATCCGAAATCGTTCCGGTGCCAAACGTATCGGCCATCACCGAAACCGGCTCCGCCACTCCGATCGCGTAGGCGAGTTGCACTTCCACCTTCGTTGCCAGTCCCGCCGCGACCAGATTCTTCGCCACATAGCGAGCCATGTAGCACGCCGAACGGTCCACTTTCGTCGCATCCTTGCCCGAAAGTGCGCCACCGCCATGACGGCTGTACCCGCCGTAGGTATCCACAATAATTTTGCGTCCCGTCAAACCGCAATCGCCCATCGGGCCGCCGGTCACAAATCGCCCCGTCGGATTGATGTAATACTTCGTGTTCTTATCGACCATCTCGGCCGGCAGCACCGGCTTGATCACTTCCTTCTTCACGAAATCCGTGAGCGTCTCGAGCGAGACCTTCTCGCTGTGCTGCGTCGATATGACCACGGCATCAATGCGCTTCGGCTTGCCGTCCACGTATTCGATGGTCACTTGCGACTTGCCGTCTGGCCGCAAATAATCCACCAGGCCCTTTTTGCGGACCTCCGCCAGCTTGTGCGTCAGGCTGTGCGCCAACTGGATCGGCATGGGCATCAATTCCGGAGTCTCATCGCAGGCAAAGCCGAACATCAATCCCTGGTCGCCCGCGCCGCCCGTATCCACTCCCATGGCGATGTCCGGTGATTGCTTGTTGATCGTGCAGATCACGCCGCAGGTGTCGGCGTCGAATCCAAACTTCGCGCGCGTGTAGCCGACGTCCCGGATGACGTCCCGGGCCAGCTCGGCAAACGGCACATACGTGCTCGTCGTGATTTCTCCGGCCACCACGATCAGTCCGGTCGTGACCAGCGTCTCGCACGCCACACGGCCCTTCGGGTCGTCTTTCATCACCGCATCGAGAACGGCATCGGAAATCTGGTCGGCAATCTTATCGGGGTGGCCCTCGGTCACAGACTCCGAGGTAAACAGGAATTTCTCGTCGGCGTGCGCCAAAACAGTATCCTCCGGCTTCTTGAAAGGCAATTCAGGGGCCCACTTGCTCTTTCGGATGAATGACCAAGAAAACTCAGGCTAACATGGGGGTATATGCCTGTCAATCGTATGCACCGAAAGGCCTTAATCCGAGGTCGAACGGCGTTTTAAGCCCCGGAATTGCAACCAGAACCGGACTCGATTCGGCTGAAATCTTGCGTACTTTCGCAAGATGATACAGTTCCCCAGCCGTACCCCTAGAGGCTGTCGCGCCGGTAGAGAAGGTAGGCTCGGATGAACGTATCGAGATCGCCGTCGAGCACCTTCTGCACGTCCCCACGCTCGACCTTGGTCCGGTGGTCCTTAATGAGCTGGTAAGGCTGTAGCGTGTACGACCGTATCTGGCTCCCGAAGCTGATTTCCGGCTTGGAAGCGTCCAGCTTGTGCAGCGCCTCGCGCCGCTTCTCGAGTTCCTTTTCGTACAAATGCGAGCGCAACAGCTTCATCGCCAGCTCGCGATTCTTGTGCTGGCTTCGTTCGGCCTGGCACTGCACCACGATTCCCGACGGTATGTGCGTAATTCGGATTGCGGTCTCCACCTTGTTCACATTCTGGCCGCCCTTGCCCCCGGCCCGGTAGGTGTCCACGCGCAGATCTTCCGGCTTCACCACAATTTCAATCCGGTCGTCGATTTCCGGAATCACAAATGCCGAAGCAAACGAGGTATGCCGTCGCGCCGCCTGATCGAACGGCGAAATCCTCACGAGCCGGTGGACGCCGCTCTCGCCCGATAGCAGTCCGTACGCGTTCTCGCCTTCAATCTGCACCGTCGCCGACTTGATGCCCGCTTCTTCGCCCGGCGTTGATTCCAGCACCGTCGCGCGGAATCCTTTCTGCTCCGCCCATCTGAGGTACATCCGCAGGAGCATCTCCGCCCAGTCCTGCGATTCGGTGCCGCCCGCTCCGGGCTTCACGGTCAGAATCGCGTTCATGTGATCGGTTTCGCCGGCCAGAAGCGTCTTCGTTTCGAGGTCAGAAAGATAAACGTCGGTCGATTCCAGTTCCTTTGCCAGGCCCTCGAGCAACGTCGTCCGCTCCGCGTCGTTCGATTCTTCCTGCGCGAGCGTGATGTACGTCTCGATGTCGCCCACTTTGCGATCGAGCGACACTTCGGCGTTCACCCGGTCTTCGACCAGCTTGCGCTGCTGGAGCGTCGCTTGCGCCTGCGCCTGGTCGT
The DNA here is from genome assembly GCA_963785585.1 of uncultured Acidobacteriota bacterium. Lineage (GTDB taxonomy): Bacteria > Acidobacteriota > Terriglobia > Acidiferrales > UBA7541 > Palsa-295. Next base: position 2,271,264 of record CAWAVW010000004.1, read on the forward strand.
TCCAGAAATTCGGATCATTGGTCTTTTCTTCTAATGCGGCGAGTTGTTTCCGGGCAGACTCGGCGTCAAAGAAAGCTCCGCACAAGCTCGATGCGTTTCCGGAGCTCGGCGAAGCGGTGTTGGAGGTCTTCGATATGTTCAGCCATTCCCAAATCCCTTCACGACGGTCGTCTTCGGTTTGCCGCCAAACAGCGCATAACCCAGCAGCACGACCGTGACCAGGATACTCAACCACGAAAACCAATCGCCAAACCGCACATACGGCGTCAGGTCGCTCCGAAAATCATACGGCGCGTCCAGCTGCCCTCGAATATCGAGCGGCAACTGCGCCGCCGTTCGCCCGTACGGATCGACGGACTCAGTGTAACCGTTGTTCGTGTCCCGCAAAAGCCAGCGCCGGTTCTCCACCGCGCGCACTCGCGCCATCATCATGTGTTGCTCGGGCGCGGACGACCGGCCAAACCAACCGTCATTGGAGATCGTAATCAGCACCTGCGCGCCGCTGGCGGTGAACCGCCGCACTTCACTGGGGAAAATCGCCTCGTAGCAAATGAACGCGCCGAACCTCCCCTCCGGAATCTGTCCCACGCCGTACACCGACCCTGGCGTGAAATCCGAAATGTCCGCCGTCAACTTCTTGGCAAACGTCAACCATCCTCGCAGCGGCACGTACTCGCCAAACGGCAGCAAATGAATCTTGTCGTACGAATAAATGCGCTGCCCCGCGGGATTCAGCAGCACCGCGGTATTCGACGCCAGCCATTTCCCCTGTACGTCGCGCTTCCAATCGACCACGCCCACAAGAAAGTAGTTGCCCGATTCCCGCGCAATGTCCGTCGCATCCTTCGCGAAAGTCTGGTCCGTCAGCGAAAACGGCGCCGGAACCTCCGGCCACACAATCAGCCCCGGCTGCGCTTTCGCCGCCGCAATACTAATCTCCGCAAGCTGGGCCATATCGCCCGCGTGAATCGTCATCCAATCCGACGGATAACTTTCCGACTGCGGAAAATTGGTCTGTACCAGATGCGCCACATACCGAGGCGCCGCCGCCGGCAGCAGATGCGGCCCCACCCAGCCAATCAAAACCAACGCCGCGGTCGCCAGCGCCGTAATCCGCCAAACTTTCTTCGATCGCTCCATCACCGCGCACGCCACCAGCGATCCATACGCGGCGATCAGAAAACACAGCCCGTAAATTCCGGTCACCGACGTAAATTGCAAAAACGCCAGATTTCGCGTCACCGGATACCCGGACAAATCCCACGACGACCCAATGATCGGAATGTTCGTCCGGAAATATTCGAGGGCCGTCCACAAAAACGGAGCCAGCACGCATCCCAGCAGTTTGCTCTTGCGGGACGCGAGCGCCACGCCCGTCGAAAACATCGTGCAAATCAATCCGCCGATAAATCCGATCAGCCCCACGAACGCCGCCGAAATCAGCGGATCGATATTTCCGTACTGCCGCATCACCGTATCCACCCACGGCAGGCAAACCGGATAGAAAATCTGTCCGTGCAGGAATCCGTACAGCGGCGCCTCTTTCAGTTTCGCGCCGCTCGATGCCAGCACCAGCATGCCGAGCGCAACCCACGCCAGCGGCCACACATTGTAATTAGGGAAAGAGAATCCGAGTGCCGCGCCGCTACCAACGGCGAGCAGGACTCGCGCGTAACGAGGAAGATTCATCTACCGTTTGATTATAACCTTGAACCCGGCCTGTTCGAGGGCGCGCATCGCCGCTTGCGCGGCGGCCATGTCCGCATACGGCCCGATCTGAACTCGGTAAAAGTTATCCGTCGTCGGCGTGGTGATAAACGCGGGAAACTTTTTTCGCTGCAGCTCATCCGCCACTTCCAGCGCATCGCGCTGCTGCGTCACCGCAGCCACTTGCAGCACAATCGCGCTCTTCGACATCGCCGGAGGAGCATACTTCCCTGCCTGTTTCGCAGGCGGCGCCGCTTGCTTCGTCACACTCGGAGAAGGGGTGGGCTTCGAATTCGCCGCGGTCGGAGCCGCCGGACCTGGAACAGCCTTCGGTGCCGGTTCTATGTGTTCGTCGTTATTCTTTTTCGTCGGATCGTAGCTGTCCCAGGCGGGATCGGAGCCCGGCGCGGCAGACGTTGCGCCCTTGCCTTTGGTGGGCGGCGTCGGCACTACATTCGCGGGCTGCTTGGAATTGGTGGCGGACGCGGCATGCACCGCGTCGAATTGCGTCTTGCCCATCACATAGCCGAGCGTAAAGAAAACTCCGCACAGCAGCACCACGCCCAAAAACAGGCCCACCAGATGTCTGCTCTCCAGTACCCTGTCGCCGCCCTTTCCGCCTCTGGCCATTCCGGTTCTTCGCGCTCGCTTCGTCTCTCGACGTCCCTCTGATTTACGACTTGCTGCCCAGCGCCTTCACCCACTGCGAAATCAAATCGATCGGCAGCGGAAACACAATCGTCGTGTTCTTCTCCACGCCAATTTCCGTCAGCGTCTGCAGGTAGCGCAGTTGAATCGAAGCGGGCTGCTTTTCCAGCACTTCGGCCGCTTCGGCCAGTTTGGTCGAAGCTTCAAACTCGCCCTCGGCGTGAATAATCTTGGCGCGCCGTTCGCGTTCCGCCTCGGCCTGCCGCGCGATGGCGCGCTGCATATTCTCCGGAATATCCACTTGTTTTACTTCCACCTTCGTTACCTTGATACCCCAGGGCTCGGTATCCTGGTCAAGGATTTGTTGCAGCTTGGCGTTAACCTTTTCGCGCTCCGACAGAATCGAGTCCAGCTCGAACTGCCCCACCAAACTCCGCAGCGTGGTCTGCGCCAATTGCGATGTCGCGTATAAATAATTCTGCACCTGGGACAGCGCCAGGTTTGCATCCACGACGCGGAAGTAGCACACCGCGTTCACTTTCACCGAGACGTTATCGCGCGTAATCACGTCCTGCGGCGGCACATCCAGCGTCTCAATGCGCAGGGAAATCCGCGTCAGCTTGTCGATCGGGAAAAATACGAGCTGCAATCCCGCGCCCTTCGCTTCGGGCAGCATCCGTCCGAGTCGCAGCACCACTCCGCGTTCCCATTCCTTAATCACATAGACGGAGTTCACCAGCCAAAACAGAAAAATCACCGCAATGATGCCAATCCCGATCGGAAACAATTCCATATTCAGCTCCTTCCAGAAAATCCGTTTGAGAAACGCGCGCTCAAGCGCGCTGGTCCACCGGTTCCACTTCGAGCGTCAAACCTTTCACTTTTTTTACGCGCACCCGCGCACCCGCCGGTATCGATTCCCCGATCCCTGCCGCCGCGCGCCACAACTCTCCGTGAACAAAGACCGAGCCGAACGACTCACTCGAACCCACGGTTTCGCGCACTTCCCCGATTTCGCCGATCAATTCTTCCTTGCCCGTCGCCACTTTCCACGAACGCGACCGCAGCACGAGGCGCATCAGCACGATGACAATCACCGCAAACGGAATCGCCACGCACAGTGCCGTAAACAAGCTCACTCCCATCCCGGTCAGCGGCGATCGCACCAGAAACAGGGCGCCCAGAATCATCGCCAACACTCCGCCCACGCCCAACACGCCGTGCGTCGGGAATTTCGCCTCGAGCACGAAAAGCGCAAAAGCCACGCCGATCAGCACCACGCCGGCGAAGCTCACCGGCAACAAGTGCATCGCGTACAGCGCCAGCACCAGCGCAATCGCGCCAAAAACCCCGGGCGCGAAAACTCCCGGATGCGTGAATTCCACATACAAACCGAGGACGCCCAGAATCAGCAAAATGAAAAACGCATCGGGCTGTACGATGCGCGTGAGAAACTTCTGCCGCCCGGTCATCTCGGACGGCACCAGCACGGCGCGCGCGAAATGCAGTTGCGCCGACGTGCCGTCAAACCGGGTGATGGTTCGCCCGTCCAGCTTCGCCAGCAAATCCTCTTTCGACGGAGCCACATACTCGATCAACTTTCCGGCCAACGCCTCGGAATCACTGAACGCCTTGGCATCGGTCACCGCCGTCGCGCCCAACTCCACATTGCGCCCGCGCTTGCTCATATAGCTGCGCAGGTAGGCTGTCGCGTCATTCATAATTTTTCGGCTCAGGGTGTCGTCCACTTTCACCGGCGACCCGCCGATTTCCAGCAGCGGCGATGCCGCGCCCGTCTCGGTGCCCGGGGACATGGCCGCAACATCCGCCGACATCAAAATAAAAAATCCCGCCGAAGCCGCCCGCGAACCCGTCGGATGCACGTAGGCGATCACCGGCGCACTCGACGTAAGGATCGACTGGATAATCGCCCTCATCGACGAATCGAGGCCACCCGGTGTGTTGATGGTGATTAGAATCGCGCTGGCATGATCGGCATTCGCGCGGCTGATCCCGTCCACCACGTACTCGGCCAGCACCGGCTCGATTTCGCCATCAATGTGAAGTTCAACGACGCGGGAGGACGAAGCAGAAGTGTCCGGGGGTGTTGCAGGTGCGTCGGCTGAAACAATGGAAGCGGCGAGAGTAAATCCGAGCGCGGCCAACAGTAGAGCAAAAAACCCGCGCCATGACTGAATGTTCATTCCAACCGCTAGTATAGCAAGTTGCGAGCGCCAAAGCGGAACGCGTTACGGCAAATCAGGCGTCCACCCCGCACACGGTCTTGGCGGCGTGCGAGCGCGAACTCTTAGTTCTGGAATTGTTTCTTCGAAGATCCCGCGTAGCTCGGCGGCACCTGCAGCACTTCCTGCACGGTCGGGTCTTTGATTACCTTCGCAAACGCCGGATCGGTCTGCGCCTGCATGAAGTTCTCGTATCCATCGTCGCGCGCCAGCTTCAAGTAGTGCGCCGCATGGATCGCGTCTCCGGTCTGGGCGAACGACTTCGCCACGAAATAGTAGAACAGCCCGGGATCGGTGGTGCTTCGCTGTTGGATGGTCGTGCCGCCGGCGCCTTTGCGGTCAAAGATCGCCGGATCGATTCGCAGCGCCGCGGCAAACGAATCCATCGCTTCGGGAAATTCCTTGTTCGCGAAATACGCATAACCCAGATTCCCGTAAATCGTCGCCGATTCCGTGCCCATCGTCAGCGCTTTCTTATAGGCGGTGATCGCTTTGTTGTACCGCTTTCGCGTGTATTCCACGGTTCCGAAGTTGTTTACCGCGCTGGCAAAATTCTTGTCGAGCTTCATCGCCCGCTTGTAGAAATGCTCCGCCTTGAAAAGATCGTCCAGCTCCTGATACGCCACGCCGGTCTTGTTCCACAGTTCGGCATTCTTCGGTTCGGCGAGAATCAGTTTCTGGTACGCCTCCGCCGCCGCCGCGTAATCCTTACGCGCCATCTGAATGTCGGCGCGCAGCTCCGCCAACTGCCGCGGAGACATCGCGGCCGGATCGGTAAGCGACGTCGGGGCAGGAGTGGCAGCAGCGTTCTTTACCGACGCTTGCTGCACCTTCTTCGCATGAGTGGAATCGGAATTTCCAGCGGAGGCAGATGAAAAACTTACCAGGACGGCGGAAATCAGAACAAGCGTCGCTCGGGTCATGGCGAACCCCTTTACTGCGCGTGACTACTGCGGAGGCGTCGTTTTGGGCGGGTCCGCAGGCTTCTTACTTGACCCAAAGATACCAAAAACCTTGTCCAGAAGTCCTTTTTTCTTTTCGGCCGGCGGCGTCGCCGCGCTGCCATCCGGATTCGTCGCCGGAGCCTGATTTCCGCCGGGTTTCGCCTGCGCATTTCCCGGCTGCGCGGCCGGCGTCCCATCATTTCCCTTCCCGAACAAATGCCCCAGCCACGTCGCCGGATTGGCCGACGCCGAATGCCCGCCGTGCAATTCGCACAGCTGTGTGGGCTCGCTGCCGGAAACGAAATATTCCTGCGCCGTCTGCGGACACGATGCAGTCGCCAGTTGACCGCTCTGCGGATCGATCGTCTCTTGCAGCACTCCGTCCGGAACCTGAAAATCTTGCGTATTGTGATATTCCGGCAGCGCCACCGCGCGCTTCATGAAGTCCGCCCAGATCGGCGCCGCTGCCGTTCCGCCGGCGAGTCCCAGGTCGCGGTTGTCGTCAAATCCAACCCATATCACGCACAACAAATTCGAAGTGAAGCCCGCGAACCATCCGTCTCTCGACGTGCCCGTTTTTCCCGCCGCCACCGCAGTGAATCCCAGCGACCGCACGCTCGCGCCGGTGCCTTTGTTGATGACGTCTTCCATCAGACTGGTCGTCAGATACGCGACCCGCGGATCGAGCACGGCTCGCGTGCGCGGTCCGGTCGTTTCCTCCACTGAACCATCCGCCGCGATCACGCTGCGCAAAAAGAGTGGTTCGGCCCGCGTGCCGTTCGTTGCAAACGCCGTATACCCCGCCGCCACATCCACCGGAGTCATCTCATACGCGCCCAACGCCACCGCCGGGGTCGCCTGAATGTTGTTGCCCAGTCCCATCTGCCGCGCCAGATCCACCACGCGTCGGTACCCGATCATTTCCGCCACTTTCACCGTCGCCACGTTCAACGAATGCATCAGCGCATCACGCACGGTGACCGTGCCGTAAAATTCCTCGCCGTAATTGTCCGGCGTGTATTCCTTGCCGTCGAATTCAAACGTCGTCGGCACATCATCGACCGTTGTTGATGCCGTCACCACCGGCGTCAATCCCTTGGTCGCGTTGTCAAACGCCGCTGCGTACACAAACGGCTTGAACACCGACCCCGGCTGCCGCCTCGCGAGAGCGTGATTCAACTGGCTCTCGCCGTAATTCCGGCCGCCCACCAGGGCGCGAATTTCTCCCGTTGCAGGGTCCATGGCGATCAGCGCAATCTGCACCGGCGGCACCACTTCGCCCTTTTTCTTCCACGCCGCATATTTTTTCGCCAGCAGCTTATCCACATTGACCGCGCCCGCCTGCACCGCCAGTTCCGCAGCCTTCTGCAAATCCGGATCGAGCGAGGTGTAAATCCGGAAGCTCTGCGTCTCCAGATCGGTTTCCGAATAATGCTCGAGCAGGTGGTCCTTCACCATGTCCACAAAGTACGGCGCCGAAGTGCTGCTCACTCCGCCATTCACAAAATGAAGCTTCTGCTTTTTCGCCGCGTCGGCCGCGTCCTCGGTTACGTAGCCGTCATCCACCATCTGCGCCAGCACGCGGTCCCGCGCTTCCTCGGCCCGCTCCGGATGCCGCTCCGAGGCCGCGTAGCGGTTCGGCGCGCGAATAATTCCCGCCAGGAACGCCGCTTCGCCGAGCGACAAATCCCGCACATCCTTGCCGAAATACGCCGGCGCCGCCTCGCCGAATCCGCGAATTGCAAAACTGCCGCGATTGCCGATGTAAATTTCGTTCGCGTACATTTCGAAAATTTGCTGCTTGCTGAACCGCTGGTCGATCTCGATCGCCATTAGGATTTCTTTCAGCTTTCGCTTCCAGTCGCGCTTGTTGTCGAAGAAAAAGCTGCGCGCCACCTGCATATCGAGCGTGCTGGCCCCCTGGGCCTTTTGCCCGCGCCGCAAATCCGCCCAGGCCGCGCCGAATACGCGCACAATATCCAGTCCGCCGTGCTCGAAGAAACGCTTGTCCTCCGCGGCCAACAAGGCGTCCACCATCACCTTCGGTAAATCGTCAAAGCGCACAATTCGCCGCTTCTCCCGCGAGCTGTCGAACAGGCTCGTCACCAGCTCCGGCTCGATGTCCACGAAATCGCGCGGCGTTCCATCGGGAATCTGAACGATTCGGGCGATCTTTCCGGCTGAAAACTCCACCTTCACTGCGTTTCCACCATGGAAATAGGACGGCGCGCCCGGCCGGATCTCGACCGTCGATCCGGTTACCTTGAACTCACCCGGCGCGCCTTCCACCGGGGCTTCCTGGTATCCCGCGCGGAGCAGATACGAAGCCAGTTCGTTCGCCCGCAGCGTCTCGCCGGTGAACAAATGCCCGGGCGCGGAAAATACTCGCGATGTGTTCTGGTAGATCTGCCCGGTCAATTGCTGGTCAATCAGCTTTCCAAACTGGATGTAGTAGTAGGCAAAAACCGAGGCGAACAGCAGAAATAGGAACAGTCCCGTCGCAAGGATGGCGAGGCCAATCTTCGAGGTCCAAAACCCAGGGGCGAGGCGAATCCGCACTCAAAAGCTCCCAAAGCGCAAAGGATGTCCTACTGTTAGACGTACATCCGCACCGAACGTTGACCCGCAACCGCGCGGGCGGCCACGCAAGCGCACCTCATGCAGTGAAGGCCTCGCTGCCCACTCACTATATAAGATTGGCCGGTTAATACGCTTGGCTGTTTGCCGTGAGCGTGAATTCGAAATCGTGCTCGGTCACCTTCAAATCGACGGGCACGATGTAATGGACGTTAATCGTCGTGGAAGTCGGCGCGGTGATCACCTGCACGTCATTGGGAGTGATCGGCAGGTCGTGTTCCTTCACATACTTCATGATGTTGGCTTGAATGTCGGCCTGGCTGGAGCGGTTGGCCATAGCGTGATGGACTTCGCTATTCAACTCATCCTGCAGTTGAAATTTGTCCATGTACGGAGGCGCGATCTTGAACATGGCAAACCCGATCGCCAGTAAAACGACGATCGTTACCAGAAAACTAATTTTCGAACCGCCGCGCTGCGAATCCCGATGGGGTCTGGAAACCACGATACGATGCCTCCAACGCTATCAATGCCGGACTAGAGCAAATTTTAGCATTCGGGAGAAGCGCCGGAAGGGCGGGTTAAAGCGTGTGTTGTGAATAAGTAACCTGAACCGGCGTTTTCGAGTACCACGAACTAGGGCCGCAGGTCGCTGGCGTTTACCTGGTTGGAATTCGCGTCGTCTGGGTTCTCCTAATATGCCTTGGCGAAGATCGCTTTCTCGTTCGCCGGCTTGCCGCAGTGGACGCACACGCCGCTGCCGCCCGGCTGCTCGAGCGGAATGCATCGCATGGTCGCCTTGGTTTCTTCCTTGATGGACGCTTCGCACGCGGCGCTGCCGCACCACCAGGAAAACGCGAATCCCTTCTCGACCGCCTGCTTAAACTCGGCGTAATCCGCCGGCTCGTGCGTATTCGCCTTGCGGAACGCGAGCGCGCGATCGAACAGCGCCTGCTGAATTTCCACGAGCGTCTGCGCGACAACCGCCGCCAGACCCGCCTGATCGACGAACGTCTTCCCTTCTCGCCCGGGACGGTCCCTGCGCGCCAGCACCACGGAACCCTTGGCCACGTCTTTCGGACCGAGCTCCAAACGCAGCGGCACTCCGCGCATTTCCCAGTCGTTGAATTTGAATCCCGGGCTCTGCCCTTCGCGCTCGTCCATCTTCACGCGAATGCCCGCCGCGACCAGTTCCTTGCGCAGGCGCTGTGCGCACTCCATCACACTGGCCTTTTCCTCGTCGCTCTTGAAGATCGGCACAATCACCAACTGGTACGGGGCGAGGCGCGGCGGAAGGATCAATCCCTGATCGTCGCCGTGAACCATGATCATCGCGCCGATAAATCGCGTCGAAAGTCCCCAGGACGTCGTCCAGCAATGCTGCAGCCCGCCGGTCTTGTCGAGGTAACGAATTTCAAAAGCCTTGGCGAAGTTCTGTCCCAGGTTGTGCGAAGTGCCGGACTGGAGCGCTTTGCCATCGCCCATCATCGCTTCGATCGAGTAGGTTTGATCGGCGCCTGCGAACCGCTCGGACTCGGACTTCCGCCCCGGAATCACCGGCACCGCCGCTTCGTTCATGGCGAAATCGGTATAGATGTCCAACATCTGGCGGGTCTCGAACTCGGCTTCTTCAAACGTGGCGTGCGCGGTGTGCCCTTCCTGCCAGTAAAACTCGAGGGTGCGCAAAAACAATTTCGTGCGCAGCTCCCAACGCACCACGCTGTTCCACTGGTTGATGAGTACGGGCAAATCGCGGTAGCTCTGAATCCACTTGGAATAGGCGTGTCCGATAATCGTTTCCGATGTCGGACGAATGACCAGCGGCTCCTCGAGTTCTTCGCCGCCGCCGTGGGTCACGACAGCCAGCTCGGGCGAAAATCCCGCGACGTGCGATTTTTCCTTGTCGATAAAGCTGCGCGGAATCAGCAGCGGAAACGCGGCGTTCACATGGCCGGTCGCCTTGAAGCGCGAGTCGAGCGCCGCCGTGATGTTCTCCCACAGCGCCCAGCCGTATGGGCGCACGATCATGCAGCCGCGCACCGGGGCGTAGTCCGCCAGTTCGGCCTTGAGCACGAGTTGGTTGTACCACTCTGAAAAGTCTTCCGCCCGCGTAGGTAGTTTCTGTTCCGCCATTTTCGAGGATTCTCTCTAAGTTTCGGGATGCAAGCGCGATTCGGATTGTCCGAAGCGACGCAAAAATCCCTTCAACGTTAGGGGATGGCTCCCGCGAAGTCAATCCGCGAGGCCGGCGGGAGATTCTAATCGCAAAAAGATTTGCGATTAGAAATTGCTCCGTCCTTTGTTTTCTAGTGTTTACGTTGAATTCTAATATTTTCGAAGGGATTTCTGCGGCGATTAACCATGCGGATTTGCGGGGGGTACGGATGCGCGTGGCCGGCGAGCGGCGGACGGCAAAATCAAAAGATTGAAACACAGAGGACACGGAGGGAAGGCGCACGGAGTTCACGGAGAGTGCGAAGAGGAACGCGAATTCGTTTCGATTAGAAATGAGTTCGGGTGAGCGTTTTGAGCGAGTTACGGAGTTTTCTGATCGCGGAGTATGCCGATTCGAACTTCGAAGCTTCGCGGGAATTTCCGGGAGGCTACGCGGATTCGCGTAGGGCGGGGCCGGATAAGGCTGCGGCGAGGGTCGTTCGAGCCGTCCCGATTGGCCGCTGCCGAGCATGCCGCCCTCTCTTCAGGCTTCGCTATTAGTCCGACTAACGATAGCATAGTAGTACATAGATGTCAAGGTACAATCGAAAGGAGCTTCGGATTTATCTTGTTGGCCGGCAAACCAGGCAACGTACTGCCCAACGGCTTGATACCGGAAACCGCCTGTGCCCTACCCGAGACAGACTGGGATCGGAGCGCCTGATAGCCTCTTCGCGAAGTGCCTCGAATTTTCGAGAGGTAGATGCCGTGCGGGAAGCGATGCCAAGGTGCGGCCAGGAGGCGAAAACTGGGTAATTGAGTTTTCGGGCGAAAAGGCGCAGAATGCGCGTCCCATGAAATACCTGATCAGGCTCGACCACGGCGGCTACTCCATCAACCGAGGCGACGGCGCACCGCTCGCCCCCGCGCCGCGCGCCAAGCTTCTCGAAGCGCTGAAACCGCACGGCTTCGCCAGCGAGCATCTCCGCGAGATTCGACGGCAAATCGCGTCGAACGGCATGGCCGAAATCGACATCCCCGCGCCGCTCAGCCTGCCGCAAACCTAATTCCCATGCAGGAGCCGCCCATGCCGGACGAAGAAATTCGCGCCGCGCTCGATCGGCATTGGGCCGCGTCCGATGCCAACGATTTTGCAGCGGAGCACCTGATCTACCACGAAGACGCGGTGCTGGAATATCCGCAGTCGGGCGAGCGAACCCGAGGCCGGTCGAACATCCAGAACCAGCGCGCCGGTCAGCCGAGCAACAAACGGTTTTCGATCCGGCGAATCATCGGCAGCGGGGATCTTTGGGTTACGGAATTCATCCTGACGTATGACGGCAAGCCGTCGTACACGGTGAGCATCATGGAGTTCCGGGGCGACAAAGTCGTCCGCGAGACTCAGTATTTTGCCGATCCGTTCGCGGCGCCAGCGTTTCGCGCAAAGTGGGTCGAACGGATGGACGGATGATGCCGGCGCGAAGAAGTGGAGTGTGGATTCGGAAGTGAAAAGGCGACCCATCTGGCGGGGCGAGGGTGAAGGCGCGGGCGGTGCATCGAACGCGGTTAACCGGACGCTATTCGTCGAACAGGGACGCTTTGATCTTTGAGGGCTTGGCGGGCAGGTCGATCGGCGGGAGCTTTTTCTTCTTCCAGGCATTCAGAAACGATTCGAGGGTTGCCGGGGCGTAACCGCCGTAGTGATTGTTCGCGTAGGCATAAATGGTAACGCCGCGCTTTTGAATCCTGGAGCAGATGTCCACCCAGTGATCGATCGCCGCGGTGCGATCGACGACGGTTTTTTCCCACGTGGTGGCGAGTTTCTCGATGCCCTTGCGATCGCCGAGCCAGCGGATGTACGTCCAGGGGGCGGTGATGGGATCGAATTTTGCCTCGAGCTCGTCATAGCCCGGCATCCAGAGCTGGTCCTGGAGAACGAGGGCGACGCCGCGCTCGCGGAGCATGTCCGCGAGTTCCACGGTGAGGATATTTTTGTTGCGAACTTCGACGGCGAACATCTTCTCGCGCGGGAGTTTTTTCAGGAACGGTTTCAGCCGCGCGAGGAATTCCGACGGCGATTGGAAGACGGTCTTATTGAAGTAGGGAAACTGAAACACCATCGGGCCGAGCTTGTCGCCGAGAAGGGACATCACGCGGACAAATTCGCCCAGCTCCGGCTGGCAATCGACGAGAACTTTTTCGTGCGTGATGGTTTGCGGCACCTTTACGGCGAATACGAATTTCGCGGGAGTTTTTGCCGCCCATCCGGTGACCGTTTGTGGCGAGGGACAACGGTAAAACGTGCTGTCGACTTCCACGGAATCGAAATGCCCGGCGTAGTAGGTGAGGTATTCGCGGGGTTTCATTCCGGGCGGGTAGAACGCGGACTCCCATCCCGGAGCGGTGAACGACGAGGTGCCCAGATAGATGTGGGGCGCGGCTTTCACGGCGGGAGTATATCACCGGGCAATGGCGTGTTGGTTGGGTCGAGGTCAGGCGAACCGGGGAGCACAGGCGAATTGAGGAGATCGGGCAGGGTGGCGGCACGCGAGATTAGAGGCTGCGCCGATTCGGGGCGGAAGGAAAAAGTCCGGTGAGCGAGCCGCCGATTGTACGTAAGCGGACGGTGTGAACGGCACTTTTTCGCGTGAAGAAAGGCGGAAAAACGTGTAGGCTGTTCGCTCTGCTGGCGCCCCACTGGCGGGCTTTACCCCAAATTAAGGAGAGATTGGAATGATGATTCGCCGAGTATTTCCGGCATTGCTGGCGCTATCGGGATTTTGCGTAGCCGCCGCAGTGCCCGCCCAGGGGCAATCCACCGCTGCTTCGGAGCCGAGCATTCAGACAACGCCGGCCGCGGCGGTCTCGACAGCCGTCACAGAACCGGTGGTGGCGCATGCGGTTGTTTCCGGCACGGACGCAGGCGCGGTTTCGGGCATCACGGTTGCGAACGACGCCGCCGACGGGACGCAAAGCGGCGCGGGCAGCGGGACCCAGTCCACGACGCAATCGAGCACCACGCAGACGACGACGCAAGGCAGCGGCCCGAGCATGATGTCTCCGCATGCGCGGCACACCATGCCCGGCCAGCCCTACACGAAACCGACGGCGCACGATCGTTTGCTCGGCTATGCGTTCGATACGTTTGGTCCGTATCCGCTGATCGGATCGGCGCTCGCGGCGGGCATCCAGCAGGCCAAGAATCCGGCGACGCCACCGGAGTGGGGCGGCGGGGCGGGACCGTACGGCGAGCGCGTGGCCAGCAACTTTGGCATCAACCTGATCACGCAGACGACGAAGTACGGGCTATCGGAGATTTTCCACGAAGACAATCTGTACTATCGCTGCGAATGCAGCGGAGTGCTGCACCGCACCGAGCACGCGTTGATCTCGGTGGTGACGGCGCGGCGCGGCGACGACGGGCATCGCGTGTTTTCGATTCCGTCGTTTGTGGCGCCGTATGCGGGCACGGAAGCGGCGGCGCTGCTGTGGTATCCCAAGCGCTACGATCCGATGGACGGGTTCCGCATGGGCAACTACAACCTGGTGACGCAGGCGGGATTGAATCTGGCGCTGGAATTTATTTACGGCGGGCCGCACACGCTGCTGCACAAGGTGCATGTACCGATCGTGTCTGGCGCGACGGGATCGACGAACCCGCAGTAGTTTTTGAAAGGCTTTCGGATCGGAAAATGAAAACGCCGGAGCGCGAGCCGCTCCGGCGTTTTTTATTTTCGGGCGATGCCGGAAGCAGCGGCCTAGCGATGCTCGTGGCGCCAGGTCCAGTAGGCGCGCTGGTCTTCGGGACGCAGCCGTTCGTATTTCACGTACGGCCGATGCGTCTCGGCCACCCAGCGGTTGTAGTACACCACTTCCCCGTTATCCCACACGTGGTAGTCGGCGTAATAGGGGTCGTAGACGCGGACGGTGGCATGTTCCGCGCAGCCGGTGAGCGCGAGGGGAGCGACGAGGGCGGACGCGGCGAGAAGCAGGCTTAAACACTGAGATTTGAGACGCATATTGGCGAATCCTCCGTACATCGGATGCGCGGCGAGGGATTTGCAAAGCCTTTCGCCGTCCGATAAACTCTCTTTGACTTCAAACACAATTCTCGACAGAAAGTTGCCGGTACGATGCATTTCCGGCGCCGGCGGTGTGGGCGGCGCGACCGGCGCTTTCCCCAGGTGCCAGGAAATGACCGTACACTCCGCCGCCTTGACCCGCATGAGCCGATCGCTCGACGACGTGGACCCGCAGATCGCCGAGATTTTGCGCGAAGAACTGCGCCGCCAAGCGACGAGCATCGAGCTGATACCGTCGGAGAATTTCGTCTCCGAGGCGGTGATGGAAGCGGCCGGGTCGGTGCTGACGAATAAATACGCCGAGGGATATCCCGGGAAGCGCTACTACGGCGGCTGCGAATTTGTGGACGTGGCCGAGCAACTGGCGATCGATCGGGCGAAGGCTTTGTTTGGCGCGGAGCACGCGAACGTGCAGCCGCATTCGGGGACGCAGGCGAATGTGGCCGTGTACATGACGGCGCTGCAACCGGGCGACGTGGTACTGGGAATGAATCTGGCGCATGGCGGGCATTTGACGCACGGGCACCCGCTGAATTTTTCGGGGAAGACGTACAAGTTCGTGCCCTACGGCGTGTCGAAGGAATCGGAGACGATCGATTACGACGAACTGGATCGCCTGGCGCACGAACACAAACCGAAAATGATCGTGGCGGGAGCGAGCGCGTATTCGCGGATTATCGATTTCGCGCGGATGGCGAAAACCGCGGAAGCGGTGGGCGCGCTGTTTTTCGTCGATATGGCGCACATCGCGGGACTGGTGGCCGCGGGCGTGCATCCGAGTCCGGTGCCGTACGCCGATTTCGTGAGCACCACAACGCACAAGACGCTGCGCGGACCGCGCGGCGGACTGGTGCTGTGCCGCGAGAAATTTGCGAAAGAGCTGGACCGCGCGGCGTTTCCGGGCACGCAGGGCGGACCGCTGATGCACATCATCGCGGCGAAGGCGGTGTGCCTGAAGGAGGCGGCCGAGCCGGAGTTCCGCGCGTACCAGCAGCAGGTGGTGGCGAATGCAAGGGCGCTGGCGGCGGGAATCGCGAAGCGCGGATTCCGAATCGTGAGCGGCGGCACGGACAATCACGTGTTTCTGGTGGAGATTCATTCGCGCGGATTGACGGGAAGCGCGGCACAGCCGGCGTTTGATCGCGCGGGAATCACCATCAACAAGAATTCGATTCCGTTTGATCCGCTGCCGCCGATGAAGGCGGGCGGTATCCGGATGGGAACGCCGGCGGTGACCACGCGAGGGATGCGCGAACCGGAAATGGAAAAGATCGCCGGATGGATCGCGGAAATTCTGGCGAGCCTGGGCGATGCGGGCGTGGAGACGCGGATTCGGGCGGAAGTGGCCGCGCTGGCATCGCAGTTCCCGTTGTATGCGGGGCGCCTCGAGGAAGCGAATCGAGTGCCGGCGGTGCATTCGCACGCGAATTCGTAGGGATTGGGGAAGGCGGATGAGAGGAACGCCGGGAGTGGCGGCGTTTCACAGAGACACATCAGTTCCACGTTAGGACACCACAGCTTCGGATTTGGTTCGACTGTTTTTGATGCTCACCCCGTGGTTTGCTCCGTTTACAGGGTTTGGTTGCGTTTCGCCGATTTGGAATCCAGAGTGCGAGGAGTCTGGAGGCCAAGGGAGACGACTGCCGATGACTGTGAACGACAGCACACCGATCATGGAACCCGCGGACGTAGCGATGGATGCGGCGCGCGCCGAAGCGTTGCTGATCCAGGCTTCGCTGCTGCCGAAGTGCACACTTACGGGGAACGGGTTCGAGGTGGCGTTTCGGTTTTCGCCGCTGAACGACGTAGGCGGAGACTTTGCGGATTTTTTCCTGCTGCCGAACGGGCACGTGGGGATTTACCTGGGGGACGTGGTCGGCAAGGGGCTGACGGCGGCGATGTACGCGGCGCTGGTGATGGGCACGATGCGGGGGACGAACAAGACGGACGAAGATCCGGCGACGGTGCTGGGCCTGCTGAACAAACGATTGCGGGTGCGTCCGGTGCCGGACCGGTTCAGCTGCACGCTGTATGCGGACTACGATCCGCGAACGCACGATCTGGCGTTTTCGAATGCGGGCGCGCCGTTTCCTTTGATGGCGTCGCGAGGGGGATGCTGCGCGATCGGCGAGGGCGGAATTCCGTCGGGGATGTTTTCCGACGTGACCTACAACACCTACCGCATGAAGCTGCGCGAGGGCGACGCGATCCTGTTTGCGACGGACGGAATCCACGAGCTGCAGAACGACAACGGCGAGGACATCGCGTGGAACGTGCTGGGTGAAATCTGGCAACACGCGCGCACGAAAACGGCCGACGGGGCGCTGGATGATTTGTTCGAGCAGATACGGCCGTACTCCGAAAACGGAAAGCGGACGGACGATATTACGGCGGTGGCGCTGAAGATTACGGGGTAAGTATCTGTTTTCGGGCAGGTATCTGGTTTCGGCTAGCCGTCTGTTGTCGGCTAGCCATCGACGCGTTCGATTGGGATTTCCGCCGCACACTGATTGCGAATAACGAAGGCTTTCAGCGCGACTTCACCCGAAAGGTTGATCGTCGCGATCACGTGCGCTACATCCGGATAGTTCGCTTCGGCAAGGTCGCGTTCGGAAGGCTCGGAGCGGCCGTTGGGATGCGAGTGGTAGATGCCGAGCAGCGATTCTCCGGCGCTGCGAATCTCGCGCATCTTTGCGAATAACTCCTGCGGCGCAATCTCATACGAGGTTTTCGGATCGGCGGCGGCGTTTGTGGAGGCGAGGACCCGGGTGACGGTTTCCGTGGAGCCGGAGAGCAGACCGCAGATTTCCTGACGGGGCGAGTCGGCGACGTGGCGGCGCAATTCGGCGAGCGCGGATTCGCGGATGCGGAGAGGATTCATTGCCCGAGTGATTTTATCGATACGGGCGGAAAGACGGAAGGCGCAACGAAAATTTGACCGGCAAGCGAAAAAAAGGAGCGGCCCATGCGCCGCTCCTTTTTTTTTGCGTCCGATGTGTGCGGCGGCTAGGCTTTTTGGGCCTGGCGGCGGAGGAATGTGGGGACGTCCAGGTCGTCGGCTGGGACGTCGTGCATGACTTCGCTGACGTTGCGCGAGACCTGCTGAACGACGTTGGTCTGCTGCGGCGCGACGTTTGTGATTTCGGGTTGCTCACGCGTGGCCTTCCATGTTTTCGGAACGTAAGAAGGACGCGAGGTCGTTTTCTTTCCGGCGACTTCGCGGAACCCGGCGGCGATGACGGTGATCTTGACGGACTCCTTCATGGCATCGTCCATCACCGCGCCGAAAATAATGTTGGCGTTTTCGTGAGCGGCTTTCTGGATGACGGAGGAGGCCTCGTGAACTTCCTGGAGGCTGAGAGTGGTCGAGCCGGTGATGTTGATCAAAATTCCCTGCGCACCCTGGATGCAATTGTCCTCGAGAAGTGGGCTGTTGATGGCGCGCGTGGCGGCTTCGACCGAACGGTTCGGACCGGTGGCGACCGCGGTGCCCATCACGGCATAACCCTGGCCGGACATGATGGTTTTGACGTCGGCAAAGTCGCGGTTGATGATGCCGGGAATGGTGATGATGTCCGAAATGCCCTGCACGGCCTGGCGCAAAATATCGTCGGCGATGCGGAAGGCTTCGAAGAAGCTGGTGCCCGGCTCGACGCACTCCATCAGTTTTTCGTTGGGGATGACGATGACGGTGTCGACGCAGCCGACGAGTTCGGCGAGAGCCTGTTCGGCTTGCTCCATGCGGCGCTTGCCTTCAAATGCGAAAGGCTTGGTGACGACGGCGACGGTGAGGGCGCCGAGTTCACTGGCAAGATTGGCGACGACCGGAGCGGCTCCGCTGCCGGTGCCGCCGCCGAGACCGCCGGTGACGAAAACCATGTCCGCGCCGTCGAGAGCTTCGAGAATTTTTTCGGTGTCTTCGAGAGCGGCTTTGCGGCCGATTTCGGGATTGGCGCCGGCGCCGAGACCTTTGGTGAGTTTGGCGCCGAGCTGCAACTTCACCGGGGCCTGCGACAGCTTCAGGGCCTGCAGGTCGGTGTTGGCAGCGATAAATTCCACGCCTTCGACTTTGGCGCGGATCATGCGGTTGACGGCGTTCGAACCGCCGCCGCCGACTCCGATGACTTTAATTTTTGCGCCGTTCTGGGTTTCTTCGGCAAACGAGACTCGAATGCCTGATTCTTTTGGCGTCATGCTTCCTCCGGTCTTTTTCGTCCCGCGAATATATTTCGTCCTTGATCAGGCCCCTGCAAACATGCTCTTCAGTTTTCCTACCCAGCCATTGGGACGAGCTCCGGCGGTGCGCCGGGTGCGCGCACCGTAGAGGATCAGGCCGACGGCTGTTGCATATTCCGGCTGGGAAACTTCTTCGCTCATGCCTTCGAGACCGCGCGGCGAGGCCACGCGCACCGGCAGATTGAATATTTTTTCGGCGAGTTCGCACAAGCCGCGCAGATGCGCGCCGCCGCCGGTGAGGACAAGACCGGCGGGAATCTGCGATTCGACGCCGCCGCGGCGGAGTTCATCGCGAACCAGCATCAAGAGTTCCTGGGCGCGCGGTTCGGCAATGTCGGCGAGCATTCGGGCATAGACGGTGCGCGGCGGGCGATCGCCGACGCTGGCGATTTCAATCGGGTCATCCTGCGACAGCATGGCACGAAACACGCAAGCGTGCTCGCGCTTGATTTTTTCGGCTTCCGGAATCGGAGTGCGCAGGCCGACGGCAAGATCGTTGGTGAAATGGTCGCCGCCGACCGGAATGGCCACGGTGTGGCGAACGACGCCGCCGGCAAAGGCGACCAGTTCGGTGGTGCCGCCACCAATATCGAGCAGACAGGCGCCGAGTTCGCGTTCGTCCTGGGTCATGCAGGATTCCGCGGAGGCGAGCGGTTCGAGAACGGTGTCGTCGACGCGAACGCCGGCGCGGTTCACGGCGGTGACGATATTCTGGGTGGCCGAGCCGGAGGCGGTGACGATGTGGACGTTGGCTTCGAGGCGCTGGCCGACCATGCCGATGGCGTCGCGGATATTGTCGTGCGCGTCGAGGAAAAATTCCTGCGGCAAGACATGAAGGACTTCGCGATCTTCGGGAAGGGTAACGCCGCGAGCCGCTTCGATCGCGCGGCGAACATCGTCGCGCTGCACGTCGCGGGGGCGCGTGCCCATGGTGATTCCGCCGCGGCTGTTCACTCCGCGGACGTGGGTGCCGGCGACGCCGATCAAGGCGGATTCGACAGGAACGCTGACGATGGATTCGGCCTCTTCGACGGCGCGGCGAATCGAGCTGACCGCGAGATCGAGGTTGACGATTTGGCCTTTGCGCCAACCCTTGGATTCGGCCGCGCCGAGAGCGGCAAACTTCACGCCGCCGTCGTCATCGAGTTCGCCGATCAGGGCGCACGTTTTGGTGCTGCCAATGTCCAGCGCGACGATATGCCGTTCCTTCTTCGTCAAAAGCGACTCTCCTTCCCCATTTGCAGCGCGCTCGTTTTAACGAGCGGCGCGTTTAATGCGAATGCTTCGCCGACGATTTAACCGGCGCGTGCGAATGCTTCGCAGCCGCTGCTGCGTGCGACGGCTTGGCGGCGACGGCCGCATGAACCGGCGCGACATCCGAAGTTGGCTTCGGAAGCGAAGCCGGGTCTGTGTTCTGCGCGTACACGTTTGATTCGGGAACGGTGACGGCTTCTCCGGCGAAGCGCAGGTCGACGGAATGCAGCAGACCTTTCGCGGCGTTCCATTTTCCGATCTCGCTAATCAGAGCGGTATAACGATCGCGAAAATCGGTATCGCCAAAATGGACGATCAACGGAGCGGAATTGGCGGTCCATTGCGCGGAAGAGTCGGCTCCCACGGGGGCGTTGCCCTGCAATCCGGCGATGGTGGCGCAGACATCTTTCGCTTCGGTGAGATTCACCTCGTTCACCTGATCGATGGAGCCGGCGCGCGCGCTTTCGATTTGCTGCGTGAATGCGGCGAACAATCGCATGCGCTGTTCGCGATCTTCGAGCGGCATATCCTGCGAAATGCCGGTGACGACCGGAAAATGAAAGTCACCTTTCAAGGGGCGGTCAAGAATCACGCCGTGGGCGTCGATCAAGGCGAGAGTGCCGCCCTCGCGGAGAAAAGCGATCGGTGTGCGCTCGGTGATTTCCACTTCGATGCGGTTCGGCAGGGCGCGAAGCACGGAGGCCTGCTCGACCCAGGGAATCGATTCGATCTGCCGGCGGCGCTCGTCGAGCGGGATGCGGAGGACGCTGCGATTGCGGTCCGCGCGAAAGATTTCGAGGATGTTGCTCATGGGCACGTAATGCGCGCCGGCCAGCTTGATCTGAGCGGGGCGCTCGAGGGCCATTTCTTTGGAGGCGAGCAAAAAATGACCGAGCATGTAGCTGATTCCCGCCGCCGCAAGAACGCCGGCGCCCACGACCGACCAGCGGGCGTAGGACTTCCAGGCTTTCTTGCCGAATTTGCGCCGCTTGATTTCGAGCGGCTTCTGGCGGCGAAGATACTTCGGCTCTTCGTCGGCCAGAACTTCCTGCGGATAGGCGTCGATGTTGGCGGCTTTCAATTTTTCCACACGATGACTTCGTTTTCGAGTTCGACTCCGTACGCCCGGCGAACGCGCTCGCGCACGTCGTCAATGAGCTTGAGCATGTCGGCGCAGCTGGCGTTGGCCGCGTTGACGAAAAAATTCGCGTGGCGATCGCTCACGGTGGCGTCGCCCACATGATGCCCTTTTAATCCCAACTCATCAATCATTCGTCCGGCGGATCCGCCCGGAGGGTTCTTAAAAATGCAGCCGGCGCTCTTCTGATTGAGAGGCTGGCTGGAGCGGCGCTTCTCGTTGCAAACGCGAATACCGGCCAAAATTTCCTTGAAAGGCTTGGACGGCAGCTCGAGTTTGACGCGAAGCATCATGTCGTCCGGCGCGAACGAGGTGTGGCGATAATCGAAGCGAATGTCGTCGCCCTTGAGCTTTTCGATCTTCCCGGTCGCCGCGCGGTAGAGCTCGACTTCCCGGACGTGCGTGCCGATTTGCGTGCCGTAGGCTCCGGCGTTCATGCGAAGGGCCCCGCCGACGCTGCCGGGGACGCCGATCAGTCCCTCCATGCCGCCCAAATCTTTTTTGGCGCAGAAGGTGACCATGCCGCCGAGGTCAGCCGCCGCGTCCACATAGGCAGCATTCCCCTCGACGCGCATGCCCGGCTGCGACGTGGGCAAGTGCAAGACGACCCAGGAAAGTTCGCCGTCATCGACCAGGACGTTTGAACCGCCGCCGAGAAAACGGTACGGAATGGCGTCATTTTTCAGCAGGGCGACCACCTCGGGAATCGTTTCGAAATTCCGCAGGATCAACTGGTCGGTTGTGCCGCCGATGCCGAGATAGGTTTTTTCGACGAGCGACACGCCGGGGACCAGCTCGACGTCGAGCGACTGAAGTTTGGCGGCGATGGGCCGGTCGCTAATTCGCATGAGACTCCGCAAACCGGGCGTCGAGCAGCGCGGCCATGGGATCGAGAACGCGGTTAACGTTGCCGGCGCCGATGGCGAGCACGGCATCGCCCATGCGGGCCTCGCGGACCATGAATTCCATGCCGGATTCGAGGGAATTGGCGTAGACGACGTGCTTGTGCCCGGCAAAGCTGATGGCTTCGGAGAGGCGCTCGCCGCCGGTGCCGGGGATGGGCGCTTCGCCGGCCGGGTAGACGTCCAGCACGACGAGAATGTCGGCTTCGTTGAAGGAGTTGCAGAATTCGTTCCACAGTTGCTTGGTGCGCGAGAAGCGGTGCGGCTGAAACAGAACCAGCAAGCGCTTATATCCGCAGCCGCGCGCCGCGGCGAGAGTGGCGCGAATTTCGGCGGGGTGATGGCCGTAGTCGTCGATGAGAGTCACACCGGCATGAACGCCTTTGATTTCGAACCGGCGGCCGACACCGGAAAATTTGGCAAAGCCCGCGCGGATCAAGTCGGCGGGAACGCTTTGCGACAGCGCCACGGCGGCCGCGGCGGCGGCGTTGCGGACGTTGTGAATTCCCGGCGGCGAGGGCAAATGGAAAATGCCGAGATCTTCGCCCTGATATTTCAGGCGAAATTCGCTGGCGATGCCATGCAGCTTTACGTCACTGATGACCAGATCGGCTTGGGCGGAGGTGCCGTAGGTGATTACGGGACGCTTGACGCGCGGAAGAATGGCTTGCACGTTGGGCTCATCGACGCAAAGAACGACGGCGCCGTAGAACGGAACGCGATTGACGAATTGGACGAAGACGTCCTGGATTTCCTCGAGAGACTTGTACTGGTCAAGATGTTCGCGGTCGATGGTGGTGACGACGGCGATGACCGGCGCGAGGAGCAAAAACGAGCGGTCGCTTTCGTCCGCTTCGACGACGATGTATTCGCTTTTGCCGACGCCGGCATGGGAGCCGGCGTGATTGACGCGACCGCCGACGACGAAGGTGGGATCGAGTCCGGCGGCATCGAGCACCGCGGCGATCATGGAGGTGGTGGTGGTTTTCCCGTGCGCTCCGGCGACGGCAATGCCGTATTTCAGGCGCATCAACTCGGCGAGCATTTCGGCGCGGGGGATTACCGGAATTTTCAGTTTATTGGCTTCAACGAGCTCGACGTTGGAGGGCTGAACGGCGGAAGAGATGACGACGACGTGAGCGCCTTCGACGTTGGCAGCGTTGTGACCTTCGTAGACTTTGGCGCCGAGTTTCGAAAGGCGTTCGGTGACGGCGGAAAGTTTGGCGTCTGAACCGGAGACCGCATAGCCGCTCGAGAGGAGGACTTCGGCGATGCCGCTCATGCCGCTGCCGCCGATTCCGATCATGTGGATGCGCTGGAAATTACGAAACGCGCCGGTCATGGACGCACCGATCCTTCGAGCAAGTTGACGATATCTTCGACAGCGCGAGGGCGGGCAAGCCTCCGCGCATTCTGAGCCATTTCGGCGGTTCTACTGGGCTGGTCCAGCAGCGAAAAGATTTCGTTGGTCAGCCGCTCCGGAGTGAGCTCGGTTTGCGGCAGCAGGCGCGCGGCGCCGGCATTTTGCATCGCTTCGGCGTTGCGCGTCTGGTGGGCGTCGGTGGCCGCTCCAAACGGGATGAAGATGGCAGCACGCCCGGCCGCGGAAACTTCGGCCACGGTGATCGCCCCGGACCGGCAAACGATCAAATCGGCCTGGGCAAAACGCTCCGCCATATTCTCGATGAAGGGCACGACCTCCGCTCGGAATTCGCGTCGCGCATACGCCACGCGAACAGCATTATAGTCGCGTTCGCCGCTTTGATGCACGATGAAAAGGCGGTTTTTTCGCGCGGAAAGCAAATCGAGCGAGTCAATGACCGCGCGATTGATGGGAAGCGCGCCGCGGCTGCCACCAGTGATGAGGATGTTGAAGGTGTGGTCGGGCAAGGCGGCGGCGTTTCGCGGTGGAACATCGAAGAATTCGCGGCGAACGGGAATGCCGGTGACGATTGCTTTTGCGCCGAAGCGTTTGGCGGTTTCTTCGAAACCGCAGGCGACCCGTGTTGCGATGCGAGCGAGGACGCGGTTGGTGAATCCCGGCTCGACGTTTGGTTCAAAGACGACACCGGGAATGCCGTGGAGCCGCGCGGTGAGCATGATGGGTCCCGAGGCGTAGCCGCCAACGCCGAAGGCGACGCCGAATTTGTGTTTGCGCAGAATCCGTTCGGAGTCGAGAAGTCCGGCGGGGAGCATGGCGGCGTTCGAGAGGAGTTTTGCGCCGCCCATGCCCTTCAGTCCGGCCACGCGGATGGTTTCGAGCGGAAGTCCCGCCTGGGGCACCAGACGTGACTCCATTCCGCGCTCGGTGCCAACCATCACGACGTTTCGCACTCCTTCCGGCTCGCGCCGGAGCCATTCTCTGGCAACGGCGATGGCGGGAAAAACGTGGCCGCCGGTGCCGCCGCCCGCGATTAGCAACGATTTGGCCGAAGACCCGGTGAAAGGCTTCGGCGGGAAATTATCCGCGCTTTGTGTCACGGCAGACTCACGCGCGCCCGGGGCATGCTTCACGCCGCACGGTTTACGTCTCTTCCGCGTGCTGGCTGATATTGAGGAGCACGCCGGTGGCCAGCAGCATTCCGAAAAGGCTCGAGCCGCCGTAACTGATGAACGGCAGCGGAATGCCCTTGGTGGGGAGCAAGCCCATCACCACGCTCAGGTTGATCATGGCCTGGCCGACGACCATGGTGGTGATGCCGAGGCCGAGAAATTTGCCGAAGTCATCGGGCGCTTTCATGGCGGCGACGCAACCGCGCCAGCCGTACACGGCAAACAGGCTGAGGACGATCACGGCGCCGATGAATCCGAACTCTTCGCAGATGATGGCGTAGATGAAATCGGTGTGCGCTTCGGGCAGAAAAAATAATTTTTGGCGGCTTTCCATCAGGCCGACGCCGGTCATGCCTCCGGAGCCGATGGCGATCAGGGATTGCAGGAGCTGAAATCCATGGCCCTGCGGGTCAGAACCCTGATCGAAGAAGGTCTTTACGCGTTCGAGGCGGTAGGGAACGCGAACGATGAGCAAGTAAATGGCGGGCAGGGAGACGAGCGCGGCTGCTCCCATGTAGCGCATCGAAAGGTCGGCAACCCAGAGCATGGCGAAGGCGATGAGGCAGATCATGAAGGCGGTGCCCATGTCCGGCTCTTCGAGCACGAGAAGAACGATCATCATCACGGTGCCGAGCGCCGGGAGGAGCGTGCGGACAGGATCGTTTACGCCGAAGCTGCGCGGGGCGCGGCGATTTTCGAGAAACCATGCGAGATAGAAGATAACGACGAGCTTGGCGAGTTCCGAGGGTTGCAGGCTAAGGGGACCGAGGCGAATCCAGCGGTGAACGGAGTGCGAGCGGTCAAGAAAAAAGACGGCGACGAGCAGGACGATGGTGATGGCGAGTCCGGTGAAGATCACGCTCGGCTGGCGCAGTTTGCGGTAGTCGGTGTTCATCATCCAGAACATGCCGGCAATCCCGAGAGCGACACAGACAAGCTGGCGGAGCAAAAAGATATAGGTCATGCCGAACTGCTCGCTGGCGGTCATCGCCGAAGCGCTGAAGACCATGACCGCGCCAATCAGGCAAAGCGCCAGGGTGACGCCGAAAAGCTTGCGGTCGGGTTGGAGGCTGCGGGGCATGGTTATCCTTTTTCCGGCAAGGGCGCAGCGTTTTCGCTGGCGGAGTGTTGTGCGGCGAGTTCACCCACCAATTGCTTGAAGACGCGGCCGCGGTGTTCGTAGTTTTCGAACTGGTCGAAGCTCGAGCAGGCGGGGGCGAGCAAGACGGTGTCGCCGGGCCTGGCGCGATCGAAGGCAAGTTTGACGGCGCGGTCGAGGGTGTTGGCATGGACGACAGGAACCGCGCCAGGGAGGTCGGCGAGGTCCGATGCGATTTTTTCGGCGGCGGCGCCAATGAGAAGAACTTCGGCGGCGCGTTCGCGGAGCAATTGGCGAATCGGGGTGTAGGGACTGCCTTTGTCTTTGCCGCCGAGGATGACGTGCAAGGGGCCGGGAAAGGCTTCGATGGCTTTGGCGGCGGCGTCCACGTTGGTGGCTTTCGAATCGTTGAAATATTCGACGCCGGCAATTTCCGCGACAAATTCGAGGCGGTGTTCCACGGCTTGAAAGGATTTGACGCCGGCGGCGATGGCCTGGGGCGTGGCTCCGGCAAGGTAGGCGGCGGCGCATGCGGCGAGAACGTTTTCAAGGTTGTGCTCGCCGCGGAGCGGAACCTGATCGCGGCGGACGAGTTCAACCTCAAATCCTTCGTTGCGGAAGACGATGAAGTCGCCGAGCAGAAAGGCTCCAGCAGCGACGCGCTTTTTGCGGCTGAACCAGAAAACGCGCGGCCTGGCGGGCATGCGTTTGGTGATTTCCGGATCGTCGGCGTTCAAAAGGGCGATATCGCGTTCGATTTGATTTTCGAACATGCGCATTTTCGCGGCGGCGTATTCCTCGAAGGTGTTGTGCCGGTCGAGGTGGTCGGGCGTGAGATTGAGCAGAACGCCGATTTCGGGGCGGAAGCCTTCGATCGTTTCGAGCTGAAAGCTGCTGACTTCGGCGACGGTGACGTCGGTGTCGGAAGAGCGCTCGACGAGCGAAAGCAGCGGGGTGCCGATGTTGCCGCCGACATGCGTTGGGATGCCGGCGGTCTTGAGGATGTGAGCAACGAGAGATGTGGTAGTGGTCTTGCCGTTTGATCCGGTAATGGCGATCAGTTTGCCGCGGAGGAAACGCCAGGCGAGTTCGATTTCGCTCCAGACCGGGATATTGTTTTTGCGCGCGAGCTGGAGCTCGGGCAAGTTGGCCGGGACGCCGGGGCTGACGACGATCAAATCCTGTTCCGTAAAAGTGGCGGGGTTCATGGCGCCGCATTCGAGTTTCACTCCCGCGCCGCGGAGTTGGGTTGCGGTTGCGCCCAATTCAGTTTCGGTGCGAGCATCGGTGGCGGTGACGGTAGCGCCGTAGCCCGCGCTGAAAAGCGAAGTGACCAGGCCGGTGCGCGCCAATCCGACGACTAAGACTCGTTTCCCCGAAAGATCGAATCCCAACCTCAACGATGATTCCCCCATGGCCGCGCGCGTATTCCGCCGCTTAGCGCAATTTCAAAGTCGTCAACGAAAAGAGCGCGAACACCAGCGCCACAATCCAGAAGCGCACGATAATTTTCGATTCGCTCCAGCCCATCAGTTCGAAATGGTGGTGGAGCGGCGCCATGCGAAAAACGCGTTTGCCGGTCAATTTGAAAGAGCCCACTTGAATGATCACGGAAAGCGCTTCGAGAACGAAGACGCCGCCAATCGAGAGCAACAGGAATTCCTGCTTGATGATCACGGCGACCGTGCCGATGGCGCCGCCGAGGGCGAGCGAGCCAACGTCTCCCATAAACATCTCGGCCGGGTGAGCGTTGTACCAAAGGAAACCGAGCGACGCACCGACCAGCGAGCCGCAGAAGATGACGACTTCGCCGGCATCGGGAATTTTTTGAATGTCGAGATAGTCGGCGAATTTCGCGTTACTGGCCACATAGGCGAGGATCGTCAGGGCCACCGAAGAAACCAGGACGCAGCCGATCGCGAGACCGTCGAGGCCGTCGGTCAAGTTCACGGCGTTTGAGCAACCCACAATGACCAACACTAAAAACAAAACCAGCGGGACGTAGGCGAGCGCCCAGACGTATTTCACGCCGAGCAAGGAATCGATCACGAGATCGGGATGAAGGCGCTTGAAAAAAGGAACGCTCAACTGCGTGGAGTAGGCGCCGTGGGTTTGCAGCACCAGCAGGACGATTCCGACGACCACGCAGGTGAGCACCTGGAGAGAAAACTTTCCGCGCGGCGTGAGGCCCATGTTTCGCTTGCGGACGACTTTGTTGTAGTCGTCGATGAATCCGATGGCGCCAAAGGAGACGGTAGCGCCCATGGCGAGTAAAACGTAGGCGTTGCGCAGATCGGCCCAGAGCAACGTGGGAATGATCATCGAAGCGACGATCAACACGCCGCCCATGGTCGGAGTTCCCGCTTTTTTCTGGTGGCCCTTGGGCCCCTCTTCGCGAATGTACTGTTTCACCTGCAAATTGCGGAGGCGGTCGATCATCCAGGGACCGAGAAGCAGCGAAAGCAGCAGAGCGGTAAGGCTGGCGACCGCGGTGCGCACGGTGATGTAACGAAACACGTTGAGCGGGCTGAAATGCGGGCGCAGAACGTAAACAAAAAAGTAATAGAGCATCTCAGCGAGATCCCGGGAGCTTGGTTGTGGCGGCGACCGGCGTCTTTTCGCCGCTGCGGGCATGCGATGCGTCGATCGCTTCGAGGATCTTTTCCATCTTCACGCCGCGCGAGCCTTTGAGCAGCAGCAGATCTCCGGACTGGACGAAATCGGCGAAGAATTTTCCGGCGTCTTCGGAGTTCAGGAAGAATTTGGCGCGGTCTTTCGGGAAGCCGGCAGCGACGGCGGCGCGGACGATTTCGGCGGCGTCGCCGTGAACACCGATGATCCAGTCGATGGTATTCAAAGCAGCGGCCGCGGTGCCGCAGTCGCGATGCAATTCGGCCGAGCTGCCGCCAAGCTCGCGCATTTCTCCGGCGGCGAGAATGCGGCGCGTGTAGCCGGGAGTTTTGGCGAGCAGCTGAGCGAGCGCGTCGAGCGCCGTGGGACTGGAATTGTAGCTGTCGTTGATGACCGTGAATCCCTGATCGAAGCGAACAACCTCGCCGCGCTTGTCGGCGGGCACAAGCTCGGGGAAAACGATGCCGGCGTCCGCCGCTCCAATGCCCCAAACGCTTGCCGCCGCCAGTGCCGCCACCGCATTCATCACGTTATGCCTCCCGATCAATGGCAAATCCAGCCGCGTAGTTCCGTGCGGCGATACAAAATCAAAGGCGGAGCCGGCGATGCCGCGCTCCTCGATATTCTGGGTGCGAAAGGCAACCGAGGGCGTGGCCGAAGCCGCGCCGATACCGTCCGCGCCAAACCAAATCACCGGACCATGCGCGACGGACGCAAATTGGACGACGCGCTCGTCGCCCGCGTTCAAGATCGCGGTGGCATTCGGCCAGGGCAAAAACTCGATCAACTCGCGTTCCGCGAGGGCAATCTCGTCGATCGACGAAAAAAATTCCAAATGCTCGACGGCGATCCTGGTAATCACGCCGACGTCGGGCCTCGCGATGCGCGTCAAGCGCGCGAGCTCGCCGGGATGCGACATGCCCATTTCGACGACGACGGCATCATGGTCATCGGTCAGTTGCAAGAGCGTGAGCGGCAGCCCGTATTCGTTGTTCAAGTTCCCCTGCGTTTTCAGAACGCGGAACCGCGCGCCCAAAAGCGCCGCGAGGATTTCTTTCGTGGTCGTCTTACCCACGGATCCGGCAACGCCGGCGATGCGCCGCCCCGATTTCGCCGCGCGCCAAAGTTCGCAGGCCCGCGCTGCCAGGCGGTGCAGGGCGTCGAGCGTGTCATCGACGACGAAGAGCCTGCTTGCAATTTCGGTGCTGAACTCAGAAAGGCGAGTTCGCGCCACAATTGCCGCAGGCGCACCGCGCTCGAGAGCGGACGCCACAAAACCGTGTCCATCGTGACGCGGACCGTGGATAGCGATAAACAGTTGGCCCGGCTCGACGGTGCGAGAATCAATCGAGACGCCGGCCAGCCTGGCCATGGGCGCAAGGCCGTGCGGGAGCGGGACACCCAGAGCTTCAGCGACTTGGCCAGCACTCCACCGCAATGGTCGATCTCCCGAAAGCTCTTTGTCACGCGCACGCTCGATTTCAAAAGCGCCCGACGGTAAAGCCCAATCGACAGCTACACGCGCAACGGCTAGTTGCCCGATGGCCGCGCTGCATATCCTTTGCGCTGCAAAATCCTGCGAGCAACCTCGCGATCGTCAAAGTGCTCGGTGCCGGCGCGAGTGATCTGGTAATCCTCGTGGCCTTTTCCGGCAAGCAGCACAATGTCTCCGGCGCGCGCTTCGTCGATGGCCATTTCGATGGCGATTTCGCGGTCCGGTTCGACGCGGTAGTTGGCATTCACCTTTTGCAATCCGACGACCAGGTCGTTAATGATGCGCAGCGGATCTTCGGTGCGCGGGTTGTCGCTGGTAAGAATCACCAGATTGCTGAGCGACCCGGCCGCCTCGCCCATGGGAGGACGAGTTGAGCGGTCGCGTTCACCGCCCGCGCCAAACAAGGTGATGATGCGGCCGGAGGGATTCAATTCGCGGGCGGTCGAGATCAAGTTGCGAAGCGCGTCGTCGGCGTGGGCGTAGTCAACGACCACGAGAAACGGCTGCCCTTCGTCGATGCGCTGAAAGCGGCCGGGAACCTGTTCGAGGGTGCGAATGCCCTGCTCGATTTTCTCGATGGGAATATCGAGCGAGAGCGCCGCGCCGATGGCCGCGAGGATGTTGTAGACGTTGATGCGGCCCACCAAAGGAGCGCGCACGTCGAACTTTCCCGCGGGCGTGTGAGCCGTGAATTCCAATCCCGAAAAGCTGAGCGAGATTTTTCTGGCCGAAAGATCGACGGAATCGCCCAGGCCATAGGTGAGCGTTTGCTTGGCGAGGCCTTTGAGGCGCGGCGCGTAGAGATCATCGGCATTGATAATGGCGCAGTCGGGCGCGCCGTTGCCGGTGCCCTCGAAGAGAATTTTCTTGGCGGCGAAATAATCCTCGAACGTTTTGTGAAAATTCAGATGGTCGCGGGTTAGGTTGGTGAAAATCGCGGCGGCGAAATGGCATCCCCAGACGCGGTCCATGGCGAGAGCGTGGGAGCTTACTTCCATGACGGCGTGGGTGCCGCCGGCGTCGCGAAGCTCGGCAAACATTTCCTGCAAGTCGAGCGATTCCGGAGTGGTGTTTTTGGCTTTGCGCGCGCCAGCGGGAGTCTGATAACCGGTGGTGCCGATGCGAGCGGTGGTGAAACCCGCGGCGTGCAGGATCGAATCCATGATGAAGGTGATGGTGGTCTTGCCGTTGGTGCCGGTGACGCCGACCAGTTTCAGGGCGTCGGCAGGATGGCCGTAGAAGTTTGCGGCGGCGAGCGCCAGAGCGCGGCGCTCGGTGCCCGGTGGAAGCTCAATCCATTCGACGGGCGCAGGCGTATTGGCGGGACGAGGCAACGGACTGGCAATGGCGATGGCGCCGGCATCGATCGCCGCCCCGACGAACTGATTGCCGTCAGCTTTCGCGCCGGGGAGCGCAAAGAAGAGCGAACCGGGCCGAACTAATCGGCTGTCGCACGCGAGGGCGGCAACCGGAATTTGGGCCGCGCGGCTCGAGGAAACGCGCGCGCCGGGAATCCCGCGCAAAACTTCCTGCAAATTCATCTTGGCATCAACCTTCAGGGCTCGTTTCGCACTGGAAAGCAATTCATCCCCACTTTCGACCATCGACGTCAATTGGCAACTCCCGGCGCGGACGTGGGCACGAGGCGTCCGGTGGGCCGTCCGAACCGCACGGTCACCTGGCTGCCGCGAACGACGCGCGTGCCGGCGTCCGGCGTCTGTTCGAGGGCAACTCCATTGCCAATCAACGAAGGAGCGATGCCGAGGCGCGAACAGGTTTCAATCACGGCGCGCGGGGACTGCCCGGCGAAGTCCGGGACAGCGACCGCGTCATTTTCGATCGGCACGGTGGCGGAGCTGGAAAATTCGTCGGCGGCCGTTTTTGCGGCGACCGATTGGAATTGCTGCTGGTCTTTCACTTCTCGTTTGGCGTTGCTCTGCGCTTCGGCGGTGGCCGGGGCGTTCGATTGCGAGCCGGGCGCTTTCGAAATCCGGTTGCCGGCGGTTTCGACGTCGGAAGGCAGCGGGACGTCATGCGGCACTTCGAGGTAGGCAAGACTCTGTTCGGCAATGCGCTTGAAGACCGGGCCGCCGAGGTTGCCTCCCATGTGCTGGCCCACGGGTGAATCGAACATGACGAGAATGGTGATTGCGGGAGTGTTCACGGGAGCGAAACCGACGAAGGACGCGACGTACTGATTGGGCGAGTAGCGTTTCGTGTCCGGGTCGATTTTCTGCGCGGTACCGGATTTTCCGGCGGCGGTGTAACCGTCGAGATGCGCGGGCTTGCCGGTGCCTTTCAGAATCACGGTTTCCATCATTTGACGAAGCGTGGCGGCGGTTTTCTGGTCGGTGACCTGACGAGGTTCGGCGCGCGCGGGCAAGGGAGTGCCCGGGCCGCCACGAATTTCCTGAACGATGCGCGGCGTGTACAGTGTGCCGCCGTTGGCGATGGCGGAAATGGCCGAGATGATTTGAACCGGCGTGACGCTGACTTCCTGGCCGATGGCCACGGAACCGATGGAATTGGGCGTCCATTTATCGAGCGGATGGACCATGCCGCGGTTTTCGGCGGGCAACTCGATGTTCGTCAACTGGCCGAAACCGAAATCGCGAATTGTTTTGTAAAAGTTGGCGGAGCCCATGCGCAGGGCGACCTTGATGGTGCCAACGTCGCTGGAATTGGCCAGCACGTCCGTGACGCTGAGCACGCCGAAAGGCTTGTGGTCGTGAATCAAGCGTCCGGCGACCACGATGCTGCCCATCTGGCAGTCGATGAGTTCGTTGGGATTGGTGAGGCCGCGCTCGAGGGCTCCGGCCATGGTGACGATTTTGAAGGTGGAGCCGGGCTCGTAGGCGGCGGTGACGGCGCGGTTCATGCGCTTGTCGTCGGAGAATTTTCCGGCATCGTTCGGATCGAAGACCGGGTAGTTGGCAACGGCGAGCAGGTTGCCGGTGTTGGGATCCTGAATCACGACGGCGCCGCTGGCGGCGTGGTTTTCCAGCATGCCGGCGGCGAGTTCTTTTTCGGCTATGTATTGCAGGGTCTGGTCGATGGTGAGCACGACCGAAGCGCCGGGATCGGCGGCGGCTTCGTGGGGATCGTAGAAGCGGCGTTTGCCGTCGGACATGACCATGACGCGACCGGGCTTGCCGCGAATCCACTTATCGAGGGAATGCTCGATGCCGCCGGTTCCCTTTTCGTCGGTGTCGACGTAGCCGACGACGTGAGCGGCCAGTTCGTGGAGAGGATAAATGCGGCGATTTTCCTTCTGAAAGAAGACGCCTTTCAAATTCATGTTGGTGATGCGATCGACGGTTTCGGGCGGGAGTTTTTTCGCCAGGCGCACGGGTTTGCTGGCGTCGTTGATTTTCTGTTCGAGATCGGGGGCGGGCATGTCGAGCACGCGGGAGAGCAGGCGCGCGACCATGGCCGGATCGGCGATGTCGGCGGGATCGGCGAAGACCGAATCCATGGGAATGCTTTCGGCCAGCACGTGGCCTTTGCGGTCGTAGATCGGCCCGCGCGTGGGACTGAGTTCGTATGTGCGCTGCTGCTGATGCTGGGCTTTGGCGAAATACTCGCTATAGCAGAAAAGCTGGAGGTAACCCAGACGGCCGACGACAGCCGCCATCCAAACCACCGCCACGATCCAGATCAACAACCAGCGGAGACGCGGGCTGCGCTGCTCCATGGATTCCGCCCTGGCTTACAAAACGCTTTGCCGGCGGCGCATCGAAAAGGCGCCGCCAAACCGGACCCGGAAAACGCGGCCCGCAATGAGATCGGATTCAAATCCGATGCAGATGAAATTGAAATCGGGCCGAGCTACTGGCGTTGCGAAAGAGCGACGGTGCGCACCTGCGCCACCACCGGTTCCGGCGCGCCGGAGAAATCGGCCGGTTCCCCGGGGGCGCGAACGTCGAGCCCGAGATCGTGTTCGGCAATGGTGTTCACGCGGCCGGGCGATTCCAGGGTCGCCACCTGCAAGTGAAGCCGCTCGTTGAGCTCGGCGGATTCGGCGCGCGCGGTTTCGAGCTGCGCGACCTGATAGCGGAGCTTGATGCATTCAAAGTGTTGCCAGGCGTAAAAGAGCAGGCAGGCAGCCATGGCGCAGCCAACGGCCACGCGGCGCCAGTAGTCTTTCACGCGAGCGGGAGCGACGGGGCGCACCAGCCGGGAATTATCGATTCGTTTTACGGTGAGATATTCGGTCATCACGGCACCTGGGGCGCCTGGCTATCCGCCGTCGCCGACTTTTCAAGGACGCGCATCTTGGCGCTCCGGGAGCGCGGATTGCTTGCGATTTCCGCGTCGCCGGGAAGAATGACTTTTTTGGTCAGCACCTGAAACCCGCCGGAGCGAGCCAGGCGCTGAAAGGAATGCTTCACCACCCGGTCTTCGAGGGAGTGATAGCTGAGGACGATCAACCGTCCTTCTGAATTTAAAGTGGCAGGGGTCCGCGAAAGAAACTGCCCGAGTTCCTCCTCTTCTCGATTCACCGCTGTCCGCAGCGCCAGAAACGTTTTTGTCGCGGGATGCAGTCTCTGCCTTCCCCTTGCTTTTCGGCCCCCTGCCACAACCGTTGCCAGGTGTTCGGTATCGCGGATGGGCCGCGCACGCACGATCGCCCTGGCGATTCTGAAGGAATCTCTCTCCTCGGCGTTGTTGTAGAGGAGATTGGCCAGCTCTTTTTCCGACCATTGATTCACAATTTCGTCCGCGGTGAGCGGGTTATCGGGATTCATCCTCATATCGAGATCGGCGGCCCAGCGGAAAGAAAATCCGCGTTCAGGGCTGTCCAATTCGAGAGTCGAAATCCCCAGGTCGGCGATGATTCCGTCGAACGGCGGGAAGTTGTTGGCCGCCGCCACTTCGCCGAGCTGTGAAAATTCCGCGTGCACCAGAGTCACCTGCCGCTCGTGCGGCCCCAACCGCTCCCGGGCAATCGCCAGCGCCTGCGGGTCGCGATCCAAACCTAAAACGCGTCCGGTGGTCAGCCGCCGGGCTATTTCCAGCGTATGACCGGCCGTCCCGACCGTGGCATCGGCGTAAAATCCGTCGGGCCGAATTCGCAGCCAGTCCAGAACTTCGTCCAGCAGGACCGGCGTATGCAGTACGGTCAAAACTTAAATTCCCAAACCTTCCAGTTCCTTTTCGTCTTCCGCCGTGATGGGATTACGGTTCAACTGTTCCAGGAATCGGGAGTGGTTCCAGACTTCCAGATAGGTGAGCTGGCCCTGGACGTCCACTTCCCCTTTCATTTCGGCCGATTCCCTGAGCACGGGTGGAATCAGCAAGCGCCCTTGCCCGTCCACCTCGACGACCTGCCCGTAATAATTCGCGCGCGCCAGGAATTTCTGTTTGGCGCGGTTGTGCGAAGAAACCTTGGCGAGCTTCTTTTCGATCTCTTCCCAGGCTTTCATGGGATAAATCTTGGCGAAGCCGCCGGTCTCGCTGGTGACGTAGAACTTGGTGCCTGTTTTGCGCAGCTCGGCGAGAAAGTCGGCAGGAATTTTCATTCTGCCCTTTTCGTCGACCGTACCGAGATAGTTGCCGCGCAGCATGAAGATCTAAAGTTTGTCCGCCGAGAGTGTTGGAGGTGCTGTGCACTCGCTGGCCGCCTCACCACTGTTTAACACTTGCTACCACTTTGCGCCATTTCTTACCACTTTGGTCCCCGATTGTAGATGGGAACGAAAACATGTCAAGGGGTATTCGGGCGAAAACGAAACTTTCTTGTGGGAAACGGTTTTGGAATTTAAATTTCTCTAGTGGCGTGAAGCGAGGGAAACCACAATTAGTTGTGGGCACGACGGAGCGCGCATCGTACGGCTAGATGCAGGCTTCCCTGCGAGGCGATTTTGTGTTTCGTATCAGTCAACAGCGAGGCGATTTTTTTGAAACTCAGGGTTGCATTCGCAAGTTTGAGACGCGGGCGAGCGCGTTCCGAATCGGAACAGAGCGGTGCGCATCGCTGGGAATTTCGCGGCGGTGAAGCTTACGGATTGCGGACGGAATCCAGGCCGCGCAGCACGGATTGCTCGTCGGGGTTCAGTCCCTGCATGAATTTCGGATCGTTGAGGGCTGCCTGGCGGTCGGCGGGACTCATGCCTTGCAGAGTGTGCAGACGGTCGGTGACGACTTGCTTGCGTCCGGGAGACATGGCTTGCCACTTCGGCAAGAGAGTCTTCTGAACGTACTGCTTCTGAGAGGGCGACATGCGTTCCCAGGTGGCCTGGCGATCGCGAATGGCGTTGCGTTCGGTGGGCGACAGGTTGTTCCACTTCTGAAGATTCTGGCGCACCTGTTGTTGCTGTTCGGGCGGCAAGCTCTTGAAGCGCGCGTTGTTCTGCATGAAGCGCTGCTGCTCTTCGGGCGAGCGATCGCGCAGGTTTTCGGCCCACTTCGGCGGAAGATTTTCCATCGCATGGGAGTTCTGCTGGCCTGCGGCCTGCGCGGTAGCCTCGTTGGCGGGTGTGCGCAATTGCGACGAAGGCTGCTGCGCGGGAGCCTGACCGGGACGGGACTGCGCGGCATTCGAACCAGCGCCAGCGGGCGGATGAAATGTGTTGGCGCGGGCGGCCTGGCGCGCTGCGGCGTTCGCGCGGGCATTTTGACGGGCACGCGCCGCGGCACGGGGCGGAACGAAGGGCCGCGATGCGGGGTGCGAAGGCGGAGGACTTGTGCGGTGTTGCGCCCGGGCAGTCTGCGACGAAAACCCGATCGCCAGGGCGATCGCTATCGCGCAAATTGTGGTGCCGCGAAACATATTCATTTCACCGTTGGTCTTTCGTCTCGTGCCATTCGCGCCGCTGCTTATTGCGTTCTTACTCTTCGTTCGCCGGCTGCTGTTGCGTGTTTGGATCGACGTTCTGGTTCAGGTTCTGATCGACGGGCTTGGGTTGCTCGTCTGCCGGAGCGGCATCGGCCGGGATTTCCGACAGCGCATCGAACTTGCTGAGGACGTCGTAATTTTCGAGCACGCCCAAATCCTTGATGGCTTCGAAATCCTGCTGTTCGGTTCCGGCGGTGGCCGTCATCGAGCCGGAATTGTCGCGCGGAAGCTTGGCCATCCAGACGCTCAGAGCAAGCAGCAGGGCCATGGCAAATGCCAGGCGGGGCTGCGGGACGAGCCAGTGCAACCAGCCGGGTTTTGCCTCGGCAGCGATGCGCTCGCGCAGCCGCGCGTCAAAACCGACCGAAGGTTCGATGGTCTCAATGCGCTCCATCGCGCCAAACAGGGCGCGAAACTCTTCGGCGCGCGCATGGCAACTGGCACACGAAGCCAGATGCGCTTCAATCTCGGCGCGGTCGGCCGAATCGGCGCGGCGGTCGAGATAGGCGATGAGCTGTTTGGAGATGTCTTCACACTTTTTCATGGTCATGGCCGTCTTCCCTCCCCTGCGCGATGCTCGACCGGCTGGGAAACGAGCGGGGCCAGTTGCACTCGCAGGGTTTCGTAGGCGCGGAACAAAAGCGATTTGAGCGCGCTTTCCGAACAATCCAAAATTTTCGCAATATCCGCGTAATCCATTTCCTCGTACTTGTGCAGCAACACGGCGACGCGCTGCTTTTCGGGCAGCGCGGCAATCGTTTTCCGGATGAATTCGGAGCGATCGCGTTCAACCATGTGTTCGTCGATGCGCATGTCGCGCGAAGGCAACTGCATGGGCGCTTCGTCTTCGTCGGCGGGAACGTCGATCGAAACGTCCATCTGCCGGTGGCGATTATCGCGAACCGAATTCAGCGCCAGATTGGTGGCGATGCGGAACAGCCAGGTGGTGAACTTGGCACTGGGAGAATATTGAGCGCGAGCGCGATAGACGCGAAGAAAAACCTCCTGCGCCAGATCTTCCGCAGTCGCACGGTCGCGCACCATCCGGAAAAGAAAATTCACGAGTGGGGAGCGATACTTCTGCAGGAGAAGATCGAAGGACGCTTCGTCCCCCGCCTTTACGTCCAGCATCAGTTGGACGTCAGACCTGGTCATGGCCTCCACATTGTATCTAACACCTGCTGCGCCATAAAGTTGCAGAGCCTGCGAGTGTGCCATAGGTTTCACCTGAGTGCTTCATAGGAAACCCTGACGGGGCAAAAAAGTTGCTTGGGGCGGGCATCGGGAGCGAGCGGATGTGCTTTGGGAAATTATTGATTATAGGTGACTTAGACGTGGAAGATGGCTTTGAGGGCCAGCATGATTCCTACGCCCGCAAAGACCAGGATGGCCATGCCGAAACCGGGCTCGCGGTTGACTTCGGGGATCAGGTCGGACGCGGCGACGTAGAGCGTAACTCCGGCCGAAAGCGGGAGTGCGTCGGCTACACTGCCGCGCAGGAAAAACATGGCTGCCATGCCGAGGAGCGTGGTGCCGCCGAGAATCACCGAGGAGAGGAATGCGGCGCGACGGCTGCGGCCGCTCGCGAGCATCAGCGATGCCACGGTGAAACCTTCGGGAAGTTTGTGCAGGAAAATGGCGAGGAA
Source organism: uncultured Acidobacteriota bacterium (assembly GCA_963785585.1). GTDB lineage: Bacteria > Acidobacteriota > Terriglobia > Acidiferrales > UBA7541 > Palsa-295. The sequence continues at coordinate 2,309,411 of CAWAVW010000004.1, forward strand.
TATCACGCCGCCGAGCCACGACGAAACCAGAAGGCCGGAAGCGATCGCCACGCCATCGAAGAAGGTGTGAATGCCAAGGCCGAGAAGCGCGGCATAACTGGCGTGCGCGTGGGAAATTTCCTCGTGGTGATGCTCTTCGCCGAAATGGAAATGCGGGGCGAGGGTATGCTCGAAAAAGTGGACCAGGAAATATCCGGCGAGAACGATCAAAAAAACGGCCGTGGTGTTCTGCGCGAAGAAGGAACGGCTGTCTGCGCGCAGCTCGAGCGATTCCGGAATCATTTCGACGAGCGCGGTGGCGAGCATGAAGCCCGCGCCGAGCGCGATGAAATATTTCAGATAACGGCGTGACCACTGGCGATGCGAGACGAGCAAACCGCCCAGCACGTTGGCGCCGGCAGCGGTGACGCCGAGAACGGCGCCCAGCAGAATGCGATGAAAGTCGAGTTGCATGAAATGGCGGTGCGCGGACGCTGCGATGCTAGCCGGAGTGGCGGAAGGTAATCACGTCACCGTCCTGCACGATGTACTCTTTGCCTTCGAGGCGCACCTGCGCCTTTTCACGGGCCGCGGCAATGCTGCCGGCGTTGACCAGGTTTTCCCAGTTGACGACTTCGGCTTTGATGAATCCGCGCTCGATGTCGCTATGTATGGCGCCGGCGGCTTCCTGGGCGTTCATTCCGCGTTTGATGGTCCAGGCGCGGCACTCGGGCTCGCCGGCGGTGAGAAACGAAATCAGGCCGAGGAGCTGGTAGCTGGCCTGGATGAGGCGGTCGCGGCCGGATTCTTTCAATCCGTAGGCGCTCATCATTTCGGCCATCTCGGCGTCGGGCAGCTCGGAAAGCTCGGCTTCGATCTTGCCGCAGAAAGGAACCACGAGCGTCTTCGGCTTGGTGGTGAGTTTTTCCAGGTGATGCTTTTCGATCACCCGATCGATGTCGCCGGCCTCTTCGTCGCCCAGATTCAGCACGTAGAGCATCGGTTTTCGAGAGAGCAACTCAAAGCTGCTGAGCATCTTCAATTCTTCCGGCTTCAGTTCGAGCTCGCGCAGCGGCTGTTCGGATTCCAGCGCGGCGCGGCACTTTTGCAGTACGGCCAATTCCGCTTCGAGGGCAGGCTCTTTCTTTTTCTTCAAGTCTTTTTCGACACGTTCGATGCGCTTGGAAAGCTGCTCAAGGTCGTTAAGCATCAGCTCGATTTCAATAGACTCGATGTCGCGCATCGCGTCCAGCTTGTCACCGGCATGCGGCACAGCCGGATTTTCAAACAGTCGAATGACGCTCGCGAGAGAATCGGCTTCGCGGAGCGGCACGAGCGAGGCGGAATTTTTCTCGCGGTCTTTTTGCAAGCCGCCGACGTTAACGAATTCGATTGTGGCGAAGGTGTTTTTCTTGGGCTTATATAGCTCGGCGAGCTTTAAGACGCGCGGGTCGGGAACTTTGGCGATGCCGACGTGGGCTTGATTGGGCGCGCTGCGGCCTTCGACTTTCGCTTTGGTGAGGATGCGGAACAGGCTCGACTTCCCTACTTGCGGCAATCCAATAATTCCAGTTTTCATAAGCCGATGATAGTAACACAGGGACGGTGCGCGAGGCCCGGAGAGGGTGCGGCCAGCGACCATTTCCGAAAGTTTTCAATTTCATCGCAGCGGTTTATGCTGAACGCCCGACCATGAACGAACCGAACCAGCTTCCGTATGACCCTGCAGAGGCACACGCGCATCTGACGGCGAAGGATAAGCGCCTGGCGCGGCTGATCGAGAAAAACGGCGAATTCAAATTCAAGCTGGACACGTGCGAGAGCGTTTACGAATCGCTGCTGGAAGCGATCGTGTATCAGAGTATCAGCGGGAAAGCGGCGGCGACGATTTACGCGCGCGTGAAGGCGCTAGGCTCCGGCGGAGCTTGCCCGACGCCGCAGGAAATTCTGGGCGCGTCGATGCAGACGCTGCGCGAGGCGGGGCTTTCGGGCGCGAAGGCTGCTTCGATGAAAGATTTGGCGCAGAAGACGATCGATGGCGTGGTGCCCTCGATGGCAGAGGCGCACAAGCTTTCGGACGAGGAACTGGTCACGCGGCTCGATTCGGTGCGAGGGATCGGCGCGTGGACGGTGGAAATGTTTTTGATGTTCCGGCTGGGGCGGCCGGACGTGCTTCCCGTGCACGATTATGGAGTGCAGAAGGGATTTGCGCTGACGTACGGGAAGAAGTTCATTCCGAAGCCGCGAGAGCTGGCGGCGTTTGGCGAGCGGTGGCGGCCGTACCGGAGCATCGCGAGCTGGTACATGTGGCGGGCGGTGGAGCACTACGGAAAAAAGCGCAAAGTGCTGAAGCAGCCGGTGAAGAAGCGGAGGGCCGCGGGCAAAACGGTGAGGCGCAAAACGACACCGGCAGCGAAGAAAAAACTGGCAGCGAAGAAGCGCGCGGCGGCGCGGAAGAAATAGCGCTACAGCGGTTTGGTGCGGACGGTGAAATACAGGGCGGCGACGCCGATGAGGAGGATCGTTCCCTCCAGCTTCACCGAAACGTCGTGGAGTTTGTCGAATTCGATGCGCAGCGGGTTTTCTTTGGGCGTTGCATCGACCGAAACCATTTCACGGCGCAAGTCGGCCATGCGGCGCGTCACGTAGGTCTGCGAGACGGCGGTGAGGAGCAACATCAGGACGACGCCGATGGTGGCGGGCGCGGTGAACGCGCGAAGCGAACCGGCGAGCGCGACTCCGGCGACGAGATACAGGACGGCGGCAATCATTCCCAGGGCGTGAAGACGCGAAAGCGACTGGCCGACCATCAGACCTGCCTGGTCGCGGGAAGAGAGCACCGAGAAAGCCACCTGCGCGACGGCGAAGCTGAAATACAGAATCGAACCAACCCAGGTGCCCAGCGCAAAGACCTGCACGAACCGCAGAAAGTTATTCATGTGACTTCATCCTAAAGCTTTAGACGTCGCGATGCGCCAAGTTCGTTTCGCTTGAAACCACAGCAATGAACTTTGCTGCCGGAGCTGCCAAACGAACGATCCCGCAAAAGTACAGGCACTTGTTAAGCACACGAAAGCAAATTGATGGTTTAGCGCGTCTAAGCGATGGTGCAAACTGAAAGAGCTGACGAGGGTGAATGGTGGGCGACAAAGGACTTGAACCTTTGACCTCTCCCGTGTGAGGGGAGCGCTCTAACCAACTGAGCTAGTCGCCCGCGAAGTTAAATTTGTAGCAGAAGGGCTGGGGAATTGCAAACCACGACGATGAACGCCAGCAGCCGGCTTGCCGAGCTTGTCCGCTCGATTTCGCAGGTGGTGAAGGGCAAGGACGAGGTGATCAAACTCGCGCTGACGACGCTGCTCGCGCGGGGCCACTTGCTGATTGAAGACGTGCCGGGCGTGGGAAAAACGACGCTGGCGCATGCGCTGGCGCGGTCGTTCCGGTGTTCGTTTCAGCGGATTCAGTTCACTTCGGATTTGCTGCCGGGCGATGTGATCGGGGTGAGCGTTTTCAGTCCGGTGACGCAGGAATTCGAATTCAAGCCCGGGCCGATTTTCGCGAACATCATCGTGGCGGACGAAATCAACCGTACGACGCCGAAGACGCAGTCGTCGTTGCTGGAAGCGATGAACGAAGCACAGATCACGGTGGACAATCACACGCACCCGCTGCCGAATCCGTTTCTGGTGCTGGCGACGCAGAATCCAATCGAGCATCACGGAACCTATCCGCTGCCGGAATCGCAGCTCGACCGGTTTTTGATGCGCATCCGGATGGGATATCCGGGACGAGAAAGCGAAAAAGCTATCCTGCGGAACAACGCCGGAGCGGCGCCGGTGGACAAGATGACGCCGGTGATGGACGCTTCGGACGTGGTGGCGATGCAGGAAAACGTGTCGCGGGTGAAAGTCGATGAGAGTTTGCTCGACTACGCGCTTGAAATTGTGGACCGCACGCGGCAGACCGAGCAACTGAGCCTGGGCGTGAGCCCGCGAGGCGCGGTGATGCTGCATCGCGCGGCACAGGCGCGGGCGTTCCTGGAAGGGCGCGATTTCTGCCTGCCGGACGATTTCAAGCGACTGGTGGTGCCGGTGTTCGCGCATCGCGTGGTGGTGAGTTCGCGTTACGTTTCCACACAGAAAAAATCCGAGCAGGCCGAAGCGATACTGGGCGAAATCGTCGATTCCACGCGCGTTCCGGTGTAAGCGCCATGCGGACGCACGGCACGCCTTCCCTTTCGAGCAATCCTAAAAATTCAGGAGCGACCGGCCATGGCCGCTAGCGGCATGATTGCGCGCGCATGGCGCGAGCGCGACAAGCCGGGCTGGCGGCATTTTGCCGTGGCGATGATCGTATTGACCGGCGCGCTTTTCACGGCGCTGTTTTCCGCGGCAGTGGCCCAGCAGGGGCGTGTGGGGCTGGCGGCGTTTACGACCTGCCTGGCGTTGGGATTGGCGGGCTGGGTTGCGGTAGCGATTGTGCCGAAGCTGGCGAAACGGACGAGCCTTCGGTGGATCGTCTATCAAGTGGATTACAAACTGACGCGCGAAGGAATGGTGTATCTGGGCGCGGTTTTCATTTTGATTTTGGCGGCGGTGAATACCGGCAACAATCTGCTGTTCATGATTCTGGCTTGCTCGCTCGCCGGGATTTTGATTTCCGGCGTGCTCTCGCGGACGGTGCTGACCGGCATCGAGCTGAAATTCGAGATGCCCGAGCACGTGTTCGCCGAGCAGCCGGTGCTGGCGGAAATGGAATTGGCGAACGAGAAACAGTTGTGGCCTTCGTTTTCGCTGCGCGTGGTGGGAGGCGCGAAGAAAGCGGTTGGGCAGATCCTGACGCGTCCGGTTTTCTTTCCGTATATCCCGCACATGAGTTCGGCGCGGCAGAAAGTGGAGCTGACGTTTCCGCGGCGGGGCGTGTACCAGCAGGATACATTCGGGATACGGACGCGGTTTCCCTTTGGGTTTTTCGAGAAGACACGGAAAGTGGAATCGCAGATGGAAATTGTGGTGTATCCGCGCGTCGCTCCGACGGAGCAATTTTACGAAGTGCTGCCCTTGCTGAGCGGCGAGATGGCCAGCAATTTTCGCGGGCGGGGGCACGAATTGCATTCGTTGCGCAGCTACATTCCGACGGACAGCGCGCGATTTGTGGATTGGAAGGTGAGCGCGCGGTCGGGACATCTGATGGTTCGCGAGTTTGCGCGCGAGGATGAGCGGCGCGTGATGCTGGTGCTGGATCCGTTTGTGGGACCGCCGCGCGCCGAGCTGGGAACGCTGGCCGAAGCCGAGCACGGGGAGAGATTCGAACGAGCGGTGTCGATGGCGGCGTGCATTGCGTGGCATTTCAACGAGATCAATTCGGTGATGCAGTTCCGCACGCATCGCTTTTCGACGGCGATGGCTCCGGCGGAAGAAATTATTTACGAGGCGCTGCGGGAACTGGCGATGGTTGAGGCGAAGACTTCCTCGCTGGGCGGAGCGTTTCTGGACGAGCTGGCGTCGGAGCATGAAGTCTTCAAGATCATCATCACGGCGCGGCCGCAGCATACGATTCCTTCGGCGTTGTGGTCGTCTTCGTACTTCTTGTTCATCGATGGGTTGTAGGATTTCTCCCCATAGGCGGCTCTCAAAGACGCGCAGACACGAATGTCTGCGCCACCATCAGACAGGACTGTCTAATCCACGTTGTGCGAAACTGATTCGCGCATGAAGACGCATTTGACCGGGCGGGCGCTGAAGACGTTTCGATCGCAGATGCTCGCCTGGTTTCGTTCGCAGCGGCGCGAGTTGCCGTGGCGGGCGAGCCGCGATGCGTATCGCATCTGGATCGCGGAAGTGATGTTGCAGCAGACGCGGATCGCGGCGGTAATTCCGTATTACGAGCGTTTCCTCGCGCGTTTCCCCGATTTCGAAGCTCTCGCCGGCGCTCCGCAACAGGACGTGTTGAAGCTGTGGTCGGGACTCGGCTACTACAGCCGCGCGCGGAACCTGCATGCGGCGGCCAAACAAATCATCGAGGACTTTCGCGGCCAATTTCCACGCGATTGGGAGGATGCGCTGGAATTGCCGGGAATCGGCGCGTACACGGCGGCGGCCGTGCTGAGTATCGCGTACGACGCGCCGCTCGCGGTGCTGGACGGGAATGTGGCGCGGGTGCTGGCGCGGTTGCATGCCCTGCGGGGCGAGCTGCGGGCGCCGAAAATCTGGAAGGCGCTCGGCGATACAGCGCAACACTTGCTGGCCGAGGAAGCCGCCAGCGACTGGAACCAGGCGCTGATGGAATTGGGCGAAGTGATTTGCACGCCGCAGAATCCGCGCTGCCTGATTTGTCCGGTGGCAAAATCCTGCCGGGCGCTGGCGGAGGGGCTGACGGCGGAAATTCCCGAGCCGCGAAAAAAGCGCGCGCCGGTGAACGTGAAAATTGCGGCGGCGATTCTGCTCGATGGCAAGCGGCGAACGCTGCTGGTGAAAGATCCCGGCGCGCACGACGATGTGCTTTTCTCGCGTATGTGGCAGTTTCCAGCGATTGAGGTGAAGGCGAACGCGGAACGGGAGCTGGGCGAGTATTTGAAGCAAACGCTGGGAATTCGCGGAGCGATTTCGATGGAAGCGCTGACGGAGGCGCGGCATGGGGTTACGTTTCGCAGCATCGTTCTGTTGCCGTTTTTGGTGAAGGTGAAAGCCATCTCGAAAGTGGTGAGGTCGCGCGTGCTCCCGATTGAAAAGCTCGGATCGGTGCCGATTTCGAGCGCCACGAGGAAAATTGCGGCGGCGGCTAACTCTGCATTGCACGATAGGTGACCAGGCCGGGCTGAACCGGACGGCGGGTGATAGCATCGAAACAGGCCTATGTCTGCCACCGCGCGCCCGATTCCATCGCCTGTGCCGGCGGTGCAGCGATACTTTGAAGTGTCGCTGTTCCTGCTGATCTCGACGGGCATTTTGGCCGTCGTTTCCACGGGGAAACTCGACCTGATTTCGCTGGTCGTTCCTCCGGTGGCGCTGGCCTACAAGGGCTATCGAATCTGGAAGCATCGAGGCCCGGAAATTTCCGTGCGGTTCGCGACGGAACTGGTACTGGCATATTTTCTGTTTTTCCCGCTCGATCTGTTTTTCCTCTCGCGCAGCCTGGCCGACAACGCGCCGAACCCTGCGCTGTATTCCGCGTTGCTCGCCGCCGTTCACTTAATGCTATTCGCGACGCTGGTGCGGCTGTATTCCGCGCGGACGAATCGCGATTACGCTTTCCTGGCGGTGCTGGCGGTGACGTGCATGCTGGCGTCGGCGATTCTGACGGTCGAGACGACGTTCATCGTGGCGCTGGCCGTGTTCCTGTTGCTGGCGGTTTCCACATTCGTGGCGCTGGAAATTCGCCGGAGCGCGACGGACGCGGTTTCGCCGCCGCTCGAGCCGGGTTCGCCGATGGCGCAGCAACTGAATCGCGCGCTGGGAATTACTTCGGCACTGGTGGCGGTAAGCGCTCTGGTGATCGGCGGGCTGATTTTCTTTCTGATTCCCCGTTACACGTCGGGATATTTGAGCGCGCTGAACTTGCAGCCCAGCCTGATGACCGGCTTCGGCGATTCGGTAACGCTCGGACAAATTGGAGTGATCAAGCAGAGCAGCGCGGTGGTGATGCGGATCAGCATCGCCGGAGACGCGGCGGCGCAGGGCGCGGATGTGCACTGGCGCGGAATTGTGTTCACGAATTTCGACGGGAAGCGGTGGTTTACGCCCACCCACGAGGAGATCATTATTTCGCCCGATCCCGATGGCGAATATCGATTTCCCACGCCGCTGCCGCAGCCGGGCGAATCCCGCACCATGCGTTACACAGTGCTGATGGAGCCGACAGCGACGGATGCGCTGTTCGTCGCTCCGCGAATTACGTTGCTGCACGGCCGGTTCAGCAATGGCCCCGATCCAAGCGGTACGGGACCGCGGCCAAGTTACCTGCTGCTCGACCAGTCCGGCTCACTTTCGAATCCGGCGCACAACGATTCGAAAGTGCGGTACGAAGCGACGTCGGTGGTGCCGGTGATACCACCGGCGAAGTTGCGGGCCGCTTCAGCGCCCTATCCCGAGGTCGTGGCTGCCACCTACCTGCAGCTTCCCCCGATTGATCCGCGGGTGAAAGCTCTTGCGCTCGAAATCACGAAGGGTTCGACGAACGATTACGACAAGGCCGCGAACATCGAGCGGTATTTGAAGACGCACTATCGCTACACGCTCGATCTGAGCGGGCCGAAGACCGACGATCCGCTGGCCTATTTTCTGTTCGTGAAAAAAGCGGGCCACTGCGAATATTTTGCGGCGGCGATGACGGTGATGCTGCGGTCACTCGGCGTGCCCACGCGCTATGTGGGAGGATTTCTGCCGGGCGAATACAACGACGTGGGCGGAGACTGGATTGTGCGCGCCAGCGACGCGCACACCTGGGTGGAAGTTTTCTTTCCAGGGTACGGATGGATGACGTTTGATCCCACTCCTCCGGGAAACGGCAAACACGGCGGAATCCTGGAGCGGATGGGGAAATACTGGGACTGGTTTCAGTTCGCCTGGGGCGAGTGGATCATCAACTACGATTTCGTGCATCAGATGTCTCTGGCGCAGGGAGTGCAGCGAAATTCGCGCAACTTCGGCGACAGCGCGCGGAAGTATTACGAAGCAAAGCGCGACGCGGCCATGCGGCTGATTGTGGAGCTCGACAAGAGGACGGAAGCTTCGCCGTACTTCCTGCCGGGAATTCTGGCGCTGCTGGTCGGGCTGCTGATTTTCCTGCGCGGGCGGGAAATGTTTGGATATTTGATGGCGCGCTGGAGTTTGCGGGCGCGCAGCGGAAACGCAACAGCGTCGCTGGCGGTGCTGGAGTACCGCGAAATGTTGCGGCTGCTGGAAAAGCGGGGATGGCGCCGGCTGCCCGCGCAAACGGCCGAGGAGTTTGCGGCAAAGATTCCTTCGCGCGAGATTGCGGCGCCCGTGGCGCAACTGACGAATTTGTATCAATCGGCACGCTTCGGCGATCATCCGGCGCCGGTCGCGCAAATGTCGAACCTGCTGGGTACCATCCGCGAATTTGTGAACAACCGTAAACCCGTCGCGCAGTAACTCCCGTCGTTCACGCAACGCGAAAGTGAAATCCGCGAAACCGCACAAAACATGCTAGAATTGCATGTTTCGTGAGCTTCGCTGTTCGCCGCCAAGGAACCGCGCGTCATGCCGAAAGTCGGATTCGTCAGCCTGGGATGCCCGAAGAACCTCGTCGATAGCGAGGTAATGATGGGTGTGCTCGCGCGCGGCGGGTACGAAATTACGGCGCGGGCGGCCGACGCGGACGTGCTCGTGGTGAACACGTGCAGCTTCATCGAGCCGGCGCAGAAAGAATCGGTGGACTCGATTCTGGAAATGGCCGAGTACAAGAAATTCGGCAAAGCACAGAAGTTGATTGTGGCCGGATGCATGGTCGAGCGGTTTCGCAATGACATTCGCGAGCAGATTCCCGAAGTGGACGCGGTGATCGGAACCGGCGAGATCGAAAAAATCCTGGAAGTGTGCGACGGGCAGCTTCGGCCGGACGATCCGCACGCGGCGGACCTGCCGACGTATCTGTATCACGACCTGACGCCCAGAATTCTGGCGACGCCGAAGCATACGGCGTATATCAAGATCAACGAAGGCTGCGATCATCCGTGCACATTTTGCGTGATTCCGCAGCTGCGGGGAAAATTCCGCAGCCGGCGGTTCGAATCGGTGATTCGCGAAGCGGAGAATCTGGCCGCGGCGGGAGTGCGGGAGATTTCGCTGATCGGGCAGGACACGACGTATTACGGCGAAGATTTGGGTTTGCGCGATGGGCTGGCGACGCTGCTCGAGCGATTGGCGCAGGTCGAAGACCTGCACTGGGTGCGTTTCCTGTACTGCTATCCGAATCGCATCACGCCGAAACTGCTGGATACGATCGCCGCGCATAAGCGGCTGGTGAAATATCTGGATGTGCCGCTGCAACACGCCAGCCGCAACGTGCTGGCGCGAATGAAGCGCGGCGCGAACGGCGATGCGTTCTTGAAGATGCTCGACAAGGCGCGCAAAGCGATACCGGGCGTTTCGATTCGGACTTCGTTTATCGTGGGATTTCCGGGCGAGACCGAGCGCGATTTCGAAGAGCTGTGCGATTTTGTGCGTGCCGCGGAATTCGACTGGCTGGGCGTTTTTTCGTATTCGGATGAAGACGCGTCGAAAAGCTATGCGCTCGACGGCAAGGTGGACGCAAAAACGATTGCGCGGCGCCGCGATTCGCTGATGGCGATTCAGAAGAAAATTTCCACGCGAAAGCTGAAGGCGCGCGTGGGCGAGACGATGCGGGTGATGCTGGAAGGTCCGTCGAAGGATACGGATCTGATCTGGGAAGCGCGGCTCGAAGGCATGGCGCCGGAAATCGACGGCAAAGTGTATGTGACCGAATTTGCGGGCGTGGACGACGCCGCCGAACTGCCCGCGGCGGGAACGATGGCGACGATCGAAATCACCGAGGCGAAAGTGTACGATTTGATCGGGCGCGTGACCGAATTTGAAAAGCCCGGCGCGCCTTCGAAGAACCGGCCTACCGCGGCGCCCTCTCCCTTCGCGATTCTTGCCTAGTCGCGGTATTCTTAGCCGTATGGAACATCGTTGCCCGATCTGCAAGAAGCCTACCGATTCGCGGACCAACGCGGAGTTTCCTTTCTGCAGCGAGCGCTGCCAGTTGCACGACCTGGGCAACTGGGCGGCGGAAAAATATACGATCAGCGAACCGGCGTTCGACGATTCGTTGTTTGACGACGCCGAACCTACCTCGCATGCCGCCGGACACGCCGACGATCTCTCGCCGGCCCGCCCGAAAAATGGCCGCAAAAACTGACGCGGCTGCGCGACGCGGCGCAATCGCCGCCACAGCCACGGCAAAAAAACCAAGCTTCGCCATATTCATCGCGACCGCTGGTGGACTGGGCTACTTTCCGAAAGCGCCCGGAACGTTTGGGTCGCTGGCCGGATTGTTGCTGGCGGTCGCGCCGATGTGGATTTTTAATTTTGCAATTACTTCGTACATGGCGCTGAGTCACCAGGATCAATTCCGGCTTTGGCGAGTGTCGTCGCCGCTGAAGGATCCATTTCTGTTGATGCAGATTGCGCTCGCAATTTTAGTCGCGCTCGTTGGAACCTGGGCGGCGAGCCAGGCCGCGAAATTCTGGAATCAAGACGATCCGCAGCGCGTGGTGATTGATGAAGTTTCCGGCCAGCATCTGACGCTGCTGCTGGGCTGCGCAGTGCCGATCTGGTGGAGAGTTTCGGATGCATGGACAGATCACGACCCCTTGGGTTTGATCACCTGGCATTCGGCGCTGAACTGGAAATATTTACTGGTGGGTTTTATACTTTTTCGGTTGTTCGACATTTGGAAGCCTTTTCCGGCGCGGCAGGCCGAGTCTCTGCCGGGCGGATGGGGAATCATGGCGGACGACTGGATGGCGGGCGTATATGCGGGGATTTGTTTGTGGCTGACGCGCGCAGCGGGGCTGTAGTTTGCGCTTGAATTTCACGCCCCGGGCCATTGCTACCGCATCCAATCAGAAACACAGGGAAGCAGAGCCCGCTGGCGTCACCCGAGGAAAGCAATTTTGAAATTGAATGGCAGTCCGCGAATTGAAAGCGTGAAACCGTCGGCGGCTTTGCCGTCAGGCGAAGTTTCGCTGCACGGCGCCGGATTCAGCAGCCGGAATCATGCCCGGCCACAGGTTCAGTTTGGGACGGCGGAAGCGAATGTTGTGGTGGCGTCAGAAGATTTTCTGATCGTGCGCGTACCGGAAGGCGCCGCGGGCGGCGCGGTGCGGGTAACGATTGGCGGGGATGAGAGCGCGCCGTATCCCATCGCGCTGGGGACGCAGATTGCGGACAATCTGCATCCGGTTTCGAATCCGGCGGTCGATGCGGAAGGAAACGTGTATGTGACGTTCAGCGGGCAGCGCGGACAGAAAGTGCCCGTTTCGCTTTATAAGGTTACGCCGAATCAGACCATCAAACCGTTTTTGACCGAATTGATGAACCCGTCGGGCCTCGCGATCGACAATGACGGCTTTCTTTTTGTGTCGTCACGCAACGACGGAACGATACATCGCGTTTCTCCGGACGGCCGGTCGATGCAGTGGATCGAAGGGATGGGAATCGCCACGGGGCTGGCATTCGATCCGGCGGGAAATTTGTACGTGGGAGATCGCAGCGGAACGATTTTCAAAATCGGGCCGAACCGCGAGATTTTCGTGTTCGCGACGCTGGAGCCGTCGATGGCTGCCTACCATTTGGCGTTCAGCCCCGACGGCGAGCTATTCGTGGCCGGTCCGACGACCTCGAGTTTCGACCGCGTGTACCGAATCAATCCGGCGGGCGAAGTGAGCACGTTTTTCCGTGGACTCGGACGCCCGCAAGGAATCGCGTTCGACAAGCAGGGAAACTTGTACGTCGCTGCATCGCTCGCCGGGCGGAGAGGAATTGTGCGGATCACGCCGCAAGCGGAAGCGGAGCTGGCGCTGAGCGGCAGCAATATCGTCGGCATGGCGTTGCAGCCGTCGCGGCGCGCCTATGTGGCGACGACGAGCGCCCTGTACTCCCTCGATTGGAACGTCGAAGGTCGTCCGCTCATCAGTTAGGCTCGCGTGTTGGTCCCCGGGCGAGCCTGTCTGTGCGAAATAATCGTTCCCTCGGTTGCGTATTAGAGCTGTGCCCCATGATTTCATGACGACGACGTTCCGCGGACGCCAGTATCCGCCGGGACGGCCGAAACCGGTTGCGGCGTGGTGGCACACCGTTTCGGTGCTGGGAATTCTTGCGGCAGCCACGATTCACGGTGCGATGGTTGCGAGCGGCGCTGCCGCCACGGGCACCGCGGCTGCGCCGACCGGTTCGTACGTTCCCGGATACATCTATTCGATCGGGACGGAAATTGGGCTGGCCTGCTGGGTTTGGGCGGGGGCTCAATGGAACGGCAAAAGTCTGGCGGATTTGACCGGCGGTCGCTGGACCAGCTGGGGACAAATGGCAGCGGATTTTGCGATTGCCATTCCGTTCTGGGTGGTGTGGGAATTTACGGCGCGCATCGTGAGCAACGCAGTGACGCAGAAAGTGCCGGACACCTACGCGTATCACGTGCCAAGCGGCGCGGCGGAAGTGTTCCTTTGGATTCTGGTTTCGATCTCGGCGGGATTTTGCGAGGAGCTTTTGTTTCGCGGATATCTGCAGCGGCAGTTTCACGCGGCGACGGGCAGCGTCGTGGTGGCCGTCTTGCTGCAAGGCGTGATTTTCGGACTCTTACATTCCTACAAAGGCTGGAGCCAGGTAATCACGATCACAGCGCTGGGAATTCTGTATGGCGCGCTGGTGGCATGGCGGCGGAATTTGCGGGCGAGCATGATTGCCCACGCGTGGTCGGATATTTACGAGGGTTACGTGAAATTTTTCTGGCTTGGCCGTCCCTGAGGGCTGCTTGCGGAGCTTGTGCCTCATCGAGTAAAACAGTTATGCATGAATGCGGAGATCATCGCGGTCGGCTCTGAACTGCTCACCCCGTTTCGTCAGGATACGAATTCCCTCTGGCTCACCGGAGAACTGAACAAGCTCGGCATTCGCGTGATTCATAAGGCGATTGTGGGCGACGCGCCGGATGAAATGCGTTCGTCGTTTTCGCACGCGCTCAGCCGCGCGGACGTAATTATTTCGTGCGGCGGACTTGGCCCCACCGATGACGATCGCACGCGCGAAACCGTGGCCGAATTGCTGGGGCGGAAGCTCCGCATGGACGAGGAGATCCTCAGCGGCATCCAAGAACGCTTTCGCCGGTTTGCGCGCACGATGCCGGACATCAACGCACGGCAGGCGATGGTGCCGGAGGGCGCAACCGTGCTGGCGAATCCGCGCGGCACGGCGCCGGGACTGTGGCTGGAATCGAAAGGCAAGATCGTGGTGATGCTGCCCGGCGTGCCGGCCGAGTTGAAAGGCATCTTCGAAACCGAAGTGCGCGCGCGCCTTTCCCGAATTGCGCCGGCGGAGCGGCTTTATACGCGGGAGCTGCGGGTGACGGGCCTGCCCGAATCGGAAGTGGAGACGCGGGTGCGGCCGCTTTACACGCTGTACCCCGATACCGAAACGACGATTCTCGCGGCTCTCACCGGCATCCAACTGCATCCGCGCATCTGGTCGGCCGATTCGGCGCACGCGACGCGGGTGCTCGATGAGATCGCCAGCCGGATGGGGCTGGCGCTGGGCGAATACTTATATTCGACGCGCGGAGAAACACTGGAAGATGTGGTGGCGCGCATCCTGACGGAAAATCGCGCGACGGTGGCCGTGGCGGAAAGCTGCACCGGTGGATTGCTGGCCGAACGGCTGACGAACGTGGCGGGCAGCTCGGCGTATTTTCTGGGCGGAGTGGTTTGCTACAGCAATGAATTGAAAACTTCGCTGGTGGGCGTGCCGGCGGAGTTGATCGAATCGAAAGGCGCGGTGAGTTCAGAAGTGGCGCTCGCGCTGGCCGACGGAATCCGCCGGCGAACGGGCGCGACGATCGGAGTGGGGGTCACCGGAATCGCCGGGCCCGGCGGCGGCACGCCGGAAAAACCCGTCGGGCTGGTGCACATCGGAATTGCGGACGAGCGCGGGCCGCGCGAGCGCGCGTTCCGGTTCACGGGTGACCGCGAGCGGATACGAATTTTCGCCAGCCAGACTGCACTCGATTCGATTCGCCGCCACTTTTTGTTTCCGGCGACGCCCCGGCCATCGTAGATGCGGTTGTTCGTCGCGATCGATCCTGCGGCGGAAGTCCGCGAGAAATTATCAGCGGCGATTGCGAGGCTCAAGCCCGAATCGCGCGCACCGCGCTGGATGCGGCCCGACGGCTGGCATCTGACGCTCAAATTCATCGGCGATGTGGAAGCTCGAAGGCTGGACCCGATTCGCGAGGCACTGCAGACTGCGACGCACACAGGCGCCATTGCGCTTCGGTTTCGCGGCCTGGGCTTCTTTCCTTCCAGAGAACGACCGCGCGTCGCGTGGTGCGGGGTGGAAGCTGGCGAAGATCTCGGCGCTCTCGCGCAACGACTTTCCGCTGCGCTCGAGCCCGTGGGAGTGCCGACGGAAACGCGTACGTTTGCTCCGCACATCACGCTTGCGCGCATTCCTTCGGGGCAACAGGCGGAAAATCTGGTGCGTGCGGCGGACGGTTTGAAGTCGTATGATTTCGGAGCGATGGACGCACAGGAATTTCATTTGTTCGAGAGTTTCCTGAAACCGTCGGGAGCGGAGTACAAGCGCCTCGAAACGTTTCATTTTGCGAAAGGATCGCGGTGAACAAGACGTATCTCATTCCGGTGGTCGCGTATCTACTCGGCTCGATTCCCTTCGGGCTGATCATTGTGAAGCTCTCGCAAGGCAGCGACATCCGGGAAGTAGGCAGCGGGAACATCGGTGCCGCGAACGTGACGCGAAACGCCGGGACGTTTGCGGGAGTTTTGACGCTGGCGCTCGACGCCGCGAAGGGTTATCTGGCGGTGTGGCTGGCGGCGCAATGGACCTCGCACAGCATTTTCTGGATGATGATCGCGGCGATGGCCGCGGTGGTGGGGCACATGTTCCCGGTATGGCTGAAACTGCGGGGAGGCAAGGGGATCGCCACGGGATTGGGAGTTTTTCTGCCGATTTGCTGGCAGGCGATCGCGTTTACGGCAGTGCTTTGGATCCTGGTGGTGGCGTTCTGGCGATACGCTTCGCTGGGTTCGATCGCCGCGGCAGCGACCATTCCGGTGTTCATTTATTTCCTCTACCAACCGGGCTACGCGCCGCCCGATATCGTCACGTTTGGGACGGCATTTATCGCCGGACTGGTGCTGTATAAGCACCTGCCGAACATCCAGCGGCTGCTGGCCGGCGAGGAACCGCGGCTGCGATCGTCGAAATAGCGACGCGCGCTTGTTGGCAAAATTGCGCGGAAAACCAGCAAAAATGGCCGGATTTGAGGCTCCGCCGCACCGCTAAGGCCCGCGCCCTCTGTTCCTTATCAGCCAACCCCAGTACTTTCGTCCCGTTGTGCCGCGCATTCGCCTTGGCTACCATTTCTTGAGGGGGAATTGTGTCGGTCCCAGCCCAGCAGCCGTTGAGAACGCGCCGATTGCGTATCATCTGGATTGTGCTGGGGGCCCTTCTGCTCGTCAGCGTCACGCCGCTTTGGCTGTATCACCGGCAGGTACTGAAACTCAGCGAAGAAAAATTACAGGATACCGAGCGGTTGCAGCAGAGCGAAATCACGCGTTCGCTGGCCAGCGAAACGCTGCAGTTCGAGCAAAATTTCCGCGAGCAATTGCTCAGCCAGCGGCAGGTTTTCGCTTTGACGGGCTGGATTCAGGATGTGGACGATTCTTCGCATGCTCCCCAGCTCGCGCGCCTGCTGCAAAGCTTCGTCGAAAATAATCCAAACATTCTTTATGTGACGGCCGTGAATCAGCAGGCCAAGGGACAGTCGGCGGGAAGCTTCAGCGCCGATACCGATCCGTTTGTGCAAGTCGCGTTGAAGCGCGCGTTCACGGCGAGCATTCAGGGATTGAACTTCGTCAGCGAGCCGTTTGCGCTGGGAAAAGAAAACCGCCCCGCGCTGGTGGTTTCGGTGCCGCTATCTTCCGACGGACAATTCACCGGCATGCTGGCGTCGGTGGTTTCGATTGATCGCTTGCTCGAACGAATTCACGACGCGAGCGTCCGCGACCGCGTGGTGTTTATCGTGGACGGACACGGGCACATCGTCGCCCATCCGAATACGCGCGACATGGTGCCGGGGCGGGATGTTTCGTCTTCGTCGCCGATGGTTTTGCAACTGAAAGAGTTGCCGCAGGAATTGCGGGCTACCGAGACGATGCACTTCACCGTGCCCGGAAAATCGAAAAACCATCCGGTGGAGATGATCGGCACGTACAGCACGATTCCGGAATTGCGGTGGGCGGTGATCGCCGAACGCAGCATGGACGACGCGCGCGTGGATGCCGGGGTGAATGAACTGACGACCGAAGCGTTGCGTTTCGTGCTCGGCGTGACGTTGATCGCCCTTCTATTCGGGTATCTGTTCGCGGTGCGCATTACCCGGCCGATCAGCAGCCTGGCACGGTCGGTGCGAGCCATCAGCCGCGCGGAATTCCACGAGCGCGTGGAAGTAGAGGGCGCGGCGGAAATCAGCGAGCTGGCCGAGCAGTTCAATCACATGGCGGGAGACATCGAGCAGTACGTCGAGCGCCTGAAGCAAGCAGCCGCGGAAAACCGCGAATTGTTTTTGGGCTCGATCAAAATGCTCGCGGCGGCCATCGACGAAAAGGATCCGTACACGCGAGGCCATTCCGGGCGCGTGGCCAAGTATTCGATGCTCATCGGCGAAAATCTTGGGCTGCCGGCCGACGAACTCGACCGCCTGCGCATTTCGGCGCTGCTGCATGACGTGGGCAAGATCGGCGTGGACGATCGCGTGCTGAAAAAGCCGGGCAAGCTGACCGACGAAGAATTTGATTTGATGAAGCAGCATCCGACCAAGGGCGCGAACATCATGCGGCCGGTCGCGCAGTTGAAGGAAATGTTGCCGGGTATCGAGCTGCACCACGAGCGGATGGACGGCGCCGGATATCCGTTTGGCTTAACGGCCGAAAAAATTCCGATGATGGCGCGGATTATCGCCGTGGCCGATACGTTTGACGCGATGACCACGAACCGTCCGTACCAGACAGCGATGGATTTGCCGTTTGCCGTGGGCCGCATCCAGTCGCTGGCAATGTCGAAATTCGATCCGGAAGTTGTGAACGCGCTGGTCACGGCCATCGAATCCGGAAAGCTGAAACTTTCCGCGACGCTGGTCGAAGTATAGCCGCACCGATCCCCATTTCCCCGCCATAGCCGCCGATTCGCCGCCCTTCCGCGCCCGGAAAATTTCCGCTCGTTGTGCTAGCCTGAATGAGAGAAAAATGGCTCCAACCGCATGATTTCACTCTTCGGAAAACCCGAACTCACGCTACTGGAGCGCCTGAAGGACTCGGTCGCAAAGACGAAGACGGAACTTTCTGCGCGCGTCGAGCAGATTTTGACGGGCGACCGGCCCGTCGATCCCGCGCTGCTAAAGGAACTCGAGTCGGCGTTGTTGAGCGCGGACATTGGCGTTCGCACGACGAAAGAAGTGCTGGCCGCGCTGCGGCAACAGGTGAACGAGCACAAGCTGGTGGAGCCCGCGCAACTGAAGCGCGAACTGAAAAACGAAATCCTCAAAATTCTTACCGCGCCGGCAGCCGATGCGAACGCAAAACTCGCGGTCGCGCCGCGCGTGATTTTTGTGGTGGGCGTGAATGGCACGGGAAAGACGACCACAATCGGCAAGCTGACGAATCGCCTACGCAAGGAAGGCGCGAGCGTGCTGCTCTGCGCCGCCGACACGTTTCGCGCAGCGGCGATTGAGCAACTGGAAGTGTGGGCGCGGCGGTCCGGCGTGGAAGTGATCAAGCAGAAACCCGGCGCCGATCCTTCGGCGGTGGTGTTCGATGCGCTTTCCGCAGCGACGGCGCGAAAGGCCGACGTGGTGCTGGTCGATACCGCCGGGCGTTTGCACACGAAATCGAATCTGATGGCCGAGCTCGAAAAGATGAAACGCACGGCGGCGAAAGTCGTCCCCGGCGCGCCGCACGATGTGTTTCTGGTGCTCGACGCGACCACGGGGCAAAACGGCTTGAATCAGGCGCGCGAATTTTGGAGTCAGGCGGGCGTGACCGGCATCGTATTGACCAAGCTTGACGGAACCGCGAAAGGCGGCATCGTGATTGCAATCACGCGGGAACTGAATTTGCCGGTTCGATTTGTGGGCACCGGCGAGCAGATCGACGATCTGGTTCCTTTCGACGCGCAAACCTATGTCAATTCCCTCTTCGACTGACGAAACCTCGCGGCGCGACCAGGCCTGGATGGAGCGGGCGCTCGCGCTTGCGGCCAAAGGGACCGGCCTCGCGCATCCGAATCCGATGGTCGGTTGCGTGATCGAAAGGGACGGCGAGATCTGCGGCGAAGGGTTTCACCGCTACGATTTGCGCGACCACGCGGAGATCGTGGCTCTCAAAATTGCGGGCGACGACGCGCGCGGCTCAACGCTCTACGTGACGCTCGAACCGTGCTGCCACACGGGACGCACCGGGCCCTGCACCAACGCGATCATCGATGCCGGCGTGAAGCGCGTAGTCGTGGCGATGGAAGATCCGAACCCGCGCGTGGCGGGAAAAGGGATGGCGCAACTTCGCAGGGCTGGAATCGAGGTGATTGGCGGAGTGGGCGAGGGACACGCGCGGAACCTGAACGCAGATTTCGCCTGCTGGATTCGAACGAAACGTCCCCTCGTGACGCTGAAATCGGCGATGACGCTCGACGGAAAAATCGCCGAGCGCGCGGGTCGGGCATCGCAAATCACCAATAAACTTTCGCGCCAGGCGGTGCAGCAATTACGCCACGAAGCCGACGGCGTGCTGACGGGCATCGGGACGGTGCTCGCGGACAATCCTCGACTGACCGATCGCACGGGGCTGGCGCGCCGACGAAAGCTTTTGCGCGTGGTGGTCGATTCGAGGCTGCGCATTCCGCTGAAATCGAAATTGGTCCGGTCGTGCGATGGCGACGTGGTGATATTTACAACCACGTCGTCGCGCAGCTCGAAGGCGCGTGCTCTTGCCCAAGCCGGAGTAGACGTGGTGCGCACCCGAGCGAAGCGCGGACGAGTGGATCTGTCAGCGGTGGTGAAGGAACTCGGACGCCGCGAAGTTCTCAATTTGCTTCTGGAAGCAGGTTCGGCGTTGAATGGCGCGGCGCTCGAAGCGGGAATCGTCGATCGATTGATTTTGTTTTACGCGCCGCGGATGATGGGCGGCGGCGTCCCGATGGCGGGAATTGCCGCGACGCGCATTTTGCGGCCGTCGGATTTGCGCGATGTCCGCTTCACGCCGTACGGTTCGGATTTCTCGATCGAAGGATACCTACACGATGTTTACGGGAATCGTCGAACAAGCCGGAAAAATTGAATCGCTCAAGCACGCGAAGGATGGCGGGCGGTTGCGCGTGGCGTTTGGCGAGGGCGCGGAGAATATCGCTCGCGAAACGAAGCTGGGCGATTCGATCGCGGTGAATGGTTGCTGCCTGACGGTTGTGGAATTTGACGCGCAACATTTTTCCGCCGATCTTTCCGGCGAGACGCTGCGCCGCACGAACTTCGGCAAAAAAAAAGCCGGCGATCTCGTGAATCTCGAACGGCCCCTGGCGGCAGGCGCGCGCCTGGGCGGCCATTTCATGCAGGGCCACGTGGACGGAATCGGACGCGTGACGCGCCTAGTTGCCGAAGGCGAGAACTGGTGGCTATCGGTGCGCGTGCCGGAGGAGCTGCGGCGATACGTGGCCGAAAAAGGATCGATCGCGATCGATGGAATCAGCCTGACGGTGGCGCGGTGGCACGAAGGCGTTGCGGACATTGCGCTGATTCCGTTTACCTACGCGCACACAAACGTGCACACGATGGCGGCGAACACCGCCGTAAATATCGAGACCGACATCCTGGCGAAATATGTGGAGAGCCTGATCGGCAAACCCGCCGCGCACGAGCCGTCCGCTATCACCACGAAAAAACTGATCGAAGAAGGATTTTAGGCGCGCATGCCGGCAACGAAAGCGTACGACGTGGCGGTGATTGGCGCGGGAGTTTTCGGCGCGTGGACGGCCTATACGCTGTGCAAGGCGGGCGTTTCCGTGGCGCTCGTCGATTCGTACGGTCCGGCGAACGCGCGCGCCAGCTCGGGCGGCGAATCGCGGATCATTCGCATGGGCTATGGCGCGGACGAGATTTACACCCGCTGGTCGATGCGCTCGCTGCCGATGTGGAAGCAACTGTTCGTGGAAGCGCACCGTCCGGAACTGTTTCGCCAGACGGGCGTGCTGTGGATCGCTCCCCCCAATTATTTATACGCGCTCGATTCGTTCGCCGCGATGCAGCGGCTCGGTATCGCCACCGAAAAATTGAGCGTCGCCGATTTGCGCGAGCGGTTCCCTCAAATCGAATTCGAAGAGGACGCCTGGGGAGTGCTGGAGCCGCAGAGCGGCGTGCTGCTGGCGCGGCGCGCGGTACACGCGGTGGTGGAGCGTGCCGAGAAGCTCGGCGCGGATTTCCGCATCGGCGCGGTGAATCCGCCGCGGGCGGAAGGGCGCCTGAGCGATCTTACAACTTCGAACGGCGAACGTATTTCCGCCGGAACGTACGTATTCGCTTGCGGGCCGTGGATGGGGAAAGTTTTTCCGGACCTGCTGGCGAGCCGGATTTTTCCGTCACGCGCGGAGATTTTCTTTTTCGGCGTTCCCCCGGGCGCCACACAATTTCGAGAAGGCACGCTTCCCACCTGGCTGTACCTGAAGGACGAATTCTACGGAATGCCGGACATCGAGG
This sequence comes from uncultured Acidobacteriota bacterium, assembly GCA_963785585.1. Lineage (GTDB taxonomy): Bacteria > Acidobacteriota > Terriglobia > Acidiferrales > UBA7541 > Palsa-295. The sequence continues at coordinate 2,330,906 of CAWAVW010000004.1, forward strand.
GCCGCGGATTCAAAGTCGCGGACGACCGGCACGGCCCGATCGTCGATCCGGACACGCAATCGCGTATCGCGAGCGCCGAGACGCTGGAAGCCGCACGAGCGTTTCTGGCGCGGCGATTCCCTGCTTTAGCGAACGCGCCGGTGGTGGAAACGCGCGTGTGCCAGTACGAAAATACTTCGAACGGCGACTTTCTAATCGACCGGCATCCGGAGAGCGAAAACGTGTGGCTCGCTGGCGGAGGTTCGGGTCACGGATTCAAGCACGGGCCGGCGGTGGGAGAGTACGTTACGGCGAGAGTGCTGGGCGACCCGAAGGGACAATCGCCCGTCGAACAGCGGTTTTCGCTGGCGACGAAACTTTCGCAGCAGAGCCGCGCGGTTCACTAAGATTCGAGAATCGGCTTAGCCGTTTGCGCGGGCATCGCGAGCTTTGGACCGCGCGCCGCGGTAGTACAGCACCAGCCCGAGAAGTACGGATACCACGGTGCCGATCACCAGTTTCGCGACGAAGAGAAACTTGTTGAGCGATTCGGCGGGCGGAATGAACGAAAGCGCGATCCCGCCGAGAACCACAAACATCCCCAGCAGGCTCGCAATCCAAACGCCTACGGTGCCACCGGGAATCAGCACGGCGTTCGGCGTGGTGGTGCGGTCTTTGCGGTATGCCAGTCGAATCGCCGCGGCGTACATGTAGATCAGGGCGATGAAATAAACGATCGTCGTCGCGTCCACCAGGATCTGGTACGCGCTGTTTGCAGTTTCGTTGATTTGAATGGCAAGCAAGATGATCGCCGAAATCGCGGCTTGCACGAGAATGGCGACATACGGCGTCTTCCATTTGGGATGAATTTTTCCGAACGCTGCGGGCAGGTAGCGATCCAGGCCGGCGACGAAGGGAACGCGAGAAACTCCAGCGACCGTGGTTCCGACGCCGCCCGCATTACCCACGGAAACGAGCATCGCGGCGAGAACGCCCACAAAACCGATGCGCAGCGCCACCGACCCGGTGGTGATCGCCTGAAACACGCCGCTCTTGGTGTCCACATCGGCGGCGGGCACCAGCGACAGCACAGCGAGCGTTCCCACGATGTAAATTACGGCGATCAACGCGCCGGAAGCGAAAATCGCGCGGGGAAACGTGCGGCGCGGATCGCGCACTTCCTCGCTCATCATCGAACCGATTTCCAGTCCGGTGAAGGCAAACGCAATCTGTGGCCAGAAATTCACCGTGCCCCAATCCCAGTGCGGCATCATGTTGGCAATCGTGAAATGGGTGATCGAACCGTGCGCGCGCACCAGAAGGAAGGCGATCGCCGCGAGAATTAACAGCGGCAAATAGGTGGAAACGCCGCCCGCGTTCTGAAGCCATTTACCGATGTTCAGGCCGATCAAGTTCATGCCCACCGCCACGGCGAGCAAAACAAACGATCCGATCAGCAGAAACGCGCGGTTCTGCGCCAGCGCGGCGCCACCGGGTCCGGCCACGTACGCGCTCATGGCGGCGCTCGCGAGTAACAGGGCGGGAAAATAAAAAATCGTGTAGATCCAATACGTCCATCCGGCGATGAAACCGTGAAAATCGCCGAAAGCGTCTTTGGTCCAGGCGTACAGGCCGCCTTCTTCGGGAAAACGCGAGGTGAGTTCGACAATTACCATCGCCGTCGGCACAAAGAAGCCGACCGCGGCAAGAACCCAAAGAGAGATCGAAGAGGCGCCGTTGTGCGAAGCGGCCGCAATCCATCTCGGACCGAGCACGGCCGCGATGTTGAAGAGGAGCAAATCCCAAAAACCCATCACGCGGCGAAGCTGGCTTTTCGGATCGACCGCGCCCGGCGACCCGGGATTGTCTGGCGAAGTCTGGCTCACTCGGATTCGTCCAGCGCGGGAATGATTTCGTCCTGCGCGAGAAAATTTCGCAAAAACGGATCTTTCGATGCTTCGAGCTCGGGCCAGGTGCCAAAGAAAGCGATGCCGCCGTCGCTGAGGAAAATCACGCGGTCCGCGAGTTTCTTGCCGAGGTGCGTATCGTGCGTCACCACGATGGACGTCTTGTGGAGCTTGGCTTTTAATTTCACGATCAAATCGCCCACGTGCGCGGCCATCAAGGGATCGACCATGGTGGTGGGCTCGTCGTACAAAATCGCGTCTGGATTTTCGGCGAGGGCGCGGGCGATGGCCACGGCGCGTTTCGAACCGGTGCTCAGCTCGGCGGGCAGCCGTTCGGCTTCTTCGGTCACTTCCAGGTCCTTCATCAATCCGGCGACGATCTCGTCGATTTTTTCTTCGTCGTCATGTCCCGCTCGATTTTCCAGAGGAAAGGCGACGTTTTCTTCGACGGTGAGCGAATCGAACAGAGCGCCGGACTGAAAAACCATGGTCACGTGGCGCCGAACTTCGGAGAACTGGGCTTCGCTCCAGCCGGTGACGTTTTGCCCCGCGACGATGATTTGACCCGCGTCCGGCTGCATGAAACCGAGCAGCAGCTTCAGCGAGACCGATTTGCCCACGCCGCTGCGGCCCATGATTACGGCGGTCTCTCCGCGATCGACGAAAAAGCTCACGTCTTTCAATACGGCGTTGTCGCCGAAAGATTTGGAGACGTTTCGAAATTCGAAATAGTGCTCGCTCATAAAATAGCGCGTCCGCCAAAACGCGCCTTGGCGTCTTCGTAGTCCTGGGGCGAGTTCATATTCTTGAATAGGGTGCCGTCGGAATCAAAGGCTTTCCACTCGGAGGGTTCCACGGAATCGAGCCGGCCCTGGCGGCGGAGCTCGGCGACGCAATCCTGAACTTTCAGGCGACCGTTGGCGACGGCGTCACGAACAAGTGGCTCGCAGCTCTTCCGGTAGGCCGCGCAGAGCGGCTCGGTCCAGTGATCGTTCACCGCAAGAACAGCATCTGCCGCAGACGTTTGCGCGCGCTGGATCAAGAACGCGAGCCAGTCGGCAGTCAGATGGGGCAAATCGCACGCCAAGATCAGATTCCATTCGGTAAGGGTGACGCGGAGCGCGGTGGCGATGCCGCCCAGTGGACCCGCGCCCGGCCAATCGTCGGCCACAACCTGAAAGCCAAACTCGCGGTAGGATTCCGGCGCACCAATCACGGTGGCGGTCGCGCCGGAAGCGGCTTCGACGAGCCGCACGGCGCGGGAAATCATCGGCATGCGGTCGATTTCGAGCAGTGCTTTATCGCGACCCATGCGCGAACTCTTGCCGCCAGCGAGGACGAAGCCGGCGCATTCGCTTTTTCTGTCGTGATGCGCGCCGCTCGTCATTTTACCGGCCTCTGGATTCCGAGCTCGCGCAACTTTTCTTGCAGGCTCTGGCGGTGCAGGCCGATTTCTTCGGCGGTCCGGGATACGTTCCATCGGTGGCTTTCCAGCTTTCTCTTTAAGTAGGTAATTTCAAACTGGCGCCTGGCTTCGCGAAAGTCGCTCTCGGCCAAAAAAATCTCGGCTCCGGACGCTTCCCCGGGAATCGCGAAGCCGGTCGCGGGTTTACCCGATCGAATCTCGTCCGGCAGATCGGCGACTGTGATTTCATCGCCGGAGCTGAGCACCACCGATCGCTCGATTGCGTTGCGAAGCTCGCGGACATTGCCCGGCCATTCGAAGCGGCCAAGCAAGTCCATCGCTTGGCGGGAGAATCGAAGCTTGCGATTGTGGCGCGCGCCCAATTGCTGCAGAAAGCTGGCGACAAGCAGAGCGATGTCGTCTTTATGTTCGCGAAGAGGCGGCAGGTCGAGCGCCACGACGCGAAGACGGTAATACAAATCCTCGCGGAACTTTCCGGCAGCGATTTCGCCCAGTAGATTGCGGTGCGTCGCGCTGATTACGCGAACGTCCACATCGATCGAGTGCGAGCCGCCCAGGCGCTCGATCTTGCGGCTTTCGAGAGCGCGCAAGACTTTCGCCTGGGTCGCCGGAGGCATGTCGCCGATTTCATCGAGAAACAGAGTGCCGCCGGAGGCGAGCTCGAATTTGCCCTTGCGCTGTTGCGCCGCTCCGGTGAATGCGCCGCGTTCGTAGCCGAAGAGTTCGGATTCGACCAGGTTTTCGGGCAGCGCTGCGCAGTTCACAGCGACGAAGGGTTTTGAGGCGCGCGAAGAGCGGTCGTGAATTTCCTGCGCGAGCAAGTCTTTTCCCGTGCCGCTTTCGCCCAAAATCAAGACGGTCGCGTCGGTAGCCGCCACGCGCTCGGCCATTTCGAATACGCCGCGCATGGGTGGCGATGAGCCGATCATCCGGCCGAACTGGCCGTCGCCGACGAGTTCGCGGCGCAAGCGTTGGTTCTCGGCGCCCAAATCGGAGAGTTGCAGAATTTTGGCGACGCGATGGCGCAGCTCTTCGATGTCGAAACCCTTGACGATGTAATCCGACGCGCCCTCCTTCAGCGCTTCGACGGCCGTTTTCGCCGAGTCGAGCGCCGAGACGACTAACACGGGGGTGCTGTTTTCGCTTCCGCGGAGCGATCGCAAAAACGCAAGGCCGTCTTCGCCCGGCATCACCATGTCGAGCAGGATCAAATCGGGTGGCTGCGAATCGATGGCGAGGCGCGCTTCGGCCGCTGATCCGGCTTCGACGATTTTGTATTTCGATTCGAGGGCGCGACGCGTGCCATAGCGCGCCGAGGGTTCGTCGTCCACCAGCAGAATCGTTTTCATTGTGCCTCTCGTTTCTCGGCTGCGGACGCAGCGGGGGAACCATCCACGCCCTCGGGCGCGACCGGCAGACTCAACCGGAATCGCGCGCCTTTTCCGTTGCGCAAAGGGCTTTCGCAGGCGAGCATGCCGCCCATTTCGTCCACGCGGCGCGCCACGATCGAAAGACCGAGGCCCGTGCCCGTCGGTTTGGTGGTGAAATACGGCTGAAAGATATTGGCGCGCAACTCCTGGGAAATTCCGGGGCCGTCGTCTTCGACGAGAATTTCGATGCGTTCGCCGTGGCGCGCCAGGCTGACTCGAACACGTCCGCCATCGGGCTGCGCTTCGATGGCATTGACGATCAGGTTCGAGAGAACTTCGCTGAGCGAATCCTCGGACGCGAGCGCGAACACTTCCTGCGATGGTTGCTCGAATTCAAGGCGTACGTTGCGGCGCTCAGCGTCATGTCGAAATAAAACGGCGGTCTGTCGAGCGAGGGTCACGGCGGCCACGCGTTCGCCATTCACCGAGGGCTTTGCGTACCGCAGCAGCTGCGTGAGTTTCGCATTCATCCGGTCAATTTCAGTGACGACGAGTGCGCAATCGCGCCGGATATCGACGGGCAGATCGGGATTTTCGAGTTGGACTTGCAGAACCGTCTTCATGGAGCTGAGCGGATTGCGCAGGTTGTGCGACACGCTCGCGGCCATTTGGCCGAGTGACGCCAGGCGTTCGCGTTCGGCCAGTTCCCTCTCGAGCCCTACCTTCTGCTCGATCAACCGCGCGAGGTCGATCATCGAGGAAAGTTGATCGGCGACCATTTGCAGCGAAGCGCTGGTCTCGCCGGTCAAAAATGCGCCGGTGGAGGACGCTTCGAGCAAGCCAATTTCGGCTCCATCGCGCTTGAGCGAAATCGGCAGCACGTGTCCGAGGCCGCCCGGTGATTCGAGCGGTGCGAGCGCGGCGTTGCGCGGAACGGAGATGCGAACCGCCGCGAGTCCAAATTCTTCTCGAATCCGTTGTTCTGCCTGGGCGAGCAATCCGCTCACGCTTCCCTGGCGCGCCATTTGCTGCAATTCGCTCGTCAACCGCTGGACGCCGCCCAGACCTTCCTGAAATCGCTTTTGCAACATCGGGCCAATCACGCGCTCGAGCGGCTCGAAAAGAAAGATGAGCACGAAGAGCAATACGCTGGCCGTGGCTTCGGGCGGTACAACCGGTTCCAACCAGCCGCCGATCCGGCGCACAAACGCGAGATAGAGCACCGCGAGGAACGTGACGGGCAGCGCGTACACCAGGTTGCGTTGCGCCCGGTACTCCAGAAAGTTATGACGCAGGAAAAAATAGAGAACGATCGCACCAGGCAGAATTCCCGCCAGAATGATCGCCGACAGGAAGCCGCCCGAATCCCAGCGAAGCAGCGCCGGAAACCAACCGTAGAGCGCCAGCAAAATCGCAAGCACGCTGGAAGCGACGAAAAGACTGCCGAAAAAACGGCGTTCGACGCCCGGCGACGACATCCGCCAGTCTCGCGCCTCGAGAAAAGCGTCGAGGAGCGCGATGAACGGAATCACCCGCGCGCCGGTCTCGGCGAAAAAGCGCAGCATGGTGGGAAGCTGTGTCGAAAGCGGGCCGTCGCGGAGCAAGGAAAAGCCGGCGAGCAATTCCAAAAGCGCCACCAGATAGAAAATCACGACGGCCAGGCGGCCGAGAATTCCAGGCGGCAATTTTCGGATTTGCGTTGAGTAGGCGAAATGCGCCTGCCAGACGAGCGGGAACAAGAGCAACGTCCCGAAGGCGACGAGCGCGACGGAAAATAATCGAGTGGCTTCGGGCGGCGCCGGATACTGGAGCGCGGCGTTGATTTCGAGCAGGCCGCCGGCGTAGATCAGGAACAGTGCGAAGGCGATAAAGAAGAGCAAGCGCTCGAGCCGTCGCGGACGGCGATGCCCGAGGATCAGGGCAAGCAAAAACAAATACACGAGCGTGCCAGCGGTAAAACCAATCAGCCGGATATAGAAAAGTGATTGCACCCGTCGATGGGGCAGAGTTTAGCGCAGAGCGAAAATTGGGACAATACGAAAGTGTCGGAAAAACCTTACAGCGCTCAAGGCAAAGAATATAAGTAACTTAGCGGATTCATCCTTGGTTCAAAATGTGAGTGTGAAATTAGCAGCTTTTGCTTGACACACACTTTTGCCGTGATATATTAGCACTCGTCGTGGAGGAGTGCTAACTGGTCGCCAGACCACATACCACCTCTTCAACGGCAGAATCACCACACAATTGGAGGACTTGCAAAAATGGCAGTCAACATTACGCCTCTACACGACCGCGTGCTCGTGCGGCGCCTAGAAGAGAAGGAATCCGTGAAGGGCGGAATCATCATCCCCGACTCGGCAAAAGAGAAACCACAGGAAGGCGAAGTGATCGCGGTGGGCAGCGGACGGCGTGAGAAGGGCGAACTGATCCCCCTCGACGTGAAGCCGGGAGACCGCATCCTGTTTGGGAAGTACAGCGGCAGCGACATCAAGATCGACGACGAGGAATACATGATTCTGAAGGAAGACGAAATCCTCGCGAAGTTCGGACCAGCGGCAAAAGCGGCAGGCAAAAAGTAACCTGGCGGAATGCGGCTAAGGCCGCAGACGCACAACCATCTCGGACTACGCGAGTAGTTTACGAATAGGAGAAATAGATCATGGCAAAGCAAATCGTGACTGGTGAAGCATCCCGCCAGGCGATCCTGCGCGGTGTGAACCAGCTTGCGGACGCAGTGAAGATTACGCTGGGTCCGAAGGGCCGCAACGCAGTGATCGAGAAGAAATTCGGTTCGCCGATCATCACCAAGGACGGCGTGACCGTGGCAAAAGAAATCGAGCTGAAGGATCCCCTGGAAAACATGGGCGCGCAGATGGTGCGTGAAGTTGCCTCGAAGACGTCGGACGTGGCGGGAGACGGCACCACCACCGCAACCGTGCTGGCGCAGGCCATTTTCAAGGAAGGCGTGAAGGCAGTGGCAGCGGGCGCGAGCCCGACGGCGCTGAAGCGCGGCATCGAAAAGGCCGTTACCGTCGCCGTGGAAGAGCTGAAGAAGCAGCACAAAGATGTGAAGGGCGAAATGATCGCCCAGGTGGGCACGATCAGCGCGAACAACGACAAGCAGATCGGCTCGATCATCGCGGAAGCGATGAAGAAGGTGGGCAAGGACGGCGTGATCACCGTGGAAGAATCGAAGACCATGGAAACGGCGCTGGAGGTCGTGGAAGGAATGCAGTTCGACCGCGGCTACCTCTCGCCGTATTTCGTCACGGACCCGGAGCGCATGGAATGCACGCTGGAAGATGTGCGCATCCTGATCCACGAGAAGAAGATCAGCTCGATGAAGGACCTGCTTCCCTTGCTCGAACAGATTGCCAAGCAAGGCAAGCCACTCTTGATCATCGCCGAAGACGTTGAGGGCGAAGCGCTCGCGACGCTGGTGGTGAACAAGCTGCGCGGCACGCTGCAGTGCGCGGCCGTAAAGGCTCCTGGCTTCGGCGATCGCCGCAAGGCCATGCTGGAAGACATCGCGACCTTGACCGGCGGAAAGGCCATCACGGAAGATCTGGGCATCAAGCTCGAGAACGTGAAGGTCGAAGACCTGGGCCGCGCGAAGAAAGTCACCATCGACAAGGACAACACCACGATCGTCGAAGGCGGCGGCAAGTCTTCGGAAATCGAAGGCCGCGTCCGCCAGATTCGCGCGCAGGTGGAAGACACCACGTCCGACTACGACCGCGAAAAGCTGCAGGAACGCCTTGCCAAGCTGGTGGGCGGCGTTGCGGTGATTAAAGTCGGTGCGGCAACCGAAACCGAACTGAAGGAAAAGAAGGCACGCGTGGAAGACGCGATGCATGCAACGCGCGCGGCAGTCGAGGAAGGAATCGTTCCCGGCGGCGGCGTGGCTCTGGTTCGTTGCATTCCGGCGCTCGAGAAGCTGAAACTTCAGGACGATGACGCGATCGGCGTCAACATCGTGAAGCGCGCCCTCGAAGAGCCGCTGCGTCAGATTGTCCACAATGCCGGCGATGAAGGTGCCGTCATTCTGGGCAAGATCCGCGAATCCAAGGACGAGAACTACGGCTACAACGCCGACTCCGGTGAATACGGAGACATGGTGAAGGCCGGCGTGATCGATCCTGCCAAGGTTACGCGACTCGCGCTGCAGAATGCGGCGTCGATCGCGGGCTTGATGCTGACGACGGAAGCGCTCGTCGCCGACATCAAGGAAGAGGACAAGGCAGCAGCGGGCGCAGGCGGCCACGGCGGCGGCGCACCGGGCGGCGGCATGGGCGGGATGTACTAAACTCCGAATCGCGCAGGCGATTCGCAACACGAAGGGCGCTCCGCTGAAAAGCGGGGCGCCCTTTTTTCATGTGGGTCAGGAGATTTTGCGTGGTTCGCCTTGCCGTCGTACCGCGTCCACTTGAGCGAAACGCCGTCTCAACGAAAGCGCGCCCGATCGGCGTCGTCACAAATGCTTTGTACGGGCGCGACAGCGGCGGCGCCAACACCTGACGCCGCTGCTGTCGTCTAGACCGATTCCAGCCTAAAAGATCTGAAACGTTCCGGTGCCGGACGTTCCCACCACCGTCACTGGCGCGGTGGAGTCCGTTGTGGTTCCGTTGCCGAGCTGGCCGGTACTATTCGATCCCCAGCACTCCACTGTGCCGGTGGTCGTGATGACGCAGGCGTGGTGGTAACCCGCCGTAATCTCAATTGCGCCGCTCGACAGGTTCTGCGTAGGAACTGGCTTGTCGTAAAACGTCGTCCCGTTGTAACCGAGCTGCCCTGAACTATTCGAGCCCCAGCACACCACGCCGCCCGTTGTATTCACGCTGCACGTAAAATTCTCACCGGTGCCGAGCGACAGGATGTTGCTCAGCGTTCCCGAACCCGACGTGCTCACCACTTGCACCGGCAAAAACGAATTCCCCGCGGCGACCGAGCCGGTTCCGAGTTCGCCCGCGCTGTTGTCGCCCCAGCAGAGGACCGTGCCGTCATTCACCACGCCGCACGTCGAATCGAAACCGTCGGCGATGGTGAGCATGTTCGTCAGGGGCGCGGTGCCCGCCGGATCGAGCGACGCAATCGGCGTGGTCGTGCCCGTGTTGGTTGAACCCGCACCTAATTGACCGAGTCCGCCTTCGCCCCAGCACAGGGAAGCAGTGGAGGTGGTGACAGCGCACGTGTAGTAAGAGCCGCTGGTAATCTCGCCGACTCCGCTGGAAAGGCCGGTCACGTCCGCCACGCCCGTGTACGTTGCACCGCCGTTGCCAAGCTCGCCTTCGCCGTTGTCGCCCCAGCAGACGGCTCCGCCCGCCGTGGTAATCGCGCAGACGTGATACTGGCCTGACGAAATGGACGCCACGCCGCTCGTAAGCGTATTCACCTGCACCGGAACGTCCGAATCCGTCTTGGTTCCGTTGCCGAGTTGCCCGTCGCTGTTCGCGCCCCAACACTTGACGGCCCCGGCGCTGGTCAACGCGCAAGCGAACTGTTGCCCGGCGGTGATCTGCACCACGCCGCTCGAAAGTCCGGTGACCGGCACAGGCACGAAGGAACGCGTCGTGGATCCGTTGCCGAGTTGCCCGTTCGAGTTCAGTCCCCAGCAGTACACCGCGCCGGCCGTTGTGAGCGCGCAGGTGAATTGCTCGCCGCCGGCGACGAACACGCTGCACGTCACGGTCACAGTGATCGTAGTAGCGGACGCCCTCCCCGAAGCGTTCGAACCGAGCACGCAAGTTCTTCCGACGGGCTGCGTCAGAATCGTGACGGCGTACGGATCGCCTTCGGCGACGGGCGTGGTGAAGTTCGTCGTCTGGTTGTTTGTGGCTACGGTCAGGTTGTCCGCGCCGTTGTCCTGCAGCACAACGCTGGTGTTCGGCAGCAAGCCCGTAACGATCACGGCGATGTTCGAGTTGGCGGTCACGTCCGTGCAGGTCACCGATGCGTTCGTCACGTTTGCGCCAGACACCGTTCCGCTGCCGTTCGTTACGACGCAGTTCTGCGCGGGATTGGATGGCTGGGTTTCTACGGTGATTGCGTATTTCGAGCCGCTGGCAACTTTGGTCGAGAACGTGAAGGATCCGTTGGCGGTGATGGTCAGCGAATCTCCACCGTTGTCTTCGAGGACCAGACCCGTGCCTGTGAGGCCGCTGACGGCACCGCCAACGGTGTAAGAAACTGTCGTCGTTGTGCAGGCGATGGATACGTTCGTGACATTCGAGCTGGTCACCGTGCCGGTGCCGCTCGTCACCGCGCAGGTTTGCGCAGGCGACGAAGGCTCGGTGTGCACCGTGACCGCGTACGCACCACCACTCGCAATCTTCGTCGCGAAGGTGAACGCGCCGTTCGCCGTGACGGAAAGGTTGTCGCCGCCATTATCCTGCAGCACAAGGCCCGAACCACTGAGTCCGGAAACGGTGCCGCCAATCGCGTAGGTGTTGGTGGTGCAGGCGACGGTTACGTTTGAAACGTTCGCGCCGGCAACCGTTCCGCTGGCGTTGGTTAGCGCGCATGTCTGGGAAGGCGACGAGGGTTGCACGTGAACCGTGACGCTGTAGGCCGAGCCGCTGGCAATTTTGGTCGCGAAGGTGAACGCGCCGTTTGCGGTGACGGAAAGGTTGTCGCCGCCATTGTCTTCGAGCACCAGGCCAGTGCCCGCAAGACCTGAAACGGTGCCGCCGATCGTGTACGTTGACGTGGTGGTGGTGCACACGACCGTTACGCCGGTTACGTTCGCCGTCGCGGTTCCGGTGCCACTCGTCACGGCGCAGTTCTGGGCGGGACTCGTAGGCTCGGTCAGCACGGTCACTTTATAGGCGCCGCCGCTGTTGACCTTCGTCGGAAACGTAAAGGCGCCGTTCGCGGTGACGGCCAGATTGTCGCCGCCGTTGTCCTGCAAAACCAGCCCGGTGCCGCTCAAACCGGAAACCGTTCCCCCGATCGTGTACGCAGCCGTGGTGCAGGTGACGACCACGCCCGTCACGTTTGCGGAGGCCGTGCCAGAACCGTTCGATACGACGCAGGTCTGCGCCGGATTCGAAGGCTGGGTTCCGACCGTGACGGCGTACGCCGAGCCGCTCGCAACCGGATTCGTAAACGTAAAACTGCCGTTGGCGGTGACAGCGAGACTATTTCCTCCGTTGTCGAGCAGCGTAAGTCCTGCACCGGCGAGACCGGAAACCGATCCGCCGATTGTGTATGTGATGTTCGTGCATGCGACTTGAACGTTGGCAACGTTTGCGGTGGCCGTGCCGCTGCCATTCGAGACGACGCAATTCTGCGCCGGATTCGCCGGCTGAGTTCCGACCGTCACGCTGTACGAAGAGCCGCTGGCGATCGCGCTCGTAAACGTGAAACTTCCGGTCGCGGTAATCGCCAGACTGTTGCCGCCGTTATCGAGCAGCGTTAACCCGGTGCCGTTCAGTCCGGACACCGTGCCGCCGATGGTGTAGGTTGTCGCAACGTTCGCGCACGTGACCTGGACGTTGGTGACCGTGGCGGTGGCCGTGCCGCTGCCGTTTGAGACCGTGCAGGTCTGAGCGGGGTTCGATGGCTGCGTCTGAACTGTGACGTTGTAGGCGCCACCGCTCGCGACTCCGGTCTTAAACGCAAACCGGCCGTTGGTCATAATGGTGAGGCTCACGGATCCGTTATTTTCGAGGATCAGTCCCGAGCCGCTCAGACCGGATACCGTGCCGGCAATGGCAAATGTGGACGAGCCGGTACAACTCGAGAGCGCGACGCAAAGCAGGAGCGTCGCCAGCGCACCCAAGAAGATGCGCGACCGCATCGCAATCGCGGAAGCCATGGATTCGAGCGGGGAAGATAGCCTGGCTAAACCTGCGGTCACGAGTTGGATCCGACTTTCAGTGATTGCATGGCGGCGCATCAGTGCTCCTCAAGAAATGGCGGTTGCGGCGTAGTTCGCCGTTCACCACGCAATGCGCAAACGGAACAGAAAAACCGTCATGGGAGTGAAAATGGCGCGGATTTTCGAAAGGCCCAATCGGAGGGCGCGATTTCGTCGTTTTCGACTGCCTGGGCGAATACGCAGCGAAATACAGTATTTGCAGTAGGTTAGGTCACCGCGACTTTCGCCCCACCCCTGTGTTTCATCAGCAGGCGCCAACGAAACCGCAGAAGTTGCGCTTTCCGCGCCCGTAGGATTGGAAGGGGGATATATGCGCTCGACTTACTTCATACGCTCGCTGGTTCTGGCTCTGGTTCTCGCGATAGGAATTCCCGCCACGGCTCCGACGGCATCGGCTGCCTGGGGCTTCGGCATTTCCGTTCATTTTGGTCCTCCCCCGATACCGGTGTACACGCAGCCGATCTGCCCCGGACCTGGCTACATCTTCACACCGGGTTATTGGGCGTACGGTGACGCAGGTTATTACTGGGTTCCCGGCACGTGGGTGATCGCGCCGCAAGTGGGCTACTTGTGGACGCCGGGCTATTGGGGCTGGGGCGGCGGCGGATATTTCTGGCACGCCGGATACTGGGGCCCGCACGTCGGATTTTATGGCGGAATTAACTATGGGTTCGGGTACGGCGGCCACGGCTACGACGGCGGCTACTGGAACCATGGCTCGTTTTTCTACAACCGTGCGGTGAACAACGTGAACATCACGAACATTCACAACACGTACAACCGCACGGTAGTGAATAACTACAACCGGACCAGCTTCAACGGCGGACAGGGCGGAATCAACGCCCGCGCGAATGGCGCGGAACTCGCGGCCGAGCATGAGCGTCACTTCGCGGCCACGACGGAACAGGCGCGCCAGGAGCATGCCGCCAGCACCAACCGCGCCATGTTTGCTTCCGAGAATCATGGCCGGCCGGAAGTGGGCGCCACGCAGCGCGCAGGCGAATTCAACAATCGCGGCGCGGAGCAGGCCAATCGCGGCAACGTGGGCGCGGCGAATCGCGGATTTGAAAACCGCGCAAGCGAAAACCGCAGCTCGAACTTCGCGGCGAACAACGAACGCGCGAATGCCTTCAACCGCTCGAATCCGAGCGCGCTGAACAACTCTCGCGCCAACGTAAACAACAACGCCCGACCGAACATAGCGAACAACGAGCGCGCTTCGACGTTCGCGCGGCCGGCAAACACCCAGCCGTCGAATGCCATGCGCAGCCAGAGCAACGCGGCGCGTTCGATGAGCACGTTTTCGCGGCCATCGAGTGCGGCTTCGGCGCGGCAGAATACGTCGCGTGCCCAGTCGTTCTCAGCACCGCGCGCAAGCCAGTCGCGCCCGGCGCAGTCGTTCGCCAGCCACGCGTCCGCGCCGCGGCAACAAGCGGCACGTCAATCCGCTCCGGCGCGGTCGGGCGGCGGAAGCCGCAACAGCGGAGGCGGTTCGCACAATAGCGGGGGAGGCCACGGCCGCCGCTAACAACAGTTAGAGCAAGGGGTGGGTTCGTTCCCCGCCCGCCCCGCAACAAAAAAGAGGCGCTCCGATCCGCTCAATCGGGGCGCCTCTTTTTTTGCGTTCGGTCGTTTGCTATTCGGTTGCGGGTCCGAACACGGCGATCTTTCCTTCAGCGTCCGCCGCAAAGTTTACGTTCACCGTCTTGTGCTCGAATTCCGCTCGGTATGTGTACACTTCGAGCAACTCTCCGGTCGGACTCGTCTGTTTGCGCAATCGAACAGGCACCAGCGTTTGCAGCGCTCCGTCGGCTTTCAATCCCTTCTGCAGGCCCGCCGCCACGTCGGGAAAGAGCTCTTCACGCAGCTCGGGTGCAAACATCCGAGGATCGGCATTGCCCGCCGCCAACTTCTCGATTACCGATCGTAGCAACGCGGTAAGCTTCGGATCGACGCCGTTGATCGGCGCGAGCGCAGGCGCCTTCACGGCGGGAACGTAAAATCCCGCCACGTTGTGCGCTATTTTTTCGGGGTCGGAATGCCCGCTATCCAGATTCGTCAGAACCACGACGGTCAGTTTGTCGTCCACATAGCGCGAAATCTGCGTGGTAAACCCCTGCCACGCGCCGCCATGCTCGATCAAGCGGTGCCCGTTCACCGCGGTAAGATCCCAACCGAAACCGTACGGATAGGTCCTGCCGTTATTGAGCTTCACGGGCGTCCAGATCTGATCCAGGCTCGCGCGCTTCACCAGCTTTTCGGTGTACAGCGCCGCGTCCCACTTGGCCATATCCGGGATGTCGGTGTAGAGCGCGCCGTCGGCCGTGGTATTCATCGTCGGCGAAACCCATTCCTGATTTTTCAGCTCGCCGTTCACCAGCGCATATCCGGCCGAGCGGTTCGGAATAATGTCCGCCTCGCTGATGATCCGCGTTGCGTTCATTCCCAGCGGCTGAAAGATTCGCTCGTGCAGAAAGTCGCCGTAAAATTCGCCGGTCACTTTGTGAATGAGGAATCCGAGCAGGACGTAGCCGCTGTTGCTGTATTGCCATTTTTCGCCCGGTTGAAAATCGAGCGGCATCGCGGCGATCTTCTGGTATAGCTCGTCTTCGGAGTAATCCTGCCGCATGTTGATGGGGCCGCCGGGCTTGATGCTGTTTTCACTCTCGTAGTCGTGAATCCCGGAGGTGTGCGTCAGCAAATGGCGGACGGTGATCGGCTTCCATGTGGCCGGCGCGTCCGGGAAATACCGGCTAACCGGATCGTCAAGATGAACTTTGCCCTCCTCGACTAGCATCATCACCGCCATCGAAGTAAACTGCTTGCCCACCGATCCCGTCTGAAAGATCGATTCCGGTTTCACGGGAACATCGAGCTCCAGGTTCGCGAGTCCGTAGCCCTTTGCTTTGATTATTTTTCCGTCGCGCATCACACCCAGCGCCAGCCCCGGAATCCGCTGGCGCGCCATTTCGCTCTGTACGTAGGCGTCGATCGAAGTATCGGTCGAATCGGCTTGCGCCTTCGCGCGGAGCGCAACGCTTGTAAATGCCGCGAGGCAAATCACCGTCACTGCCAGACTGCCAATCGCTTTCATTGGTTCACTCGGCCAAGGAGTAGAAGGCATTTCGAAATTTTCAGATGGCGGAATCCTAGCATACCGACGGGCGTGAACCGTGCTCGCGGCTAAATTGAGATCGGAGCGCCGTTCGCCGACCGCGGATGCGACGCAATGAATGGTTCTAGTACTTTGCGTCCATTTTTTGCCCGCGTAATGCTCGGCACTCCGTATGCGAACTCAGGTCTTGCGTGGAATTTGCTACTTTCCCCATCTTTCCGGGTTGAAGTTGCGTACAATTTCCGTGCGGGCGTTGTGTCGAAGCTGTGCTTCACGCTTTGAGTGTCCGCCCCTGCTATTTTCCAGGAACGGTGAAATCCCGTGACGGCGGCTTTCGATGAGCCGGCCAAGCGGAGGGCCCCATGCAGCACGTGCCGGAGGAATTCGTCGGACCGAATAGCGCGCACGACCGCCGCGGCCGCGTGCGTCACAGTCCCGCAAGCCTGACGTACGTGAAAGTTGGGGCCGCGAATGGCGGCGTGATTTTGGACGTCAGCGAGTCCGGCATGGCCATTGCATCGGCCGAGCCGCTCACCCAACTGCCGCTGCCGCCGCTGAGCTTCCGGCTTCCGCGTCTCGACCACACCTTCGTCACCTCCGCCGAGTTGGTTTGGCATTCGGATACAAAGCAAAGCGCCGGATTGCGATTTGGCAGCCTTTCCGATCGGGATCGTCTGCAAATAAAAAATTGGATCAAAGCCGAGCTGTATGCGGAAGCATTCCCGGCGGACGCTACGGGCAGGCAACCCGACCGGAAACGTCCAGCGGTCTCGGTGGTTCCCAGACCGCGACTTTCGTCGCGCGGATCGAATCAACCCCACGAAACCGTTGCGAGCGTTCCTTCGCCCGTTTCGAAGCCGCGCATTCCGGCGGGATTTCCGACAGGCTTGCATCACGCGCCGGCGGAGGAGTTGTCCGCCGAAAAGACGGCTGAGTTCTCGAGGCTATTCCCGCCGGAGAATCCAGCGGAGATGCTGGCGGCAAAAGCAGCCCGTGTGGAACGGGAAAAGGCGCGCGCAGCGGCGACGCCCAAGACCGAGTCGCCCGAATACAGCATGCAGTTTCCTTCCGAACACCCAGAAACAGCCGCGCGGGATGAAAATGCCGCTTCGGTGACCGACGAGCCGTTTCCCGCGCAAGCCGACAGCGAAGGTGCGAGCCCAACCGAGGAAATCGCCCAACCGGCGATACCTCTGGAGGCGGTGCAGGAAAGCGCGAAGCGCGAATCGCCCGCGGCGGCAGAACAAGTGGTCGCTGCCACGACCGAAACGCCGGATATTCAGGCCGTGGCGACGACAGCCGAGCCACTCGTATGGGAACCTGCAACGCCGGATGCCGAGCCATCCGACGCCACAGCAAACGCGGCGGAAATCGCCCTGGACGCGACATCCGAATTCGTCGAAGTTCCAGCTGTACCGATGGAAACGCTCGTGCAACAGAGCGCGGAACCGGTGCTGCCGGTTGCCGTGCAAGCCATGACCTCAGAACCGAACGCGGACGCCGGCTTGATGACGCCCACGGTAGACGACACGATGGCGCGAGCCGCCGAGCCGGCCTCAGCAACCGAGCAGAGCTCCGATGCGGTTGTACTGTTACCGTTCATCGATGCCGGACAATTTGCCGCCGAATTTGCCGCGCCTGCTGCCATCACCGTCGATGATTCCGCCGCGATGCCGGAGCCGGCCATCGATGTGCGCGACGAATCGGAAGACAGCGACGTACCGGTTCACGATTTACATCCGGTCGCCGAGCTTAGCGCGCTGCCGCATCGCGGCGAATCGAAACTGAGCGCTGACGAAGCGGCGCCGCCTGCGGTCGAGCCACCCGCGCCTGCGCCGGACGATGGCGCGCTTGATTTTCCGAATCTTGCTGATTTGCCGGAGTCTCTGCGAGAACCGAGAAGATTTTCCGGAGGCGCGGTGAGCGACGCTTCGGTGGAAAGTTTGCTGGCGATCGCCGCTGCCGAGGAAAGCTCGGAGAGAAGTTTCCGCGCACTCCGAAACGCCGCTAAAGACAGGGTGACGGCTGCCAAACCGCAAGCGCTCGCGACATCGTCGCCCAGGATAGCGACTCCCGCTGCTTCGCGCCACGTTTCGCTGCGTTCGCCTTCGCAGCAAGCGATTCCTTCGGGCGAACTGGAAAGCGGCGACAAGAATTTTCGCGGACTGGTGGTCGCGGCGAGTTTCGTGCTGATCGCGCTGTGCTTTGCGATCGGCTATTCGAGCGGAGTTCGCTGGCTGGGATTTCCGTGGTTCGCAGGCGCTCCTGCGTCGGCGAGCGATTCTTCGTCATCGATACCTGCGAACAACTCAGGATCGAACGCAGCTTCGGCGGCCGAACCTTCGTCAGCCGACCCTTCGTCAGGCGAACCTTCCGCGGCCGAGCCTTCCGCCGCGGGACCATCCGCTGAACCCATTTACGCCGCGAACCCAGCGCCAGGCGAAATTCCCGTCGCGCCAAAACGCGCGGCGGCCGTTGTGGACGGCCCGCCCAAATCCAGTGGCACCGCCCCGGCATCCCGCGATGCGTCGCGCCTGCCAGATAGCGCGGCTGTCGCACCCGACCCGCATTTCTCTGCGCCGCCACTCCCGGCTGCCGCCGCAACACCGGCGTCGTTTTTTCCGGTGACGGCGCCCGCCGAAGGCAGCCCCGCGCGCATGGTGGAACTACCGGATCAGGTGGTCTTCGATTCGCCGAAAGTCTTGATTCGTATGCGGCAATATTTCTTTGTGTTGCCCGAGGCCGGACCGGAATGGAAACACAAGCTTGAGCACCTGACGATCGGCGATCCGGCGGCGAAAATTTCGCCGCCCCCGGCGCCAGACAATTCCTTCAGCGTCGTCCGCATTCGAGCGACGATCGGTACAAACGGCACGGTCACAAACGTTCGCCCGTTGAGCGGTTCCAGCACACTCGTCCCCGCGTGCCTCGAAGCTATTCGCCAGTGGCGCTACCAGCCCACGCTGATCGACGGCAAACCGATGGAATGGCAGGGAGACTTCACCATCGAATTTCGCCCAGCCCCCTAGAGGCAGTTCGCCGGAGTGGAATTCATTCGTCTTCGTTGGTCTTCGTTCGTCTTCGTTCTTCGTGGGAGCCGACACGAACAAGCGAAAAGTACGAGTCCATTCCCGGGTGTGTCTCTGCTTCCGCCGGCTGCGAATGGATTCATCGTCGTAGCCCTTCCCGAAAAAATTGCCGAGGTGCATCGCCGCGGCGCGTGTCTTTCGCGTACCGGGCCTACCGCCCCGATCTGCACCGGAAAGCCTCGCGATGATATATTTGATTGATACAGGTGCGCTGCTATGTCTGACCGAAAACCGCCATTCGCGACTGTGGAAGAAGCTCTTGAGGAATTCCGCGCCGGGCGAATGATCGTCCTGGTGGACGACGAAGACCGCGAAAATGAAGGCGATCTGGCCATGGCCGCCGAAAAGGTGACGCCCGAAGCGATCAACTTCATGGCGAAATTCGGCCGAGGCCTCGTGTGCCTATCGATGACCGAAGCGCGCTGCGACGCGCTGGGCATCGCGCCCATCACGCAACGCAACACGTCGATGTTTGGCACGCCGTTTTGCGAACCGATCGACGCGCGTCTCGGCACGACCACCGGCATTAGCGCCGCCGATCGCGCTCGCACGATTCTCACCGCCACGAATCCAGATACGCATCCCGAAGATCTCGCACGCCCCGGCCACGTGTACACGCTGCGGGCGCGCAACGGCGGCGTGCTGGTTCGCGCCGGGCAAACCGAAGCGTCGGTCGATCTCGCGCGGCTTGCGGGACTCGATCACTCCGCGGTGATCTGCGAAGTGATGAACGACGACGGCACGATGGCGCGCATCCCGCAGCTGATCGAATTCTGCAAACTGCACGGGCTAAAACTGCTCACCGTCGCGGATTTGATTCGCTACCGCATGCAGCACGAGAGGCACATCCGCCGAATCGGCGAATCGGTGCTGCCCACGCGCCACGGGAATTTCCGGATGATTGCTTACGCGAGCGACGGCGATAACGAAATCCATGTGGCGCTGGTTCGCGGAGATATTTCGCAGTGCGATTCCGCCAGCTCGAACGATAAGAACGGGCCGCCGCTGGTGCGAGTGCATTCGCACTGCCTGACCGGGGATGTCTTCGGCTCAACCGCGTGCGACTGCCACAACATTATCGAGGGATCGCTCGGCGCGATCGCCGAGGCCAATCGCGGCGTGTTTGTTTATTTGCACCACACCGGACGCGGATTTCAGATCGACGCGCGCGACGGAGAATCGGCGGAGTTGCCGCGCATCCGATTTCACAATCGCGGCGACATCGAGCAGGACCTGAATCGCCAACGCATGGTGCAGCGCGAAAGCGGTATCGGCGCGCAGATTCTGATCGATCTCGGCTTGCGCCGGATTCGCGTGCTCACCAACCATCCGAAGAAAGTCGTGGCGCTTGATGGTTTCGGGCTCGAAATCGTCGATCAAGTGCCGCTCAAGCTGGGCTCCGAGAAATCCAGCCATCAAATCTTTTAGCGGAATCGCACGTTCGCGGCGGTTGCAGCGGCCGGCACTTGGTCCTCACCGGAGCATGATCGGCTATTGGTGGGGTGCGACGGTAACGTACGGGCGGATTTTTTCCAGTTTTGCCTGCGAGATGCTTTTGATCGCCAGCAGCTCGTCCACTTTCCGGAACGGCCCGCTTTTCTCGCGGAAGTTGACGATCGACTTTGCGGTCGCGGCGCCGATTTGAGGTATCTGTTCGAGCTGTTCGATTGTCGCGGTGTTCAGGTTGACGGGCGCAGCGGGCGGATGTTTCTTCTGCGCAAGCGCGCCCAGCGGTAGCAGCAGAATCAAAACAAATAACGCCAGCGCATCGGCTTTGGCGCCGGGGGCGACCGCGGCGACCGAGCTGCGAAAAGCACCGCGTCCGTTCCTCGCTACGCTCGCCATCGAAACGCTCCCTGCCAGGCGCTTCACGAAGCGCTGATCACCAAGCCCGCCGCATCGTATTCCGTTACCGGCCCAAAAAGCGCGGCCTGCGCGGCGATGTGCTCGCGATCTCCGACGACCACAATCTGCTCGTTCGCGGAATCGAAATGCCGGCGCGCGGCCAGCAGCACATCGTCCGCGGTCAAGGCGTGAATCTTCGCCCGATACGTCTGCAGGTAATCTTCCGGCATGTCGTCCAGGAATACGCTGCCGAGCTGGCCGAGCACTCCGTCTTGCGTCGCAACGCCCAGCGAAAACACCCCGCTCATGTAGCTGCGCGCGCTTTCGAGTTCTTCGTTTGAGACGGGCAGCGAACGCATCCGGTCCAGCTCGTAGAACATTTCCGCCAGAGTCGCGCCGACCACTTCGTTGCGTACCGCGGCGGTCACGCTGAAATATCCATACTCGCGCAACGAATTCACGCCGCTGCGAGGACTGTAGGTATATCCCTTCTGCTCGCGGATGTTCATTACCAGCCGCGAATGAAACGCCCCGCCATAAATCGAATTCGCCAGCAGAATCCGGTACCAGTCCGGGTCGCGCCGCGTGATCGCCAGATTCCCCAGCACCACTTGCGATTGCACCGCGCCCGGAACGTGGACCAGATGGACGTGCCGTCCGGCGTGCGACGGCGGCGCCGGCGATTTCTGCGGCTCCGGTTTGGCCGATTTCCAGGCGCCAAAAATCTTTTCGATTCTGGCCATCATCTCGTCGCCGTCGAAATCACCGACGACCAGCAACAAGGCATTCGCCGAGGTGTAATATTTGCCGTAATACGCCTTCAGTTGTTCCGGCGTGTAGGCGGCGACCTGAGCTTCCGTCGGCGAAATAATCGCGTACGGATGCTTGCCGAACAGCACGCGGCGCAACCGTTCGCTGGCCAGAAATCCTGGATTCGTGCGCTCCACGCGCAGTCCCTCCATTTTCTGGCGGCGCTCACGCTCGAATTCCTCGACGGGAAACGAAGCGTTTTGCGCCAGGTCCGCCATGAGTTCCAGCAGTCCCGACGAAAATTCCGAAAGCCCGGAAATCGAAATCGCGCTGTTGTCCGCGCCTGCCGTCGTTCCCAGGTCGCCGCCCATGCGCCTCAAATCTTCTTCAATTCGCCGGCTGGGACGCGACGCGGTGCCCGTCCGCACGACCTTGGCCGTCATTTCCGCAAGCCCCGGATTCGTGAGCGCCACCACGGAATTGCCGCTGCGAAAGAAAAGCTGCGCGGCGATTTTCGGAAACGTGCGCGATTCCGCCAGTACCACCTGCATTCCGTTCGATAGCGTGCGCACCGTCCGCTTCGGCCAGGCGACCGGACGCTCCGCGCCGAGCGGCGGGACCGCCGAGACGTGCGGCTTCGGCGCTTCGATCGTCGCCGGTGACTTCGATTTTCCGCTCACTGGGCTACTTCCTTTGCTACCGGCATCCGCAACACGATGGCGCGATTTTTCGGCACGAGATATTTTTTCGCCGCCGCCCGAATCTCGGCGGGCGTCACGGCTTCGAATCCGTCAAGCAGCGTGTTGATGCGGTTCGGATCGCCGTCGAACAGCGTGAAACAAGCCAGATAGTGCATCAATCCGAAACGCGGCATGTGCGAACCCATTCCGCCCTCGAGCATCGAATAGTAATCGGAGCGGAATTTCACTTTCACGGGCGCGAGCTCGTCCTCGGTGATTCCCTTCTCCTGCAAATCGCGAATGATGCTATCGAAGGCCGCGATCACGTCGCCCGACGCCACATCCGCCCGATGAAAAATCCGCGTAACCATCTGCGTGGGGCCGTTCGTATCGATCGAATCGCCTCCGCCCGTTGCCTCGATCGCGATTTGCTTTTCGAGCACCAGCTCGCGATGAACGCGCCCGGCGCGGCCGCCATGCAGCACGCCGTCCATGAGCGTGGCCGCGAACCAGTCTTTCGATTCGCGCGGGGGCAGCGTGTACCCAATGGCCATGGCCGGTAGCGGACCGAATTTCTCGATCACCTCGCCGCGACGCTCTTCGATTTGCGGCTGCTCGGTTACGTCGGCCTTTGGCGGCAGCGGCGCTTTGGGAATGTCTTCGAAATATTTCTT
The DNA here is from genome assembly GCA_963785585.1 of uncultured Acidobacteriota bacterium. Classification (GTDB taxonomy): domain Bacteria; phylum Acidobacteriota; class Terriglobia; order Acidiferrales; family UBA7541; genus Palsa-295. The sequence goes on from CAWAVW010000004.1 coordinate 2,353,620, forward strand.
CGCCAGCGCGAAGCCTTCCTGGACTTCGAAATCGCCCAGGATCAGCAGCACGGCGTTGTTCGGCGCGTAGTAGGTGCGGAAGAAATGCTGTACGTCGTCGAGCGTGGCCGCATCGAGGTCCACGAAGTCGCCGTAAAAATTGTGCGCGTTGGGCCAGTTGCGAAACGCTACCGGCGGCAAATCGAGCCACGGAAATCCGCCGTAAGGCTGATTCATCACGTTTACGCGGACTTCTTCCTTCACCACGTCGCGCTGGTTCCGCAGATTCTCGTCGTCCACTTTCAGGGCGCGCATCCGGTCAGCTTCCAGCCACAGCACGCGTTCGAGCGCGTTCGACGGCACCGACTCAAAATAATTTGTCAGATCGTAGTTCGTGGTGCCGTTGAGCAGCCCGCCCGACGCGTTGATCAGCCGGATGTGCTCCATTTTCCCCGCGTTTTCCGAACCTTGAAACATCATGTGCTCGAACAAATGCGCGAAACCGCTGCGCCCAAACGGTTCGAGGCGAAATCCGATCTGGTAGTACACGCCCACGGTAACGAACGGCGCTGAGCGGTCCGGCGACGCGATCACGCGCAGCCCGTTCTCGAGCGTGATGTGTTCGACAGGTATGTGCAGTTTCTTCAATTCATCCCTCCGGCGCGTGCCACTGCATTCGATCCACGGAATTTCTGCACTGTATCGGTATCTTTGAATTATCCGGCATTGAATCGTGGTTCGCAACCCGACTGCGTTTCGAACCCGAGACCGACCGGAACCCGCACCTGAACACGCGCGTGTTAAAGTTGATGAGTTACGGTTGCAAAGAAGGAGCCCGCTGGAATTGATGTGGCACAGTTTTTTCACCTGGCACGGATTCAGTGCAGCGCTGCTCGGCTTGATTGCGCTCGTGTGGGTCGTGCAGGTGATCGATATCGCGATCGGCGTGCCAAAGATTCCTTCGCTCGACCGCGTTGAACCGCTCAGCGACGCCGACTGCCCGAGTGTCTCGATCCTTTTCGCCGGACGCGACGAAGGCGAAAAGATCGGCGCCGCCGTCGCCTCGTTTCTCGCGGTGGACTATCCCCGGCTCGAAGTCGTCGCCGTGAACGACCGCTCGAACGACGCCACGCAATCCATCCTTGAACGCGCCGCCCGATCCGACAATCGCCTTTGCGCCGTGAACGTTACCGAACTACCGGCAGGATGGCTGGGCAAGACGCATGGCCTGCAGCAGGCATACGAACACTCGACCGGCGAGTGGCTGGTGTTCACCGACGCCGACGTGACGTTCGCGCCGGACGTGCTGCGCCGCGCCGTCGCCCTCGCGGAATCGAAACACTGGGACCACCTGCCGCTTTTCGGCCACGCCGAAATGTTTACATTCGGCGAAAAAATCATCATGACGTTTTTCGCTCTCGGCTTCGTGGTCGGCATGAAGGCCTGGCGCGTCAGCGATCCGAAATCGCGTTTCTACGTCGGCGTGGGCTCGTTTCAGTTGATCCGTCGCAGCGCATACGAAAAAATCGGCGCACACACGCGCCTGGCGATGGAAGTGGTGGACGACATCAAGCTCGGCAAGCTGGTGAAAGATTTCGGATTCCGCTCCGGAGTGGCCACCGCAGGCAGGCGGGTCAGCGTCCACTGGCACAACGGGCTCGGAAATATCATCCGAGGCACGACGAAAAATTTCTTCGCCACCGCGCAATACAATCCGGCGATCGCATCCGGACAAGTGCTGGGCGTGTTCGCGGTGAGCGTGCTGCCGTGGCTCGCATTCTTCTTCGTCCACGGATGGGCGCGCGCCTTCGCCGGCGTCGCCATCGTGCTTGCGGTCATCGTGCAAGGCGGCGTCGCTGTCGCGTTCGAAGAGTCGCCGCTCTACGGCGCCACACACCCGTTCGGCGCGCTGATTCTGTGCTGGATGCTGCTGCGCTCGATGGTCGTGACCCTGACGAACGGGGGCGTCACCTGGCGCGGAACTTTTTATCGGCTGGAGGATTTAAAGCGCGGGCTTGCGTAGCGGCCTGGCCCGCAGATCGACCTACCGGAAAAACGAGTAGCCTACGAAAAACAGGTTCGCGTCCACGCCCGGATTGAACGAATGCCGGTACGCGTTGGAAATGTGCTGGAATTTGTAGCCGAACGTCCAAGCGCGCGAACGCGGCGCATTAAAAAACTGAAATCCGGCCTGAAAATCGAAGGTGAAATTAAATTGCGTTCCGCCGGGAATATCCACCGGCACAGGGCGAACCGACGCGACAAATCCAGCCGTGGACGCGCCGAACGGTTGCAGACGGTGCGTCCGCCGAAAATTCAGCCGCAAACCAATCGGATTGATTCCGCCGCCGTACACGGTCTCGCGGCCGTTGGCGCAGTACGCCGGCGTGCTTGGCGGAGTGATGCACGCGACGTACGTGGGCTGGCGCACGATTTCCACCGGAACAATATCCAGCGTGTACAGCAGCGCCACGCGCTTCCAATCGTGAATTGTCCGCGAATACCGCAGCGCCAGCGCGCCAATCTGCCGGTCCGTCGTGGTGCCAATCACATGCGCGTTGCCGAACGAATACGCGCCCCACACGCCAAATTCATTGTTGGGCGGATACGGATTCGACGGACTGTAAGCCTGTCCTTGCGCCGATGGCGACACGGCGAGCAAGACGACGATCGAAACTGCAAGAATCAAGATTGGGCGCATGAACTCTCTTTTCGGAATCGGCCAGGCGAAGCGTTTGCACAGGCCTACTAAGGCTATCAATTCGCGGCGCGAACCGCAGAATACTCTGCGAGAAAATTGCTTATTGTCACACGCCTAGGACTTCGGGCGTCGCATCGCAACGGCGAGTTCACGAGGGCTTGACGAGGCCTTCACGAGGCCTTTACTAGGCCTTCACGACTTCTTTGAGGCTCGCTTGCTGAACGCGCGCGAACGCTTGGCCGGTAAAGCCGCCGTGCCGGCAGCAACACCGGGCCCGTCCAGCGGAGCGCTTGCAGCGCCGGGTTCGATTGCTGCGCCAGCGGCGGCTGGGCTCGGCTGCGCCGGAGTGGTAGTGGATTCCGGCAGCGGAGAAAATATCACGCCCAGGTCGCGCTGCTTCATCGAGCGAATCCGGTCGCGCAGCGCGGCCGCTTTCTCGAATTCAAAATTTTTCGCCGCCGCGCGCATCTGCGTTTCCATTTGAGCCACGGCCTGCGCCAGTTGCGCTTCGTTCTGGATGTCGGCCGCGGCGGGCACGTCATCCGGCACCGGCAGGTAATCCGCGTTGACGATCTTCGCCAGCTCCATGTCGAGCGACTTGATGATCGACTGTGGCGTGATGTTGTGGTCGCGGTTATATGCTTCTTGTTTCGCGCGGCGGCGGCTGGTTTCGCCGATGGCCTGCTTCATCGAATCGGTCATCCGGTCGGCGTACAAAATGGCGCGGCCTTCCACGTGACGGGCGCAGCGGCCAATGGTCTGAATCAGCGATGTCGCGCTGCGCAGATAGCCTTCCTTGTCCGCATCGAGAATCGCCACGAGCGAAACTTCCGGCAAGTCGAGCCCTTCGCGCAGCAAGTTAATTCCGATCAGCACGTCGAATTCGCCGCGCCGCAAGTCGCGCAAAATCTTCACTCGCTCGAGGGTTTCGATCTCGGAATGCAAATACCGGCAGCGGATTCCAACTTCCGCGAAATACTCCGCCAAATCTTCGGACATTCGCTTGGTCAGCGTGGTCACCAGCACGCGTTCGTTGCGCGCCGTGCGAATCCGGATTTGCTCCAGCAGGTCGTCCACCTGGCCCTTCACCGGACGAATTTCCACTTCCGGATCGACGAGTCCCGTGGGACGAATCACCTGCTCGGCCACGACGCCGCCCACTTTCGTAAGTTCGTACGGCCCGGGCGTCGCGGATACATACACCACCTGATTCGTCCGGTGCTCGAACTCCTCAAACGTCAGCGGACGGTTGTCCAGCGCCGACGGCATGCGGAATCCATAATTCACCAGCGTCTGCTTGCGCGAGCGGTCGCCCGCATACATCGCGTGAAGTTGCGGCATGGTCTGGTGCGACTCGTCGATAAAAAGCAAATAATCGGCGGGAATGTAATCGAGCAGCGTCGGCGGCGCTTCGCCCGGAAGACGGCCGGACATGTGCCGCGAATAATTTTCAATCCCGTGGCAGTAGCCGATGGTCCGCATCATCTCGATATCAAAATGCGTGCGCTGCACGATGCGCTGCGACTCCACGATTTTTCCCTGCTTGTCGAGTTCGCCTTTCCACCATTCGAGTTCTTCGTAGATGCCCTGGATGGCGCGCTCGCGCTGCTCGGCCGGCAGCACGTAGTGCGACTTCGGATAAATCGGCACGCGCACAATTTCATCGCCGCCCGTCTGAATCACACCGGTGACGGGATCAATCTTGCGAATCGCCTCAATCTGGCTGCCCCACATCTCGATTCGCAGGGCGTAATCGTCGTAGGGCGGATAAATCTCCACCATATCGCCGCGAACGCGAAATCCGCCGCGCCGCAAATCCTCGGAACGCTCGTACTGAATCTCGACCAGTTTTCGCAGAATCGATTCGCGCGCGATCGATTGACCCTTCTGCAGCAGCAACATCATTCCGTAGTACGCTTCGGGCGAGCCGAGGCCGTAAATGCAGGAAACCGACGCGATGATGATCACGTCGCGGCGCTCGAGCAGCGAGCGCGTCGCGCTCATGCGCAACTTGTCGAGTTCGTCGTTAATCGTGGATTCTTTTTCGATGTACGTGTCGCTCGCCGGAACGTAGGCCTCGGGCTGGTAGTAGTCGTAGTAGCTGACGAAATACTCCACCGCGTTGTTCGGAAAGAATGCCTTGAATTCGGAATAGAGCTGCGCCGCGAGCGTCTTGTTGTGGGCCAGCACGATCGCCGGCCGGTTCGCGGCCTCGATCACCTTCGCCACGGTGAAGGTCTTGCCGGACCCGGTCACACCCAGCAATACCTGATGGCGTTCGCCGTCGTTTACGCCGCGCACCAGTTGGTCGATGGCCTGCGGCTGATCTCCGCGCGGCTCGTAGTCGCTCGCTAGCTGGAATTTCATCGGGCAGTCCTCAGCGCGCAAAATCAACGCTCTTGAAAACTTCGATTATACCGCATGTGGCAAGGGCCCGTTGGCGAAAGGAATGGAAGCCGCGGTGCGTGATTTCTTAAGGTTTCGGAACGGAAGAGTCCGCGGGCGGTTGTGCGGGCAGAAGCGTGATCTCAGACCGGCTATCGACATGGCCCGAATAGTGCATCTTTGATCCTGACGCCGCGCTGACGATCGAAAAATCCATGTCCTGCTTGCCCGTTTGCGTCGAACGGACGACCATCCCGTTCGCCAGAGAAACCGAATCGAGGCTTTCACCAGCGCCCGTCCACGTACCGGAGGTTCGCAATCCGTTGTGCAGGTAAGAATCGGGTGTCGCGTCTCCGTGCGCCGATCCGTGACGGTAAATTTCAAACTTCGTCAGGATGGTAGCGCACGCCGAGCCGGCGCCGCCCGGCGTAGGTACGTTCACCGCAGGCGCCACGGCATTGGTCGTCGGCGTCGCCGCCGTCGCCGAGTCTGCCGGCACTTCCGGACACGGCTCGTTGCGCAAATACGTCAACTCCGTGTGAAACGTTAATCCAGCGAGCGGCGTATTCTCAAGCGGACGGTCGTTGGTCCATTTCTGCCCGACTTCGATGCCCTCTTTCGGGAATTTCGCGCTCGACGAAAGGCCATCCATCCAGGCCTGCATCGAACTCGCCGCCGAAGGGTTTGTGAGCACGTCGTCAAATCCGGTCACGCTCGTCACTTTACCGTCCGGCTCAATGGTGAATTGCAACGAACGCCCTTGCAGCTTGTCGTATTGCTCCTGCAGCGCCGCCGCGCCCGCATCGTAGGAATCGCTCTCGGAGGTTGCGCTCGATTTCTCGTAGGTGGCGCGCAGCCGAACGCGGGCGGTCGAACCGTCCGGCTCGGGCTTCACGTCCAGGACCTCTAGCCGGACGATTAGTTTCGCCGACTGATTGAATTTCGAAGCCGCTTCCGGATCGGCAATCGGCGACGTCGCCTTACCCGTGGTGACGGTGTTCGTGTCGATCTGGTAGCGCAACGTCTCGCCGGAGACAAATTTGGGCGTCAAATGGATGCGGTTCGCCGCCGGAGCGGCACCCAGCCCCATCGCCAACGAGGATGCGATCACCAGCAGGCGCGCGCCAGTTCGATCAAAGGGCTTACGAGATGTGGCTTGGCGAAACATTAACGGCACGCTAGCACAAGGGTTCAGGCGAGACAACGCATGCAACGTGAGCGGGGGTCTTACCCTCAGGGCCTTGGCGCGATGGCGATTTTCTTTACGTCAGGGTTTGCGAGCGGCCCGGTAAATTCATAAGCCACGCCCGGAACCGACGCCTGCTCAAAGCGAAAATTCATGCGGCGCGAAAAATCCACCGAACCGGAGCCCTCCACACGCGCGACAGGGCTCGTAAACTCCAATTTCCGGAACTCGATTTTGCCTTCGGAACAATCAAACTCGGCCACAGCATCGTGAAACGCGCTTGCACCTTCGCGAAATTCACCGGCGCGAAAACTTTGCTCAAGATTGAGCTGGTTTAGGACCGGTGCGCCGACGTGAGCGCTGCCCTGGCAGTCGAGTGCGGCGGAAAGGTCGGACCGGTTGGCACCCCTGGCACTCAACGCGACTTCGCCGGATGTGATGCCGGAAAACCTGCCGGCAAGCTGCGGCGAAGTAGCCGCAAGCGCCGCCACATCGACCTGGCTGAAGTTCAGCTTTGCGCGATAGTCCGGCACGGCTGCGAAGTGCGCGATAAAGACGCCGGTCACCTTTCCGTCGGCCACGTCCGCACTCGCGGAGCTGAGTTCCATGGAGCGGCCAGCGATTCGCAACTCGCCTTGCACGCGACGCGCGACGACGGGCGCGACCGTTAGTTGCTCGATCGCGATGTGGCCCGCCGCATGAATATTTTCCGGTTCGGCGGCGGTAGCGCTACCCGAGTTCAAGAATGGCAGCATCCGGTCGAGCAAGCTCTGCCGCCACCGGGGATTCAACCAGCGATCCACATCCGCCGTCGCCAGATGATCGGCGCTCAGCGCAAATTTCCAGCCGGAAACGCCTTCGCGCGATTCCAGCGTCCCGTTCCAATGGCCGCCAAACGCATCCGCGGACGCAAGAGCAATGTGCCGCGTCGTTGGCTTCCAGTCGAGACGCGCGCGAATTTTCCGTACAGGTTCATTCAGAAACGGCGTAAGCAGAGTGCCTTCGCGGTCTGATGTTTCCGCATTCGGCGCGCCGCTAGCTGCGACTGCTCCATGCGCGTCTCGTGGCGCCCCGCCATCGGCACCCCAATCGATTGTGCCGCTCGGCTGGGCCAGCCACGGCCACTCCGCCGTTTGCCATCGCAGATCGAATTTGGCCGGGCCCGCAAAATCCCATCCGCGCGAAAGATTCCAGCCGAGCACGCTGGCGGTAGCCACCACATCGCGGATTTGCTCGATCGATCCGGCGAGATGATAGGACGGAAAATCGTGCGCGTTCGATTTCGTGGAGGCGTCGATGGCCAGCGAATTAACCTCACTGGGCGCGGTACCGAACTTCAATGTCACAGGCGAGAGCGTCACGGCGCCCTGGTCGTAGTGGAATTGCAGCGGGGATACGTGTGCCGGCACGCGCAGCCGAGGGCTGCTCAGCGTCGCGCCATCGATCTGCGCACTGGCCGCCGTCACGCGAAGCGGCGAAGTGACCATCGTGGCCGTGCCCGTCGCAAAGCCCGCCAGCGCCGCGTCAGGAGCGACGTCGCCATGAAACGCGCGAATCCACGCCAGCACGTCGGCCAGATCGATCCGCGATTCCGTGAACTTCACTTCCGCGCGCGGGGCCTGCACGTCGCCGAGGGCATCCGACGATGCCGCCCACGCAAAATGCGCGTCCGCTCGCGCCGATGAATGCGGCCCCTCGAGTGTCGCACCGGTTACATCGAACCCCGATGCCTGCGGATGCACCATAAATTTCGCAAGCACATTCAAATCGGGATTGTCGGCCCGCAAACTCAAATCCCAGCGATGCAGCGCGCGCAGGCGCGTCTGCGCCTCCACCACCCAATCCTGGTCGTCCGTGTGCGCGTTCAAAGCCAGGGCGAAATCCCCGCGAACGCCAAAATCATAACCACGCGCGAGGCGCAGCACATCCGAGATCGAAGCGTCCTGCCAGGAGAGCGCAAACTTCGCGGGCCGCAACCGGGAAGACGTACCGCCGACCTGGCCCGCCAGATGAATCAAGCCGGCTTGTTGCAGAGGCACTGCCGCGCGGGTCGGAACGGCCTCAAGGTCGATCCGCCATTGCCCGGGCGAATCCGGTTCAACCGAGCCCTTCACGTCTGTAAACGCAAATGCGATTTTTTCGTCGCCACGCTTGAAATTGATCCGTCCGCCATCCACAAGAATCCGGTCGAACCGGACGTAAGGATGTTCGGCCGCCGCGGAAGGCGCCGCTGCGTTCGCCGCTACCGTTGCGGGATTGCCTGTCGCTGTGCCGGAAGGACGCGGCAACCACTCGGCTAGATTCCAGTCGCCCGCCGCGTTGCGCACCAGATTCAAACTGGGTTGCTCGAGCGTGACGGTGCCCAGATCCATGTGCCCGCGAAACAGGCTCTGCCAGTGCAAGCGCACGTTCACCGATTCCGCGCGCAGAAAATATTCGTTGCCGAAGCGAGGGTCTTCGCTGAACGTCACCGATTCGGCCGTCAGCGTCGGTCCGCTCCACAGCGAGAAATCGTAATTCCCCACCGTAACGCGCCGCCCAAATACCGATTCCAGGCGATTGGTCAGTTTGCGCTGCAAGCGCGAGTGATGAATCAAAAGGGTAATCGCGATTCCTGCCAGCCATACCAATGCCACGAATGCAGCGATCCCGAGCGGCCAACGAATCCAGTGCCGCCGCGGACGCACTTCGACGTTTGGATCGAACAGCGCAGGAGAGCTTTCAGGCGCGCCCGGCGCGATAAAGGTATCAGCCACCGTAAAACTGTCTCATAAATGTCTGTCTGGCAAAAAGGAGATGTCGCTCAATGCACTTCGTGGAACAGCCGGTGCCAGCGCGTGCGCGTGGGCAAATGACGCAGCGTCTGGGCCATCCGGTACAGCGTGCCGTACATGCCGCGATCGGAATAATCGTCGGGGATCGACCTCACCGACCAGTACACGAGCATCGGCCGCCCCATGATCGAATCGCCGTCAACGAATCCCCAATAGCGGCTGTCCCAGCTTCGATCGCGATTGTCGCCCATCGCAAAATAGTGCCCCGGCGGGACCACCAGTTCGCCGCGGACCACATGATCCAGGATCTGCTCCGCCCATTCCGGACGAAGCCCAATTTCCAAAAAGTACTTGTCGCGGGGCGGGAAGTTATCGCCAAACGGATCCTCGAATGCCGGATCGTGCACCACATAGGGCTCGTCGAGCAGTTGGCCATCCACAAATACGCGCTCATTCACGATCCGGATGCGGTCTCCCGGCAAGCCGATCACCCGCTTCACGTAGTGCGGATGATCGTCGTAAGGGAACTTAAAAACAATAATGTCGCCGCGACGAATCGGCCGATAAGGCAGAAAGCGCTCGTACCACGCACCGCGCCCCTCGAAAATAAATTTGTTTACCAGCAAATGATCCCCCACCAGCAGCGTGGGCTCCATCGATTGCGAAGGAATCTTGAACGCCTGCACGATAAACGTGGTGCCGAAAAGCGCCAGCAACACGGTGATGAGCAGCGACTCGAGCAGCTCGGACATCGTCGCGGTGCGCTCTACGGGATGAGGCGCGTGAGGCGGCAAGACCGGTGGCGCGCCATCGGGTGGCTGCGCGGGTGGGTGGGCCGTCGTCTCGACGGCGTCCGGCTGGCTGTGCGACGGCGTGTTTTCAGTTTCCATTCATTCGATTCGCGCAAGCACGCGAACTAAACCACGTTTGCCTTTTCGCGCTCGCGCAAAATTTCGAGCGCGGCGCGCGCCGCTTCCTGCTCGGCTTCCTTCTTGCTCCGCCCGTGCGATGCGGACAATTTCGCGTCGGCGTGCCACACGGCCACTTCAAAGGTTTTTTGATGCTGCGGGCCGGATTCGCTGTGAATCCGGTACTCGACGGCGCTGAGCGCGCGCTTCTGGAGCCACTCCTGCAAGGCCGACTTGTGATCGGCTCGCTCGAGCGCTCCCGCTTCGGCAGCCATCGCGGCATCGAGCAACGTGCGGTCGATGAACGCTGCCGCCGCGGCCAATCCGGCATCGAGATAGATCGCGCCGAGAATTGCCTCGTACGCATCCGCCAGCAAACGCTTCTTATCGCGCCCGCCGGTTTTCTCTTCGCCCGGCCCCAAGCGCAAATAGGAACCCAAATTGAGTTTCTTCGCGGCCTCGCACACCGATCCTGCATTCACCAATCGAGCAAGGCCCTTTGAAAGTTGCCCGGAATTCCACTGCGGAAACGATCGGCAGAGCCGTTCGCTCACAACCAGGCCCAGCACGCGGTCGCCCAGAAATTCGAGCCGCTCGTTATCGCGGTCCGCGGCGTTCTGCCGGTGCGAACGGTGCGTGAGCGCCAGATCCAAATGATGCAGGAATTCGAAGCGATGGCCGAGCGCCGCCTCGATTTCCAGGCGTCGCTCGGCCGTCATGTTCGGTTTGCCGGATTCAGGCATGGAAAGTGGGAACTACGCGCCGATCGCTACTTGGCCGGCGGAGCCGCCGCGAGCTTCTTCGCGTCGTCTGCATATCCCTTGCACCGGGCTTGCAGGCCGCCGGGAATCGCCGCGCATTTGCTGAATGAGTCGGCGGCATCGCTGTAGCTCTTTAGTCCTTTCTGGCTGACTCCCAGAACGTAGTAGTCGGTCGGGTCCGGGGTCTTCGCGGAAGCGGTGGCAATCTTCAGTTCGGCCACGGCCTGTGGCAGGTTCTGCCGCCGGAAATAAATCAGTCCCAGCGCGCTGTGGGCCTGCGACTCCGCCGCCGCCTTGATCGTCGCGAATTGCTCGTCCGTGAGATTCGCGGGCTTCGGCAGATTCGGCAGCAGCGCCAGCGCATGCTTCTCGTAGGCCTCGGCTTTGTCCAGGCGCTTCGCGGCATTGGCATCGTCCGGATTGTAGGCGTGCGGAATCACCCAGCCGACCAGCACCAGCACGCTTACGTCATCAGGACTCACGGCCAGAGCTTTGTCGCCGTCCTCTTCGAGCTTCGGCACGTCCTGCTTGTCGTATTCATTTTGCGTCAACCCGGAATAAACCGCCCCGGTGTACTTGCTGTTCGGATATTTCGCCACGAACGCATTGCCCAACTGAATTCGCTTGTCATCGTCTTCGGGCTTGGTATCGGCGAACGCTTTATACGCCGCTTCTTCTTCGGGATCGACCTTCGGCGGCTCGGCCGTAGCGGTGGTGGAGGTCTGCCCAGGGAGCGTCGGCAGGGACGGCTCGGTGGAAGGCGTCGAGGGCGTCGAAGCCGGCGATGTGGATGCGGGAGGCGTGGTTGCCGGCTGCTGCGCGTAGACGTTCGAGGAATAGGCGAGAGAGGCGGCAAAGAAAAGTGCGAGTACTGCAAGCGTGCTGCGGAAAGTTGAGAGTTTCATGGGAATACCCTTCCTGAGTTGGATACCACCAAGCCCCCGTCGAAGCGTGTGCGAAACATCTTCGATCGCGCGTGATGGCTATTGATTGTTCGAACGGTTCGGCTGCGCCGCGCCACTACCCCGCGCGACGTAGGGCGAATCCACGCCGCGCTGCGCGGCCACGCGGGCGGCCTCCGGCGCGCCGGGCACCGCAAGCGCCGCGCGATACTGTACCACTGCCTGGTCGCGTTCGTCTGACACATCGTGCATCCGCCCCAGGTACACATGCGACCACGCCAGAATCGACGGTTCGGGCGCCACGATCGCGCCATTTTCGCCCTGCGGACCGGACGCTTGCGCCGAGGCGATCGGCCCGGGCGCTTCCACGAGCTTTTCGAACAGTTGCTGCGCGCGGTCGCCGTCTTGATTCATCAGAGACGCGACCGCCAGACCGTACATCGCCCGCGCATCGGTGGGATATTTTTCCAGTATTTTTTCGAATGTGGCCGTGGCCGCGGTGGGATCCTCGACCGCAATCTGATGGTCGCCCTGGGCCAACAGGCGATCGAGTTCCGTCGCCGGTTCGGGCATGGCCGGTTGCGCTTTCGCGGCGACGGGCTTTCCAGCGTCCGGCGCAAACACAAAATTCGCCAGCCGCTTCTGCTCCGCTTCCACGTTCAGGCCGTTGATCAGGTCCGGAAAATACAAGCTCATCGACGGACCCTCTTTTTCGAATTTCAACAGCTGCGCCACCAACGGCCGGACCATCGTGAATCCGTCCTGATCGTCCTGCGCCAGCGCCTCTTCCATTTTCGCCGCGGGCAAATGCTTCAGCCGCAGTTCCACCGCCTTGATCAGCGATTCATCGGCGTAGGCCAGAAAATCGGAGCGGTACTCGGCCGGCAACCGCGGGGATTTCGCGCCGATGTTCAGCAAGCCCGTCTTGGTCGTCACTTCCTTGCGGAATTTCAGCGGCAGCGGATCGAGCATGAAGTGCAGGTAGGCGTGCTGCACGTCATCGTAGGGAAACTCACCGCCCGTGCCGACCACGACCGAGTAGTGGTCGCCGGTGTTCCGGAAGTTCGTGCGATTCCCGACCAGCGGCTCCACATAGACGGTAAACGTGTGGCCGTACTTCGGCTTGTAGATCTCGCGCAAATACGCGTTGGCGGTGAAAACAATATGCCGCACCGGCGATTGATCCCGCGCGATGGCGCGCTCGTATTCCGGCTGCACCGCCTGCCAACGCAAATCCAGATGCGCGTCGTGATAAAAATTCGCCAGCACTTCCTGAAATCCTTCGATGGCCAGCGCGTCCGGCGGCAACACATCGCGATCCACCACAAATTGGAACCGCGGCGGAGGCCCCACCACGAGGGCAAACGTCAGGAACCGCGAAAGCGTCTCGCTCGAATCGGCCAACTGGTGATCGTGGTAAAACTGGCGCAGCGCATCCACTGAAGGACCTTGCATCTTCAACAGATCGGCGCGCAGCGCCAGCCGCGAAGGCATCTCCGCCAGCGTGCTCTCATCCGCATCGAATCCCGCCGCGTCCAGCGCGCACATGGTCGCAAACAATTGCTGGCTCGATTCCACGCTGACGCCGCTATCCGGCGCGCCGGTTTGCAACTGCGCATGCGCAAACGGAATCCGCGCGCCCCCCATCACCACCATGACGAACAGAACCGCCATCGTGGAAATTTTGGAGAATTTCGAGAAAGACATCGAGGAGCCGCGCTGGCCGGATCGCTTCAATTCCGTGCACTTCCCTTCCGAGGATGGCGTGAACGCACCACAAACAAACCACGAATTTTTCATACTAAAGTGATGCGCTCAAACTCTAATTGGCAGCCTGTGCAGAGTCAAGGATTTGGCGGCTGGACGAGGACTTTCGATGTGGGCGTCGGCGGTGCCGGGCACCCAAGTACAGAAAAGTTATCCGTGAACGCGGACTTCGCTGAAGCTGATGAGCACGCGGCCACCGGCCGTGGGCGTGCCAAAGCTCATCTGCGGAGTGAACCGCGAGAACATCATCACCTGGTCGAGCTGGTGATGCACGGCCGCATCGTCCGGGCCCGCGAGAATTTTGTACGAGACAACTTGTCCTTGCGCGTTGAGTGTCGCTTCGAGAGTTAAAATGCCGCTCTCGGACCGCGGTCCCTCTACAATTCCGGGAACCTGAAACGCCGCCAGGCTCTCGAGCCGCGCCGGCTTCACCAGATTGAGCGAAAGATCGTTGGGTACGATGCCGCCCATCGGCACGCCCACCAGAATGTTGTGCCCGATCATCACAAACGCCACCAGCGCGGTCAGCAATCCGCCCGTCACCGGCACAGCCACGGGCCGCAAAATATTTTCAAACGCCAGCATCGCTCGCGACCACATCGTGCGCGCCGAATCCCACGGCGAACGCACGCGCGCCGCCTGCATTCGAATGCGAACTGCAAGATCGCGCGGCGCCACGGCTGGGCTCACGCTCGCGAGGCACACCGCCAGACGGCGATAATTTTCCAGTTCGCCGTGGCATTCACGGCATTCCGCCAGATGCGCGCGCAGGCGCATGTGCTCGGACGAGGAAATCGCTCCGTCCAAATACCCGGGGAGATGGCGTTTGGCCTGACTGCAATTCATCGCCGGCCTCCGTTCGCTTTTGCAGAAAAGAATAGGGCCCCGTTGGCGGTCACCGGTACGGCCGAAGATCGCCGCGGCGGAATCTGTTCGGCGCAGAAAACCGGATTCGCAGCGGCATCCGCGGATTTCACACGGGCAGAGGCCGCTTGAGCCGCCGGATGCATCAGCGGATCGAGAATCTCGCGGAGCATTCGCCGGCCGCGCAAAATCCTCGACTTCACCGTGCCCACCGAAACTTCGAGCACTTCCGCCACTTCTTCGTATGACAATCCCTCGAGGTCGCGCAATATCACCGCGCTGCGAAAAATTGTGGGAACCTGCGCGAGCGCTTCGCGAACCCGCGACTGCATTTCCGCGGTCTCGAGTTGCTCAAACGGAGAGGCGTCCGAACCCTGCAACTCGAGCGCGGGGTTGCGGCCCTCTTCCTCAACGTCGATGGAAATCTGCTGCCGGTGATGCCGCCAGCACCAGCGCCTGTGATTGAGCGCCTGCCGCACGGATATCCGGTACAGCCACGTTTTCAGCGAACTGCCCTGGCGGAATCCGCGAATACCCCTAAATGCGTGCAGAAAAACTTCCTGGGTCACGTCCGCGGCATCGGCCGCGTCGGAGAGAATTCCGTAGGCCAGGTTATAGACACCCGCGTGATAGTAGGTGACTAGCCAGTCGAAGGCTGCATCGGAACCGGACTGAAGCTCGGTCACGAGTTCCGCTTCGTCTCGGCCCCACGACAAAGATTGTACGAGGTTGGACATGCCGTCCGTCGATTCTCCTTAAAGGCGCGTCCTTATATACCTTAGACACCGGGGCGCCCGGATTGTTGCCACCATAGCACAAATTCAATGGCACGGGATGTGCCGAAGGTACTAGCGCTCTGGACTTTCCTTGGGCGTTTTAATCGGCGTATTTACAGTCAGATAGGGCGGGCTGGCGGGTTTGGTGTTGGGAGGTTGTCCGCGGCGTTTGACGCTTCGGTAGCTCAATGTTATAAATGAGGCACTTCTTTTCATGTGGGGGCCGTAGCGCAGTTGGGAGCGCGCCTCGATGGCATCGAGGAGGTCGCGGGTTCGAACCCCGCCGGCTCCACCACTTTCCGCTGGGCGATTCAGCCAAAACTTCGATCGAGTTTCGCTCGAACGATTGTCCGTGCGCCCGTACTTCGATCGAAAACCCGGTTTCAACCCGGCAGTCCGCTTTTCTCCGCGGGCTCAAACGCCCACTTGCGCGTCACCACAAAATACAACTCGACGAGAAGCACCGGGGCGGAGCCAACCAGCATCAGCCACATCGGAAAATGAACCTGCGGGACGTTGGGCGGCAAATTCATGCTCGCGTAAATCGAATCGGTCGTTTGCTGAAATCGATTCTGGCTGCCGGGCAAAAATACGCACGCCGCCACGTTCACGAGTCCGAACGAAAAAACATAGATCGCCAGTTCCCGTCCCCAGCTTTTCAACTGCAATAGCCCAATCCCCGCCGCGGCCTGTGCCACGCCGAATGCCAGCGCGATCGCACCCGCCGTCCAGCCCGTCAGCGCGAATCCGAACATGAAAAGAGGAAATTTCGTCAAGATCAGCATGGGAAACGACAGAGCGCCGATCACCAGCAACGCGCCGATGATCGTCAGGCTCACCGGTCGCCGTCGTCCCATCGGGCCGGGCAACGCATTGGACTCTGCCGCTGCGGGGATCGCCGCTCCGAAGGTTGCTGCTCCGGAGGCCGCCGTGACGGGCTGGCCCGCAAACGCCGCACGCACGGCTCGCGTGTTGAAGTAATACAACCACCAGACCGCAAAAGCCGCGAGAGACCCGTAAATTACCATGACGAAGAGACGCATCATTCCCAAGATTTGCGCGTTCATTTGCGGGTTTCCGCTCGACGCGAGCTCGTCGAACCGCATGAACAGGAAAACCAGCATCCCCGGCACAGACACCAGCAACAACAACGCCGCAAACACGATCTGCGAAATCCGCGACCACTCGCGCATGCGCAGCAGTCCTACCGCCGTGGCAATTCCCCACGCTCCCGCGCCGACCATCAGCCCGACGGTGAAAATCTCTGTGTATTTCAGGAACGCCGGAGCCTGCGGCATCGCCGGCTGGATCGCAAAACCGAGAACCGCGAAGAAGCTGGTGAAGATCGTCAGCCCGCAACCTACAAAATCGAGTACTGCCGTGATCGTTACTCCCACCGGTCGTCTCATGGTTGCATCCTGGACGGCTTCGCGCGCGGCGCGCCACTCTATTCGGTATGCTTAAACCAGCTGTATCCCACCGTGAACAGAAACGTAATGTTGTAACCGGGGTTGTGATTTCCCAGACTCGCGCTCGATAGATGCCCCACATTTCCCTCGACGAACAGCGCTCGCCGGCGCTTTAGAAAAAAATTCGCGCCAAACGCCGCGCCCGGCGTGAAGTTAATTTGCGACGTGTCTCCCGGAGGCACGTTCGCTCGCGAAAACACCACGCCGCCCTCGGCCGCAAAGTAGGGCGCAATTTTCTTGCCGCTTGTGAAGTTCCATTTCCAGATCGCCGGACGAATACTGCCTCCGTATACGCCGGTCTGCGGCGGGAACACCACGTACATCGGCAGCACATCCACGTCCCATTCGAAATTTCCGCGCAGTAATCCGGGAAGATGCTCGCCGGTCAGCACAATGCCCGCGCGTCCGCCGGCATAGCCAAATTGCGTACCGTCCGATTTGCCCACGCCCGTCCCGCCACCGCCCAAAACTCCCAGGTTTACGGCGCCTTTGGTCAAGGAAGCATGGACAAAATCCACTGCCGGTTCATTGGAACCGGCGGAGCTTGCCGAGGACGCGGTTTGCGACCAGGCCGACGGCGCTGCGCTGAGCAAGCCCACGAGAAGCAGCGATGCAAAGCGAATCGGAAAATGCTTCCGCGGGATCGAATCGGTGTGGTTAGCGCTTTTCAATGGAAGCCCCGGAACACAAAGAATTGATCGAATTTGAAACGGCAGAGTAAAGCCCCATCCACCTTCGGTCAAGCCCAATTCCCCGTCCGAACCGCGAACCAAACCCGTCGAGATTTTCCGCGTCGAGTGGTCTAGAATACCCGCCTTATGCCGAAAATTACTTTCCTGGGTGCCGCGGGCACTGTTACCGGTTCGAAATACCTTGTCGAAGCGAACGGCAAAAAATTACTGGTGGATTGCGGCTTGTTTCAAGGCTCGCGCGACTTGCAGCAGCGCAATTGGAATCCGCTCAGCATCGATCCGAAGACGATCGACTGGGTCGTACTCACCCACGCGCACATCGATCATTCCGGGTACATCCCGAAGCTGACGGGCGCCGGATACGCCGGGCCGATTTACGCGGACGCCGCGACGATCGAATTGTGCAACCTGCTGCTGCTGGACTCCGCGCATTTACAAGAAGAAGACGCCAAGTTCGCGGCTGCCAAGGGGTACAGCAAGTTCAAGCCCCCGCTGCCGCTGTACACCGTGGCGCAGGCCCAGGCATCGCTCAAGCAGTTCATGGAAATTCCGCGCTCCGCGCCTTTCACCATTAGTCCGGAGTTTTCGGTGATGCCGCACGACGCCGGCCACATCCTCGGTTCGAATTGGTTCGAGCTCACCATCACCGAAAATGGAAAGAAAACGCTGGTCGTATTTTCCGGCGACCTGGGCCGCTACGATCAACCGATCCTCAATGATCCCGCGCCGCCTTCGCACGCGGACATTCTGCTCTGCGAATCCACCTACGGAGACCGCGACCACCCCGCCGGCTCGGTGACCGACGAACTCGCCGACGTAGTCAACCGCGTGGCGAAACGCGGCGGCGCCGTGGTGATCCCGGCATTCGCCGTCGGCCGCACGCAAACTCTTATGTACTACCTGCGGCAACTGAGCGACGCCAAACGCATACCGAAAATTCCCGTGTTTATCGACAGCCCGATGGCCATCAGCGTCACCGGACTCTACGCCAAGCACAAGGAAGATCACGATATGGACTTCACCCAGGCCGAGCAGCAAGGCGACCGCGACCCGCTCAACCTCAACGAAGTCCAGATGACCCGCACCGTCGATCAATCGAAAGCCATCAACTCCGTGGCCTCCTGCATCATCATTTCCGCCAGCGGCATGGCCAACGGAGGCCGCGTGCTTCATCATCTGGCGCAGCGCCTGCCCGATCCGAAAAATGCCGTCATGCTCGTGGGCTATCAGGCCGAAGGCACCGGCGGGCGCGCGCTCGCTGACAAAGCGCAATTTCTGCGCATCCACGGCCAGGAGATTCCCGTCCGCGCGGAAGTGATCTCCATCGGCCAGCTTTCCGCTCACGCGGGCCGCAGCGAGCTACTTCGCTGGCTTTCGGGCTTCACCGCGCCGCCTCGACGCACGTTCCTCGTCCACGGCGAACCGAACGCCCTCGAATCGTTTCACGGGGCGATCACCACGCGCCTTCATTGGAATGTGACCGTTCCGTCGTATCTTGACACCGTTGATCTCGACGCCTGAATTTTCGTCGCGCGCGGATCGATGGCCGGCTGCAACAATTTTCAATCGCGGAGGACGCCAGAAATGAGCGAAGATACGGTTTCACCGACGAATGAATCGCAACCGCAAATCGAAGACGCATCGACAACCGCCACCGGCCCCGCAGAGTCCAGCCGCCGCGCGTTTTTGCAAATGGGCGTCGGTGGCGCCGTTGCCGGAATTCTTTCCTCCGCAGGAGCCGAACTCTTGAATCCATCGCCCGCAGACGCGCAATCCGATCTCACGCCAGACGGAGCCCTGAAACGGCTGCTCGATGGCAACGCCCGTTTCGTCGCCGGTAAAATGACCGCGTACGAACAAGACGTGAAGGTATTGAAGGAAAGAACGCTCGACAAGCAGGAACCGTTCGCCGCCGTACTCGCTTGCGCCGACTCGCGCGTCCCCGTCGAATTCGTCTTCGACCAGACCATTGGCCACGTTTTCGTTACCCGCGTCGCCGGAAATATCGCCACGCCGGAAATTATCGGCAGCCTTGAATACGGAGCCGCGGTGCTGGGCACAAAAGTGATCCTGGTGATGGGACATCGTTCCTGCGGCGCGGTAAAGGCCGCCATTCAAGGCGCCGCCGTTCCGGGCCAAATCAGCTCGCTCTTTCCTCACATTCAGGAAGCCGTAGACAAAGCCGGTCCCGACGTGGACGCCACGGCTAAAGCGAACGCCCTCGTGCAAGCTTCGCTTCTGCGGGAGTCCTCCACCGTGATATCCGACATGGTGAAGCAAGGCAAAGTAAAGGTCGTCGCCGGCTACTACGATCTCGCCACCGGAGCCGTTTCCATTCTCGAATGAAGTTGGATTTGCGATCGTCCGAGAACTACGCGGACGGAAGTTTTGGAAACGCGGGAATTTCGTTGGCGGTGAAACCCAGTACAAACATCGGGTGCGGCGAAACGCGCCCCCAGCGGAAAAGCTTCCAGGCGGCGCGAATGAACTGCAAATCCGGCTGCTGCGATACATCCAGCACCATTTCCGTTTCGCCTTTGTAAAATCGTTGCGGCATGATCAACAGTGGTTTCGGCCCCCACTTCTCGCCGTTCGCCGATCCCCACACCGAAATTTCCACCGATTCCTGCTCGATCTGCGCCGCAATTTGCATCGAACACAAGAACGTGCGCGTCGCGCTCGCCGCCAAATCAAACGCGGCGCCATCGCCGTCGGAGGTCAGTTTCGAATTCGCCGGAATCAACTCGAACGCCAGTGCCATGGATTCTGCGCTGCCTTCGCGTCTTTCTTGCCTTGGCCGCCGCTCTACTGCGCCCGCGCCGCGGTCTTTAATTTCGCCAGCCGCTCAGCCGCGGCCTGAAACGTCTTTTCCGTCTTGCAGAATGTAAATCGCAACTGCGTCCTTCCATCCGCCGGATGCCGGTAGAAGCTCGATCCCGGCACCGCCGCCACGCCGATATCCGTCACCAGATATTTCGCGAACGCCACATCGTCCGGAAATCCGAACGCCGAAATGTCCGTCATGATGTAATAGGCCCCGCGCGGCTTGAAACACCGAAATCCCACGCCCGTTAGAATTCCCAACAGCCGCTCCCGCCGAGCCGCGTAATCCGTTGCCAATTGTTCGTAATACTTCGCCGGAAACTTCAGCGCCACGGCGCCCGCCTCCTGCAGCGGAGCCGCCGCGCCGACCGTCAGAAAATCGTGGCACTTGCGAATCGCCACGCTCACGTCCGCCGGCGCGACCGCCCAACCCACGCGCCATCCCGTGACGCTATACGTTTTCGAAAGCGCGTTGATCGTGATTGTCCGCTCGCGCATACCCTCGAGCGTCACAATCGAAATATGTTTCGCCCCGTCGTACAGCATGTGCTCGTAAATCTCATCGGTAATCGCAAACGCATTCCATCGCAGGCACAAATCGCGGATCATTTCGAGTTCGGCGAGCTCGAACACTTTCCCGGTCGGATTGTTCGGCGTGTTCAGAATGATCGCCTTGGTCTTCGGCCCAAAGGCCGCTTCGAGTTCCTGCGGATCAAACGTCCAGTCCGGCGCGTGCAGCTTTACAAAGCGCGGCGTCGCTCCTGAAAGAATCGCGTCCGGCCCGTAATTCTCGTAGAACGGCTCAAACACGACCACCTCGTCGCCCGGATTGATCACCGCCATCATCGTGGCCATGATCGATTCGGTCGAACCGCAGCACACCGTGATCTCGCGTTCGGGATCGATTTCAATTCCCGTGGTCGCTAGAAATTTCCCGGCGATTGCGTCGCGAAAATTCTTCGAACCCCAGGTAATCGCGTACTGATTGATGTCCGCGCCAATCGCAGCCTGGGCGGCGCGCTTGATTTCATCGGGCGCCGGAAAATCCGGAAATCCCTGCGACAGGTTAACGGCCTGGTGCGCGATCGCGAGGCGCGTCATCTCCCGAATCACGGACTCGGTAAACTGCGCCGCCTTCGCCGAAAGCTGCGGCCTACTTTCCACGCCTGGTTGCACTTTTCCCGGATGCATTCTCGTCCCCGTAAAGTTTTCGGTAAATATTCGCGTTGCGCGTCACCAGCTCCACATATTCGCGCGTCTCGGTAAAAGGAATCGAATCCACAAACTCCGCCGGCTCGCGGTACGCCTGCCCCGTCGTCCATTGCGACACGCGGGTTTCCCCCGCATTGTACGCGGCCAGCGCCGATTCGTCGGTGCCATAACTGGCCCGCAGCCCGGCCAGATAAATCGTGCCGATTCGAATATTAAAGTCAGGATCGAACAGCGCCGCCGTCGAATAGCGCACCTTGGCGCGCTTCGCCAGAGTCCTGGCCGTCTTCGGCTCCAGTTGCATCAGCCCGTAGGCATTCATGTTCGAATGCGCGTCGGCTTGAAACGCGGACTCCTGCCGGATCAATCCCGCAGTCAGCATCGGGTCCACGCCTGCCTGGGCGGCGTGTTGCCGGATAAATTGCAAATACGGCAGCGCGTACGACGTCAACCAGACTTCGCGCGGCACTTCCGCAAACGGCCGCGACTCCAGCTGCGGATACATCTGCCGGATCGTCACAATCGCCACGCCCACGTGCCCCGCGTTCGCCGCTTCCTGCGCCGCCTCCAGCAACAATCGCGGCTCGCCGGTCGCCGCATACGCGGCGCGCAGCTCCAATTCCGCTGAAGAATCAAACCCAATCGAACGCAGTGCATCCGCGCGCGCCTGGCGCGCGAGCGCCGCGGCCGGAATCGTGGCGCCCAAGTTTTTCACCGCAGGCAAAGGTGGAATCGTCGCCAGCACCGGGGCGTCTGCAATTTCCCCGCGGCCGATTCTTTTCATTCGGGACGCCGCCAGCAGCGAAAAGTAATTCTGCGGAAACCGCTCCTCTAACTTTGCATAGTAAGCGCGCGCCAGCGGCGCATTCTCACTTTCCTCGCCCAGCCGGCCCAGCCAATACAACGCGTCGGAAGTGTACGGCGAACCCGGAAACCGGTACAAATGCTGCGACAGCAGGGTTGCCGCGCCCGCGTCTCGCTTCACCACCGAAGCCCACACCACGCGCCAATCCGCCGTATTCGCGTCGCTCGACGCCGGAAAATTTTGCGCCAATCGCTTGTAGTACGCCGCCGCTTTGTCGCGTTCGAGCTTCACCCAAAAATAGTTCCCGCCAAGAAACAGAGCCGATTCGGTCCAGGCGCTGCCCGGCGCGCGGGCCGCCGCCGATTCGATCGCCGCCAGCATGTCCGACTCTTTCTGCTGATTTCGATAGTGTTGCGCCAGGTTGTAATAGCGCTCCGCATCGACATCGGGATCGGAAATGCTCAGCGCAATCATCGACACCGGGCTAGCGCCCAGGGCCACGCCGCACGCCAAAATCCGCAACTCGGCCCGCTCTTTCTGCGCACCCGTCGCTTCCATCAAAATTTTCGAATACTCATTCCGCGCGTTGCTCCACTGGTGCGCGCCGTAAATCGTGTTGGCGTGCTCGATCTGATGATCGAGCGAAATGATCGGAAATTTTCCGCCCAGCGGTCCGCGCAACGCTTCCAGTTTTTCGCCCGCCTTCCAAGCCTGATCGCTGGTCGGAAACTGCAAAAAAACTGTCTGATAATCCACCGCCGCTTGCAACGGCTGCGAAAACGCGGCATGCGCGTCTCCCCGCAAAATCAATAGCGCCGGCTTTGTCTTGGTCCCCGGGTAGGAATCGAGCGCCACCAGCGCTTCGCCGGGCTGGCCCGTCGCCAGCGCCGCCGTTGCAAGGGACTGCACGGCCTGATCCATCAGCACCGAATCCGGATTGTCCTTGCGATATTGCTTCAGCTGGGTAACGGCTTCGGCGTCGTGCCCAAGCCCGATATCGTTCTGCGCGCCGTAGAAAACCGCATAGTCGTGCAATACAGGATCGGCCAGCGCGCGGCTCAACCACTGGGCCGCCTGCGCGTAATGCGTCTTGCCGAAATCGTAGTAACCGAGCGCCAGCGCCGCCCGCGCGCCCAAAGCTCCGGAATTTTTCTCCTGCGCAAACGAACTCAGTTTCGCGTACGCCGCCGTCGCATTTTTCTGCTTCAGGCCGCGCGCGTATTGTTCGATTTGATTGGAGGTCAGCAGTCCGGAAGGCGACGGAGCGGCAGCGGAGCGTGCGGCGGATTTTTTAGCGGGCGCGACCGTGGATTTGCCCGCTGCATTGACGGCCAGCGGCGAAACAAATGCAAAAGCAAACACCAGGGCCAATCGGAAAAGCGATTTCATCGGAAAATTTCTTAGTGCCGCAGGACGGGAGACGGGTACGGATACTCGCCGAGGGCTTTGCTGTCTCCCCCAGCCAGAATTTCCACCATCCAGTGGTGGAAATAATCCACCGGATGATCCTGAATCGCGCGGAAGCGGCGGTCGTATTCCTTCCGGGCTTTGTCGATATCGGTGCGAAGTCTCACGCAAATGTCTTTATGCTCGCGGCCCATCCGAACTTCCTTGGGCTGCAACAATTGTATGTCCTGCATGGCCACTTTCGCTACGCGATTGGCGCGTTTGTGCAGATCCTGCATCTCAGCGGAAAGATTCGCCACGTCAAACGCCGCGGGTGCTGCCTCGACCGGCACCGCTTCGGGCTCGGCCGCCGGATCTACGGCTTCATCAATCGATTCTGTCACCGCATGGGCGTGAACTTCCGGAGCATCCGCAGGCTCTTCGACCCAGGGCTCCTCCACTTCAGCCGCCAACGGAGCATCCAGCTCTTCGGTGGCCGGCGCACTCGACCTGGCCTCGGTCGGTGCCGCTGCCGCCTGCTCGCGCGGATTCAGCGCCACGGCCACAAAATTGGAGAGTACAGACAGTCCCGCCGCCAGCGCCGATGCCGAAGCCTGCGCGCGCAGAAGCGACGGCAACGCATTGCTGGGACGGCTGGACGCGCACGCCGCAACCAAATCGGCATAGGCATGGTGCAGTTCGTCGGCTGTGCGCTGCAAAGGCGCCAGATTATCGCGCAGCGCGCGCGATACCGCCTCTTCCAGTGCGTGTTCGAGCGAGTTTTTGCCGGCTGTCAAAGGGATGCTGCCTCGATTTAATTATGAAAACGCCCCCCCACGGGTGTCAACGCAGATTCCCCGGAAGCGTGCGTAGCGGTTAGCTGTACCTTTCGAAGACGTCCCGCAGACAGTTGCATCCGCATGAGAATGTGGAGTTTGCGAGAGCATGGCTTAGTATGGAAGCGGGAGGGACGGCGGAATGCTGAAGGCTGAGGACGTTATGAAGGCGCTGAAAATGGTGCCGCATCCCGTAGAAGGCGGCTATTTCGCGGAGACGTACCGGGCGGCTGGGAGTGTGCCCAAGGAGGCGCTGGACGGATATGCGGCGGCGCGGTCGCTTTCGACTGCGATCTACTACATGCTGACGCCGGGGACGATTTCGGCAATGCACCGGGTGCGCGGGGACGAGATGTTTCACTTTTATCTGGGCGATCCGGTGGAGATGCTGGAGCTGCGCGAAGACGGGTCGGGCGAAACAATCTTGCTCGGGCAGGACATTTTAAGCGGGATGAAGCTGCAGCACGTGGTTCGCGGCGGCGTGTGGCAAGGTTCGCGGCTGCGCGAGGGCGGGTCGTTTGCGCTGATGGGGACGACGATGGCGCCGGGATTCGAGTATGAGGATTACGAGACGGGAAAGCGCGACGAGCTGATTGCGCGATATCCGGCGTTTGCGGAGCTGATTCGCGCGAGAACCACTTAGGTTCCACGGACTCCTGGGAAGCTACGTCTACGGCTCCGGCTTGAGTTGAGCCGCGAGGGCTGGATCTGTAATTTTCCAATCTTCCGCCAGCAGGCACGCGGTGCGGAGCGCGTATTCGGAGCGGTGGTCGAGTTCGATCGGCAACATGTCGAAGCCGAGGTTGACGCTTTCCAGAATTCTCCGGGGGATTTTCAGCCGGCGAAGACTTTGTCCTTCGATGCGAGCCGCCGAACTGCCCCATCCGGCTGGAACGCGGTACGTGCCGAGCCGTCCACGAACTTCGATGAAGGAATCCTTCCGCGTGCATTGCGAGGCGAACCGCGTGAGCGGCAGAATCCGCGAAATCATCTCGATCCGAAGCGCGGCGATGGAGGTGATTGTGTTTGCGTCGAAGGATTCCAGGAGTACGCCCGTGCCTCGCTCGCCCTGGTCCGACCAGGTTTCGTCGGCACCCACGGCGCAAACGCTGGTGAAAAGGTCGGCGTCGTGCATGACCTCGGAATAAACAATCGCGGGAACTTCATCAACGGCGATTTCGCGTTGGTCGCGATAAAAGCGAATCTGATCGGAACCGACGAAGAGATTGATACCGGTGCCGGACTCTTCGCCGAGCGCCGAATCGAGCAGGGAGCGGTCGCGGTCGGAAGGGATGTCCACGTAAAACTCGGCATGCATTTTCCACTCCGGTAGTTTTTTCGTGGGAGTGTTCCCGCCATCGAAGTGCGCGCCCATCAAGCGGTACTCCCATCCGCGCGCGCGGCAGAGACTGGCGAACTGATGTTGCCGCAGCAGAACTCCGGCGAAACGATTGGAGTAGAAACGCGTTTCTTTTTCGGGCGGCGTCACTTCGTAAAACTCGCGAAATGCCTGGCGGAACGGTTGTTGGATTCGACAAGAAAAGATCCTCTCGCGCCAATTGCGGAGTTCGGCGGCGCTCGCCGAAAGGGGGTGCCAGAGACGGACAATGGAGGACGGCGGCGGTTCGAAGACGACGGCGGATGAATCCACGAGGCGCCCCTCGAACCAGATTGCGGAAGTTTCGCTTCCATCGGGAGAGCGAAAAACCCAGATCAGCCGGCGCCCAAGAAAACCGAGTACGGGGTGATCGATGAAATGACGGCGCCAGTGTTCGAAAAGGATCTCGCGCGCGGAGATCAGCGCGGATTCCAGACGCAATTTTTGAGTCGAGAGAGTTTCTTCGAGGGCCTTCGCGCGGGCCGAGACGGTGCGAACTTCGGCGGGGAAAGCTTTTTTAATGTGAGACGGCGCGGATTTGACCAGCTTGCGGTCGGCGTTGTGCCAGGCCACGGTCACTCGCCCATCGAACTGAAGCTGAATCCGCGCTTCCGCGTCACCGATTTCAATCCTGGAGGCGCCCTGGGCGTCGAGGCCGTAGGATTCAACCGATAAGTCTTCCAGCTCGGCGGTGGATACGCCGAGGCTCGTAGCCGCGGCATTCAATGCTTTATCGATCTGCTTGCGCGCAACAGAATACTTCACGCGAAAACGCAGGCGCGTAAGCTGCGAAACCGCTTCGCGAGAACCCATCGCGCCAAGGGCCTGCACGCACGCAAGGCCGACTTTCTGCGAGACGGCACCCAGAAGCGGCACCTTCCGCAGACACTGAACGCCGAAATCACCAATCGCCGCAGCGGCCGGGGACGCGGGTTGAACGGCAAGGCACCAGACGATTCCCTTCTGATATCCGGAATCTTCCACAGGCGAACGCGCCTCGGGAGGTTGGCCGGGCGTTGGGCCCAACCCTAGCCAGCGGACCATGCGGCCAGTGGCTTCCGAGGTGCCGAGCGCGGAGACAAGCTCGATGGATCTCTTGCGCCATTTGGCGCTGGGCACGGTGGCTTCGAGCGCGAGGCAGTGTTCGAGAAGCGACTCCCATCCGGCGCGCGTGATCGGCTCTTCCCCTGCTATTTCGTCGAAAACGATTTGAGACCATGGACCGCGGCCGGGATCGGGGTTGGTGTCGTCATCGCCGCGCGTGAGATCCTCGATTCGATCGCGGATGATTTTTTCGGCCGGTGGAATTTTTCCGGTGGGACTGGGCGCGTACTGAAAATAAATTTTCTTCAATTCGGAGCGAAGCTCGGCGGTGATTTGAGCTTTGGTCAGGTGCGTCAGAAGCGCCTCAATGGGAAACAGGAAACGAGCCGTGGAAAAATCCTTCCGGTAGCGCTGGACGAGGCCGAGCATCAGTTCCGGGGGTATGTTTCCGCGAAGGGCGCGCAAACTGAGCGCGGCACCCTGCGACAGGACACCGGCAACGCGGAAGTTGCCGCGCGGAAGGTTATTAGCTTTGAGCCATTCGAACCAATTCTCCAGGAACGCGCGGTGCACGTCCGCGGGGGAATCACCGAGCACCGTGAGACCGGGATTTTCGGTCGCAACGTCCGTAAAGGCCCGCGCGAGGCCCGCGAGCACGCCCTCGGGCGCGCGCGGAGGGGCGCAGGAAGCACAAATTAGATCATAGATGGCGCGAGCCTGTGTGGCAGCGTCGGGCACGAGAGGGAACCTCGTACCATTTTCTCACCGGCAACCGGCGTTCTTTCAGGAAGTTCGAAGCGGTAGCGGGATAGTTACCAATGAACTTCGTCCGCGCGTGTCCCGAATTGCCCCGTGGTGTCCTTTCCTGTCCGTAGCCAAAAAACCGGATTGGCTGCTACAGTTCGTCGCGTGAGGATCGAAATAAGTCCCACAACTGAAACATCATTTCGTTTGTATCTCAATCGTCACAAAGGGTTTGCCCATATGAAACGACTCGCTTACTTCGCCTTCATCGCCATTTTCGCGCTTCTGACGGTTTTGTCCGCCCGCGCCCAGCAGAAATCCAACCTGTCGGCCGACGACCAGCAAAAGCTCACCGCCCTGCTCGACGCCTACACTAGCGGGGTGATCACCAAGGCCGATTACGACGCCCGCGTCGCCAAAATCAAGGCCGCCGCAAAGGATGGCGCTTCGCACAGCGCTCCGGCTGCGGGAGGCGCCAGCGACGATTCCTCCGGCGCGCGCCAGGTGAAATACATCACCGACCCGTCCTTCAACGGCATGAACGCGGTCGCGGTGACCATCCCCGCGAAATGGCATTTCCAGGGCGTGCTATTTCAGGCGGGCAATTGCGCGTCGATTCCCTACTTCGTCTTTCGTACGTCGAGTCCTGACGGCCTCAGCTTCGTCGAGCGACTGCCGGCGCTCAGTTGGGCATGGGGCTCCGGACCGATGGCGCCCAAACCCAACAAAGACTGCCTGCCGCTTCAAGGGCCGCTGGGCGCTCAGCAATTCCTGAAGTATCTCGCATCGGTGATGAAGGTGGAGTACGTGGCAGATGAACCCGTGCCTGCTGACCTGCAGGAAAAAGTACAGAGGCAGGCAGCGGACCTGAACGCCGCGGAAGCCGGGAATTACCTGAAGACGACCAACACGGCGGAACTTGCCCAAGCCATCGTCCGCTATAAGAACGGTTCGTTCGACATGAAGGGGCTGTACGCGGCGCGGGTCGATTGCGTGGAGACAATCTTCCCGGGCATGAAGTCGCAGTTGCGCGGAATGGCCGACCGTCCGCCCTCAACGACGCATCATTGCACCGCCAGCGTCCGCTATACCGTGGCGCCGGAAAAACAGTTCGCGGCGATTCGCAAAATGTGGGACGCACCCGATCTCGGCGGACAAATGATCAATGAATGGGGGAACGCCTGGGTGGAGCGGAACCGCGAGCAGGCACAACAGATCATGAATGCCAACATCCGCGCGACCAACGCGGCCATGCAGGCGCAGCAGCAACAATTCAATCACGATCAGGCGGTTCGGCAACAGATGCACGAACAGTTTCTGGCCACGATGCAGCGCGGAACGGATATGTCGATGGCGCGGACGCAGGCGAACATGAACGCGCGAAGCACCTCGACGTCCGACTGGGTGGATTACGCGCTGGACCAAAAAACCGTGGCGGACCCCAACACCGGACAGGTCAGCAAAGTCTCCAATTCCTATACGCACACGTGGGTGGATAGCACCGGCACCGTCAGTTACCAAACGAATGATCCGAATGCGAATCCCAACGGCGTGCTGCAAGGAAATTGGACCGAGCAACAGCAAGTTCACGGCAACGGAACGCCCTATTGATCGGACATGGAAAGACGCGCGAGGAAAGAGGTTTCAAAAATCGCAGGCAGGCGTAAACGATGAGCGCATCGACCCAGGCAGTTGGCACAGTGCCGGTTGCAGGCCCGATTACGATTCACAACAACCGCGCGCTGCTTTGCCTGGAGATGTTTTTCGGCGTGGCCGGGTGGGTCTTATCGGCATGCTCGGTGCTGATCGCCATCGGAAGTTTTGCTCCCTTCAAACGGATTTCTTGGGGGCCGTCGATCGCCGCAGGCAGTTGGTTGTTGTGCGCCTACTGCATGTTCGCGCTGGGAAGCACTCTCTGGAAGTGGGGACGCCGGGCGTGGAAGAACTCGGTGGTGATGGACGCGACCGGAGTTCACTTTCAGTATGTTTCCGGCAAAGGCGTCGAAAAATTTTCCTTTCCGACCGGCCAGGTCGTATCGATCACCCACAAGCGCGTCGGCAACTATCAGACTTACACCGTTCACGGAAGCGATGGCTCGACGTTCCTGTTCACCTCCTACACGTTCCTTCGCACCAAGCACACCGCGCGACGCATCGCGGAGTTCTGCGGCGTGCAGCCGATTCAGGAAGAGAAATAGCGCAGGCGCATTTGGTGCTCGCGTTCGCGCGCGAATCAATATGGGAGGGGAACAATTTTGGCTACAGACGCACTGGCGTCGAACGCGCCACAAATTTCCAGCGGGATATTGACGATCCGCAACAACCGGTTTTTTACCGGACTGCTCTTCGCTTTCGACATTCTCATCTGGGTGATGATCGCCGCGTGCGTTGTGGAGGCGTTCCGGCGCTACTACCCTCTGCCTGCGATCGATGCGACGCTTGCCAAGAACGCTCTCATTGGCGGCGTCTGGGTGGTCATCAGCTACCTCTGCGGCCGATACCTGTGGGAATTCGCCATGCGCCTGACTTACAACCACGTGGTGCTGGACGAAACGGGCGCGCATTTCTTCCTGCGCGGCAACGGCAAGCTCGGCGAGTTTTCGTTTCCCTGGGGCGAAATCAAATCCATCACGCACCGCCGGCTGACCAACACGCATTGCTATACGATTCTCGGCACGGACGGCGATGGTTACGCCATAACGTCGTATGTGTTTTGGCGACCCGGCTACGTGGCAAAAGAAATTTCAAAGCGCAGCGGCATCGCGATCGAAGAAGCGTAACTTGTTCGCCAGGCGCTCGAAAGTGCCTGGTCTAACAACCGGTTGCGGATGGGACGTAGAACACAATCCCGATGCTCCCGTTTTGCGGCGCATTCGCCCAAGTGGTATCCTAGTTGTTCCAACGGGGGCGACACGGTTTCGACGGAAGTTGTCGCGGCTCGAAGGCATGCCGGGCCCCACCTGCCCGCTATCGGGTGGAACAATACAACTGGCAACTCACAGTTGGCACTCGCAGCCTAACTTAAATTAGGCTACGCGCTCCCCCAGGCGTCACCTACGCGTTTGGGTCGGGGCGTCACACAGTAGGCTGGTCGCCGCTTTTCGGTCCGGATTGCGACGGCGAGATCATCGGACTAGTTGGAGGCGCGTCTTGCCCGCTCTGAGCTCCTCCAGCGAAACCTTCGGATCGGGATAAGCATGTAGTCTTCGAGTTGCAAGGCTTCTCGGACGGGGGTTCAACTCCCCCCGCCTCCATTTTCAAAACATTTCCGAATCGCCGGTTGCAGACTTCGCGCAGCGGTTCGCCACGCGCCGGTGGGTTTGCACCCGAACTTACCGGTATTTGCCTCTCTTTGCGGACCGTAAACAGCTCCAGCGTTTCGCCCGGTCGGAATACTATCTCCATAATAGTGAAAGCGGATGGCACTGGCTGCCGTCGCAACCCCTAGATGGTGTTGCAAACAATAGACTTGGCTGTTCCCGATTTGGTATGGCGAATGCTACTCCCTAGCCGGCAATCTATCCATGTGGCTCGGTCTTATATTGAGGTGCACTTTGAAAAAGGCTCTTAAACTCGCGGCAGCCCTGGCACTGTTCTTCTCGGTCTCGACGGGAATCGCCAAGGCCGACGGCTCCGGTCTGATCTCTTACACGCTCACCGGTCCGGCCGCTGACCCAATCGTCGTCACGTTTGAATTGCCCACGCACCCGTGGATCGATCCATTCGACTTCACTCCCGACGTCGGCTTCATGCTGAACGCGGTCGATCTGACGATTAACGGCGTGGCTGTGACCAACGATCCGCTGATGTTCTACACAGTGGGCGCGTACGGCGGCTTGTCGGACGCAGATAACACGTTCAATGTTGAGAATCCGCTGTCGGCTCCGTACCAAAAGCTTTTTAACGGACCGGTATGGAACCCCACGATGATTACCTTCAGCGGGGGTCTGGACTTTGTCGGCTACTACACCGGTTACGACGGATATATCTTGTCGGAAGGCCCGGTTGGCACACCGGAACCGACTTCGTGGATGCTGCTGGGAACCGGTCTCGCGTTCTTGCTGCTGATCCGACGCACTCGCACGGCGCAATAATCGTCTCGGTTCGCGAAAAACAAAAAGGCAGCCCCTCGTCGGGCTGCCTTTTTTTATTTCCGCGAGCGCTGCCTGCGGCTAATTCACTCGCACGGAAGTGATGCGATTGTTCCAGCTTTTATTGTTGTAGCCGGCGTAATTCCAGGTCCGAAGATCCGCGACGCTCTGGCGCAAGCTAACCGACGGCCCTCCGAAGTTGGCATCATTGTAAATCGTCACATTCACTCGGCCATACACGCGGATCGAGCTGATCTTGTCGTTGAATCCCGGCGGCACATTTATCGAAGAACCGCGGCCCTGGCAGAAATAGTCGCCCGAGAAATTCTGGCTGGTGAAGAAGCACGCACCGTTGCGCGGCACGCCGCCCGGCTTGTGGCCCGGAGCCGTATCCCACCAGGACGGGCCGCCGCCCCAGGCGATCACGCGAAACTGCGCGCGGCAACCCCGGTTGACCCAAATTCCACGGTTGTCATTTCCCCAGGTCTGGCCGCGAACGCAGGGCGAGCTGCTGATTTGCGTTACGAGTTCCACGGATTGGCGCGCGTCACCAATCGGGCAGTACCGCACCCTGCCGTTATTCGATTCGCACTTCACGATCGTCTGGTTTGGGCCGCCGGGATATTGCTGTCCATTGCTTGCCCGGCTCGCCGGGAAGGCGCCGTTCTCCAAAGTGCGAGCGCCGGCGCTTCCAAATGAGTGCAACGAAATGAATGCAAGCGGCAATGCGAGGAATGCCGACAAGAACCATCGATGTTTCATTTGCACAAGCTCCTTACGGAAGAATTCAGACGGAAGAACAATTTAGAGCGGAATCCGCCGGACTACGCCCCACTACGCCGCACACGATAGTCGCTCTCGATTTACGTGTAAAGCGTTTTTGCCGTCGCTGCTGAAAGCAAGCGCGGCCGCGCTTGCGACGGCGAATCACCGCCGAAAAATTGGAAAAGGCGCTGCCTGATGCGCTTAAATCGTCTAAAGTATTTGGGGAATCCATCCTCGGCGTAACAGTTGTTCGTCGAGGAGCTTCAAATCCATCTTGAGTCCGGCGGCTGAGCGGTCCATGGCTTCGCAACCAACACGGGTGAATCAAGACGCGGAGAGCACCGCGAACTTAATCCTGGCCCTGTTTCCCGTTGCCGACCGCAAGAACGCTTCCGTGCGTCAACTTGCGGAGCGGGCCGACGCGTTCACGCGCGCGACGGTGCTCAGCCGCAAGATCGATCGCTTCGTTGAATTTTTTGAATGGCTGCGCGTGCCGGATCGCCATATGCGGGAACTGGCGTCTGCCGAAGGCGAAAATCCCGACTGGCATGGAAGCATCTGGAAGCGCGAAAGAGTCTGGCTCTCGGTGCTGGAAGCTTCGCCCGAAGTGCGCGAGCGCTACCGCCAGAGCGTTACGTTCCTGCTGCGAGAGACCGCGGCGACCTCGCTGTTCTCGCAGTCGGGATTGCCAAACGACCGCGGGCTTTTCTCCGAGGCCGCCGACCGCTTTTTTCGCATCGTTCTCCCGTCTCCACGGGAGGATTCCGATCTCGCCAAGCTTCTGCAGCGAATGTTTCCCACGCAGGCGGAAGTGGACCGCTTCTTCAACCTCCCACCGGAGCTTTTCGACAAAATTGTGACTCTGGCGGCGCCTGCCGAAGATTCCGAAGCGTGGAGCGCCCCTGTGGAGTCAATGCTCGAAGCGCTCTGCCTGCTCGGCGCTCGCGTGCAAGGGCTGGGACTATCGGAAAAACTTTTGTCGCGCAGCCAGCCCGGCTCGGTCCGCGACTCGCCGTTTTACCGCTTACCGCGGGCTGTGGACGCGCTGGTCGAAGCGGTTCGGACGCGGGAAGGGATTACCGTCGCCGCGCAGGAATGGAAAGCTGCCTCCAAGGAATGCCGCGTCGAGCTGGCCAACATCGTCAAGCACTTGGAAACCAAGGGCGTGAACCTCGACGTCGTGTACGCGATGGACGTGATCGAGAAAAGCCTGGCGCGCATGGAAATTATTTCGGGCGTGCTGGTGGCGGCGCCCGGCCCGGCCAAGCGAGTGACCGCCCAGCGGCTGATGAAAGAGGTTGTGCGCGGACGGCTGGGGGACCGCAGCCTCCGCAACTTGCTCCACAACAGTTTCCGCCTGCTGGCTCGCAAGATCGTGGAATGGGCGGGGAAAACCGGCGAGCATTACATCGCGTCCAACCGCGAGGAATATTTTCAGATGTGGCGGGCCGCGCTGGGCGGCGGATTGCTCACCGTGGGAACGGCGGCGATCAAACTGATCGTCACGCACAGTCATTTGCCGCCGTTCGTCGAAGGATTTCTGGCTGGGCTGAATTACGCGGTCAGCTTCGTGTTGTTGCAGAATTATCACCTGGCGCTCGCGACCAAGCAGCCCTCGATGACCGGCGCGGCGCTGGCGCGCATCATTCAAAACTGCCGCGACAGCTCCCGGAGCGACGAACTGGTCGCGTACGCGGCTCGCATTGTCCGGACGCAACTGGCAGCGGCCATGGGCAACATCATCGCCGTCGGATTGGGCTCGCTGGCGTTCAGCTTTCTTTGGAAGGCGATCTTCGGCTCGCCGTTTCTATCCGCGGAAACCGCCGAGTACGCCGTCCATTCGCTGAATCCGTTTCGCACGCTCACGATTTTTTACGGCATCTTGACCGGCGTGATTCTGTGGCTCTCGAGTCTCGCCGGAGGCTGGATCGAAAATTGGGCGGTGTACCATCAGTTGCCCGACGCCATCGCCGAACACCGCATGGGCGCCAAACTGCATCCTGAGACGCTGGCCCGCATCTCCAATTCGCTTTCGAGGAACATCGCGGGCTGGGGCGGCTCGGTTGCTTTGGGATTCATGCTCGGCATGACTCCTGTATTCGGGAAGTTTTTCGGTTTGCCGCTGGATGTTCGTCACGTAACGCTCTCGACGGGAACTCTCGCGCTCGGGTTTGGGTCGCTCGGATACGCCGCG
The DNA here is from genome assembly GCA_963785585.1 of uncultured Acidobacteriota bacterium. Classification (GTDB taxonomy): domain Bacteria; phylum Acidobacteriota; class Terriglobia; order Acidiferrales; family UBA7541; genus Palsa-295. The sequence continues at coordinate 2,388,059 of CAWAVW010000004.1, forward strand.
GTGGGCGGATGGGCGCTGCTGTGGGCATGCGTGGGCATTGCCGTGATATTCGTGCTGAATCTGGGCGTCAGCTTTTATTTGGCGCTGCGGCTGGCGCTGCGCGCACAGGACATCACGCCGGCTGACCATTTGGCGATTTGGCGAACGTTTGCGCGGCACCTGCGCGAGACGCCGCGCGAGTTCTTTTTGCCGTCGCCGCCAGGCGCGACACCGACGACCGAAACGGTGTAACTCAATTACTTGCGTTCAGGGAGCCAGCACGAAATGGACAGTGCAAAGCGTGGAGCCAAGGTGCTGCTGTATGTTTCCGCTCAGTTTTTCGTTCTCACGCTGATCGCCATGGCGGTTTATCCGGGAGGAACCTATCGCACCCCCGACGCTTCGCGGTACTGGTTCACCCAAAACTTTTTCAGCGATTTGGGCGCGACGCGGACGTTTTCGGGTAAGACGAACCTGTTCTCCGAGATTCTGTTCATCGTCGCGCTGGGCTCGATCGGCCTGAGCCTGGTGTTTACGTCAGGAATCTGGAGGAGCATCGGGCGGCGCGCCTCCGGTTTTGGGACGGCGGCGCAGGCTTTCGCGGTTCTCGCAGGCGGCTGTTTTGTGGGGATTGCCGCCACCCCCTGGAACGTCTTCCTTCATTCGCACAATTTCTTCGTGAAGTGCGGATTCTCGCTCTTGCTGGGAATGATGGCGAGCATCGTCCTTTTCCAGCAGCGAAACGAATGGCCTGCCGCATACGTTTGGTCGAACTGGGTGTATGTAATTTTGCTGGTGAGCTACGTGTGGATTCTGTTTTACGGACCGAGCCTGCATACTTTGGAAGGCCTTCAGTTCCAGGTGGTGGCGCAAAAAATCATCGTTTACGCATCGATTCTGAATTTGGCGGCACAGGCGTACGGAATTGGTAGCGTGCCAAGCGGCGGAGCGGCAGCGAAACGCTGACTTTATCAACGAGAGTTGAATTATTCAACGCTGGCGGGAACCTGCCGGAGCGGGGATGTGCAGAAAGTGGGGGTTTTTGGCGATAAATGCGCGATGCCTGAATGGCCATTCGCTTGCACTACCTCTTTTCGAAGTTATCTAGCAAAATTTTTTTAAGCCGTATGCAAGACCACAAGGAGACTCACATGGCGACCAAGAAACTGAAGACCGCAAAGAAACTGCAAAAGACCAAGCCGCTGATGAGCGTGCGGAACCTCCGCAAGCCCGTCTAAGAGTCGGCATGTCGCGCGCCGAGCATCGGCGCGAAGTCAAAAGAGGCTGGCGTCCATCCGGAACCAGCCTCTTTTGCGTTTTATCCCTCATCTCTCGTCCTTCCCCCCGGTAACCGCAATCCATTCCGCCACCTGGTGCGTATAAAGACTTGGAGCTGCGGGGGCCAGCGGGACTAGAATCATCATGCGATTCGTGATGGCAGTACGGAGGCTACGAAGATGAAGTCTGGCAATTATGTCGCTCGTTGGTTGGGTCTCGCCGTATTGGCGGCGCTGGTTCTTGCGGTGATCAGCTTCAAAGTTGCAAACGCCTCTGACAACGCTCCGGCGGTGGGAAGCGTCGCACCCGCGTTCACTTTGACCTCGCAGGAGGGCAAGCCTGTGAGCCTGAGCGATTTCAAAGGCAAATGGGTCGTCCTCTATTTTTACCCGAAGGATTTTTCGACTGGCTGCACGATTGAGGCGCACAATTTTCAGCGTGACGAAGCGCAATATGAGCAGAAGAACGCCGCGATCATCGGCGTGAGTGTGGATACCGCCGATAGCCATCAGAAGTTCTGTACCAAGGAAGGGTTGAACTTCAAGCTGCTGGCCGATACCGACCATAAAGTGTCCGACGAGTACGGCTCGATCATGAATTTCGGAATTAAGAAACTTTCAGCGCGCCACACGTTCCTTATAAATCCGGATGGCGTGATCGTGAAGGAATTCATGGACGTGGATCCGAGCAAGCACAGCGCGGAAGTTCTCGCCGATTTGACGCAACTGCAAGCCGCCGCGACGAAGTAGAAGAACGGCGCCGGTTCCGCGCTTCTTGGTCTCGACGGGTTTGCGAACGAGGCGCGCCGGCGATTGCACTCGCGAGTTCTCCCTAGAACCGGAATGCGCTCGCCAGCGGATTTTCCGCTACCAAGTTGCGCCGGCGACATTTTGCCGTTATCCACAGGAAGCGATGCGACAATGGCGGCGTCCGACATCTAAATCGTGGGGAGGCATTATGAAGTCCAACAAGTTTCTACCGTTCTTGAGCGGAATCGCCTTGATAGCCGCGCTCGCCGTGGCAACCATGGCTCAGCAGGCGAATTCCGCGCCGTCCGGCGGATCGAGCGCGGCGCAAAGCGGCAAAGGCCCGGGCCGGATGAATCCCGACGCCCCCGAAGAGGACGCCGCGCTGAACCTGACCGACGAGCAGAAATCCAAGATCGCCGCAATTCGCATGGACGCCAAAGACCAAATGAAGGCGATTCAGAAAGACACCACGCTTACCGACGACGCGCGCCAACAGAAAATCAAAGAACTCCGCAAGACGACACGCGCTCAAGTGTGGGCGGTGATGACTCTGGACCAGCAAAAGCAATGGGCCAGCGAAGCGCGCGCCAAGCGCGAAGCCAGGCACCAGGGCGGAGGCGCGCCGTCCGACCCGCAGTAGCCCGTTCGAAGGAAGAGGCGCGGCGCGACCGGCGCGCCTCTTCCGTTTTTGCCATACGAAAACTTCCGTCGCTGCGGTCGATTCGCGACTGAAAATATTTTGAATTCCTCGCATATTTTTCTTGCATCACATCCAAATAAACGTATTCTGCTTTTTGCGAACTCGCTCCAAAACATCTTCACGGGAGAGCGAGGATCGCTGATGGAGGACGCGACAAAAAATTGAGCACCTTATCCCTCCCAGCCCAATTTCCTGCCCGGGCAATCGCTTCCCCCAAAAAGAAAACCGCCAAGCTGACTCTGTGGCCCCTCGTGGCTGCTACTTTTTTTATGGTGTCCGGCGGCACGTACGGCACCGAAGACATCATCAGCGGCGCCGGCTACGGCCGCGGCATTCTGCTGCTGCTCATCACCCCGATTTTGTGGAGCTTGCCGACGGCCTTCATGATCGGCGAACTTTCCAGTGCTCTGCCGGAAGAGGGCGGCTATTACGCGTGGGTGCGCCGCGCGCTCGGGAATTTCTGGGGATTTCAGGAGGCGTGGCTGTCTCTAGTTGCCAGCATTTTTGACATGGCGATTTATCCCACGCTCTTCGTTGCCTATCTTACGCGGCTGATTCCCTGGTTCGCGGCCGGTCACCGCGGGCTGATGGTTGGCCTGAGCGTCGTCGCGGTTTGCGCGCTGATGAATATCGCCGGAATTCGCGTCGTGGCGATCAGTTCGATTTGGCTGTTTTTCCTGTTGTCGGCGCCCTTCGTCGCCATCGTCTTGATTGCGCCGATGAAGATTGGCGCGCTGGCCGGTGCGAGCGTCGCGCCCGCCACCACAGACGTCGGTCTGATCGGCGGCCTGCTGATTTGCATGTGGAACTACATGGGATGGGACAACGCCTCGACGATTGCGGCGGAGGTGAAGCGGCCGCAACGCACGTATCCGCGCGCGATGATCGTCGCCGTGATCGTGGTGGCTGTTACCTACGTTTTGCCGTTCGCGGCGATGTGGCTCACGGGAATTAAGGCCTCGGCCTTTGAAACCGGTTCCTGGGCGGACATTGCCGGGCTGATGGGCGGATTGCTCGGCGGACCGCTGGTGGCGAAAGCGTTCCGCGTGGCGCTGGTGCTCGGCGGTATGATGAGCGCGTTCGGCATGTTTAACGCGCTGGTGATGAGCTACTCGCGCGTGCCGCTGGCGATGGCGCAGGATGGAATGCTGCCGCGCGTGTTCAGCAAGCTCACGAAGAAGACCGACGCGCCGTGGGTTTCGATCGTGGTGCTCGCCATCTGCTGGGCGCCGTGCCTGCTGCTTGGGTTCGAGAGGCTGGTTTCCATCGACGTGCTTCTCTATGGCATGAGCCTGATGCTCGAATTTATCGCTCTGATCGCGTTGCGCATCAAAGAACCTGAGCTTCGGCGTCCGTTCAAAGTCCCCGGGGGGATGGCGGGAGCTCTAATGCTCGGACTGTTCCCGATGCTGCTGCTGGTCTTCTCGATTTTCCATGGGGAGAGCGAACAGATCGTGGGCATGAGCGGCTTGTTGTTTGGCGCGATACTGATCGCCGGCGGTTTCGCGGTGTACGGTATCAAGACGCTTCTCGAACGCAGCGGCGTCGTGGGCTCTCACGCAAACAGCTTCCGCAAAGCCGCGTAAGCGCAATCGCGGCGCCACTCTTCGCGATCCCATCCGTTCGTTCCCTTCCTCGTGCCGGCTTCATTTGCTTTCGCGGCTCCGACATCGTTAAATTCAAGTTCGTTCGATGAGCGCGCGTTCGCACGAATACGACTACATCATCGTCGGTGCCGGTTCGGCGGGCTGCGTGCTTGCCGCGCGGCTTACCGAAGACCGGCACACGCGCGTGTTGCTACTGGAAGCGGGCGGGCGCGACACCGCGCGTGAAATTAAAATTCCCGCGGCGTTCTACAAACTCTACAAAACTCAGATGGACTGGAATTACTCGACCGAGCCCGAACCTCATTTGCTGAATCGGAAGTTGTACTGGCCGCGCGGCAAAGTTCTCGGCGGGTCCAGTTCCATCAACGCGATGATCTACATTCGCGGGAGCGCGTCCGATTACGACGGCTGGGAACAAATGGGGAATGCGGGATGGAGTTTCCGCGATGTGTTGCCGTATTTCAAGAAATCGGAAAACAACGAACGAGGGGCATCGGACTTTCACGGCGTGGGCGGACCGCTTTGCGTGTCGGACCTTCGCTACGTAAATCCACTTACGCGCGTGTTTTTGAAGGCAGCGGGCGAACTCGGAATCGGCGCGAACGCTGACTTCAACGGAGCAACGCAGGATGGCGCCGGGCTTTATCAGGTGACGCACAAAAACGCGCAGCGGCACAGCGCCGCCGATGCGTTTCTTCGAGCGGCGATGGCGCGCCCGAACCTGAATGTACTCACGGAGGCACACGCCACGCGGATTGTGATCCAAAACAATCGAGCTGCCGGTGTGGCGTATCATCGCAAGGGACGCAACGAAGAAGCGCGCTCCGCAAAGGAAGTTCTTCTCGCCGGCGGAGCGGTCAACTCTCCGCAACTGCTAATGCTCTCCGGTATCGGGCCCGCAGACGATCTGAAGCGCGCGGGAATACAAGCCGTTCACGCGCTGCCCGGCGTGGGGAAAAACCTGCAGGACCATCCGATGCTTTCGGTGGGATACATCTGCAAGAAGCGCGTGAGCCTGGATACGGCCGAGACGGTATGGAATATCGCGCGGTATCTTGCGGTGAAGTCGGGCCCGCTGGCTTCGAACGTCGCCGAGTCTGGACTTTTTGCACGCACACGGGAAGGCCTCGCTCGACCGGATCTGCAATTGCTATTCGGCCCCGCCTACTATCGCAATCACGGCATCACGCGGATGAAAGGCTCGTATTTCGGGTTTGGGCCCACGCTGGTGACACCCGAAAGCCGAGGCGAAATTACGCTGCGATCGGCCGATCCCCACGCCGCGCCGGCGATTCGCGCAAATTATCTCTCCACCGAAAACGATATGAAAACGCTGATCGCCGGAGTTCGACTGGCGCGGGAGCTTGCTCACACCAAGGCATTCGATGAATTTCGCGGCGACGAACTGCCGGAAGGCGCGGGCGCCACCACGGATGCCGAGATCGCCGAATTTATCCGCCGCGAAACCGAAACGCTCTATCATCCCGTCGGTACCTGCAAAATGGGCACCGACGAAAGGGCGGTCGTCGATGCGCGTTTGCGGGTGCATGGCATCGATGGCTTGCGCGTGATTGACGCCTCCATTATGCCCCGCGTCCCCGCCGGCAACACCAATGCGCCCACTTTGATGATTGCCGAAAAAGCCGCCGACATGATTCGTGGAACCACGTAAGAGCGGGACGGTCGCTCGCATGTGAATCGTTCTTGTGCCAGCGCGTCGGGACATTTCTGCTATGCTTTTTAGCGTGCGACGATCGGGAATTCACATAATTTTGCTCGCGGGCGTTTGTTTGGCGGCGATGGGCGCACACGGGCACGCTTCCGACCATACGAGCGCGCGAAGAACGGCCTCGGTACCCCAGCAACCCTCGCAGCAAGGGGCCGCGCCGCAGCAGCAGACACCCGCAAAGCCGGCAGGCGGCGACGAGGCACTTCCCCTCGAACGCCCGCCCGCGCCGCAACAGAACGCGTTGCCGACCACCACGCTTTCGCAAGAACCCGCTCATACCGGCGTAACGATCGTGCTGGATCCGGCCCACGGCGGAGCGGATACGGGAGCGCGCGGCGAAAACGGAATCCTCGAAAAGGATATCGTGCTGGCTTACGCGCGGATGGCCAAGAGCGATCTCGAACGCCAGGGCTATCGTGTGGTGATGACGCGCAACGATGATTCCGATCCTTCTTTCGACGACCGCGCCGCCGTCGCGAATGCGTACCGCGACGCACTGTTCGTCAGCTTTCATGTTTCGTCCACCGGCAAAATCGGCACGGCGCGTGTGTACAGCTATCAGTTCGTTTCGCAGCCGGATACCGATCCGTCGAGCGACATCCCCCATCCCGCGACCGGCGGATTGATTCCCTGGCAGGAAGCGCAACGCTCGCACGTGGACGCCAGCCGCCGCTTCGCCGACCTGCTGCAAACACAGCTTGCGGAGCGATTCACCGCATCGCCGTCAACGTCCTTGCAATACGCGGTGCGCGGGTTGCGATCCGTGGCATCGCCTGCCGTGGCGATTGAAATTTCCAGTGTCGCCGCGGGCGACGCGAATTCCCTGCTGGCCCTGGGGCCGCAGGTCTCCGGCGCGATCGTGCACAGCGCCGTGGTGTTCCGCGCCACGGGAAACGGGAACGGCCAGCCGTGACGCGCAACGTAAAGATCATCCTCGCGCTTCTCGGCGTCGCGGTGGTGATCGGTTTGCTCAGCCTTCGCGGGCTTCACAGGCGGATCGAGCACCTGGCCGAAAATCCGTCGGCCGAAGAGCAGGCCCGGCGGGAAGTTCTCGCGCCAAAAGTTTCCACACCCACCGATGTATTGATTCGGGCCAAAATTTTCTGGGCGGATGGTCCGGACAAGCTTGCGCCCGTGGACGTTGAGCTGGCGCTTTCCGCCGATCCGCTCAAGCGAGCGCGGCAGGTGATCGACGCGTTGATCACCGCTCCGCCAGACCCTGCGCAGCGCACGCTGCCCGCCGACACCGAGCTGGTCGGCTTTTACCTGTTGCCGGACGGAACCGCGGTTGCCGATTTTTCCGATTCGCTCGCGTCCGAAACTCCCTCGGGCATCTTGAGCGAGAAGCTCGCGGTGGATTCGATCGTTCAAACTTTGAAAAGCAATTTGTTGACAGCGCGACGTCTGAAGCTTTTGATTCACGGTCAGGAAGTGGATACGCTCGCGGGACACGTGGACTTGACCGGTTTTTTCGATCTGAATCCCACGCCGCAAATGGCGCCGCCGCCTTCGAGCGAGCTTCCGGCCAGCGCTCCGCCAAAGTCGCCAACCGCTCCGCAGCCGCCCGCGGTTTCCGGCCCGCGGCGCTGAGGCGCGCAACTTTCGTCCTCACTGGCTATCAAAATAGGAGCTACATGTCGGGCCAAGAAAGAACAATCCGTGTGGGAATGATCGGCTACGGATTTGTGGGCAAGACGTTTCATGCGCCGCTCATTCGATCCGTTCCCGGCCTCGAGCTGGCCTACGTCGGATCGACTCAACCGGAGAAGGTCCTTGCCGACATCCCGGGTGCAACGGTGATTGCCGAACGCGAGCGAATCACCACGCATCCGGACGTCGATTTGGTCGTCATCGCCAGCACCAACGAAACGCACCTGCCGTTTGCGAAAGCCGCGCTGCTGGCCGGTAAAGCGGTCGTCGTCGATAAGCCCTTCACGCTGACGCTCGCCGACGCTCGCGACCTCGCCGCGCTGGCGAAACACCAAGACAAGTTGCTCGCCGTTTTTCAGAATCGACGATGGGATAGCAGTTTCCTCGGGGCTCGCGAAATCCTGCAGGCTGGCACGCTCGGCGAAATTTCGCATTATGAATCGCACTACGATCGCTTTCGCCCGGCGGTGCGCGCGCGCTGGCGCGAACTTCCCGGCCCCGGCGCCGGATTGTGGTACGACCTCGGTCCGCATCTGATCGATCAAGCTCTGGAGCTGCTCGGTCTGCCGGATTCGGTGCTCGCCAGCTTCGCCATGCAGCGCCCGGGCGCGCAAACCGACGACTGGGCGCACATCCAATTGAACTACGAAAGAACGCGAGCGATTCTGCACGCCTCTGTGCTGGTTTCCGGCGGCACTCCGAATTTCATCATTCACGGCAACAAAGCGAGCTGGTCGAAGTACGGCCTCGACATTCAGGAGAAACAACTGATGGCGGGTGGCAAACCGGGTTCGCCCGGCTGGGGCGTCGATCCTGTTCGCGCAACTCTTTACAACGGCGAGACGGGCGCCATTACGGAGATGTCCGTTCCGGACGGCAATCAATCGCTGTTTTATTGCGGCGTCCGGGACGCGATGCACGGCAAGGGAAAAAACCCAGTTCCGCCGGAACAAGCCGTCGCCGTGATGGCGGTGCTCGAAACAGCCATCGAATCGGGAGCAGCGCAGCGCGCGCTGCCACTGCCGCTGACAAAACAGGAGCGAGACGCATGGGCGCAAGTGAAGACCTAGCCGCAATCGCACTGCAGGAAGAAGAGCTCGAGCTTTTGTCGTTTGATTTCGATGTCGCGTGGGAGATCGGCCTCGCCGTCCGCAATCTTGCCGTCGCGCGCAGGTATCCCGTCGCCATCGAAGTCCGCCGCTTCGGCCATCCGCTGTTCTACACCGCGCTCGAAGGCAGTTCGCCCGACCACGCCGACTGGATTCGCCGGAAAGGAAACGTGGTCGCTCGGTTCCATCGCAGTTCGTACGCCATCGGCCTCGAGCTGAAAATGAAGAACAGCACGCTCACCGAAAAGTATGCGCTTTCCGCAACCGAATATGCGTCACACGGAGGCAGCTTCCCGATCAGCATCCGCGGCGCAGGCGTGATTGGCAGCGTCACGGTTTCAGGCTTGCCGCAACGCGACGATCACGAGCTCGTCGTTGAAGCGCTCTGCTCCTACTCCGGCCGCGACTACAACTCGCTCAGCCTCGGTCCCGCGGGGCTTTGAGTCTTCGGTATTGACTTTCCGGCGTTAAGTTTCCAAACGTTGACAGTTACTTCCCCACTCGTCACACTGAGTGTCCGAAAATAATCATCGCGGCAAGTCGATGGCATCTTCGAAGGGAGTTTCCGCATTGCGAGTGGATGGACGTTCGTTCGACCAGCTGAGGCCGGTCCGCATCACGCCCGATTTTATTCCGCATGCCGAGGGCAGCGCGCTGATCGAGGCGGGCCACACCCGCGTGATCGTCACCGCTACGGTCGAAGATGGCGTACCTGGATTTCTAAAGGGCAAGGGCAAAGGCTGGGTGACCGGCGAATACGGAATGTTGCCGCGCTCGACCGAAAGCCGCACGCCGCGCGAATCCAGCCGGGGCAAGCAATCCGGGCGCACGCTTGAGATTCAGCGGATGATTGGCCGCACGCTTCGGGCCGTCACCGACTTGAAGCTGCTGGGCGAACGCACGGTGTGGCTCGATTGCGACGTGATTCAAGCGGACGGCGGCACGCGCACTGCATCCGTGACGGGCGCATACGTGGCGCTCGCTCTCGCACTCGAACGAATGGTCGCCGCCGGGATCATGCGCAAGATTCCGCTCATGGATTATCTCGGCGCCACGAGCGTCGGCATCGTGGAAGATGAGCTGCTGCTCGACCTGGCGTACGAAGAAGACTCCGCGGCGCAAGTGGACATGAACGTCGTGATGACCGGCACGGGCCACTTCGTTGAAGTGCAGGCCAGCGCCGAAGGTCGCCCGTACACGGACGTTGAGCTGCAGGATTTGCTGCACCTGGCGGCCGGCGGCATTACGCAACTCATCGATAAGCAACGCGAATTGCTGCAACTGAAGTTTGTGCCCCGCGCCTGACGCCGGGGCCGGGCGGCTATCGATCTGAAACTCTTCCTGGCATCCTCGAATCCGGGCAAGCTGCGCGAGTATGTGTCACTTGCCGCCTCAGCGCCTCCGCACGAATTCGAGATCGCCGAGCTGCCCAATTTCAAAAGTCTCCCAGCCTACGAAGAAACGGCGCCGACATTTGCCGAAAATGCCGCCGGCAAAGCGCTGCATTACAGCGAATTTTCCGACGGTCTGGTGCTGGCGGACGATTCCGGCCTGGTCGTTCCCGCGCTTGGCGGTGCTCCGGGCGTTTTTTCCGCGCGCTTCGCCGGTCCGAACGCGTCCGACGCCGACCGCATCACGAAACTGCTCGGCGAAATGGAGGGCAAAGCAGGGAGCGAGCGATGCGCTCACTTCGTGTGCGTGATTTCCGTCGCCCGCCAGGGCCGAGCCGTCGCTGTGGTTTCCGACCTCGCCCGAGGCATTCTTACGAGCGAACCGCGCGGAAACGGCGGTTTCGGGTACGATCCGATTTTTCTCTTCGAGGAGCTAGGTCGAACGTATGCAGAGACTTCCGAAGCAGAAAAGAATCAATACAGCCATCGAGGCAAGGCTTTCCGTAAAACGCTGTACAGCATTTCCACCAGAAACACTGCTACCTTCTTATAGCCAGGGCGTCTAACCGGCTGGCTCACAAAATCCCTTGCCCGAATGCCAACCTTGGGAGTAGAACCATTCTCCCGCCTTATGTGAGGTAAATCATGGCGACCTCTCACGCCGCGATGAAGATGGAATCCATTCTGCTGGATCGAATGGCCGAAGCTCGCGTGCGAACCGACGGCATTTTTTCGATCCTCACGCCGAATTCGTTTTACGACCGGCCCATCTCCGAACGCCATCGCCTGATTTTTTATCTGGGCCACCTGGAGGCGTTCGATTGGAACTTGCTCAGCGTACCTCTTGGCCTCGAATCGCACGAACCGGAATTCGACAAGCTCTTCGCGTTCGGAATCGATCCGGTGGATGGCGGCCTGCCAACGGATGAACCGCAGGATTGGCCCACGATTGCGCGGGTGGAGAAATACCGCCAGCAGATTCGCATTCGACTCGATGAAGCGCTGGCAAAGCAGGATTTGTCCGCTTCGAAAGACGCCTACCTTGCCGACGGCACTTTGCTGCAAGTCGCGATTGAACATCGATTGATGCATGCGGAGACGCTGGCGTATTTGCTGCACAATCTTCCGCTCAAACGCAAGGTGAGGAACCTGGAGACGCCGCCCGATCCGCGCCGTTCGCCGGTGCAAAAACAAGCCAGGATTCCTTCCGGCATCGCGACGCTGGGGCAAAAGCGCGGGCCCGGCGTGTTCGGCTGGGACAACGAATTCGAAACTCAGCAGGTCATCGTCCCCAGCTTTTCAATCGATGTGTTCCCGGTAACGAACGCCGATTACCTGCAGTTCGTCGAAGCGGGCGGCTACGAGACGATGCGTTTCTGGAAGCCGGAAGACTGGTCATGGCTGAAATCCGCCGGACTGAATCATCCCCACTTTTGGGTTCCGGCTCGCGGCTCAAATGCAGCGGACGCATCGTCGGAGTGGTCGTACACCACAATGTTCGGGCAAATTCCCTTGCCGCCGTCATGGCCTGTGTACGTGAGCCACGCCGAAGCCACCGCTTACGCGCGCTGGGCCGGAAAAAAACTACCAACCGAAGAACAGTGGCACCGTGCCGCCTACGGAACTCCCGAGGGCCGCGAACGGCCGTTCCCCTGGGGCGATGCGCAACCAGAACCATCGTTTGGAAATTTTCATCATCAACGCTGGGACGCAACCGCGGTGAACGACCACCCGGACGGTGCGAGCGCCTTCGGCGTCTTCGATCTTCTCGGTAATGGATGGGAGTGGACTTCGACTCCTTTCGGTCCCCTGCCGGGATTCCAGCCTTATCCTTTCTACAAAGGTTACTCGGCCGATTTTTTTGATGGCAAGCATTTCGTGATGAAGGGCGGTTCGCCGCGCACCGATGCCTGCATGTTGCGGCGTTCCTATCGCAACTGGTTTCAACCGCACTACCCTTACATGTACGGCAGCTTCCGCTGCGTGGAGGAATAGCGTATGGCTTCGGCTCCTCGAATGGCCGCATCGGTTCTGGCGTCACAGCTGCGCGCGGAATTTTCTTCGGACGTGGTAGTCGGCCTGAGCCAGCCGGGCCAAAAGGAACTTCCATCAAAATATCTCTACGACGAAGTGGGCTCCGCGCTTTTTGACGCGATCTGCGTGCTTCCCGAGTACGGGCTCAGCCGCGCCGGAATGCGCTCATTACAACGGTACGGACAAGAGATCATCAACCATTTGCCGGTGCCGGTGGTGGTGGCCGAACTGGGAAGCGGCAGCGGGCAGAAAACGCGCGTGCTGCTCGAAGCGCTTTCCAAGCGCCAGCGCGTGAATTATTACCCGATCGATATTTCCGGTTCGGCACTCGATCGGTGTCAACTCGAAATCGGGCAGATCGATCGCGTGAGTATCGTCGGCTTCGAAAGCGCCTACCTCGACGGGCTGCAGGAAGTGTCCGCGCGGCGCCGCGACGGCGAGAAAATTTTCGTCCTGTTTCTGGGCAGCACCATCGGGAATTTTGACCGACCGGCGGGCGACGAATTCCTGCGGCAGGTGCGCGGCATCTTGAAATCCGGCGACGCGCTGCTGCTTGCGACCGATTTGGAAAAGCCGGTCGAACAGCTCATTCAGGCTTACGACGATCCCGCCGGCGTTACCGCGGCGTTCAACATGAACTTGCTGGCGCGGCTGAACCGCGAACTCGACGCCGATTTCGATTTGGAGCAGTTCGAGCACGAGGCCCGCTACGATATCGCCGAGCGTCGCGTGGAGATGCATCTTCGCTCGAAGGCGTGGCAGCGCATCACCATCGGATCCGCAGGCTTCCGCTTTTACATGCGCGAAGGCGAAACGATCTGGACCGAAAGTTCGCACAAATATAATCCACAGGAAGTGATTGAGATGGGCGAGCGCACAGGCTATCGTTGCGTAGGCCAGTGGTTTGATTCGGAATGGCCATTTGCGCAGAATTTGTTTTTTGCGGTGTAGGCACTCGAGTGCCGGGAGAGACGCGTGGCGAAAGCAAGTTGGAATGGCACGGTGATCGCGGAGAGCGATAAGACGGTGGAAGTCGAAGGCAATCAGTATTTTCCCGCGAGCTCCGTCAAACAGGATTATCTGCGGCCTAGCAATACTCATACGACCTGCCCATGGAAAGGGCTGGCGAGTTACTACTCGCTCGAAGTGAACGGCAAGACGAATCCCGACGCGGCGTGGTATTACCCGGACCCGAAAGACGCCGCCAAGGAAATCAAAGGCCACATCGCTTTCTGGAAGGGCGTAACGGTCACGAAGTAAGAGTTTCCGCATCTCTCTCTGCGCGGTTTTCCCCGCTGCGCGCTGGTGATTCGCGATTCTTCCGTGTGATATTCTGCGCGGGATGAAAAAACCACAGCGAAAATCAAAAAAGAAGCCCGAACCTGGTCTCCGGAACGGGCTGATTCCAACGACGCCGGCGCGATCGAGCCGTCCCCGCCTGAAAATCCGCGGGAGAAATCCCGCGCGCGTGGCCGCGATTCTAGAAGGGCTCGATGCCGCCTATCCGGACGCAAGCTGCGAGCTGAAGCATGAAAATCCATTCCAGCTCCTGGTTTCGACGATCTTGTCGGCGCAATGCACCGACGTCCGCGTCAATCAAGTTGCCATTACGCTCTATGCAAAATATCCGACGCCTAGCCATTTCGCGTATGCGAATCCCAGCGAACTCGAACAGGACATCCGGCCAACCGGTTTTTTCCGCAACAAGACGAAATCCGTAATGGGCGCGGCGAAAATGGTGGTCGAACAGTTCAGCGGCTCCGTGCCTAAATCCATGGAAGAGTTGCTCACGCTTCCGGGAGTGGCGCGAAAGACTGCCAACGTGGTCTTAGGCTCGGGCTACGGAATCGCTTCGGGTGTAGTGGTGGATACTCACGTGATTCGGCTGTCGGAACGGCTCGACCTCACCAAGAACACCGATCCAAAAAAGATCGAGCAAGACTTGATTCAAATTTTGCCGCAGGACAAATGGGTGATTTTCTCGCACCAGTTGATCTGGCACGGCAGGCGGGTGTGCGTGGCGCGAAAGCCGCGTTGCGCGGAGTGCAACCTCGAATATCTCTGCTACGCGAAAGATAAAACCGTCTAGAGCGGATGTCGCACCTCGCGCAATGCCCTGCGTACGGTGGGAACAAAAATAAAGTAGAATTGAAGGCTCGTCACCTGTCGGGGCGTAGCGCAGCCTGGTAGCGCGCCTGCCTTGGGCGCAGGAGGTCCCGAGTTCAAATCTCGGCGCCCCGACCACTTCTTTCGTTGTTGTACAGACCTTTCACGTAAACCAGACGTCTCGGTCAGATCGATTTGATGCGTCCCCGAGATCGGCAGGATGGCCAAGGAACTCCGGTCGGATCCTCTGGGACGGAAGCACGCAAACACTCTGGAAATTTCGCGGTTCCCGGCGTCGATTCGACCTCGAGAATGGGGGATTTCAGCGGACTTCCGAGTGCGTAACGAACGGTGGGTAGTCGATACGGACGGTTACGATTTGAAAGGGATGGACGTGCAACGGAATCTTGCCCCCCGCCGCGGAGTCTGGAACTGCGTCGGGCTGCTCCATTAAATTCGTCGTCGTTGCGGCTTGCGCGCCGGGAGGGACCTCGATGGTTGCCATGGAGTCCTTTCCTGCCCATTCATAAAATCGCAAGATGAGGCTTCGATCGTCCTCGCTACGTTTGACGGCTGTAAGCACCACGTTTTCGGCGTCGATTCCCAGAAAGGAATGCACTGGCGGGAGAGTTCCGGCGTGGTTCGCAACTTGCAGCGCTTGCAGACCGTAGTTGAACTCATACCCGCGCCGAATCGTAAGAGCATCCTTCCAACTTCCTCCATGCGGATACAAGCGGTAGGTAAAGCGTTGAACGCCGCGATCCGCGTTGGGATCGGGCCATGTGGGAGACCGCAACAAGGAGAGCCGCAGCACATTGCCGACGGCGTCGTACCCGTATTTCGAATCGTTCAAAAGACTGAAACCATGCTCGCCGTCGCCAACGTCCGCCCAGCGGAGCGCGGGGACCTCAAACTTGGCCTGTTCCCATGAATTGTTCCGTGTGGTCGGGCGGTCGATCGTACCGTACGGAATCTCGTACGTAGCGTGCTTGCTCGAAGATGACAAGTGAAACGCCGCCTTCAGCAATATATGGTCTTCATGCCAATCGATATCGTTCACGACGTCCAACGTCTCGCTGTTCTCGTAGAGCACATAATCCTGACTGAAGCGCGAGGATTGCCAGTGACGATTCACGCGAATCACGGCACGAAGAGGAGTGGATTCGACGAGCTCGACGGAGTCGGCAGAATCGAGTCGGGAAAACACCTGATCGAAGTCCGAATCGATGTTCCAGGCATCGTAAGCCTTCGGCGTGTCTTTGAAGGCGAGCAGTTCGTTCCCACACGTTTTTTCAGCTAAAGCCTCGTGCTTGTCTTTCTTGTCGTAGATGCTGGTCAGGCATCCGGTTCTGGAATCTACGGTGACGCGCAAGGCCGAATTTTCAAGCGTCAGATCGCGGCTGCGCAAATCGCTGGAAAACTTCCGGCTGCCGGGGAGCACACGAATCAGCGCGTAACCCAGAGATGGGATCTCCGGAGCACGAATCAATAGTTCGACGGAGTTGGTGTCAGGATGCCGAGCGAGAACCTGAGATGGCAACACGTTTTGTCGTGCATCGAGCACGTAAACATCGCCAGTCACAGCTTCCGGCATTTCGACATGCAGGGTCATGAAGCCGGAGCGGGGCCAAGAGAGCGAGTTGAAGATCAGAACGGGAACTCCATCGCCGCCTCGCGTGTCCACGCGCGCCTGAATTGCCTGCAATGCCGCCGAGGAAACCTCTCGCGCCTCTCGATGTGCCTCACTGAAATCCTCGCGCGCATCTTTATAAATAAGGCCAAGGCCCGAGCCGGCGGCGAGGTCGTGAAACTGGTTGAAGAGCAGCTTCTTCCACGCTTGATCCAGAAGTTCGTGAGGGTAGCTTTCCCCCGATAAGGAGGACAGCGCGGCGTATTTCTCGGCATCCAGGATTTCCTGCTCAGTTTTTCGCAGCTCCTTTTTGTGAGTGGCCTGCGTGGTAAAAACACCCCTGTGGTATTCGAAATATAGCTCGTCGTTCCATGTCGGGATCCGGATTTTTCCCGCTGGCGGCGGCCGGAGCTCAGGTGTTCCCGTCGCCAGGGTGTCGTAGTTCCACAGCGGCGATCCGTCGTCGATTCTTGACTGCACGTCATTGAAGAAGGACTGGGCCGTGCCCATCCTGAAATTCGGCGTGGGTTTTGACAGTTTCATCCATGGATCGGCCTGATCGATGGTGTAGCGTGTCGCACCGCCCCCATGATCGCCCACACCGTACAGATCCATGATCTCGACAAGACCGGGTGCTCGCGCGCGAGCCGAAGCAAGATCGGCGGCCAGCCGCGCCGGATCAAAATTGTCGTTGTCGTAGTTGTGCGGGAAATATGTAAGGACTCTGCTGCCGTCAGGAGATTGCCACCAGAACAGTTTCAGCGGAAGTTGGTTTGTGTCGTTCCACGCCATCTTCTGGGTGACGAAATAATCGATACCGGAGCGCTTATAAATCTGGGGCAGCTGCCAGTTGTAGCCAAACGAGTCAGGATTCCAACCGATCCGAATATCCACTCCGTAGAGATCGTGAATCGTGCGTTTGCCAATTAACAACTGCCGCACCAGAGACTCGCCATCCGGCAGATTGAGATCGGGTTCTACCCACATACCGCCGACGATCTCCCAGCGCCCTTCTCGTATTCGCTTTTTAATTTCGTCATTGAGGGAAGGATATTTCTCAGCCATCCAAACGTTGTACTGAGAGGCAGATTGAGTGAACGTGTAGTCTGGATATTCGTTCATCAATTGAAGGGCTGTTCCCCAGGTGTGGCGAATCGAGTCGATGGATTCGGTCCACGGCCATAGCCACGCGGCGTCGATGTGTGAGTTCCCGGTAAGGTGATAGGTCGCCTGGCGCAAGGAAGGATCGAGTATCGATAGAAGCTGGGCCGCCCTTCGAACGCTGTCGTCGAAACGCTTTGAATCTCCGGCGTGCAGCGCATCCAAGTCAACGGCCTGCGCCGCGCCGTTGATCGCACCGATGTACTCATCGCGTTGAACCTGTGTTGCTCCCAGACTTGGCGCGAGAATGGCAGCCGAGAGAAGCTCTTGCCGCAATTCTTCCGCGCGAGGTCTTCGGGCCGGCGGCTCGATTGGTAGATCGACGCCCGTAAACACCTTTTGATCCACAGTTTTTAAAAGTTTCACCGCGACAAGAATTTTTTCACCCGGTTTGCAAGACTCACACAGTGCCACTGGCTCGAGTTCCTCACCCATGGCGACGCGCCGGCCGTTGAAGTACACGATCTGGGTCATCGGCCCGTTGACGTCGGCTTGAAAGGCAAACCAGATGCGCGAACCGGTGAGGTCATAACCGTTCAGGCTTTGAGGAATTTCAATCAACCGGCGATACCACACCGTATCCGCCGGCGCGGTGCTGCCCGGGCTGCGGAGCCCCCAAGCTGCATCGTCGAGGTCGGTCGCTTCGCCGTGAGGAAGTTCGCCCAGGTGAAATCGCCATTCGCCCGCCGGGAGCGCGCGAAGTGACGCGAGTTGCGCAATCGCGGTCCTCCCCTCGGGAGAGAGCACGGCGAGAGCGGCCGTTTGCTCTTCGGGAGTCTGCGATTGAACGGCAGAGGATAAAAACGACAAAAAGCCCAAAAAGCAAAGGAGCCGAGGGATCAGACGAGAAAACCGAATGGATTTGTACATCGCTGTGTTCCCCAGGCAGCCCGGGCGTTCGTGCCGGAAAAAACAAGGCCGTCCCGAAAAAAAGGAACGGCCCCGTTCCGGAAAAGCGCTTTCCTCAGAACAAGAACTTCACTCCAAACTGCAAAATTCGAGGAGCGTTCGCCGTCGTGACCAAGCCAAACGTAGCGTCGTTAATATTGCCGTCCGGCTGGCCAAACTGCGCGTGGTTGAAAGCATTAAAGAATTCGCTGCGGATTTGAAGTACTTTGCCTTCGGTAATTGTGGTGTCCTTTTGAATGCTGATGTCCCAGTTGTTGATGCCAGGGCCGCCGAAGAAGCGGCGGGGGGCGTTACCGAGTGAACCGAGCGGTTCGAGGCTAAAGTCCGAGGTGTCGAAGTACGGTTGCCCCGAACGCGGATTGGTAAAATGCAGCGAGCCACCGTCGTAGTCCGGCGTGTCCACAGGCAGCTGGATCGGTCCGGAACCTGAGGTCCCGAGCAACGAGCGGTCGTCGGTTTCCAGCAGAGTCACCGGTAAGCCAGTCGAAAAGCGGGTGATGCCGCTGACGCGCCAGCCCTGCGTAAGCCGATTCACAGCCAACTTATCAAACGGCAGAAGGTAGCTGTAACTGACCACGAAGTTGTGGGTCGCGTTGAACGCGGAAAGCGATTTGAAGTTCGGATTAATGGGATTCACTTGCTCGCCGTAGCCCGATCCGGTGTCCATGGATTTGCTGTAGGTGTAACCGGCCAGAAACTGTTGACGACCGGTGACTCGCTTCAACGTGGCCTGGAACGAGTTGTAATCCGAGTTGCCAATGGTTTTGAAATACGAATCGCTGGTGAAATTGATTCCCAGCGGGCCACGAGTTCCGCTGACGGTCTGGCCACCGGCCGTCGTGTAAATCTGGCTTTCGCCGAATGGCCCGCAGGTAGGCGAACCGGGCGCCACTTCCGCCGGCTGGCTCAGGCTGAGACAAAGGGACGGGTCGCCAAGGTTTGCTTCCTGGGCTGCGGTCAGATGGTGGCCTTGGGAACCTACGTAGGCCAGCGTTAACAGCGTCCCTCGAGCCAGCTGACGATCGATCGCCAATTCGTATTGCTCGGAATAAGGCAATACGTTTTTATACCAAACCGCGGGTGAGCTGCCGATCGGCAAGAAGTTGGCCCAGTCGATACTCGTATCCGGATTTTGCGGCGAGGAATTGAACGGCGGCGGCGCAACCGGGAATCTCTGCCCATTATCGATGCCCGTGCCGCGGGTGATAAACGGATTGGCAAATTCCGGTGGCGCGGGACTGCCGTAGTAATAGCCAAACGGGGCGTCGCCGATTTCGTTGAAGTTCGTCGCTCCCTCGAGCGTTGAATAAAACTTACCGAACCCAGCGCGGACACTGAAGTTCCCTCGGCCGCCCGTAATCTTCGAAAGCCATCCATCCGATACGCTCGGTGAATAAGCCAAGCCGATTCTGGGAGCGAAGTTGTTGTAGCGCGTCGGGGAAAGACCGCGGGCAATGCCGGGATCGAGCGGAAATACCCAGCCTGTGGGTGAGCCGGGAAACGTCAGAGACTGCAGTCCGGGAACGATCGTTTCGATTTCATTATGAAGTTCGTACCACGGCGAGCTGACTTCGTATCGCAGTCCGTAGTTCAAAGTCAGGTCGGGCCGAATGCGCCAACTGTCCTGGGCGTACAAACCCCAATCGTGGCTCCGGCCGTAGGAAGGAAATCCCTGGCCCTGCGAGTATCCATTGGGAGCGCCAATCAGGAAGTCCGCGAAATCGATTCCCGTTTCAGAGCCGTTGAACGAGTACGAACCATTGGAGCCCAGGTTCTTTTCGGTGAGCTGGTTAAAATGGAGCATGCCGCCGAATTTCAGAGAATGGGTGCCGATCACCTTGCTGAAGTTGTCGGCAAACGCGTAGGTATTTTCGTAGATGGGCAACGGCGAGCTGCCGGACCCGACTCCGAAATTCAAGAAATTGATCTGCGGAACTCCCGCATAGGCCGGCACCGAGGGAACGATGCCCGTGAATCCCAACTGTTCGAGGATGTCAGGACCAATCCCGCCGGTCGGACGATTCACGACTTCCGACAGACGCGTAAACGAAACGCGAAACTCATTGACCGTGGAACTTCCGAAAGTCTTCGTATCGGCAAGATCGATCAGCTGCACGCGCCCTTGCGAGCCGCTGCCGAACCCCGGTTCCACCGGGTTGGGAGACAACAGATTATTGTCGTCAACAAAATAGTAGCCGGAAAGAAGGCCGAAGCGCGTATTCCCGTCCATGCGAAACGCGCCTTTGTCATCGCGAAGAGTTTGAACCGCAGCGGAACTCGAATAGATCGTCTGGCCCTGGGCATTGACGCCGTTGGACTTCGGAATGTATTGCAGAAGGTTGCCGGACGGCGTCGAGATGGCGGTCATCGGGATGAGCGCGTTCGGAAAAACGCAAGTGGCCGAGCTGGTGCATCCCGTGCTGTAGTACGGTTCGCCAGCCGTCACCGGATAGCCAAGCTCGGTAGTGAGTTGTTGCGCCCAGTTGGCGCCCTGGACGGTTCCCGTCATTTGAGAGGAGATCGCCGAGAAATCGCCGCCGCGTTCCGCATCGCTGGGAACCAGCACTTGCCCGGTGCTCTGCCCGAAATCGAGCCGAGTTCCCTGATAATCCACGAAGTAGAACAGCTTATCGTGCTTGATAGCCCCGCCGAACGTTCCGCCGAATTGGTTCTGGTTGAATTCGCCTTTGGGGCCATCGCTTGCTGGGTCGAAATAATTGCGCGCATTCAACGCGGTGTTGCGGACAAACTCGAAAGCGCTTCCGTGAAGCTGATTGGCGCCCGATTTGGTGATTACGTTCACTTGCCCGCCCGAATAGCTGCCGTATTCGGCATCGAAGTTGTTGGTGATGATTCGAAATTCCTCGATCGAATCCAGGTTGGGAATCGCGGCGGTTCCCGAAAATGCGGTTTCCTGAACGGGAGCGCCGTTCAGCAGGAAGCCGTTGGCCGCTTCTCGCATCCCGTTGACGGACAAGTTGCCGGCGTTCAGGTCGCCCGAGACTTGTTGGATTGCGAATCCCGTTGAGGTGAACTCGCCGCCCAGACCGCCCGAAAGGCCCGACGTCGTGGGGACCACGCCCGCCTGCAGCGCAAGCAAATCCGTGTAGCTGCGAGTCGCCAGCGGAACATCCTCGATTTTTTCGGAGGCGATCACTTGGCCCATCTGCGTGCTTGTGGTTTCGGCCTGGACCGCGTCGGCGGCGACAGAGATTTTTTCCGCGACCGCGCCGACCGCCAAGGTAACGTCCACGCGCAGCACGTCGTTTACCCGCAAGACGATTCCGGTTTGGACGCTGCTTTTGAATCCATTCAAGCTGAATTGCACGTCGTAAACCCCAACGGGCAGGGCTTGCAACGAATAAAACCCATCGCCGTCGGTGGAGACGGTGGTCGCGACGCCGGTATTGACGTTCGTGGCGACGACCTGCACCGACGGGAGCACAGCGCCGCTCGGATCGCGGACGATACCCGAAATGGTGCCCGTGACGCCGGCGAACGCGGCGCCTACCCAGATAATGCAGCAGAGAATCGAAATAGCGACGGCAGATCGCAGAACCGTATTGAAAGGGAAAGCGCAGCTTCGTTTAACGCTCATGGGGATCTCCTGGTTCCTTTCTCAGTTGTTACCGCCTTGCTCCTCTGTCAAAAAACAAAACGGACTGTAAACGTGAAGTTTCAGACCTCGATGCACAGGATCTTTTATCTCGAACGTATTGAAAGACATTCGTTCCCCACGCCGGCATACGCGATCCCTCACCTACGACAATTGCAGCTCCGACCCTGCGGCGTTCCATGCCGAAACTTGAAGCGCAAGATTGGCATCGCCGGCTGAGGGAGTTTTGGCAAATGGATCCAGGCCGCGCATGTCCAGCCGCACTGTGCCTGCGATGGAAATCTTTTCGCCCGGGGCAAGCCAGAAAAAGTTGTCGCTCCAAAGAGCGGAATAGGAGTCAGGCTTCAATTGCAGTCGAACCGGGTATGCCGGCAGGTCTCCGGCATTCTCGAGCGAGACGGCGATTTCCGCGTGCGTTTTCGTCCGGCGTTCGACACGCGCCGACGCTTTGATCGAAGTTGAGAGCGATTCGAGTTGCGGACGGAGCCAGAGTCCTGTCTTCGTCGGAGGCTCGGCGACCGGACCGGATTGCCACTGCTTGCGCGCAACCGGATCGGAAAGCATCTTTAGCGCTCGGAGCCAATACGCGCGTCGAGACAAACGCGCCCCCGAGGAGTTGCTAAGAGTGAGCTCGAGGAAGAAATAGCCTTCCGCCATGTCAGCGGGCAGGGACCAACTGACGTCTCGCTTTTCGCTGGCATAACCATTCGCCGGTACATCCGCCGTCCACTTCTCCTCGTGGACCGAGCGCATCTTCAGGTCGTAGATGCGGGCGAGGAAGTTGACTCCGCTTAAGGACTGCTCGCTGTCGTTCAGCGCGAAGACCGACGCTCGAAACGTGTCGCCCGGACCCCACGAAAAAAAACCTGTGTCCGCGAGAATATGGACCGGTTCATTGGCGCGCTTGGCGGCGTAGAACGGAATTTGCGGCTGCCCGCACCAGTCGATGATGTGCCAACTGGCGGCGACGGGCCCGAGCGAGTTGTACGTCCAGAGTGCTTCTCCTCCTGTGTAAGGAAACTGGGCGCGCCAGTGCTCGAGTACATAGCCGAGGGTGTGCTCGTAGGCCATTTGGCTGTAGTCAACCAGTTGTTCCAGATCGGCGGTATTGAAATCGCCATACCACGTGGCCCGCTGCCAGCTCTTTAGAAAAGTGAAGCCGAGTTCCGCACTGCGGTCGCGAATGGTCGGATAGTGGCGCTTAAACGCCTCGATTTCGTACCCGACCGGGCTCTTCGCTAATTCCTCGGGCGGGATGATGCGTTTTAGCAGGGAGTGGTTCGAAAAACTGCTGAACGACCATTCCGAAATGAAGTAGTGCCCTCGATCGTAGAGCTTGTGATACCAGTTGACGTCGGCGGTGTACATCGCCTCGGGATCGTAGGCGTGATAATCGCCGCCATTGGGCGAGTTCATGCGATACGCGGTTGTGGGATTGTACGCGGCGAAGATTTCGCGGATCAGTCCGAGAAGAGGTTCCATCCCGTCGGAATAGGGATCATATTCGTTTCCACCGACGTAGACGCCGATCGAAGGATGCTGCCTGATTCGAAGGACGCTTTGTGTGATCTGCTCCCGCCAAACATTGATGTTTGTTGTGCCCGGATTCTCGGCCCAATTCAGAGGCACGTCCTGCCACACAACGATTCCGTGCTCGTCGCACAAGTTATAGAACTGTTCGGTCTCAAGCAGGGTCGTTCCGCCATTCAGGCGAAGAAGGTTCAAACCATTCCACTGGGCAGCGCGAATCATCCATTGTTCGCGCTCGGGCGTTAGCGCCAGCACGTCGTCGCTCGACATCCAGCACGCGCCCTTCGCATAGAAGGGCCTTCCGTTGGCAACCCACAAGTAGGAATACGCTTCGTCTTCGGTCGTCCGGTCGAGTGCGGTAGGACGAGGCGCCGTGGGACTATCCGGATTGCGTTTCAGTTCCAGCGTACGGATGCCGAAGCGGCTGCTAATCGCATCTTGTTGAACACCGTCCTTGACGAGTTGAAGTTCGATTCGATACAGAGGCTGTTCGCCGAGTCCATTGGGCCACCAAAGCTTCGGCGCTTTGACCACCAGTTCCTTTTCCCAAAATGAAATACCCGCGGGAACCGTCTGCCGAAACGAATGCCGCCACGCCACGCTTTGATCCGATAGATCGACGATTTGAGCTTGAATGTCTCCTTCGAAAGCGACGCCGGAATTCGTCAGCATCGTTTGCGCCCAAAGCCCGGCCTCATTTGCATCCAGGCGATCGGTCCGAACAAACGGAGCCTCCATGTACGCCTGCCCCGTAAGCAAGATGCGGACCGGCTGATACAGGCCGATGGTGCGGTAACGATTGCCCCATTGGTAGCTTTCCGCATCTTCTGCGTCGGGCTTCACCACTCGGGGTTTGTGATTCTCGCTGGCATTGTTGTCAAAATTGACCATCAGATCGTGGGGCTCATGCACGAGCCTTACCAATAGCTCGTGCTCTTTGCCCGGAATTATCCGATCGCTGATGTCGAAGGTCGGTCCACCGAATGATCCCTCGTGGGCTCCGAGAGGCTCGCCATCCAGCCATACCATTCCCAGGTAGTCCATGCCGTCGAAGCGCACACGGACGACACCGCCGTCCGGAGTATCGGGAGTGCGGAATCGGCGCCGCAGATACCAATCCCGCTGCTGGATCCACTGCAGGCTGCGAAAGTTTTCGGCGAACCAGAGATTCGGAACTCTGCCCGCCCTCATGAGCGCGTACTGCACGGGACATGGGAGCGTTACATCGATCCAATCCGCTTCGGCAGAGTACCGGCCCGGGGTGAGACGGTCGTCGGCCTCCGAGAGCTGCCATCCTTCGCTCAGGGTGATTTGCCACCCTGCGCCGGCGTCGCGACGGCTGGTTGAATCGAGTTCGGGACGAGGTTGCGCCGGTGTGGTGGCGTAAACCCGCGTCGCCATGAGTTCTTTCAGAATCTCAAGGTTCGCCGAGACCGCGCTTGGTGAGCTCTCCTGGCTTTGCAGCATATGGCTCGCCAGAAGGTCTGCCCGGGAGACAAGAATCCCCATCGTGGCGCCGGCACCTTTCCCGATCAGAGCCAAGCAGCGCCGCCGCGACATTGGAAAATCCTGCATCCAAACTCACCCCGCGCCCGGGCCGAACTGCGCGATTCACGCCCAACCGTCTAAACGGTTAGACCGCGGAAAGTACGCGAAAATCTCAACAAAATCGAGGTTGAGACGATTCCGGCCCGAAACGGCGCCCATCCTACGAAAAACGCTTAGCAGCGTCAATGACAAATTCGGTGATTTGTCCGTAATACGGAATAGGAGAATCGCTGCCAAAAAAAACAGATGCGATTGCGGGATATTTCTGGAATCGGGGGCTATCGACGGTCTCGGGCCATCGGCTCGGAGCTTGTCGAGGACTCCGCTGAGGACTTATCGTTTGGACGGCTGCTCGGCGAAAGCATTCGAGAAATATTCGATGCAGCGACTTTCACTTCCTCCTGCATTTGCGTGAATTTGGGTTTCATGCGGGGAGCCGGACCCGAAATGCTGATACTCGCGATCACCTTCCCCGCACGATCGAATATCGGCGCGGCCACGCAAACCACGCCGCTCAAGTGTTCTTCCATGTCGAGCGCGATGCCCGTCTCCCTCACTTGCGCCAAATGCTCGACGTAGTGTTTTTTCTGGGTAATGGTGCGCGAGGTCATCCGGATCATCGGAAACTGGTCGAGCACCGCGAGAACTTCATCCTCGGGCAGATAAGCCAGTATCGCTTTCCCGAGCGACGTACAGTGAACCGGATTACGAGCGCCCGGATTAGCGGAGATACGGAGCGCGCTCGAACTTTGCAGCACGTCGATGTACGTGATCTGCCCCTCTTCGAGGACTCCGAGGTTCACCGTTTCACCGAAACGCAGCAGCAGAGTCTGCATTTCGCTGCGCGCCACAGCCAGTAACCGCCGAAAATGTACAGCGCCGCCCGCCAGGTCGAAGAACTTCCCCGCGAGCCGGTAGCTGGACTTCGGATCGTCCTTTTCGATGTATCCCAACCTTTCCAGCGAATACAGGATGCGGTGAACGGTGGTGCGGGCAAAAGGAAGAGAGGCGGCGATCTCGGAGAACATCAGCGACTTTCGTTTGTTGCTATGTTCGACGAAGTACTCCAGCACGGTAAAAATTTTACCCATCACTTCGATGTAGTTCTTGTCTTCTTGTACACGCTTGGATTTTTTCAAGGGCGTTCTCTTCAAGACGACCTCGTCAGTGGGAAATTAGAGTTCGAGCGAGGCTGCGATTACCCGGATTCCTCGGCCGTTGTCGAGGTTCGGTGTGGGCCAGAATACCCGATTCGCGGTCCGCGCTCCAATCCGTCGATCATGAGTCGAGACACGCCACCGTTAATTCCACGATTTCTCAATCTGTTCTAACGTCCGGCGTCGAGTCTCGGGCACCAGCAAAACGGAGAAGGCGAGTGCCGCGAGACAAAGAATTGCGAACAGAAGAAAACACCCAGGCATGCCGAGTCGCTCGACTAACGTCAGAAACGTTGCGGTCACCAAAAAGTCGAAAGCCCAAACCGTAAACGTGGCCAGCGACATCGCTTGCGCGCGAACCGTTGTGGGGTAGATCTCGGATATCAGCAGCCAGAAGACCGGGCCGAGGCCCAGGTCAAACGCGGCGAGATACGCGATGATGTCGGCAAACACCTGCCACTTGATCGGCGACGGCCGGCTAAGCAAGTAGGAAAGGTGAAGCAATGTAATACTCATTCCAATCAGGCTGGCGAATAGAAGCGGCCTTCGGCCAATCCTGTCGAGCAAAAACATGGAGACGATTGTAAAGCACAGGCCGACAGTCCCGATCAGAAACGTCGCTAATATGGCCACCGAATCGCTGGAAAAGCCGACCATGCGGAAGATTGTGGGAGCGTAGTACACGATGGTATTTACGCCGGTGATCTGCTGGAAAATCGCGAGACCGACGCCGACGATGAGAGGACGCCGGAATCGCTTTTGAAATAAATCCTTTAAGCCAAGTTTATCACTCGCCGTCACTTCTCGTAACTCGGAGAGGTCGC
Source organism: uncultured Acidobacteriota bacterium (assembly GCA_963785585.1). GTDB lineage: Bacteria > Acidobacteriota > Terriglobia > Acidiferrales > UBA7541 > Palsa-295. Next base: position 2,414,766 of record CAWAVW010000004.1, read on the forward strand.
GTTGAACTTCATTCTCGCCTTCGACGCGGCGCAGGATCCGTTCGGCCTCCGCAAATTTTCCCCGAGCCGCCAGCCACCGCGGCGTTTCGGGCAGGTAGAGAACGCCCAGCAGCAGAAGCACCGAAGGGATCACCGCGCTCATGAACATCCATCGCCAATTGGCCGACGCTGCGAACACATAGTCAACGTAATAGGCGACCACCACGCCGGTTGAAATTGCGATTTGGTTGAGTGTCACAAGCGCGCCCCGGTACTTCTCGGGTGCCAATTCGGCAATGTACAGAGGGGCAAGCATGGAGCTCACTCCGACCGCGGCGCCGACGAGCAGCCGCGATAGGAAGAAAACCACGAAGCCGTTCGCCATTCCGGTGATGACTCCGAATACTCCGAAAACGATGGCGGTCGCCAGCAGCGTGGGCCGGCGCCCGAAACGATCCCCGAGATATCCGCCCACCGCAGCGCCCACAAGCGCACCCGCAAGAACCACACTCACGGCGATTTCGGTCTGGACAGAAGTCAGGCTAAATTGCGATCGCACGAAGAGGATTGCGCCGGAGATTACCGCGGTATCGTAACCAAACAGGAAGCCGCCCACCGCTGCCGTGATGGAGGTCAAGATGACGAAACGCCGACGCGCCGCCGATGCTTTCTGTTGAGCGCTGCTGTTGAGAGCCGTGGAAGCAGTCATTCGAATGTGTCCTTCCGGAGCCGCTCGAGCCGGTCCTTCGGCCCCGGCTTTTGGTGGAACTGTCGTGCGACTCGGACGAGTATAAGTAGGAAGATTCAACTGTCAACCGTATTACGCGTGGGTGTCCGTATTACGGATTCACACTTAATTCCGTAACTGGAGGGTCCCGTGTCGCAAAGTGCCCGTTCCGCCTGCGGAATGAGCCTCGCGCCGGACAATGGAACGAAGTCTTTCTCGAAGTGACACATTTGTAGCAGCTTAGATGTCAGCTCGGATCGAGAGAGGATGCACGACACTTCGAGCCGGCAGCGTTTCGCCCGTGACGTTCCGTATTACGGACTCCTGTATCACTTTTTGGTTTGACATACAGGAAGACCTGCTCCTATTATGCCGGACGCCAAAGCGTTGAGGTGCCGCGGTTCGCCGCAGGAATCGGCGCGTTTCAGACTCAGGACGGCACTCGAAGCGAACCGTTGAGGACGATTGTGATCAAGAGCAGGCTGAAAAGGATACTGAAGTCCAACGGCTTCGTTCGTGTGGTGGGAATTAATCGGATCGCCGATCCGTGGTTCACGGAATTGGCCGGAAAGCTGGGCTTCGACGTCGTATGGTTCGACATGGAGCACAGAGGCTACGGCTATGATCGAATCGACGGGCTGTCGCTCGCGTGCCGCGCCACGGGCATCGATTTGATGGTGCGCATTCGAAAAAACGGATATACCAGCGCGATGAGGGCGTTGGAGTTTGGCGCGAACGGAATAATGGTCCCTCACTGCCAGAATGCGGATGAAGCTCGCCAGTGGGTCGAGTGGACGAAATTTCCGCCGCTCGGAAATCGCGGATTCGACGGCGCTGGCGCCGACGGAGACTACGCGTTGGCGGATCCGGTCCCCTACCTCAAGGAAAGAAATGAGGAAACCTTTCTCGTCGTTCAGATCGAAGACCGGCACGCCGTCGAGAATGCGGAAGCGATTGCGGCGGTCGAAGGAGTCGATCTGCTTTTCGTAGGACCCGCCGATCTTTCCATAGACTACGGGGTGCCGATGCAACGCGAGCACCCGCTCGTGCAAAATGCGCTAGATAAGGTGGCAGAGGCCGCGGCGCGCACCGGGAAGTGGTGGGGCACTGTGACGAACACACCCGCCGAAGCGCAACGGGAGCTCTCGCGCGGGGCGAGAATGATCACCTGCGCCGACGATCATTTCCTGCTCGTCAAGGGCCTGCAGGACGCACAACGGCAATTTGAACACGTCCGCATACCCTGAGTATCTCGTTCCGAGGCCTTTATCTTGGTACATCTCTATCCTGGCGCAGACCTTGTCGAGTGCGAGATCAACGGCCGGCCCTTATATTTGCCACTCTTGCGAGAAGGGCACGAAGCAGTCCTGCTGGACTGCGGGACGAAGCAACACGCGGTACACGACGTGCCTGTTGCGCTCGAGCAACTTGGAGTGCGCGAAGTTACGCACCTCATCGTGACGCATCCGGACGGAGACCACTGTGGCGGCTCAGCGGAAACAAAAAAAAGCCATCCGCGCATGCATATCGCGTGCGGCGACGCAGACCGTGCTTTGATCGAATCGCCGGACTATCTATATAGCTACCGGTATGACGCCTTCCGTCGTGACCACGGAATCTTCTTTGACGCCGAAACGGAAAAGGCCATTCGGGCGTGCAGTTCCGAACCGCAAAAAGTGGACCAAACATTTTTTGGCGGAGAAACGTTGAGCCTGGCGCCCGATCGAATTTTGGAAATCTGGCATCTACCGGGACACAGCCACGGCCATTTGGGTATCTACGATCGAAAATTCAAGACGCTGTATTATGGAGACGCAATCCAGGGCCGAGGCTACCGGTCGCTATTGGGCGGGTGGGCGCTTTGCCCAACGTACTTGTACGTGCAGAGTTATCTCGAGACGATTCGCAAGATCGAAAACAGCGATGCGGAAATGATCGTCGGATGTCACTGGCCCATTCGGCGGGGTCGCGAATCGATTGTGGAATTTTGCGCAGAGTCGCGAACTTTCGTTGAAACGGCGGATCGATTGATCCTGGATTTCCTGAAAACCCAGGCCGGCGACGCCACTCTCAAACAGCTTTGCGAAAAGCTCTCCCCCAAGCTAGGGAGTTGGCCAAAAGAAACGGAACTTGAATTAGCAAACGCCTTTTCGGGACACTTGGCGGAAGCCGTTAAACAGGGCGCCGTCGAACTCGACGCGTCGCAGTCGCCTTTTCGGTATCGGTCGAAGCAAGCCGGCGCGTCAACCTAGATTCTTTTCAAACGTGGTGCGTTTGTGTCGATGGAAGCACAACATTCGTTGACCGGCCGTCGAGCGGTGGTAACCGGCGCGGCGAACGGGCTCGGTCTCGCGATTAGTCGCAGGCTCGTGGCTTCAGGTGCGCGAGTGCTGCTGGTCGACAAGGACCCGGCCGTTGCTGCGCGACTCGAAGAGGAAGGTTTGCCCAAAGACCGGTGCGCGGCGCTGGTGAAGGATCTAGGCGAGTCTGACGCGGCAGCGATTGTATTCCAGCGAGTCGCCGAAACCATCGGCCTCGCCGACCTGCTCATCAACAATGCAGCGTGGAGTTTTCACAAGCAAATGCTTGAAGTAACGGTCGAGGAATTCGACAGGGTCGTTGCGGTAAACCAGCGCGCGCCGTACTTTTTGTCACAGGCGTTCCTCCGGCATCTCTTGCACGCAAGCGCAAAGCCGTCCGATCCGGCAATCGTAAATATCGCATCGGTCAACGCTCTGGCCGGAAACCCGAATCTCGTCGCTTACGCAGGCACAAAAGGGGCGCTGGTCGCGATGACTCGCGCGCTGGCCGTGGAAATGAGCCCGCATGGCGTTCGCGTCAACGCAATTTCTCCTGCCGCCATTGAGACGGATCACACCAAACAATTGGTCGCCTCGGGCGTGATTGATCCGCCCAAACTGTTCGAGCCGTATCTGATCAAGCGTTTCGCGAGCTGCGAAGAAATCGCGGAGTTAGTGGCGTATCTTTGCAGTCCCGCCGCACGCTACGTGAATGGCTCCAATTGGGAAATCGATGGAGGATACCTTGCACAATAGTGATCCGTCCCCAGCCATCGCCCTCCAAGGGGGCCGGGGCCGATGAAGGTCAAGAGTGTAGATGTCTTTCTGATCGGTGCGACGTGGCGAAACTATGTCTTCGTGAAAATCCAGACCGACAATGGCGTCACCGGCTGGGGAGAAGCCACACTCGGGTGGAAAGAAACTGCCGTTCGGGAATTGATTCGCGACTACGCCCGACGCTACGTTGTGGGGCACGACCCATTCGATATCGAATCGTTGTGGTTCAAGCTCTACCAAGTCGAACACAACACCGGACCCGTCATGTACTCGGCGATGGCCGGAATCGAAATGGCGCTCTGGGACATCGTTGGCAAGGCCTGCGGCCAGCCCGTTTACAATCTTGTGGGAGGCAAAGTTCGCAACAAAGTAAAAGCCTACGCCAACGGTTGGTACACATCGACGAGCGACCTGCATGATCTGGCCGAGAAAGCCCGCCAAGTGAAGGCTCGAGGGTATAAAGCGCTGAAGTTCGATCCATTCGGTCCGGGCGGGCGTGAAATCACGCGGGCGGAATTAAAGCAAGCAGCCGTTACCGTGGAAGCAGTTCGCAACGCCGTCGGCGAGGACGTTGACATTCTTTTGGAATTTCATGGACGGTTCAGCCCCATTATGGCCCTTGAGGCCATCCGCGCGATGGTTCCCTACAATCCAAGCTGGTGCGAGGAGCCGATTCCCGCTCACAATCAAGTCTCGATGGCTCAAGTGACAGCCGCTTCGCCGTTGCGAGTCGCGACCGGCGAACACACCTACAGCCGGTATGGATTTCTTGACTTGCTCGAGAACAAGGCCGCCCACGTCATACAACCGGACATCACCTATGCGGGCGGCTTCCTGGAAACGAAGAAGATCGCTGCCATGGCGGAAGCGTATTACGTGAGCGTAGCTCCTCATAACTGCGATGGACCGCTAAAGACCATCGCCGGAATTCACCTCGCAGCGAACATTCCAAATTTTCTGATCCTTGAAACTTTTCAGGATTACGACGTACCGTGGAGGGCGGACCTGGCATCCGGTATTCCGCAAGTCGTTGAAGGATACCTGGAGGTCCCGTCGAAGCCAGGTTGGGGGATCGAGGTGAACGAGTCGGTGATCGCAGCACATCCCGAAGACCCCGACGCAAAACTGAACATGTTTTCTTCGGAGTGGGAGGATCGGATGTGTCGATGAAGACGAACGAACCGTTCGACGGATCCGACAGGCGTCATTTCCTGAAAGTGGCGGGACTGGCTACCGCCGGATTGGCCGCGAATTCTTCTTTATCCCTTGCGCGCGAAGTTTCGCCAGAGCGCGGAGAATTAAAGGTGTGGATCACCAGTGACGAATCCCGCCTGAATGCAGCCAAATCCATTCCGTGGACGCGTGCCGCGAGATCTCACGGGGAGGACTTTGTAGCGGTATCCCCCCAGACCCGATTCCAATCCGTTGTCGGTTTCGGCGCTTGTTTTACGGACGGCAGCTGCTATCTCTTCAACCAGCTGAGTGCAGATTCTCGAGCGAAGTTGTTTCATACCCTCTTCCATCCTTCCGAAATGAGCCTGAATGTATGTCGCACCTGCATCGGCTCCGCGGATCAGGCGGCCAGCGTTTACAGCTTCGATGACGGCGAGCCCGACCCCGACCTGAAACGATTTTCGATTGACCATGACCGCGATTACATTCTTCCGGTTCTCCGCGAGGCGCGAACGGTCAATCCTTCCCTTTTCTTGTTCGGCTCGCCATGGAGTCCGCCTGGATGGATGAAGGACAACGGATCGATGTTGGGTGGCTGCATGCACCGTACCTACATGCCGTCCTACGCAAAGTATTTTGCGAAGTTCCTTCGCGCATATGAGGCGGCTGGCGTTCCGGTGCAAGCGGTTACGGTACAGAACGAAGTGGACGCCGATCAGCAGGGCCTGATGCCAGCCTGTTTTTGGCCTCAGGATTACGAGGCGGATTTCGTGCGCCTTCATTTGGGACCAGAGTTCGAGCGCAGCGGCCTGAACACGGAAATCTGGATCATCGACCACAACTACAACCTTTGGGGACGAGCGATCGCCGAATTGGAAACCGAAGGCGTGCGCCGTTACGCGAAAGCGGTGGCGTGGCACGGTTACACCGGAGAACCCGAATGGATGAGCCGGGTACAAAACGCGTTTCCAGACATCGATATGCACTGGACCGAGGGCAGTCCCGACCACAACGATCCGGACTACATGAAGTGTTGGGTTCTGTGGGCGCAAAAAATTACAGCGATCCTCAGGAACTCCTGTCGTTCCGTCACGGGATGGAGCTTTGCCACCGATGAAAACGGCAAGCCGAATATCGGACCGTACCCTTGCGGTGGAATGATAACGATCGACTCCAGGACTCACGCGATTTACCACAGCGGACAATTCTGGGCGATGGGCCATTTCTCCCGCTTCGTGAAACGGGGAGCCGTCCGAATCGACTCGAACGGTTGGGCGAAAGACCTGTCGCACGTCGCCTTCAGCAACCCGGACGGTTCGCTGGCAGTAATACTCACAAACCCCGGCGTGCCGCGAACAGTTGAAGTGCGTTTGGGACCGAAAGTGGCGAGCGTTTCCATGCCGGCCAATTCCGTCGTCACGCTTACGGCAGATGCAAATGATAGTGAATGAATGACTAGGTCTTTATAGGCGAGGATAAGAACGTGGCAGAAAAGCTGGCGCGCCGCGAATTCATTGGCCTTCCCGGACGAAAGAAACCTGATTCGACGACGCCCGAGCCACGGCTCGCCCCTGCTGGGATCGCGGCCGAGTACGAAGGCCCGGCACAAGTGTGGGTCACTGACCGCAAAAACAAAATTGCCCGAATGCAGGACGTGCCCTGGGTAGAGGCCCGCGCGGGAGAGCCATCGATCTCGCTCCTTCCGGAAATCCGATATCAGGAAATGCTCGGTTTCGGCGCTGCTCTCACGGGAGGCGCCTGCTACGTGCTTTCCCGGCTGCCCGCCGACACGCGTTCGCGGTTATTCCACACCTTATTCCATCCCACCGAACTCCGGATGAACGTTTGCCGGACGTGCATCGGATCGTCCGACTGCTCCGAATCGATTTATAGTTACGACGACGGCGAAGTCGATCCGGATCTCTCGCGCTTTTCGATCGCGAAGGATCGCGAATATATTTTGCCGATTCTCCGGGAAGCCCGGTCGAACAATCCCGAGATGTTTCTTTTCGCATCGCCTTGGAGCCCTCCCGGCTGGATGAAATCCAGCGGGTCGATACTCGGTGGCTGTATGCGCCACACGTATATGCCGAGCTACGCGAATTATTTCCTGCGATATTTGCGCGAGTATGAAGCCGAGGGAGTTCCGATTCAGGCTGTGACGATTCAAAACGAGCCCGATGGGGATCAAGACGGCTCGATGCCCGCATGCGCGTGGCCGCAAGACTACGAAGCCGACTTTCTTACCATGCATCTTGGGCCGCTTTTCCAGCGCGCCGGAGTCTCCACAAAAATCTGGATCATCGATCACAATTATAATGTGTGGGGTCGGGCAATTTGCGAGCTGGAGACGCCGGATGTGCTGAAGTTTACGAACGCAGTCGCCTGGCACGGATATTCCGGCGAGCCGGAATGGATCCTCCGCGTCCAGAACGCTTTTCCCGGCGTGGAAATGTACTGGACGGAGGGCGATGCCGATTATCATGCCGCCGACTACACGACCGAATGGGCGGACTGGGGCGAAACGTTCACGCGCATTGTTCGCAGCGGATGCAAATCTTTGACCGTCTGGACACTCGCGAGCGACGAGCGCGGCCGCCCGGACGTTGGTTCGGGCGACGGGCTCACCGGCGCGATGCTCATTCACTCGAAGACCAACGAGATTACCTATAGCGGGATGTTCTGGGCGCTCTCGCAATTCTCGAAGTTTGTGCAGCGAGGCGCCGTACGAATCGAGTCCGCGGGACCGGCCGATGCCCTTTTTCACTGCGCGTTTGAGAATCCCGATGGATCGCTGGTCAGCGTGCTGACGAACAAGGGCTTGGATCGAGGCTGCAATTTAGTTGTCGGCGACAAAGCGCTGCATCTATCCTTGCCGGCAGACTCGGTGACGACGATCGTCACAGGCTTGATAATTCGCCGCTAACTTCAAGCTTCCTTTCGAAATCTTCGCGGTCGAAGGTGAATAAGCCAGCTTTGACCAAACGACACAGTACCCACGAGCGAATTCGGAAAGCGTGGATCGTCGGCACGCTCTTCAGTTGCGGCTGGTTGTCCTATTACGCCAGTACGCACAAAACAAATGGTGATTGGCCGGTGTATGGGGGAAATTCCGAGAACCAGCATTTCTCCCCGTTGACATACATCAACGTGGAAAACGTGAAACGCCTTCGCGAAGCCTGGCGCTACGACACGAAGGAAGAGGGCGGGCTTGAGACCAGTCCCCTGATCATCGACGGCAAGCTCTTCGGGATCACCCCAGCGGAACAGGTTTTCGCCTTGGACGCTTCGAACGGCCATGAAATATGGAAATTTGGTACTCGAATCGACGGAGGCCAGCCAAACCGAGGTCTTTCCTTCTGGAGCGATGGCCGCGGCGATGAACGCATTTTTGTGGGAATCAAATATTTTCTCTACGCCCTCAACGCCAGGACGGGTGAGCAAATCCCGACGTTTGGCGAGAATGGCCGGATCGATCTGAGAAAGGGACTGCGGGGCGATTTCGAGCGGCAAGCCCTGGTGTGCACCAGCCCTGGCGCAATTTTTAAGAATTTGATCATCGTGGGGATGCGCGAACCGGAGACGCTTCCCGCGCCGCCCGGCGACATTCGCGCCTTCGACGTTCGAACCGGACAACTTCGCTGGGTCTTTCACACCATTCCCCATCCCGGAGAATATGGTTACGACACCTGGGCCCCCAACGCGTGGCGCGTCAGTGGCGCTGCCAACAACTGGGCGGGAATGGCCGTCGATTCGCAACGCGGAATCGTGTACGTCCCTACAGGGTCGGCGGCGGCCGACTTTTACGGCGGCGATCGGGTGGGCGATGATTTGTTTGCGAATTCCTTGATCGCTCTGAACGCGGAAACGGGCGAAAGAATTTGGCATTTCCAGGTCGTCAAGCACGACATTTGGGACCGCGACCTTCCGTCGCCGCCAACGCTGGTTACTCTCCAGATGAATGGAGAGACGGTGGACGCGGTCGCGCAAACGACCAAGTCTGGCTACGTATTTCTTTTCAGACGGGACAATGGAAAACCGCTCTTTCCCATCGAGTACCGCGCCGTTCCGCCGAGCGACGTTCCGGGTGAAATCGCATCTCGCCAGCAGGCATTTCCATTAATTCCTCCGCCGTTCGCCCGCCAAATGCTGACAGCGGAAATGCTGACGCACCGAACTCCGGCTGCAAATGCAGCCGCCCTCGAATCGTTTCGGCAGTTCAGAAGCGATGGCCCGTTTGTTCCCTTTAGCGTCGGCCGGTCCACCGTCGTGTTCCCCGGTTTTGATGGCGGGGCGGAATGGGGCGGCAGCGCCGTGGATCCACGCACCGGAGTTCTGTACGTCAATGCCAACGATGTTCCGTGGACCGGCAGCCTGGTGAAAAGTTCTCCGAACGGACAGACCCTGGGGCAGTCAACATACGCCGCAAATTGCTCCGTCTGCCACGGAGATACGCTGAGCGGCTCGCCTCCGCAGTTTCCCTCCCTGCTCGACCTTCTCAAGTCTCACACCCGCAGCGAGATTGAAAGTATGGTCGAAAATGGAAAAGGTCGTATGCCGGCATTTTCGTCTTTGCCTTTTGACAATCTCGCGGCCGTCATCGACTACGTTTGGAACGGGGGCAAGGATTCCCAGACATCTGCGCGAGAGGGGCACGAAGTTGCGAGCGACGAGTCTGCCCCGGCACCGGCGTACCGATTTGGAGGATACAAAAAGTTTCTCGACCCGGACGGCTATCCGGCCGTAGAGCCGCCGTGGGGAACGCTGAGTGCCATTGAACTTGGGTCTGGCCGGTATTTGTGGAAGATACCGCTGGGGGAATATCCGGAATTGGCTGCGAAGGGATTGAAAAACACGGGAACGGAAAACTACGGCGGGCCGGTTGTCAGCGCCGGGGGCGTCCTATTTATCGCGGCGACGAATTTCGATAAAAAACTGCGCGCGCTGAATGCGAAAACGGGAGAATTGCTCTGGGAATCCGTGTTGCCATTCCCGGGCAACGCGACGCCCGCGATTTACGAAGTGGGTAGCCGTGAATTCGTGGTCATCGCTGCCGGGGGCGGTCGCGTAGTCGGACAACCGTCGGGGGGAGTGTACGTGGCCTTCGCGCTGCCTCAGAGTTCAAAATAAAGTCTAAAGAATCCGCGAACGAATTCGCGCAGTTTCAGCCACTAAACATCGAGAATCTCAATCGCGCCCGCAAACCCAGAGAACCGAATTCGCCAGGAGTTCCCGGTATTCGGAACTTTCCGCCGTCTTGGAATCGTGGCCTAGCGTCGTGCCGAACACGCGCGCGCTGCCATACTGGTGCGTCCACGCAACGACATGAGTGCGTCCATCGATGGGGCTCGTCGCTTCGAGCAACGGGTGCGAATCGGGTAACGCTTCAATCGTCTGATACAGCTCGTCTCCCCTCGTCATCCAGTGTGCTGGAAGATTTCGTACGACGAAACTACCCGGGTCGGCAATCGAGATTTGGAAAGGACCGAACTTGTCGTGAAACTTGGACCGCAGGCCAATGTAGTCTTCCCATTTATAAACGTTCGGAGAGTTTCGAAACGAGTGAACCGCGCAATGAAGAAAGATGGTCGGTGTGTGTTTCCCGGCCGCCAGCGCGTTATCAAGAAGATTCGCATCCACGTCGTCGAAGCAGAGATCGTAAATGACAAGGTCATAGCCGTCGGAAAATTTTGGATTCCTCCAGATTTCCGTGCCATACGCAACCTGAAATTTTGTGTTGTCTCGTGCGGCGAGATCTTTGGTGATGTACGGCGCCAGCTTCTTGTAGTCGTGCCATAGTCCACCCGTGACGAAGAGAGCCTTTAATGGTTGGACGTTGGCGCTTGCCTGGCCACCGGGTCGCGAGAGGTTCGGATTCGGTACGCCAGGGATTGCTACCGCGGCAATCGTGAGAAGCGTCGAGAGTAAGACGGTTCGAGAGTTCAAGGCCTTCGCAGTCCCCATGAACGACGCAGAAAATATGCCCAAGTAAATTCCGGTATGCAAGTCCCAAAAAACGCGGTCCTATCGAAGCAGTTTGGCAACTGCCTAAATTCGAGACTCAGGTTTATTTTTTGGAATCGATGCAAACGCTGAGAAGTTACTTTTGCGGAGCGAGACTGCCTGCTCCCCGGGTCAATGGGTCAATGGGGCGATGGGGCGAACTGCAAAGCAAACTCCGGGCCGAGCCGCGTGCATCGCGGCCCGGACCGGAGCTTGCCGGTGCATGACCCGCTTCTATTTGAAGCCGTTCGGTCCTGCGTTCATGCCGTTCGGGAAGAAAATTCCCATCGCCGGGCTGATGACCGTATTCGTGTTGCTCACCGCGCCGCCACCCGTGACGATATTCAAAACCTGGGTGGTGTTGCGAGCAAAGGCGATTACGTTGGTTTGATCGGCGTCCGTCAAGCGCGTGCAGGTGGCATTTGCGCCGCCGGCGAGCGAGCCCTGGAACGTAGCCAAACCGAAGTCATCCGGATTCGAATCGTACGGCCCCGGCGCCACACCCAACAACCCCGCCTGCGAAAGCGATGCACGCAGCGAGGAAATATTGTTGGTGTAAGCGGCGATTCCGGTTGCGGTGGGATCCAGATAGTTGATCGTGGTGCGGACCAGGCCGGCGTGATACGCCTCGACGGCCAGAATGCCCGCGGCCACGCTCAGGTTTGACGCCACAGTCAGGAGTGGCGCTGCGCCGTGATACGCGGTGACGCCCACGTCTTCAAACACATACGCACCGACGAGAAAATCTTCGTCGCTGGCATACGGGCTGAAGCTTGCGCCGCCCGGAATCTGCGCCGCGGTGGCGAGCGCCGAAAACGACGAGCCGAGATTGATCGCGGGTTGCGCGACAGCCGAGCTGCCGAGCGCGCCGAGAAGCAACTGAACGTGTTTCCCTTCCTCGACCGCCGTCTCGGTCGCGTACGAGCCGACTTGAACGGTGGAAAAGGGAACCTGGCTGCCGCCTGTAACGGTTCCGGCGGTGCCAACGGTTCCGGAAAGGGTGATTTTCGGTGCTCCGGCCGCCGTCGATGCGGAGTTTGACACATCGATGGTCGTGCCGAATGCCGCGAGGTAGTAGAAATTCGCCTCGAGATATTCCAGATTGAGGGCGAAGTTCAAAATGTCGGCGTCGGTGTAACTCGCCGCCTCGGCGATGGAGGCAAACGCGCCTGCTGCGATGCCCGCCAGCCCCGTGAGGCCGAGAGTCAACATCTTGCGACGACTGGAAGCGATTACATCATCCAAAATTTGCGTCTCTTGGTTTGCCATTTCGTTTTACCGTCCTTTTCGATTCTCGTTTTGGATCACGCTGTGGTGGTCGCAAAAATGCTGTTGGTGCCGTTCGGAAAGAAACCGCCCTTGCTGACGCCGACGGTCGGCGAGCCATATACGATGTGGTGCACCTGGTTGATGGTCCGCGCGAATCCGACGGCATTGGTGGAATCGGCTGCGACGATCGCGCTCGGCGAAGAGATGCTGGCCGGCAAGACGAGCAGTGTTTCCACCGAACCGGAGGTTGACGGCGCGGCGCTGTTTCCCACGGTAAGCTGGGCGCGAAGATCTTCGACCAGGTTGGCTGCTTGCAGTTGTGGGTAGCCGTCATCGCCCGCGGCAATTGCGCGGCCGGTAAGCGACGTGCGGACGTACCCTGCGTGATACGCCTCGACCGCGAGAATGCCGGCCGCCGCGGTCAGGTAGCCCGCTGCGACGCCCGCCGGACTGATCAGCCCCGCTGCGCCGGAGTAGGCTGTAACGCCCACGTCTTCAAATATGAAGCTGCCGACCAGAAAATCGTCGAAGCTGTCAAATGGATTGAATGAACCTTCTCCCGTGGCATTCTGAGTGATTCCGGCGGCCACCGCGAGCGGTCCGAAGAAAGACAAATCGATGTCCGGCATCGGTATCGCCGCCGAGCCGAGCGCCGCACGCAAGAATCGTACGTGGGCCTGCTCTTCGTAGGCGATCTCGTTCAGGATTTCCTGCTGCGCCGGGGTGAGGCCCGGTACGGCGGCCGCATCTCCGAGTGTGACTGTGCCAACGGTTTGGTACGGCGAAGCCGTCCCTGCCGTCATATCGCTTGCCTGCAGACCCGCACCCGTCGCCGCGTAAAGATAAAATTGCGCTTCGAGGTATTCCAGATTGAGTGCGTAGTTCAGAATGTCCGCGTCGGTATAAGCGACGGGCGTTGGAGTCGGGGTTGGGGTTGGTGTCGGTGTTGTACTGCTGGAACATCCGGTCATTCCTAGCACGACTGTCGCACCTGCAGTCGCTCCTACTCCCGCTACGAATTTACGGCGCGATACGGCTCGATTTAAGAGCGTTGTCAGTTTATCCACGACGAACCTCTCTCCTTAGTGCGTATGATTGATGGACCAGAAGAGTGCGCCCCCGAACATGCGGCCTCCATCCCCTATTCCGCCATCCGCTCTCTGTACGCAGAGAGCGGGCGGTTGGATTGTGTTCGGTCGAATTATTCGGTTTCGTCGCGATTATTTTTTTGAAATGCGCAACCCCGCTGCCGCTGTGACCTCAAACCCTTTGGTTGTAGCGGCCTTGGTACCTTTCCGTACGCCTTCGGTCCGTCGTCCAGCGAGCGGACATACAGTGAAATACCTACGAACGTGACGGATCGGGCCGGCGGCTGGTAACGTGGGTCGTGGGGTATGGCGAATTGGTTTCGGAAAACGAATTGATCTTTATTTCGGTGGCTTCCTACCGTGATCCGCAACTGGTGCCTACCGTGGAGGACTGCCTGCGAAAAGCAGACCACCCGGAACGTCTGCGGTTCGGGATCTGCTGGCAGCGCGACGAGGCCGAGCGTGCGCTCCCGTTTTCGGCCGATGCGCGATTCCGCGTTCTCGACGTGCATTGGCGCGAAAGCAAAGGCGCGTGCTGGGCGCGCGCGGAGAACATGAAGCTGTGGCGGGGCGAAGCATGGTTTCTGCAGATCGATTCACATTGTCGATTCGCGCAAGGATGGGATTCACGGCTGCTGGAAACGATCGCCGGCACCGAAAGCACAAAGGCCATCGTCAGCACCTACCCTGCGCCGTTCACACCTGGAGAAAACGAAGTATTTCAGGACGCGCCGCTTCAAATCGTTTTTCAACAGTTCACCCGCGAAGGAATTCCGCAACTGCGCCCCGGGGCTTTTCCTCCGGGAAGGAAATCGGCGAAGCCATTGCGTGCCCGATTTTTGGCGGCAGGATTTCTTTTCGCGCCAGGATCTTTCGTAGAGGAGGTGCCCTACGATCCGGAACTCTATTTCCTGGGAGAGGAATCGGCGATGACCGTGCGCGCATTTACGCACGGCTACGACTTGTTCCACCCCGCCGAGACGATCGTCTGGCACGATTACATTCGCGCCGACGCGCCAAAACACTGGGGCGATCACTCCGAGGCTGCGGATGTGGCTTCGCCGTGGAGCGAACTCGACGAACGAAGCCGAAGAAAGATTCAACGCCTGCTCTTGGGTGAGCCTGTTACGGGATTTGGGGTGGGCGACGTTCGCACGCTCAGCGACTATGAGGCATACGCAGGGCTTTCCTTTCGCCATCAGAAGGCGCAAGCGTACACACTGCGCGGCGCGGAACCGCCAAACCCGAATGCCGCCGCAGATTGGCCCGAGAAAATTTATCCGTGGATCGCCACGATCCGGTTCGCGCGGGAACGGATTCCGAAAGGTTCGCTTACCGATCCGATGCTATGGAGCATGTCGATTCTGGACGGTGAGGGCCTCGAAGTCTGCCATCGCGACGTGACGCGCGACGAACTGGCCGCGTTTTCCGCAGCATCCGGCGAACTTGCCATCGTTTGCGAGTTTGCCTCTGACACCGTTCCGGCCACTTGGACGCTGTGGCCCCTGACGCGGTCCGGCCAATGGCTGCCGAAATTCGGCGGCCGGCTGAACGACGACGATTTCGCCATTGTTAGCGGTAACGACTGAGTTCTTCTTCGAATACAATCGGCGACGGTTTCTAAATTCCCCAGTCTTACGCATTTCGAAAACGATCATTGAGGCGAGAATGAAGACACTTTCGCATATCGCGATTTTATTTGTGGCGTTTCTGGCGACTCCGCTTTTGGGGCGAGCCCAATCGAATCCGTGGGTTGACGTGACCTCTTACGGAGCGCGCGCCGTCTCCACCGTTCCGCAAACCACGACGGCGAAATCAGCCAACGCCTCCGGCTGCACCGAGGGTTCACCCGTCGTTTACCTCGCCGAACCCAGCGCGTTTCGCGATGGCGATGGCATCGTCCTATACAACTGCGGCTCACCCGCAGGACTGGATACGCCCGCTCCTCCCGCCGTCTCGCCGTCGCTGATTTCCGGTCCAGATACCACGAATGACGTGGTGAATGCGACGGCAGGCTCAACCCAATATGTCTATCAGATCGTCGCGCGGGACAAAAACGGCGGCCTCACCGCCGCCAGTGACGCCGGAAAGACCTCCATCGGCTCCGCATCGCTCGGTATTCTGCGTTCGAATGTGAATTCGCTTTCGCGAAAAAATAATGTCGTCACCGTAAAAACCGAATCGCCGAATGGCGCTTCCGCCGGAGCGGTCGTGTTTGTCACCAATTCTTCCGACGCTACGTTTAGCGGATTCTTCGTCGTATCCGCGGTTCGCAGCGAGACCGAATTCGAATACTCACAAGGAATGGACACGCGCGCGGGGGCGTCAACAGCGGCAAAGGGCGGCACCGTACAGTTTTACAACTGCAATCACATCTCCTGGGAAATACCGAAGGACAGAAAGCCGTATCAGTATTACATCTACGGCCGCACCGCGTCCGATTCCAAACTGATCGGCGTCTCGCGCCCCGGCGAGAACGCTTTCAACGATTGTGGCCCGATCTTGAGCGCACCGCCGGCCACGCCCGAATTCGTTCCGCAAACGCCACCGGCATCCGCAGCGGCCGGCTATCTTTCCACCACAATTAAGTCCGGAGGTGGCAGCCGAACGCTTACGCTCGCCGCGGCGGCGCGATCGACGTCCTCGGGGCGTGCCGTAAAATTCGACGACGGCCCGGCAGTTTTGGCGGCGTACTCCGCGATGCTACGGGCATCGGGTGGCTCGTTATACTTCCCCACGCCGAAATCCGGCGGCTACGTCATCAATTCCCACACGATTTTTGCGGGCGCGCCCGCCACGATTCTGCAAAGCGGGCCGATCACTCTCAATGAAACTCTGGAAACCGGCGTGGTGATGTGGTCTGGGCTGCATGGCGGTGTAGGCAGCAGTCCGCAGTTCAGCTTCAGCCCGGGCGAACAGCTGAAAGTGGGAAGCGCGTACCCCGGAATTGCCATCATGAACGGCAGTTCGTTCCAGCACATTGCGTTTTCGGGCGCCGCCCAGGGCCTGATCTCCACCGTAAGCGGCGGCTATTTGAATAACTCGACCTTCGAATACGACAGCTTCTATCTTCCGAGCACGGACTTCATGGGACAAGGGGTCGTCGGGTACGGAATGTCCAACGCTGTCTTTCGGTATGTTCTGTTCAGCACCAACAATTCGTCCACGTATGGATACTCGCTCACCCCGCTTGCGCTGGTTCGCAACGACATTTCCGGTGAAAATAATTCCGGAGAAATTACCTGCGAACACTGCTTCTTCGTCGGGCGCGCGTTTGGATTCGACAGCAATCCCCTCGTCGGCGGCGGCACGGCATTTCGTTTTGAAGACACCTACGCGCAAGGGCTGCGCACGCCGTTGATGGAAGCCGGCAAGTACAACAACCCGCTGATTCGAGTGAATCGCTTCATGAATGACACCAGCATCACCGCCGCGATTGCCGACTGGGGATCCAACCTGATGACGGCAACGCTGATCAACGTGGGCGACAACAGCACGGAAGCGGCGGGGCGGCCGGGCATCGTCACCGGGAACTTGATCTACGGGCTCACGGTCGAAAACGGCGGCGAGTTTATCGGCCAAAATCGCGACATGTTCCAGAGTCGCCCGAACGAAACTCTCTCGATTCCCGTGTATAGCGCTTCGAGCGCGAAAAACACGCCGGCATACTCGGCGGACTTTCGAATTTCGGCGCCGCTCCATTTTCCCGCGCGAAATACGCTGTTTTGGGATTTGCCCGCGCCGGCGTCCGTCACCGTTGTACCGTCAAACGCGAACGGTTCCATTTCGCCAGGCTCGTGGTATTACGCCGTTACGTCGATCGGCGCGGATAATGCCGCCACGAAAATCTCCCCGGCGTCGGCTGCCTGCGTTACAACGAGCGACCTTCACAGTTGCGAAATTTCGTGGACTCCGGTGCCCGGTGCCGTCGCCTACTCTGTTTATCGCACCGCCGATCCCAAGCGTGGTTACGGCAGCTACGGCGGCGTCGAAGCCTGCACGCGCATCGCCGACACGTCCTGCAAAGATTCTGCGATGGCGGCGGGCGGCGGCATTCCCCCCGGCGAAACAGGCACAGGCAGCACGATTATTGAAGAAAACCAAATCGTCACGCCGCAAATCGTTCTTACGTCGCCCGCTCCGTCCACCGTCAGCGCGACCGCGTCGATCACGGCAGCGAAAAACGGAGACGTGATCCTCCCCGCGCTCGGGCAGGCCGCGGCGAATCGTTTCGCTGGGACATCTGCGTGCGTCGGCTCGACGAAGACGATTTCGTTGCCGACCAAATTTGCGACCCAACCCGTAATTTTGGTATTCGACGAAACGACAAAAGGGGGCGTGAGCCTGTCGGCAAAATCCACGTCGAGTTTTACGGTTTCATGCTCGGGAGCATCCGACGCTTTCGACTGGCTGGTAATCGGCAATCCGAATTAGATCACCTCTTATTGGACGCGAAGGCAAGCATGCTCAATTCGCCTTGAGCACGGCAAGCGACGGATCGCCGAAAAGCGCCGCGTAGATGTTGCCGCTGGCTGGGTCCACCGCCAGCGCGTAAGGATTCTTGCCGGTCGCGATCGTCTTTGTAACGGCGTTCGTTGTGCCGTCCAATACGGAAACACTGTCGCCATGCGTGTTCGCCACATAGATGCGGTTCGCTTTCTCGTCCACGGCGATTCCCTCCGGCCCATGCCCCACCGGCACCGTCGCGATCGTCTTCCGCGCCTCTCCATCCACAACGGTCACCGAATCGTCGTCGTAATTCACCACGTACACGCGATTCGTCGCGCGGTTCACCACTACCGCGCATGGAATCGCGCCGGTCGGCGCCAGCGTCACTTTACCGGTGTCCTCATCGATGATTGCCAATTCCTTGTCGCCCGAACGCGTCACATAGAGCGTGCCCCTGGCGTCGTCCACGGCCACTCCCCAGGAGTGCATTCCCACCTGAACGTAGCCGGTAATCGAGGGAGTTTTATCGAGAACCGTCAGTTTCGTTGCCTGATAGGCAGTCAAATAGACGCGGCCGCGCTTTGCATCAATCACAATCGAATCGGCAGACTCCGCTTTGATCTTCGACGTGGCGATCGTTGCGCCATCGATGACCGTAATGTCGTTGCTGAATACGTTCGAGACAAACGTCTGATTCGTCGCCGGATTTACCGCAATCGCGTAAGGCAACGCGCCGACCGGTATCGTGGCACTCACCGAGTCGTCCTGACCATGGATCACGCTCACGGTGGCTGCGGCGTGATTCGCCACATACACTCGATCGGTGCTCTCGTTCACTGCCAGCGCAACGGGCCCGCCGCCCACTTGGACCGTTTTCATCGACTGCGTTCGCGGGTCGTACACGACCACTCGTCCGCGCTCCGTATCCACGGCGTAGGCCTTTCCGGATCGCGAATTCACGGCAACCGCCTGCCCGCTGATCAGGCTGGTCGAGGGTCCCTGCGCTACCAATCCGGCCGATGCGCTTGCAACGAACAAAACAATCGCAGCGATTCGCTTTATCGTGAACAGCACTGGCGTCCCCTGAAATCCGAAACTTTTAGAAAAAACCTGCGCGCAGATTCGACTTCGGTCTATCCTGTCTGCGCTCAAACCGCTACGGGAAACAGAAATCAATGACGCATCGCCGCAATACAAAATCTCGCTTGCGTTGGGCTTTTGTGGCCGTGGCAGTTCTCTCCTGCGCGGTATTCAGCGGCCATCGCTCATCCGCTATGCCCCCCGCACGGCAAGGGCAGCCGAAGTTCCGCGTGATCGCTCTTGCCGAGACAAACAGCATCCATCGCCCGTTCGTGGATGCCGCGAAGATCTGGCTCGCGAAGGAATCCGCCGCCGATCATTTCGCCATAGACTACATCACGAACACCGAGAAAATCGACGACGCATTCCTCGCGAACTACCAGCTCTTTATCCAGCTTGATTACCCGCCCTACGGCTGGACGCCCACCGCCAGCGCTGCATTCATCCAATACATCGAACAAGGGAAAGGCGGCTGGATTGGCTTCCATCACGCCACGCTTCTGGGCGAATTCGACGGCTATCCGATGTGGGATTGGTTCTCGCAGTTCATGGGCGGCATTCGATTCAAGGACTACATCGCCACATTCGCTTCGGCCAAAGTGAATGTCGAAGATCCCAGCCATCCGGTGATGAAGGACCTCGGTCCATCGTTCGAAATCGAACGCGAGGAATGGTACACGTACGACAAATCTCCGCGGCCCCATGTTCACGTGCTTGCCACGGTGGACGAAAGTTCCTACACTCCCGACTCGCCGTTAAAAATGGGCGGCGACCATCCCGTCGTGTGGACCAACGATCACGTGAAAGCGCGCAACGTGTACATTTTCATGGGTCATCGCGCCGAGCATTTTCAAAACCCGTCGTTCACCAAGCTTTTCCATAACGCCATTCTGTGGTCCGCCAACCAATGATTCGCCGGCAAATTCCGCGAAGCGTGGTTTCGCTCTTCGCGTTCGGCCTGCTGTTTTTCCCGTCGTACACGCGCGCCGCACAGAATCCCGCGTTTCGAGTGCTGGCCTTCTACACCGACAAAGGCGAACCGGATCACATCGAATTCGCCAATGAAGCCCGCGCGCACTTTTCGCAACTCGCCGCCAGGGAGAACTTCGAATTTTCATCCACCACGAACTGGGACGAACTGAACGCAGCCGATCTCAAAAATATTCAGCTCGTCGTATGGCTCAACGATTTTCCGCACACCGCCGCGCAACGTAGCGCATTCGAAAGGTACATGTCCGATGGCGGCGCATGGCTCGGCTTTCACGTTTCTGCCTACAACGACGAAAGCACCGGCTGGCCGTGGTTTGTCGATTTCCTGGGCGGCGCCGTTTTCTATGGCAACAATTGGCCGCCGCTTCCGGTCACCGTCGTCGTCGATGATTCGACCAGTCCCGTCACGAGAGGGCTTCCGGCAACGTTCACTGCGCCCGCGAACGAGTGGTACATCTGGAAGCCCAGCCCGCGACTGAATAAAGACGTGAAAGTTCTTCTGACCGTGGATCCGAAAATGTATCCCATCGGACTGAAAGATACGATCACCGGGGGCGACCTGCCGGTCGTCTGGACCAACACGCGCTACCACATGGTTTATATGAACATGGGCCACGGCGATAAAATCTTCACCAGCCCCGACCAAAACAGACTCTTCGACAATGCTCTCTTGTGGCTGGGGCGCCGCAATTAGCGGCGATTCAAATTGCCGTTTCGATGGATTCGATTAATCACTCCTCATTCTTGTTGCGTGTCGCTCCGTCCTGCGATATCAATCCTCCCAATGAAATCCGCACGAACGCGCACGCGGCCCGCGAGCACTGCAAAGTGCAGAAATCGCAGAGGACTCTAATTGCTCGAGCAGATCTTCCACCTCCGCGAAAATCAAACCACGATCCGCCGCGAACTGCTCGCGGGCCTCACCACGTTCATGACCATGGCCTACGTCGTGGTCGTGAACCCACGCATACTGTCTGAAGCAGGCATGCCCGTCGAAGGCGTTCTCTTCGCCACGTGTCTTTCCGCTGCGGTCGCTACGCTCATCATGGGCGTTTGGGCCAATTACCCCATCGCGCTCGCTCCGGGCATGTCGCTCAATGCCTACTTCACGTACTCGATTGTCATCGGCCGGGGAGTCCCGTGGCAGACCGCTCTCGGCGTCGTTTTCCTCTCCGGATTACTATTTCTGGCGCTAACCCTCACGTCGATTCGCGAGCAAATCGTGAACGGTATCCCCGACAGCCTGAAACACGGCACTGCTGCGGGCATCGGGCTGTTCATCGCGTTCATTGGCCTGCGCAATTCGAAAATCATCGTCGCCAACGACGCGACCCTCGTCGGCTTCGGCAAAATCTCCGATCCGCAAGTGTTGCTTGCCGCGCTGGGCCTGATTTTCATTGCGATTCTGATGGCTCGCCGCGTTGGCAGCGCGATTTTGATCGGCATTGTTGCCATCGCCGTCGCCGGAATTCCCTTTGGACTGGCGCACTGGCCCGCGCATCTGTTTTCACTGCCTCATCCCTCCGGCACATTCCTGAAACTCGACCTCCGCGCCGCAACGAAAATCGGACTCGGCGAACTCGTCTTCGTATTTTTCTTCGTCGATTTGTTTGACAACGTGGGAACGCTGGTGGGCGTCTGCGAAGAGGGAGGTTTCCTCGTGGAAGGCAAGCTGCCGCGCGCCAGCCGCGCTTTGCTGGCCGATGCCGTCGGCACGATCTTCGGCGCGCTCACCGGCACCTCGACCGTCACCAGTTACATCGAAAGCGCCGCGGGCGTGGCCGCTGGCGCCCGCACGGGACTCGGGAACCTTGCCATTGCCGCGCTTTTCGTACTGGCCATGTTCTGCGCGCCGCTGATCGCCGCCATTCCCGTGTACGCCACCGCTCCGGCGCTTATTCTGGTGGGCGCGCTGATGTGCGGCGCCGTCGCACGCGTTCGCTGGAACGATTTCAGTGAAGCTTTTCCTGCTTTCATCACCGTCGTCGCGACGCCTTTCACTTTTAGCATCGCCACCGGATTGAGCCTCGGTTTGCTATCGTTCACGGCGATCAAACTCGGCACCGGCAAATTCCGGGACATCAGCCCGCTGGTGTGGGTTCTCAGCGTGCTCTTTCTGCTTCGTTACATCTTTCTCGGCAGCGAGTAGGGTTTATGGGCGCGGTTTTGCGCAATGCAGCGGCGCATCCCAGCTGCTACCATGTTCGATCAAGGAAGCGGATGAGTTCGGAAGCAAAATCGAAGCAGAGCTACGCATCGATGCTCGCCGTCGCGATCGATCAGGCTCGCCTGGGACGCGCCGAAGGCGGCATTCCCATCGGTGCGGCGATTTTCGATGGGCACGGCAAGCTCGTCGGAGCGGGGCACAACCGGCGCGTTCAGAACGGCGATCCCTCGGCGCACGGAGAGACCGACGCGTTTCGCAACGCGGGCCGCCAGCGAAGCTACCGCGATCTGATCATGGTTACGACCCTCGCGCCGTGCTGGTATTGCAGCGGCCTCGTAAAACAGTTCGGATTCCGCACCGTCGTCGTCGGCGAGAGCCGAAACTTTCAGGGCGGCGTCGAGTGGCTGCGAACGCAAGGCGTGAACGTGGTCGATCTCGATTCCGCCGAATGCGTCTCTCTTCTCGCTGGCTTCATCCAGGAATATCCACACGTCTGGAACGAAGACATCGGCCGGGAATAGCGCCCGCCATTCTCGGGCCCTGCCGGACGTCCATCGTGCAAAAACCCACCGCTAGAAAGTTAACGCCAACGACATCTGAATCTGCCGCGAGCTTCCGATCGTCTTGTTCGTAATGCCCAACCCGCCGAGCGAAGAGCAAACATACAGCGCCGTGTAGGTCGTGTCGCAGGGAGTCAAAGTCGCCGGTTGGCCCTGGTACGGGTAATCCTGGAAGTTCGCGTTCTGGGAGACGTTATCGACGGGAATGTCGAAGCTTGCCGTATTCGTGAGGTTGAACACGTCGAACGAGTACTTCAGATTGAAGCGCTCGCTCAGCCGCGTCATTTTCACGAACGAAATATCAGCCCGGCGCTGCCAGGACTGCCGGAAAATATTTCGCTGGCCGTTGCTGACGAAATCGGTTTCGTACGGGTCGTTCGACGGAATCGCTCCGTCCAACCCGCCGGGACTTAGCAATGGCAGCGTGAAGCACGACGCAAGCAGCGCTGGCTCCCCGTTTGCGCCGGTAGCGCCGGTGCGCGCGGATTTCGGCGTGCAGCTCGAAGACAGCGGAACGATCGGGTTCGTGATTCCGTCCGATGTGCCGTAGTAAATGCTGCCGACCGCGCCCGAGTAGTCAATTACGCTGTAGGGTTGTCCGCTCTGCAAAATCGTCAATCCCTCTACCGCCCAGCCGTTCACAAATTTACCCAACAGCGAAGACTCGCCGGCAAAATCCTTGAACTTGTAGAGGTAGGTGAAATTGATCACATGCGTGCGGTCAAAGTCCGAGTTGCCGTAACCGGAATGCAGATCGAGGGGATTGTTGCCGTTGTAGAAAAGCCCCAACGCGCTCTGCTCATCGGTCGAGTGCGAGTAGGTGTAGGAAAATCCAATCTGGAAACCGTGGCTCAATCGCTTTTCCACGTGAACCTGTAGCGCGTTGTACGCGGAAATTCCCGCCGCGGTGTACGACTCCGACTCGGCCGAATAACCGATGTAAGGAACACGCAGGTCGATGTTTCCGCCCTCAAACGTTTCCTGATAGAACTGGTTCTGCGGGGCCGGCGGCGGTGGATTCGGCAGCGCGATGGTGTTGAAGGATCCCGGAGCATCGACGATCGAGTAGCCGTAGGTGTAATCCTGCTCGAACGGCGTACCCGGACGGATGGGATGCGTCGGCGACGCGATCTGCGCCTGGTTAAACGGCAGCGGCACGATCTCGTGGCGTCCCAGATTGCCCACGTAGCCGATGTCGATCGCCAAATCGTTGCGCGGCTGCCACTGAATATCCAAAGTCTGGTTGAGCGTGTACGGCAGTTTGTTTTTGCGGTTGTAATCCGCGAATGAAAAGAGCGGAAGGCCTGTTGAGATCGCCGCGGCGTTGGGCACAACGAGGTCCGCAGGATTGCCGCTTGGCGGCGGACCGAGCGTCGGTCCCCACGGATTCGAAAATCCCGGGCTGCAGATCGTGTATCCATACGGGCTGCACGTCTGCGAGTTTACGTACGGAGGAGACTGCGCCACGCCGAACGGCCCGCCGGGAATTACGCCCGATGCAAAGCCGGGTGACAGATACGCAAAAAGCTCGCCGCGGTCGTAATACATGCCCCACCCGGCGCGCACAACCACTTTGCTGTTGAATCGCTTGGGACTCCACGCCAGTCCCAGCCTCGGAGAAACACCCCACTGCCGGCCCGTCAGCGTCGAATCGCTTACGCCCTTCGTCGGGAAATCCTTGTTGTTCCCCGCGATGATGAAACCATTCGACACGATCGTGTCTGTGGCCGCGTCATAGTCGTAGAGCGAGGGCTCGAAGTTGTACATGCGGCCATCGCGCTCGGTCAGGCCGCCGTGATAGTCGAACCGCAATCCGAGCGTCACGCTCAGATTCGAGCGAAACTGGAACTTATCCTGCAAATACCATCCCGTGTCATTTGCGCGGTAATGGCGGTTCGCGTCGCCCTGCAGATACGCGGAGGTGATAAATCCGTCGGCGGTGTAGGTGATGTTGTTGCCCTGCAGGAAACTCGCAAAGTCTGTGAAGCCGATCATCCCCTTGCCGGGCCGCTCATCGCGCGCGTTCAGTTGTGTGTATGCAAAGCTACCGCCGAAGGTGATGGTGTGTCTCCCGCGAGTCCACACCGCATCCGCCGACGGCATCCAGCGATTCTGAAAAATCCCGGTGAACGCGCCCTGCGAATTCGCGCCCATGCCGATGTTCGTGCCCGCGCCGAAAACGAAGTTGGGATTGTACAGATTGCCGGTGGTCGGATTGGTGTACCCGCTTTCGTTGTTCCCGTAATCATCCACCATCGAAATGCCGGGAAAATACGTCGAACCGAACGTGTTGATGGTCGCGTCCGCCGGGGCAGCGCCCGTCAGACTCTCCACATAGCTGGCGAATGATTGCGGCGTGAATGGCTGCTGGATCGTGCTGTACAACTTCTCGCGAATAAACCCGAACACCTCGACGACGCTCAGGTTGGGTGTGAGCGTCTGTGTATTCGTGATCGACGCCACCTGGCTGCCCGCGTCCAGGTTCTGCGTGAATCCGCTCATGCCCGAATAGGCGTAAGGCGCGATGCTGGGGTCGTGCTGGTAAAAATACTTCAGCGCCAGCGTGTCCTTGGCGTTCACGATGTAGTCCAGGTTCGACGCCGCCTGATTCGACAAGAAATACGCCGTGCCGCGCGTGAAGGTGTTCTCAGGAAAACTGACGGTCGGATCGACGCCATCCGCGGAAGGAATCAAATACTGCCCGTTCGGCAGCTTGTAATTCAGCAAACCGTAGGCGATCGGATTGATTTGTCCCGGTCCCGTTCCGACCGTCGCCGGCAAAGCAATCGCCGAACTGAAATACGAACAGGGAGGCGCCGTGCAACCAAATGTAGCGTTCGTGTTTTCCACGGCGTTCGCCAGGCCTGCTGCACTTCGATCGTCCGTCAGGTTCGCCGGCACGGCTACACGCGAGCTGCCAATCTCCTGATCGGAAACGTGCGCGTGCTGGTAGGAAACGAAGCCGAACAGTTTATTTTTGATGATCGGCCCGCCGAGCGTGAATCCGGGAACTTCGCGGTGCAGTTGGGGAACTTTATCCGCCGCCGGAATGTTCGGGTCCTGATTGTAAAAAAACGGCGCTGCGTTCAACCAATCGGTCCCGCGGTGCAAATAGGCCTGCCCGTGAATTGCATTCGTGCCGGACGCGGTGCTCATATCGATGTGAGCGCCGCTGGTCGAGCCCTGTTGCGCGCCGTACATTGAAGTTGTCACGCGAAGCTCTTCGATCGATTCCGGCGCGGGCGTGGGCAACGCCTGTCCGACGGCGAGGTACGGCGACGCGGTCACTTGAATCGGCTCGGCGGGCGAGCTGGACAAACTGGCCGCGCCGCCGATGCCGGTGTTATTCACCACGCGCGCGGACGTTACCTGGCTGGTGCTCTTGCCGTTGAAGATGTTGCTGGCGTCCACACCGTTCAGCAGAAACGTGTTACTGGTGTCGCGCTGGCCGTTCGCCCAGATTGGCGCATTGCCCAGCCCGGTATTCGCACCCGTGCCGCCGGTAAGCTCCGCGTTCACGCCCGGGGATAGAATGGCCAACCCCGTAAAGCTTCCTGTCGGCAGCGGGACGTTTTCGATTTGCTGCTTGTCCATCACGTAGCCGTTCGTCGTATCAACCGCGTTCAGCAGCGGATTTTCCTCGACGGTGATGGTTGTTCCCACCTGGCCGACGTTCAAAGACGAGTTCAGCGTCGCCGTGCGGTTCGCTTGCACTGTGATCGACGGCACTTTCTCGGTCTGAAATCCGTCGTGCGCGAAGGTGAGGGTGTACGTACCGATCGGCAGGTTCACGAAGTCATACACGCCGATCGAGTTCGTTTTTTGCGTTCGCGTCAGCGTGGTCTGATCGCCCACCAGCGTCACGACCACGTCCGCGATCACCGCGCCCGAACCGTCGGTCACCGTTCCGGTGATTCCGCCCAAAGTTTCTTGCCCCTCGGCGGGCAGCGCCAGCGCCAGCACGCTGCAAATCAAAAAGGCCACGGCGACAATCGACAGACGCACTCGCTGCATCATTCGTTCCTCCCAGGATATTTCAGGCAGACCACGGAGCAAACGCCCACGGAGATTTCCGGTCGAATTTCCAGTTGTCTTGCGGCTTTGCCGGTTCGATGCGCTTGTTGCACCCACACCCCACAACAAGAGATGACGGAACTTACGCCACCTGCTTGTGGAAATGTGAACACTTTTTTTGAATGGCTCACATCATGAATTTTTATTTTGCCGGAGGGAGCCTATTTCATTTGAAAACCGAAGCATTCAGGGCTCGTCAGCCCCGCATCATTCGCGTTCCGCGGCATTCCTGCTTCCCGAAACAACAAACCAGGCCAACCCCAGCGCCAGATAGGCCAGATAAATGAGCGGCAACTTTCCGTACGGCCCCTCCGGCACGGGATACAAATTCCCAACCAATGCCAGCAACATGGCCAGGCTCGCGAGCCACGAGAGAATTCGCGCGCTCGGGTGAAACGCGCCGTGATCTTTCAAGTAGCGCGGCAGCGCGAACGATACCAACGCGTAGGCCACGATGAATCCATAGGTCGCCAGCGATCCGAGCCATCCATATACGTCCAGGCCTGACGCGCCCCGCAATGCCAGCACAACCACCGGAACCACCGCCGCGACACCCGTCACCGCCACCGCGAAAATGGGCGTCTGATTTTTGCGGTGCGTCGTTCGCAGCGCGCCGTGCGTCAAACCCTGGTGAGACATCAGCAGCAACACCCTCGCCGCAGCAGTGATGCATGCGAGCGTCCCCGCAAACATGCTCACGAGCGCGCCGATATCGATCAGCAATCCGAACGCGGGCAAACCGCTCACCGTCGCCAGCACGTGCATCGGCGCGGGACTCGTTCCCAAATCCTGCCCCGTCGCGCGAAAACCCAGCACCTCGGCATAAGCGCATACCGTAAAGAACGCACCGCCCAGCACGGCGCTCTGCATCACCGCGCGGGGAATCGTCTTCAGAGGATCGCGCGCCTCGGCGCCCAGCGTCGTTGCGCTTTCAAATCCCACGAAACTAAACAGAGCGAGCACGAGCCCCAGCCGCAGTCCGCTGGACGTCATTCCCTGCAACCGCAATTGTTCCCAGTCGAAGTGCAAGCCGTGCCGCACCAGCACCAGACCCACAACGATCACGATCAGCGTCACGGAAACAACTTCCATCCACAGCATCATCCGCGCCGAAATTTTCACGTCGCGCCACGCAATCCACACCGAAACGCCCGCGACGAAGATCGCCAGCAGCGCCGTGGAGGCCGCGTGCCCGGTGGCGTCGCGGATTAATAAATTCGCGAAATGGTAGAAGCCGCCGATCACGCTTGCCCCCGTCGCCACGTAGGCCAGCAACAGGCTCCAGGCCACCATCGCACCGGTCCACCTCGGCAATACCATTGACGCGTACGTGTAGAGCGAACCCGGCGATGACGAATACTTCGCGAACTGCCCGATGCACCACGCCACCAAAAACACCGCCACCGTCGCGAGCGCATACGCCAGCCAGGTGCCGTTTCCGGCGAGGGCACACACCAGCGGAATCGTAGCGGCGGGAGTTGTGGTGGGAGCGATTGTGGAAACCGACTGCGCGAGTGTCTCGAGCGGAGAGAGCGTTTCGCGGCGCAGCCCGTATTGCGACGTTCCGGAAATTTCCTGTGATTTTCGTTCAGACGACGGAGGGACGATCGTTTCCTGGGATTTTCCGGCGTCGGCCATGCCGTACAATACAGATGGTCGCGCCCGCGCGCAAGCATCCGCTGCCGCATGCCGCCAGGCAATTCAGGCTAGTGTCCGCCTGTTTGTGCCGTCTGCGGCGCGTCCGACTTCAGCAACGCTCGCGCTTGCGGCACCGCGTAGGCCGTTTCGACGCGTTCGTCGCTCACCGCCGCGAGGGCCGTCAACGTCTTCTGGGCCTCCGCAGCCTGTCCTGCTTTTGCCTGCGCGTCCGCGAGCAATCGCAGCGAGAGCGGATTGTAGCTATCTTCCTGCAGTTCCGGAATCGCGGCCGCGTAATCGCCCTTCACAAACAAAACGGCGCCGGTCGCCGAATGAAATGACTTCTGCACCGGCGTGCTGCGGCTCTTTTGCGCCATTTCGCTCAAAGGTTTCAGCGCCGCCACCGCCGCTTCGGTCTTTCCCGCGCTCGCCGCCAGGATGGCTCGCGTCTGTAAAATCGATGCCAGCTCGATGTCGCGGTCTCCGGGCAACAACTTGTGTGTTTCGTTCAACACCGCGTGCGCCGAATCCAGATCTCGCAGCGCTCCCGCCGGACTCGGATTGAAAAGCGCCATCGTCCTGTAAATTTCCGCTTCCTGCACCGGCATTCCCGCCGCACGCGCCACGAGGGCCAGCTTCGCCATTTCCGCGCGACCACGCTTCAGATCGTTTTCACGGTAATACGTCAGCGCCGACAACATCCGGTAATTCAATTTGGTCGATTGCTCTTTTGTTCCCGCAATCGCCACCAGATACTGCGCCCGTGCTTTTTCCTGGTCGCCCATCAGCGCATACGTGGAGGCAAGTCCTACTTGTGACGGATTGAAATTCGGATTGATCGCCAGGGCCTTGCGGTAATGATCGAGCGCCGCTGGATAGTCCCCCAACATCCGCATAATTTCGCCGTACGAATCCTGCGGGTTCGGCTCGTTTGGCAGCGCTGCTACATACACATCCATGTAGGGCGGCGCCAGGTTCACTTCCCCGGCAAACGCGTAGCAGTACGCGATGTTATTGGTCGCCGGATAATAGCGCGGGTCGCTCTTCAGCAATTTCAGCAGAATCGCGATGCCTGGCTCCGGAGCCGCTTGATTCGAGCACAACCACTCGGCGTCCATATTGGCCAGCCGCTTGTCATGGGGGTATTTCGCCAGCAGGTCGTTCATCGCCGAAATCGCGGGCACCAGTTCGCCGTTCTTCGTTCCGTTGTACCAGCGAATCAGCAGTTGTTCGTCGGGCGACGCGTTGTCGATGTACTTCACTGCCAGCGCGCTTTCGCGCTTGCCCTCTTGCGGGTCCGCCGTGAAATATCCCAACGCGGCATGGCCCAGCGCAAACTGTGGATCGGCCTTCACCGCGTGCCGGAAAAATTCCAATCCTTCATCCACAAAGAGCCGGTCCTCCCGCTGTACCATTCCCATTTCGTAGGCTTGCCGGGCCTCGCTTGAACTGGTGGTCACCGGAACCGTTTCCGGCGACGCGGCCGCCGCAGCGGTTGCGCCGGTTGCGTCTTGCGCGCTCGCCGTACCGCCCGCCAGCAAAATCGCGGCAAACATCCATGAGAAAGCATTTCGGGTTTTCACGGTCCCTCGCATCCTGGATCGGAATTTCATCTAATGTCCTTTCAACGCGTAACCGGGATCGAACGGCTGTTTGTCGTCGATCTTCACCACTTTCACGCTGCCCGTGATGTTGTACACATCGATCACGCCCACCGCACCCGCATTACCGGCCACGATTTTCAAGATTTCGTCGTCGCTCTCGGCAAAGACCACCGGTACTGTCGTCTTCCGGCCCGGATCGCTCAGCGCCAGTTTCCCGTCGTCAAACGACCCGCCGAATACCTTCTCGATGATAAATTTCGTTCCCGGAGCGCCCGGATCGCGGAGCACGATCGTGATTCCCTTCCCGTTCGGCCAGCTCGTCGTCTTTGCCTTGAACATTTTGGTCAAATCGGCGAGCGACATCTGCTTTACGGGATTCGACGGATTGACGACCACGGCAAAATCCGTCGCATAGACCGCCGTGACCATGCTGAGGGCAGCAACGGCCAGCACGAAAGCGATGAACAAGCGATTGCGCATAAAAGTTCTTCTTCGGCTCTGAATTCCGGGGTTCGCCTGGTTACAACGTAGCATCCGGTTCGCAGCGCACATCGCCGATTCCCTGCCGCCGTGTCGCCTCCGTAACCTGTACGGACGGACGGGTCGATGCGTCGCGCCTGGTTCGGGCGCACTGCATGCACGCGCTTCGAGTTTGAGTGGGCTATACTCGTCAATCGCACTCGATTCCGGAACGGAGATCCCTACAACATGCCCCCATCACGCAAACATGTCGCCGTCGCCCTTGCCTTTGCCGTATACGTATTGCTCGCGGGAGGCCGCATCCTTTTGCCGGCGGCTCCTCTGGCGGTCGGCGCGTCCGGTTATTCGCTCACGAAAACGATTCCCCTTCCGGGGGACGAAAGCTGGGACTATCTCTTCGTCGATAGCGACGCCCGCCGCGCATACATTTCCCGCGGCACGCGCGTCGTTGTGTTGGACGTTGACTCGGACAAGGTCGTCGGCGAAATTCCAGACACCGCCGGAGTCCACGGCATCGCCATCGCGCCGGACCTTGGCCGTGGATTCACCAGCAACGGTCGCGCCAACACCGTCACCATTTTCGACACCGCCCATCTGAAAACGATCGACACCGTCAAGGCGGGAACCAATCCCGACGCGATCGTCTATGATCCCGCCACAAAACGAGTGTTCACCATGAACGGCCGAAGCGGCGACACGACCGCCATCGACGCCGCGACGGGAAAAGTTCTGGGAACGCTCGCGCTCGGAGGGAAACCGGAATTCGCCGTCTCGGATCGCAAGGGCAGCATCTTCGTCAACATCGAAGACAAATCACAGCTCGTCGAATTCGACGCCGCAAAACTGACCGAGCTGCACCGGTGGCCCCTCGCCCCGTGCGAAGAGCCGTCCGGCCTGGCCATGGACGTGAAGAACCGCAGGCTGTTCGCGGGCTGCGGAAATAAAATGATGGCCGTCGTCGATGCCGACTCTGGAAAAGTGATCGCCACGCCCGCCATCGGCGAAGGCGTGGACGCCAACGCCTTTGATCCCGCGACCGGATTTGCCTTTGCATCCAATGGCGAAGGCACTCTCACCATCGTGCACGAGGACTCGCCGTCCGTCTTCACGGTAATCGACAACGTTCCTACCAAGCGCAGCGCCCGCACGATGGGCCTCGACGTAAAGTCCCATGCCCTGTTTCTTCCCGCCGCCGACTTCGATCCGCCGGCTCCGGGGGAATGGCGCGGAAAAATGAAGCCGGGCTCTTTCGTGTTGCTGGTCGTCGAAAAGAAGTAGTCGTGCGCGCCGCTACGCTCGACGCGACGAGGCTGAGGAATTCGACGGCGGCCGGTGTTTCCCGCAACCAACTCGTCGTCGCGCCGTCATACAATAGCGACGTGTCCTCATCCTTTATTGCTCTCTCGATGTCCGGGCTCGCCCCACGGTGAAAATCACTCAGAATCAAAATCACGATGCCGACGACGCTTTGCTGGACGACATCGAGCGCGCTGCATTTGCGTTTTTCTGGGAGAACGCCGACGCGGCCACTGGCCTGATCAACGACCGCAGTCTCGCGGCGGGCGGCGATTCGAGAAAGCTATCGAGCATCGCCGCTACGGGATTCGGTCTCACCGCACTATGTATCGCCGATTCCCGCGCTTACGCCGGTGCGCGCGAGATCACAGCGCGCGTGAAAACGACGCTCCATTTCCTGTGGAATCGCATGCCCCACCAAAACGGCTTTTTCTACCATTTCGTCGATAAATCCTCCGGCGCGCCTGCGTATCACTCAGAAGTTTCGGTGATCGATACCAGCATCCTGCTGTGCGGGATTCTTACCTGCCGCGCGCATTTCGCCGACGCCGAGATTGAGCATCTCGCCACGCAAATCTACCAACGCGTGGATTGGCCATGGATGCTCAATGGCGGCGACACGTTTGCCGAAGACTGGACTCCGGAATCCGGCTTCAGTTCCGACCGCTGGGATCAATACAGTGAAATGATGATGATGTATCTGCTGGCGATCGGCTCGCCCACGCATCCGATTCCGCCATCGGCGTGGAAGGCGTGGCGGCGCCCGAAGTTCACCTACAACGGCTTAACCTACATTTCCGGCGATCCGAACTTATTCACGCACCAGTATTCGCATGCGTGGTTTGATTTCAGGGGCAAGTCCGACGATTTCGCGAACTATTTCCAAAACTCGATCTCGGCCACTATCGCGCATCGCGATTTTTGCTTGTCGCTCGCCGGCCGCTTCCCGCAGTACTCCAAAGACTTCTGGGGAATTACTTCCTCGGACTCCACTCATGAATATGTCGCCTGGGGCGGGCCGCCGGAAAACGGACCGATCGATGGCACGATCGTGCCATGTGCCACGGGCGGTTCCTTGCCCTTTCTCTTTGCCGACTGCATCCAGGTACTGCGGAATATTCGCAGCAATTATCCTTGCGCGTGGCAACGATACGGCTTTGTGGACGCGTTCAATCCGGCCACTGGTTGGTACGACAAAGATGTCGTCGGAATCGATGTCGGAATCGCCGCCCTGATGGCCGAAAATCAGCGCACTGGATTCGTGTGGCGTACCTTCATGAAAAATCCGGAACCAGTCGTCGCCATGAATCTCGCCGGATTCCATCCGGACTGAACGGGCCGGCCGGCAGTGCCTGCCACGACACGCCGCGCCCACCCATGCCGGATTTGGGTGTAAACTATCGGAGCGTACCAAACTGTTTTCGCCTTACTTAATCGATTAGGCTCGCAGGTTCAGGCAACCGGCTTCGCACCCTACGCGTCAAACGGTTGAAGTAAACTCGCGCACGAAACATGACTCGACTGCTTCTTTCCCGGCGAGAAGCATTGCGAATCCTGGCGCGCTCCGGCGCCGCCAGCATTCTGGGTGCTGGTTCGCTCGGCGCCCTTGCCGGCCCCTTGCCGCACCCGCGGATTAGCCCTTCTCCGTACCTGATCGGCGCGCCCGTCGACACACACGACGACATCCAGCTTCTCGACGAAATCGAACGCGCCAGCTTCCTGTTTTTCTGGGAGCAGATGGACCCAAAGACCGGCATCGTGAAAGATCGCAGCCTCGCCTCGGGCGAAGCCGACGCGCGCGTGGTCGGCAGCATCGGAGCGACAGCGTTCGGCTTGACCGCCATGTGCATCGGCGCGATGCGCGGCTATATCGATGGCGCGGCCGCGCGCGATCGGGTCCTTACCGGCCTCCGCTTTTACTGGAACAACCTGCAACATCAGCACGGTTTCTTCTACCACTTTGTAAATGTCCAGACGGGCGAACGTTACGTCAATTTCAAATCCGAAGTTTCGTCGATTGACACCGCTCTGTTACTGTGCGGCATTCTCACCTGCCGCCAATATTTCCAGGATCCCGAAATCAAAGACCTCGCCGGGAAAATCTACGACCGCGCGGATTGGCCGTGGCTGCTGCAGAACGGAAAGCTGGCCTCGCACGGCTGGGTGCCCGAAACCGGATTTATTCCGTTCAGTTGGTCCAGCTACAGCGAAATGATGGCGATTTATCTGCTCGGGCTCGGCTCGTCCACGCATCCCTTTCCGCCCGAAACCTGGCACGCATGGAATCGGCCCAACTTTCAGTACGAAGGAATCAAATACATCGGCACCTTCGCTCCGCTCTTCGCTCATCAGTTTTCTCACGCGTGGTTTGATTTCCGCGGACGCCGCGACCAATATTGCGATTACTTCGTAAATTCTGCGCTGGCCACCGAAGCGCACCGGCTGTACTGCCTCAGCCTGGCCAAGGAATTTCCCGATTTTTCGGAAAATCTCTGGGGAGTCACCGCGTCCGATTCGCAAAAGGGCTATCAAATCTGGGGAGGTCCGCCCGAGGTCGGCCACCTGGACGGGACCATCGCGCCGTGCGCGGCCGGCGGTTCGGTGGCATTCTTGCCGCAAGCTTCGCTTCCCGTGCTGCGCAACATCAAGACGCGTTACGAAAAAGAAGCCTGGACGCGCTATGGGTTTGTGGACGCGTTCAACCCTCTTACCCGCTGGTATGACACCGACGTGATCGGAATCGATACCGGCATCACCATGCTGATGGCCGAAAACGCGCGAAGCCGCTTTGTGTGGAATACCTTCATGAAAAATCCGGAAGCGCAAAAGGGCATGGAACAAGCCGGATTGAAAGAATATCCTGCGGAGTATTCCTAGAGATTGTCGCGGGGTAAGACGTGTTTTTTCGCAAGACGAAATCCGAAACCGGTCATCGAACTCAGCGGTTCACACGCTCCAGCCAAATTCCATCAGCGCCTTCGTCTGAATCGCAAACTTAGCAATCTCCGCCGGCAAACTCGGCGAGGTCGCTTCACTGCTCGTGATCGGCCGGACCACAATGAACGAAGTGAGTTTCAGGTATTTCGCAAACGGCGCTCCGTCGTGCATATCGAAGCCTCGCGGCAGCCGCTTCAGAGTCTCCGTCCACACGAAGTCGTGGCCCGCTTTCAGAATGGCGCTATGAATCGCCTGGAACTCTTTCGGCTTTGCAGCGATGCGCTCTCGCCACGCATGGAGTACCGGACGTTCCGGTTGCCAGAATCCCGATGCCGCGAAGCATTCTTTGTCGGAGAAAGAAATGTACAGCACGCCCTCGTTCGTCTTGCTTCCATCGCGGTACAGCGACGCGCTGATCAGCGTTTTGTATGGGGATTTGTCGTTCGAAAACCGAATGTCCCGGTAAATTCGCAGTACCGGAGATTTCCGGTTCGGAGCGAGCGGGATCCTTGCGTGTGCCAGCCGCTGGGCAATGTCCTCGAGCAACAACTTCATCGGCGCGACGAGCGTCGATTCATACGCCGTCTTTTGCTTCAGAAACCAATCGCGCCGGTTGTTTCGGCGCAACCGCCGAAAAAAATCGAGCGCGCCTGGCGCGAAACCCTCGAAGTGTTTTTGCTCGGGCATCAAAGAGATTTTCTTTCTCATGGGTTGGCTCGTCGCTTGACGGATCATTCAGATATGTAAATGCGTTGATCGTGCATGGATGATCGTGGGGTGCAAACCGCTTCAGCGCTATTTTTGCTTGCCCGCGCGAATGTCTGCATAGCTCGGATAACCCGGAATACCGGCCGCTTGCGTGACCGCCCGCACGATCGCCCTGGAAACCGCCACGGCGGCAATCGCACCGATCGCGCCGACGTTCACTTTCGATTTTAGCGTTCCTGTGGCCAGCGAAAATATCGTGTCTCCATCGAAAGGAGTGTGCGAGGGGTTGATCGCGCGCGCAAGGCCGTCCTGGGCCATTTGCGCCATCTTCGTCGCTTCGTCCTTATTCAACGTCGCGTTCGTCGCTACCACGCCCAACGTCGTATTGGTGCCCGTCGCGGGAGCCACCACCGCGTACCCGCCGAGAATTTTTTCAATGGCGTTCGCGAAACCGTCACCGCTGGGCGAGCGCGCGCCCGCCAGAATTTTGCCGTTCGCCGGATCGTAAATATCCCCCGCGGCATTCACAGCGACCATCGCAGCCACCACCACGCCCGTGTCTCCCACACGAATGCTGCACGTGCCAAGCCCGCTCTTCATCGCGAATTGCGGCCCGAGGAATTTCCCGATCGTCGCGCCCGATCCCGCTCCCACGTTCCCTTCGGCAACGGGCGCAGACGTCGCAGCCGCGCACGCTTTGTAACCAGACTCCGCCGTTGGCCGGATTTTAGGATCGCCTCCCACGCCCAGGTCGAAAAGAATGGCTGCCGGCACAATCGGCACGTTTAACGGGCCCAATTTGTAGCCGATGTTCTTCTCGTCCAAATAGCGCATCACTCCAGACGCCGTATCCAAGCCAAACGCGCTTCCGCCGGAAATCACGACGGCATACACCTGCTGTACCGAGTTCACCGGATTCAACAAATCGGTCTCGCGTGTGCCCGGTGCTCCGCCGCGGACATCCACTCCGGCCACCGCGCCGTGTTCGGCAATCACCACCGTGCAGCCCGTGGGCCGCTTCGACTCGATGAAATGGCCGACCTTCAGACCTTCCACATCGGTCAAGCTGCCCGCCGGCGCATCTTCCGCTGCTGCAAAGCCATTTCCCAGCTCGATCGCCTGCGCGGAAGGCGACAAGCCCGTCGAGTCCGCAAACAACGGCGTCAGAAGCGCGCCGCCGGCTCCCGCCAAAATGTTTCGATTGAACTCGCGTCGCTTCATCGCCGCATCCTTTCGCTGCTAATTTGCGATTTCGTTTCGCAGCCAGCGGGCGTTTACGCTGCGAAATCCGTCTTCGCGGGAAACACCACGCTCGCCGTCGTCGCCACAACGAACGCCACCAAGATTCCCACCGCCGACGACGAGAGCAACCAGACGCTATGCGTGGCCGTGGAATAAAACGTAATCAGCGCGGCAGCCACCGCCGCGAAAATACTCGCGATCGCCCCGGGCCTGCTCATTCTGCGCCAGTACAATCCGTAAATCAGCGGCACAAACAGCGCCACCGCCAGTAATCCATAAAAAATCGTTACCGCCGCAATTACGGAAGGCAGCGCAATGGCCAGCGCGACACCCGCGCTTCCCGCCAGCACCGCCGTCCACCGGCTCACGGACAGCAGTTTTTTCTGGCCTACTGCAGGATTCAAAAACGTTTTGTACAAGTCCACCGTCAACGAGGTGGAGAGCATGAATAGAATCGCATCCGTGGCGCTCAGCTCCGCCGAAAAAATCGCCGCCAGCGCCCAGACGCCCAGCCATTTCGGCACCATGTACATCATCACCGTCGGCAGCGCCAGCTCGGGATTCGCCAGATGAGGAAATCGCGAAAGCGCCAGCAATCCGAAAATCGCGGGTGCAAACGCGAACGCCGCCTGCGCGAGTGAATTGAGCGCCACTCCGCGCCGGACGGTCGAATCGCTCCGCGCGCCGTACAATTTCTGCACAAGGCCCGGCGATACGATGAAGGAAGGAATCAGGATCGCCGCATACGCAAGAATTTGTTTCGCGCCCGCCCCGGTAAACTGAAGCAGCGTTTCGCTTCTCGCCGCGCCCAGCGATCCCGCAATGCTTAGGTTCATTCCCGACCATCCGCCCGCGCCGTGCAACGCGAACGGAATCGTCAGCAACAACCCGCTCATCGTCACGGTCAATTCTAAAATGTTCACCACAGCCGACGACGCCAGCCCTCCCGCCGCGCAGTACGAAATCGCCACGACGCCGCCGGCCAGACAGCCCTTCCACTTCGGCAGCCCCACCACAACATCCAAAATCCAGGAAATCGCAATGATCTGCGCTGCCAGAATCGTCAACGTCCCGGCCCACAAGATCA
Organism: uncultured Acidobacteriota bacterium; assembly: GCA_963785585.1. Lineage (GTDB taxonomy): Bacteria > Acidobacteriota > Terriglobia > Acidiferrales > UBA7541 > Palsa-295. Next base: position 2,452,394 of record CAWAVW010000004.1, read on the forward strand.
CGGCGATGATTCCCTTCACCGCTTTGCCGTACCGATATTCCAGGAAGTCACCCAGCGTCTGGAAATCGCGCGCCTTCGCCAGCTTCCAAAGACGCGGCCCCACCGTCTGCGACAATATGAATGTTCCGATGCTTGCCGAACCGACCCACCACCAGGCCGACATTCCGAACCGGTATCCGAGTCCGCTCGCGCCGACCGTCGATCCTGCGCCAATATTCGCGGCCAGAAATGTGGCGAACAAAATCCCCGGACCAAAACTCCGCCCGGCGACGAGAAAGTCGGACGCCGACTTCACCCTTCGCGCCGCTACAAACCCGATGAGAACCAGCACCGCCGAATACACGATCAGCGCGGCGAAATAAATATTCATCGCGCCACGAACTCCCGGCGGCACGGCATCGTCCACTTCATCACAAATCGAATCATCGCAGCAGCCATTGTGACCTGAAACCCTCCGCCGCATCTAGCTTTTCAGCCCGCCGCACCGTCAATTTGGCTGCATCCGCATCCATACCGTTCCTTGAACTGGCACCCGCCTTCGTGTTTCGATAGAAGTATCCAAATTTATCTGGGAGCTCGAATTGATGTTTCGCGGAATCATGGCGTTGTTACATTTGTGCCTCATCGGCGCCCTCGTGGCCCTGACGGCGACGGGAGCTCGCGCGCAATACACAACGGGCACCATTCACGGCACGGTTTTTGACGCCACTGGCGCAGTGGTTTCTGGCGCGAACGTCACACTGCAAAGCCGCGACACCGGTCGAATCGTTCTGTTCACCACCGGTCCGGATGGCGGATTCGTTTTCTCAGCGCTCCTGCCCGGACAATATCTAGTCATCGTTGATGCGCAAGGCTTCGCCAAGTCATCCGTGCCCGTAGCCGCTTTCGCCAGCCAGACGGTCACAGCGAATGTAACCGTCAACATACACTCGACAAATACGGTCATCGGCGTCGAAGGCGGTAGCAACGCCGTCATCAACACCGATGATCCGCAGTTGACCACGGCCTACGACTCTTACGAATCGAATGACTTGCCCACCGATCGCTCGATCACCGGCCTCGTCGCGCTCGCGCCCGGCGTGGCGCCCATGTACAGCCCCACCGGCGGAGGCGGTTTGGTAAAAGTGGGCGGCGCACAAACGGGATTAATCACCGCCAACGGCGGACGCCCCGAGAACACCAACGTCGAATTCGACTTCACCGACGCCAACGATTGGGAATTTGGCGGCTTCGCGCTGGGAACGCAGCCTCAGCCGGACATGGTTCAGCAGTTCAACATCCTCACCTCGAATGTCCCCGCGGAGTACGGCATCAAGTCCAACGGCCAAATCGAAATGATCACCAAGAGCGGCACGAACGACTGGCACGGCCAGGCCTACGAGTACCTGCAAAATAATTTCTTCAATGCCACCGATCCCGTCCTCGGGGTCGCCACGCGGATCGACGACAACAACTACGGGTTCTCCACCGGCGGTGCCGCCCTCCACGACAAAACTTTTCTCTTCGGCGGCTGGCAGCAGAACAAAACCATCGGCGGTGGTTTCACCGACTTCGCAGCCGTGCCAACGCAGACCCAGCGCAATTCCGTTACCGACCCGACGCTGACGAATTTGATTAATGAATTCCTTCCGCTTCCGACCACCACCGTCAACGGAACGCCGGTCGTCGCCCAAACCTTTTCCTCGCCGCAGAATAACTACCAATTCCTGCTGCGCGGCGATCAGCGTCTCGGATCGTCGAACACGCTATCGATTCGCTACTTTCAAGGAACGGGCACGCTCGTTCTTCCCTTCCCCCAATTTAATACGCTCGCCGGATTCGACGCGGACCTTCACTACGAAGCGCGCAACGCCAATATCACCGACACATGGAATATCAATCCGAACACCGTGAACCAGTTCCGCTTCGCCTACGCGCGATCGCTCGGCTTGCTGCCGCCGGAAAACGATCTTAAGTCGCCGCGGTTCACGATTTCCGACGGCAGCCTCGCCAGCTTTGGAGCGCTGCCGTATTTCACGCAAGGCCGCATCTTTAACGTATATCAGGCGAACGACATCGTCAGCCAGGCCCGCGGCAAGCAACTGTTCAAGCTCGGCTTCGACTTCCGCTACATCCAAGACAACTCGGTCAATCAGACGAACGACAACGGCTCGTATTTTTTCGCGAATACCGCCGCGTTCCTCGCCGCCCAGCCCGATCTGTACACGCAAGCCTTCGGTCCCACCGAACTCGGATTTCGCGAAAAGCTTTTCAGCGCCTTCCTGCAAGACGATTTCCGCGTCCGTCCAACGCTCACCATAAATCTCGGCCTGCGCTGGGAATATCAGGGCGCGGTTACCGAGGCGCATGGCCTCACTTCGCTGCTCGATCCCGCCATTCCCGGAAGCATCGGCGATGCCGGCACCGGCGTCCTTGGCACGTTTCGCATCGGCAATCCGGCCATCCACGCGAATCCGTTAAATTTCGGACCGCGCCTCGGCTTTGCGTGGAATCCGAACGCAGGGAAATTCGTCCTGCGCGGCGGCTACGGGATTTACTACGATTCGTTCAATTTCACCGCGCTTTCCGAAGCCCGCACCACCCCGCCGCTGAACTACACTTTCTCGCTCGGCAATTTCAGCGGCGGCAACACGTTTGACAACCTGGTCGCGGGCACCGCTCCGTTCATTACGCAATCGCAAGCGCAGGTCGGCTCTTTCGGCACGCTCACGAATTTCGGCGCCATCACCACGGTGAATCCCAATCTGCCGAATCCCTACTCCCAGCAGTGGGATTTGGTTGCCGAATACCAGATTTCACGTTCGACGGTAGCGAGTGCCGCGTACGTCGGCTCCAAGGGCACGCACCTGCAAGCCTTCCTTCCGATCAACCCCATCGCGCCGGCAAACGTTCCTGCTCCCGCCGTCAGCGTCGCCGATGAAGCTGCGCGCATCGACGAGTTCGCGACCGCGGTGAACAATTCCTACGGCCCGGGCAACAATCGCCTCGATCCGCGCTTCGATCAGGTGAATACGATCACCGGGGCGGCCTCTTCGAGCTACAACTCGCTTCAGCTCAGCCTGCGCGAAAATTTCCAGTACGGACTGTCGCTGCAGGCGTCGTACACCTACTCCCGCTCGATCGACAATTCGTCGTCCTCGAATCCCAACCAGGAATCGTTCGATCCCGGCGTGCAGCAAAACGTGAATGCGCTTTACCTCGAGCGCGGACCCTCGAACTACGACATTCCGCATCGCGTCGTCGTTACCGGCGTCTGGAATGTTCCCTTTTTTCAGGCACGCGACGGCGTGTTTTCGAATCTGGCTCTTCGCGGATGGCAGTTCAGTTCGACGAGCCTCTGGCAGTCCGGAATTCCCGCCAATATTTATTCCGGGCCGGTTACGGTGGGTACCACGACGATTTCAGACGTAAACATCGACGGCGTCACGGCGCCCAGCGGCGCGGATAACACGCGCGCGAACTGCGCCGCCAGCGGCGTGGGGTTCAAACTGGGAGACGCGGCATCGATTGCCGCGCAGACTCGTTACTCACAGCCGCTCCTGGGTAACGACGGAACCTGCGGCCGCAACGGTTTCCGGCTGAACAGCCTCGCCAATTTTAACTGGGCGATCTCGAAGAATTTTAAGCTCACCGAGTCCGGCCCGATGCATTCCGGCGCCTGGGCACTGCAGTTCCGCACGGAAATCTACAACGTGTTCAACGATCCGAACCGCACCGTTTCCAGCTTCGCCAATCTCACGCTCACGAATCCGCAGTTCGGCCAATTCGACACGGCCGGGTCGCCGCGCACGCTCCAGTTAGCGTTGAAATTAATCTGGTAGAAAAGCACGAACGATAAAAGCCGCGCGAAGGATGGAACTAACCGACCTTTGCCGCCCGCGCGCCGCTGTTGAATTGCGAAAGGGCATCGAGAATCTGCTGGCCGTAGAGCTCCACTTTTCGTTCGCCAAATCCCGAAATTCCGCGCAGTTCGGTGAGCGACCGCGGGTACACGCGGCAAACCTCATCGAGCGATGTGTCGTGCAGCACCACAAACGCCGGCAAACCGTTTTCCTTTGCCGTATTTCGCCGCCACTCGCGCAGATAGGCCCGCAAATCCGGATCGACGTCCGCGGCGGTCAACGGACGATCCGATTTTTTCGCCGCAGCGGCCACGTGCTTCGCCGCCGAGCTCGCCGATTTCTTCCGCGCTCCCCACCAACCGGGCTTGCTTCCAGAATCGGAGTAGCGCGGCGACACCGACGCAGGTCCCTGCGACTTTCGTCGAATCTGAATTCCCTCAAACGGCGAAGGATCCGCGGAGGTGTACCGGCGCGTGGGCACCGACGTACGCGGCAATCGCGCATCGTCGCGCTCCGCCGCGTGGCCTTTGCGTTTCTTTCGCGAAGGCGTCGCTTCGCCGCGCAGCCAATCGAGCGCGTATCCGCAGAAATCGCAGGCATCGCACGAATGCCACTTTGGAGTTTCGCCGAAGTGCTCGCAAATTTGCCGGTGCCGGCACTTACTCGACTCCACAAAATTCAAAATCGTGTGATACCGCTCCCACGCACGCCGTTTTTCGTTCGGATCGCTCAACTGCTCGATAAAGTAGGTCAGCAGCCCCACATCCTTCTTCTGCCAAAGCAAAACGCAATCCGCGGCCAATCCATCGCGGCCCGCGCGGCCCGCTTCCTGGTAATACTGTTCGATGGATTTCGGCAGCGAAAGATGGATCACCGCTCGCACCGCGGCCTTATTGATTCCCAGTCCAAACGCCACCGTGCCCACCAGCACGGGCACTTCATCGGACATCCATCGTTCTTGATTCTTTCGCCGCTCCGCCGCGCTCATTTTGCCGTGATAACCGACCGACGCGACGCCGTTCGCCTTCAACAACTCCACCGTCTGTTCCACGCGATTGATGGTCGGGGCATAGACGATTACGTTTTGGCCTTTGTAATTCCGGAGCGCGAGCAGCAGCAAATCGGTTTGCGTGCGCGCGTCACACAAGTGCACGACGTACCGCAAATTCGGGCGATGAAAGCTGGCCAGATATTTGTCCGGGTCGCGCAACTTCAGTTGATCGATAATGTCGTGCCGGACCTGCCGCGTGGCGCTCGCCGTGAAAGCCGCAATCGGCAGCTCCGGAAAATATTTTCGCAGCGAGCTCATCTGCCGGTAGTCGGGACGGAACTCGTGACCCCACTCCGAAATGCAGTGCGCTTCGTCAATTGCAAAAAACGAAATCGGAGCGCGCTGCAGTGCGGCAATCGTGTCTTGCCGCGCCAGTCGCTCGGGAGACAAATAGAGCAGCCGGTAGCGCCCGTCTCTCACGCCGCGCTCAATCTCGGACTGCTGCGTCGCCGTCAGCGTGCTGTTCAGCACCGCCGCCGGAATTCCCATCTGCCCCAGCTGCGCTACCTGGTCCTGCATCAGAGCAATCAGAGGCGACACAACCACGACCGTCTTGTCGGCGAGCAGCGCCGCCGGCAACTGGTAGCACAACGATTTTCCGCCGCCCGTCGGCATCACCACGCAAACATCTTTGCCGCCCAGCAGGCTGCGCACGATTCGCTCCTGCATCGGCCGGAACGAATCGTATCCCCAATATTTTTGCAGCGCCGCCAGCAGTCGCGCGTCCCAATCCACTTCAACAGTATATGTTCGCGCGGACGCGCGCACCAACCCGCAATCGACGATCGAATTCCGGATCTTGCAACTATTGACCTGTGGATTCGATTTGCTTACAGTGAGCGCGCTTCGTTCCGCCCTGAGAGGAACCACATGACTTCCGATCATTCTCCAAAAGATCCCCAACGCGACCTTCTCCGCCACATGCTCGCCACGCTCGCATACCGCGGAGGGAAAGCCCTTCGCGGGGTGCCCGATCATTTCGCCGAATACCACGCCTGTGATTCCGTGCGGACGCCCGCACAGATCCTCGCGCACATCGCCGATCTTCTCGACTGGGCGCTCTCGCAGGCAAAGGGCAAAGAAGCGTGGCACGATTCGCCGCCGCTGGCTTGGACCGACGGCGTGAGCCGCTTTTTCGCTGCGCTCCAGACGCTGGACTCCTACCTGGCGTCCGAAGCGCCGCTGGCCAGAAATGCCTCGCAACTGTTTCAGGGCGCCATTGCGGATGCCTTCACGCACGTCGGCCAGATCAACATCCTGCGCCGGATGGCCGGATGCCCGGTGCGCGCGGAGAATTACAGCAGGGCCGAGATTGTGATCGGAAGAGTTACCGACGAACAAGCTGCGCCGACGCGGGAATTCTAGAACTCCGTGGGATTGCGGAAACGAGGATAGGGGGCCGGAACCAGACGGCTCTACACGCCCCATTCAAAATTGTCGTTTGCACGAAATTCAAATCCAGCCGAAAAAAAAACGTGGCCGGGGGCTAGGCTGAGGGACCCGAGCCGCCCGGCCTTCCTACCCATCTCCGCAGGGTCTGGGTAAGAAACTTGTTCGATCGGTGCTAGGCAGCCGTCTCCGCATTCCGCATGAATTCGTAACGCTCGATCGCTGCCGCCACTCCCACTTCGCCCGAATTTTCCGGGCTGCTCCGCAAAATACGTCCCAGGCATCGCACTCGCACGGGGCCCGCTTGCGTCAGCTCATGAGGAAGTGTCATCACGATTTCCACCGGCGACCCGCTCTTCAGGCCCTTCGGCAGATGAAAATACAGACCACGGGAGCTCACTTCCCGCGATTCGGTTGCGGCCTCGCCAACCACGCTTTCATCCGTCCACCGGACGGTGAGCGGCAGACGCATTAGGAAACGCCGCGTTGCACGTCGCTCTTTAGATGCCACAGGACACTACCTCCCTTGAACAAACCACCGGAGAAACCACTACTCTGTTCACGTGAGCAGCATAGGCCTGTTCCATAAGCAAACCTATAGAGCCAAAGGCTCAATTCCGTAGGACCCAAAAAGGTACAAAGGTACTAGGAGGAGGTACTCGGGTCGGGCGACAAACAGCTAAATCGTTGGCAATTCGAGGGTTTTACTCCGCCGGCGGTGCTTTCCGAAAAGCCTTCAGCGCCTCCGCAAGGGTGATGATGCCCTCCAGCTTTCCGAGATCCTCGCGGCTGATCACCGGCAACACCGGCCAATCGCCCATGCTTTGCAGAGCCTCGGCCAGGGTCTGATCGCGGAACATGTACGGCACCGGCCCCTTCGACTTGGCCAGGATGGCGGTGGTCGCGGGTGAGGCGTCCGGAGCAAGCCGCATCACATCGTCACGATCGAGCAGCCACCAGTTGCCGGGATTTACGCGGAGCAGGAGCACTGCGTCGGGCTTGGCCTCGGCGAGTTTCGCGATGCTGGTGATGGTCTGTCCCGGCTCGGCCACAATCGATCCGTCAGCCGTCATCGCGTCTTCTACGTCGAGAGAAAGCATCTCCCGCTTCTCTTCGATCGACGGCAGCACCAGCCCGTCCTGACGAGCGAGCAAATCAAACAGCGGAACCTTCTGATACGTCCTCGAAATCGTGTACGCCACCATCGTGGAAATGATCACCGGCAAAATCGCGGTGTAGTTTCCCGAAAGTTCGATCACCATAAACACCGCCGTGATCGGCGTCCGCAAAAACCCCGCAAACAGCGTTCCGATGCCCACCAGCGCAAACGTCCCCACGGTTCCCGTCAAGCTCGGGAAAAAATGATGCTCGATCGCACCGATTGCGCCGCCGAGCATCGCTCCGATGAACAGCGTCGGCGCAAACGTTCCCCCGGGAGATCCGCTGAGGAACGAAACTCCTGTCGCAAAGATCTTGAGCGCCGCCAGCAAAAGCAAAACCTTCCACACAAATTGGCCGTGCATCATTTGATCGACGATCGGATATCCCGCGCCCATCACTTGCGGCACTTTGATTCCAATCAGCCCAATCACCAGGCCCGCTGCGGCAGGCTGAAAATACAGAGTCCAGTGCGGCCACTTCCTGATCCTCGGCCGCGCCCAGCTGATCCATTTCAGCAAAATCAGCGACGCGATGCCGCCCGCAATGCCCAGCACCACATACGCCAGCATCTCGCCGGGCCGCGCCACGCGAAACGGCGGAACGCTGAATAGCGAATCCGCGCCCAAAAACGCGCGCATCGTCACCACGCTGGACACCGCCGCCAGCACCACCGCGCCGAGCACGCCTGCGCTCCACGTCCCGATCACTTCTTCAATTACAAACAGCACCGCCGAGATCGGCGCATTGAACGCCGCCGCCAATCCCGCTGCCGCGCCTACCGGCGCGATCAGTCGAAGTTTTTCCGTCGATAACCGCAGTCGCCGTCCCAGTAACGACGCGATTCCGGCGCCAATTTGCAGCGAAGGATCTTCGGGTCCGAGGGATTGCCCGCTGCCGATCGCAATTGCGCATGTCACAAACTTTCCGATCACGGTGATGAACGGAACATACCCATTCGAAATATAGACTGCGGCTTTGGTCTGGTTCACGCCGCTACCGCGCACGTGCGGAAACACGTAAATCGCCAGCAGCGCCACCACGAATCCGGCAAGCGTCGGCGCAAGCACCACACGCATCACGGGCGGCGTGAGCGACGGCCCCAGCAGCACAATTTGCACCCACTCGATAAAAATCCGGAAGCAAACCACCACCAGGCCCGACATAACGCCGATCAAAACCGCAAGAAACAGGAAGAACCGGTCCTCCCGCATTTGGAAGATGGAATGCATCCATCCTTCCCAACGCGTGCGGAACGAATCGGGTTCGATCACTTCGGACTGCGGAACGACCGGCTCGTTCTCCGGTGCCGGCATTTCATGTGGCATGGCGCTCAATTTGCTTGCCCCGCGCGGCTTTTTCCCAGCAACCAAAGCGCTCGATCGTTTCCCACCGGTTCCCCGCAAGCCACCGTCGCTGCGCTCTCGGTGTCAAACACGGTTGCCATCGCCGCATCCAACCGGTCGGGAAAACTTCCCAGGTTGTGCGCGCTCCAGTCTCTCTGCATCCGTTGAAATTGCTCCAGATTGAGCTGCATTTTCGTCAGCGCGCCCTGCACGGCGATCGAGTGCGGCGTTCCGCTTCTGATTTGAAGGCATGACTGCGCGCGTGCCGTTGCTGCGCTTATCGCGTTTTCGGCACGCCGGACACGGTCCGTCGTCGAAAGCCCCGACAAATATGGATTCGCGGCCAGCACTTGACGCGACACCTCGAGCATGTGCGCCACATCCGGCGGGTTTCGTTGCTCCGGCGGCAGCTTTTCGAAATACTCGCGAGCGACTCCGAACTGCCCGAGTTGAAACGCAACCGTCCCGGCTCCCAGCAGATAATTCGGGTTCGCTCGATCGGTGGCGAGCAGCGACCGGAATATCGTTTGCGCGCGAAACCAGTCCTGCGTTTGCAACAGCATCCGCCCGACGACAAGCTCACGGGCGGAATCGCCCGCCGCGGTGTTGTCCGCCAGTGCCGTCACTTCCATCCGCGCCTGCGGGATTTCTCCGTGCGCCAGCAAAAACTCGCAAAGCTCTCGTCGCACTTGCCAGCGCGTCGCAACCGGATTGTCGTTCCATTCGCCGTCAACGGCGCTGTGATAGTAGCGAACCGCGTCGTTGAACCCGTCCGTTCGCCGCGCCGCGATTCGCGCCAATTCCAGATTGATTTCGCCGCTGCCCGGCGATTGCACCCACAAGACCTGCAAGTAGCTCTGCGCCTGCGCGTCGTGATCTCCCAGGGCCACCAGCGCCTGCGCCAGATGCAGTTGGTAGAGCGGCTTTTCCGGTGAATACACCAGCGCATTGCGGTATTCCGCCACGGCCGCGGCGGCATCGCCGGCCTTCAGGCTGGCTTCGCCCTGCGCGAACCATGAATCCGCCATGGTGTGCACCTTCATGTGGTACATGCGCGAGAGAAATGCCGTGAAGCCAAGCAGCAGGATCAGCGCGATGCAGCAGGAAAGCAGAACCGCCTCGCGGGAATAGATGCGCGGGCCGGATGCTACGGAAGGGATTTCGGGAGTCGCCTGGTTCGCACTGGAAGCCACGAACCTAGAATACTCCACTCATTTGGAGCGGCAAAAGCGACATCGCGGAAAAAATAAAACAAAAATCCGGCATCCGGGAAACGCCGCAATGGACGTTAGCCAGCCGGCGCTCTTACGTCTGATCGATCAATCGATGATGGATCGCGTACAGCGCCAGTTCCAACCGGTCGGAAACTCCCAGCTTATCGAAGATGTTGTGCAGGTGATTCTTTACGGTCTGCTCGCTGATAAACAGCTTTTCACCGATTTCACGGTTGCGGAATCCCTGTGCGACCAGTTGCACGATTTCCTTTTCACGGTCGCTCAGCAGCGGCTTTTCGCGCCGCTGGCCGGATTCCGCGGACTTCTTGAACGCATCGATCACTTCCGCGGTCATGCGATTATCGAGCCAGATTTCGCCGTCCGCCACTTTGCGGATGCTCTTCACCAGCAGATCGCTCGCGGACTGCTTCAACACCACGCCGCGGGCGCCCAGGCGCATGGCGCGAACCACGTCGCGATCGTCCTCCGCCGCCGTCAGCACAATCACGCGCGTCGGCAGCGAATCGAAATTCACTTCTTCCAGCACGCCCAGTCCATCCTTCTCGGGCATGCGCAAATCCAATAGCAGAATATCCGGCTTCAGCTTGGCGAGCATCTTCACGCACTCCACGCCATTGGAAGCTTCGCCAATAATCTGAATTTCGTCGGCGGATTCGAGCAGCTTGCGCAGACCATCCCGAAATATCGCATGGTCGTCCGCAACCAGGATACGAATCACCTGTTTCGCTTTCGTCATTTTTAGTTAAGCGGGATTTCTACCGTTAGACGCGCCCCGTGACCGGGATTCGACTCAACCGTTAGCGTTCCCCCTACGCTCCGTGTTCTTTCTTTGATTGAGATCGGTCCCAAGCGCAGCCGATCCAAGTCTTCACTTGCATACAAACCCGAAAAGCTGAAGCCTTGGCCGTTGTCGTCAACGACGAGCGAGACTTTCGCCTCATCTTGCCCTAGTTTTACCACGACGTGACCAGCCTTCGCATGCTTTTTTATGTTGTTCAGTGACTCACGATATATCTGGAAAAGTTCGCGGCAAATGCGGTCGGGTAGCCTTAAATCGCGGTCTTCGATGAATAAATCCACCGCCAGCCCCGATTCATTCCGAAATCTCTCGGCAAACCCGGCCATCAGCTCCCTCATATCCGCGCTTTCCACGCGCAGCGGCCGCAACTCCGTCACCATCCGCCGCAGCTCTTCGCTTTCCAGTTGCACCGTCTTTTGCAACGTCGCCAGCTCCGCCCCTGCTTGCTCCGGCGTCCATGGGAACTTGTGCCGGAGCACGTCCAGCTGAATATTCAAACTCAGCAGCGTCTGTAAAATTCCGTCGTGCAGATCGCGGGACATCCGGCTGCGCTCTGATTCCACAGCCCGGGCCCGCAAATGCCGCATCAGAAAAATGTTTTCCAGCGCCGGACCGACATGACGAACCACATGCTCGAACCACCGCAAATCGTCCTTTGTGAACTGTTTCCGTGGCGGCCTGGGGTTCACCAGCAGCACGCGTCCCGCCGGCCGTCCCGCCGATTCAATCGTCACCGCCATCAACGAACGCGCGCCGAATTCCTGCTGCGTGGCTGCCGGAGGAGCGCTCAACGCCCGCACCGCCCTCCCTGTCCTGCGATCCCAGCCAAATCCGCGTCCGGGCCCTTCGCTCGCATTTGCCGCGAAATTCCAGCAGATGGATATTTCAAACGCGTCCGTCAGAAACGTTTCCGATCGCGAAAGCGCCAGAGTCTCCGGACCGCCGGGCTCGCGTTCGTTCGGATGAACTTTCCACACGAACAACCGCTCCAGTTCCTCGTCCCGAATCGCCAGGCACGCCTGCTCGCATCCGAACGAAAGCGCAATCTCACCCAGCGCCTGCCGGATCGATTCGGTCAAGCCGCGCTCGAAATGCAGCAGTCCTGAAACTTTCTCCAGAAACTGCCGCCGCTCCAGTTCCTGCGGCTCGCGAGATGCCAGGTAACCCAATCCAAGGCCAGACACCGCCACGCCAAACGCCGTCAGGCTGGCCACGCCGAAATTTTCGGCCGTCTGGCCGCCGCGCAACAAAATACCAGCAAAGGTTGCGATCGTGCCCGCCGCCACAAACAATCGCATCGCGGGCATCTTATCCTGCGCCCCGAGCGCGTAAACGATAAACAGGTACAGAAACCACCACGCCGACAGCACCGGCGAAATGGCAAAAAAGAGCACCGACGCCAGGAAATCAAAGATTACCGAAATCCAGAAGCCGCTCGGCTCGACTGTCCTCTCGTAAAGCAGCGCGCCGACCGCGGCTGCCAAGTAAAGTCCCAAGAGCCGCGCGGCCCATGTCTCAGGCCGGCCGCGCGAAACGACAACCAAATCCGCGAGCGCCAGAGCCGCGAACACCACCCGCGCCAGCGTAACTTGACGGTCCAGATGCAATCTTTCAGCGCTGTCGAGAGGCATCGTGGCGGGTGTACAGCCTGCGTAATCGCAAACTCTTCCCTATCAAAGTCTAGCAAGCCTCAAGCTCTCCGCAACCCGCTGTCCTCTTATGGTTATCGCACTTCCGGACACGCGCCCCTGGCCCCGCCAGGCCAAAATTGGCGCAGCCGTCCGTCAACCAGCCGCCCAACTTGACTGTTACCAGCGCTCTAGCCCTGTCGGCGTTTCGGGACGCGAGGAAACCGTCTTCGTTGACTTGCCAAGTACCGCAACCTAACATGTCCAACGTATGGCATCCGCCGACTCGCTGATTGGCCGAACCTTCTCGCATTACCGCGTTCTGGAACGCGTTGGTGGCGGCGGCATGGGTGTGGTGTACAAAGCCGAAGACGCCCGCCTCCACCGGTTCGTCGCGCTGAAATTCCTGCCCGATCATGTGGCGCAGGATCCCGCCACGCGTGCCCGTTTCGAGCGCGAAGCGCAAGCCACCTCCGCGCTCGATCATCCGAACATCTGCGTGGTTCACGACATTGGTGAAGACCACGGCCAGACGTTCATCGCCATGGAGTATTTGCAGGGCGCTACCCTGAAGGACCGCATCGACGGACGCCCTCTCGACCTGGAAACCCTGCTGAAACTGGCCGTCGAAATCGCGGATGCCCTGGACTGTGCCCATCGCCAGGGCATCGTTCATCGCGACATCAAGCCGGCGAACATCTTTGTTACCGCACGAGGCCACGCAAAGATTCTCGATTTCGGCCTCGCCAAGATGGTGGATCACACCCTGCCGAAGATCAGTGAAGACACATCGCCCATCGTTGACGCGTCGATGACGAGCCCGGGAACCATCGTCGGCACCATCGCGTACATGTCGCCGGAACAAACACGCGGCGAACGCGTCGATTCCCGCTCGGACATTTTTTCCTTCGGGTCGCTGCTGTACGAAGCCGCAACCGGCCAGCAGCCCTTCACCGGACCCAGCGCGCTCGTGGTGATGCATAAGATCGCCACCGAAATTCCGCCGTCGCCGAGCACCCTGCAGCCCGAGCTGCCTACCGCGATCGATCGATTGATCGCCAAGTGCCTGGAAAAAGATCCCCAGCGCCGCCCGGCGTCTGCGTCCGAAATCGTTCAAGCGCTGCAATCTCTTTCCTCGCCTTCCAAGCCGATTTCCGTTTCAAAACCCGATTCGCGCATGTCGATTGCCGTCGTGCCGTTCCAGCTTCGCGCCCAGGCGGCCGACGACAAATTTCTATCCGTGGCGCTCGCCGACGCGGTCACCAATCGTCTCGGCTCGGCGCCCACGCTGCTCGTCCGCCCGACCAGCAGCCTCATCAAGTACGCGCATGGCGACGTCGAATGGAATCAAGTGGGACGCGAGCTCGATGTGGACCTGGTCGCCGAGGGCAACATCCAAAAAATGGGCTCACGCGTTCGGGTCACCGTGCAGGTCTGGGGACTTCGCGACTCTCGCGTGCTTCATTCTGCAAAAGTGGATGGCGACATGGGCGACCTCTTCAGCCTGCAGGACCAACTCGCCGACACTCTATTCAACGCTCTGGTTCCGCGCACGCGGGATAAGTCTTCGCAGTTCGCCAGACCCGCCGCGCGCCATCCGCTGGCCTTTGAACTCTACATGCGCGCCATCGATCGCTCCCAGTGCTACAACAAGATGGACTTGGCCGCCGCCGTTGAAATGCTCGACCGCGCTGTGGACCTCGATCCGACATTCGCGGATGCCCTGGGAGTGCTCGCCAATATCTGCTGCCAGATGGGGCTGCACCTCGATCCCGATCCCAAATGGTTCGCCCGTGCCGAGGACGCCGTGGCCCGCACGTTGGAACTCGATCCGGTGAACTGCAATGCCTTTTGCGCCCGCGGAATGCTTCTATGGTCGCCATCCCGCGGATTTCAGGTGCGGCCCGCGATGAAGGCGCTGAACGCCGCCATCACCATCAATCCAAGCCGCTACAACGCTCGCACGTTTCGCGCCGCCGTGCTGTTCCATAGCGGATTTCATGAAGCCGCTTTGGTCGATTCCAGGGAAGCCATCCTCGCCAATCCGCCCTTCGCCGTGGCCCACGCGACGCTTGGATTCGTCGCAACGTATGAAGGAGATTTTTCCAAGGCGGATTTTTACTTGCGCGAAGCGCGCGATCTGGAGCCTGCGTTGATCCACGCCAACGTGCAATTGCCTTTGCCCTCGATCTACACCGGCCAGCTGGGCGTGGCGCGCGAACATCTCGCCAGGGCCAAGCAGATGGTTCCCGGCGAGCCGCAGCTGATCGGGATCGAAGGCCTGATCCTCGCGCACGAAGGCGATTTCAAGCGCGCCGAACAACTGGCCGACGAGGCCGCCGCCAGCACTCGCAGCGTGATGCACCTTCACCACGCCTTGCACTGCGCCGCCGGCGTTTATGCTCTCATCGGCAAGCCCGACAAAGCCATTGCCGAGCTCAAGCGTTGCGTCGAGACCGGACTTCCGAACCACCGTGCCTTTGAACGCGATCCCCATCTTGAAACACTCCGACGGCACCCCGACTTCCTCGCACTCATGCGCGATGTTCGCCGCGACTACGAAATCTTCGAACGCGAATTCGCCCTCGAGATTGCCGGCGCCGGGGTCTGAAACCCGCCGCACGCGATATCCACAGCGGCTACGGTTGGCGCGCGTGGACCCTCTTGCACAAATTTCGTCGCAGTGCATAATCGATGGCGGTCGCGGGGGACTTCCGGATTGTCGCAGCGTTATACGCGCAAAGAAGTCGGACGCATTCTAGGACTTGAGCCGAGCCGTCTCCGCTACTGGGAACGTCTGCGCCTGGTAAGACCGCAAGCCCGTTGGGGCGAGCGCTTTTACAGCTTCGGCGATCTTCTCGCCCTGCGCGCCATTCAAAAACTCACCCAAAGCCACGTTCCCGCCCGCCGCGTCCGTCGCGCGATCAAACTCATCGAGTCGCAGTTCTCCACCGCTTCGGTTCCCGTGCAAGAGCTTCGCCTTGTCGAGCTCGGGCGTGAAGTCCACGTTGTGCCTCCCGGGTCCGAGCGCCCTTTCAATCCGTTTCTGCGGCAGTGGGCTTTCCCGTTCGACATGCCCATCGAGCCGGCAAAGTTGCACGCCATGGCCGGGCCCACTCCCGAGGACTTTTTCCAGTCGGCGCTCGACTGCGAAGACCGCATCGACACGCTTCCACGCGCCATTGAAAACTATCAGCGCGTCGTCGAACTCGCGCCGCATTGGATCGAAGCTCACATCAATCTGGGCGTCGCCTATTACCAGCTGGGCCACCTTTCCGACGCGCGCGCCGCTTTTCTTTCCGCCGTACAGATCGATCCGCTCAACGGAATCTCGCGCTACAACCTGGGATGCACGCTCGAAGAGCTTGGCGAATTCGACGAAGCCATCGAACATCTGGAACGCGCCGCTCGCGCCATGCCCGCCCATGCGGACGTCCATTTCAATCTGGCGCTGGCCTACGAAAAGCGCCGCAAGCGCACCGCCGCTCGCACCCAGTGGGAACTCTATTTGAAGTTCGCGCCCAGCGGCCCGTGGGCCGAGCAAGCCCGTTCGCGCCTTCGCCGCTACTCGCGCCGCAAGCCCAGCGCGCCCATTCCATTTCGCCGTCCAGTGTAACGCTTACGGATGGCGCGCCGCGCCGAGACGTTGCGCCTGCGCGTCGCATAAGCCAAAAGGAAACGCGATGCCATCTCGCCTTACAATCTTTCTCGTCTCGACGTTCATCGCCGCGCTCCTGGCATCGCCGCTGACTATGACTTCACGCCTCCACCCACAAAACGCAAGTCTCGACGCTTCCGCGAAATTCGCGGCGCTGAGCGATCAGTTTATGAAAGACTCGCTCGTGCTCTCTCCGGTCGCGGCTTCTTCGGCCGGATACCATTCCTACGTTGATTCGAAGACCGGCCAGACCGTCGCGCTCGATTCGCTGCTGGACGACGTGAGCCTCGAGGGCATCGCCAAACAGCGAGCGTTCTACGCGGGATGGCGCGAGCGATTCCACAACGAAACGCCGCGATCCACGCTCGCCGCGGAAGACGCCGCCGACTGGCAATTGATTGACGACCAGATCGCCCAAAACCTGCTCGAGTTCGACAAAATTCAAAGTTACAAACACAACCCCACGGTGGCCGTTGAATTAATCGGCAACGCGCTGTTCCTTCCGTTGACCCAGGAATACGCACCGCTGGAAGTCCGCCTCGGCCACGTCCTTGATCGCGTCAGCCAAATTCCTCGCCTGCTCACCCAAGTGCAACCGTACCTGGTGGACGCCGACCCGACATGGATCAAAACGGCCATCGAAGAGAACGACGGCAACATCGATCTCATCCAGACCACGATTAAGCAGCAAATTCCGCGCGGCTCTGAGTTGCAATCTCGCTACGAAGAAGTCGCGCCCGTTTCGATCGCTTCCCTGAAGGCTTACTCGGCATGGCTGCACAACGGTCTCGGGGCTCGCCCGTCTGCTGCTTCCTGGCGACTGGGAAAGCGCCTCTACGACGAAAAATTCCGCCTGGTGATGGAAACAGACGTCACGCCCGAACAAGTGCTCGCCGACGCTGAACGGGAATTAAAGGAAGTCCGCGCGGAAATGCTCACGCTCGCCATTCCGATGCACGCACAAATGTATCCGGGCGATAGCGATCACTCCGAGCTGAGCGAACACGACCGCCAGAATAGAATCATCAGCGAAGTGCTCGCCAGAATTTCAGACGCTCATCCCCAGCGCGACCAGCTCATGCAAACGATTCAGGCCGATCTTGCCGGCAACACGCAATTCATCCGCGAAAAGAAAATCGTCTCGCTGAGCTCGCGAGACAATCTGAAAGTCGTCGCCACGCCCGTTTTCATGCGAGGCATCTATTCCGTCGCCGGCTTTCACAGCGCCCCGCCGCTCGAACCGCAGGCCGAAGCCGAATACTGGGTAACTCCCATCGATCCAAAAATGAGCGACGCGAAAGCCGAATCGAAACTTCGGGAATACAACAATTACGCGCTGCAATGGCTGAGCATCCACGAAGCGCTTCCCGGCCATTACATTCAGTTCGAACACCTGAACAATATCCAGCCCGAACGGCGCCGCTTGCTGCGTTCGCTCTACGGCAATGGCGCCTATGTGGAAGGATGGGCCGAGTACATCGCCCAAGTGATGATGGACGAGGGCTTTCTCGACAACGATCCGAAGTTCCGCCTGGTGATGCGCAAGATTCGCCTGCGCGTCATTTCGAACGCGATTCTCGACATCAAGATGCACACCATGGACATGGCCGACCGGCAGGCGCTCGAACTGATGATGAATGATGCGTTTCAGACGCAGGCTGAGGCGGACGGCAAGCTGCTGCGCGTGAAGCTGAGCTCCACGCAGTTGCCGACCTACTACGTTGGAATTCGGGAGTGGTTTGCGCTGCGCAAGAACTATCAGGCGGCCGCGGGAAAGAATTTCGATCTACTGAAATTTCACGATCGCGTCCTCGACGAAGGTCCATTGCCCGTGCCGGTGGTGGAAAAACTGGTGATGCCCGCCGCCGAGTAAGCGGGCATCGCCGCAACGCCGTTTTGGCTAGAACGAAAACGACGCTTGCAAATAAATCTGCCGGTTCGACGCTGCTGAAGAAAACGGCCCGCCCGCCAGTCCATTCGCAATGCCAAAAAACGCGGTAGAGTACGAGGCGTTTCCGCCCGCCGTTGCCGGAGGATTGAGGACCGCCGACGGTACGCCGAGGTTCACATTGTTGAATACGTTCCGCGCATTTACGCTGAACGTCAAACTGTAGCGCCGCGTGGTATCGCTGCCGCCGCCAAATCCCGGGCCGCCGCCAAAGGGACTTCCGCCTCGGCCACCACCGCCGCCGCGCCCTCCCGGAGGTCCCCCTTGGCCCGCGCCTGCGCCATTCTGGGTTTTCGTGTCGCGTCCAAATCCAAACGTCTTGCTCAGCCGCAAATTCAGAGTGAACCGCCCTTCGCTCGTAAGCGTATTCACGGGAATCTCATCGTTGATCGACGGGAGCGTCTCGAAATTTCCGAATCCCGGCACGTTGATCACCGACCCGCCCGACGGAGCGGTCGTCAAAGCAGGCCGCTGGTTAAATTGCGAGCTACCGATAAGATCCTGGCTCAAGGTGATGTTGTACGGCACGCCCGAGGTGGCAATCATGAACGGACTCAACCGGAATCCCTTGGGCAGTCCGATCGACCCGCCCAAAAAGAACCGATTGCGAATGTCGAACGACGCTCGCCCGTAGTCTTCCGCAATATTGAAGGGGTTCGACGGAAAGCTGTTGATTCCAGACGTGTCGCTCTTGGCGTAGTTCAAGTTGTAATACGCGAACATGGTTACCTTGGCGCCCGCGCGCACGGTGGTTTGCACGAACAGTTGGTTCTGCCGGAAGACGCCCTCGGATTGAAACTGATAAATATTCGAATCGGCCACCGGTCGCGTGGCCAGTTGCGGATTCAAGTAGTACGGAAAAAAGTCCTGCGGATTCGTCGGCGTATTGATGTTGTTGGTCAAATACTGATCCCATCCGCGCGTGTTTAGATACGAAATATTCAGATTCGCGTACTTCGTCAGTTGCCGTTCCAGGCTCACGGCTGTCTGCGCCGTGCCCGGCGCCTTGAGCCGGTTGTTCGCCGCATAATTCGTCGCTAGTACCGTCGCGCTGGGAACGAGCGGCGGCGGCGCCAAATACGTCACATTGGTGGCCACGAATTCGCCGAGGTTTACGCCGTTGAGGCGGTCCTGGATCAAAACGTCGTTCTCGCCGAAGCGGTCGTAGAAAATTCCGAATCCCGCGCGGATCACCGTCTTCGGAGCGGACTTCCCGCCGCCTCCGATTCCCCACGCAAATCCCAGCCGCGGCGCCCAATCGAGGTGGTCGCTCAGGTTATTTTGCGATTCGAGCCGCAGACCGTAACTGAGCGTGATGTTCGGACGCACTTTCCAGTCGTCTTCGGCATACACGCCCACGTCCACTTGCGAGACGTTCGAAAATGGATTTGGCAGCAGGCCCGGGTTCGCGGGATTGTAGGGACTCGAAGTGACCGTGAATTGCGCCGCGACGTTATTCTCAAAATCCTGAATCGTCGAAAAGTAATACGAACCGTTGAATCCTCCGCTGGAATCCAGATGGTCCGTCACGCCGCGCAGCCGCCCTCCAAACTTCAGCGTGTGATTGGTGAACTGCACCGAGGTGTAATTCTGGAATTCGTACCGGTTAGTCTGCTCGAACTGATTTCCTTCGGGGCTGCCGCCGCCATTGAAATACAGCGGCACGCTCACGCTGGGATCGTCACTTTGCGCCACCTGGCTGCTTCCGTCATGCACGTACTGGAAGCGCGTTTCGTTGACGATCTTCGTGCCAAAAATCTGCGTGTCGCTGACCTGCAGGGTGTGCTCCGTGCTGATCGTGTTGTAGGCCTGGCTGGCCAGCGTGAATCCGCCGATCCCGTCGTTATTTTCGGTGTTGCGGTAGTACTGATAGCGGATCGAGAGTGTGTTGTTCTTCCCTAGCTGGTAGTCCAGTTTCGGCGCGACGTTGTAGCGGCGCTTGGGATCGGGCACGGCCTGGCTGAACGGCACCGGCTGATTCGCCGAATTCAAAATTTGCGCGTTGATGATCGAAAGGTCGTTGATGTCGCGAATGTCACTGGAAATAAAAAATGACGCGTTTTTGCTGAGCGGGCCGCCGATATTTCCGCTGTACTGCGTCGAGTAGTAGCTCGGATAGGGTTCGGTCGCGGTGTTGGGATTGAAAAACGGATTCTTCGAGTTCAGTCCGGAGGCGTTGGCGTTGACCGAAACCTGGCCGTGCCACTTGTCGGTTCCGGGCTTGGTGAAAATCTCAATGCGGCCGTAGCCCACTTTGTCGTACTGCGCGGAAAACGGATTCGAGTTGATGCGAATCTCGCGGATCGCCGACTTCGGCGGCAATTGCCCGGCCGTAAATCCGTCGATGTAGAATTGTCCGCCGTTCGGACCGGCGGAGGGTCCGGCCAGGGCCTCGAGGTCGGTCTGCAGTTCGTCCGGATCATCCGGCAACGCATCCAAATCTTTTCCGCTCAACGTCACAGCGCCGGCGTTGTTGGTCGGCGCCACATCCACGGCGACCGGCGAATCGGTTACCACCACTTGCTGCTGCTCCACTTCAATTTCGAGCGCAATTTTCAGTTGTTGGGTTTGGCCCGCGGTCACGACGACCGCAGCGTTGGTGTAAACCGTAAATCCCTTGGCGATGACCTCAACCTTATATGTGCCGGCCGCCAATCCCTTCACGTCAAACGCGCCCTGTTGATTCGCTACCGCTCCGAGGGTCTGCGCGTCCGGAGTAGTCACGATCACCGACGCTCCCGCCACCGCCGCGCCCGAAGGATCGAGCACCTGCCCGTGAATGGCGCCCGTCGCCGCCTGGCCCTGAGCGCTCGCGCCGCATAAAGCGCCAAAAAGTGCCAAAATTGCTACACGAATAATCACTTCAATTGCCCAGAATTTCATTCCCTCTCCTGGATTATTTCCTGGATTCAATTCATGATGCGGTGCCGCCGGTCGTTATTGGCTGCCGCCTGCGTCCGCCACTCCGCCGCCGCCAAGATTCCACGGTGAAAGCAAAGCCGCCTGGCTTGCCGCCGAAGCGCCCGGAGGCGCCGCGGCCAAAATCGGATCCACTCCGCCGAGCAATGTGATCGCCGTCACCGAGCTGTCGTCAGCGCCTGACGTGGCCACGACCATCACGGCGTCGCCCTTTGCGTAGTCCGTAAGCGCCGATTGCGGCAGGCGGTTGACGATCGACTGAAAATCTCCGCCGCGTCCGCCGGCAGCGCCACCGGGTCCGCGTTGCCCGCCCCCGTAATTTCCGCCAGGGCCATTCCCCGAATTCGCCGCACCGCTTCCGCCAGATGCTCCGCTCGGCGCACCGCTCGGCGCGCTGCCTGCGGGCGCTCCCGGCGAACCCGCTGTCGCCGCTGCGCCGGTTGCGCTCGGGCCCGCCGCGCCGGCTTTCAATCGAAACGCAATCATTTGCGCCATTTGCGGGTCGAGCTTTTTCAGTTGGGTCTGGTCCGTCACTTTCACGGCGAGCGGCTTTTTGGTCGCCAAATCCGTCAGCGTGATTGTGTTCGTAGCCGGATCGACGGCGGCCACGAGGCCCGCGATATTGCGGAACGAGCCGGTGATAATCTCATCGGCATCGAACGTCGCGCCATCGGCGCTTTTCGTTCCGCGCGCGCGCAATTGATCGCCCGGCTTCACGGCGTCAAACGTGGAGGGCTTGGCGTCGTCAAACTTCACCGAGCCCGGCGCATAACGCCGCAAAATCGTCGCCTTCGTGGTTTGCACCGTCACTTTCTTCGGGCCCGCCGCGGTTACGGTTGAAATCGTGATCGTTCCCGCCGCCGGATCGACCGCGCTGATCATCCCGCCGGTGCCGCGCGTTTGCCAATCCGCCAGTTCGCGCGCTTGCTTCGCTTTCACATCTTCGGCTTTCATCGCCACGACGATCGACGCGGGAAAGACTTTCGCGTCCGCCGCCACTCGGCCGCGTACAAGCACGCGATCGCCCGGCTTCAGATCGGTCAATGACATGGCGACCGCCGACTTCAAGTCCTTGGAACCCGGCGCGACGCGCAGCACTTTGGTTGTGTCCTGCACCGTGACGGTAACGTCGCCGCCGCCATCGGGCGTCAACGTAATAGTGTTCCCGTCGATGGCCTTCACAGTTCCCACTTTTTGCGAGACGGGCACTTGTGGCGCACTCGACGCGTCCGCACTCTGCGCAAATGCGGCGATGGGCGTGATCGCCATCGCGACGGCTGCCATCGTTACCATCAACGCCAAAATTGCCGCGACGGATGCCCGCGCACCGATTCTTCGGCCGATCTTACAATTCGACGTACGCATCGCCCGGACTCCTCATCAAAATTCCAAATGGAATGTATACCGAAGGTTGCGCCCGAAAGTTACGGGGAAACCGCAGACATGACGTTCAACCCATTATGCCGTCAAACCTTAGACGCATGGACACACCATTCGCGTTTCGGAAATCTTTCAGGCATTTCCCATGTACGAAATTCGCGCGATTGCGTTTGTACGAGAGCGATTTCCGACGGCGAGGCGCGGGACAGTTCCCGTTGCGGCTCGTCGCAATTGGTGTAAAATGAAGTTCCTGCAAGTTGTCCTGTGGTGAGCGTAGCTCAGCTGGTAGAGCATCGGTCTGTGGCACCGAGGGTCGCGGGTTCAAACCCCGTCGCTCACCCCAATTTTCTCAATTCCATAGCGGTTAAGGCTGAACAACCACGAAAATGACAAATGAAAAAAGCCATTGGGCGGGTGGGCCACCATATGGTATCCGTATCCGGTCAAGGGCTGCGGTGTGCCGAAGCATGGCGAAGCGCGATGATGCCGCTGCGGCAGATGGCGTTGAGGTTGATTTGGGTTGGCAGTGGAATTTTCGGGTGCCGCACCCGAAACATCCAAAGCTGTGAGGCGGGAGGGTGGGCCACCCGCCGAGCAAGATTGTTTTACGGGATTATCGCGACCGGTACGATAGCAGCGGGCTCAACGATCGCGAAGTGTTACCAGCAAAACTTTGGGCCGCCATCACAATGAAAAATTCGCCGATTTTGGCCAAATGGACATCCGTGATCGGTCTGAGTTTAGTTGGATTTTATTGGTTCTACGTCCGATCTACGGCCGGCGACCGGATAACAGGTCCGGGAATGTTCCTGACAATCCTAGTAATATGCGGAATTTTGTCAGGGCAGGCGAAGCTTACGATCCAGACCGTGATTTGGACGCTCGTGCCGGGGCTTCTAACCGTGGTTTTTGCGAGCAACGTTGAGTCGATTGCGCAAAGTTCGCTAAGAAATCCCACGACCGCAAATAACGCCCACTACGCGTCCGCTGGTGGGTTTTTTCTCGCATTCTTTCTCTTTTGGATCGCTGGGTTTCCGGATTCTCAGAATCTAGAGATCCCGGTTAGAATTCGCAAGCTCTGTCAAGCAATCGTATTTATATTTGGTGCTGTAGTCGGCTGTCTTGGTGCGTTCTATGCGTCGCGGATGTTGGGAAATTCGAACATCGCGGCTTCGGACCAGTTGGGTCATCTACTGACTTGCTTCAAGTACGGGACACTAGCGTTATTCGCGCTATTTATCCTCCGATTTGCCCTTCCGAAACTAATCTATGTGATGAAAAATCAAGGAACGTTATCGTTAAACTCAAAGTAACAAGCCTAACCACTCGGAAAACTACCTCTCCAGAAAATCTCGATCAAGTTATGCAAGTGGTTGCTAACCGAAGGGCTCGTTTCCGTCCATCTTCGGTCCTATTCAAGAACGAGATAAATGACGCGCTGCCCTGCAAACTACACGAGAAGCGGCGCTTAGAGTTTTGTACGATCCACCTTCTAAGAAGCGGGTCGGGGGTTCGATCCCCTCCGGGCGTTCCGCTTCTTCAAACCTTCATTTTGGTTTTTCGTCCGGAAGCCCTATCATCCTGGCTTGGCGGGTGGCGAGGGCGCACCCTTCCGAGATGCCGCCGCTGAATTTTGGGGTGCCGCATCCTTTGCGGCTTTCGAAAAGGGTGCGAGTTTCGAATTGAGAGCTACCCGAAATCGTTGGAGCAAGCACCGCCTAGAGGCTGTGGGTGATGAGTATGGACGTGGCGGTACCCATATCGCCGTTCGAGTTTGTTCGAGGGAGTGATGATGTTCACGTTACGCACCCTTTGTCCGCCGGGGCGGACAAAGAATGCGGCACCCGAAACATCCAAAACGGTGAGGCGAAAGGGTGGGCCACCCGCCCACTTTCAACTCCCTCCGGCTGGAACTAGCGCAGATCCGGCAATGGTAGCGGCGTGCGGAGGCTCGTGATGAGACAAACGTCGGTTACAATTCTCGCTTTCATCGTCCTTCAATTGCAGGGTCCCGGTCCTGGACACTCAAGCCAAGCTCAGAGCGGCAAGCTATTCGTACTAATGGATTCAGAGAACGGGAAATCCTGTGTATACGCCGACGAATCGATATGGAAGTCGGATATCCAAAAGACTGGCGCCTCGAGGGTGGCAGTTTCTGAATCGATAAACGGGAATGTGCATTCGATCGACATCACCCAAGGGGATGAAGCTGGAGATTGGATGGTTTTCGATCACTACAGTTTCGCCAAAGATGGCACAGTCAACGCGCTGACAAGGAAGATCAACATTATTCCTGGCGATCGTTCAGTCGATGAAGTCTATAAAGTTCAGGACGGTAAGCTAATCAAGACTGATTCAACCGTGAGGTCTTTGACTGGTGATGGAAACCCGACAACCGATGATACGTGGCTACCAGTCGTCCCAATGTTCAATCGATTGACGAATTTTCCGTTCGCATCGTTGCTCCGCTCGACACCGTCACAAGTCACAGCTGCGGGGCGAATCTGTACGTCGAACTCCGACCACTGACATTTGGCTCGTGCAGCCAGCTCGGCGGGTGGCGCACCCTTCCGAGATGCCGCCGTTGAATTTTCGGGTGCCGCATCCTTTGCGGAATTCGCAAAGGGTGCGTAGCGCATACTCCATCGCGATGTGGAACTAGTTGAAACGCTGATCTCGGCCCGGACGACCCGCCCCTTGCTCCGCGCACAATTTCAGACGACGCTCCTGCCTCATGACTCGTTCCTCTTTCCGTTCCTCGCATTGCCATTCGCAAGTCAACTCCTTCGATACGTCGGCTCCGGATCTCCCGGATGCCTTCGATACAACTCTTCCTTGCCCTTCGGCGCTCCAGGACCGAACAGGTCGTCTGGCGGTCGTGCGGGCGCCATGGGCGCGCAGAACTGCCGTCGATGCTGCCCTGCGCCGTAAACGGTTGGCGCGGCGTCGGGGCTTCCCGAGACTCCGCGTTGGCCGAGCGATCGCGTCCTGCGCTCGGTTCCGAGTTCGATGCATAAATTCCTGCTGGAACGTTTGATGGACGACACAGGCCGTGCACTCGCTGTGCGCGTCAACGAGCGAACGGGCGCCGGTCTCGAGATTACTGCACAGAGCACTGCACAATCGCACCCGAACCAGCCCAAATCCACCAACGGACGCCAAACAATTCAGGCGTAAACTATTGACAGCAACGAGGACGGCGGCTGAAGAGCCGCCTGTGGCACCGAGGGTCGCGGGTTCAAACCCCGTCGCTCACCCCATTTTCCTCAATCCCATAGCGGTGAAGGCTGAACAACAACGAAAATGACAAATGAAAAAAAGCCATTGGCTGTAGGCGACAAGGTGTATGTGAAAAAGTGGGGCGCGACCGGCGAGATCGTAAGCCCGCGTCCGGGCGAGCGGCTGGAGCCGGGCCGCTACTGTGTGGCCGTCCGGGCGTGCTTTTCAGCGGACGAGGTGGAGTTCGACGCGACCGAAGCGGAAATTGAGAAGCGCCAACAGCGAATCATTCGAAAAACCGCCGTGGTGCGCGGAATCCATCAAACCGTGCAGAACATCCTTGCGAGCAAACAGAACGCAGACCCTCAGCTGATCATGAAGTACGTTGAGGCGCTGGACGATCTGCGGAACGAATTGGGCGAAGCGCCGCTTTTTGACGCCGACGCCCGAACCGCGTAATCCGCGAAGCACGCCTGAATTTGCCATCGGATTGTGCGGGTGTGATTCGGTTATTCGGGGAGTTCTAATCGCAAATTTAGTTGCGATTAGAAAATGTTTTGGCGTTTGTTTTCTGTGGTTTACGTTCGATTCTAATATTGGGAAACGGATTTCTGCGGTGTTTACGGATGCGGTTTTGCGGACGGTACGGATGCGGGTTGCGGATGAATCGCGGAAAGATTGAAACACAGAGGGCACAGAGGAAGGGCGGAGAGAGGTCACGGAGAGTGCGGAGAGGAATGCGAATTTGTGTCGATTAGAAATGAGGTCGGGTGAGTGTTTTGTGTGAGTTACGACGAATTCTAATCGCGGAGTATGCCGATTAGAAATTGGGAGAGGGGCGGAGAGTCGGGCGGGTGTACGCGGGCAAGAAAGGCTGGCGGGCGTGAAGCCCGCCGTTACGAAGGCAATCCTAGGCGAAGGCGCGTCCCGCCTTGGCGGGACGCCACAGGCACGATTCTCCAAGCGGAATTCCGCTTGGAGGGGCCGCAAGCCCGTGCCACGAAATGCGAAACCGCCCGCCGGCGCGGGCCACAGACAGATTGTCTGTGCCACAAAAGTGTGACGATTAGAAATTGGGAGAGGGGCGGAGAGTCGGGCGGGTGTACGCGGATTCGAGTAGGGTGGGGCGGGACGGGGTTGGGCGCCGGATGATTGAGGCGATCTCAGTCTTCCGGCGTCGCGCATAGCTGTCCTGTCCCTCTTTTAGGGGTACTCATGTCGATGATAACATAAGTATAACTAGATGGCAAGGGATTTTTGGGGGATGCAGCGAATTGATTCGGAGGAATTTACGGCTTGGATCTCCGATTTCTAGGCTGATATGGCGCCGCCGAAAGAGCGAATTCAGGGCAGCAATGTCCCAATGGGCGATTGGATCTAAGAGTTACCGGACAGGAAGAACTTTGGATACGCAATTCTAAGCCGATACGTATCGTCACGATCGATAATCCCAAAGGCCACTTCGCCGCCCAGAATGGCGCGCGCCTTGGCTAGCTGCTCCATCAGAGTAGTTACGCTCTCGGCGATTTCTCCTTCATACTGCACAAAAAAAGTATCCGCTGGAGAACTTAACAATCGCTGTATTTGATCTCCGTTCTTTCCCATTTTGGCTGGAACTAGCACACCCGTCTTGGCGGGACCTTTCAAGGCAAACGCGGCACGTCTGCGACGCCCCGATATCTTTAATTTCGCAGTAAAGATGTCGTTCGTCTCGCCGCCCCAGTCTTTCGGAAGTTTCAACTCTTGGAGCAACCGCAATATGCCACGCTTTACTGCTCGTTCCGAAAGTCTCTTCGGGGCCAACGCATTGGGCAAGTTCTTTACTTTTTTGACCTTCCAGAACTGGTTAACATCATCAATCGTGACGAACTTCACTTTAACGGTGAACGGAACCCGTATCTTGACAACTGAGCTGCGTGCTCCGTTAGGATTGCTTTTAGTCGGGTACGATTCGAGGCTCTTTCTGTTTCGTGCCAAGCTCAAAATCTTCTGTTTGTTCGACGCAACGAATTCGATTTTGTTATATACCGTCTGAACGCGCCCGTCGATTCGTTCTCGAGATTGCTCAAACAGTTTCTCTCGGACGAGCGACTTGCCAATCATCGTTACCCGCTTTGTCGAGAACGGTGGTGTGGCGTCAGAAACTTCTAATACCGTTTTCCCTCGCTTCTTTCCGCGGTATACCGCTTCGAAAATCTTCTGACGAGCGGGGGCATTGCGTAGGATTTCCGCAAAATTCGCAATCTGGTCCTTTCGATTAGAAGCCGTGTCCGAGACCTGCTGGATCATTTGCGGCCCTTCGCCCTAGCTTTCCCAACTTTTCGCGGTCGCTGCGGAACTAACGCGCTCACGTTCGAAGCTCCAATGCCGGTCGCCGTGCCCACCTCTACCGTAGTTGCGTCTAATTTCAGAGCGATAACGATGAGTAAGTTGCGAATTTGGCGGAGCTCTTTCATAAGTTTATCGTCCATGGTCTCCTCCGAAGGGTCGGTCCCGCACCGGGCCTCACTTTAGATTGTTCTTTCTCAAACCCTGATTAATTTTGCTTATGCGAGTAGGGTGAACGCCGAGCATTTTGCGAATACTCTCTCTTCCGACGCCAGATCGGAGAGCTTGGAAAATAAAGGTATCTTGGAGCAGTCGCACCATGGAATCGAGCTTGTCGCTGATCTCACTGTTCGAATCTGTTGTTCGTACCTGCCGCTTGATCTTTTTCACACTATTCTCCCCGCCGGATGTGCTTTACGATCCTATTTACGCGACCCATGTCACACCCTACGATTTTGCGTATTTCAGTCTGTTTGACACCAGCCGCCCCCAACGTAGTAATTAGCAAGTCTTTTAGAATGTCGCCGACCTTTTCGATTTCTTTGCTTTCCCTATCACGAGCCATCTGCTATTCCTCCTTTTGTGAAAGTCCTATTCGTTTGCCCTGTTTTTCGTTTTTTCGGATTCCAACCAATGAAACCCGCACGGTATTCGGCGTTGTTCCTAACACTTCGGCGATTTCTTTTGGGCTAAACCCCACACGGCTCAATACCGCAATCTGATTAACTTGAGGCAGCCCCTTTACGGCTATCATTCCCAGAAGTCTTACCGACATCTCATTCAATTCCATTTTCCTATCTTGGCCCATTTCCCCCGCCTCAACGGCCGTCTTTCCGACATGCCGCTTACTACTAATGATAGCTTTGTCCATTAGTTCCGTCAACTCCTATCCTACTCTTTAAACAAGCTTTACTAGCCATGGCTAATGAACATAATGCATATTGTCATTAGTTTTCTCTGGTATCACCAAGACTGAACCCGCGACTGGATGGCGACCGGGCGTCGGATAAGAAAATGAAATGAAATGCGATGTCAGTAACGCTGAGTGGAATGACACAGAACTGCGCACAATCTACAGGCAACGAACCCGAGCGTTCAGAATTGTAGCTAGATCGGCTACCGCGCGTCCAAGAGTTGAATCGGAGAGCGGGCCGGTGTGGCGGGCGATAAATCTTTGCGTACGGTACAAATGCGGATCATTGCTTTCAGTCGGTTGACAACTCCATGTGTACTTAGCGGGAATGAAGAATCATTTTGATGCCGTGCTTGGGGCGGAGGGTGACGCTCGGGAGCATGCGGACTTTTTGTTTGGGGGCTACGGTCATGCGGAAGCGCTGGGCGGTGGTGGCCAGCAGGAGGATGGCTTCCATCATGGCGAAGCCGGCGCCGACGCAGACTCTGGGGCCGCCGCCGAAGGGGAAATAGGCGAAGCGCGGAAGGACGCGGTAACGCGCGCCTTCGGGGGACCAGCGCTCGGGATCGAAAACTTCGGGGTCGGCGAAAAAGCGCGGGTCGCGCTGGGTGGTCCACTGGAGGATGGCGATGCTGGTGCCGGCCGGAAATTCGTAGCCGCCGGCTTCGAAGGGGGCAATGGCCTGGCGTCCAACGGCCCATGCGGGAGGATAGAGGCGCATCGATTCTTTCATGACCATTTCGGTGTAGGGCAGGCGCTGGGAATCGGCGGCGGTGGGCGCGCGCCCGGCGAGGACGGAATCCAGTTCGGCGCAGAGTTTTTCGGTGACCTCGGGATTTTGGGCGAGCAAATACCACGTCCAGGAAAGCGCGTTGGCGGTGGTTTCGTGCCCGGCGAGGAACAAGGTCATCACTTCGTCGCGAAGCTGCTCGTCGCTCATCTGCGAGCCTTCATCGTCCTGCGAGAGCAGCAACATTTCGAGCAAGTCTTTGGATGCGACGCGTTGCTCCAGACGCTCGGCGCGGCGCTGGTTGATGATGGCGTAAATAATTTTGTCGAGCTTGCGGATGGCGCGCTTGAAACGGATGGAGCTCGGTAGCGGAAGACTTTCGGGCAGGAGAAACGCGAGTCCGGCCTGCCCCATGAACTGCTCCATCAGGACGCCGAGGGCTTTGCCGACGTCACCCGCGCTGCCGGTGACTTCGGAGCCGAACAAGGCTTTGGCGACGATTTCGAGGGTGAGGCTCATGAAGTCGGCGTGAATGTCGCGCGTTTCGCCGTCGCGCCAACCGTCCAGCATTTTGGAGGTGGCGGCGACCATGGTCTGGGCGTAGAGCTCGATATTTTCGTGGCGGAAGGCGGGCTGGACGAGCTTGCGTTGTTTCTGCCAGAAGGCGCCTTCGCTGGTGAGCAAGCCGTTGCCGAGAACGGATTTCATGGCGCGGTAGTCGCGAGACTTCAGGAAATTGGCGGAGTTTTTGGCGAGGACGTTTTCAATGTCGCGGGGGTTGGCGAGGATGCAGACGGGAATGTGAAAGACGCGGAGGCGGACGACGTCGCCATATTCGCGCGAGCAGGAATTCAGGAATTTCATGGAGTTGCGGGCGAGTTCGAAGGTGTGGCCAAGCAGGAAGCGGGCTTTCGGGCCCGGCGCGCGGGGCTTTTTGGCGATCACGGCGGCTTCACTCATGAAGCGCCAGTGAAAAGGGTTCGAGGCCGCGGGAGAGATCGACGGAAATGTGCGAGCAGTCTTTGGCCATCCAATCGGCACCGGCGGCGCGAAGTTCATCGTCGGGACTGGTGGTGCGCAGGGCGATGACGCGGGCTCCGGCGGCTTTTCCGGAGCGGATGCCGGCGGCGGCGTCTTCGATGACGATGCAATCGGACGGCGCGATCGCCAAAGCGGCGGCGCCTTTGAGGTAGGGCTCGGGATGCGGCTTGCCGCTGATGATGTCGGTTGAAGTGACCATTTTTGCGGGGACGGGCAAACCGGCGGCGCGGAGGCGAACTTCGGCGAGGCGACGGGTGCAGGATGTGACGATCGTCCAGCGGTCGGGCGGAAGCGCGGCGAGAATTTCGAGCGTACCGGGAAGCGGGACGACGCCGACGACGTCTGCGATTTCGCGGCGCTCGACTTCGCGGTTTTCGGCTTCGATGTCGCCGTTTGGGAGCAAGTCGCGGATGGTGGAGATACTGGGGCGACCGTGCGCCATGTGCGTGACGGTCATGGGATCGAAGCCGTGTTCATTTGCCCAGCCGGCCCAGACGCGTTCGACGGCGGGCGTGGAATCGACGAGGACACCGTCGAGGTCAAACAGGACCGCACGACAGGAAATTTGGGTCATCAAGAAAGTTTAACAGCATTTGTTTGGCCAACTGCTGAGCGCACGCGCATGTTGCGGCAGTCGCGGTCGCTCGCGCGATACTTTTCAGCGCGTTTGAGGAAGTCAAAAGGCGAGCCGCCGAAGAGATCGATCGCGCGCGCTGGAGGATTCCCCGCTCGCGAATCCGAAATTGTGCGCTACGTTCATGGGAGCAGCCGGGCAAAAAAAAGAACCGGCAAGCCTCCGAACCATGGGACTCGGAAACTTGCCGGCTCGATTCAGCTTTTTTCGGCCGAGAAACGAAAGACTACTTCGCGGGCTGCTTGGCGATGATCAGCTTGGCGATTTTGTTGTAGGTGGCCTGCGGAAGAATGTTTTTCTTCACCAGGTCGGTCTTGGCTTTGTAGGGGCGGCCGTCGATGATTTTCTGGGAATAGACGGCGCCGATGCCCGGCAGGGCGTCGAGCTGATCTTTGGTGGCGGTGTTGATGTCCACGAGGTCAGCGGGCTGCTTGGCGGACATGGCTTGCGGAGCCGGCGCGAGATTGAGCGACGACGCTTTGGTCTGGTGCAGGCCGAAGGTGCCGAGTACGGCGAGCACGCAGGCGAGAAGTGCGGCGACTACGATTGAGCGATTGCGATTCATTTCGAGTTTCTCCTTTAGGTGGTGCTGATTGCTGGAGCCTGGTTAGTCGCCGTTCTTGGCGACGTGGTAGCCGGCTTTTTGAGCGTCCGCTTCGGACATATATTTGCCGGCCTTGGTCTTGCCGTAATAGCGCGAACCTTCCTTGTGATAGACGCCGGAGTCCGTGTTGACCCAGACCATTCCACTGCCCGCCGGAGGAGCTTTTTGCGTGGAGGCTGCGGGAGCGGTGGTCTTGGCGGGTTTCGCGGCCGGCGCTGCCGCAGGAGCAGCGGCTGCGGAGTTAGACGAAGCGGCAGGCGCTGGGGCGGGAGCGGGAGCTGCTGTTTTCGCCGGTGCCGCTGCGGGAGCGGAGCTGGAAGCAGCGGCCGGAGTGGAGGCTGCGGCCGGAGTTGCGTCGGCTGCGGCCTTGGACTTGCGGGACTTCTTGGTGGTGGTCGCCGAAGAATCGGCACCGGCTGCGGCCGGGGTGGAAGCTGCGGTGGTGGAGGAATCCGCGGCCGCGGCTTTCTTCGATCGCGACTTCCTGGTGGTGGTTGCGTCGGTGGAGGAAGCGCCGGACTTCGACGTGTCGGACTTCGACGCGTCTGTCTTCGAAGTGTCAGTGGAATCGGCTGCGGCTGCCTTGGACTTTTTCGACTTGGTGGTCGAGCCGGTGGTGGAGGCCGAGCTGTCGGTGGAAGCAGCGTCGGCGGCTTTCTTTTTCTTGCTGGACGTGGTGGTGGAGCTTGCGGATGAATCGTCCGCCGTCGAATCGGCCGCGGCTTTTTTCTTTTTCTTGGTTTTGGCGGCGGTGGTGGAATCGGTGCCGCTCGACGAGCTGCCGGCATCGGGCGTGGCCGACTGCGCCTTTGCAGCGGGCGCGGAGAGCGAAAGTCCCGCGAGAATCAGAGTGGTGCAACCGAGTGTTACGAGAGCGTGCTTCCAGAGCTTGATCATGATCATCTCCCCTGTGTGATGCGAAATTGAATCAGGACTGGGTGCTGGGCTTCGAGGCGATGCCGGCGGCGTAGGCCTTGGCCTTTTCGAAGATTCCCGCAGCGGCGGGCGATTCGAGAGCGGCGAGGCAACTGTCGAAATGTCCGCTGAGGGCCGCGGGCAAATTGGATTTGAAGTGCGATACGACGGTATCGACGATTTCCTGGGCTTTATCCTGCGGAAGTCCGGTTTTTTGCATCACGATTTGCACGAGTTCGTCCATCGTTGTAGCTCCTTTACGATTGGCAAGAATTCAGGTGATCCCGAGGCCCAACTTTCGCAAACGTACCTGCGCTACCACTTTCGGGCGTGAGCGGCTCTGCCGGCCGAAGTTCAGGGCAGGGGCGGCCGAGCGGGTGGAAGCCTACGAACGCTGAAAGCGGGGCGATTGTACTGCCGGAGTTCTGGCAATTCAACTTTAGATTTTTCCGAATCGGGACGCGGGGTGGCGCGGATTTGGCGGGCGCGAGCAACTTGCAATTTGACGGCGTGTATCGCGGCGATATAAGTTCGGGCAGGTTGGGAGGACTCACATGGCAGCTTTGCAGGGAAAATCGGCGGCGCGCGTGGTGCTGGTGATCGACGTAGGAGGCACGCACGTGAAGATGCTGGCCACCGGACAGAAGGAGCCGCGGAAGTTTGCTTCGGGGCCGAAGATGACAGCGGCGGCAATGGCGACGCAGGTGAAGCAGGCGGTGCGGGATTGGAAATATACATGCGTGTCGATTGGATATCCGGGGCCGGTGATCAACGGGAGGCCGCTGCGGGAGCCTCATAATCTGGGCGGCGGGTGGATGGGATTTGATTTTCAGAAAGCGTTTGGATGCCCGGTGAAGCTGGTGAACGACGCGAGTATGCAGGCGATCGGCAGCTATCAGGGCGGGAAGATGTTGTTTCTGGGACTGGGCACGGGGCTGGGGTCGGCGATGATTGTGAACGGAGTGCTGGAGCCGATGGAGCTGGCGCACTTGATTTATCGCAAGGGCAAAACGTATGAGGATTATTTGGGGATTCGCGGACTGGAGCGGCTGGGGAAAAAGAAGTGGCGGCATCATGTGTTTAAGGTTTGCGAGCAACTGAAGAGCGCGCTGGAAGCGGATTACATCGTGCTGGGGGGCGGGAATGTGCGCAAGCTGAAGGAATTGCCGCCGGGGACGCGGATGGGGAACAACGATAATGCGTTCAAGGGAGGATTCCGGCTGTGGGAGAAATCGGAGGCGGGGCTGAAGGATACGGCGACGGTACGTCCGACGCAGAAGAAATGAGCGGAGGGCGTTGGGGATTTTGAACGGCGCCGGCGGCGAGGGGTTGAGGCGGAGGAGAACGGAGGGAGCGGAGGGGGGGTTTACATGGCTCAACCTGCATCCCATTGGAAATGGGATGCACACAGACGCGAGCGTCTGTGCCACGGCTGGGCCACGCGGCGAGTGCCACGGCGGTGCCGCGGCTGTGCTGCGGCTGAGACACGGCATTGACGGTGATCGGGACGGAGATCGTTGGCTCGCCGTTTAGAAGATGCGGCCGACGCGGAAGAAGAAGCGGTGGTGGTCGGTGTCGCCGACGCTGCCGCCGACCTCGATGGGGCCGAAGATGGTGTTGACGACGACGCCGCCGGTTACGTCCATCGGCAAGTGCGAGGAGAGCAGCAAGTTTTCCGAGGCCGGCAGGTTGAAGGGCTTGGCAATTTCGTAGGTTCCGACCGCATAGACTTTGTCGCCGAGAAACGGGGGCAAGGTCAGCACCTCTCGTAAATACCCTCCCTGAAAATAATAAAACTGATTGGTGAGCAGCTCGTTGGTGCCGTAGGCGGCGAGTTCCTGGCTGCCTCCGAGGCCGAAAACCGGCAGGCCGGTTTGCTGGTATCCGAAGGTGGTGCCGCCGGAAGCCGTCATAAAAATGCTGGAGGGTTTGTCGAGCTGCTTGAAAAGGCGCAACTGCGCGCGGGCGGTTGGAAATTGCTGGTGGGCGCCGGGATTGGCGTCGTTCCAATGCCAGTTGAATTCGAAACTCATGCCGTTGCGCGGGATGACGGCGTTGTCGAGGCGGTTTTCGAGGAACTGAACTTTGGTGAAACCGACGCGGCCGTCTTCGGGAGGCAGGGTGGGATAGCCGATGCGCAGGGATTGGTGAAGATCGCCGAGCTGGTAGCCGACGCGGATTTCGGCGTCGCGGCCAATTTCGTATCCGAGATCGAATTCACCGCCGAATTGACGGTTGCGGTATTCGCCTTCCAGCATGTCTTTGTTATAGGCGTAGAAGGGGGTGTTGTTGGCGAAGGCGCGCGGGGCGATGAACCAATTGCTGCCGATGCGAAGCGGGACGTAGTATTCGGAGCTCACGCCGTATTCAGCGCCGAGGATGATGTCGTTGCGGAGCTCGCGGCCGAAACCGCCGAGGTCGTAAAAGGTGACGCGCGCGCCGATGCTGAAAAGCGGATTGTCGTAGTCCGATCCGTCCAGGAGAAGCAACGGCTGAACGGACGGAGGCGAGTACGGTTTTTCGACGGCGGTAATCAGCAGTCCCTGCTTGCCGTCTTTCTCAACGACTTTATAGCCGAGGCTGTTGAAGCGGCCGTAGCCGATGAGAAGGTTGAGCTGCTGTTCGAGAGTTGGCGCATCGACGGGCTTACCGACGAGCGGATTGAGCTTGGACTGGATGAGGGCGGTGAGTTCGGGGCTGGTGCCCTGGACGTCGACGAATTGGGGCGTGGGGACGGTGGTTCGACGGCGGGAGTTGCGGTGAGCGACGTATTTGGCCCAGGAATCGTCGTCCACGCTAAAGGCCATGAGGACGGCGGATTTGGCGGCAGCGGCCTCGTAACCGGCCTTAATCATTTCGGGACCTTTCGAGTAATCGAGCGAACTGTAATCCTCCAGAGGAACCGAGATTAAGACGTCGGCTTTTTCCATGCTGCGCAATTCATTGGCGGCGATGACGACGCTGAGCGAACGTCCCAGAACGGTGAAGGTCGAGAGCGAGGATTTCGGATCGAGACCTTTTACCTGCAAGTGAACGGCGACGGTCAGGTCGGCGCCCATGTCCTGCGCGACATCGACCGGCAGATTATCGAGGAGCGCGCCATCGGCGAAGATGTGGTCCTGCTCGCGGACGGGGGTAAAAATTCCCGGCAGCGACATGGTGGAACGAAGCGCGAGCGCCAGCGATCCGCTGCGGAAGATTTCCTCTTTGCCGGTGAGTAAATCGGTGCTAACGCAACCGAAAGGGATCGGCAGGTCGTTGAAGTTTCGAATCTCCGAATAGGGCAAGGCGATTTTGTCGAAAATCAGGCCGACCTGCTGGCCGGAGTTGAAGCCCTCGGGAAACTGGACGCCATGCCGCAGGCCGAATTCGAGAGAGTTCGGATAATCGACGGCGTCTTGTTTGCGGCGGAAGGTCAAGTCCTGGAATGGAATCTTGCCTTGCAGAACTTCGTCCCACTGAATGGATGAAATGAGCGTTTCAATCTCTTTCGGGGAATGCCCGGTGGCGTACACGCCGCCCACCAATCCGCCCATGCTCGTTCCGGCTACGTAGCTGATCGGGATGTGGTGCTCTTCGAGCCACTGAATCACGCCAATGTGCGCGAGGCCCAGCGCTCCTCCGCCCTCGAGAACAAGACCGATGCGAGGTTTGCGCGCGACGGGCTGAAACACGGGTGAAGGATTTTGCGCGAGGGCGGGAGGCGGAATTTGCGGCCCCGGGGCGGCTGGCTGTTGCGCGAGCGCGCATGGCGTGGACGCTGCGACAAAGAGGAAAAACGCCGCCACGGCGAGCGCGAATCTGGGAAAAGCGCCGAAAGAATTCGGACGAATGGAAGGAAGTTGCATCGCTGCCTCCGCAAAAGCGGAAAAATGTTCGCCTAGATTGGGTTTGCCGTCCATGCTTCTTTTGCGGACGTAGAACGGTGTTAGATGAAGGGATCTCCGCGCATGGTCCGGTGACAAAGCGAAAAAAAAGCACCGGAGGAGCGGTGGTGCAGGGCCGCTCATCCGGTGCGGTAGAAGGCGATCGAGATTTTCTACTGTGCGGGCGGCGCGGAACCGATTTTCGTGCCGATCACTTCGCCGGAGATGATGATTTCCACGCGCCGATTCTGCTGGCGGCCGGCTGCGGTATCGTTGCCGGCAACGGGATTCGCTTTTCCAAAGCCCGCAGCGGTGATGGAGGTGGGATCAATTCCCTGCTGAATCAAATAATCGCGGACGGCGTTGGCGCGCTGTTCGGAGAGCGTTTGGTTGAAGGCATCGGTGCCTACACTGTCGGTGTAGCCTTCGACGGACAAGTGCAGTCCCGGATGCGCGATGACGATACCGGAAAACTTGGCGAGGGCTTCGCGGGCCGGCGGCTGCAATTCGTATTTGCCGAACGCGAAGAGAACGTCGGCGAGGTTGGCTTTCAATCCGCGGGGAGTGTCGGTGGTAGGCAGAACGCGATTGAATTGGGCGAGCAGCGCGGCGCGGAGTTGTTGCTTTTCGAGTTCGGCTTGGGCGGCAGCGGCCTGGGCCTGCTTTTCGTTCTGTTCGGCAGCGCGGGCAGCGGCGTCGGCCTGGGCGCGGGCGGCATCGGCGGCCATGCGGGCGGCGTCAGCCTGGGCGCGGGCAGCGGCCTGCTGGGCCGCGTCCCGTTCGGCTTGCAGCTTTTGCAATTCGGCCTGCTGACGGGCAGCGGCTTCCTGTTGCTGTTTGGCTTGCGCGGCGTCGGCGGCGGCCTGTGCGGCAGCCTGGTCGGCGGCGATGCGTTCATCGTTCGCGACCTTCAGCGAAATTTGGCGAGCGTCGGCAGCGGTCTGCACCGCTTCGCGGGCCGCGGTGATCACCTGTTTTTTGTCGGACTTGTTTTTCAGCAGACCTTCCGCCTGGTTCAAAGATGCCTGGGCTTTCTGCAAGGCATCGGGAGCGTACTTGGCAGCACCGGAAGCCATGGCGATCTGGACGGCGTTGCGAGCTTCGTACACTTCGATGGGAATCTTGGGCGACAACGTGGTGATCGAGTCGCCGGTCTTCGACATGTCGTAGGTGTACTGGCCGCGCTGGAGCAACTCGTAGTTCGCGCTAATCGGCTGGAAAGTGCCGCGGGTATCGGGGCGGACGGTGTTTTCGAGGACGACGACGTCACTCGGAGTGTTGACGGCGAAGTACGGTTCGGCGGTGACGATCATGCCGAAAGATTGGAGCGACGTGGTAGAGAACAGCTTGCTGTTCGTGCCGTTGAGCTGAACTTCACCGAGGTTGGAGGCTTTCCCTTCGGGAGTGATGGCCCAAAGAACGTAGGTGAGATATTCCTTGCCGAACATCTGGGCGGGCTGGAGTTTCTTGAAGTTCGTTTCGATGGTGATAGAACCTTGCTTGCTGTCAACTTTGGCTTGTCCGGTGGCCAAAGGAAGCAGCGGCGTGCCGGTGAAGTTGACCATCGTGGAGCCGCTGCGGTGTTGGTAGTTGATGGCAGTGATGGTCTTGGCGACCATGGTGATGTGATAGATCGAGGTGCTGTTCTGCCGGCTTTGGTCATTCTGAGCGGAGGCGGGCAGAGCAAAAATGAAAACCGCCCCTGCTACGAGTGCGAAAATCTTTTTCACAAGAATCTCCTTTGCGGATTCAAATTCTTAATTTGCGAAAGAGGCCAGGACCTCAAACCGTCAGGCGAGCGCAGCGCATGCGCCGTCGCATTTTTTTGCCGCGAAGTGGTTGCAGAGGTGGTACGGCGGTCTTTGCTTTTCCATGGGTAAAAAGCAATAGAAGGTGCCACTTCGTTCAGCCCCTGACCGCGGAATTGTATCAAATCCGAAGGCGATGACGACCGGCGATTGTGCTTCTGACGGCCCAATGGAGTGGAGCGAGCGGGTCACGGCAAGCGTTTGATGCGCGGGGTGAGGCGATTGCCTGCAAGACGCGTTCGCAATTTTATTGAAGGACGCGCTCGATTTTTTCGCATGGCACAAGGTACGATAGAGAAGATGATTCGACGGTTCCTCGCGCCATTTTTCCTGCTCGTGCTGTTCGGCTGCCCCGCTCTCTTCGCTTGTACGTGTTCGAAAGAACCTCCTGGCACGTGCCCGGGGCTTCAACCGGACGACGTGGTTTTTATCGGGACGGTGACGCAAATTGAGGTACTGGCGGCCGACGCGAACGCGACGGACACGACGAATTCGGCGGCTTCGCAGGGCGCGACGCCGATCACGCGATACCGGTTTCATATCGACGAGCGTTTTGCGGGCGCCGGCAATCCGGACATCGACATTTTTTCGGGCGGGGACGACGGCGACTGCGGCTACAACTTCCGGATGGGCGATCAATACATCGTCTTCACACAGCAAGAAACGGAAGGCCGGCTATTTGCGACGCAATGCAACGGCACGCGGCCGGCGAGCGAAGGGCGCGCGCTGATACCGCAATTGAGGGCGATGAAGGCGCACCAGCGCGTGGCGTCTGTGTTTGGAGTGCTGCGGCGGTCTGACCCGCCGCTGCTTGAGCCGACCGACGATCCCGAAGATCCGCTGCCGAACATCAAGCTGAAGCTGCGATCAAAGGATGACCGGTTCGCCTCGAGCACGGGGCCGGACGGCGTGTATACATTTTACGATTTGCACGCGGGCGAATATCAGTACACGGCGGACCTGCCGGCGCGGTTTGAGTTTTCGCAGAAGACGTTGAAGGGCGGACTGCCGCCATTCCGGATTCCGACGGGCGCCTGCTACGAATACAACGTGAACGCGCTGCCGACCGGCAAGATTCACGGAAGCGTGCTGGGAGCGGACGGAAAACCGCTGAAGCTGGCGTCGGTGGAACTGTATCGCGCCGACCGGTATGACGATGGGAAGCCGGGGCTGTGGGGATTCCAGGGCGGCGCGAGCGCAAAGGGTTTTGAGTTCGATCACATCGGCGCGGGCGAATACATACTGGTGTTTAACCGGATGAACCGGATGGATCCGAATTCGCCGTATCCGCGGACTTTTTATCCCGGCGTGGGCGAGCCGAGCGAAACGAAAATCATCAAGATGAAAGATGGCCAGCAACTGCTGAGCGCCAACATCCAATTGAAACACGGTTATCCGACGCGGCGCGTGAAAGTGCAACTGAAGTGGGAAGACGGCCGTCCGGCGGGCGAAGTAACGGTGATGGGCAAAGCCGAGCAGGGCGGGAATCCGGCGGCGGAAAAAATCGGCGAAGGCCTGTATGAATTCACGATCCTCGAAAACACGCGGTACACGTTTTCGGCGTGGGAAGACCTGGACCCGCAGAGAGCCGCGCAGCGCAACAGCGATCCGAATTGCACGATTCCGGCGCGCATCGACGCCGCTGCGGTGACGGTGGACGGCGCGGACGAATCGGCCAAAGAGATCACTCTGACGTTTGTGAAACCCTCGTGTGAAAAGCAGTAGCCCGTTTGACTTCGCCGTGCCCCGTGCTTAAGATTTCGCCACTGCCATTGGGGCGCAGAATTATTTCATGGGAGACACTATGAAGAAGTATGTCGCGATGTACGCCGTCGCCGCGGCCTTATTCTGCGGCCAATCCGCGATTGTGGCGGCGCAGGAGCCGCCGAAAGACGCGAAGGCGGGCGCGGAGGCGAAAGACGCGAAACCAGCGACCGATGCAGGCACGCCGAAAGAAGAAACGTTCGTCAGCGATCACACGATCACGATTGGCGGACAATCGATCGCGTATAAAGCGACGGCGTCCACGACCTTGCTGAAGGACGACAAGGGCGAACCGACGGCGAGCATATTTTCGACGGCCTATACGAAGTCAGACGTAAAAAATGCCAGCCAGCGCCCGATTGCATTCGTTTACAACGGAGGTCCGGGGTCGTCGTCGGTGTGGCTGCACATGGGAGCGTTTGGGCCGCGGCGGGTGGTGACGGCGAATGCGGCGCCGACGGGATCGGCTCCGTACAAGCTGGAAGATAATGCGAATTCCCTGCTCGATAAGACGGATCTGGTTTTTATCGATCCGGTGGGAACGGGATTCAGCCGCGCGGTGGGCAAATCGCAGGACAAGGATTTCTGGGGCGTTGAGCAGGATGTGAAGTCGCTGGCGCAATTCATCACGATTTACCTGAACCGGAACAACCGGTGGAATTCGCCGAAGTTTTTGATCGGCGAGAGCTACGGCACTTTCCGGTCTGCCGCGCTGGGAAATTATCTGCAATCGCACGAGGGCGTGTACGTGAACGGGATCGTGCTGATTTCGTCGGTGCTGAACACGGAGACGATTTCCTTCAGCCCGGGCGACGATCTTTCTTACATCTTGTACGTGCCGAGCTACGCGGCGACGGCGGCGTATCACAAGACGCTGAAGGAACAGCCGGCGGACCTGGATGCGTTTTTAAGCGAAGCGCGGAAGTTTGCCGGGACGGAATATGCGGAAGCGCTGATGAAGGGCACAAACATCACGGCGCAGGAAAAGGCGGAGATCGCCGCGAAACTGTCGCATTTTATCGGGGTAAGCCCGGAATACCTGGTGAAGGCGGATTTGCGGGTGACGCTGGGACAGTTCAGCGTGGAACTGCAACGAGGAGAGCGGCTGCAAAGCGGACGATACGATTCGCGGTACACGATGCCGACGAACGATATTTTGACGGAGTTCGCGGAGGACGATCCTTCGTACACGGGAGTGCGAGGCGCGTTCACGGCGGGATTTAACAGCTACATCCGCGAAGAGCTGAAAGTGCCGTTCGAGCGGAATTACGAAATTTTGAGCGGCCTCGCGGGCGGCAGCTGGGACTGGAAGCACGGCGGCGGCGGTTTTCCGAGTTCGCCGAACGTGGCGGGAGATTTGATCAGCGCGCTGCAGACGAATTCAAACCTGAAGGTGCAAGTGGAAAACGGATACTACGATATGGCGACGCCGTTTTTCGCGACGGAATACACGATGGACCATCTGTTTCTGCCGGGCGATCTTCGAAGCCACATCCAATTCGAATATTACGGCGCGGGACACATGATGTACCTGCACAACGAGGATTTGACGAAGCTGAAGGCGAACGTCGGCAGCTTTATCGACAGCCAGTCGAAGTAGGTCCGCGGCATTTCGAAGTGCGGCGGATTGGAAAGCGCCTCCCGAGTATCGATGCGGGAGGCGCTTTTGTTTTTGCGCGGCATGCGAAACGCTATTGCTTGCGGTCCGCGGGCGGAATCGCGGGGCCCTGGCCTTTTACGTTGTGTCCGTACCAGAAAAGATAGCGCTCGTAGCGATCCTGAATGAAGGAAGGGCGGCTGAATTCGTGGAACTCGCCGGGATAGACGACGAGGAGAGTGGGTACGCCGAGGCGTTTCAGGCTTTGGTACAACTGCTCGCCGTTGATGACGGGGACGTTCCAATCGTTGTCGCCGCCCATGATCAGGGTGGGCGTGGTGATGTTTTTCACGCGGTTGAACGGCGAAAGTTTTTCCCAGACGTCGCGATGTTCCCAGGGCAGGCCGAGTTCGTATTCCCAATCGCGACTGTAGTGATCGTGTCCCCAGTTGGTGATGTAGAGAAATTCGCCCGCGCCGGAGATTGCGGCTTTGAAGCGAGTGGTCTGGGTGATGATGAAATTTGTGGAGATGCCGCCGTAGGACCAGCCGCCGACGCCGAGCTTATCGGGATCGGCGATGCCCTGGGCGACGGCGTAATCG
Organism: uncultured Acidobacteriota bacterium; assembly: GCA_963785585.1. Classification (GTDB taxonomy): domain Bacteria; phylum Acidobacteriota; class Terriglobia; order Acidiferrales; family UBA7541; genus Palsa-295. The sequence continues at coordinate 2,494,768 of CAWAVW010000004.1, forward strand.
ACCATGGCCATGTCGTCTTGAAAATCTTTGTTGCCCCAGTCGGCGAAGATCGCTTTGCAGTAATCCTGGCCGTAGCCGGAGGAGCCGCGGGGGTTGGGCGTGAGCACGGCGTAGCCGCTCGCGGCGAAGAGTTGCGGATCGAAATTGAATTCGGCGTAGTAGGCCCAAACGGGGCCGCCGTGAGGACGCAGGATGGTGGGATAGCGGGCGCCGGGTTTGTAGCCGACCGGTTTGTAGAGGTAGCCGGCGACGGTGGTGCCGTCTTGACTCTGGAAGTGGACGTATTCGACGTCGGGAAGATTGAGTTCGGCCATGAGCGCATCGTTGGTTTTGGTGAGCTTTCGCAAATCTCCGGAGGGGGGAAGGAAATAAATTTCGGCGGGATGCGTAAGTTCGCTGATCGAGGCGGCGACGCTGCCGTCTTTTCCGAGCGAAAACGCATCGACGAATTTGCGGCCGCCGATGGGCCTTGTAATGTCGCCGCCGGCGGCGGGCACGCGCAGCACGTTTTGCGTGGCGTCGTCATCGGCGATGAAGTACACGAATTGGCCATCGGGCGAAAATTTCGGCGCGGAGGCGTTGCGATCAAGCGATTGGGTGAGGATTTTTACCTGGCCGCTGGCGGTGGCGGGCGCGACGGCGATGTGGATGGTGGCGTATTGGAAGAGCTTGTCGTCGATTTGGGTGGTGAAGGCGATCGATTTTCCGTCGGGCGACCAGGCGGGGGCGCCTTCGGTGCCGGGCGCGGTGGTGATCTGCACGAGGGACTTGCCTTGATCGGTGTTGTCGGCGGCGACTGTCCAGATGTCGGCGTTGAAGTTGCGGTCCGGGTCGGGAGCGCTGCGATTGCTGGCGAATGCGATTCTCTTGCCGTCGGGAGACCAGGCTGGGTCCGAGTCGTCGAAATCGCCGGAGGTGATTTGCGTTTGCTTGCGGTCGCTGAGCGTGAGGGTGTAGAGGTGGGTGCGGCGGCGATCGAGGTAGCCGATTTCGTCTTCCTTGAAGTGGAGGCGGTCGATGACCCAGGGGCGCGGTTTGGCTTTGGCGTCGGATTTTTCTTTGTTCTGCGACGCTTCGATTTCCTCGATCGAGGGATCCTGCAAGACGAGGACGAGACGTTCGCTCGAGGGGGACCAGGCGAAACTGGTTACGTCCTGGATCGTGTCGGTGAGTTGCTGCGCTTCGCCGCCTTGCATGTTCAAAAGCCAGACTTGTTTCTTGCCTTCCTCGTCGGCGTCTTTGCCGGATGAAGCGCCGCCGCGGGCGGAGAGAAACGCGAGATATTTTCCGTCGGGGCTCCAGCGAGGCTCGGAGGAAGAAGCGAATTCGGCGCTGAGCGCGATGGCGTCGCCTCCGGAGGAGCGAACCATCCAAACTTGTTCGTGATTTTTGTCGTCTTTCAGGCTGGCGGTTTTGACGGTGTAGGCGACCCATTTTCCGTCAGGACTGATTTGCGGGTCGCTGACTTCCTTGATGCGGAAATAATCGTCAACGGTGAGGTTGCGCTTCGTGCCATTCGACTGGGCAAGGCTTGCTTGGGGAATCAAGGCTGCGGCGGAGAGCGAAATGAAGGTAATTGCGAGAAAGCGCTTCGAGAGCAACACGGGAACCCTTCGCTACGGAATTTTGGATACGGCGACGGCGGGAGTATAGCAGACGCGCCGCGGCGGGAAAGGTTCACAGTGGTGCAGAAGATTTGCGGGGCTGTGTCCCCGCGTTCCATTGACATCGAGGCGACGGGGCATCTAGGCTCGGAGGATGCCCACCTCGCCGTCGTCGTCATCCCGCATACCGTTGCGCGCGAATCCTCACATCTACGAAATCAACACGTGGGCATGGCTCGAAAAGTTTTCCGAACGGCAGGGACGGCCGATACAGCTTGGCGATGTGCCAGACACGGTGTGGGACGAAATTGCGGCGCGCGGGTTCGATATTGTGTGGCTGATGGGCGTGTGGCGGCGAAGCCCGGAATCGCGGCGGATTAATCTGGAAAGTCCGGCGAATTTTCCGAAGTACAACGCGGCGCTGCCCGGATGGAAGCCGACGAATGTGATCAGCTCGCCGTACGCGGTGACCGGGTACGTGCCGGACGCGCGGATCGGAAATTGGGACTCGCTAGACCTGGTGCGCAAGAAATTACATGCGCGAGGAGTGTCGTTGTTTTTGGATTTCGTCGGGAATCACACGGCGCTCGACCATCCGTGGATGCGCGAACATCCTGAGTATTATATGAGCGGATCGCAGCAGGATTTCGAAGCGAATGCGTCGCTGTTTTTTCCGGTGACGGTCGGGCCGAGGACGAATTTTATCGCGCTGGGCAAAGATCCGTATTTCCCGCCGTGGCAAGACGTGGCGCAATTGAATTATTTCAGCGCGGAATTTCGCGCGGCGCAAATCGCCGAGCTGCGCACGATTGCGAGCCATTGCGACGGAGTCCGGTGCGACATGGCGATGCTGCAGTTGAACGATATTTTCGGGAATTGCTGGGCGCACCTGCTGAAGGGCGCTTCGCCGCCCAAGACGGAATTCTGGGCGGAAGCGCGCGCGGCAGCGCCCGAGCTGGTATTGCTGGCGGAAGCGTACTGGGGGACGGAGCCGCGGCTGTTCGATCTGGGATTTTCGTTCGCGTACGACAAAGCGCTATACGACGATGTGCTGAGCGCGAATGCGGCAAACGCGCGGGAACGCATTGCGTCCATGCCGGAGCGCCAATCGAATTTTGTGCGGTTTCTTGAGAATCACGATGAACAACGGCGGGCGATCGCGTTTCCGAACGAACGGCTGCAAGCGGTGGGAACGCTGATGGGCACGCTGCCGGGAGGGCGCTTTTACCACCAGGGCGAGCTGGAAGGGCGACGGATCTATATGCCGATTACGCTGCGGGTGGCGGCGGATGAGGCGGTCGATCCGGTGAGCGCGGCTTTTTTTGCGCGGATTTTGAAAATTTCAGATGACGATGTATTTCACAGCGGCGAATGGAACTTGCGGCAAGTGAATCCGGAGGGCGGAGACCCGTCCGATGGGCTGATCGTGTATGAATGGCGCAACGACAAGACGTGGAAATTGATCGTGGTGAATTTATCGGACCACACGTCGCAGGGCCGGATTCCGCTGAGCGAACGCGTGTCTCGTGACCGGCAATATGTGTTCCATGATCAAATCGACGATGTGAAATATCCGCGAAGCGGAGATGAACTCTTTAATGTGGGGTTATTCGTGCGCAAGGAAGCGTTTCAGGCGCATCTATTCGACGTCACGATCGCGCAATAAAAACCGCAGACGACGCGGGCGCGACGGCATGGCGCCCTGCGCCGCCCATTTTTTCCCGCCGTAGCTTTTCCGTTCAGTCAACGACTAACTTCAGGAACGCCGGCAATGAGACGGTCTGGCCGTTGGTGGTGGCGGAAAGCGTGAGCGTGTAGGTTCCGGGGGGCGTGGCGCCATTGGGCCCCTTGGCAACCGAGCTGCAGGCCGCGCTGCCGATCAGCACGACAACCAACAAGGCGAACGCCGCGGCGATTCGTGGCTTACGCTGAAATGTCCAAACGGCTCCGCCGAGCGTGAAGGCGAGAAGCAGCAACGCCAGCCGACCACCCAATCCGCCGCCCGGAAACGCCGGCACGAATCCCGTGGTGGTGGTGGCTCCCTTGCAATAGGTTTGAATCGCAAAGGCGACTTCGGTGGAACCCGAGGCGCTGAGGGTGATCGAACTGGGAACGGCGGTGCAGGTGACGAGCGGCGAAGACGTGGTGCAGCCCAGTTGCACGGTGCCGCTGAAGCCGGGGACCGCGGTAATGACGAGGCCGTAGTAGGCCGTGCCGCCCGGAACCGCGGTTGCGGTGTTCGAGCCGCCCGGCGCAATCGAAATGATCACGGGCGAATTGACACCGGTACCGGAAAGCGGAACGGATTGAGGACTTCCGGTGGCGGAACTGGTAATCGTGAGATTGCCGGAAAAGGTCGTGGCGCTCGTGGGCGTAAAAGTGACGCTTACGGCGCAGGAGGCACCTGCGGCGAGAGTGGTGCAGTTGTTGGTCTGAGCGAAACCGGTGGGCGCCGTGACGGAGGAGACGGTAACGGAGGCGGTGCCGGAATTCGTGAGGGTAACGGTCTGCGCAGGGCTGGTTGTGTTTACCACCTGGGAGGTAAAGGTTAGCGAGGCAGGAGAAAGGGTGATGGCACCGACGGCACCTGTTCCAGTTCCTGTGAGCGTGGCCGTGACGGTTTGTTGATTCGATTGGCCGGTCGCCGTGTAGGTGACAGTGACGGTGCCAGTGCGCGCTCCGGAAGCCGTGGGAGCGAAGGATACCTGGACGACGCAACTCGTGCCGCTTCCGGTGCCGGGGTTCAGGCCATCATCGCAATTGTTGGTCTCGGTGAAGTCGCCCGTGGTGGCGATGGAATCGATGTCGATGGACTGGGTGCCGACGTTGGTGACGGTGAAATTGACCGGCTGAACGGTGGAGCCGACTGCCACGCTGCCGAAATCCGAACTTGTGGGAGTAATGGAAAGGTCGGCGCTGCTGAGGCTGCCGGCTTTGATGAAGACGTTGGAGTCCACGTCAAAATCGACGGCGTCGGCAATAGCCAGTTTGATGTGATTGGTCTGGTTTGGAGTGACGGTGGCTTGGGCGGTGAAGACGACGGTGAAGCCGTCCATCTCGGTATCGTAGGGCGCCACCGTTGGGTATTGAAAATCGTTGTTGACGAAATCCTGGGGATTCACCGGCGGATTATCCGGATCGCCGGTGCTATTGCCGTTATTGACGGTGTTGATCGAAACAGGCGTGGTGGTGCCGGGAATAAAGGCGATGTTGTTGCCGTTGAGGAAAAATCCGAACACGTCGTTAAATTGAAATACGAACTCGTTGTACTCATCCGAAGAGAAAGTGTACTGAAACGAGATACTCGAGCTGGTGGGAACGAAGTCAAATTCCAGGACGGCGGCGTCGTTGGTGACGATCGGGTCGCCGTCATTGCCCTGGTTCAGCAACACGTTTAAATCCGCGTCGCCGGCGCTGCCGTTCTCAACCGTGATGCCCATGTCGCAGTTGGGACCAATGACGTTGCGAACCGCACCGGTGCTGAGAACGATGCCGCTGTTGAAGCCGATAATGTTGGAGTTCGAAGAAAAATTGCCGGCAGCGCGGGCAGCGCCGGTGTAGGTGACGTTGCTGACGGTGACGCCCTGACCGACGAGACTTTGCGCCAGAGCGGTCGCGGTCAGATTCGTGTCGGTGAGATCGTCCAACTGCATGCCGCTATCGGAGCCGTAGCCTTCAATCGTGTAAACAAGAGTGCCGGCGGGGTCGCCCTCGTTGTCCGCCGCGGGGTCGTCGTCGTTAATCGTGATCGCTGTTTCCCCGCCGTCACAAAGACTGGTGGGGGTATAAATCACGGTCGCGGTGCAGGACTGGCCCGGGGCCAGCGTGGCGCAGGTCATGCTGACGGCGAACGAGTCAGGATTGTCGGTGACGATCGTAGAAAAGTGGACGGTGGTGTCCGTCGAGATGTTGGTGAGGACGAAGGTGAAAGGCGGCGTCGCGCCATCCAAACGGACTTTGTCCTGAGCGGCGGAGCCGAGGTCGGATTGAATGTTGGCAGTGCCGTAGCCCTGTAGAGTTGCCGCCGCCTTCAGCTTCCCCGCCCCTGTAGCGACCACACGCCCCAGCTTGCGACGCGGATGGAGCTTTCCGCCGTGGAACGGCGGAGCGTTGCGCAGTACCTGCGGCACGGGCAAAGCGAAGGCAGTTGTGGCCGAACCGGCGATGAAAGAGACCAAAAGGAAGGCGCCCAACGTGATGAATGGATACAGCTTACGCATTTCGGAAACTCCTAGAAGGAGGCCAGATCATGAAGCGGGGGCGATTGCTAAGGAAGTTTGCTATCGGACGCCAGTGGGGTCAAGCGCAAAGTTGCATTTACGCTTGAAAACGCGCGTACAGAACACTAACATCCCCGTCCTTGCAGACCGGACCCACTGAAAAGACTTCCGGCGATGCACCTGCGGCAGTTTCCCGCGACGACTCCCCTCTGCGCAAAATTGGTTTTCTGCCGCTGCTGGCGCTTTTTTATGGCTACACGGCCGGAGGTCCGTTCGGATTCGAGGGCATATTTTCCGATTCGGGACCCGGAATGGCACTGGTGTTTCTGGCATTTGTGCCGCTTTTCTGGAGTATTCCCATTTCGTTCGCCTCGGCGGAATTGAACAGCATTTTGCCGGTGCAGGGCGGTTTCTATCGCTGGAGCCGGGCGGCGTTTGGCGATTTTTGGGGATTTCAGTGCGGCTGGTGGAACTGGACGGGAACGTTTCTATTGAACAGTTTGTACGGCGTGCTGGTGATGGACTATCTGAGCATTTATATGCCGCAGATCACGGGCAACACGAAGTGGATTGGTGCGTGCGGGGTGCTCGTGGTGCTGGCGCTGCTGAACGCGCGCGGAATTCAGATAGCGGGTTGGCTTTCGGTGGGGCTGCTGGTGGCGGTGTTGATTCCGGTGGCGTGGCTTTGCCTGCTGTCGTTGTTGCACATGCACCACAATCCGGTGGTGCCGTTTGTGCCGCCGGGAAAGCCGTTCGGGGCGGTGTTCGGCCGGGGGCTCGCGCTGGCGATGTGGAACTATGCCGGATACGAGCAGCTATCGAGCATGACCGGCGAAATGAAAAATCCGCAGAAGATGTTCGTGAGAATTCTGGCGTGGAATACGCCGATGAACGTGCTGACGTATGTGCTGCCGACAACGCTGGCGATTGCGGCGCTGGGCAACTGGCAGGAGTGGAAGACGGATTACATTGTGACGGCGGCGCAGCGGATCGGCGGTCCGGCGCTGGGCGCGGCGATGCTGGTGGCGGCGATGATCGGTTCCCTTTCGCTGGCCAACAGCACGATTCTGTATACGACGCGGATTCCGGCGACGATGGCGCAGGACGGATACTTGCCGGGGTGGTTGGGCCGGATTCATCCACGCTATAAAACTCCGGTGTGGGCGATTGTAGTGTCGGCGGTGGTGTATTGCGTGCTGGCGCGATACGACGTTGACGACATGGTGAACATTTATATCTGGACGAGAATTGCGACGACGTTGCTGACGCTGTTTGCGGCTTGGCAGATGCGACGGAAGGATCCGGATGCGCCGCGAAGTTTTCGAATTCCGGGCGGCGGGTGGGGCATCGCGTACGTGCTGATTTTTCCGCTGGTATTGTGCGGAGTGAAAGTGGCGCAGAGCGAGAAGTACGTGTGGACGTACGCTCCGCTGCTTCTGCTGAGCGGGCCGGCGGCGTACGCGCTGCTGCGCTACGGATTCAAACTCGTTCCGAGGCCGGAAATTTCTCCAGTTGATTCGTAGCTCCCGGCGGCGTTACTTGGTCGCGCCGAGTTTCTCGGACACGGTCTTGGCCTGCAGGAACAGCAACAAGTAATCCTGGCCTCCGGATTTTGAATCGGTGCCGGACATGTTAAATCCGCCGAAGGGATGCGCGCCGACCATGGCGCCGGTGCATTTGCGGTTCATGTAGAGGTTGCCGACGTGGAATTCCTCGGCGGCGCGCTCGATTTTTTTCGGATTCTGCGAGTAGACCGCGCCGGTGAGGCCGAACTCGCTGTCGTTGGCCATGGAGAGCGCTTCGTCAAAGTCTTTTGCTTTGGTGACGGCGAGAACGGGGCCGAAAATTTCTTCCTGGAAAATGCGGGCTTTGCGGTCAACGTCCGCGATCACGGTCGGCTCGACAAAGAATCCGTCACCCGGCGCGCGGTTACCGCCGGCGACGAGGCGGCCTTCTTTTTTGCCGATGTCGATGTAGCCGAGGATGGAGGTCATCGCGGCTTTGTTGATCACGGGGCCCATAAAGTTTGAGGGATCTTCGGGCGGGCCGACTTTGATGAGTTTCACGCGGGCGACGAGTTTGGCGAGGAATTCGTCGTAGATTTTTTCGGAAACGATGGCGCGAGAACAAGCGGAGCACTTTTGGCCTTGAAAGCCGAAGGCGGCGAGCGTAACGCCTTCGACGGCGGCGTCCACGTCGGCTTCTTCGTCCACCACGATGGCGTCTTTGCCGCCCATTTCGAGGACGGTGCGCTTGATCCACACCTGACCGGGCTGCGTTTTGGTGGCTTGCTCGGCGATGCGGAGGCCGGCTTCTTTTGATCCGGTGAAGGCGACGAAACGAGTCTTCGGGTGGGTGACGAGGGCTTCGCCGGCGGTGCTTCCGGGTCCGGTGAAGTAACTGACCACGTCGCGCGGAACTCCGGCTTCGTAGAGAATATCGACGAAAATCGCGGCGATGGTCGGCGAGTCGCTCGAGGGTTTCAGGACGACGGTGTTGCCGGTGACGACGGAGGCGATGGTCATGCCGCCCATGATGGCGGCGGCAAAGTTCCAGGGCGGAATGACGACGCCGACGCCGAGCGGAATGTAGCGCAGATAATTTTTCTCGCCGCGGAAGGGCGTGAGCTTTTGCGGGGCGCCCAAGCGCAGCGCTTCCCTGCCGTAGAATTCGCAGAAATCGATCAGCTCGGCGATGTCGGCTTCGGCTTCGGGCCAGGTCTTGCCGATTTCGAAGGTGAGCCAGGCGTCGAGTTCGAGGCGGCGCTTGCGGAGGATGTCGGCCGCGCGGAACAGGCAAGCGACGCGCTCTTCGACGGGGACGCGCTTCCATCGATCGAAGGCGGCGTATGCTTTTTCGACGGCTTCGTTGGCCATGGCGACGGTGGCTTTTTGGAAGATGCCGATCACCTGGTCGGGGTGCGCGGGATTGTAGGACATGATCTTTTCGGAGGTCGTTACGTCTTTGCCGCCAATGGTGAGCGGATATTCGCGGCCGAGCCTGGATTTCACGAGCGCCAGGGCGTCTTCCATGGCTTTGCGGTTTTCGGGCCGGGAGAAGTCTATAAATTCCTCGTTCTTGAAATCGCCGCGATTCATGTTGACGCTGCCGAGCGTGTTGGTGGCCGTGGAAGTCATGCGCGTATCCTCACTGTGATTGCGAAGTCCGAATGGTTACATTGCATTCTATCTCCGTGCGCGACGGACGGGCAAGGCGGCACCCATGGGAAGCCGGCCTGCGGGAGGACCCGCCCCGCGAGCGCGGATGCGAGGCGCGCCGCCCGAGACTTTTTTTCGCGCGAAGTTAGTTGAATCTATATAAATTCCGAGTAGCATGTTGGCGTTGTGGAATGACGGGCCAAGGAGATTCGCATGGTGATAGGCGACAGACTGAAGGAACTGCGGGAGGAAAAGGACCTTTCGCAGGGGGACATCGAAGAGCGGACGGGTTTGCTTCGCTGCTACATTTCCCGCGTGGAGAACGGGCACACCGTTCCGGCGATCGAGACGCTGGAAAAAATGGCCCGCGCGCTGGGCGTGCCGATGTATCAATTGTTTTACGACGGCGAAAAACCGCCAAAGCCACTGAACCTTCCGAAGACCAAGCCGACCGGAGAGTGGGGCGAATCCGGGAAAGACGCGAAGACCCTGCAACGATTCCGCACGTTCCTGGGCCGAACCAGCGAGAAAGATCGAAAGACGCTGCTGTTTATGGCGCAGAAAATGGCGCGCCCGCTGAGCAGCCGCGTGAAGCACGCCAAGTAAACCGCACGGAAAATTCGAAGGATCCAACGAGCCTGGATGCACGCGCATCCGGGCTCGTTTTGTTTTGAGGATCCAGCGGGACAGGGGCGCGGAACTATCGCGCGGCGTAGTAGCCCTCGCGGGTTTGCACCGCGAGATCTTTCGGTTTCACGGCGACATGAATCTTGTGGTATCCCGGGCCGGCGTCGGCTGGCTCCGGCTTGTAGCCGATGCTGTACTGGCTGCGAAGTTCTTCGTCGATGGCGGCGTAGATGTCCTCGATGGATTGTTTTTTGGTGACTTCGAAGAAGCGGCCGCCGGTCTCACGGGAGATTCGCTCGAGAACTTTTTTGCCGTCGGGGCGCGATTCCTGCGGGTAGCCGCCATGGCGGCCACCGCCCATCCCGCCGCGCCCGCCGCCCATGTGCGGATTGCCGTAGCCGGCGTTGCCCTGCGCGTCGCGGTCGCTGAACAGAATCGAATAGACGACGGCGTCGGCGCGTTCGGCGGTTTCGATCGCGGTCTCAAGACTTACTTTGCTGCCGCGGTCATCGCCGTCGGTGAGCACGACCAGAGCTTTGCGGCCCTTCTGGGTCTTGATGACGTCGTCGGAAGCGAGATAAATCGCATCGTACAAAAGCGTTCCGCCGCCGAAACCGCGATGGCGCCCTCCGCCGGATGGATCACCGTTGCCGGAATTTCCGCCGCTGGAATTTGAATTGGAAAACTGCGGGGTTTCCAAATCCTTCAGTGCCGCCTCGAGCTTTTGCCGCGAGGATGTGAGGTCTTGCAGCAATTCGACTTCGTAATCAAAGTGGATGAGAAATGCCTGATCGCGAGGTGGATCGGGATTGGCCGCCGGAGTGGGATGAGACGAAGGGGCGGCGGACACCAGGTTTGCGCCGGGTCCGGTAGTTGGAGACGGCTTCGCAACGGCTGTGGACGAGGCGCCACTCGCGCCGTCCTGTGCGGCGAACATTCGATCGAGGAATGCGCCGCTGGCGATTTGTTCCTGATCGAGAACGCGGCGCTGGCTGAGGCTGGTATCGACGAGCAAGCCGACGGTGAGAGGCAGATTCGAATCCTGACTAAAATAGGCGATCGACTGAGGGTGGCCGTCCTGCTCGACCACGAAATCGTCTTTGGTCAAATCTCGTACGAGCTTCCCGTGCTTGTCGCGAACGGCGACGAGCATGGTGACCATTTTGGTGTCCACAGAAATGGCCGGGGCTTGCGCGGCGGGCGCGGATTGCGGTGCCGTAATGCTGGATTGGCTCTGCGCTCCGCTGCGCAGAGATACGCCGCCCACGAGAAGTGAAACCGCCAAGAGCGACAGGTAGTATCCGGCGCCGTAGGGGCGATTCGTGGTTTGGGCGAAATCTTTCATTAGAAATCATTCGGCGGGCGCGCATAAAAAGTTCCAGAAATGCGAAGGAAGCAGCGAGCTGCGCATCCATGAACCTCCAGGAGTGGTTACAGTTTTTGCCGTATTTTGGCGAAACGGTGGGTGTGGATTAATGAGGCGTCAGCGGCGCCGATCGGGAATGATTGGGCGCGCGACGGAATTCGAAGCCTGATCAGGAGGACGAAATGAAGAAAGCGTGGAAGGTTTTGCCGGCGGCCGCGGCGTTGATTTTATTCGCGATCCCGGTGACGGCGCAGGAACACGGCGGCGGCCATCCCGCGGAAGCCCCGCACGCGGCGCCCCCGCCCGCGCACGGGCCGACTGAGTTCAAGGGAACGCCCCATGCGCCTGAAGAGAACCGCAACTACGCGGATAAGCCCGGACATCCCAACGCGCCGCACGTGGACAAGGGAAAGTGGGTGGGGCACGACACGGGCAAGAATGATCCGCACTACCATCTCGACCATCCCTGGGAACACGGGCATTTCACCGGCGGGTTCGGGCCGAGTCATGTGTGGCATCTGGCGGGCGGCGGACCGAGCCGCTTCTGGTTCGGCGGCTTTTACTTCAGCGTGGCGCCGTATGACATCGGATTCGTCGATGGCTGGAACTGGACGGGCGATGACATCGTAATTTACGAAGACCCCGACCACCCGGGATGGTATCTGGCATATAACACGCGGCTGGGAACCTACGTTCACGTGGAATACCTGGGAGCGTAACGAAAAGGCAGGATTGGGCGGGAGCGCGGCCGCGTTCGCTACGGTGGAACGCGGCCGTTTTCCCTGAGCGGTTACTTTTTGTAGATGATGCCGTCCTTCATTACGAACGAGACTCGCTGAAGCGCCGAAATGTCGTCGAGAGGATTTCCGGGGACGGCGACGATGTCTGCGAAGAATCCCGTCTTGATTGCGCCGATATGGCCATTCCAACCGAGAAGTTTTGCTCCGTTGAGTGTTCCGGCTTGAATCGCGGCGAGCGGGGACATTCCGAATTTCACCATAAGAACGAATTCGCGAGCCTGGGTACCGTGAGGAAACGGGCCGACGTCTGAACCCATGGCCATCGGAACTCCGGCAGCGAGTTGTTTTTTGAATTCCGCTTCATGCACGGCGCTCAGAGTATGTTCGCGAGCCGCTTCGGCCGGAGTGGAGGCGTGCTCTTCGAAGTATTCGGAAATCGTGAACGTAGGGACGGCGAAGATTTGTTTATCGCGCATCAGCCGCATCGTTTCGTCGCTGAGCAGATAGGCGTGATCGATGGACGCGACGCCGGCCTGCGCGGCGAAGAGCGTGCCTGGCTCGCCCGTGGCGTGCACAGCGACGCACTTTCCGGTTCGCGCGGCTTCGTGGACAGCGGTCGCGAGCTCAGCTTCCGAATATTGATACGGAACGGTGAAGCTGCCGTTGTCGATCACTTCGTGGCCGGTTTCGTAGATCTTGATGAAGTCGGCTCCCTCTTTGATTTGTTGGCGAATTACGGTCACGAGTTCGGCGGCGTTGTTCGCGTAGTCCGCGTTCGACAGCACCCGCTGCGCGGGATTGAAATTGGTCGCGTCCTCGTGGCCGCCGAGAAGGTCGATGGCGTTGCCGCTGATGCGGAGGCGCGGACCGGGAATCGAACCGTCGTTGATGGCGTTGCGAACGGCAGTGTCGGCCGAACCGGCGCCTTCGGTGCCCATGTCGCGCTCGGCGGTGAAGCCCGCGAGCAGATCGGCGCGAGCGGCGAGCGTGGCGAAGATGGTTCGTTGCGGGACGGATTCCTGGACCGTTTGCAGGTCTTCGGCGCCGGGATGGAGGAAGAGGTGAACGTGGGCGTCGATCAGTCCGGGAAGCAAAGTCGTGTCGCCAAGATCGAGCACCGACGCGCCATTGGGTCGAGAGACCTTTTCGCCGACTTCGCGAATCACGTTTCCTTCGACGAGAATTTCGCCCGGGCGGACGAACCGTCCTGATTCAACGTCGAGCAGGCGCGCGGCGTGGAGGACCGTGACGGCGGACGCGGTGTTTGAGACAGACTGGGATTGCGCACGGTGCGCGATTGAAAGAGCGGTGACGAGGGCGGCGACGGACAATGCGACGAAGGATGCGGCAATCTTTCGCGAAGGCTTCATGGTGGCGCGATATTACCACTGAGAATTGCGCGCGCAACATTGGTTACGGGCGCGGCAGGCGCCGCGAGACAAGCGCGAATGGATTGCTATCGCGGACGGCGATACAAGGCGCGGAACCGGCGGACTTCCGGGCTGTCGGGATCCGGAAAATCTTCGAACGAGAGTTCGATGAGTCCGGCGCGATCGAACCCGTGCAATTCGTTGCGCGTTACGGGCCACGGCATTTCGCCCGGAGGATCGAGTTCGTCGCGGCCGCGGGCAATCACCAGAAGTTCACCGTTCCGCCGGAGGAGCTGCGCCAGGCTTGCGATCAACTTTTCGCGCAGCGGGCCGAGGAGCACTTGCACGGTGTAAATTTCGAGCACGAAATCGAATGCCGCGACCCAATCCCTGGGAATTTCGAGAGCGTCGGCGACAACGTAGTTGACGTCGGAGTCTGGGAATCGCTTTTTAGCGACGGCGACGGCCGTTGGCGAAATATCGAACGCCGTGGTCTGAAAACCCCAGGCGGCGAGTTGTTCCGCGTCATCGCCCAGTCCGCAACCGACGACCAGCGCTCGCTTGGCGGCACCATCGATGGGATGCGACTGCCAAAAATTCAAGAGATTTGAATTGGGCCGCCGGTCGGCCCAGGGGACTTCGCTCGCGCCGCCTTCCGCTTCCTTGTAGAGCTGTTCGAACCAACCGGTGGGATCACCCGCGCGATTGAATTGCGCGGCCAGTTGACGCGCTCGGGTGCGGTCGGCCATCGCTAAGCCGTCGCCGTCAATTCCCGGACGGCGGAGGTGAAAGCTTCGGTATGAAGGTTGAACGTCCGCGGCGGAGGTTGCGGGCGACATGAGCGCCATGCTGTGAAATGGCGTGAGCAGAATTCCGCGATTCAGCGCGTAGAGATGCATGAAGCGCTCGAGTTCGAAATCCATCGCGGCGGCGGCCTCGCCACCGTTGCGCGGAGGATGGGGACGGAACAAATATTCGGCGCGGCAGCCGAGGCGCGTGACATGCCACGGAAGTGCGGCGGCAGAGATGGCGCCTGCGACGCCGTCGGCCCATCGCTCGGCGAGCGGAATCATGTGCGCGAAAGCTGCGGGGGTGAGGACGTTTTCGAGCGTGGCGCGAATCGCGGCAAGTGAGAGAGCGTTGCCGGCGAGGGTGCCTCCGATGCCTCCCGTGTCGCAATCTTCGAGGCGAATGCGCGCGGTGATTCGTTCGGCGACTTCGGCGGTCATGCCGAAGGTAGCCGCGGGAACGCCGCTGCCGATTGCTTTTCCAATTACAAAGAGGTCGGGGTTCAATCCGTGTGCCCGCGTGTAGCCGCCCGGTCCGGTGCAGATGGTGTGGGTTTCATCGATCAGGAGCAACGTGGCGTATTTTTTGGCGAGGGCTGCGGCGGCGGTCCAGAAGCCGGGCTTGGGATGAACAATTCCAACGTTGGTGAGCGCGGGTTCGGCGAGGATGCAGGCGACGTCTTTGTGAGCGAGGGCGGATTCGAGCGCGGCAAGATCGTTGAACTCGACAACGCGCGTGGTGACGGTGGGATCGACGGGCGGACCTATATTTCCGTGGCGCGACGCGGGGACGCCCTCTTGCAGGGTGATGTACGCTTCGTCAACCGTGCCGTGGTAGCAGTAGTTGAAGACGAGAACTTTTGGTCGCTGCGTGATTTCACGCGCGATGCGAATGGCGAATCGGTTGGCATCGGTGGCGGTAAGAGTAAATTGCCAGAGTGGAAGTCCGAAGCGGCGCGTCAATTCTTCGCCGACCCAAACGGCGTCTTCGGTGGGGAGCATGAGCGTGATGCCGCGTTTCGCTTGACGTGCAATCCGATCGGCGAAACCGGCGGGAGAATGGCCGGTCATCGCTCCGGTATCGCCGAGGCAGAGATCGACGTATTCGCGGCCGTCCACGTCGGTGAAGTGCGCGCCGTGAGCTTCGGCGACGAAAACCGGAAATCGTCCAGCCCACTTTTTCATCCAGTTCATGGGGACGCCGCCCATCAGGGAATGGCGGGCGCGCTCGTAGAGGGCGGCGGATTTGGGATGTTCGGCGATGAACTTCGCGTCTTCGCGCAGTTGGAGACTCTTGAGGCGGGCGCGGTCGATTAGCACCTATGGCTCCGTAAAAGATGCTGGATACCTGCCGGAGAGAATACCCGGTTTCAGTGGCGTGGGCGAGAACCAGATAGCCTGTCCTGAGGTCGCGCTAAGGGCGAGGCGACATTGTGCCAATCCAACGCACCGGTAAGCGTGCCGCAGTCGCGTGTGCGAGTCTCTCGTCGGCGGTGAGCATTTCGCAGTTCTCCGTCACGGCCAGCGCGATGTAAACGGAATCATAGAGCGTGCGATCGAACTCCGTTGCGATCGTGTAGGCAAGAGAAAGCAAATGGCGCGATTCAATCGAATCGAATTGCAGAGTGCGTAAGTCGTCGAGAGCGGTGCGCGCCTGGATCGCGGTCCAGAGACCGCGCCTCGATGTTTTCCAGAAAACGTTAGCCACCTCGACCCAGAACACGTCCGGAACAAGAAAACGGACTTTGTTTTCCTGGTGCATCCGGTAAATACTCGCCGCCTCCGCCGTGTATTGTTCCTGGTCAGCCGGAAGGAACCACTTCGCGGCCACACTTGCGTCGAGAACAAAACGTCTCAACGTTCGCGATCCTCTCGGATCATTTCTTCTGCGGATGGAAACTTCATTCCGGGTGGCGTGGAGATGGCACGGAGCTTCGCGAGCCGCTTGCCGAGATTTCTTCGACGAGCCAACTCCTCTTCCGTAACGACATTTTCGTTCAGCAGTTCTAGGACCTCTGCGGAGATGGAGCGGTTCTCACGACGAGCTTGCGCCCGAAGAGCTTCGTAAAGGCTGTCGGGCACATTTTCAACGTATAGGGTTGCCATGAGATTAGTCTAGCACTTTCCTAGGAATAATCTAGGGCTTTCCTAGGCTTGGGCCAGGGACTTCCTAACCCTCGCTTCGCGTACACGGCGACGCGTCCGCGGGAAAGGTCGAATTCGTAGCGACGGATTAGGCCAGAGTCATTTCGCGCTCGATTCGAGCAAGACTCAAGCGTTAGCGGAGGTGCCTGGCGATTTCGCGGGCGGCGTTGTGGCCGGAGGCGCCGGTGAGGCCGTTGCCCGGATGTGTTCCGTTGCTGCAGAGATACAAACCTTTGACGGGAGTGGCGTAGCGCGCCCAGCCGAGCAGCGGGCGCATGGTGAAGATCTGGTCGAGCGAAAGTTCACCGTGGAAGGGATGGCCGCCGGTGAGTCCGTAGGCGGATTCGAAGTCTTTTGGCGTGAGCGTCTGGACGGCGAGGATTTTGGAGGTGAGGTCGGGCGCGTATTGCGAGAGCGTCGAGAGGACCGCGTCGCGCAGCGGGTCGCGCTGTTGCGACCAGTCCCCTGCTTTCAGCTTGTAGGGCGCGAACTGCATGTACACGCTCATGACGTGTTTGCCGGCGGGTGCGAGGGACGGGTCGGCAATCGAGGGAATCGAAATGTCGAGATACGGGGCGCGCGAAAAGTCGCCGTACTTCGAATCGTCGAAGGCGCGTTCGAGATAGTCGATGCCGGGACCGATGTGGATTCGTCCGGTGAGCGCGGCGGTGGCATCGGGAGAATTCTTCAGCGCAGTGAAGGTTGGCAGCGCATCGAGAGCGATGTTCAATTTTGCGGCAGTGCCATTCGCGCGAAAATTCTGCATCTTCACGACGAAACTCGGCGGCAAGTGAACGGGATCGAGCAGATTGAGGAACGTGCGCCTGGGATCGGCACCGGAGACGATCGCTTTGGCGGCGATTTCCTCGCCATTTACGAGCGCGACGCCGGTGACCGCGCCGTGTTTCACCAAAATTTGGGCGACTTCCGCGCCGGTGCGAATTTCGGCGCCGGCTTGTTTCGCGGCGGCGGCCATGGCGGCGGTCAAGGCTCCCATGCCGCCCTTGGGCACGGCGGAACTTCCGGCGGGATGAGGATCGGCGGCGGCGCGCAACAGGAGCAGCAAGGTTGAACCCGCGGACCACGGGCCGAGCGCAGCGCCAAAAATTCCGGGCGCGGCGACGGTGCCGCGGAGCAAATCCGTCTGGAAGAATTCGGATACGAAATCCGCGGCGGCCATCGGGCCCCAGCGGATCAGCCGCATCATTTCTTTTTTGCCGAGGCCGCGGACTTTTCGACCGACTTTCAGGAGTTTCCAGATGTCTTCTTTCGATGGCTTTTCGATGACGGGCGGAGTCAACAGCAGCAGCTGATGGGCGATTGCGCCGACGGTGGCCAAAGCTTTGGTGAGCTCGACATACCCGGCGGCGTCTTTCCTGGAGAAACTTTCGATATTTCGAAGCGTGGCGTCCAGCTCGGAATGGAGGAGCAGGGCCTGTCCATCGAGCGACGGCGCGAACAGGCGCACGGCGGGCTCGGACATCTGGAGACCGTGGCGCGCGAGCTGCATGTCGTTTGCGATTTCGGGCAGCAGAGGGCCGGACGCGTGGGCGAGGGTGGAGAGCTTGAACCCCGGGAAAAATTCCTCGGTGACGGCCGCACCGCCGACGATGTCGCGGCGTTCGAGGACGAGCGGCTTGTGGCCCTTCTTCGCGAGGTAAAATGCGGCGACGAGCGCGTTGTGGCCGCCGCCGAGAATCAGAATGTCGCGTTCGGTGGCCACGGTCAGCGTTTCCCCGTGTCTTTCAGAATTTCAAGCGCGGCAAGGCGTCCGGGAGCGCCCATGATGCCTCCGCCGGGATGCGTGGCGGAGCCGCACATATAGAGTTTTTTCACCGGAGTGCGGTAACGCGCCCATCCGGCGGCTGGACGCAGAAAGAAAAGTTGTTCGAGCGAGAGTTCGCCCTGAAAGATGTTGCCTTCCGTGAGTCCGGTTTGCTCTTCGATGTCGAGCGGAGTGATGACCTGCTTGCCGATGATCAGATTTTTCAGATTGGGCGCGTACTCGGAGATCGTGTCGATCACGGTATTGCCGAAGGCTTCGCGCTGGTCGTTCCATGTGCCGTGGCTGAGTTTGTAGGGCGCGTATTGAACGAAGCAGGAAAGAATGTGTTTGCCGGGCGGCGCGACGGAAGGATCGGTGAGCGACGGAATCACCATATCAATGTAGGGGCGGCGGGAAAATTCTCCGTATTTGGCCTGGTCGTAGGCGCGTTCCATGTATTCCATCGAGGGGGAAATCGAAATCGCGCCGCGCAGATGATGGCCCGGACCCGGAAGGCAGGTGAAGTCCGGCAAGCCGTCGAGGGCCAGATTGACTTTGCCGGACGAGCCGCGGAATTTGTAGCGCTTCACGTCTTCGACGAAATCGTCCGGCAGCTCGCGCTCTTCGATGAATTTGAGGAACGTGAGATTCGGATCGACGCTCGAGGAAATTACGCCGGCGTGAATTTCCTCGCCGCCTTCGAGTACGACGCCACTCGCGACACCGTTCTTGATCAGAATTTTGGAGACGGCCGCTTCGGTGCGAATTTCGACGCCCGCTTCGCGCGCGGCGCTGGCGATCGCGTTCGAGATGGCTCCGGTGCCGCCGCGGCTGAATCCCCACGAGCGGAACGCGCCATCGATTTCGCCCATGTAGTGGTGGAGCAGGACGTAGGCGGTGCCGGGGGATCGAATCCCGAGAAAGGTGCCGATGATGCCGGAGGCGGACATGGTCGCTTTCAAGACGTCGGTCTCGAACCACTGGTCGAGAAAGTCGGCGGCGCTCATGGTCATGAGCTGGACGAGATTGTATTTGTCTTCGGCGTCGAGGTTTTGGAAGCGCTTGCCGAGGAAGGCAAGTTTTTTCAGGTCGCGAGGATCGAAGGACGTTGGGTCGGGCGGAATCATGCCGAGAATCGGTTTGACGAAGCGGCACATGGCGACCATCGACTTGCCGAATTCTTCGTAGGCTTCGGCGTCGAGTTTTGAGTGGCGCTCGAGTTCGCGGCGCGTTTTGCCATGATCGTTTTGGCGCCAGAGGTAGTCGCCGTTCGACATGGGAGTGATGGTGCCGTCGAGCGGGAGAATTTCCAGACCGTGCCGCGGCAGGTCGAGATCGCGAATGATTTCGGGACGAAGCAGGGAGACGACGTAGGAAAAGACGGAAAACTTGAATCCCGGGATGATTTCTTCGGTGACGGCGGCGCCACCGAGGACGTAACGGCGCTCGAGCACCAGCACACTCTTGCCCGCTTTGGCGAGGTAGGCGGCGTTGACAAGGCCGTTGTGGCCTCCACCGATTACGATGACGTCGTATTTCTTTGCCATGGAATTTTTGCGGTAGCGGACGGAGAAAAATCGTTCTCCGGGGCCGTTGCATTCTACAAGCGTATGGGTGCGGTCACAAGAACGAAGCGGGGATGCGCTGACTAGAGGTCAGAGCGAGGCGGCCAGAATTTTATCAAGCCGAGCGTGGGGAGTTGGCGGAACCGTCCGGGATCGCTCATGACTTGGCACAACCTGCACCCCATTGGAAATGGGGTGCACACAGACGCGAGCGTCTGTGCCACGAGGGGCGGCGTGCACACCGACTTGGTAAGGCAGCGTATAGTCCTCATCATCACCGACCGTATTCCACGGTTCGCCTTGCGGCTGCGGCGGTGCGCGAATTATAATTCGCGGTCTGGCATTTCGACATTCGCGCGACCAGCGGAGCCCACTTGCCCATCGGAACAGCGGTTCACGACCGAACATCAAAACTCTGCGAGAGCATGAATTATCGAGAGTGGTCCGGCTACTACGCGGTGAGCGTGTACGAAATGCATCACGATCACGAGTACAACGCCATCCGCAACGCTTCGGCGCTCTTTGATATTTCGCCGCTTTACAAATATCTGGTGACCGGCAGCGACGCGACGAAATTCGTGAACCGGGTGATCACCCGCGATATCACGAAGGCGAAAATCGGGCAGGTAATTTATTGCTGCTGGTGCGATGAGCAAGGAAAAGTGATCGACGACGGCACGATTACGCGCCTGGACGAAAATATGTACCGCTGGACGGCGGCCGACCCGAGCATTCGCTGGTTCCATCAGAACGCGCTGGGCCTGGATGTGAAAATCGAAGACATCTCGACGGCGGTCGCGGCGCTGGCATTGCAGGGACCGACGTCCGGACGATTGCTGAAAAAAGCCGCGGATGCCGATGTTGCCAATCTGAAATATTTTCGCGTGACGCACGGAAAAATTGCGGGCGTGGAAGTGGATATTTCGCGCACCGGTTATACGGGCGACCTGGGCTACGAGGTCTGGATTCCGTGGAACGAAGCGCCGAAAGTGTGGGACGCGCTGATGGAGGTGGGCCGGCAGTTCGACATTCATCCGGCGGGCATGCTGGCGCTGGACGTGGCCCGCATCGAGGCGGGATTGATTCTGATCGAGGTGGATTACACCAGCAGCAAGCGCGCACTGATTGAATCGCAGAAATATTCGCCGTATGAAATTGGCCTGGGAAAACTGGTGGATCTGAAGAAGGAGCATTTTATCGGGCGCGCGGCGCTCGAGCAGGAACACAAGCGCGGCCCGAAGCGGCTGTTGATGGGCCTGGACATCAACTGGGAAGACGTCGAACGTCTGTATGACGCCGTGGGTCTGGGCCCGCAGGTGCAGAGCACTGCGTCGCGCGTTTCGGTGCCGGTGTATCGCGGCGGATTGCAGGTAGGAAAGGCGACATCGACGACGTGGTCACCGACGCTGAAAAAGATGATCGCGCTGGCCAGCCTGCATCGCGAGCACGCCGCCGCGGGAACGGAATTGCAGATGGAACTGACCGTGGAATCCGTGCGTCATAAAGTAAGAGCCATCACCCGGGAATTGCCGTTTTTCAACCCGCCGCGAAAGACGGCGACGCCGATCCCCTGAATCCATCCTCCGGAGGCATTTTTTGAAAGCTAAATTTTCGGACGTTGCTGGACTGTGCTTTCGCGCTTCCCGGCCTGGTGCTGCTTCGCATGGTTTTGCCCTTCTCATTTTGCTAACTGTGAGCGTGACGACTTTGAATGCACAAACGCCTCCCTCGAAATGTCCTCCCGTAGCCCGGATTGACGATGTAAAAGAGACGATTCACGGCGTTGAGGTGAGCGATCCGTATCGCTGGCTGGAAGATCAGAACAGCGCCGAGACGCGCGCATGGATCGACGCTGAAAACACCTGCACGGAAGCGGCGCTTAGCAAGCTTCCCGGGCAGGAACCGATTGCCAAGCGGCTGGGAGAATTGCTGAAGGTGGACACGTTCGGAATTCCCACGGAGCGCGGCGGCCGATACTTTTACGCCAAGCGCACGGCGGGCGCCGATTTGTACGTGCTCTATATGCGGAAGGGATTGAACGGAGCGGAAGAGGTGTTGGTCGATCCGGTCGAGATGAGCGCGGACCACACGACGAGCGTCAGTTTCGAGGGAGTGACAGACGACGGGAAGATCGTAGCGTACGGAGTGCGAAAGGGCGGCGAGGACGAAGTGTCGCTGCACTTTCTTTACAGCGATACGCGCAAGGAATTGCAAGACACACTGCCGCGCGGGCGGTATCTCTCCGGCGCGTCGTTTAAGAAGGATAACAGCGGGTTTTACTATTCGCTACTGACAGACGACGGACCGCGGATTTTCTACCATGCGATGGGCACGGCGGCGGAGAAAGACGTAAAGATTTTCGGCGACGGGTACGGGCTGGACAAACTGATCAGCGCGAACGTTTCCGAAGACGGCCGGCACCTGGTGATTGTGGTGTATTACGGTTCGGCGTGCGAGAAATCGGAAGTGTACCTGCAGGATATCGAAAAATCCGGGCCGATCGCGCCGATTGTGACGACTCTGCCGGGATGTTTTTCGGGCGACATCGCGGGAGATACGCTGTACCTGCAAACGAACTGGAACGCGCCGAAGTGGCGGTTGCTGGGGATTCCGGTGGCAAAGCCGGCCCAGGAAAACTGGAAAGAAATTATTCCCGAGCGCGATTCGCGCCTGGAAGAAATCCATTTGATCGGCGGGAAAATCATCGCGCAGTATTCGCACGACGCCACGTCGCGACTGGATGTGTTTCAAGCCGACGGAAAAGCAGACGGCGAAATCGGGTTGCCGCAACTGGGAACGGTGGCGGGGCTTTCCGGGCGGTGGAAGAGCGGCGAGGCATTTCTATCGTTTCAGTCGTTCGCCATTCCGAGCACGGTTTACCGGTTCGAACTTTCGAACCGCGGGCTCCAGGTGTGGGCAAAACCATCGGTGCCGATCGACGCGAACGCGTTTGAAGTGAAGCAGGTGTGGTACGAATCGAAGGATAAAACGCGCGTTCCGATGTTTCTGTTCTACAAGAAGGGATTGAAACTGGACGGAACGAATCCCACGCTGATGACCGCGTACGGCGGGTTCGATGTGAGCGAGACGCCGGCGTTCAGCACGAACGCGGTGCTGTGGGTGGAGCGCGGCGGGATCTTCGCGCTGCCGAACCTGCGCGGCGGCGGAGAATACGGCGAAGCCTGGCACAAGGCGGGAATGCTCGATAAGAAGCAGAACGTGTTCGACGATTTTTTCGCAGCCGCGGAGTACCTGATCGCCAACCACTACACCACGCCGGCAAAGCTGGCGATCACGGGCCGAAGCAACGGCGGATTGCTGATGGGCGCGGCGATGACGCAGCGTCCGGATTTGTACGGCGCGATTATGTGCGGCTATCCGCTGCTGGACATGGTGCGCTACCACCAATTTCTGGTGGCGCGTTTCTGGATTCCGGAATACGGCTCATCGGACGACGCGGCGCAGTTCCCCGCCTTGTATGCCTATTCGCCGTATCACCACGTGGTGAAGGGCACGAAGTACCCGGCGGTGCTGTTCGTAACGGGCGACAGCGACACGCGGGTGTCACCGTTGCACGCGCGGAAAATGGCGGCGGCGATGCAGGCAGCGCAGGGCGGAGACAAACCGATCCTGCTGCTCTACGATACGAAGCTGGGACACAGCGAAGGCCGGCCGGTCAGCAAGATTATTGAAGAAGAGGCCGACGTGCTGAGCTTCTTTTTCTGGCAGCTGGGCGTGAATGATTTCTAGCAGGTTCGGCAGAGGATTCGTTTCAAAGGGTCGAAAACAGGGGGAAGGAATGATCACATTCATGCGGGGTGGGTTTGCCGCGGCCGTCGCGCTGGGTATTGCGACGCTACTGGGGGGCGGAAGCGCCGCGGTGGCGCAGACGCAGGCACAGCCGATTACGATTTCGGTGGACGCGACGCAAGCCCCGCAGAAAATCCTGCACGCGCACATGGAAATTCCGGTGCAGGCGGGAGCTCTGACGCTGTATTACCCCGAATGGATTCCGGGCGAGCACATGCCGGACGGCCCGATCATCGAAGTGGCAGGGATGAAATTTACCGCGAATGGAAAGACGATTCCGTGGCGGCGCGATCTGGTGGAAATGTTTTCGATTCACCTCGATGTGCCGGCGGGGGTGACTTCGCTGAGCGCGGACCTGGACTTTCTATTGTCGGCGGCGAACTCCGGGTTTTCGGCCGGAGCGTCGGCGACGGCGAACCTGGACGTGCTGAGCTGGAATCAGGTGCTGCTCTACCCCAAGGGCGCTCCGGCGAAGGATATCTATTTTTCGTCGAGCGTGAAGCTACCGGCGGGATGGAAATTTGGAACGGCGCTGCCGATCACCAATCAGAAGGGCGACACGATTTCGTTCGGCACCGTGGCGCTGACCGAGCTGGTGGATTCGCCGGTAATTTCGGGGCGGTATTTCAAGGCGATCCAATTAACGCCCGGCGAAACGACGCGGCACGAGATGGACATCGCGGCGGACAGCGCAGCGGCGCTGGAGATGACGCCGGAGATGGAAGTTCATTTCCACAATCTGGTCACCGAAGCGCAGGGACTGTTTGGTTCGCGCCACTACCGGGGATATCACTTCCTGGTGACGCTGAGCGACGACGTGGCGCATTTCGGCCTGGAGCATCACGAATCGAGCGACGATCGGACGTCGGAACGCAGCCTGATCGACGAAAGCGAGAGGATCGAATTTGCGAGCTTGCTGCCGCATGAATATGTGCATTCCTGGAACGGCAAATACAGACGGCCGATCGGGCTCGCCACTCCGGATTACCAGCAGCCGATGAAGGACGATTTGCTTTGGGTGTACGAAGGGCTGACGGAATATTTGGGCGTGGTGTTGACGGCGCGGAGCGAATTGCTGACGGCGAACCTGGCCCGGGAGGATTTGGCGTTTCTGGTGGCGCGCTATGAAAACCGGCCGGGCCGCGAATGGCGTCCGCTGCAGGACACGGCGGATGCGGCTCCGTTTCTGTACGACGCGACGAACGACTGGTCGAACTGGCGGCGCGGAACGGATTTCTACGACGAAGGCGAATTGCTGTGGCTGGATGTGGACTCGACGATCCGGGCGTTGACCAACGACAAAAAATCGATCGACGATTTCTGCAAAGTATTTCACGGCGGCGCGAGCGGCACGCCGGTGCTGAAGCCATACAATTTCGAAGAGGTCGTAGCGACTCTGAATGGCGTGGCGCCCTACGACTGGGCCGGATTCCTGCGAGCCCGGCTGGATGGGGTTTCGACGAAGACTCCGATTGAATCGCTGCAGAATAGCGGTTGGAAGCTGGTGTACGACGAAAACCCGAACGAGATGGAAGAAATCGAAGAGGGCGGACGCGCGGCGGATCTGACGTTCACGCTGGGGCTGGTGATCGGCGGCGACGGGGCTGCGGTGGACGTAACCCACGACGGGCTCGCGTACAAGGCCGGCATCGGACCGGGAATGAAGATCGTGGCGGTGAACGGCGCGCAGTATTCCGCGGATGCGATCCACGAGGCGATCTCGAGCGCGAAGACGTCGGCTGCGCCGATTCAGTTGCTGATCGCGAACGGCGCGCAGTACCAGACGGTTTCGATCGCGTATCACGACGGATTGCGCTACCCGCACATCGTGCGCGACGAATCGCATCCGGATTATTTGAGCGAGATTTTCCACGCGCACGCAGCGCAATAAAGCCGCGCGTTTTTTTGCGAAGGCAAGAATGAAATTTCATCCGATTGCAATCGTCGGCGCACTTTTGATCGCCGCGGGAATCGCGACGCTGATCTATCCCCAGGTGATGATGCCGGCGCGAACCCGAAAAGTGAAAATCGGCGAGAATGAAGCGATCATCTCGACGCACCGGGTAATTACGTTTCCGCGGCCGTTTTCGGCACTTTTGATCGTGTGCGGAGCGACGCAAATCTTCCTTACGACGCGGCGTTTCCCTCGCCGCTAGCGGGCGAGACGAGGGTTGGGCCGTCGAACTCCGCGCGGCGCAACCGTTTCAGCTTTCCCGCCCGTCATCCGTTGTTCTACGGATGCATCCGTATTTCTACGAATTGACGCCCGCCGTTTGCCGATGGCAACCTCCGAGGAATCGAAAACAGGTTTGGAGGTTTCGTTGACTTCCCCTCCGTTGCTGGTCCGCATCGGCTTAATCGTTTGCGCGGCATTCTTTCCGATTGCAAACGTGGCGCGGGCGGAATCCCTGACGATCAATAGCGTGCCGGCCGGAGCGAACGTCGAAATCAACGGCAGTTTGGTTGGCCAAACGCCGTACAAGGTGGACTATCCCGGCGGGTACTTTCACAAAACTCACACCGCGTTCGGCGAAAGGCTGGAGCATCCGATCGTGCTTCGGGTGTCGAAAGCCGGGTTCATCGCGCGGCAGATTACGCTGAGCGACGGGCCCTTCCAGTGGGTGGGTTTGACCGGGCATCACCATGGAACGTATTTTCTGCTGAAGGCCGATCATTTCGAACTGAAGCTGGATTCGACCGAAGAGCCGGGGGACGCGGCGCTCGGCGATGAGGAAAGGCCGGGCCCGATGCGCGGGCACACGAAGGCAGCCAGTACAAAATCCGAAGTGAATGGCACGGGCACCGTCGCAATTCATTCGGATCCCTCGGGCGCGGATATTTATGTGGACGGAAAGTTTGCGGGGCAAACGCCGTCCACATTTCATCTGGCGACCGGAACGCATCAAGTGGAGATACGGGACGCGGGCAGGAAATCATGGTCGAGGGAAATTGAAATTTCGAAAGATAGCGAAGTGACGCTGCAACCGATTCTCGCGGTTGATCCCTGAATACAGCGGGCGTGGGCGCGGGCGAGGGCAGGGCGGTTAGCCGCGGCTCGCGAAGGCGAAGGCGCGGCGAGCGTAGGCATCAAGTTCCGGCACGCGCAGGAGCTTCAGCAGGGCGGCCAGCAGCGCGATTC
The DNA here is from genome assembly GCA_963785585.1 of uncultured Acidobacteriota bacterium. GTDB lineage: Bacteria > Acidobacteriota > Terriglobia > Acidiferrales > UBA7541 > Palsa-295. The sequence continues at coordinate 2,521,065 of CAWAVW010000004.1, forward strand.
CCGCCAAGGTGACAATCGCCAGGATCGCGAGCGAACCCGCGAATCGGCGCATATCGAAAAACCGTTCGAGGTAACCGGCAAAGTAGAAGCAGACACTCCCGGCGGCGGCGGAGGCCAGGAGAACTTTTACGAAGAAGACGACGAGACTGGCTTCCGCGGCGTTTTTCGTTTTTCGATTCAATAGCGCAAATAAAACAACGGTGTAAACGATGATGCCGGTGGAACTGGCCAGGGCGAGTCCGAGATAGGCCATGTGCCGGACGAGAATCCAATAGAGAGGCAAGCTTGCCAGGGTGACGACGGTGCCGACGATCGCGGGCGTAATGGTGTCGCGGGCAGCGTAAAATCCGCGAGCGAGAATGTTTTGCGCGCCCCAGGCGAACATGCCGATCGAAAAGACGGACAGCGCGGCGGCGGTGGCGGCGATGTCTGGCCCATGCAGGCGCGTATGCGAGAAGACCAGGTACAAAATGGGGACGCTTTGCGCGATGGTGAGCGCGGAAATCGGCAGCAGCAGAAAGATCAGAGCTTTGAAAGTGGAGTTCAGAAGCTGGTTCAAGTCGTCAAACCTTTTCTCGGAATAAAGCTGCGCCAAAATCGGGAAGGAGGCGACGCCGATCGCCTGACCGACCAGTCCGAGCGGAACGCGCATGAGCGTCTTGCCGTAATTCAGCCAGGTAATCGAGCCGGCCTGCAGGTAGGACCCAAACCAGCGGATGATCCAATCGTCCACGAACGACAGCGAAAGCGCCAGCATGATGGGCACGGAGAGCTTCAAGAACAGCCAGAAACCCGGATGCGAGGTATTGAAATTCGGGAAGAACTTCGCGCCTGCGCGTTTGGCGCCGTATATCTGCAACAGAAAGTTTCCAGCGATGGCGCCGCCCAGAACGCCGACGGCAAAGCCGGTGACGCCTAATTTCGGGGACAGCAGAACGCCGCCGAGAATAATTCCGACGTTGTAAACGATGGGCGCGAGCGACGGAACAACGAACTGATTTTTGGCGTACTGGACGGCGCTCAGAATGCTGCCCTGGTAGAAGCAAAATTGCGCGGGGAGCATCAGGCGGGTCAGCAGGATTACGTGGTCGCGCTCGGCAGGACTGAAACCGGGAGCGATGAGACGAACAAGCTGGGGCGCGAAAATTTCGGCCGCAAGGATTAAGGCGACCAGCGCACATCCCATCACCGTGACTACGGTGGAGAAAACGTGCCAGCCTTCGTCTTCTTTCCGCTCGGCTACATATTTGGAAAATACGGGAATGAAGGTGATGCTGAGCGAGCCGCCGGCAATGAGGTAATTGAGAAAATCGGGGAGGGTGAAGGCAGCGTAAAACGCGTCGGTGGAGGCGTTGGAGCCGATCTGGTGGGCGACGGTCCAATCGCGGAAAAATCCGAGAATGCGGCTGAGCAGCACGCTCGCCATGACGATGCCGGTAGCCGCCGCGATCCGACGGTGAAAATGTTCAGTCGCCACAAACGATATGGTAGTGGAAGAGCGAAGCGCGGACTAGGGCGTTGACGGGACTTGTTTCCGAGTACCGCCGCACGGATTGTACGCGCGGTTGCAGCGATACTCAGTCTTGCGGGATCGGAGTTCGCGCCGGAGTGTCCGGATCGGTGGCGCGCAAATACTGCTCCGGCCAGGAGACTTTGACGCCCAAATCGCGCGCGGCATGCAGCGGCCAGTAGGGCTGGCGCAGGAGTTCGCGAGCGAGCAAAACGATATCGGCTTTTCCCGTGAGAATGATTTCGTCGGCCTGCTTCGGAGTGGTGATCATACCCACGGCGCCGGTAAGGATTTTCGCGCGGCTACGAATTTTTTCGGAAAACGGCACCTGGTATCCCGGGCCCACGGGAATGTCGGCTTTGGCAACGTTTCCGCCGGACGAGCAGTCGATCAGGTCCACTCCCAGGGGTCCGAGTTGCTCTACCAATTGAATAGACTGCTCGACGTCCCATCCGCCTTCGACCCAGTCGGACGCCGAAATCCTCACAAACAGGGGATGCCTCTCGGGCCACACTTTGCGGATGGCGACGGCAACCTCGCGGACAATCCGCGTGCGGTTTTCGAGCGAGCCGCCATAGGAATCGGTGCGCTTGTTCGAGAGAGGCGAGAGGAATTCGTGGAGCAAGTAGCCGTGAGCGGCGTGAATCTCGATCACGCGAAACCCAGCCTCGCGCGCCCGAACCGCAGCGTCGGCGAACGATTGAACGACGGAGCGGATGCCCGCTTCGTCGAGCGCCGCAGGCATCGGGTATTTGTCGCTGAACGGTATGGCGCTTGGGGCGAGCGGGATCCATCCGCCGTCCGCAGGAGCGATCGCGTGCCCTCCCTGTGAGGGCGCCGACGTGCTTCCCTTTCGGCCCGCATGTGCGAGTTGAATTCCGGGATAACTGCCCTCGGCACTCAGGAACTTCGCGATACGCGCCAGCGGCTCGATGTGCGCGTCCTTCCAAATCCCGAGGTCCTGCGGGCTGATCCGCCCTTCGGGCGTTACGGCGGTGGCTTCGGTGATGACCAAGGCCGCTCCGCCGACGGCGCGGCTACCCAGGTGAACCAGGTGCCACTCGTTCGCGAAACCGTCTTCACAGGAATACTCGCACATCGGCGAAACGGCGATACGGTTGCGCAGGGTCACGTCGCGAATCTTCAATTGATCGAACAAAGCCATGCAGGGCCTCCCATTTGTCGTTGCGTTCGAACCGTTTGGCACGGTGCAGCCGTGGAATTTTTATTTCGAGGAACGCCTGGCGATCTTTCGCGCGCCGGTACGATTTTGGCCGGCTCCGGGTTTCGCTCCATCTTCGGACGTCCATCCGGGCGGATCGCTCGCGGGAAAAGATTCGTCGGAAGCCTCGTCCACGACGTCGAGCGGTTCACGGGTTTTGTTTTTTTCGGGCGACGATGCCGTTCGATCCGGCTTTTGGTTGTTCGGCTTGTTCATGAGACGTCCTCCGCGATGGGAATGAGAACGAACGCGGGCGGAACAATCCGGCAGCGTTCGAGTTTCGGATTTTCGTTAACGCGCTGGAAACTTAGATGCGCGGGATCTGGCGAAGGAAGCGAGCAAAGCTGAGGCGGTGGGACCGCCGCAACGCGACGGCCCCTTGAATCCGTCAGAACTTGAACACGATCCCGGCGGAAGCTTTCGGGCTGAACTGGTAGGTGGAGAAATAGCGGGAACACATGGCGTCGGCGGCCACGCGAAGAGCGAGGCGAGGCTTGAAATTCAAATCGAGCCCGCCGCCAAGCTCGTACGCAAAGGCGTGCTGAGGTCCGTTGGCCGTCTGCGGGGTGAAGTGCGACTCTCCGACGAGCCCGTGCGCCCAGATTTCGGTGTTGCGCGGCAACGACCAGCGGAAACGGCCGCCACCGCCGCCGAACAGATACCATCCGCCGTATCCCGCCTGGTGCAAGTGAGTTCCCTGAAATTCGCCGTCCAAACCGATATGATTCTTGAAGTAATAGACGAGTCCGAAATTAAATCCGTTCGTATTCTTGGTGACGTTGGGGAGCTCAAAAAACCGCATGTAGGTGTAGCCGACGTAGGCCTGCCAGGCATAATTTTCGAAAACGCTGGTTACATCCTGGGGCTTGGGGTCCGGAGCGGGCATCAAGGAGAGCGAGGCGGCATTGGCGGCCGGGCTGAAGGCGGGCACGCTTGGGTCAGCAACAGCCGGGGTGAACGACGTAGCGAACAGCAACGGAGCCGGAGCGGGCGTTTCCACGAAAAGCGCGTTCGACGAGACGGCCGGGGGCGGCAAAAACACGTAATTCGAGGAATTTAGCTGCGCACCCGCATTTGCGGCGCTGAGAAAGACGAGGCCGAATAAAAAAGCTGCATATCGCATTTCTTGTTTCCCCCAGACACCAGAATGCAACTGGCGTGCGCTCATAATTTGACCGAGAACGGGCCGTGTGTCCACTCAAAATTCTGGAAAAGGTCGTGGATATTACGCCGGCACGGAACCCCGCACCCCCGGTATGCCGCCATCGAATTGTATCGGCCGGTGTAACCAAGCATTCACACAATTTCCCTTCTTGTTCGCCCGGACTGTGCGTATATTGACAACGTTTCCGAGGGTTTGCGGTGCCGAAGTTCGGTGATTTCGTTGCACCCGATGGCGGGTGTAGCGAATCTGAACTTTAGCAATCCCGTCATGAAGGAGCAGCCTGATGGCCCTTTTGAGCTTCCTTGACCGCGACAAATCCGTTGCACACCCGGGTTACAGCCGTTGGTTGGTACCTCCCGCCGCTTTGGCGATTCATCTGGCCATCGGCCAAGTTTACTCGTTCAGCGTATTCAAGATTCCTTTAACCGAGCTGCTGGGCATATCCAAACCGGGACCCGGCGACTGGACGCAGTCGCAAGTGGCCTGGATTTTTTCGCTGGCGATCGTGATCCTGGGATTGTCGGCAGCGCTCTTCGGCAAGTGGCTGGAAACGGCCGGCCCGAGAAAAGCGATGTTTGTTTCGGCGGTATGCTTCGCGCTGGGATTCTACATCGCGCACATCGGCGCGCTGTCGCACCAACTGTGGCTGCTCTATTTCGGATATGGGATCGTGGGCGGCGTGGGATTGGGCCTGGGGTACATCTCGCCGGTTTCGACTTTGATCAAGTGGTTCCCCGACCGGCCGGGCCTGGCGACGGGCATGGCGATCATGGGCTTCGGCGGCGGGGCGATGATTGGTTCTCCGTTGGCGATCCGGCTGATGGCGCATTTCAAGACGCCGACGGACACCGGGGTGGGAAAGACGTTCCTTGCGATGGGGACTTTGTATTTCATTTTCATGATGTTCGGCGTGTTCACGATTCGGGTGCCGCGCGAAGATTGGAAGCCGGATAACTGGACGCCCGCGGTAAAGCCGCAGGCATTGATCACCAAACATGATGTAGATGTGAGCACGGCGGTGAGGACACCGCAGTTCTGGCTGCTGTGGATCATATTGTGCGTGAATGTGACGGCGGGGATCGGCATCCTGGAACAAGCTTCGCCGATGATTCAGGATTTGTTCAAAGGCATGATCGGGCCGGTAGCCGCGGGCGGGTTCGTGGGACTGCTGAGCCTGTTTAATATGGGCGGGCGGTTTTTCTGGTCATCGACATCGGACTTTATCGGGCGCAAGCCGACGTATTTTATTTTCCTGGCGCTGGGAGCGGCGTTGTACCTGTTCCTGCCACTTACGGGCGGCGACCACATGAACAACGTGCGGCTGTTCGTGGCGGTGGCGTGCGTGTTGCTGTCGATGTACGGCGGCGGCTTCGCGACGATTCCCGCTTATCTGCGAGACCTGTTTGGTTCGCACAATGTAAGCGCGATTCACGGGCGGCTGCTGACGGCGTGGTCCACGGCCGGCGTGCTGGGGCCCGTGCTGGTGAATAATATGCGGGAGTACCAACTGGCGCACGGAGTGGACAAGGCCGGCGCGTACCAGACGGTGATGCACATCATGGCGGGACTGCTGGTCGTGGGGTTCATCGCCAACTTCCTGGTAAAGCCCGTGGATCAAAAATACTGGCTGCCGGATTCGGCAAGCCGGGTTTCGTCGGGCTCACTTCACTAAGGGCAGAAGCTGCGGGCGATTTGTGCGCGAGAGGAGCTGCGAAAATGGCTGAGAATACAAAGAAGTCTTCGGGCGCGATGATTCTGGCGGCATGGTTGATCGTGTCGATTCCGTTGGCCTGGGGCGTGTATTTCACCGTATTGAATTCGCTGAAGCTGTTCGCGGCCGTGCCTTCGGGCCACTAGGCACGACGCGTCGAAGACTTCGACGGGGATGAACATTCCGACCGGCGCGACGGCGGCTTACACGATTTCCCTGGCTCCAGCGCGCACCGAACGGTGAGAGAATCGTCTTGCGGTTCGTGGAGGCTTCCATGCTGAGGGACCTGATCACCCGTTGGCCTGTCGTAAAGCAAATCCTGGATCGAGCAGATGGTACGGGTGTGGAAGCGATGAGCGAGCGGACGCTGCACCTGCGCCCGAAGAACGACGGCGCCGAAGTGGCGCACTCGGTTTGCCCGTACTGCGCAGTTGGGTGCGGCCAACTGGTATTCCACAAAAATGGAAAGCTGATCTCGATCGAAGGAAATCCGGAATCGCCGCTTTCGCGCGGGCGGCTCTGCCCGAAAGGGTCGGACAGTTTCGAGCTGACCACGCACTCGAAGCGGCTGACGAAAATCAAATACCGGCGGCCGAACGGAACTGCCTGGGAAGACCTGGACCTGGAACAGGCGATGGATATGATCGCCGACCGCGTGTGGGAAAGCCGCGACAAGAATTTCGTGGAAGAGCAGGACGGCCAAAGCCTGATGCAGAACAAAACGATCGCGCATCTGGGCGGCGCCACGCTGGACAACGAAGAAAATTACCTGATCAAGAAGCTTTTCACCGCCGGTCTGGGCATGGTGTGCATCAGCAATCAGGCCAGAATATGACATAGCTCGACGGTGCCCGGTCTGGGCACCACGTATGGACGAGGCGGAGCCACCACAGCGCCGAGCGATCTGCTGAACTCGGATGCGATTTTGATTATGGGCTCCAACATGGCCGAGAATCACCCGGTTGGGTTTCAGTGGGTGATCGACGCCAAAGAAAAGGGCACGCATGTAATCCATGTGGACCCGCGGTTCAGCCGCACGTCGGCGGTGGCGAATACCTGGGTTCCGCTGCGCGCCGGTTCGGACATACTTTTCCTGGGCGGGCTGATTCATCACATTCTTGAGAACGAACTCGACTTCCGCGAATACGTCGTTCACTACACCAACGCGTCCGTAATTATTCCCGAAACGTTTCAAGACACCGAAGACCTGGGCGGGGTGTTTTCCGGATGGAATCCGGTAACGAAGAAATACGATACGTCGTCATGGCTGTATGAGGGCGTGGTGGAGGCGGACGGACAGTCCGGCGGCGGGAAATCGGACGCGAAGGACGGCGGCCATTCGCAACACGGTGTGGATTCACGCACCGACCTGAGCACGTACCAGCAGGATTTGACGCTACAGCACCCGCGATGCGTGTACCAGCTAATGAAAAAACATTTCGCGCGCTACACGCCCGAAATGGTCGAGCGGTATTGCGGCTTATCGAAAGAAGCGTTCCTGAACGTGGCAAATATTTATTGCGGCGCATCCGGGCCCGAAAAAACCGGGGCGATTTGCTACGCGCTGGGATGGACGCAGCATTCGAGCGGCGTGCAGATCATCCGCACCGCGGCGATGATGCAGCTACTGCTCGGCAACATGGGCAGGCCGGGCGGCGGAATTCTGGCGCTGCGCGGCCACGCGTCGATCCAAGGATCGACCGACATTCCGACGCTGTTCGACACGCTTCCGGGCTACCTGAGCATGCCGAAATTCGATGCATCGTCGAAAACTCTGGCGAATTTCATCGCGGCCAACAAGCCTCGCACGGGCTGGTGGAACAATTTCGACAAATATATCGTCAGCACGCTGAAAGCGTTTTACGGCGAGGCGGCCACCAAAGAAAATGACTTCGGATTCAACTGGCTGCCGCGCCTGACGGGCGACCATTCGCACCAGGCGTATTGGCTGGACATGATGGACGGCAAAATGGACGGGCTTTTCGTGATGGGCCAAAACCCCGCGGTTGCAGGCCCAAATTCCGGCATGGAACGGCGCGCGCTGGGGAAATTGAAGTGGATGGTAGTGCGCGAGATGGTGGAGACGGAGACCGCATCGTTTTGGTACGACTCGCCGGAGGTTCATCGCGGAGAACTGAAAGCTGAAAATATCGGCACGGAAGTTTTTCTGATGCCCGCTGCCGGGCACGTTGAGAAAGATGGCACGTTTACGAACACGCAGCGCCTGTTGCAGTGGCGCGAGAAGGCGGTCGATCCTCCCGGCGATGCACGGAGCGAAAACTGGTTCATCTATCACCTGTGGCGGCGGCTGGTTGAGAAAGCCAAACTCGATCCGCGGCCGCGCAACGCCGGATTGCTCGCGTTGACGATGAACTACCCGATTGAGGGCGAGAGGCGCGAGCCGGTGGCCGAAGAAATTCTGAAGGAAATCAACGGATGGACCGTGGCCGATCACAAACTGGTGAGCGGATTCGGCGAGCTGAAAGCGGACGGCTCGACGGCATGCGGCTGCTGGATTTACTCCGGCGTATTTCCGTCGGAAGGCCGCAACCGAGCGAACGAGCGCGCGCCGAAGGACGAATACGGGCACGGCTGGGGATGGGCCTGGCCCGCCGATCGTCGAGTGCTTTACAACCGCACTTCCGCCAAACCGGACGGCTCGCCGTGGAGCGAACGAAAGAAACTGGTCTGGTGGGACGAAGCGGCGAAAAAATGGACCGGCAAGGACGTGCCGGATTTCACGGCGACGAAACCGCCAACGTATGTGCCGCCGCCGGGAGCGGAAGGCGACGCCGCTCTCGCGGGAGACAAGCCGTACATCCTTCACGCCGATGGAATGGGCTGGCTTTGGGTTCCCGTGGGTCTGAACGACGGCCCGCTTCCGGCGCATTACGAGCCGCTCGAATCGCCGATTGTGAATCCGATGTACCCGGACCGTCAGGCAAACCCGGTGGGACTAAATCGGGCGCGGCCGGGAAACGAATATGCGACGTCGCCCGACGGAAAGTTCCCGTATATTTTGACGACCTACCGGCTGACCGAGCATCATACGGCCGGCGGAATGTCTCGAACGCTCTCGCACCTGGCCGAGCTGCAGCCGGAACTTTTCTGCGAAATTTCGCTGGAGCTGGCGAAGGAGCTGAAGATCGAGCACGGCGAATGGGTGACGCTGGTAACGAAACGCGGGGCGATCGAAGCGCACGCTCTTTCGACATCGCGCATTCAGCCGTTGCAGATCGGCGGCAAGACGGTTCATCAGATCGGAGTTCCCTTTCACTGGGGATATTCGGGATTGGTGAAAGGCGACATCGGCAATGACTTGATTGCGATTTCAGAAGAGCCTAACGTACGCATCATGGAAACCAAGGGACTGCTCTGCAATCTGCTGGTAGGTCGCCGCACGGACAACTCGCGAAAGCTGGAAGAGTTGCAAGCGCCGGAAGCCGAAGGCGCGCGCGCGTGACACTGGCCGCATTTCTTACCGACGCAACGGTGTGCATCGGCTGCAAAGCCTGCGAAGTGGCGTGCAAGGAATGGAATGAAGTTCCCGAAGATGGATTGATCTGGAGCGGCCTTTCGTATGACAACACGAAGGCGCTCGGCGCATCCACGTGGCGGCACGTGATGTTCCTCGAGCAACCCGCCGTGGCCGGACCTCAACAAGTGGACATGCAGGATCCGTTTCGGTGGATCTTTCTATCGGATGTTTGCAAGCACTGCGGCAATGCGGGATGCCTGGAAGCGTGCCCGACGGGCGCCATTGTGCGGACGAACGTGGGCTCGGTACTCGTGCAGTCCGACGTGTGCAACGGATGCGGCTACTGCGTGGTTTCGTGCCCGTTTGGGGTTGTGGACAAGCGACATCCCGATGGCCGCGCATTCAAATGCACGTTTTGCTACGACCGCCAGAGCGCCGGGATGATTCCGGCATGCGCGAAGGCCTGCCCCACGCAATCGATTCGCTTTGGTGAATTAAGCGAGCTTCGCGAGCATGGGCATGCGCGCGTGGCGGAGTTGCAGCAGCGAGGCTACAGCGATGCGCGCGTTTACGATCCGGAAGAAACCAGCGTCGGCGGCGTGCACGCGATGTTCGTGATCCTGGGCCAACCGGAGGCGTACAACCTGCCGCCGGCGCCGGAAGTGCCGACGATCTATTTGAAAAGCGCCTGGACGTCCGCGCTGGTTTCGGCGCTGGTGCTGACGGCGATCGTGTTTGCGTCTTTTCTGTTGTGAACGCTGATGGATGTCGCACCGCGATCGTTCTTTCGGGCTTACCTGTGAATGGCTGAGAACACAAATCCGCAAAAATCGCGACGCGAGCGCGCCACAGAAGAGCGCCTGGAGCAAATTCGGCGCGAGGCGCAGGAAACCGGCAAAGTCACGTCGGGCGCGGGCGCTGGTGCGGCCACAGCGGGCTCGTCGATCATTGGCGCCGAAAGCTATTACAACTTGCCCGTCTTGAAGGAGCCGACCTGGACGTGGGAAGTGCCGCTGTATTTTTTCGTCGGAGGGATCGCCGGCGTTTCGTCGGTGATCGCGCTGGCGGCCCAGCTGTTTCACGGTCCGGCGCCGCTCATTCGCGTGGCGCTGTGGATGGCGCTGGGCGGCGCGTCAATTTGCCCGGTGCTGCTGATTTCCGATCTCGGCCGGCCGATGCGATTTCTGTATATGCTGCGGGTATTCAAGTGGCGCTCGCCGATGTCCATGGGTTCGTGGATCCTCGTGGCGTTTTCGGGCTGCGCGTTTCTGGCGCTGGCGGGAAACGAGCTGCCTTATTTCGGATATACCAATGAACTTGTAAGCGCACTGAGGTGGGCTGGAGGAATATCCGCCGCGATAACGGGACTGCTGCTCGCGAGCTACACCGGCGTGCTGGTGGGCGCCACGGCGATTCCGGTCTGGAATCAGCACCGCCGCTTACTTCCGGCACACTTTCTCACGTCGGGGCTCGGAGGCTCCGCGGCGGTACTCGAACTTTTTGGATTCCTGATTCCCGCCACGCAAATCATCGGTTTTGCCGCGGCGGGGATTGAGACTCTTGTTGGCTTTGCGTTGGAGATGTACCGCGGAGCCGTTGAAGCGCCGCTGCACCACGGAAAATCGGGATGGACGATGCGCATCTCCGGAACGCTGGAAGGTCCGGTCGCGCTGATCGTTCGACTTCTGTGGCACGGAAGTTCGACGGGCCGCCACGCGGCGGCGTTGTGCTTCCTGGTGGGCGCACTGTGCAGCCGATACGCGTGGATCTGGGCCGGGCGTGCTTCGGCTCGCGATTCGAAGGCTCTGTTCGCGTTGCAGCACGCCGCGATTGAAGCGCGCCAAGGTCGAGCCCCTTCCCGAGCATAGAATTCGCGGGTACCTTACTCGCGAGCTGGATCCACCTTCCAAACTACAGCTACCGCACCCAGGTGATAAAGTGTGCGGGGTCGATTTTGCGCCCTGAATTCTCAATTCCCCGTTTGGAGCGTATTTGATTTCACAGATTTTATTTTTGGCCGGACTGGTCTTGTGCGTGACGGGCTGGCTGTCGCCGCCGTTCGCGCTGGCGCTTGGATTGCTTTTTGGGTTTTCATTCGCTCATCCGTATTCGTCGCAGAGCCGGTTTCTTACAAAATATTTGCTCCAAGCGTCCGTGGTGGGCTTGGGATTTGGCATGAATCTGCACGAAGTGCTGGCTGCCGGACGAAGCGGATTTGTGTATACGGCGGTGGGAATTGCGTTTGCGTTGGGTCTGGGACTGTGGCTGGGCCGGGCGCTGGGGGTGGATCACACGGCGTCGATTTTAATTTCCACGGGCACGGCGATTTGCGGTGGGAGCGCAATCGCGGCGGTAGCTCCGATCATTCAAGCCGATCCGGAAGAGACCGCGGTTTCGCTCGGCACGATTTTCATTTTGAATTCGATCGCGCTCTTCGTATTTCCGCCGTTCGGATGGGCGCTGCATCTTACACAGCAACAATTTGGACTCTGGTCCGCACTCGCAATTCATGACACCAGCTCGGTCGTCGGCGCGGCATCGCACTACGGACCGATTGCGCTTACCGTGGGCACAACGGTGAAACTGACGCGGGCGCTTTGGATTGTGCCGGTGTCGGTAGGATTTGCAATCGCCAAGCACTCGAAGACGCGCATCCAATGGCCGTGGTTCATTGCGCTTTTTTGTTTGGCTGCGATTGCCAGCACGTACGCGCCGTCCCACGCGGCGGTGTGGCAGATTCTGAGCAGAATGGGAAAACTCGGACTGACGGCGACTTTGTATTTGATCGGAACGGGAATTTCGCCGGCGACGGTAAAGCAAGTGGGGCCGCGGCCACTGATTCAGGGCGTGTTGTTGTGGATCACGGTCGCCAGCGCGTCCCTGTGGCTGATTAAAATCGGCTGGGTTTCACTGTGACGCGCCAGCGGATTATCGCTGGCTCGTGACTACCGCATCTAGTTTACCGCTCACCACCACAACGGACGACGCCGGCAAATCAAACAGTGTGGCGGAGTTTGCTTCGATGTGCGCACGCACCGCCGGGCCATCGGGATCGGCGTGACCCGGCCCTTCGGCGTTTACCGGCGGATCGCCGGCATGAGCGGCGTGCGCCATGAAATGGGTCTTCGACGGATGCCACATGTATTGATCCCGGCCAAATGTAGCGACGGCTACCGTGCCGGCAAATGTGTGCGACGGAGCGCCATCCTGATCGAATGAAATCTTCACGCGGTGAGCGGCCTCCTGGTCGCGGTTCACCAGCATGACGGACCAAGTATCTGCGCGCGCGAGCGCGTAGGCCGTGACCATCGCATGTCCCGCGCCGTCGTCGATATCGCTCTTCGCTGAATACACGTCGTCGGTGCCGGAACCACCTTGCGCCCAATCCTGGTTGATCATCTGGGCCACGTAAAACTGCGCGAGCCGCTGCTGGATCTGGTAATTCTCGTTGACGGTGAACATTCCGAACGTGCCCTGCGAATCGTTGCAGCCGTGCTCCATTTGAATGGGCAAGTAATGAAAATAATAGACGCCGTTGCCGCCGGAATTCAGGAACGATCCGATAAAGTCCGCGAGCCAAAGCCCGGAAAAAATGTCCATGTAGGTTTCGCTCGCCGCGGGAGACAGATTCGTTTCGGTGATGAACATCGGCATGTTCGCGGGAATGCCGTCCTTATGCCAAACGTCCATGATGTGGCTGACGACGCGCGGTTCGTCGTAGAGGCGTTGCCAGGGCGACTGACATCCGCCGTTCGGGTAGTGCTCGAACGAGAAAAACGTGAGGTCTTTCATTGCGTCGTGCTGTTTCAGATAGTCGAGGAAGCGAACCACCCAGGACGTTTTGCCATTCGCGTCCGGCCAGACTTTGATGTCTTCGTTCACGCCTTGAAAGGACGGGCCGCCCAGCTTCAGCGTGGGATCGAGTTTGTGCAAAGCGCGAGCCCATTGGACGTAGAGTGCGCCGTAATCTTCCGGCAGCAGATTCTGCCCGTCCGACTCTTCACCCATTTCCACGTAGGAAATCGGATATTTCCGCTTCTCAAGGTAGGCGATTTCCGCGACCGCGTTATCGGGAGTGTCGTACAACATGGCGACGGGCATCATCGCCGGCAGGCCACGCGTGATTCCGCTTGTGTAAAAAAGATCGAAGCCGACTTGCGCCTGTTGCGTGCTGCCTTCGTCGGCGGCCGCATGCCACGGGTCAACCGATGAGCAGAAAGTCGCCGACTGCTCCTGATCCGGCGTGTGGCGCAATACGTCATGAAAGGCGCCATCTGCCGTGGTGGTGCCAACATATAGCTCATTGATGGCGTACCCGACGCAGTTGCGGGGATCATCCGGACCGTGCGTATCGCAGGTGTTTGAAGATTCCGTCATCCAGATACGCAAAAACTGTACGGTCGCGGGCTTTGGCGCGAGGCGAATGGTCGCTTTACCGCCGGAGCCGCTCGTGATTGTTCCCTTTGCATAGGTTTGCCAGGCGCCGTGCGTGGGCGTCGAGATTGGGTTCGCTCCTACCCAATACTGCACCAGATAGTGCGTCGCGTAGGGGGCGGCCCAGTCGATGCGAATGCTGTCCACAGGCGTTGGCTGCGTGAGGTCAATGACCACCCACTGAGGATGCAGCGCGTCGCTTTCGCCCGTGAATTTTTTCGTGAGGTACGGATTACTCTTCCAATATGTTTTCGGGTCGCCGTCGGTGAGGCGCGAAAAGCCGTTGTTGCCCGTGCCGTCGTTGCGCGTGAATCCGCGATGCGGCAGCTCGTACCCGTACGACAGGCGAATCGGATCGCCGAGAGCTGTGGAGCCGGTGAAATATCCTTTTCCGCTCGGGTCGCTCCAGGTTCCCACCGGATTCCAGTGCCACGCCTCGACGACGAGGTCGGTGTTTTGCCGGTAGGAAACGGGATGCCAACCGGAGGCCAGCGTTTCGTCGATATTCGGCTGGACGAGGTCTTTTTCGATCGCTTCGGTAGCGATGCGGTCGATCCCGGCTCCCAGGGTTTGATTCGGCACAAACTGATTCGTTCTGTGAGCCGGTGTGACGTCCACATGCACGGTCTGTGCGGGAGTTGAAAGCGCAATCAGCGCCAGGAGCGCAACGACCGGCAAGATGCGGGCAGTTCTCAAGGAATTCCTCCGTTCAACGCGGGGGATGATACCACTGCGTTCGCCCCTCAGAAGCGTTTAATGAGATTCGGCCATTTTCCGCGATGCGGGATAACCGAAGAGGGATTCTAAGGACGTTTGGGGACGATGCGGCAGAGCCACTCGATGAATTTTCATTCATTTGCGCTTTGGTGGCACCTTTGTACCTGTACTGCGCGTCTAATCAGTGTTATCAACTTGAAATGGGAGGTTCAGCCATGACTGAATCGAAAAGCGTTCAGACACCTACGCATGAGCAGATTGAAGCCCGTGCCTACGAGATTTATGTGGAGCGCGGCTACGAGGACGGAAACGAGATAAGCCATTGGCTAGAGGCTGAAGCGGAGCTGGCGCAACAGGCTACGCAAACGGCGGAGGCGCCCGCGAAACACGAGCCGGTGATCACCGATTCGAAACTGGAAGCGCCGCCGGCAACGGGCCTTCGGAGCCGCACAACCGTTGCCTAAGCGGTTGTGGACCGTTGCGGCGTTAATTTCGTCGCAGCGGTTGGAAATGAGTTAAATTCACGAATGTGGCGCCTCGGAACGCCGCATACGAGATGTCTGCGCCGAATTCAGCCGGACGAATCGTAGCGATGCTGTGTTGTTCTGTGCCTGGCATCAGTGAAAATCATGCGAACCGGGTTCGGCTCGCGTGATCGACAGGGCTTCCACACGCTCCACCTTCACGGAAACCACGTTGTCCTGATTCTGCAGGGTTCCCTCGAGCAGCAAAAACGGCTTGTGAATGACGGTGACGTGATAGGTATCGAAGAGCGGCGGCGTTAAAATCGCGTTGGCGATGCCGGTTTCATCTTCCAAACTCAGAAAGACGAATCCCTTCGCGGTGCCCGGACGCTGCCGGCAAATTACCGCGCCGGCCACGCGCACAGGAGTTCCATTCGGCAGGGTTTGAATTTCCTGCGCCGAGAAAACTCCGGCGCGCCGCAATTCCTTGCGGTGATAGCCCATGGGATGCATGCCTACCGTCAGGCCCGTACCGCGAAAATCGGCGACGAGACGCTCTTCCATGGTCATGGGCAGCAATGGAGATTTCCGGCTTCGGGCCGGCAGTGCTTTTGAATTCGGAGCATCCCGATCGCTTTCGCCGATCGAATCAGGAGCTTCGGCCTGTTGCGAATCACCGGCGGCTTCGAGCAAAGGTCCGGGATTGCGCGCGGCGCGTTCGATCTGCCAAAGGGCGTCTCTGCGGTGAAATCCCTTTTCGCCATCGATGAAATTCAGCGCGCCTACATGGGCCAAAGCCGCCAGTTCGACTTTGCGGATTTCCGGGACGCGCAATTTCAGATCGTCAATCGAAGCGAACGCGCGCAGGGTTCGCTCGCTGACGATTCTGCCGGCAATTTCCGCGCGCAATCCTTTCACATAACGGAGCCCCAATCGCACGCTGAATCCTTCGTCTCGCGGTTCCAGTTTGCAGAGCCAGTCCGAGCATGTGACGTCGATCGGCGTCACTCGCAAGCCGTGCCGCTGCGCGTCTTTCACCAGCGTGGCCGGCTGGTAAAAACCCATCGGCTGATTGTTCAGCATCGCGGCCGTAAACGCAGCCAGATAATGGCATTTCAGATATGCACTGGCATAGGCGAGCAAAGCGAAACTGGCTGCGTGCGATTCCGGAAATCCGTACAACGCGAACGAAGTGATCGACAAAATAATTTTTTCCTGTGCATCCGGCGGAATTCCATTGCGGGTCATGCCCAAGCGCAACTTGTGCTCGATATCTTTCATCCGCTCGACCGAGCGCTTGAAACCGAAGGCGCGGCGCAATTCCTCCGCCTCGCCGCCGGTGAAACCAGCGGCAATCATCGCCATCCTTAATAGTTGTTCCTGAAAGAGAGGCACGCCGAGCGTTCGCGCCAGCACCGGTTCGAGCGATGGATGGAGGCACGTCGCCGGTTCGCGCCCCTGCCGGCGCTTCAAATACGGATTCACCATTTTCCCTACGATCGGCCCGGGGCGGATGATCGCGACCTGCACGACAATATCGTAGAACTTCGTGGGACGCAGGCGCGGCAGGCAGGACATCTGCGCGCGGCTCTCGATCTGGAACATACCGACGGTGTCAGCCTTTTGCAGCGTGCGGTAAACAAGGTCGTCGCCCTGCGGCAATTTTCCCAGATCGATTTCTTCGCCGTAATCGTCGCGAATTATTTTCAGCGAGTCTTCGAGCACGGCCATCATTCCGAGCCCGAGCAAATCCACTTTGACCATGCCCATGTCGGCGCAGTCTTCTTTGTCCCACTGAACGACGACGCGGCCGGGCATGGTGGCGGGTTCGAGCGGAACAATGCAATCGAGATTTCCCTGGCAGACAACCATGCCGCCCGAATGCTGGCCCAGGTGGCGCGGCAAATCCTGCAGCTTCAGGCACAGCTCGAAAAATTTTCGGATTTGGGGATGGTGCATGTCGAGCCCGGCATCGCGAAAGTGGCGGTCGAGCGTGTCTTTGGAGTCTTTGTATTCCCAGGCGCTCACCAGGCTGGTGAGGCGGTTTAATGTTTCCGCATCAAAGGACAATGCTTTGCCGATTTCGCGCGCCGCGGATTTACCGCGATAGGTGATCACGTTGGCGGTCATCGCCGCGCCCAGTTTTCCGTAGCGCTCGTACACGTATTGAATGGCGCGTTCGCGCTGGTCTCCACTGGGAAGGTCGAGATCGATGTCGGGCCATTCGCCGCGCTGCTCGGAAAGAAACCGCTCGAAGAGCAAATCCATCCCGACGGGATCGACGGCGGTAATTCCCAACGAATAGCAAACCGCGCTGTTGGCCGCCGAGCCGCGCCCCTGCACCAGAATATTTTTGTCGCGGCAAAAACGGACGATGTCCCAAACGATCAGGAAGTAGCCGTCGAGCTCGAGCTTTTTGATCATGGTCAGCTCGCGCTCGACTTGCTTTTGCGCTTTTTCGTTATGCGGCCCGTAGCGATGCAACATTCCTTCGATGGTCCGTTCACGCAGAAAATCGGCCTGCGATTGGCCGCCGGGGACGGGATATTTCGGGAATTCGTAACCGAGCTTGCTCAAATCGAATTGCAGACGGGAGGAAAGTTCCTGCGTATTGGCGATTGCTTCCGGAAGATCCGAAAACAAGCGCGCCATTTCCGCGGGCGTTTTCAGGTGGCGTTCGGAATTGCGCGCGAGCAACCGGCCGGCAGTGGCGAGCGTGCGGTGATGGCGAATGCAGCTAAACACATCGAGCACTTCGCGCTGCTCTTCGGCGCCGTGGCACACGCCGTTGGTGGCCAGCAGCGGCAGGCCGAGCTTGCGGGCGATTTCCACGGCGGCCTGATTTCTGGCCTCTTCGGCGCGAGACAAATGGCGTTGCAACTCGACGTACACATTCTCGCGGCCGAAGATATCGCATAGTTGCCGCACACAGGCGATCCCGTCGGTTACTCCCCCGCGACGCAGGGCATGCGCGAGCGGCCCTTCGTCGCCTCCGGTGATGCAAATCAGCCCTTCGGCTTTGTCCGCTACGTCGGCCGCGGCGACTTGGCCTTCGCCTTTTTTCGCGCGCATTTTCATCCGGGTGATCAGACGGCACAGATTCTGATATCCGGCGCGCGAGGCGACCAGAAGCGGGTAACGCCAGCCCTCGGAGGACGTCACCTCCGCACCGATGTGCGCTTTGATCTGCGATTTTGTTTTTGCCGCGGCCAGATAAAATCGCGGCGCGCCATACACGCCATCGCGGTCGAGCAGGGCCATCGCCTGCATCCCATTTTTTTCGCAGGCGGCGATGAGTTCTTCGGGCAATACCGCTCCCTCCAGAAAGCTGAACGCCGAGCGCGCATGAAGCTCGGTGTACATCAGTCGTACACTCCGCGCACGAACCAGCTTCGCGCCACTGCGTCATAGCAGAAGCAATACAAGCCGGCTTGCACCGGTTGTGGGACTGCCTGGTGCGCCGCCTGGTGTGCCGCCGACTGGTTCGCGACCGGCCCGCGCGGAGCCGTTGCGCTCGAAGTGTCAAACCGGATGTCGAGGTCCCATTCATCCTGTTGCCAGGAATCTTCGCGCCACCAATCTCCCGAGGTGCGCCACGGCCCGGAGGCGGCCATCACGTAGCCGCGCATCCCGCGGAAAAACACGCGCGCCGGAGATCCAGCGCGCAATTCCACGTTGGCCTGCAAGCGGGGACGAAAAATCCGAAACGCGGTGGAAGGGCGGCAAGGATGCGGGTCTGCGTCGATCGCCGAGCGCGGAAATTCGACGGTTTTCGTTTTTTGCGCGATTCCCGATTCCCTGCCGCGCTCGTTCGACGGCGGCACAAAACGGCTCATGCGGAATTCACCGGGGCGGTGCGTATCCACCAGTTGCGGCGAACCGATATTCGACGAGCCTACTAATTTCGAAAGGCGCGCCACCGTCAATTCGAGTTTTTCCGGGTCGGGCGAGATGGGAACGAACAATCCGGATTGCGCCGAACGAGGACGCGCGGGATCGGCGGCCAGCGTGACTTTGACGATCGAACCGGACGGAGGATCGGACTGCAACTGCAGGCGCATCAATTTCAAAAGCATCTTCGAATCGCGCATGGCCACCGGCAGGGTCAGCGTCTTCCGGTAGACTTTTTCCGCGATTTCCGAGGGATGCGGCTTGCGGCTCTCGCCCTGCGCATCGTGCAAAAATAAATCGCCCAGATCGAATCGCAGGCGGATCGCGGAAGCGGCCAGCGAACGCGCCTGCAATCTGGCGCACAGTTGATCGAGCAAGCGGCCCAGCACGAAGGCCAGCGGTTCCAGGTCTTCCAGCGCTTCGTCCAATTCCATTTCTTCTTCGAAACAAATTTCGGGCTCGGCCAGCACCAGGGAACGCACTCCGGCGCCGCGCGCGCGCTGGTGGAGGCGGACGCCCTCCTGCCCGAGCCGCTCGGAAAGCTGCAGCACGGGCAGCGCCGCCAGCGCCGCGCAGGTGTGAATGCCCCAATGGTCGAAGGTTTCCAAAGCTTCGTAAGAAGGAGCGAGCGCGTACAGGGGCAGGACGCCCAGGAATTTCGCTTCGTCGTTTTTGGGAATTACGGTGACGCCGGGAAAACCGCGGGCGGCGTGGATGGCGACTTCCTGGTTAAAGGAAACGGCGACTTGCGCGATCAAACCCAAAGCGGACGCGCGGCGCTGCAATTCAGCGGCAATCTTTTCGTGCGAGCCGAAAAGCGTTTCGAGACCGGCCAGGTCCACGATGATTTCTTCCGGCGCATGATCCTCGATGCGCGGCGACATCGACCATCCCAAATCGAGCAGCGCGGCATGAGCCGCTTTTTCCCGCGCTCGCGAACGGTTCAGGATTTCGATTCCCGTGAATTGAGCGGCCTGCGCTTTCGACATGCCCGGCTGAATTCCCGCTTCGAGCGCGGCCGCATTGGCAGCGACCACTTTCACCAGCGGCGGAACGCCATCCACCAAGGCGATCGCGCGATTGCGAAGATGCAAACGAGCGCTGACGACGGCTTGCACCATGAATTCCGGAATGTGAATGGAAGCGAATGCCATAGTCGCGAAATGTCCCGTTCGGTCTCCAGCGATGACAATGGGTATCGGTCATTTCATGGGGCCACTAAGCAGGCGTCGCGGAGCGCGGAGGAGCGGCGCCCGGCGCATGGGCTTGCGAATCCCATTTTGCTTTCGTGCGGAAAATCGTTTCGCCGCTCGAACGGTCCGCCCAACCCGCATGGCCGCGGGAATGCATTCCGGCGGCACGCTGCATGCGAGAGCGCGAGACTTCCGCGTGCACGGCGGTGCCATCCAGCAGCAATCCCACCGAAAGCGGCGGGCGATTCACGGTCTGGTCCGGCGCGGTCTTGATCCAGCACGCGGGCTGCGCATCCATTCGCAGCACCAGCGAAGCGCAGGTTTTGGCGTTTGATTCCTGATCGAGCAGCACCAGAATCGCGGGCGTATCCTCTACGGCTCGCCGGAAACGAAACCAGGAATCGAGCGGCACCTGGCGGACGAAGCGCGGCGCGACGTCGGTCAAATCCGTGGCGATAAAACCGAAGCCGCCGCTCTGCAGCAGCAAATCGGTGGAACGCAGGGCCTGATCGATATTTTTGCAGCGCACCCACAGCAATTTTTTCAGGTCCACGCCGGCCGCTTCGGCGGAATGAGGATCGAACGTGTCGCATCCATCGATCATGGCGCAGGATTCCCCCTGCGCCGTTCGCGCGGCAAGCGCGGAAAACAGCAGGCTGGTGCGGCCCGAACATGCGGGGCCATAAATTTCCGTGAGGGCGCCGCGCGGCAATCCGCCGGTAAGTTCGTCGATTTCGGCAATGCCGGTGGGAACGGTGAGTCGCGCGTTGCGGTCGCGATAGGTGAAGGGAGCGACGACGCGACCGGCGAGAGCATGTTCGATATCCGAGCGTAAAGCAGCCAAGTTGGCGGGCATGGTTGGTCTCGAGGGCGGGAAAAGGCACGTTTCTAGTTTCGCTTTTTCTTCGCCTGTGAGGATTTTCCACGTTTGCGTGGTCGATGTCAACCGTTCAGAAACCCGCAGAACAACTTTTCAATTCCCTGCCGCGCGCGGACGGGACCAGCGGAAGAAACTTGTGACGGCACATACAACTTCGCAATCGATCCCAATCGGGAGCAAATAACGGAGGGCCATTCGAAGATGACGAGCCGAGGCGGCTGGAACGAAGAAATCGTTCCCGGCGAGTTTTCGCGGAGTGCGACGACGCGTTTGCCGATGACCAAAATCGTTCGGCCGGCAACGCAGACGTCGCAAAAAGCGACGGCCCGAAAGCCATGAGCGGCTATCCGACGAGTTCGCGCTACTGCACGATGAGCGTCAGATAATTGGGCAGTGTTTGCGTTTGACCGTTGAATGTCGTCGTCAGCGTCAAGGTGTAGGTTCCCGGAGGCGTTGCGCCATTCGGGCCCTTCGCCAAGCCGCCGCCGCATGCCGCCGAACCGAGCGCGACGAGCAACAAGGTGGCAAAGGTTAGCGCCACGCGGCGATTTTTCCGGCTGGTCCAGGCCGCAAATCCGAGGAGCAACGAGAACAGCAGAGCCACCAGGCCCGTTCCGAATCCTGGGTTACCGCCGCGGCCCAATGGAATTCCGGTGCCCGTCGTGGTGGCGCCCTGACAGTAGGTTTGAATTCCAAATGCGACTTCGGTTTTTCCGCCGTTCAAAGTCACGGTGGCAGGAACCACAGAGCACGTGAGCAAGGGAGATGATGGAGTGCAGCCGAGCGTGACCGTTCCCGTGACGCCTGGAGCGCCGGTGATAATCAATCCGTAGTAAGCGGTGCCGCCGGGCACGGAGGTGGCCGTGGTGGAACCGCCGGACGGAACGGAAATCACTACGGTCGCCGTGGAACCTACGCCCGTGAGCGCAACTATTTGCGGGCTGCCGGTGGCGTTGTCTGCGATCGCGAGCGTGGCCGATCGAGTGCCGGCGACCGTGGGTGTGAAAGTGACGGCCACGGTGCAATTCGCGCCTGCCGCCAAGGTTCCGCTGGGATTGCAGGTGCCGATGCCGAGCTGGTAGTCGCCGCTATTTTCGCCCGAGATCGTGAAGCTGGTGAAGGTCACGGTGCTTGTACCGGTGTTCGTGACCGTAACCGATTGCGGCGCACTGGTGGTGTTGAGTGTTTGCGATGCAAACGTCAGGCTCGCGGGAGCCACGGTTACGGTCGGAGTGGTGGAAGCTCCTGTGCCGGACAGCGAAACGGATTGCGGACTACCGGTTGCGTTGTCCGCAATGCTGATTGCCGCGGCGCGCGCGCCGGATGCGGTCGGCTTGAAGGTGACGCTGATCGTGCAATTGGCATTCGCCGCAAGCGAGGCAGGACATTGGTTGGTTTGCGCGAAGTCTCCGGCGTTCGCTCCGGTAACAGAGATACCCGTAATCGTAAGCGCCGCATTACCGGAATTCGTCAGCGTTACGGTCTGCGCCGGACTGGTGGTGTTTAGAGCTTGCGAAGCAAACGTGAGCGAAGTCGGCGCGAGCGTTACGGCCGGTGCATTCGCTGCAGCGCCCGTTCCTGCCAGCGGAACGGTTTGCGGGCTGCCGGTTGCGTTGTCCGCGACCGAAATGGAAGCGGAACGCGCACCCGTGGCCGTGGGCTTAAACGTTACGTTGATCGCGCAGTTCGCATTCGCCGCAAGAGACGCCGGACAGGTATTTGTCTGCGCGAAGTCGCCGGCGTTCGTTCCGGTGACGGTGACACCGGTAATCGTCAACGCCGCGGTTCCCGTGTTGGTTAAGGTGATGGTCTGAGCGGCGCTGGTGGTGTTCAGAGCTTGCGACGCAAACGTCAAGCTGGTGGGCGCAAATGTGACGGTTGGCGTATTTGCCGCCGCACCGGTACCGGCGAGAGAAACCAATTGAGGGCTGCCCGCGGCGTTATCGGCAATGCTGACGCTCGCGGTCCGCGCGCCCGTTGCCGTCGGCGTAAATGTGACGTTGATCGCGCAGTTGGCATTCGCGGCCAGCGACGCGGGGCAGGCGTTGGTCTGAGCGAAATCTCCGGCGTTTGTACCGGTGACCGTGATTCCGGAAATGGCCAACGCGGCGTTGCCGGTGTTGGTGAGCGTAATGGTCTGTGCCGGACTGGTGGTGTTCAGCGTTTGCGATCCAAACGTCAAGCTCGTGGGAGACAGCCCCGCCACCGGAGCCGACGTGCCGGTTGAGGTGTAGAGTTCGGCGCTCGCGAGGATGGTGTAGTTTGTGTTTGTTCCGTTGAAGCCACCCTCGACGAGAACATTTCCGTTGTTGAGAAGCGTGGAGGCAAAGAATCCGCGGGCAAAGTTCAGACTCGCGGCGAAAGAAAATGTTTTGGACGCAGGATTGTAAATTTCGACGCTTGAGAGAGCCTGGAATTCACCCACCGACGGATCGCTGGAGTTTCCGCCCCCCGCGAGTATTACCGTGCCGCTCGGAAGAAGCGTAGCCGTGTGGTACGCGCGCGCTACCGACAGCGACGCCGCCAATGGAGTAAATGTGTTGGTCGTGGGACTGTAAATATCGGCCGAGCCCGTGACGGTAAGGAATCCGCTGCTCGCAATGCCGCCGCCTGCCAGCAACACGGTTCCGTCGGGCAGCAACGTGGCGGTGTGGGCATCGCGCGGCGAACCCATCGTGCTGTCGATCGCGGTAAAGGTGCCGCTCGCCGGATCGTAAAGCTCAGCGGTATTTAGGTACGTTGTGCCGTCGGACTTGCCGCCGGCAATCAAAACTTTGCCGTTACCGAGCAGCGTGGCCGAATGGCTGACGCGCGCCGTGGTCATGCTTCCGGTTGCTGTGAATGTGCCGGTGGCAGGGTTGAAAAGCTCAGCCGAGGATAAAAATCCGAGTCCCGAATTTTCCGAACGTCCGCCCGCGATCAGCACCTGGCCGTTTGGCAGCACGGTGGCGGTGTGTCCGTAGCGCGGCGTGGTCATGGACCCCGTCGTCGCCGTAAACGTGTTGGTGGCGGGATTATAAAGTTCGGCGGTTGCCGTGGCACTGGCGCCAGCGGCGGTGAAACCTCCCGCGATTAACACCTGGCCGCTGACCGTGCCGGTGGTGAGCAAAGAGGCAGTGTGCTGCGAACGGGTGGACGTCATGCTCCCGGCGGAGCTGAACGTGCCTGCTGTTGCGCTGTAAATCTCCGCCGTGCCGATAGCCGTAACGACTTCGTTAACGGAATTGGCGCCGCCTGCGACCAAGACGTTGCCATTGGTGAGCAGAGTGGAGGTATGCTCGGCGCGATTGCCCGCCATACTGCCGGTGGTAACCCACGTCGTTCCGGTGGTCGCCGCAATCACCGTTGAGTCGGTGGTGTTTGCGTTCGCGGAACCGCCGCCGGAAACCGCGACGGCATTCACTTGCGGCGAGGTGGCGCTGCCTCCGACGTTTACGGTGACGGTGATCGCAGGATAGCTCGCGCCGGCTGCAAGAGCGTCTGTGCGCGTGCATGTGGGAATCGCAACGCACGTCCAGCCGGTGCCTGCCATGGAAACGAGAGTCAACCCCGAAGGAACGGTCTCGGTTACGGTGACGGTTGTGCCATCGGTGGGGCCCGCGCCCGCTGCGTTGGACACCACTACGGAGTATGTGGCGTTTACCTGGCCCTGCGTGAAATTGCCGGTATGAGATTTTGCGATGCTGAGCGCTGCGGCTGTGCCGCCGGCGGTAAAGGTCGCGGTGACGGTTGTGTTTGCCGACAGCGTGACGGCACACGTGCCGGTTCCCGAGCAGCCGCCGCCGCTCCACCCTCCGAAAGTTGATCCTGAATTTGGCGTGGCGGTGAGAGTAACGACGCTGCCGCCGGTGAAATCCGCAGTGCAGGTAGCGCCGCAAGAGATTCCCGAAGGAGCGCTGGTGACGCTGCCGGTGCCCGTTCCGGCCGGCGTGACGGTGAGGGAAGCGGCTCCGTTGCCGGTGAGCGCCACGGTTTGCATACTGCCGGTGGCGGGACCGTTGTCTGTGACTGTGAACGTGCCGGTGCGGTTGCCGAATGCCGAGGGAGTGAACGTGACAGTAATCGCGCAGCTTGCCCCGACGGCGAGCGAAGTGCCGCAATTATTTGTGCCAATCGCAAAATCGCCGGACGCAGTTACGTCCGAAATAGCGAGCGGCGCGTCGCCGGAGTCGGTAAGCGTAATGGTCTGGGCCGCGGTCGTAGTGCCGAGAGGCTGCGTGCCAAATGGCAGGGTCGCCGGATTGAGGGTGGCGCCCGCATTCAGAATCACTTTCCGGACACGGTTGTTAAACAGATCTCCCACGTAGAGGTCGCCCGCATTGGTGACAACGACACCGGTGGGGCTTGCGAAGCTCGCCGAAAGCGCCGGGCCACCGTCGCCGGCAAACGCAAAGTTGGTATTTCCAGCGAAGGTCTCGATCTTGCCGGTCAGGGCGTTGACGCGACGGATCACTTCATTGTTTGTGTCGGAGATAAAAAGGTTTCCGGCGGCGTTCACCGAGACTCGATCGGCGTAACTCAACGTCGCGGATGTCGCAAGGCCGCCATCGCCGGTGTAGCCTGGCGTACCCGGCGTGCCCGCGACGGTGGTGATGATGTGCGTGGTAGCGTCCACGCGGCGGATCACAAAGTTGTAATAATCGGAGATATAAAGATCGCCCGCGGCATCGACATCGAGACCGATCGGGCAGTTCAGAGTCGCGTTTACGGCCAAGCCGCCGTCGCCGGAGTACCCGCCGTTGCCACAGCCGGTCGCCCCGCTGCCGGCAACGGTGGAGATATTGCCGGTACTGGCGTTAATTTCGCGGACGCGATTGTTGAAGGCATCGAGAATGTAGATGTTTCCAGCGGCGTCCACGCCGCCGGCCCACGGGTAGCTCAAAAGTGCTTGCGTGGCAGGACCGCCATCTCCCGAAAAACCATAGTTTCCGTTTCCGGCGATCGTATTGATGACTCCATTTTTCACTTCTCGAACGCGGCTGTCGTAGGTGTCGAAGACGATGAGATTGCCGGAATTATCAAACGTGATGCCGCGCGGGACAAAAAAGGAGGCGCTGGTTGGCGGGCCGCCGTCGCCGCACGTGTTGGTGGGATACGCGCAGGGAATCTGGGTGCCCGCAACGATGTTGATGTTGCCGGCCGAATCGATCTCGCGGATCACGTTGTTCTGCGTATCGGTGACATAGAGATTTCCGCTCGCATCCAGCTTGGGGGCGCGCGGAAAATGCAAACTTGCCTGTGTGGCCGGGCCGCCGTCGGCAATGGAGCCGTTTCCCACGACGGTGTTGAGCGTCAGGTAGTTCGGGCTGTCCGAATTTGCGTCATAAAAACGAATCCGACCGTTCCAATAGTCGGTGGTCCACACGTCGCCGGCAGAATCGACCCAAATTTGATATGGATTCGACAAGGTGGCCTGGAGCGCCGGGCCGCCGTCGCCGGCAAAACCATACTCGTTGTTTCCGATAATCGTTTTGATGACTCCGGTGGCGTGATCGACTTTGCGGACAACCGCGTTCACCGTGTCCGCTACGTAGAGATTCAGGTTGCCGTCGAGCGCGACACCTTCGGGCGTGCGAAGCGTGGCTTGGGTGGCAAGTCCGGTGTCGCCCGAATAGCCGAACGCGCCGGTGCCCACGACGGTGGAAACCGTGAGGGTCGTGGCGTTCACGTAGCGAATCACATTGTTATTCGCATCCGCGATGTACAGGTTGCCGTTCGAGTCTGCCGCGATTCCCTCGGGACAGTTGAACGTGGCTTGATTGGCGGCAACGTTGTCGTTGTATCCCTGAGCGCCGGTACCGGCGTAGGTGGTGATCGTTCCCGCGGTCACCTTGCGGATGACGTTTGAGACACAATCGGCGATGTAGAAATTTCCGGCGCCGTCAAAGGCGAGCCCCTGCGGATTTTGGAAAGTGGCGCTGGTCGCGGGACCACCGTCTCCGGTGTAGTTGCACCGGCCGTTTCCGGCCACGGTGGAAATTACCTGCGTGACAGCGTTGATTTCGCGAACAACGCAATTCCCTGCGTCTGAAAAATACAGATTGCCGGTTGCGTCGAGTGTTCCCATAAACGGCTGGTTGAGCAGCGCGGCGCTGGCCTGACCGCCGTCGCCGGAATATCCCGCGGTGATTTTTCCCGCGTACACGGACATGGCGCTGGGAGCGACGGTGCCCGGCGTGACTTTGTAAATGATGCCCTGATCGGTGAAGACGAAAAGATTGCCGCCGGAGTCGCGGACGACGCCGTAGGGTCCTTCGATGCCGGTTCCGGTGGGGCTGGTGCCGTTCAGCGGAGCGCCGCCAGCGACGGTGGTGATCGTGTTCTGCGCTCGCAAGCCCGCCGAGGCGATGAGACCCAGTGCGAGAATCAGGACAATCCGCTTCATGAAAAGCCTCCGAACGAAGAAATGCCGCTGCTCGCACAATTTTCGATCGAACGTTTCGAGCGCGATGGGCCGGTGACGGCTTCGCGAACGAGACGGTCTGCGAGCATCATCAAGTCATCTGCCGCGGATTAGGCTGGGTTCACGATGCAGAAGGGGGCGGAGCAAGGATAGTCACTTACCGTTGCCAGCGCAAGGCTTGCCGGAGCGCCATTCAAAGAACTAGGGACGAGACGCCGCGATGGTTTTGCGGTGAATCCGGGAGAATTGCAAAAAAAAAAACGCGGATCGAAAGCGATCCGCGCTTTCTGCTTTTCGAAATTTGCCAGGGGCTTACGAGAGAAGCAATTTCCGGCGAGCGAAAAATGCCAATCCCGCCAGTCCGCACGCCAAAAGAACAAAGGTGGCCGGTTCCGGCACGGTGGAAGAATTTAAGTAAACGAAATCAACGTCGGAGATGATGCCGCTCGGACTGCCGCTAAGCCCGAAGCCATCGACGTGCCCGCCATGAAGATTAAAGGTCGAACCGTTGGCGATCAATTCCAGATTGTTGATGTCAGCGCCGGTGAGCTGATCCAGAAAGAAAAACCAATCCGCAGCTAAGTTGGAATTCAGGCTCACGTTCAAGTGATTCGAAGTCAGGGTGTAAGAATTGACCGCGAGTTCGGTGTTGTCAACGACGAGCGTGCCGCCGTCCGCCGAAGCGACGGGCGCGATTGCCGCGAAGGCGATGAGTGCCAAAATTGCGACCATGACTAACTTCATGAGAACTCCAACACTACGAAAGTAGAAGGACGAAAACCGAGATTTCCACAGCGTGTAACACTCATAGTTATAGAGAGGGGGGACGCGGGCGTCAACAGAAATCAACGTACTATAACTAACATTTTCTTGAACTTACAGGATTCGCTGTAGCCCTTTCAGGATCGGGTGCCGTTTCGACGCGGTTAAGAGGTCCAAACGGAGCGGCTTTTGGCCTTGAAAACTTGCCATGCCGCCCCGACGCGTCCGGTCTGACACGCTAGGCATGCATGGCGGCGGGGAGCAAATCCTCGATTTTGACGGGAAGCTCGCGTACACGAACTCCCGTGGCGTGATAAACCGCAGCCGTGATGGCCGGAGCGACACCGGCCAAGCCGATTTCGCCTACGCCTCGAGCGCCGAATTCGTTGAGAACTTTATCGGGGTAGTCGAGGAAGGTGACGTCGATTTCCGGGCAGTCGGCGCTGGTGGTCATGACGTAATCGGCAAGATTGCAGTTCAGTGGACGGCCGTTGCGCTGGTCGTAGTGCGTCTCTTCGAATAAGCCCATGCCGATACCCATCACGATGGCGCCTTCGACCTGATTTCGCGCCGGGCGCGGATTCATGATTTTGCCGACATCAATCACGGAGACGACGCGGCTGACGCGCAGGCGCGCGATGCCGGGATCCCATTCGACTTCCACGAACTGCGCGCCGTAGGAGTGCAGCGAATACTTGTTCGCGTTTGCATCCATGAAGCTGGCCATCGAATCGCCGTCGCCCTGGATGAAACGCAGATTGCCTTTCTGCAGGATTTGTTCGAAGGCGACGCCGCTCGAAGGAGGATCGGTTTTCCGATGAATCCTGCCGCCGGTGAATTGCAGGTCTTTGGGATCTTGTCCGTGAAATGGCGATTGCGTGCCGTTGACGGCCACGTCGAGCATCTGCTTGATGGCGTTGTCAGCGGCGTTGGAGATCGACGGAATCACGGAACCGGTGACCCACGAGCCGCCCGAAATCGGGCCGGCGGGAAGCGAGCTATCGCCAAGGACGACTTTAATTTTGTCGATGGCGATACCGGTCTTGGCGTTGACGACTTGCGCGAAGATTGTGTAGGTGCCGGTGCCGATGTCCTGGGTGGCACAACTGATTCTCGCCGAGCCGTCGTCGTTGAGTGCGAGCGCCGTCTTGCATGGCATGCGCATGGCGATCCATGAAGCGCAGGCCACTCCCCATCCGAGCGTCAGGCCGCGGCGTTTCATGGAACCGATCGCCGGATTTCGTTTCGACCAGCCGAACTTTTCCGCGCCGGTGGTGAGGCATTCCTTCAGATGGCGCGAGGAAAACGGCAGACCGTTGCTTTCGTCGAGCGACGGCTCGTTCATCAGGCGGAGTTGAACGGGATCGATCTTCAGCTGAATCGCGAGTTCGTCCATCGCCGATTCGAGCGCGTAAAGACCTGGGACAGCGCCGGGACCGCGCATTGCCGTGGGCGTGCCGAGATTGCGAGCGACCATCGCGCCGCGAATGCGCAGATTCGGCGTGCTGTACAAATACGGCGTGGCTTCGCCGCAGTCTTCCGATACTTCGTCGAGGATCGAGGTGTCGCTCACGTAGTCGTGCTGCAGGCAAGTCAACTTCCCTTCCGCTGTTGCGCCCAGGCGAATCCGTTGCTGGGTTCGCGGGCGATGGCCGACGTTCGAGAACATCATTTTCCGATCGACAACCAGCTTCACAGGCCGATTGAGATCTTTCGAGCCGGCTGCGGCGAGGACATCATGCGTCCACGGCCACAGCTTGCCGCCAAAACCGGAACCGAGAAACTTCATGATTATCTGGACGTTTTCTTTCGGGACGCCGAGCATCTGGGCCATGGCGGCCTGATGATTCATCAGCGATTGCGTGGTTTCGTAGAGCTTGTAGTTATCGCCGTCCCAGACGGCGACGGTGGAATGAAGTTCGATGGGATTGTGCGTTTCGACCGGCGTGACGTAAGTCTGGTCGAGCTTAACGGCGGCGCTGGCGAATCCGGCATCGACATCGCCGCGCTTGCTGATTTCCTTCATTTTGTCGTTGAATCCGTCACTGAGGTCCGTGGTTACGTTTGGCTTGTCTTCGCTGTATTCGACGCGAATCGCGCGGGCCGCAGCGCGAGCCTGTTCCACCGTTTCGGCGAAGACGGCAGCGACGTACTGGCCGTTGTAATAGATGATTTCGTCTTCGAACGGCGGACGCGTTTCGTCCACGTGGGCGTTTTCGTCGGCGCCGTTCGGGCGATACAGCCGTGGCATGTGGCCGTAGCGATAGATGCGCAGGACTCCGCGCATGTTTTCGGCGACGGAGACGTCCATCGACTGAATCTTCCCTTTTCCGATGGTGCTGCAAACGGGAACGGCGAAGACCATGTTCGGAAAATTGTGGTCGGAGGAATACATCGCGGTGCCGGTGGTTTTGAGCGGGCCGTCGATGCGGGCGACGGAGGTGCCGATCAAATTGGAGGACGCGGATGGGGGCATGGTCACGCTCCTAAGCCTGCGCCGTGGCGACATTGAGCGCACGGACGATGCACAGTTTCGCGAGCTGAACTTTGTAGGCGTTGCCGGATTGCGGTTTGGCGGAATGCAGCGCGGCGTCGGCCGCGGCGCGGAAGTGAACTTCCGTGGCGGGCTTCCCTTCGAGCGCATGTTCGGCTTCGAGCGAGCGCCAGGGCCGGGTGGCGACTCCGCCCAAGGCGACGCGCGCTTTGCGGATTTTTCCGCCTTCGATTTGTACGACAACGGCGGCGGAAGCCAATGCAAATTCGTAGGAAGCGCGATCGCGAAGTTTGAGGTAGTGCGACTTTGCACCGGCGAAGGGCGCGGGAAGCGTGACGTGGGTGATGAGATCGCCGGGCTTCAAGACGTTTTCGTTTTGCGGCGTGGTTCCGGGCAGCAGGTAAAAATCCCCGATGGGAACGTCACGCTCGCCGCTTGCGCCCTTCACGTGAATGACCGCTTCGAGAGCCATCATGGCCACGGCCATGTCCGAAGGATGCGTGGCGATGCAGTTTTCGCTGGTGCCGAGTATGGCGTGAATGCGATTGTAGCCGCCGATCGCGGCGCAGCCCGAACCAGGAGTGCGCTTGTTGCATTCGGAGTACGCGAGATCGCGGAAGTAAGGGCAGCGAGTGCGCTGCAGCAGGTTGCCGCCGGTGGTCGCCATGTTGCGGAGCTGGGCGGAAGCGCCGGAAAGCAAAGCTTCGGAAAGAACCGGATAGGTGGTGGCGACGACAGGGTGGTGAGCAAGATCGGAATTGCGGACGAGCGCGCCGATGCGCACGGAGCCGTCGGCTTGCTTTTCGACTTTGGCGAGATCGAGGCGATTGATATCGACGACCTGCTTGGGGTTTTCGACGTCGAGCTTCATGAGGTCGATGAGCGTGGTGCCGCCGGCGACGAAGCGAACGTCGGCTCCCTGTTGAGCCGTTTGCGACGCGGCGGCAAGTTGGCTAGCCTGCGAGGGAGTGGATGCCGTAATCAGTTGAAAGTCGATCATCCGTTCCTCCGTCCGTTGCCGCGAACTTGTTGAACGGCAGCGACGATATTGGGATAGGCGCCGCAACGGCAGATGTTTCCGGCCATCGCTTCTTTCACGTCGTTGTCCTCGGGTCCCCACGGTTCTTTCAACATGGCGACGGCGGACATGATCTGGCCGGAGGTGCAGTAACCGCACTGAAAGCCATCATGTTCAACGAAGGCAGCCTGCATGGCGTGAAGATTGCCGGGTTGGCCGATGCCTTCGATGGTGGTGATTTCATCGCCCTCGTGCATGGCGGCGAAACTCAGGCAGGAATTCACGCGGCGGCCGTTGATGTGGACGGTGCAGGCGCCGCACTGGCCGTGGTCGCAGCCTTTTTTCGTGCCGGTGAGATCGAGATTTTCGCGGAGGCAGTCGAGGAGCGTGACGCGCGGTTCGATTTCGAGGGCGTGTTTCTTGCCGTTGATCGTGAGCGTCACCGGGATTGTGCCCGGGCGCGGCGCGACGGCGGGAGGCGGTTGCTTGGTGGCGAGGGCGGCGGTCGCAGCGAGCACGGGAGTGGCCGTGGCGGCGAGACCCGCGGCGCCGATTGTGGTGAGCATGCTGCGGCGCGTGAATCCCGCGCTGGCGACATGCTTGTCCTTGGTGGTCTCGCTTGAAGACGGCGGAGGAATTTCTTCGTGAGGCTTACGTTCGCTCATGAGAGCTCCTGATGCGGCGAGCAATTTGGGTTCGGCACGCGGCTAGTGCATTTTTCCGGCACTTCTCGCGCTGCTTCGCGCGCTTGCTCCCCATACTGGCGACGATGATAATCCCGAATGCGCCGTTTGTGGAAGCGAGGCTTGACGGGACGGGCGACAGAAGGCGCTCGAGACGCCCGTCCGATTGATTATACTGGGCGTCATCCAGTTCGATGCCGCAGAGGCGCAGTGGGACACGCGCGGCGCGACCGGTTTCGAGCCTGGGCATCCTAAAGATGATGGAACCATTGCTGTGCGAGTCCGAGCTGCAACTGGCGCTTTGGAAGACGGCGCGGGAACGCGGCGAAGAGGTGCGCCTGGCAACGACGGTGCGTGTGGATGGCTCGTCGTACCGAAAGCCCGGAGCGCGCATGCTGGTAACGCGCAGCGGAGCGCACGCCGGAATGGTGAGCGGCGGATGCCTGGAATCAGAGATTTGCCGGAAGATCTGGTGGCTGACGGAACGCGGAGCTCACGTGGAGCGTTACGTGACCACGTATGACGAAGAGAACCGCGTGGCATCGGGATTGGGATGCGGCGGGAGCATCGATGTGCTGTTCGAACGCGACGAAGCGGCAGCGATCGCGATGGAAGCGCTGCGCGCGAGTATCGAGAACCGGCGCGCGTCGGTGGTTTTGAGCGTCGTTGAATCGGAGCACCCGAGCGTCCCTGTTGGAATCTATGGTGCTTTGTCCGCAGGCTCGCGGGAAGAGTTTCAAAAAGCAGTAGAACAGCGCGGCGGAGACCGCGAATCGATTGACGCCGAGATTCGCCGGACGGCTGCGGACGCAATGGCGAAGACTGCGTCGTTCAATCGCACGATCGAGATTGAGGGGCACCCAGTGCAATTGTTTGCCGAATACGTGGCGCCGCCACCGGCGCTGCTGGTGTTTGGCGCGGGTGACGATGCGAGGCCGGTGGTTGCGCTTGCGCGCATGATGGGTTGGCACGTGACGGTTGCCGACGCGCGGTCACAACTGGCAACGCGAGAACGGTTTCCCGGCGCGAACGTGGTGGTGACGCTGACGAAAAATGATGCGCTCCGAGGCTTGGATATTTCCATGTGCGACGCGGCGGTGGTGATGACGCACAGCTACGAACAGGATCGCGCGTTACTGCTAGAGTTGTTGCATGGCGACGCGGCGCGGGGGCTGCCGTACATCGGCATCCTGGGAGCGCGGAGAAGGACGAGACAACTTGTGAAGGAAGCGGCTGAATCGCTGGGGCTTGGATTTGCGGATTGCATGGCGCGGCTGCACTCGCCGGTGGGACTGAGTTTGGGAGCGACAACTCCGGAAACGATTGCGCTGTCGATTGTGGCGGAGATTCAGAGCGCGATCGGCGCAGTGCCGTCGAAGGCTGGCGAAGGGGATGAATGGCGCCCGGGCGAGCGATTGGGCGAGCGCGCGGCGGCGACTCAACGGGCGGCGAACGTGGCGGAGCGTGGATAAGTTTTTGTGCGCGGGATTGGTGCTGGCTGCGGGTGGTTCCACGCGGCTGGGGCAACCGAAACAACTTCTCACGATCCACTGCGAAACACTGGTGCGGCGCGCGACGCGAATGGCGATCGAAGCGGGCTGTTCGCCGATGCATGTGGTGGTTGGCGCTGAGGGTGAACGAATTGCGCGCGAACTCGATGGAGTCGCCGCGCAGACAATTGTGAATGCGAAGTGGAAGGAAGGGATTGCGTCGTCGATTCGAGTGGGAGTCGCTTCGCTTGCGCGGTTGAATCCGTCGCCGAAGAACTTACTGATCACGGTTTGCGACCAGCCAAGATTGAGTGTTGCGGTGCTGCAGGCGTTGATTGCGGCGCACAGAAGTTCGGGCGCGAAGATTACGGTTTCGAGTTATGCGGGAACTGTCGGCGTGCCGGCAATTTTCTCAGCGGAGATGTACCCGGAATTATTGGGGCTTGCGCGCGATCAGGGAGCCAAATCGGTGATTGCGCGGCACGCGACAGACGCGAGGATTGTTCAGTTTCCCGGCGGCGAAATCGATATCGATACGCCGGAGGAAATGGCGCGGCTCGAAGCTGAGAATCGCTGAGCCGCGCTATTTTGGTTCGCGGTTCCCTGCCGCCGCAAATCGGCGATAAAAATTACGATTTCTGCGCGGCGTTCGCGGGAGTGCAGAAGCGGTCGAACGCACTGGTCAAATCGGCGGCGATGGTTTGCGCGTCGCGGCCTTCGATCTGATGGCGCTCGAGCATGAAGGCGACTTTGCCGTCGCGAAGCAGCGCGATCGAGGGCGACGAGGGACGGTACCCGGTGAAGTAGCTGCGGGCGCGCTCGGTGGCTTCGACATCTTGTCCGGCGAAAACGGTCGTCAGCACTTCAGGGCGCGCTTGGTTCCGAAGCGCAAGAGCGATCGCGGGGCGCGCCTTACCGGCGGCGCAACCGCAGATGGAATTGACGACGACCAGGGTGGTGCGCTTTTCGTCTTTGAGTGCGCTATCGACTTCCTGAGCGGTCTGCAATTGGCGGAAACCGATGTTGGTCAGCTCGGCTCGCATGGGTCGAACGAATTCTTCAGGGTACATGTAGGTCTCCTCTAGAAAATACTTGGATGATTGAAAAACGTGAACGGATTCTTCGGTCGCGGGGAAATTCTTTTTGCGGTTTGCTGGATTTGCATTTCCGGACTTCAGAGAAGCGGTTTGATTTTGCGAGTTAGGCCGAGGAGCCTTCGTTTGCACGAAAGCTCCTCGCGGAACGTTTAGAGAGCTGTTACGTTCGACGCCTGCAGGCCCTTGGGACCCTTCGTCACTTCGAATTCAACGGCCTGACCTTCGTTCAGGGACTTGTAACCGTCACCCTGAATGGCGGAAAAATGGACGAAAACGTCCTCGCCGGACTGGCGTTGAATGAAGCCGAATCCCTTGCTCGCGTTAAACCACTTCACTGTTCCTTGTTCTCTCATGAATGTTTGTACTTCCTCTTTGTAAGCTATTTGCCCTTCTCGACTGCCGTCAGGACGAAAAAGGTGAATGGACGGTGAAACCCTTCTTGTGAACCCAATGGTGTTGCAAGAGCGACAAACGCATGCGGAGTGTAACACGGATAGGAGCGGCAAAGTGGGAATACGGGGTTGCGGAGCAAATGAGTGGACGTCCGAATTGCGGGAGGGGCGGTGAAAATGCGGCAGCAGGTAGATGGAAGACGTTGCCACGTAGGATATGGAGCGAAAGTATAACGACGGCGAGACGGCGTGGTGGAAGAGCGCTTGTTATTGGGGAGGGTGAACAGTCAAGAGACGCCTGCTTCGCAGGCGTCTGATCAGCGAGGAGAGGCTAAGCTACAACGGCGAGTGGAG
Source organism: uncultured Acidobacteriota bacterium (assembly GCA_963785585.1). GTDB lineage: Bacteria > Acidobacteriota > Terriglobia > Acidiferrales > UBA7541 > Palsa-295. The sequence goes on from CAWAVW010000004.1 coordinate 2,556,423, forward strand.
GACGGGGGTACACTAACGTTTTGGGGGCGTTTCCATGAGGCGAGTGGCGGGAGTTGGCGTGGCCGTTTGCGTGGCGGCGGTGGCCGTTGCCGGTTCGTGCGGCACGGCGATGGGGCAGGAAGCGCGGCTGGATTTGTTGGCGAAGCAGGTGGCGGGATCGCTGGATCGTGCGCGTGTTTCGCAGGTGGTGGTGCTCGATTTTGTGGGTGATGCGGACATGGATGCGCTGGGGGCGAAGTTGGCGGAGGATTTTCGCGGCGCGCTAGCGAGGGAGGGCGGAGGCTTGAAGGTGGAGGATCGCCTGGTGACGACGGAGAGGATGAACGAGGCGGAACTGGTGCCGGGGAATTTGCGGGATGGGAATACGGTGCGATGGCTGTACCGGAATACTCCGGTGGGCGCCTGGGTGTCGGGATTGGTGGCAAGGCAGGGCGACGCGCTGACTTTGACGGTGCAGATTCACGCGTTGGGCGGCGGAGCGGTGAGTGGAGAATTTTCTGCGGTGATTCCGCTGCTGGACGATTTGAAGGCGTTGATACGGGCTCCGGATGCGGGTGAGTTCGATGCCATGCCGCGTGGCGGCGTGAACGGATACTCGGCGGTGAAATGCATTTCGTGTCCGAGCGCGGTGTATTCGGAGGCGGCTACGCGGGCGCAGATCCAGGGAACGGTAATTTTAACGATGACGATCGACAAGAAGGGGCGAGTGAAAGACGTGAGGGTGAAGCAGGGTTTGCCGTTTGGGTTGACGCAACAGGCCATCGACGCGGTGGAGGAGTGGAAGTATTTGCCGTCGAAGAATCCGAAGAACAAAAAGGCGGAGGTAAGGCAGGAGGCGGATGTAGCGTTTGTGTTGAAGTGAGCGAAGAAGGCAAAGGCAAGGGCAACCGCAATGAAAAGAGCACTCGCGCAGAGGGAACGGAGACGGAGTGGTGAATTTGTGCGCGATTGAGACGCTCGAAATGACGGGACGGCGGTGCGAGAAACGAGCCGCCAGCGACTAGAGCCAGCCGCGGGAGTGGTAAAAGGATGTGCCCTCTTCGATGGCGGTGTTGATGTGTTCGACGAGCGAGGGGTCGAGAGATTTGATGTGGAAGCAGGTTTTGCCTTTAAGCAGTTTGGTGAGGGCGGGGGCAAGTTTGGATTTGAGAGAGGGGTTCATGTAGAGAGGCAAGTAGTGGAAGCTGACGGAATCTTTTTGTGGCGTGAAGGAAGCGACTTCGAGGTGGATCGGTTTGCCGCTGTAAACGCCCGGGATTGAAATGGCGCGAGGGATGGTAAGACGGATCCAGGGTTTCGGTTTTGCGGTGGAGGACAGGACCAGCGGAGGAGCGTAGAGGGAGAAAATTTTTTGAAGTGTGGCATACGTCTCGTTGAGCGACGGTGAGGGGGATTTCGATTTCGAGGAGCGCGCGGCGGATTTCGGGCTGCGCGCTTTTTTGCGTTTAGGGGTTGGCGACATGCGGGGGATGCTACCGCAAATCGGGGGCGGAAAAAAGAGGGGGCTGGACAAAGACAATGGCAACGGCGAGAACATCCACACAGAGGGCACAGCGAGAAAGGATGAGAGCACAGAGAGTGCGAGGCGCAGCCCCCGCGTTGCTCGCGCTCGATTGCGCGGCGAGACGAGAGAGCGAGACTATTTGGGGGAATCGTTTTGGGCGGCGACGACGACGGGCTTGATTGCGTCAACCCAGTTCAGGATTACGGAAGGTTCGGTGACGACGGGAGCACTGGAGGCGGGCGACTGGAAAGCGACGAAGTGCTGGCCGTCGGGGGCGACGTCGTAGGCGGAATAGGGCGCGCGCATTTCGACGCGGTCCGTGAAGAGCACCTGTTCCTTTCCCGGCTGAAACGCGCCATCGTGCTCGGAGTAAGTGACGAGCGAAATTCCGTTTTGCTGCACATAAAACAATTCGGGGCGAGTTTTGGACCACGTCGGGTCCACGCCGAAGGTGGGAGAGACTTGCCACCTTCCGCCGAGCGACGGGTAGGGGGTGACAAAAATGCGAGGGATGCCGGAATCGGCAGTGGTGTAAGCGATCCAGCGGCCGTCGGGCGAAAAGGCCGGAGATGGAGTGAAGTTGAAGCGGGTGGTGAGCTGGCTGATGATCGAAGTGTCATTGGGTTGGTTGGCCAAGCGGTGTGGCGGCTGGGGTTTACCGTCGGCGCCAATGGTAAGAGTCCATGCTTCACAACAGGAGCCGTCGGCGGAGTTCACACTCTGGAAGAGTAGGGTCTTGCCGTCGGCAGACCAATCGGTGGGATAGGAAATGGAAAAATCCTGCGGAGTGAGGGCCGATTCTTCGCCGACTCCGTCCGCTCGGCGCCAGTAAATTCCCAGCCCTGTACCAAGCGACGTGCGGGCGTGCGAATAGGCGATGCGCGAGCCGTCCGGAGTCCAGCGAGGAGAAGTAGCGACGGCGCCGCTAGAGCTGATCGGCGAGAGAATTTGGCGTTCGATGTCGTAAACCCACAGACCGGCGGTGCCCCGTTGAAAAGCGACCTTCTTTCCGTCGGGCGAAATGCGCGGACCGGCGGCGTCGGGCTGATCCTTCAGCAGCACAGTCGAGTTGCCCTGGCGGTCGAGCAAAACCATGTTGAGATTTTTCTTCTCGGTGGTGCCGGACAAATACACCAGAGTGCCGGAAGCGGAGATGGAAAGCTGGGTGCCGCCGTTCGAGATGTCCGACTGAACACCCTGAATGACGGGCACGGCCGGGCCGGTGAGTTTGAGGTCGCCGAGATCGAAAGGCGCGACGAACAGAGTGCCCTGGGAAATGTAGGCGATATAGCCGCCGGGAACGTAGCGGCCGAAGTAGGCGTTTTCGACCAACAGTTTGGATTCGCCGGAATCCATCTTCGCGATGATCAGGTTCGCGCGGCCAAAAAAATTATTGTCGGCGGAGGCAGTGTAGAGCACGGCCTTGGAGCCGGGAAGAATTTCGGGCCAGCGGTGGGTGATCTCGGCGCGGGACGAATCGAAATGAGTGAGCGCGACGGGAGTGCCACCGGCGGCAGGAACGCGATACAAAACGGAAGTGAAGGCAGCGGGAAAAACCATGGTGCCATCGTCTCCCCAGGAACCGCCGCGAAAACCGAGGACGGGTGCGATGGCGATGGGGGCGCCGCCGCGGACCGAGACTCGTTTGAGGCTGCCGGCTGCGAAATATCCGATCGACTGGCTGTCGGGCGAAAAGAAAGGCGAGGCGAGGACGCTCGAGGAGTCAAGCTCGAGAGGGGCGGTTTTATCGAGTTCGCGGACGAAAAGATGACTGACGTCGGAACCGGGCTGACGAGTGGCGTAGGCGATGCGCAACCCGTCGGGAGAAATGGCGATGGCGGAACCGTTGACGACGTCGAGTTGCTGGCCGGCGGGCATGGCGAAACTGAGCTGGATGGCTCGCTGCGCGGCGGATTTGCGGGAGGCATGGGCGTAAAACAGCGCGGCGGCGAAGGCGATGGCGAATGCGCCGGCGACGAACCAAGGGAGCAAACTCTGTGTGGTGGATTTTGCGGGAGTGGTCTCGCGGGTTTGCGGCGCGGGTGCTTCGTCAGCGCGGGGATTCGCGATGGCTTCGTCGATGGCGATACGGGCGTCGCCGATGGCTTGCAGGCGCTGCTTCGGATCTTTTTGAAGGCAGCGCTGGAGAAGATCGACGATTTTGCGCGGCGTGCGCGCGGGAAGTTGCGACCAGTCGGGGACGTCCTTGATGATGGCGGCGAGGGAGTCGGAAACGGTTTCGCCGCCGAAGGCTTGTTTGCCGGAAAGCATTTCGAACAGCACGACGCCGAAGGACCAAATGTCGGCGCGGCGGTCTGCGTTCTTCCCTTTCGCCTGCTCGGGAGACATGTAGGCGGCGGTACCGAGAATGATTCCAGTCTTCGTCGAGCCCATGGTGAGAGTGGGCGAGTTGGAAAGATCGGCGCCCGAGGAATCGTCTTGCAGAGCTTTGGCGAGACCGAAGTCGAGGACTTTAACGTTGCCGTCCTGGGTGAGCTTTACGTTGGCGGGTTTGAGATCGCGGTGGACGATGCCGCGCTCGTGAGCGTACTCGAGAGCATCGGCGATTTGGCGGGCGATGGGAAGCGCGTCTTCGACGGGAATGGGAGTCGAGGCGATGCGTTCGGAGAGAGTTGGGCCTTCGACGAGTTCGATGACCAGAGCGGAGATGTTGCTGGAATCCTCGAAGCCGTAAATGGCGGCGATGTGGGGATGATTGAAGGAGGCGAGAACTTTCGCTTCCCGCTGGAAGCGGGCCATGCGCTGTTCGTCGTGGGCGAATTCGGGCGAGATGACTTTGAGGGCGACGTCGCGGCCGAGTTTAGCGTCGCGGGCGCGATAGACCTCGCCCATGCCGCCTACGCCGAGCAGCGAAACAATTTCGTATGAGCCGAGCCTGGTGCCAACCGGGAGAGGCATGGTTGGGGGAATTATACCGATTCGGATGGAAATCGGGCGGGCAGTTTGATCGCGCGCTTAGGCGGCTGTGGCGGAACTTTTTCGACCGGGATTCGTACTGGACGATATGAAAACGAATGGAGTTGGTGTGCGCGGAAGGCGAGCAGTGGTGCGAGCCCGAATGAAGCTCGCGGGCCTGGCGCTGGCGATGAGTTGCTGCCTGGGTGTAGCGGCCGGGACTGCCGGGGCGCAGGACGCCGGGAAAATTTTGCGCGATGCGCTGAAAGCTTCGGGCGGCGGAGCGACGTTGTCGAAAGTGAGGACCATCCTATTAGAAGGGACGGTGGCGACGGAGGATGGCGCGGCGGTGGGAAGTTTTACGTTTGATTTGAAATTGCCGAATCGCTACTACATGGAGATCGTAGCGGGCGATCGAAGCGTGATCGAGGCGTACAACGGAAAGTCCGCGTGGCGACAAAATGCGGCGGGAGAAATTGGAACGCTGGTGGGGCCTGAAGGATTGCAGATCGAAGCGGCGGCGCGATATTACAACTCGCATCTCGGTGGGCTGAAGCGGAACAAATTGATGGTGAAGTATGTGGGGGCTGCGCAAGTACGCGGGAAGAGCGCGTTTGCATTGGAGGTGACCGCGGCGAGCGGCGCGAAGCGGCAGGTGTATTTCGATGCACAGACGCATTTGATTGCAGAGGAAGAAGCGCTCACGGGCGGCGTGGACGAAAAAGTTTTCTATGACGATTACCGCGCCGTGAGCGGAGTGCAGTTGCCGAACAAGATCGAGATCGACCGCGGCGGCGATATTTATCAGATTCAGATTACGCGAGCAGTCGTGAACGAGACGGTGGGCGAGAGGGTGTTTGATTTTCCGCGGAAGGCACAGGTGGTGCTGCCGGATTTGAAGGCATTGTTTGCGGAGATTCGCGCAAACCAGAAAGCGAACGACAAACTACGGGAGAAGTACGCGGGGACAAAGATCGAGTCAGAAACCGAGCTTGACGGCAAGGACGCGACGAAAAAGACAGAAGTGAAGGAGAGCACGTTTTTCTATTTGTACGGCAGCGAAGTGGAGAACCTGCAGAAGCGGGACGGCCAGCCGTTGAACGCCGAGGAACGGACGAAAGAGGACGCACGCGTGGCGGCGCGGATTGCGGCGCTCAAGAAGAGCGGGCCGCCGAAGGAACCGGACGCTGCGGCAAAAGCCAACAGCGGGGATCCCGCAAGCGCGAGCGACGACGATGACGATTTTTCGATCGATACTTTTTTGCGCGTGGAGCAATTCGTGAATCCCCGGCGGGAGCGTTTTCACGGGCAGGATGTGCTGGTGTTCGATTTCGAGCCGAATCCGGAATACAAGGCGCACGGACTGATCGAAAAAATCGTACAGAAGCTGGGCGGAGTGATCTGGATCGACCAGCAGGCGCACGACGTGGTGCGACTGGATGCGTTTTTCGAGAGCGACATGAAGTTCGCGGGCGGCCTGCTGGCGGATTTGCAGAAAGGCACGCGGATCATTTTCGAGAATACGTACGTCAACAATCAGGTTTGGTTGCCGACGTACGAGGAAGTGCGGATGGATCTGCGGGTGTTCCTGGTGAAAGGCTTTCGGATCGACGAGTCCACAAAATATTTCGACTACAAGAAATTCGATCCGGCATCGGTGGGGATGGAACCGAAGGCGGGGGGAGAGAAAGGCAGTGGCTCGTGACGAGTAGCTAGATGAGGACGCGATTTCGGCAATTTGCGCGCTAGCCGGCGGCTGCGGCGCTTCGGGGAGCGGGCTGGACTTCATCGGCTGAATCCGCGGGAACGGGCGGCGCGAGCGCGAGCGGTTTGGAGCAGAGCTCGGCGGCTTCGGCGATGCGCTGCACTTCGAGCTGCGCAGTGGCTTGCCATTTGCAGAACAGGTCTTTTTCCCTTTCGATTTCGTCGAGGTTGCGGTTGATGCGTTCGGCGAACTGCGCGGTGATGCGGTTCATTTCAGCCTGAAGATTTTCGTTTTCCTGCGCTTTGCGATTCCAGTAATCCTCAAACTGGCGGCGTTGATTCGATTCGTAGGTGACGATGGCCTGCTGGCGCAGGTTTGCGTCGCGGAGAACTTCATCGACGGGAACACCGGCGGCGTCGAGAGCCATCAGGACGGAGGCGCGCTTGTTTTCGTCGATCAGGCCGCGAAGATGTTCGCTGCGGAGCATGTCTGAAATTTTGTGGATGGTATAGCCCATGCGCGGAGAAAGAATTCCAGCGGCGCGGTAGATGTCTTCGATGGGCGAAAGGTCGCCCTGCGGGCTGACCGAGTTTCGTTCGGGCGAGACGTTTTGGAGTTGGCGTGACGGCGCCGAGTCCGCGCCTGGTTTTGATGAGCGTTCGGCGGATTGATTTTCGCTCGCCGATTCGGAGCGTTGCCGGCGTGAGGCGATCTGAAGCCATTTGTTTTGCATGATGGTCCTTTCGTCGCGCGGTGGCGGCGTTTGCATGGTGAACACGATTTTTTTCGGCGGAACGACGGCGAATGTGGGGGGATCGGAAGCGGGCACAGAGATACGTTGGAGGCCGATGACAAATTCTCCGGCCCAGGGACGGCAGTATTTGGAGACGGCGGAGAATTGTTCGCGATACCAGCGGACTTTGAGTTGAGAGTTGGGAGCGATTTGGGTTTTGAGGTGCAGGCACGCTCCAGACGAGGACATATCGGCAATTTTTGCAGGGATTTCACGGATCGAGCCGGATGCGTCGCGGTAGGAAATGCGAGCGACGGCCATCATGGGCGTGCGGGGTTCGAGGCGGGATTGGCGCACGGCTTCCATATCGGGCTATATCGGCAGGAAGCGTGATGAATTTAGCGTCAAAAGAAACTGGAAGATCGGGCGTGTGCGGAACGTAGCAGCCGGTGACTCGTGGCGAGGTGGCGGAAGGAGTGGAAGCAGCGAGCGCGGCGTCACTCGGAGGAATGACGCCGCGGAGTCTGGTTCGCTATTCGGGAAGCTTTGCTTCGCCGCTTACGCTGAAGATGGCGGCCGAAGTGGTGGAGGACGGAGTAGGCTGGCTGCCGCCGACGTTGACGATGTAGGTGCCGGAGGCGACGACACGGTCGCCCGCTTCGGTGACGGAGCTGAGATCGCGCGGACCGAGATCGAAGTGGACGTGTTGCGAAGCGCCCGCATCCAGATGAACGCGCTGGAAGCTGCGGAGGGCGCGGATCGGCGTGCCGGGAATTTTCGGGAAGCTGAGGTAGAGCTCGACGACTTCATCGCCGGCACGAGCGCTGGTGTTTTTTACGTCCACATCCACGCCGAGAGGATCTCCGGCTTTGAGTGAAGGGGCGGAAACTTTCAATCCGGAATAAGCGAACTTCGAATAGCTGAGTCCGTATCCGAACGGATAGAGCGGCGTGCCGGCGAAGTAGCGGTAGGTGCGGTTCTTCATATTGTAATCGGAAAAATCGGGAAGCTGATCGACGCCGGTGTAGAACGTGACGGGCAGGCGTCCGGCGGGATTGTTGTCGCCGGAGATCGTTTCGGCGATGGCGGCGCCGCCCTCTTCGCCGGAATACCAGGCGTCGAGGATGGCGTTGGCGTTGTCTTTAGCCCAGTTGACGGAAAGAGCGCTGCCGTTCATGAGGACGACAACGAGCGGTTTGCCGGTGGCTTTCACGGCTTTGAGCAAGTCTTCTTCGTCTTTGGGGAGATCGAGGCTGGTGCGATCGCCGCCGCTGAAGCCGGGAACTTTTACGTCCATTTCCTCGCCTTCGAGTTGTGAAGTGATACCCACGACGGCGATGACAACATCGGCGGATTTTGCGGCGGTAACAGCGTCACCCTGGGGATCGGAGAGGAGGCGCAACCAGACGAGCCTGGTCATTACCGTGGCGCCAAGATTTTGTTCGATTCTCACGGCGTACTTGTGGCCCTTCTCCAGATCCAGTTCGGCGGTCTTGGCTTGCGGGCCGTGAAGCTCGTCGTCATTTACGATTTGTTTTCCGTCGATCCAGAGACGGTCTTTCAGGCCGTCGAGGCCGATCGAATATTTTCCCGACTCGGCGGGAGTGATGAACCCGGTCCAGCGAACGGAAAACGGTGCGTCGGGATGAGCGAGATGCGATTCAACCCCATAGTCAATCGTGGGATCGATTCTCGAGAGCGTTGCGGGGCCCTTGAGTTCCGTGCCGGCGAAAAACTCCGCGAACAGGCCGGGCTTGCCATCCGGAGTGGAAAGAACCGAAGCGGGAACAACTTCCGGAAGGCGGAGGAAGTTGGTGCCGGGTTCGAAGATAACTTTGGCGTTGGGAAATTGGGCGGTGATGCCTTCGAGGGCGCTCGAGGAATGAGAAGGAGTGCCGTTGTAGTTCCCTTCCAGAACGCGATGCTGATCGGCGAGAGGGCCGACGACCGCGATGGTTTTTACGGAGGCTGCGTTGAGCGGAAGTGTGCCGTCGTTTTTCAGCAGGACGATGGACTCGCGCGCGGCCTTATGCGCGAGGGCGCGGTGTTCGTCCGAATCGAGTTCGGATTTCGGGATCTGCGCGTACTTGACCATCGCAGGAGGATCGAACAGGCCGAGCTTCATGCGGGCGGTAAAGAGGCGGCGGAGGGTGACGTCCACTTCCTTTTCGGTGAGAAGCCCTTGCTGGACGGCTTCGAGATAGCGGAGGTAGTCCGAGTTGCCGGTATTCTTGGCGATGAAATCGGCGCAATCGTTATCGACGCCCGCTTTTAGAGAGGCGGCAGCGGCCTCGGCGAGAGTCTTGACGTATTTGTGGCCGCGCTGAATGTCGGCGATGGCGTCGCAATCCGAGACTACGTAGCCGTTGAACTTCCACGCGCCACGCAACGTATCTTTCAGCAAGAAGTCGTTGGCGCAACCCGGCTGGCCGTTGACGCTGTTGTACACGCACATCACGGATTCGGCTTTGGCTTCGACGACGGTGGCGCGGAAGGCGGGCAGGTAGGTGTCTTCCTCGTCGTGCTTGGAAACCTTTACGTCAGCAACGTGGCGCGTGGATTCCGGCCCACTGTGAACAGCGAAGTGCTTGGGCGTGGAAACGACGCGGAGATATTTCGGATCGTCGCCCTGCATACCCGTGACGAAGGCCTTGCCCATTTGGGCGGTGAGGAACGGATCTTCGCCGTAGGTTTCCTGGCCGCGGCCCCAGCGGGGATCGCGGAAGATATTGATGTTGGGCGACCAGAAAGTGAGGCCCTGGAAGATGTTGCTGTTGGCGTCTTTCTGGTTCATGTCGTATTTCACGCGCGCTTCGGTGCTGATGACCACAGCCATTTTGTGAATCAACGCGGGATCGAAGGTGGCGGCGAGGCCGATGGGTTCGGGGAATACGGTGGCGATGCCGTTGTTGGCGACGCCGTGAAGAGCTTCGCTCCACCAGTCGTAGGCGGGAACTTTCAGGCGCGGGATGGCGCGGGACTGGTTGACGAGCTGCGAGGTTTTTTCCTCGATGGTCATCTGCGAGATGAGGTTATCGACGCGCTGGTCGATGGGAAGCGACGGGTCGAGGTAGGGCGGAGTTTTGGCATCGGATTGTTGGGCGGCGATTTTCTGGCCGAGGAGAGGCTGGAAAAGGATGAGTGCTGCGGCGGCGGTGGCGAGGCGAGACAGATGCTTGCTGTTGAGCATGTTTGAGCTCCGAGAAGATATTGCGGAATCGCGGCGGCGGGTGGAACCGGTGCCGGGCGATCGAGCGGCGTTTGGCCGGGGGATAGAGTACACGGAGTGGGGGCTGGATTCGAGAGAGGAAATTTGAAAAGGGAGCGGCTAATGGCGAATGGCTGGAAGAGCGCGGCGGCTATGACCCCGGCGCAGAGTCCCGCGAGCGCAGGAGCCGAGAGACGACGGAGAAGAGGAAAAAATTGAAGGCGAGAACGAGGAAGATAATGGAGATGCCGGCGCGGAGGCTGGCGAAGTGGGTGGAGAGAATTCCGATGAGCCAGGGAAGGATCGCGCCGCCGAGAATTCCGATGCCGAGCATTTGCCCGCCGATGCGGCGAGCCTGGACGCCGCTGTGAGCGACGAGCCACGACATCAGTATGGGAAAGACGGCGGCGAGTCCGAGACCGGAGATCAGGGCTCCGGTGAAAATTCCGGACGCTGTGGCGGATGCGAGCCAGATGAAAGTGCCGAGCATGGATAGGAGCAAGCCGAGATGGACGAGGCGGAGTTCGGAAAGACGCTTGAGGACCGAAGGGGCGAGGGCGCGGCCGAGAGCGAGACCTCCCCAGAAGATGGAGGGAGTGATGGTCCAGGCCGCGGAGTTTGAGGCAAGGATGCGCTTCGAATAGGTGGCGAGCCAACCGCCGACGGCGTTTTCGGTGCCGAGTTGAAAGAAGAAAATGGCCGCGAAAAGGTACGTGGCGGGATCGCGAACGAGCGAGCGAGAGTGGGGATTGCGAGGGGTGTTGCCGGATGATCCGGCGCGCGGACGGTCGAGCGGAATCGCGAACGATGCGAGAGCGAGGAAGGCGGAGAATGCGGCGAGCGTCCAGAGTAATCCGGAGAGACCACCGTGCACGGTGAAGAGCAGGACGAGTAGCGGGCAGGCCATCGCACCGACGGTCCAGGAGAAATTGACGAGGTTGAGAGAGCCGGCGCGCGTGGAATCCTTTACTTCGCCGACCCAGAGATTGGTGGAGGCGCTGTGGAGACCGAGACCTGCACCGAAGCAAAAAATGGAGGCGAGGGCCGCTTCGAAGGTTCCCCGCCCCATCGTGGCGAGACCGAGGGAGATCATGGCCAGGCCGAAGAGGAACGAAATGCGGTAGCCGCGGCGAGGAAGCGTGAAACTGGAAATCGAGACGCCGACAATCGCCCCGAAGAACTGAGCGAGAAAGAATTTGCCGGTTTGTGAATCGGTGAGGGACCAGCGAGCGGCGAGAAACGGCAGGATCGGTCCGAGAAGTACACTGACGGCGCCGGCAAGAACGAATCCGGAATGCACGTAAGCGAGAAGAGCGCGGTCGGAGCGGGTGGGGATTCGACTGGCGGTTTGCGCGGTCATGAAGTGGGTAAAGCGTGACGCCGGGGACTGGGCGGGGCGAGTTTGGCACAGTGGGGAAGGTCGTACAAGTGGCGGGGAGGCGTGTCTCATCTGCAAACAGGAGGGCGGAACAGGGATGATTGACACCTCGGAATGGCGGTGCTATACCAATATCTTATTGTAGTGAATCGATTTAGCTAACGAAACGGTGTTGCAGAAGGCTTCCATTCAGAGCGAGAATAATGACGCCCGCATCCGGCCGCGGGCCCGGCTCACAATCCAAGAACATTAAGGACGCCCTCCGAAAAGACTGGTGGAATCTCGGGTGAGAGGGTACGTCCGGCGAGGCAGTTTTCGATGAAGCAGACACTTTTGCGCGGAATGGGACTTTTGGCGCTTGGCGCGGTGGCGTGCGTGAGTACGCCGGCGCAGCAGGCGAAGCCTGTCGAGACGGATCAGGTGGATGCGGGGGCAAAGGGCGAAGCGTTTCCGCATTACTGGGAAAAAATGTTTGGCTCGGGGCGCGCGGTGCTGGCGATGCGCGAGAGCTATCGCGACGATTTGCGCGAGGTGAAGAAGGCAACGGATTTTAAGTACGTGCGATTTCACGGAATCTTTCTGGATGAGCTGGGAGTGTACGACGAGGACGCGGCGGGCCATCCGGTTTACAACTTTTCGTATGTGGACCAGATTTACGACGGCCTGCTGAAGAACGGCGTGCGGCCCTATGTGGAACTGAGTTTTATGCCGAAGAAACTGGCCGCGGAACAGATCAAGCAGGCATTCTGGTACCAGCCGGTAGTGGCTCCGCCGAAAGATTACGCGAAATGGGACGATCTGATTCGGAAATTCGCGGAGCATCTGGTGGCTCGGTACGGGATCGACGAAGTTTCGCAGTGGTATTTCGAAGTGTGGAACGAGCCGAATCTGGATTTCTGGGCGGGCAAGCCGAACGAACCGACGTATTACCAGTTGTACGACGAAACGGCGAAGACGCTGAAGTCGGTGAGCCCCCGAATTCGCGTGGGCGGACCGGCGACCGCACAGGCTGCGTGGGTGGACAAGTTCATCGCGCACGTGACGGAAAATCATGTGCCGGCGGACTTTGTTTCGACGCACGTATATGGAAACGATCGATCGGAAGATATTTTCGGCACGCACGAAGAGATTCCGCGAACGCAGATGGTGTGCCGCGCGGTGAAAAAGGTGCACGATCAGATCAAAGCGTCGGCGAAGCCGGATATTCCGCTGATCTGGAGCGAGTTCAACGCGAGCTATATGAATGAAACGGAAGTGACCGACGCGATTTACATGGGCCCGTGGATGGCGGAAACGATCCGGGACTGCAACGGCATCGTAGACATGATGAGTTACTGGACGTTTTCAGATGTGTTTGAGGAACAGGGCGTGGTGAAGAAGCCGTTTTATGGCGGCTACGGATTGATTGCGGAGTACGGGCTGCCAAAGCCGGCTTTCAATGCGTTCAAGATGTTGCACATGCTGGGGGCGACGAAGATCCCGGCGACGGGCGACGATATTCTGGCGACGAAGCGAGACGATGGATCGTTGGCGGTGGCTGTATGGAATTTGTCAGCGACGGGGATTGGCACGCAACCGAAAGACATGGTGCTGCAACTGAAAGACACGAAGGGGAAAAAACGCGCGAGCATTTACCGGCTGGATGCGGATCATGGATCGCTGCTGAAGACGTATGCCGCGATGGGAAGTCCGGTGAATCCGACGCGGGAGCAGATTGCGAAGTTGAGAGATGCGGCGAAGTTGCCGGCGCCGGAGATGGTGGCGATTCAGAATGGGGAGATTTCGCTGCATCTGGAACCGGAGGCATTGCTGCTCATCGACATTCGGTAGTGGGGCTAGCGAGTTGGCGGCGCGCGACGGAAACAGGACGAAACCAAGTCGCGCGAAAACGGTTGCATGAGAGACATGTAAGGCTTGGTGGTGAGTTCCTCTCCGGTGTTTCCGCGCAGCTGTCGCTCGAGTGAAAGATTAAAGCAAGAAGAAAAGGCACGCCGTCCGCCGTGCAAACGCGCACGCGCGGACGTGGGCGTCTCCGCTACCCTACGCTAACCTACGCTACCAAGGGCTGCGATCGCATTGTCTTGTGCAGCCGAGCGCGCACGATTGTTCCTCGTCTAAATCAAAATGCCCACCCTTTGTAATGCCCACAGAAGATGGGACACCGAGATCAGAAACCAAGGCGACGATCGAACCGAAGTCAAAAGCGATCGCCACGGCTGTGGCGCTACGGGAGTTTTCGGGCGTGGGTGGTGCTGGCGCGGACGATCAGTTCGGGTTTAACGATGATGGATTTTGGGTAGGGAGCGTCGAAATCGAGTTTAATGCGCTGCAATAAGGTCTTTGCGGCGAGCGCGCCCATATCGCGCAAGGGCTGCTTCACGGTGGTGAGCGCGGGATTCTGGTAGGCGGCGCTTTGCACGTCGTCAAATCCCACCACGGAAACATCCTGCGGAACGGATAAGCCCGCCTCGCTAAGAGCCTTGATGGCGCCGATCGCAGAAATGTCGTTGAAGGCGAAGAGCGCGGTGAACGGTTTTTTGGCGGCGAGAAGCTTGCGGGTAGCGACGTAGCCAAGTTCGGGTGAGGGCGATTCGCCGACAAGCTGAGCGACGAGATCCTGATCAATTTGCAGATCGAGTTTTTTCGCGGCGTTGGCGACGGCCTTGGCGCGAACGGCAGTGTCGGAACTGAACGCCTGGCCTTTGATGAAAGCGATGCGGCGATGGCCGAGGCCGACGAGATGTTCGAGCGCGAGTTTCGCGGCGAGCGCGTGATCCAAAGTAATGTTGGTGAGGCCCGGGACGTCGCGGTGGCCGGAAACGGCGACGACGTGAAGAAGCTTATTTTCCGGGCAAGGAGTATCGACGGCGATGAGGCCTTCGACGGCGCGGCGCTGGAGAAGCTTCAGGTAATCGTCGATGAGATCTTCGCGGTGCCGATGGCTGACCACGTAATAGAAAAATCCCGCCTGCAGCAGAAAGTCTTCAATGCCGGACATGACCAGCGCCTCATAACCCTCGCTGATTTCAGGCACGATCACGCCGATGGTGAAGCTGCGGCGCTGGCGAAGCGACTTGGCCATGAAATTCGGTTTGTAATTGAGCTTGCGGGCGGCAGCCCAGACGCGTTCCTGGGTTTTCGCGGGGATGGAGCGCGCGGCGGGAGCGGAATTAATGACCATCGAGACGGTAGCCGAGGACAGGTGAAGTGTTTCCGCGAGATCTTTCAGAGTGACGGAGGCAGGCACTTTGGAGGTTGCGGATTTGTTCGATGTGCGGGACCGGGGCATGGCTTTCAGGGGCGTATCCTCGCACAAGGCTTGGAGATGAGCAAGAGAACGGTCGCCGAAGGGCGACGATTTCGATTGTGGGCGAAAAAAGAGGGCACGAAAATCTCGTGCCCTCCTTTTTGAAGTACGTTGCGATTTGGCGCCAATCAGCTAGAAGCTGAAACGGGCCTGAGCTTCGATGGTGCGTCCGGCCAAACCGTAGCCGGCCTGGCTAAACGTGGTGCTGGCCAAGCCATTGGCTGCGGTCGGATTGATCTGACCCGTCGGGGTGACCTGGATGGTGCCGATTTGCTGGCTACCCAACGGACCAAGGTTCAGCTGGTTGAACAGATTGTAGAAATTGGCGCGGATTTCGATTTTTCCGTTTTCGCCAATGACTTTCATGGTCGGCAAACCGAACGACTTCGACAGTGTGAAGTCCACCGAAGAATAGCGCGGGCCGCGGAACGAGTTGCGACCTACACCGGGCTCCGGCGGCACGCCAGTAGCGGACAGCGTCGGCGGAGTGAAGTACGTTGCCGGACCGTTCGGGAAATTGCCGAGCGGCTGTTTGAAAACGGAGTTGTTGAAGTTGGTGCCCGCACCGCCGACGTAAGCGGCAGGACGCGCGGAGCAGTAACCGCTGTTGTCAAACACGAGGCTGCACGTATTCGGATCGCCGGTGACCTGGACGTTGTAATAGGGAGTCCAGGGGAAACCGGAGTGGGCACTCCAAATACCCGTTGCTTCCCATCCGTCGATGACCTTGTGCTCCCAGCCGCCGGAGAAGAAGCTCGGCGACCAGATTCCCCACAGCTTGAAGTTGTGGGTAGCGTCAAAGTCGGAAGGACCATACGCGGCCTGGGCGTTGAACGGATATTGGTCGAAGTAGTAGTTGTTCGAGCCTTCGTCGAGCGCCTTGCTGTAGGTGTACTGGGCGTCGATCTCGAAGCCGTGCGAGAAGTGCTTCTGAATTTCGGTGAGAAGCGCGTTGTAGTTGGCGTCAACGTCGTCTTCGAAATAGTTGACGCCCTGAACGAACGGGTTTTGCGGATTGAATTGGATCTGGCCGTCATAGTTCCAGCGAAGCAGGTGGTGCGTGGAACTGCCCTGATAGCCGACCGTGGCAACCCAATCGTTGGTCAAGGCGTATTGCGCCAAAACCGAGAAGCGATAGGTATAGGGCGAGATCAGGTTGCGCGGAAAGACTTCCAGGTTGATCGGAGCTCCGCTGTTCGGCAGGTTGGTGTTCGGATCGAAAGTGAGCACGGCGTTCGGGTTCTGCGGATACGGCTGGAACTGGTGGGTATCCGTGGGAGCGGCGTACACGATGTTCGAACCAAACAGATTGAAGCTGGCGAACAAGGGCGATGGGTTGGTCAAAGCGCCCAGGGTGATGGCATCTTCGGTACGGTTGTAACCGATGCCGAAACCGCCGCGAATCACGAGTTTGTTGTTGAAGTCGTGAGTGCGGAAGCCGCGGGGGCTCCAGGCGAAACCGATCTGCGGACCGAGGTCGTGCTTGCTGGCGTTATAGAGGTTGCCACCAATCCGAAGCGAAAGATCGGTGAGCTGGTTCGGCGGAGGCCCAAGAACGGCGGTGGCCAGGTTGCCGTACTTCTCATGGAACGGACCGTAATATTCGTAACGCAAGCCGAGGTTAATGGTCAGGTTCGGCTTGATCTTCCAGTCGTCCTGCGCGAAGAACGCGATGTCGTTGTCGCGGACGTAGCTGGTGAGCAGAGTGGGAACGCCGGTGACCGGATTGAAGTTTCCGTTTTCACCGACCGGAGCGTCGTTGGCAAAGTCCCACATGTTATTGAACTGGTAGCTGGGACGAGCGCCGCCGCCCTGGGTTTGGGTATTTTGTTCCTTGTAGATGTCGGCGCCAAATTTGAAGGTGTGCTGGCCGAAGATTTTGGTGGCGACATCGCGGAAGTTGTAAGCGGTCTTGTAGAAAATACCCGGACCGTAGGCGCCGTAAGTGATGCCGCAGGCGCCGCCGATGCAGTTGATGCTGTCGTTTGGCAAACCCCAAGGTTCCTGGGGATTGCTGTCGAGTTCGTTGAACCACCAACGGGAGACGTTGAAGCGCGCCTCGTTGATGAACGTAGAGCTGAACGTGTGATTCCAGAGGATCGCGCCGGAATAGTTGAGGCGATCGGAGTTCCATAGGTTCGCGGCGCGGGCCTGGCCGTTGTAAAACGTGGACGAGGTCGGTACCCAGAACACGCTGAAGGTGATGAGGTCCGCCTTGGTGGCCTGGAAATCCATGCGGCCGTTGTACTGGGTCGCGGTGGATTGGTTCGGGTTGGTCGTTTCGACGTATTGAATGTCGGGAATGCCGTCCAAACCGCCGCCGACGCCGTACGGAGTGGCGGTGGCGCCATAGGTGGGATCCAACTGCCCGTAAGGTACGGTCGAGAAAGAGCCCACGTCGAGACCGCCGCCAACCGCTTGGCAATTCGTTGCGGGCAAATTGACTTGCGCGCAAGTGGAAGGCAGGACGGTCGAGTACGACGCGCCCTCTCCCGGGAAGCTCAGCAGGTGGCCGGAAAGGTTGCCGGTCAAACCGGAAACAGCGGCGAGGTACTGGGGAGTTTCGACCCAGCCCGTGCCGGTGCTGATGGAATTGTTCCGGAGCGTTTCGTAAGAGAAAAACGCGAAGAGGCGATTCTTGATAATCGCACCACCCACGCTGCCGCCGAATTGGTTGAAGCGGTTGCTGACGCGCTGGTCCGCCGCCGGGCTACCGGGACCGTTCCATGGCTGGTATGCGTTCAGGCCGGGACGATCGAGCTTGAAGAAAAAGCTGCCGTGGTAGCTGTTGGTGCCGCTCTGGGATACGACCTCGACTTGCGCGCCATTGCCGCGGCCGTATTCCGCATCGTAGGAGTTCGCGGTGATGCGAACTTCCTTCACCGATTCTTCGTTCGGGGTGATGGTGGCGGCGCCGCCCCAGTCCAAGCTGTTGACCGAGACGCCGTCGATTTGAAAGCTGTTGCCATCGTTGCGCTGACCATTGGCGAAAATTTGGACCTGGTTTTCCGTCTGGAAGACGCTGCTGGTGGCGCTGGTGCCGCCGGGGCCCGCGCTTCCCGGAATGTCCGCGGAGCCGCCGCCGTTGTCATGCGCGCCATCACCGAACACGCCGGGTGCTAGGCGCAGAAGTTGAAAAGGATCGCGTCCGAAGGAGGGGAGATTCTGGACTTCGTTATTGTTCAGAGTGCCGCTGACCTGACCGGTTTCCGTATCGATCGGCGGCGTGGAGGAACCGCTGACGGTGACGGTCTGGGTGACCTGGCCAACTTCGAGAGAGACGTTTACGGAATACGTCTGCTCGCCAACAATCTCAACATTGGCCAGAGATTTCTTGGTGAAACCTTGCTTCTCGACAGTGATGGAGTAATGACCCGGAGGAAGGCTCGCGAACGTGTAAACACCGCCGGAGGTGGTGGTGACGGTTTCGGTGTGATTGTTTTCAAGATTGACGAGAGTGACGGTGGCGCCGGAAACGACATCACCTTGCGGATCGAGAACAGAACCCTGGATACCGGCGCGATATTGCGCGTGGGAAACAGGGGCAAAAACGGCGAGACAAATGATTAGAAAAGCCCACCCCAAAACTCTTGCCTTCATGTGTTGCTCCATATGCCGAGGGCGGTCCACCGCGAAACTTCTTCCACCCTCAACTAAATCGGTTAAGTACAGCGTTTCGGCAGTATAGCCATCACGAATTTGGTTGTCAACGATTCGTGTTTTGAATGTGTGTTCAGATTGGAACGGCGGCTTTTCGGGGCCGGCAAGGTAACGTCCGGCGAGCCGATTCGTCTTATACTGGCGGGCCGGGCGGGGTTTGGCGCTGGTTCGGCACACTTTGAGCGGGAGGAAAAGGCCATTTTCAGAACTGGCGGCAACTATCATATGCGCTTGGGCTTTGCAGCGGCGTGGGCGATCGCGACGTTGTTTTCGATTTGCGTGGCGACGAGCGCGCTGGCGGACACGGAGTACTACCGGCACGTATTCTTCGATAACAGTTTGACAGCCGACAATTATTTCTACAGCGCGGGGAGCGAGGGCGCGCCGAGTTCGCTTGCACTGAAGGGCGAGAAACTGCCGGTGGATACAGAACATTTTCATACACCGCCGAATGCGTTGAGGCTCGAATGGACGTCGCGGCCCGGAGGCGGATGGGTGGCGCAAGTGGAGGTGATGAAGTTCCGCAACCGCGACATTCGCTTCGCGGGCGACACACTGTCGATGTGGTGCTATGCGAAGGACCCGATCAGCGCGGAGAAGTTGCCGCTCATAAGGATCGCGGATACGGATGACGATTTTTCGGAGTCGGTGCGGCTGGGAAAATTTGTACGTGGGCTGAAGGCGCGGGAGTGGGTAAAAGTCTCGATTCCGCTGAGCGCGTTCCCTAGCGCATCGATCCGCGCGCTGGATGCGCATCGGTTGCAGTCGATTGTTTTTTCGCAGGGCGAGGCGGACGGCGAGGCGCACACGCTGACGCTGGACGATATTGCGATCGAGCCGGCGGGCGGCACGAGCGGCGCGGTACCTGGCGCGCCTTCCAATGTGAAGGCGACAGGATACGAACGCCATATAGATGTAGCGTGGAGCGAGAACGAAACGGCGAACCTGCAGCGTTATGTGATTTATCGATCGTTCGACGGAAAGGATTACCAGCCGATCGGGATCCAGGAGGCTGGAGTCAAGCGTTATGCGGATTTTCTGGGCAAGGTGGGGCAATCCGCTTCTTATAAGGTTACGGCGGAAACGTGGGATGGCCGTGCGTCGCGGAGGTCTGGCGCGGCGAGCGCGACGACGCGCGCGATGAGCGACGACGAATTGCTGACGATGCTGCAGCAGGAATGTTTCCGGTATTACTGGGAGTCGGCCGGGACGCATTCGGGAATGTCGCGCGAGAACGTGCCGGGCGACGACCGCATCGTGGCGACGGGCGCGAGTGGATTCGGAATTATGGCGCTGGTGGTGGGAGTGGAGCGCGGATTCATTACCCGCGAGCAAGGCACGGAGCGAATGGCCAAGATCGTGTCGTTTCTCGAGAAGGCGCCGCGGTATCACGGGGCGTGGTCGCACTTTATGGACGACGCAACGGGGCGGAGTTTGCCGGTGTTTGGAATGTTTGACGATGGCGGCGATCTGGTGGAAACGGCGTTTCTGATGGAGGGGTTGTTGACGGCGCGGCAGTATTTCGATCGAAACAATCCGGGCGAGGCGGCGCTCCGCGGGCGCATTTCGAAATTGTGGGAGACGGTGGAGTGGGATTGGTATCAACGGACGCCGCAGAGCGACGCTCTGTACTGGCACTGGTCTCCGCATTGGGCGTGGGAGATCAATCACAAGCTCACGGGATTCAACGAAGTGATGATCGTCTATTTGTTGGGTATCGCGTCTCCGACCCATGGCGTGCAGCCGAGTCTGTATTACACCGGATGGGCGGATGGGGCAGGATTCCCCGCCGGAAGCAATTTCGGCGACGGGCGGGCGGTGAACACAAAGAACGACTTCGCGGATGGCAGGAGTTATTTCGGAATCAAGCTGGACGTGGGAGCGAAGGAAGGCAATCCGCTATTTTTTACGGATTATTCGTACATGGGATTCGACGGGCGCGGGATGCACGACATGTTCACGGATTATTTCGAGAACAACCGGAATCTGGCGCTGATCAATCGGGCGTGGTGCGTCGAAAATCCAGGGAAACATAAAGGATACGGGCCGGACTCCTGGGGACTGACGGCGAGCGACGGGCCCAGCGGATATGTGCCGCACGCTCCGGATAAAGAGGATGACACGGGGACGATGACGCCGACCGGGGCGTTGTCTTCCTTTCCCTACACGCCGGAAGCGTCGATGCTGGCCTTCAAACATTACTATCGCGATCTGGGCGGCGAGTTGTGGGGAGTGTACGGGCCGCGCGACGCATTTAATATGGATGAAAACTGGATCGCGCCGATTTTTATGGGTTTGAATCAAGCGCCGATTGTGGTGATGACCGAAAATTACCGCACGGGATTGATCTGGAAATTGTTCATGTCGAATCCGGAGATCCGGCCAATGCTCGATAGGATTGGATTCCAGGCGGATGACAAAAATGCAGGTTCTTCGCCGAGAAGCGAAGCGACGACGCCTGAAGCCGGCCGGCGCGAGAGCGAGCAGCGATGAAGACGCAGGCGGAGAAGGGCCGAGCTTTTCGCGCGCTGCATGAACGCCAAGGCGCGTTCCTGATTCCGAATCCGTGGGATGCGGGATCGGCGCGGTTGCTGGAACATTTGGGCTTTGAGGCGCTGGCGACGACGAGCGCGGGGTACGCATTCACTACAGGGCGAAGGGATAATACGGTTGGGCGCGAACCGATGATGGCGCATGTTGCAGCCGTGGCCGATGCCACGGATTTGCCGGCGAGCGCGGACCTTGGGAATGCGTTTGGGGACGAGCCGCGGGCGGTGGCGGAAACGTTTCGAATGGTGGCGGCTGTGGGAGCGGTGGGCGCGTCCGTCGAGGATGCGACGGGACGAGACGCAGATCCGATTTACGAATTGGGATTGGCGAAGGAGCGAGTGCGGGCGGCGGTAGAGGCCGTGCGCGCGCTACACTTCCCTTTTACGGTGACGGCGCGATGCGAGAATTTTTTGGTCGGCCGCGAGAATATCAGGGACACGGTCGCACGGCTGCAGGCGTATCAGGAAGAGGGAGCGGACGTGCTGTACGCGCCAGGGATTACGGCGGCGGAGGATATTCGAGCGATTGTGAGCTCGGTGGATCGTCCGGTGAATTTACTGCTGGGGATGCCGGGCGTGGAATTGACGTTAGCGGACGCTTCGCGGCTGGGCGTGAAGCGGGTGAGCGTTGGCAGCGCGCTGTGCCGCGCGGCGTATGGGGCGATGCTGTGCGCAGGACGAGAGATGAAGGAGAAGGGGACGTTTGGATTCGCCGAGGAGGCGATTTCGTTTAAGGCTATCAGCGCGATTTTTCCGGAGTGAGGTCTGCCGCGGAGGCGCGGCAGGCTGCGCGAGCGACTAGTAGATTTGCATTATTCCCCGCAGTGAATCCCGCAGATACATTCCAGGTACATTTTGGCTCTCCCGCAGTAGCGTGTAATTCGAGCCTCAGGAGCGTGTCGATGTCCGCACAGACTTCGGCGATGAACTTTGACGGAAGTACGGCGGCGGCGTATGCCTGGCGAAGCAAGGGGCTGGCGCTGGTGCTTATGGCGTTGATTTCCGGGATTTTCTGGGGCGATTCGAGGTATCCGGCGCTGATGAAGCGGTACCGAGCGGGGACGCAGGTGAAGGCAGCGGGTGAGCTGACGTTTGGCACGGTGTATGCAGTGGACCGCAGCATGCCGCTCGGAACGCGCGTGTGGCGGACGACGGTGAATTGGCTGGACGCGAATCGAGTGGGGATGACGTTTTCGTTTTTGTTCGGGCCGGCGGCGCTCACGTTTTTGGCGACGTTGAGAAGGCGGCGAACGAAGTCGCGGTGGCTGAATACGGTGTATGGAGCGGTGGCGGGAGTGCCGATGGCGGTTTGTACGAATTGCGTGGCGCCGATTGCTCGCGGGTTGATTGCATCGGGAATGAGCACGGAGTCCGTGCTGGCGACGATGTTTGCGTCACCAGCATTGAACGTGGTGGTGCTGGCGATGACGTTTACACTGTTTCCCGCTTCGATCGCCGTGTTGAAGTTGGCGACGGTGGTGTTTCTGATTGCGGTGTTTGCGCCGGCAGCGGGCGCTCGACGCCGGGAGGCAGCCGATTCGGAGCTGTGCGCAATTGAGATTCCGGCATCGGAGACCTGGGGGGAGGCGTTTGCGGGTATCGCGCGATCGTATGCGAAAAGTTTCTGGTATGTGTTTCGCATAGCGTTTCCGTTGATGCTGGCCGCGGCGGCGATTGGCGCGCTGACAGTGGAACTGTTGCCGGCGCAGGCGCTGGTCGCCCGGGTATCGATTGGCGGCATCGTGTTGGTGGCGCTGGTGGCGGCGTTTTTGCCGGTGCCGATGGCGTTTGATGTGGCGATTGCGTATATCGCGATGACGAAGGGCGTGCCGATGCCGTATGTGGTGACGATCCTCTGCACGCTGGGAATTGTGAGCGTTTACTCGCTGGCGGTGGTGGGGAAATCGCTATCGTGGCGGGTTGCAGCGGCGGCTTACGCGACGGTGGTGGCGCTGGGTGCGTTAGCGGGCGTGATTTCGGGGTTTCTGGTGTGAGCGGATTTTGTCGAAAGGAAGGTCGAGTTCGAGGCTACGTGAAGGGCGCAGTAAGTGAGGGCAAGCAACGCTTGCAAAACCGATGAGCGAAACAACTTCAATCGATCGTAGTTCGGTGGTTGTGCTGGGAATTTTGTTGGCGCTGGGTCTAGTGATGGGCGGGTGGGTGTTGGGCGCGGAGATCAAAGCGACGCGGCTGAGCGACCGCTACGTGACGGTGAAAGGGCTGGTCGAGAGAACGGTGAAATCTGATTTAGCGGTCTGGCCGATCAACTACAAGGAAGCGGGCGACGATTTGACGGCACTCTACGGAAAGACCGAAGGGGACAAGAAAACGATTCTCGATTTTCTGACCCAGGAAGGAATTCAATCCACGGAGATCGGTATTGGGCAAGTGCGGGTGATCGACACGCAGGCGAACGAATACAGCAACGGAAATCGCGCGCCGCATCGCTATATTGTGGAGCAGGAGATCACGGTGCGAACCTCGCGCGTGGACCAAGTGGCCGCCGCGTCCCAGAAAACCATGCAATTGCTGCAAAAGGGTATTGTGCTCGATAACGGAGTCGGTTCGGCGCTCGAATACAAGTTCACGGGATTGAATTCGATTAAGCCGGACATGATCACCGAAGCGACGCGAAACGCGCGGGCGGCTGCGGACCGGTTTGCAACGGACTCCGGAAGCAAGGTTGGCTCGATACGGCAGGCGAATCAGGGCGTATTTGCGATTTTGCCGCAGGATCAGGGCAGCGATACCGCCGATCCGGATGCGGGCGGCACTGGCTCCGGTTCCGCGGACAACAGCTTGATGAAAACGGTGCGCGTGGTGACTACCGTCCAGTACTACCTCGAAAAGTAAGCGTCGATTCCCTTCCCGGCGGTCGGATATATTTGGTTCGACCATGACCGGACCACAAAAGCACGACTCCCTATTGGCTGCGCCATTCGGCACGCTTGTTCGCGTCGCCGCGTTTTGCGCCGTGGTGTTTTTTGCGTCGGCGCCTGCTGCGTTTGCATGGGGCTGCGATGGGCACAAAGTGGTGGCGACGATTGCGTACACGAGGATGAGTCCGAAGGCGAAGGCTGCCGCGAATTTGCTGCTGGCGCAATTACACGTGGATCCGTCCGTGAACCATTTCTGTACGAGCGACGCGAACTTGTTCGTGGATGTTTCGACGTGGACGGACGACATCCGGAAAGTCCGGCCCGAGACGGCGGCTTGGCATTACATCAATCTGCCGCTGGGAACGACGAGATACGACGCGAAGTATTGCCCGCCGAAAGAGAGTTGCGTGGTGGAGGCAATCGAAAAACAGCTGGGGATTTTGCGCGATGAGAAGGCGACGCCGGCGGAACGGAGCATGGCGCTGCTGTTTGTGATCCACCTTGTCGGGGACTTGCACCAGCCGCTGCACGACGCGGACAACAACGATCGCGGCGGGAATTGCGTGCCGGTGACATTTTACGGGACGGCGCCGGTGGAGGGCGAGAACGAGAGCTTCCGGCCGAATCTGCATTCGGTGTGGGATGTGGATTTGGTCACGAAAGCGCTGAACGAAAAATCCGTTGCCGATTTTTCGACGTCGCTTGAGGCGGAGTTCGGAGTTGAGACAGACGCGTGGGCGAAAGAGAAAATGAATCTGACGAATTGGGCGGTGGAGGGCGAGAGACTGGCGGAGAACGTCGTATATGGGAAATTGCCACGGACGGTCCCGCTCGAAGCGCCAGTAGAAATGAAGTACTGCAGCGATGACAACGGCGTGGGCGAGCGGATGGAGAAGTTGCACGAAGCGGTGGATGAGAAGTACGAGCGAGCGACGCACGAGATGCTCGAGCGACAACTGACGGCTGCGGGCGTGAGACTCGCGGCGATCTTGAATGACGTTTGGAAGTGAGCGAGAGCGGCTGAATCAGAATCCCGGCGGTCGCTCGGACCAGACGTCGAAGGCGCGTTCAAGGGCGAGGATGGCGGACGCGCTGACGCGCGCTAAGGAGGCTTTCGCCAGGAATTCGCGGCGAGAGCTGGACATTCGGGGCCTCCGATTTGTTTTTGCCGATGCGTTGAAACCGACCGTAAGATCGACTGAGAAGAGCGAACGCTGAGTCCGCAATCGCGGGCGCCGCAGTCGAGAATGCCGGTGCCACGAGGCGGTAGGCGGAGTACCAGATGTGAGACGGCGGCTTGAGAGATTTGTGACCGGGTAAAACTTCTCGCTCGATGCATGAGTGGATCGCGGGCCCGCCCTTCGGACAACAATTCCCTGCTAGTCGTCGCGGAGGGCTTGCATGGGGTCTACGCGGGAGGCGCGGCGCGCGGGAATGTAGCAGGCGAGGATGGCGGAGGTCATCAGGAGGGCGGCTACGATCGAGAATGCGGGTAGATCGATCTTGCCGACGTTGAAGAACATGGATTGCATACTTTTGCCGACGAAGTAGGCGCCGCCGAATCCGAGGACGAGGCCGATGAGCGCGAGAATGATGCCTTCGCGCAGTATGAGGTTGAGGACGCTGGCGGTATTGGCACCGAGAGCCATGCGCAAGCCGATTTCGTGGGTTCGCTGAGCGACGGCGAACGACATGACACCGTAAATTCCCATTGCAGCGAGAAGCAGGGCGACCACGGCGAACCCGCCGAAGAGGAGCGCGGTGAAACGGTCACCGGCTTTTGCTTCGTCGAGGATTTGGTCCATGGTTTTGACCTCGGCGAGAGGAAGGTTTGGATCGATGGACTCCACAATGTCCGCGATGGATTTGGTGAGCGAACCGGGATCTCCGGCGGCGCGGACGGCGACGACGGCTTGGGGCCAGGGACTTTGAGCAAAGGGAACGTCAATTTCGGGAAAACCGTCGCCGTGCGGGCCCCCGTTGCGGACGTTACTGTACACGCCGACGATTTGCCACGCGATCGGAGGTCCGAGTTTGGTGACGCCTGGGACGAGTTGTTCGATTAGAAGGCGCTGTGAGAGCGGATCGACACCGGTGAAGAATTTTTTGGCGAAGGCTTCGTTGACGACAGCGACGTTGACGGATCCGGCGCGGTCCTGTTCGTTCAGTGGGCGACCTTTATCGAAGCGAATGCCGAAGGTCTGAAAATAGTCGGGCGTGACCATATTGAAACCGGCAACGGGACGCTGGGACGGATCATCCACGTTTTTTCCTTCGATGATGAATGGCATGCCGAAATTTACGCCTTGCAGCGGCATTCCCTCGGCGGCGGTCATGGAAGTCACGCCGGGCAGCGCGGCGATGCGATCGTGAAGCTGCTGGTAAAAAGTGACAATTTGCGTGCTTTCGGTGAGGCGGCCATCGGGCACGGGAAGAAAGAATGTGAGCAGGTGATCGGATTTGAATCCTAGATCCACGTGGGCAACGTTCCAGAGGCTGTGAATGGCAAGTCCGCCGCCGGTGAGCAAGCTGAGGGCGAGGGCGAATTCGAGGACGACGAGTGTGCGGCGCAGGCCGTGACGTCCGGAAGAGCTCGCAGAGCGGCCTCCCTCTTTCATCACTTCGTTCAGGTTCATGCTGACGGCTTGCCATGCGGGAGCGCAGCCGAAGAGCAACCCGGCGAACAAACTGGCGGCGAGGGTGAAAAGCAGAACAGGGATATTCATGCGGACTTCCGCTTCGGACGGCAAGGTGAAGGGCGGCATCATCAGCATGATGAGTTTCAAGAGGCTCCACGCGAGAAGCGTGCCGACGACGCAACCGATCAGGGATAGCGCGATACTCTCCGATAAAAACTGAGTGAACAGACGCCAGCGGGAGGCACCGAGCGAGGCGCGGACCGCGACTTCTTTTTGGCGAGTGGTGGCGCGAGCGAGAAGCAGGTTGGCGACGTTGGCGCAGGCGATCAGCAGAACAAAGGCGACAGCTCCCATCAGCAGCCAGAGACCACGGATCAAATCACGGTCGAGAAAATCGTTTTTGAGAGGTTCGACGCGAACTCCCCAGCCTTTGTTCGATTTGGGATACACCTCAGCGATGTGATTGCCGACGGAATCCATGTCGGCTTTGGCCTGTGCCATGGTGACGCCGGGCTTGAGACGACCCATGACGAGGATGAAGTGGAAATCGTGATTGATCTGCTCGGGAGTAAATGCGAGCGGGACGTAGAGTTCGATTTCGAGCCGGTCGGCGGCACCCGGAGCAAGCACACCGACGATGGTGTAGGGCTCGCCATTCATCTGGACTTGCTTGCCGATGATGTTTGGATCCGAACCGAAGCGGCCCTTCCAGAGACGATTGGTGAGGATCGCAACGTGGTCTTTGCCGACCTGGCCCTCTTCGGGCAGGAAGTCGCGGCCCATCAGCATCGGACGGCCCATCATGGAAATAAATCCGGGGGTATCCATTTGTGATGCGACGCGTTCGGGGCGGCCCGAGGTGGAAAGGTTGACGCTGGAATCGTGCCAGGCGTTGACGTCTTGAAAGACGGTGTTTTCGTGCTTCCAATCGAGGTAGTCGCCGGCGGAAACTCCGTTTTTATTTCCCTGGATCGTGGACCAGAGCATCATCAGCTGCTCTTGATGGGGATACGGCATGGGCGCGAGGAGAGTGGCGTACACGACGCTGAAGATGGCGGTGTTGGCGCCAATGCCGAGAGCAAGGGCGAGAACGGCGACGGAAGCGAAGCCGGGATTCTTGAACAGGAGGCGGAAACCGAATTGAAGGTCGCGCAAGAAATTTTTCATGGTAGCCTCGCCGAACTTGCAAGTCTCGTCCGTTCAACCGGCACGTCGGGCCGTGTAGAGCCACGGATGTGTTCAACTCGCAGACGTATGAAACGTTAAACGGAAAAATGGGAGCAAATGTTCAGCCATATCTTTCACTGTTACAGATTGTCACACTAAAGGACTTAGGGGCATCCGGAGTTTTTGGATTGCGCTTGGCGGTTCGATTTTGATTTCCGCGTGTTCAGTTGCGAATCGTCGTTCGCGGAGCAGCTGTGGGCACGATCGTAAAGATGCGGGTCAATATCGAGCGAGGAGGAAAGCTGCGAGGATGATTTACGACCCCGCCCGGTGAAAACTGCGGCCGGTTTTTTCGGGTCCGAAGAAGAAGATCAGCATGAGGGCGACGATGACGATGGATTCGAACAGGGCGAGGGCGCCGGAGTAACCGATGTGGTCGCGCAATGCGTATTCGAGCGAGACGGCCGGAGAAGCGATGAGAACGCCGAGTTGATAGACGAAGCCGGGAAACAGGCTGCGGATGGCGTCGGGCGAGAGTTCGTTGAGGTGAGCCGGAATCACACCAAACGTGCCCTGCACGCCGAATTGCATGACGCAGGAGCCGATCAGCAATGCGGTGATGCCGGAGCCATAAGCCCACAAGGGTATCGAGATGATCGACACCACGAGTGCGACCAGAGCTCCGTAACGGCGGCCGATTTTTTGGGAGAGGCGTCCGATGATCAAGGCGCCGGCGATGGCGAAGCAGTTGTAGAGGATCGCGGTGCGAGCGACGAGGCCCGCCGAGAAGTGGTGGATCGATTTGAGGAAGTCCGGATAAAGGTCCTGCGTGCCGTGCGAAAGGCAGGTCATCAGCGTCATCAGAAGGAGCAGGTAGCCGAAGGTGCGGCGGTAACTCCAGAGCGTCGCGATGATTTGCCAAAGCGAAGGAAGGCGGTGGTGCTCCCAGGCGGCGGGTTCGCGGGAAAGCGCGGCGAGAGCGATGGTGATGAGCGCCGGGATGATGCCGACGAGAAACATGGAGCGCCAACCGAAATGGGGCACAAGCGTGGCGGAGCAAAGAGCGGCGAGGAGGTAGCCGATCGGGTAGCCCGCCTGCATCAACCCTGAGAAAAATCCGCGGCGGCGTTCCGTGACGCATTCCATGGCGAAGGATGCGCCGACTCCCCAATAGCCGCCCATGCCGATACCGTACAAAAAGCGCAAGACGGCGAAGGTTTTGAAATTGGGAGCGAAACCACTGAGGACGGTGATGATGGAAAAGTAGGCGACGGCGGCAATCAGGAGTTTTCTTCGGCCGAAGCGATCGGCGAGGGAGCCGAAGATGAGCGCGCCGATCGGGCGAGCCGCGAGCGCGGCACCGATCGTAGAAACGACCAGAGCTTTCGAAACGTTGAAATGAAGCGCGAGAGTGTCGAACAGAAAAACGATCGCGAAGAAGTCGAAGGCATCGAGGACCCATCCGGTGATGCCGGAGGCGACAGCGAATTGCCATCGAGGATGGACCGCGGAGTTCGAGGGCTGCGGCGCGGTAATCACGGGAGGGTGATGCCTTGCGCCGACGAGATCGAGTGGCGTGAAAGGATCATTTACGCGGGCAGCTTTCGAGGCGCGGGGCCGTCGTATTCGTAGGCGTCCGGATCGATTGGCGCGAGAGGAGCGTTTCGCGACTGTTCTTCGAGGGCGTGAGCGATCAAACCGGGGACCCGAGCGATCATGAAAATGCCGTTCGCGGCAGCGGCGGGGAAATGTATATCACAGAGAAGCGCGGCGATGGCGCCGTCCACGTTGAGAGGCAGCGGCTTTCCGTGATGCCGGGTGAGTGCAGCTTCGATGGCGCGCGCGTGCCGAACATGAGAACCAGCGAGCGAGAGGTTTTCGGCCACTTGAATCAGGCGAACGGTGCGCGGGTCCTGGTGATGAAGGCGGTGGCCAAAACCGGGGATGCGCGTGCCGGCCTTCGCATGGCGCGCGACGATTTCGGCGGCGGCAATCTCGGGATTCGCGTTCGTCTGCACGGAAAGCTGGAGAACTTTCATGCAATCTTCAATGGCGCCGCCGTGGTGTTTCGAAATGGCAAGGACTCCAGCGGCTACACAACTGCTGAGAGGGGCGCCAGCGCTGGCGACCGTGGACGCGGCGAGAGTGGATGCCGGCGTAGGGCCATGGTCGAGGATCGAAAGCAGGATCGCTTCGAACAGTCGGCCGACCGGTTCGGTCGGTAGTTCTCCGGAGAGCAACAGATAGATTCCGGCACCGAGTGAGATGTTGCCTAGAAGATCGGTGACGCGGTAACCGCGGAGGTGAATCTCGTCTTTCTCGACCCAGGAGATTGCGGTCTTGCGCGCGACGCCTTTCACAGAGACCTCCGGACCGCATCGGAAAGTTGCGAAAACGAATCGACCACCACGCCGCCGGCGGACTCAAGCGCGGCGCGCTTCGCGTCATAGGTGCCAGCGCCCTTTTCGACGATGGCGCCGGCATGAGAATAGCGCATGCCGGATTGAGCACTGCGCCCACCGATGTGCGCGATGACGGGTTTGGTGATGGTGCCGGACTTCATAAGGGCGGCAACCTGCTCTTCCTGCGACGTCCCGATTTCGCCGACGAGGACGATTGCCTTGGTATCGGGATCGCTTTGAAATTTTGCGGCAATTTCCTCCATGCGCGTGCCGAGGACGGCGTCGCCTCCTACGTGGACGAGCGTGGAAATGCCGACGCCAGATTGCCCGAGTTCGTATGCGGCGGCAACGCCCATTCCACCGCTGCGAGAAATAAGTCCGGCGGGGCCCGGATGAAGCCAGGCTCGGACGCTCTTCGCCGAACCGCCGACAAGGCCGACAACGGCCTGGTCCGGGACGATGACGCCGGCGGTGTTGGGACCGAGCACGGAGACGCCGCGGAGTTTCGCAGCGGCGCAAACTTCCAGAACGTCATAGACCGGGACTCGATCGGCAATGAGAACGACGAACGAGATTCCCGCTTCGACGGCGTCGAGGGCGGCCGACTTCGCATCCGGCCCGGGAACGAAAATCACGGAAACGTCGAGCGAACCGGCGTGCCGAGCGGCGTCGGCGACGGAATCGAAAACGGGTACGCCGAAAACGTCCTGGCCGGCGCGGCCAGGCGCGGAACCGGCGACGACGTTTGTGCCGTAGTCCAGCATGTATCGGGTGCGGAGACGGCCCTCGCGGCCGGTGATTCCCTGCACCAGAACGCGCTTTTTCGGATCAATCAGCAGCGGCATGATTCTTGCGGTACTCCCAAAGTCCTGGAATGGGAAAGTCGATCTGCGCGCCGCGATTGCCGGAATGAAAACACTCTTCTTCGCAGGCGATACATTCGGTGCAGCGACCGCGCTTCGCGTCGGATTCGGAAATGGCCAGTACAGGAAGGCCGTCCGAAAGTTTCAGGATGTTGGGTTCACAGGCAGCGACGCAGGGTTTCGATTCGCACGACACGCACAGCGTGTGATCGTAGCTGATCTTTCCGGTTCGCGTTTCGAAGGAATAGGCGCTCGAGGCGGGCGGCGATTGTCGGACGGTGCCCGGGTGGTGCGGCTTGGCGTGGCTGGCATCGACGAGTTGTTCCAGGCGCGAAACGCAGAATTCCGTGCTGTGCGTTTTTTGGTATGTCTCGACGGGCGCGGATGCGAGAGCAGCGTGCCGCTGCATAATCGCAGCGGCTTGCTCTTCGCCATTGCCGCCAAGGCGGAGAACCGCGGGGACGTCGAGATTGTCTTCGCGGAAAGCCTTTACGAGTGCGCGAGCGAGGTCGGCCTGATTTTGGCTGGCGATGCCGGAGCCGCAGAGAAAATATCCGGCGATGCCGGGCTGAGACAGGATGATTTTCGCGGCGCGATAGACTTTAGAGGCCGGGGGGTTGCCGCTGGTGTCCACAAAATCGGCGGCTTCGAAATTTGCGGTGGTGAGGGCGTCGAGGGCGGCCATGGCTCCTCCGCCGCCGCAGCCGTGAAAGCCGATGAGCGGCCAATCGGCGTGGTGGCGAGCGAGCTGCAGGAAGAAAAACGTGCCGCGATAGTCGGCCGTTTCGACGGCCCATGCGATGCAGTCAAGTTCGGTGGGCGGGCCGGGGGCTTCGCGGGCGAAGTCGATGCCGAGCTCGGGATGGCGAAAAACGGAATAGTCGTCGATGGAGATACGGCAATCGAGGGCGACGAATCCGCCGTCTGCCGTGCGGACGAGGGGATTCATTTCGGCGGTGCGAGCATCGAGACTGCGAGCGAGACGCCAGAATTTTTCAAGAAACGGCGAAATGGCTTCGGGAAGTCCGGCAAGGCGCGCGAAAGAACGAAAGGATTCGGGTTGATCGGGGCGGAGGAGATTGAGGGGCATTCGATGAATCGATGAGTCGCGGTCTTCGATGCCGGAGCCCCCGTATGGGCTGGCGAGGAGAATCGGCGTGCGTTCGCGGTCGTCGATGGCGATACCGACATAGTATTCGGCTTCCGAAGCGATGAATTGTTCGACGAGGATTTGCGCGCTGTTGGTGGCAGCGAAGATTGCGCGGGCGGCAACAACCGCGTCGGCTGGGGTGTGCACGATGCGAACGGCGCCAATCCTGGCGCGATTGGTTCCAGCGATCTGCGCTTTGATGACGGCGGCGCCGCCGAGGCGTGCGGCGATTTCGCCGCACTGTTCAGGGGTGGAGGCTAATTCCCCTTCGGGCACAAGAATTCCGGCGCTTCGGAGAAGCTGCTTATTCTGGAATTCGGTGAGTCTCGCCACGCGTCAGAAATCCTTCGAAGCACGAACGCTCATCATACGGAGGAAATCAAAAGCGCCGAGTGAAAAATGAAACGGGCGGTTATTTCGGTCCGCTCGACGGCCACGCCGGGCGGCTTCGATCCTCTTCCTTAGAAATGGGGAGGCGCTGCCAGCACCGGGGTCCCAGGTCCCAATGCGGGCAGCGCCCAAAGCAACAACCTTGTCGAGCAAATCCAATCGCCGGCGGTTTGTGGATTAGAACATCACCTTGAAACCGAGCTGTACGATACGACCTTCTCGCGAGCCCTCGACCTGACCGAAAGGAACGTCGGTATTGGGATCGACGGGGTAGGTGGTGCTCACGGCGTTCCACTGCGTGTGATTGAACGCGTTAAAGAAGTCGCCGCGCAATTCGCCGTGCAGCCGTTCGTTGATGATCGGGAAATTCTTGCCGATGGAAATGTCCCAATTGTTTTGACCTGGGCCGCGAACGATACCGGGGCCGGCGTTACCACGAGTGTTCGTGGGAGGCGCGGTAAAAGCTGCGGTGTTGAAGTACTCGGCGAACGAGCGGTTTCCGGGAGAGAAGTTCGGGTTCCCCGTGACGGAGAGTTGGTCAGGGCCAGCGTAATCGTTGGCTGTGGTTTGGTCGTTGTAAACAGACAGAGCGTCGCCGGATTCGAGAGTGACGATGGCGCTGATTCTCCAGTCCGAGAATGCGAGCTTCAACGGGCGCGACCAGTCCTGGCCATACACAGGCGCATAGACCGGGCTGAACACAAACCGGTGACGATGGGAGAGCGTGGCCTCTCCGCGATTTGGAAGCACGCTCAGCGGATAGTTATAGCCATTGGGCACGGTGAACTGGCCGTTCAGCCCGCGGTCGGAAATGGTCTTGCCGTAGGTGTAGTGGGTGGTGAACAGCAGGCCGTGCGACATGCGCTTTTCGATCTTAACGACGCCGGCATTGTATGACGAGTTCAGGCCGGGACGCTGGAGGTAGATGTCGCCGAAGCGGCCGGAATTATTCGGACGGGCTGCGTCGAAAGCGTCCTGGGTAACCCAACCGGTTTGGTAGGCCGGCACGTTGATATCAACATAGAACGAGCCTTTCCGTCCCTGTGCCCCGACGTAGCTGACGGTCAAAACCGTATTCGGAGTCAATTCGCGCTGGATATCCATGGATTCGCGCAGGTAATAGGGAGTGGTCATGGACTTGTTATCAAAATAATAGATCGTCTGAAGAGCATCATCGCCGAAGTAGCCCTGGCCTGTGCCGGTGCTAACGGGATATTCGCCGGCGGTGAGCGGAGGCTCCGTCTGGAAAACGTTGGACAAGTGCAAAGCGGGGATGGCGTTGGGGACACCCAAACGGGCGTTGGTCAATTCGTCGCCGGTAAAGTAGCCCGGCACGCCGTTTAGTGCGTTGCCGACCGCACCGGAAATTTCGCTGGAACCTCCGTTGTAGAAAACGCCGAAACCGGCGCGGACAACGGTCTTCGGCATCACCTGGTAGGCAAAGCTGAAGCGCGGAGCAAAATTGTTCTTGTCCGCGGAAAGAGGGTGGTTACTGAGTCCAGGGGCCAATCCGGGCAGCGCCAACGTACCACCGGACGAATCGGGACGGTAGATTGCACAGCAAAGATTGTTCAGAGCGTAGATCGGAATATTCAAGTCGTAACGGATGCCATAGGTGATGGTGAGCTTGGAGTTGATCTGGAAACGGTCGCTGACGTAGGCGCCCCAGGAAGGGACGACGACGTTCAATTCCGGCGCCAGCGGATCGTTGCCACCGCCAAAGTCGTAGCGCTGATGGATCAAATCCGGCAATCCGAGGAGCAGGTCAGCGATTCCATCGCCGGGCGTCGAGCCGATATCGGAACCGGAGGCCGTGAAGAGCGTGCCGGCAGATTCACCGAAGTTGACGAAGCGAATGAAATCCCAGTCGTATTCCCCTTTTCGAAGATAGTCCAAGCCGACGCTGATGGTATGGCGGTTCCAAACCTTGGTGACGTTATCCGACAATTGAAAGGTGCGGTTTTTCGCTCGGAAGACCTGGTTGAAACCGGGCGAAGCGTAGCCGAAGACGTTTAGGGCCAGCACTCCGTGCGTGAGGCCCGATCCGGTGTTTTGAAAGAGCGAATTAAACGGATTCGCGCTGCTGTTGAGGTAAGCGAGCTGGGACGGCGAATTGGTGATCAAGGCGCCGGTGCCAATGGCGAATATGAATTCATTGGTGAGCGTGGGCGAAAAGGAATGAGCATCGTTGACGGTGATTAAGTGCGAGCCATCGTCCACGTTGCCCACGTAGTTGGGAAACACACCGCCGGTATTGTCCTGCGTTCCGTGATATTGCGAATAGGTGACGAACACGCTGTTCTTGTTGGTGATGCGGTAGTCAAAACGACTGTCGAAATGATAGGTCGTGTAACCCTGCACCGAGCTGTACAGATAATTGTCCGGATTCGCAGCGCTGGGCGTAGTGTTCGCGTGAGGATACAGAGCAATGATCGCGGCGGAGGCGGGGTCGATCAACGGAGCGCCGCCGGGCTGCGTGGCAAGATCCAGCCGGTTGCCAGGAATGGGCTGGCGCGTGTAGGTGCCATCGCCGTTATACACGGTGGTGTACGGATTATAGAGCTGCTGCGGATTCGGGCCCGCGAGCAAGGCGCTAAAGTCGCCGGTGCGCTCGGCGTCACTCGGGACAAGAGCGAACTGGTCGCCGCCGCCGACCTTCAATGGGAAGCGTTCATAGTTGACAAAGAAGAACGCGCGATCCTTCAGGTGCACCAAATGTGGGATATCGACGGGCCCGCCGAAGTTGCCGCCGTACTGGTTGCTGCGCAGAAACGGCTTGGAGGGGACCAAGCCCTGCGAGAGCGCTTGTTCTTTCGCATACGGACTAAGAGCGTTGAATGCGTCATTTTCGAGGTAATCGTACACCGAGCCGTGAAACGAGTTGGTCCCGCCTTTGGTGGAAACGTTGAACGTGGTGATGTCATGTCCGTTCGCCGCGGAGAAATCGGCAACGCTGATTTTCACCTCTGAAATCGCTTCGGCCGATGGAGCATAGCTAATGCTGCTGTCGTAGTTTTCGTTGGCGTTCACGCCGTTGATATAGAAACCGTTGTCGCGCGATCCCTCGACCACACCGCCCGCCGAATACTGGACGCCGCCGGCGGTAAAGCTGGCGCCGACGTCATAGGTGCCGCCAGGATTGATGTTGGCGCGGGGCGAAGTGCTGACGGCGGGGACAAGGGCCGCGAGCGAAGTGTAATTGCGGCCGTTGATGGGAACGTTTTCGACCTGTTCCTGGTCCACGGTTTCGCCGACAGAGACGCGGTCGGTTTGGATCAGGGGTTCGGCGCTGCTGACCACGACGGTCTGATCGGTGCCGCCGAGGGATAGGGCGACGTCGTACCGGAGGGCAGCCTGGGTACCGACGGTCAGGATATCGCCTTCGGCTTTCTTGAAGCCCTTGCTCTCGACAGTCACTTTGTATTTACCGATGGTGAGCTGGTTGAACTCGTAGTGGCCGTTGCCATCGGTGACGGATTTCACGACGACGCCGCGATCGACGTCGGTAAGCGCCACTTGCGCGCCCACGACGGCGGCACCGGAAGGGTCGGTGACGAAACCGCTGAGGGCGCTGCGCTGGGCGAACTGAGCGGCGAGCGGGGAGACCGCACAGACGAGAAAGAAGATCGCGAGATTGCGGGCAAAAGCCGTGAGTCCGTGCATGAAACCCTCCCTGAGGGGAAAACGTTCAATTTTTGAAAGCTTTCAAATACGGTGCGTGAAAATGTAACTTCCCGGAAATGTATTTGTCAAACGATTTTATTGTATTTGTTTTTCGGCTACGTCCGGCTGCGGGCCGATAGCCGGAACTACCGCCTGCGAGGCGATCGCCGTTTCGACGCCGCTCTGCCCCGCGCGCCCATCCGGTTCGAGGCGACGAAATCGCCCGGTGGCGCGGTGGAGTTTCTGATTTTCAGTTCGGTGCCGAGGACGATGTGACGAGCGCGGCCTTCCCCGCCCGAAACGCGCTCCAGCAGGATGCGAGCGGCGGTAGCGCCCAACTGATGGCCCGATTGCGAGACGCAGGAAAGCGAAGGATACGTGAGTTCGGTGACGTCGAGATTGTCGAATCCCATCAGGGAAACGTCGGCGGGACAATTTAAACCTTCCTGACGCAGGGCCAAAAGAACTCCGAGGGCAATCAAGTCATTGCCGGCGAGAATGGCCGTGGGGCGCGGATTCATGCGCAGCAGCGCAATACCGCGGACGTTGCCGCCTTGCTTATCGAACGTGGTTTCCTGGACGAAATTCGGAATGATTTCAATTTTCGCTTCGCGCATGGCGCGCTTGAAGCCGAGCAAGCGCTGGCGGGAGTTGGTGAGATGAAGCGGGCCCATCACGGCGGCGATTTTCGTGTGGCCGAGCTCGATTAGGTAGCGTGTGGCGCGGTAGGTGCCGTTGGCGTTATCCACCGTGACCGTGTCACCGCTCCAATTTTGCGGCGTACGGTCGATACAAACGATGGCGGTGCCGGCATCGCGGTAGCTTTTGGCCTGTTCGACCAGGTCGCTGAAGTTCGAAGGAATTACAATCAGGCCGGCTGGGCGATAGGTGCGGAGTTCGTTCAGAAAAATTAATTCCTTGGCGTGGTCGTTGTCGGTGTTGCAAAGAATCAAGCGATGGCCGTTGGCGAAAGCGACGTCTTCCGCGCCGCGAACCACGCCTGGGAAAAAGGGATTGGTGACGTCCGGGATAATCATCCCGATGATGCGTGTGCGCTCCCGCCGCAGGCCGCGAGCGAGTTCGCTGGGCTGGTAACGAAGCGCGGCGACCGCGTCGAGAACGCGCTGCCGCGTGGCATTGCGGACTTTCGCGGAGCCGTTGAGAACGTTCGAGACGGTGCCGAGCGAGACGCCGGCCTTCTCCGCGATGTGTTTCATGTTTGCCATTCGTTTAGCTCAATGTGCCGGTAGGCACTAAAGATGTGCGCTAGTTCGCATCCTGGACACACCGAAAACCGAGCGTGCCCGCACGGTCTTTGCTAGGGGCCATCATCAAAAGTTTCCCGTGTTGATCGAGGCGATAGGCCTGCGGGAAATACCATACCGAGCCCTGCGGCTGATAGTAGGTTCCGCCGCGCAGAATCCCGCCGCGGGTGTGTTCGTCGGTGAATTCGTCAGTCCATTGCCAGACGTTGCCGACGAGGTCCATCACGCCAAACGGACTGGCGCCGGAGGGATGCGCGTCCACTTTGTCGGCGCCGGTTAAAGTGCGTCCTTTG
The DNA here is from genome assembly GCA_963785585.1 of uncultured Acidobacteriota bacterium. GTDB lineage: Bacteria > Acidobacteriota > Terriglobia > Acidiferrales > UBA7541 > Palsa-295. Next base: position 2,594,094 of record CAWAVW010000004.1, read on the forward strand.
TCCGGCACCGGAACTTTCGTGGCGTCCCACGAATTGCCCCACGGATAGATGCGGCCGTCGGTGCCTTGCGCGGCGTATTGCCATTCCCATTCATGCGGCAGGCGCTTGCCTGCCCAGGCGGCGTACGCCTCGGCGTCTTCGCGCGAGACCCATGTCACGGGAACGTTTTCCTGGCCGGAGGGAAAGGTGCCGCCCGACCAGTTGCGCAGGAAATTCAGATCGTCCTTCGGGTGGTAGTTTGTGGCGTCGATGAATTTTTTGAATTGCGCGTTGGTGACGGGAAATTTGTCGATCCAGAACGAGTCGATGTGCACAGTGCTGAGATGGTGGCGGCGGGGCGAGTCTTCCCAGGGATACTGGACGTCCACGCCGATATCATTGAAACCTTCCAATTCGATCCCGTCCACCTTGAAGGAATAGTCGGCAGCGGGAACTTTGATCATGTCCGCAGGCGGCGCGGAAGGGGCCGCGGTCTTTGCGATGGCCGTGAGCTGCTGATTCACCGGCTTCCAGACGTCGGAAAACGAACGGAGGGGCTTGGCAGAAAGGTCGCGCATTTCGCCAATGAGTTTCTCGATCGGAGCTGCGGGCGCGCTGGGCGAGGCGAGAATAGCGCCGTAGCCGTGGGCCTCGAGCGGAAACGACAGTATGGCGAAATCTCCGTTTACCTGCGGAGTGATCTCCTTTCCATTCCACAAATCGAAGTAACGCAAATTCGGATTGGCGGGAATGCGGAGCTGCGGGCCGCTAAGATCGTACTGCGTGCGATTTACGATCGTCCAGAGCGTTTGCCCATTCAAGGGCCAGCGGCTGGCATACACCCCGTATTGCAGCATCGGTGCATACGGTTGCCAATCGGGGCTGACGAGAAAATCCGACGTGGCGCGCTCGATTTTTGCCACACGGCGGATCGCTTCACCGTCGCGCGGCGTGATGCCGTTCCAGATGCCCCAAATATTTTCCCAGCTTTCGTAACCGACGCCATTGAAGAACGCGTACTGCAAGTTGTCGGTTTTGCTGAGATTCCAGCGATCGCAGACGTTGACCATGTGGCGGGTGTCGAGCCATTTGAAAACGCTGACGAGCGGCGCGTTTGGATAGGTCCAGTAGCCCCAGGACATGGTGTTCCATGCGAGCGCTTCGAAGGGCATCAGGCCTTCGGGTTCCAGGGCCAGTGGATGATGAACGTCGGTGGACGCGGTGAAAAAAGCGCGAGGGACACCCTTCAGCGTGTCGCCGTTAACGCCGTCCGCGCCGACTTCCGTCAGAAATTTTGCGGTGGCGGTCCAGTTCGGCATTCCTTCGTCCCGGGTGCCCTGATCCCAGAGCATCACGGGAAACAGGACTTTCACACCGCGGCGATGAAAGTCGGCGACCATTTGTTTTACGCCTTCGAGGCCGCCCGGCATCGCTTTCATCAGATCGTACTGATTGCGATCGTCGATCCCGATGTTCGGGTAGGTCTGCCAAATCAAGACGGAATCGATGCCGCCGTACCGGGCGATCAAGCCATCGAGATATTTATCGACGGTATATTTTCCGGCGACGGGATCGTAGAAGTCGCGATCCTCGATCATCATCTGCGGCTGAATGTAGCTGGACTGCGCCCACTTCAGCTCGGGGAGCGTGTAGGCGTCACCGGAATAGCCCATGCGAATCCGGGTCTCGTCGCGCCAATGGGTGATGTCGTCGAGCCACGCGGCGTAATCCTGGTCAGTACAGATTTTCTGCTGGCCCTGATTTGCGGGGATTGGTTCCAGGCAATCGGGATACGGAAGCTGCTCGTTGGTCGGCTTATATTTGGTGCTCTGCGCGACGGTGGAAATGGCGGACAACGCGCCCAGGGCGATCAACGCTGCGACGATTGCGAATTGGCGACTGATTCTCACAGAGCCTCACTGTTTCCATCAGACATTTTTTCCGAACCGGTGCGGTGAAGCTTGAACTATTCGTAGCGGAATTATTCGGCGTCCGCGGCGCAACGAAATCCGATCGTGCCGGCGCGATCCTTGCCGGGGGCCATCAGCAGCAGTTTCCCGTGTTCGTCGTTTCTGTACGCTTGCGGGAAATACCACATCGAACCCTGCGGCTGGTAGTACGTACCGCCACGAAGAATCGCCGTGCGCGTGTGCTCGTCTTGAAACTCATCCGTCCACTGCCAAACATTTCCGACAAGATCCATGACGCCGAACGGGCTCGCGCCGGATGGATGGGCGTCCACGGCATCCGCGCCGGTGAGACTGCGACCAGTGTCGGGCGTGGGAACTGCGTGGGCGTCCCAGTCGTTGCCCCACGGGTAGGCGCGGCCGTCGGTTCCCTGCGAGGCGTATTGCCATTCCCATTCGTGAGGAAGTCGCCGCCCAGAGGCTGAGCAGTAGGCGCGGGCGTCTTCGAGGCTGACCCAGGTGACGGGTTTGGTTTCCGATCCGGCGGGAAATGAACCGTTGGCCCAGTCTTTGAGGAAGTTTCCATCGTCCAGCGGGTGATAGTTCGTAGCGGTGAGGAATTTTTTAAATTGTGCGTTGGTGACGGGAAATTTATCGATCCAAAACGACTTGATGGCGACTTTGTGATCGTGATACCGCCGCGGGGAATCCTCCCACGGATACTGCACGTCCACGCCCACGTCATTACCGCCTTCGAGTTCGATGCCGTGAACGTGAAAGACGAAATCCGCTGCGGGAATTTTGATCATGTCCTGCGGCGCGGCAGCGGGCGGTTTCACGGCAGGAATATCGACAATCTGCTGAGGAAGGAATCTCCATTCATGAGAGTAGCTGGAGAGAGGGCGCGCCGTGAGCGCTTTCATTTTCGACATGAGTGATGCAATTTCGGGTGAAGGGGCTTGGGGGCTGGCAAGAACGGCGCCGAAGCCATGTGATTCGACGTCGAAACTCAGGACGGTGCGATCCCCCTCTATCTCGGGAGAGATTTCGACGCCGTGATACAGGTCGAAGTAACGCATTCCCGGATGCACTGGAACGGCGAGCTGACGGCCGCTGACGTCGGTTTGAGCGTGATTCACGATGGTCCATAAGGTCTCGTCGCCGAGAGGCCACTTGCTGGCGACGACCTGATACTGGATGGTGGGCGTGAGGGGTTCCCAGTCTTTGCTGACGAGAAACTTCGACAGAGCGCGTTCCATGGTCGCGACGCGGCGGATTGTTTCGCCGTCGCGTTCGGTGATGCCGTTCCAGATGCTCCAGACGTTCTCCCAGCTTTCGTAGCCGATCCCGTTCAGCCACGCGTACATCATGTCTTCGGTTTTATCGTGATTCCAACGGTCGGAAATATTCACCATGTGGCGAGTTTCAAGCCATTTGAAACGGCTGATGTAGTTGGTGAAAGGTTGGCGCAGATAGCTCCACGTGAGGTTGTTCCACATCAAGGCTTCGTCGGACGGAGTGGATTCCGGTTCGAGCGCGATGGGATGCCCGATGCTATCGGAGGCCGTGCGAAACGCGCGAGGAATACCGTACAACGTGTCGCCGTTGATTCCGTCGGCATCGATTGCTTTCATCCATTCGGCTGTAGCGACCCAATTGGGTTTGCCTTCGTCGCGCGTTCCCTGATCCCACATGATAACGGGGAAAAATACCCGGACGCCGCGGCGGTGAAAATCAGCGACCATTTGTTTCAGTCCGGCGGCGCCGCCTGGCATGGCGCGAAGCATGTCGTATTGGTTGCGATTGTCGATGCCGACATTCGGATAAATCTGCCAGATCAAAACCGCGTCGATACCGCCGTAGCGCTTTTCGAGATCGTCGAGGTAACGATCGACGGTGTATTTGCGCGCTACGGGGTCGTAGAAATAGCGGTCCTCGACCATCATCTGCGGCTGGATGTAGCTGCTCTGTGTCCACTTCAGTTCGGGGCGGTCGTATTCACTGCCGTCGTATCCCACGCGAAGCAATTCTTCCGTGCGCCAGTGGCGGATGTCGTCGCGCCAGAGCTTGATCATTTCGTCGGAGCAAGGGCGCGTGGGCAAAAACGACAAATCGCCCGAACGGCATTCGGGAACGGGAATGAAATTATTTACGGGAGGATATTTCGTGTCCTGCGCGAGAAGAGAAGAGGAAAGGCTCGCAAGGAAGAGCGCGGCAATGAGAACCTTTGAGAAAGTTGGCACCGAAACCACCTTCGAAAGAGCGTGAGGCAACCGTCAGGTACCTATCCGGTACCCGCAGGGCAGCACGCAAATTAAAACGTTTCAAAACGAATGTCAAGAAAGCTTCGATGCGACGGTTCTGTACGAAATTCAGAAACTGCGATCACCGACCGATCACTTAGCGGGATTGAAGACGTTGTTCGAGCAGCCACGGGACCAATTGAGGGTCGGCGTAGGCCTTGTCCCAGGCGTCGTGGCCCGTGTCTGGGTATTCGGTGTAGTGGTAGTTGGCGTTTGCAGCTTTCAAGGCTTGCGCCATTTTCCGGGATTCTTCGACGGAGACTGTTTTGTCGTCGGAGCCGTGAAAAATCCAGACGGGAGTGGTTCCGATGCGACGAGCGGTCTCGGCATACGGATCGCTAACGCCGGGCGCACCGACCAGCTCGACGCGGGCATCGGGAACTTTGAGAGGGCCGAGGATTCCTCCGGAGATCGGGACGAAGGCGGCGAATTTTCCCGGATATTTTCCGGCCCAATCCCAGACGCCGAAGCCGCCCATCGAGAGGCCCGTAAGGTAAATACGCGAGCGGTCGCCATGGAATTCCTTCACGGATTTTTCGAGCTCAGCGAATGCCATGGTCTGCATTTCGGGGATGACCCAGCGAAATTCCGCGCGGCATTGGGGCATGACGACAATAAAGGGAAACCGCCAGGGATCGAGGCGAATGGCGTGCGGCAAGCCGAGGTCGGTTTGCTTCATGCCGTCGTCGCCGCGCTCGCCAACGCCGTGGAGAAACAGGATTACCGGCCATTTGGTTTTCGGCGAATAGCCGGACGGGACGAAGACCTGGTATTTGTAGGTCTGCCCTTGGACGGTGACGGTTCGATTGAGGAAGCCGGTCTCGCGCGCGGCGCGCGATGCACCGGGGGTAAAAAGGGTCGAGCTCGCTACGAAGATCAAGAGAGCGAGTCGTAGCAAGGTCCTATGGTTGGTCATTGAATGGTTCGCGTCGCACGAGATCCGAGTTGCCGGGGACGCGAGCGAGGATGATAGGGCTTCCGGACGAAAAACCAAAATGAAGGTTTGAAGAAGTGGCGCGCCCGGAGGGGATCGAACCCCCGACCCTCTGCTTAGAAGGCAGACGCTCTATCCAACTGAGCTACGGGCGCACGAGGTGAAGTTATTTTAAGGCGAATCGCGGAGAAACCGAAGTGAACAAATTCGGGTGTGGGCGCGTTCGATAGCCCGGCACCGGGAGGTGATATTGGGAATGCTTTGCGGCCACGAAATAGGCGACGGCAAAATGCTAGAGATTTTTCCAGGCGACGTAGGCGGCGCCGATGAGCGGGCATTCTTCGTTGAGGACGACGTGAATGGGAATGCCGCCAAGGAAGTCACCGAGTTTTTCCTTGTGGCGGACCGCGGCGGCGAAGCGGCCTTCGCGCATTTTCGGCAGCAGTTTTAGCGCGATTCCTCCGGCGACGTAAATGCCGCCCCGGGCGACGGTGCGCAAAGCCAAGTTCCCTGCTTCGCCGCCGTAAATCTCAACCCACAAATTCAACGTGGCGACGCATACGGGGCAAGAACCATCGAGGCCTCGCTGGGTAATGCCGGGAGCAGGATCGATGGCTCCATCGTCGAAGCCGGGATGACGGACGGCGGGATCCAGAAATTCGTGAACATGAAGAAATCCGCCACCTGACAGAATTTTCTCGGTGCTGACAAATTCGAAGCGCTTGCGCAAAAACTTCCAGAGGTCGGCCTGCTGTTCCGTGTTGGGGGCGAAGTCGGTGTGACCCGCCTCAGTGGACATCGGCAAGTGACGCTTGCCGTCCCAGAACAAGACGCCTTCGCCCAGTCCCGTTCCTGCGGAAAGGACGACGCGCGTAGCGTTGGGAGTTGCGATACCGGCATAAATCGTTTCGATCTCCGCGGCATCGAGCACTTCAATGCCGTAGGCGGTAGCTTCGAGATCGTTCAAGAGACGGACATGGCTGAGGCGAAATTGCTGGGCAATTTTGGCGCCGTCCACAATCCAGGGGATGTTCGTGGCGTGGACCCGGTTTTCGACGACGGGGCCGGCGATGCCGAAGGAAGCTGCGGTGACGTCGCCGCCGTGTCCGTTGAGAAAATCCCTGGCGATTTCTTCCAGGCCGGCGTGGTCGCGGCTGGAGTAGCGCTTGAATGCGACGCGTTCTAATTTTCCGTTACGGACATCGAACAAACCGAGATTCGACTTGGTCCCCCCCAAGTCTCCCGCCAGAATCATCGACTCCTCCAGATTCGAATCGCGTTGAGCATGTATGTTGAGACGGCGCTGAAAATTAAAGAGGGCGCCAGCGCCTACCTTCGGAAGTGGTTAGATCGTTGGCTGCCGACGGGCCTTCGCTACCAGCCGGATAATTCGGAAATGGAGGCGGAGTGCCGCCCTGCCATGCTTCGAGAATCGGATCAACGAGAGCCCAGGCGGCTTCGACCGAATCGGCGCGATCAAAAAGAGTGGCATCGCCGCGGATGCAGTCGTTGATGAGCGTGGCGTACGCGCTCCGCGTGCCGCCGCCGAAGGTATCGGAGTATTTGAAGTCCATGGTGACCGGGCGAATGTGCATCTGCGCTCCGGGAGACTTTGCGCCAAAGGACAGCGAGATGCCTTCGTCGGGCTGGATGTTAAGCACCAGGGAGTTGGTTTCCATATTCTCGCCCCGGAAGACCATGTGAGGCGCGTTTTTGAATTGAATGGCGACTTCGGTAAGAGGACGAGCGAGTCGTTTTCCGGAGCGCAAGTAAAAGGGAACGCCGCTCCAACGCCAATTGTCAACGTGAAGAGCAAGAGCGACGAACGTTTCGGTGCTGGAATCGGGTTTTACGCCGGGCTCCTGACGGTAGCCCGGGACCGGCTTACCGCCGATGTTGCCGGGGCCGTACTGTCCGCGCACGACGGATTTCCAAACGGACTCGCGATTAAACGGACGCATTGATTGAAGGACTTTGATTTTCTCGTTGCGGACGGAGTTGGCGTCAAAGTTGGCGGGCGCTTCCATGGCGACCAGCGAAGTAAGCTGAAGTACGTGGCTCTGAATCATGTCTCGCAAGGCGCCGGCAGATTCGTAAAAAGCGGCTCGACGCTCGACGCCTAGTGACTCGGAGGCGGTGATCTGGACGGAGTCGATGTAATTGCGATTCCAGAGCGGCTCAAAGATTCCGTTGCCGAAGCGGAAGACCAGCATGTTCTGAACGGTTTCTTTGCCGAGGTAGTGGTCGATGCGGTAGACCTGCGATTCGTCGAAGACGCTGAGGACTTTCGAGTTGAGTTCTTTCGCGGATTTCTGGTCGTTGCCGAATGGCTTTTCGATAATGATGCGCGTCCATGACGTGTCGGTTTTCTTTTTGGAGAGTCCGGCCGCTTTCAACTGCTCGACGACGTGCAGATAGACTTCGGGCGGAGTCGCGAGATAGAACAGGCGGTTTCCGCCGAGTTGCCCTGCGCTATCGAGATCATCGAGTTTTTGCGCGAGTTTCTTAAATGCTTCGGGATCGTCGTAATTTCCGCTGAAGTAAAGCAGGTTCTTCAGGAAGTCGGCTTTCTTCGAATCGTCGGCGCCTTCTTCGTTGCCTTTGGGCAGGAACTCGCCGGCGCTTTTCCGAAAATCCTCATCGGACATGTGGGTCCGCGCGAAGCCGACCAGACGAAAACGGGGCGCGAGACAGGCATGTACGGCGAGATCGTAGAGAGCGGGGAGAAGCTTACGACGAGCGAGGTCTCCGGAGGCACCGAACATGATGATGGTGCAGGGATCGGCGGGCGCTTCGCAGAAAAAGGCTTCGTTGGCCGATGGTGCGGAGAACTTGGTGTCCGGGGAAGTCATCGTAAGAGTCTCCGAAGTTCGTTACGAGTGCGCAGGCGCGAGCCGCTAGAGTTTTAATAAAACGACCCTGAGAGCCTACCACAAGTCTCGAAGCAGACCATTACCCGCTCGTTGCACGGGTGGCGACGCAAATTCCGGTTAAAAACCGCAATCGAAATCGTCATCGGCCGGGTCTGCTCGAGCATTCATTTCGATGCGCAGCGGCTAGCGGCGGGTTCATGGCCCGCTCCGCAAAATGGGCGCTGGCCGCCGTTTGCGCCGGCCCAATCCGCTACTGCCTGGGCCGCAGGAAACGCGGCGCAATGGCGTAATTCAGTTGGACGAGGACTATGAAGGCGATGCTCCAGTACGTACTGAAAATACAAAGTAGCGCGCCTGCGGCATACAAGGATTGCGCCACGATGATGCGGTGGCAGACGGCCGCGGGGACTTCAGCGGGAAGTTCGTCGGCAACGAGCCTGGCGCGGATCGCGTATCCCCAACTGGCGTAGAGAGCGACGCCGAGCAGAAAAATGTTGAACCAATAGCCGACGAGAGCGGCGCGGTAAGCGGTGAATTCGGCGAGCAGGCGCGTGGAAAAGGGCATCAGGGTGACGAGAAACAAAAATGCCAGATGGATCCAGGTGAAATTACGATCGGAGCGCGAGACATTGTTGAGTTGCGTCTGTTGGCCGACCCAGAAGATTCCGAGAGTCATAAAGCTCAGCAAGTACACCAGTAATTGCGGCGAGAGGCTGCCCAGCGCGTGCCAGAGGTCGGCTTCGCTGTGAATCAGTTCCCTGGCGGGAACGTGAAGGTCGAGAAGAAGGAGCGTCATGGCGACGCCGAAAATACCGTCGCTGAGGGCGGCGAGGCGCTCGACACTTTGTCCGGCGAGAAAATTGTAGGAAATATTCCGGGCAGACATTGGCGTTTGTCATCGGCGTACTTTTACACGTTTCGCGATTTGAGGGCGAGGAGAATTTCGGCGCGACAAATCCAGAACGAAAACAGCTAGTAAAGTCGAATGGTCACGGAGGCCTCGCGCAAATTCGAATCGCATGGAGGGAAGTAAATGCGGTGGTTAACTGGAAATTCGAGGCTGGTTGCAGTATCTTCAATCTATCGAAAATTTATCGGAGGGCTGAATGGCTGACGAGCATAACGCGGCAAGCACTGGAGCGGCGACGGTGCGGACGGTAAAGTGCATCAAGCTGGGTCGAGAGCTGCCGGGGCTGGACCGAGCGCCGTGGAAAGGCCCGATTGGGCAGCGCGTTTACGAAAACGTTTCGAAAGAGGCCTGGAAAGGCTGGGTCGAGCATTCGAAGATGCTGATGAACGAATTCCGGCTGAATCCGCTCGATCCAAAATCGCAGCAAATCATGGAAGAACAGATGGAATCGTATTTCTTTGGCGACGGAGCCAAGGCGCCGGAAGGGTACGTTCCTCCGAAGCACTAACCTCGACTGCCGCCAGGAATTCGCTGATCGCCGTGCGCTACACTCGTGGCACGATTTTATAGGAGCACCCATCCTCGCATGAACGCCTCATCCAAGAATTCGCACGGAAACTCCTTCCAAACGAAAAGCACCATTCGCGCGGGAAAAGACGACGTTCAAATCTACAGCCTGAAGGCCCTCGAAAAGGCGGGCCACGCGAACGTCGCACGGCTTCCTTTCTCGCTGAAGGTGCTGCTGGAGAATTTGCTCCGGCACGAAGATGAGCATTTCGTTTTCGCGGACGATATACGCGCCCTGGCGGGATGGGATCCCACGAGCGCGGCGGGAGCGACGGAGAAAGAGATTTCGTTCATGCCGGCGAGAGTTCTGCTGCAGGATTTTACGGGCGTGCCGGCGGTGGTGGACCTGGCGGCGATGCGCGACGCGATGAAGCGATTGGGCGGCGACGCCAGGAAGATCAATCCGCTGCTGCCAGCGGAACTGGTGATCGACCACTCGGTGCAGGTGGATAAATTCGGGACGGCGAACGCATTTTCGTTCAATGCAGATCTGGAAATGCAGCGGAACATCGAGCGCTATGCGTTTCTGCGTTGGGGGCAGAAAGGCTTTCAGAATTTTAAGGTGGTGCCGCCGGATACAGGAATTTGCCATCAGGTGAACCTGGAATATCTGGCGCGCGTGGTTTTCCGCGAGAAAAAAGAGGGAGCCTGGGTGGCGTTTCCGGATTCTCTCGTGGGAACGGATTCGCACACGACAATGGTGAACGGGCTTGGCGTGTTTGGCTGGGGCGTTGGCGGGATCGAAGCAGAAGCGGCGATGCTCGGGCAGCCACTGTCGATGTTGATACCGGCGGTGGTTGGATTCAAGTTATACGGGCGGTTGCCGGAAGGCGCGACGGCGACGGACTTGGTTCTGACCGTAACGCATATGCTCCGTAAAAAGGGCGTCGTGGGAAAATTCGTGGAATTTTACGGCACCGGGCTTTCGAGTTTGACGCTTCCGGACCGGGCGACGATAGCGAACATGGCGCCGGAATACGGCGCGACGATGGGATTTTTCCCTGTGGATGCGGAAACGCTGGACTACCTGCGGTTCACCGCGCGCGGCACAGAGCAAGTCGAGCTGGTGGAGGCGTATACGAAGGAACAAGGGTTGTTCCGTACGGATGCGACTCCGGATCCGGTTTTCTCGGACAAATTGGAATTAGATCTCGCGACGGTTGTGCCGACGATGGCGGGACCGAAGCGTCCGCAAGACAGCGTACCGCTGACGCAGGCGAAGGCTTCGTTCGAGAAGACGCTCACTTCGCCGGTGAAGCATGTCAGCGTTCAAGAAAACGGCGACAAGTTCGACCTCGCGGATGGGTCGGTGGTAATCGCGGCGATTACCAGCTGCACGAACACGTCGAATCCGTCGCTGATGCTGGGCGCGGGATTATTGGCAAAAAAGGCGGTCGAGCGCGGACTGAAAACCAAGCCGTGGGTGAAGACAAGCTTTGCGCCCGGATCGAAAGTGGTGACGGATTACATTGAGAAGGCTGGACTCTGGCCTGCGTTGAATGCGCTGAAGTTTAATCTGGTCGGTTATGGCTGCACGACGTGCATCGGAAACAGCGGACCGCTTCCGGAAGCGATCGGCAAGGCGGTGAAAGACAACAAACTGGTGGCCGTCTCGGTGTTGAGCGGCAATCGCAATTTCGAGGGTCGAATCAATCCGCTGTGCCACGCAAATTATCTGGCGTCGCCGCCGTTAGTGGTGGCATACGCGCTGGCAGGACGAATGGATATCGACATCGTGAACGAGTCGCTGGGCGACGATCCATCCGGCAAACCTGTGTATCTTCGCGATATCTGGCCGACTCCCACGGAAGTGGAATCGACGATGCGGAGTTCGGTGACGAGCGAAATGTTCCGGCATCAATATTCGGACGTGTTCGCGGGCGACGAGCACTGGAAGGCACTTCCGATTCCGGAAGGCGATCTGTACGCGTGGGACGACAAGTCCACGTACATCAAGAATCCGCCGTATTTTGACAATTTGCAGGTTACGCCGGCGCCTTTGGGCGATTTGCACGGGATGCGTGTACTCGCGGTGTTGGGCGATAGCATCACCACGGACCATATCTCGCCGGCAGGATCGATTGGAGCGGACACGCCCGCGGGCAAATATTTGATCGCCCACAGAGTACAGCCCAAGGATTTCAATTCGTACGGAGCGCGGCGTGGAAATCATGAAGTGATGATGCGCGGCACGTTCGCGAATATCCGGCTGAAGAACCAACTGGCGCCGGGCACCGAAGGCGGATGGACGATTCATCAACCGAGCGGCGAGAAGATGTCGATTTACGACGCGGCGATGAAGTATCGGGACGAAAAAGTACCTCTGATCATTCTGGCGGGCAAGGAATACGGATCGGGTTCGTCGCGCGACTGGGCGGCGAAGGGCACCATCCTGCTGGGAGTGCGAGCGGTGCTGGCGGAGAGCTTCGAGAGAATTCACCGGAGCAATCTGGTGGGGATGGGTGTGCTGCCGCTGGAATTCATGCCGGGAGACACGCCGGCAACGCTGGGATTGACGGGACTGGAGATCTTCGAGATCGAAGGGTTGGAAAAGGATTTCGAGCCGCGCAAGAAAATGAAGGTGACGGCGCGAAAGCCCGACGGAGGCGAGAAGAAGTTTACGGCGCGGGCGCGCGTGGACACGCCGTTTGAAGTGGCGTATTACCAGCACGGGGGAATTCTGCAATACGTGCTGAGGCAGATGCTCTAGAACGAGGCGTTTGCGCGGCGCGGCCGACCGGTGCCGAGTGCGTCGCGGTGCTAGTGAATGGCCACGGGATTTTCCCGCGGCTCTTTCACCTGGAAACGCAGCAACAAGGGCGCGCTGATGGCAAACACGAGCGCAAACACCACGAAAAATCCCACGAAGGTCATCCAGTAAACCGAACCTTCGCGACGCAAGATCAGCATCGCGACCTCCGCAAGTCCGAACGAAAGCACAAAAACGAGAATCGCCGAAAACGGCTTGGGTTTGAGGGCGACGGCGCATTTCCCGCAGACCACATGCGAAAGTCCGGCGCCGGTCCAAAGAGATGCTGCGGAAATACGTTCGTGACACTTGGGGCAGGTCATGGGACGTCTCCCGTACGACCGAATCGTTCGCGACGGGGGCATGGGAAGCCCGGGCAAGGTCGCTGAACGGCGCTAATCTACCACGACTTGGACGCTGGTTGAATGCACCAAATTTCCGGCGGAGCCGGAGATGGGGATTTGATAGGTATGGTTGACGGGCGGAGGGGTGCCGCCACCACCCCCGCACGCGCTCATGAGAGCGATCGTCACGAGCACGACGGCGCACGCGAGAGCCACCGCCGAACGGCGCAGGCGCAGCGGAATTCGCACTTCGTTGAACTGTGAGCATGTAATGCCGAGCGACAAAATCGCCGCGAACGCAAACAGTAGAAGTGCATCCGACGCAGGTGGTGCATGCGCAGCCATCGGGCCCGCGGGCAGAAGGTTTGCGGTCGATGGAACCGAAACCACCAGCGCCACAGGAGCTCCCGCCGAAGATGGAGTCGCGGGGTTGGGCGAGAACTGGCAGGTGATGCCAGCGGGCGCGCCGGGGCAGGAAAACTGAACCGCTGGGGCCGAGTTTCCCACTTGCGAAACCGTGAATTGGTAGCTGGCTGTGCCGCCCGCGGTTGTGGTTGCACTGGCGGGAGACGGAGCGCCGAGCGAAAAATCACAGGAACCCAAAACGCCGAGGGCGAGGGAATTTGTGGCGCCGGCGGCAGGGTCAGTGACGCTTACGGGAAGTGCGCCGCCGCATGCGATGGCAGTAGCGGGAACGCTGGCGGTGAGGCTCGTGACGCTGACGAAAGTCGTTGGGAGAGACGTTCCGTTGACGCTGATGGCGGATTGGCTGGTGAAACCGTTACCCGTGGCCGTTATTTGAAATGCGGCGCTGCCCGCGGATGCGCTGGCGGGATCGATCGAGGTCAATACGAACGCGGGCAAATTCGGCAGGCGCACGTTCCATGCGCCGCGACCGTGCGTGCCGGCAACAAGAGTGCGGGAGATGTTGCGCAACTTGAGCGACAACACCTGAACGTTGGGCAGACCGGATTGCAGGACGGACCAAACGGTTGCGCCTCCGGCGGTGGCGTTGGAGCTGGCGTACACGCCGGCGTCGGTAGCGACGTAAACGGTATTGTCCGTGGCGTCGATTGGGTCGATGACCACATCGTTGACCGGAACGTCCGGGAGATTGCCGTCCACCTGCAGCCAGGATGATCCGGAGTTTGCGGTGAAGAAAATGTGGCCGAGGCCGTCGCATCCGGAAATGCCGGGGCAGGAAAAGCCGGAGTACACGGCGAAGGCAGATTTTGGATTCGCGGAATCGACGGCGATCGCGGCGACTTCGCGCGAGGGCTGGCCGTTCTGATTTATTTTGTGAATGTCGCCGGCGCCGGAGGTCGCCTCGGTGCTCTGCCAGAGAAGTCCGTCGGACGTGCCGACGTAAATCACGTTTGAGCTCGAGGGAGCAACCGTGATGGCGGTGACAAATTGATTCGAGGAATCCGTTGTGAGGCCCGGTGAAATCGGCGACCAGGTCGTTCCGGCGTTTGACGTCTGGTACAGGCGGTACGTGCCGAAGTACAGGTTTTGACTATTCTTCGAATCGATCACCAGAGGCGGGATGAAGCTCGCGTTATCGCCGTAATCGATCCCGTTGCCGGAATCCATGGCGGTCCAATTCACGCCGCCATCGCCGGGAGCGCCGTTCTGGATGTTTTTATTAAGTGTGCCGGTACCATAAAGATAGTTGCAGGCGACGTAGATCGTCGTGGACAGATTCGGATCGATCGCGGTGTAGCCGCCATCGCGAGGACAGGCGAGCGTGTCACTCCAGGCGAGCGAACCGGAAAATTGCTGGGCGTCGTTACCTTGCGAACCCCCAAAAAGAATTTGATCCGTGGAGGGATGAACGGAAACGCCAGGATAAAACTGGGTGAGATTCAGCGAAGTGTTGGGGTTGCCGGTGTTGGTGTTGAGATCGAGCCAGTGCTGGTTGCCGACACCCGTTCCGGAGTTGAATACGTCGGTCGAAGTCCAGACGCCGCCGTCGTTGCCAACGAAAAGCGCGAGGGCTTGCGCGCCGGGTTCTACCGCAAAGCTAAAAGCATGAGTGTTGGTGTGCACGGAGGTGGCGTTGCCGCTGCCATCGGCGGAAACGTCGGCCCAGGTGTTGCCGCCATCGAGCGAGCGGTAAATCGAGGAGTTACCGAAGGCTTCCGGCCCGAATTGTGGTTGGGCGGCGCCACCGGCGAAGATCACGTCGTCGCCCAGTTCGGGCAGCGCGGCCAGTTTCATATCGTAAAAACACAACGGAGAACAGAAGTCCGGAAGGTTAGAAGTAGCCGGATAAATGGTGGTAAATGTGGCACCGGAACCGTTGGGCTGAATGCCCGTTCCCTTGAGAACGCCGAGTAGATTTTCAGATTGGGTGGTGGCGTCGGCGATCGAGACATACAGGGTGGAAGTTACGGGCGACACCGCAGGCAGGATGGCGAGCGAGATATTTCCGAAAGACGACGGACTTGAGGCCGAATCGATGCCGACCACGCGATTCCAGGTGATGCCCGCGTCGGAGGAAACGTACACCCCGTTGCACGGAGCATTTGTGCAAGAGGAATTCGGATCCGAGTCCCCTTGCGGATCGCCGAGTGCGGCGTACACGGTATTGCCCGTGGAATCGCTCGAATCGAAAACGACATCGGTGGCGGGATTGAAAGGCGCACCGCTCGGGCTCGACGAGCCTGGTTGCGAGCGCGACCAGGTATTTCCGCCATCGGTGGAGCGCCAAACTCCGGACGGAAGCGTACCGCCCGCGGAATAGTCGGTTCCCTGGACAGCGGCTAGAAGTACGGGATTCGATTGGCTGGGTTGAACGGCAATCGCGGAGATGTACGGGCCGCTCGCTCCGGGGCCCTGCGAAGCTGCTTGCGTGAAGGTTTGGTCCTGCATCCAGGTGTGGCCGCCGTCGGAGGAAACAAGGACGCCCGCACCATAAAGATTGTCGCGCGCGTAATTCGATTCGCCGGTACCGGCGATGATCTTGGCACTCTGGCGGTGTCCGTTGAACGTATTGCAGGATGACGAGACGAGCGCAAGCGAACCGATCGCGAGGGAAGGTTGGGAATCGGAAAGCGGAGTCCATGTGACCGGATTGCCGGTGAGCGCGTTGAAACTGGCCCACACGCCGCCGTCGGCGCCGCCGACGTACACGGTGTTGCCAGTGGAATCGCAAGGATCGGACGCTATCGCGGTGACGCGGCCGGAAACGTTTCCGTAGTACGAATTATTCGCGGTGGGTTGCGGCCCAAGAGGTGTCCATGCGGATTGCTCGGCGGAAATTTTTGGCGAGAGAGCGGCCAGGCGATCGAAGAACGTTTGATGATGGGCGATGGTGGACTGGTTGTTGCGGAACGCCGAGGCAAGGAACCCGCCGGGAATATGTCCGTTTACCGAGGCGCGCTGATTGAAAAACCATGCTGCGCGCGCGCGAACGATCGCGGCGGTGTCCGGAAGATTTTTCGCGACGCGGCGGGCCGAAACTTGGCGCGCAACCAGGGGAGCGATTCCGACGCTAAGCGAGGCGAAGCAAACAAGCGCGACGACGGCAGCGCGCATGGGTTTGCCGGTGCCTGGAGCGAAACGAATAATGGCTTTCCGGCCGCTACCGGAGCCAGCGAACGTACCTGACAAAAATCCCCCACCCGCGAAGTCTGAAGCATTATAGCGAACGAGCGCTTGGCGGCCATTGGAACGTTGATCCTGTCGATGGCACGCCGCGAACGAACGGCGAGCGCACCGGTGGGGAAAAGTCAGCGAACCGCCGTGGCGTTGGCGGCCATGGCGTGAGCCATTTCCAGCCAGTCGCGATACTGATCGGAGATTCCCAAGCGCTCGAGGTAGCCGGGGTCAATGGTTTGATGCGGAATGGCGCTGGAGTGGCTGGGGCCTGTTGTAGCTTCATGAGCGAGGATGTTGGCGATATGAACGATCCCGACGGGGTCCAAGACATCATTTGGGATGGCCGATTCGGGGTGGTGATGATGGGCGACGGCTTCGACGACGGGCGACGGCAAACCCCAAATGCCGAGAAGATAGGCTCCGACTTCGGCATGGGTGACGCCCATGAGCTGGCGCTCCGCGGCGTATAGCGGAACTTGTTCGCGGTGCGCTTCGCCCAGAGCGCGGGCGAAATGGCGCGGCGAGCGAGTGGACAGGACAAGTTTCCCTACGTCATGCACGAGCGCGGCCATAACGGCGATGCTGCGAGTGTGCGGAGCGGCGGGAATGCGCAGGGCAAGTTTGGCGCTGAATTGGGAATGGGCCTGAAGCTCTTCGAAGGAAAAACCCGGAAGCGCCGTGGTTTGATCGATCATGCTGAATACTTCGGCGGCGAGGACCAGGTTTTGAAGCATGTCGATTCCCAGGAATCCGACGGCCGTTTTAATCGAGGAGACCTCGAGCGGAAGTCCAAAGAACGCGGAATTCACGAGCTGAAAAATTTTCGCGGAGATGGCGACGTCCTGTTCCACGACGGCGACGAGATCGTCGAGAAGAACCTCGGGATTGTCGAGTTTCGAACGGAGCGCGAAATACGTGCGCGGAAGCACAGGAAGATCTTTCACCGTGCCGACAAGATTGGCGAGCATCCGATTGGTGAGAATCTTCGAGAGATTGGTGGCTCGCTCCATGGCGATGCGGACCATATTTGGATCGCAGGGCCGCAGCAGGAATTGATGTGCGACGGGAACGGCGCGAAGGGCGCGGGCCATTTCCTCCTGGCTGGCGAGCAAAATCCGCACGATCGCGGGGTGGCGCTCGCAAACAGAGTTGAGCAGCGCAGCTCCGTCGAGCCCGCGCGTGCGCGTGGCGCAAATCACAACGTCATACGGGTCGCTGGCAAGCGATTCGAGAGCGTCCGAACCGCTTTCCGCGTATTCGACGTCCCAGGGCTGCTTCTCTTTCGCGAGGCTGCGTTTCAGGATGTCGAATTCTTCCCGCTCTTCGTCCACAAATAGAACGCGCTTCATGGATTCACCCTTCGGTCGAGGCCTTGCAGCCGGTCGCACACGCAGGCCGACATGCAACAAACCTCAACACGTCAAAGGAGGGGAAGAACGTTTGATATTCGAGAGGAAGTACGTCGAGCAAAAAATTGAAGGGCGCCGGCCCCATGCCCCATGGAGGACGACCTCGTTCGAGTATAGCTGGGAAATCCGCCGGGATTGGGCGGCGTGTCCGAAGAGTCAGTCTCGGAGGGCGAAGGAGCGGACGGCGGGGACCGGTCAAACAAAGTGAGCGTGGAACGGTTCCGGCCGCCGGTGATACTCTGAGACGGTTCCCTTCGAGGCTCTGTGGCACCAAGGATCCGATGATCGCTTCCCTTCTACTTCCTGTGATTCCGACCGGCAGCGAACTGACTGCTCTGCTTGTCGTGGTGTCGTTTTCTGCGGGACTGAATGTGTACGCCGCGGTGGGAATGCTAGGCCTCCTGGGGCGATTTAACCTCCTGGTGGTGCCGCCGGCACTGCATGTGGTGCAGGACTACAAAATCATCGTCGCGTGCGGAGTCTTGTTTCTGCTGGAATTCGTCGGCGACAAGATTCCGGTGTTCGACCTGGTATGGAATGCGGCGCAAACGTTTGTGCGAGTGCCTGTGGCCGCGCTGATCGCTTATGGAGCGACGGCGCAGCTTCCGCAGTGGGAGCAAATCGCTGCGACGTTCGCAGGCGGTTTGATCGCACTCGCGGCGCACGGCGGCAAGACGGCGGCGCGGGCGGCGGTGACGACGTCCCCGGAGCCCATTTCAAATTTTGCGCTCAGCGCGAGCGAGGATGCGTTTGTGGTGTTTTTGATGTGGCTTGCGACGAAGCATCCCTCCGTAGCGTCGGGGATTGTGCTCGTGGGGCTGTTGGTGATCGCGTTCGCGATCCGGTTTGTTTTTCGGTCGATCCGGAATTTACTGAAGGATGCGGAAGAGGTTTTCACGCATGCGAGTCCCGGCGCTCCGGTTCACTGAGCGCGTTTGGTTTTTTCAGGCTGCTAGAAACGTAAAGCAGCCGCGAGTTGCCTGATTCCGGGGCCGCGTTTCGAGTTTCGACTTCCCTTTCATCACAAAAGGCAGCAAGCCGCGGCACTCCTCGATGAAATGCTTCCGAGTACGTGCGACCTGCCCGCTTCTGCGGGTGAGGCTACGGTCTCTTAGGTTTTCCGCCGAGTAAGCCGCCGAGCGCGCTCGCGGCGGCTCCTGCGGTACCGCCTCCGGCCTTGCCGAGGTTACCCACGCCTCCGATCCCGCCGGCGACTACGTTGCCGACGACGCCAGCGACGTCCGGAACCACGACGGGATTCGACGTGGTGCCCGTGATTGAAAACGGAATCCCCCCACCGCCGTTCGAACTTTTTCCGCCGCCACCGAACGCCGTGAGCGCTGAACCGACAGCGCCTGCGCCACCCGTTACTGCGCCCAAACCGCCAGAGAGCTTTGCGTTCATCTTAAGGTTGAGCTGGCCTGCGGCGCCGACCGTCCCGTTACCGGTAATGGTGCCGATTCCGGGTAGGACAAGATTCAGAGTGTCGAACTTCGTTCCCGAGGGATCATTGCGAATGTTGGCGCTGAGTTGTTGAATTTTTGTGCCGGATTTATCGCCGCCGCCCAACCCCGCGAAAGCACCGAGTGCGCCGAGCTTTTGGCTGAGGCTAAAGCCCGCAAGTTCGGTGTCAACAATATTCACAGGGCCGGCGATGGTGAGCTTATCCACCGCGCCAGCCGCTGCGAGATTCGCAGACAAGGTGCCGCCCTGCAGTTTCGATCCGGAAGGAAGTACGACGCCGACGGCCGGGAGGAAGCCTTCGAGGTCGCCAATGGGCATGCTCTGCGCATCCACTTTCATGTTGATCTTGGCCGGGTCACTTGCGAGGTTGTACGTTCCGGTGAGTTTCTGGAAAGCTTTTCCAATGTGAATGTCGCCCTGTGAGAGGACGCCGTTCTGGGTTTTCAAGTCATAGTTCGTTGCGTAGTCGATGTTGACCGGAACAGTGGCCGGAGAACCCGCGGCGGACAACTTGAATTTCGTGGCATTGATCGTGCCCTTTGAGGTCATCGACTTTCCGTCAGAGTTGAGATCGCCTTTGAAATCGATTACGCCGGCGATGCCCGATGACGGATCGATGAAGCCAGTGGTGGCAAGGTCGAGATGCTGCACGTTCACGGTAGCCGCCAGCGGCGTGAGCGAGGAATCGGTTTGATTGATCGGGCCGGCTTTTCCCTCAACTTTCAAGGCAGCGCCGCCCGGGCCGGTGGCAGTGAGTTTGAAAGGAAACTGCGAGGTGTAGGAAAGGTCGGAAGCGTCGAGGTTCACTTCCTGATAGACGCTCGGTTTGGCCCGCGAGCCGACGGCGCTGACGACGATTTTACCGTCTTCGAGCTTGAGTTCCTGGACGGTAAGGTTTGCGGCGCCGGAATCATCGGGTGCCGATTTGTTGGGAGTCTTCGAGGACGAGCCGCCCATCGTGGAATAGTTCCACGTGCCGTTGGCGGAGTGGATCATACTTACTTGCGGTTCTTTGATGGTGATCGAGCGAACTTCGAGGCGCTTGGAAAAAATCAACGGCATCAGCTCGACGCCGACGGTCAGGGACTTGGCGGTCAGAAAGGGCGACTTGCTGAATGCGGGATCGTCGGCGATGGCGAGGTCGCTTACGGTAACGCCGCCGGAAAAAATGGCGAGGCTGAGGTCGCCGATGGTGACTTTGCGGCCAAGCGCGCTGGTCAACTGAGTTTCCAGAGTCGGCTTGAACTTATTGGCGTTGACGAACATCGGCAACGCGAGAAGAAGAAGCAGGATTACGGCGATGATCACGCCGACGATCATCAATGGTTTTTTCTTCATCGAACTCCTCCGCAGAAATTCGAACTGGCCGTTGGCCCACCACCCGATTGAGGACGCCCATCATACTCCGCGAGGTAGCGACGGCCAATTGTTTGTTGCCGCAGCCATCGATCGGGGCAAAGCGAAGCGCTACGGCGCGATCACATCGCCAAAAGGCATCCAGAATTTGCCGTCGAAGCGGACGAGATAAAGCTGTTTGATCGGCCGATAGTCCGTGGGGCTGGTGGTTACGCGGATGCCGGGCATCAACATGCCGAGTTCGAGATCGAGATTCGCGGCCTGATGCATCACGTTTGCGCGCGTCAGATCGTCTCCGCATTTTTGCAGGACGGCAACCATGACCTGCGCTGCTTCATAACCAAACAGCACGTTGGCATCACGGATGTTGGCGTCTGGATCGTACTTCGCCATCCAATCGAGAAAATCGCGAACGGCCGGATCTGCTTTGGCGCGTTCGCTGGTCCAACCCTTGGAGCGGGCGTTGGTGATGATGCCGACGGATTTTTGCAATCCGGCGGGATCGAGAAACGCGGCGACCGAAAGCGAAGCGTTGGGAATGAATTGAACCGGGTGCCAGTCGAGGTCGTACGCCTGGCGGATTGCTTCGGTGGTGAATTTGCCGACGGTGAAGTCGAAAAACACGTCCGCGCCGGAGCTCTTGAGTTCGGCGATGGCGGAATCGATGGTTTTGGGATCGGAATAAGAAAATGAGATTTCTTTGACGATCATCGTCGAAGCTTTCTCGCCGAGACCGTCGTGAAGTCCGGAGCGCCATTCCTCGCCGGAAGAATCCTCTGGATAGAGAACCGCAATTTTGGCATTTGGTTTTTCGCGAAGAATATATTTTGCGTACACCAGGCTCTCGGTTCGCTTGGAAGCGGCGAAGCCCATCGTCCACGGGAATTGAGCCGGGTCGTCGAACGTGGAATCGTTCGAAGCGACGAACAGCTGAGGGACTTTCTGTTCGTTCATATACGCGCGAATCGCTTTGTTTCCGGGATATCCAAAATTACTGAAGAGAAGCAAGACGTGCTCGTGTTCGATCAGCTGGCGCGCTTGTTCAGGTGCTTTCTTCCACTCAGAACCGCTATCGACGCTTACGAAATTGATCTTTCGGCCGTTTAGCCCACCGCGATCATTCACCATCCGGAAGTAGGCGGCCTCCGCCTTGCCAATCGCCCCGTATTCGGAGAAGACCCCGGTGTAAGGCATGATGTTGCCGATTTTGATTTCGGTGTCAGTCGCACCGGAATCATAGGATTTCTGGGAAGCAGGCGAGGACGCTTGGGCCGGACTCTGAGCGGCCGCTGCGCCGGGGCCCGGAGCTGTACCGGCTGCGATGAACGACGCGACGGCAACCAAACGGAAAGCTTTTCTCAGGGCGACGCGCGACATGCGGCAAACTCCCGAGTTGATGTGAGTTTTCTGGGGCTAGTGATAAACCAAGACGGGGCGGTTCGCAAGGGCGTAAGAGTCGAGCGAGGCGAATGGAAGGATGGCGAGCCAGGCGAATTCGATAGACAGTTGGCCCGATGCGTGCTATGGTCGAGATGCGTTTGTTGCTCTTGTAACACCTTTAGAATCGATTGAAGGGGCTGCAAGTGAAAAGCTTGCGGCCTTTTTTGCTTTACGGCTGGAGGCGGTCGAGTAGCACAAATAGCTTACAAAAGAAGGAAGTACATCAGTGAGAGAACAAGGAACAGTAAAGTGGTTCAACGCAAGCAAGGGCTTCGGATTCATCCAGCGCCAGTCCGGCGAGGACGTTTTCGTCCACTTTTCGGCTATTCAAGCGGAAGGTTATAAGTCGCTGAACGAAGGCCAAGCGGTTGAGTTCGAAGTTACCCGTGGACCCAAGGGTCTGCAGGCAGCGAACGTTACCAGCCTCTAGTCGCACCGGGGCGGACTGGGTAAGACCAGTCCGCCCTTTTTTTTCGCATCCGCCGCGCTTGTTAGGAGCACCGTTGAAAGCTCTCCCCGAAGGCCAGTACATCAAGCACTTTCAATACGGACTGGGAGTCGTTACGGAATCGGATAACGACCGCACATCGATCGACTTCGATCTGCACGGCCCGAAAAAATTCGTGACCAGCATTATGGTGGTCGAGATGGCCGAGGGAACTCCGCCGAAGCGCAAGCGCGCCAAGCGGGCGAAGAAAGTAGCGGCTGTCGCCGAGCCGGTTACGGCTGGAAAATGAACAACAACGTGATCGTGCAATTCGTTGGGTTTGAATCCAAATCGAAGGGCCGGCAATACACCTTCACGGTTCGCGAGCCGTCCACCGAGCCACGCGAGTTCACGCTGCTGATCCCGAATGAGGCGTTTAATTCCCGCCAGGTGCGTTTTCAGGATGCGCCGGATATCTGCTCACATCGCCTGCACGTCGAATTGGCCGCAACCGAAAATCACCCTCCCCAAACACATTTTGATTTGACGAACGCGGAGCTGGAATCCTACCGGACTTCGCACATGGCGAAACCCCCGAAATATCCGTACGCGCCGAAGAAAGAAGACGACGAGTAGAGGTTTTTTCGCGCTCGTTTCCAGCCTTATTCCACCAACTATTCCGCCTTTGTAACGATCCGTCCGGCCGCCAGCGAAATCATCAGGCGTGAAACTCCGCTAAAAAAAATGCTGATGCCCACAAGTGTGCCTAACACCCATTCGCTGCTGCCCGGCCACGTTATGTAAATCATCGCGCCGAGGATCAGGGTGATGATTCCGTTCAGCAGGAACCACATCGCTCCGCCGGCCTGGCGATGCTGAAAGAAGAGGACGATTTCAGTGACCGCCTCGATGAGCAGGTAAAATGCGATTGCGAGCGTCAGCGTGGCGAGGCCGCGCGTGGGATGCGACAGCAAGTAAAACGCGACGGCGAGATAGAGAATTCCGAGCAGAATTTTGAGCGTCAAGCTTCCGGTACGGCGCGTGTACCAGGCAAACACCAAATGGCCGAGGCCCGCGAGAACCAGCATCCAACCGACGAAGACACTGATCGCGAGGCCCGCTTTGTACGGCTCGGCGATCGCAAGCAGCCCGGCAATAATCATCACCACGCTGACGAAAATCGAGAAACCCACTGCTTTTTTCGCTACTCCGGCCATCGTTGGGTCGGTCATTTCGCTCCTCTCATTCGCGGACAGCCCGTGGCCGCTGAATCTGCGACGAGCGGCGTTCCGTGGAGCGGTTATATCACTGCGCGGCGCGGACGCTACAGAAAAATGCTTCGTTCGCGAGTCGAGAGAAATTCCGATTTGACGAGCGGCGCGATCGCGCGCGCAAGAACGTTTCGAGTCGTGCTATGTTGCGTCCTACCCGAGCGGTAGCGCCTTGCGGAAAACGGCTATCGGGGCTCGTCCAATTGAGCGATTCTTGTGAACAAATAAATCCGATGGATTCTGCCGCCCGGGCGCAGGACGAAGACCGACAAAACTCCGGCGTTGCGCGGATCACCCGGCAATTCGTCCGGCGCTATTTCCGGCGATTGATTCTGATCTCCGCGGGTGTGCTTATCCCGTGTTTCTGGCACCGGAGGATTGTGGCCGGAGACTTTGGAAGTCACCTTTACAACGCCTGGCTCGTCCACTTGATACGGCGCGGGCAAGTCCCGGGCCTGTGGCTGGCGCGCCGCTGGAATAATGTGCTGTTCGATTACCTGCTGGAATTCCTTTCGCGATATCTCTCGTGGGCTGCGACGGAGCGGATTGCTGTGTCCGTGTGCGTATTGATTTTTTTCTGGGGAATGTTTGTGTTGGCAGCGGCAGCGGCAGGGCGCGCGCCATGGAATTTGATACCGGCGATGGCGATGTTCGCGTATGGCTACACGTTTCACATGGGATTTTTCAACTACTACCTGGCGATCGGGCTTTCGTTCTGGGGGATTGCAATTGCATGGCGCGGAACGCCGCGCGAAAAGCTGTTGCTGTTCGCCATCGCGCCGCTGGCTGCGCTGGCGCATCCGTTAGGCCTCTTCTGGTTGCTCGGCGGGGCGAGCTATGTGTGGGCGGCGCAGCGAGAGCCGCGCTGGGCTCAATCGTGCGTGTTTGCGGCGTCGATCGCGCTGCTCGCCGCAGCGCATTTTTATTTTTGGCGGCATAATGTGGTGGAGATTCAGGCGAAGCCGTTTTATTACTTCTGGGGAGGCGATCAACTGCTGCTCTTCGCGAGGCGTTACGAATTCGCGGCGGCGGCATTTCTTGGATTTGCGGTTGCAGCGATGGTGCTCGATTGGCGGAGCGATTCGAACAAATACGAGAGCTGGAGACGTTACGCAATTCCGCTACAACTTTACGCCATATTAATCGCAGCCGCACTATTGCTGCCGGAAGGAATTCGCCTCGCGAACCAAAATCCGGCACTTGCGTTGTTGACGGAGCGTCTCACATCGGTTTCCGCAGCCGTATTGTTCTGTCTGCTGGCGACGTTACGACCGAGGAAATGGCACTTGGCGGCGCTGGCGGCAATCTCCGGGCTGTTTTTTGCGTTTGTATATCACGACACTGGACGAGCGAACCGGATGGAGGCACAACTCGAAAAGCTGGTAAGGACGATTCCGCCGGACCAACGAGTGATCGGCACCATTACTCCTTTTTCCGGCTCGCGGATCTTGATTCAGCACATGCTCGACCGGGCTTGCATCGAGTATTGCTTCAGCTACGGAAACTACGAAGCCGCCGCGGGTCTGTTTCGCGTTCGCGCGACACCGGGAAATCCCTATGTGCTGACGGATTTCGAGTCTACGGCAGACACGGAAGATGGGTCGTACGAGGTGCAGGACGAGGATCTGCCTGTCTATCAGGTGAATCGCTGCGACGAGTCCGGCGATGAACTGTGCATCCGGCCGCTAGCGGCGGGCGAGTCGAACGATCCGGGCGCTTCGGATGCAAAACCGTAGCGAGATGGTCAGCCTGAAGCGCGAATCGAACATGCATAGGCGCGCGATTGCGGGTCGATTGCCCGCTGCGGTATCCTCATAGTCCGTTCGCTGCCGTAGGGCTGGCGAGCGAAAAGAGGAAACGATGACGACTGGACGATTTCGACACTCGCGCGCATATTTTGCGGCACTGGTGGTCCTGCTGATGAGCGCATCTCTATTTGCCGCATCGAGCATTTACGATTTCACGCTGCCGTCGATCGACGGCAAGCCGCTTCCGCTATCAACGTTCAAGGGTAAGGTTGTGCTGGTGGTGAATGTCGCCAGCCGTTGCGGATATACGCCGCAGTACAGCGCACTCGAATCGACGTATGAAAAATTCAAGGATCAGGGATTCGTGATCGTCGGATTCCCTGCCAACAATTTCGGCGGGCAGGAACCGGGGACGAATCAGGAGATCAAAACCTTCTGCCAGACCAAGTACAGCGTGACATTCCCGATGTACGGAAAGGTTTCGGTAAAAGGCTCGGACCAAACGCCGCTTTACCAGTATTTGACGACCACCGCGAATCCAGCGCTGGCGGGCGACATCAAGTGGAATTTCACGAAGTTTCTGGTGGATCGAAAAGGCAACGTCGTGAAGCGGTTTGAACCCGACGTGAAGCCGGATTCTCCGGAAGTCGTGGCGGCTATCGCGGAATTACTGAAACAAAACTAGGAATTTGTGGGCATTGGCGGGCGCCAGCGGGTTCTCGTTCGTTTTTGAGAATTCGCGACCCCATCTATTGCGGCAGCAGCCCCAACACGGCAACGCTGTTCGGCGTTCCCACATACACTTTCCCGTTGGCAATCATCGGCGTCACGTACTTGTTATCGTTGAAAATGTCGCGATTATTCGGGGCTTGCCGCGAGTTGTAGTATTCGGTGGCAAGATTGGCCGGATCGTAGGCATGGACGACGCCGAAATTTCCGAAGTTTTCCACGGCCCAAACGATTGCGTTGGAGGTGCCGTTGGCGGAAATGCTCGGACTGGTTCCCGGATATGAGAAGCTTTCGGCCGTTTGCGATGTGGCCGAAGTAGCGAGCTTTGCATTCGTGATTACGAACGCGCGGAGATAATCTTCGATCCCGCCAAGATAGACGGTCTTATTGAAATATGCCGGAGCGGCAAACAAACCGCCGCCCAGGCCGCTTTGAATCTCCTGGTAAATTGCGCTGTCGTTGCTGGTATTGAACTTTCCGAGCATGTCTCGATTCACAACGTAAATGTTCTGATCTTTGCCGCCTCCGACGGCGAGATGCCAGACGTTCGACTGCGCGTCGGTGAGGTCGGGGAGAAGCATCGCGCCGCCAGAACCCAGATCCTCGTCCATGTTCGATTCGGAGTCGGTATTGAACATGGTGAAATAATCGGCAACGGTCGTGGTCGTAGCGGTGGTGCCGAGTTTGACGAAGGCATTTCCGTAGTCACCATTCACCGGGAAGCCGTTCGCGTCGAGCGTGTCGTCAAACGTTCCGTTGGCCGCGAGGAAATATACATTGCCCTCAGAATCGGCCGCGGGTCCGGCGCCCGCCATCCAAATGGCGCCGTCGTTGCCGTTGGGGGTGATGTCCAAAACGCTGGATTGCTGCAGGGTCGCCTCATTGTAGGCGATCACCCACCCCTGATACGGTCCATCGTCGCAATGGGAAGCCCACGTCGTGTATATGACCCCGTTTAGAAGCAGCAGGGCGGAGCGTTCTTTGTACTGCTTAGGGTCGAACGTGACGGTGGTGGAGCCGCGCTTGAACGTGGCTTGAATTGTAGTGGGGCTGCCGCTGATTTCAGACCCGGAAGTGAGATCGAGAGCGTGGAGTCGTTGGTGGTAGTTGCCACCGCTGTCTTTGGTCATCGCGACGAGGTAGATCACGCCATGCGAGCCCTGGGTAAGATCGATCACCGGAGTGGAAGTGATGCCGATTTGCGGCTGGACTTGATAGCAACCACGGGAGTCGCTGGGAGTTTCGTTCGTGCCAACGACGGAGACTTTCCAGAGCTGCGTGAAGTTGTCGGCGTCGAAGGCATAGACCGAGTCGTTTTCGGTGACGACGTAAACGACGTTGTGCGTTCCGCCTGAGATGTTGAGTTGCGAGACGTACAAGGGTTCTGCGTCCACCAGCCCATCGACCGGCATGGTCCCCAGTAATCCGAAACTGTTGAAGTTCACATTGGCAGGGGTAAGGATTGTTTCATTTAGATTCTGGCCGGTACGGGCATTGTCGTTGTGATAGGTAAGCACGTTCACCGAATTTGTTGGCGCGGGATTCACGGTAAGAGTGACCGTGTTGCTGGTAGCGCTACCGGCGGTGTTTGTGACCTTGACGTAAACCTGCTCGCCGGATTCGGAAAGAGTCGCGTTCGTAACGGAAAAGCTAGTCGAGTTCGTCCCGGAAGCGGTGCCGTCGAAATACCACTGATAGGTAAGGGGGGCGGTGCCGGATGCCGCTACCGTGAAGGTGGCCGTCTGCCCGGCGGTGACCGTCTGGTTCACGGGCTGCTGGGTGATCGACGGCGGCGTCGGGGCGGGAGCGTTCACTGTGAGAGTGACGGTGGAACTGGTGACGCTTCCAGCGGAATTGGTTATTTTGACATACACATTTTCGCCGCTCTCGGACGTTGTCGTCTGTGAGATCGAGAAGGAATTGGAATTTGAGCCGGACGCGGAGCCGTTGAAGTACCACTGATAAACGAGCGGGGCGGTGCCGTTCGCGGCGACGGTAAAGGTGGCGGTCTGCCCTGCCGTTACGGTTTGGTTCGTGGGCTGTGTGGTGATGGTAGGCGCTGTCGCGGCGGCGTTTACAGTGAGGGTGACGGTATTGCTGGTGGCTGAACCGGCGGCATTTGTAATTTTCACGTACACCTGGCCACCTGTCTGCGACGTGGTGGTTCCAGCAATCGAGTAGGAGCTTGCGTTCGAACCGACCGGCTGGCTATTCAGGTACCACTGGTAGGTGAGCGGTGCGGTTCCGTCGGCTGAGACAGAAAAGGTTGCGGTTTGGCCTGCGGTGACGATCTGATTGACTGGTTGCTGTGTGATGCTGGGAGCCGTTTGTGCAGCGGACACGTTCAATTGTGCGGAAGCGCTGTTGACCGAGCCGTATGGGTTGGTGACAACCACATAAACCGCAGCAAGATTTTGCGCGGATGTGACCTGCGAGACGACAAATGTGCTGGCGTTCGTGCCGGCGGCGGCGCCGGCCAGGTACCACTGAAACGAAAGTGGTGCCGTGCCCGAAGCAACCACGGAAAATGTGGCATTCTGGCCAACGGTTACGGACTGATTGGTGGGCTGCTGCGTGATTGTTGGGCCAACTTTCTCGGCGGGAGGGGTGCCCGCGACTCCGCAAGCCGAAATAGCGACCACCAGAAACAGAGTGATCATAGCGAGCAAGCGGTTCGAGATCGTCTTCAAGAGTACAACCCCCTAAAGTGGCTGAGGCCTGAAATGTGGTGCAAGTGAAATGCCGCAGTTTAGATGCAGCAACACTGACGAAATGCTACCCCAGATACCAAAATGAAACACCTGTCCCGCAGTGCAGAATGCGTTCAGGACCCGCGATTTACCTGATGCGATAACGGATCCTAGGGCGATTGCAAGCAATTCAAAAGTAAAGACTTACGCTACTACTCAAAACGCCACGCCGACCCTCCACGGGTACGCGTACGGGCAACCCAAGGCCAACGTCGTCGCCGAGAACCAATTAAGCGGTGGAAGGAACTTTGATAGAGGGACTGCTACAGGGAAAAGAGCGGACCGGACAGACCTAAGGGAATCGTCACGCACTAGGCGGGCGGCTTTTCTCCGAGTTCCTCCAGGAGCGATGCGCAGAGGCGGTCGCGCTGCGGCGCGGAAAGCTTCGCGCCCCCAGACGTAACGTAGAAAACGTCGATGGCCATTTGCCCTTCCGTTTCGATGAGAGCGATTTCGATATTGCAGTTCTCCTGTGAGAATTTCGAACTGATCCGGTGAAGCAAGCCGGGCTGGTCCTGAGCGATCACCTCCACCAAAGTGCTGTGCTCCGAGCAGGTGTCGTCAAAAACGATTTGCGTTTCGACCTTGACCTTGGGAGGAACGACCTTCTGCGAGCGAACGCGGTCACGCAACATGCGATCTAAGTCGGCCTTTCCCATAAGCACGTCGTGAATGCTTTTCTTAAAGCGTTCCCATTCGGGAAGATTCAGTTCGAGGGTTCTGAAACGATCCGTAAAATAAAAAGTGTCCACGACGATGCCGGCCTTGTTTGAGAAAGCCGCCGCCTTGACGATGTTCATACCCCAGGATGCGAGGACACCCGCGACGCTGGCAAAAAGAAACGGACGATCGGACGTGACCAGAGCGAGATCGAACCAGTGGCGGCCGCGCTTGAGTCCAATCTGCACGGAGTCCTTCCCTAACTCGCCCGCCATGCCCATGTGAGCAAGCACTTCCTCGACGGAATGCGTGCGCAAGTACCGCCGAGGCAATCCATCGAGAAAAGTCGCGAGTTTTTTCCCCGCCGCCGGAGCGAGAGTGCGCAAGTGCGCGACCGTTTCGCTATCGGCGTCAACGTGCAGCCGCTCGTCCACGCTGCGAATCATGTAGTTGGCGGTGCCGATGTAGAGCTGCCATATATTTTCGGCTTTCCAGGGAGTGAGAGCTTCGGGGTTTACCGCTTTGATGTCGGCGTAGGTGAGAAGGCAAAGCATCTTCAACCGTTCCGGAGTTTCAACTTTTTCGCCGAATTGGCGAACGGTTTCGGGATCGAAAATGTCGCGGCGGAGGGCGGCGCTCATTTCCAAATGCCGGCCGATCAGAAACAAGACAGTTTCGCGGTCGGGCGGGTCGAGGTCGAGCCGTTCGAGGCAAGTCTCGGCGATTGTGAGGCTGGCGCGGACGTGGTCGTCGGTACTGGAAGCTTTACCGGTGTCGTGAAGAAGAAGCGCTAGATAAAGAAGGTCCGGCTGCTCGAGTTCTTCGAGGAGCTCGGCATAACGCTGATCCCATTTGGATTGGGACTGGCGAAGCTTGTGGAGGTTTTCGATGGCGACGAAGGTGTGTTCGTCCACGGTATAGCGGTGCGAATAATCGCGAACCACGAGCGAATCAATTCCCTTGAGCTCCGGCAAAAGCAAGGTCAGCACGTGGAGCGAGTGCATGGAGCGCAATCCGTCGGCGGCATGCGGGGCGACAAGAATTTCCTGGAGGGTGTGCCAGGCTTCCACGCCGGCGGGGGGATTTTCTCTGAGCGACGGAAGAGCGCGCTCGACCTGCATTTCGGTGGTCGAACTGAGGGTGAGACCGTGCCGCGCCAGAAAACGAAACATGCGAAGCAGGGCGTCCGGATCGCGCAGGGCATCCGGTTGCTGCACAAATATCATTCCATCGACGACTGAGAATTCGGCGTTGGAAAGGCGCGACTGGAGGCTTTGAAACTGGCTTTGCAAGGAGGGGCGCGAAGCGGGTGTTTCCTGAAGCAGCTTGAAACAGACGCGGTAGATATTGCGCGCGTTGCCAAAATAAATCCGCATCCAGTCCGCGGCGGTAAGGCCGCCGCTGGAGCGCGCGCCGACGCTCTGCGCAGCGGCATCGTTTTGCGCTTCCCAGGTGAGCGTATTGTCATCACGCACATGGCGAAAGTGCAAAAAGCAACGGACCGAAACGAGAAAATCGAGTGCGGATTCGAATTGCTTGCGAATGTTCGCCGGCAGCAAGTTCTCGTCGGACGGCCAGTCGCGATGCAATTCCATCGCAGAGATGAGCGCCAGCCAGTGCGTGACGTTGTAATCGCGAAGCCCCCCCGGTCCGTCTTTTACGTTGGGTTCGAGGTGAAAAACCGTGTCGCCAAACTTTGCATGGCGAGCGCGGGTGATGTCCGCGAGTTTCTGGACCAGGTTTTTCGATTCCCGGGCGACGAGATTGGGAATGAGCGTGTTGTGCAGCCGAGCGAATAGAGCGCGGTCGCCGGCAAGATAGCGGCAGTCGAGCAGCGAAATCGTGAACTCCGGATTGTCGGTGTCAAATTTGTCGCATTCCGAAAGCTTCCGCGTGGCGGGGCCGAGCTTCAGGCGAAGGTCCCAAAGCTCCTGAGAAAAACGGCGAATCGCGTCTTTGTATTCCTTTTCCGATTTGTCGGCCGAATGCAGGAACAGGATGTCGATGTCGGAATGAGGAAAGAGCCATTTCCGGCCGAATCCGCCGAGCGCGACGAGAGTGAGATCACTCGGACCTTCCGGCTGCGGCGAAACGATTTCGTTCCACAACCGGAGTGCGATCGATTCGACCAGCACGGTTCTGGCGAGAACGGCAGCGCGGCCGTCACCGGACGAGACGAATTCCGATTTGATGCGGGCGGATTCCTGAGCGTAAAAGTCTCGAAGTTCGATACTCAACGTGGGTCGAGTGGACATGCGGTTCGAGCTCGGGAAACTTTACCCGCGAGAGCCGCGCCCAGGCAATCCAATAAACGAATGCCGGAAATACGCAACGCGAATGGTTACGGCGCGGGGGCGGACGACGCTACCGCTTCTTGATCACGTGGCCGTCTTCGCTGGCCGCAACCTGCTGCCGAAGCAGCGTCACAAACGCGGCGGCCGCGCGGGGCAGGGTCCGATCGCGGCGATACACCAGGCCGAGCTCGCGGGTCAGTTCCACGTCCGAAATTGGAATCAACTTCGCTTCGCCCGAACGAACTTCGTCGCGAGCGAAGCTTTCGCTGATGATGGAAACTCCAAGATTCGCAGCGACGAAGCGCTTAATCATTCCAACGCTAGCCAATTCCATGGTGATTCGAAGCTTCGAACGATAGGGGCGGAAATACTTGTCGAAAAGCTGCCGGGTGTAACCGGTCTTCGGCACGATCTGGGGCTGGTCGGCAATCTCGCTCATCGTTACGCTCTTGGCGCGCGACAGCGGATTGGCAGAGGAAACGAGCAGCATCAGGCGGTCCCGGAAAATGGAATGCACTTTCAGGCTGGGCGATTTCACCGGCAGGGTGACGATACCAACGTCAACCGAGCCGTCTTCGATCTTCTCCACCACTTTGCGGCTGAAATTGCGGTAAATGCTGATCTGTACGGACGGATAGTGTTTGTGATACTCGGCGAAAATGTCGGGAAGCACGTACAGGCAAGTGGCTTCGTTCGCGCCAATCGCCAGTGTACCGCGAGGCGAACTGGAAAGGTCGGCCACAGCCCGAAGCGACTCATCCTTCAGGCTTAGAAGCCGCTTGGCGTAAATGATCAGAGAATCGCCAGCCGCAGTGAGGCGGACGGACTTTCCGACACGGTCGAAAAGCTTCTGGCCGTATTCCTGCTCGAGCTGGCGGATCTGGGCGCTCACCGCCGGTTGCGAGCGGAATAACTTCTGACCGGCCCGCGAAAAACTGCCCAATTTTGCGATTTCGAGAAACGTTGTTAGGTGATCAAAGTCCATGGTTTGTAGGCGGAATTATAGCAGACGGGGGCTGGTTTCCGGCAGTGGACAGATAGCCGCCCGGCTTCGGAGACTTCGTGCGGGGCTTAGTTAATGATCTGACCCGTCGATTCGGCGTCTTCGGATTTCATGGCGACGGGCACAGACACGGAGCGTTTGTCACGCTTGCGCCAGCGCGCGAGAATGGGCGACCACGTTTGTTCAATGCTGCACGGCAGGTTCACCGGTTCGACACGAACCAAACCGAATGCGGACGTGGAACGTTGGAGGAGCCTTCGCGCCTTCGGGCTGCCCGTCAGTCGAACGTGTTCGGCGAGCGCCTGGCGCAGCCAGGCTTTTTCCTCTTCATCGACTTCGGCTACGCGCACAAATTCGGCGTTGTAATCGGCTGCGGCAAGCGTCTTGCGCAAAGCGTAGGCGAGGCCGCCGGTCATGCCCGACCCAAAATTGATGCCGGTACGGCCGAGCAGAATCACGACACCAGCCGTCATGTACTCGCAGCCGTGCTGGCCTACGCCCTCGACGACCGCCAGAGCGCCGCTGTTGCGGACGGCGAACCGTTCACCGGCGCGTCCGGCGATGTAAAGCTCGCCGCTAGTCGCCCCGTAAAGGACTGTGTTGCCGGCCAGCACATCACCGCGCTGGGAGGCTTCTTCGCCGGAGGTGATTGCGATGGTGCCGCCGCTCAAGCTCTTGCCGACATAGTCGTTGGCTTCGCCCTGCAAACGGAAATTTACGCCGGAAATCAGGAAGGCGCCGAAGCTCTGCCCTGCCGCGCCGCGAAATTCGCAATCAATCGATTCGTCGCCGAGTCCGGCGTATCCGGTGCGACGCAGAATCTGGCCGCTGAGGTGCGCGCCGACGCTGCGGTCGGAGTTGGCGATGGCCAGTTCCAGCGGCTTGACGAGTTTTGATTTGTTCTGGCCCATCACGCGCGACAGCTCGTGGTGGACTCCCTTGCCATCGACCAACATGCCTTTGGACTGAGTTTCCGATTCCGCGATGGGAGCGAGAAGTTCTCCCAGAGCGTGTGCGGCTTCCGGGGTACGCGGCTTCAATTTTTGCGCGGCGCCAACAATTTCGTTGAGCGAGGTCGCGCCCAGTTGACTGAGGCGTTCGCGGACTTCGGCGGCAACTCCCCGAAAGTAGGTCATCACCATTTCCGGCTTGCCGTTAAAGCGGGCGCGGTATTTTTCGTCCTGCGTCGCGATGCCGGCTGGGCAGGTATTCAGATGGCACTGGCGGGCCATCACGCAGCCGATGGCCAGCAGCGCTGCGGTGCCGAATCCATACTCATCCGCGCCGAGCAAAGCCGCGACAATTACGTCTCGTCCGAATTTAAATCCGCCATCGGCGCGCAGGCGCACACGACCGCGAAATCCGGTCAGCAACAAAGCGCGGTGGGCTTCGCGGAGACCCACTTCCCATGGCAATCCGGTATTTTTGATTGACGTCAGCGGCGAGGCGCCCGTCCCACCGTCGAATCCGGCAATCGTGATCACGTCCGCGCCGGCTTTGGCGACTCCGGCGGCGATGATTCCGACTCCTGCGCCGGAAACGAGTTTTACGCCGATTCGAGCGATGGGATTGATGGCCCGCAGGTCGTAAATCAACTGAGCAAGATCTTCGATGCTGTAAATGTCATGATGCGGCGGCGGAGAAATTAACGACATGCCGGGAACCGCATGGCGCATGCGGGCGATGAACGATGTGACCTTCATCGCGGGGAGCTGGCCGCCTTCGCCGGGTTTGGAACCCTGCGCCATTTTGATTTCGAGTTCATCGGCGCGGGCGAGATACTCGGCCGTTACACCAAAGCGTGCCGAGGCGACCTGCTTTACGCGATTACGAGCTTCCGGCTCGAAGCGGTAGACGTCGCCGTCTTCTCCGCCTTCTCCGGTGTTGCTGCGTCCGCCGAGCCGGTTCATGGCGATAGCGAGGGTGCGTACGGCTTCTGTGCCGAGCGCGCCCAGCGACATGGCTTGCGCGCTAAACCGAGAAAGAATCGCGGTTTCGGGTTCGACGTTGTCGAGATCGATGGGAGATTCACCCGGGACAATCGCAAGCAGATCGCGGACGGCAACCGGCTCGCGGGTTTCCGCGAGCTCCGCGAATGCTTTGTAACCCTCCGGCGTGGGCGCTTGGATGTATTTGTGCATGCGCCGCATCAGTTCGGGCGAACTGGAGTGCTGTTCGCCGCTGTTGCGGTAGCGGTAGAGGCCGGCGTCATGCATTTCGGCGCTTTGCGGGACGAAGGCTTTGGCGTGACGGTCAAGACTCTCCAGTAGAACGTCCTCGAGGCTCTTGCTGCCGAGGACGGCGTCGGCATCTTCGAAGAATTCGTCGATCAGTTCTTCGTTCAGGCCCACCGTCTCGAACAGATGGCTGTTGCGGTAACTGCCGATGGAAGAGATACCCATCCGAGCTATGACTTTCCGAAGCCCCGCGACAACTCCGGCGCAGTAGCGCGCTGCGCCGCCGGGTTTGAGCGATTCGGAAAGTTCGAGCGCGAGATAGGGAAACACAGCGCTCGCGCCAACGGCGATTAGCATGGCGAGGTGATGCGTCTCGATGACTTGCCCCGTTTCGACGACGAGCGGGATTTGCGAGGAGTCTGCCTCGACAATCGCTTTCCAAACGGCCGCGACGGCGAGCATCGCGGGAAGCGCCGCGCGTTCGCTGCCGGTATTGCGATCGCTCACGACGATAATCTGGGGCTCGGCTGCGTCCGCATTGGCGGCCGCTTCGCGCGCCTCCTGGCGCAGCCGGGTGAGCGCGGCTCGTGCGCCCGCGAGGCCGTCGGCCGCATTGAACGTAAAGTCTAGCCTGCGAATCTCGCTGTGTGCCTGGGCGTGAATTTTCGCCATTTGCCCAGCATCGATTAACGGCGAATCGACGACGATGAGTTTGCCGAGAAAAACGTCGAGAGACATGACGTGCGCTTCGCGAAGGGGATCGATCGGAGGATTGGTCACCTGCGCAAAACGCTGCTTGCAGTAATCCCACAGCGGCCGCTGATGCGCGGATAGGAAAGCGGGAGGAGCGTCATCGCCCATGCTCCATATGGCTTCCTTGCCGTCCATGCCAAGCGACTGGAAGAGGATGCGGTATTGATCTTCGGTCCAGCCGAGTGCGGAGGCTATGCGCTTGGGATGCTCGGTGACCGGGCCAGAAAATTCATTGGAAGCTTCGACTTTGCGGGCGGGCTGCCAGCCCAGCACGCCGGCGCCGACGCGAAGGATTTTTGCCAGGTCATTGCCGCGCCAAAACAAACCTTCGGCGGGATCGGCGATGATCATTTCGCCGGGGCCGAGACGCATGCGCTCGTCGATCTTCTTACCTTCGAAATTCGATAAGCCGACCTCCGAGCCGGCAACCAGCAATCCGTCGGAGGTGAGCGTGTAGCGAAGCGGACGGAGGCCATTGCGATCGAGCTTGGCGCCGACGAAGCGGCCGTCGCTAAAGACCATTGCCGCCGGACCATCCCAAGGCTCTTGTTCGCGCGCTTGCGTTTGCAGGAAAAGTTTCAGCTCGGGACTGAGATCGGGATCTGCCTCCCAGGCGGGAGGCACCAGGCGAAGCATAGCGGCGGCGATGCTGTAATCGCGGCGAAGCAGAACTTCGAGAGCGTTGTCAAAGCTGGCGGAATCGCTAACACCGTTTTCGAGCAGGTGGCACGATGCAGGAGCCAGGAATTCGCGGAGGATGGCTTTTTCGCGCGCGCGCAACCAGCGGCGATTTGGTCCGATCGTGTTGATTTCGCCGTTGTGGGCGACAAAACGAAACGGCTGCGCCAGGGACCACGTGGGCTTGGTGTTGGTCGAGTAGCGCTGATGGAAAACGGCGAACGAGGCCTGAAACTGGGAATGAGCAATGTCCGGATAGAATTCGCGAAGCTGCCACGGCGCGAGCAGGCCCTTGTAAACGACCGACCGGGCGGACAGCGAACAGAAGTATGTGCCCGGCACTCCTTCAGCTTCGATGCGTTTTCGAACCAGAAACAATTGGCGCTCGAAAATTTCGCCGGTCTCGTCAGAAGAGAAGAAACTTTGCTGAATGGAGGGAAGAGTGGCAGAAGCGGACGGGCCGAGGATCGAGGAGTCCACGGGAACCAGGCGCCAGCCACAACATCGAACCCCGCATTCCAAGGCGATTTTTTCGATCGCGGCTCGCGCCTCGGATTCTTTGCCGATGGGAAGAAACGCCATGCCCAATCCGAATTCCACGGGCAAATGGATGCGCTCTTCGCGGGCGCAGGCGCGGAAAAATTCCCTGGGAATTGGAAGTAGAAGGCCGGCGCCATCGCCGCTGGAGCCGTCGGCATCGACGCCGCCGCGGTGGGTGAGGCGCACCAGTGCCGTCAGCGCCCGTTCGATCACATCCCGCGAACCGAGGCTGCCCAGCTGGGCGACGAAGCCCACACCACACGCGTCGTGGTCCACATGGCCACGCAGGCGCACATTTCCCATGCTGTATTACTACCTTCAGGCTCGGAGCAAGTACAATCGGGAACTTCAATGCAACGAATCAGAATTTCCGCAGGTACCCGGGGGTTACTGGAATGTTAGTGTGAAGCTGCGGAAGCTGGCGGGAACGGGCCCGCCCCGATTTGGCTGTCTGGGACCATCGAGGACCAATGAATTGTTGGATGCATCCGATAGATTATATGACTAGCAACCGCTCGGGTGTTGCCTGTTAGAGTGCCGCATATGTCGGCGACACCGGCCAAGATGACCGAAGCGGGCATCTTCTCGGGCTACAGTACCGGGGGCTTCTACGACGAGATGTTCTCCGCCCCGGGGGAGCCTCGGCCGCACTACGCAAAACTCTTCCACAAACTTGCTTCGATGATTCCCTCGCAGTTTGAGGAGCGCAGAAAACTCGCCGACCTTTCCTTCCTGTTGCAGGGCATCACCTTCACGGTTTACAGCGATGGCCAGGGAACCGAACGCCTGTTTCCGTTCGATTTGATTCCACGCATCCTTCCCTTCTCCGAATGGGAGCATGTGGACCGCGGGCTGAGCCAGCGCGTGGTGGCGCTCAATTTATTTTTGCAGGACATCTACGGACCGCAAAGAATTTTGAAGGATCGCGTAATACCCGCGGCGCTGATTTACTCATGCAAGCATTTCCGGCGCGAAATGATCGGGGTGGAAGTTCCCCGCGGCATTTACACGCACATCTGCGGAATCGATCTGGTGCGGGATTCGAAGACAGGCGAATTGTGCGTGCTGGAAGACAACGTCCGGACGCCGAGTGGAATTTCCTACGTGCTGGAAAACCGGCTGGTAATGACGCGCACGTTTCCGGACGCGTTTCAGTCGCACGAAGTGCTGCCGGTAAATCACTACCCTGCCGAGCTCTCAAGAATCCTGCGCAGTATATCGCCGCGCGGCGAGGCCGATCCGCAAATCGTTTTGTTGACGCCGGGAATCTACAACAGCGCGTACTTTGAGCACAGTTTCCTGGCGCAGCAGATGGGCGTCGAACTGGTGGAGGGTCGCGACCTGATCGTGGACGGCGAGATCGTCTATATGAAGACGATTTATGGCCTGAAACGAGTCGATGTGATTTACCGTCGCGTGGACGATGAATTTCTGGATTCGCTGTGTTTCCGAGGCGATTCGATCTTGGGAGTTCCCGGCCTGATGGGCGCGTACCGCGCCGGTAATGTCGCGCTGGCGAATGCGGTGGGCAACGGAATCGCGGACGACAAGGCGGTCTATGCCTACGTCCCGGCGTTCATCAAATACTATCTGGGCGAAGATCCGATTCTGCGGACGGTCGAGACCTACGTATGTTCGAAGCCGGCGCATCTTTCGCACGTGGTCGAGAACATGGCGAACCTGGTGGTAAAGGCCGTGGGCGAATCCGGTGGGTACGGAATGTTGATTGGACCGAGCGCGGATAAGGCGCGCATCGATCAGTTCCGCGAACGCGTCCTGGCCGACCCGCGCAACTACATCGCGCAGCCGGTCATTCCGCTGTCGCGGGTTCCCTCGTACAACCCGGTGGACGAAAGGGTCTCTGGCTGCCACGTGGATTTGCGCCCCTATTGTTTGTACGACGGACAGAAGGTGACGATTGTTCCCGGCGGGCTGACGCGCGTGGCGCTGCAAAGCGGTTCGCTGGTGGTAAATTCTTCACAAGGCGGCGGCAGTAAAGATACCTGGGTTCTGCGCGGAGAAAGCTGAGATGCTCTCGAGAATCGCGGATTCGATGTTTTGGCTGGCGCGCTACATTGAACGCGCTGAAGACACCGCGCGGATATTAGACGTGACGTATCACACCCTGCTGGAGCAATCGCAAAACTCCTACCGGCTGCGCTGGGATCCGCTCATCACGATGGCGGGCGAAGAAACCAGATTCAAGAAACTATACGGCGACGCCAACGCGCAAAACGTTTTCGAGTTTCTCGGTTTCCGGCAAGACAATCCCAGCTCGATCGTCGAGTGCATCACGAAGGCGCGCGAAAATGCACGAACGATTCGAGACCGCATATCGCGCGAGATGTGGGAAGACATTAACGGGCTGTATTTCACCGTGACGCGTTTCAACGCGCAAGAGGAAATCGAAGCCGGTCCTCACCGTTTCTGCGAAAAGATTAAGTTCGGCAGCCATCGGTTTCACGGTGTGACCGACGCTACGCTTCCGCACGACGAAGGCTGGGAGTTTTTGCGGATTGGATGGTCACTCGAACGCGCCGAGATGACGGCGCGCCTGGTGGACGTGCAGTATCACAATCTGCTGGATTCACCGACGGCTGTGGGCGCTCCTGACAATCACCAGTGGATGGCGGTGCTGAAATCGGTCGGCGCGTACGAAACGTACCACCGGCAATACCACTCGCCGATTGAGCCTGAACGCGTGGCGGAAATGTTGATCCTGCATCCGCAGCACCCGCGCTCGATTCGATTCAGCATCTCGGAAGTGCAAGCCGGTTTGCGCGCGATCAGCCGGACGACGGCCGGATCGTACGCGAACGAAGCGGAGCGATTGACCGGCAAGCTGCTCGAAAGCTTGCGATACGACAAGATCGACGAAATCTTTCAACAGGGTCTGCACACCTACCTGGGCGAACTGCTCCGGGTGTGCGGCGCCATCGGCGAAGACATCGCTCGAACGTATTTCTACTACGCGGAGGTTGCGTGAACCGCTATCACCTGGTGCATGTGACGGAATTTCATTACGACGGTCCGGTGTCGGAGAGCTATAACGAAGTGCGGCTTCGCCCGATGCACGACGAAAAGCAGAGCTGCCTTTCGTTCCGGTTGAGCACAAACCCGGAATCGCGCGGCACCGCGTACCGGGATTCCTGCGGAAACTGGGTGCATCAGTTCAACATTTTGAAGGAACACACGCGGCTGAGGATTGAAGCGGAATCGGTGGTTCTGGCACACGAAGCGCCGGCCCCAACGACCATGGACGCTAAACTCGCGGACGTGCGCCAACGACGAGACGAATTTTTTGAGGACTACTTCGATTACATCGCCCCCAGCGTGTTTGTACCTTACTTGCCGCAACTGGAAGATATTATCAGCAGCGCGGAAAAATCGTCCGACGGCGGCACGCTCACGTTCGTGCAGGCAGCATCCGACTTGATCCACGAGCGATTCAAGTATGTGAAGGGCGCGACGCACGTGAATTCATCGATCGTCGATTCTCTTTCCGTCGGCGCGGGAGTATGCCAGGACTTTGCGCACTTGTTGCTTGGTGTGGTGCGGATGGGCGGTTTGCCGGCACGGTACGTTTCCGGTTACCTGGTTCCGGGTAGCACAGCATCTCCGAATGCGAAGCAGGAAGAAGTGATTGGCGGCCAGGCTTCGCACGCGTGGGCCGAAGTATTTGTACCGGATTCGGGCTGGATGGCGTTCGATCCGACGCTGGGTAACCCTGTGGGGCTGCGGCACGTGCGCATTGCGTATGGCCGGGATTACGGAGACGTCGCACCGGTGCGCGGCGTCTATAAGGGACATGCCGGACAACGGCTGTCTGTGGACGTACGCGTTCGCCCCGCGCTGGATGATGAAGGCCGCGAGCAGCTTTCGAACACCAATGCTGCTCCGCAGGAAGCGACACCCCACAAAGAGCGCCCGCAACAACAGGCACAGCAGCAATAAGACCGCGGGTTCCGCGGCTGCCGGATTCACGCTTCGCGCGGAACGCATCCAAATGAAAAAAGGCGCGACGAACCGCATGGCACGTCGCGCCTTTTGCAACTCTGAGTGATTGTTACTTCGGCAGCAAAACGGAGTCGATCACATGGATGACGCCGTTTGACTGGTACACATTGGCGATCGTAACCGTAGCCGTTCCGCCCTTCTCATCGGTCAGGACGATCTTACCGCCGGCTTCCGTTGCGGTAAGAGTTCCGCCGCTGACGGTCTTCAAAGTCGCCTTGCCGTGACCTTCCTTAATGAGTTTCTTCAAATCCGCCGCCGATACCTTCCCCGCGACGACGTGGTAGGTGAGGATCTTCACCAGCGTGTCTTTGTTTTCCGGCTTCAGCAGCGTGTCCACGGTGCCCGCGGGCAGCTTGGCAAACGCTTCGTTCGTCGGAGCAAAAACGGTGAACGGTCCAGGGCCTTCGAGCGTGTCAACCAAGCCTGCGGCCTTCACAGCGGCGACGAGCGTGGTGTGGTCGTTGGAGTTCACGGCATTTTCAACGATATTCTTGGTCGGGTACATGGCTGCGCCGCCGACCATGGGGTCTTTCTGAGCAGAGGCAACGGTCGCGCTAAGCAGGCCCAGGGCGAGAATTGCGAGCAAAAAACGGGATTTCATTTTAAGTATCCTTTTGTTGTTTTGGAATTGCACTACACAGAGGTAGTACGCTCAGTTTTCCGGATTGGATGTATTGGAAGATTCGTTTGCCGAGCCGCACAGGACGCTCCTTTGCAGTACTTACAGCATCCATTGAACGGAACCGGTAAGAACCCGGCGATCGGGGTAATCGGGGGCGCGGCGAAGAGTGGGCTCAGTTGTAGTTTCGAAGCGGCGAGTGCTACCTTGTTGAATAGGCAGTGTGCCGGCGGCCCATCCCGTTCGGTGCGAGGGTAAAGACAAATGACTTGGGCGAAGCGGCGTGTAATTGTAATTGTGGTTCTGTTGGCGTTTTTTATCGCGGTCATTTGGATCGCGGCAAAGCCGTCGGCAATGCGTCTGCCGACCAGCAGCGTGCTGGTGATCGACGCGGCCGGCGAGATTGAAGAGCAGCGGACTCCTGATTTTTTCAGCGCGCTGAACGGAACTACGGTGCCGGTCTTGCACGACTTTACGGACGCGCTCGATACGGCTGCGACCGATTCCCACATAACCGGGATTGTGGTGCGCATCGCGCCACTGGCGACCGGGTGGGGAAAGCTGGAGGAAATTCGGACGCATTTGATGAGTTTTCGCAAAAGCGGCAAGCCGAGTATTTGCTATCTCGGATACGACGGAGTCGGCAATCCCGAATACTACCTCGCCAGCGCGTGCCAGCAGATCTGGCTGGTGCCGACCGCGCCCGTGAGCATTCGCGGAATGATGGCCCAGGCGACATTTTTTCGCGGAACGCTGGACAAGCT
Source organism: uncultured Acidobacteriota bacterium (assembly GCA_963785585.1). Lineage (GTDB taxonomy): Bacteria > Acidobacteriota > Terriglobia > Acidiferrales > UBA7541 > Palsa-295. Next base: position 2,636,362 of record CAWAVW010000004.1, read on the forward strand.
GAAGGTGGTGCCGGAGTTTTATCACATCGCGGAATTCAAGACCGCGGGCAATACGTTCACCGAAAAAAAATTCACGCCCGCCCATCGGGAAGAAGTCGAAGGTCTGTTGCATGGAGTTTACGAACAATATCTGACCGATGCCTCGAACGGGCGCGGCATGGATCGAGCGAAATTTGAGGCGCTGCTGAATCAGGGCCCGTTTTCATCGAACGATGCGGTGACGTCGAAAATTGTTGACCGGCTGGCCTATTGGGATCAGGTGCAGGATGAATTCCGTACCCGCGGGCGCGAATGGAATCCGATTTCGTTGCGGAGCTACCGCGCGTTCGTGAAAAACGATGGCGGCACGCAGATTGCGGTGATTCACGCGACCGGCTTGATCGTGTCGGGCGACTCAGGAACCACGCCGGGCGGCGGTTCGATCATGGGCGGCGATTCGGTAGCAACCGACATCCGCAACGCACGCAAGAATTCGAGCATCAAGGCGATCGTGCTGCGGATCGATTCCGGCGGCGGCTCGGTGGTGGGAAGCGAAGTGATTCGCCGCGAGGTAGAACTGGCGAACCAGGTGAAACCGGTTGTTGTGTCGATGTCCGACGTGGCGGCGTCCGGCGGATACTGGATCGCAGCTCCGGCGAGAAAAATCGTTGCAGATCCAAACACCATTACCGGATCGATCGGCGTGTTGATCGGAAAATTCAACATTTCCGGCTTGTACAATTTGCTCGGCATCAGCACCGATGGCGTGGCGACAAGCGACAACGCCACGCTTTTCTCCGAGCAGCAGAATTTTTCACCGGCTCAGCGCGCGTATATCGAAAAATCGCTGCAGGAGACGTACGCGGATTTTACGAAGGGTGTCGCGGCCGGCCGCAAGATGACCGTGGAAGCGGTGGACAAGGTTGGCAAAGGCCGCGTTTGGACGGGCGCGCAGGCGAAAGAACTTGGGCTCGTGGATGAGCTTGGGGGTCTCGACCGGGCTGTGGAGGTCGCGAAGGAACTCGCGCACATACCGGCGAACACATCGGTACGGCTGGTGCGCTTTCCCGAAGAGAAGTCGTTCTTTCAGCAGCTGCTCGAACGGGAAAAGGACCAAATGGAGGAATCCCAGTCGATTGACTCGTTCCTGAACCATCTGGTAGGACAGATGGAGCCGATCCAAGCCCGGGTTCCGTACGAACTTCACATTCGCTAGCTCATTCTTGGTGGCGCGAAGTTTCGAAAGCTGACGAGACCGCCCGGAACGCAGGGTGCGATCCGTTTGAAAGCTGAAACGCGGTCGTAGTTTCGATATACTGGTTCACCGAGGCGCGGTACCCAAGTGGTAAGGGAGAGGTCTGCAAAACCTTTATACGTGGGTTCGATTCCCACCCGCGCCTCCAGCTTTTCTCCTCGATTACTGCCAATCCCCGCCAACATGATCGATGATTTCAGCCGCCCGCAGGCCCGTTCATTACGCTAACGGCTGGATACGACAAATTTGTTGCCGTCGGGGTCTTTGAAGATCGCCATGGTACCCCAGACTTCCTTTCGCGGCTCCGCTTCGAATTCTACGCCTTTTGATTTCAAGGTTTTCGCAGTGGCGAACACATCGTCGCACCAGAACGTGAGAGGCTGAAAACTGCCGACGCGGTCCTCCTGGCCGGGCGGGGTGAACAGCGCGAGGCTGGTGTCGGCTCCGGGGATCAGAAGTTCGATCCAACGCTGTTTGCCGTCGAAGGGCTGATCGGTGGCGACCTTGAAACCGATTTTTTCGGTATAGAACTTCAGGGACGCGTCCTGGTCACTGACCGGGATGCTGACGATTTTGATTCCGCGAATCATGGTATGCCTCCTTTGTGCAACCGCCTCGAATCTAACCTGCGCGATTTGGAAGCGCAATCAGCTAGGCGATGCTATAGTAATCTTTACTACAGTGAAAACGATCGAGATCGACGAATATGTAACGGACACGCTGATGCGGGACCTGCTGGGGCACGACCGTCGCCCGGTGAGCTTTCTCGTGTATGTGTGGCTGACGGCCGAGCAGCAACGGCGGGGCACGTCGGTGCAAATCAGCTATCAGGAGTTGGCGGAATCCATCGGGGTATCGAAAAGCGCCGCGCAATCCGCGGTGGGTTGGCTGATACGTCGGAAATTACTTTCGGCGATCAAGACAAGTGTGACCTCGACGCCGTTGTACGTAGTTTTGACTCCGTGGAGCCGCGAACCACGAAAAGCGAAGCGCGAACGATTAACCCTTGCAGGCAGCCATTGACGAGAAACGACTAAGGGTGCACGCCCGCGATGCTATCGGGAATGGCTGCCGGCCCGGGGTTTCGGTCCGAGGCATCGGGCCGCAACCGTGAAAACCGCGTTTTTAGGGCCAGGAATGGCGATTCGTAGAACCGAAAACTGAGGTAGGCCAGTCCGGTTGCGAGCGCAAGAGCTGCGGCGAATACGACGGGCGGGTACGCGAAGCCAACCAGCTTGCAGACGTACAGCATGGCGTGAATGGAAAACGAATTCATCAGATACATTCCATAGCTGAGCGTGCCGATAAAAACCATGGGTCGAAGGCGCAGAAGCGACGCGAGACCGTTCTCTTCGCGGACGACGCAAGCGCCCACAAGTCCACACGTAAATATCCACGCAGTCGTCAACCATGCGCGCTGCGGCCACAACGCGACGCACATGCCGGCGAGCATCACCGGCGCCGACCACCGCTGGCCCAGAATGCGGTAGAGGAAGTCGAAGCCTCTCCTGGAATGCAGCACCTCGGCCAGCAGCACCCCAAAGCAGATCGGCGGCATGATGCTGGTCACGATGCGCGTACGCAGCCAACCCGGCGGAAACAGCTGCGCGGTCAATCCGTGATTCGTCGCGAAAACCAGGCCGATGATCCCCACAACCACTACCACGGGCCAAATGCCTCGCAGGATCTTCTGTACGAACGGCCAGAAAAAATAAAATTGCTCCTCGGATGCGAGCGTCCACGCCAGATTAAACATGCCGCCCGGATAATTGGGTGACACGAACCAGGTGTATGTGAATGTTGCGAATGCCGGGAGATAGTGCAGAAAACTGTGCGCACGGACGGTGCCCTTTTCAAAATAGAGCGCGTTCACGAGATACAACCCAAGCACAGCGTAATACAGCGGCCAGATGCGCAGCGCACGACGGATGTAAAAATCGCGCAGCGAGATCGTGCCGAAGCGGTCGCGCTCGCGCAGCAAAAGCGTGGTGATCAGGAAGCCGCTTACGGTGAAAAAGATGTGGACGCCGTACCCTCCCTGCCGCAGCACGGGCCATCGGAGCAATCTCGGGTAATTCGGGCCATCGGCCCAGGTGTGATACCAGATCACACCGATGATGCTGATGGCGCGAAGACCGTCCAGCGATCCGAAAAATCGCGTGTTCCGAAATTTTTCGAAATTCGAGTCCATTTGTGAGGACTGATTATGCATCAGCAGACATCGTCCGTCACACGGAGAGGGAGCAATACCAGGAAAGGTTTTCTGAAAGCCGGGACGAACGCATGCGGGCTGCAAGAATCCCGACTTTGTGGATGCGGGGCGGCTCGACCATTGAAAACTTCACCAATCGAGCGATCGCTTTACGGGACGGTTACTGTGACAGACGCGGTCGTGCGGCCAAATTCGTTCGTGGCATTGAGCGTGTAGGTCGTCGTTTGCGATGGAGTGACGGTAATCGAAGTGCCGCGAATCGCCCCGACCTGCGGCGTGACGATCAAGTACGATGCGCCGGAAACGTTCCAATTCAGGGTAACTTGCGTTCCCGCAGAGACGGACGTTTCACTGGCGGTGAAGCTTGCGATATCTGGCAACGAGCCGGTTGGCAGATTCGATTGTGTGTAGACCGTGCCCATCTGCACGACCTCGAAGTCTGACGCCGTTACTTGATCCAGGTTGTGAAGATCGTCGTTGTCCCAGCGGTCGTCGGGCGCGCCACTGATGTACATGTTCGAGCCGTTGTCGGCCATGATCACGCCGTATTGCTTCATGGCGGTCAGGATCACCTGGTTCGCCGTCGAGAAAGATGAAATATCGAAACTGGATTTCAGGCGCATCCGCATTCCCATCGGCGCGGCGTTCGCGTTCGTCGAGTTGGCTGCCCAATGAGATGCGGGCGCTACAAACGCCGCCCGGCTGTTTTGCAACGTCACGCGAATGGCATGCTTGATCTGACCGCTGGCGACTTCGTCGTAGCGCACCAGCCCGGCGAAAATGGAAAGTCCGGCGGCATCCGCAGAGGTCCAGGTGAGCGGACGCGTTTCGTCGGCCTGCAAGTCCCAAACGGCCGCCGAGTCAGCGCTCCAACTGCCATTCGATTGCGGGTAGGAGTTATCCATCTCGTAGAGCCAGCAAGTGTTGTTGTCGATGACGAGGACGTGACGATCGCCCGAGCCAGGATTCGGATACCCTTCGATCGGAGCACTCGCGGGAATCGGCATGGGCCCGGGGTCGCTTTCGTCGCCATACGCGGTGAACTGGATCGGGACGAGCGATTGTGAAGAGTTGACCACGATATACGGAATGCCGATCGACGAGCCGTCGTATTCACCGGAGCCAAAGTCAGGATGAATGGGATCGCTGCCGCCGATGAAATTAATGATGGCTGCCGAGTTCGGATCGACCGGTGACGCTGCGATGTTGGTATTCCAGGCATTGTCGGCTGGAAATGGCAGAAAACCGTTAAGGCTGGCGCCCTGCCCCGTGCCAATCCCACTGCACGCACTTGGAGGAGGATTCCCCCCGCCTCCCCCACCGCCTCCCGAGTTCGCATCGACAGTTACGTTTATCGATCCGGAGGTGCTGCTTCCGGGATTCGGATTGCTGACGCTTACGGCAAATGTTCCAGCCGTGGTCTGCGAACCAGTCGCGGTGAGTTGGGTTGCGGAAACGAATTTCGTTTCGAGCGCCATTCCGCCTAATAGAACTTGAGAGCCGCTTACAAAATCAGCGCCGTTGACCGTAAGCGCGAACGTTCCGACGGTGAATGATGACGGCGAGACGCTACCGAGCGATGGTGTCGGATTCCACAGTGTTACGTCGCTCGTGGCAGTCGCGGACGAATCTGCGGCGGCAACCGCCTGAATCGAAATTGTGTTTGGATTCGGCAAGGACGTTGGCGCCGAGTACTGACCTGAGGAACTGATCGAACCGACCGTGGCGTTTCCGCCTGCGGCCCCGTTCACCGACCAGGTGACGGTTTGGTTTGAGGAGTTCATGACATTCGCGGTGAAATTTTGCGCCGCTCCGACCCGAACATTCGCCGCCGTGGGACTGACGGAAACAGTGACCGGGTTTGTGGGAGGCGTCTTGGTCTGGGTTCTGGTGCTGGCACACGCGATCTGGAACAGGAGCATTAAAACCAACAGGGGCGTGACGATGCGTCGCACGATCATTCTCCGGTCGGGCAGAATCGGGGCGAATCTGGCGTAAATAGAATGACTTGCGCCGGCGGGGCGTACAACTGGACAGAGGTACAAGTTAGGGTCAGTGGCAGATCGTGTCAGAAAATGACGGGAGGCGCAAACGCTCCCGATAAACGGGAGCAAATCGCCGCAATCGCTTCGTGAGAGGGGCGTAAGCGACGATTCCTTTGTTGGCAGGTGGAGAACTGATTTTGCCTATGGGCGCTGACCCGGCAGTCTGCCGGTCGCACCATTCGTGATGGATTTGCAGCTTGCGGTCGGGTTGGCTTGCGCGGTCGGCGCTCCCGTCGTCGGAGGCGCCGAGCAGGTTTGCGTCTTGTTCACCGCGCGCACCACAACGGTCGCTACGACCGCTGCCGCAGCCGCCCCGACGCCCACTGCCGTGGCCGTTCCAACGCTGATTCCGGCTCCCGCAGCTCCGGCGCTGCCCGTCGCGCTGGTTGAATTCAAAGCTGCGGTCATATTCACAGGGGTCGTGGGAGAGGGCTGAGACGGCGTTGAATTATTGTGTACGTTCGATTCTTGGCCGCCATGCAGCGTGACGCAATTCCCGCCAAGATCGCATGCCTGGCAAGTCCCTTCTTCGCAGATCACATTCATATTTCCCAGCTGATCGAACGTGACGATCATCACCGTGCCGACCACGCCCGCGACGCCCACCGGAGTGCGTACCCGAAAGTGGGCGTCCGGCTTCACCAGCTTCGCAGCCTGCGCGCGGACGCGGCCATAGTTCAAATCGAGGTCGGTTTGCTGTCCGGTGGCGTCATGCTTGGCAATCGTGAGGTTGGAGTCCGAGCCGACGCTGAGGATCGAACCGTCGGTCAAGCTTACGCGCGCGCGGGCCAAATGGCCGGTATTGATCGTGTCGCCCCAAAAGACTTGCTGATTGGTGGAAGCTGCCACTTGCTGCGGTCCGCGGACGACGTTCACAACCGGCAGCACGGCCGTGATCTTGCCGGCTGCCTGACTGGCCTGAGCCGCTTGTGCGGCGAGGTCCATCGGCATCGCGAGAAAAACGCAGATAGTTAACGCAACCGCCGAGATAAAAGGATGACGCGCGTTCATACGATCAACTCCTCCCCCGAACTTTCCCGATGGTGCCGCGCACAAGCGGCCAGAGAATCCCGAAAGCACGAAAATCCGATGGGAAATGAATGACTGCGGGGCTGGGCAGAAATTAACACAAGTCCCGACTCCCGCCTAGCAGAAACGACCGCGGCGACGTCCCACCGAATGACGCTTTTCGGCCAACGTACCCGAACCCTGCCATGGTATCGATGTCGCCGCGGTTCCCGCAGAAAAACAACTAACTCCGTTGACGCATGCGAACCTGGACATCGCGCGCAGCCTGTGCCGAACCGGGAGCCCGCTTTTCGCGCCATGCTTCCATCTTGGCACAATGCTTTTCGAGATTCTCAAATACGTGTGGATTCTTGAACATTTCACGCCACGTCGGGATGAGCGGTTTCAGGCGTTCCCAGACCACGGCCTGCTCGCCGGTATTCTCGAAAAAGAAATCTTCGTCGATCAGCCCCCGGTTGACGATGCCGGCAACCATGTCCCAGTAGCTCCAAACCATCCTCATGTAGTCGTTCTCGTCGCTGCCCGACGGAGCGGTTTTCATCATCTCTTCGAGCGATGTGGGATGGAAATGAGCCATAAACCAAGCTCGCGCTTCCCGCAGACGTGGCTCCCGGCGCATATCGTAAAGGCGCAACAGCAAGTTGACTTGTTCGTGCGTAACTTCACCCATTCGTTCCTCCTGACCGCGGTCTGTCTTATTGTGTTTGGGGCGCCCTTACTTCCCCTTGCAGGGAAATCTTATGGGTGTGGCTCAGCGCGATGCGCGCATCTTCAAAGGCCATCTTGATGCGGCGGCGCAGCTCGCGCGCGACTTCTTCCTTGCGGTTCAAAACTGTGCGGACTTGCAGCCGGATGATCGTGCCGTCGAGGGCGAGCGACTCGATGCCGAGGACGCGTGGGCCGTCCACCAACGCGGCCGACCAATCGGTGTCGTGGCGGAAATCGCCGCAGACTTTTTCGAGCAGAGTCAGCGCGCGGCCGGCGTTTTCGTCCGAGGAAATGGTTACGTCCACAAAAATCTGAGACCAGTCGCGGCTCAGGTTTGCAACCTGGCCGACCAGCGAATTAGGAATCGTGACGATCGCTCCGGCGGGGTTCCGAAGCACGGTGCGCCGCAGCGTCAAATGCTCCACGCGACCGGTTTCGCCGTTCACCTGAATTAGATCGCCGATGACATATTGGTCTTCAAACACGATGAAGAAACCGTTGATCAGGTCTTTCAGTAGGCTTTGCGCGCCAAAACCGATCGCAACGCTCGCCAGTCCGGCTGTGGCGATTGCCGGAGCGACATCAAAATCGAATACGCGCAGCACCATCAATACCGCGACCACGATGATGACGGTCGCGAAGATGCTGTAGAGAAGGCCGCCCATGGTTCGCGTTTGCTGCTCGCGCATTTGGGAGGCGCGCGTGGGAGTCTTCGCGCTCTGCACCAGACGGTTCGTAAGCGTCTTCAGCAGGCGCAGAAGAAACATCGCCAGCAGCACAATCACCAGCAGCCGCACGCCGACCTTGCCGATAATTTGGAGCCACTGTGAGAAGGATTCAGTCATAAGATAGGCGGAGCGGGATTATAGCACTCGCGCGGGACGGAATTTGTAGATTGCCGCCGGTCCGCCGCGATTCGTAAATGGGAGTTCGGCGATGCCAAACCTTTCTAAGCGCGATTTCATTCTCCGAATTTCGATTTGGGCGGCAGCGATTTCGGGAACAGTTTGGGCAACTCGAGACGTGGCTTTTGGCCAAGGGCAAAAGAGCCAGCCCACGCCGACCATTCCGCCTCAGAATCCGGCTGACACCGTCCCTGAGAGTCCGGCGATTGGCCTCGATCCCAAGGAAATGCTCAAGCATCATCAACAACAGATTCACGACGACGTGGAAAAGTTATACGAACTCGCAGCCGAGCTGAAGGCAGAAGTCGAAAAGACGCAAACCGAACATGTGCTTTCCTTGCCGATGATTCAGAAAGCCGAGCAGATCGAAAAGCTTGCGAAACAGGTGAAGGGCCTCGCGCGAGAATCTTGAACTCTGAGCTTCGAGAGGGCGACGATCGACGCCGGCTCCGATTTCCACACGCTGTGTTAAACTGTCCGTCCGCGGGCCTGTAGCGCAGCTGGATAGCGCGTTTGGTTCCGAACCAAAAGGTCGGGGGTTCGACTCCCTCCAGGCCCGCCATTTTCCGCTTCCGTATTCACCCATTTACGACCGATCGATTCCGCTATGTTGTCGCCCTTCGATTCTTCTTCGCTTGACAGTCTTGCGCGCCGGGACCAAGATGCAGCCGCCCATTAAAGATTTAATGAAACTCAGTAAAACCCCGGGGGAACCTATGACGCCTTTGCGCAAACGCCGCAGCTTCCGTAAATGTACGGCTCGAATCGCCGCGTTTTTTGGGATGTTCGTGCTCGGCGCCGCGGGTGTAGCCGCGCAATCGGCCTACGTCCGCGTCAGCCAAGTGGGCTACGAAACGGGAAAAGGGCCGTTCCGCGCGTATTTAATGTCGAAGGAAGCAGAGACTGGCGCGACGTTTGCAGTCACGAACTCGAAGGGCAAAAAGGTGTATTCGGCGAATATTGGCGCATTGCTGGGCACCTGGGGCCACTCGGCCAGCGTCACGTACAACATTTACGCGCTTGATTTCAACGTTCCCACGAATGATTTGTATTCGATCGCCGTGACAGGACCGGAAAAGGCCACCTCTCCGGTGTTCGCCGTAGATGAACCGAACCTGCTGTACTCTGGCCTGCTTTTGAATACTCTGTTTTTCTATGAAACCGAACGAGATGGCGCGAAATACATTCCGAATGCGCTGCGCACCGCGCCGGGACATTTGAAGGACGAAAGCGCGAAGGTTTTTGATACTCCCCCGCTGGACGACAACGACGACATCAACAATGTACCGCCGGCGGGGCCGCTCGTTTCGGCAAATCTGCCGAAGATCGACGCTTCGGGCGGATGGTGGGACGCCGGGGACTACGTGAAATACGTGGAGACCACCAGCTACACCGAAGCGCTGATGGAAATCGGAATAAGGGATTTTCCCGCACAGATGGGCCATGCCGTTCGCGCGAATCCGCCGGCCCCTCCGGGATCGATTTCATATGCGGGAAACGCGGTGGGCGCGCCGGACTCGACCGACTTCACCAACGAAGCGCGTTTTGGAATCGACTGGCTGACCAAGATGTGGGACTCGAAAACGAAAACGCTCTACTACCAGGTTTCCAACACGCAGGAATTTAACTATTACGGATACGGAACGCCGACGTCCGCGAATCCCAATTGCGGCGGCACCTACGCCAGCCCCTACTGCTTGATTACCGAATACGACATCTGGACGCTGCCGCAAGCAGACGACAACTACCAGCAGAGCGGAGACCCGGCGCCGTGCGACATTTACACCGTCGGCTTTATCTGCAACCGTCCGGTTTATCTGAGTGGCCCTGCCGGTTCGAAAATCAGCCCGAACATGGCCGGACGGCTCGCGGCGGACTTTGCATTGTGCTATCAGATTTACCGGTTCGAGGAACCCGCGCGCGCGAATGCGTGCCTGGAGAATGCCGAGCAGATTTTCGACCTGGCCGATCTTTCCTATCCTGATCCAGCTCCCTCGGTGGATTCTGGCTCATGTAGCACGTGCCTGGTGACCGCGGTACCGTTTGACGGCTATCCCGAAGATGTGTGGGACGACGACATGGAGTTGGGCGCGACAGAACTTTATTTCGCGCTGAAGTCCGCATGTGACGAGCAGCAATTACCGGCAGGCTTGCCGCATACTGACCCGGAGCATTACCTGAAGCAAGCAACGCAGTTTGCAGCGAACTACATCACCAACGTTTACACGCCGGGTTACGCGGACACGCTGAATTTATACGACGTCAGCGGTCTGGCGCATTTCGAGTTGTATCGTGCACTGGAAAAGGCTGGGAATCCGCAGAGCCTGGCTCTGACGCAAGCGCAGGTGCGCGCGCAATTCCTGCAGCAGGTAGCCGACGCGATTTCGCAGGCGCAAACCGATGCGTGGGGTTACGGCAACGTTTGGAGCTCGGGCGATACCACGTCGCATGGCGCGGGGCTATCCGTGATGGCCAGCGAGGCGCACTACATTTCGAAATCGAGCCAGTACGATCTTTACTCACAGCGCTGGCTGGCGAATATCCTGGGTGCCAACGCGTGGGGTTCTTCGTTTATCGTGGGCGACGGCAGCACGTTCCCGAATTGCATTCAGCATCAGGTGGCCAACCTCGCGGGTGCGCTGGATGGCAGCGCCGGTGGTACGCCGGTCCTTTGGGGAGCCGCCGTGGAAGGCCCCAACAACTACACGACGTCGGGTTTGGTCGGCGGGATGATCGCCTGCCCCGCAAACGGCGTGGATACGTTCAAGAAGTTCAACGGGAATGACGGGCCGCACGATCCGAACGCGATCACCCTCTATGAGGACAACGTGCAGTCCTACAGCACCACGGAGCCTGCGATCGACCTTACATCGACTTCGTTTCTGATGTGGTCTTGGCGGCTCGCCCGGCAGCCAAGCTTTTAAGGAACGTCCGTCATGCTTTTTTGTTCAACCACGTGACGGCTCCGAATGCTCCGACCCAGGACCCGAGGGCCGCGAACAAGACGTAGATCGGATTTCCGGTGTAGCTGATCACTGCGAACGCGGATAACAAATACCACACGCTGCTCCACGTAGCTGCCATGCCGCGGCGTCGCGCCGTTACCGCCGCCGTGAACATCACATACACAGCGTCCGTGCCTGCGGTACAAGCCAGTACCCCGATCGCGATAATTGGATTCGGTGTGTGAATCGGCATGCCATGCTCCTTTGGGACGTCTCGTCAAAGTCAGTCCTTCGCATTCTAGTTCGATTTGATTCGCCGTCGCCAAGCCTCGCAACTTTGGCCGACGCCTCCGCCTTGCATTGGCGCTCGGTCGTAATCCCCATGACATCGTTTTCCGAACGGGTTACTCTGTCCGGCATCTTGAAAACCCCTCGGGAGCTTCGTTCGTGTTCGCATTAATTCGCTCGGTGGTCCGCCCATACCGCGGCACACTCGTCGTAATTCTGCTTGCGATGCTCGTGCAGACAGCAATGAGCGTTGCGGCACCCTGGCCGCTGAAGATCGTTCTCGATAACGTCATCGGATCGCGCCCGCTGCGGCCGTGGCTGGATCATCTGTTGCGGCCACTGCTGGGAAGCGGCACAAAGATGCAAATCGCCGCAGCCGCCGCCATTGTGACGGTTTTGATCGCGGTGCTGGCCGCTGTCGCGCAGTATGTGGCCAATTACTACACCACCAGCGTCGGCCAGTGGGTGGCGAACGACCTTCGAATGCGGACGTACCATCACCTACAGCAACTCTCTCTCGACTATTACAGTAAGCATCAAACCGGTTCGCTGCTCAGCACAATCACGGCCGACGTGCAGACCATTCAGAGTTTCGCATCCGGCTCGACGCTGGGCATCGCCGTGGACCTGCTTACGATTGTTGCCATGCTGGCGGTGATGTTCTGGTTGAACTGGGATTTCACATTGATCGCGATCGGCGTCACACCTTTCATGCTGCTGTTTGTTTCACGCTTCAAGAAGGCGGTGAAAAAGGCGACGCACGAAGTCCGAAAGCAGCAGAGCAATATCGTGGCTGTGGTCGAGCAGGGCCTGGAGTCGATCCAAGTGGTGAAAGCGTTCGGGCGGCAGGATCTGGCGCAGGCCGAATTGAAAACGGTCAGCCAAGCCACGGTGGAAGCGGCACTGAAAGCACGTCGCGTGAAGGCTCTTCTTTCGCCGCTCGTCTCCATCACGGTGTCACTCTGCGTGGCCGTGGTGCTATGGCGCGGCTCGTGGCTGATTCTTCGCGGAGCGATGACCGCCGGAGCGCTGACGGTATTTCTTGCCTATCTGACGAAATTTTTCAAACCGGTGCAGGATTTGGCCACAATGACGAATTCCATCGCGCAGACGGCGGTGGGCGTCGAGCGCGTACAGGCCATTCTGGAGGCGGACACCGTAATTCCAGACCCGCCGACATCGCAAGAGCCCAAACCGTTCGCCGGCAAAATTGCTTTTAAGGACGTCGCTTTTGCGTATGCCGCCGATGCACCCGTTCTGAAAGACGTGAGTTTTGAAATCGAGCCGGGACAAATGGTGGGAATCGTGGGGCCCACAGGTGGCGGGAAATCGACGATCGTCAGCCTGATACCGCGGTTTTACGATCCCAACCATGGCTCGATCGAAATCGACGGAGTGGACATTCGAGAATACCGACTCAGGGGACTGCGCGACCAGATCGGCTACGTCCTCCAGGAGACTGTGTTATTCCAAGGGACGATCCGAGACAACATTGCGTACGGACGCGCGGGAGCCACCGAAGGGCAAATCCTGGAAGCCGCGAAACTCGCCGATGCCGACGAGTTCATCGCCAGAATGCCGCACGGTTATGACACCGTCGTGGGCGAACGGGGAGCCACGCTATCTGGCGGACAGCGCCAACGCATCGGGATCGCGCGGGCCATTATCCGCAATAATCCCATCCTGATCCTCGACGAGCCGACGGCGGCGCTGGACACCGAGTCTGAACAATCCGTTGTGAAGGCTCTTGAGACGCTTATGAAGGGTCGCACCGTAATCACCATCGCTCATCGGCTGAGCACCATCCGCGACGCCGACAAGATCCTCGTGCTCAAAGAAGGCGTGGTGGCGGAGCAAGGAACGCACGACGAATTGATGGCGCTGAATGGAGTCTATGCGGACCTCTATCGCGTCCAGTTCAGCACCGAGGCGGCAAAGCCGGCTAGCTGACGCCGCCGAATCGTATCGAGCGAGGCTTCACCGTGGCAATGGCGCGAGGCCCACGCGCCGAAGTAAGATAGGGCGGACATGTCACGTTCGCTTATCGTTCTTCCAGACGACTCTGCAAAACCGATCATCGACGCTATTCAGCGGGCGAAGAAATCGTTGCGCATCAAGATGTTCGTCTTCTCCGCGCCAAGTCTATTGAAGGCCGTGATCGACGCGAAAAAGCGCGGCGTGGATGTGCGCGTGATGCTGAATCCCGCGCGACGGGACGGAGAATCCGACAACAAGCATTCGCGAAAAATCCTCGAAAAGGCCGGCGTGGATGTAATCGATAGCAATCCGGCGTTCGGATTGACTCACGAAAAATCGATGATTGTGGATGACGCGACGGGCTTCGTAAAATCGCTGAACTGGGAAACGAAAAACCTGACTGTCACGCGCGACTATGCGGTTGTGACCGACCACAAACATGAAGTCGCGGAAATGATCGACTGCTTCGAGGCCGATTGGAAACGGAAGGATTTCAATGCCGGCGCCGACGCTCGTCTAATCTGGTGCACGGGCAATGGCCGCGAGCGCATCGCCCAATTCATCGATGCCGCCAAGCATTCGATTTTTTTGCAAAACGAACGGTATCAGGACGCCGTGATTATCGAGCGGCTCGTTCGCGCGCGCATGCGCGGAGTGAAAGTCCACGTGATGGCGCGGCCGCCGCACAAACTCAAAAAAGAGAAGCTGACCGAAAGCGTCGGCGGCCTGAGAACCATGGAAGACGTGGGAATCAAAATCCACAAGCTCAAGCACTTGAAGCTACACGCCAAGATGCTGCTGGCAGACGACAAGCGGGCGATCGTCGGCTCCATTAATCTCGCGCCCGGGAGCTTCGATTCCCGGCGCGAGCTGGCCATCGAAGTGGAGAATGACGACGTCGTGAAGCGCATCGGAAAAATTGCGCATCACGACTGGAAACACTCTCATGCGCTCGATTTGACGGACGAAGGGCTGGCGGCAGAACTAGCGCGTCACAAGATCGAATGCGCGGAAGAACTGGCATTGAACTTGAAAGCTCAAGCGCGCTCGAAAAACAACAAGAACTAGCTCGCCTGTAAGAAGGTTCCCTTTCACGGCTCTTTCGCAAGGCTCAGCGCCATTCCATCTTTGAACGCGGGCGAATGAAGGACGAGCGTGCCGCCCGCGTGCTGGATCGAAGCGGATTGCACGCCGCGTCCGGATTTCACATCAAGCCAGGTTTGTTGGTAGTTGCCCGCGGGAATTTCGAGTGTTACCTCGGCAGGTCCATCGCCGTCCAGGTAGATTGCGTACGTGTGGTCGGCGCTCGAAAGCGCGTACGGGATCGTGCCACCGGCGTTTTTAACGACCGCAGCGTCGGGATGCATTTCCGCAAGCGGCAAAGACTGCAGGAAGGCGAGCAGCACTCGCAACTGGCGGCGCAGCTCTCGGCTGCCGCCGCCCGGGCCGTTCGGCGCAACATCCATTCCGTCTTCATTGCCAACGTTAAAAGAATAGTCGAGGCCATCAAAGATGCTGCCGCCGGAGAGCATGAAGTTCCATGCCTGGCGCCTGTATGCATCGTCATCGTTACCCAGAAACCCTGTCTCGTCGCACGAGATGGGGATGCCGAGGCCGTAGTTCCACGTCGCGGCTTCGGGATAGGCGTAATGAAAACTGACGACGCTGACTCCGGGAATCACACTTCGCACGGGAAAGCGGAAATTCGCATAATTCTGCGAAATCAGGTGATGGTTGGGCATCGAGCGTTCTTCATCGACGATGATCGAAGCGATGTGTTGTTGCCAACGCATGGCGCGTTCGTCGGGCAGGTCAACGGAGTTCGGGAATCGGTCGCGGTTCGGCGGAAACAGGTAAGGGTTGATAACGCCGGAGAACACGGGTCGGTCGGACCACGGCTCATTTTGAATTTCAAAGATGACGTTGTCGTAGCGATTTGCTTCGGCGACCAGCTTGCGCGCGTAGCGTTCTTGAAAGCTTGAAATATTTCCATTGGCCTCGGTGTGCAGGTCTTTCCAGTCGATCGACGTCGTTCCGTTCACATTGTTGGCTGGATTAAACGCGCTCAAGTTCCATTGCGCCGCATCGTAATGCGCGGAGAAAAGCGTTATTTCGACCACGATGCCGCGCTTCCCCGCTTCCGCCAGGAAGTCATGGAAGCGCTGAAAGTATTCGGGGTTCCACTCGTTTAGGTCGAACTTATTACCGCCACCGGCGTATCCGACAGTTTGGCTGCGAGCCCATGGTGCAATGAATTTTCCGCCCGCCGGCGCCAGATCGTTTCGCTGAATGCCAAACGATTTTCCGGGGACTTCGACGTATTCGCCGCCAAAGATTCGCGTGAAGTTCAATCCATCGCGCTCGAGGGTCTCCAGGTACCGGTGATAGTCGAAATCTCCGTTGAACACGGCGCCGTAGTGTTCGCCGCTCGTGATGAGGACCACGGCCTTTCCACGGAACAAAAAATAATGCGAGTTCCGAGGATGCAGCGAAATTGGGTTGGAGGGTTCGATCGACGGAATAAATCCAGCAAGAAGCACAACGCAAATTAACGCGCACACGGAATGAACGACTCTGACTGCTCTCTCGCGGGTCATGGGGGTTTGCATTCCGCTCCGCTTCAGGCGCCGTTCGTCCAGCACCGTTGCGGCATTCTATATCGTCGAGGAATGTTTTGCGCCGAACTTTGGCCGGAGGGTAGCTGCCAGATCCTAAGCCTTGTGGGCCGCTTCGCGGAAAGCCGTCGCGCCAAAAGCCGGGCTAACCGGGGCGACCGCTCGGATGGCCGGAATCGTTTCCGTGAATTCGCGGGCAGCAGCCCGTTCCGGTGAAACGCCTCTTGCTGCCGCGATCTCTTCTTGATTTATCGGGTAGCCGATCAGATAGGTGATGGGGACGGGCACGACTCCCGTCGCATCTTCCCCGATCTCCCACCGGTAATGCTGCGCGCCGATTCCGTCCACGATTTCTTGTAGCTCGCTCGGTGAATAGACGCGCAAGCAGGAAATCACGCCGTCGAACCAGAGCACGAAGGGAACCACGGGAATCACGTATGTCCAAAACAGGCGGCTCCAGGTGAACGGCCGGAGAAACGGCGCAAGTCCGAACGACACCACAGGCATGAGCAGCGCGAAAACGAACGGAAGAATGCTGCGTCCCGGCGCTTCGAAAATTCCGATTCCGCGGTTGCGGGCCACCGCGTCCTGCAGGATCGCACGCGCTTGTTTTGGAGAAAAATGATGGAACGCGGTGAAGAAAGTGCGGAAGCCGGCCAGCTCGGCAGGAATGTCTGTGGCATCGACAGGCTGCGCAAGAAAATCGATTTTACACTTCGAGCGGGCCTTCGCATTTTGGAACGCGCCCTCGTTCGGGAATTTATCCGTCAGGCAAACTTCGGGCTCGACCCCGCCTTCGGAGTCGAGCGTGCCGCGCAAATTCGTCCACGCCCCTCCCCCTCCCGAACACAAATCCAGCACGCGGGACGAACCCGACTGCCGCAAGGCTCCCAAAAAGCGCGGCATCACGCTGTGATACACGCGGCCGATCGCAAACATCAGCCGCAGCGTGTCCGTGACGGCGTCGCGCAAGAAATCGGGAAACCATTTCTGGTCGTGAATTTCGATCAATTGCATTCGCCGCAAGAAGGCTCCTTGGCACTAGAAAGGGAACGTCAAAGACGCATGGAGCGGATTTCCCGACGGTTGCGCTTTCGACTTATGAAGATGACACAAATGGGCCGCCGAGTTGTGTTGAGGCGAAGAATATTACATTTCGGAGAGCAGTTGTGATATTCACCACTCAAACTGTTTGTACCGGCAGGCGCGTCGCAGGTCATCATCCTTCTGCGTATAGGAACTTCCCTCGCCGTGTACAGGGATTCGGGTATGCCGCGAGCGGGGTGGATGGATTATCGTCCCGCGATTTCATCGTCTGTTTGTCGCTCGTCACAAAAACAAGGAGAAATAAAAATGGAGATGGGAATTCTGGCGTGGATCGTCCTGGGGCTTGTTGCCGGATTTATTGGCAGCAAAATCGTGAATAAGAGCGGCGAAGGCTTCCTGATGGATATCGTGCTCGGGATCGTCGGAGCCGTGGTCGGCGGATGGTTGTTCAACCGCTTCGGCGCGTCCGGTGTAACGGGGCTAAATCTGTATAGCTTGTTGGTCGCGGTCATAGGCGCGGTTGTGCTCTTGGTCGTCTATCACGCGATTCGCAGAGCCGTCTAACACTGACGAGCGTTTGAGGATAGGTGGCCGGTGCGCTTCCAAGCCGAAGGTTCGGAGCGTACCGGCGCACCGAAGCGCCGGGAGTTGGAACTTATTTCCGTTGGTCGTGTAGTCCCGCTTCGTAAAGTCCGTTTTGTTACCTACATTTCACTTCCCCTTTAGCCTCCCGAACCATTAACCTGCTTCGCACGCGGGAGCATTGCTTCCGTACTCGTTGCTCGCATCTGGGCCCAGGAAATCATGACGATTCGGGATTTGCTGTTCGGCAAGGCGCTGACCACCGGAGAAGAGGGCGCAGAGCAACTTGGAATCGCCTCGGGAATTCCGATATTCGGCCTCGACGCGCTGAGTTCGGCCGCGTACGGCCCGGAAGCCGCGCTTACCTTGCTGATCGCTCTGGGCGCCGCCGGAATCGCTTACATCGTTCCGATTACGGCGTGCATCCTCGTCCTGCTCGTGGTCGTTTTCTTTTCCTACCGCCAGACAATTGACGCGTATCCCGGCGGTGGCGGCTCCTACACCGTCGCCAGCGAAAACCTCGGCGAGTTCGCGGGCTTGCTGGCGGCGTCCGCGCTAATGATTGACTACGTCTTAACCGTCGCGGTGGGGATTTCGGCGGGAGTGGGCGCTCTCGTCTCCGCTGCACCGAATCTTCTGTCTCACACTCTGGGAATTTGCCTATTCATTCTGGTGCTGATCACCTTCGTAAATATGCGCGGAATGCGTCAGGCCGGAATCTTTTTCATGGTCCCGACATACGTTTTCATCGGTACTCTGCTGGGCGCTATCGGTCTGGGGATATTCAAGACGGTTCTCGCCGGGGGGCATCCGGTCCCCGTCGTTGCGCCTCCGCCGCCTGCTCTTCCTTCCATGGCGGCTGTCGGCGGCTGGTTGCTGCTGCAATCATTTTCGAGCGGTTGCACGGCGATGACCGGAGTGGAAGCGGTTAGCAACGGCGTAAAAGCGTTCCGCAACCCGTGCGCGTCCACGGCTCGCCGTACCCTTACGATTATCATCGGGTTGCTGATCCTGATGCTCGGCGGAATCGCGTTCCTGGTTCGCGCCTATAACATTGCTGCTACCGATCCAGGGCTTCCCGGATACCAAAGCGTTCTGTCGATGATTGTTGCCGCGGTGACCGGGAAAGGTTGGTTCTACTACGTCACCAGCGGAGCCGTTCTTGTCGTCTTGGCGCTATCGGCGAATACCGCGTTTGCCGATTTCCCTCGCCTCTGCCGAGCGATCGCGATGGACGGGTACCTGCCGGACTCTTTCGTTCTGCGCGGGCGGCGATTGGTCTATACCCGCGGAGTGTACGTTTTGGCGACGCTTTCCGGTGTATTGCTGATTTTATTTCGCGGCGTCACGAACCGGCTGATCCCGTTGTATGCCGTCGGCGCCTTTCTGGCGTTCACGCTCTCGCAAGCCGGGATGGTGGCGCACTGGCGGAGAGTAAAGGGACCGGGCTACATCCGGTACATGCTTGTGAATGGCCTCGGTGCGACCGCCACAGGCATCACAGTGGTCGTCGTGCTCGTCGCCAAATTTGTCGAGGGCGCCTGGGTGACGGCGCTTCTGATTCCGAGCTTGCTGATTTTGATGATGTCGGTGAAACGCTACTTCAAGCAGGTGGAAAAAGAACTGGAGCACAACGGGCCACTGGACCTCAGCGATCCTCGTCCGCCTCTGGTAATCCTGCCAGTACAGAGTTGGGGAAAAGTGGCGCAGAAGGCCTTGCGGGTAGGCCTGACGCTTTCGAATGAAATTCGCGGTGTGCATGTCTGCGTGGAAGGCGAGAAGCCGGACATTGAGGAACGTTGGATCCAGTACGTCGAGGAACCGGCCAGACGGGCCGGATTTCCGGTGGCGAAGCTCGTGATTTTAACGTCGCCGTACCGCCTGGTGCTGACGCCCATTGTGGACTATGTGCTTGAGGTGCAAAAAGCGAATCCCGATCGGCGGATCGCCGTGGTGATTCCGGAACTGATTGAGAGCCACTGGTACCATTTTTTCCTCCAGAACAAGCGAGCGGAAATCCTGAAGGCCATTTTGCTGCTGAAGGGGAATCAAAAAATCATTCTCGTAAACGTGCCCTGGTATCTGATCGCGTAACGTCGGGACTGGACGGCTCTCGAGGCACGGTTTCGCTACCCCTTCGCTTCGCGTAGAAACCTGGCGGCTTCTTCGGGCGGCGTCGGATTGATATAGAACCCGGTTCCCCACTCGAATCCGGCGACTTTCGTCAGCTTCGGCATCATCTCAATGTGCCAGTGATAGTGATCGTTGATTTCCTCGCCAATGGGCGAGGTATGGATGACGTAATTATAGGATGGGAAGGAAAGAACGGAATCCAGCCGCCCCATGAAATCGTGAAGCATTCGCGCCAGATTCCCGTAGTACGGCGTCGGCATGTTCTCGAATGCGGAGCTGTGCTGCCTTGGCAAAATCCAGGTCTCAAACGGAAATCGTGGCGCGTAGGGCGCAAGCGCAATGAAATAGTCGTTCTCCAGAATCATGCGCGACTCGGTTTCGAGCTCCTGACGAATCATGTCGCAAAAAATGCAGCGCTCTTTCTGATCGTAGTAAAGCTTCGCGCTGTCAACCTCTTCCCGCACGCGCTTGGGCACGATGGGCAGCGCGATCAACTGCGAATGGGTGTGTTCGAGGGACGCTCCGGCGGGTTCGCCGTGATTCTTGAAGAGCAGGATGTAACGGAAACGACGGTCATTCTTCAAATCAAGCATGCGGTCGCGGTAAGCCCATAACAGCTCCTCCACGCCTTTCTCATGCAGCGTCGCGAGGGTGCAGTTGTGTTCGGGAGTCTCAATGATCACTTCATGAGCGCCGACGCCGTTCATGCGGTCGAAAAGGCCTTCGCCCTCGCGGCCCAGATCTCCCTCGATTCCAAGCGCCGGGAATTTGTTCGGAACCACGCGCAGCGTCCAACCGGAAGTGTCCTTGCCGCTGCCGCTCCGACCGTAGGCGAGGATCTCAGGCGGAGTCTTGCCTTCGTTGCCCGGACAAAACGGGCAATTCGCCGTTCCTTTGATCTTCACGCTCTCGCGAACGAAGTCCATCGGCCGCTTGGCGCGGTCGCTTGAAATGATCACCCAGCGGCCCGTGATCGGGTCTTTGCGCAACTCCGGCAAACGATTCCTCCGCGGCGCACGACAAACGAACAGCGGCGCCCACCGAATTACGGCCCAACGATTCTACTACGACGGAAGGGAGGCAAACACGCCTCGCCGCTGGTATGTGCGGTACTGTTCGAGGAGAGAAATAGCCGAGAAGCTACATCGTCGGGCGCGCGAATACGCCCTTGTGCAGGCGCACCACGGGCTTCGCGGCGGGGCGCGTCTCGATGGCCACCATGTCGAACCGGCAGTTGGACGAATCCACGTGACGCGCTCGCAGAAATTGCTGGGCCATGCGGGAAAGGACATTGCGCTTGTCGGCAGTAACCGTCTCTTCCGGGGTTGGCTGGCCCGGAGCCGACGGCGAACGCGTTTTCACTTCCACAAAGGCAAGGACGGACCCGTCGTATCCGACCAAATCAATTTCGCCCTTGATTCCCGGCGCCATGAAATTGCGGGCCACCATCACGTAACCTTTCGCACGCAGATACCAGTACGCGTAGGTTTCGCCGCGAATACCTGTGAGACGCGCGCGCTCTTTGGCGGGGGCATTCGAGGATCGATCAACCCAAGGAGAGACACTGGCGTCTGAACTCGCGTTCGCGGAAAGGGCGGGCAAATCGGCGAGTCCCCGGCGAGCTCGAAATTCGACGACGGCAAAAATAAGACGGGCGAACATGCGACGCCTCGCTTAACGAGTAGCCTTTTGTTGATAACTTTTACTTGATGACTTCTAAATCCCACTCAACCGTCTTGCCGCGAAAAATAAAGGAAAGGTAATACTCCCAGAATTTCCGGAACCACCGGAAATGGTTAATCATGAATTGAATCCCGAAGGTCCGCCACAAGCGCAAGGTTTCGACCGTCACACGACGCTCTTTGAAATTTGCCGGCGCATAGTAATCGTACTCGGCCGGCTTGTCGCTGAAAAACCAAAGCGAAAAACTCGAAAGGTGCCATCGGTGCGCCGGGCTGCAGTACGAAGCATGGTCCGTGTAATGCGGCGTGATGATCGTGACGCGCGCGCCCGGCTTCGCAACCCGGTGGACTTCGCCGAGCACGCGAAAAATATTGTCAACCTCTTCGATAATGTGAACGAGCCGAACTTTATCGAAGCTGCTGTCGCGAAATGGAAGAGTTTTCTCCCAATCGCACAACACGTCCGCTTCGCCCGCCGCGCTCATATCAATGCCGATGGAGCCGGGAAATTTCTTTCGGCCGCAGCCGATGTCGAGAATCAGAGGCATCGCTTTACTTGATGACCTCAAACGTAAACTCCATCAGCTTGCCGCGAATGATGAAACTCAAATAGTGCTCCCAGAACTGCCGGAACATTTTGCTATGGTTCACCAGATATTCGAATCCCAGGGCGCGCCAAAGCCGGAGTAGCGAGACGTAGTTGCGCTTTTCCAGCATGCGCACTTTCGTGTACCACATGTCCCGGCCGTGCATCCCGCCCGGATAGAAATACAAAAACGACGAAGTATTCAGATGCCAGCGATGCGTGGGGTCGCGAAACGAGCTGTAGTCGGTGTAATGCGGCGTGGCAAGAAAGATCGTTCCCCCGGGCTTGGTGATGCGGTGGAACTCCTCCATCGTCTTGATGATGTCGGCTACGTGTTCGATGATGTGCTCGCCGCGAATCTGGTCGAAAGTATTGTCCCTAAAGGGCAGTCCGCCCTTGTCCAGGTGGCAGATTACGTCCGCCGCCGTCGAGGTATTCATATCGAGGCCGATCGAACCGGGAAATTTCGTGGGGCCGCAACCAACGTCTAGAATTCGTGGCAAATCGCTCTCCGGCAGCAACAGCAATCCGTTCGGGTCTGGCGGTATCAATCGGGAAAAACCCGCGGACAAGAAAATAGCACAGGCTTGCGACGGCAGGCCTGTGCTATTTGGATTCGGTCCGATTTACGCAATCTCGCGAGTCAGCGTCAATCAATCGCGCCGACTGCTTACAACGATCGCTCAACCGCGGAAATGCACTCGCCGAGAGTACGAGCGGCAAATTCCGCCTGCTCCTGGTCGATCATCAGCGGAGGAGCGAGACGTACCGAGTTTTCGCCGGCGCCAAGGATTAGCAAGCCTTTGTGGAAGGCAAGATCGACGATGCGGTTGCGAAGCTCCGGTGCGCGCTCTTTCGTTTTCTGGTCGCGCACGATTTCGACTCCGATCATCAGTCCCTTTCCGCGCACGTCGCCGACGATCTTGTATCGCTCGCGCCAATCGGCCATTTTCTGCAGGATCACGTTGCCCATGGCGGCGGCATTTGCGATGTACTGGCTTTCCAGCAGGTCCATCGTTGCCAGGGACGCAGCGATGGCCACGGGATTACCGCCGAACGTGGACGCGTGCGCGCCGGGTTTCCAATTCATTACGCTGGCGCGTGCGATCACAGCGCTGAGCGGCATACCGGACGCAATCCCCTTGGCGCTCGAGATAATGTCCGGCTCAATTCCCGCATGATCGCAAGCCCACCATTTCCCAGTGCGACCCATGCCCGACTGGACTTCGTCCACAATCAGCATGATGCCATGCTCGCGGCAGATCGCTTGCAGACCTTGCAGAAATTCGGGCGGTGCGGGCAGGTAGCCGCCTTCCCCCTGAATGGGCTCGACCACGATGCCGGCCACGTCCTCCGGATCGACGATGCGTTTGAATAGAATTTCGTGGAAATAGCCGAGGGCATCCGCGGCTGCATGCTCCGGATTGTTGCCGAACGTTCCGCGGTACGTGTTCGGGTAGTGGGCATGGAACACTCCGGCGAGCAGACCCCCAAAGTGCTTGCGCTGGACGGATTTGCTGGCCGTCAGCGACAGCGCGCCCATGGTGCGGCCGTGGAAGCTGCCGTAAAACGCGATCAATTTGTCGCGCTTGGTGTGATAGCGGGCCAGCTTGATCGCCGCTTCGGTGCCTTCCGCGCCGGAATTACCAAAGTAAACCCGCTTGGCTTCTTTGCCCGGCGTAATCGCCGCCAGCCGTTCCGCTAATTCAACCAGGCTCGGATAGTAAAAATCCGTGCCGGACATGTGAATCAGTTGCGCGGCTTGCTTTTGAATCGCGCGCACCACGTCAGGATGGCAGTGGCCGGTCGAACAGACGGCGATTCCCGCGGCAAAATCGAGAAACGTGTTGCCGTCCACATCTTCGATCATCGCGCCGGAGCCGGACTTCGCCACCAGCGGATAGTCGCGCGTGTAGGATGGCGACAAAACCTTATGATCCTGCTCAACCAATTTCTGCGCTTTGGGTCCGGGCAGCGCCGTCACCAGATTTGGCAGCTTCATTTCAATCGCTTGCATATATTCCTCCTGAACCGGTTCGAATGGATGGACTTAGGCCGGGGCCTGCACGCCGGTTTCCGCCGGATGCACGTCGGTACTACGCTGGGAGGAATGCGGACTTAATCGACGCCGTAGAGATTCGGCCGCTGGTGAGATGGCTGGCTGTGCAGCGAGAGATCGTGTTTTGAGGAAATTGTCATTTGTACTTCCAACGAACGCTGCCGTCTTTTGTATCTTCTAAAATGATACCAGAATCTGTGAGTTTCTGGCGGATTTCATCGGCGCGTTTGAAATCGCGCTTCTTTTTCGCGGCGTTTCGCTCTTCGATCAGTGCTTCCACCTCGGCGCCGGCCAGCCGCGTATCGCCCGAAGCGAATCCCATCCGCCGAAGGATTTCATCGTCATCGTCGGCGAGGATCGAGAAAATCGCGTCGAACTTCTCCATCGACGCGATCATTCTTGGAGCATCCTGCTGCAGGAATTCGCCTTTGTCCATAGCTGTGTTCACGTCGCGCAGCAAATCGAATACTACGGCAAGCGCGAACGCGGTGTTGAGATCGTCGGAGAGGCCCGCATCGAAATCCGCTTCGGCCCGCGCGGCGCGCTTTTCCATTTCCGGATTCGATCCCGCCGCGAGCTTTTCGGTTTTCAGGCGCGCATAAAAATTGCGGAGCCGCGCGACGGAATTTTCGGCTTGCTTCAGGCTGTCGCCCGTAAAGTTCAATTGCCGCCGGTACGGCACGGACATCAGCAAATAGCGGATCGCCGAAGGCTTTTGCCCCTTGGCGAATAAATCGCGCAGCGTGAAAAAGTTGCCGAGAGATTTGGACATCTTTTCGCCGTCGATGATCAAGTGCTCGGCGTGCAGCCAGATCTTAACGAACGGGTGCCCGGTCGCGGCTTCGCTTTGCGCGATTTCGTTTTCGTGGTGCGGAAATGCGAGATCGACTCCGCCGGTGTGAATGTCCAGCGTGTCGCCCAGATATTTCATCGCCATCGCTGAACACTCGATGTGCCAACCCGGCCGACCCGGTCCGATCTCGGTGTCCCAAAAATGCTCGCCGGGCTTGGGTGATTTCCAGAGCGCGAAATCGCGCGCGTCGTCTTTCTCGTAGCGATCGTTATCCACGCGGGCGCCGGCCTTGATTCCGCCGAGGTCAATTTTCGACAGTTTGCCGTATTCCGGGAATTTTGAGATCCGGTAGTAGATCGAGCCTTCGCTGTTGTAGGTCAGACCTTTCTGCTGGAGCCGTTCGATCAACGCAACCATGTCGCCGATGTGATCTGTTGCTCGGACAATTTCTTCGGGCATTTCCAGGTGCAAGGCGCGCATGTCTTCGAGGAATGCCTCGACGTATTTTTCGGTGTATTCGCGGATGGTCACGCCCGCCGTCGCGGCGTTTTGGATAATTCGGTCGTCCACGTCGGTGAGGTTCATCACCTGCAGGACCCGCAGGCCCTGGGAGTGGAGGAAGCGCCGGAGGACGTCCTGGAAAGTGAAGGTGCGAAAGTTGCCTATATGGGCAAAATCGTAGACCGTAGGGCCGCATGTGTAGATTCGAACCTCTCCCGGATGTATCGGCCGGAGAGGCTCGAGGCGGTTCGACAGAGTGTTGTGTAGTCGTATCTCGTTCATTTTCGCGGTATTTGCAGCCGCGTAATTCTATCTGAGCCGTGTTCCCGCGGCAAACTTGGGAATGGCGGGATGATGGCAAAGCGGCAACCAGATTGCACCATCCAGCGTGAGACGTACGCGAAAGTCGATGGCCTCGTAACAGTACGTACGCCTCAAAGGTACTCTCGTATTAGTACCCGGCTTGAGTCGCACAGAAGGAAGGCTCGAAGAATATTGGCCAAGTCGATACGGAACCGCGGAGACGGGAAAATGAAAAACGCAATTTTGATGGCAGCATTTCTGATTTTTGCCGGCACAGCGCATGCGCAGGTCGGCTATCAGGGCTCGATCAACAACGCCAATACAATCGGCAATGGAGGAGATATCGGCGGCTCTGCATCCATCGGAAACGGCGGCGGATTGAACGGTTCGGGATCGATCAACCCCCCGCATCCGGGTTCCGGTCCGAGTCCTTCCAGTGCTCCCGCCGTGTACCTGAACGTTGACACAAAAAATCCGGGCGAGTACGTGCCGTCCACATTTACGAACTTTAAGGAAGCCGTGGTGACCGCGGAAGCAAACGCCCACAGAAAGCCAATGACGCTCGCTGATTTGGCGCGTCAGACACAGGAGGAAAGGAAAGCAGCTCCTCCGGCGCACGCGATCGTCTTGGACGAAGATTCCGACGGGAAATTAATCATCGCGAAAACGAAATAACGACGTTGCCGGTCCGGGAGACGCGGGTAGCTACGGCAGCAACTGCACCCGCCGGATGACCAGCGTCCGGTCGCCGTCTCCGAGCGGTACGGCCGTGAGCGGCCGCGATTTCACCAGGAAGGAAGCCTCGAACGGCAAACTGTAGGTCTCGTCGATCGTAATCACTACGACCGGCTTTCCGGACGGCAACGTGAAACTCATCTCCACGCCCTTCGTGGGCATGGTCGCGCACTCGTAGTGGTGCCACCCACTGAAATACTGCAGCATCCGCGCAGTCGGGACTTGGATCGTCTCCCCTTCCATCTTGACGTTCTCAATTCCCGAATCCGGCGGAAAGTACACCGCGGCGTCACTCGCGCCCCGCTCCGAGCGAATCAATGCGCGGAAAGCTCGCTTGCCGGACGCCTCCGATGATTCCAGAATCGTGAACGTCGGCGGCGCCATATCCAAGTGCGGCGCATCCGCAAGAAACGGAATTCCCTGCTCCCAAGGAAACAAGGTTCGGTCCTGGTGCCTGAAATTCGTCGCGACTTTCACCGGTTCCGGTAATTTTCCCGAGCCAGGCCATATCGACCATTGAGCCTTTCCCGAGTCGGCGTCCTGAACGTACTCGATATTCATGCTCTCCGGCGATTTCGCGGAATATGCGGGAGCAACAAAGGCGGCAAATGCCGCCAGCCCGAAAACCGTGAACGCGGCGCCGAGAACGGTGAAGCTCGACAATCGCTTGACCGTTTTGTATCGCGCCACGATCGGAGCAAGGGGCGTGAGCAAAAAGCCCGCCTCTATGGCTACAACGACCAGACCGGGCGCGCCAAGGCACGGATACAAAAGAATCGTAAGAGATGCACCCAGCACTCCCGCAACTGCCAAAGGCAGCAGCGCCGCAAGGAATGCGCCCGAAGGCGATTCGTTTCTGCGTACACAAAGAGGGCTGGCCGACACGACCGCAACGCACACCGGGACCAACAGCAGGTAGCTCGCGCCCGGAGCATAGTGTGACGCGACGACGGCTAGAATCGCCCAGCCGACCCACACGCCAGACCACAAGCCCCAGACCCCGGTCCGCTTCGCAAATATCAACGAGTACATCACCACCAACGCGACGGGGAGCGAAAAAAATGCGACCAGCGCCGGGAGTGGATGGGCAATCCAGTCCACGGGCTGGGCTCCTGTAAACGCCAGGACTCGCCGTAACACCAGCGCCAGGACGCCGACCGTGCCGAGCGTCAAGATCCAAAAAACGATTCCCCACAAAATTTCGGCGATTGAAATACGCTTCCAGTAAATCAACAGGCCACTTTCCAGGAGAAGCAGGAAAAACGCGGCCAAGGAAATTCGCAAATTCCAGTTGGCAGGCCAACAGATTGTCCAGCGATTGAAGACATCGAAGAAGACGGCCTCCGATTCCGGCGTGGAGCTCAAATCGGCATTCGCAAACGCGGAGGCCATTGCCAACCCATTGTTGCCGTGATCCTGCAGGCTTGCGGGGTTGGCGTTTTCAAAATTATCGAGCGGCGTGTGATAGTGCGGCTCGTCGCCGATGAAGGCAAAGTTGACTCCTTGATAGCCCTCGGCCTTGAATACGGTGAAGTCGGTGTCGTTCTCAAGCTGCTTGTATGCGGTATAAAAAATCGAACTGGTCACCGGATGTTTAACGTTCGCGGCAAATAGGCGCATCACCCATTGGTTGGCGTTACCGGTTTCAAACATCAAACTTGGTCCGGACGTTCCGCGGTTGTCGATGTTAACGGCGGCGCGCACGTCCTTGGCCCAGGGATGTTGATCCACGAAGACGCGCGCGCCCAGCAAGCCGGCCTCTTCCCCGTCGTCAATCAGAATCACCACGGGGTGCCGTGGCGCCGGCCGCGCTTTCAGCGCACGCGCGATTTCCAGCACCGCCGCCGCTCCCACTCCATCGTCCGAAGCGCCTGGGCCGGCCGCTACCGAATCGTAATGCGCCGCGACGAGCACAGCCGCACCGGGCTCGGTGCCATCCAACCGCGCGACCACATTCTTCACGCTGCCACAGTCGCCAAATTCATCGCACGAGAATCCGGTTTGGACGTTGGGGGCGTAGCCGATTTTGGCGAGTTCGTCGATGACCCGCGCTCGCACAACGTCATTCTGAGGGCTGCCGCTGGGGTGAGGAATCGCATCGCCAACCAGGCGCCTGAGAACTTCGCGCGCACGGTCAGCCGAGAATTCTGTGGATGGCGCTGTCGTCGGTTTCGGCGGTGGCGGCTGCAGGGTTACCAGCGAAGCGAGAAATATGACTGCGATGATTGCGAGGGCGAGTAACGGACTGCCGGCGGGTCGTTGATGTTCGTTAGCCAACCGTTCCTCCGCAGGCGACACTCTAGGCCGCGATTTCGTCCAAGTCAATAAGACACAAGTACTTCCCGCGACTCGCTACGGCGGCGCTTTTCCAGGTCGATGGCCACAGATCGTCGCCGGCACAGTACGTACAGCCGCTGGCCCGCATAGCTGGCTGAACCGCTACAGAGTGTAGAAATATCCGAAAAGCGCTCTTTACACTTCCCGCATGCCATGCTACTTTTCTCTCCCGTAACCGCCGTCCCGGAAAGCGCCAGGCGGAAGGGCCATTGATCGAATACCCTCCGAGATTTTTGTCTCGAAATTCCTCCAAAGAAAGTCCGATAAATTGAAGTTTCTTCAGGCACTTAGCGTGAAGAAGCGAATTGTGCGAGGGCACTGGTGTTAAAACTTCGTAAGGTAGAGTTGCTGGGCTTCAAATCGTTCTGCGAGAAGACGCCCATCACCTTCAGCGGCACCGGCATTACCTGCATCGTCGGTCCGAACGGCTGCGGCAAGTCCAATGTGGTGGATGCGATCTCCTGGGTTCTGGGCGAGCAAAGCCACAAAATGCTGCGCGCCGAGCGAATGTCCGATTGCATCTTCAACGGCACCGCGAAGCGCCCACCGATGGGACTTTCCGAAGTCACGCTCACCCTCGTTGATCCGGAGCTATCGGAAGCCGTCACAACGGTGATCCACGCTGCGGAAGAAGAAATCCCGGCTGCGCCGGCAGGTCCCATGATCGTCGAACCCGCGAACGAGCGCTCGACGGAAGATGCCGCGCCAGCAACGACCGTCGAAGACGGATTTGTAGTCGTCGCGTCGCAGCAGGAATATTCGCAGGATGCATCCGTGGAAGAACCTGCCGAAACTTCGAAATTCAAGAAGAAGCGAGGCGCCGACAAGCCCGCGATTGCGATGAAGCCTGGCGAAGTGGTCGTGGGCCGCCGGCTGTACCGTTCGGGCCAGAGCGAATATGTGATTAACGGCAGAGTCGCGCGTCTGCGCGACGTGCAGGAACTCTTCAGCGGCCTCGGCCTGGGGCCGGATAGTTACGCCATCATTGAGCAGGGCCGCATCGGCCAGATTCTCAATTCAAAACCGATGGACCGCCGCGCCATCATCGAAGAAGCTGCCGGCATTACGATGTACAAGACGAAGCGGCGGCTTGCCGAAGCGAAACTCGAAGCTTCGAAGGTAAATCTCTCGCGCATTCATGACATTCTCGTCGAGGTCGAAAAGCAACTCGCGTCGCTGAAGCGGCAAGCTTCGAAAGCCCGCCGTTACGCTGAACTCCGCGAACAGATGCGCGGCTCGCTGCGCATCGTGCTTGCCAGCAAGGCGCAGCATCTGGATATCGAAGCAGCTCGTTTGGAAACGCTCCTGCGGGATATGGACGCGGCCGAAGAACGCGATGCCCGCTCCGTGCATGAATTGGAATCCGAGCAGGAACGGTTAAGCACGCGGACGTACGAACTGGACGCCGAGCTTCGCCAGACGCAGAACCTGCTTAGCCAAACAGCGCTCGATTTGGACCGGGCGGAAAACCGCATGACGTTTAATCGCGAGCAAGTGGCGCAGATTGCTGCCCGAGCGATGCGAGTGGCCGTCGAAGTCGAACAAGCCCAACGCCAGACGACCGAACTCGCCGCTCGCATGGCTGCGCACCGTGAATCCGTCACGGCTCTTCGCGAGCAAACCGCCCTGCTCGAAACGAGCTTGCGCGAAAGCACCGAACTTTCCGCCTCCGGTCTTTTGGAACAGAACCGCCTGGAAACCCGCATCGCCGAATTGCGAAAGCTCGCGGCCGCCCTTGTAGAGGACTCCGCGCGCCAACACGCCGAATCGTTGCAAGCCGACGAAGCGGCGCAGCGGCATACCGCCGCCGAGGAAGCGCGCTCGGCCGCTTTGCGCGCTATTGAAACCGAATGCGCGGAATTAACGGAGAAAGTGACGATCGCCGAGGCCACGTTTGCGCAGGCGGAATTACTCGCGCGTACGCTCGGGGATGCCGTGCGGGACGCTCGCTCTCAACTGGTCGACCTTCGCCGCAATCAAGTCGAATCGAGCCAACAACTCGAGAAAATGCGCCAGGAACTTTCTGCTGAGCGCGCGCGCCATTCCTCCATCGAACAAATTCTCAGCGAACGCGCGTACACCGCCGACGCTGTGCAGAAGCTTTTCAACGGCGAGGCGAATTCGGCCGAGGGTGGGTTCCGCGCCGTCGGTTTGCTCGCGGATTACGCCGAAGTGCAGGAGCAGTACGAAGGCGCGATCGAACAATTCCTTCGCGACGAGCTGGAATACGTTGTGGTCGAATCGTTTGACCACGCACGCGCCGGAATTTCGCTGCTGAGAGACGAAATGGGCGGACGCGCCACATTCTTCGTGGATTCCCTCAACAAGCTGAACTTGCCGGCTCCCGAAGCCGACGGCTCGCTGCCCATGCCTGCGGGCGTCCTGGGGCGCCTGGATCGATTGGTCGATTTCCGCGATCCTTTGGGTCCTGCCGCGAAGCACTTCCTCACAAAGTTGCGGACGGCATACGTCGTCGAATCGGCGGCGATCGCCGAAGAAATGGCCAAGGAAAATCCGCACAGCTATTACCTGACTCCTGACGGCACGTGCTACCACGGTCGAATGGTTTCCGGCGGACGCGCCGGCGAAGCGGGGCCGCTCGCACTGAAACGCGAGCTGCGACAACATGAAACCGAAGCGGCGCGATTGGAAATTTCGGTGAATGAGCGTCAAGTTGCGATGGCGCGACTGGACTCCGAAATCGCGGCGGGCGAAATCAAGGTTACATCCGCCAACGCGCGGCATATGGAGGCGGAAAAGGCTCTGGTTGCGGCGACGCTTCAGCAGGACCAGGCACGCGCCGAACTTCGCCGCGTTGAATCCCGCTTCGCCAGCGACCGCGAGGAAATCGCGCGGCTGCGCAGTCAGGCGGAGGCGGCGCGCGAACGTGCAGAAAAGGCTCGCGCCGAACACGCTCTGGCAATTCGCACGCGCGAAGCGACCGAGGCGGAGACGATCGAGGCAGTCGATACGCTTTCTCGCTTGCGCCAGGATTCGCAGCTCCTGCAAGAACAGGTCATCGCGCGGCGCGAAGAGCTGGCCACGATGTCTGAACGTCTGAGCACTGCCGAAACCGCCGAATTGCGCCTGACGGAGGAAATCACAATCGCCACGGAGCGCATGGCAGCCCTCCACCAACAGCAGACTGCCATGGACACCGAGAAATTCGAGCTCGAGTCTTCCTGCGAACAGTTGGCCATGCAGGCGGATAGCCTCCGCATGGATAAGAGCCGCTTGGAGCAAGCCAAAGCCGCCCAGGAAGCGGAGTGGGAAACGGCGCGTACCCGAACGACCCAACTCGATGAAGACGTTCGAGGCAAGCGCCAATCGCTCGACGAGCTCCGCGCCGAACGAAGCCAACGCCAAATCGAGAAAGCCCGCAACGACGCCGATCGCGACTATCTGCGCCAGGCCTGTGTCGCCGAACTGAACGCGCAGCCCGAGGAACTGATCGCACTCGAATCGCAACTGCTGGTCGGGGAAGAATTGGTGGCGGCGGAAACCACATACAACGAGATGAAGGCGCGCGTGGAAGCCATGGGTCCGGTCAACATGATGGCGCTCGAAGAATTCAAGGAATGCGAAGAGCGTGACACGTTCATGCGAAAGGAACGCGAGGACTTGGTGACGTCGATTCAAAACACGCAACTTACGATCACCGAGCTCGATCAAATCTCGCGCCAGAAATTCGAAGAAGCGTTCAACTTCATCAACGCTCATTTCGCCATCGCCTTCCAGTCGCTCTTTGGCGGCGGGCACGGCGAAATGCGGATGGGCGAACCGGATAGCTCCGGCGAAGCGGGCATCGACATTGCCGCGCAACCGCCGGGCAAGCGCTTGCAGAATATCCTGCTCCTCTCGGGCGGGGAGAAGGCTCTTACGGCGCTGGCGTTGCTGATTGCCGTATTCAAATACAAGCCCAGCCCGTTCTGTATCCTCGACGAAGTGGACGCTCCGCTCGACGAAGCCAACGTCGGCCGCTTCAATCGGATGCTATCGGAAATGTGCGATCAGACCCAATTCATCGTCGTAACGCACAATCGCAAGACCATGGAAATGGGTTCGGTACTCTACGGCGTTACGATGCAGGAGCCCGGCGTCTCGAAGCTGGTATCCGTCAAGTGGGAAGAGACGGCTGCCCTGCCTGCCTCGAAGGCGGCCAGCAACGCCGCCTGAAGTTTCTAAGAAATCCACAATCCACAGCCCAGGGTTTTCGTCCGGCCCTCTTAAGGGTTGACATCAACCGTCGCTGCGCTAGAATGCCGTCTCCCTGCAGAAAGGAAATGATCCAGTGGCTAGCCCAAAAATGACTCCTGTAATTTCAGAAACGAATTTCCCCAACTTGAAGCTTCGGGGCCGCGGCAAAGTTCGCGACATCTACGAGCTCGGCGATCGCCTGCTCATCGTCGCCACCGACCGGCTGTCCGCGTTCGACGTTGTGCTTCCGACGCCGATTCCGGATAAAGGCAAGGTCTTGACCCAGCTTTCGGTTTTCTGGTTTGACAAGCTTCGCGATGTGGTCCCGAATCACATTATTTCGGCTACCGATTTCGGAGGTGACTTGGCTCCCTACGCGGCTGCGCTGGCAGGACGCACAATGATCGTGCGCAAGACCGACCCAGCTCCCGTGGAATGCGTGGTGCGCGGATACATTTCCGGCTCCGGCTGGAAGGATTATCAAAAGACCGGCGCTATCTGCGGAATTCCTCTGCCGAAGGGCCTGCGCGAATCCGACAAGCTGCCGGAACCGATATTTACGCCCTCCACCAAGGCTACCACCGGCCATGACGAAAACATTTCGTTCGAGCAGACCGTGGGCCTGGTGGGACGCTCGCTGGCGGAAAAACTGCGCGACACGAGCCTGGAAATTTACCGGCGCGGCGTGGAGCACGCGGCGACGCGGGGAATCATCATTGCCGATACGAAATTCGAATTCGGCACAATCGGCAACGAACTGGTCTGGATCGACGAAGCCCTCACACCAGACTCTTCGCGCTTCTGGCCGGCCGACCAGTATGAACCCGGCAAGACCCAGCCTTCCTTCGATAAGCAGTACGTCCGCGATTATCTGGAACGCATCGGTTGGAACAAACAGCCCCCAGGCCCAGCGCTGCCCGACGACGTCGTTCATGCCACCCGCGATAAATACCGGGAGGCATACGAACGCGTGACCGGCCAGGCACTCGATTAGCGCGCCGTTTCTCGTATTCGAGAGACGCGTCCGGAGCCAATACGTGAAAGATCAATTGGAATCGCTGGTCGGCATGATGGTCGATCGCGGCATTCTGCTTGAAGAAGCAGTGACCGAGTTCGAGAAAAAATTCATCAAGCGCGTGCTTGAACGCTTGAACGGCAATCAGTCTCGCGCGGCGAAGATTTTGGGAATTCACCGCAATACGCTGAGTCGCAAGGTGGGCGAGTACAAACTGGCGCAAGTCGGACGACGAGTTTAAATCTCCGGCGATTCCTCGCGTCGCGCTATAAACCAATCCGGAAATAAAAAAGGCCGGCCCGATTCGGACCGGCCTTCTGATTTTGCGATCCACTCCCGAAGACGACTACTTCCCAGACGGCTTGCCCGCCTTCTTACGGGGGGTCCCAGCCTTCTCTTCGGCCGGAATAATCTTCGGATCGACCTTGGCCTTGTCGAAATGCAGCATGAAAGGCTGCGGATCGTAGCCAACCAGCGTTCCGTCGAAAACGATCTCGTCATCCTTCTTGAAGCGGCTGACTTCCGGTTGCCCGACGAACTTCACGTCGAGGTTCGGAGCGGTGGCGGCGGTGATTTCGTCGGACGTCGCTCCGGTGAAGATATGCATTTCCACCGAATCCGTCGCTGGGGTCACGTCAAAAATCTTTCCGCCCACTTGCGGGAATTCCGCGCCGCAAATCGCGATCCAGGTCAGCTTGGCTTTGTCGCCGCCAGCCGTCAAATCCGCAATCACGGTCAGAATTGTGCTGCCCGACGCTGCCTTCTGCAAATCAGCGGCGCTGGGAATCGTGTAGGTAGCCGGACGGTCGCCCGAGGTCCCAGCCAGTTGGAGCAACTCGGCCAATTGCGTGTCCACGATGCTGTCGCAATTCGGTTGTTCGTAGGCGGTAATCGCCTTCTTCAAATAATCCTTGATTCGCGCGTCGTCGGGAACTTTCAAGTTGATCGCGCGAGCCAGCGCCCAGAACCCGTCGATCGATTGCGGCGGTTGCAATTCCAGGTAGGCCACGCCCAATCGATAGCTTGAAACAGCGTCCGCGGGATTGTTCGCCAGCGCCGCCTTAAACGCTTCGGCTGCCGCGGCGTAATCCTTCAACTGCAAATCGGCAAAACCGGCGGCCGCGTCGAAGAAAGCAATCCCCGGCTTCTTCTGCTTTGCAAAATCGTCGTCGGACATCGTCGAGTTCGCCGGCTTCTTATAATCCGTCAGCAACGCTGCGCCCTGCTTGGCGGCGTCACGCTCTTTGGTGAGCTGGTCGTGCGCGTCGGCCGCCTTGGGATCGAATGCGACCCCGAACGCCTGCACGCGCGCTTGAAGTTCCTGCAAGCGCGTTCCGGCATCAACCTTGTCGCCCAGGGCCAAAAGCTTGTCGCAGTATTCGATCACCTTCGGATAATTTTTCAGTTCGGAATACGACTGAATGTAGAGCTGGTAGATGTACTGCGTGAGCGTGGAATTTGGAAACTTGGAGACGAAATCGTCCAGAAGCTTTACCCGATTTTGCGCGTTCGTTTCCGCGCGAGCCGCCTGGTAGGCGTTATATTCCGGAATGGTGTAAGCGGGCGGCGCGGACTGCTCCTGCGCAGCCGCGGGGCGCGCAGGCACTGCTAAAATTCCAAGGGCAATGAGAATGATTCCCTTCGTAACGAAAAACTTTCGCATCATCGGGTACTGCCTCCTGGAATAGGTAGGTTTTGGGAGATCTAAACTCGAACTCAGGGCCACATCCGCTGTGGGCTCGCCAGGTTGAGCGAAGTCGGGATTATAGGGAATGCGTTAGGCCCGCGCAAGGGCATTTCCCCATTTCTGACGATTTTACAATCTGATTCGGCTCGCTGCTTGCAGTGGAGTGCCAACGTGACCTTCGTCCTCTGACTGTAAGATGATAGCCATGGGCGAATGGTCGCCTCAACGGAGCCGCGCATGAACGCTGAAACACCCCTCGCAGGAAAGGTCGCACTCATCACCGGCGCAAGCCGGGGAATCGGATTTGCAATTGCGAAGTCGCTCGCGCGTCTGGGTGCCAAGGTGGCGATTTGCGCGCGTGATCCGAAGCGGCTGGAAGAAGCCGCCACACAGTTGCGTGCCCTGCACGCCGCGGTGTTCGCGATGTCCGCCGACGTTCGCCGCGCCGGCGAAATCGCCGCCCTCGTCCAAAACGCCGAGAAAAACCTGGGCCCGATCGAGATCCTCGTAAATAACGCGGGCATCGGATACTTCGGTCCGGTTCAGGATGCAACCGAAGCGAACTGGGACATGGTATTAGACACCAACTTGAAGTCGGTGTTCCTGGTGACCAAAGCCGTTGCGGCCGGAATGATCGACCGCCGCAGCGGACACATCATCAACATCGCGTCTCTAGCCGGGAAAAATGCGTTCAAGAACGGCGCCATCTACTGCGCCTCCAAATGGGGACTGATGGGCCTTACCGAATGCGCGGCAGAAGACCTTCGAGCGTTTGGCATTCGCGTCAGCGCCATTTGTCCCGGCACTGTGAATACGGACTTTTCGCCTCATTCCGGTAAAGACGCCCACAAGATGCTGCAATCAGACGATATAGCGCATGCCGTCGAGATGATCGTTACGCAAGCCCCTCAAAGCTTTATTAGTGAAATTCTTCTGCGGCCCACCCAAAAACCGTAAGTCGTCCACACCCTCTCCTTGAATCCTTTCCCGCACGCTAGCGTCTAAAGCTTTGAAGTCAAATCATTCAAGGTTAAACGAATTTGCCGTCGCACTTCAAAGGCTCACCCAAGGAAGTCCGCGCTTTGAGCGCCTTCATCAATTTGGTTCGCGCTTCGGACTCGATGATCGATACGACCTCCGAGGACGTGGTCGCATCGGGGCTTACGCTCGGTCAGTTCGCCGTGCTGGAGGCTCTCGAACACCTCGGTCCCATGTGCCAGCACGTATTGGCGAAGAAGCTGTTGCGCAGCGGAGGCAACACCACCCTCGTTCTCGATAACCTTGAGAAAAATGGCTTCGTACGGCGCGAGCGGCAACGCAACGACCGCCGGCGGATCGAAGTTCATCTCACTCCGAAAGGACGCCGGTTGATCGAACGGGTTTTCCCTGCGCACGCGAAGGTAGTCGAGAAGCGGATGTCGATATTATCGCCCGCCGAGCAGGACGAGCTGCGCCGATTGGCCGCGAAGTTGGGCCGCAACGCCGCGCAGTCCGCCGCGGACGAAGATAAAAAGGAGAATCACAGTGATTCAGATCCGACCGAGTGAGGAACGCGGTACAAACAAACTGTCCTGGCTCGACACGAAATTCACATTTTCGTTTGACCAGTATTACGACCCCCAGCACGTTCAGTTTCGTTCGCTGCGGGTGATCAATGAAGACAAGGTTGCCCCCGGAAAGGGTTTTGGGATGCATCCGCATCACGACATGGAAATTCTCACGTGGATGCTTGACGGGGCGCTCGAGCATCGCGACAGCATGGGAAGCGGCGCAACCATCCGTCCGGGTGAATTGCAGCACATGAGCGCCGGCTCCGGCATTATGCACAGTGAGTTCAATCCATCGCCGAAAGACCCGGCACACTTGCTTCAAATTTGGATTACACCGGATCGCAAGAATCGGAAGCCGCAGTACGAGCAGCTCGCGTTTCCGGATAAGGATTTGCGCGGTAAATTCCATCACGTCGCTGGGCCGCACGCTCCGGTGACGATCCATCAAGACGCCGATCTGTTTATCGCGCGACTCGATGAGGGACAGGAAACGAAGCACGCCCTGAAACCCGAGCGTCATGCGTGGGTCCAGGTCGCGCGGGGCAGCATCACATTGAATGGAGTCAACCTCAAAGAGGGCGACGGAGCCGCCATCTCGAAAGAGTCCGAAGTGAGGGTCTCCGCAAAGAAACCGAGCGAGGTTTTGCTGTTCGACCTCGCGTAATCAACAAATGAGGGGACCGCAAGATGGATCCGCGGTTCCCGCCGCACTTTTAAAAAAAACACCAAACCTTCAAGGAGAAATCATGAGCGTAGCAAAAAGACCCGCGGAAACGAGCGCACCGATTCACGATCACATCAGCCACCGTTGGAGCCCTCGTGCGTTTGAAGACCGCCCCGTCGAACCCGAAAAGCTTCGCAGCCTATTCGAAGCCGCGCGCTGGGCCGCTTCTTCCTATAACGGCCAGCCGTGGTCTTTCATCGTTGGCACCAAAGACGATCCAGCAAATTATAAGCATGTTCTCGATTCGCTGATCGAATTCAACCAGGGTTGGGCCAAGAGCGCACCTGTTCTCGTGTTGACGGTGGCCAAACAAAAATTCGATCACAACGGTGAACCGAACAAGCACGCATGGCACGATGTTGGCCAGGCCGCAGCCAACCTCGCGATTCAAGCCGAAGCGCTGGGTCTGCAGGTGCACCAAATGGCGGGAATCCTGCCGGACAAGGCCCGAGCCAATTTCGGAATTCCCGAGGGATATGACGTGGTCGCCGCGATTGCGATCGGCTATGCCGGCGATCCAGCCACGCTGCCCGAACCGATGCGCAAGGGCGAAGTCGCACCGCGCCAGCGAAAGCCGCTCGACTCATTTGTGTTTTCCGGCAAGTGGGGACATCCGGCGCCGCTGGCCGCGCCGAAAAAGTAACGACGGCCGGATCGCAAAAGCCTGTTTCGATTCCCGCGGAGGGGGCGTGACTTTCTCGCGCCTCCGCGGGATGGATTTCTCTCACATACGCGGCAGTACGATGCCGTGCTGCGACTGATACTTCCCCTTCTTGTCCTTGTACGAAATTTCGCACATCTCGTCGGATTCCAGGAAAATCACCTGGCACAATCCTTCGTTCGCGTAGATTTTTGCGGGCAACGGAGTCGTGTTGCTGATTTCCAGCGTCACGAAGCCTTCCCACTCGGGCTCAAACGGCGTCACGTTCACGATGATTCCGCAGCGCGCATACGTGGACTTGCCCACGCAAATCGTCAGGCACTCGCGCGGAATACGGAAATATTCCACCGAGCGCGCCAGTGCAAATGAATTCGGCGGCACGATGCAGACGTCGCCTTTGAATTCGACGAACGACTTCGAATCGAAATGCTTCGGATCCACGATCGACGAGTTCACGTTGGTGAAAATCTTGAACTCGTCCGCCACGCGCATGTCGTAGCCGTAGGATGAAACTCCATAGCTGATCACGCCGTCCCGCACCTGGCGGTCGGCGAACGGCTCGATCATTTTGTGCTCGATCGCCATTTTACGAATCCACTTATCGGACTTTACGGACATCGACCCCTCCGGAAGTTCGCGCCTGCTGGAAACCAGGAATTCGAACTTTGCCGCGCGTTTGGTTGCCACGGCGTACTTTAGCGATAATTAGAACGCGGCAGTGTATTACACGCCGCACGGCTTGACAACCTGCAAACCCCTGTCTAGCATAGGTTTCCGGTCAAGCGGGAGGTCAGTGTGATTAAGCTCGATATCGTCAACGCAATCGTTCAGAAAACGAACATCACCCGCACGAAAGCCGAGCAGGCCGTCGAGACGGTCTTTGAAGCCATGAAGAACGCTCTCGGCCGCGGCGACCGCATCGAACTGCGCCGATTCGGCGTCTTCAACGTGAAGCCTCGCAAAACCGGCATTGGACGTAACCCCCGCACTGGACAGCAGGTCAGCATTCCTCCCGGCAAAGCCGTCCGTTTCAAGCCCGGCAAGGAATTGCAAGCTTTGCCCTCGCCCGGCGCCGGAGCGAAATCATAGGTTCGCCGTATTTGACCGAGCTTCCGCTACCTGCAATCGCGGTCGCCCGGCCACGCATCTAAGCCCCATGGGATTCAGTGACGCTAACGAAATCGGTTCGGGTCGTATCCCTGTCGAAGTCCTCGACGTAAATTTTCAACCGATCAAAGAGTTTCCACCTGCGCGCGCCCGTCGACCGATCCCCTGGCTCCCCGTTTTGCTCTTTGTTCTCACCCTGCTTTCGACTTTGGCGGTTGGTTCTGAATTCGCAAGTTCTTATGCGCAGAATGCCGAACCTTTCAATGGCGAAGACAATCCGTTTTCCATCATGCTTCATCCTTTAACGCATCCGAAGCTGTTGCTTCTTGGCGTCCCTTTTTCGCTTACGTTGCTCGCGATTTTGATGGCACACGAGATGGGCCATTTCTTCGCGTGCAAATACTACGGCATCGAAGTCAGTTACCCCTATTTCCTGCCCGCGCCGTCGCTTTTCGGAACTTTTGGCGCATTCATTCGGATTCGCTCCCCGATCACAACGCGGCGCGCACTATTCGACATTGGAATCGCCGGCCCGATTGCCGGATTCGTACTCGCCGTTCCGGCCGTAGCTTACGCAATTGCCGTTTCGAAAATCGTTCCGAACGCACAAACCGATGCCTCCATGATTTTCGGCAACCCGCCGATCATGCGCGCATTCATCGCGCTCTTTCACCCAGGGGCCGACCCGTCCACGCTGCTTCTATCTCCCGTCGGCCGCGCGGCATGGTTCGGATTGTTCGCCACCGCGCTCAACCTGATCCCCGCGTGGCAACTGGACGGCGGGCACCTCGTTTACAGCCTGACGGCAGACAAACACCAGCGAATTTCCATTCTCGTGTCTTTGATTCTGACTGCGATGGGAATTTACTACTGGCACGTCTGGGTTTTCTGGGGATTTGCGATGTTGGTGCTGTCTCTTCGATTCAAACATCCGCCTGTGTTTGACCGCTGGCAACCGCTGAATGCGGCTCGAAAATTGTGGGCGATCGGTGCTCTGTTGATCTTTGCGGCCTGCTTCACACTCTGGCCGGTGATCGTGTCGCAGTAAATCGCGTTCTGGCTGCTTGCGGCACCTGACCGGAAGTTTTACGTCAAACTCGTCGGATCTACATCCACAATCACGGCTGTCTCCGGAATTTCTTTTTTGGCGCAGAAATCGAGCGCGCCGCTCAATGCCTGTGACAACGCCGAGCGCTGCGGCGATTTGAGCAGAAACTGAAACCGGTATTCCTTCCGCAATCGGGCGAGCGGTGCGGCTGCCGGGCCTAGCACCTTCACTCCGCGGTTCTCAAAAGGCGCAAAATAATCGGCCAGCGCGCGGGCCCATTGAATCGCATTTTCGATTTTCTTGTCGCGGATCAGCACGCTGGCGAGCGCCGTGAACGGCGGGTAGTGCAGCATCTTGCGGAAATGGGCTTCCTTCTCGTAAAAAGGCTCATACTCCTGTTTCGCCGCATGTTGAATCGCGTAGTGCTCGGGGTAATGCGTCTCCACCAACACTTCACCGGCGAGCTCACCGCGGCCCGCGCGCCCGGCGACCTGCGTCAATAATTGGAACGTCTTTTCGGCCGCGCGAAAATCCGGTCGGCCCAGCGCCAAATCGGCAGCCACAACGCCCACGAGTGTGACTCGCTGAAAGTCATGGCCCTTCGCTACCATTTGCGTTCCCACCAGCACGTCAGAATCGCCCGCCGCAAATGCGCCCAGCACCTTCTGGTATTCGGTCTTGGTTCGTACCGTGTCGCGGTCCAGCCGAGCAATCCGCGCGCTTGCAAATTGCTCGCGCAGATATTCCTCCACGCGCTCGGAGCCATCTCCGACGAAATACATGTACTCACCCCGGCATTTCGGGCATTGCTTCGGCGGACGAACCGTATAGCCGCAGTAATGGCACTCAAGGCATTGGCGGTCCTTGTGATACGTAAGCGCGATGCTGCAATTCTCGCACTGGACGAATGCACCGCAGCTTCTGCACAGGCTTGACCACGAATATCCCCGCCGGTTGATCAGCACCATCGCTTGCGTTTTTTCTTCCAGTCGCAGCGCGATGGCCGAACGCAAGGATTCAGACACCGGCGCGGCTTTGTGAGCACGCCGGAATTCCTCGCGCAGATCCACCACGCGCACGTCCGCCAGCGGGCGGTTCGCCACGCGCGATTTTAATTCCAGCAACTTATACTTTCCGGCGCGCGCATTGTGATAGGTCTCGAGCGACGGAGTCGCCGAACCCAGCAGCACCACGGCGCCTTCCAGGTGCGCCCGGTAAACCGCTGTGTCGCGCCCGTTATAGCGCGGCGTTTCCTCCTGCTTGTAGCTGCTCTCTTGCTCTTCGTCGACGATAATCAAGCCAAGATTTTTCAGCGGAGCGAACACGGCGGATCGTGTGCCAACCACAACGCTCGCTTCGCCCCGCCGCACTCGCCACCATTCACGCGCGCGCTCTACGTCCGGCAAGCCGCTGTGCAGAACTGCAACTTTGTCGCCGAATTTTGCGCGTACCAGTCGCCCGACCCAGAGCGTAAGCGCGATCTCGGGCACCAGGATGATCGCCGTCTTGCCTCTCGACAGCGCCGCCTCTACCGCGCCTAAATACACTTCGGTCTTGCCGCTACCCGTTACGCCGTGAAGGAGCGCCGCTTCGAACTTCCCGGCCACAATCCAGCGCCAGATTTCGGCGAGCGCATGTTTTTGCTCATCGTTTAAAACGTTCGCGGGTGGAATGAAATCCGTGTCCCACGTGTCTTCTTCGGTGGTGATCGCTTCTTCCCAGGTGCGCACCTGGCCCGCTTTTTCCATGCGCGCCAGAGCCGAAGGCTTTGCGCCCGACTGCTCCACGAGCAATTTCCATGGCAAGGGGCCCCGTGTCGCCGTCAGAATTTCGCGCACTCGCGTTTCGATCTCGTTTGTGGGCTCCGTCGTTGCGGCATCGTTCCACGCTACGATTTTCTGCGTGCGTGTTTTCCGCGTCTTCAGGACTTCGCGTGCCGCCAGGATGCCGCGCCGAACAAACTGCTCGGCCGCGATTTCGCCCTCCGGCAACCGACGCACTCGGGAGGATGCCACGACGCGCTCGCCATCATCCGATTTCTGGAACGCTCGCAAAAACGCCAACTCGACCTTCTCGACATCAGTGTTTTCTTCATTTCCGATCAGTGCCAGCAGGTAGGCGCGACCGGTCTCGGTGATCCAGTACTCGCGATCGTGCCGCAGCTGAGTTTCCGGTGGAAGCATCGCGCGAAGGGTCTCGCCGATGGGCGCCACATAATAGCGGCTCATCCACTGCCCGAGCTCCAGCAGCATACCCGGTAGGGCCGGAACCGCGTCCAACACTCCCGCGATCTCACGGATTCGTTTTACGTCCGGCGCAACGTCGGA
This sequence comes from uncultured Acidobacteriota bacterium, assembly GCA_963785585.1. Taxonomy (GTDB): domain Bacteria; phylum Acidobacteriota; class Terriglobia; order Acidiferrales; family UBA7541; genus Palsa-295. The sequence continues at coordinate 2,679,394 of CAWAVW010000004.1, forward strand.
GGTCGCGACTCCCACGCCAACTACCGGCTTATTGCGAAACGGAACCAGAAGGCGCCGTCCGATGAGCTCCTGACCGCTAAGCGCATCGGGCACGGCGTACGTAAACGTCGAGCGCAGCGGCACAGCGAGAGCGACGTCGCAGTATTTTCTTTTCATCGGAGACGACTAGTGTAACAGCGGTGGCGCAGTGACTTAAGCGAGGACGCCTGGGACAGATATGCCTGGACGGCGAAGAGTGACCAAGCTATTTCTTTCTCGGCTTCAGACCTAACACGGCCATCACTTTCTGCAGGTCCTTCCAGACTTCGCCCTTGGCGCTCGGATTTCTCAGCAGGTAGGCTGGATGATACGTCGCGATCAATTTCGCGCCGCGAAACTCAAACCATTCCCCCCGGAACTTCGAAATGCCTTGCGTCGTCTGCAGCAGTGTTTGCGCCGAACAGCTTCCCAGGCAACAAATCACCTTCGGGCGAATCACGTCGAGCTGCCGCATCAAAAAGGGCGAGCAGGTCGCGATTTCGTCCTTCTCCGGCAAGCGATTCTCGGGCGGGCGGCATTTCACCACGTTCGCGATATAAACATCTTCGCGCCGCAACGACATCGCTTCAATCATTTGCGTCAGCAATTTTCCAGCGCGGCCAACGAAAGGTTCGCCTTGCATGTCTTCGTCGCGCCCGGGTCCTTCACCGACGAAAACCAGGTCTGCCTTCGGATTCCCTACCCCGAAAACAATCTTATTCCGCCCCTTGTGCAGCTTGCATCGCGTGCAGTCGCCAATGAATTCACGAATCGCGGCCAGTGTGTCGCCTTCCACGCGGTCCATGCCTTCAAATAAATTCGAGCCGCCGATCACCGGAAATGCCGGCGCCGCGATCGCTTCGCTCTTCTTCACTGGGGCCATTTCGACGGATTCCTGTGCGGGAGAATCTTCGATGTGTGCCGGCGAAACTTGTACGGCTGGAACTGACTCATGCATTCCGTCACCGGTGGTGCGGTCGCGGTAAAACGGACCCAGCCCCAGATCGTCGCCGTAACGCAGCCACTCCGCGACCTGCGCTTCCACACGGGCACGCTTCGACGGATCCATGCGCTTCCTCCGCCTGAGAATCTACTTGGATTGTTTCTGAATTTCCAGCACGTGATCGAAGATTCGGTTTGCTACGTCGAACTTGCTCAACTTCGGCAGTGAAAACTCGCGGCCATCCCGCCGATATAAAGTGACGATATTCGTGTCGGTATCGAAGCCCGCGCCTTCCTGCGTTACGTCGTTGGCTACGATCATGTCCGCCGATTTGCGGGCCAGTTTCCCGCGCGCATGTTCGGCTACCGAATCGGTCTCTGCGGCAAATCCCACCAAAATGCGCGATCCCTTTTCGCGGCCAAGCTCGGCAAGGATGTCGGTCGTGGGTTCCAGTTCAAGCGTGTACGCACCCTCGCGCTTAATCTTGTGTTTCTGGGGAGTCGCAGGCCGGTAGTCCGATACCGCCGCCGCCATGATCACCATGCTCGCTTCTCGTGCACGGTCGCGCACCACGTCATGCATCTGGGTTGTGCTCCGTACCGGAACCCAATCCACGCCATCCGGCACTTTCAGATCGCACGGTCCGCTCACCAGGATCACCCGCGCCCCTCGGCGCTGTGCGGCCTCTGCCAGGGCATAACCCATTTTCCCCGACGACCGATTGGTGAGAAATCGCACCGGATCGATGTCTTCACAGGTCGGTCCGGCCGTTACCAAAACAGTCTGGCCGTCGAGGTCGTGTCGCAAGCCCAGCACTTCGCAAACTTTTTTCGCGATCGATTCGGTGGACGCCAGCCGGCCCGCACCCGTCATTCCACAGGCCAGATAACCGTCGTCCGGGTCAACCACGTGCACGCCGCGGCTACGCAACACCGAAAGGTTTGCCTGGGTCGCCGGATGCTCCCACATGTTCACGTTCATCGCGGGAGCGACGACAACTGGTGCTTTCGTCGCGAGGTACAACGTGCCGAGGAAATCCTCGGCAATCCCGTGCGCAAATTTTCCAAGGATGTCAGCCGTTGCGGGAGCCACAACCAAAAGGTCAATGCGTTGAGCGACGGCAATGTGTTCGATCGCGCTTTCGACATTGGCAGGAGCGGAGCCCGCCGTGGAAAACAAATCGGTGATTACTTTTTGCCCGGTGAGTGCCGCAAAGGTGAGAGGAGTGATGAATTCCTGGGCGCCGCGCGTCATGACCACTTGCACGCCCAGCTTTTCCTGCTGCAGCCGGCGAACCAACTCCGCGGCCTTATACGCCGCGACTCCCCCGGTAACGCCCAGCGCAATTCGCATACGGTGGCTCGCGGTCGCCTACTTCCGCTTCTTTTCTTCCTTGTCGATTTCGAGGGAGTCCGCGTTCAGGTGCGGCGCATCGTACTCCAGCAGTCCCCGGTTCAACTCTTCTTCCGCGATCCGCGTGGTCTTGCGGGACTTCGGGTTATCGACCATCGGGCGGCCGCCGATCAGCAATTGGCGCGCGCGGCGCGCTACGACCACTACATACGCAAACTGGCTTTCGGGTGCATCTTTAAGAACGGCCATGGAAGATCAGCCTCCAAAGGACTTCAAGATTTCGCGAATTCGTTCTTCGTTCCTGGCAATTCTGCAACGGGAACCCAGCGCCACCGCTTGAATCTGCTGTCCGGCCCGTTCCAGATCGTCGTTAATAACCGCAAAATCGTAACTGCTGTAGCTGAGCATTTCTTCCCGCGCGCGATCCAGGCGCCGGTGAATTTCGTCTTCCGAATCCTGCCCCCGCGCCCGGATTCTTTTTTCCAAATCCTGCCGCGACGGAGGCAACACAAAAATCGCGACCGACCCCGGCAATTTACGCCGCACCTGCAACGCGCCTTGCACGTCAATTTCTAAAACCAGATCAAAACCTTTTTGCTTTGCTTCGTCGAGCCAACGTTTCGGCGTTCCATACCAATTCTTGCCGAATACCTGGGCGTATTCCAAGAATTCGCCCCGGGCCACCATCTGCTCGAATTCCGGCTCGGAAATGAAATTGTACCACTCCCCGTTGGTTTCCGTAGCACGCGGGGCCCGTGTTGTGTACGACACAGACCACTGAATGCCGGGAAGCTCCAAGAGCTTTTTGACCAGCGTCGATTTGCCCGAGCCCGAAGGCCCGGACACGATCAAAACCAGAGGTTCGGCCTGCTTCATTCGATGTTCTGCACTTGTTCGCGCAATTTTTCGATCTCGGATTTTATTTCCAGGCCATCCTGCGTGATCTGAATTCCTTCCGCATCGGTGCCCGGCGATTTCGATAGCAGCGTGTTTGCTTCGCGCTGCATTTCCTGCAACAGGAAATCGAGCTTCTTCCCCGCGTCCGGAGCGCCGGAAAGCAGAGCCTCGAATTGTTGCACATGGCTGCCCAACCGCGCCAATTCCTCGGTTACATCGCTGCGTTCCGCGGCCAGCGCCGCTTCGTGAGCGAGCCGAACCGGGTCGATTTGCGATTCGCCCAGCAATTCCTGCAAGCGCTTAGAAAGCCTCTGCGCGAAGGCCGGTCGCGCTTGCTCCGCCAGCACAGACACGCGACTCGCCAGCTCGTTGATTTTTGTCAGACGGGCCGACATTTCAATCCGCAGGTGATTTCCCTCGACTTCGCGCATTCTCGCCAATTTTTCCAGAGCTTCGCCCAGGCAAGCCATCACCGCGCCCTCGAGTTCCGCGAACTGATCTTCGTGCGCGCGCGTTGCCGCGCCGATCACGCCGGGCAGTCGGAAAATCGCTGCGATATCGGGCTCGGTGCGAATTTCGAATTTCTTGCGCAGCGAGTTCACGGCTTGCAAGTACGCTGCCGCGACCTCTTCATTTACGCCAACCGCTGCCGGACCACCAACCTCGTAGTGCACCGTCACATCTAAATGGCCGCGCCGCACGCGCTCCCGAAGGGTCTGCCGGATTTTCGGCTCGAGCGATTCAAAGCCTTCGGGGATCCGAAATTGCAAATCCAGGAACCGGTGGTTGACGCTGCGTAGCGTTACGCGAAGGCTCCAGCCCTTCGCTTCGACGCGCGCCTGCGCGTAACCGGTCATGGATCGCAACGAATGGGTTGTGCCCTTCTGCGCTTCGGGGGCGTGTGGAGCGGCGATCGCCGGTTTTGGGGTCGCAGTCGTCATTTCCTTAGGTGATTACGAAATTCGAACTTCACGCTACTCGGTGGCGGCTGTCCGCGAGACTGGATCGGCATCGCGAAACTGCATGTCATACAGCCGCGCGTACAATCCTCGGCGCTCGAGCAACTCATCGTGCGTTCCACGCTCGCGAATTGTGCCTCCTTCCAGCACAGCAATCAAGTCGGCGCGGCGAATAGTTGAAAGCCGGTGCGCGATCACAAAAACGGTGCGGCCGGACATCAGGTTATTCAGCGCGCTTTGCACCATCATTTCAGATTCCGAATCCAGTTCGGACGTAGCTTCGTCCAGAATCAGGATCGGCGCATCTTTCAGCAACGCGCGCGCGATGGCGATACGTTGTCGCTGTCCCCCCGACAGCCGCTGGCCGCGGTCGCCGATTTCGGTTTGATAGCCTTTCGGCATCTGCATGATGAAATCGTGGGCCAGCGCCGCTTTGGCCGCGGCGAATACTTTGTCTTCCGGCATGTTCGGGCGGCCGTAGCACAGGTTATTCCAGATCGTGTCGTTGAAAAGGATCGTTTCCTGCGTCACGATCGCCATCTGCTCGCGCAGCGAACGCAGCGTCACATCCCGCAAGTCAATCCCATCGATACGCACGGACCCCGTCGTCGGCGAATAGAATCTTGGCAACAGGTTTACCAGAGTGGTCTTGCCGGCTCCACTCGAACCGACAATCGCTACGACGGCCCCCGCCCGGACATTGAGATCGATATTCTTCAACGTAGGCGCGTCGCCGTCGTCATACACGAAACTTGCGCCATCGAATTCGACGCTCGTCGATATGCGCGCAAGCGTCTTGCCCTGCGGCGAATCCATCTCCTCTTCGGGCAGGTCTAAAAACGAAAAGACCGGCGCCGAAATTCCCAGCGACTGCACGAACAGCTGATATATCGATCCGATGCGCTTCACCGGTTCGTAGGCCTTGAAAAGCGCGTAGGTGAAAGCGCCGAACAACCCGATCGACATCCGCCCGGCTTTGATTTCGCCGCGCGCGAAGAAAATAATCATCGAAATCACGACGGCGCCCAAAATATCCATCAGGGGGCTCGTTGCGGCCAGCGAACGAATCCAGCGCATATTCTCGCGGCGAAGGCTTCGAGACGCTTCGCGGAATTTCCGGATTTCGAAATTTTCCATGCCGAACGCTTTGACGACGCGGTTTCCGCTGATCGTCTCTTGCAGGATCTGGCTCAGATCGGCCAGCCGCGCGCGGCTGTCCTCCGTCGATCGCCGAATCCGCCGCGCCAACCGTCCGACCGGCAATACGACGAGCGGAACAAGCACCACGGAACCGACCGCCATCCGCCAGTCAATCACCAGCAGCACTGTGACAAATGCGATCAAGCTGAAAATTTGCCGGAAGAAATCCGCGAGGTAGTCGGAGAAGGCGCTTCGTAATTGCTCCACATCGTTGATCAGCGCGGACATGACTCGTCCGACGGGATTCGAATGGAAGAATCCGACCGGCTGCTGCAGAACGGTGCGGTACACCTTGTTGCGCAGGTCCGTGATGCCGGAAAGCCCCACGTATTGGATCAGGGTCCCGCCGAAGTATTCCGCGACGGCCTTCACGATGAAAATGAAAAGCAGCGCGAGTGCGAAAACCGACCAAACGTGCTTCACCCGAGACGGAACGAGCTGGTTCAGAGTAAACGCCGCGTGGCCGGGGACCTGAAACAGAGTCAATTGCTGCAGCGTTGACTGCGGATTCAGCACCACGTCTAGCGCCGGACGGAGCGCGAACGCGATTAAGGCGTCCGCAGCGCCCATCACGGCCATAAGAATTACGCCGAAGGCCAGCAAGCCCGTGTAAGGCGCGAGGAAACGCAGCAGGCGGCGAAACTCCTGCGACTGCGTCATGACCGCCAGGTTCTTTGTGTTTTGAATTTCCGTGCTTGCCACGCTCGCCAAGGCGCAATTCTCCGAACCGAAGCTTCCCTGCAAAATCTAAGTCGTGGTCTTATCGATGTCGCGATGCACCACTTTCGCGGCGTACTTTTTCTTCTTGAGGGTACGGCGCAGCGATTCGGCCAACGCGACCGATCGGTGCCGGCCGCCGGTGCATCCTATCGCGACCGTCAGGTAGCTCTTGCCCTCGCGAATGTAGTGCGGGATCAGATACAGCAGCAGGCTCTCAATCCGCCGCATGAACTCTTTTGTTTGCGGGAACGACCGGACGTACCGCGCCACGCGCGGATCTTTTCCGCTGAATGGCCGGAGCTTCGGAATGAAATGGGGATTCGGTAAAAACCGGACGTCAAACACCAGATCGGCGTCCGCGGGAATTCCGTACCGGAACCCGAAACTGACGACCGAAACCAACAAGGGCCGCTTGTCCAAATTCTGGAACCGGTCTATCACGAATTGGCGTAATTCGTGAACGTTGAACTTCGTGGTATCGATGATCACGTCCGCGATCCGGCGAATCGGCGCCATGCGCCGCCGCTCTTCGCGCAAGCCTTCGGCAATGGATTGGTGGTGGCCCAGCGGATGGGGCCGCCGCGTTTCGCTGAACCGGCGCATCAGCGCATCGTCGCTCGCTTCGATGAAAACCAGCGTGGCCGGATGGTCGGCGGAGAGCTTGCGGTAAATTCCCGGCAGCTTTTCGATCTGAGCGCCCTCGCGCGCGTCCACCAGCAACGCAGCGCGTTCGATTTCGCCGGAGCCCTCGCCGTACAGTTCGCTGAATGTGGGAATCAGCGCGACAGGAAGATTGTCCACGCAGTAGTAGCCCAGGTCTTCAAAGGTGTTCAGGACCGAGCCTTTTCCGGAGCCGGATAGGCCGGTTAGCAGGACCAACTGCCGTGCGTCTCGTTTGGCGGGTCTGGGGCGGCGGGCCACGGTCGGCGTACTAAGCCTTCACTCGTCTTCGGTGCGTGCTGGGAATGCGGAGGTCTTCGCGGTACTTCGCCACGGTGCGGCGCGTCACCTGGATGCCTTCTTCGCTCAGGCGTTTGGTGATCTGTTCATCGGTCAGCGGATGGGCGGTGTCTTCATCCTCAATCATCTTTTTCACGCGGCGCTTTAGCGAAAGCAGCGACATCTCGCTGCCCTGCGGACCGTTCACCGATTCGCTAAAGAAATAACGGAGCTCCAAAACACCCTGCGGGGTGTGCACGTACTTATTCGCGACCGCGCGGCTCACGGTCGAAGGATGCACGCCGACTTCTTCGGCAACTTCCTTGATCATCATCGGCTTCAAATGGTCGGCGCCATAATCCAGAAAATCGCCCTGCCGGCGCAAAATCGAAAGGCACACACGCTGGATGGTGTGCTTGCGCTGTTCAATATTCTTCATCAACTGAATCGCAGCGGTGAAACGCTCTTTCACATAATTGCGAACGTCGCGATCGGCGGCATCGCGCGCCAGTAACCGGCGATACATCGGATTCAGCCGAAGCTGCGGCAGGTCGTCATCATTCATCAACGCCTGCCACTCGCCATCAACCTTGCGGAATTGCACGTCCGGCTCGACCAGTCTCGGTTCGATGTGGTTGTAACGCGATCCGGGCTTGGGGTCGAGGCGCTTGATAACGTCCACCGCGCGTTTCACCAGTTCCACGGGACGGTTCAACGCGCGCGCTACTTCCTTCAGCTGATTGTTCTGCAGAAGCTTCAGATGCTCGGCGATGATCTGCTGCGCAAGCGTGTTCTGCGGATCCACCAGCTTGAGCTGGATCATCAGGCATTCCTGCAGGTCGCGCGCGCCTACGCCGGGAGGATCGAATTCCTGGACCATGGCGAGCGCTTCTTCCACGTCGTCCATGGAGTAGTTTCCGGCCGCCGCGATTTCGTCGAGTGTCGCCGTCAAGTAGCCGTTTTCATCCAGGTTGCCGACGATCGATTCGGCGATCTTGCGCACCACTTCCGTGCAAATGCTCACGCTGAGCTGCCATTCCAGATGATCCGCGAGATTTTGGGCTGAGGAGAGAAACTTGTCAAAAGACGGACGCTCGATGTCTTCGCGTTCACTGCTCGCCTGCCGCTCGGCGCCGACATCCAGGTACTGCGTGAAGAAGGAACCGAAATCGAACTCGTCAAACGGATTGGCGCCTTCGGTCTCCGGCACTTTCTCCGTCTCTTTTTTCAGGAAGGCTTCGTCCTGGTAGCTATCCGTCGCCGCGGCGCCTTCTTCGGTCACTTCGTCCAGCACGGGATTCGCCATGATCTCCTGTGTGATCATGTCCCGCAGCTCGAGCCGGTTCAGCGCCAGCACGCTGACCATCTGAACGAGGCCCGGCGTCAGAATCTGCTTCTGAGCGACGCGAAGGCTAAGTTTAGGTGCGAGCCAGTTCATATGCGCTTAATTCAGCCTGAAACCTTCTCCCAGATAAATGCGCCGTACTTCCGCGTTTTCGGAAAGCTCTCGGGGAGTTCCCGCAAACAGAATCTTGCCGTCGTTGATGATGTAGGCGCGATTGGTAACTGCCAGCGTATCGCGTACATTGTGGTCGGTCACCAGTACTCCGATTCCGGCTGTACTCAGATCCGCAATAATCTTCTGAATATCCACCACCGTCAGCGGGTCGATTCCAGCGAACGGCTCGTCCAGCAAAACGAAGGAAGGCGACAAAACCAGCGAGCGCGCGATTTCCAGCCTGCGCCGTTCCCCGCCGGACAGAACATACGCCCGGCTCTGCCGTAGCCCTTCCAACCCCATCTGCGCGAGCAACTCTTCCACGCGGTCGCGTCGCTGCTCCGGAGTAATCGGCAAAGTCTCCAGAACCGCGAGTAAATTTTCTTCGACAGTCAGTTTGCGAAATACAGAAGGTTCTTGCGGGAGGTAGCTGATGCCGCTGCGGGCACGGAGATACATGGGAAGATCGGTGATATCTTCGCCATCCAGTGAGACTCTTCCATAGTCCGGACGGGCGAGTCCAACCAGGATGTAAAACGTCGTGGTCTTTCCTGCACCGTTCGGCCCGAGCAGCCCAACCACTTCACCCTGGTGAATCTCCAGGCTTATGTTGTCTACGACCTTACGACCCTTGTACGCCTTCGTGAGATCGGACGCCTGTAGTTTCAACATGCAGGTTCATTTCTCGACTCGGTGCTTGGTCAGCGTGCGCGAACCTTCCTGCGAATCAATCAAAATCGTATCATTCGCTACAAAGAAGGTCAACGAATGGCCCGTCGTTGTGTCGCTAGAGGCATCAATAATGGTCGGCTGCCCCCCAGAAAGGATAAATTTCCCGTCGGCTGCGGTGTACAGGGCTTGTTCCGCCGTCGCTCGTCGATCGCCCTGCCGCACGATTACCGCGCCTTGCGCTAAGGCCTTATCCATCTGTCTGTTACCGCCCGATGCGCCGGCCAGCCCTCCGGAAGCAGCGCTCACCTCGTTGCGACCCGTCGGAGCGCCAATCGCCGCCGATGGGGGCGTTAGATACACATCCAATGTCTTTGAATCCATCGATCCTTGCTGCGATTCGGCGCGAACGCCTGTCTCCAGGTGCGCCCTGCCCGCGTCGCTCCAGTAGGTCAGCATGGGCGCGCGGATGTGCCACAGCGTCGGTCCAGACGCCGTCGAGGGCTTCGTTTGTTCGCCGCTGGCGGGCTTCGTCCCGAACGAAGCGACTCCGGGGCCGCTCGCCTGCTGAAACACGGCTACGACGCCGCCTGTGGCCTGCATCTTCTTTTCATCCCGCCACAGCTCGATTTGTTGAGCGTCGAGCACGGAATCGCCCTGCCACAGCCGGGCGTGTCCTGAATACACGGCGTGGCCGGTTGTATTCGAGCCCGTCAGCTTATCCGAGGAAACATGACCCGGCCCATCGCCCAAATTCATCGAAGTGTTTTTAGCGCCGGACAAATACGTAGAGAGAACACCTCCGGTGGCTTGAATCTCTCCCGACCTTTGGTTGATAACGACATTGCCGGCCGAAGTGCGGCTCATGGCGTCGGACAGAACCGGTGAACCCGTGAGCGTAATCATGTCTGTCGCCCGAACCAAGTGCGCCGTGGCGGCAGTTGCCTGGCGGTCGTTCTGTTGGAATTTGACGTTTCCCGACTGGTCGAGAGTGCTCCATTGCCCAGCCGAATCGAAGGAGGCCGCCAACTCGGCCGACGTCGTCACTTGAGGAGCCGATGCGCCGATTTGTCGCGTGATCTGCACGTCGAGGTGTCCCAAAAGCTGATCGAGTTTTCCGGCGGTGTTGAAGCGCGTGACGAATCGCTTCGCCCGCAAGGTTGTTGCTTCGTTTCCGCTCTTCATCTCAATCGTCGCCGGAGCGAGTGTCTCGGCGCTCTCAATTCTGCGCGGCTCAGAGGTGAAAGCGGGCGCGCTGGTTCTGGAAGTGGAGGGCGTCGCCGCGGCGAAACGAACGAGCAGCGCCTCGGTCTTCAACGCCCGCGAGCCCGTCGCATCCGCGGAGTCAACCGCCACTCCACCGGTTGCGTTCATCGTTTTCACCGCGTTGTGCTCCGGTTCCATGTCGAAAGAAACCTTCGCGGCGGCAAAATGATTCGTGCCCGTGCGCGTCCGCTGCATTCCGGTTACGGCTCCGTCGCCTGCGATCCGCTGAATCCATCCTGCCGGATCGAGCGCCGCTTCAAACTGATTCGCGCTTGCTGAGAACTGACCTGTCGGATCGGAGGAACGTAGCGTCGGATGTCCCTCGGCCACTGCGCGCTGCGCTTTGAAATTCTCGTCGAGCTCAATCGTGATCTGCTGGCTATCGAGAATCCGGCTGCCTTGCTTCACTTCGGCGGGCGCCATCAACTCCACCCTCCGTTCGTTTCGATGAATTACGAGGCTTCCGCCCGTCGCAGAGATCGCCAGGCCGCCGGATTTCTGCGAAGGATTCAATTCCATCGTAACGTTCTGCTGGAGCACGACGACCGATGTCTCGGTGCTGTACGTCACGCCCACCGCATGCCCGTGCCCTTGCGCGAACGTGAATTCGACGGGCTCCGGCGTGGACGCCTCTCCGCTGGCTTTATTGAACGACAAATTGCTGGTCGTAATCTGAATCGACTTCGGATCCTCCGTTTGCGCGGGAAGATTTTTGCTGGCGAGATCGATCTGCACCGCGCCTTGGCAATGGATCGATCCTTCTTTCGGTTGATAGCTGCATTCGCTGGTGTGGATATTATCGTTGCGATCGCCGGAACGCCCGAAGATGGTGATCCACACGTCCTGCAGAACCATCTGATTCTGTTCCTTATATTCCGTGGCTTTCGCGGCGCGCACCGTGAAGATCGTGACGTTCTGGTCGATCTTGGAAAATGAAAATTCGTTGGACTGCTGCTCAACGGCGGAGGCGATCGGTTTTGGCTGAAAATGCCGCGCTCGAGCTTCTTGAATCGCGTGCTTGGCGAAAACGCCGACTACCACGAGCGCGATCGCCGCGGCGGCCCAGGCCGCCCAGCGTGCGTAGCGGGCTGCTTGCTGATTCTGCAAAGCGGTTTGGTCCTTAGGGAATCTCTTCGAAACTCAGTATAGGAGAGTGCACATCGGGGAACAACTCGGAGAAACTGCCGCGAACACCAAATCCTTAAGAGCGCCTCAATTCTGGCCTTGTGCGACGATTCCCATACCGTTCGCGGCTACGCTGTCGCGCGTGGTGTTTTTTACCAGGTACATCGCCTCGTCCGCGAGATGCAGCAACTCGGCTTTCGTCCGCGAATCCGACGGGTATGCAGCCACACCGACGCTGGCAGTCACATGCACATTCACGCCGGTGTCCTTCAGCCAAACGGCTTCGCGAATCAGTTTGTGAAGGCGCCGGGCTACGCCCAACGCATTTTCCTTCGACGTTTGCGGCAACAAGACCACAAACTCATCGCCTCCGTACCGGAACGCCAGATCGATCAGCCGGCATTTGTCTTTGATTGCCTGCCCGATTTCCGCCAGTAGTCGCGATCCGACAAGATGTCCGTACGTGTCGTTGACTTGCTTAAAATGATCGAGGTCGATAAAGATCAGCGAAAATTCAAACGCGTAACGATGGGACCGGTAGATTTCGGTGTCGAGCATGAAATTCAGATGCCGCGCGTTGTATAGCGTGGTGCAATCGTCGGTGATCGTCAGCTCGTGGATTCGCTGCACGTGCCGCGCGTTTTCAATCGCAATCGCGGCGTAGTCTGCCAGCGCCTCCAGCAATGCGAGATCGCGCTTGCTGAAACCTTCCGGGCCCATGCAGTTGATCAATTCGATTACGCCCAGGCACTGATCGCGGAAGCGCACCGGAACTGCGACGATGGACCGCGTCTCCATCTTCGTTTTTTCATCCACGCTGCCGAAGAATCGCGAATCCTTGCTCGTGTCCGGAACCACCACCACTTCGCCGGCCTTTGCGACCCACCCTGCCAGTCCTTGCCCTACTTTAATGCGAACGTCTTTCAGTGCTTCGGATCCCTTTCCGGTTGCGATCTGAAAATAAAGCTCCTCGCGCTCCTGATCCATCAGCAGCAGAGACCAGGTGTCCGGCCTCAACACCTCGTTAATCTTTTCCATGATCGTGCGCAACACCTGATCCAGCTGCAGGGACGAAGTGAGAGCTTTCCCGAGCTCATGAAATACGGTGACTTCGTTGGCTTCCTGGATCTCAGGGAAAATGGGAATACTCACGGGCGGACCCGCCGAGCGGCGGCGTTCCACGCCGTCAAACGGCTTCCCGTCCGGCGCCTTGCGCACCGTTGCGAACGGAGCTACGATTTTCGGTTCTGGAGAGTCGTTGGCCACTCTCGTCATTATAGGGAACGGTTTCGGCGAACTGCAACGCTCTTGGCGGCACACTTGCCGAAAGCCCAACGGGGTATTCCGAGCGCCCGTCTTCCGATAAGATTGACAGGCCTCGCCCCAACGCCTATATTTTTCTTAGTCTTGCGAGCTCCTGCGGATGCCTTCAACACCTTTCGGCGAACATCTAAAACGCGAACGTGAAATGCGGGGAGTCTCTCTGGAAGAGATTTCCTCCGCCACGCGTATCGCTCCTCGTTTTCTCGAAGCTTTGGAAAACGAACAGTGGGACAAGTTGCCCGGGGGCGTTTTCAATCGCGGATTTATCCGAGCCATCGCCCACTACCTGGGACTCGACGAAGACAACCTGGTTTCCGAATACGCTCTTCAGACCAAAGGCCGCCCCGAGCCCGGCGTTGTACGGGATGCTCCGGACAAATCCGAGCCGATGTGGGGCAGGATTGCCGCGTTGGTAGGCGTCGTACTGGTGATTGTTGCGGCGATCCTACTCGCCGTGCATTATCTCGGACCGAAAATTGCTGCTCGCCTTCATAAGGCCTCGTCCGATACGTATTATTTCGACGGCTCTCGGAAGATTCTAAGCGCAGCGGACGCTCAGCCGGATTTCGAAGAGCTGATTTCGAAGGATCCAAACCTTCCCGCCGCGGTGCAGCATTAGCGCCGAACTCCGCGCCGCGATTCTTGCCGGCACTGCAACTCTCGAGCAAAAAAACTCTGTCTGCGCTACGGACTCGAAAATGTCGCCGGAAAACCGCGCCGAGCTGCTTGCCGTGCTCGCCGCCGATCCGTCGGACGAAATCGCGCAAAGCGCCCACAGCCAACTTCTCGATTTGCCGGTGTCCGCCTTTATCGCCGCGCTGGGACGGGCGGACGCCGACCCGCGCCTTTTCGACTATTGCGCCGATGCCCTCGGCGACATGCCGGGCATCGCGGATGCGCTCGCAAAAAACGCGGCAAGCCCCGTGGACGTCCTGACGCCGCTCGCGCCATTGCTTTCCAGCAACGGCATTCAATCCCTACTCGATAATCTCGATCGGCTGAGTTCAGATCCCGATCTCGGCTCGGCGCTGGCCGCTTCCTCGGCCGCTACCGCGGAGCAACAAGAGCTTCTCAGCGAAATCGACACGAACGTTCCGCTGCCCGTGCAAGACATCGAACTCGCCGCCGAGGAAATCGTACCCGACAAGAAGAAACGCATGACTCTGTTGCAGAGAGTCTCGCAGATGAACGTCGTTCAGCGAATTCAGCTTGCCGTTAAAGGCGGCCGCGAAGAGCGCATGCTGCTGATTCGCGACCCGAACAAAATCGTCCAGCGCGGCGTACTGCAATCACCGCGGCTGACCGATTTGGAAGTGGAAAGTTTCGCCGCGATGGCCAACGTTTCGACGGAAGTGCTGCGGATCATCGCCAACAACCGCAACATGGTGAAAAATTACGTGGTCGCCAAAAATCTCACCAAGAACCCGAAAACCCCTCTGGACATCTCACTCCACCTGCTGCCGCGCCTTACTCCCATTGACCTGAAATTCCTTTGCGGCAACAAAAACATTCCAGAAACACTCCGTTCGACCGCTTTGAAGCTTCAGCGTTCTCGTACGTCGAAGAAACCCGAGTGAAGAACACGGATTTGCCAAAAGAACGAAGCGTATTGCAGGTGTGTTCCGTCGGGAATGTCGTGGCGCAACTTCAGAACTGCAGTTGCCTTCCTAATTTGACGCGGAGGGTGCCGCAGCCAGCGATCGTTGCACCTGCTCTTTGTAAATCTGAGCCTTCGTCAGAATCGCGGCTTCATCCAGCGTCAACATCCTCCGGTCTTCCATTACAACCCTTCCGCCGATTACGACCGTCCTCACGTCGCTTGCTTTGAGCGAGTAAACCAGCGCCGAATACACATTGTACATAGGCGTCGCGTGAGGAGACGTCGTATCGACTAAAATCAAATCCGCTTTCTTGCCGGTTTCCAGCGATCCAACGAGCTTCTCCATGTGCAGGGCGCGCGCGCCCGTGATCGTCGCCATGGCGACCAGCTGTTCGGCGGGCAAAGCCCGCGAATCCATCCGCGAGACTTTCTGCAGTTTCGCCCCCAGGTCCATTTCTTCGAACATGTCTTCATTGTTGTTACTGGCCGCGCCATCGGTAGCAAGTCCGACCGCTTCCCCGGCCGCCAACATCTCAATCGCCGGCATTACGCCGGCGGCCGTTTTCATATTGCTTGATGGATTAAATTCGCAGCCGACGCCCTCCTGCACAAGCACGGCAATGTCGGCCTGATTCACCCAAATGCAGTGCGCGCCCACAACCTCCGGACCGAGCACGCCGGCGCGCTCCAGATACGCGACAGGACTTAGCCCGTATTTCTGACGGCTTTGTTCGAGTTCAAAGGGCGCCTCCGCAATGTGAATTAAAATCGGCGCATGATTCCTGCGCGCGAGAGCTGCCGCATCCTGCAGAGTCTTCTCCGAGCAGGTGTACATCGAATGCGGCCCCACGGCGGCAACGATCAGCGGATCGCCCTTCCAGTGGTCGAGATACTTTTGGGTGTAAACGAACGCTTCTGCCGGAGTCTTATTGTCGGGCGCGGGGAAATCGATGATCGTCTCGCTCAGGACGCCGCGCATTCCCGCTTCCTTGGTCACGCGCGCCACCACATCTTCGAAGTAATACATGTCAGCGTACGTTGTCGTTCCTCCGCGCAGCATTTCCAGCAGACTCAGCCGCGTTCCCCACTCGACGAAGTCTTCGGTCACATTGCGCGCTTCCGCAGGGAAGATGTATTTGTGCAACCACTCGTCGAGCGCCAGATCGTCCGCCACACCGCGAAACAGGCTCATCGCCGCGTGGGCATGGCCGTTGATCAGGCCGGGCATCACAATCGCGCCGTGCGCATCGATCACTTTGGCTGCGTCGTATTTCGATGCCAGATCGGTCGCCGTTCCTACGGCGATAATCGAATCGCCGCGCGCCGCCACCGCGCCATCGTTGATCACCCGCCGCTGCGCATCCATCGTCACTACCAGTCCGTTGGTCACGAGCAGATCCACTTTTTCTTTCGCTCTCGCTATGGGAGCCACGAACAGCAGCACGCACACGATCCCAGCCGCGATCAACGAGCAATTGAGGAAAGCGGCCCTTTCGCGAGAAATCCGAAAATCGGAATCAAAACGAAGCATCCGTAAATTCTCCTGGCGAAGGCGCGATCATTTCACAGAAACGAGGCATCAAAAGGTCTCGGCAGCAATTTTCCCGCCGTTTCGGTTTCTACTTTTCCGTCGAGATTCGCCATCACCACGGGCACGTCGCCGCAAAATTCCCAGATAATCTGGCGGCACGCCCCGCACGGCGGAGTCAGTCCGGGCACATCGGTTACAACCGCAATTGCGTCAAATCCGCGTTCGCCCTCGGAAACTGCTTTGAAGATCGCCACGCGCTCCGCGCAACACGTGAGCCCCAGCGTCGCGTTCTCCACGTTGCATCCCGTAAACACGCGCCCGGAATTCGCCCGCACCGCCGCACCCACGCGAAAATTCGAAAACGGCGCGTACGCATTTTCGCGCGCTTGTCTGGCAGCGGTAATCAACGAATCGTATTCGCTCATCGCCAACTTCCTCGTGTCCCTCAAGTCTCGCGTTTGGCGTCTGCCGAAATCATCGGCAGCACCGCGCGCAGTAACGCGATGAATTGAGTCTTCACGCGTTCGCCTGTTTCCAGTACTTCTTTATGATCAATCGGCTGGTCCAAAACCCCCGCCGCCATATTCGTGACGCACGAAATTCCCAGCACCCCAATTCCCATGTGTGCCGCCGCGATCGCTTCGGGCACGGTGGACATGCCCACCAGATCCGCGCCAATCGTCCGCAAATAGCGAATTTCCGCCGGAGTCTCGTAACTCGGACCAGCCAGCGCGGCGTACACACCTTCGCCAATTTCCATTCCCAGCCGCTTCGCCTCTACCAGCGCGATGTCGCGATATGGCTTCCAATACGCCGTGGTCATGTCCGGAAATCGTTGACCAAATCGTTCGTCGTTCGGCCCGATCAGCGGATTCGCACCTTGCAGATTGATGTGGTCGCGAATCACCACCAGGGTGCCCTGCCCGTAATCCTTGTTGATACCTCCGGCAGCGTTGGTCAGTATCGCCGAGCGAACCCCCATCCGACCGAGCACGCGGATCGGAAACGCGACTTCTTTCGCCGAATAACCTTCGTAAAGATGCACCCGGCCTTGCATCGCTGCAACCACTGTCGTCCCGGCTTTGCCGATCACCAGCTGCCCGGCATGTCCGATTGCCGTCGAATGCGGAAAGCCCGGAATTTTTCCGTACGGTATTCGCACCGCGTCGGTCAAGTTGTCGGCGAAAGCGCCGAGCCCTGACCCAAGCACCACCGCGACCACGGGGCGCAGTTTCGTCTTCGATAAAACATACTTGGCCGCGCGATCCGCTCGCGCGAATTCTACATTGCCTGTAGCCCCTGATGCTTTGCGCGCCGCGCTCATCGCAGCATAATCCCCACGATGGACGCTGACATTAAATTCGCCATCGTGCCCGCGGCCATGGCGCGAATCCCGAGCCGCGCGAGGTCCGCTTTCTTATTCGGTGCGAGCGCGCCGATCCCGCCAATCTGAATTCCAATCGAGCTGAAATTTGCAAACCCGCACAGCGCAAACGTGGCAATCGTGAACGATCGCGGATCCATCGAATCCTTCAGCGGTCCCAACCTCTGAAACGCCACGAGTTCATTGGTCACCATGCGCAGTCCCAGTAAATTCCCCATCGTGTGGCAGTCTTTCCAGGGAATTCCGATCACCCACGCTACCGGCGAAAATAGATACCCGAAAATCTGCTCCACGCTCGACGGAAACCACGCAATTCCGTGCGCAAA
Source organism: uncultured Acidobacteriota bacterium (assembly GCA_963785585.1). Classification (GTDB taxonomy): domain Bacteria; phylum Acidobacteriota; class Terriglobia; order Acidiferrales; family UBA7541; genus Palsa-295. The sequence goes on from CAWAVW010000004.1 coordinate 2,697,145, forward strand.
CAGAAAGCCATGCGTCACGCTAAAAAGTCCGTCCACCAGGTAAATCAACGCGATAAACGTGACCAGCATCGCGCCCACATTCACCGCCAGATTCAGTCCATCAATCGTCCCGCGTGAGATTGCGCCCAGCGCGTTTGTATCCCGTTCGAGCGGCGCCATTTCCACGCGGCCAGACGTCACCGGAACTTCTGTCTCCGGCACAATGATCTTCGAAAGCAAAATCGTGCCCGGCGCCGTCATGATCACCGCCGCCAGCAAATGCTTCGCTTCGATTCCGTACGCGATGTAGGCCGCCATCATTCCGCCGGACACGTGCGCCATTCCGCTGGTCATGATCGTCATCAACTCGGATTTCGTCACTTCCGGCAAATACGGACGAATCGTGAGCGGTGCTTCCGTCTGGCCCATGAATATACTCGCTGCAACGTTCAGCGATTCCGCGCCGCTCGCGCCCATCAGGCGAGTCATCACCACGGCGGCAACCTTGATCACCGCCTGCATCACGCCGAAGTAATAAAGCAACGCGAAGACAGCGGCGATGAAAATGATCGTTGGCAGCACCTGGAATGCAAAAAAGAATCCCATGGACGAACCTTTCTTGCCCAGGTCGCCAAATAAAAATTGCGATCCGAAGTAAGAAAAATCCAGCAGCCAGGTGACGCCCGCGCCGGCTTTCTGAAAAATCAGTTGGCCAAACGTCCAGCGCAATACCAGAAACGCAAACACAATTTGCAGCCCAAGACCCCAGGCGACTGTCTTCAATCGGATCGCGCGCCGGTTCGACGAAATCAGGTACGCCACCGCCATCATCGTGAGCAAACCCAATACGCCGACTAGTCGGTGCATGCGAGACACACTCCCTTTTCGCTGCTTCCTACCCCGGAAACGCTCACAGGATTCCCTCCGCCCCGATGATTTTTCGCACCAGCGGCTGTGGTGCGGGCGCCTTCGGGCCAATCTCGAAGCTTTCGTTCAACAACCGCAACGCATGCACGAGCCGCGTGTCCTGGTTGTAATGAACAGTGCAAAGAATCTCACCCTCGGCCACTTTATCGCCAAGCCGCTTATGAATTTCCAGCCCCACCGCTGGATCGACCGAGTCTTCGTGCCGTTCCCGTCCGCCGCCTAATACCATGCTCGCGATTCCGACTTGTTCGCATTGGATACGCGTTACAAACCCGCCACGAGGCGCATGCACCCGCGCCGTAAACTTCGCCTGCGGCAAAATCGCCGGATCATCCACCACGCGTGCATCCCCGCCCTGCATGCGAACGACTTCGCGGAATGTATCACGCGCGCGTCCGGAAGCAATCATTTCCACCGCAAGTTCGCGTCCGTCCGCTACCCGCTTCACGCGCCCGCCCAGCGCAAGCATCCACGCCGAAAGCTCGACGCAGAGCTCACGTAAATCGCTGGGCCCTTCGCCATTCAATATCTCGATGCACTCCGCCACTTCCATCGCGTTGCCGACTTTGCGTCCCAGCGGCTGCTCCATGTCGGTGATCAGCGCCACGACTTTCTTTCCCATCCTGGTCCCGGTTTCGACCATCAATCCAGCCAAATATTCGGCTTCATCTTGATCTTTCATGAACGCGCCGTTGCCCGTCTTTACGTCGAGCACCAGCGCGTCGATACCCTCCGCCATTTTCTTGCTCATGATCGACGCAGTGATTAGGTATGGGCTTTCAACCGTCGCAGTGACATCCCGCAGAGCGTACAGTTTCTTGTCAGCAGGCGCGATCTGTGGCGTCTGGCCGATTAGCCCGCAGCGGGTAGCTTCGAGCACGCGGCGAAATTTCTCCAAACTCAGATCTACGCGAAACCCGGGGATCGACTCAAGCTTATCGAGCGTCCCGCCCGTGTGGCCCAGGCCTCGCCCGCTGATCATCGGCACGTATAATCCTGCCGCAGCCACAATCGGCGCCACGACGAGCGAAGTCTTGTCCCCCACTCCGCCCGTCGAATGTTTGTCCACCTTCGCTGCCGGCAAGTCCGACCAGTCCAGAACCGTCCCGGAGTGCAGCATCGCTTCGGTGAGAGCTGCGAGCTCCGCGCGCGTCATGCCGCGCCACACCACGGCCATCAGAAATGCGGCGGCTTGGTAATCCGGAATTCGTGCGTGGGTGATACCGTCCACCAAAAACGCAATTTCTTCGCGAGTCAGTTCCGCGGCGTCGCGCTTTTTGCGGAGGATGTCAACGGCGCGCATCGGAAGGCAGGTGTCTCCAGGTTACGGGCGGTCTCGTCTCGTAATCCGAGTCGAAATAGCAATTGAAATCTGCATTACAGCTTCAGCGACATCGCCGCAATTTCCGCAGCGGTTCGCTGAATCTCGTCGTGCACGTGTCCGTTGGTAACCAGGATGTCAGGGCCGCCGGGGGTGTACGGTGCGCCCCTCAAGTCCGTTACTTTTCCGCCGGCTTCCGTCGCGATCAAGATTCCCGCTGCTGTGTCCCAGGACTTCAGTCCAAACTCCCAGAAAGCCTCGAACCGCCCGCACGCCACCGAGCAAAGATCGAGCGCCGCCGAACCGTCGCGCCGTACTCCGTGCGAACGTAGCGTGAACTGCCAGTAGTACTGAATATTGCCAACGTCGCCGCGCTTATGCGCGGGGAATCCCGTGGCCACCAGGCTCGTTTCCATCGACCGAATCCCCGAAACTCGAATGGGATCGCCATTCAGAAGCGCGCCCTCGCCTCGCTGGGCGCAAAAAAGCTCGTTGCTGACCGGGTTGAACACAATTCCCAGCAGCGGCTTGCCCTCTTCGAGCAGCGCGATCGAAACCGCGAAACAAGGATAGCCGTGCGCGAAATTCGTTGTTCCGTCGAGAGGATCGATGTGCCATTCATAGCGCGAGGCACCCACCGCGCCGCCCGAACCTTCCTCCGCCACAATCCGATGCTCTGGAAATTCGCGGCGTAACCGCCCGACGATCAGCGATTCGGAGCGTTTGTCCGTCTCCGTAACCAAATCGACGTCGCCCTTGTAGGAAATTTTCTGCGGGCGCGAATGCTCGGCGAGCAGTACGGCACCCGCTTCGCGCGCAGCTTCCATCGCTACATCGAAAAACTTGCTCATTCACTCAGCCCTTGTTTGGTCGGTCGTCACGCTTGTACCGATAACCCAATCGTCATGGAGTTCCGCTTGCCATGTATTGCTTGCGGAAACGCACGGTATCGCCCGTGCTTACCTTCACTACGATGTGCCGCACACTTCCCGCAGGAGGCGGCGGACTCGGATAATAACTCAGCAAATACTGCGTCCGCAGTTCACGGTTGATCAAATCGAAGATCTTCTGGATCTCGTCCATTGTTGTCGGATAGTACATCGCTCCGCCGGTGCTGTCCGTAATGGTCTCGACCGCGTGTTCACCAGCCGTGTTCCATCCGGCGTTCGACTTCATCGGTCGCACGACGACGGTATAGAGCAGCGCATCCGACGCAATCGCAGCGCGGCGTGCGTCGTCGAACTTGGATATCGATGTCGTCTCGCCCGCGTCCGTAATCATCACGATCGCCCGCCGTCTTTCTGGCCCCATACGTTTTAGGGTTTGCGAGCCCAGAACCAACGCATCATACAGCGACGTTCCCATATCCGAGCCCGGCTCGGCGCGCCGAACCGCATCTTCGAGCGTTTTCACGTTGTCGGTGAAGTTGCTCAATTGCGTCACATCGCTCGTGAACGAAAAAACCGAAAACCGGTCCCCCTTACGCACCACTTCTTCGAAAAAATGCTCGGAGGCGTCCTTCTCGATTTTCAGTTCGATCGCCGCCGACCCGCTCATATCGATCATCAACACCAGATCGAGCGGTCGATTGGTCTGCGGCTCAAATCGAACAATTTTCTGCGCCAATCCTTCTTCCGTAATTTGGAACGCGCTCTGATCGAGTCCCACGACCGGCTCGTTCTTGGCATCGAGCACATTGGCCAGCACGTTGACCAAATCCGTTTGCACGCGAATCGGCCCCTTCTGTCGCTGTTGGGGCTGCGAGATCGAAACGGACTCGCAATCTTTTGAGCCAACACAGGCGCCGGGCGAGCCCCGCGATAGCCATACGCTTCCGGGCAACGAGAAACCCGCCAGTACGATGACCGGAAGCACCGATGTAAGATATTTCATCTAAGGCTTTGATTCGTCGGCGCGCAGTTTGGGTATCTCGGGAAAAGGCTCGCCATCGGCCCAAACCGCACCGCCGGCGAAATACTCTTTCTTCCAGATCGGCACTACGCGTTTGAGCATGTCGATAGCGTGCCGGCAGGCTTCGAAGGCCTCGCGCCGGTGAGGCGAACTCACGCCGATCCACACGCTCGTTTCACCAATCTCAAGGCGTCCCATGCGGTGGACAATGGCAACGCGGGAGATGGGAAATTTCTCGTGAATCTCTCCGCCAATCTCGCGAATTTTCGCCACCGCCATGGATTCGTAGGCCTCGTACTCCAGATACAGCGTCCGCTGCCCTCTCGAATTGTCGCGCACGAACCCGTCGAAGGTCACCAGCGCGCCATCGCGCGGCGCTTTCAGTCGATCCATCAGCGCCCGAACCTCAATCGGTCCGCGCACCAGCTCGAAGATGTCTGCGCCGCCCGCGTTTGCTGAAGCTTGCTGGCCGCCGCTCACCGGCGGCAAAAATCCAACCTCATCGCCCGCCATCAAAACCGCGCGCCAATCCGAATATTCCTGATTCACGGAAGCTGCCATCGAAGGCCGAAATTCCGCGAGCCGAGGAAACCGTCGCCCGTAGCGTTCGAACAAATCCTCCACACGCGCTCCATCCGAAAGCTCCGCATCGTCCTGCGAAACCCCCACGATGTCTTTCAGCTGTCCGAAGAAAAGTACGCGCACCCGCATCGGCACATTCTACTCGGTCTAGGAACGAACTCGCACGAATCCAGCGAACTACTTCGCCAGAGCTTTGGTGGCTTCTTCCAATTTCGCCGCAGCACGCCGCAAAGCGGCTGCCAGAGCCTTCGCCTCCACGCCGAATACAGACGCGTCTTTTCGGTCGAGCGCTTCACTGGGCCCGGGCAAGACTTCCGCTGCATAACCCGCATAACTTCCCGGCGCATAGATCGTGTGCTTATACCAGGTCCGGCCTTGTAACCCTGCGGGGTCAAGCAGCGCTTGCTCGGCGGTCACGAGTTCGCGATTGATCCGCGCAGCGGACGCCACATCCAACGCAGGCGTCTGGCTCGACTGCGCCGAACGCGATTGCAGCGCGTGCGAGAGTTTCGCTGCCGCCTCCGACAGTTTTTCCGACGCTTCGATGACCGGCTTCACCTCGTTCGAGTTGATTCCCTGCTCCGACGCACGCTTTTCCAGTTCCTGCGCCGCGCGCGAGATTTCCGCGGAGTACGCGCCATAATCGAACGGCAAGATGTCGGCTTCGTCCATCCGCAGCGTCATCGTTCCCATCAATCGCGCCAGCGTCGCGTGGTACTTGAAATCTGGATCGCCAAATTTCTTCATCCAGAAAAAATCGTCGTAGAGCGAATGGTACACCCCGTAATCGCCGACGAATCCAACGTCAATCGACGGAATTCCCGCAAAATCCAGAAATGGGCAAAAATCCGAACCAGCGCCCAACGCGCTGATCGGCGTTTCGCCGGAGACCTCCGCTTTTGCGCCCGTCCGCGCCAAACCCGTCATCTCTGCGCTCGCATGCGCATCGTGATCTCTCCATGTTTCGTAAATGCTGTCTCCGGTCGTCGGATTCTTAATGTCTCGCGTAGCGTCCCGCACAAATTCCTTTAGCGACGGCACGGCGGACGGTGAAAAATTCGGCCCCGCCACGCCCACATCCGTATTGATGTACGCCACAGCTTTGGCCTGCAACTCGGCGCGATTCTGCTCCACCCACTCCGTCGAACCAATCAACCCTTCTTCTTCGGCGTCCCATTCGCACATCACAATCGTTCGCAGCGGTTTCCAACCGCTCTTCGCCAGCTCTCCCAGCGAACGCGCCGTTTCCAGCATTGTTGCCGTGCCGCTGCTCGGATCCACCGCGCCAAATACCCACGCATCGTGATGATTGCCGAGAACGACCCACTCGTCGTCGCTCGTTCCGTGAAGTTTCGCAATCACGTCGTAGATCGGTCGTTGCTGGTAATCCATCGTCAAATGAATGTGCGCCACGGCAGGTCCCGGGCCCACGTGATATGTGAACGGCAATCCTCCCTGCCAATTTCGCGGCACGTGATTTCCCCCGAGCTGCGCCAAAATCGCCGATCCGTCCTGGGGATTTACCGGCATCGTCGGAATGCGGGCCAGATCGGTCGCTTCACTGGGAGTCAGTCGTTTCGCTTCCGGCGTAGCCGCCACGCCGGGAGTAAGGGGATCTCCTGGATAAATCTGCGTGTATTCCACCGAACCGCGCTGAATCCCGCTCATCGGACGCCACGGCCCGCGCGGAAACATATCTCCTGCGTCGTACCCGTCGTCTTCCGGATCGGAATAGAGAATCACACCGACGGCTTTGTGTTCCTCGGCCAGCTTCGTCTTAATGCCGCGGTAGCATTTTCCGTATCGCACAAGGACGATCTTCCCTTCCACCGATAATCCGAGCGCATCGAGCGCGCGGTAATCTTCCTGCGTTCCGTAATTCACGTAAACGACCGGCGCGGTTACGTCCGCCGAAGGCGAGTAAGCGTTGAACGCCATCACCGCGCGCTTATCCAGCGTATCTTTATCTTCCGCAACCGGTTCCTCCGGGGTCGCCAGTGTTTTCGGTTGGGGCGCCGTCAATTCGAGCTTTACTTCCACCGGCTTCGCCAGCCAAACGTTGTAGCTCACAATCTGGGCATCGAATCCGTAGCTCGCGTATTGATCCCGCAGCCAAAGCGCCACGCGATGGCTCGCCTCCGTCCCGGCCAGATGCGGCTCGCTCGTCAAGTGACGCAGGTTGGCCTCCGCGTGCGCGGGATCGGGTACGGATTGCAGTTTCTGTTCCAGCGCGCGTTCCACCGCCGAATGCTCCGGCGAAAATCCGCGAATCACCTGCTCCTCGCGCCCTCCGCCCGAGGTCGGATTCACCAGCACCACGACGGCCAGGGTTATCGTGAGCAAAAGAAACGGTCGCATCAGACGAGTCATCCGCACCTCAATCGCAAAACCGAAATTCTACACCAGAAAACCACCGGCTCCGCCGCGATGCCCAACCGCCTATTTTCCGCGACACATGGGTTCGCTTGACGCAGGCGACGCACAAACGTACGTTAAATGGAGTGCTATGTGCGCCGGCTGGCGCCAAGGCGGAGAGCGAAGTGAGAGTCCTGATGTCCGGTGCCACGGGTTTGGTTGGCACGGCCCTAACAAATTCGCTTCGATCCGACGGACACAGCGTCGCTCGCCTAATGCGTCCGCATGAAAACGCCGAACCCAACGACGTGCGTTGGGATCCCACAAGCGCCATGGTGAACCTCGCCACTCTCGAGGGGTTCGACGCCGTTGTGAATCTCGCCGGCGCCAGCATCGGCGACGGCCGCTGGACGGACAAGCGAAAACAAATTCTCCGCAGCAGCCGCATCGACACGACGCGCGTTCTCGTTGACGCGCTCTCCCGCCTGCAGCAAAAGCCTTCCGTTTTTATCTCGGCTTCGGCCGTAGGTTACTACGGCAATCGAGGCGATACAGTGCTCACGGAAAGCACGCCCAACGGCCAGGATTTTCTCGGCTTGCTCGCGCGGTCCTGGGAAGCAGAGGCGCATCGCGCGGAACTCGCCGGAATGCGCACGGTCATCACACGATTCGGAATCATCCTCGCGATAAACGGCGGATCGCTCCCGCAAATGATTACGCCCATCAAGTTAGGAGTCGGCGGCCGTTATGGCAGCGGTAAGCAGTGGATCTCGTGGATTGCCCTGGAGGACGTCGTACGCGTCATTCGCCATGCCATGGAAGACGCCGCGTGGAACGGGCCCGTCAACGTGTCGGCGCCCGAACCGCTGCGAAACGAAGATTTTGTTCGCGTCCTGGCCCGCACGCTTCATCGACCCGCTATCTTCCCGGCGCCCGCGTTCGTCCTGCGGATCGTGTTGGGCGAGATGGCCGACGCTCTCCTTTTATCCAGCCAGCGTGCGCAGCCGGAATTCCTTATCAGAGCTGGATTTCGTTTCCATTACGAAAATCTGGATCACGCGCTCCGCGCTATTCTCGCTTGACCGCAAGCGAACGCAGGCATCAACTCACAAATCCAACAGTTCCAGAAGACCGGCAATGTTCGTTTCATCCACCACCAAAACCGGCCGCGACTGCGCGAAGTCATCGACATCATCCAGCCCCTTGAATAATCGCATCTTCGCCACGGCATACTCTTCGGTACCGTTCAGCGTCCGCTTCGTCGATCCACTCCATTTCTTCAAAGCGTCGCGGCTCAGAAAGACTCGCGCTGCAAACATCGTCTTCCGGTCGGCAGTCACGTAGTAGACGTATTCCGTTCCATCCCTTCCATCGATCCTAACGGGACGAATTTCGTGAAACTGGTATTGGTACACGAATCCGTTCGCTGCTGAATACGTTTTGATCCGCCGGACGATTTCAGGCTTGCTCACGCCCGCATTATTCGGGGCGCTCATGCCGGTGTCAAATCCGCCCGCTTCATCGTCCGCCCAAATTGAAATTCAGAAATCTGATTTCTTGCCGATTCGGAACGTTTTCAATTTCACAAACTTCCATCGTCCGCGAATATTTCGCTGCGAATTCGATCGCCATATCAGCCACAGGGCGACTAATCCCTTTATTGACCGTGACTTGCGCTTGCGGCCTGGATTCCCGTGCGCCCGATTTCCTTGCGCTCGACGGCTGGTTCGCCGTGGCACATCGCGTGCGTCTAGTCGAAACTGTGAAGCGCCATTTTTACAAATTGGTATCCCTCATGCTCTTCGCTTCGATGTCCATCGCGCTCAGCGCATGCGGATACGCCGGCAGTCCGCCGCATACCAAACCGGGTAATATCCTTGTTACTGTTTCGCCGACTTCGGTTACGCTGGCCGCCGGCTCGAGCCAGCAATTTCAGGCCATCGTTTCCGGCACCACCAACACGAGTGTGAACTGGCTCGTGAACGGCACCGTCGGCGGAAACTCCACTCTCGGCACAATTTCAACTGCTGGACTTTATACGGCACCAGCGAATCTCCCATCGGCAGCCGGTGTCACCGTGACGGCCGCCAGCGTTGTGAACGTCCAATCATCCGCATCCGCCGCGGTGACGTTTGAAAACACGATTGCGCTCGCCGTTGCTCCAGTAGCCGTGACCGTACCAACCAGTGGCGCGCAGGTTTTTACGGTGTCGGTATCGGGAGCAGGCAGCGCGTCTTCGCAAGTTACCTGGAGCGTGAACGGAATCGCCGGTGGCAACGCAGCCCTGGGCACCATTGCGTCGAACTCCGCGACGACCGCAATCTATACGGCGCCGGCGTCGATTCCCGCGCAAAATCCGGTCACGGTCACAGCAACCAGCGTCTCGAACCCCGCGGTTTCGGCGAGCGCTACCGTCACGCTTTCGTGCGCTGCAGCAAATTCCATTTCACCGTCCTCCATCAACGTGTCGCTCGGTGCGACGCAGTCCTTCAGCGCATCGCTGTGTATCGCCTCCAGCGCATCCATTGTTTGGGACGTGAATGGAATCGTCGGCGGAAATTCTTCGGTCGGCACAATCGCTCCAACCGGTGCTGGCGCCGCCGCGTACACCGCGCCCGCCTCTTTGCCGTCCCCGAATCCCGTCACAGTTCACGCTACATCCGGCACGGTAAGCGCGGCGGCAACGGTTACGATCGTCAGCGATGTGACCGTCTCGGTCGCGCCCGCCTCAGCAACGATGGCGCCTTCGCAATCCATAACTCTCACGCCGACGGTCGTGGGCTCAGCAGACGCAAACGTCTCATGGACCGTGAACGGCGTCGCCAACGGCAACGCTACCGTCGGCCAAATTTGCGTATTGGCATCAAACCCTTGCACACCGCCCGCCGCTCCCGGCGCTGCCCCGGTAACGTATGTGGCGCCTGCAGCCGCACCAACGCAAGATCCTGTTACCGTAACGGCCACCAGTCAGGCCGACGCGTCGCGCGCTGCTTCTGCGCAAATTCAAATCGCGGCCGTGACCGCGAATGTCGCGATTTCGATCGGGCCGCGCTATGGGTTTGTGCCGCCATCCAGCAGCTCGCCCAGTACATTGCAGCTTTTCGCAAACGTTACCGGCGCCTCGAACGCAACGGTTTCCTGGTCGCTCGCCTCGGGCGTCGCTGGCCAAACTTGTTCCGCGTCCACCTGCGGATCAATCACCGTGAACGGGCTTTTCACTGCGCCGCCAGAGGCGCCGTCTCCCAACGTGATTTACGTCACGGCCACCAGTCAAGCCGACAACACGAAATCCGCAACTTCCGCCGTTGCGATTACCAGCGGTCCGACGATCGAAATGATTCTTCCGTCCAGCGTTTCCTCCGGCAGCGTGGAGGGATTTCCCCTGGAAGTGCAGGGTGTGAACTTCGTTGCCGGCAGCGGCTCGAACGCATCCACAATTCTAGTGAACGGAGTCGCGCGCGCAACGACATGCCCGAATTCCAGTTCCTGCGCCACGGCCGTCAATCCCGATGACGTGGCGACCGCGGCGATTCTTACGGTACAGGTTCAGAACCCGCCTCCGTCTTCACCCCTCTCCAATCCGGTTCCGTTCGTGGTGATTCCGTTCGATGCATCGGTTGGAGTGATTTCGCTCAGCTCGCCCCCCACTTCCTCGGGAAGCTCAACAATCCACTTCACCATCCCGGAGCCAACCACGGCCGCAGCTTCGGCTCCGCTCAACGTCGATCTGATCGGCTACCTCACCGGCGGCGATAACTGCGGCATCGGCGCTGCGCCCCTTTCCGTCTCGCGACCTGCCTCGGGCTCGATCACTTTCAGCATCTGCATTCATGGCAACAACCTCGACCCGCTCGACACGTTCACGTTCACCGGCGCGGGCGGCGCGCCCGCAGGTACCGACATTCCCGTCACTGCATCCGCGATCACCGGACTATTTCCCAACATGATCGAACTGGACTTGCAAATCTCAAGTGACACGCAGCCCGGCCTACGCACGCTATTCATCACCACTCTCAACGGCGACAGCGCTGCCGCTACCGGAATGCTGGAGGTTCAATGAATCGCAGAATTGCTTCGCTCTCGACAGTTTTCGCCGCCGCCTTGATTTTTTCGGCCTTGGCAGTCCCCATCGGCGCCACGACTCTCGAACGTATGTCCTTGAAGAAAATGGCGCATGCCGCTCGCGCAATCGCGCGCGCGAGATGCACCGGAACTTCCTCGCTGTGGCAGGCGGGCGAAATCTGGACGATGGCAAGTTTTGATAGCGAGGAAAACTGGAAGGGTTCAACTCCAGCGCACTTTCAAGTACGCCTTCTCGGCGGCACGGTCGGCAACCTTACGTCCACCGTTTCTGGCGTGCCCCATTTTCGTGCCGGAGAAGACGTCATCCTGTTTCTCGAGCCTGCCTCACTCGGCGATTTCGCGATTGTCGGCTGGGTCGAGGGAACATTCCGGATCCATCGCGCTCCGCGCGGCACCGAGCCGGCACAGGAACTGGTCACGCAGGACACAGCGAGCTTCGCCACTTTCGATCCCAAGACGCGCCGGTTCGAATCCGCGGGTGTTCGAAGTCTTCCCGTCGAACTTTTCCGCACGCAATTGCTCACCGCAATCCTCGACGGGTCAGGAGACACAAAATGAATCGTTCCTTCGCCGGCGTCCTCGCGCCAATCGTTGCTTTTGCCTTGGCGTTCACCCCAGCATCCGGGGCGTACACCAACACCACAACGGCACCGCTCGCTGGTGGATGTCCTCAACTCAATCGCTTTGCTCTGGGCCTCGCTACGCCGCTCAACCGCCGATGGAGCACATCGATCCCGTCCACACTTTCGCCCGTGATTCTCACCGTCGCCGCATCCGGCACATCCGCGCAACTCGACGAAATCGAGCAGACCGTTTCGGCGTCGTTTGCCGCATGGTCCGGAGTCGACGGAACCACTTTTAACTTCTCGGCGTATCCCGGAATGCTCGCTCCGCTTTCCCGCGTGAGCAACGCCAACGCGTGCACGAACGATGGCCAGTCGAACGTGGATGGACTGAATACTGTCTGCTTCAACGAGTCCAGCTCCGCGTTCACGACCGGAGTGCTTGCCTTCACTCGCACCATCACCGCAAACGCGCCCGGCGCGGTCGTCGGTTCTTCCCCACCGGCTTCCTTCACCGGCCAGATTCTCGATTCCGACACATTATTTCGCGACGACGGCCAGGCGACATTCGCCACGCCCGCCGCGCTCTCTACCGCATCCGGCCAAGGCGCGTACGATCTGGAATCCCTGCTCACCCACGAGCTCGGCCACTGGATGGGCCTCGGCCACTCCGCCGTGATTCGCGCCATGATGTTTCCTTACGCTCCGCCTCCGGGCCAATTTCTCGGCACTCGCCCAACCGCTCAGCAGCCGGACGCGCAACTTTCCGACGACGACCGCACCGGAATCCGAGCTTTGTATCCCGACCCCAACGACGTAACCAACACAGGCGCCATCACGGGAGAAATCGTTCCGGCGAACCCCTTCGCACTCGCTGCCTTAGGGTCGCCATCCACCGGTAGCTTTGTAACCGGCATCGTCGGCGCGCATGTGGTGGTCGTGGATGCCAGTACCGGTTCGGTGATCGCCGGCGCGCTATCCGGATGGAGTTGTCCCGTTGGCTCCCTCGCGCCGCAATGGGACGGCACGTTCGCGCTCGAACGCCTCCCCACCGGCCACAGCTACAATCTGTACGCTGAGCCACTCGTGGGACTTGCACTTCCTGGCGCATTCAGCGACATTCTCGCCGATCCGTGCTCCGGCGCAAATCCCGCCTGCGTGGCGCCTGCCGCGAACACAAATTTCAACGTGCGACTGCTTCCTGCCTCCCAGTGAAGTTTCGGATTAGCGGAAAAAAAAAACGGCTCCCGGGGAGGTCGGGAGCCGTTTGCTTTCCACGTTTTGATTTAACCGCGGTGATTTGTACTACTGCGACGGCAAAAGCTGCTGCGAGAAGCCCGTCGTGTTCACCGACCGCAACGTCGGCGTCTGCGGCGGCAAGTATTGCGGTCCCAGCGTGTAGTTCGAATCGAAGGTGTAGTCGCGCTGCGGAGGACTGTACACGCCGCCGCCCTTATACGTGCCTACCCCCTGGCGGTTGTAGTAAAAGCTGACGAGCGAACCTTTGTAATGCAGGTAGCCCGTCCAGTCTTCCAGGTAACGGAGGAAGTTGTGCACACCTCCGTCGGTCCCGTAGTCTGCCGCTTGCCCAGCCATCAACGGAAACGGAATTCCCTTTCCGCTGATGATGGCCGCACGATATGCCGTTTCTACTGACTGGCGTTCTCCTGTGTTGTACGGGAACGCAAACGAATTCACGTCGTTCCAGTTATCGGAAAGAAGCGTCACAGTGTCGCCGGCAACGGCGGCCGCTACGCTGGCTCCGGTCCATGTTCCGTTCGAAGGCGCATTGAAATCGCCCTGAATGTAAACTGGATTTTCGGCGGCGATCGTCAGGCCGCACGCGACCGTGCCGCACGACGTGCCGAGGTTCAGTGTGGCGCCGTTCACGATCTTCAGCGCGCGACGGAAGAAGACGGGCGAGTTGATCCGCGCGTCCTGGGTGCTGGTGTAGAGCACGTCGGGCCGGTTGTAATTCGTGCCGCAGGTCGTGTTCGGGGTCAAAACCGTATTCATGTATCCGGACGCGTTCCACAACCCGGTGAGCATGTACGAAGCGGTAGGCGACGGCACTTGCGGAGCTTCCACCCCGCCGTACGTCCGGAATATCCCGTCACCCTCGAGATCTTCTCCGGGATCCAATCCGCCGTTCGGGCATCCGTTGGCGGTGTTATTCGGATTTACGAAGTCATTGTAACCAAACGAGCCCGTCCTCGAGACCGGCACTGCGTTGGGATCCTTTTGTTCACCGCGACGATCCGAGAAATAAACCGTGAAACCCGTCGTGTTGTTGTTGATGTTTAGGCCCGTTTCGTTGTTCGACAGCCACGTAGCCAGGTTTCCTGCGTCCAGCTCAATGTAGGCCATCACGCCCGCCGCGCGAACCGGCGCGGCCGTGGTGCTCGCCCGGTAAATGCCTTCACGCGTATCGTAGAAAACCAACGGCCAGAAATCCGTTGCGTTGAAATTGCCGGCCGTAAGCGTGCCGCATCCGGTTCCCGAGCCGACCCACGACGGATTATCCCGCACCCGCGCGATGCGAATGATCGCGTTCGGGCTAGGGTCCGTGCACGGAATTTTGGACGTTACGTTCGGGTTCGTTGTCGGTCCTTGCGCTGGAAATTCGGTGACGGGATATGTGTACGGCACCTGCGCGGTTCCAGGGTTCAGATACGTAACCGTTCCGCCCGCGCCGTCCGCTCCGGCATACACGCCCGTCGGAGCAATATCACGGCCGGTATAGCCGAGGTTCAGTATTTGGTGCGTCACGTCCGTCCAGGCATTGTTGTTATCCTGCAATTCGATCTTGATGCATCCTCGAATCACCGGTAAGTATCGTTTCGTCCAGTATCCATTGGTGGATGAATATGTGTTTGTCGCGCTCGCTCCCGAGGCGGGGAGCGGCAGGGCAACGGCAGGAGTATTCTGCGAGCCGGAAAGCCATGTGGGCGCGGTCGCGTAGTAGGGAGAACCGGTCTGGAACGCAAGCGTCGCAAGATCCGTCGGCGTCGTTGACGTGACCGTATCGAGGCTCATCATATCCGCGTCGGTGCACGTGCCGCTCGGGCCGTAGTCATCGAGCAATATGCGCAAGCTCGCCTCTGAAAAATATTGGTCGTTGAATTCCGCCGGATTGCTTCCCAGTTCGCCCGGTATCGCGCGGCGAACCAGCGAAATCGGGGTCGTAATTCCGCCGAGGGCCGCGGCCGTCAACGAAAGATTCGACACCTGGTTCGCGAGTTGTCCGTTGTATTGGGCCACCGCGTTCGCCCACGTGGGGCTGTTCTGCGTTGTGCTCACCGCGCCGTACTGGCTGAAGCCCGTCACGCTGCCTTCGTTTTGCGCCAGATTGCGCCAACCGGAGGCCGGGGGAGTCGTCACGGGATTCGGGTACGTGGCGATGTACACGTCTCCGGTATATCCGTTCGACGTGTAGGAATTGCCGTTTTCCAGGTACGTCCTCAGCACCTGGCCAACGACCGTAACCTTATCGCTCATGTTCAGCTGCCCGGCGGGCGTCAGCCACAAGTTTCCATTGGTGTGAACGCGGCCGCCGAAGCTGAACGGAGGGCCGTTGAAGAACGCCAGGTCCGAATCCGAGTAAATCCCGAACTGGAAGACCGGAATCGCGACGACCTGCATGTATCGCTGTAGTTTTACTTCCGCGCCGCTGTTCACCGTCTGCGCCGCCACACTCAGTTGGAAGGAAGTAATCAATCCTTGCATTCCGGCGTACGGACTCGGAGGAAGAATGGTGGCATTCACGGCCGAGGGATCGCCGTTCGCGTTGGGAGTGAAGAGCACCTGGTACGTGGACGCTCCGGCGGCGTTCAAGAACTGAATATTCGGAATCGCCGAAGCTCCCGACGGGACCTGGCTTTCGATCGCCGCCACGTCCGCCGCCGTTACCTTGCCTTCGGTCGTAAATTCCGCGCCCAGATCCGCGGTCAGCTTCTCCATGCCCGCTTCTGCGCCGTAAAACGCCGTCTCGCGGTCCTTGTTGTTGCCGCCAAGGCGCTGGTCGGACATCACCATCCAGCACATTCCGATCGTCATGGCCGAAACCAGGATCAGAATGAGCATCGCGGTTATCAGAGCAACTCCTCGTTCGCGTTCAGCTCTCACAGCGTTTCTCCTTTACACCGGCGGCCCGCCGTTGGCGGACCATGATTCTTGCGCTTTCGTTTTCGCTTGGGTTCCGAAGTTCCCGATTTCTATGGCGCCGTCTGCGAAGCCGTCGTCTGGAAAAGGTTCGTGAACGACAAGCTGCGCGGGCACACCTGCGTCGTAAGGTTGTTGCGCAAATATTGCGGCGTGGAGCCGTAGGTGTAGGTGTATTCCGAGCGGCCCGCCAAAAACACATTCACCGCGCGAATCTGCGTCGGCGTGTCCGGCAGAATCGGCGTCGGCGCGTTTCCGGCTCCGAGGGGATACGTTCCCACCGGGTCCACCGAAGCGGTGATGTTGTAGCTGAATCCCAGGTTCTCGATCACGTCCGCAACCACCGTCGGAGGGTTCGCGGCCGCGTTGCCCGCCGGGTAGTTCGGATAGTTCACCTGCCGGATTAATTGCGGCTTCGATGGGTTGGTCGCCGCATCGATGTAATAGGTCACCATCCAGACTCGGGTTACCGTCGTCGGCGGAAAACCACCGCCGGCGTTTTGCAGGTTTGCCACCGTCCCGCTCGCCTTGCCGGTCTGATTTAACCCGGCCGGATCGCCGCCCGCGAAATTGATCGTCTGTCCATTCACGCTCGTTACATATTCCAGCGCCGTGCCGTTTGCGTTGTGGAACATGATCAAGTTGCCCACGGAAATGGGTTGCGCGGCCCCCGGCATCGTGAAGCAATTCGGGTCCAGCGTGACGAACGCGCCGGTCGGGCTGATCACTCCATTGCAGGCCGGTCCCGGCGGATTTGCCTGGTAAACCGGATACGTATAGGTGGAGTGCTGCGCCGCCGTGGAGTCCACCAGCGTGTTGTCGGCATAGATCACGTTAATCACGTCGGTCGCGATTCCTGTCAGCACCGCGTTCGTCGCCGGATTCACGGAAGTCGCCAACTGCCCAATCTGGCTGCCCGGCACGATTGGGGGCAACGCCAAATAGCTGGTCGGAAAGGTGATCGCCGTTCCCGGGCGGTTAATATTCGAAACCACTCCGTTATTCGGAATCGAAATGCCGCCTTGCGGAATTCCCTCACCCGCCTGGGTTAAATCGCGCACGATGAAATGCATTCCTGCACGCAAGTTATCTTGCGTGTTGGCCTGCGACGCGACGATCTGCGTGGACTTCTGCGCCTGGTACAGAGCCGTCATCGCCCCGCCGACAATCGTCACCGTGATGGCAATCGCTACCATTAACTCAATCAGCGAAAATCCGTTTTGCCGCTTCATCAGGTGCTCCTCGGAAAACTAGTAGGACGACACGAACGTCGTCAGCGTGTAGGACCGTGTAAAACGACCGGTCGTGTAGTTGATCGTCACCAGCACGTTCCGCAGGTAAGGCTCGTTGGCGATATTCGTAATCTGAATCGTCCGCGTGTAGTTCGAGAGCGGCACCTGAATATCGTCCGCCGTTCCCAGCTTCATATCCGGTCCGGGATACACCACATACGCCGCCGGCGCTCCGGTGTCGTTCACCGAGCCCACCAGGCCATCGGGTCCCACTTGCAACAAAGGCTGCGGTCCCGTGAGAAACAGTCCTTGCGGATTCGCCACCGTATTATTCGAAATCTGCGCGAAGCTCGCGTTGTTCGTGTACTTCGCCGTGAAGATGGACTCCACCGCTTCCTGCGCCTTCTGCTGCGCGATGAAGTCGTCCTGCGAGCCCTGCATATACGCGATGGAATCGCCCAGCATCGCCGCGAGGCCCAGAATGCCAACCGCCAGCACCACCAGCGCGATCATCGTCTCCAGCAGCGTGAATCCAGCTTGCTTCGCCGTTGAATTCCGCACGTCTTGCATCATCCGTTTCCGCATCGCCGCCATCTCCTAGAACTGCACCCAGACGGTCCCCGTTCCCTTCCATCCACGAACGCGTCCGGTCGCTCCCAACACCGTCACCGCGCGAGCCGAGCTGTTGGTCCCGGGATTCCCCAGGAAAACCGTTCCGTTGATCGGTAAAAACGTGTTGCCATCCACCAGTTCGCCGTCGCTTTGAAACAACATTCCGCCCACCGGCCCGTTCGCCACGTTCTCAAACGTAATCGCCGCTCCGTTTCCAAATCCGTCCGGCGTGTCCGGGCTGCCCGGTACCAGGTAGAATTGCGCCGGAGTTTCGATCGGCACCGTGCTCAGCACCGGCTTGG
Source organism: uncultured Acidobacteriota bacterium (assembly GCA_963785585.1). GTDB lineage: Bacteria > Acidobacteriota > Terriglobia > Acidiferrales > UBA7541 > Palsa-295. The sequence continues at coordinate 2,715,173 of CAWAVW010000004.1, forward strand.
TCCCGCCCGCTCCGGTCGTAAGGTCGTTGCGCTGCGTGGTCACCACCTGATATTGGTTCCCAGAGCCCACCGCCACCGTTTTAAACTGAATCTGGATGTAACGGCGGTTTGCGATCGAATACTCGCGCGCCTGCCGGATCTGGTCGAGCACCTGCCGCATCGCCGCGTCCATATCCGCGTCCGCCAGCGTCGGCCTCAGTTGGAGGATCGCCATGCCGAACACCACCATCATCACGGCGACCACCACCATCATCTCGATCATCGAGAATCCGCTCTCGCCCTTGCTGGCCCGCTTTCCTTCCGCTCTCATCGCAGCCCTTACTCTCAAGCGCACACCTCGGTTCCCCGTTCGCATACAGGGGCAGACGTCAAATCCACGCGCACGTAACTGCATTTCGCACGCCAGCCCTGATGGTCGGTAACTTATTTATTTTGAATGAGCTATGGAATCCAAACAGGCACGGAAATCCCAAACTGGATTGCGAGGGGTAGAAATGTTACCAAACCGGAGGCTTGCTACCGTGCATCCAGGAGCTGAAAAACGAGCAGAATTTGACCGAGTTCCTAACTGCGCGACGCCCGCGTAAGCTCTTTCACCACGCGGTCTAGCTCTGCCGACAAATCCTGCGGGCCCTTCTTCCGCAGAATTCTGGCCACTTCGCGGTAATACCACAGTGTTCCTTGTTTTCCGCCCTTAAACCGTTTCCAGATCGACTCACGTCGGCTCCGCAAATCCGCGAGCGTTTCCGCTGCGTTGTAAAGTTTGTCCGCCGCAGACACCAGCCGCACCGACGAGTCCGCGCTGCGCAAATGCCTTAAGTAGTCTTTCTTTCGCTCCAGCCACGGAGGTTTCGGCGTTGCATCCGAATCCGTGCAGCCCTCGACAATCTTCGCCACACGCTTCCCGAACTTCGCGCGAATGTCCCTTAGCCGCCGTTTGCCGCCTTGATCTTCCACTGCATCGTGGAGCAGCGCAGCGATCGCTTCGTCTTCGTCGCCGCCATGAACCAGCACAATCGACGTCACGCCCAAAAGATGCGACACATAGGGCCGCGAAGTCCCCTTGCGGAATTGACGCCCGTGTACGCGCGCCGCATAGGCCAGCGCGCGTTGGAACCGTTCTCCCAGTGGCCGCTCTATCGTCATTAATTCCGGTCGCGCAGTTTAGACAGCAGCCGCAGAATCTCGAAATACAACCAGATCAGCGTCACCATCAACCCAAACGCTGCGTACCATTCCATGTATTTCGGCGCGCCCACGCGGACGCCGGTCTCGATGAAGTCAAAATCCAGCACGAGATTCAACGACGCGACAATCACCACAAACACGCTGAACGCGATGCCGATCGGTCCCGCTCCATAGACGCTGGTGAAGTGAATTCCGAAAAATCCAAGGATCAAAGTCGCGATGTAGAACAGCGCGATACCGCCCGTAGCGGCCACTACGCCCAATCGGAAATTCTGCGTCACCGGAATCAGTCCCGACCGGTATGCGAGCAACAACGCCAGCAGCGTTCCGAACGTTAGGCTCACCGCCTGAATCGCGATGCCATGATATTTTGCTTCAAACATCGCAGACACGCCGCCCAGCACCAGGCCCTCCAGCAGCGCGTATGCCGGAGCCGTCACCGGTGACCATGTTTTCTTAAATACCGTGATCAGGGCGACGATAAACCCGCCGATTCCACCGACCATTGCCAATCCAAGCGCCATGCTTGTGTCTTGCGAATGTAGGAACAGATTCCACGTCCACGCCGCCGTCGCCACCACGCAAATCAATAGCAAGCCGGTTTTGTTTACGGTTCCGTTCAGGGTCATCGCTTCGCCTGTCGCAACTCCAGCGCCCTGAAACGCTTTTTCGTTTAACGCAGGATTCGAAGTCCTCAATAAATCCGCCACTGGATGTCTCCTTCACACGCGCCACGGCGATGCCGGGCCCGTCACGAATATAAAAAGCACTTTCGGAGCGGCGAGCATCTGCCCAACCGCTATTCCGCCCAAGCTTACATCAATTTTCCACAAATCTCGCCACCTCCGGTTACTCGGAATAATCCCGCGGGCCTCCGCACACACAACGCGCGGTCAAGCCATTGGCTCTCCTGTTCCATCATTGCCGACGGGAAAAGTGCTGAGTTTAGTTTCGGAACGCCAGCGACCATGCTGGGGGGACAGCGCGCGGAGGACGCCGTATCGGAAGACGCGGCGGAAAGTGAGAGCGCTCTCTGGCAAACGGCGCGTCATAAAAATACGTTCCGGCACACACGCCGCTCACGACATACCCGGTAACAAAAATTGTGCCGGACAGCAGCAGAACTCCCGAGCTGTTGTCATCCGATGCGATAAACCAGATCAACGTCGTCCCGTTCGCGGCCGCCAGTTGCAGCGTATCACCCAAGGCGATCCCGGGAATCCCCGTTGCCACTCCGTTGTTTTGCGCCTGCGAGTTGCTCGAACTGAGGCTCAACGCCGAGGTCTGCGACCCGCAAATGGAATTTGCCGGCACGCTCACCGTTCCGGTCACCGAGAAATCCGAATTGGTGGTCACCGCAAATTGCGCGGAGCCGGATGAGCCGAATACCGTTCCGCTATCGTTGAATGTACCCTGATACGTCCCGCTGATGATGCTTTCGGGAATCATGGCAAACGAGCCCGTATCTCCGGTCGTGGATGAACTCAGCGTGCCCGCGATTGTCCCATTGAACGAGCATGGGATATTCGTCGCATTGCCGTTCACAAAATTGAAGACACTGCCATCTTCATTCGTCACCGTGATCGTCGCCACCACTTGCGTCAACACACAGTAAGCGGTAATCGAAATATTGGAAACGCCGCCATCGGTGGAATTCACACTGTTCGTCGCCCACAGCAAATTCGAAGAACCCGTCCCGCCCAGTGTGGCAATTGGAATCGTCGTCGGACTCGCGCTGTTCGTGCTGAGCGTGAATCCATTCGGCAGCACCACATCGAAAGCAATCTTCAGCGGGTTAAAACACGGTAATAAAATATTCGAGGATTGAGAATATGTGCAGCCGCCCGACGGATCTCCGTAACTTGGACTCGAAACCGGCACCGCGTTCGGCACCGTCTCACCGGTGACCACCAAGAGCCATTGCTGGTACGTCACTCCGCCCCCGTCGGGGTGGATGCTTTCGCGACCGTGCAGCCTCGGATCGCTGCTCGAATTGCTCACAGGCTCCCGCTGCCGAGCGGATCGCTCCTCGTCCGGTGCCGCGTACACTTCCGGAACTTGCGCGTGAGAGCGCGGTGCCCAGCCCAACGCCAGCACCAACAGCAAACCACAGCACGTCGCCCGCACCGGATCTCCTTCCCAATTCCCGAAAAACCACACCTCCCTCGGTATATCGAGCCGTTCAAGGCATCCTTCAGTTTCGAATCCGAACTCCCCTGGCTTCCGTTCTGAACTGTCACTATCCCGCTGTGAAACATCCTCGATGCCGCAAACCTTTCACCCACCGCGCGGAGTTCCGATTTCAGACGAACACACCACTGCGCCAGGCGTACGTATCCCGGTCGTTGCACACCTCGACGCCGAATACATCCATTCGGGGTTTTAGTTACAACTCGGAGAATGACTACGCGGAAGAATCGGTTGGTAGCGCTAACGGGAATCGAACCCGTATTTCAGCCTTGAAAGGGCCGCGTGCTAACCGTTGCACCATAGCGCCGCAGGTTTACTGTAGAAATAGTTTAGCGTACTGCGTTGGTTTTTCCAAAGCCTCGTTCGCATGCAGGCGAGGCGATTTTTCACGCGTGAACGGATCTTCGGCGCCGACTTCGGCGCTTTCAGTTCGGTTTTTTCGCGGCGTTGTTCTCGTCGAGCCACGGCTCTAAAATTTCGGCCGCCACAGCGTCGCCATGCGCTGACCAGTGTCCATCGCACGGAAGAAAATACGACATGAAATCGCCATTCGACCGGGCATCCATCGGCGGCAGCAAATCCTTCACCGGTATCCCCGCTTGGCGTCCCCAGTTTTCCATGATCGGACCGAGCCGGTTGGCGCCGCCGTTGCGCAACCTTTGGAAATCGTTGGCGCGCGGAATCAGAAACACGGCCAATTTCGCGCCATGCGCGTCGGCCGTGGCCTTGATGTCTTCCAGAGACTTTTTCAATCGCGCCAAATCGACGTCGTCGTAGTCGTTATAACCGGAGTAAGGCCTCGCCAATCGCCAGTAGAAACGGGAATAAACGTATTGCCCCACGTGATAGGAAGCCAGATAGGCTCGCATCCAGGCTTCGACGTGATCCCAAACTCCTTCGCCCGCGTTTGCTTCGAAGTGGCCCTGATAAATGATCGACAAATCTTCCGCGTAGTAAGGCCGGTACCGGTCGGGATCATGCTCCTTCCCCCATGCCGCGGACATATCGTGAAAATCGTTGTCGGGAAGCACTCCCACGACCACCAGATTGTGATCGAAGTTCGAAGCGAGCGTTTTGTAAAGCAGAGCGTATTGCAGCGGCCCGAAATTTCCGCCGGTCGCAAAATTCAAATGCTCGCGTCCCGTATCCCTCTCTAAAATGTTCGATAATCGCTGGTCGTCCGGCAGTCCCATTCCCTCCACAAACGAATCGCCCAGCATAATCGTCCGCGGCTGTGAGGAGTGCACCGAGCGTTCCACGTCGCGCGCGCCGTAGCTGTTCGTAACATATTCAACGCTGTAACAGCCGGCCTTATGGAAAAAGTGTCCGTTGGGCCGGTGCCACACGCCAAAGGATGGATTGATGTCCGCCCAGAACGAGTTGTAATTCAGGTGATAGTTCGGACGGCTGGAAGGCCATCGTTTCCAGTGAACGAGGAAAATGCACGCGATTTCCGCGAGCACCGCGAAAATCAAAAAATTGACGCAAACGACTCGCAGGAACCACAGCGCCCGCCGCGTGCGGGATTTTCTCGCGCCGCTCCTGCCGTCCATCACCGTTGGGTCTGCCAATCGAACTCCGTCTCCACATTCGTTTCTTCACGCACGCAAGCGCGCTCACCGAACCACACAAACCTTAGGAAGCGCGCTTCGGCCGTCTTGCTGGCCGCAAGCGTCTGCGCACCTTCGATTTTAGAATGTTGGCCCTGCTTCGACAAACCGCTGCGAGCAAATTCGATGGCGAAAACTTTTCGAGATCAGCGCTCGCCACCGACCTCGTCCCAGATCTTCACCCCGTGCGTCTCGCGCAAAAACACCGAACCGAAGATCAGCGTGATTCCCGCAACTACCATCGGATAATACAACCCGGCATAGATATTTCCGGTTGCCGCGCATAACGACAGCCCAATCAGCGGCAACAATCCGCCGAACACACCGTTTCCTATGTGATATGGCAGCGATAACGACGTGTAGCGAATCTTCGCCGGGAACGCCTCCACCAGGTACGCCGCGATCGGTCCGTAAATCATGCACACAAAAATCACCTGGATCCACACCAGGCCCACGAGCAAGGGCACGTTGGCACCGGAAGCTTCCGCTGCCGGTGCTTGCGCGCCCGTTGCGTCCTGCGTCATGGCCGTCAAACTGATCGCGCCGGTCACTTTGTTTTTCGCCGATTTGACGGCTACTACGTTATTTCCGGCGGCCTGTTGCATCGCATGATAAATCGGCAAGTACGAGATGATGGCGATCAGGCATGCCGCCATCATGATCCACTTACGGCCCAGCTTGTCCGAAAGCGCGCCGAAGGCCGTGAAAAAGGGCATCGCGCACAACAACGCCACCGCCACGATGATGTTCGCTGTCTTCGTGGGTACTTTCAGAATCGTCTGCAAATAAAACAGCGCGTAGAACTGGCCGGTGTACCAAATTACGCCTTGCCCCGCCGTCGCGCCGAACAGCGAAATCAAAACGCGCTTCAGGTTTTCCCATTTTCCAAAAGCGTCCTTCAACGGTTGCGCCGAAGTCATTCCCGCCGATTTTATTTGCAGGAAAATCGGCGATTCCTTCATCTTCATCCGGATATACAGCGAGACCGTCACAAGAATCAACGACACCAGAAACGGAATGCGCCATCCCCAGTCGGAAAACTGCTCTTTCGTCATCGATTGCTGTGTGGCCAGAATGACCAGCAGGGACACAAACAATCCGAGCGTCGCCGTAATCTGAATGAAACTGGTGTAGAACCCGCGCTGCTTATCCGGCACATGCTCCGCCACATACACCGCCGCGCCGCCGTACTCACCGCCAAGCGCCAGCCCTTGCAGCACCCGAATCAAAATCAGGGTGATCGGCGCGAACCATCCCGCCGTCTTGAAGCTCGGCAGTAGTCCAATCGCCGCCGTCGCTCCTCCCATAATTGCCAGCGTCACTAGGAACGCGTACTTGCGTCCCACCCGGTCGCCGATTCTTCCGAAGAACAACGCGCCGAACGGACGCACCAGAAATCCCACCGCGAACGTGGCGAGATACGCGATGTACGCAAACGTATCGTTTCCGGGCGGATAAAATTTCAGCGACAGCACCGCCGCAAGGCTTCCGAAAATATAAAAGTCGTACCACTCGATCATCGTCCCCATCGACGATGCAAAAATCACCCGCCAGATCGAGTACTCCGCGGAACCGCCCGCATTCAGCGCTTGTGCTTGAGTGGACATGCTTCCTCCGCAATGGTCGGCTTTGAAACGCGGCTGAACTATATGCACCGGATGTTAACGCAAGGTTACAACGCACGGTGGAAATGCCGTCACGCCCGGCCATCGCCTCCGGCATCGCCGCTCGCCTAAATGCAGGGCGGATTCTAGCCCGATTATTTGCCGGGCGGAATCGAAGTTTCGATGCTCACCGGAAAGCCGTCACCGGTGTAGTGCACGGTTGCGTCGTCCGAAGAGACCCGGTACACCGTCCCAGCCCGATCGATTACGACCGAAAACGGATCTCCCTTCCTTGGACATGCCGCTGTGGTAGCAAAACCTGCATCGTCGGCCGAAATCTGCCCGGTACCCGAGTACGGTATGCAAGGCCGGATCAGCACCACGCCCGCGAATCCATCCGGCACCTTCACAGATATTTGCTGCGCGGAGGTATTGGCCCCACAGGAGAACAAGAACATCGCGGAAAGTAACGGCGCGGTGAGCAAAACACGCAGGACAATCAGATCGAAATCAGTCTGATGCGGCAAAGGCACCCCCAGGAGTTTTCGACGCGCCCATGTAGCCGGACGCCGGTCCGAGTCTTAACACAACTTTGGTGTTTCTTTTCCCCGTCCCGCGAAATATCTCCGGCCTGGTCCGCTATTGCCAGCCTTCCCTCTCACGGAGCGAGGTTACGTGCGCCACGTGATGGCGCCCGTGCCAGGCGTAGAGAGCCAAGGTCTGCTCGATCGTCATTGGTCCCATTTGAGGATGTACATACTTCCGCGCCCATTCGGAAGCTCCGAGCGAACGCAGCAGCACCACCCATCGAGTATGGAGCGATTCCAGCAGTGCGAGCGACGGCTCGATCGGCGCGTTCGCGTCCGCAAGCTTCGCCCACTCCGCCTCTTCGTACGTCTTGATCGTCGGTTCATTCTCGGTAAGCGCCATCTTCATTCGCATCAACGCGTTCATGTGGCTGTCCGGTAAGTGATGCGCCACCTGCCTCACCGTCCAGCCGCCGGGCCGGTAGGGCGTATCCAGTTGCGCATCGCTCAGCCCGTTCACCGCTTCGCGCATCCGCGCGGGGGCCTGCGCGATCACCGCAATCAATTCCGCCCGCTCCGCGTCGCTTAACGTGTTGATGCGATGAAATTTTCCAATCGGAAACCGCAAGTCCGGTTCCATGCGATTTGCTCCTTACAGCGAAAGTCTGACCGCGAAAATATACCATCAGCTTTTGCGTTCGTGTGACAACACTTTGGCCGCAATCAGAAACTTCGCGGAAGCCAATGGGTGCGTTGATGAAATTCCAGGGAGGCTAAAAGAAGCAGAATCGGAGAGGCTGCTATTCGGTCTTAACCCTGCGCGTCTTGATATTCTTCGTGCCAAGCCATTTGTATCGCTTCCAGCTTGCCTTCATTCGACAACTTCGGGTCGCCCGTAAAGCCCTCGAGGCCAGTGACCCATTTGTGCAAATCCGTGAATCGCACGGTCAAGGGATCCACACCGGGATGGGCTTCGGCCAGCTGAATTCCGATTTCTTCGGGATTGTCCCAATCAAATGTGTTCGGCATCGCGCTCCTCAGCTTCGGTAAATTCCACGCAGGCCCGAATGTTCGCAGCCTGTATTCGTCTTCACCTAGTGCTCGGCTTCCTTCGCGTAATTCTTATTCCATTCCGGAATTTCAACGACGAGGTCTTTCGTCCCGTCTGGAACGCACTGGCAGCCCAGCCGCGATTTCGGCGTCACTCCCGGCGCTTCGTCGAGTTGGTCCAGTTCCGCATCCGTTGTCTCGTTGCACGATTCGAGCCCCTCGCGGACGATCACGTGGCACGTTGAACAGGCCACTACGCCGCCGCACGCGTGATCCAGCCCCATTTGAAATCCCTGGGAAATATCAAGGATACTGCCCGGCAGCCCGTCGTGCCCGTACGGAATCTTCGCCGGATCGACCTCGACCGTCTTGCCTTCCTTGATGAACGTGACCTTATACTTCTTCTCCGCGGGAGTGTACTTTGTCTCTTCAATATAAGGATTCTTGCCGCCCATATTTCCCGAACCTCCCCAAGCCCGCTTTGTTCCGCCCTTCCGAAAGAACGCGTAACCGTTCTGGGCGCTACACTTCGTCGAGATTCTTCCCCTCAAACGCCGTTTGCAGCGCGCCATTCATCAAATTTTCGGCCAGATGATTCGTCGCGGCGTTCAGTTCGTCGATCTTCGCGCGCATCCTTTTGTAATCCGTGCCGGCAATCGCCGCCTGCACGTCCGAGACGGCCGTCTCAATCGCACGGCGTTCGTTCTCGCTCACCGTTGCCGCAGCGCTCGGATCGCGCAAGGCTTTCGCCGTCGCCTTCAAAATCGCTTCCGCTTCGGTCCGCGCTTCGATCACTTGCCGTTCCGTCAAATCCTGTTCGGCGTACTCGATCGAATCCTCGAGCATCTTTTCGATGTCCACATCCGAAATGCCGTAGCTCGGTTGTACTTCGATGCTGTGTTGCGTCTGTGTCCGCAGGTCTTTAGCCGCCACTTGCAAAATTCCATTCGCGTCGATCAGAAATTTCACTTCGATCCGCGCCAGGCCCGCCGGGCCGGGCGGCGTCTTCAATTGGAATCGCGCCAGCGACCGGCAATCCTTCGCCAATTCCCGTTCGCCCTGCAGCACGTGAACGTCAATCGCGGTCTGATGATCCACTCCCGTGGTAAACAGTTCTTCCGCGCTCGCCGGGATTGTCGAATTTCGCGGGATGATTTTCGCCACCACTCCGCCCATCGTTTCGATTCCCAGTGACAGCGGCGTTACATCCAGCAACAGCATCGTCTTCACGCCCGATTCCAGAATGTCCGCTTGCACCGCCGCGCCCAGGGCCACCACTTCGTCGGGATCGAGTTCGGTGTGCGGCGCCCGGCCGAAATACTCGCCGACGGTTTTCCGCACCAGCGGAATTCGCGTCGATCCGCCAACCAGCACCACTTCTTCGATCTCGCTCGGAGCGAGCTTCGCATCCGCCAGCGCCATCTTCACCGGCGCCATCGTCCGCGCCACGATCGGCCGAATCAATTCCTCAAATTCCGTCCGCGTGATCACGCGATCGTACACGCCCTGGGTCCCAAGCGAATACCGGACGGCAATCGAATCCTTCGAAGACAACTCATGCTTCACGCGGATCAGCTCTTTCCGCAGCTCTTGCACCTGCTCGCCGCGGTTGTCGAGCTTCACTCCAAACTTCGCCGCAATTTCGCGACGCGCCATATCCATCAACGCGTTGTCAACGTCGTCGCCGCCCAGGTGCGTGTCGCCATTCGTCGCCAGCACCTGATAGATCTCGCCTTCTGTGGTGCTGATCAGCTTCAAAATCGAAATATCAAACGTCCCGCCGCCGAAATCGTAGACCGCCACATAGCCGCGCTTCTGCTTGTGCAGACCGTACGCGAGCGCCGCCGCCGTCGGTTCGTTCACCAGGCGCAAAACTTCCAGACCCGCCAGACGCCCCGCGTCTTTCGTCGCCTGCCGCTGCGCGTCGTTAAAATACGCCGGCACGGTAATGACGGCGCGGTCCACCGGCTCCTGAAAGGTAGCCTCGGCCCACGATTTCAACTCGCGCAAGATAAACGCTGAAATTTCCGGCGGCGTGAACGTCTTATCGCCCAGTTTTACGCGAATCACATTTGCGCCGTCCGGATCGATCCGGAACGGAAAAATCTTCAACTCTTCCTGCACGTCCGCCGCGCCACGGCCCATCAACCGCTTCACCGAATAAATCGTCCGGTCGGGCTGTGTCAGCAATCGCTCGCGCGCTGCATCGCCCACGATAATCTTCCCGCTCTGATCGACGCTCACCACCGACGGGCACAGCGCCGATCGATTCGGCCCCGGAATACACTTCGGCGTTCCCGTTTGCGGATCCAAACAAGCAACCAGGCTAAACGTCGTTCCTAAATCGATTCCGACTACGCGTCCCATCAATTCTTCCTTCGCCTTAAATCCCACGCCACGAATTACCCCGCGATTTCCTGATTCACGCCCTCAACCAGATTCCGGATGTATGCCCGCCGGTTCAGTAGATCCCCCAGGCGAGTCAAGACCGCGCTCTTCGCCGCGTCATCGGCGTGCGCATCGACCGCTGCATCCCATGAGCGGCCGGCTTTGGCCAGATCGCCGTCCACCTCGGCCAGCTTCTCGTCAAAATTCTTCTGTGCGGCAATCAGCTTTTCCCGCAGGGACGCGGTGTCGCCGCCGCTCGCCCGCGCATCGCGCAGCTCGTCGAGCGATTCGTTCAACTCGAAAACTTCCTCAAGGAGCTCGGGAGGGGCCTGCTGCTTCGTCGTTCCTTCCTTCCTCACGCCGAGAAATTCCAACAAATACGCCACGCGCGCCACAGGCTCCCGCAACGTCCGGAACGCATCGTTCAATTCCGAAGACCGCTCGAGGGACAAATTCCGCTCGAACTCGCTCGCTCGCACAAAATTATCCGGGTGCAGCTTCCAGCTCAACGTGTGAAATTTCCCTTCGAGCGCGGCCCGGTCAATTTCAAGCTTGCGTGGCAATTCGAAAAACGAAAAATAATCGAGCCCCTCCACCAGCGGCTGAATCTTTCCGCACGATCCGCAAAAATGCGCGCCCTGCACCGAAGCATGGCAGCTCCAGCAGCTCGACGCCGGTACTCCTTCGATCGTTTTTTGCTGTTTTTGCGTGATCGCCATCGTACTTCCAAATTCGAATTCAGCTTGCGCCGCCTGCTCGATCCCTTTTCCAAACACATCGAAGGACAAGCCGGAGCGCCCGCGGCATCAGGAGACTACTGGCTTTCTAATATTGCGCTTCGGTCCGCTGAGGAAATCCCGCACCTATTTCCCACACAACCATCAAGCCGTAAACGAACTGCCGCACCCGCAACTGCGCGTTGCCTGCGGATTCTGAAATACGAATCCCTGCTTCATCAGGTCTTCGTGATAATCGAGCGTGGTGTCGTGCAAATACAGATAGCTCTTGGGATCTACAAAGATCCGCGCGCCGTTCTCTTCGAAAACCTTGTCGCGGTTTCGCGCTTCCGTATCCAGCCGCATCGCATAGCTCAGCCCCGAGCAACCGCCGCCCTGCACGCCCACCCGCAGTCCGCCGGACTGCTCCGACACGCCCTCTTTCTGCAGAAGCTCCCGGATTTTCACCGCCGCTTTTTCAGAAACGTGAATCATCGAAGTGCCCTTCACCCCAAAACAATCCACCACTGGTCCGCCGCGCCCACCGGCCGACAAAATCGCAGCCGGCGGGCGCGGGCTTCATCTCTCAGCCTTAGTGCGATACGGCGTGCGATTCGGTCTTCTCGGCCGGTTCGCCCTGCTTCTTCTTCCAGTCTCCCAGCGCCGCCTTGATCGCGTCCTCTGCCAGCACGGAGCAATGGATCTTCACCGGAGGCAGCGCCAATTCGCGGACGATGTCCGTGTTCTTGATCGAGAGCGCTTCCTCGACCGTCTTGCCCTTCACCCATTCGGTCGCCAGCGACGAACTGGCGATCGCCGAGCCGCAGCCAAACGTCTTGAACTTCGCTTCTTCGATGACGCGGGTTGTCGGGTTCACCTTCATCTGCAGCTTCATCACGTCGCCGCATTCCGGCGCACCCACCAGGCCCGTGCCCACGTTCGGATCGGCCTTGTCCAGCGAGCCGACGTTGCGTGGATTGTTGTAGTGCTCGATTACCTTCTCGCTATACGCCATTAGTTGATTCTCCTGTTCAAAGTAACGGTGCTATCCAATCCTTCTCCGGATATCACCTCATCCGATAAAGTCACATGCGCGATCGACGCTGATCTTCCCTTGCAGATTTCTTCGAGCGTCTTCACCACAATTTCCTCGCGAAGCTCCAGAGACTCCAGAAACTCCGCCAAATCGCCCAAATCCCGGAAACGTCGCGAATTGCAGGCACTGCCATTTGCATTCGGAGCGAAGAACACATCGAACACGGTTGCCTTACCACTGGTCGTGCGATGAACGCCAAGCGTGCCCTCGTAGGTCATGACTCCTCCTGGGTTTCTGGCGTGATTTATTCTTACTCTCCTGCCACCTGCCATTTCATTTTGCTGACGTCCACTCCTTCTTTTGCCATTTCGTACAGCGGAGAAAGCTCGCGCAAACGCGATACGGTCTCCACCACCCGGTCCGCCACGTAGTCAACTTCCTCCTCCGTGTTGAACCGGCCCAAACCAAATCGAATCGAGGTGTGAGCCAAATCTTCGCCTACGCCCAGCGCCTTCAGCACGTAACTCGGTTCCAGCGTGGCCGATGTGCAGGCCGACCCGCTCGAAACCGCGATGTCGTTGATACCCATCAGCAGCGATTCCCCTTCCACATACGCGAAGCTGATGTTGATGTTGTGCGGCAAGCGGTGCGTCAACGAGCCGTTGATAAACGTTTCGTCGAGCCGCGACATAATCGATTCCTTCAAACGGTCGCGCAATTTGCTCAGCCGGACAGTTTCTTCCGCCATCTCCTGCTGGCAAAGCTCGCACGCTTTTCCGAGACCGACGATTCCCGGCACATTCAACGTGCCCGAGCGCATGCCGCGCTCGTGTCCGCCGCCGTCAATCTGCGACGCGAGCTGCACGCGAGGATTCTTGCGCCGCACATACAGGGCGCCCACGCCCTTCGGTCCGTACAGCTTGTGCGCCGAAATCGACATCAAGTCAATGCCGTCTTTCTGCACGTCCACCGGAATTTTTCCTACGGCCTGCACCGCGTCCACATGAAAGAAAACGCCCTTTTCCTTGGCAATCTTCCCGATCTCCGCGATCGGCTGCACCGTTCCGATTTCGTTGTTCGCGTACATGATCGAAATCAGGATCGTCTTCGGCGTAATCGCCTTGCGCAACTCATCCAGATTGATCCGGCCGTCCTTCTCGACGGGCAGGTAGGTCACTTCGTAGCCAAACTTTTCCAGGCTCTTGCAAGTATCGAGCGTTGCCTTGTGCTCGGTCACTTCCGTGATGATGTGGTTGCCCTTCTCGCGGTACATCTGCGCCACACCCTTGATCGCCAGGTTCGTCGATTCGGTCGCGCCGCTGGTAAACACAATTTCCTTCGGCGTCGCGTTGATCAGGCGCGCGATCTGGCCGCGCGCATTTTCCACCGCTTCTTCTGCTTTCCAACCGTACTCATGATTGCGGCTTGCGGCGTTCCCGTAAATGTCCGTAAAGTACGGCTCCATCGCCGCGACCACCCGCGGATCGACTCGCGTGGTCGCGTGATTATCAAAGTAAATCGGCAGCTTGATTGCCATTCTCGTCTCCTCGTTCTCGGCACGAATTTCTGTGCGTCAGACTCTCAGTTCGACCATCTCCGACGCCGGCGCTTCGTCCGTCATCTGCGAAATCGTCACTTTCCCCAGGACTTCCAGGATGCTGTCGTTGACCCGACGCAACGGCTCTCGGATCGAGCATGTCGTCGTCACGTCGCACGCCCCGCGCGACGTCACACACGAAGTGATGAACAGCGGTCCCTCGATCGCTCGAATCACGTCCAGAGCGCTGATCGCGTTCGCCGGCTTTGCCAGCGTGTAGCCGCCGGTCGAGCCATGCCGCGCCGCCACCAAGCCGCCCTTCGCCAGTTTCTGCAGCACTTTGGCCATGAGCGGAGTGGACATCTTATAGATGTCCGCAATATCCGACGCGCTGCACGACCCGTAGCCGTTGTGCATCGCCAAGTGCTTCAATGCGATCAGGCCGTAGTCCGCTTTTTTGGATAGCTTCATCATAGATGCATATGCGACCGAACTAGTCGCATTCAAATTCTACGACCTCCCGGCGCCGGTGTCAACAGACTTCGTTGCCTCAACCCCAGGCCCAGCAACATCTTACATAACGACCATTTTAGTCGTACTGGTCAATTCGAACGCACCGAACGGTATGATTTTACAGGTAAAGGGCGACTAAGGGAGTTCAAACGGGAATTGCTAACGATCTCCAGGACTTACGCCGTTTCTAGCCTTCCATCGTCCAGTCGCCACTAGCCCTTCCCTTCCAAAACGGCACGGACAGGCGTTGGCCTCGGCGCTCTTATCCTCGAGTTGGCTTCCACTTTTTTAGGAATGCTGTCACGTCCTCTGGCCCGATTCGAACCGTCGATTCGAACTCGCCTTGCTTCTGACTGTAGACCACCTTTCCATCCGGATCGAGAACGCACAGCGCCGGCACTCCTTTGTCGAGCGGCGTGTCGTATTTTGACGCGATATCGAGATTGTCTTTGCTTTCTTCGCCGATATTCACGTGGACCAATACATAATTCGCGCTCAGGATCGCCTCGTTTGCCTTCGAGTGAAGCGCCGCATTCAACACATGGCAGTCGATGCACCAGTTCCCGCCGAACATCAATATCACGCGCTTATGTTCACGCCCGGCCTTCACCAGTGCTTCGGCAATCTCAGCGGACGCCTGATCGGGCGGCGCATACAAATCCGTGTTGAACTTTTCGGGCTCCGGCAGGCGCCGCTGCGGCGCCTGGGAGGGCTGCGTTCGCTGCGACTGCACGATTCTCCAAACTCCGCCTGGCTGCTGTTGCCACACCTGTGCGCCGCCAATCACCGCATCGGTCGGAACGCTTTTGCCGATCGTAAATTCCGTCCGCAGCAGCAAGATGACGATTCCGGGCTGTGGTTTCCGGATTTCCATCACCTTTGGCTTAAAATTCGCCAGTCCCTGCTGCGCCAGGCCGCCCCAGAAATTGGGCTCTACCGTAGGATCGGACGTCTGCCCGGTCGGCAGGTTCGCCGTCGCCGGCGGATCGGTCGAATACATCGCCGCCAGCTCCTGAACATCGCCCGCGATCACCGCCGCCTTCCATTTTTCGAGTGGCGCGAAAGTGGACGCGCTCGACGCCCCCGCCCCGCCGTGTTTCGCGGTCGTTTGCCCCCACGTCCCGGCCGGCGGCGTAATCAGCAGCGCCATCAGCAACACCAAAACGCCCGTCCTTTTCATCGTTTCTCCTGGCGGCAATCGCGCTACCAACGCTCGCTTAGCTATGGATGCTCCAAGCTTACCGCAGGATTGCGGCCTGTTACGATATGCTGCAGAGCCTTCGGCATGCCCCGCGCCAACCTGTAATTTTCAGCGTTTATGCTTTAGAATGGCGTTGCAAATGCCGTCCGAAAACATCGCCAGCTCCGTCACCGCCATCTACCCGGGCTCGTTTGATCCCGTCACCAATGGACATTTGGACCTGATTCAGCGTGGCGCGATGATTTTCGACAAACTCATCGTCGCGGTTTCGCAAAACAGCGAAAAAGATCCGCTGTTTGCCGTGAAAGAACGCGTCGAAATGATTGAGGCCGTCACGTTCGAGCACAAAAATGTCGAAATTGACATCTTCGACGGGCTGCTCATGGATTACGCCCGCGCCAAAAACGCGCGCGTGATTCTTCGGGGCATTCGCGCCGTCTCCGATTACGAATACGAACTTCAGATGGCCATGATGAACCGCAAAATTGAGCCGGACATCGAAACGGTCTTCATGCTGCCGGCCGAGCAATACAGCCATCTCAGCTCGCGTTTGGTCCGCGAGCTGGCCCGCCTCAATGGGCCGCTCAAGGATTTCGTGCCGCAAAACGTGCAAGAGCGGCTGAAGAATAAATTTCACTAATCCCAAGGGAAGGATCGTTCGGCGCGCTCGAAACGCGAATCGGACGATGGCGATCCTCAAATCGTCAGGAAAATCGAAATGGCCTCCGCAGAAAAGCTCGTCGCACCGGGAATTCGCATTGCCGACCGCCTGAATCGCATCAGCGTGTCGCCGACCATGGCGGTGCTCGCCGCCGCCGAAAAGCTGAAAGCCGAAGGCATCGATGTCGCTGACTTCGGCCCGGGCGAACCGGACTTTCCGACGCCCGACCACATCAAGCGCGCCGCGATCAAAGCTCTCGACGAAAATCGCACCAAGTACACCGCCGCGGCGGGCATCATGCCGCTTCGACAGGCGATCTGCGATTGGCACACGCGCGAACTCGGCTCGTCCTACGCCCCCGCCGAATGCGTCGTCAACGTCGGCGGCAAGCACGCCATTTTTCAGACCATCTGCGCGCTCATCAACGCCGGAGACGAAGTGGTGATCGGCGCCCCTTACTGGGTGAGCTATCCGGACATGGTGAAATACGCGGGCGGCGTACCGGTCTTTGCCGAATCGCGCGCCGAAGACGGCTTCGTGTTGCGCGCCGCTGATCTCGAAAAGCGGATCACCTCAAAAACGCGCATCGTGATCGTGAATTCGCCCAGCAATCCAACCGGCGCGGTCATCCCGGCCGACGAGTTTCAGCGCATTCTCGCCGTCTGTAAAAAGCACAACGTCTTCTTGCTTTCCGACGAGTGCTATTCGCACTTCACCTATGGCAACGCCAAACCTTACTCCATCGCCAGCGCCCCCGATTCGAAAGACACGCTCATCATCGCCGGCTCATTCTCAAAAACTTTCGCAATGACGGGCTGGCGCCTTGGCTACATCCTCGGCCCCAAGCAACTCGTCGATGCCATCGCCAAGCTCCAAAGCCAGTCCACGTCGAATCCCACTTCGATCGTTCAATACGCCGGACTCGAAGCCATGCGCGGCTCGATGGAATCCGTGGGCGTGATGCTCGCGGAATATAATCGCCGTCGCGAACACATCGTCGCCGGGCTGCGCGCCATTCCCGGCGTCGAATGCAACATGCCACAGGGCGCGTTCTATGTTTTCCCCAACGTCTCCGCGCATTTACATGCATCGATGCCCGATAGCGGCGCCGTCGCCAAGCAGCTTCTCGAACGCGAGCATGTCGCGGTCACTCCCGGCGATGCCTTCGGCGCTCCGGGGCACCTCCGTCTTTCCTACGCCACTTCGATGGACCGCATCGACGAAGGCCTCAAGCGCCTCGCGCGCTTTTTCGGGAATCGACCGGCGTGAATCTGCGTCCGTCCAGGCTGGAGCCGGTTTTCAGCCCCCGCCCGTGGGGCGCTAAATCCCTCGCGCCTTACTTCCCGGAAAAATCCAATCTCGCCCAACCGCTCGGCGAAGCGTGGCTCACCGGAAGCGAATCACAATTCGCCGACGGGCCATTCGCCGGAAAAACGCTGGGAGAAGTCTGGCCGGCGCTTTCCGCGGAATGGACCGGCACGCGAGTCCGGCACGATGGTGCGTTTCCTCTGCTCGTGAAATTTATTTTTGCCGAAGAAAAATTGTCGGTTCAAGTTCATCCCGACGACGCCTACGCGCAACAGCACGAACAAGCCGCGGGAGGCCGCGGCAAAACAGAAATGTGGTACGCCGTAAGCGCACGTCCGGGTGCCGAGGTTCTTTCCGGTTTGAAGCCGGGCGTCTCCCGCGAATCGTTCAAACGCGCGATCGACGACGGCAGCGCCGAAGATTGCCTCGTCCACGTTCCCATGACTCGCGGCGATGCGATTTTTATTCCCGCCGGAACCGTTCACACCATCGGCGCAGGGCTTGTTCTCTGCGAGATCCAGCAACTTTCCGATATCACCTACCGCGTATTCGATTACAACCGCCGCGACGCACACGGCCACGCGCGTGAACTTCACATCGAGAAAGCTCTCGCGGTTTCGAAATTCGGCGAGCCATCGCCCGGAAAAATCTCGCCCGTGCAAATCCAGCAAGGGCCCATCAGCAAAACGTACCTCGCCGCGTGCCCGTATTTCGCCACCGAAAAATGGGACTTCGCGGGCGCGATCGCCCTCACGACCAGCGCCGAGCATTTCGAGCTGCTGATCATTCTGGATGGAGACGGCACCATCGAGGCGTCCGGCGAACGAATTCCGTACGGACGCGCGCAAGTATTTTTGTTCCCCGGCGCTCTCGGCAATTTCTCCATCGCGCCATCGTCGCCCACGTCGCTGCTTCGCACCTACGTCCCCAACGATCTTGGGGAATTCACCGCGCCCCTCACTGCCGCGGGCATCGACTCTGCTACCATTGCGAAACTGGTGCATCCGTGAAGAAATCTGTGCTCCCGCAGTGCGCCGTAATTCTCGCCGGAGGCCGCGGCACTCGTTTCTGGCCGCGTAGCCGCACGCGCACGCCCAAGCAACTCCTGAACATTGCAGGGCCACAGACCATGCTCCGGGATTCGGTCGCGCGCCTTGAGCCGCTTTTCTCGCCGCCGAATTTTTGGGCCGTCACCAACGTCGAGCAACTCGCCGGTGTTCGTCGCGAAATGCGCATCGCCTCGGCGCCCCACATCCTCGCCGAGCCCACCGGACGCAATACGGCCGCCGCGATCGGCCTCGCTGCCATTCATCTGCGCCACGAGCACGAAGACGCCGTGATGGCCGTGCTTTCCGCGGACAGTTACATCGCCCACGCCGCGAAATTCCGCAAAATCATTTCCGCCGCGCTCGCACTCGCCGCCGTGCCCGGCAACCTCGTCGTCATCGGCATCCCGCCCACGCGCCCGGAGACCGGATACGGCTACGTGGAGCTCGGGCCGATCTCCGCGCGCCCCCGCGGAATCGCCGCGCACGCCGTCAAACGCTTTGCCGAAAAGCCCGCGCTGGCCCTCGCCCGCCGCTACGTCGCCTCAAAGAATTACCTGTGGAACGCCGGAATGTTTTTCTGGCGCGTTTCCACTTTTCTCGAAAATCTCGAAACGCATCTGCCGAAAACCCGCGCCGCGCTGGACGCGCTCGCGAAAACCATCGGCACACGCCGCTACGCTGCAGCGCTGAAATCGATCTACCCCACGCTCGAAAACATTTCCGTCGATTACGCCATCATGGAGCCCGCCACGCGTGCCGCGCAAAATCACGTCTCCGTACTGGCTGCCGACGTCGGCTGGAGCGACATCGGCTCCTGGTCCGCCGTGTACGATCTGCTCAGGAAAACCCACGGCTCCAATCTCGCTTCGGCCGACTGCTTTGCCCACGACGCCGAGGGCAACTATTTCTATTCCCAAAAATTCGTGGCCGCCATCGGCGTCCATAATCTCATCCTCGTCGAAACCAACGACGCCATCCTGCTCTGCCCCCGCGACCGCGCCCAGGACGTCGGCAAAATTGTGAAATACCTGGAAGAACAAAAGCACTCCCACCTCCTCTAGCGCACGCCTCGTGCTTCGCTTTTCTCCTCGATCTCTGTGCCCCTCTCCGTTCTGTGTGTTCCGTCTTTCGCCTTCGTATTTCGCCTTCGGATTTCAGTTTCGCTTTTCCGCTCCGCTCCCGCTCTCGCTTCGCATATACTATTTCGCAATGCCCTCTCTCAAATTCGGCACCGACGGCTGGCGCGCGGTCATCGCCCAGGACTTCACCTTCGACAACGTCCGCACCGTCTCCCACGCCATCTCGCGCTACGTCGTTCGCGCGGAAAAACCCGGCGCCGGAATTCTCGTCGGATTCGACACCCGCTTCGGCTCGAACCGTTTTGCGCGCGCCGCCGCCGAAGCCGTCGCCGCCACCGGCACTCCCGTGTGGCTCGCGGACGCGGCTGCACCGACTCCCGCGCTCTCGCTGCTCGTAAAGATGCGCGGCGCTGCCGGAGGAATTCAAATCAGCGCCAGCCACAATCCGTTTCAATGGAATGGCATCAAGTACAAAGCGAGCTACGGCAGCTCCGCCGGCCCGGCCATCGTCGCGCAAATTGAAAACGAACTCGCCAAAGTTCTCAGCGACGGCGTCCCGCCACTTCCTCCGCGCGCCGATCTCATCCAATCGCTCGACGTTCGCGCGCCGTACCTTGAGACTCTCGACGCTCTTGTCGATTGGCCCCGCATTCGCTCAGCAAAATTTAAACTTCTCGTCGATCCCATGCACGGCGCCGGCAGCGGCCTGCTGAGCAAACTTTTCCTGCGCCACGAAATCGATTGTCACGAAATTCGCGCGAATCATGATCCGCTTTTCGGCGGTGTCAATCCCGAGCCGATCGAACCGCACATCGAACCCGCGCGCCGCGCGCTTCTTGCCGGAAAATTTGACGCCGCCTTCATACTCGATGGCGACGCCGACCGCATCGGCGCCCTCGACCGCGACGGATCGTTCATCAACCCTCACCAGATTTTCGCCATCTTGCTCTGGCATCTCGCCGGTACACGCAACCTGCCCGGCGAAGTGGTAAAGACTTTCTCGACCACCAAGCTCATCGACAAAATCGCCGGAAAGTTCGGCCGCAAAGTTTGGGAAACTCCCATCGGCTTCAAATACGTTTGCGATCGCATGCTCGAAAGCGACATCCTTCTCGGCGGTGAAGAAAGCGGCGGCATCGGCACCAAGCTCTACCTTCCCGAACGCGACGCTTCCGTCACAGCGCTCCTTCTCGCCGAAGTGATGGCCTGGCACGGCAAAACTCTCGGTCAACTCGTCGCCGAGCTTCACAGAGAATTCGGCGAGCACCATTACAACCGCATCGACCTCGCCGTGCGCGAAGATCAAAAAGAAAAAGCCCTCCGCTATTTCGCCGATCCCGCGCTCACAAAGTTTCTCGACTGGCCCGTCACCGCCCGCGAAAATCTCGACGGTATGAAAATTTTCCTCGGCAACATCGGCTGGGCCCTCATCCGCACCTCCGGCACGGAAAACATGCTCCGCCTCTACTCCGAAACCACCAACCCCGCCACCACCGCCCGCGTCCTCAACGAAATCTCCGCCGTCGTAAAATCCCTCTAAGTTTTTCGACTCCGGTTCTCCACACTCCGCCCGCGCCGAGCAACTCTCTGTGCCCTCTATCCTGTTCCCCGGTGCCCGCTGCATTTCAATCCTTGGTCCCAGCCCATCGCCACTCATCACTCGTCACCAGCCACTAGTCACCAGCCACTGGCCACTGTTACCCTAATCTCTCGGCATCACGTCGCCCCAATTCACGCATGCGAGGAACTCGCGAAAAATGAAGCGCCGCCTCTACACTCTCGATGTCTTCACCAAAAAGCCCTTCGCCGGCAATCCTCTCGCCGTGATCACCGACGGCGACGGCCTCACCACCGCGAAAATGCAGTCCATCGCACGCGAGATGAATCTTTCCGAGACCGTTTTCATTCAGCGCCCCACCAACAATCGCGCTCTCGCCCGCCTCCGGATTTTCACGACCACGCAGGAGCTTCCCCTCGCCGGACATCCCGTCATCGGCACATGGTTTCTTCTCGCCGAACTCGGCGTCGTTCCCGCGTCCGAAGGCGCCGTCCACATCCTGCAGCAAACCGGAGCCGGCATTCTTCCCGTCGAATTCACCTTTCACAACGGCCGCCCCGTCCGCGTCACCATGACGCAAAAGCCGGCCCGCTTCCGCCGCGCCACTTTTTCCCGCGCCGCTCTTGCCGCCGCTCTCGGACTGAAACCCAGCGACCTCGCTCCCTCGCTTCCTCTCGAATTCGCCTCCACCGGAATTTCCAATCTGATGGTCCCGCTCGCGCGCCGCACGGTGCTGCCGAGAATTCAAATGAATATGCGCGCCCTCGTCCAGCTTCTTTCCTCGCACGCCACCATGGCGTACTGTTTCGCTCTCGGCGCGCGCGGACGCGCCTTCGCTCGCGGCATGCTCCCCTGGAGCATCGGCGAAGATCCCGCCACTGGCTCCGCCGGAGGCTCGCTCGCCGCATACTTAGTCCATCACGGCCAGCTAAAACCGGGCGAAACTCTGCAAATCTCCCAAGGCGTAGAAATGGGCCGCCCCAGCGAAATCCAGGTCGAAGTCCTCGACGAAAAAGGCCGCCTAACCCCAAAAGTCAGCGGCTCCGCCGTCCGCATCTTCGAAGGCCACATCGACGCGTGACGCGGCCCGCGGCACGCATTTCGTAGCTCAGGCAATTCGTGCCTAAGGGCATCCCACTTCCGTGTGGTCCAGGTTGAGCTATTGCCCGAACCATCTCAATCCGTACGGCTGCGCGCTAGTCCCATCGCGCTGCGTTCCACGGCCCACAATCCGAATCGAATCTCGAATCTTGCGGTTTGAACTTTTGGTATTCCTTGCGACTGCGGGAACAATCAGGGAGGACGAGTGTGGCGAGGATTTAACTTTCGAGTTTCTTGTATGCCGCGTCCAGAATCCCGTTGAGGAACGACGGGGATTCCGCTGAAGAAAACTTCTTGCCCAGCTCGAGCGCTTCGTCGATCGCCACTTTCACCGGGGCGGTGCCAAATTTAAATTCGAAAATCGCGAGCCGCAGAATGCTGCGGTCTACGCTGGCGATGCGATCGAGCTTCCAGTTCGCGGCCAGCTCTTCGATCAGCGCGTCGCTTGATTTCGCCTGCGTCACCGCGCCTTCAAAAAGCTCGTTCGCGAATTTCCGCGTCGGCTCGGACGCTTTCGCCTGCTTCCAGAAATTCTGCTCTACTTCTTTCGGCTTGCGCTGCGTCATGTCCCATTCAAACAGCATCTGCAGCGCAAACTCGCGGGACTTCCGGCGAAGCGTCATCTACCGGCGCCGCGCGCGGCGTTCCGCTCCGCGCCTCACTTCCACCGGCTTCGCCGCACGCGCTGCGGGAACCACCGGCGCTTCGGCCTCCGGAATTGCCGGAACCGCTGCTGCGGATCGCGTCGCCGACGCCATCCCCGAAATGCTCGCCGGTTTCGCCGCGGCGTTCATCTTTCGCATCAGCTGCCCCATCTC
The DNA here is from genome assembly GCA_963785585.1 of uncultured Acidobacteriota bacterium. Taxonomy (GTDB): domain Bacteria; phylum Acidobacteriota; class Terriglobia; order Acidiferrales; family UBA7541; genus Palsa-295. The sequence goes on from CAWAVW010000004.1 coordinate 2,738,307, forward strand.
GACCGCGCCCAACCCGGCTTCGTATCCTTTATTTCCGGACTTCAACCCTGCGCGGTTGATTGCCTGCTCGAGCGTGTCGCACGTGAGCACGCAAAAAATCAGCGGCACACCGGTGTCGAGCTGCGCGAGTTGCACGCCGCGCGCCGTCTCGCTCACCACCACATCGTAATGCGAAGTCTCGCCGCGGAGCACGCAGCCAACGCAGATGATCGAATCGAAACGCCGGGTCTGTGCCATTTTTTTTGCCGCGATCGGCAGCTCCAGCGCACCAGGCACGCGCACGATTTCAATTTGCGATTCCGTCGCGCCGGCGCGCTCCATCGCGTCCAGCGCCCCCGCCAGCAAACGGTCCGTAATGAAATTATTGAACTGGCTCACCACCACGCCGATATGCAGTCCCGCTGCGCTCAGATCGCCCTTGATATTCGCCGGTTTCAATTTCGTTTCTCCACTCATCGTGTGCGCTATTCAGCGGCCTTCGAATTTCGCCGCACGCTTCTCCAAAAACGCGCGCGTGCCTTCGCGCATGTCTTCGGTAGCGCAACACAATCCGAACAGCGTCGCTTCGAGGAACAATCCCTCTTCCTGCGGCATTTCCATCCCGCGCTCCACCGCTTCCATCGCGTACTTCACCGCGAGCGGCGCGTTGGCGATGATTTTCTTCGCGATCGCTTCCGCCGCGGGCAGCAGTTCGTTCAACTCAACGACGCGGTTCACCAATCCGACGCGCGCGGCTTCTTCCGCCGTGATCATCTCGCCGGTCAAAACCAATTCGTGCGCCACGCCCTTGCCGCACAACCGCGGCAAACGCTGCGATCCGCCGTATCCCGGCAAAATCCCCAGCTTCACTTCGGGCTGGCCAAGCTTCGCATTCTTGCTGGCGATGCGTATCGTGCACGCCAGCGCCAGCTCGCAGCCGCCGCCGAGGGCGAATCCGTTGATCGCCGCGATCGAAGGCTTGCCCATCGTCTCGAGGCGATGGATCACTTCCTGCCCGAAGAGCGAAAATTCCTTGCCCTCCACCGGAGTTTGTTTCGCCAGTTCGTTGATGTCCGCGCCGGCGATGAAGGCTTTCTCGCCCGCGCCCGTCAAAATCAGCACGCGCACCGACTCGTCTTTGCGCGCCGCATGCAGGCAATCGCCCAGCTCCTCGATCGTCTTGCGGTTCAGCGCGTTCAACACCGTCGGCCGGTTGAACGTGATCCGGGCGATTCCGTCTTTCACTTCGTACAGCAGATTTTCGTAAGCCATCGTCTCTCTTTCCGATTGCGCCCGCCGGGCATCCCTCGCGAGCCCGTAATTTTAGCACCTGCGCGGCGAAACTCCGAAGCCGCCTACGCCATCGACTCGACAATCACCGCAATGCCCTGCCCGCCGCCGATGCACGCGCTCGCCACACCATATCGCGCGCCGCGACGCTTCAGCTCGTTCAACAGGGTGATCACCAGGCGTGTTCCCGTCGCCGCCAGCGGATGGCCGAGCGCAATCCCGCCGCCATTCACGTTGGTCCTGTCGCGATTCAGTCCCAACACTTTTTCCACCGCCAGATACTGCGCGGCAAACGCTTCGTTCACTTCCACTAAGTCGATCTGCTCGAGTTTCAGCCCCGCGAGCTGCAACGCCTTTTGGATCGCCGGCACGGGACCGATGCCCATAATCTGTGGCGGCACTCCCGCCGTCGCCCAACTGACAATCCGCCCGAGAGGCTTCCAGCCTCGCTCTTTCGCGATTTTCGCGTGCGTCATCACCACGGCCGCCGCGCCGTCCACAATTCCGCTCGCATTTCCGGCCGTGACGATTCCGTCTTTGCGAAACGCCGGCTTCAGCGCTTCGAGAATCTCGATCGTCGTGTCCGGGCGCCGGTGGTCGTCTTCGGTCACCATCGTGGATTTCTTTCCCTTCTTCACTTCCACCGGGACGATTTCATCCTTGAAAAATCCCGCCTGGAACGCTTTCTCGGCTGCCTGCTGGCTGCGCAACGCATATTCGTCGGACGCCTTTCGCGTAATCCCCTGCTCGGCTGCCAGATTTTCCGCCGTCTCCGACATGCTGAATCCGCAGTACGTGTCATACAGCCCGGACATCAGCGAATCTTCCAATTTCCCTTCGCCCAGTTTGAATCCCGTGCGCGCGCCGCGAATTACGTGCGGGCACTGCGACATATTTTCCATTCCGCCGGCGAGCACGAGCTTCGCTTCGCCCAGCAAAATCCGCTGCGCCGCTTGCGTGATTGATTCCATTCCCGATCCGCACAGACGGTTCACCGTCACCGCGGGAGTCTCAATCGGCAGGCCCGCTTTTAATCCCACGTGCCGAGCCCCGTACAAAGCATCGGCGCTCGTCTGCATCACGTTGCCGAAAATCACATGATCGAATTCTTCGGGATCGGTTCCCGCGCGGCGAATGGCTTCCTTGCCCGCAAGCGCGCCCAGTTCCAGCGCCGTCGTGCCGTCGAATGCGCCCATGTAACGCGCCATGGGCGTACGTGCTCCCTGCAAGATCACTGCGTCGGTAATAAACATGGTTCCTCTCGATTCTATTTAAGGTGTGGAAAGTGCAAGAAGTGTGTTGCCGCCCCGCTGTCGCGCCTCTTCCAGTCCCGCTTCGGCGCGGTTGATCCATTCGGTCACGCGGTCTTCGGTTTCGTCGCCCGGCCGGGAGGAAGCTTCGGCCACAATCGCGCTTACCGTCAGGTCGGACGTTCCCCACGGCGGCCGGACCGTCGCGGCGAGCGTCCGGAGTTTTTCTCCGAGTACACGCGCGTTCGCGATCGATGTGTCCGGCAAAATAAACGCGAGCGACCACGCCGTGTACTTCACCGCCACGTCCGTCTGGCGAACCGCCTGCGAAAGGGACTTTGCAATCTGCTCGATGTGATGATCCACCGCCGCATCGCCGTGTTGCCGCAGCAATTCGCCGCCTTTGTCCATGTGGATGACGATCAACGAGATCGGCGTGTTCTGCGCGCGCGCTCGATTCGATTCCATCAGCAGGCAATCGATGTACGCGCCACGGCTCAGCAGTCCCGTTTTTTCATCGGCGACCGCCAGTGAACGGACCAGCGAACGGAGCCGGGTGTGATTCACCGAAAGCACCAACTGATCGCCAATCGCTTGCAGGAAAAAACTCTCGTTCGGTTTCCATTTTCGAGGTTTTGCGTCGCCGATCAGAAGCGCGCCCGAGGCCGCCTGCGTTTCTTTGTCGGTCAATAAAACTCCCAACGCGGACTCGAGGCCCAATTCGTGCAGTTTCGGAAATGTTTCGGCCTGGAGCTCCACGCCGCCCAGACTGTCCGGCGTTACCGGCGACAGCATCGCGGTGATCGTAGCGATTTTTTCTGGGCCCACGCCGGCGGCGCCGGGCGCCGCGTACTCGGCCGAGGTCTGTGCGCCTTCTCCCGCGGCCCCCACGATCACCATGCATCGCGTGGCGCGCAAATGCTTGCCGATTTCCGCCGCCGTCGTTGTCAGGACTTCGCGCGGCGATGGCTGCCGGTACATCAACCGATTGATCTCGGCAATCGCCGCCAGATCCCGGTGCGTATCCTCCGCGCTCGGCGCCGACGACGTTCCATAATTTTCCAATTGCTGCGCAGGTTGCGGCCGTCGCGGAGCCGACGGTGCGGCGGCGGGTCCGGCCGGTTTTGCGGCCGAGGGCTTCTGCGATCCCTTCGGCCAGTAATTCGCGCGCTCATACAGACTCGCGAGCCGTTCGTTCTTTGCTTCCGCGCCGGGAAACAATTCGCCAATGCGATCCAGGCGTTCTTTCGCTTTCGATTGAAGCGAATATTGCAGAAAAATTTCCACCTGCACGATCAGGTCTTCCAGCGCCTGCTGCGCGCGCACTTCCTCCGGCATTCCCGCTTCCGGAGTGATCTCACGCGCCATCCCCGCTCCCGTGAAGCCCTCCGGGCGCGTTGAAACGGTCGCCGCCTTTGCCGCGCGACCCATCACGCTCTGCAGAAACGCGGGCTCGGCTTTGCCCTGCAATTTCTCGATGCGCTCGTGATTCCGGTAATCGTACGGATCGATATCCACCAGCCGGTCGAGCGTCTCGCACGCTTCCTTCACGCGTCCCGCCGGCAGGTACAAATCGAACAGGCGCACCATCGCGTCAAAATATTTCGTTTCGCGATTCATCTCGTCGTACATTTTCGCGACGGCTTCGGCCAGTCCGATGGATTGCGGATATTGCGCCGCAAGTTTATCCACCTGGACCATCAGTTCGGAGTCTTTGCGCTGCTTGCGCATGGCGTCTTTCGTCGAAATCAACGTAGCCGCGGCTTTGGCGTCGTCGCCAATCTTCACGTAGGCGCCCGCGACTTCAAATAACTTGGCAAAGCTTTCGGGGCGCTGCTTGTAATAGGTCTCGAAAATCTCGCGCGCGCGATCCAGTTTCGCGGTGCGAAGGAGCGCTTCGCCGTATAACGCCAAAAATGCATTCGACTTTTCCGCCGCCGCCAGCGGCTCAAGTAGTGTGACGGCGCCTTCGGCGTCGCCCTTCCGCAACTTCGCCTCGGCGTAGAGCAGCGCCGTTCCTTTATCCTGCGGCGCCAGCTTATGTGCTCGCCCAAAATACTCAATCGCTTCGTCGAGCGAGCCCGCTTGAATCAACTGTCCGGCCTTCAAATAGCTGCGCATTGCCAGGTCGGCATGCCGCAGACGCTCAGCCTGCTCCGCCAGCAGGACGTGACGCCGGTAGTTATCGGGGTCGAGAACGGCCATCGCCTCGTAGCAGGCGAGAGCTTCGATGTCGCGCTTTTGGGCGTGGAAAAGCTCAGCCGCCGCGCCGAACTGCTCGATCGCTTCCGAGGCTCGGTTCTGCTTCTGCAGCAGCGTCCCATATCGCATGAGACGGTCGGGAGGCTGCGGGAAAGTCTTGAGGAAACGGACGAAAATCGCCGCCGCCTTCGCGGCGTCTCCGCTTTCGACCAGCCGGTCGAACTGCGTGCCGTAGTACTGCGCCGCCACCGCAGGCTCGCCGAGGCGGGTGTGGATGTCCGCCAGCGCCATCAGCGCTTCGGGATGCGACGGCGATTCCGCGATCACCGCTTCGTAATCCGGGATTGCTTCCCGGAGTTTATTTTTCTCCAGGTTGCGCCGGGCGCGGTCGAGCAGCTTTGGAATATCTTGAGCCATGAGGTTCCAGCGTTTAGGGTTATCCGAACCAGCTGGGGTGGTTCGCCCGCGAGCTTCGCCTTGGATTTTCGGCGGCCCTCAGTTTTCTGCGCGGGTCAACATCTCACTATATAACGGAGTCGCAGCCCCTCTCAAAATCAAATCGGTCGCAGGTGCCAAAAGCCACAGCATAGCAGCGGTAAATTCCGAAGAATTTCGACAAAACCGGGGACACAGGGGCTGGGACGCGAAAGCCGGCAGGAAAGCCCCGAACGCACGCAAGTCGGAACGGCCAAGGGAGTGCCGGACGACTCTACCGAACGGGACTCGTGAAGGTTCCTGTTCCTCGTGCGCCGCGCGTCTCCGCCGGCAAATGCTTCACGCGTTCGCGCATCGACTTCAGCGACAAGCCGCTTCGCACCAGGGCTGCAAAACCCAACAGGGCAAAGGGTATTGTGAGCGCCAGAAAAGCGAAAATCGAAAAACCGGTCGCCGTCGTCTTCCACGAATCTTCCGTTCCGAAGCGCGATTGAAAGATCCCGAGACCCAGCACGCAAAAGAATTGGTAGGCACCCACATTGGCGGGCGCATTGGGCAGCGAAACACCAAGATTAATGATGAGCAGGACGACCACGGCGACCCAGAACGGCAGCGGCAACCCGAACGCTTTCATCATCGACCACAATCCGGCCACTTGGCACAGGGGCATCGCGACCGAGGCCAGAAGGGCCACATAAAAACTGGGCGCCGTGCCCATCGCGTGAAGCCCCAGGAGTATGGACATCCATCGGCCCGAAAGTTTCGTCGGTTTGGCTAATTCAGGCTTCCTCGAGAGTTTTACTTCCAGGTAGTAAATGACCGCGACGACAATCGAGAGGAGGACGAGCGTTCCAACGGCCAGCAGATAGGCGATTTTCTCGTATTGGCGCGGAAAGTCGCCGGCATCCAAAGAAACCACCGCAAGCGCGGCGGCCGCGATCACCAGATCCACGAAACGCTCGACGCCGATCGAACCCAGCACCTTCCCGATGCTGATGTCTTCCGAATCCGACAGCAGGTAACTCCGGAGCAGCTCACCCGGCCGCAGCGGAAACACGATGTTCGCAAACAACCCCGCGTACACCGCCCGGATCGCGTGTGAAAGTTTTACTTTTCCAAACGGGGTCAGCAGCCACTTCCATCGAATTCCCTGCACCACATAGCTCAGCACGTCAAAGGTGACGCCTGCGACTACCCACTTCCAGTCGATATTCGCGAATTGCCGCATCGCCTGCATGATGTGGAAGTCGTGCAGGACCCAGACCAGACACACCACCGCAAGGCCGTAGCCGAGAATCAGCAGGACCCTCGTTTTGTTGGAAGTTACGTTGTCCGGAATTCCGTTCAAGTCGGTTATCACCGCCGCCGGTGCTTTACTGTAGTGCGGCCGCCGTCCGCCGGAGGTCTCCGGTAGATCCGCGGTAGCCCTCGGGGTCTGGCATTGGCGCCCGCCGAAGCACGTCCAACCAAAGCAGCCCTATAGAGAGGACCAGCGATCCTGCCCCTTCGCCCTAGAGGCGAACCCCTAAACCGCGTACAGCCTACGACATCGCTTCCCCGCAGGCAATCCGTTATCTGCCGGTGGTACTTGGAATCAAAACCGGCGCTGGGCGGCTCGGTACCGGGCGATGGAAGCGGCATGTCGGAGCACGTCGGGGGCGTAAGGCGGAGGGACCGCGCGGGGGAAATCGGCGGGGTGGGCTCGCGATCCCCAGGTGATCCTGCGTTTTCGGGAGCGGTACGGCGGCGCTTCTTTCGTCGAAGCGTTCGTTAGGAATCCAGTCGGACGGGCTCTCCGGCCAGTCCGCTCAATATTTCATTGAATGCGTCCATCTGCACTTCGAGTTTCCGAACGAGCTCCGTTGCTGCCTTGAGATCTCCGGCTCGGCTGCTGATTTCCAATTCGAGCGCCGTAAGGTGCGCACCCTTGGTGGAGAAATTCCCGATGGCGCCCTTCAGCGAATGCGCCGCGAATTCTAAGCCTTTCGCGTCGCCGGCGGTGAGCGCATCTCGAATCTCCGTCATGCGCCGCGGGCTTTCCGCGAGAAACAGCGCCGCTAACTCCTTCGCGAGTTCCGCATCTCCCCCGAACGCCGCCAGAATTTCCGCGGTCGGATTGTCGTTGCGCCCCTCGACCATCACGGTCTTGGCCGGAGCGGGAATTCGGACTCCCGGCGAAAGCGGAATCGCCGCATCGCTCAGCACGCGGAACAGTTCCTCGGAATTGATCGGTTTCGAGATGTAGCCGTCCATTCCCGCCGCCAGACATTTTTCCCGGTCGCCCTTCAGCGCATGAGCGGTCATCGCAATGATGGTGGTGCGCGTCCGGGCGCGCGCAGCGCCGGATTTTTCTCTCTCGCGAATCAGCTTCGTCGCCTGGAATCCGTCCATTTCCGGCATCTGGATGTCCATCAGCACCGCGTCAATGTGCCCGGCGCGGTCGTCTTCCCAGGCTTTCAGAGCTTCGCTGCCGTTCGAAACCGAAATCACCGTGTGACCATGTTTTTGCAGGAGCTTTTCGGCGAGCACCCGGTTCACGGTGTTGTCTTCCGCCAAAAGGATATTCAGCGGACGGCTCGAATGGGCTAGAACTTGCCGGGTGATTACCGCGGACGGCGCCGCATTCGCACCGGTATCGCCCAACACCGCCGAAACCATGCTTCTCAACTCGGATTCCTTGGCTGGTTTCGTTAAATACCCGTCGATACGCAGACGGGCGCACGTTTCGGCGTCGCCGACGCGGTCCGCGGACGTCAATAGAATGATCGACGCCGACGGAGCGAGCGCGCTTCGGCGCACTTCAGCAATGAATTCAAATCCGCTCATGCCCGGCATTTGACCATCGGTTATGATCAATCGAAAAGATTCACCGCGCGTCTGGGCGTCTTTCAGGATTTCGATGCCCTCCGAGCCGCAGTGGGCCGCGACGGGACGCATCTCCCATTCCTTCAGCATTTCCGTCAAAATTTTCCGGTTCGTTGCATTGTCGTCCACAATCAGCGCAGTCACTCCGGCAAGAGCTCCTGGCGAAGAGCGACGAGGGGTTGGCGCCTCGTCCGGAACCCGTCCCAGGGTGGTGGTGAAGTGAAACGTGGTTCCCTTGCCCTCCTCGCTTTCGATCCAGATTCTTCCGTCCATCATGTCCACCAGTCGCGTTGAGATCGCCAGGCCGAGGCCCGTGCCGCCGTATTTGCGCGTAGTGGAGGCGTCCGCCTGGGTGAAGGCTTGAAATACGTGTTGCTGTTTGGCGGCGGCGATGCCTATTCCGGTGTCGGCGACGGAGATGTGAAGCCGCACATGCGTGGCGCTGTGCGCTTCGATTTCCGTCCAGACAGCAATTTCGCCGGTCTGGGTGAACTTGATGGCATTTCCCACCAGATTGGTGATCACCTGCCGCAATCGGGTTGGATCGCCTCGCAACCTTCGAGGCACATCGGGTTTTACGCGGTACGCCAGTTCCAGGCCTTTTTCCGCGGCGCGCACAGCCAGCGACTTCATGGTGTCGCCAATGCAATTCCGGACGTCCATTTCGATCACTTCCAGCTCCATGCGTCCGGCTTCGATCTTGGAGAAGTCCAGAATTTCGTTAATCAGCGCCAGCAGCACTTCGGCGGAGCCCTTGGCCATCGAGAGATACTCGCGTTGTTCTGCGGTCATCTCGGTTGCGAGCGCCAGTTCGGTCATGCCGATCATGCCGTTCAGCGGGGTGCGAATTTCGTGACTCATGTTCGCCAAGAAATCGCTTTTGGCGCGGTTGGCCGCGTCGGCCATTTCCCTGGCGCGGTGCATCTCGGTTTCCGCGCTTTTGCGGTCGGTGATATCGAGTACGGTGCCTTCCATGCCGGATGGTTCGCCTTCGTCATCGCGCGTGAGGGTGAAGTTACAAAGAATCCAGATCGGAGTTCCGTCCACCTTGAAGACTTCCGCTTCCCAGTTGCTGATGGTCTCGGTTTCCTTCAGCCGCTCGAAGATGCCCTGGCGTATCTCCGGCGCAACGCAGGCATCGAGCGCGCCGGGCAACATCGCCTGTTGGCGTGACGGAAATCCGAAAATTGCGGCGTACGCTTCGTTGCAATCGAACAGGCCGTCTTTGCCGCGGCGAAACATGCCGGCCACGCTTCGCTCGAACAGCGAACGGTAACGCCGCTCGCTGGCCTCAAGTTCCTGCGCGCTTTTTCCGAAGCGGCGCGCCAGAAACACCGAGAACATGGCGAACGCCAGCGTGAGCGCGGTGACGCCCACGATTCCCGCCATCCCCAGCGCCGACATCCCGATGGCACGCGACATATCGATCGGCGCCGAGGATGGCACAAAGGAAGCGGCGGCCATGCCGGTGTAGTGCATCGCGCAGATCGCGGCAGCCATGAACACGGCGCTGCCGGCTTTCCGGAAGCTGAAGGCTTGCTTCATGTCGCGCAGACCAATGGCGATTTTCAGCGCGGCCATCGACGCGACAATCGCAATCACACAGGAGAGCGCCACGATCCACGGGTTGTAGTGGCAGGTGGCCGCGGCGCGCATCGCGGACATGCCGATGTAATGCATCGCGCAGATCGCGGTTCCCATCAGCAATCCGCTGCTCACGAGTCTGGCGGTCGTCGCTTCTCTCTGGCTGACGACGTAGAGCGCCACGCCGGATGCAAACATCGCGGCTAACAAAGAGAGCAGCACGGTGGGAAGGTCGTAGGCAACCGTGACGGGCATATGAAACGCGAGCATTCCCACATAGTGCATGGCCCAAATTCCCAAACCCATGGCTACCGCGCCGCCGACATTCCAAGCGAGGCGCGTGGTGTTTCTGGCCGCGGCGGTGCGCGCGCACAAATCGAGCGCCACGTAGGATGTGGCGATCGCGATCACGAATGACAAGGCAACAAGCCGGTAATCGTAACTGCCGACCAGCGCCGGGGAAGATGTCAGCATTGCAGACTCCCGCTGAGCGCGATCCATTCGCGCTGAGCTCAGATCGAGCGTGTATCGGCGCAAGGATCCACACGCGCGTTAATTGTTGGGAACCGTCGCCGCTCTTGCGAGTGGCAGGAAGGGGAACTACATCTCGATGCTAGACTCTGCGAGATGCGGGGTCAATGGAGATGGCGTGACTGGCAACGTATGCAGCAAGCCCCGCGTGAACGTGAGGAATTTCTCATCTTCGGGGTTCGAGAGTTAAGATGTGCGCAGCCTGGCGGATTTTTTGAATCGAACGGGAGGGACGATGGCTTCGGAATGCACACACGAAAATATGATCAAGATCACGCATACGAAAATTCACGTGTGCGAAGAATGCGTGAAAATGCATGACACGTGGGTTCATCTGCGGATGTGCCTGACGTGCGGGCATGTGGGGTGCTGCGATTCGTCGAAGAATAAACACGCGACGAAGCATTTTCATACGAGCAACCATCCGTTGATCCGGTCGATCGAGCCGGGGGAGCGATGGGTGTGGTGTTATGTCGATGAGGTCCAGCCGGGCGAAATTCCGGACTGAGGGGCGGCGTTGGATGCGAGGCGAGGCGATCATCGGGCGGGAATTCTAATCGCAAAAGTAGTTGCGATTAGAAATTGATCGGGCGTTTGTTTTCAGCGGTTTACGGTGGTTTCTAATATTGGGAAGGGCGTTTTGGGTGGCGCGACGGAAGTCGAAAGCATTGAACACAGAGGGCACAGAGGGAAGGCGCACAGAGTCCGCAGAGACAGAAGGGCAAACATGGAAAGTGTGAGGATTCGAAATTGCGGAGATGAGGCGCGAGCAGGGCTCTGGAACGAGGGCGAGCGAAAGCGGGCTGGCTTCGCGGCGGCCGCAGGCGGGAGCGCCAGTGCCACCACAGATTGAGTTGCGGCCAAGTTGTCGGGCAACGTACATGGTGCGGCCTCGATGGGCGTCGTTATGACACACGACTGATGGTAACATAATAGTACATGTACGTCAAGGATAAAGTCGAGGTCGGGCGAAAAAGCAGAGCGTAAAGGGCGGTTGGTGTAAGAGTGGCGGAGAATCTGGTGCAGATGAGTCTCAACCCGCACCCTTGCCTGCGGCAAGGATGCGGCACCCGAAAATTCAACGGCGGCGTCTCGGAAGCGTGAGCCACCCGCCACTTCCTTCCACGCAGGGCGTGAATCCTGCTATCGTGTGCCCCATGATTCCCGTAGGACTCCTCGTAATCGCAACGCTACGAACGTCCTTCCTGCGACGGAAGTTCAAAGCTAAGATTGCAAGCGGAGGCGTTTCGTGACAAGTCTCGCGCTAGCAATCGTGTTCGTCGCTGTCCTGTGGGTGTTGGAGCGCAACAAGGCTTGGAGCGCGGTGTGGAGGGGTACAAAGCGCGCCTCGAAAACGTTGCTCCAAATCGTGGCCATTCTTATTGCAAGCGGCCTAGTCTTGTGGGGAATTTTCGCCCTCATCAAATCTCACAACGATGCCGTGGCCAAGCGAGTCAAGGAAAAGCGCGACGAAGAGCGGACACAACTATTGAGCAAGCTGGAACCACAAGTGTGTGGCCCGAATTCTAAGTTGGTCACGCGGGTGGACCCCGGTGTGTTTTGGCCGAAGGGCACCGTCGCGTGCGCAGACCAATCCAATGTGCTCATCGGATTGTCTGAAGAAGCCTGCGCAAAAGTCATGGCCTCGATTCCCGAATATGCGTGCAAGCCGCTCCGCACGATTGAGCCGCCTTACCCCACAGGCTTTCGTCCTGTGCACGAGCAGAGTTTTTCTGACTGGTTGGCCGCCAAGCAGCGAAAGGGTGAGCGAGTCGAGCCACGGCAACCGAGGTCCGAAACACAATTGCGCGTAATCGATTCGGGTTACGCGAAAGATTTAACGACTACGAAGAGCGGAAGTCTAAGATGCGCCACGCTTCGCGTGGGTGACGTCGTGACCCTAATTAGCTCTGACGATGGTAGTTATCCTCCGCAGGTGCAAGTGCGTACAGCGGATGGCGTCGTGGGATGGGCCCGACAGGAGAACTTTGAAGTGGTTCACGAAAAGAATTGATTAGAGCCCTTACATATTGTCGAACTGGCGGGTGGCCGACCCTTTCGCGTCACTGCTTTGGATGTTCCGGGTACCGCATGCTTTGTCCGCCCCGGCGGACAAAGGGTGCGTAACGTGAACGTCATCACTCCCTCGAACAGAATCGATCGGCGATATAGCACCGCCAAGTGCGGCACCCGAAAATTCAACCGCGGCGTTTTGGAAGGGTGAGTCACCCGCCAATCGTGTAGTTGACGCAACTTAGAAGGGGCAATACATGACAACAGTCGCAAGGCTTGCCGCAACATGGATCTTCGCGATTCTTATCGCGATCTCTTGTCGGCAGTGGTTGCCCCACTGGAAGGGGCCAATTTTCCCTGGTCGAGGAATGAGGGGCCTGGGCTATTTCGTTCCTTGGAACAAATTCACTTTCTGGGTTTGTCTATTTGCCGCTGCGATCGGAACCGTAGTCATCCTGGCACAAGCTTTCGTGCGCGATGTTAGCCCCCAAGTTCAATAATACAATCCGCCGGGTCACAACATGGCTACCTCTATTTCTGCTGCGCACCGAAACCTTCAATGACCTCCGTTTCGATGGCGTCGAGCGCCTTGGAATACTCCAGGTATTGACGAAGCGCCGTAAGCATGAGTTTTGGACCGTCTGGACGGGTCTGAGCAGATAATGACCCGACCGAGTTTTTGGACCACGGCGAGTGAGAGAGTTTACATGACAACTTTATTGGGCAAGGGGGCGAAGGGCGGCTGCGTTGTGTTGTATTCCACTCGCCATTTCTCGATCATGATCGGCGCTTCCTTCAACGAGTAAAAAATCTTCCCGTTCAAGCATTCGTCTCGCAGGTTCCCGTTGAAGTTCTCGCACTAACCAATCTCCTAGGGACCTCCTGGCTCGATGTAGAGGGGGCGCCGAGGCTGCGGCGGGAGTTGGGTGGGGGCGTGCGAGGCTGCGGGGTGCTTGAGGCGGACTTGGGTGGCCGGCGGTGGTCCCCCGCCTTTGGCGGGATGCCACCGCACTCCGCGAGAACCGTTGCGGCGGTCGAGGTCGTAGGGATTCGGGCGAAGGCTGGCGGGCGTGAAGCCCGCCGCTACAAAGGCAAGGGCAAAGGCGAGAACATTCACACAGAGGGCACAGAGAGGGCTCAGAGGTCACGGAGACGTCTGGCATGAATTGAGGGCCGTGGTCGGCGGCGTAAAATGTGAAGCCGAAGGCAGAAGCAAAAGCAAAGGTGAAGGCGAAGGCAAGGGGCGGCGTAGACGTGGGCGTCTACGCTACGAAAGGCTGTGATTGGAGCAGCGAATGGATTCGCCTGCGGCGAAAAGCGGGGGCGGGCGAGGCTGCGGGGTGCTTGAGGCGGACGTGGGTGGCCGGCGGTGGTCTCCCGCCGTTGGCGGGATGCCACCGCACTCCGCGAGAACCGTTGCAGCGTTCGAGGTCGTAGGGATTCGTGCGAGGTTGTGCGGCGTGCGCTAACGGGAAATGGGTGAAGGCAACGGCGGAAATCAAAGGCGGGCGGGCGTGAAGCCCGCCGCTACAAAAGCGAAGGCGAAGGCGGAAGGCAAGGGCGGAAATCAAAGACTGGCGGGCGTGAAGCCCGCCGCTACAAAAGCGAAGGCAAGTCTGGAGCGCGGTTGTGGCGATGAACGATGGGGCGCGCGGCGGCGGGTGAATGGAGGCTCGCGCGGCGGGCGGTAGATGTGGCAAACTCGATGGTTACGGAAATGCCGCGCGGGTGCGCCGAAGCGGGGTTGGCGCGAGGTGCGGCGTGGCCAGTCAAAGAGAGCGATGGATCCCCAGTACATCCGAAATTTCTGCATCATTGCGCACATCGACCACGGGAAATCGACGCTGGCGGACCGCCTGCTGGAACTGACGGGCGCGGTGACGCAGCGGGAGATGCAGGCGCAACTGCTCGACTCGATGGATCTGGAGCGCGAGCGCGGAATTACGATCAAGGCGAAAAGCATCCGGCTGCACTACAGGGCCAAGGATGGACACGAGTACCGGCTGAATCTGATCGATACGCCGGGGCACGTGGATTTTTCCTACGAAGTATCGCGAGCGCTTTCGGCGTGCGAGGGCGCGCTGCTGGTGGTGGATGCGAGCCAGGGAGTGGAAGCGCAGACGGTGGCGAACGCGTTTCTGGCGACGCGGCATGGCCTGGAAATTATTCCGGTGATCAACAAAATCGACTTGCCGGCGGCGCGCATCGATTTCGCGAAAGAGCAAATCGAAAATGTGCTGGCGATTCCGGCGGACGATGCGCTGCCGATCAGCGCGAAGAGCGGGCTGGGCGTGGAGGACGTGCTGGAAGCGATCGTGAAGCGCGTGCCTCCGCCGAAGGGCAGTTTTGAGGCGCCGCTGCGGGCGTTGATTTTCGATTCGTGGTTCGATTCCTATCGCGGATGCGTGGTGCTGGTGCGGGTGATGGAAGGCCGGATCGTGCCGAATATGAAGATCCGGTTGACGAGTTCGAATGAGACGTACGAGGTGGAAACGCTGGGCGCGCTGACGCCGAGGCCGGTGGGCCTGGAGGAACTGGCAGCGGGCGATGTGGGATTTATCGTGGCGAACATCAAGCGCGTAGCGGATGCGCGGGTGGGCGATACGGTGACCGACCCGGCGCGTCCGGCGGCGCCGCTGCCGGGATTTGAGGCGATCAAGCCGATGGTGTTCGCGGGATTGTTTCCGGTGAACGCGAGCGACTACGAAAATTTGCGGGATGCGCTGGGGAAATTGCAGTTGAACGACGCGGCGTTTTTCTACGAACCGGAAAATTCGGTGGCGCTGGGATTTGGTTTTCGGTGCGGATTTCTGGGATTGCTGCACATGGAAATCGCGCAGGAGCGGCTGGAGCGCGAGTTTAATATCGGGTTGATCACGACGGCGCCGAGCGTGAGTTACCGGATCACGACGACCGACGGGAAGGTGACGGAGATCGACAACCCGACGAAATTTCCGCCGCCGAGCTCGATTGCGAAGATCGAAGAGCCGATTTTGACGGCGATGATTATTACTTCGGAAGAGTCCGTGGGCGGCGTGCTGCAACTGTGCGAGGAAAAGCGCGGGATCCAGAAGAAGTTCGAATATTTGTCGCCGACGCGGATCATGCTGACGTATGAAATGCCGCTGAACGAAATCGTGCTGGATTTTTACGACCGGCTGAAGAGCGTTTCGCGCGGGTATGCGTCGCTCGATTATCACTTGTCCGGCTATCGCGAGTCGGATCTGGTGAAGCTGGACGTGCTGATCGCGCAGGAGCCGGTAGACGCGCTGACGGTGATTTGCCATCGCGACCAGTCGTATGAGCGCGGGCAGGATTTGGTGTCGCGGCTGCGGAAATTGATTCCGCGGCAGATGTTTGAGGTGCCGATCCAGGCGGCGATCGGCAGCCGGGTGATCGCGCGCGAGACGATCAGCGCGATTCGCAAGAACGTGATCGCCAAGTGCTACGGCGGAGATATTTCGCGTAAACGGAAGCTGCTCGAAAAGCAAAAGGAAGGCAAGAAGCGGATGAAGCGCGTGGGGCGCGTGGACATTCCGCAGGAGGCGTTCCTGGCGGTGCTGAAGGTGACGGGCGGAAGCGTGGACGAGGAGTAGAGGTTGATCGGGCCGGAGTCCGAAGCGATTAAGAATTTTTCTTAGTGCGGACGGTGGCGCCGAGCTCGCCGCGTTCGAGGCGGACGGCGATCTGGTCGCCGACGGAAACTTGCTCTGCTGAACGAAGTACCTTCCCGGAAGCGTCGTAGGCAATCGCAAAACCACGTTTGAGAATGTTGAGAGGGCTGCGCTCGTCGAGCTGCATCATGGCGGATTCGAGTTTGCGGCGACGAGCGACGAGCAGGCGGTCGATGCGGACCTGCAGGTCGGCGGAGCCGCGTTCGAGCTGGGCGCGAAGTTTTGCGACGCGAGCGCGGAGATCGAGCGCGACGAAGCGGACTTGCGCGGAGGCGAAGCCGCGGCGTTTGCGGGCGACTAGGCGTTCGAGGGCGGCGCGGAGAGATTCGCGCTGCTGCTCGATGCGGCGGCGAAGAACGGCGGCGCGGCTGCGGAGATCGAAAGAAGCGACGTGGGCGCCGGCTTCGGTGACGCGCTGGCGAGCCATGGCGAGGCGCAGGCGGAGACCGACGGCCAGCGAGTTTGATAATTCGTCCACATGCTGGCGGCGCGAGCGGACCATGGACTCGAGCCGGCGGAATCCGCGATGAGTTTCGAGATCGCGGACGCGATGCTTCCATTCGGAAATGCGGTAGCGGATGTGATGGAGGAGCTGGCGCTTGTGTTCGTTGATCTGGCGCTCGAATTCCTGGCGCGATTTGACGACGATTTCGGCGGCGGCGGAGGGAGTGGGGGCGCGAAGGTCGGCGACGAAATCGGCGATGGTGAAATCGATTTCGTGGCCGACGCCGGTGATGACCGGAATATCGGAAGCGAAGATGGCGCGGGCGAGAATTTCTTCGTTGAACGACCAGAGATCTTCGAGCGAGCCGCCGCCGCGGGCGAGGATGATGACGTCCACGGGTTTCGCGCGGTTGAAGTAGCGAAGGGCTTCGACCATTTCGGCGGCGGCGCCCGTTCCCTGCACTTTTACGGGATAGAGCTGGACGCGGGCGTTGACGAAGCGGCGATTGAGGACGCGGAGAATGTCGCGAATGGCGGCGCCGGTGGGCGAAGTGATGACGCCGATGGCGCGCGGGAGAATGGGCAGCGGTTTTTTGCGCGCTTCGTCGAAGAGGCCTTCGGCGGCGAGTTTCTTTTTGAGCTGCTCGAAGGCGAGTTGGAGGGCGCCGAGGCCGACGGGTTCGATGAGCGTGACGTAGATCTGGTATTCGCCGCGCTGCTCGTACACGCTGACGGAGCCGCGCACGGTGACTTGGAGGCCGTCTTCGAGTTTGAATTTCATGTTGCGAAGCTGATCGCGAAAGCAGACGCACTTGATCTGGCTTTTTGCGTCTTTCAGGGTGAAGTAGGCGTGGCCGGATTGCGCGGCGTGATAGTTCGAGATTTCGCCTTCGACGGAGATGTCGTTGAGCGAGCCTTCCAGCAGGCTGCGAATGCGGGCGGTGAGTTCGCCGACTTTCCAGACTTTGCGCTCGGGCATCAGGTTGAAGAGCGA
This sequence comes from uncultured Acidobacteriota bacterium, assembly GCA_963785585.1. Lineage (GTDB taxonomy): Bacteria > Acidobacteriota > Terriglobia > Acidiferrales > UBA7541 > Palsa-295. Next base: position 2,755,568 of record CAWAVW010000004.1, read on the forward strand.
TTTTTGTTCCATACGTTTTTCGCCGGATCAGCGTTCGTCTAGCGGCGGAAATGATTGACGATCCACATCGCCAGGGTTAACAGGACGCTGAGCAAAAGACATGTGACGACGGGAAAATAAAAGCTGCCGGATTTGCCCTGGTAGGCAATGTCTCCGGGCAGGCGGCCGAGGCGGAAAGGCAATTTGCCACCGGCAACGAGAAGCAGACCGACCAGAGCGAGAACGGCGCCGATGACGACGAGCGATTTTCCGAGATCGCGCAGAGGTTCGGTTTGCATTTCGGATTCCTGCGCTATTCTACCTGAACCGGGGATGGGTTCGCCCGCGTGAGGGATGCGCGCGGCGGCCAGAGGGGATATTCGTGTACGCATTTTTTCAGGCGCTGCGGACGATTCATATCGGGTTTGGGACGGTGGCGCTCGTCGCGTTTTGGATTCCGGTGATTGCGCCGAAGGGCGGGAAGGTTCACGTGCGGGTCGGCTGGGGCTACGCGGTGTGCATGAGCGTGGTGGTGCTGACGGCGTATGCGATGAGTTTTCTGGCGTTCACGCATCCGGTGGAGATACGGCATTTCGATCATCCGTTGACGGCGAACGAAATTGAGTTTGTGAAGATTCGATCGCACCAACTGGCGATTTTTTTGACGTTCCTTGGGTCGGTGACGCTGGCGGCGGGAGTGCAGGGGATCGGCGTGCTGCGTACGCGCCAATTGGCGCAAGGCCCGCGGAATCCGCTGACGCTGGCGCTGAATGCGTTTGTGGTGCTGGCGGGGATTACGGTGCTGACGATCGGGGTGACGAATCATTCGTGGACGTTTAAGGCGATGAGCCTGGTGGGACTGGTGGGCGTGGGGAATCTTTCCTACTTGCTGTATCCACCGAAGGAAAAAATGCGGTGGTGGTACCAGCATGTAAGTTCGATGATCGCTACGGCAATTGCGGGATACACGGCGTTTCTGGTGTTTGGCGGGGCGCGGATGATGCCGCAGCTCGCGAGATCGCAGTGGTACGCGCTGGTCTGGATTGCGCCGACGATCATCGGCGGGACGGCGATCACGCTGACGATTGCGTACTACAAAAAGAAATTTCACGAAGGCGGGAAGGCGAGGAAAACGGCGGCAGCATGAATCCGGCCGCGCCGCATGCAGCGACGCAGCCGGAATCGAGAGCGGTTAGACCAGTTCGGAGCCGGAGAAGAAATAGCCGAGTTCGTAGGCGGCGGTGTCTGGGGCGTCCGAGCCGTGGGTGCAGTTGAACTGAATGCTTTCGCCGAGTTCCTTGCGAATGGTGCCCGGAGCGGCTTTGGCGGGATCGGTGGCGCCCATGGTGTCGCGCCATTTGGCGATGCCGGAATCGGCTTCGAGGGCGATGACGACGGCTTTGCCGCTGCTCATGAAATCGGTGAGTTCGCCGAAGAACGGGCGGGCTTTGTGAACGGCGTAAAAGCCTTCGGCCTGCTGTTTGGTGAGGCGCACGGATTTGATGGCGATGATGTGAAATTTTGCGGCGTGAATGCGGGCGAGAATGTCGGCGGTGAGCCCGCGTTTTACGGCGTCGGGCTTGATGATTGCGAGAGTGCGTTCGACTGCCATTCGATGTTTCTCCTGTTCGGTGAATAAATTTATTTAGCGCTTCTTTTTCTTTGCAGCGGACTTCTTCGGCGGCTTCGATTTCGGAGCGGGTTTCTTTTTCGTAGAACCCTTCGAGCTGTGACGGCCCATCGCTTTGGCCATGGTGTGTCCGATTTCGGCGGGGCTTTGCACGGTGAGAATTCCGGCGGCGCGCATGGCCTTGTATTTTTCCTCGGCAGTTCCCTGCCCGCCGCTGATGATGGCACCGGCATGGCCCATGCGGCGGCCCGGAGGAGCGGTTTGTCCGGCGATAAAGCCGACGACGGGTTTCCTGACGTGCTTCTTGATGTAGGCGGCGGCGATTTCTTCGGCGTTGCCGCCGATTTCACCGATCATGACGATGGCGTGCGTGTCCGGATCTTCGTTGAAGAGTTTGATGGAGTCGAGGAAGGTGGTGCCGATGATCGGATCGCCACCGATGCCGATGCAGGTGGATTGTCCGATGCCGAGGTGGGTGAGCTGGTCAACGGCTTCATAGGTCAAGGTGCCGCTGCGGCTGACGAGGCCGACGTGGCCTTGCTTGTGGATGGAGCCGGGCATGATGCCGATTTTGCATTTGCCGGGAGAAATGATGCCCGGGCAGTTCGGACCGATGAGGCGCGTGTGGGAATTTTTCAAGGCGCCGGCGACGCGAACCATGTCGAGGGTGGGGACGCCTTCAGTGATGCAAATGACGAGCGGCAAACCGGCGTCGATGCCCTCGAGAATGGCATCGGCGGCGAACGGCGGCGGAACGAAAATTACCGAGGCGTTGGCGCGCGTTTTGGCGACGGCTTCGGCGACGGTATTGAAAACGGGAACGCCGAGATGCTTGGTACCGCCTTTGCCGGGAGTGACACCGGCGACGACTTTGGTGCCGTAGGCGAGCATCTGTTCGGTGTGGAAGCTGCCTTCGCGACCGGTGATGCCCTGCACGATGAGGCGCGTATCTTTTCCGACGAGAACGCTCACAGTGCACCTCCGGCGAGGGCGACGACTTTCTCGGCGCCGTCTTTCATTCCGGCGGCGACGGTAAAGTTCAGCCCGGAGTTTTCGAGAATTTCCTTGCCCTGCTTCACGTTGGTTCCTTCCATGCGGACGACGACGGGAATTTTAAACTTCAACTCTTTTGCGGCGTTGACGACGCCGGAAGCGAGAACGTCGCAACGCAGGATGCCGCCGAAGATGTTGACGAAGACGGCTTTGACGTTGGGATCGCTGAGCAAAATGCGGAACGCGTTTTTGACCTGTTCTTCGGACGCTCCGCCGCCGACATCGAGGAAATTGGCCGGGCTGCCGCCGCTGAGCTTGATGATGTCCATGGTGGCCATGGCGAGTCCGGCGCCGTTGACCATGCAGGCGATGTTGCCGTCGAGCTTGATGTAGTTGAGTTTGAATTTGGAGGCTTCGACTTCGAGGGGAGTTTCTTCATCGAGGTCGCGGAGATCCTTGAATTCGGGATGGCGGTAGAGGGCGTTGTCGTCGAAGGTGACTTTGGCGTCGAGAGCGACGAGTTTGCCGTCTCCGGTGACGATGCAGGGATTAATTTCGATCATCGAGGCGTCGGTCTCGATGAAAGCGCGATAAAGGGCTTGGAAAAACTGGACGGCGTTGTTGATTTGATCGGGCGCGAGGCCCAGGCCGAAGGCAATCTTGCGAGCCTGGTAGGGTTGGAACCCGACGGCGGGATCGATTTTCTCGCGCAGAATCGCGCCGGGATTGTCGTGAGCGACTTCCTCGATTTCCATTCCGCCGGCCGTGCTGGCCATGAAGATGGGAGCGCCAATGGCGCGATCGACGAGAATGCTGACGTAGAGTTCGCGCTTGATGTCGAGGCCTTCTTCGATGAGCAGGCGGCGGACGATGCGGCCTTCTTCTCCGGTTTGCGGAGTGACGAGTTTCATCCCGAGGATGTGTTCGGCGTGGGAGGCGGCTTCGTCGGCGGAGCGGGCGAGCTTGACGCCGCCGGCCTTTCCGCGGCCCCCGGCGTGGATTTGGGCTTTGACCACGACGACGGAGGTGCCCAGACGCTGGGCGACGGCGCGGGCTTCGTCTTTCTTGAACACCACTTCGCCGCGCGGAACGGGAACGCCAAATTTGGCGAGGATTACCTTCGCTTGGGACTCGTGAATCTTCATGCAGACTCCATCGGCTCTGAAAAGAGAGCGCTTGAAATAGTGCTAGAATTCCGGCTCGCGCAAAACGCTTAAGTTTATCTGGAACGAGCGAGACGGGCAAGGAGCGGGGGAAGGCCCGAAATCGAGGGCCATCGCGACTTCTGGCGGCGCGCGTCGGCCGCGATACGCCTGGAGTGAACGGTGACGCAAAGAGGGCTGAAAGAAGAATGATTCACGACGCGCTGGAGAAAATTGTCGGCGGACACGACCTGAGCCGCGCGGAAGCGGAAGCGGCGATGGAAGAGATTCTGGCCGGGCGGACGAGCACGGAGCAGATCGCCGCGCTGCTGATCGGGCTGCGCATGAAGGGCGAGAGCGTGGACGAAATCGCGGGATTTGCGGCGGTGATGCGGCGGCACGCGACCGCGATATTTCCGGCCGGCCATGCGGCGCTGGGCGGCGCGCCGATTATCGATACGTGCGGAACGGGCGGCGACGGGCTGGGGACGTTTAACATTTCGACGGCGACCGCGTTTGTGGTGGCGGGCGCGGGCGTGCGGGTAGCGAAGCACGGAAACCGGTCAAGCGGCAGCCGCGTGGGTTCCGCGGATGTGCTGGAGACGCTGGGAGTGAGCATCAACATTCCGGCAGCGCGGGTAGCGAAATCGATCGAGGAAATCGGGATTGGGTTTTTATATGCGCCGGCGGTGCATGCGGCAACGCGGCACGCGATTCCCGCGCGGCGGGAATTGCGGATGCGGACGATATTCAATCTGCTGGGGCCGCTGACGAATCCGGCGGGAGCTTCGGCGCAGATTGTGGGAGTGTACGACGCGAAGTTGACGACGCTGATGGCGGAAGTGCTGGACGAGCTCGGGACCGAGCGAGCGTTTGTGGTGCACGGAATGGATGGGCTGGACGAGCTATCGATCAGCGGCGAATCGTCGATTGCGGAATTGCGCGACCGAACGGTGCGCAGTTACCGGGTGACGCCGGAGGATTTTGGGTTGGCACGGGCGCCGCTGGAATCGATCCTGGGAAGCGACGCGGCGCACAACGCGCAGATTATCCGGCATGTGCTGGGAAGCCCGGGACGCGAACACGAACATGGAGCGCACCGGGATATTGTGCTGATGAATGCATCGGCGGCGCTGGTGGCGGCGGGGCGGGCGAAGGAATTTGTGGAGGGCGTGCGGATGGCGGCGGAGTCGATTGATACGGGGGCGGCGCGGAAGAAACTGGAGGCGCTGATTTCGTTTACGAAGGGTGAGAGGGCGTAGATTTTGCGTGGTGCTGGATTGCTTCGGGGACTACGTGCATCCACGTGCTGGCCGAGTAGTGAGGTTTTCGTGGCGGAGCGAAAGATTCAGGGCGTCAGGCTGAAGCCTGACACACCATCAGACAGGACTGTCTAATCCACGTTTTCGTATATAAACCTCGGTAGCTGGCGCGGGCGAGTTAGCGGCCGTTCGAAGGGTCGGGCGAAGAAGCGACGTCGAGGTCGAGAAGAATTTTTTCCCGCTCGAGATTTTCGACGGCGGGCGGGTAGCAGTTCCCCGTTTTATCGTAGGTGGCGGCGCAGCGAGCGGTGAATTCGCGGCGGCGCGGAGATTGCGCGAATTGCCATACGGAGGCGAAGCGAGTGCCGCTGGCGGATGGCGCAGGCGGATGATTTGCGTAAACGCAGCCGGGCGATGGCGGGCAGGCGTCGTTGTAAACGAAAAATGAGATGTCTTGATTTTCGGCGTAGCTGTGAATGTCGTCCGCGGTTGTAATCGTTTTGTTTTTTCCGTCCTTCACGGGAATTCCCGAGCAGTACACGCCCGCTTTGAATCCGGTTGCGCGAATCCGATCGATCCAGTGCAGGACGTAGGTCATTTGTTCCGGCAGCAAGCGCCCACCCTCTTCCTGATCCAAGAAAATTATGGTGCCGACGGGAAACTGTTCGCGACGGGCGGCATCGACGGCGAGTTGGGCGTCCTGCGCGCCGAGCGCGGCGGGGTTTTGCGATTTTGAAAGTTCGCGGTCGAGGCGGCCGTTGAAGAGGACGAGAAATCCGAAATTGTTTTGGAGGAGAACGCCGCGTTTGCCGGACCAGCCATTGGGTTGGTTTGCGACGGCACCGGGCGGCGCGTTGAGCCAGTAACCGGTGAAGGCGAAGGTGCGGCGGAGTTGGGGGAGCGCGGCGTCGCCGGGATATTCGTTCGCGTCAAAACCGAGGTACGCGGCGGATTGAGCGCGCGCCGGCGCGGAGAACGCAAGCAGCGCGGCGGCAAGAAGCGTTTCGAGGAGGGCGCGGGCTGCGGAGTGGAATTGCATTTTCGTTGATTCGGCAGCGCGCGCAGAACTACACCGTAAGAAAATTTTTCAGCAAGTCGAAGCCCGCGCTGGTGAGGACGGACTCCGGATGAAACTGAACGCCTTCGACGCGAAACTTGCGGTGGCGGAGGCCCATGATGGTGCCGTCGTCGGTTTCGGCGGAAATTTCGAGTTCCGCGGGAAGGGATTTGCGCTCGACGATGAGCGAATGGTAACGCGTGGCGGTGAACGGGTCGGGCAGGCCGCGGAAAATCGTTTTGCCGTCGTGAGCGATGTCGCTGGTTTTGCCGTGCATGAGTTTCGGCGCGCGAATCACTTTTCCGCCGAAGGCGGCGCCGATGGCTTGATGGCCGAGACAAACGCCGAGGATGGGAATGCGACCGGCGAAGCGGCGGATCAAGGGAACGCTGATGCCGGCTTCTTTCGGAGTGCACGGGCCGGGAGAAACCACGATGCGCTCGGGGTTCATTTCTTCGACGTCTTCGAGGGTGATGGCGTCGTTGCGGCGGACGTCCAGCTCTTGGCCCATCTGGCCGAGATACTGGGCCAGGTTGTAGGTGAAGGAATCGTAGTTGTCGAGAAGAAGGATCATTCGGTTGTCTGTGCGAGCAGCTTCTATTTTATCGCGAGCTTACCTTTTGCGCGGTTCCTTTCCATTGTGCGCGATTTCAAGAGCGGTGACGATGGCGCGCGCTTTGTTGACGGTTTCCTGATACTCGCTCGACGGAACGGAATCGGCGACGACGCCGCCGCCGGCCTGGATGTAGGCGCGGCCGTCTTTCGCGACGAGCGTGCGGAGGGCGATGCAGGAATCGAGATTGCCGGAAAAATCGAGATAGAGAATCGCTCCGGCGTAGATGCCGCGGCGAGCGGGTTCGAGTTCGTCGATGATTTGCATGGCGCGAATTTTCGGAGCGCCGGAAAGAGTGCCGGCGGGAAAGCAGGCCATGAGGGCGTCGAAACAGTCGACGCCTTCGCGAAGTTTTCCGCGGAGGCTGGAGACCAGATGCATCACGTGGGAGTAGCGCTCGACGAACATGAGGCGTTCGACGGCAACGGAACCGTATTCGCAGACGCGGCCGAGATCGTTGCGGCCGAGATCGACGAGCATGATGTGTTCGGCGCGCTCTTTCGGGTCGGCAAGAAGATGCGATTCGAGGGCGAGGTCTTCGGCTTCGTCGCGTCCGCGCGGGACGGTGCCGGCGATGGGGCGGTAGGAGGCGTTGCGTCCCTGGACTTTGACGAGCATTTCGGGAGAGCTGCCGACGACGGAGACGTCGTCGAGATGCAGAAAATATAGATACGGCGACGGATTGACGACGCGGAGCGCGCGATAGATCTCGAATGGGTCGGCGGGCGTGTCGGCGGAAAAACGCTGGCTGGGGACGACTTGAAAAATGTCTCCGGCGCGAATGTACTGCTTGGCTTTGTTGACGGCGGCCATGTACTGGGCTTTGGTGAAATTCGATTTCACTTTCAGGGGTTTGGCGGCGCGAGCGCGGCGCTGCGCGGGCAACGGCGAGGCCAGCGCGCGGCGCGTGCGCGCGATTTCGCGTTTTGCGGCGTTGTATTTCTGGCGCAACGAGCCGGGGCCGTCGGTGAAGACGTTGCGAATAATCCAGACGCGATGGCGGACGTGATCGAAAGCAACGAGGCCGAGGTAGAACATCAAGACGCAGTCGTCCAGGTGCAACTCGTCGATGCCGGAGGCGGGAATGTTTTCGACGAGGCGGACCATGTCGTAGGCGAAATAGCCTATGGCTCCGCCGATGAGAGGCGGCAAGCCGGGGACGCGGACGGGACGGTAACGACCGATCAGGGCGCGGAGGTGGTCGATGGGGCCGACGGTCTTCGCCGCGTCGTGGGCGACTGGATCGCGTTGTTGCTTGTGGCGCCGGGAAATGGGTTTGGTGAAGGCGGCGCGATCGGCGGAGAGAGTTCGGGTGACGCCTCGATGGTCGGTGATGGTGGCGGTGGTGCCGCGGGAACGAAAGACCTGCTCAGGATTGGCGCCGGTGAAGGTGTAGCGGGCGATATTTTCGCCGCCCTCGACGCTTTCGAGGAGGAAAGAATATTTCGCGTTTTGAGCGAGGCGCAGGTGAGCGCCGACGGGAGTGAGCAGGTCCGCGGTGAAAGTTTCGTACACGGGGACCAGGTTCCCCTGCCGGGCTAGTTTTGCGAACGATTTGAAATCGGGCTGGATCATGGTTGGCGTGTGGCGCCTTTTGGATTTTCGGCGGCCAAGGCGCTGAGGACGGCGCGGCGCATCGGGTCGAGCGGGGCGCGCTGCCCGGTCCAGATTTCGAATTGGGCAGTGCCCTGGGCGATGAACATGTCGAGGCCGGATACGGTTTCGATGCCGCGGCGCTCGGCGAGTTGCATGAGTTCGGTTACGCGGGGGCGGTAGATGGTGTCAAAGACCAGGCGGCAGTTCAGTTCGGAGGAGTGCAAGGGAGATTGGGAAGCGTGGGGATGCATGCCGACGGGAGTGGCGTTGACGATGGCGTCGAAAAATTCGTGCGGCAAGCGGCGGCGATCGAGGGCTTCGCCGCCGACGCTGCGAGCGAGCGATTCGGCTTGATTCGGGCGGCGCGCGCAGACGCAGACCGACGAGCCTGCCTGCGCAAGGGCGTAGGCGACGGCACGAGCGGCCCCACCGGCACCGACGATCAGGACGCGGCTGCCGCGCAGGGGCATGCGCGTTTCGAGAGTGCGCAGAACGCCGACGTAATCGGTGTTGTAGCCGCGCAATTTTCCGTTGGCGGTGACTTCGACGGTATTGACGGCACCGATGGCGGCGGCCATGGGATCGCATTCGTCGAGGTGGCGAAGGATGTGCTGCTTGTGGGGCAAGGTGATGGCGAAACCGCGAATGCCGAGGGGTTGGATGGCGCCGAGAAAATCTTTCAGATCGCGGACGAGAAAGGGCAGGAAGACGGCGTCGATTTTGCGGGCGTGGAATCCGGCGTTTTGCAGGCGCGGAGAAAGAGAGTGGCCGATGGGATCGCCGATAACGCCATAGACGCGCGTTTTTTTGGTGAGTTTAGCGGCGCGATACAAGTGGAGCAGCGATTCGAGCGAGACCTGGCCGGGAGCCGTCGCGTGTTCCACCGGGGCGTACGCGAGCGCGTTGCCGTGGCGCAACGCGAGGACCCGAGCCGGGAGTGCGGTTTCGCCCATGGGGATCGCGACGACGTTTTTGTGGCGCGCGGCGAGGTGGAGAATTTTCACGCTTTCGGCGATGGTGCTCGCTTCCGCGGCGATTTTGATGGCGTCCGAACGAAACGCGGCCAAACGCGAGGCGACTTTCTGCAAGTTTGTGCGCGGCCGCTGAAAAAAGTGAGCGGAGAGCAGCTGGCGGCCTTCGCCGAGAAGAACGTCTGTGAGCTCGGGCGGACACTGGGAGGCGGTCTCAATGTCGAGGTCGTACCAGGAGCAGCCGGAACGGAGCGCTTCCGCGAGGTGAACGAGTTGTTGCGCCGGCGAGCCGCGATATTTACCGCCCGCTTCGGCGCGGCGGCAGGTGGCGATCAGAGTGGCGTTGCGGATTCGATTTTTGCCGAGAGCTGAGAGGAACTTTCGGATTTCGGCATCGTTCGCGAGCCAATCGAGGCGCAGCTCAGCGGTGCTGGTGAGCGTGAGTGCGCGGCGGAGTTGGGCCAGGGCGGAGGCAGCGTCAGACGCGGCGACGACGGCGCAGATTTTGTTCTTCGCTATCATTGGGAACGAGCCCCGGCTTCGAGGGCGCGCAATCCTGGACGCATTCGCCGGAAGAGGAGAAGGGCCAAGAAAAACGCAAAACCTGTCCTATCGTACAGGGGGGACAGGGGTTCCACCAAGCGGTACCCAATGTGTAAAGTCCGCTGGAACGCTTTGTTGACGCGTCCTAGTACGTCTATTACAGTCGCAGTATTGGGTGAGAAGTGCCGATGCGCCTGTTCACTGGCGCTTGTAATTAAAGGAGCGAGCACCATGCGTGGGAAAATTGCCCTTGTGGGCCTATTTTTGAGCTTGTCCGGGTCGGCGGCGCTGGCCCAGGCGAATCCAGCCCTGCCGCGGGCGCAAGATTTGTATTGCACGGGAACGATTACGAATGAGGCCGTGCCGCGGGACACGTATGTGATCACCGGGGAAGGGTCGAACTATAAGATTACGTTCACCGAAGGCGACTACATTTATCTGAACAAGGGCGCCAGCCAGGGAGTGAAGGTGGGCGACGAATTCTCGGCGATCCGTTCGGTCGTCGATCCGACGGAATACGACTGGTCGAAGTGGCAATCACAGATCATCCGAAAGATGGGAACGTGGTGGGAGGACGAAGGGCGGGTGCGCGTGGTGGACGTGCATCCGGACACGGCCGTCGCGCAGGTGGAAAATTCCTGCAATTATCTGCAGCGCGGCGACACGCTGCTGCCGTTTCAGGAGCGCGTGGCACCGCCGCTGAAATCGGAAGAGCATTTCGATCGGTTTGCGCCGGTGAGCGGCAAGGCGCTGGCGATGGTGATGATCGGCAAGGCGTTTCAAGTTTCGTTCGGCACGAATGACGTGTTCTACGTGAACCTGGGAAGCGCGCAGGGCGTGAAGGTGGGCGACTACTTCCGCATTTTCCGCTATACGGGGACGCAGCACGAGACGGCGTACCAGACGAAGAATTTTGCCTTCGACGCGGACAAGAACGCGACCACGTACGGAAGGGTGTACGGATTTGGCAGCGCACCGAAGAAGTGGAACTGGACGAACACGCCGCGGGAAGTGATCGGCGAAGGCGTGGTGCTGCGCACGGGAACGAATTCGGCGACGATCCTGGCGACGTACGCGCTGCGCGATTTCTACGTGGGAGATTACGTAGAAATCGAGTAGCCCGCGAGCGATTTTCAGGCGGGGCCCTGCACTTAAAGGCAAATCGAGAGCCCGGAGGCGAAAGCTTCCGGGCTTTTTGTTTTTGCGGCGGATCGGGAGAGGCGGATTAACGGGAGAGGACGTCTTGCGGCTTCTCGACGGATTCCTGAATGGCGACGCTCCGGCGACGGAGCTGCACGCGGTCGGTGATCTGGCTCCAGAACATCTGGAAATAGTGGGCCGCGGAGGCGACGGCGCTGATGACCACGAGCCAGAGCATGGCGATGCCGACAGGCTTCAAGACCGGATGATTCGCGGTGAGAATCACAATACAGCCGGCGAGAACCTGCAAAATCATTTTGGTTTTGCCCAAAGGCGAAGCCGGGATGACGAGGCCTTCGACGGAAGCGATTTCGCGAAGTCCCATGACGACGAATTCCCTGCCGATGATGATCACCACCATCCAAGCCTGCATTAAGCCCATCTCGACGAGCGAAATAAACGCGGCGGAGATCAAAAGTTTGTCAGCGATGGGATCGAGCAAAATTCCCAAGGTGGTGATTTCTTTCCGGGTACGCGCCAGATAGCCGTCCATCACATCGGTCAAGGCGGCGGCGAGCAGAATGAGCACACCCCAAATTTCGTAGTGGACCGGGAAACCACCAAAGTCAAAGTTGGGCTGACGGGTAAGCAAAACGACCACAAGAATGGGCACGAAAAAGATTCGGAGAGTCGTCAAGCTGTTGGGCAGATTCATGGGGCTCTCGGAAAGAACCGTGACCCGTGCTGGTCGAGGAATGCGCGGTTCGAAGCCACTATAGCCCTCGGTCAAGAGGGAGTCAACGGTACGGTGGGCAGGCAGCGCGCGAGGATCGATGGCGGGCGAGAAGAGAAGATATCCACTTCGGTAAACCTATACGGGAGTAACTATTTGTCAACAGAAGGGTGCGGGGCTGTGCAAATCCAAAATTGAGAAAACGGCGAGGTACCGCAGCGAAACGCTCAGCGGGATGAAGCGCGAGTTCGCCATAACTCTTTTATTTGCATGGCATTAAGAGACCCGTGTACGGATTATCGGCTAAAAACGGGCGTTTTGCGGGGATCGAAAGTGGATTTGGCATCCTCGACTTTTCCACAGAATTTTGCACAGGGCAGGCCTGAAAGGGGCTTGTGAATCATGAATTTACGAGCCAATGGGCAACCCATCGGATCTGGGATTTCGCGATGCGGCGCGAGGAACTCAGGTTTTCGCGCGACGGGCGGTGTCGCCGGGGGTGAATTGGGCGGAGTGGCCGACGGTGAAATCGTCGAGCTGGCGGGCCACCGATTCGGGCAGCTCGGCGTCCAGATGCATGTGGCCATCGAGAACTTCGGAGCGGAGGACGCGCCCACAGGCGTGAACGAGCGACAAGTGACGGCCATCGGCGAGAGGAATTTGCAATTGCAGGTGAAGCATGGGATCGACCGGAAGAACGGCGTCGATGCGTTCGAGCAATTCTTTCAGGCCAGCGCCTGTGGCGGCGGAAGTGAATACTTTATTTTCGTTGCGGCCGTTGGCTTTCAGCAGGTGGGCGAGATCGTCTTCGGATAACGCGTCGATCTTGTTGAAGACCTGAATGCGGGGGCGGTCTTCGACGCCAAGGTCTTTCAGGATTTTGAGAACTTCGGCGTCCTGCTCGGCGTGGTGAGGATTCGAGATATCGGTGACGTGCAGGATCAGCGCGGCTTCCTGGACTTCTTCGAGAGTGGCGCGGAAGGCAGCGATCAGATCGTGAGGCAGATCGCGCAAGAATCCGACAGTATCTGAAAGCAAGGCGCGGCGGCGCGACGGGAGGCGCACGGCGCGGACGGTGGGATCGAGAGTGGCGAACATTTTCGAAGAGGTGAGAACGTCGGCGTGGGTGAGCGCGTTGAACAGGGTGGATTTTCCGGCGTTGGTGTAACCGACCAGAGCAATCATGCCGAGGGGAACGGCCTGGCGAGCGCGGCGGCGGGTGGTGCGCTGGCGGCGGACGGTTTCGATGGCTTCCTTGATTTTGCTGACGCGATCACGGATGCGGCGGCGATCGGTTTCGAGTTTTTGTTCGCCAGGCCCGCGGGTGCCGATACCGCCGCCCAGGCGGGAAAGCTGTTCGTTGTGCCCGGTGAGGCGGGGCAGCAAGTAATTCAACTGAGCGAGTTCCACCTGAAGCTGCCCTTCGCGGGTGCGGGCGTGGCAGGCAAAAATATCGAGGATGAGCTGGGTGCGATCGATCACGCGAGTGCCGATGGTGCGCTCCATGTTGCGGAGCTGAACGGGACTGAGGTCATGATCGACGATGACGAGGGGAACGTGCTGGCGCTCGGCTTCGGCGCGAATTTCGTCGAGCTTGCCGCGGCCGACGAGAGTGGCGGGGTCGAGCGAATCGCGAACCTGCAAGAGCGTGCCGCTGATATTCGCGCCGGCGCTGACGGCGAGTTCCTCGAGTTCTTCGAGGGAGTCGCGGCCGACGGCGCCGGGATTGAGAGAGCGCCCGCGAGACGTTTTCTTAACGCTCACGCCGACGAGCAAAACGCGTTCGCGGTTGTCAACGGATTGAGGCGACCTCATGCGGGCCGCTTTCCGGCGACGGGCGAAGGGGCGGTGAAAAGAGTGATTGTCATTCCTTCGAGAAGTATACGCCGAACCGCTAATGCCTGGGAATGGAACGACAGCGGAACACGAGCGGAAGAAAACGGGAAGGCGCAACTCATGGATTGCCGGCGACGGAGGAGTGTTGCGAAGCGGCGAGAATCACGTCCGAAAGAAATTCGCCGAGGCCGCGGCCCGCGGATTGAAATTCGGAATCGCGGGTGACGCGATCGAGCCAGCCGAGATAGACGAGCAGGGCGAGTTCGGACCAGGATGCGGCGGCGGGAGAAGCGAAACCGATATCGCGGAGAACGTTCGCGATGTGCGCGGTGCGCTTTTTATCGATGCCGGAGATGCGCGCGGAGATGCGGGCGGTCATGGCGTCGTCGCGGCGGGCCCAGGCGCGGACGGCGGACTCCAGACGAGCACGATCGAGATCGGCGCAGTGTTCAACGAAGCGAGCCCAGCGAGCGGCGGCGCGGGTTTTCACGTCGGTGGCCGCGAGCCAATCGATTTCGTCGGCTTCCCAGCGATCGAGAACGCAGGTGAGCAAGTCCTCGCGGTCGCGAAAATGCCAGTAGAAGCTGCCCTTGCTGACGCCGAGATCGCGCGCGAGCAGTTCGATGCGAACCGATTCGATTCCTTCGGTGGCCAGGCGAGCGAAGGCAGCCCGAATCCAGTTATCGGGTTGCATGGGAGTCGCTTTGAGCGAGGCTGCGCTAGACATGGGTTTCTTACGAGGTGACGCGGCACGATATCCGACGGGAACGCGGGCGTCAAGAGTTTCGGGACGTGTAACCGAATTTAAATATTTATTTTTTTCTGGAATTTCAGAAATTAATTTTTTCGGCACAGAGGTTAGATGCTTCGCGGACGATGGCGGTGTCGTCGCCAAAACCTGGCAGCCAATGAACGCGGGGTTCGGGGCGAAACCAAGTGAGCTGGCGTTTGGCGAAACGACGAGTGGCCTGGCGGATTTGGTGCAGGGCTTCGTCTTTTTTCAGGTTGCCGGTGAGGTAGTCGCGCCATTGTGAATAGCCGATGAATTGGAAGGCTTTGGCGGATGCGGGAAGGCCGGAATCGATGAGAGAGCGGACTTCGTCGATCCAACCGGCGGCGATCATTTGATCGATGCGAGCGTGGATGCGTGCGTAAAGCGCTTCACGCGGGGGCGCTAGGCCAACCTTCGTAATTGCAAATCCTTGAAGCGGGTCGCGACCGCTGCGATGAATTTCGCCGACGGATTTTCCGGCGAGGATGCGGAGTTCGATGGCGCGAATGATTTTTTGGGTGTCGGCAGGCTCGATGCGGCGGGCGGTTTCGGGATCGAGGCGCGAGAGAATTCTGTGCAGGTGCAGCGGTGTGCGTCTGGCCGCGATTTCGCCGAGACGGGCGCGCAGCTCTTCGGAGCGAGCGGGAGAGTCGGCGAGGCCTTCGAGCAGGGCGCGCAGATAAAGGCCGGTGCCGGCGGTGAGGATGGGAATTTTGCCGCGGCGGCGGAGTTCGTGGAGGACTTCGAGGGCGCGGCGGCGGTATTCGCCGGCGGTGAAAAGTTCGTCGGGCTCGACGAGGTCGATCAGGTGATGTGGAATTCCCTGCTGCTCGGAGAGCGGAACTTTTCCCGTGCCGATGTTGAAACGGCGATAGACCTGAGTGGAATCGCAGACAACGATTTCGCCGCCGAATTTTTGGGCGAGAGAAATTCCCAGCGCGGATTTTCCGGAGGCGGTGGGACCGAGTACGACGATCAGCGGAGCCAGGGGGGCCGCGGGATCGGGCGAAACTGCTTTCATCGCGCGAGCTTCCAACGAAGCAGCAAAACCGCGAAGACGATCACGGCGAGGAGGAGCGAGCCGAGAACCTGGGTGCGATTGAGTTTCATGCGCAGGTAGAAAGTATCCGATTGGCGACGGCAAATTCAAATGAAAGAGGCGCAGGCAGAAGCGATCGGTGGTCTTACTGCCCCGGCGGTTTCAAGTTGTAGTAAAAACCGAAACGAAGATCGATGTAGGGCCCTTTGAACTGCGGAGGCAGCGGTTCGAACGGGCTGGTGGAGCGAATGGCGGACATTGCCGCGGTGTCGAGCGGGTCTTTGCCGGAGGTACGTTCGAGATACAAGTTTTCGCCGGGGAACGAGCCGTCGCGATTGATGCGGAAGGTGATGGCGACGACGCCTTTGTCGCCGAGGTAAACGGACTCCGGCATGACGGTCATCCAGTTGCGCTTGACCCTGGCGATCAGGCGGGTCATGTAACTGGAGAAGTCCACGCCCTGCGTGTCGGTGAGAATTTCGGCGCCGTTGCCGACCTGGCCGCCGTGCCCACCACCACCGCCATTTTGCCCGGAGCCAAGACCGCCCTCGGAACTGTAGGTGCCGCCGCCGGAACCGGCGCGCGAGACGGCGTCCTGCAATTGATCCTGCATGCTTCGATTGGGCGAAGAGTTATTCAGACCGAGATTTAATTTTCGGTTGGGCGCGGTGGGCGCGGCAGGCAAGAGCACGGAAGAGGTGGGAGGCGGCGTGACGGGGGGCGGCACGACGGCGGGGGCGGAGCTGGTGTTTGTGCGCGGCGTGGGCGCGGAAGGCAAATCGACGGGCGGCGTGACCGGCGGGCGCACGGGTTCGGGCGCAGCGTGGTTTTCGGCACGCGGCGGAGCGACTTTGTTCAAAGTCTTGTTGTCAATTTTTACTTTCGGGCCCGGAGGAAGAGGGCGCTTCGAAAGTTCGCCGGCATCGGGCGGCAGATAGACTTTGCCGAGGAGCTTGGAATCCATTTCGACTTCCTGGGTGGTGGGAATATGCGGGGGAAACAGTTTGGGCAAGAAGACGAGAAAAATGATGAACAGGATGTGTCCGGCGATGGAAAGCACACGGGTGATGGCGTCCCATTTCGCGTCGCGTTTTTCTTCGGGCTCGACGAGCAGGTTGGCTTCGCCGGTGTTGAAGATGTCGGGTTCGACGAGCTCGCGCAACTGCGCGGTCATTTGAGGAGGCTGGTCGAATTTATCGATCTCGCTTTGATCGGGCGGTTCGACCCATGCGGGGACGACGACGCGGGTATCGAGAACGTCGATCGGGAAACTGCGTTCGTTGATCGGGCCGAAATCGGGAAACGGAGTGGCGGTCATGCCGCGGCCGACGAGAGTGCGATCGACGAGCACGCCGAGCGGAAGATGTTCGGGGATGGAAGTGGCGCCGGTGAGCGGCGGAGCATCGGAAAGTTCCGAGGGGACGACGGTGCGGTCGTCCATGTACGTGGTGATGCGCTTGCCGCGCTTCTTCGCGTCTTCGGCGGTGACCGGGCGCACGTCTGTGGGTACGAGGGTTCGGGGAATCATCGATTATCCGACGGAGCGAAGGCACCCCGTTTGACGCGCGCGGCGTGTTCCTGGATGCCTGCCATTACGCGCGCGGCGAGTTCGAGAGCGCGGCGGCCGGCGGCGCCGTCGACGCGCGGCGTGCGGCGGGTGCGCACCGCGAGCAGAAAGGCGCGCAATTCGGCGAGCAACGGTTCTTCGGCGACGACCGGCACTTGTTCAAATTTGATTTCGGGCTGAGCCGCTGCGGGAGCGACGCGCACGCGGAGCAGGTCCTGGCGCGTGTAATCGAGCGAAATATATTCGTGGGCCTGGAAGAAGCGCATCTTGCGGACGCGTTCGGTGGAAACGCGGCTGGCGGTAAGGTTGGCGACGGTGCCGGTTTCGAATTCGATGCGGGCCTGGGCGATGTCCACCTTGTCGGTGATCACGGGGATGCCGACGGCTTTGAGGTCGATGATGGGGGAATCGACGAGCGAGAGAAGAATGTCGAGGTCGTGGATCATCACGTCGTACACGACGTCGATATCGAGGCTGCGGGGAGTGAACATGCCCAGGCGATGGACTTCGAAGAACATCGGTTTGGAGATGATTCTTTTGGCGGCGATGACGGCGGGATTGTAGCGCTCAAGGTGGCCGATCTGCAGGATGCGATTGCGGCGCTGGGCGGAGGCGATTAAACCATCGGCTTCGGCGACGGTGGCGGCCATGGGCTTTTCGACGAGGACGTCGATGCCGGAATCGAGCAGGCGACAGCCGATGCTGCAATGCTCTTTGGTAGGAACGGCGAGGCTGACGGCGTCGATTTTTTCGACGCCGAGAGAGTCCACGTCGCGGAGGACGCGCGAGCCAAATTCGGCGGCGACGGCAGCGGCGCGCTCGGAGTTGGTGTCCACGACGCCGACAAGCTCAGCGCCCTCCATCTTGCTCCAGACACGAACGTGATTACGGCCAAATTCGCCGACGCCGACGACGGCGATGCGAGTTGCGTTTCCGCTCACGAATTCCTCTTTTGCGAAACTTTCGCTTCGCCGCCCGGCGGGAAAGCTTCGATGGCGATGCCCGCATCGTCCGCTGCCTGGATCAGTTCGCCGCGATCCATCATCAAGGTGCGATAGGCATCGATGGCCAGGGCGGTGGCATTGGCGCGGCGCATGACTTCGATGGTTTTTAAGCCGATGACGGGCACGTCGAAACGCATATCTTGTTGGGGCTTGCTGACTTTGACTACAACTATTTTTTGGCCGCCGGCGATGCGCGCGGCGCGTTCGATGGTTTCGTCGGTGCCTTCCATGGCTTCGATGGCGACGCAGGCGCGATCGCGGACGACGACCATCTGGCCGAGGTCGAGGCCGGCGATCTGGGCGGCGATCGCGCGGCCGTAGGCGATGTCGGCCGCTTCGGATTCGTCGGGCGCGCGGCGGGTGAGGACTCCGGCGGCGGGAAGCAGCGGGCCGAGAAATTTTGTGGAATCGACCAATTCAATTCCTTCGTCGGCGAGGACTCCGGCGATGGCGCCGATGAGCGAGTCGGTGTTTTTCGACGGCAGCGAGAATAAAAGTTTCGCGAGGCGCCAGTCGGGGCGAATCGCGCTGAAAATTTTGTTGTGCTTGACCTGGCCGGCCATCACGGCGCGCTTGACGCCTTCCTTGTGAAGCAGGTCGATGGTTTTGCTGAGCTCGCCGAGGCTTACCCAGTGAAATTTAGCGGCAACACGCTCGAGATCGGGCGAAGCCTCTTCGCGGATGGCGATGACGGCCATTTCAATTCCGCGGCTGCGCGCGCCTTCGAGCACAAGAAATGGGAAGGCGCCATTTCCGGCGATCAGGCCCCAATTCGAAGGGATCATGTCAGCTGTGGCGGCCACCATGGGTTATTTGGTCAGCCCGCGCTCGGCCGATTCGATGAAACGTATGAGAGTTAGGACGTCTTCGGAGTCCGAGAGGGTTCCACGAATTTTTTCGAGAGCCTGGCTGGTGTTCAATTTCGAGCGAAGCAGGAAACGGTAGGCCTTTTCGATGGCTTTGATGCGCTCGGGCGAAAATCCCTGGCGCTCGAGGCCGACGCTATTGACGCCGTAGCACCGAGTGCCGCGGGGAGCGACGATTTTGGAGTAGGGCGGAACGTCCTGGGTGATGACGGTGTGCGCGGCGATGTAGGAATATTTTCCAATGCGGCAAAACTGGTGGACCGGGCAGAAGGCGCCGATTTGGGCGAAGTCTTCGACGGTGACGTGGCCGGCGAGTGTGGCGCCGTTCACGAAGATGGTGTGGTCGCCGATGATGCAGTCGTGGGCGATGTGGGCGTAGGACATGACGAGATTGTGGCTGCCGACGCGGGTGACGGAACCGCCTTTTACGGTGCCGCGATTGACGGTTGCGAATTCGCGGAATTCGTTGTGATCGCCGACTTCGAGAGTGACGCGTTCGCCTTTGTAGGTGAGGTCCTGCGGGTCGCCGCCGACGGCCGCGAAAGGGTACACGTGATTATGCTTTCCGAGGCGCGCGGGTCCCTGCACGACGGCGTGATGGTCGAGGATGCAACCATCGCCGAGTTCGACTTCATCGCCGACGACGGCGAAAGGGCCGACACGGACGTTTTTGCCGAGTTTTGCAGACGCGGAAACGACCGCGCGTGAATCTACTTCGCTCATCGAGCCTTCTCGGGCGCGGTCGCTACGGGCTGACCGGTGGCGGGATCGACGTCGACCATAGCGCACATGATGGAGGCTTCGCAGGCGAGCTCGCCGTTTACGCTGGCCCTGCCTTCGACTTTGCAGAAAGGGCCGCGCCAGGTGATGACGGTGACTTCGACTCTGAGCTGATCGCCGGGAACGACGGGACGGCGGAAGCGGGCGTTATCCACCGCGACGATATAGAGCAATTTGTTTTCACGGTTCTCGACGTCGAGGAGCAAGAGCAAACCACCGACCTGAGCCATGGATTCGATCATCAGGACGCCGGGCATGACGGGCTGGCCGGGGAAATGGCCCTGGAAAAAGTATTCGTTGATGGAGACGTTTTTAATTCCGACGATGCGCTTCTTTCGTTCCATTTCTTCGATGCAGTCCACGAGAAGGAACGGGTAGCGGTGCGGAAGGATTTTCTGGATCCCGATGCTGTCGAGGATCATGGTTTAGCCCCTGATTGGAGTGCGAACATGGCGAGCGCAGGCGCCCCGTGCCGCCGCTCACGCAGAGTATGACAGGTCGCGATTTTGAGCGTACGCAATCTGACAATTCTATACGAAACGGCGGCGGGTGGGAATCGGCGTTGCTGGGGGTGAAGCGCTGCTGCTAGCATGGCGCGGATATGAGCAAACGAAGAGCACGGGCAAGCGAGGCAACTGTTCCAGTGCGTGAAATGCTGGGTGGATTGCGGAAACGCCAGGACGAGATGCTGGCGCTGCTGGGACAGTTTGTGAACTGCGAATCGCCGAGCTATGACAAGGCGGCGGTAGATGGTTTCGGCGCGATGGTGGCGCGGGAGTGGGAAAAGCGCGGAGCGGTGGTGCGAGCGCTGGCGCAAGAAGAGCGCGGAAATCACCTGCGAATCGAGTTAAGAGCGAAGGACGAAACGGCCAAGGGCCAGGTGATGGTGCTGGGGCATTTGGACACCGTGTATCCGAAGGGGACGATCGCGAAGACGCCGTATCGCGTGGCGGACGGACGAGCGTGGGGGCCGGGGACGTTTGATATGAAGGGCGGCCTGGTGCTGGCGTTGTTTGCCGTGGACGCTCTGCAAGCGGCGGGAGTTTCGCTGCGGAAGAAACTGGTGTTCCTGTGGACTTCGGACGAAGAGATTGGAAGCACGACATCGCGCCAGGCAATTGAAGCGGAAGCGCGGCGAAGCGATGCGGCGCTGGTGCTGGAGCCGGCGTTTGGCGCGAGCGGAAAATTGAAGACCCAGCGCAAAGGCGTGGGCGGAGTGGAGATTGTGGTGACGGGGCGCTCGGCGCACGCGGGAATCGATCCGGAAAAGGGCGTGAACGCGGTGCACGAGCTGGCGCTTCAAATCGAACGGCTGATGGGGATGGACGACCGGCGGCGCGGAATCACGGTGCAGGCGACGGTGGTGAGCGGCGGGACGGTTTCGAACGTGGTTCCGGAACACGCGCGGGCAGAAGTGGACATTCGATTCTCGCGATTGGCGGATGGCGCGGCGATCGAACGAAGACTGCGCGGGCTGAAACCGATCTTGAAGGGCGCGCGGATTTCCGTGATGGGCGGAGTGAACCGTCCGCCGCTTGAGCGGACGGCAGCGGTTGCAGAACTTTTTGCGCAAGCACGCAAATTGTCGAAGGAAATGGGCTTGTCGCTTGGCGAGGCGGCGACGGGCGGCGGGTCGGACGGAAATTTTACCGCGGCGCTCGGAGTGCCGACGCTCGATGGGCTTGGATGCGTTGGCGACGGGGCGCACAGCCCGAAGGAACATGTATTGATACCGGCGCTGCCGGAGCGAGCGGCGTTGATCGCAGGATTATTGGCGACACTCTAGTGATCGCAGGACGAATGCGTTCGCCGGCGTGATGAAAATTTTTAGCGAACGTCTTCCCGGCGAAGATACGCGATGGTTTGCTGCTGAAGATCGGAGTAGTCGGTGTGAAGCGCGTCGCGCAAGGCCTGCTCGGTATTGGGCGAAGTTGCGATGGCGCCGAGCAGACGGCTCACGTCGCTCATTCCGCCGGTTTCGACGATCGATTCGACGGCCGCAAGCGACCAGGCGTACGCGACCGAAGCCTGCCCACCGGAAAGCGAAAGCCACGAGCCCTCGAGCGACGGAAGCGTTGGCACTCCTCCCTGCCCTGCGGCGGTCAAAAGCGCTCCCGCGGAGCCGGTGGTGCGGCGGCCTTCGATGAATTGCGCGACGCCCTCTTGTACCCAGGTGGGAGCGCGGCCGTGCGTTTTCTGGCCGACAAAACTGTGGGTCAGCTCGTGTTTCAGCACGCGGGCCAGGTCGGGCGTGACGCTGGAAAGACCTTGCACCGGAATGCGAATGCGCCCGTCGTTGATGGCGCCGGCCCAACTGGGGGCGCGGGTGATGTCGGCAAATCCCTGCTCGGTATAGAGGATGACGCCGATGGGTTCGGGCGGCGTGAAATCCAGTTGCGATTCGATGTCGTTGAAGTCGTCTTCGAGCGCCCGCAAGATGCCGCGAGCCAAATCGGGAGTGGCGCTGCCGCTGTATTTCAGGACGAAGTGCGCGGTTTCACCCTCGCGGTAACCTTCTTCTTCGTTCTTGTCGCGTTCGGCTTTGGCGAGGGCGCGTTCGACGTCCGGATCGCGGCGGAGCGATTCAGCGCGTTTCCATTCGGCGACGGCTTGATCCATTTTGTTGGCGCCGTAGTAGGCCCATCCGGTGAGTTTGGCGACATCGGCGGAATCGGGCGCGATGCGGCGGGCATGGTCCAAGGGATCGAGAGCCTGAGCGAATTGGCTTTGGTGAAGATAGAGGACGGCAAGATTGAGAAGCAGTCCGAGATTGTCCGGCGTGAAAGTCAGGCCTTCGCGGTAGTGGTCGATGGCTCCGGCTGTTTCGCCTTTGCCGACCAGAAATTGCGCGGCGGCGTAGTGCGCGGCGGCGACTTTTTCGGCGGCGACTTTTCCGCCGGAGCGGGCCTCGGATTCCAATTTGGCGATGTAAGAAAAATCGATGGAGTCGTCGTGAACGGCGAGCGCGGAGATTTCTTCGTAGCCGTGTACGGGCTCAATTTCAGGGGCGGAGACAGGCGGTTCGGAGGATGCGGAGGAACGCGAGGAGGGGGTGAAGCCGTCGCGATCGATGCGATCGACGATTGATTTGGGAATCGACATCTGCCCGGCCGGCGTGTCGTAGGTGACGTGGTCTTTGTCTTCGACGACGTTGGAGGCGGCGATGCGGCGGCCGTTTTTCAGGACGATCGTGTCCGCCGACGCAGCGGAAGCCGCGAGAAGGAAACTGAGAAGCGGAAGTGCGAAGGGGCGCACACTCGAAGTTTAACAAGGCGCGCGAGGGACGCGGAGGCGAGCGTGGGGGGCGAATGCCGTAAGCGGCTACAGCTCGGCGGAGCGTTCAATGGTGCGGAGGTTGTGCGCTCCGCCGATGTATGCGGAGTGGCTAGGCGGTGGCGCGCGATCCTGAGAATAGATGAATGAGCAACGAGATCACGGCAAACAAAAGAAGCAGGTGAATCAGTCCGCTGGCGATGTGAAACACGAGGAAGCCGCCCATCCACAACAGCAAAAATACGACGGCAAGGGCCATAAACGGTCCAAATTTCATGGTGGCTCCGGTTAAATCGCGAGATACATGTGTGGAATGCAAATGATTGTGCAGAGAAAGCGGCCGGCAGCGCCATACACGGAAACTGGTAGTTTGGGGATGTTGCGACCCTTCTTTGTGACGAGCCGCCGGTTTCGCGGGACAGTACGGTTTGATTCGACGTCGTAAATTGCTAGAGTCTCGGGCATGCGGGGAATGGCGCGCACGTGGCGGGGCGTTATGCTGCTGGCGATTGGGGCGCTGTTGGTTTTTCCCGATGTCGCCAGTTCGCAAGAAGCGTCTTCCGCGCCGTCCAATAGGCTTTTGCCGCCGACTTCCTCGCCCGTCGCGGCGTCCGATCCTCACGCACTCTTCCGCCAACTGAACGAACTTCGAGTGGACCGCTCGCGGGTGTACACGGTGCACGAACTGAGCCTGGGACGCGATGTGGCGCGGTTCACATTCATGGAAGGCAAGCTGGCGTTTCTCGAGGCGCTCGACGGGCGGGTGAGCGGCGCGGTGTTTACCGGACACGGACATGTGATCGCGTTGCCGCACGATGCGGGCGAACGGCGGTCGTTGGTGCGATATCTGGGTGTGCCGATCCTCGACCAGACGTTCTCGAAAGCGTATTTGAGGTTTACCGACGACAGCGCAGCGGAGTTGCTGCGGCAAATCACGTCGGATGGCGTGGAGGTGGAGGCGAACGCGGAGTTCGCGGACGAATGGGACAGGCTGGCACCGGCGCTGGCGCCGACACACTCGTTGCGCGTGATGGTGGACTGGATGGCGAGCGAGCCGGCGCCGTATTTCTACGCGCTGCTGGAGGGCGACCAGAGCGGGACGTTTGAGGTGCTGGTCGATCCGCGGCGCGAAGAGCAAGTGCTGATCGGGCAAACGCACATTACGCCGAATGGGCCGACGTACGACACGTGGGCGTCGTTCCATTCGCGGGAAACGATCGCCGGGGCGAACGAAACGTTTGTGCCGGTGCGATACGCGGTTGATTCGACGGTCGGCGAGGACCTGTCGCTCGACGGCAAGACGACGGTGGAGTTGAAAGCGGCGCGCGCGGGAGAGCGCGTGGTTGCGCTGGAGCTGTCGCGCAATCTTGCGGTGAAGCAAGTCGAGATGGGAGACGGCCGGGCGGTGCCATTTTTCCAAAATGCGGATATGGGCGTGCGCGACGCGCTGAAATTGGGAAATGACGTTGTGCTGGTGGTCCTGCCCGAGGCGGTACAGGAGGGGCAGGAGATCCGGCTGCAGGTTGCCTATAAAGGAAGCGTAATCGCCGACGCCGGCAACGGCGTGAAATATGTGGGAGAACGCGGGGCGTGGTACGCGCATACCGGCGGAATCGATTTTGTGCCGTTCGATTTGACGTTTCGCTGGCCCAAGCGGTTGACGCTGGTGGCCACGGGAACAAACGTCGAGACGCGGGACGAAGGAGAATGGAAGACGGGCCGGTGGCGGTCGGCACAGCCGTTCAGTGTGGCGGGATTTAATCTGGGCGAATACAAGAGCGCGACGGCCGGAGGGGCGCCGGAGATTGCGGTGTACGCGAACTCGCAGCTCGAAAATGCGATTTCCGAAAAAATAAAAGAGAACACGGTGACGGCGGAGTCGATTGCCGGAAAGACGCCGGACGCGTCGAATGCCGATCCGTATTCGGCTTCGCACCAGCAGAATCCGACGATCGCGGCGCTACCTCCGAGTCCGGCGAATGTGCTGAAGCAACTGGGGCGCGATGTGGCCGACTCCGTGCAGTTCTTCGAGAAGATCAACGGACCTTATCCGTTCGATCATCTGGATGTGGCGCAAATTCCGGGAATGTTCGGACAGGGATGGCCGGAGCTGGTTTATCTATCGACGTACGCATTCCTGCCTGAGGAAGCGCAGCATCTGGCGGGCATGAACGATTGGGGAATTCACGAAGCGCGCGAACTGATGCCGTTCCACGAAGTGGCGCACCAGTGGTGGGGAAATGTGGCGGCGGCGCAAACCTATCGCGATGCGTGGCTGCAGGAAGGAATGGCGAATTACCTGGCGCTTCGCTATTCGGATAGCCGCAAACCGGGCGAACATCGGATGGGAAAGTGGCTGGAGCATTACCGCGCGGAGTTGCTGTTGAAAGAGCCCGGCAGCACGGCCACTTTGAACGATGCCGGACCGCTGAGCCTGGGCGTGCGATTGGTTTCGATGCAGCAGCCGCATGCGTACGACGTGATCGTGTATGGCAAGGGGACCTGGGTGATTTACATGCTGGGGGAAATGTTTCGCGATCCCCGCGCAAAGGATCCAGACGGAAATTTCGATGCGGTGCTCGAGGACGCGCTGAAGCAATATCGGTTTCGGGCAATGTCCACTGCCGATTTCGAGCGGATCGTTGAGCAGCACATGAGGCCATCGATGGATTTGGAGCAGAGCGGGCGAATTAACTGGTTCTTCGATGAATGGGTGAATCGAGCGGCGATACCAACGTACTCGGTGAGTTTCACCGCGAAACCGCGAGGGCAGGAGTTTCAGATTACGGGAACGATTGTGCAGGAGGGCGTGGAAGACACGTTCACCGAGCGCGTGCCGTTGTATCTGTCGCGGACAGGCGCAAAGCCGGAGCTGTTGGGGAGCGTGGTGACGATGGGGCCGGAAACTTCGTTTCGATTTATCTCGAAAGTGCGGCCGAGCAAGATTGCGATCGATCCGAATCATACGATCTTGTGCGTGGTGCGGTAAAAGAGACGGGGAGAGGGGCGCGGGCGATTGGAATTTTCTAATTCATTGCGGATGAATTTTGTGCCGGATGGCGAGCAGAAATTTTGTTTTCTTCAGCAATTCCAAATGAAAAAATAATTCGTTTCATCTTGCGTCTGTGGCGTCGAGGTCTTATTCTATGCCCTCCGAAAGACGGACAGGAACACATTCACGCGCTGTTTTCGATCTTGAACGGAAGAATTGTGCTGGTAGAGTGTGTGGCAACTTTTAGAAATTGAACCGCTGTACCGGGTGGGGCTGGGAACACGGCGGTGTGGCAGGTGAATGGCCCCTCGAGCGGTTTGGAATTTAGAGAATCTAGCACCGGGGTAATGCGTGGAAACTGAGCTTCCTCACCATTCAGCCAGTGCGGGCGCCGTGCACCCGATACTCGAGCCAGGCCAGAGCCTGGCGAGCGTAACGGATAAGATCAGCGACGTCATATTAAAGCGCCCGATCACCAAGGGCTGGGTTTTCGGATTGGCGATCTCGTTCAGCTTGCTGATGTTGCTGAACTTGATGATCGGCTACCTGTTGACGGTGGGCGTGGGAATTTGGGGAATCAACATCCCGGTCGGCTGGGGCTTTGCGATCGTCAACTTCGTGTGGTGGATCGGTATCGGCCACGCGGGAACCCTTATCTCCGCCATTTTGCTGCTCTTGCGCCAGCAATGGCGCACGTCGATTAACCGCTTTGCCGAAGCGATGACGCTGTTCGCGGTGGCTTGCGCGGGAATGTTCCCCCTGCTGCACATGGGCCGCCCGTGGCTGTTCTACTGGCTGACGCCCTACCCGAATTCGATGTGGCTGTGGCCCCAATTTCGCAGCCCGCTGGTGTGGGACGTATTCGCGGTAACGACCTATCTGACGGTTTCCCTCCTTTTTTGGTATGTCGGATTGATTCCCGACTTGGCGACGCTGCGGGATAAGAGCGACAAACGCCCATTGCAGATTATTTATGGGGCGCTGGCGCTGGGTTGGCGCGGTTCGGCGACGCACTGGTTCCGGTATGAGACGGCGTGCCTGCTGCTGGCGGGCCTGGCGACGCCGCTGGTCGTTTCGGTTCATACGGTTGTGAGCTTTGACTTCTCGGTAGGCCAGCTGGCGGGGTGGCATACGACGATTTTCCCGCCGTACTTCGTGGCGGGCGCGATTTATTCGGGCTTTGCGATGGTTTTGACGCTGACGATCCCGATTCGCAAGTTCTACCACCTGGAAGGCTACATCACGATGCGCCACCTGAATAACATGGCGAAGGTGATGCTGGCGACCGGGCTGATCGTGGCATACGGTTACGTTTTCGAGTTTTTCATGGCGTTTTACAGCGGAAACCCATACGACCGGTTTGCGATCCTGAACCGGCTGCATGGACCGTACGCGTTTATGTACTATGCCTTGTGGATCTGTAACATTATCATTCCACAGGCTTTGTGGTTCAAGAGCATCCGCAATAATGTGTTTGTACTTTTTGTGATTTCGCTGATTGTGAACACCGGCATGTGGCTAGAGCGGTTCGTGATTGTCGTAATCAGCTTGCACCGGGATTTCCTGCCGTCCTCGTGGGGCATGTACTACCCGACAAGGTGGGACTGGGCGACGTTCCTTGGGACGATTGGCCTGTTCATGACATTAATCTTCCTCTTTATGCGCGTGCTGCCGGCGATTTCGATGAACGAGATGCGCGTGCTGGTAGAGGAAACCGATTCGACGAAGCACAAGCACTAGGAGAAGCGAGCGGTTCGATGGCGCAAATTTTCAGCAAGACAGCGAACATTCTGTCGAAGGCCAGCATTGCCGCGGCTTTGGGCGGCGTGGCGGTGCTGGGCGGCGTGCTTTACGCGATCATGATGTCGCCGTACTACACGAATGTGAATGTGACGCGGGAGCAGCCGGTTCCCTTTAGCCACAAGCACCATGCGGGCGAGCTGGGAATCGACTGCCGATACTGCCACACGTCGGTCGAGAAATCGGCGTTTGCTGGCGTGCCACCGACGCAGACTTGCATGACCTGCCATTCGCGGATTTGGACGAATTCACCGATGCTGGAACCGGTGCGAGCCAGCTATCGCGACGATCAATCGATTTCGTGGACGCGGGTGAATGCGCTGCCGCAATACGTGTATTTCAATCACAGCATTCACGTGGCGAAGGGCGTTGGCTGTACGACCTGCCACGGGCAAGTGGCCGAAATGCCGCTGATGTATAAGGCCAACACGCTGTACATGGGCTGGTGCCTGGAGTGCCATCGAGATCCGGCGAAATTTGTGCGGCCCAAGTCCGAAGTGTTTAACGCGAATTACGTGCCGCCGCCGAATCAATTGGAACTGGGCCGGCAGCTGGTGAAAGAGTACAAGATTCAAAGCTTGCAGAATTGTTCGACGTGCCACCGGTAAACGAGAAACGACGAAAACAATGAGCTCTGACTTCAATCCGAAACCGGCAAACGTGGTGGACCTGGACGCGGTGCGCGCGAAACTGGCCCAGGAAAATGGAACGCGTTACTGGCAAAGCATGGAAGAATTGTCGGAGACGCCGGAATTCCACGATTTTCTGGTAAACGAGTTTGCAGCGCCGGTGAAGGATTCGGCGGAGCTGGGCCGTCGCGATGTGTTGAAGCTCGCGGCTGCTTCGGCGGCGCTGGCGGGATTGAGCGCTTGCACGAAACTGCCGACGCAAAAGATCGTGCCGTATGTAAAGCCACCGGAAGAAATTATTCCGGGATTGCCGCTGTATTACGCGACGTCGATGCCGCTGGCTGGAATTGCGTCGGGGCTGCTGGTGGAAAGCCACATGGGCCGGCCGACGAAGATCGAGGGAAACAAGGAACATCCCGGGAGCCTGGGCGGAACGGACATTTTTTCGCAGTGTTCGACGCTGGGTTTGTACGATCCGGACCGGTCAAAGACGGTGGTGCACGACGGACGGCTAAGCAGTTGGGAAGCGTTCGTGGCGGAAATGAGCAACGCGACCGACTCGCTCGGGAATCACGGAGCGGGGTTGCGAATTCTGACCGAGATGGTGACGTCGCCGTCGCTCGCCGCACAGATTCGCGCGGTGCTGGCGCGTTTCCCCGGGGCGAAGTGGCATCAGTTCGAGCCGGTGGGCCGCGACAACGTTCGCGCCGGAGCGCAACTGGCGTTCGGCAAGCCGGTGAACACGGTTTACAAGTTCGATCAGGCGGATGTGGTGGTGTCGCTCGACGCGGATTTTATAGCGAGCGGCGCGGGACATGTGCGCTACGCGCGGGAATTCGCGGAAAGGCGCACGATTGACGGAACGTCGCACCGGTTGAACCGGCTGTATGTGGTGGAAAGCATGCCGACGGCGACGGGAGCGATTTCGGATCACCGGTTGCCGTTGCGCGCTTCGGATGTGGAGAAGTTCGCGCGCGAGCTGGCGGCAACGACGGGAACGGCAACGCCCGGAGCAAGCGGCGCGAGCGTGGCGCCGGCGGGCTGGGTCGAGGCTGTGGCGAAGGATTTGGCGGCGCATCACGGTTCGTCGCTGGTGATTGCGGGCGAAGAGCAGCCGGCGATTGTGCATGCGCTGGCGCACGCGATGAACGCGTCGCTCGGCAACGTGGGCAAGACGGTTTATTACACCGAGCCGCTCGAAGTGAATCCGACGAACGGCATCGAGTCATTGAGCGAGCTGGTGACGGACATGCGCGCCGGCAAAGTGGAATTCCTGGTGATCGTGGGCGGAAACCCGGTGTACGAAGCGCCCGCCGATCTGGAATTTCTATCGGCATTGAAACAAGTGAAACTGCGCGTCCATTCGGGGCTGTACGACGACGAAACCGCGGAATGGTGCCAGTGGCATATTCCGGCGACGCACTACCTGGAAATGTGGGGCGATGCGCGCGCGTATGACGGAACGATCAGCTTGATTCAGCCGTTGATTCAGCCGCTTTACGACAATCATTCGGCCTACGAGATTCTGGCTACGCTGACGAAGGATGCAGGCAAGTCCGGCTTCGAGATGGTGCAGGGCTACTGGCAGTCGCAACATCCGGAGAAAGAAAAATCGTTTACCGCGTACTGGGAAAAATCGCTGCACGACGGCGTGATGGCCGGAACAGCGCTGCCGGCGATTTCTGTTTCGCCGCGGTCGGATCTAGGGCGGGAAGCGGCGGGAAGCTCGGTGAGCGGACTGGAACTGGTGTTCCGTCCGGATCCGACGATTTTTGACGGACGTTTTGCGAACAACGGATGGCTGCAGGAATTGCCGAAACCCAATACGAAACTCACCTGGGACAACGCGGCGATGATCAGCCCCACGACGGCGCAGTTAATGGGCCTGAGCAAGGGTGATTACGTAAAGCTGCAGGTGGGCGGGCGCGAAGCCGAAGCGGGCGTGCTGGTGGTCCCGGGCCACGCGGATAATTCGGTGACGGCGCATCTGGGTTTTGGGCGCACGCGGTCCGGGAATGTAGGCAACGGCCCGGGGTTCAACGCAAACCTGATTCGCACTTCGACGGCGCCGTGGATTTCCGGCGGGCTGACGATCGCGAAGACCGGCAAGACGTTTTATTTCGCGGTGACGCAGCAGCAATACGTGATCGATCACGGCGGGCAGCCGGAGAATCAGGAAGGCGTGGAAGCGGTGCGCCGCGACCTGATTCGCAAGGCGACGGTGGAAGAGTTCGAGAAGGATCCGAATTTCGCGCGCGACGAGGAAGAAGTAAGGACGCAGGGCCTGACACTGTATCCCGGCTTCAAGTACGAAGGGTATTCGTGGGGCATGGCGATCGACCTGAATAAATGCGTCGGCTGCAACGCGTGCGTGGCGGCCTGCGTTTCCGAGAACAATACGCCGGTAGTGGGCAAAACGCAGGTGATGAAAGGCCGCGCGATGCACTGGATTCGCGTGGACACCTACTTTAACGGAAGCCTGGAGAACCCCTCGACGTTCTTTGAGCCGATACTGTGCATGCAGTGCGAAAACGCGCCGTGCGAGGTGGTTTGCCCGGTGGGCGCGACGGTGCATGGCCCTGAGGGCTTGAACGAAATGGTTTACAACCGTTGCGTGGGCACGCGGTATTGCTCGAACAACTGCCCGTACAAGGTTCGCCGGTTTAACTTTCTGCTGTTCCAGGACTGGACGACGCCCAGTTTGTACGGGATGCGCAATCCGAACGTGACGGTGCGCAGCCGCGGCGTGATGGAAAAGTGCACGTACTGCGTGCAGCGGATCAATGCGGCCAAGATCCGGTCCGAAGTGGAGAACCGATCCGTGCAAGACGGCGAAATCGTAACGGCGTGTCAGGGGGCGTGCCCGGCGGACGCGATTGTGTTTGGAAACATCAACGACAAGAACAGCCGCGTATCGAAGTTGAAGGCGCAAGTACGGAATTACAGCCTGCTGGACGATTTGAACACGCGCCCGCGCACGACGTATCTGGCGCGAGTGACCAATCCGAACCCTGAGATGAAGGCCTAGAACGAGACGAGCGATGAGCGCGACGCCCATTTACGGACTGCTGGCGGAATTCGAAACGCCCGAGCAACTGCTTGCGGCGGCGCAGCGAACCCACGATGCGGGATACCGGACGATGGACGCGTATTCGCCGATTCCGGTGGAGGGTTTGGCGGAAGCGGTGGGATTTCGCAGCACGGTGCTGCCGGCAGTGGTTTTCACCGGCGGACTGCTCGGCGGGCTGACGGGGTTTGGAATGCAGTGGTATGCCAACGTGATCAGCTATCCGATGAACGTGGGCGGCAAGCCGTATAACAGCTGGCCGTCGTTCATTCCGATTACCTTTGAGCTGACGGTACTGGGCGCTTCGCTTTGCGCCGTATTCGGATTGCTGGCGATGAACGGATTTCCGAAGCCGTACCATCCGGTGTTCAATGCGCCGCGATTCGCAATGGCGTCCACGGATAAATTTTTCCTGTGCGTGGAAGCCGCGGACCGGAAATTCGACCTGGCAAAGACGAAAGACTTTTTGTTGAGCTTGAATCCACATGAGGTTGTTGAGCTTGCGGAGTAACCAAATTTCGGGAGCGCTGAAAGGCGCGGCTTTCTTGTGCGGCGTAACGATGCTGCTGGCCGGCTGCCGCCTGGACATGCACATCCAGCCAAAGTATCTGCCCTACCAGCCGACGACGTTTTTCGGGGATGGCCGTTCGGAACGGCCGGAAATTCCGGGAACGATCGCGCGCGGGCATCTGCATGCGGATGAGCTTTTTTATACCGGTCAGGAAAACGGAGTGGTTGCGGATAAATTTCCCTTCCCGATCACGCAGACGGATATCGAGCGCGGGCGGCAGCGCTACAACATTTATTGCACGCCGTGCCACGACTACACGGGCAACGGGCATGGAATGATCGTGCAGCGCGGCTTTCCGCCGCCGCCGTCGCTGCATATCCAGCGGCTGCGCGAGGCTCCGGCGGGACACTTTTTCGAGGTGATCACCAACGGTTACGGGGTGATGTACAGCTATGCGGCGCGCGTGGAACCAGCGGACCGTTGGCGGATTGCGGCGTACATTCGCGCGCTGCAATTGAGCGAGCACGCAACGGTTGCGGATGTGCCGGAAGCGGATCAGCAGAAACTTTCAGAGCAAAAGACAGGGCAGCCACAATGACGTCGCCTTCCACAACGCGGGCAAATTTCGAGCGGTTCCCTGCACGGTTTGGTGTGGCCGGCGTTCTGGGGATTGCGCTGTTTGTATTTCTCGGAATGCGGCATCCGCAGATGGCGCACCGGTCGTACCTGTTCGCGTTTGTGTTCTGGTTCGTGATTCCGATGGGCTGCATGGGGATTTTGATGCTGCACCATCTGGTGGGCGGCTGGTGGGGACTGCCGATCCGGCGGCTGCTGGAAGCCGGGACGCGGACGCTGCCGTTGATGGCGGTTCTGTTCATTCCGGTGATTCTGGGGATGAACATTACCTACCCGTGGATTTACGATCCGGGGGATTTGATTACGAATCCCACTTACAAATTCAAGATGGAATACCTGACGCCGCATTTTTTTGTGGGGCGAGCGGTGCTGTATTTCGTGATCTGGCTGGGGATCGCAGCGCTGCTGAACAAATGGTCGCGCGAGCAGGACGCCGACGGCGCCGACGGAACGAAGTTTGCGTTGCGCCTGGAAGGACTGAGCGGCCCGGGAATCATTCTTTGGGGCACGGCGCTATCGTTTGCGGTGATCGACTGGGTGATGTCGCTCGAGCCGCACTGGTTTTCGACGATCTACGGCATGCTGTTCATGGTGATTTCGGCGCTGACGGCGATGGCCATGATGATTACGGTGCTGCGCATCCTGTCGGAGACCGAGCCGCTCAAGGATTCGGTGACGCCGCAGCAGTACAACGATCTGGGCAACCTGATGCTGGCGCTGACGATGCTGTGGGCGTACATGTCGTTCGCGCAGTTCCTGATTATCTGGGCGGGAAACATCAAGGACGAAATTCCCTGGTACATGTCGCGCGCGTTTGGCGGATGGGGACGCCTGGCGTTGTTTCTGGTGATCATGCACTTCGCCGTGCCGTTCCTGCTGTTGTTGCAGCGGGGCGTGAAGCGCCGGTTGAAGTGGCTGTCGATCGTGGCGGGGATGATGGTATGCCTGAGCGCGATCGACGTGTACTGGCTGATCGTTCCGGCCTACGAACAAGCGGGACCGCAGGTGCATTTTACGGACTTGCTGGCGTTTATCGGGATCGGCGGTTTGTGGGCGGCGTTTTATTTCTGGCAGCTAAAGCGAATGCCGCTGCTGCCGGTGAACGACCCGCGATTTGAAGGAGCGCTCGTACATGAGCATGGAGACTAAGCCGAACGCCGGGCAAAAGCCGACGCCGGGAACTCCGAGCGCGTTTGAGCATGAAGACGCCGCGCCGTTGAGCCTGCTGAAATCGGGCGTGATTCTGGCGGTGATCCTGATCGTGGTGTTCGTGTCGATGCGGTTCGCGTTTGGCGTTTTCACGAAGATGACGCCGATGGGAGCGAATGCAGCTCCATTTGAGGATTCACGGGTGTTGCCGCCGCGGCCGCGATTGCAGGTGGAACCGCAAAAAGAGATTCACGCGTATTGCGACGGGCAAGCGGCGATTCTGAATTCGTATTCGTGGGTGGACGCGAATGCGGGGATTGTTCGCATCCCGATCGATCGCGCGATGCAATTGACGCTGAAGCAGGGATTGCCGACGCGCGCGGGGGGAACGGTACCGGCGGACGCGAGCGGAGCGGCTCCGGCGCCGCTGGTTCCGGCCGAGGGCGTGGGCGGACAGTGCGGCTATTTGTACGAGGCCGACGAGAAGCAGAAAGAATTGCAGCAGGACATCGAAGAAGAAGCGCAGAAGGCGAAGCACGAATAGCCAGCGCCGGTTCTGTGAATTTTGGTTTGTCGTGGCGAGTGAGGCGAAGCACGGAAATGTTTAGAAGGTCCAAATCGGCGATGGTTCGGATGGGGATTGCGGTGGGAGTGCTGCTGGGTGCGGGTGCGTTTTTCGCGCCTTCGAGTCCGGCGCAGCTTTCCGATCCTGTGCAGAGAATCGGCGTGCGGCCGGACCTGCTGAAGAATGTAGGCATCGACCAGAAACTGAACCAAGGCGTGCCGCTGGATTTGACGTTCCGCGACGAGAACGGCAAGACGGTGCAACTGGGCCAGTATTTCGGGCAAAAGCCGGTGATTTTGAGCCTGGTGTATTACACCTGCCCGATGCTGTGCACCCAGGTGTTGAATGGCATGGAAGCGGGGCTGCGCAACGTATCGCTGAACATGGGCGAAGACTACAACGTTGTGACGCTGAGCGTCGATCCAAACGAAGACGCGAAGCTGGCGAAGTCAAAGCAGGAACTTTACACCGGCGTGTACGGGCGTCCTGGCGCGGCTGAGGGATGGCATTTTCTGACCGGCGACGAGGCAAACATCAAGAAGCTCGCGGACGCGGTGGGTTTTCGGTACGCGTACGACCCGGATTCGAAACAGTTCGCGCATGCGAGCGCAATTATGGTGCTGACGCCGGAGGGCAAACTATCGCGCTACCTCTACGGGATCCAGTACCCTTCCCGGGATTTGCGGCTGGCGCTGGTGGAAGCTTCCGAGGGCAAGATCGGGACGCCGGTGGATGCGGTGATGCTGTTCTGCTACCACTACGATCCGGCGACCGGGAAATACGGATTGCTGGTGTCGCGCCTGATCAAGGGCGGCGGCGCGCTGACGGTTTTGGTGATTGCTTGCCTGATGATCGTGCTGTTCCGCAGGGAACACTACGAATTGCCGGGAAGCAAAGCGTAAAGCGATTTTCGCGGGCAGTGAAGCGGCTTCGCTAAAGGTTTACCTACGAAGATTATGATGGGTCTTGTCCAGTCCGGATTGCATTACTTGCAGGCAGCGGCGCTCGTATTTCCGCTGAAGCCGACGGCGGCGTCTTCGATCGCCGAAGGCGTGGACCAACTGTATTACTTTTTGACGGCGATCACGCTGTTTTTCACGATCCTGATCTTCGCCACGATATTCGTTTTCATGATCAAGTTCCGGCGGAGGACGCCGGACGAAATTCCCGCCGACACCAAGACGTATCTGCCGCTGGAGCTGACGTGGACGATTATCCCGACGTTGATCACGGCGGTAATTTTTGTTTGGGCGTCGAGTTTGTATGTGAGGAATTCGCGACCGCCGCACGCCTCCACTGAAATTTTCGTGGTGGGCAAGCAGTGGATGTGGCACATGCAGCATCCGGAGGGTGTGCGCGAAATCAACGAATTGCACGTTCCGGTAGGGGTGCCCATCAAGCTGACGATGACGTCGGAAGACGTGATCCACGATTTTTACATTCCGGCGTTTCGGGTGAAGAAAGACGTGACGCCGGGGCGGTATTCGTCGCTGTGGTTCGAAGCGACGGAAACGGGCACGTATCATTTGTTTTGCGCGCAGTATTGCGGCACCGACCACTCGAAGATGATCGGATGGGTGTATGTAATGTCTCCGATGCAGTACGCGGAGTGGGTTTCGAGCGGATCGAATACGCAATCGATGGCGCAGCAGGGCGAGATTTTGTTTAACCAGCTGGGATGCGCGAGCTGCCACGCGGCGGACAACACCGGACGCGGACCTTCGCTCGCGGGAATTTACGATACCGAGCAAAAAATGAAGAGCGGAGAGTTGAAGCTGGTGGACGAGAACTTCGTTCGCCAGTCGATCGTAAACCCGAACTCGATCGCCCTGCCTAATTATGCGCCGATCATGCCCACCTTCCAGGGCCAGGTCAACGAAGAGCAGGTGCTGCAACTGATCGCGTACGTGAAGTCGCTGTCGGGGGAAGAAAGGACGTCGAAAGCGAAATGAGCACGGCCACTGCGGACATCCACGCGCACGACCTGCCGTCGGATACGCGCACCAATTATCTGAACGTGGACCACAGCGTGAAGTCGTGGCTGCTGACGAAGGACCACAAGCGCATTGCGCTGCTGTATCTAATCTCGATTACCCTGATGTTTTTCGTCGGCGGCTTTTTTGCGGTGATGATGCGCATTCATCTGATCGAGCCGCAGGGTTATCTGGTGACGCCGGAGAATTACAACAAGCTGTTCACCATGCACGGCGTGATCATGGTGTTTTTCTTCCTGGTGCCATCGATTCCGGCGACGCTGGGCAATTTCCTGGTGCCGATGATGATTGGCGCAAGGGATCTGGCGTTTCCGCGGCTGAACCTGCTGAGCTGGTACATCTACATTATTGGCGCGGCGTTTACGCTGTATGCGGTGATCTCCGGCGGCGTGGATACGGGCTGGACGTTTTACACGCCGTACAGCAGCACCTTCGCGCACACGCAGGTGATACCGACGGCGCTGGGCGTATTCATCACTGGCTTCTCGTCGATTCTGACCGGTTTGAATTTTATTGTGACGATCCACAAGATGCGGGCGCCGGGGCTGACGTGGTTTCGGCTGCCGCTGTTTATCTGGGCGATGTACGCGACGAGCGTGATCTTTATTTTGGGCACGCCGGTGATCGCGGTCACGATGTTCCTGTTGGGCCTGGAGCGTTTGCTGCATATCGGAATTTTCGATCCGGCGATTGGCGGCGACCCGATTCTGTTCCAGCACCTGTTCTGGTTCTACTCGCATCCGGCGGTGTACATCATGATTCTGCCGGGCATGGGCGTGATGAGCGAGTTGATCACGGCGTTTTCGCGGAAGCGGATTTTCGGGTACAGCTTTGTGGCGTTTTCGAGCCTGGCCATCGCGGTGATCAGCTTCCTGGTGTGGGGACATCACATGTTCGTCACCGGGCAGTCGGTGTATGCGGGGCTGGTGTTCTCGGTGCTGAGTTTCCTGGTGGCGATACCGTCGGCCATTAAGGTTTTCAACTGGACGGCGACGCTGTACAAAGGCTCGATCTCGTACGAAGCGCCGATGCTGTACGCGCTAGGGTTCATCGGATTGTTTACGATGGGCGGGTTGACGGGATTGTTCCTGGCATCGCTGGCAACCGACGTTCATTTGAACGGGACCTACTTCATCGTGGCGCACTTTCACTACATCATGGTGGGCGGCGCGGTGATGGCGTATTTGGGCGGGCTGCATTTCTGGTGGCCGAAGATTACGGGGCGGCTGTATCCGGACGTCTGGGCGCGGTTTGCGGCGCTGGTGATTTTCGTTGGGTTTAACCTGACATTCTTCCCGCAATTCGTGCTGGGATATTTGGGGATGCCGCGACGGTATGCCGTGTATCCGGCGGAGTTTCAGACGCTGAACGTAATGTCTTCGGCGGGCGCGTCGATACTGGGA
Organism: uncultured Acidobacteriota bacterium; assembly: GCA_963785585.1. GTDB lineage: Bacteria > Acidobacteriota > Terriglobia > Acidiferrales > UBA7541 > Palsa-295. Next base: position 2,793,110 of record CAWAVW010000004.1, read on the forward strand.
GTGGGCTACCTGATTCCGCTGATTTATCTGATCTGGTCGTTCAAGTACGGGCCGATTGCGGGGCCGAACCCGTGGGGCGCGAAGGGACTGGAGTGGACGACGCCATCACCGCCGCCGACGGAAAACTTCACCGAAATTCCGGTGGTGACGGAAAGCGCGTACGACTACGCGCAGACTTCGGGATCGAGAACACATCATGACTGAGACCGCAGTTCACGACGCGCATCCGCCGGGGTTCGCGCACCAGTTCGAGACGATGGACCAGCAGCGCGACTCGACCACGCTGGGAATGTGGGTGTTCCTGGTGACGGAAATCATGTTTTTCGGCGGGCTGTTCGGCGCGTACATCGTTTACCGGGCGCTGTACCACGATTCGTTTGAGATCGGCAGCAACCTGCTGAAGATCAATTTTGGCGCGGCCAACACGGTGGTGCTAATCGCCAGCAGCTTGACGATGGCGCTCGCAATTCATGCGGCGCAATCGGGAAAGAAAGGCAGCACGCAGGTGATGTGGCTGCTTTTGACGATTCTGCTGGGCGCGGCGTTCTTGTTCGTGAAGTTCCGTTACGAATGGACGGCGGATTATGCCGAGCATCTGATTCCGGGTTTTGGCTTCGTGATCCGGCCGGAGTGGGGCGCGGCGGGCGCGCATGTGCCGATGTTCTTCTGCTTTTATTTCTTCATGACCGGGCTGCACGCGCTGCACATGATTATCGGAATTCCCATCATTCTGATCATCGCGGGAATGGCGTCGCGGAATAAGTTCAACGAGATCTATTACGCGCCGCTGGAGACGATTGGCCTGTACTGGCACTTCGTCGATATCGTGTGGATTTTCCTGTTCCCGCTGCTGTATCTGGTGGGCGGGCGATATCTCTCGGCAGGGGGACACTGATGTCCGGTCACGTCGTTCCAGTAAGAACCTACGTGGGAATATTTCTGGCGCTGATGGTATTGACTGGGCTTACCACGGGTGTGGCGTTCATCGATCTGGGCATGTGGAACACGCCGGTCGCGCTGTTGATCGCCGTGGTGAAGATGCTGCTGGTGGTGCTGTTCTTCATGCACGTGAAGTACACGACCGGGCTGACGAAGACGGTGATCGTGGCGGGGTTTTTCTTTCTGGCGCTGCTGGTAGCGTTTACGCTTGCCGACGAGCTGACACGGCATTGGGGTCCGCAGCCGGAATCGTGGGGCGCGCTCGTGCTGTTTGGCCGTCATCTTCTGTAAGATTTTCCGCGCAGTTCATTCCTTCGATTCCATCCATTTCAAGGAACAACTCCGCTCAAACGGTGACGGCGTGTGCCGATGTGCGGATGGCGGTTACTGCGGGACGGCGCGAAACGCCACGACGGCGTTGAGTCCACCGAAGGCGAATGAGTTGGACAGCGCCGCGCCAACGCGGAGGGCGCGCGCCTGGTTGGGAATGTAGTCGAGGTCGCACTCCGGGTCCGGCTCGACGTAGTTCGCGGTGGGAGGCAAAATGCCGTGGTGCAGGGCGAGGATGGTGGCAACGGATTCGAGCGCGCCGGCGGCGCCGAGGGCGTGGCCGTGCATGGATTTGGTGGAGCTGACGCCGATCTTGTCGGCATGCGCGCCAAAGACTTCGCGAATGGCGCTGGTCTCGACGGGATCGTTGCCGGGAGTTCCGGTGCCATGGGCGTTGATGTAGCCGACTTCTTCGGGCGCCATTGCCGCTTCCCGCAGAGCGCGGCGCATGGCGCGCGCGGGACCATCCACGGTTGGCTGGGTGAGGTGGAACGCGTCGGAAGTCATTCCGAAGCCGCAAATCTCGGCGTAGATTTTCGCGCCGCGGGCTTTCGCGGCATCCATCGGCTCCAGAATCATCATGGCGCCGCCTTCGCCGAGAACCATTCCTCTGCGGCCGTTACTGAACGGACGGCAGGTGTCCGGCGCGATTACGCGCATCGCTTCCCAGGCTTTCAGGATGCCGATGGTGAACATTGCTTCGCTGCCGCCGGTGATGGCGACGTCTGATTCGCCCGAGCTGACCAAGCGAAATGCCTGACCGATCGCGTGGTTCGCGGAAGAGCAGGCGGTCGAGACGGTATAGGTAGGCCCGCAGACGCCGGTTTCCATGGCGATGTGGCTGGCGCCGGCATTGGCCATCGTTTTCGGAATGGTGAGCGGATGAACGCGGCCGCGAGCCATGACGAAAAGATCTTCGAAGCCGGCTTCGATGGCGGCCTGTCCGCCAACGGACGAGCCACAAACGATCGCGCCGGTCTCGCGGAGTTCCTTGGTGAGTTCCAAGCCTGAATTTGCCAGCGCCTCGCGAGCGGCGATTACCGAAAACTGAGCGAAGCGGTCGATGTACGCGTCTTTGCCGCCGGGAAAGTGCTGCGCGGGATCGAAGTTGCGAACTTCGCCGCCATTCTTGAAGCGGAGCATCGAGCAATCGAGACGTTCGATGGGGCCGATGCCGGACTTCCCTTCACTGAGGGATTTCCAGCATTCCTCGACGGTATTGCCCAGAGCGGAGATGATTCCAAGCCCGGTGACGGCGACGCGGCGGGAGGCCATTCGTTAAACCGCCGGCGACGCCGAACCGACGGAAGGATCGGAAGGAGGAGTGGCGGCGATAATTTTCTTCACGCCGTCGGCGATATCGTTGACGGTCTTGATCGACCGGACGTCGTCGTCCGGGATGGAGATCTTGAAGGCATTTTCGAGCTCGAACAGGAGAGTGAATACGTCGAGCGAGTCGATGCCCAGGTCTTGCAAGCTGGTTTCCGGCGTGATGGTATCGGCGGAAATGCGCTTCACGGACGCCAACGTCTCGATCACTTTCTGCGTTACTTCATCAGGCATCGAACATTCCCCCGTCAAATGTGGACAGCTTCCTCGATCACCGCACCAAGAACGATAACGAAAGCCACGCCAACCGTCAATTTTAGCAGGACAGCGGCTGGACTGGCGGAATGATTTTCCCCGCGTCCGGCGCCCGTGCTATTTCATATCGGTCATCGGCTTGGAGTCGCCGGAGGCCTTTTCGGCGGGCTTGGCGGCGGGCGGTTCGCCGTAGGGCGCGAGTTCCTTTTGCGCGGCGGGAGGCAGCTTTTCAATATTGCTCATGAAGGTGACGAGCTGCCAAGTCTCGTTATCGCTGAGAGTGCTATTCCACGCCGGCATGCCGCTCCAGCGAATCCCGTGCCGGATGATGTAGAAATTCTGGCTTTCGGACATGTCGGGTGCGTCCTTAAAAAACGCCGGAACGGACGGGTAGAACGAACGGCCGAACTGGCTATCCGGGTTCGACGGCACGCCGTGACATCCGGCGCAGTGATTGATGTAAAGCTTTGCGCCGGCGGCGATATTTTCCTCGCTGGCGGCGACGGGATTTTTCAGCTCGCCGGCGTTGCGGTCGGTGGACGCGTCAACGGCCGCCATGGCGGTGTGCATTTCAAACTCGGAGGGGGGCTGGTCGGCGTTGAAATTTACGTAGCCCTGTTTCAAATAGAAATAAATGCCGACCGCGGACAGGATCAAAGCGAATAGGAAGCCCTGCAAGAATGTCTTCATTGTGTGCTCTCGATTAGATTGCCGCGCCAGGCTCCCGTCACCGGGCATCGGCGAGGCGGTTGTATTTTCGCAGAATTTCACGCAGTTTGTCGTGGGGAAGAGCTTCGACGGTGTGGCCGTCGATGCCGGTCATGGTCTTGGCGGCGACCATGGCATTGACCACGGCTTCCTCGGTGGCCTCGACGGTAGCTTCGAAAAGCGCGTCGATTTGATCCCCGGGAAGCATTTGCACCTGGACGGGATTTTCGGCGAGGCCAGCGCCAGGATTGGCGGTGGAAAAGGCGATAAAAATATCGCCGGAACTGTCCCCGGAAATGCTGCCGAGGCGGCCCAGACCGAGCGTAACACGCTTGGCGATGCGCTTCATTTCGTGGGGAAGCAACGGCGCGTCGGTAGCGACGACCACGATAATCGAGCCGGTGTCGGATTTGTGGATCGGCCGGGTGGGAATTTCCTGCCCGATCGGCGCTCCCGCGATGCGCAGAAGCGGACGCTGCCCGAAATTGCATTGAACGAGCACGCCGACCGTGTAACCGCCCTGTTGTTGGCTGAGTTGGCGAGACGCGGTGCCTGTGCCTCCCTTGAATTCAAAGCAGACCATGCCCGTGCCGCCGCCCACGTTGCCTTCTTCCACCGGGCCAGTGTGCGCGGCTTTCATGGCGGCGTCGGCATCGGCGGGCGTTACGTGGAAACCGTTGATGTCGTTTAAGTAGCCGTCCCAGGTTTCGGCGACGACGGGCAGCGACCACCAATCATCCGCGTTTGTGGGCGGAGCATTTTTCAACTGCCAGGCGATCACTTCGTCGCGGACGACGCCGACGCTGTGCGTGTTGGTGATCATGACGGGGCCGTACAGAAAACCGGATTCATCGACCCAGGCGGTGCCGGTCATTTCGCCGTTGCCGTTTTCGGTAAACCAACTGGCGAAGACGGGATCGATGGAAGATTTCCCGCGCGGGAAGATTGCGGTGACTCCGGTTCGGACGGGGCCCTTGCCGACTTCGAGTTTGCCTTCGCCGGAAATGATGGTTCGGAAGCCGACTTCGACACCTTTCACGTCCGTGATCGAATCGAGCGGGCCGGGAGTTCCTTCGAAAGGCACGCCGAGATCGCGGGCGCGAGGACCGGCGTTGGCGCCGGGGGACGAAGCCGCGGCAGAAATCGATTGCGCCGGTGCGGCAGGCGATAGCGCGAGAACGCCTACGAGGACTGCTGCAAACGCGAGGAGAGTGGGCCGGCTCATTGCCTGGGTGCTCCGGTGGCGGATTTCAAATCCAGATTGGCGCGCTGAAGGAGCGCGGTGTTCTTTACGAGCTCGTCGGCGAGGATCTGCGCTTGTGCGGCGGCGAGCTTCCAGTCGCCCGCTTCGGCGGCTTCGGTGAGGCCCGGCAATTCGAGATGGGCGTAGGTGTAACGCGCGGCGTAAAGAGAATGCTTGAACCAAGGGCGACCGGGAATGCCCTGCGGGTTGCACCAGTTGCGCTCGACCTGCATGAGAGCTTCGTTCACGCGGGCGAGCTGCACTGGATTCGTGGAACCGGCGGCGGCGCCAGCGAGCGACTGATTCAGTTCGCGGCCTGCGAATTGGAAGTCCGCGATGCGCGAACGCAGGGTGGCGAGATCGATATGCTCGTTGACGTGGCTGGCCTGATCGAGGTCGGCGACGAACTGGCGGATATTTTCGCCGTAGGCTTCGAAATCATAGGGGAGCAGGTCGGCATTCGCGAGGCGCAGCGCGAGCACGCCCCAGAGCTGCGTCATTAAAGCGTGATATCGATAACCGGGATCGCCAAAATGATTCATCCAGAAATAATCGTCGTAGAGCGAATGGTACACGCCGTAGGGGCCGACGAAAGTGAGTCCGACGGTCGGAACGCCGAGAAAATTCAGGAAGACGGTGTGATCGGAACCGCTGCCGATGCGCGTGTCAGCGAGTTCGGCGTCCGGCACGGACTGGGCCGTGCCCAATTCGGCGGCGCGGGAAACTTTCCATTCGTCGTAGAGAGTTTTGCCGGAGGGCGCAGGCAGAGTCCGGCTGACTTCGACAAGCAAAGGAGCGAGCGAGCCGACCGCGTCGCCCTGAAAATTCTGGCCGGACGTGGATTCGTCCACGTTCAGGTAGGCGACGGCTTTCTTTTTGAGTTCGTCGGCGTACTGTTCGCCCCATTCGGTGGAACCGGTGAGGGCGTACTCTTCGCCGTCCCAACTACAGATCACCAGAGTGCGCTTCGGGCGAATCCCCTGCTTGAGCATCTGGCCAAGATTGCGGGTGAGTTCCAGCATCGAGGCGGTGCCGCTCGAAGGATCGACGGCGCCATACACCCAGGCGTCACGATGATTGCCGAGCACGACCCATTCGTCGGGCGATTCGCCTCCTCGGATGCGGGCTTCGGTGACGTAGTAGGGCTTGGTGCTGTTGTCCATATCGACTTTCAGGTGGACGACGACGCGCTTTCCGCCGAGGCGATACTTGATCGGCAAGCCGCCCTGCCAATCGCGCGGAGCCACGGGGCCGTCCATTTTTTCGAGGAGCGGTTTTGCGTCGCGCCAGGAAAGGGGGACGCCCATAATTTTCGGCAGCGAGACCGCTTGCTCGGCGGGAATGCGCTTAGCGCCGGGGATGGATGCGTAGCCGGGTGTGAGCGGGTCGCCGGGCTGGAGAAAATCGTAGGTGATCGCACCGCGCTGGATGTGGCTAGCGGGTCCCCACGGGCCGTTGGGGTAAACGGCGCCCCTGGAGTAGCCGTCTTCGGCGGGATCGGAATAAATCAAAATCGCGGCGGCGCCGAGCTTTTCGGCGGTGAGCGCCTTGAATCCGCGATAGCTATAGGGATTTGAGTAGCGAACCAGCACGATTTTTCCGCGGACGTCGATTCCCTGCTTGCGGAGATATTCGTAGTCTTCGGGATTGCCGCTGTGCGCATACACGACGGGAGCGGTGACTTCTCCGGATGCCGAGTAGCCGAGGTATGCGCCGTCCGCTTTCGGATTTTTTGTGTCGGGATCGACATTGTAAGCGTCTTCGCGGAGGCTGGCGGTGAAATGAAGCGGCTTCACCATTTCGAGAGAAACTTCGCGGGGCGACGAATGGAGGACGTCGTACTGATGGATGGTCACGTCTTCCAGACCCTGCGCGCGCCACTGATCGGCGATCCACTCGGCGAGTTCGTTGTTGCGCGCTGAGCCGGCGGGGTGAGGCTCCGAGGTGAGGTAGCGATGGAATTGGGCGATCTGGTCGGTCGATACGAGCGAGCGATATTGCATTTCGATCGCAGACTGCCGAGCGGCGGACGCGGGCGCGAAGCCGGTGATTTTCGCAACGTCGAGCGCGAGGCTTGGAACCAAAAACAGAGCGATACAGGCAAGCACGGAGCCCGCGAACGAGAGAGGCGTACGCGCGATCGGGGAGCTAGCGACGCGCAGAGGATCCTCCCGTGGCGGCGAGATGCGTGCGGTCGAGGTCGGCGATGGCGTGTTCGATTCCGGCGACGAGCATCTCGATGGTGGGAGTGGTGATGGTGAATGGCGGAGCGATGAGGATGTGGTCGCCGCGCGTGCCGTCCACGCAGCCTTGGATTGGATAGGTCATGACGCCGGCTTCGAGGGCGTCCGCCTGAATGCGCGTGGCGACTTGCGCGTCGTGAGGAAATGGCTCGCGCGTCTCGGGGTCGCGAACGAATTCAATGGCCAGGAGCAGGCCCTTGCCGCGGACGTCGCCGACGACGGAATATTTCTTGAGCCGATCGAGAGCGCCGCGGAGTTCGCGGCCGGCCGGCGCGACGCGATCGAACAGTTTTTCGCGTTCGATGAAATCGAGGACGGCGTTTGCGGCGGCGGCAGCGACAGGATGTCCGCTGTAGGTAAAGCCATGAAGGAACGTGGCGGAGCCGCGAGAGATGGGTTCGACGACGTTGCCGGCGGCGATCACCGCGCCGAGCGGGGCGTAGCCGCTGGCGATTCCTTTACCGACCAGGATGATGTCCGGCGAGATTCCCCAATGCTCGACGGCGAAGGGTTTGCCGGTGCGGCCCATGCCGGTCATCACTTCGTCGGCAATCAGCAGGATTCCGTGGCGGCGGTAGATTTCGGCAATGCGCTGAACGTAGCCTTCGGGCGGCACGACGGCGCCGAGGGTGGCGCCGACGATTGGCTCGAATATAAATGCGGCGACATCGTCGGAACCTTCGCGCGTGAGGAGGCGGTCGAGTTCATCCGCGCATTCGACGTTGCATTCGGGATAGCGAAGGCCGTAGGGGCAGCGATAGCAATAGCAGGGCGGAATGTGTCCCCATTCCGGAAGCAAAGGAGCGAAAGGCTCACGGCGGCGGACGTTTCCTGAGACGGAGAGCGCGCCAAGGGTGCTGCCGTGGTAGCTCTGCTTGCGAGAGACGATGCGGTAGCGTTTTTTCTCGCCGCGCTCGATCCAATACTGGCGGGCGAGTTTGATGGCGGTTTCGGTGGCTTCGGAGCCGCCGGAGGTGAAATAGACGCGGCCGCCGGGCTGCATCGGTTGCGGCGCGAGCGCGAGAATTCGGCGGGCGAGTTTTTCGACGACGGCGGATTGGAATTGCGAAGTGTGAATGTAGGCAAGGCGCGAAGACTGCTCGGCCATGGCACGGCCGATCGATTCGACGCCGTGGCCGATGGTGACGACGGCGGCTCCGCCGGATGCGTCCAGGTAACGGCGTCCTTCGGCGGTGTAGATGAAACATCCCTCACCCCGAACAGCTTCGGGATATTTCTTGAGGAAGTTCCGAGGGAAAACGGCCTGGTCGGTCATGTTCGCCGGATGTTCACCTGTGCGCGCGCGAGGCGCCAAAGCCGAGCGATTCTAGCAGAAATCGAGCGCGGCGGAGGCGCCGCTTACTGCCATTTCAATTTTTTGACGTTCACGGTGGGCTCGGGGAATTTCAGTTTCATTTTCTCAAGAGCTTCCACGACGATGTGTGAAATGGCCAGGTTGCGAAACCACTTCTTGTTCGCGGGAATCACGAACCAAGGCGCTTCTTCGGTGCTGCATCGCGTGAGCGCTTCTTCGTAGGCGACGGTATAGTCGTCCCAGAATTTGCGCTCGGCGAAATCAGAGTCGGACAACTTCCAGGATTTCTCGGGATCGTCGATGCGCTCCATGAAGCGCTTCCGCTGCTCGTCCTTGCTGATGTGCAGGAAAAATTTCAGGATGGTTACGTTATTCTCGTAGAGTCCCGCCTCGAATTGATTGATGAGCTTGTAGCGACGCTGCCAGACGTGCTTGGGCACCAGGTTGTGGACGCGCGCGATCAGAACGTCTTCATAGTGCGAGCGATTGAAGATGCCGATGTCGCCAAAGGGAGGCACGGCGCGGTGAACGCGCCAAAGAAAGTCGTGCTTGGCCTCTTCGGCGGAGGGCTGTTTGAAAGATGCAACGCGGCAGCCCTGGGGATTCACACGAGCCATCACGCGGCGGATGGTGCCGTCTTTACCGGAGGCATCGAGCCCCTGAAAGACGAGCAGCAAGGCGCGCTTGCCCTCGGCGTAGAGCAGGTATTGAAGGGCGTCCAGGCGGTCGAGGGATTTCTCGAGTTCCGACTCGACGTCGTCGCTCTTCTGCCAGCCGAGGGTGTTTTCCGGGTCGATCTTGCGGAGCTTGACCTTTTTGCCGGGCTTTACAATGAGTTCTTTGGTGAAATTCGTGGGCATCTGCCTATCCTTTGCGGGCTGTGGTATTTACGGTCGATTTTCGGGCCATCGGCTCAATTGCGCGCATTTGAGGGATTTGTTGTAACACTTTTCTTACGTGCTCGTCACACTTCCGAGATATCATTATCCGCTGAAATTAAACAATTCTCGTATGCCTAACGCCATCATCGAAGCATCGCCCGCATCCGAAACGAAGCCGGAAACAGCGCCAACGCCGAAGCGCCCCTACCCTGGCGCACTGGTGGTGGTCGAAGGCATCGACGGGTCAGGAAAAAGCACCCAGCTTTACCTGCTGAAGCGCTGGCTGGAAATCCACGGATACCGGATCCATTTTACGGAATGGAACTCGTCGCCACTGGTGAAGTCAGCCACGCGGCGCGGCAAGCAGCGGAGACTGCTGACCCCTACGACTTTTTCGCTTTTGCATGCGGCCGACTTCGCGGACCGCTGCGAGCGGCAGATCATGCCTCTGCTGCACGGGGGGTATCTGGTGCTCGCGGATCGCTATGTGTATACGGCGTTTGCGCGGGATGGGGCGCGGGGTTGCTCGCCGCACTGGCTGCGCAATCTTTATAGTTTCGCTCCGATTCCGGACATCACGTTTTATTTTCGCGCGCCACTCGACGTGGCGGTGAACCGGATTGTGGCCGGACGCCCCAAATTGAAATATTACGAAGCCGGCATGGACCTGGGAATTTCGCTCGATCGCGCGGAAAGTTTCCGCATTTTTCAGGAGCGCATCCTGAATAATTACGACGAGATGGTGGAAACCGACAACTTCGTGCTGATGGACGGGACGGTGCGGGTGAACAAGCTGCAAAAGCTGATGCGGCAGATTGTGGGCGAACGAATCGATTTGCAACGGTACGCGCCGAAACGAAAATGAGCCGATCCGACAAAACGAAATCCGCGGCGACCAACGGCAAGAGCAAAACCGCGCCGCGAGCGAAGAAGAACGGCGTGATTGAAGCGCCGTCGCGCTTTTATGGTTCTCCTCTACCGGGAGTGAAGCCGGAAGAGTTGAGCGGGACACTTGTGGTGATCGAGGGAACCGACGGTTCGGGGCGCTCGACGCAGATTTCGCTGCTGACCGAGTGGCTGGAGTCTGAGGGATTCGCTGTGCAGACGATGGGGCTTCGCCGGTCGTACCTGGTGGGCGAAGATATCGACGGACTGCTGGCGGAAAATTCCGTTACGCGGATGACGCTGGCGCTGATGTACGGTACGGACTTCTTCGACCAGCTCGAGCGGCGGATTCTGCCCGCGCTGCGGTCCGGCCTGATCGTGCTTGCCGACCGCTATATTTTTACGTTGATTGCGCGGGCCGCGGTGCGCGGCATCGGGCGCGATTACCTGCACGGAATCTACGAGACAGCACTTCGGCCGGATTTGACCTTCTGGCTGGACGTGCAACCGGAAGTGGCATTCGACCGCGAATTCAAGAAGTCGCAGACGATCAGTTACTGGGAATCGGGGCGCGACATGTCGCTTTCGAACGATTTGTTCCAGTCTTTCATCCGGTACCAGTCGATGATCAAGCGCGAGTTCGAATACCTTTCGAAGCGGCACGGGTTCATCGAGCTGGACGGCGAAGGCAGCGTCTCCGCCGTGAACGCGGAGCTGCGCAAGCGGATTGCTTCGCATCTGGGAATTCGCAGCACGCACTACAAGCCTTCGCACGCGCTGTCGCATCTCTGGCGGTAAACCAGTGGCCGCTCCCGTACAGTTGGCAGCGATTGACGCCGGATCGAACGCCATCCGGCTGGCGATCGCCCGCGCTACGTCCCCACAGCAGATCACCATTCTGGATAGCGAGCGCGCCGCCGTGCGGCTGGGCAAGAATGCGTTTACGCGGCATGTGATCACCGGCGACACGATCGATCGCGCCGCGCGCGCTTTCCGCGAATTTCGCTACAAAATGGACCAGCACAACGTGGGCGCCTACCGCGCGGTGGCTACGTCAGCCGCGCGCGAATCGAAAAATTACCGGCGGTTGATGGACCGAATCCAGCGCAAGGCGGGAATCGAGCTGGAGGTGATCAGCGGCGAGGAAGAAGCGAGACTGGTGTGCGCGGCGGTATTGTGGACGCTGGGTTCGCGGATGCAGCCGCGGTTGATTTTCGATCTCGGCGGCGGAAGCCTGGAGCTGAATTTTTACAACGGCGGCAAACTGGAGCACCGGATCGGATTGCCGCTGGGAACGATCCGGCTGATGGAGACGTTCAAGCTTTACGGCGCCATCGATGAAGACCATGTGAACCGGCTGCGGCATCACATTCTTGCATTGCTGCGCAGCGCGATGCCGTCGCCGCCCAGGCTGACGCGCACGATTGCGGTGGGCTGCGGGGGTAACGCGGAAGCGCTGGTGAGGCTTGCTCCGGGTCCGCTCGTCGAGCGCATTCCCAGCATGAACATGCGTTTGTTCCGCGACCAAACCTGGAAAATGCTGGCGCTGGATGTACCGGGTCGGATGCGCGCGTTTCGCGTGCGGCAGGACCGCGCGGAAGTGATGGGCATCGCCGCGATTGTATTCACGACGCTGGCGAAATGGCTCGACATCCGGACGCTACTGGTGCCCGGCGTGGGAGTGCGGGAAGGAATCCTGCTGGACCTGGTGGCGGAGCAATATTCGGTGACGCAGAAGTCGCCGGAAGAAAAGGGGCGGGCCGACGAACTCGTATCGAAGGCGCGGTGGTTCGGGCGGAAGATGGGTTATCACGCCGAGCATGCCGAGCAAGTGGCCAAGCTGGCGTTGTCGCTCTTCGATCAATTGCGTCCGCTGCATGAGATGGGAGCCGAGCTGAGGCTTGCGCTGGAATTGGGCGCGCTGCTGCATGACGTAGGACACTTCGTGAATCACAAGGCGCACCACCGGCACGGAGAGTATCTGGTGCGCAACGGGGACCTGCCGGAATTGCGCGGCTGGAAACGCGATATGGTGGGAGCGCTGGTGCGCTACCACAATTCGAAATCGGAGCCGCAACTGGAGCACCCGTCGTACGCGGCGCTGGAAAGCGAGCGCCGGCGCCACGCGCGCGTCCTTACGAGCCTGTTGCGGATCGCCGAAAAACTTGAGTCCGAGCATGCCCAGAAAATTGAGGGCGTGGATTTGCAGATCAGCGGGCGCAAGGCCCTTTTTCATATTCACGCCACGGAAGGAACGCGGCTGGATTTGACAGGGCTGGAACGAAAAGCCGAGATGTTCGAAACGGAATTTCAGTTGAAAGCGGAATTTCGCCGGGCTCAGAAGAAAGAAAAGGCAAAGGTAGCGTAAAAGATGATCCTTTATCTGGTACGTCATGGTCTGGCTGTCGATCGCACCGATCCGAAATCACCGGCGGAAGCGGAACGTCCGCTGACGGCGAAGGGCGTGCAGAAAACACGCAGCGCGGCGCTCGGCCTGGAAGAGCTGGGGGTGAAGCCCGATGTGCTGATCACCAGTCCCTACGTGCGAGCGGCACAAACGGCGGAAATTTTCGCCGAGACGCTGGGTTTCCCGGTAGAAAAAATCAAGGTGAGCGAGGCGCTGAAGCCCGCGGCGAATCCGGCCGAGATCACCAAGGAAGTGCTCCGCCTGCGCGCGAAGGAAGTGATGTGCTTCGGGCATGCGCCGCATCTGGACGTGTTCGCGGCGCACCTGATCGGGTCGCGCGTGTTTACAGAAATCAAGAAAGCGGGCGTGGCGTGCCTGGAGCATACATCGGCGGATGGAAAGTGGGACTTGCGCTGGCTGGTGACGCCGAAGATTTTGCGTCAGCTCGCGGAGTAGATCGGCGGCTCCACGGCGGAAACGGCGGCGGGCACGATATGCAGTGCGCGGCCATTCTGAAGGGCCGTTCGCCAGATCGCGAGCGGAGAATCTGAGCCGGTGAGGCGAAGGCGAATCTCGTCGAGCCTCAGCTTTCGGGCCGATTCGATTTTCTCCATCCAGAGCGCGACGACAGCAGGATCCCAACCAGCGCCGTACAGGCGGCTGTCGGCGCGCAATACGTCCAGGTCGTGAACCTCACCGAGCAGATCCTGCAAGGATTTCAGTTCCCCGCTCCAGGCCTCGTATCGCTGCGGCAAGAAATTCTCGAGCGTATAGCGAAAACCTTTCAATCCGATACGGAGCCTGTGCCAGGCCACGCGGCTACGGCTTTTCCGCGCGCGGTCGAACAGGTCCATCGCTTCATTCAGGCGAGCGGCAGCCAATCGCTGAAACACGACACTTTCGACCGGGAAAAATTGCGCTTTCGCGGGAAGCTTGCGGGACCATTTGCGCCATTCCTTGCGATCAAATGCATCGAGCGCGCGCTCCGCTTCGAGCTTCAGGGTACGTTCGCGCTCGGCAAGGCTCTTCAAGAGATGCCGGCGGAAAAGATCGCCTGAGCCGCCGAGCTTCTTGGCCCACCTACGTTCGACTTGGCGGTCGCGGAGGCGTCCCAGCGCCTGAAATACGGGGCGCGCCGACTTCTTCAGCTTGCGCCAGCCAGGGTCGGGGTTTACTTGCGTGAGAACGTCGGCCATGGTGCGGCACCGGCGGAGGGCGACGCGAAGGTCATGGACCGCGTCTTCGTCCCAGCGTTCGCGGGCGGTCTCAGACAGCTCGAGGACGCGGTTCATCCAGACATCCAGGCCTATTTTGGGAGACGGAACCAACGTCGGAAGCGAAACTTTATGAGCCATAGGAAAGCCCGTCGAGGGGCATGTGTGACGGGAGCATTAAGGATACACCCGGGGGCTGTGGATATCCAAACCCGCCCAAAGTGCGAAAAATGGGCAAAAAAACGACAATTTCCCGCCAGCAGAGGCAGCGATACAGGCCGTTGTAAACGGAAATTCACACAGGGTTCACATAGAGCCGCTCGTGACGGCAATAGATTCGCGGTGTCTTTCCGCTTTGAATCCTTTCTGGGCCCTCTTCCAGGCTACCGGTGGTGATCGGCTTGACGACGGGGTGGGAGTGTTGATGCGTACGGCGTGGTTCGTTTTGCTGATTTGTTCGGCCAGTCTGTTGACGAGCGGGGTTTCTCGGGCGCAAACGGGAGCGCGCGAGGCGTGTCCGCGGCCGGCGATGGGAAGCGAAGTTCCCGAGCCCGAGGATTTGCGCAGCACGAATGGCGTGCTGTCGGTGGATTTGACGTACCGGAATTACAAGGATGCGGCGGGACGGATTCTTTATTGCTACGTGTACGGCGATGGAAGTTTATCTCCGAATCTGCGGCTGAATCCCGGCGACACTTTGATTCTCCATTTGAAAAATGAGCTAACGGATATGGGCGCGCCGGGCGCGATGACTATGCCGGAGCACGGCGGCCACAAAGCGGCGGCATCGCCAGATCCGTGCGCGAGCGGAGTGATGTCAGCGACGTCCACCAATCTGCACTTTCATGGGCTGACGATTCCGCCGGTGTGCCATCAGGACGAGGTTTTGCGCACGTCGGTACAGCCGGGCGATGCGCCGTTTGAATACCGGTTCAAAATTCCCGCGGACGAGCCGCCAGGGCTTTACTGGTATCACCCGCACATGCACGGGTTCAGCAAGGTGCAGGTGCTGGGCGGAGCGTCGGGCGCGCTGATCGTGGAAGGATTGGAACATGCGAATATTGCGGCGTCGGGACTGCCCGAGCGCGTATTCGTGATTCGCGATGAAGATTTGCTGAACCCGAACGCGCCGCCCTCGAAGTCCGAACCGGTGGTACCGAAGATGCTGATCGACCGCGACGGCGACACCTCCAATACGGGAACGGGATCGGGACGGCCGGCGAAGGATCTTTCGATCAACTACGTGTCGGTTCCGTATCCGGATTACCCACCGGCGAAAATCAGGATGAAACCGGGCGAGCAAGAGTTGTGGCGGGTGGTGAATGCATCGGCGATTACCTATTTGAACTTGCAGGTGTACGAAAATCATGTAGCGCAAATGATGGGAGTGGTGGCGCTGGACGGCGTGCCGGTAAATGCGAATGGCGCAGGCCCCAGCGTGACGGTGCCGCGCAATCATATCGGCATTCCGCCGGGAGGACGGGCGGAGTTCATCGTGAAGGGACCCGCGGCGGGAGGCTCGGCGCTGTTTGTTTGCCGCACTGTGAATACGGGATCGGGCGGCGAGAACGATCCGAACCGGCAACTGGCGTTGATGGTGGCCGATCCGAACGCGACCGGGCCGCGCTCGACTCTGGCGACCGTGGCACAGGCCGCTCCGCCCCCTTCGTTGCCCTGGGTAGGCAGTGTCACGCCGGTGCGGACGCGGAAGCTGTATTTCAGCGAAACGTTGCAGGACCCGAACGATCCCAATAGCCCGACGACTTTCTACATCACGGTGGACGGGCAAACGCCGAAGGTGTTTGACCCGAATTCGGACGAGCCGAGCATCGTGGCGCATCAGGGCGATGTGGAAGATTGGATCATCGAAAATCGATCGAAGGAATTGCACGCGTTCCACATCCACCAAATACATTTCCTGCTGACGGAGTGGAATGGCATTCCGGTGAATGAACCGTATCTGCGCGACACAATTAACGTGCCGTTTATGGACGACAAGTCCTTGAGCTATCCATACGTGAAGGTACGGATGGATTTTCGCGATCCGAATACGATTGGGACGTTCGTATTTCACTGCCACTTGCTGGAGCACGAAGACAACGGAATGATGGGATTGATTCGCGTGGATCCGCCGGAGCAGGCGCACGGCGGCGCTCCGGGCGGCGCGGGCGGACCGATAAGCAAAACTCTACCGAGCCATTGACCGGGAGTTCAGCCGTGAACGGTTTGCCTGAAGGCTCGCCGCGAATTCTTCACTCGCTTGTAACACCGCTTTAACGGACGCCGCTTAAGGTAGGCGGCAAGTCGAGTCAGCCAGTACACGCCACTCGATCATCTGAAGAAAATTTCCGAAAGAAAAGGTGAAATATGATTCGAAAGGCTGCCGCTCTGGGTCTGTCGCTCGCGTTGATGGGCGCCCCGCTGTTCGCCGACGAAGGGGCTGTACCGAAAGGCGTACCGAAACTGGATCACGTATTCGTCATCATGATGGAAAATCACGGCTACCGGCAAATCATGAATAATCCGAACGCTCCTTATATCAACGCTTTCGCGAAGAAGAAAAATCTGGCGACAAATTATTTTGCAATCGCGCATCCCAGCCTGACGAATTATCTGGAGACGGTTGGCGGCTCGAATTTCGGCGTGCATGCGGACAATCCGCCGGACTGGCACGACACGACCTGTACGCCCAATCTGGCGACGGGTTTCGTTTCCACAGACAATCCGGCCACCGGACCGATCTGCCCGATCTACGGAACCGGCACCGATGCCGCGACGCCGGCCATCGATTGCACGAATGAAACCACCTGCGCGCCGGGAAGCAACGACGGCGAAAACAACATCGACGGCGTGAAGTCGATCCCCGCCGACACGCACATCAGCGGCAAAACAATCGCCGATCAACTGGTGGCTGCAGGAATGAAGTGGAAGAGCTATCAGGAAAGCCTGCCGCTTGCCGGACCCGACCTGGTGAACACCAGCGACGGCATCTACACGAACAACACGGACTTCTCGACGATCACGCCGGTGCAGAACCCGCCGCTCACGTCGGCAGACCTGGTTTTCCTGTACGCCGTAAAACACAACCCGTTTGTGTACTTCAGCTCGGTGCAGGAAGGCACCAATCCCGAGCTGAGCTTCAATCAGATTGCGCCGTTCGACGGAAAGCACGGCCTGTATGCCGACTTGCAATCCGGCGACGTTCCAGACTTTTCCTTCATCGCCCCGAACCAGTGCAACGACGAACACGGGCGCGGCAACGTGCTGGCCTTCTGCCAATACGATCCGAACGACGACGGCATGCAGGATGGACTGAACCCAGCGTTGATTTACGCGGGGGACGTGTCGGTGAACCGGATCGTTGAAGCCATTCACCACTCGCCGGTCTGGGGTCACGGCCGCAACGCGATCGTCCTGCTGTGGGATGAAGACGACTACAGCGTGGCGCCGACGATCAACAAGGTCGTTCTGGTGGTGGACACGGACTACGGCTTCAAGGGCCTGACGAGCGATCAGTACTACAATCACTTTTCACTCTTGAAGACGCTGGAAGGAGCGTTCCGCCTGCCGTGCCTGAACCATGCGTGCGATTCGAACGTGAAGGTGATGTCGGACCTGTTTGCCGGTCTGGGCGACGGCGAATAGCTTCGGTTCACAAGTCAAAACCAATGAGGGAGGGCGGCGTTCCGCTCTCCCTTTTTTTTCGTCTCCTTCCCTGGAACGCGCTCGATGTATTCTGTCCGGGACGCATGGCCACGAAATCAAGCAAAGTGAGCGTGACGCAAGTCTCCGAGTGGGACGACGGAAAACTGCGGACGAAAAGCGATTACCTGGCCGCGGAAGAGCCGCTGGAGATTCGCATCGGCGACCAACCGCTTTCGGTGACGATGAGGACGCCGGGTCACGATCAAGAGCTTGCCGCGGGCTTTTTGTTCACAGAGGGCCTCGTCCGTGAACGGGAAGACATTTTGGCGATGGATGCCGTGGCCTCCGAAGACGGAACAAATCGCGACAACGTGCTGGCGGCAAGGGTCGCGGCGCACGCGCAGCCGGATATGGAGAAAGTGCGCCGCCACTTCTTTGCGGCTTCGAGTTGCGGAATCTGCGGGAAAGCGACGATCGATGCCGTGCGCTCGCGAACTCTCGCCGCGCCCGATCCGGAATTTCGGCTAAACGCTCGCGTGCTGGTTGGCCTGCCGGACGCATTGCGAGCGTCGCAGGAGGCTTTCGAACGCACGGGCGGACTGCATGCGGCGGCTCTGTTTGACGGTACCGGCGTCCTCCAAGTGCTGCGCGAGGACATTGGCCGGCACAACGCCGTCGATAAAGTGATCGGATGGGCGCTGCTGGCCGGTCGAGTACCGCTATCGGATTGCGTGCTGATGGTCAGCGGGCGAGGTGGATTCGAGATCGTGCAGAAAGCGATCGTCGCGAGGATTCCGGTGGTAGCGTCGGTTTCCGCGCCATCGAGCCTTGCGGTTCAATTGGCACGAGAGCTGCGGCAAACGCTGGTAGGATTTTTGCGCGGCACGCGGTTCGTGATTTACGCAGGCCCGGAACGCATCGTCGGAGACTAGCGGTCGCGTCTCGGGCCAACCGTACGATCAGTTCACGGACTTGCGAATCGCTTCGCCGCCCGCCTCAATCTGTTGCTCGCGGATCATGGCGCGAAACGCTTCGAGCAATTCGACGTCCCACCAGCCCTTCCCCGCTTCCTCGTCCATCACGTCCAGCGCGATTTCGGGCGTGAACGAAACTTTGTAGGGACGATCGGTAATCAGCGCGTCGTACACGTCCGAGATTTGCAGAATGCGCGCGGTGAGAGGAATTTCCTCGCCGCGGAGGCCGTCGGGATATCCCGTTCCGTCGTGCTTCTCGTGGTGATGGCGGATGATCGGCAATACGTGGCGAAACGTCTTCAACGGCGCGCAAATTCTTTCGCCCACCGTGGGATGCTTCTGCATGATCTCAATTTCCTCGGGCGACAGCGGGCCCGGCTTCAGCAGAATCGCATCGGGGATCACCACCTTTCCAATGTCGTGGACGATTCCGGCACGCCGAAGAGCTTTGATGTGTTCTTCGGGAATTCCGAGGCGTGCGCCAAGCCGCGCCGACATTTCGGCCAATCGCTCGCAATGCCCGCGTGTGTAAGGATCGCGCGCCTCGATGCTATGAGCCAAGCTGAAGAGCACCGATTCGGCGTTTTCCAATTCGTCGGTGTACTGCTTCAAACGGAGCAAAGACCGGGAGCGGGCCAGCAGCTCGTTGATGTCGATTGGCTTCGAGAGAAAATCGTCAGCGCCGGCATTGATGCCCTTGATGCGATCTTCGGTGGCCGAAAGGCCTGTTATCAAGACGACGGGAGTGAGCCTTGTTTCGGGAGTGGCTTTAATGCGGCGGCAAACTTCGAATCCATCCATTCCCGGCATCAGGATATCGAGCAAAATCAAATCAGGACGGAACGAAGCGCATTCGCTGAGCGCGGACACGCCATCGGTGGCGCTGCGAACATCAAATCCTTCGCGGCGCAGCAGCAGTTCCAGCGCGGCGCGCGCGGTGGACTCATCGTCTACGATCAGAATTCGTTCAGACATGGAATGTGAGTTGGGCTCCGGGGGCCGTTGGGGGCAAACGAAAACGGGAGTCGAGGGTGCGTCTATCTGTCGTCAGCAGCTCGCTTTCATCGGTGAAAGGAAGCACTGGTGTAAATGTAACCTGTCCTGTTTGCTCTCACAAGATTAGATTCGCGCCCTGACGCGTAGGATGCTACGGGACGTGGGCGCAGCGGAAGCAGCGGCGGGAAACGGCGATCCGCCTCGAGGGGAATCAGTAAGGAATCTTATCGGTCTTCGCGGTCCACATCACGAACGCACGGAGCGCGTGGTCGCGCATGAGTTGCACCATCTCGATCTTGCGATCGGCAAACGAGCGCTGAAGCTCGCCGTAAATGAATGCGTCGTCGAAGCCATGATTTGCAGCGTCCGCCGCGCTATTGCCGAAAAAAACGCGCGAAGGCCGTGCCCAGTAGATCGCGCCCAGGCACATGGGACACGGCTCGCAACTGGTATAGATTTCGCAACCGGCGAGATCGAAACGCTTGAGAACGCGGCAGGCCTGGCGAATGGCAACCATTTCGGCGTGCGCCGTCGGATCGTTCGTGGCCGTAACAGAATTCGCGCCTTCGGCGATAATTTTTCCGTCTTTCACCACGACGGCGGCGAACGGGCCACCGAGATTTTCGCGAACGTTCTTCACCGAAAGCGCGATGGCTCGGCGCATGTGCTTCGTGTGGCCCGCGTGCAGTTTCTTTCCGGGCTGGGCACGCTTTTTCATAAGCTCTTTTCGGCGCTCAAACCGGGCAACGGAACGACCGCCTCTTTTCCCTGGGTAATTCGCGCAAAGGTACGTTCCTTGCGGCGCCAAAAGTACAGAAGCATGCTGCCGATCAGGATTAACGCGAGGCTGAGCCCCGCCCAAAGCCCCGCCGCTCCCCATCCCATCCGAAAGCAAAGGTACGCCCCGACGGGAAGACCCACGCACCAGTAGAAAAACAGATGGCAGAGCATGGGCGTCCGCGTGTCTCCCGCGCCGCGCAGCGCGCCGGTGGCCACCGTCTGCATTCCGTCGAACAGTTGAAAGAAGGCCGCGACGAATAGAAGCGCTCCGGCAGCCTTGATGACGGCGGGATCGGGAGTGTAAACGCGGACGATCAGGCGTGGAATCGTGAGGAACAAGATCGCCATGACTGCCATAAAGGTTGTGCCCAGAAGCATCGCCGTCCACCCTGCGCGGCTGGCGCCATCCGCATCTTTACGTCCCAGCGCTTGCGCGACTCGCACGGCAGCAGCGGCGCTGATGCCCAAAGGGACCATGTATGTAAGGCTGGCGGTGTTCAGCGCCACTTGATGACTGGCAAGCGCAACCGGCCCGAGACGGGCGATCAGGGAGGTGGCGACCGCGAATACCCCCACCTCGAGTCCAAATTGAGTTGCGGCGGGAAACCCCAGATAGACCAGCCGCCACACGCGCGGGAAATTCGGCAGCCGCTGTGCGTTCCGCAAACCGGTCTGATTACGGTGGTCGTAGTAAACCGCATAAACAAGCAGAACGAGCGTCATGTAGATGCGCGAAAAGCAGGTGGACCATCCCGAGCCGACAGTGCCCATCGCTTTGAATCCCAGATGGCCATACACCAGCGCCCAATTGCCGATGAGGTTGACGAGATTTGCCGAGACCAGCGCAAACACGATGGGCTTCGCCAGATTCATGCCTTGCAGATAGCGGCGAAAAACGAAGTAGAGAAGCAGAGGGAAAGTTCCCCAGTTGAGGGTGCGCAAATACGGAATCGCCTGGCTCAAGACGCCAGCGTCGATGTTGAGCGAACGCAAGACCGGTTCGAGAAGACGGATGATGACCATCAGCGCCGGAGTGATCGCCAGGCTCAGGTAGATTCCGTTTACGAGCGAGCGGTGGCAGTCTTCGACGTCGCCCGCGCCGTAGGAATGCGAAACGAGGGTGTCGAGTCCAAGCATCAATCCGGTGCCGAAAATGGCGGCGGAGTTGAAGAGGATGCTGCCGAGACTCACCGCTCCGATGGCCTCGGCGCTGTGCGCCTGCCGGCCGACCATCATGGTATCCACGATAGCCATCGTCATCCACCCAAGCTCCGCCATCACGAGCGGGATGGCCAGGCGCAGCATGGGCCGCGCTTCCTCCGCAATGTAATGGACGAACAAACGCTTCAACATGATTGTGAAATCCTCTTCAATGCCTGCTCGTGCTTGGGGTCGAAACAGGGATTACCAGAAATTATAACGCCGCGGCGGCAAAGACATGGCGTGAATCCGACGGCTCGTGGAATCCTGAGCGATTCACCCGGAACGAAATTTCGAAAAGGGACTACGCGCCAGCGGTCATTTTAGAGTTTGGGTTATAAATGCGGATGATGTCGTCTTTCACTTCGACCACGCTGCCGGGATATTCCTTTGCGGCATGCTCGCGCAAATCCGCGATGGACAAGTAATCGCCGCGGCCGTCGAACCAGCGAGCGTCGTCGATCAGAAGCACGTGGTCGCGGACGGGATGGCGGTAGATGCATTCGAGTTCCTGCTTGATCGGAGCGGACTCGTCGCCCCAGTGCGCGTCCAGCCAGAACAAACAGCGGTCGCGAAGGGTGGGGACGATCTTCGGCAAAACCACGCCGCTATCGCCCTGATACAGATGGATGTGGGGATAGGACTGAAATTTTCGCTTGGCTCGGTCCGCCAGCCAAAGATCCAGCTCGATCGAGTAAATTTCGCGGAAGTTGTGTTTCTGGGCGTTCAGCATGTGGCCGAGATTCGAGCCCGTTTCCACTAAAACCGGCAGTCGAAAACGCGCGGCAAACTCGGTGAGAGTACGCTGCTTCACCAGATGAGGCACTTTTGGGCGCGGCTTCCCTCTCAAAATCCACCAGGCGTATTCCCCGCGGTGCGCAATTTTCTTGTAGGGATCGAAGAAAGGGCTGTCGCGGAACCCTTTCATGGCGATTTCGCGGTCGCCGGTCGTCGCCTGTTTTATTTCGTCGTTTGCGCTCACAGTATCAATATAACGGCGACGCGAAATTCCGTGAAGAGAAAATTAGAAAACGCCGAAGCAAATCGAGAAGTTCGCTCGCAGATTGCGCGGACATAGATATAAGGCGCGGGGATTTAGGATGAGGAAGTAGTAGGGCTGAAAATGAATTCTACGAGCAGCCGGTGGTGTAGCAGCTTTCCGACAAGTGATACCAGAGCACGTAACCAATCGCGGCGGCACCGCCCACCATGATGGCGTCAAATACCAAGTGCCGGCGGCGAGGGGTGACAATTTTATTGCGCGTTTCTGCACCCGCAGCTTCCTGAGGCTGAGCGGAAGGAGCCGCAGGTTCCAGGTCCATGGTGACGCGGTAGGATTTGCCGGCGGGGATGGTGTGCAGCTCACCGTCGTTGTCGAGAATCAGCGATCCGCGATAGGCGGAAATCACAACTTCGCTGGGACCGGTGATGGTGACCTGCCCGTAGGCCGGTTCGCCGGCCGCGGCGCGAATGACGCCTTCGGGAATTTCAATGGCGAATTGATCTTCAAGGGTGGAGGAAAAGCCGACCGTGCCGCGGCTGACGCTGGCGAGGACTGCGTTGCCATTTTGGGAAAGCGTGGCAGCGCTGGAAGAGAGCAAGTAGAACTGGCCGCCGCCGACTTTCAGGCGAAGCGTGCCATGCTCGTCGGTGACGAGCGAATCCCCGGGGTAAACCGTGGTGCCGACGGCCGCCTTCGCGGTGCCCAACTGCGCGTCCATCGCCTGCGTAACCATGCCAAGCGGCTTCTCATTGGCTGCGAACGCGGGGATACCCATCAAACTTGCGGCCAGGATTCCCACCAGGCAGGATCGGGCGATTGTTCGCACGGCTTCCTCCAAAAGATACAAGAACAATTTAGGCGCAGATGTCGTTGGTGTCAATAGACCTACGGTCGAATTCCGAATAAAAATCCGGCTGGTCTCTGGCTTTTATCGGCAGCAAGTTGAATTCCATCTAATGGCAGGCCAATGTGCGCCGATACGAAACGGTTTGTGCGATAGAATGACGGGATTCGCGGGGAGGACCGCATGATGCATCGTTTTGTGTTTCACAATGACCGAGTGCTGCCCACCGAGCAGGTGCGGCTATCTCCCGGCCAAGGGGGCCTGCTCAGCGGCTGGGGCCTGTTTACCACCATCCGGGTGTATGACGGCGTTCCGTTCGCGTTCGAGCGGCACTGGCAGCGGTTGGCGCGCGATGCGGAGCGCACGCATTGCCCTTTCCCGTTTGAAGAAGAGACCGTGCGAGCTCAACTGGGGCAAGTGCTTCGCGAAAATCGTGTGCGCGAGGGCGCGGCGCGCATTTACGCGATTTACAACCAGACGGGATTTTGGCGGAGCGACGAACCATATCCGAAGGCCGACCTGATCTTGTGTTCGTCGGACTTGCCATCGTACCGGGAACCGACGCGCCTTGGATTGCGCGAACATGCGCGGCATGCCGCCTCGCCGCTGGCGGGAGTGAAAGTTACATCGTGGCTCGACAACGTGTGGAATTACTACGAGGCGCAGCAGGCGGGGCTGGATGAAGTGGTGCTGCTGAACGAGCGCGGCGAAGTGGCGGAGTGTACCGCAGCCAACATTTTCTGCGCGAAGAATGGGCGCGTGGGCACGCCGCCGCTCAGTTCGGGTTGCCTGCAGGGCGTGACGCGGAGCGTGCTGCTGGAAATTGGGGCATCGGTGGGAATTCCCGTCGAGGAAAAGACGCTGATGCCGGGGGATCTTTACGACGCGGACGAGGTTTTCATTTCGTCCACGAATCGAAGCATGCTGGGAGTGGCCGAGGTGAACGGGCGGAAAATCGCGTCGGCACCGGGTCCGATTACGCGCGCGATGGAAAAGGCGTTCGGCGAATACGTGAGGAAATACGTGGACGCGCGGCTGGCAGCGGCGGCGCGGCCTTAGGCAGGGCTGTTGGGGCGC
The DNA here is from genome assembly GCA_963785585.1 of uncultured Acidobacteriota bacterium. Classification (GTDB taxonomy): domain Bacteria; phylum Acidobacteriota; class Terriglobia; order Acidiferrales; family UBA7541; genus Palsa-295. The sequence continues at coordinate 2,817,378 of CAWAVW010000004.1, forward strand.
GGCCGCTAATGGATCAGCCATCCGCTGACGCCGAATCCAATTCCGATCAGCGACAGCACGATTCCGAAATACCAGAACAGCCTTTTGCGCGTTAACAGAGTGATCGAGCAGATTACCAACGCCGCTTCGAGCAAAACTTCGGAAAGGTCGTAGCGGTCGGCGCGGCGCTCTTCGACTTTTACTTCATCTTCAGCGGCTTTGGCTTCGTGCTGGATGTCTTTGAGTTCGTCGGAATAGCGGTCCACTTCCTTCTGATATTTTTCCTTGACCGAACCGACCTGTTCGCCGTTTTGGAGTGAAAACACGGAGAGCTCGTCGATGAACAACTCGTAGTTCCTGCGGCGGATTTCCTTGGCCTGGTAGTAGGCCCACTGGTCGGCTGAGCGAGTTTGGAGCAGGACTTCTTCGGTGTGAGCGCGATGGCCAAGCAAAGTCACGGAAGCGACGAGAACGGCGAGAATAGCCATCGTCAAGGTGACCGGCGCGAGGCTGGGTTCCTCGGCTCCGTGCTCGGCGTGTTCCTTCAGTTCCATGATTTCGTCGGACATCCAAACCCCCTCGCTATTTGCGTGCGATGCGGGTGAGGATATCAGAACTGGGCAGCCAGCTACCAGTCTGGTTACGGCGCCCGGTCGCGCGGCTGCGGGCGTCGCCATTCTCTCGAGTGCTGTACACTGATAGGGAAGGCGCCGTGAAGGAAGGAGAAACGCAATCATGACCGATCTGGCAAGCAAGACGTGCGTTCCATGCAAGGGCGGAGTTCCGCCGCTCGCGGGAGCGGAACTGGGCGAACTATCGAAGCAGGTTCCGGACTGGAAAGTGGTGGACGGGCATCATCTGGTGCGGCAATTTACGTTTCCCGATTTCAAGCAGGCGCTGGCGTTCGTGAACAAGGCCGGTGCGATTGCGGAAGAGCAAGGGCATCATCCGGACATCCTGCTTTCGTGGGGCAAGGCAGAAGTGACCACCTGGACGCACAAAATCAACGGGCTGACCGAAAGCGATTTCATTCTTGCGGCCAAGATCGACAAGATTTCGTGAGTCGTCGGTCTTTAGGGTTCGTCGTCGCCTCCGAATTCGGATTCCGGCTGATCCGCGAGAGCGGGATCGATCGCCGGCAATTTTGCGCCGCGAAGCTGTTTGTTGAGCGCCGCGACATCCTGAATTTTGGTCAGGTTCCAATCGCTTAGAGCTTTTGCAAGAGTTCGCTGCACATCGGCGAACGTGTCGATTTGAGTTTGCGTCGGAGCGGCGTCGGCGCCGGTGGTCAAGCCCAGCAACTGGCCGAGTTGACCGTTGAGCCTGGCGAAATTTGCCTGGGCGAGAGGTGAGCCTGCCACAGCGGTTTCGCCTTCGAACTTTTCGAGCTTGTCGTCCAGTTTTTCGAGGACCTCCGAAATGTCCGCTTGCGGCTTTTTCGCGAGCAACGCTTTCACCTGACCGTGAACGCCGCGAACCTGGCCGAGAGCGTCGAAGCTGGCGTTCATGCCATCGCAAATTTGCGATGCCATTTGGAACTGCGCCGCAAGATCCTGGGGCGAGGCTTTCACTCGCGGGTCGATCTTCACTTCGATTTTCTGCTCGCCAATCGGCTGGGTTCCTGCCAACAGCTTCACCGTGTACATACCCGGCAACACCGCCGCACCGAGCGGGTAGCGCGGAGTATCGTGAACGATGGCGGAGATGGGATATTCATGCGATAGCGAGCGGGGCGGCGGGATGCGCAAATCCCAGACGAAGCGGTGCATCCCGGCGCCGGTCGATAGGATTTGGGGCGGGCGAATCCAGTAGAGCGGCACGTTGAGGGATTTGCGCAGCTCGTCGGTGGTGGCGTCGGGTTTGTCTTCACTCGAAAACGTGCGCACCAATTTTCCATCCGCGTCAAGAATCTGCAGAACAACGGGAGCGGAACCTTTTTCGCGCAGCGTGTAGTCGATGATGGCGCCGTCCGGGGGATTTTTTCCGGCGGGCTCTTCCGGAGGCAGCGGCGTATCGGTATTCACGTTGCGTTGCATGCGAAACGCGGCGGCAGGCTTGAACAAGAATGCGTTTGCACCGGCGACCTCGGTGGAGATTTCACGCAGCGGGGCGATATCGTCCAGAATCCAGAAAGAGCGGCCGTGCGTGCCGACGATGAGATCGTCGCCGTGGATTACCAGGTCGCGCATTGAGGTGGCCGGCAGATTCAATTGCAGCGACTGCCAGGAATCGCCGTCGTTAAAGGAAACATACACGGCATTTTCGGTGCCCGCGTAAAGAAGTCCCTTGCGCAGGGGATCTTCGCGCACGACGTTCACGGACGCGCCATCCGGCAGTCCGTTTGTGATTTTCTGCCACGTTTTTCCGCCATCGTGCGTGCGGTAGATGTAGGCATGCAAATCATCGAGCCGAAACCGGTTTACCGCAGCGTAAACGGTGTTGGCATCGAAGTGTGACGCGTCCAGCTGGGCGATCTTGCTCCACGCCGTCAACCCGGGGGGAGTGACGTTTTGCCAGGACTGGCCGCCATCACGGGTGATCCAGATCAGCCCGTCGTCGGTTCCGGCCCAGAGCCATTTGGCGTCGAGCGGCGAGGGCGCGAGCGAATAGACAACGCCCCGATGTTTTCCTTTGGCGGGATCGCTGGCGATCATGCTCTTCAGCGAATCGGGTACGCCGGCATCTTCGCGCGTAAGATCCGGACTGATGATTTGCCAGGTATGCGCGGCGTCGGTGGTTTTGAATACAACGTTGGAGCCCAGATAGAGCGTTTGCGGATCAGCAGGCGAAAAAATCAGCGGCGCGGTGCGGTTGAAGCGATATTTTCCGCTGCGAAGCGCCACCGGCGAAACATCCTGCGTCTGACTGGTGCTTGTATCGAACCGCGTGACTTTGCCGCCGTAAATCAGATTGGGATGAAGAGGATCGGGCGCGACATAGCCGTACTCTTCGGTGCCGACGGGATGCCAATCGCGAAATGTGATTGCGCCCCAATCGCTGCGGCTGGCAATACCGGCCGAACCGCTCTCCTGCTGCCCTCCGTAAACCCAGTACGGAAACTGATTGTCGGTGATCACGTGATAGAACTGCGCTGTCGGCTGGTTGTACCACGAGCTCCAGGTCTCACCGCCGTTTACGGTGATCGTGGCGCCCTGATCGCTGGTGAGCAGAATGATTTGGGGGTTGCGCGGATTGATCCAGGTGGTGTGGTAGTCGTCGCCGCCGGGCGCGCCTTTGATGGCGGTGAAGGTTTGACCTCCGTCGGTTGAGCGATACGTGGACGTGTTGTTGATGTAGAGGGTGTCCTGATTGTCGGGAGCGACGCGCACCCAGGCAAAATCGAAGCCGCGCCCCCAGATGCGCGGTTCGTTGTTCACTTTCTTCCAGCTTTCGCCGGCATCGTCCGACCGATACAGACCTCCGACTTCGGGATTCGCATCGACGAGCGCGTACATGCGCTGGGGCGCGTTTGGCGCGATGCCGAAACCAATGCGGCCCAGTCCCTGCTGATTTGTCGGGAGCCCCGTGGTGAGCGGCTTCCACGTGTCCCCGCCGTCGATCGATTTGAAAAGGCCACCCGTATGGCCCTCGAGCGGACCGCCGGTTGTCCAAGGGGGGCGGCGAGAGGACCAGAGATCGGCATAAAGGATCTGCTCGTTGGCAGGATCGAACGCGAGATCGGTGGCGCCGGTGTCTTCATCCTTATAAAGAACCTTTGTCCAGGTCTCGCCGCCATCGAGAGAACGAAACACGCCGCGCTCCGGGTTCGGTCCGTAGGGATGTCCGAGCACGGCGGCGAACACGCGGTTGGGATTGTGCGAATCGACCAGAATATTTGTAATTTGCTGGCCGTCGCGCAGGCCCAGATGTTTCCAGGTTTGCCCGCCGTCAACGGACTTATAAATTCCATCGCCCGTAGAAAGATCGGGGCGGCGCAGCCCTTCGCCGCTGCCTACGTAAATGATTTGTGAATTCGAAGGTGCGATCGCGAGCGCGCCAATCGAGCCGGTCGGTTGCGCATCGAAAATTTGTAGCCAGGTGCGTCCCGCATCGATGGTCTTCCAAACGCCGCCATTATTCACTCCGATATAAAACAAATTGGGCTGATCCGGGACGCCCGCTCCGGCTACCGTGCGTCCGCCGCGGAACGGACCGATGCATCGCCAGCGCAGATCCTGGTAAAGGGACGGGTCGAATTGCGGAACCGCCGGTGAGGTCTGAGCGAGGAGAACCGGCGCGACGAAGATCGACGCGGCGAAGATCGACGTGGAGAAGAACAGCAACGCGCGTTTCAAGACAGTGAGTCTGCCGCGAGGGGACATGCAACCTCCCAGAAATGCGTCGGTATAGTAACCGACGCGTGGGGAGATCCGCTCCAGGGAAAATCCTCGGATGGAATGCTCGAACGACTTTCCAATACAAGCAATTTCGCTCCACTACTTTCCACTACAACGAGGGTGGGGAGTGCATTGTAAGCGCCATGCGTGCGGTTGTGTCGTTGACCCTTTCTGGACCACCGCTTAGTTTCAATATGGAGCGGAGGGAACGTCTTGAAAGCAATCATTCGCGTTGGTGTTTCACTTCTGATCATTCTATCGATGCTGCAAACCTCGGGTTTCGCGGCAAACGAAAAACCGCTCGGCATCGTGGTGCAGGCGACACTCGCCCAGGTTGATCAGTCCAAGATCGCGATCGGCACGACCGTATATCCCGGCGACACCGTGGCGACGGACGACGGGGGCGCGCTGCGGCTGAAGTTTGGCGCCAGCCAGGTTTATTTGCTGGGCGCAAGCGCGGCAACCTTGCAGCAAACGATGGGAATTGTGCACGCAATGGTTGGGCGCGGAACCGTCGGATTCTCATCGAACGGGGTGGACAAGGTGGAGCTGGAGTTGCCGCAGGGAATTTTGCGCGCCGAGGATGGGAAAGCGGGTTACGGGCAGGCGACGATCGTCAACGCAAGCGAAGTGATTATCTCGGCGTACCGCGGGTCGCTGATCCTCGATAACGACGGAGAATTGCATACGATTCCGGAAGGAAAATCGTATCGCGTGACGATGGATTTGGAACCTGCGGCGGCCGAGCCCGCGGCATCGCCTTCGCCAGCGTCGCCCAAAGACTCCTACGTGGTGCACCCGCGCCGGCGACGGCGTTTGATTTTTGGAATTATCCTGGTTGGCGGCACCGCGGCGATCGGGTATGCACTGTGGAACGAACTTTCGGAGAGCCCCTCGAAATTCAGCTACTAAAACAATGGATTAAACAAAACGCCACGGAGGAGCGCGTCCGTGGCGTTTTTGCATTTCTGGGCGTTAAATGTGGCAGGCCTTGATTCCCTGCTTTTCAAAATACTGCTGGTGGTAATCCTCGGCGCGGTAAAACTCCGGCGCGGCGGTGATTTCCGTGACGATGGGCCTCTTGAAGACCTGGTCTTTTTCGAGGACAGCCTTCGAGGCTCGAGCCTCTGCTTCCTGCTGCGCGTCGTGATAGAAAATGCCGGAGCGATACTGCGTGCCCACGTCCGGTCCCTGACGGTTCATGGTCGTGGGGTCATGGCTTTTCCAAAACGTCGCCAGCAGCTCGAGATACGAGACCTTCGCCGGATCGTAATCCACTTCCACCGCTTCGGCGTGGCCGGTGCGGCCGGTGCAAACTTCTTTGTATGTAGGATTCTTGGTGGTTCCGCCGATGTAGCCGACGGTGGTCGAAAGAACGCCGGGAACCTGACGAAAGGCGTCCTCAACTCCCCAAAAACAGCCCGCTGCAAATGTTGCCTTGGCCATGATTTCGAACTCCTTCACTCGCAATGCGTGTTTGCCTGCGCGAATCGCTATCCTGCCATATACAACGGACGTAGTCGAGGCGGACGCGGTTCGAACGGCAGGCGAGATTTGCTACCAGGACTCCGCGGCAATAACGAAGAGCTACCTACTTAGATTCACGGAGCAGCATTTGGTTGCAGCCGTATTCGTGTGAAGGAATGAGGCTTCCGGCGGCCGCGATCGAGGATCAGTCGGCAAGGCGATGCGCGAGTGACGGCTCGAGTGTTTTTGATTCGTCTGGACCGGTAAGAAGCCCGGTCCGGTCGAAGACAGACTGAAAGAATTCGGGAATTTCGAAGACCGCGCGGTTTTTCATCGAGGCGGCGTTCGCGCGATATGTGGCCAGAGTTTCCGGCTCGATGAGTTGCGAAACGGCGCCGGCGATCGAGCGAAAATTCGGCAGGACCAAACCCACCTTGTTTTCGAGAATCCATTTTGCATTGTAGCGCTCCTGCGGCAGAGTCCACGCGTTGCATTCGACGATCACCGGCAAGCGCATCGCGAGGGCCTCGCTCACGCTGCCGGGGCCCGGCTTACCGATGAAAAAATCGGCGAGCTGCATGTAGGTGTTTACTTTCGTGGTGAAACCTTCAATCACGCGAGGAAGCCTCGACTTCTGACTGCGCAGCACGTTTGCCAGTTGTTCGTTGCGCCCACAAACGAAAATGAACTGGAGGTTCAGGTTCGAGGCATCGAGCCGCGCGGCGATATCGACCATCGCTTTGGAGCCGTAACCGCCGAACATGACCAGCGCTGTGGGCACGTCCGGTTTCAGGCCCAGCGCAACGCGTTCGGAGCGGACGTCCGGCAAGGGCGATTCGTAAAAACGCGGGTGAAGGATCATTCCCGACGCGCGGAATATATTTTCGTCGGAGTATCCGGTGGCGCGGGCCTGCTCGACGGCGTGCGAAGAGCCGCAGACGATGAATTGCTGCTGGCGTTCGATCCAGAAATGCGGCGGATAGTCGGCGATATCGGTGATCACGGTGACGAATGGCCGGCCGGGAAATGCGTTGTGATAGCTTTCGCGCAGCGCGCGATTGAAGTGCGGCACGAAAGAAACGACCATGTCCGGCTGCGATTCCTTCCACCGGTTTTCCAGCATGCGCACCGAGCGGCCGTGGTTCATGCGAATCGCCAGCTGCAAGACTTTCATCAGTTGCGGACTTCCAAGCGTCCAACCTTTGCGGAGCATCTGGTTGTAGGTGTCTTCAATCCGAATGCCGGCGTATTTCTTCATGATGTCGAGATCGTCGAGCAGCTCTTGCAAGTTCATCAGCTGCGCATCCCACGGGCGCTGCTGCGAGCGGATGGCGAGTTGGAGCGCGGTGGCCGCGGCACGGTGGCCGCCGCCGGCATCAAAAAAAACGAACTCGAGTCTTTTCATAGCCGCCGACTGTGGCAGCGGCGTGCAGCGCAAGAACTACGGCTTTGTTAAAAGCCTGTTACTGTGTCGAAAGAGTTAAATACCAATCATTTCAGAACTTTAGCAAGTGTGTCACATCGCCGTAACGCGGCATCGTTTACCGTGAGACGCATGAAGTGCGACCTTCACGTCCACTCGTACTATTCCGGGGCCTGCACCACGCCATTCGTCCGGAAGTTCTGCCGCGAAAGTTACAGCGATCCCCACAAAATCTACGACCTGCTCCGCCGGCGCGGAATGGATCTGGTGACGCTGACCGACCATGACTCGATCGAAGGCGGAGAACAACTGCGGAGTCATCCCAATTTCTTCGTCAGCGAAGAGCTTACGTGCCAGATGCCGAGCGGGACGGAAGTGCATATCGGCGTATACGACTTGACGGAGCGCCAGCACGTGCAGCTGCAGCAACGGCGCAAGGACCTGGTGTCCTTGCTGATGTATCTGACGGAGCGGCGGCTATTCTTCAGCATCAACCACGTATTTTCCAGCCTGACGGGCCCTCGGGATCGCGAGGATTTTGCCTGGTTCCAGGAGTACTTCCCCGCGATTGAAGTGCAGAACAGCCACATGCTCGAGCGCGCCAACCGGCAAGCGGCGGACCTGGCCAAGCAGTGGGACAAGATTGGAATTGGCGGAAGCGACGCGCACGCGCTGCCATCGGCGGGCACGGCGTATACGGAAGTTCCCGGGGCGCGCGACAAGGATGAATTCTTCGCCGGGCTGCGCGCGGGCCACGGGCGCGTGGCCGGAGAGTCCGGGAGCTTCACGAAGTTGACACGCGACGTTTATCTGATCGCGTACGAAATGATGCGAGAGAAAAGCTGGACCACGTTGCTGGCGCCGCTGGCGGTACTGATTCCAGCGATTACGTACTGGAACTACCGTGACGAAAAGATTTTCAGCCGCCGATGGGCGCGGCAGATTCTTGGCGAACCCGAAGCTCGAAAGCGTCCCCGCTGGATCACCATGCCGCAGCCCGCGGCAGAGGAGTGGGTATGACCGTCGCGAGAGCGGTTTGGAACCAGATCGAATCGAATGACCACCGGTTGATGAGGAAGCTGCATCGGTGGCGCGCGCCCCGATGGATCCGGATTTTGACGATTGTTTCCACGCGACTCGGGGATGGCTGGCTGTGGTATTCGCTTGGAATTATTTTGATGATCTACGGCGGCCACGAACGATTCATAGCGGTGGGAGCGGCGACCAGCTCCGCGGCGGCGGGAATCTTCCTGTTCCGCACAATCAAGAGCAAGAGCCGGCGAAAGCGGCCGTGCGAAATCGAGCCGCACTGCTGGGCGTCGATTTTGCCTCCGGACAAATACTCGTTCCCCTCCGGGCATACGATCACGGCGTTTGCGATCGCGCTGCCGATCGGATTGTTTTACCCCGAGTTGCAGGGAGCGCTGTTTTTTGCGGCGCTCTTGATTGCGTCGTCGCGCATCGTGCTGGGAATGCATTTTCTGAGCGACGTGCTGGCGGGATCGGCGATCGGAACTTTTCTGGGATTTGTGAGCTACCACATATTTCTGGCGGTGTGACGGAATGCGGCACGAACGGCCTCGCATCCTGCGCGGTACGATTTCCTCGCTTCGAAATTCCCAAAAAATTAAAACCGCGATGAATCGTATCCGGCTTAAGTGGCGGGCTTGGCCACCACGGATGCGGAATTGGCATTGGCGTGAAGCATGTCCACCACGGCGTGATACAGGCGCGCGCGGGTTTCGTGGCGCTCGTTTGCTCGCGTGAGATAGCGGACGCGAACGTCAACGCCGCTGCCCGAAGGTTTTACAGACAATGAAGGCTCGGCAGAAAATCCGCTCTTGGCCGAGTCCGGTGTGACGCGGCCCCATTCCTGCTCGGCCAACTTTGCGTTGGATAGCGTTTCATCGGCGGCCAATTTGCGGACGGCTTCGGCCGTCGTCCACGGATCCTGCGAATTCGGAACTTGAATTTGAATCTCGTCCCACAGCCACTGGCCTGACGTGGAGAAATTGAAGTAGTGGCCTTCGATGGCGAAGCTGTTCACGAAGGTGACTTTGCGTCCGGTCGGATGCCCGGCGTCCACCCAACTGCCGGTTTCGAGAAGCACGGTGTGAAGCAAGCCCACCTTGACGACTTCTCCCGCCGTGCCGTTGATCTCGACCCAGTCGCCGGGACGAATTCCGTTTTTGCCCATCAGGATGAACCAACCGAAGAAGCCGACAATGAAGTCTTTCATCGCCACGGTGATGCCCGCGCCGGTAAGCGCGGCGACGGTGGCGAAATCGTTGGGCACTCCAAAAATCACCAGCAGAATGAGCACGACGCCGACAGCCTGTACCGCGAAGAGAAGGATGGCGCGCATGGTGTGCATTTCGCGGCGGTCGATATCGAGCTTGGCGAATAGTTTCTGCACCCAGACGTTGGCAATGAAAACGAACAGCGCGATCAGGATGATCCAGAGCGCGGAATAGAAAATGCTGTGGAGGAAGGAGCGGTGGCGCGCGAGGGCGAGGGCGTTCCAATTGCCGTAGGTGGTGGCGAGTCCCTCTTCGTCGGCGATGCGCTTGTCGTAAAGCGCGAGCATTTTTTGATCGGCGTTCAGGTGTTGAATGAAGGCGAGCTGCGAAAGCGGTTCGACGGGCTCCGCGGCAGGGGCTTCTTTCTCGATGCTGTTCGCGGATTTCGCCGACGCTTCCTCGGCGGATTCGACGTGAGGCTTCGCATCGGCGGTGCGAAGAACTTTGCCGTGCTTGCGGATGATGGTTTTTTCGGCTTTTTCCTGGTCGAGCTGCTTTTCGAGGACTTCGTGAGCGGCGGCGAGAGTGGCGGCGCGTTTGAGAGCATTCTCGCGCGCTTGTGCGAGCAGGCTTTCCTTGGTGCGGAAGGAGAGAACGGCTTCGATTTGAGTGAGCAGACTTTTTGATCTCGAGGATTCCGGGGAGACGACGGCGGACGGAGCGGCGGCGTTCGAACCGGATGGCGCTGCGGCGGAGTTAGCGCCGGTGGCAGGCGCTGATTTTGCGGTGTGAATTTCGGACGCTTCGTGCGCATCGAGTTGTTTCTGGATCAGGGCGTGCTTGTCGGCGCCGGCGCGGATCAGATCCTGATGCGCGTCGTCGAGTTCGTCCTGATCGAGGGCGAGCTGGGCTTGCGCGAGATCGAGCGATTCTTGGATATGAGCTTTTTGCGCAGCGCCGGCTTTTGCCAGTTGGGCGGTAAGTTGCGCGACGCTTGCTTGGTCGGCGGCGACGCGGCTCTCGGTATCTTTCAGGTGGTTGAAGAGTTCGCGAGTTTCGGGCGTGAGCGGCGCGGGATTTTCGACGGCATCGGTGAGTGCCGCAGTAAAAGCGGAGTCCACGGAACGGTCGGCGAGGCGCAGGGCCTCGTCGGCGTACTGGCGTTCCCAGTGGGTGATGGCGAGGGGCGAGAGCTGCTGGGCGGTGTCGAGAGCCGAGGTATCGACGAGCTGCTCGGTATGGGTGGATTTGGTGAGGTCGGCGTGAAGGCGGCGCGGCGAGTCTTCCCAACTGCGGGTGAACAGGATCGCGGCGAGAGCGGCGATCAGCAGCAATAGAAGCGCGACGAGAATCGATTTGTGGAGATCTTTCATGGGCGAAGGCCTTCGGGCATGTGGGCTGTGGGTAATTGTAGTATGCGGCGACCAACGGAGACGCGGAAAAGTCGGTCGGCTTTCACTCGAACGGGGATTTCCGATTGACAGCGGAGATCAGGGGAGTTGGTCGCGGACGAGGGGGGCGAGGTCGTTGCCGAGGATTTCGATGGCGCGGCGCATTTTGGAGTGAGGCAGGGTGGAGACGCTCATCTGAAAGGTGATGCGAGCGATGCCGCCGAGGGCCTGGTCGATCGAGAGGATTTTGCTGGCGACGGTGGGTGCGTCGCCGATCAGGTAGGCGCCGGTCGGTCCGCGAAGCACGTCGAATTGCGCGCGAGTGGTGGGCGACCAGCCGCGTTCTTTGCCAATTTCGCTGAAGGTTTGGAGGTAGCCGGGAAAGAAATCGTCGGCGGCTTGTTCCGTGGTATCCCCTAAAAATCCGATCAGGTGCAGGCCGACTTTCAATTGTTCGGGCTTGTGTCCGGCACGCTTCCCTGCTTCGCGATAGAGATCGATGAGCGGACGAAAACGCGCGGGTTGGCCGCCGATGATGGCGACCATCAGCGGAAGGCCGAGCAGGCCGGCGCGGACGAAGGAGGCGGGAGTGCCGCCGACTCCGACCCACACGGGCAAAGGATTTTGCAGCGGGCGCGGATACACGGCTTGACCGGAGAGCGCGGGGCGATGTTCGCCGGACCAATGGACTTCGGTGTTCTCGCGGATGTTGAGAAGGAGATCGAGTTTTTCGGCGTACAGCGCGTCGTAGTCTTCGAGGCGAAGTCCGAAGAGCGGAAACGATTCGGTGAACGAGCCGCGGCCCGCCACGATTTCGGCGCGGCCATTGGAAATGAGATCGAGAGTGGCGAATTCCTGAAAAACGCGGACGGGATCGGCGGCGCTGAGAACGGTGACGGCGCTGGTGAGGCGGATCTTTTTTGTGCGGGACGCGGCAGCGGAAAGGATGACGACGGGAGCGGAGTCGAGAAATTCGGCGCGGTGATGTTCGCCGACGCCGAAGACGTCGAGGCCGACCTCGTCGGCGAGGATGATTTCGTCGACGAGATTTTGCATGCGTTCGCGCGGCGAGAGGACCAGGCCGCGAGAAGGATCGGAGACGGTTGCGGCGAAGCTGTCGATGCCGAGTTGCATGCGGGAGACTCCTGGGTTGCGATGCCGCGTTGAGACGAGGAACTATCATCGCGCGGGTTCGGGGCGGACTCAAGCCAGTGGAGGATGGCATGGAAGGCTGCCCGAACCAGTGAAACTGGTTCGGCCGCTACAAAGGCAGAGGCAACGTCAAAGGCTGGCGGGCGTGAAGCCCGCCGCTACAAAGTAAACGGCGGATGGGTGCGAAGCTGAGGATGCGGCGGCAAGCCGCTGCTGGCTATCGAGTGGGCCGCGCAGACGATCGATGACTGCACCGGTTCCGGGTCTGGCTCCTGGTTTTTATCGAATTCTCTTGAGGAGGTTGCGGCGACGGAAAGCGCCAATCCGAGGATTGGCGCTCCCGGGATTTATTCGGTGCGTTGGGCGAAGATGCCGGCCAGATGTTGCTTGTTGCGGATGGCGACGAGAATCCAGAGGATGACGACGACAACGGCCATCGGTAGTCCCGAGGGGGCCATGAAAACGTGAAAGAAGAAAATATTCACGATCACCGGGCCGAGAATGCAAAGAGCGAGCGGGACGTAGCGGTTTACGAGCAGCAGCGCGCCTCCGATTGTCTGAGCGGCGAAAATCACCACCCAGTAATGGGTAGCGATCATGGCCTTGAAGAAATCTCCGGCCGGACCGGGGGGCGGCGCGCCGGGAATGAAGTGAAGGAAACCGTTGAGGCCGAAGACGAAAAAGATCAAACCGAGCAGGTAACGCGCGATCGTGGATGCGATTTTCATTGTTTCCTCCGGAGTGGCGGGATTATAACGCTCACAGACTGGCCTGGGCGTGAACTCTTTCGAGATAAGGCGCCAGGAAAGTTTGTGGATCGATCGAGCCAGCGCGAAGTTGGGCGGTACCTTCGGCGGCGATGATGGTGACGTCTTTTACGCCGATGAATCCAAAAACGGTCTGGAGATAAGGCGTGACGAAGTTGAGAGAGGCAAGCGCGGTGCCTTCGCCATAGGCGCCGCCGCTGGCGAGAAGCAATGTTGCTTTCTTGCCGGAAAGCAAACCGACGGGACCATTGGCCGAGTATCGGAAAGTTTTTCCAACACGGGCGATTTGGTCGATCCAGAGTTTCAGGGATGAAGGGACACTGAAATTGTGCATAGGAACGCCGAAGACGTACTCGTCAGCCTGCAACAATTCATCGATCAGCGAATCGGATAGGGCGAGCAGTCGCTTCTGTTCGGGCGTGCGAGCAGATTCGGGAGTGTAAACGGCGGCGACCCACGCGCTGTCAACGATGGGCAGGTCAATGTCGGATAGATCGCGGGCGATGACTTTGCCGCCAGGATTGGATTTGAGCCAGGATTCGAGGAATTTTGCAGTCAGCTTGCGGGAAATCGAAAATTGGCCCATTGGGCTGGAATCGACTTTCAAGAGTGTTGGCACGGGAGGCTCCTTAAATAATCATATGTATTCTAAACGACGACCGTTGTCTATATTTACACAACAGATGTATTGAAGTCAACAGACGATGCAATCTGCTACAATGCTAGAAAGGAGCTGTCATGTTCGGTTCGCCCTGTGAAAAATTGGACCCGCGCATTCGCCGGACGCGGAACATGCTGCAGGCTGCACTGAAGCAACTGCTTACCGAGAAGGAATTTGACAAGATTTCGGTGCAAGACATCACCGAACTGGCGACGCTGAACCGGGCCACGTTTTACGCGCACTATCCGGACAAATTTGCACTGCTGGAAGAATGGATTCGAGTGAGTTTTCTGCAATTGCTGGGGCAGCGAGGAGTGCAGTTTGACGGCGGTTGTTCGTCGGCGTTCAAGGTGATCATTTTGGCGGTCTGCGATTATCTTTCGGAGGTGCACCAGTCGCTGTCGTCAAAACAACATCAGTTCGAACCGTTTGTAGAGGCGACGGTGATCAAACAGATTCGCGAAGTGCTGATGGACGGATTTCAGAAGCATCCGATGAAGCGCAGCATGCCGCAGGAACTGATCGCCGCCACGGCGAGCTGGGCGATCTACGGCGCGGTGAAGCAGTGGGTGAACACTGCGGAGCGAATACCGGCGGAGCAGTTTGTAGACGTGGCGGTTGCGTTGGTGCAGCCGATCTTGATGGCGGGCACGGAACCCGTCGCGAGCGTTTAGCTCATTTCGTCGAGAGAGTGATCTTCTACTGTAATTCCCTTCCCGCTACTTTTATTCGATAAAAATTAGAAATCGATGGAGATCAAGAGCCGCGCGCACTCACGACGCGGCGCGGGAACGGACGGTGGCGAGGCCGCCGTCGATGCCGAGTGTTTGCCCGGTGATCCAGCTCTGCGCGGGATCCAGCAGGAAGGCGATGGCGGAAGCGACTTCGGCGGGTTCGCCTACGCGGCCCAGCGAATGCATATTGATGGAGCCGCGAGCCGAGGTTTCGTTGGCGAGAAGACGCGCAGTCATGGGGGTTCGGACCAGGCCCGGAGCGACGCAGTTGACGCGAATATTTTTGGCGGCGTAGGAGGCCGCAGCTGAGAGGGTAAGGCCGATCACGCCGGCTTTGGCTGCGGCGATGGCTTCGTGGTTGGCGAGGCCGAGACGAGCGGCGGCGGAAGAGACGAGAACAATGGAGCCACCGCGGTTATCGGGCGTAGACATCGCCCGGACCGCGGCGCGGAGCGTGAAGAAAGCGGAGGTGAGGTTTGCGGCGATGGTTGCGGCGAAGTCGGCGTCGGAGGTGAGGTGCGCGGGTTTCAGCAGTAAGGAACCGACGCAATTGGCGAGACCGTCAAGGCGACCTTCTTGTTTGACGACATCGGCAACGCAGGCGTCCACGTCTTCGGCGCGAGTGGCGTCCGCGAGGATGGTACGGATGCCGAGTTCGGCGGAGAGCGTGGTGAGTTTACCGGGATCGCGGCCTGCGGCGACGATGGTGGAGCTGGTGGATGCCGCGAGGAGCCGGCAAAGGGCCGAGCCGATGCCTCCGGTGGCGCCAAAGATGAGAATCACGTGAGACGTTTTGTCCGAGGCTGTCAATGGGCACTCCGCGCGAAGAATTCAAATGGCGACTCGCCAAGGCAAGTCGCCGACAGAGAACACCGTCTACGTTACGAACGGCCGAAAATCGAGGCGAAGCGGACGGGACTCTGCGTTCGCTTCATTCGCGCTAAGCGAGCGCGTGGAGAATCCGCAAGCGCTAGACCGGAATCGAGAGCGACATGCGCACGGTGGTGGAGTGCGTGTCGGGCCAGGGTTCGTTCATGAGCGGGCAGCGGTTCAGAGTTTTGGTCAGCACCAACTGAACGTCGCTGATGTAACGCTCGAGAAAAGAGCCGGCGCAGGAAGCCAGGTAGAAATCCCACATACGGATGAAGCGTTCGTCGAAGCCGAGCTCGCGCACCGCGGGAATACGGGCGTGAAAGCGGGCGCGCCATTCTTCGAGCGTGCGGGCGTAATGAATGCCGATGTCTTCGGCGTGGTACATGCTGAGTTTTGTGGCCCGCGCGAGCGAATCGAGGATGCCGGAGAGCGAGGCGAGTTGAGCGCCGGGGAAGATGTATTTTTGCAGCCAGTCGGCCTTGCGGCGATAGGCGTGGAATTTCTGGTCGAGCATGGTGATGGTTTGCAGCAGCATGCTGCCGTCCGGCTTCAGCAGGCGATCACAAGCGGAGAAAAATTCGTCGTAATGTTCGAAGCCGACGGCTTCGAACATTTCGATGCTGACGATTTTGTCGTATTGGCCGGTCAGTTTGCGGTAGTCCTCGAACAAAAGAGTGATGTTGTGGCGGACGCTGCCCATGCGGCTGAGGCGGCGGGCGACGTAGTCGTGCTGCTCGCGGCTGATCGTGGTGGTGGTGACTTTGCAGCCGTAATGGCGCGCAGCGTGGAGCGCAAACGCGCCCCAGCCGGTTCCGATTTCGAGGATGTGATCTCCCTGCGTGAGACGAAGCTTATGGCAAATGCGATCCAGCTTTTCGGTCTGCGCTTGCTCGAGGGTGTCGTCGGCGTTGCGGTAATACGCGCAGGAATACATCAGGCTGGGGTCGAGGAAGAGGCGGAAGAATTCGTTTCCGAGGTCGTAGTGGGCACGGATATTTTCGCGGCTGCCCTTCACGGTATTGTCGTGGAAGCGTTGCTGAACGGAGTCGAGCGTGCGACGGATGGCGGAGAACGCACGATTTTGCGGCTCGAGGACGTCGGCATTCCGGACGGCAAGCCGAACGGCAGAGACAACGTCCGGCGAAGACCACTCGCCGTCCATGTAGGATTCGCCCATGCCGGTGTCGCCGCCGAGAAGCGCGCGGACGAAGAAGCGTTCATCATGAATTTCCAGAAGCGCGCGCAGGGATGCCTCGGGATCGCCAAAGGTGTAGGTGCGGCTGGGACAAACGATTTCGAGGAAACCTTCGGGCATCGTTTCGAGGGACTTCAGGAACAAATGCTTGGCGCTACGAGTGAGCCACTGAGGCATGGGAACTTTCTCCTTCGGTGCGGGACGCACGCGCCGGGGGCATTGAGCGAGCCGGCTTGGTGAAGACGGGGACTTTTTTGAAGTAGAGCTTGAGCGCTTGCCAGTGAATCGCGGAAATGACTTTCAGAGTGATGAAGGGATATTGAGTCAGGGCGCGATGAAGCGAGCGGCCGGACCAGGGCTTGCGATCGAGATCGAGGGTAGCGTCGAAGAAACCCTTGCCGCCGTCGAGGGTGTTCATATGGGCGACCAGATGCGCATCGGGCCGGGTGAAGGTAAAGGTGTAATCGAGATCCATTTTCATGAACGGCGAGACGTGAAGAGTTTTTGGGACTTGATAGCGCAGTGAGTGGGCGGACGGAAGTTTGTTCCCCTCATGCAACCAGTAGTTGCGGCTTTCACCGAACGTGCTGTTGACCTCGGCAAGGATCGTTTCGATTTCCCCGTTTGAGTCGCAACAGTAAAAGAACGAGACCGGATTGAAGTTGTAGCCGAAGTAACGAAGGTGGGTCAGCAGGTAGATGGGGCCTTCAGGCAGTTTGATGCCTTCGGCAGCGGCATCCGCGCGAAGACGTTCGCGAAGATTCATCGCGGGGTCGCCGAAATGATCGCGTTCGCAGAAGCTGGCCCAGTTGAAGCGGTTATAACTGGAAAACGGCGAGATGTTCATCAGCGCCGGGATCTTGTCGATGTCCAGAAGAACCATGAAAACGGGATAGGAAAATTCGTGGGAGACGGGTTGGAAGCGGCGGTGGCGAAGTTTTCCAATGTAGATACCGGTTTGCATGGTCGTGTGCGGGCGCCTAGGCGGTTGCTCCCAGAGCGGCTTCGCCGGAAGGAAGGGAGGGTGAGACAGCCGATGCATTGACGCCCAAAGCAGCGGCGACGCGAAGAGCCGAGTTGAGGCCGTCTTCGTGAAAGCCGTAGAACCAGTAGGCGCCGGCGAAGTGGGTGCGGTTTTGCCCGCTAATTTCGGCCCAGCGCGATTGAGCGCGGATCGCTTCGGCGGTGAAGAGAGGGTGAAAGTAGGTCATGCGGCGAAGGACTTTTGCGGGATCGATGGCGCCGTTGGCGTTGAGCGTGACGCAGTAGTCTTCTTCGACCGGCAAAGACTGCAGGCGGTTCATGTGGTAGGTGACGGTGGCGGCGTGTCCGTTGTTGAGATGGAGGTTGTAATTCCACGAGGCACGAGCGCCGCCGCGGCGCGGAAGAAGGCGCGAATCGGTGTGCAGGCAGGTTTCGTTGCGGCTGGTGGCAAAGTGCTTGAGTACGTCACGCTCGGCAACGGTTGGATTCGAGAGCAGAGGGAGCACGCGGTCGCAATTGCAGGCGAAGACCACGTGGTCGAAATTCATGCTGGGGCGATCGGCAAAATTGAGAGTCACGCCGGAGGGATGGCGATCGACGCTGCTGAGGCGCGCATAAAGGTGGATGCGGTCGCGGAACGGCGCGGAAAGCGGAGCGAGGTAAGTGTTGCTGCCTCCTTTAACGGTTTTCCATTGAGGATGAGTATTAATGCCGAGCATGCCGTGGTTTTCAAAAAAGCGAATCAGCGTTAGCGCGGGGAACGCACGAATGGTGCTGGTGGATGCGGACCATACGGCGGATGCCATCGGGTACAAGTAATAGTCGAGGAATGCGCCCTGAAAATGGCATTCGTCGAGAAAATCGCCGAGAGTGGTATTGAGATTTTCGGGCCGATCGAGGTAGCGCGGCGCAAGGCGATTAAAGCGAATGATTTCGCGCAGAAGTTCGTAGGAAAGGGGACGCAGCAGGTTGGCGCCGTGACCGAAAAATCCGGCCATGCCGCGGCTCGAATATTCGAAGCCATTCTCAGGGCAGGATACGGCGAAGGACATGTCGGAGTCCTGCGTTTGGACGCCGAGTTCGCGGAACAACCGGACCAGGTTGGGGTAGGTGCGTTCGTTGTGAACGATGAAACCGGTGTCGACGGGCAGAGGCCCGACGCTGCTATCGACGACGACAGTGTTGGTGTGGCCACCCAGGCGGGGTTCGGATTCGAAAACCGAGACGGTGTGCTTGCGGCTGAGATAGTAACCGGCGGCAAGGCCGGAAATTCCCGCACCGATGATGGCGATCTTGCTCATGAAGGCGTCCCCTCACCCGCGGTGCGCGGCATGCGAAACGGACGAAGTTCGCGAGCAATGCCGAAAAAACTGAAAATGCGCAACAGGTAGTAGGTGAGGTCTATTTCCCACCAGCGGAAACCCTGGCGGCAACTGGCCATCGAGAAATGGTGATTGTTATGCCAGCCCTCGCCAAACGTGAGGATGGCAAGAATCCAATTGTTGCGGCTGTGATCGGGAGTATCGAAGCGGCGATTGCCGAAAACATGCGCGAACGAGTTGATCGAAAAAGTGCCGTGGTAGAGCACCACGGTCGATAGCAAGAATCCCCAGACGAAGGCGCTGAATCCGCCGAGGGCGTAGATCGCGGCGCCGTAGCAAACGGTCGGCAGCCAGTGGTAGCGGTCAAGCCAACGCAGCTCGGGGTATTTGCCGAAGTCAGCGACGCGGCGCGGGTTGTATTCGTCATATTCGTTCGACAGAACCCAGCCGATATGCGCCCACCAGAAGGTCTGCGCCCAGGGAGAGTGGACATCTTCGTCTCCGTCGGAGTGGCGATGATGTTCGCGGTGGTGGGCGGCCCACCAAAGAATTCCCTTCTGACCAGAGGTCTGGGCGAGAAATGCGAGAACGAACTGGTTGAAGCGATTGAGTTTGTAGGAGCGATGGCTGAAGTAGCGGTGGTAGCCGGCGGTGACGAAGAACATGCGCAGGCCGTAGCTGACGACAAGCCATCCTACGAGCGCGATCCGAAACGGGACAAAAAAAACGGCGAGAGCGCCGGCGTGAATGAGGAAGAAGAGCAGAACGGCTCCGAAGCGATAGGAGCGCAAGGAGTGTACGGAATGTGAGATGGGGTGGCTCATTGAAAGGGGTCTCGGAATCGACCTACGCAATAGCAGTACGCCGACGGAAGACGTTCGGATTCATATTTTGTAGCAGGCATAGCGCTTTTTGTCAATGCTCTGTCCAGGACAAATGCTTGACACCATGCGGTCCAGGGGCTACTGTGAGACAGGTTCATGAGATGACACATCCGGGCTATCCGATTCGGGCGGCGGCAAAATTGGCGGGGCTGACACCCGATACCCTGCGGGCGTGGGAACGGCGTTACCGGGCGGTTGTGCCGGCGCGCGGCCAGCGGGGACGGCTTTACTCCGAGGCGCAGGTGTCGCGTTTGCGGTGGTTGCGCGACGCGGTGAGCGCGGGACACGCGATCGGACAAGTAGCGCCGCTGAGCGACCAGGACATTCGCGGGCTGTTGAACCGGCAACGTGCATCCGATGGCGGCAAGAAGCGACGGCGCGCCGCCGGAGTGGTACAAGAACACACGTTAGAGCGGGTGATGGCGGCATTGGAACAGTACGATTTTTCGGAGGCGGAGGACGAGCTTTCGCGTCTGGCGACGCTCCTGGCCCCTCGAATGCTGGTGTTGGAAGTGCTTTTGCCGCTGCTGAGGCGCGTGGGACAGGCGTGGCATGCAGGAAAACTGCACATCGCGCACGAGCATATGGTGTCGGCGATACTCCGAAGCCTGCTGGGCGCGCTGATGAGGTTGTACCAGCCGAGATCGCCGGCGCGAAAAATTCTGATCACGACGCCTTCGGGCGAAATGCACGAATTCGGAATATTGACGGCGGCCCTGCTGGCGGTGGGGCAAGGAATCGGGATTGTGTACCTCGGCACGGATTTGCCGGGAAACGAAGTGCTGCGGGCACTGCGGAAGACAAACGCGGATGTGGTTCTACTGGGACTGACGCGGACGCGCGGAAATGCAAAAAGCATCCGGGAAGCGAAGTGGGTGGCGGACCGGCTTCCGAAGGGAAAGACCCTATGGTTGGGTGGCAAGCGGCACCGGGCATTCAAAAAAAGCGAGAGAACCGGAAAGGTGCTGCCGATCGAGTCTTTTGAAGCGCTGGAAAAGGCGTTAGGAGAATTTGGCGCCGGCGTGGCGTGAAGCAGTTAGGAGAGCCAAGGAACGGCGGATAGAACGGCAATCCGTTCCGAGCGCACCGACGTATACCTTGTAGAGACTTCCCGTGAAAACATTCCTCAAACTCTTGTTCGGATTCATTTTCGTGTTCATGGTGACGATGACCATCCGCACCAGCCTGCAGATCGGGCTGGCGGAGGGCTGGAATTCGTTCGCGTCCAATCCGTGGGCGATGGCGACGTTATACGACGCGTACGCGGGCTTCATCACGTTTTTCGTGTGGGTGGCGTACAAGGAAAACGCGCTCTGGAAAAAGATTGTTTGGTTTGTGGCGATCATGGGCCTGGGAAATATCGCGATGTCGTTGTACGTGCTGATTCCACTGTTCCGGCTGAAGCAGGAGGAGCCGGCTTCCAGAATTTTGTACCGGTAAATTCCTATGGCCAATGCATTCATTCGACGGCGGGTAATCGACCCGTTGGTGGCGATTCTCAAGTTCGGCGTGACGCCGGAAAAGATCGCGATCAGCCTGGCGCTGGGGGTTGTACTCGGCGTGTTCCCCGTGCTGGGATCGACGACGATCCTGTGCGCGGGGGCGGCGCTGGCGTTTGGATTGAATCTGCCGGCCATTCAGCTTATCAATTACGCGATGTATCCGGTGCAACTCATGCTGCTGATTCCCTTTATGCGGCTGGGCGAGAAGCTTTTCCGGACGGCGCCGCTGTCGCTTTCCTTAACGCAGATCACGGCGATGATTCATGCCGATGCGTGGCAGGCAATTCGCGCGCTGTGGGAAACCACGGTACACGCGATGGCGGCGTGGGTGGTGGTGAGCGTGCCGGCAGCCGCGCTTCTGTATGCGATTTTGGTTCCGTTGATGCGAAAAGTGTGGCGAACGGAAGTGGCGCCTTCGCTGCAATCCAGCGACGCAGCGTGGACGGGCGACGCGCGATGACGCACGCGGCGTTGCACCTGATACTGGTCGGAGGGCTGGCCGTCGGCTTGCTGATGTTCGTACTGTGGGTGATCCATCTGCTGATTTCGAATGCCGCGATTGTCGATGTGGGTTGGGCGGGTGGACTGGCGGTGCTCGGCATTCTGTATGCGGCGATGGGCGGCGGTACCACGACGCGCGTGATTTTGATGGCCGTGATGGCGTGCGTGTGGGGATTTCGTCTGGCGGGATATTTGCTATTCACGCGCGTAATCGGGCAGCCGGAAGAAGGGCGCTACGTCCAACTGCGAAAAGAATGGAAAACGAATATTTCCGCGAAATTTCTGGGATTCTACGAGTTTCAAGCGCTGCTCTGCGTTGTACTTTCCGGGCCATTTTTATTTCCGGCGCTCAATGCACGGCCGGAACTATCGTGGGTGGAATTCTCGGGATGCGCGATCTGGCTGATCGGCATGCTGGGCGAGGCGGCGGCGGATGCGCAACTGAACGCCTTCAAAAAAGACAAGACGAACCACGGCAAGACGTGCAGGGCGGGATTGTGGAAATACTCGCGCCATCCGAACTATTTCTTTGAGTGGGTGATCTGGATGGGGTTTGCGGTGTTTGCGCTGGGCTCGCCTTACGGATTTATCGGGCTGCTCTCACCGGCCCTGATTTTGTATTTTCTGCTGCGCGTAACGGGAATTCCGGCGACGGAAGCGCAGGCGGTGCGCTCGAAGGGTGATGATTACCGGGAGTATCAGCGGACCACGAGCGCTTTTGTGCCATGGTTCCCGAAGAGCGAGGGGTTGGCGTGACGACACTGGACGGGCGATTCGCGGCGGGCGTAGAAGTGGCGGTGGCCGCAAATGCGCCGCCGCGCGCGGCGTGGTACGAGTGGATCATCGATCGGGATCTCGTGCCGGACTGCGTGTTGCGCGCGGGAATCCGGTCGATGCTACGCAAACGTCTGCAGGAAGAGGATTGCGGGGATGTGCAGCTGAATCAGGCGCGAAAGAACGCGCTGATCGCTTCTTTAAAGCAGAGTCCGATTGCCCTGCACACACGCGCCGCGAATGAACAGCATTACGAAGTGCCGACAGAATTCTTTCAGGCGGCGCTAGGCAAGCGCCTGAAATACAGCTCCGCTTACTGGGCGGCAGGTGTAACCACGCTTGACGATGCCGAAGAAGTGATGCTGGCGATGACATGCGAACGAGCGCAACTGACAGACGGGCAGCGCGTGCTCGAATTGGGCTGCGGATGGGGTTCGCTTTCGCTCTACATGGCGGAGAAATTCCCGAACAGTTCGTTCGTGAGCGTCTCGAATTCGAGAACGCAGCGTATGTACATCGAGAATGAGATGGAGCGGCGAGGCGTCCGCAATCTTTCGATCGTGACGGCGGACATGAATGAGTTCGAAGCGGGCGGGCAGTTCGACCGTGTCGTGTCGGTGGAAATGTTCGAGCACATGAGGAATTACGAAAAGCTGCTGGCCAAAGTGGACTCGTGGCTGCGGGCGGACGGGCTCCTCTTCGTGCATATTTTCGCGCATACGCGGTTCGCGTATCCGTTTGAGGTGAGGGACTCGAGCGACTGGATGGCGCAGCATTTCTTTACCGGCGGGATTATGCCGAGCGACGATTTATTTTTCCATTTTTCGCGCGACATGCGGGTTCGCGAGCATTGGCAGGTAAATGGGACGCATTATCAGAAGACGGCGGAAGCGTGGCTGAAAAATATGGATGCGAATCGCGCGAAGCTGATGCCTCTGTTTGAGAGCACGTACGCCGCGGAACAAGCGACGAAATGGTGGGTACGATGGCGGATTTTTTTCATGGCTTGCGCGGAGTTGTGGGGTTATCGCGGCGGGCAGGAATGGATCGTATCGCACTATTTGTTTGAAAAGGCCGGACGGTAGAAAACGGGCGCCGAATGGCCGTCGCCCCTGCAAGCTTCGATCGCAAGAGAGAAAGCAGAAATAAATGGCAGTTCCCCGCTATTGACTCACCCCACGAAACGAGAACAGAATCTTCCCTCATTTGAGATGGATTCCCGCACAGGTCTGCCGTTTGGCGCGTTGATGAAGAAGGGCGATCGATGAAATCCAAAGCGAAGAAGACCGCGCATTTGCTGGGGCCTTCCCTGGAAGAGCGCATGGAGGAAGGCAAGAAGCTGCGCGACAGGGTGCCGCGGAACGCACACGCGCAGTGGAAACCATCTCCGCACCGCGCCGATCCCGTGGCGCTGCTGAAAAAATCGGATGAAGGGCGCGTGGAAAAGCTGCTGCCGATACGGTACGGGCGCATGCGAGTGTCGCCGTTTGCGTTTTACAGGGGCGCGGCGATTGTAATGGCGTCGGATTTGGCGGCAACGCCCGCGACGAAGATTCACGTGCAGGCGTGCGGCGATGCTCACTTGCTGAATTTCGGCGGGTTCGGGTCGCCGGAACGGCTGCTGGTATTCGACATCAACGATTTCGACGAAACTTTGCCCGCCCCATGGGAATGGGATGTGAAGCGACTCGCGGCGAGCGTGGTGCTGGCAGGAAGGCACATCGGCGCGGGCGGCAGGGCTTGCGGCGACGCAGCGGAAGCAACCGTGCGTTCGTACAGGAAACACATGCGCGAGTACGCGGAGATGCGCGCGCTCGAAGCCTGGTACTCGCATCTGGATGCGGATATTTTCGTCGAGTACGCGAAGAAAGAACAAGACAAGAAATTCTGGGAGGCACAGGAACGAGCGGCGATGAAGCAGATGTCCGAATACATTTTCCCGCGCATTACGAAGAGCGTGGACGGAAGACGGAAGATCATCGACAGGCCGCCGCTGGTGTATCACCCTCCGGAGATCGCATCCATCGACAAACACGTGCGGGCGCTGTTTGCGCGGTACCGGCTGACTTTGCCCGAGGAAAAACGGGTGATTCTGGACCGTTACAAGATCGTGGATATCGCGCGGAAAGTGGTGGGGATAGGCAGCGTGGGGACGCGCTGCGATGTGGCACTATTGATGGCGGGCCAGGACGATCCGTTGTTTCTGCAGTTCAAGGAAGCGAGAGCGTCGGTGCTGGATCCGTATGCGGGTACGTCGCGATACAAGAATCAGGGCGAGCGCGTGGTGACCGGGCAGCGAATGCTGCAATCGGCGAGCGATGTGTTTCTGGGGTGGACGCACGACGACGAGGGGCGCTTCTATTATTTCCGGCAACTGCGAGACATGAAGATGAAATTTGATTTGGATGAGACGACGAAGTCGGAGTGGCTGGAATATGTGGAGATCTGCGGATGGGCGCTGGCGCGCGCTCATGCGCGGACGGGCGACTCGGCGAAGATCGGCGGGTACATGGGGAAAAGCCCGGCGTTCGATGAAGCCGTAGCGAAGTTTGCGGTGGCGTATGCGGAACAGACGGAGAAAGACTTCGATTTGTTGCGAAAAGCGATTCGCAGCGGAAGGGTGAAAGCGACGAAAGATGGCGCGGTGTAGGTTGCGACGCCGTCGAGCCGCCAACCGTCGCTAGAGATCAAGGGGCAACGGATTCTTGCCGGTGATCAGGCGTGCAGAACGATCGAAGGTGAGATAGAGCCACGCCCACTGGGTCATGACGAGCAAGCGATTCTGAAACCGTATCAGGTACACCAAATGGACGAAGGTCCAGACCATCCAAGCAAGCCATCCGGACAGCGTGGTGAAATTCAAATCGGCGACCGCTTTTCCCCGTCCGATCGTGGCGAGATTTCCCTTGTCGAAATAATGGAACGGAGGGAGCGTCTTGCCGTTGAGTCGCGCACGGATCAGTTTGCCGACATAGTTGCCCTGCTGCATGGCAGGCTGGGCGACGCCGGGGAGGGGCTTGCCTTTGTCGTGACTGAAATTCGAAAGATCGCCGATGACAAAAATTTCCGGATGACCGGCGATGCTGCAGTCCGGCTCGACAATCACGCGATTGGCTTTGTCGAGCTTGGCGCCCACTTCGTTGCTGAGCGCGACGCCGAGCGGCGAAGCAAGAACTCCGGCGGCCCACAGGACGGTTCGAGTGGGAATGACTTCGGTCTTGTCCCCTTCCTTCAGCGTGACGGAGTCTTTTTTCACGTCGATGACCATTGCGCCGGTGCGGACGGTTACGCCGAGGTGCTCGAGCATGCGCTGGGCGTCGGCGGAAAGATTCCTGGGGTAGCTGGGCAGGACGCGATCGGTGCCTTCGACGAGGATGATGCGGGCGCGCTCAGTTTCGATGTCGCGAAAGTCGTGGACCAGGGTGTCGTGAGCGATTTCGCCAAGAGCGCCGGCGAGTTCCGCGCCGGTAGGACCGCCGCCGACAATTACGAACGTCATCCAGGCAGCGAGTTTGGCGGGATCGCGCTCGCGCTCGGCCGCTTCGAAAGCGGAGAGGACGCGGGCGCGCATGGCGGTCGCATCGTCAATGGTTTTCAGGCCTGGCGCAAATTCCTCCCATTCGGGATGGCCGAAATACTGGTGCGTAGAGCCAGTGGCAACGATCAGCGTATCGTATTCGACGTGGCCGTCGGTGAGACTGACGACGCGATCAATGGGGTTTACATGGACGGCTTCGGCCAGCAGGACGCGGGTATTCTTCTGTTTGCGAACAATCTGGCGGAGGGGGCCGGCAATGTTCGCGGGCGAGAGAGAACCGGTGGCAACCTGATAGAGCAGCGGCTGAAAGAGATGATAGTTGCAGCGGTCTACCAGCGTAATGTCTACCGGCGCGTTCTTGAGGGCTTGCGCGGCGCTGAGGCCGCCGAAGCCTCCGCCGAGGATAACGACTTTGTGGGGAGCAGGCATATTGTTTGCACCACACGCATGCGAGCGGGTGGTTCATCTTATTCGATGATGCGGGCGAGCCGCGAGGATTAGATTTTTTGCAAGTCGAGGCGATGAGCGCGGAATGAAAGTGAGCTTCAAAAAGCGGATTGTGGGAGTCGCGACGTCGCTGACGTTGATCATGGCGGTGACGTTTGCGGTGCGGGCGTGGTACGCGTGGTCGCAAGTGCGGCAGATGCCGGCGAATCTCGTCGGCCTGGTGCCCTTCGCGAATGAGACCGGAAACATTGCGTATTCGCTGGCGCAGGGGCGCGGATTTGGTTCGCCATTTCTGCAGGAGACGGGGCAGACAGCGTGGTTGACGCCCGTGTACCCGGGAATTGTGGCGGGGATATTTAAAGTTTATGGAATTCGAACGCCGCACGCGTTCTATGCGACGGTTGCGCTGAATATCTTGTTTGCGATGGCGGCGTGCGTGCCGATATTCGCCGTGGGGAGACGGCTGGGAGGGACGGTGGTGGCGGCGACGGCGGGGTGGATGTGGGCGCTGCTTCCGACCGCGATCATAATTCCCTTCCAGTGGGTGTGGGATACGTCGCTATCGGCGCTGCTGGCGGCTTGCCTGGTATGGGCAACAATGGGCGTGGCAAAGACTTCGCGGCTAAGAGGTTGGTGCGGCTATGGATTGCTGTGGGGATTCGTAATGATGACGAATCCGTCGCTCGGAGCTGTGCTGCCCTTTTTGATACTGTGGGCGATGGTGCCGATTCACGGCGTGACGCACGATGGCGGTATGCGACGGTTTGGAGCCGGTGTATCGGCTCTACCACTGCGCAACGCGGCGGTGGTAGCCGGAATCGTGGTGTTGTGCTGCGTTCCGTGGACGGTCAGGAATTACCGGGCGTTTCATGGATGGGTGCCGCTGCGTTCGACGCTTCCGCTGCAATTGTGGCTCGGGAACAACGAGATGTACGACCCGAGTTCGACCGTGCGGGCGGTAGCGAATCCTGAGCGCGAGGACATGCGGAGATACTTCCGCCAGGGCGAAGTTGCGTTCATGAGCACGAAGGGCGCAGAAGCGCGGGAATTTATCGCGGCGCATCCGGGAATGTACGCGGTATTGAGTTTGCGGAGAGTCGCGGCGTTTTGGACAGGTTTAGAGAATCCGTGGCGGGGATTTTGGGATACGGAGTCGTGGGTGGTGCGTCTGGTGGTGGCGACGAATTTTTTGACGGCGATCGCCGCCTTCGCAGGCGTGTATGTTTTGTGGAGAAGGCGCGAGGCCGCGTGGTGGATGCTGGGAAGCTGGGCGGTGATATTTCCGGTGATTTATTATTTGACGCGGACACTTTTGCGGTACCGGCATCCGCTCGACCCGATTGTGGTTTTGCTCGCGGCGGTGGGGATCACGGCCGTTTTCGGCGCCGCGCGGACGTCGCAAGTTTTGGATTCGGGGCCCGGTTCAATTTCGAGCTAGCGTGGGGAGGTGAGAGGTGGACCGGCGATTTATATGCGCTTTTTTTGCACTGATGTTGTGCGTGCTTGGATTTCAGATGGGCACGTTCGCGCAAGAAGATCTTGCGCCACCAAAAACGATGAAGTTATGCATCCTAACGGGCTGTGACAACTTGACCTGGGCCGGGGAGTACTACGAAGGCCGCCACGTGAATGAGACGGCCCTTGCCACACGATACTGGATCACCACGTGGGAACGCGACCGGGTGGAACTGCAATTCAAGAGCGCGACGGCCGTGGATGGCGTGTTTCCTGTCCAAGGCACGATGAGAGGCACAATCGCAGCCGACGGAGCCAGCATCAAGGACGGCACTTTGGATTGGGAAGTGGGCTACAGCCACTCCGGAAAATTGACCTGGACCGCCTCGTGGAGCAACGCGCCTTCGAACAGGATGAGCGAATTCGCCGCGGGCCAGTTTCAAGCGCCGCGACATTCGAAAACCCATCCGAATATTTTGCTGCCGCCCGGCGCGGCTGAGGTCTACGCGTCGTATCCGCAGGAAGTGCGGGCCATTTTGCTGCCGGAGAATGCTATTACTCCCACGGATGCGAAGCGCGCTTGCGCGGATAAGTCGATTACCCAGGCCACGCAAGCGATCGAAATCGCAAGATACGCATACCGCACGGGCGATATGAAACGTGGCGACTGCTGGCTGCAGACGGCGATGGATCTGGGGAGCGTCCGCGCGAAGGTAATTTACGCGACGACGCTGCTCTTCGGTTGGCAAGGGACGCCCAAGGATCCCGTGAAAGGCTTCGGAATTCTGAAGGCGAACCTGGGAACCAGAGATCCCTGGGACGTGTGGCAGCTCACCCAGTGCTACATCGACGGCGTGGGCACACCAAAGGACGCGCACCAGGCGGCGATTCTGACTTCGTACACGATGACACACGACGACGTTTACCAGGTAAGCCAGATGGTGGGTGCCGACGACGAAGAGCTGGTGCACGAGTTCCAACGGCTATCCGCGTTTATGTATCCGCCGATGACTACGAAGACGGACTGCAACACCATGCCGACTCGGGACGGCAGCGGCACCATGAGGAAGACTTGTACGACGACGTCCGTCGTTGACGACAAGGCACTGCAGCGACAGCTGAACAACATCGATCAGGACTACAAGAACAAAAAGAGCTCCAATCCATAATGCTGGTTTTCGCTAAGGCTGCAATGTTTGTGTTTGGTTCGTGAGCGCAGGGGCGGTGCGAGGACGGTTACTCGTCGGGCGGAATGTCGAAGTTGACGAGGTCCGACTGGAAGCCGCGGGTCTTGACGGCGCCGTAGGCGATGCCGATGACCATCCAGACGGCGCCGAGTTTCAGGGCGGGACCGCTGAGATGGCTCCAGATGAAGGCGCAAATCAGAAACCCGAGAAGCGGAGACAGCAAATTCAGAGTGTTTTTCTTCTCAGCGCGAATGTAGTAACGGACCAGGGCGGCGATGTTGACGCCCATGAAGGCGAGAAGAGCGCCGAAGTTCAGCAGGTCGGCGCCTTGATCGTAAGTAATCAGAAAAGAGCCCACCAGAGCTACAACTCCCACGAAAATCACGTTGTTGCGCGGAACCCGGAATTTCGGATCGATTGCCCCGAAAAACTTTTTGGGAATCCCGTCGCTGCGGCCCATGCCATAGAGCAAGCGCGCGGCGCCGAGCTGCGACCCCATACCGGAGCCGATGTTGGCGATCAGGATCGTGAAGTTGATGAGCTGAAAAAGAAAGTAGCCGCCGGCAGTCTGCGCGACGATGGGAAACGCGGACGTGATTTTGTCCTCGGAAAATGGCTGGTCCTGCCAGACGAGTTGCGCAGCATACACTTCGAGAGAAGCGAGTACGCCGGTGATCAGGCAGACGAGGACGGTGGCGAGCATGATGTTGCGCCGGGGGTTTTCGACTTCTTCGGAAAAGGTAGAGATGGCGTCAAAGCCGATGTAGGTGAGCACGGCGACAGAAGTACCGTGGAAAACGCTCTTGAAGCTGAAGGTAGCTGGGTTGTAAAACGGCCGGGTAAAGAATCCGTGACCGTATTGATGCAGTCCCCACAGGAAATGAATCACGAAGGCAAAAAAGATGACGACGACGATGGTCATTCCCGCGGCCATCACGTCATTGATGCGCGCGGATGTCTTGATGCCGCGGATATTCAGCAGCGTGAACGCACCGGCGTAGAAAACAGCGAGCGTCCAGTACGGCAGGAACGGAAGAATATTCTGGGTTAGCTGGCTGCAGATGATGGTGCAGATCAGCGGGTTGAGAATGTAATCCATCACAATCGCCCAACCGGTGACGTAACCGAGCGCGGGATTCAATTCCTGGCCGACGTAGGTGTACGCCGAGCCGGCCGACGGATAGGCGCGGGCCATTTTGCCGTAGCTGACGGCGGTAAAAAGCATGGCGACCATGGCGATCAGGATGGTGGTGACGACGTGGCCGCGGGCGTCGTTGCTGATGACTCCGTAGATGCCCATCGGGGCGATCGGCTGGATGATAACGATACCGATGATGATGAGGTCCCAGAGACCGAGGACGCGGCGGAGTTTTATAGGCGACTGCGCCTGGAGTGGCTCGCTCATTCGCCAACCGACTTGACGAGGTTCCGCGGATTATCGACGTCGCAGCCGTTGAGCATGGCGAAATGATACGCAAAGAGCTGGAGTGGGACGACTTCGAGAATCGGCAGCAAGAGTTCGGGCGCCGAAGGAACGTAAATGATGCGGTCGGCAAGCGTGGTGATTTCGCGGTCGCCTTCGGTAGCGATGGCGATCGATTTGCCCCCACTCTTTTTTACGAATTCGAGGACGTTGAGAGTTTTGCGGTAGCGCAGACCGGAGTCGGCGTCAAGCGGATCACGGGTAGCAAGAGCGATGACCGGCAATTTTTCGTCGATGAGCGCGTTGGGGCCGTGGCGAAGCTCGCCGACGGGCAGTCCTTCGGCTTGCACGTAGGAAATTTCCTTCAGTTTGAGCGCGCCTTCGCGGGCAATGGCGTAGTGAACGCTGCGGCCGAGAAACAGGAACGCTTTTGATTGCTGGTAGGCGCGTGCGCAACCAGCGGCCTGGGAATCCCAGGTGCTGAGAGATTTTTCGATCGAGGTGGGAACCTCGGCGAGGAAATTCAAGTGGGTGCGAGTGACTTCGGAAGTCATCCGGCCGCGTTTGCGGGCGAGGAACAAAGCGAAAAGATACAGGAGCGTGAGTTGCGAAGTGAAACTCTTGGTCGCTGGAATGGCCTTCTCGACGCCGGCATGGGTGAGCAGCGAAGCGCTGGCTTCGTTGGAGATGGTGGAATTGGAGACGTTGGAGATGGCGACCGTTTTTGCGCCGCGGTTGAGGGCTTCGCGCTGGGCGGCGGTGGTGTCCGCGGTTTCGCCGGACTGCGTGATGACGACGACGATGGGATCGGCTCCGGCATGCGTGGAGCGGTAGCAATACTCACTTGAGTATTCGACGTCGACGGAAACCCCGGCCAGGTCTTCGAT
Source organism: uncultured Acidobacteriota bacterium (assembly GCA_963785585.1). Lineage (GTDB taxonomy): Bacteria > Acidobacteriota > Terriglobia > Acidiferrales > UBA7541 > Palsa-295. The sequence goes on from CAWAVW010000004.1 coordinate 2,848,501, forward strand.
CATGATTTCGCCGGCAAGCCCCGCATGGCGGCTGGAGCCGCTGGCGGCGATGATGATTTTCTTGAAAGCGAAGAGCGCGTTTTCGATGGGATTCAGCGAGTTCGGGAAAATAACGTCGCCCTCGACGTTCCCGCGAATGGTGTCGCGAATGGCGCGGGGCTGCTCGTAGATTTCGCGAAGCATTTCCTTTGGATAGGTTCGAGGATCGGCGGCGGACGTCGTATTGGAATCGGCGGACATCAGTTCCCTCCTGCGGGTGCGGCGCCGGGCACTCCGCGGCCTTCTTTGAGAGGCACGGTCGCCGGATCGATATTCCATCCGGAGACGCGAATTTCGACTCCGCCGAATACGGCGGCTGCGGGCAAATATTGCGCGGTCAAATCGCGCGTTTCTCCGGGAAGTAGCGAGATGTAATTGTCTTCCCAGAATACTGGAAGAATTTCGCCCTCCTGGCCGGTTTTGCGAATCGCGAGCCTGATTTGAAATGCGAGCTTGTTGCCGGGATTCTTCACCTGAACGTGGGCAACCGGTCCATCGGGCGAAGGCATGATGCTGCCGACTACATCGATGGTTGTTTTGGGCAAGGTTTGAAGCGCGGTGAGGTCGATATATTTTGCGACAGGCGTGAATTGGTAGGTCGTCTTGGCCCAATCGTATTGATTGCGATCGCCGGAGAGCCAGTAAAAGTTCGAGCTGAGCAGGTTGCCGCCGGGGGATCGCAGTTCGAGTTTCAGGAAATAAGCCCCGGACGCGGGTACGAATACATCGTCAGGAATTGTGAAGGCTTTTTCTACGCCGTCGGAATCGACGTCGATCGCGGTTTGCTTTGAGAATTTCTCCTTGAGATTCAGGTCGTAGAGTTTGGCGCTGACGGCGAGTCCCGAGAAATTCTTGTACCGGCTGTTTACGACGACGATCGAGTTGTCGTCGTAGGAATACTGAATGTGGATGGGCTCGCAGGCCTTTTTGGTGCCGAAGAAGCCGCCGGCGGGCTGCTGGTAATAGTCGTAAAGATGCCAGATGGTGGAGGGCCAGGCGTTGTTGAGCATCCACTGAATGATTCCGGTGGTGGAGTACTTGTTGCGCGAGTAGGCCTCAAACATAGCGCGCTCGCCTTCGTAGGCCATGGCTTGCGATTTGATTTCGAAATCGTCGAGTCCGGTGGCCTGGCCATAGATTGCTTTCATGGAGTCATCGAAGTGTTTCAGATTTTTGAAGCCCTCTCCACCGGCATGATAATTCCAGAAATCATTTTCGGGCCAGACTTTATCGGCGGGCAGAAATTTGCGCAGGCATTCGGCGACGGGGGGCGCGGGGCCCGGGCTGGTCTCGGTGTTAAATCCCCATGCACCGCCCAGTTTGTTATCGGGAGTGAGCCAATAATCGGGCGGGACGTAGTCGTACGGCCCGGTCATCTTCACGCCGGATTTTCCGGTGACTTTGGTCGGCGTTTCCGAAGCAGATGACACATAGGGATTCGGCCAGTCGAGATCCTTCAGCACTTTGATGTACGCAGTTTCGACGTCAGCGGGCGGAGGGCCATCGCTGCCGTTGAGCCACATCATCAGGCTCGGATGGCTGCGCATTCGATACACCTGTGAACGCAGCGAAGCGGTAGCGATGTCGATGTCGCCCGTTTGCCAGTGCTTCCAGTCTTCCCAGTGGTCGCAGCAGCACCAACCGGCCATGATCAGCACGCCGCGCTCGTCGGCAAGGTCGTAAAACTCTTTCGTTTCGAGTTTCCCTTCCAGCCGAATGGTGTTGAGATTCATTTCGCGGACGTAACGGAAATGAGTTTCGAGGGTTGGGATGTCCTGGCGAAGGAGCATGTCGGGCGACCAACCGCCGCCGCGAATCAAAATGTTTTGCCCGTTTACGGCAAATTGAAGAGCGCCTTTGTCGTTGAGATGCGCGGTGATCTCGCGGATGCCGAAGCGGACGGATTGAGCGTCCGAGATGTCGTTGCCCGCGGTGAAGCGTAGTTCGAGATTCTGAAGATTTTGGGCGCCCATCTGATAGGGCCACCAGAGCGACGGGGCCTTGATTTGGAGTTGGGCAAATTGCTCGGGCGTGAAGCGAACGGCTTTGGTCTCGCCCGCCGCGAGCGTGACAGGCTGCGAAAACTTTATTGCGCCCATCGCACCGTCAAGATTTCCGGTAACGGCGGCGTTCGTCGCGTTGCGCAGTTCGGCTTCGACGGTGAGGTTGGCCTGGTCGAGCGAAGACGTGGGGAAATGCGTCGCGACAGTAGGATAGCGAATGGCGACGGGACCGCTTTCGGCGAGCCACACGTCGCGCCACAGTCCCATATCCTTATCAGGCGGCGCGGGATTCCAATCGACCCAGTTGATGCCGAGGTCTTTTTCGGTTTGGGCGATCGTTTCCACGGCGAGGACGTTTGCGGTCCCCGCGGGTGCCAGAAACGGAGTGACATCGAATTCGTAGGTACGATACGCACCGACAACGTCTTGTTGTCCGGCGACCTGGTGGCCGTTGAACCAGATGTTGGCGCGATTGTTGATGCCGCCGAAGTTGAGCCAGACGCGGCGGCCATCGTAATTTCCGGGAAGCTTAAATTCGGTGCGGTACCACCAGGAACAGCGAAACGGACTGTCTTTGGGCATCGGCAATCGCGAAAAATTGTGAGCGATCGGGTATGTGGTGCCCGGGATGTCGCGAAGGTTCATGCCGAAGTACGGATCGGGATAGGTTTTGTCGGCAACGAGCGCGGCCACAACCGTGGACGGGACGTTGGTCGAGTGCCATCCCTCGGTCTTGAACCCCGGCGCGGAAATTTGTTCGCCGGCACCGGTGAATTGGCAGGAGGACTGGAGAGTCCACCCGGAGTGGAGATAGAGGCGGGAGTCGGGCGCCGGTCCGGCTTGCGCGCGCGCGGGCGCCGGAAAGAACGCGGCTGCCAGCACAAGAGCGGAGGCGAAGACGGGTGTTGCGATGGAATGTCTTTTGAACGGCATGAAACGCGTCTCCTGATTACTCGTCGATCGAATTGGCGGCGCGCACGCCGCCGCGGCACCGGCGCAGGACGTTCATTAAATTTTATTAAACTCAAGCATTATTGCGTTGCACGCGCCAGAGTCAAGCCAAAAGCTTCACGGCGCAGCCTTCGCGCGAAGGACAAGCCTGCTACACCGCGCGCGTGGATTCGCGGACGACCAGTTCGGGCGCCAGCTGACGCTGCACCGAAGTGAATTCGCGGTCTTCGATGGCGGCGTTAATTCCCTCCATGATAATGCCGACGGCGGCCGTGCCCATCGCTTCCATGGGTTGGCGAACGGTGGTGAGCGAAGGAACCGACAGGCCGGAGGGAGGCACATCGTCAAATCCGATCACCGAGCAATCCTCCGGAACACGCAAGCCGGCGCGCGTGAGAGTGCGAATGGCGCCAAAGGCGGTGTTGTCGTCAAAGGCCATGAGCGCGGTGAAACGCTTTTTGTGCTTGAGCAATTCTTCGGTAAGGCGGAGCCCGCCGTCGTAGCCGGAATTGGGATCGAGCGAATCGGGAAGGTCGAGAATGAGAGTGGGATCGAGTTCCAGGCCAACGGAACGTGCGAAGGAGCGCACCGCGCGCCAACGAGGAGCGCTATCGGCGAGCATCTTGGGGCCGCGGATGAAAGCGATCTTGCGATGGCCGAGAGCGTAGAGATGTTCGAGCGCGAGGTGCGCGCCGGCTTCGTTATCGACCATAACGGAGCTGACCGAGGGGGAGCCGATTTTGTTGCCGATCATGACGGCGGGAATATTGCGTTTCTCGATGTCGGCAAGCAAGTCCACATCGACGAAGAGCCAGTTGGCGACGAAGATGAGGGCTTCGACGGGGCGGGCGAGAAGCATTTCGAGGTATCGCTCGAATCTGCCGCGCTGGTTGTGCACATCGGTGAGAATCGGCAGATACGAGGCCTGGTACAGAGTGTTTTCGATCCCGCGAAGAATCAGGGTGCAAAAGGGATCGGTGATGTCGAAGACCATGACGCCGACGGTGCGATTGCGCTTGGCGCTGAGATAGCGCGACACAACTTTCGGGCGATAGGAAAGTTTTTTGGCGGCGCGTTCGATGCGATCTTTCGTGGAAGACGGGATGTAGCGCGCGAGGGGCGCGTTATTGAGGACGATCGAGACGGTGGCGGGCGAGACACCGCTTTCGGCCGCGACGTCGCGCAAAGTGACGGCGGAGGATTTTGATTTTCGGCGAGCGGCGGATTTTTCCTGCGGGACCATTTTGTTTTGGTTGTTTATGCGGGGACATCTTTATCACAGTGGCGCGGGTGTGGGTAGAGGAACGTCGGTATTCGTGCGAAGAAGGTCGAGTACGATCACTCGATTCGCGAGGGGAGTCCGCGCAGAGAAAATTCAGGCTAGACGGTGGGGATTTGGGACTTATCCCAACCGCCGCCGATGGCTTTGATCAGCAGGACGCTGGCCGCGACGCGGCGGGTGCGAATGGTAACGGCGGTGACTTCGTCGTTGAGAGCGGCTGTTTCCGCCGTTGTGACTTCCAGATAGTTCGTGACGCCGCCTTTGTAGCGCGTTACGGACAAATCCACGGAATGGCGAGCGGCAGCGACGGCGGCGTCTTCTTTTGCAGCTTCCTCTTCGAGAATCCGCAGCGCGGCGAGATTGTCTTCGACTTCCTGGAAGGAGACAAGGATGGTCTGGCGGTAATCGTCCACCGATTTGTCGTAGGCGGCGCGCGCTTGTTCGTTGGTGCCACGGCGCTTTCCGGCGTCAAACACGGTTTCGGCGGCTTGCCCGGCGAGCGACCAAAAACCGGATGGCCCTTGCAGGAGCGTAGTGAAAACGGCGCTTTCGAATCCGCCGGAACCGCCGAGAGTCACCAGCGGGTAGTAGGCAGCGCGGGCGACGCCAATATTGGCGTTCGCTTCTTCGACGCGCCGCTCGGCGGCGGCGATGTCCGGACGGCGCTCGAGGAGATTCGAAGGAAGCCCCGGCGGGACGCTCGGCGGCAGAATATCGAGCGGCAACGGATCGATGTGGAAAGTGGAAGCGGGTTGGCCGACGAGAACGGCAATGGCGTGCTCGTAGCTCGATCGTTGGACTTCGACATCGACTGCCTGGGCGCGCGTCGTTTCGAGAATCGTCTGAGCCTGCGCAAGATCGACGGCGGAGGTGATTCCGGCTTTGAAACGGCTGTTGGTGAGATCGACAGCCTTTTGGTAGGAATCGACGGTCGAGAGCAGGAGCTTTTCCTGAGCGTCGAGGCCGCGCATCTGAAAATAATCGAGAGCCAGTTCGGCGTGGAGGCTGAGGTTCACGCCGGCGAGATCGGCGGCCGAGGCTTGCGCTTCCGAGCGGCTGGCGGTCACGGTGTTGCGGACGCGGCCCCAGAGATCGAGCTCGTAGGAAACATCGACGGGAAGCAGGAAATCGTTGTACGAGCGGGCTTCGGTGGTTTTGTTGAAGAGCGGCTTGTTGACCGATTGCTCGTCGCGACCGACGGACGGGCTGACGCCGACGGTGGGAAACAGGGCCGAGCGCGAGATTCGGACGGCGGCGCGCGACTCGGCAAATTGAGCGGCTGCAGATTTTAGCGCTTGGTTCGAGACGTTGATTTGTTCTTCGAGAGCGTTGAGTTGGGGGTCCTGATAGACCTCCCACCATTTCCCTTTTGCAACGGCATCGCTTGGTTGCGCTTGTTTGAAATTCGCGGGCGTTTCCTTGAAATCCGCGGGGACTTCGGCGGTGGGGCGCGCATATTTCGGGCCCACCGTACAACCAGCGGCGCAGAGCGAAATGATCGCAACGGAAATGCCGAGGGTTCGCTTCACCGGTGCGTTCGCGCGTTTGGAACCCAGCGTCACTTGGCGGCCGCCTTTGGCTGCGTTGCAGGATTCGGGATGATCTGCACTTCTTCGCCTTCGACAACGGAGTCCGGTGGATTGATGATCACATTCATTTCGCCGGTAAGACCGCTGACGATCTCCACGTCGGTGCCGAAATCGCGGCCGAGAGAGACGCTGGTGAGTTTCACTTTATTTCCGGAGTCAACGACGGCGAGTTGAAGGCCCTGGCCGCGGAAAATCAGCGCGCTGACGGGAACGATGTAGGCCGGAACGGCGGTGGGCAGTTTCAGATGAACCTGCGCATAGGCTCCGGGAAGTAGTTCACCCGTGGTGTTCTTCACATCCACTTCCACAAGAAGCGTGCGGGTAGCCATGTCGAACGCATTTGCGTTGCGCACGAGGGTGCCCTGAAACGTGCGGTTGGGAAATTGGGCGAGAGTCAGATCAGCAGTAAGGCCGGGCTTTGCAGCGGTGGAATACTGCTGCGGGACGTTGATGTACACGCGCAGGGTGTGAATCGCCGCGATGTGAAATAGCTCTTTGGCAGGCGTTCCGCTGCCGGAGTCGATCAGTTGACCGACGTCCGTGTTGCGAGCGGTGATGACGCCGTCGAATGGCGCGTAAATTCTGTTGAAGGCCTGGGTGTCTTCGAGGCGCTTCACGTTCGATTGCGCGGAAGCGACCATCGCTTTTTTCGCCTCAAAGTCGCCGTGGGCGTTGTCCACATCCTGCTTCGAAACGGCGTCGGTATTTTTCAGGTCGTCATAGCGTTTCTCGGTCAGTTGGGAAAGGCTGTAATTGGCCTGGGCAGTGTTGAGGTCGGCTCGCGCCTGCAGGAGCTGCTGATCGACCTCAGGAGTATCGATCTCGGCCAGCAATTGGCCCTGTTTCACGAATGCACCGATATCGACGTACCACTTTTTGAGGTAGCCGTTGGTGCGCGCGTAGATGGGGGCGTCGGTGAAGGCCTGCATGTTGCCGGGCAGCACGATTTCCTGTTGAGGCGCGCCTTGTTTCGGTTGCATGACGATGACCGACGGAACGGCGAGCATGTTGGTTTCCTTCTTCACCTCGGCGCTGGCGCGCAGGCGCGGAAGGACTCCGGCAATTACCAGAAGCGCGACGATAACGAGCGCGAGAATCGCGATGATCCAGCCATGACCGCGGCGATGCGGTGGGCTTGAGCCAGCGGGCGGCTCGGAATGCGAACGATCCAATTGGTCAGTCATTGTTTCCTCAACAAAAACGATTGAATGCGAAATGCAGGAAGCGGGAGTTTCATCGGCCGCCCTCCCGCAGATTTTCCGGCGTACCGGACGCATCGTGTTTGTAGTTGCCGTGGACGATGGAGAAAAATACCGGAACGAAGAACAACGTTGCAACGGTGGCGAACATCAGTCCGCCAATCACGGCGCGGCCGAGCGGCGCATTCTGTTCGCCGCCTTCACCCAGGCCGAGGGACATGGGGAGCATACCGATGATCATCGCCAAGGCGGTCATGAGAACCGGGCGGAAACGCGTGGAGCCGGATTCCAGCGCGGCTTCCACGGCGGTCTTCCCTTCTTCGAGTCTTTCTTTGGAAAAGCTGACGACCAGAATGCTGTTGGCGGTGGCCACGCCCATACACATGATCGCGCCGGTAAGCGCGGGAACGCTGGCAGTGGTCCCGGTGAGAAACAGCAGCCAGACGATGCCCGCGATGGCGGCAGGAAGAGCCATCAAGATGATGAAAGGATCGAGCCACGACTGGAAGTTGACGACGATGAGCAGGTAAACGAGGACGATGGAAAAAAGCAGGCCCCACAACAGTCCGGAGAACGACGATTGCATGGTGAGGATCTGGCCGCGCACGATGATTTGCGTGCCGCGGGGAAGCTCTTTCTTGCTGGCGTCAATGATGGGCTGAATTTCGCGGGCGACGCCGCCGAGATCTCGGCCTTCGACGCTGCCGAAAATGTCGATCACCGGCTGGACGTTGTAGTGGGAAACGACGCCCTGCTCGGCCCCGCGCGTAAGGGAGGCAAGTCCCGCGAAAATCTGCGGCTGCGAGGCGCCGCCGTTGGTGATGGGAATGTTGTTGAGTTTTTGAAGCGTGTCGATGTCGTACTGCGGCGACTGGGTGGCGATGTTGTAGCTGACGCCGGTTTTGGGGTCGAGCCAGAACGTCGGCGACGTCTGGAAGCTGCCGCTGAGGGAGATCAGCAGGTTGTTGGCGACGTCGCGCTGCGTGAAACCGGCCTGCTCGGCTTTGGTGCGATCGACGTCGAAATGAAGCTTGGGCTGATCGAAGACCTGCTGGATGCGCAAGTCGGCGACGCCGGGGACGAATTTCAATCTGTTCAAGAGATGGTCGGCGAAGTCGCGGTTGGCGTTGATATTGCGACCGACGATTTGGACGTCGATGGGGGCGGGCAATCCAAAGTTCAAAATCTGGCTGACGATGTCGGCGGGAAGGAAGTAGAACGTAACTCCCGGGAAATTTTTGGCCAGGGCGATGCGCAGGTCGTGGACGTACTTGGCCGTCGGATGGTGTTCCTTGGACAAGTCCACCAGGATATCGGCGTCGCCGGGACCGATGGGCGCGGAGTTACTGTAAGACAAGTTCAGGCCGCTATACGGAATCCCGATGTTGTCGGTAATGCTTACGACTTCGTTTTTGGGAATCTGCTCGCGGATCAGATCGTCCACTCGATCGCAAAGGCCGGCGGTTTCCTCGATGCGCGTGCCGGTGGGGGCGCGCAAGTGAAGTTTGAACTCGCCGCTATCGACGGAGGGGAAAAAGTCCTGGCCGAGCATTGGGATTAAGGCAAGCGAAAGTAAACAACAACCCAGGAAGCAAAATGTGAACAGTATCCGGTGATGGATGCAGGTTTCGAGGAGTCCATGGTAGCGCGCGCGGAATTTTTCGAAGCCGTGCTCGAATTTCTGCTGAATCACGACGAACGGATTTTTTGAATTGGCAGCTTCCGCGAGCGACTCTTCGGTCTGGGCGGCCAGCAAATACTTCGCCATGGTGGGAACGATCGTTCGCGAAAGGATGTAGGAAGCGAGCATGGCAAAGCTGACGGCTTCGGCGAGCGGAACGAACAGGTAACGCGCAACGCCGCTCAGGAAAAACATGGGGACGAAAACGATACAAATCGAAAGAGTGGAAACCAGAGCCGGTACGGCAATTTGCGAGGCGCCGTCGAGAATCGCCTGAACGATTTCCTTGCCCTGGTCGATGTTGCGGTTGATGTTTTCGATTTCGACGGTTGCATCGTCCACGAGGATACCCACGGCGAGGGCGAGGCCGCCGAGGGTCATGATGTTGATCGTTTCGCCGAGGGCGCTCATGACGATGATCGAGGTAAGGATCGAGAGAGGAATCGAAACCGCGATGATCAACGTGCTTCGCCAACTGCCGAGGAAGAGCAGGATCATCAGGCCGGTGAGGCAGGCGGCGATCACGCCTTCGCGAATGACGCCGTTGATCGAGGCCTTTACGAATATGGATTGGTCCGAGAGAGGCGTAACGACCAGATTCGGCGGTAAAGTCGCTTCGATGGAGGGAAGCAGCGCCTTGACGCTGGAAATGATGTCGAGCGTGGAGGATTTGCCGATCTTCTGGATGGTCATCAAAGAAGCGCGTTTGCCGTCCACACGAACAATGTTCGTTTGCGGCGGAAAGCCGTCACGGACATGAGCTACGTCGCGGATGTAAACCGTCGAACCGTTGACCGTCTTGATGGGAAGGTCGTTCAGTTCGTCCACGGTCTGCGGCGAGCCGTTGAGATCGACTTGATACTCGAAGGGTCCGATCTTCGCGGTGCCGGCGGGAAGAATCAGGTTCTGTGCGCTGATGGTGTTTGAGACGTCCACCGGCGACAAACCTTTGGACTGCAGCGCGGCGCTGTTGAGGTCCACTTGGACCTGGCGCTGTTTGCCACCGTACGGGTAAGGAACGGCAACGCCGGGAATGGTGACCAGGCCGAGACGGAGGAAATTCAGTCCGATGTCGCCGAGCTGCTGCTCTGTGAGACCCTGGCCGGACATCGACAACTGCAGAATCGGAACCGTGGACGCGTTGTAGGTAATGATCAGCGGCGGCGTAGTACCGGCCGGGAGACTCCGCAGGATGGTTTGGGAAACGGCGGTCACCTGGCCGATGGCGTTGCCCACTTGCACGCCTTCGTGAAAGAAAATTTTCACTACGGCGATACCGTTCAGCGATTGGGATTCGATATGCTCAATGTCATTAACCGTGGTGGTAAGGACGCGCTCGTAGTTGAGGATGATGCGGTTGGACATATCCTCAGGAGACAAGCCGGTGTAATTCCACACGACGCTGACGACCGGAATATTGATTTCGGGGAAGATGTCCGTAGGAGTGCGCAGAATGGAGACTGGGCCAAGGATCAGCAGCAGGATGGACGTCACTACGAAGGTGTAGGGCCTGCGCAGCGCCAGTCTTACAATCCACATCGAAGCTTTTCCTCCAGATACAAAACGCCGGCCGCCCAATCCAGATAAGGAACAGATTCATCCGGATGGACGCATGATGCAAATTTCCCGCGAAAGTTCTCCGCGAATGCCCGAGCGATTATAAGGTGCTCGTGGGAATGGAATTAACGGCTCTTGATTAGACGGCGGACCGGGTGCACACGGTTACAGATTTGATTTCGTCACGGCGGACTCCGTCCAAATGACGGCCCCGCTTCCCATCATATGATGGCCGTTGCGGGCTAAGTCAAGGCGACAATCGCTGCGCGAGGGCCGTGCGCGGCGGCTATAACGCTCGCGTGAAGTTCCGATATCGTTAGCCGTAGCCTGACTCTCATTCGGCAACGAACCGAATCCCCCGTTCGTTTCGTGAGCAAAAGCCATTCACATATCGTGACTCGAGCTTTCACACATGGGAAACAGTTTCGTCCGCACGGCCTCGATAAAGGAAAACTTCTTCCTAATTTCGCCTGAGCTTTGGGTTACTTTGGGCAGTACCAAGGTACCCTCCAATTAGAACTACTGGTTCTATTGCACTTGCGAGAGCCGGCCCTCTGGAGGACGCCCGCACTCGGATGTACCGCGATGGTGCGGCGATTGCGTACTAAACAAGGACCCGTACATCCGGCAATGGGGATTGCTGGAAGAGAGTCCATGAGTAAAGCCCTTACAATTGGGGTAAGGCTGCTGAAAGACATCGATTTCCGCAGGTTTGCCGCCCTCGCAGTACTCACCTTGGGTAGTATTTCTTCGGTCATAGGGGTTTGTCCGGGCATCTGGAGTAGCTCCGGACTGACCGTACGTGTTCCGCTTGTGGATCCCGAACGGGAACTGCTCGCCACTCCTAGCTTCTTGTCCGATTCCGTCTCCGAACCCGCCAGTCAGCCTCGCAGTCTGTACCCGTATTCGGTGATTCCCGGCGGTGTGGCAAATGGCGCGGAGCTTCGCGCGGCCATCGCGAGCGATTCGGTGGTGCGGGCACATTACGCTGGGTTCCGGCTGGCCAACGCCACGGTTGTGCGGCTAGGCAAGCCACAGTTGATGTACGTTTCGTACCGAATCGGCAATCAAGTTTTCTGGTCCAAGAGGCCAACGCTGTTGGCGGCAGGCGAGCGCGTAATTTCCGACGGCCACGAAATGGCGCGGACTCGCTGTGGCAACCGCGTTTCGGCGTTTCCAGCTGCACCGATAGCCCCGGCGGGTGCGCCGGGGGATGTGGCGCCGGAGGCGATGGAACTGCCGGCCGCGGACGGACCGATGGATGCTGCGGCGATGCCGATCGACGTACCGGTGGTGCAGGCCCCGACAACTGCGGTCCTGATTCCGCCGAGTGTGCCGCCGATGGGGACCGTGTACCTTCCGCCCGGTTTTTGGTTTCCGCCGGGAGGCGGGACGACGTATTCAAGCGGACCGGGAACGGTTTCGCCGGGCACGCCGGGGACGCCGGGAACTCCAGGATCTCCTGGGTCGCCCGGAACGCCGCCCATATCTGCGCCCGAGCCAAATAGCGTGGTTCTGCTGCTTATCGGGGTGGCTGGTGTTTTCCTGCTGCGCCGGGCGGTTCGCGCATCCCATTAGACGTTCGTCGTCTTGGAGTTGGAGTTGGAGTTGGAGTTGGATTTTCCCTTCCTGGTGCTTGATTCCCTTCGATTGTAAATGTGGCGACGCAGTGCGGAAAGTGCGTGGATTAACAGGTCGTGAGCCGTTTCTCGTGAATCACAATTCCCTCTTCGGCAGCCTGCAGTTTTCGAATCGCAGATTCCAGTCCAGCGGCGCGAAATTTTTGTGAGATGCCGGCGGCGATCGGGTCAAGGTTGTGCGTTGCCAGGGCGATGACGCTAGGACCAGAGCCGCTGAGAGCGACGCCGACAAGCCCAGGTACGCGAGGGATCTGAATGGCCTCGGCGAGGCCGGGGATCAGGGACTGGCGGTAGGGCTGGTGCAGGCGGTCCTGCATTGCGTCCCAAATCAAATCGTATTGGCCCGAACCGAGCGCGGCGAGAAACAGGGCGGCGCGTTGGACGTTGTGAATGGCGTCGGCATGCGGAACGGTGCTTGGAAGCACGGAACGCGAAACTTTCGTATCCAGAGCCATTTTCGGAGTAACGGCGACGATCTGAATATCTTTCGGCCAGCCGCTGCGGAGCGCGACGATGTGGCCGTCTTCGCGAACAAACGAGACCACGAAACCGCCTAGAAGAGCCGCGGCGATGTTGTCGGTGTGATGCTCGATTTCCGAAGCGCAATGCAGCGCAAAATCCTCGGAAAATTTTGTGCCGGAGATCGCGAATGCGAGAGAAATACCGGCGACGATGGCTGCGGCGCTGCTGCCGAGCCCGCTGGAAATAGGAATGTCGTTTTGTACGGCGAGGCGTACGGGCGGCAGTTGGACGTTGAGGCGATCGGCGGCGTGCAGCATGGCTCGAGAGATGAGGTTTTGCTGCGGGGACGTAGGGAGATCGGAACTGCCATCGACTCCCCGAGTGCGAACGGATGTTGGCAAAGCAGGATCCGCGTGGACTGTGGCCCGGACGGTGAGGTGAAGATCGAGCGCCAGGCCGAAACAGTCAAATCCGGCACCGAGGTTCGCCGCCGATGCGGGAACGCGAACTTCAAACGATGTTCGGTGCGGGACGGCCATAGCCTGCCTTGCAATCCTTTGCGCGACGGCGAATCTAAATCCGTGTTGCCGAAACTTGCCTTCCACCTACTGGCGCTGATCTAAATTTTCCAGAATGGCGCGCTTGTTGGCAGCCACGCGAACAGGCGCATTGCCAAAATTGCCTTTGATTGGCTGGCGCTGTGCGGGCTTACCCGGCTCATGCGACTCGATTGCAAGGGTGCCGCGATGATAATGGCTCACGTAATCGGGATCCTTCAGTACGTGTCCGGTGAGTACGGCCACGACCAATTCATTTTTCTGAATTTTTCCGGCAGCGACGAGTTTGCGTATGCCCGCCAGAGTCGCTGCCGAAGCGGGTTCGCAGCCGATGCCGTCCCGGCCGATGATGGCCTTGGCGTCGGCGAGTTCCTGTTCCGTGATGCTGATGACCTGGCCGTGCGATTGAATCACCGCGCGGATCGCCTTTTTCCAAGAAACGGGTGAGCCGATTTTAATGGCGGTAGCAAGCGTGTTGGGGTGTTCGACGAATTCGATCGAGTCCGGTGCAGGGGACGTTTTTTCGTGCTGCTGCCATTTCGCGAATAGATGGGCGAGAGGCGCGGCGCCCTCCGCCTGGATCACACTAATCTTCGGGAGCCGGTCGATTAAGCCCAGCCGAAGCATTTCATTGAATCCCTTGCCGAGAGCAGAACTGTTCCCGAGGTTGCCGCCGGGAACGACGACGTGATCGGGAACGCGCCAATCGGTCTGTTCGAGAATTTCGAACGCGACCGTCTTTTGGCCTTCAATGCGGAAAGGGTTGATCGAGTTCGCCACGTATATCGACGGCTCGTCCGATAGTTCCTGAATCATGCGCATGCAATCGTCGAAGTTCCCATCAAGCTCGCAGATGGCCGCGCCATAGTCCATGCTCTGCGCGAGTTTTGCGGCGCTGACCTGCCCAAAGGGAAGCAAGATGGCACACTGCAATCCGGCGCGCGCGGAGTAAGCGGCCAGGCTGGCGGCCGTGTTACCGGTGCTGGCGCAGACGACGGTTTTTGCGCCGAGTAAAGCGGCCTGGGTGACGGCAGCGGTCATGCCGGTGTCTTTGAAGGATGCGGTCGGGTTGCAGCCCTGATGCTTTAAGCGAAGAGCATTCAGACCCGCGAACTCCGCGCTCCGGGGGGCGTCATACAGTGGCGTATTACCTTCGAACAGCGTGACGATGGGCGCATTGTCGTCAAACGGTAAAAGTTCGCGATGGCGCCAGACGCCGCTCTTGTCGCGAGGATCGCTGGAGAGGAGTCGGGCTTGCCAGCGCGCACGGAGAGTCTTGGGATCGCCGATCGACTGTGCATTTTTGAGATCGAATTCGATTTCGAGCGGGCCGCCGCAGCGGGAACAGACGTAAACACGCTCGGCAAGGCCGAACGAAGCTTCACATCCGGGCGATATGCAGCGCTGGGCCGCTTTTCTGCCGATTTGCAGAGCCGACTTGGCGTCAACAGCGGTCATTGGCGCTAGCGAACCACCGGCGCCGATTGATGCCCACTGGATTTTACGGACGCCAGGGGCGCCTCGAGCGACCATTCCTTGTGTACGGCGAGCAAGGCTTTCTTCATGTCGTTCGCGGAGACTACGAAGGAGATGTTGGTCTCCGACGAGCCCTGAGCGATCGCGATAAGGTTCACGTTTTCGCGGCCCAACGCGATGAAAGTGCGACCGGCCAGTCCGACTGTGCCGCGCATATTTTCGCCGACCACGGCGACGATGGAGATGTTGGCGTCGAGGGTGATGTGCTCGACGGTTTGGTGCGCGAGATCCAGCGCAAACTGTTGACGAAGCGCTTCCACGGTTCGCTTCCCGTCCGCCGCGGGAACGACGAAGCAAATGTCGTTCTGCGAAGAGGATTGCGAAATCAGAAGCACGTTCACGCGCGCGGCAGCGGTGGTGGAAAAAGTGCGGCCGACGACGTCCGGCACGCCGATGATGCCCGGACCGCCGACGGAAATCAGCGAAGCGTCGGAAATGGCGGTAAGAGCCTTTACGCCGCGCGGACCCTCCTGCACTTGCGGAGTGATCTTGGTGCCGGGGTGGTTGGGCTGGAACGTGTTGCGAATCCAAACCGGGATGCCGGCATCGGCGACGGCACGGAGCGTTTTCGGATGCAACACTTTCGCGCCAAAGTAGGCGAGCTCTGCCGCTTCGCGGTAGGAAATTTCCGGGATCGTTTGTGCCTGCGGGACGAGGCGAGGGTCCGCGGTGAGAACGCCGTTCACGTCGGTCCAGATGATGACTTCGTTGGCCCCGATCGCGGCGCCGAGAATGGTGCCGGAATAATCCGAGCCGCCGCGGCCGAGGGTGGTGAGGATGCCTTCGCTGGTGGCGCCGATAAATCCGGTGACAACGGGGACGATTCCCTGCTGAAGAATCGGACGAAGGCGCGCTTCACAACGTTCGCGCGTTTTGGCGGCCAGCGGCTCCGCCCCGCCGTGATTCGAATCGGTGACGATCAATTCCGTGGCTTCGACTGCTTCGCTGCGAACACCGCGCTCGATGAGCGCGCCGGCAACGAGCGGAGCCGACAAGCGCTCGCCCAGGCTGGAGACCGTGTCCATGGTGCGCGGAGTGAGTTGGCGAAGCAGCGCGGTGCCTTCGCACAGGCGCTTGGCGTCGCCGAGAATTTCGTTGAGGCGCGCGGCGAGTTTTTCGCGCGTGGACGGGTCTTTTATCAGCGCGGCGATGGCCGTTTCGTGCTGCTTGCGCAATTTTTCGAGGAGCGCGAAGGCGTGCTCGCGGTCGCCCAGTTCGGAACGGGTGGCGGCTTCGATGAGCGTGTTGGTGACCCCGCTCATGGCGGAAACCACGACAACAACGGAGGATTCGCGGGCGGCGCGATCGACAATTTCGGCTACGCTGGCGATGCACTTGGCGTCGCCGACGGATGTGCCTCCAAACTTCATGACCTGCAAATAGGGTTTCATTTTAGATAGGCCTGTAGCGAGGCATTCCTAAATCGGCTGCAAAACCGGTTGTTTCTGGATTGCCGCGCCTTAAAAAACTATACACCATGAAAACGGCTTCTTAGAAACGGCGGAACGGGCTGTTTCCGAAGATGGAAGGGGCATTCGACGGGGCGCGACGATGGGCTGGCGGGCCTCATCGTCGCGAGTTCGGGCTGGGCGCTCGAACAATTACGGGCGCGTGGCGAGCGCGGGAACGAGGGCGCTGGCGCGCGGGGTACCGAGACCGGTGACGAAATCATAGCCGCTCAGTGCGTCGCACACGTTGCCGCAGTTGCCGTTGGTTCCCGACGTGACCGGGAAAAAGTAGCCTGCGCCGGCAGCAGTCGCTCGGTTGACGAGGCTCGCAGCATTGCCGTGAACGGAACGATCGAAAGTTGATGTAGATGAGGCAGGTACGGTGGCAGAGGCATACAACGCAACGTTCACGGAGCCCAAATTTGCCTTGCGCGCCGCCGCACGGAGCGAATTCGCGATGGCGATGGCAGCAGCCCATTGCGGAGTGCCGGCGCTGGTGCCACCAACCTGGAACCAACCCGTCGCGCCGCTTACAGCGATCGAATCGTAGATGGCATAGCCGGTGCCGGGATTCGCGTTGAAAGAAACGTCCGGGACGCCGCGAGCGCCACGGGAGTCGTCCGGAATCGGGAGGTCTTCCTGATACAGAGCTTCGTGCTCGTAGGCACTGATGCCGCCGCCGCTGCCGCTCCATGCGGTTTCGGATTGGTAATTCTTGTTGGCATCGAGCGTAAGCGATGTGCCGCCGACCGCGATTACGTCCGGCGAGGCGGCCGGATAATTGACGCCGTACCCGGCATCTCCGGACGCGGCAAGAAACGTGACGCCGGTGGCGACGAAGTGGTTGTCGAAGCTGCGTTCACTTGAGAACTCAGCGGTCGTCCAACTCATGGAAACGGCGGAAGCGCCGTGGCGCACGGCAACGTCAACGCCCGTGAGCAAATCCGATAACGCGTACGATTTTGCTTCGACGAGGACGATTTTGGCTTGGGGCGCGATGGCGTGGGCCCACTCGACGTCGAGCGCGATTTCGACCGACCAACTTGAATTGGCCGAGGGTTTCGAACCCGATGCATACACTTTCAGGAAGCAACCGTTGGCGGTGGTGCAGGACGGCAGATTGTACTGTTTGCTGAAAATGCCAAGATCGGCTTCGATGTTGGCGTCGTCATAGGCGTCAACGATGGCGATCGTCTGGCCCGCACCTTCATTGGACACCAGATCAAATCCGTAGGCGTGGCGGATGTCGTTGGGCGCAAAAGCGGACGTGGGCGGCGTGGCAAGGCTGGCGCCGGCAGCTTCGTGAATCACATAGTGCGGACGCATGTAAGCAATCGGGCTTTCCCCGGATTCCATTCGCGGCAAAGGCAACGGCAGGAACTGCTGCGACTGTGCGAGCGGCGCGATCGTGGCTACCGTCGACAGCGCCAGCAGGAATTTTGCGGATTTCGCTAAGCCCTCAGAAAACATTGTGAATCCCCCGTTTGGCCCGTGGCGCCGCGCGGTGAAGCTTTGCGGCGGGGCTGTTTGCGACACGGCTAGACTATCGGACAGGTGCGGCCTGGCAAATAGGACAGGCGGGTGGTTTCACTGGTACTTCCGGATGCGGAATCGCGTGGGTCGATAATCGGACATAAAACCAATATTCACAGCGAGATAGAGCGTTATGGCGTGGTCGATTCTTCGAGCGGAAGGCCTACGTAGTTCTCAGCAAGAGTCTGGGATGCGGCGCGGGAGGTGGTCAGGTAGTCCAGCTCGGCGAGCTGACGGCGGTGGTCAAAGGCGTTGTCCGTGCTAAACCGATGAAGCAGGGAGGTCATCCACCAGGAGAAACGTTGCACCTTCCACACGCGGCGGAGGCAGGTTTGCGAGTAAGCGTCGAGAAGATCGCGCCGGCCTGTCTTGTAAAAATAGGCCAGCGCTCGCGCCAGGACTTGGACGTCCGCGACCGCAAGGTTCATGCCTTTCGCACCGGTTGGCGGAACGATGTGCGCAGCATCGCCGGCAAGGAATAATTTTCCGTACTGCATGGGTTCGACGACGAAACTACGCATCCCGGTGACGCCTTTTTGGACGATGCGGCCTTCGGTGAGTTTCCAATTCTCCGCGGCGAGGCGGAGATGGAGTTCGTCCCAGATTTTGGCGTCGGGCCAAACGGCGATATCTTCATCGGGTTTGCACTGAATGTAGAGGCGGCTAATTTGTGGCGAGCGCATGCTGAGCAGCGCGAAGCCGCGATCGTGATACGCATAGATGAGTTCGTCGGACGATGGCGGAGCTTCGGCCAGAATGCCGAGCCAGCCGAAAGGATATTCGCGGTCGTAGATTCTGAGCGCGCTCGCGGGAATCGAAGGGCGAGCGATGCCGTGAAACCCGTCACAGCCGGCGATGAAGTCGCAGGAGACGGTCCGTTGCTCGCCGTCCACCTCGAATTGAATGTTTGGTTTTGACGCATTGGAAGGGCTCTCGAAATCAACGACCCTCGTGTTTGCCACCTCGAAATGGATTGGAGCGCCGGATGCGATGCGAGCGGCGGTGAGGTCTTTGACGACTTCGTGCTGGGCGTAGATGGTGACGCCTTTCCCTCCGGCGAGTTCGTTGAAATCGATACGGTGCGTGCGGCCGTCGAAGCGGAGTTTCACACCATGGTGGGTAAGACCCTCTTTTTTCAGACGCGCGCCAAGGCCTAAGTCGAGCATCAAGTCCACCGTGTTTTGCTCAAGCAGGCCGGCGCGAACGCGCTCTTCGACATACGCCCGGCTACGATTTTCGACGACGATCGTGTCAATCGCTTCGCGTTGGAGAAGGTGCGAGAGAAAAAGCCCGGCGGGTCCGGCTCCGATGATTCCGACCTGTGTGCGCATTGAGGGCGAGGTTGACATGGAGGCGCGAGGGCGACGTGGCCGCTTGCAAAATCAACGATACCAGAGCGCGAGAACTTTTATAAATGCGAACGATTGGACGATGACGGCACGAATGCTAGGATGCGTGGGACAAGGCGAATCGAGGAGCGCGGCAAATGTTCGTGAGCGAAAAGAAACTGCTGGTGGAGTGGGGACACTGCGACGCGGCGGGAATCGTTTTCTATCCGAATTATTTGGCCTGGTTCGACGACTGCACGACGGCGCTCTTTGCGAATGCGGGCATGCCGATTCAAGAGTTGTTCCGCTCGCAGGGAATCGTGGGCGTGCCGCTGGTGGATGTGCGGGTGAAATTTATCGTGCCATCCACGTACGGGGACGAACTGAGGGCGGAATCGAGTGTGGAGGAATTTCGAAACAGCAGTTTCGTGGTGAAGCACCGGTTTTTGAAAGGCGAAGTGCTGGCGGTGGAGGGCTTTGAGACGCGTGTATGGGCGGAGAAGGACGCCGCGAAGCCCGGGAAGATCAAGTCGAAACAGTTGCCGCCGGATGTGGTGGCGAGGTTATCCAGCGGGAAGTAAAGCCGGCACGGCTCTTCGAAATTCGCGGATCATTGGTTCCCGTTCGATCGATCAGGCCAGCGAAATTGGTTTCGGCTTGGCCGGATCGGCATAATCGTAAAAACCCTTCCCCGCCTTTCTGCCGTTCCAACCCATCAAAACCATGCGCTTCAGCAGAGGAGGAGGCGCGAAGCGGCGCTCTTTGAATTCTTCGAACATGATGTTGGCGATGTAGTAGGTGGTGTCATTGCCGACGAAATCGAGGAGCGTGAGCGGGCCCATGGGATGGCCGCAGCCCAGTTTCATGGAGTTATCAATGTCTTCAATGGAGCCGACACCTTCTTCGAGAGCTCGCACAGCGTCGAGAAGATACGGCACCAGCAGCCGGTTGACGATGAAACCAGTTCGATCGGTGGTACGAACGGGAGTCTTCCCAAATCGGTGCGTGAGGGCGACGACCGATTCCTCGGCTTTCGGATCGGTGGCGATGGTGCGAATCACTTCGACAAGCTTCATCACGGGAACGGGATTGAAAAAGTGGAGACCGAGGAAGCGATCGGGCCGCTCTGTGAACGTGGCCATTTCGGTGATCGAGAGCGAAGAAGTGTTGCTGGCGAAGATGGTTTCCTTCGGACAGATTTTGTCGAGCGCATTCCAGAGATCTTTTTTTGCAGGCAGCTGTTCGATGATGGCCTCGACAATCAGGTGCGAGTCTTTCAGGTCGCCCAGCTCGGTAGTCCCCTTCAGGCGGCTGCGGGCCTGATCCCGGTCGGCGGCGGTAAGAGTTCCTTTGTCAACGAGGCGTTGAAGGTTTTTATCGATCGATTGCAAACCCTTATCGAGAGCTTGCTGCGAAACTTCGCGGACGACCACGTGGCAGCCCGACCGCGCGGCGACTTGCGCGATTCCCGATCCCATCAGACCGCAACCCACAACTCCGACTTTCTCGATGGCCATTTTCCTATCTCCTGAGAATTATTCCGGCGTGCAATCAGACTATTTGGACGCGTCGATTTCCGCAAATACTTCCTGGGCGATGTGAAAGGCCGCATTGGCTGCAGGAACCCCGCAGTAGATGGCGGACTGGAGAAGGACTTCCTGAATCTCGTCGCGGGTAACAAGATTATTCAACGCGGCGCGGACGTGCATGCGAAATTCGTCGTTTCGGTGGAGGGCAATCATCGTCGCCAGAACGATCAGGCTGCGGCTGTGAAGGGAGAGACCCGGACGCGACCAGATTTCGCCCCATGCGTAGCGCGTGATCAAATCCTGAAATGGCGCCGTGAACGCGTCCTTGTGCGATTCGGCCATTTCGACGTGGGCATCACCGAGAACGGCACGGCGGATTTTCATTCCTGTAGCGTGACGGTCGCGGTCATCCATGGTCTATGCCTCCACCTGAGCAATGAAATCGCTGAGCGCGCGTGTGAATCCGGCGGCGTCTTCGACATTGGAAAGATGACCACCGTTGAGTTCCGCATATTTTGCGCCCGAATATTTTCCGACCAGGAATTGGGCGTCGGACGGCGTGGTGACCAGGTCTTGCGCGCCGGTGATGACGAGCATCGGCGCGACTTTCGCCGGCGCCGCATTCGTGAAATCCGCATCGCGAATCGCGCCACAGCAGGCGGCGTAGCCTTCAGCGGAATTTCCGAGCAGCATCGCGCGGACGGATTGGAGAGTTTGCGGATATTTCTGAATGAAAGGCTCCGTAAGCCAGCGAGACGTGACGGAATCCACGATGCCGGCCAGACCCTCGGTTTCCACTTTAGCGATCCGTGCGTTCCACATTTCAGCCGCTCCGATGCGTGCGGCGGTATCGCAAATGGTGGCGGAATTCAGCCGGTCGGGATTGTGGTTCGCGAGCCACTGGCCGATCAGGCCGCCCATCGAAAGACCACAGAAATGGACGCGCGGGATTTCGAGCGCATCGAGCAAGGCGATCAAATCACGGCCTAGCAAGTCGATTGTGTAGGGCCCGGGAGTGGTTTTCGTCCTGCCGTGGCCGCGCGCGTCATGCCGGAGAATTCGAAATTTGCCCGCGAGCGCGGCAACTTGCGCGTCCCAAAGCGACGTGGTGGTGCCGAGGCCGTTCGAGAATGCGATCACCGGAGCATTCTGGGGTCCTTCGATAACGTAGTGGACCGTTGTGCCGTTGGCGTCAAGAAATGGCATATGCGCTAAAGCTTTCGCTTTTTGTGGTCGGCGAGAACTTGCGTGGTCATCGCTCTCGCCGAACCTAAATAATTTTTAGCGTCGAGCAGCGTATCGATTGCGTCGGCGGAAAGATGGGCCGCCACAGACGGATCCAAGAGGAGCGCTTCGCGCAACGAGATTTTTGATTCGGACGCCAACCGTGCGGCGCGGGCGACGGATTTGTGCGCGGCCTCGCTGCCGACGGCTTTCGTTAGCGCCGCAGCCACTGCTTCCGACAGCGTGAGGCCATTCGAAGCGGCGACGTTGCGCGCCATCGCGTCGCGATCGATTTGAAGGCCGTCGAGGATCGCGGCGAGGTGGTAGAGGGCGCCGTCAGCGAGCAGGAAAATCTCCGGCAGCGTTTCCCATTCGGCATGCCAGCCGCCCAGTCCGCGTTCGTGCTCCTGCACCATGGCAGAGAGCATCGTGGAGACAAGCGCCGGAATGCGTATGGCAGCGGACAAGATGACGGCTGAGCCCACGGGATTTCGCTTGTGAGGCATCGTGGAAGAGCCACCGCGGCCCGGTCCGTCAGGTTCGAAGGCTTCGGCGATTTCTGACTGCGACATGAGCGAAACATCACGCGCGATTTTTCCGAGCGTACCTGCAAGAAGGCCGAGAGAAGTCGCGACGTGGACGACGCGGTCGCGATGCGCATGCCAGGGTGCGGACGGCAGCCCGAGTTGCAGCTCAGCAGCGAGGGCAGCGGCGACATCGGGACCCGACGAACCCAAAGCGGCCAGCGTGCCAACCGAACCGCCGAACTGAAGAAAGGAGACTTGTGCATACGCGGCGGCGAGGCGAGTGCGGTGGCGGTCGATCGCATCGAGCCATCCGGCAAATTTCAGGCCCAGCGTGATGGGACTTCCCTGCTGCATCCAGGTACGGCCCGGTAGAAGCGTCGATTGATTTTCCTGGGCGAGCATCGCCAGCCGATCAGCGATTTTCACGAGCGCAGAATCGATGAGCGACAAGCCCGCGCGAATTTGCAGCACCGCCCCTGTGTCGATGGCGTCCTGGCTGGTGGCGCCGAGATGAACGAACGCTCCGGCGTTTTTGTCCAGGCGCTCGACGGCGGCGGTGAGAAGTTTCAGCAAGGGGATCGCAAGATTGCCCGCAGAAGCCGCCTCGCGGGCAATGGATTCCACTGAATAGAGCTCGGCTTTGCAGTTTTGCTCGATGGGCACAAGGATGCTGGACGGAGCATTTTGCGTTTTCACCAAAGCGCGGGCGAGCGCCAATTCGAAATCGAGCATGCCCTGCAGCGTGCGCTGCGAGGAAAATACTTCGCGCATATTGTCCGTAGTGAAGAGTGGATCAAGCAGGCGAATTGGATCTCTGTGGCTCAACGTTGTTCGAACGACGCGTTTGGCTCAGGCGTTCATCTTACGTCTCGGCATCCGGTTTGAAACGCGAAACTTCCGTGACGGCGCGGAAAGCCTGATCGATGGCGGCGTTGGTGTACGCAAGAGCTTCGGCATCAGAGTTGGCGATGGAGATGCGGCCAAACGGCTGGCGGCCGATGACACAGGGTTGCTGATCCTCCGGCCAATCGGGGTCGTAGAGCGAATTGTATTCGTAGGCGTAGCCGTGGGGCCACCGGTTGACCGTAATGGCGAGAATGTCGGTCGCGGCGTTGAATCCGGCGGGCGAGAGCATGGCGCTCAGTTGCTCGCGGATATTTCGCTCGAAGGTTTCAAACGTTGCGCTGAGCAGTTGGACGCGACCGGCCATTTGCTGCTGGCGCGCGGGTAGCCCGGGTTTGCAGGGAACTCGTTCCAGGTGCAAGACGCAAGGTTCGTTTGGATCGCTGGGGAATTGGTAGTCGCCCATGCTGACGGGAAAATCCATGGTAACGGTCTCGAAATAGCTGCCGGGACAGCGGAAACCGCTGACTCCGAGCTTTTTGAACGGCTGCCAATTTCGAATCAGCACATTGGTGTAGACGATCGGGACTTTCACGCCGTACGCGAGAGCCTCCTTTTGGTTGTCGGGCAGCTCCGGACACATATGCGGGATGACCATGTTCCAGCCGGCAAGAATGCAAGTGCCGCCTCGGACGACGCGCGGCTTGCCGTTCACGACGTAGGTAACTTCAACGCCGGTCGAGGAGGCGGGACCGCCGATGTTAACGGCGTGAATCGCGGTGCTATTCAAGCGCAAGCGAAGCGGAGAAGACGGCTGGTCGAGCTTGCTGTAATCCATCCTGGCGGTGACGATGTCTTCCATTGTGTTGCCGGGCGCACTCGCGGGAATCAGCGAGCGCACCAGAAGGCGCGCAATGGAGGCGTTGCCGTCCGGAAAGTGAAAGATGTAGGGCTCGCCCGGTTGGTCGGAAGATTCTCCGTCGATTTCCGGTTCTTCTTTGGTGACCTCCACACCAAGACCGGGACCCGATTTCCCGGAAAGATCCATGCCCTCGAAACCTGGGTAGCCGAGAAAGGCAAGGTCGCCCGCAGGAACCGCATCGATGCCCACCCCGTAGAGCCCATAGGTGCTGGTGTCGAAAAACGGAATGGCGCTGGGATCGAGTTTCACATATTTGAGCAGAAAATCTTTGTAGCTGGTGCGTGCGAGCAAAACCTTTTTGTCCCACGACGACAAGCCGGGCAGATAATCCACCTTATCGGTGTACAGACGCGCGATGTCCTTTTGAGCCGCCGCCGATAGCGGAGTCTTGGCAAGGAATTCCGGCCAGGAGGATTCTCCGAGGCCGACGACAACTTTGTCCACGCCGAAGGTTTTTTTATCGAAGAACACAGCGCGGGATAGCCCGTGAGTCTTATTGAACTCTCGATCAAAATATTTGTAGAAGCGTTGCGTTTCGATACCAATTCCGGCAAGCAGGGCTTTCGCCTCTTTGCTATAGAGCTTGGGACCAGCGATCGATTGAGTGCCGCCGTAACCGAGTATCATCCGCTTTTCGGTGTGGTATTCGTTGCGGCGCGCGTGCCCGCCGAAGTCGTCGTGATTTTCGAGAATCAGGATTTTCGCTTGCGGGCCGTGCGCCTGGCGGTAGAAGTACGCGGCGGAAAGTCCGCTGATGCCACCCCCCACAATGATCAGATCGTAATGTTCCTGGTCCGGAGTGGGATTCGACCACTCGTTGCCATCGCGCAGGGCATGGCCCACTTCCATAACAGCATTGGTGGTGCCGCGCATGCCGGCGAGGGAGGGCGGGTAGGATTCGCCGGAATTTTCAGCTCCTGACGGTGAAGCGGGGAGGCAGAACGTTTCTGTCCAGTGAGAATTGCCAAACGCCAGAGTCCCACCGACTGCCACGCTGAATCCATTCAGAAAATCACGGCGGGTGATGTTGCGGTCCATTCCGAGTTGTAGATCACGCTTCTCACGAACCAAGCTCTCCCCCAAGGAGGTTGACCACCGGTCCACCGCGGAGCTACTTGCCATGTCGAAGTGAAGCCCGCAGAACTGGCTTTAGATTTGTGACTCGCGGGAAGAGCATACCGCAGCGTGCGAGATGTTGCAGATGTAAAGTTTTTCGGGCAGCCGGCGGTCGCCGTCAGCAATTGTGGGTCGTGACGGTGACGCGAAGTACCGTCGAGCCAATCCGGAATTCAGCCGGTGGTTCGAGTTTGGCCGAAAGGACGCGCTGATCGCTTACGTACGTGCCGTTTGTGGAGCGCAGATCGCGAAGTAGAACTGCATCGCTCTTCACTTCCAATGCGCAATGAAGCCGCGAGACCTGCCGGTCGTCCACTTCGATGTCCGCGCCGCCACCGAGGCGACCGATGGTCGCGAGAGGCATGGTGAGGTTGCGTTCCACACCTTTCGAGGCGCCGTCGGTCACAAGGACTGTAATCGATTTACCCTCCGGTAGATCGAGGGCCGCTTTGCGGTTGCCGGAGGACTCATCCAGTCGCGTGCCGGCCGCGCGCCGTTCCTCGTCTGAAACCGGGTCGGTGATGATGGTGGAAGAGCCTGTGTCCCTGGGTACCAGGTCAACAATTGAGCTTTGCGCGCACATCCAGCAACGGATTTGGTACATCCGGCGGCCGGTGGTCTCCGCGTCGTCAATTTCCACTTGAGCATTGCAATGCGTACAGCGAACGCGCATGGAAAAACTCTACCACTGGTGTAAACAAGCAAGATGAGGGGATTACGCTGTAGTTTGCCAGAATCGACACGGTCTGGAGGGTTCAAGCAGCTCTGCACGCGAAAATGATAAAAAGGCAGTATGTTGCACTTTTTCGATTGGTGCCACCGATTTATGCATTATAATGCTTTCCAATGGCCCGCGAATCTTTACAGGCTCGTCCCTCAACTAGCCTCGAAAAGGCCCCGAGCGGTCCGCCGCACGAGAGCGAATTCTTAGCCTTATTGGGTCAGCGTGTGCGCGAATTCCGAAACCGGCGGGGCATGACGCGAAAGATGCTTTCCCGCGAAGCCGACGTCTCCGAAAGGCATTTGGCACAGCTTGAGTCGGGAGCCGGGAACATTTCCGTTGTGCTGCTGCAAAGGATCGCGACGGCGCTGGCCGTGACGCTGGCGGAAGTGTTCGCGCCCAGCCATTCGGCGGATGCGGAAGGCTCGAACGATATTCGTGAATTCCTGGAGCGATTGCCGGTGCACCGGCGGCGCGAAGCGATGTTGCGTTTAGAAGACGAATTTCGAGGCGAGCGAAAATCCAAGGGGGATCGGGTAGCGTTGATTGGTTTGCGCGGAGCGGGCAAGTCCACTCTCGGAGCGATGTTGGCCGATCAACTGGGTGTGAAATTCGTCGAACTGGACGGCGAAATCGAACAGGATGCCGGGATGGCGTTGGAAGAGATTTTTTCCCTCTACGGACAAGCGGGCTACCGCCGATTTGAGCGGCGTAATTTGGAGCGGGTGCTGGATTCGAAGGAGCGCGCGGTAATTTCGGTGGGCGGGGGCGTGGTGTCGGAGCGGGAAACGTACGACCGGCTGCTGGCGAACTGTTTCACGGTTTGGGTGAAGGCGCAGCCGGAAGAACACATGTCTCGCGTGGTGGCGCAGGGCGATCTGCGGGCGATGGCGGAAAATGACGAAGCGATGGAAGACCTGCGAAGAATTTTGAACTCGCGTGAACCGCTCTACAAGATGGCGGATTGGCAACTGGATACGTCCGGTGAGTCAGTGAAGCAGAGTTTTGCGAAATTGAAGAAGGCGGTCGCGCCTGTGATTTCGCCGGCGACAGTTTCGCAATAAAGGCTGAGGAGGATTTTGTGGACGCAGCGCTGACGCAGGAGCCGCAGGCACGAGTGGAGCGGGTGGACTACCAGACCGATCCCTCCCGGTACAAACACTGGAAGGTCTCTTACGAGCCGCCGGTGGCGACGTTGACGATGGATGTAAATGAAGAAGGCGGCTTGCGACCAGGCTACAAATTGAAGCTGAATTCCTACGATCTCGGCGTCGATATTGAATTGCACGACGCGCTCCAACGAATTCGCTTTGAGCATCCGGAGATTCGTTCCGTGGTGATCACTAGCGGCAAGAACCGGATTTTCTGCTCCGGCGCGAACATTTATATGCTGGGCCTTTCGTCGCACGCGTGGAAAGTAAATTTCTGCAAATTCACGAACGAGACGCGCAATGGGATTGAAGATGCGAGCAGGCATTCGGGGCTGAAGTTTCTGGCGGCGCTGAATGGGATTACCGCGGGCGGCGGCTACGAGCTGGCGCTGGCTTGCGATGAGCTGGTGCTGGTGGACGACCGATCGTCCGCCGTGAGTTTGCCGGAAGTGCCGCTGCTCGGCGTGTTGCCGGGAACAGGCGGATTGACCAGATTGACGGACAAGCGAAAAGTGCGGCGCGACCATGCGGATGTGTTTTGCACGAATCCCGACGGGGTTAAAGGACAGCGCGCGAAGGAATGGAAATTGGTGGACGAGACGGTGAAGACGCAACAGTTCGCCGAGCACATCAAAAAGCGCTCGCTGCAGCTGGCGGAGGCGAGCGATCGCCCGTCCAACGCGAAAGGCGTGGTGCTGACGCCGCTCGAACGGCTAATCGATGAGACGGGGCGGCATTACAAATACGTGGACGCCGACTTGAATCGCGAGGCGCGGACGGTGACCCTGACGGTGCGCGCCCCGGAAACAGGATCGACCGACGGAATCACGGTGGAAAGCGCGACAGCGGAGGGAGCGAACTGGTGGCCGCTGCGGATGGCGCGCGAGTTGGACGATGCCATCTTGGGGCTGCGGACGGACGAGCGCGAACTCGGTTTGTGGATTTTGAAGACAACGGGCGACGCCGACGCGGTGTTGGCGATGGACCGTTTTCTGCTGGCGAATCAGGGCGACTGGTTCATCCGCGAGGTGCTTGGAATGATGCGGCGGACGTTTGCACGACTGGACGTCTCGTCGCGGTCGATGTTTGCGATGGTCGAGCCGGATTCGTGCTTCGCGGGAACGCTGCTGGAGCTCGCCCTCGCGGCGGACCGGACGTACATGCTGGACACGCAGGAAGGTGCAGCGAAGGCGTGGATGATGATGTCCGAAATGAATTTGGGACCGCTGCCGATGGTGAATCAACTTTCACGAATCTCTTCACGTCTGTATGGCGACGCCGTGAAAGCCGAGTGGCTCGCCGGACTGTGTGGCAAGAAATTGAGCGTGGCGGAAGCGGTGGATGCAAGCCTGGTAACGGCGGCACCGGATGACCTGGATTGGGCCGACGAAATCCGGCAGGCGATCGAATCGCGTACAGCGCTTTCGCCCGATGCGTGCACCGGCCTCGAAGCGAATTTGCGTTTCGGAATGCCGGAAACCATGGAGACGAGAATTTTCGGGCGGCTTTCGGCCTGGCAAAACTGGATATTCATTCGGCCGAATGCCGTAGGTGAAACCGGGGCGCTGAAGGTGTATGGCACGGGCGCACCGGTGAAATTCCATTGGGAGCGCGTGTAACGCGCCAGCGAGTTTCCGCAGGAATCAATGTATTCATAAGGAGTGGCGATGATCGATTACACCGAAAAAATACCGAACAACGTGGATCTGGGACGCGACCGTGTGTTGCAGAGAGCGCTCGAGCACTGGCAGCCGGCGTACATGAATTGGTGGTACGACATGGGACCCAGCGATAGCAACGCGCTCGAAGTGTATTTGCGGACGGCGATGAGCGTGGAGCCGGACGGCTGGGCGCAGTTTGGCTACGTTCGGATGCCGGAATACCGCTGGGGAATTTTTCTGCAGCCGCGCGATCCGAACCGGCTGGTGAACTTCGGAACGCACAAAGGCCAAGCGGCGTGGCAGGAAGTCCCGGGCGAATACCGTTCGACGCTGCGGCGCGTGATCGTCACACAGGGCGACACCGAGCCGGCGTCCGTGGAACAACAGCGGCTTCTGGGGATGTGCTGCCCCTCGATGTACGACCTGCGAAATATTTTTCAGGTGAACGTGGAAGAGGGTCGGCATCTGTGGGCCATGGTCTATTTGCTGCACCGATATTTCGGGCGAGATGGGCGCGAGGAAGCGGAGGCGCTGCTCGAGCGACGCTCGGGCGATGCCGACAATCCACGCATTCTGGGTGCATTCAATGAGCCCACGCCGGACTGGCTGGCGTTTTATATGTTCACGTTTTTTACCGATCGCGACGGAAAATTTCAACTCAGTGCACTGGCGGAGTCGGGATTCGATCCCCTGGCGCGGACGTGCCGATTCATGCTCACGGAAGAGGCGCACCACATGTTCGTGGGCGAAACCGGAGTGAGCCGAATCCTGCAGCGGACGTGCGAGGTGATGCGCGAGCACAAGATCGAGCGCCCCGAGGATGCGCGGGCGCTGGGCGTGATCGATTTACAGACGATGCAGCGATACCTGAATTTTCATTACAGCGTGACGATTGATCTGTTCGGGTCGGACGCTTCGTCGAATGCGGCGAGCTACTACACGACGGGACTCAAGGGACGCTACGACGAAACAAAGATCGAAGACGACCACATCCTTGCCGATGCGACGTATCCGGTGATGGAAGTTTCCGGCCAGCGAATCGTGGCTCGCGAAGTGCCGGCACTGACGGCGCTGAATGAGCGGTTGCGCGACGACTACATCGCGGAAATTCAGGCCGGCGTGAACCGGTGGAACAAAATCATCGAGCAGGCGGGAATTCCCTTCCGGCTACTATTGCCGCATAAAGGATTTCACCGGGCGATCGGAAACTTCGCCGGACATCACATTTCTCCGGAAGGCGAAGTGCTGAGCAAGGAATCGTGGGAGAACCACCAGCACGAATGGCTTCCGAGCCCCGAGGATCACCGGTTTGTGGAGTCGTTGATGACCGGGCGAGTGATCGAGCCGGGTAAATTTGCAAACTGGATCGCGCCGCCCGCGCGCGGAATCAATCGGCAGCCGCTGGACTTTGAGTACGTGCGTTTCAACTAGCGCCGCGCTATTAGTACGCCTCGGTGAGGGACGTTAGTTTCATGGCCGACCTGAGTTGTTCGAGCGATGCGGCCGACGTCACGGTGATGGCGGTTGGCTCACCGGGAAGAATATCGAGGTAATTATCGGAAAATTGCACGTCGATGTCGCCGAACGACAGGTAGGCGCTGCGAGCGAGGACCGGCGATTGCAGCGTCACGACATAGCCGGCCCCATCGGCAGACTTGGCGATCGATGCATCGATTTTCGGGGCGACGGGCAGATCGAGATCGTGCATGACGCCGAAGAACTGTAAGTTTCGCGAAACGCGCTTCCCTGCTATATCCAAATCAAACACCACAAGTGACTTCGCTGGATCGGCATTCCCGCCGGCGAGAAAATCTTTCTGATCGAGCGTGAACGCGACGGCGCTCGATTGCGCCGCAATTTGTACGTCCTTGGTTTGCTCCGTCAAGACCTTTCCGGAAAAATCGAGCAGGCGGGTGTGGATGGCTCCGGTGAGCGGCTCGAGCTTATCGGAAACCACGTACACGTCGATTTTACCGTCGTGCAGGAATGGCGAGACGATTACGTCGTCGTAGAATTTTTTCGCGTAGTACTGCAACGCCTTCCAGCGGCCATAATAATCGATGCTGGACCACGAAGCGACGGGCCAGCAGTCATTGAGCTGCCAGTAGAGCGAGCCCATCACCCGCGGGCGCTGGCGGCGCAGGTGTTCCGCGCCGATCTTGATAATTTCGGCTTGCTGGACCTGGCTGAGATAGACGTACGATTCGAAATTCTTAGGCTCGCGATACTCGCGGAGCATATAGGTGAGAATGCGGTCATTGCCGCCGAAGTTTTTCTGGTGAGACTGCATCGTGACGGAATGGATGTCGAAGTCCGCAGGTTCCGCAAACGAGCGAATCGTGCGCATTTCGGGAAACGACTGAAACCCGAATTCGGACATGAAGCGCGGGTATTGCTTGGTGTAATCCATCGCTGGAGCCTGCTGATGCCACACGGCCCAGTAATGCATGTCGCCATTGTGCTGATTGTCAGGCGGTTCTTCGAAGTTTGCGCTGGGCGAGCTCGGCCAGTAGGGAACCCCGCCTGAATACCTGGTGACGGCGGCCTTCAGAATATCGGCAAACAGTATGATGTAGTCCTGCCAAACGCGCAGGCTCTGCATCGGCGACACGGATTCACGGAGCTGGACGCGATCCCCCCAGTGATACCATCCGGTTTCGACCTCGTTATTTCCGCACCACAAAACAATGCTCGGGTGTTCACGGAGCCGTTTGATCTGTTCGGCTGCTTCCTGCCGGACGTTTTCCTGAAACTTCACGTCGCCGGGAACCATGGCGCCGCCGAATGCAAATTCCTGCCAGACGAGAATGCCGAGTTCGTCGCAAATGTCGTAAAAATCGTCGGATTCGTAATAGCCGCCGCCCCACTCGCGCACCATGTTCATGTGGGCGTCGCGCGCGGATTGCAGGATTTGGCGGTGCTGCGCGGGAGTGACGCGGTTGGGAAAACTATCGAACGGAATTACATCCGAGCCTTTGGCGAAGACGGCGATGCCGTTCACGTAAAATGCGAAGCTCTTGCCCCATTCATCGTCCACGCGGCGAAGTTCGATCGAGCGAAGACCCGTTTTCACGTCGGCGTGCGCAAGGGTTTCCTTCCCCGAGCGAACGATCGCGGAAAATACGTAGCGGCTCTGCGCACCGTAGCCGACGGGATACCACAGTTTCGGTTTGGCGATTCGGAATGGAAATGAAATTGTATTGCTGCCGGCGTCGAGTGGAAACGTCTGGATGCCGTCGTTGACGGGCGTGCCGCCGTCCAGGTCGCGATGGGAAAACGCAACGGTGACGGTTGCGGGCCTGGTGGATTGAATCGAAAGATCGGCGGCGACGTTTGCCGAGTCGGTGGAGATTTTTTGCTGATCGATATGGAAATTTTCGATGCGCGCGGCGTCCCAGGTGTCGAGGTGCACGGGCCGCCAGATGCCGATGGTGACGTAGCGCGGTCCCCAGTCCCAACCGAATTGATACGGCGCCTTGCGCGTGTAAGGAGATACGGCAGGGTCGGCGCCATTCGTATCATTGGGAGCCGCCAGGTAGAACGGCAGGGATTTCACGTACGGTAACATTTTCGTGATCGGGGAATGAAAAATCACGCGGAGCGTATTTGCGCCGGGCTTCAGCAGCGATTTCGCGTCAACACGCCAACTGCGAAACATGTTGTCGGTGCTCAGTACCGCTTGGCCATTGATCGAAACGTCGGCGAATGTATCGAGTCCGTCGAAGACCAGATCGACGTGATCGTGAGAGAGAGTGGCTGGGTCCACGTCGAAGGTCGTCTGATATTCCCAATCTGTGAGGCCGATCCATTGGAGCCGCGCTTCGTTGTCCTGGTAAAACGGATCGGGAATTAATTTGTTTCGCAGCAGGTCGGTTTGCACCACGCCGGGGACCTGTGCGGCGTGCCAGTCGTCAATGCCGGCGTGATCGGATGTGCCGGTCGCAGCTACGGCGCGAAATTGCCAGCCAGAATCGATGGGGTGCGTCGTGGGCTCGGAGGCGAAGAGCGCCGGCGCCAGAAACGCGACGGCCGCGAACGCAACGAGGAGCCGGAATTCACGCCGGCAACAGCCGAAGAGCGAACGAGAAGGATTCATGTGTGGCACCTGACTTTGTAAGAATGCGTACCTTATTTGCCGTGAAACTTTCAAGCCTGCTGCGAATTTTCGATTAGCTCCCGGAGATTGGTTTATCCGAGGCGGGATTTGACGTACGCGCCATCACGTCACCGATGGCCACGGCGTTGCGGAATTGCGCCATGTAGTCTGAGATCGCGTTGGGCGTATGCGGCACCAGAATCGTGTTGGTGTGATCGTTGGAAGCGATGTCTTTGAGAGTGTCGAAATATTGGGTCATCATCACCAGGGCGAAAACTTCGCGCGGATCGACTTGAGTCGCTTTCGCGAGCGCTTCCACGGATTCCTGTAACCCACCGATGATCGCCTTGCGCTGATTGGCGATGCCTTCGCCCTGCAGTTTTTTGGATTCGGACTCGGCTTCGGCTTTTTTCACCAGGATGATTTTGTCGGCATCGGCTTTGGCGGAGGCGGCTTCGCGCTCGCGCTGCGCGGCGTTGATGTCGTTCATGGCCTCTTTTACGTGAGCATCGGGGACGATGTCGGTAACGAGCACCTTGACGATCTCGTAGCCGAATTCTTTCATCGAGTTGTCGAGGATGCCTTTCACGTCGTCCGCGATGGTGCCCTGATTCTCGAAAGCATCGTCGAGTTTCATTTTCGGGACATGACCGAGGATGCCGTTATATACGTAGGATTCGATCTGCCGCTCGGGATCGGTGAGGCGATAGTACGCGTCGTACACATGCTCGGGCAGTACGCGGTATTGAATGGCAACGGGAATGGTGACGAAGACGTTGTCCTGGGTTTTCGTTTCGATCTTGGCGATCAACTGCTCGACCCGCAGGCTCATGCGATGAACGACTTGATCGACGAACGGGATTTTCAGATTAATTCCGGCCTGGCCGATGGTGTGGAATTTGCCGAGCCGCTGGACGATGGCGACCTGCTGCGTATCGACGGTGTAGAACGCACCGAAGAAGACGGCAAGGCCAAACACGATCACAATTCCCAGGAATACCAATGCCATGTCCGTTCCTCCGATGAAACCGATCGGGTGCCTGCCGCTTTTCGAGAGCTGCCCTAACCGTGCAGCGGCAAGCAAATCCCGTGCACATCTTTTACCACTGTCTGGCAATAAAGGTAGAGCCCTAAAAATCGCGGCGGTTGCCGGTCAAATGCCGCTGCGCCAAACGATTTTGCCGCCGACCATGGTTAGCAAGACGCTCGTCTTCCCCACCGATGCGGGCGGGACTTTATACAGGTCCTGTGAGAGCACAATGATGTCGGCGAGCTTGCCGGGTTCCAGCGTACCGAGGCGATGTTCCATGAATTCGGAGTACGCCGCGTTTCGCGTGTAGCCTGCGAGCATCTGATCGAGCGTCAAAGCTTGCTTCGGAAAGAATCCACCGGCAGGCTGGCCATCGGGCGATTGGCGGGTGAGGCCCGTTTGAATAATCGGAAACGGATTGATCGGTTCCACAGGCCAGTCGCTGCCCATGGCAAGCGTGGCGCCGGTCGCGACAATGTCGTGCCACGGAATCCCTTCAGTGGCCATGCGGTTTTCGCCGAGCCCGGCACCCCAAGGCTCGCCGAGCGAAGCGCAGCACCACGGTTGAAGCGCGGCGATGATTTTCAGTGGCGCGAGGCGCGCGACGTCGGAAGGGGCGACGACTTCGAGATGTTCAATGCGCCAGCGGCGGTCGCGGGGACCGTCGATTTTTTCGGCATTCGCGTACACATCGAGCACCGCGCGAGCGGCGGCGTCGCCGATTGAGTGGGTCATGATCTGGAAGCCGTGCTTATCGAGCGTGAGGACGTCGCGATTCAATTCATCGGGCGTGTAGAGCAGCGTGCCTTTTTCGCCGGGAGTTTTCGCGTTGGCATAGGGCTCGAGCAGAGCGGCGGTGTGGGTCTCGACGACACCATCGGAAAAGAATTTCACCGGGCCGAGACGCACCCAATCACCTTTGAACCGGTCTCGTGCGTTTTGCAGGCGAACCAACTCCTCGGCAGAAATCGTGTGCTTGGTGCCCACGCCGTCGGACATGGCCGTCGTCACGCGGAGCGTGAGCTGGCCGTTGTCGCGTAGTTCCGAATACAAGCCGAGTTCGTTCAGGTCGCCGGTAGCATTCACCACGCCGGTGATGCCCAGCTCTTTCGCGGCGGTCTCGCCATCGCGAATTTCCTGCAACTCTTGGGGATGAGGCGGCAGTACGTTGACTAAATATTGCGCGCCTTCTTCGAGGACGCCGGTCGGCTCTCCAGTAGCGCGGTCGCGGACGATAATGCCGTGCAGCTCGGGCGTATTCGGACCCGGTGTGTCGCGCGTAATGTGAGCGCCGGCGAGCGCGGCGGAGTTCGCCCACACACTGTGCCCATCGGAGGAAAGCAGCACGACAGGCCTATGCGGAAAAAGTGGATCGAGGATTTCCTTCGTCGGCAGGCCTCCGGGCCAGAAGCTGCCATAATCCCACACGCCGCCGAAAATTAATCCGCTGCCTGGGTGCGCGTTCCCGTATTCGGCGATTTTTTTCTGCACGGCGGCGACACTGTCGAGCCCGGCGATGGAAACGCCTGCGAGTAGCTGCGAACCCTCGAGAAAATGCGTATGCGTGTCGATGATGCCGGGCATGGCCATGCGCCCGCCAAGATCGATGACTTTCGTGCGGGGCGTTTTGTACCGGTTGATTTCCTTCGACGAGCCAACCGCGATGATTTGTTCGCCGCGGATAGCGACGCCTTCGGCCCAGGGAGCGAGAGGATTCGAGGTGTACACGCGGCCGTTCGTGAGGATCGTGTCAGCGGTTCCGGTCGGCGGTGCAGATTTCTGCGCGAAAGAAAGAGCGGCGGTCAATGCAAAAACAAGAAAAAGCAAAGCGAGGAAAGCGCGAAGGGCTGGGTTCGATTGGATCTTCATTTCCGGTGAATGTACCGAGAAAGCGAACAGCACGCAATGGCGGTCGAAGGCGAATGCACCAGCGATTGCCAGGTTTGCACGTCGAGTTTTCGCAGCGAGTTGATATTTAAAGACCGAGATCTGACAATCCCGGATGATCATCGGGACGGCGGCCGATGGGCCAGCGGTATTTGCGCGCGGCTTCGAGGATGGGCAGGTCGTTGATGCAGGCGAAGCGAGTGTGCATCAGGCCATCGGCATCGAACTCCCAATTCTCGTTGCCGTAGGAGCGGTACCAATTTCCGGAGTCGTCATGCCATTCGTAGGCGAAGCGAACGGCGATACGATTTTCTGTGAATGCCCAAAGTTCTTTGGCGAGGCGATATTCGAGCTCCTTCGACCACTTGCGAGTGAGGAAGGCGACAATTTCCTGGCGGCCGTGGATGAATTCCGAGCGATTGCGCCAGCGCGAATCGGAAGTGTACGCAAGCGCGACTTTTTCGGGATCTCGGGTGTTCCAGCCGTCTTCCGCGAGGCGTACTTTCTTCACAGCGGTTTCGTGGGTGAACGGAGGGAGCGGAGGACGAGGGCTCACGGCAAACTCCTTTGTGACACGCGCGACGGACAGCGGGCTGCAACCATCAAGCGTTTTCGATTTGCGAACTGCGCGGCGACGAGAAAACGAAAGAATACATCGCGATGTAGATGTAGGCCAGCAGGGGAATCGAATAGGCCAGCGCGAGGCTGTGTGCGCGGTCTGAAATAAGTCCCATGAGCAACGGGAAGATCGCACCGCCGACAATTGCCATAACGATCAGCGAACCGCCAATTTTTGTGTTGGGGCCGAGTCCCTTGAGCCCGAGCGCAAAAATCGTGGGAAACATGAGCGACATGAAGAAACTGGTGAGCAGGATCGCCCACACACCGAACCAACCGGGATGCAACACGCCGGCGCCAACCAAGCCGACATTGATGAGGGCGTAAATTCCCATGAGCTTGCCGGGAGAAACGTAGCCCATCAGAAAGGTCGCGACGAACCGGCCAATCATGAATACGACGAGCGAGCCGGTAAGGTAATACCCAGCGAGCTTTTCGGGAGCGTGGGCGTAATCATGAACGTAGGTAATAAAGTAGCTCCAGGTGCCGACTTGCGCTCCGACGTATAGAAATTGCGCCAGTACCGCAAGCCAGAAATGCGGAAAGCGAAAAAGATCGGCGAATCGGCCGTGGCCGGTGGCGCTGTCTTCGTGTTCTTCCTGAATTTTAGGAAATTTCGCGCGCCAGATCAGGAAAGCCCATAGCAGAGCGATCGCGCCGATAACGATATACGGCTTCACGACCCGCAGCGTCTCCGACTGCAGATACGTCTGGTAAGCGCCCTGCGCTTTCAGGGCGGCGATCTCGCGGCTGGAATGTTCGATTCCCGAAAAGATGAAAACGGTGCCAATGAGAGCGCCGGTGATGGCGCCAAACGGATTAAACGCCTGCGCCAGATTCAGCCGGCGCTCGGAGGTCGCCGGATCGCCAAGCTGGGCGATAAACGGATTGGAGGCGGTTTCGAGAAACGAGAGTCCGCAAGCGATCACGAACAGCGCAATCAGAAAAAACTGGTAGCTGCCTGCCGTGGCGGCGGGCCAGAAAAGGAAAGCACCGCCGCCATAGAGGCACAGTCCGGTAAGGAAGCCGGCTTTGTAACTCGTTTTGCGCATCAGAAGCGCGGCGGGAATGGCGAGCAGAAAGTAACCAAGGTAAAAAGCAAATTGGATGAACGCGGCGCCGAAGCGGGAAATTTCGAAAGACTTCATGAAGTGCTGAATTAAAACGTCGTTCAGGTTGTTGGGAATGCCCCACAGGAAAAACAGAGCGGTGACGAGGATGAAGGGAACAAGCTGGCCCGCCGGCAGCAGCCGTTTTCGCGAATCCGTCTCGAAGGCCGCCCCGTCAGTTTGCCCTGCTTCCGGCATCGTTTTTCACCTCGGGAATCAAATGAACCGCGTTGCGGCGCGTTCGGGAATTTCGAGAATCCTTGCGAATGCGGCAAACATAATGGTTTCGAAGCGTGAACGCAATGCCGGAAGCGAAGCCGATCTACTATTTCGGTTCGGGAGCGGTTCGCAATCTGTATAAGACGGAAGCATGCGGCCCGAGCGTGGCGTGAAAATCGGTTGCGGCCCCGATATCCCTCTGTTCCCACACGTCGCGCACTGCGTATTTCGCATCGCCGAGGCCGAGGTCGCTCCACGAATATTTCACGCGGCGTTTCGCGTCCTGGAGATTGAAAACCGCAACGAAGTACTGGCCGGGCGGATTGGAAGTGGCGACCCACGCCACGGTCTGGTCCGTGGCGATTACCGGATGATTGCCGGTGGAGTGTTGATCGACAGCGATGACTTCTTGGTTCGTGAGTAACGAGGTTGTCCAGGCGTCGGCTTGGGTCAAATCGCCGCCGACCATGAGTGGCGAAGGAAACATACACCACAACGTCATCAGCGTCCGCTGTTCGTCGTGAGTCAAGCGAGTGGCTCGAGCTTCGCCCCAACCAGGGTGCGGGCCAAGATATCCAAGGGGAAGCATGTCGGCATCGGGCCAGTGACCGGGCTGGCCCATCAACGCCCATTTGGCGACGTTGGCGAATTGATCGCCGACGCCCTGAGGAAAGGCGACATCGCTGTGCCAAAGGTCCCAAATGTCATCCGAGATGCGCCACATCTGCGCGTACTTGCGCATTTCGCCGGCTTTGTCGATGGGCGCGGCACCGGGGGAAAGACTGAGCGTGATGGGTCGTCCCGTTTTTGCGAGGGCTTCGCCGATCATACGGATATCTTCGCCGCGGTACGGGCGGCTGGCGATGCAGTCGACTTTAAGGAAGTCCACTCCCCACGATGCGTAGAGCGCGGCAATCGAGTCGAAGTAAGCCTGGGCCGCGGGCCCCGGCGCCGCGCCGTAGTTATCGGCGTTCCATGGGCATGATTCAGACGTGTTAGCCGCGTCTTTTGCGTGAAACGACGAACCAGCGATGGGGAGATTTTTATCGACGGCTTGTTTCGGAATTCCACTCAAAATGTGAATGCCGAACTTCAGTCCGAGTGAATGGAGGTAATCGGCGAGGGGTTTGAATCCCGCGCCGTCCGCCGAGCTGGGAAAGCGGTTCGGCGAGGGAGTGTAACGGCCGAACGGATCCATGTTAAACACCGACTCTTTGGAGTTGCCCGCGGCGGTGGGATATGTAACGAACCACTCCATATCCACCACAATGAATTCCCATCCCGAGGATTTCAGATGGGATGCAAACCAATCGGCGTTCGCTTTTACTTGCGCCTCGGTAATCGTGGTGCCATAGCCGTCCCAACTGTTCCAACCCATGGGCGGAGTTGCCGCCAGCACGGTCGAAGCGTCGTCAGCGTGCGTGGACCAGACAGCCGAAGGAATGCGGCCCGAAGCATGCCCGTCGCTGACAACTTGCAGCCCGGCGAGCAAGAAAGCCGCAACTGCAAAAGTGAGCGCAAGACGAGTTTTCACCAAATCCTCCTAATGCGCGGAAAATCGGAAAACAGTGGTCGAGCGATACGTCTGGCCGGGTTTCAACTCTGTTGATGGGAATTGCGGGTGATTCGGCGAATCCGGGAAGTGCTGCGTTTCCAGGCAAAGGGCGCCGCGAAAATCGTAGGTCTTGCCGCGCTTGCCCGAGGTTTTTTCCAAATGGTTGCCGCTGTAAAACTGGACGCCGGGTTCGGAGGTGAGGACTTCGAGGACTCGTCCGCTCGCGGCGTCTTCGACTTTCGCGGCAACAACAACCGCGGATGATCCGGGAGCGCGATCGATTACCCAGTTGTGGTCGTAGCCCTTTCCGAATTTGAGTTGTTCGTCGCTCTCATCGATCCGCGCACCAACGGACGTAGGCTTGCGGAAATCGAAGGGACTGCCAGTCACATCGCGGATTTCACCGGTGGGTATCAGGGCTGCGTCCACGGGGGTGAACCTGCTCGCGTATAGGGTGAGCACGTCATGAAGGATATCGCCGCTGCCTTCGCCGGAAAGATTGAAATACGAATGATTGGTGAGATTCAAAACGGTATTTTTATCGGTGGTCGCCGTGTAGTCGATGCGCAATTCGTTGCTCGAACGAACTAAAGTGTATTTCACTTGCACGGAAAGCGTGCCGGGGAAACCCTCCTCGCCGTCTTTGCTTGTGTAACTGAATTCGACAGCGTGGCCCTCGGCGCTATCGATTACCCGCGCGGTCCACATGTGTTTGTTGAAACCGATGGTGCCGCCGTGCAAGGTGTTTTCGCCGTTATTTTTTGGAAGCGAGTAGGCGACGCCAGCGAGCGCGAACGTCCCGTGGGCGATCCGGTTGCCGTATCGGCCGATTGTTCCGCCGAAATAGGATTTGCCGCTTTCGTATCCGGAAACCGAGTCGTATCCAAGTACAACGTCGTCGATTTTTCCCGCGCGATCGGGAACCTTCAGCGAGACCAGAGTCGCACCGAAGTTGGTTACAGCCACTTGCATTCCGTGGTCGTTCGAGAGTGTGAAAAGATTTACAGGATGTCCGTCGGATGTCGCGCCAAAATCTTGCTTCGCGGGATTTACATCATCGCCCGACCGGACGGAAAGCATTCCGGCGCAAACGAGAAGCGTGGAGAGAACTGCAACGTGGTGCGGCGCTACAAACAACATCCAAACCTCCCGGAAGCTGCGCGTCGGAGGCTTACGACGGCGAATCGCACCCTATGTTCATACGCGGAACAGGGGCGGATTCAAATGAATTTCTTGGAACGGGTGCTGCAGGGATGGTGGGGCTGGGCGGAGTCGAACCGCCGACCTAGGCGTTAGGAGTGCCTCGCTCTATCCATCTGAGCTACAGCCCCGGTAGCGCCATTCTAGCAGATTTAAATTCACGCTCGGGCCGCGGATGCGGGCGGCATTTTCCGTGGCGTGGAGGCTGAGGTATAAACGTTGCGGGAGATTCCGATGAAATATCGCAAGCTGGGGCGAACTGGTTTTGTGGTGAGCGACATCGCTCACGGATTGTGGGGAATGAGCGGCTGGAGCGGATCGGAAGACGCGGAGTCGCTCGCGGCGATGCAGGCCGCGATTGACGACGGGTGCAATTTTTTCGATACCGCTTGGGCGTACGGCGATGGGCATAGCGACGGACTGCTGGGCGAAATCCTTGAGCGAAACAAAACGAAGCGAATCTATGCCGCTTCGAAGATCCCGCCGAAAGATGGAAAGTGGCCGCCCGCGCCGGCGGCGAAATATCACGATGTATTTCCGGCGGACTACGTTTTCGCGTATGCAGCGAAAATCCGCGAGAAATTGCGCACGCCGTCCATTGATTTGCTGCAACTGCATGTTTGGGAAGACCGTTGGGCGCACGAAGCGGAGTTCCAAGATACCGCCGCGAAGCTAAAGGCCGACGGGATCA
Source organism: uncultured Acidobacteriota bacterium (assembly GCA_963785585.1). Taxonomy (GTDB): domain Bacteria; phylum Acidobacteriota; class Terriglobia; order Acidiferrales; family UBA7541; genus Palsa-295. The sequence goes on from CAWAVW010000004.1 coordinate 2,889,405, forward strand.
TTCGATCGTTTGGACTGAGCGTGAACCGATGGCAGCCAGAAAACGGCATCGAGGCAATTCGCACGGGATTGGTGGATGCGGTGCAGGTGATCTACAACGTTTTCGACCAGGCGCCGGAAGACAAGCTGTTCCCGGTTTGCCAGCAGATGAACATCGGCGTGATCGCGCGCGTGCCGCTCGACGAAGGTAGCCTGGGCGGGAAGATGACGATCGATACGAAGTTTCCGCCGGACGATTGGCGCGCCAAGTACTTCGGCCCGGCGAACCTGCCCAAGACGATCGCCCGCGTCGAAAGGCTGAAGCAGATCGTGCCGCATGGGATGACGCTCGCGGAAATGTCGTTGCGCTTCATTCTTTCAAATCCCGTCGTAAGCACGACGATCATCGGAATGCGGAAGCTGGCTCACGTGAGGGAAAATGTGAAAACCAGCGATGCGGGTCCGCTGAACGCCGATTTGCTGGCGAAACTGAAAGAGCACCGTTGGGACCGCACGCCGGAGCGGTGGTCGGACTAGCCCACAAGAAAACACGGAGGCGGCACACTTCGGGCGGATATTAGCGCTGTTTGCGTTTTTTCGCAGCGGGCGCGACCGGCACGTCGATGGCCGATAGCTCGTAACGATGCGCCGCGGGAATGGCGTCCTTTCTCGCTTGCGCTGACGCTTTGTCGGAAGCATCCGCAAGAGCTTTCAAAGTTTCGGGCACGATTTCGTCGGGGGACTTCGCGTTCATTTCAAACCACGCTCGGTCGGTGCCGTTTTTCAGATCGGTATCGTGCGCAACGCGACGAGATTGTTCGAGCATCGGAGTTTCCAGCAACGCCAAATTGATTCCCTTCTCCAGTTTTTCCGCCGAATAAGTTCCCACCACACGGTCGTCAATCTTCAGTTGGTACGATCCCGAGGCCAGGCCCGTGACTTTCAGCGTCTCCTGATCAAGCGCCGTGATGATGTCCGATGATCGAAGCACCAGGTCTGTCTGTGGGTCGGCATCGAGTGGTCCAAACGGCAGCGGCAACGCGTGATCCTGTTGCGTCCAGGAAAGTCCGGCAGGCAATTTGGAGACGCGCGTCACGTCCGCGTTTGCCTCAGCGGCCACCACGGCTGTTGCCGCGTCCACTGTGACGGACGTTACATCTCGAGGCGCATTCCAGGATTTCAGCACGCTTTCGGCCATGAGCCAATGAACCGCGGGACCCGGATGAACGCGATCGGGTATCAGAGTGGTGGCGAGAGCGGGCCCTTCGACTTTAGCCCTTTTCAAAGCGTCAACGACGGGCGAGTTCAGATCGGCGATGCCGGTTTTCTTTTCGCTGGAAAGTTCGCCGAGAAAATTCCCGAAGCGAATGAGCACTGCGTTATATCCGCCAGGCAGCATTTCGGCGCGGGTGACGTCGTCGTAGGGCGATGGCTTTAGGATGGTGATGCGCGCCTTCGGTGACTGCTTTTGAATTTCGTCCACGATGTAGCTGTATCCGTTTGCGTAGGTCGTGAATATGCCGGAATCGTACTGGCGATAGAAACCGTCGTTCATCCCGAGCATGATCGTTACGACCGTAGGATTGTGGCTGAAGAGATCGCGGTGCAGGCGCAAGTCGATCGGACCGAGGCGCCCGCCGCTGACTTTGTCTCCACCGACGCCCGACTGAAAGACATCGATATGGCGATCGGGGTAACGGGTGAGCAGGAACTCTTCGATGTCGGTCGTATAGAGGCGCTGCTCGGTGATGCTGTCGCCGTAAAACACGATGCGATCGCCATCTGCCAAGGCGAATCCTGAGCCGGAAGCGGGAGTTTCCTGGGCAACACAAGGCAGAACGGCCATACAAATCAGGGCAGCGAGCGACAGGGCGTTTTTCACGTGACGGCTCCTCAAATTCAGCAGGGACGAGTCTGCCAGAAAATGACGCCCGCGTGCAGCGAAACATGGAACGCGAAACCCTCGGCGATTCATGCTCGCGATCAGGAAACGAGGGGAACGCCACCCGGGAAAGTCGGCGATATGTGGCATACTAATTACAGGGCGCAGCCGTCGATTTTGGCCAAGGCACCCGCGAGATTCGATTGAATTTCAAGAAAACAATCCGGAAAAAGTTACTGGCGGGCCATCGGAAGCTGCGCGAATCGCGGATGCTCGTGAAGGGTCTTGCTTCGACCAAGCATCCCCTGCTGGTTCACATTATTCCCACGCGCCGCTGCAATCTGGCTTGCACGTACTGCAATGAATACGACGATTTTTCGAATCCCGTGCCGACCGAGGAAATGTTCCGGCGGATCGACCGGCTCGGCTCCATGGGAACGTCGGTTATCACCATCAGCGGCGGCGAACCGCTGCTGCATCCCGACTTAGACGCGATTATCGCGCGGATTCGCAAGAACGGAATCATGGCAGGGCTGATTACGAACGGATATCTGCTGGTGGCGGACCGCATCGAAAGGCTGAACCGCGCCGGCCTGGAATATCTGCAGATCAGCATCGACAACGTGAAGCCGGATGATGTCTCGAAAAAGAGTTTGAAAGTGCTGGACCAAAAGCTGGCGTTGTTGGCCGAACACGCCGAGTTTCAGGTGAACATCAATTCCGTACTCGGCAGCGGCGTGGTGGATTCCGAAGACGCCCTCAAGGTGGCGCATCGGGCCGTCGAGCTGGGGTTTACTTCCACCGTCGGAATTATCCACGACGGCAATGGGCAACTGCAGCCACTCGGCGACCGCGAGCAATCGATTTTCGACGAGATTATGGCGCTGGGCAAAGCGTCGTTCACGCGGATCAACCAGTTCCAGCATCGCATCGCGAAAGGCCAGGAAAATAATTGGCGATGCCGCGCGGGTTCTCGTTATTTGTACATCTGTGAAGACGGGCTGGTTCACTATTGTTCGCAGCAGCGCGGGTACCCTGGAATTCCGCTGGCGGAGTACACCTACGAACAGCGCCAGCGCGAATTTTTGACGAAGAAAGGGTGCGCGCCGCGCTGCACGGTGTCGTGCGTGCATCAGGTGGCGGCGATGGATTTCTGGCGCGCCCCGCAGACCTTTGATCCCGCCGCTACGCCTCCGGCGGCAACGCTGGTGCAACTGACGACTTCGGCGTCGCGCGAATAACCCCGAAACGTTCGTCCCACGTAGTCCCCCCACATCCATCTTGACCTCGCGAGCCGCAATTGGTAAAACTTCGCGAATTTAGCTCGATCAGCAAGCGCTTGACGGGCACAGCGAGATTTCCGTTGAATTCCCGCACTCGCCGGAGTACAAGACCCACATCTGTGGAAGCCCCTGCCGGGGAATAGTCAGGTAGGATCTGCGCACGGCCGCGCTGATGCAAACTTCACCAACAAATCCAAGTGGGAAAGAGGCGTACATGCGTATGCGAAGCCTGATTGTTGCGGTCGTGATGATTGGAATCTGGGTGGCTGCCGTTCCGCAGAGGGCGGCCGGTCAGGTGAATACCGTACGGCTGTCTGGGGTGGTGCTAGATCCGCAAGACTTGCCGGTGAAGGACGCCCACATCACCCTAAGGAACGCAGCGACGAGCGCGGAACGAGCAACAACGAGCGACGCGAGCGGGCGCTACGAGCTCGTTGGACTGCAGCCGGGCAGATATTCCATGACGGTGGAGGCGGCGGGCTTCGCGACGCTAACCAACGAATCGCTCACGCTCGAATTGGGCGTGCTGGCTGAATACAACTTGAAGCTTCAAGTACGAACCGCGACCGCCTCGGTGACCGTTACGTCGAATCCGGATCTGGTGGAGACCGGCAAGACGGACATCTCCACCACCATCACGCAAAACCAGATCGACAATTTACCGATCAACGGACGGAATTACATCAATTTCACGCTGCTGAATTCGCAGGCGGCGCGCGATGAAACCCCGTCAATTGGCGCGGCACCCACCAGCGGACTGAATTTCGGGGGACAGCGGGCGCGGTCCAACGAAGTGTCCATCGACGGTGCCGACGCCGTGGACGATACGACGGGCGGAGTGCGAGCCACGGTATCCCAGGAAGCGGTGCAGGAATTTCAAGTCATCACCAGCAACTACATGCCGGAGTACGGTCGCGCGATGGGCGGTGTGGTAAATATCGTCACGAAATCCGGCTCCAACGCGGTTCACGGCGATGTCTTTGGATTTTTGCGCGACTCCGCGATTCAAGCCCAGAATCCGTTTTCGGTGGCGGCTTCGTTCGACCCCACGACGCAGACTTTTGGTACCGTGCCGGTGAAACAGTCCTACACGCGCGTGCAGGCCGGAGCAACGATTGGCGGGCCGATTCAGAAAGATAAGACGTTTTACTTTTTCAGCTATGAAATTACCAGGCGCCAGGAGACGGGATTCTCCAGTATTGGCGCGGACAATTTCGGTCTGGTGCCGACGGCCGCGCCTGGAGACATTGAGCCGTTTCTGCCAACGGGAACGCCCACCTCGGGTTACCTGACGCAACCGCAGGTGGCATTCGTGGACAACACCGCAAACCCGTTCGCGGACCGCGTGAATGTGTACGCGCTGGGAGTCGGATCGTCGGCCGTGGCGATTTTCGGAAATACGCCGGGTTTCCCCGCGAATTTCTTTCCGAACATCTTCGGCTTTGCGACTCCTGCCCCGCTGCCAACTTCTTATCACGGGCTTGCGTCGGTGATTGGAAATTTCCCGACGTCAGAAGGGACGAGTCTGTGGTCGCTGCGGCTGGACCATATCTGGAACACGGCCAACAACTCTTTCATTCGCGCGGACGTATCGCCCTCGACAGTGACCGGAATTGAAGTGAACGCGCAAAATCAGAACTTCGGGCAGAACGCGGGTTCGCGAACGTCTGATCAGCAGACGAGGGATCTGGCGATCATCGCGCAGCACACCACGGCGATCAGCCCCACTTTGTTTAACGAAGCGCGCTTTCAATTCGCCCGGCGAGGATTGCACTACGGTTACTCCGATCTGCCGGGCGGCGGCGATCCGGCGATCGACTTGACCGGCTATGCATTCTTCGGGCGCGAGCCATTTTCGGTGGAGGACCGTACCGAGAAGCGGTATCAGTTTACCGACAACCTGAGTTGGACGAAGGGCACGCATTCGATGAAATTTGGGGCCGACTTCAACCTGATCCAACTCGGCACGACAAAGGATCAAACCTTCACCTTAAACTATGGCGGAGTTTACGATTTTGCGGGGCTTTCTGCTTCTTCGTTTGGAATCAATTCGCCGAATGCGCCGGGATTTTCGGCGATTCAAGCGTATGGGCTCGGTCTGCCGGAGAGTTTCTACCAGGGGATCGGTTCAACGAACCGGCCATTCGACGACAAGTCGCTCGGCGTTTTTGCGCAGGATAGCTGGAAGATTTCCAAGCGGCTGACGCTGAATTACGGAGTACGGTACGACATCGAGTTCCTGCCGATTTTTCCTGCGAGCACAAGCATCAATCAGATCGCCGAGAAGGCGCTGGGAGTGGTGGAGGGAATTCCGACCGATTCGAATAACATCGCCCCGAGAATCGGAATCGCCTGGGATCCCTTTGGAGACGGCAAGACGATCATTCGAGCGGGATACGGCTTCTTCTACGATCACCCGGCCCTGGCGTTGGCGTTTCTATCGACGACGTTCGACGGGGCGCAATCGAGCCTGCTCGAAGCCGCGGGGGGCACTCCGTCGTATGCGTCGCTCGATAACCCGGCAAATTTTCCTGCGCTCAATGCCGCGTCCATTTTTCAAGGAACGTTGACCGGCGCGATCACCGGTTGCTCCACGAACACGGCGACTCCCCAGATGTGCTACCAGGCGAACGAGCAGCGGTTCAGCACGACCTATGGAAATTCGCTGTTTAACAATCAAAATTTCCTGCCGAGCGCGAGCAATCCGGTCGGCTTTCCTTTGCCGCTTCTGCCCTACACCATCCCCATCACCAAGAATTTTCAGAACGCGCTCGCGCAACAGGCGAACTTAACCGTAGAACGGCAACTTGCCAACGATTGGAAAGTCAGCGCGGGTTACACGTACACGCATGGAACGCATCTGGACCGCACGATCAACATCAACGTGGCGAATCCGGCGCTGCTCGTGGAAAACGCATACAACGGCGAGCTAACGGGCTACATTTCGCCGGCGTCCAATCCACAGGGCGTAGCCGTGCCGTCCACGGTGAATACGGCGTGCCCGGGCGGAATCCCGGCTTATAACGTGCCGGGAGCGGGCAGCATCGCATTCGCGACACCCACCGGCCAACCGCTGGCGCCGAGCATTTTGGGTTACGGCTACACGGGCCAGAACTGCGGCGGAACTCCGGTTGGTTTTGTGGCGAGCGCCGCGGTTTTCAATTTCTTCCGCAAGACCGGACCGAATCCTTCGTTCGCAGGACTGGTTCCCGGCGGATACAGCACGCTGGTAGGACTGGCGAGCATCGCTGGACTGCCGACCGGGTTTTCGGGGATTCAAGTTCCATGGAGCGACGTAAACCCGGAAACATCCACGGGAAACTCGCTCTACAACGCGTTCACGTTGACCGTGACGAAGCGGTTCTCTCACGGAACTGAATTGCTCTCGAGCTGGACGTACTCCCACACGATTGACGATTCGACGGACCTTTCGACCTTGCTGAATCCGCAGGACAACAGCAACCCGAATGGCGACCGAGGTAATTCGGATTTCGATCAGCGGCATCGATGGATCACCAGCGCGGTGATGCAGAGTCCCTATCGCATGCACGATGAAGGATTTTGGAAAAAAGTCTTAGCGGACTTCACGGTCGCGCCGGTGATTGAGGTTGCCTCCGGACGTCCGTACAACGTACTGATCGGGACCGACACGAACCTGGATTTCGGGACGGCGACGAACCGGCCGGATGCTTACAAGAAGGGCCAGGTGCCGGCGGGACTGCCCATCGTGGATTCGCCGTTCATTAAGAATGTGGACTTCACGATTCCGACGTCTTGTCTGGATACGTCGAACCAGCCGTTTGGTCCGTTTCCTGCGTTCGTGGCTTCCCCGCCATACGGGTGCGTCGGTAATCTAGGGCGAAACTCGTTTACCAAACCCATGTTTTTCCAGATCGATTTGCGAATTGCGCGGACGATTCCAATCAACGAACGCGTGAATCTGCAAATTATCGCCGACGGATTTAACATGTTGAACCGGTTAAACGTGACGGACGTAAACCCACTCTGCGATCCAACGTCGAACACCTGCACGGCGGGCACACCCACGTCGTCGGCCGATCCGCGGACGTTTCAATTCGCCTTGAAGGTGATCTTCTAAAAAGTGGAAACGGCGCTCGCCAAAGGGCTAGCTGGATTGGTCCGCCGTTACGGACGGCAAAGGACGTAACGCGACGGAAGTGGGTTCAGCGGACGGCAGGTCGTCGGAAGTTTGGACGCCAAGCTCCTTAAATTCCCGAACGGACGGCAGTAGCCGGGTTTCGAGGGAGCCAACCGCGCTGTTAAACGCCTTATTGGCGCCGTCCAGACTCTTGCGCACGTCGTCGAGGTGTTGCACAAACGTCAAAACTCTTTCGTAGAGCTTCTTTCCAAGTTCGCTAATTTTTTGCGCGTTGCGAGATACATCTTCCTGCCGCCATCCGTAAGCCACGGACTTGAGGAGTGCGATCAGCGTTGTCGGACTCGCCAGGATTACGCGCTGCTGCATCGCGTCTTCCATTAAGTCGCGATCCTGCTCGAGCGCCGCGCTAAAGAAAGCCTCGGCGGGCATGAACAAAACCACCAGTTCCGGAGTTTGCGTGAACTGGCTCCAGTAAGCCTTGCTGGAAAGGTCGCGGATGTGTTTCCGCACCAAATCCACGTGAGCCTGCATGTGCGCCAGGCGATCGTCTTCGTTCTGCGCGGACATGGCATTGAGGAACGCATGCAGCGGAACCTTCGAATCAACCACGATGTGCTTGTCGCCGGCCACGTGGACGATCAAATCTGGACGCAGCTGGCCGTCTTCCGTATCGACGCGGTGCTGTTCGTTAAAATCGCAGTGCGGCGACAATCCGGCCAGCTCGATCGCCCGGCGAAGCGTTAACTCGCCCCACTTCCCCTTGATCTGCGGTTGGCGGAGCGAGTTCACCAGGCTGCCGGTTTCATCGCGGAGCTGCTTGTTGGAATCGTTGAGCGCATGAACCTGCGTTGTGAGTTGGCCGTACGCTTCCTGGCGGGATGACTCAACGCGCAACAGCTCGGACTTCAGTTCCTTCAGCGTGTCATTGAGCGGATTCACGAGGGCGTCAATTTCCAGGCGCTTCTTATCGAGTTCGCCCGTCGCGTCGCCCTGCATAGTTTCGAGACGCGACTTCGCGAGTTCGAGAAATTGGCGCGTGCTTTCGGAAAGAGTTTCGACGGCAAGAGAGCGAAAGACGTCGGAAAGCTTGTTTTGAGCATCGTCGAGCAGGCGACGCTGTTCAACCAGGTTTTCTTCCGTTTTCCTGAGCGAAGCCTCGGCGCTTGCGCGACGATTTCCCTCTTCTTCGATGCGCGCGCGGGATTGCTCCAATTGAACCCGCGCCGTTTCCAACTGTTTGCGGATCTCCGCGCCCGCGCTTTCCGCGGTGGCCTTTGCGATTTCAAGTTCGCGAAGCTGCGATTCATGAGCGGCGGCAACCGCCGCCCGCGAAACCAGCCAGCCAATCAACAGCCCGGTGATCAGGGCGGCCGCCACTGCAAAAATTGTGAGGGTTGTCATATTTTCGGCGGCAGCAACCGCGCCGTTAACGTAAGCAGCAGTTTAGCACAGAGGTGTTTTCGGCATTGCAACCCCGGTGTTGCCGCGCGCAGAGAGGCCGGAAAGGCCCTGCTCGATTTAATCAAGAGCCGAACGGGCGGATTCCAGCAGGGTCCGGTAGTCTCCGCTGGAAGTCAGCAAAATCGTCTTGCGGAGCTCGATCCACACTTTGAACGTATCGCGCGGGCGATGTTGCAAGGAGTTGATGAAGGGCTTGATTTGATCGCGTTGTTCCTTCGAGGCCAGGGTGTACGCGGCCTCGAGGAAACGGCAGGCAATTTCCGCGTTGGGTTCCGGCAGCAGGCGCGCATGGAAGGAAAAATCGCCCGCGGCAATAGCCTCCACTTCGATTTCGGCGCTGTTTTGCGGACCGCCGGAGGTGACAACCTGTTGCGCGTCGCCACGCAAAAAATGCAGGATGCCCGGCGTTTGGTTTTCGACGAGGACGTGGAGCATCTCTTCCGAACCTTGGGCATGCAGCACGAGGCGGCTTTTCTTCTCGGGAACAGGAGGCGGGAGGGGCGGGTCGAAATTGAGCCCTACCACGGTCGAATCAGCGGACCACTGGGCGGGCGGAGATTGAATGGAAATTTTCACGGGCCCGGGGATCGCTCGAGTTCCCGCGGCGACTACAAGACACTCCGGCGAGGCGGCAAGAATAAACGCGGGATCGCGGTTGAACGTGACGTGATTCTTGGAAGCGTCCCCGTGAAAACCGCCGCCGCAAATCGGGAATTGATCCCGTTGTGAAATCACCTGCGGAACTTTCAGAGAAAAATTGCTCAGGCCGGCGGCACTTTCCTCGACGAGCGCCGCGACGGAAGCTCCGGAAGCGCTGGCGATCAGATATTTCGCGCCGGAGGGGACGGTGAAAGTCACGCGCCCCGACACATCGGTTTTGAGTTTCCGGCCCGCGCCGACGTCCACGGAGATTCCATCGGCCAAACGTCCGTCCAAACCGAGGATGGCAAGCGTGGCGGGCTGGCCAGCCACAAGTTTCGGCGGTAGCACGATGGTGACGGCCCAGGTGTTGGCAGAGGTCGATTGAGCGCCTGCGGCGGGAGCGAAGAAAAACGAAGCAAGCCAAATGCACGTGGCGGCAAGAAACAGATGTTTGCGCCGCATTAGTTGGTGGCGGGACCTTTGGCCCGTTCGTACACTTTTGCGTCCAGAAATACGCGCAGCAATTCCGAATCGATCTCCCCATCCTTTGCACAATCTTTCAGGATCGACAAGGCGCGCTCAACGGGAACGGCGCGCTTGTAAGGGCGATCGGAAGCCGTCAGCGCGTCGTAGATATCGCAGATCGTCATCATTTTCGCGGGCAGGGGGATCTCGTCAGAGCGCAATTGGTAGGGGTAGCCGGAGCCGTTCAGCTTCTCGTGGTGAGCGCGGGCAATGCCGGGAACGCTTTGCAGGGTTTTCGTCCACGGAATTTGTTTCAGAAAATTGAAAGTGTGGACCACATGCGACTCAATCTGCAGGCGCTCAGCCGCGTCGAGGCTTCCCTTTGGAATTAAAAGCATCTTTACTTCGTCGGGGCTTAGATACGGGCGTTCGACGCCGCGTTGGTCGGTGTAGTACTGCGCGGCGATCTCGCGGAGTTTGTCGAATTTACCGCCCTCCATCAGTGTCGGCTCGTTCGAGTCGATGATGAACTGAAGGTATTCGTCGATTCTTTTCAGCCTCTGGTCGTAGTCTTCCGTGAGGCGCGCGACCTCCGCCAACGCGTTGCCGCGATCTCGCTCGAGGTAAACCTGCAACTTGCGCCGAACGCTGTTCGCTTCGATTTCCTTGCGAATGTAATCGAAGCGCTGCTTTAGCAGCTCTAACTGAAGAGGGTATAGTTTTTTTGCCTTTACCAGGACTTCCTCGCGCACGCCAACCTTGCCGAAGTCATGGAGCAAAGCAGCGTAACGGATCTCTTTCAGCTGGTTCGAATCGAATTTTACGCCGGCGTAGGGCCCCGTCGCGATGGCGTCCACGTTTTTAGCGAGGTCTTCAGTGTAGAGCGCCACGCGCTGGGAGTGACCGGAAGTGGTCGGGTCGCGTTGTTCGATCGCGGTTACCGCCGCGCTGACGAAACCTTCGAAGAGCGTTTCAATCTCAATGTAAAGCTTGCGGTTTTCGTAGGCGACCGCCGCTTGCGACGCGAGCGAAAGCGCCAGATCGACGGCACGAGTACCGAACGGGATTACGTTTTTGGCCGTCTCCACGGCACCTTTCAGCCGGACCGATGGATCGCGCTTGGCGTTGATGAGCTGCAAGACGCCAAGGACTTCGCCCTTCGCATTGCGCATCGGCAGGCTGAGCAGAGACTGCGTGTGATAGCCCGATTCTTTGTCAAAGTGATCATTGAAATGAAACGGCAGATCGCGCGGCATGGCGTACGCGTCGTCGAAATTCAGAACGTCGCCGCGAAGCGCCGTGTAGCCGGCCATGGAATCTTCGGATAGCGGCAGCGTCAATTCCTTGAAGGGAAAGTCGATGCTGTCGTTTTGCGTGAGTTTAAATCGAAGTTGGCGCTTGTTGCCGTCGGGTGCTTCCACCAGATAGAGCGATCCTGCATCCGCACGCGTGATTTCGCGCGCTTTAGCGAGAATCAGATTGAGCAGGACGTTGATGTCGTGCTGCGACGACAGCGCGACTCCGATCTCGTTTAGCTGCTCGCGCTGAAGCTCCGCCTGCTCCAGACCGGCGCGCGCCGTGCGTTCCTTGGAAGCAAGCTCAAGATTTTCAAATGCAGCAGCCACGACGCTTTCCACGACGCGCGGTGACGCGTCGGCCGGGACATACAGAAACGCGTTCGCGCTGGGGTCCGCGCCCGACGGATAAGGGGCGTTTCCGTTGATCGAGGCAAGGACGCGAACTACACGCATGCCAGATGCCGATTTCGCGAGTTCCGAGGGAATCGCGGAGCCGCTTCCGGAGTCGTCGAGAAGAAGCACGACGCTCGAACCCGAATCGTGCAGCGCATCGCCGGAATTGCCCGAGCTGTTCCCGACAGCTCGCAAGACGTATTGATTCGCCAGCGGCGTAACAAGTCTTTCCGCGTTCGAACCGGCATAGAACCAAATTTGGCGATTTTGGGCCATCGAGATCGGGGCCGATCGGACGCGGCCTGGGGACAGTCTCCCAACTTCGATTCAGTATAGCGAAAGAGCCGCAGCGTGGCACAAACAACGACACTGAATTACGGAGCCGGCCGTCGCGGTGGCGTCTCCGCGATCGAGTCGCCTAAGCGCCTTGAATCCCGCGAAACCGTTTGTTAGCCTTGCGCGAATTCGAATTCCGGCCGGTACCGACCGCGCCCGCGCACACCGAATGGCGACTCCTACTAGAACCGCGGTTCCGAATCTGTTTCAGGAATGGAAGCGCCATCGAGTTTCGCTCCTGATCAGTTTTCTGGTCACGCTGGCGGCACTGGCGATTTATTACGTGACGTTCTTGGGCGAACGGCGCATGCCCATTTTCGAATTCGTATATCGGCTGGAGCTCTCCAGCCTCGACGCGCGCTTTCAGCTTCGCGGGCGCACCCCTATCGATTCTCGCATCGTGATTGTGGACATCGACCAGCACTCCCAGGAAGTGCTGGGGCGATGGCCGTTTCCTCGCATCCATTTCGCCGAGCTTTTGAACGCACTACATGACGACGGCGCACGCGTAGCAGCGTTTGACATGACGTTCAGCAAGCCGGATCAGACGGTGCTGCCCCTCGAGGATTTGTCTTCCGACCTTGCGGCGCGGGCAAAGAAGGGGCAGCCCGTGGGCGCCGAGATACGCGCGGCGGTGGCGGCCAAAGAGGAACAGTACAACTACGACAAGCAATTCGCGCAGTCGATCACAAACTTCGGCGGCGTGGTCCTCGGTAATTATTTCCTCTACTCGAAAACGGACCTGGAGGGTGTGTCGCCCGCCGCGCTCGACCAATACGCGAATTTAATGGCCTTCTTTCCGTTTCCTCAGGTACGCGCCCTCAAGCCGCCGAATGACCAGACGCCGCCACCGAAGTTGAGCGATCTGATCGCGAAGTACGACGCGCAGGATTTGGTGCCGAGTGGCGCGGAAGCGAACGCGGACGTCTTTACCGGGGCGGTAGCGGGAGAAAAAGGCGGTTGCGGATTCTTTAACGTAGCGCTCGATGCAGATACCGTTGTGCGCCGATTGTTTCTGGCGCTTCCCTACGGACGAGATCCCGATCGAGCGAACTGGGACATGTACGCGTCGATGGACGTGCAATCGGTAAGGCTATACATGAACCTTACCAATCAGCAGACCGTTTTGAATTACGGCGATGGCGGGGTCGCGAGCCTCGAGTTCGGTCCGAATCTCGCTGTTCATCCGGATTACGTCGGCCGGATGCTGGTGAATTATCACGGTCCGGCGAGGACCTATCCTTACGTCTCGTTTGCGGACGTGACGCAAAAGCATTTTCCGGCCGGAACGTTCAAAGACAAGATCGTGCTGATCGGCGCTTCGGCAACGGGAATCGGCGATATGCGAGCAACGCCGTTCGGCGGATTGGATTTTCCCGGAGTGGAAATTCACGCCAACCTGATCGACAACATCTTGAACCAGCAATTTCTGATGCAGCACGCACCGCAGTCTTTAACCGACATTGGATTCATTTTGCTATTTGGCGTGCCCCTGGGTTTGTGGCTCGCGGTGGTGCAGCCAAAGTGGATGACGCTGGGAATCGCGCCGCTGATTCCTTTCGGAGCCATCGTGTATTGGGCATTCCTGCACGGCTGGTGGCTCAACTTTGTGGTGCCGGCGCTGTTCACCCTTGTGCCAAACGTTAGTTTGGTCGCGCTGTATCGCGTGTTGGTCGAAGACCAGGAAAAGCGAAAGGTGCGCGGAGCATTCCAGCAGTACGTTAGCCCCGAAGTCATCCGGCGTTTGCTGAGCGATCCCGAATGGGTGAAACCGCGCAAGACGGACGTAACGATTCTATTCAGCGACATTCGCGGGTTCACGACGATCTCGGAAGCGCTCGACGCGCAGGAATTAGCCGAGCTGCTGAACGGATACCTGACCGAAATGACGCGGATTATTTTCCGCAACCAAGGCACGCTCGACAAGTACATCGGCGACGCGGTGATGGCAATTTGGGGCGCGCCGTTCGACGAGCCGAACCACGCGTCAAAATGCTGCGACGGGGCGGTCAGCATGATCTCGCGGCTTGGCGAATTGCAGGCCACTTGGCGCGAGGAGAAGAGGCCGGTGCTGGAAATCGGTATCGGAATCAACACCGGGATTGCCTCCGTGGGAAACATGGGATCGAGCTTGCGTTACGGCTACACCGCGATGGGCGACGCGGTAAATCTTTCAGCCCGCCTGGAGGGGCTGAATAAAGAATACGGAACGCGGATTCTGGCGAGCGAGTCCACCCGCAATCAGGTAAGGAACGAGCGGATCGTCTTTCGCGAGCTTGATTTGATTCGGGTAAAAGGCAAGCTCCAGCCAGTGACGATTTACGAGATCCTCCCGAATGATCTGGTGAACAATGGCGGACGCGAGCTTGCCGCGCTATTCGAAAAGGGGCGCGACGCTTACAAGGCCCGTGACTGGCGCGCGGCCAAACTCAGCTTCGAGGAAGCACTCGAGCGATGGCCGTCGGATGGTCCGTCGAAGGTATTTCTGGCGCGCTGCGAGGAATACCTCGTCGAGGGGCCGTCCTCCGATTGGGACGGCGTTTACGTGATGACGCACAAGTAGCGTCATGACGCTCGGCTTAGTTGGCGTCGTCCAGCCGGACGACAAACGTTGTGAAACCCTGGCCGGTGTGAAGCTGGTCGGCCAATTGTTGTGCGGCGTCTTCGCTTGCCAGCTTTCCCACGCGCACGCGGTAAAACATTCCGTTGGGCGAGTCGAATTTGACGATATTGACGGGCGGGTAGTCTCGCTCGAGTTGGGCTTTTAGGCGGTTCGCGTTGTCAGCCTGCAGGAACGCACCCACTTGCACGCAGAAATATCCGATCGACGGATTTTCCGTAGCGGAGACAACTTCGAGACGCACCTGAGCGGTGCCCGTGCCAATCATGTCGATCGCTTGCGATGCAGCCATCGAGAGATCAATCACGCGGTTGGCGACAAAAGGGCCGCGGTCGTTGATTCGAACTTCCGTCTGCTTGCCGTTGCGCATATTGGTCACGCGAACGATGGTGTTAAAGGGCAAAGTGCGATGCGCGGCGGTCATCGTATGCATGTCGTACACTTCGCCGTTCGAGGTGCGGCGCCCATTGAAAGGAACTCCGTACCATGACGCTACGCCCTCTTCCACGTACCGGCCGGGAATCGCGGGTTGATGTTCGACGGGCGGCGGCGGTCCGGAAGGTTGGCCCGGCGAGGGATTTGCAGAGTTTGACGGCTGCGCGGCGGGCGCTGGAGAAGGTAGCGTCTGCGGGACCGGGGCGTTTGCGGCGGAATGATTGACGGGCTTATGCTGCGAGCAACCCGCGAGAACCAAAAACGCGGCTGCGACGCTCAGTCGAGTAGCGACGCGCGCATGTGCCGTGGTTTTCGCTCCGAAAATTGTCAGGCGATTTCGCTGAAATACAGGCGGGCGATTAGAAAGTGTCACGCGGGCTGCCGGTTCACTGGTTTACTCGCATCGGCGTTATTATAGAAACGCAAACAACTTATCGCAAGGAACACTCTTGGAACTTTCACCGCGCGTTCGCTGGAAACTCGATCAATGGAAGAAACAATTCGATGGGCTTTTCCGCAGCGAAAAGGAAAACCCCAGCCCGAAGCTGTGCCCGGCGTGCGGCACGCTCGTCGGCGCCACTGCAACGAAGTGCCACGAATGCGGCGCGAACATGAATTTCGGGATTGCGGCGGCCAGCCGGTCGCTCAGCCGTTGGCTGCCGACCGAATCGCCGGTGACGTATTTGATTTTGACGGTCACCTGCATTTTCTACGCCGTCACTTTGGCCATGACGGTTCGATTCAACGGGCTGACCGGACCAAGCGGCGGCGGTTTTGGCGCGTTGATGAGCCTGGGAGCGATCAACGCTAAAGTGCTCGTCATGTTCGGCGGGTCGCTGCCGTGGCCCTACGATATTTACAATCCGTGGCGTTTGATTATGCCAACTCTTTTGCACGGAGGCTTGCTGCACATCGGATTCAACATGTGGGTGCTGATGGACTTGGGGCCGCAGATTGAAGAGCTGTATGGATCGGCGCGCTATCTGTTTCTATATTTTGCCACCGGAATCGGCGCGTACCTGGTGAGCGGATTTTTCGGACGCCACTTGAGCATCGGCGCGTCCGGGTCGCTATTGGGTCTGATTGGAGTGATGCTCGCGATTACCACGCTGCGGCAGGGCGAGCATATGCGAATGTTGCGCAGCCAGCTTTTGAAGTGGGTTGCCTACATCGCGATTATGGGATTCATGATGTCGGGCATCGACAATTGGGCGCACGCCGGTGGCCTGGTCACCGGATTTCTACTCGGACGAATCATGGTTGACCGCGCTCCAATGTCAACGCAGGAAAAAATGCGAGCCGACATCCTGGGCTGGGGAACGGCGCTCGTGGTGCTCGCGAGCATGGGAGTCACCGCGCTGGGAATTTTCTACATGCTGCACAGCCAGACGTAGAGGCCGTGGATGAAACTCACGCTCCGGCGTGCAAACGCCGCGAGACCACAATGCTGTAATGCAATCCTGAGATGCAGACGAACGCGGCCACGCAGTAGGAGCAGATTTCCTTGGCGATCATCAGGAACTGACTGTCGCGAATCTGCAGCACCAGCACCAGAAAGATCATGGTGATTTCGAAAAACGTGGTGAGCTTGCCGTAGATGCTCGGCGGCAGCGACATATAGCCGACCGTAAGAATAATCACGGCGCTGGCCACCAGAAGCAGGACGTCCCGCCCAAGCACCAGAATCGTAAGCCACCAGCTGATTTTTCCGTGGATTGCCAGTTCCAGATAGGAGGTGGAGAGTAAAAGCTTATCGGCGATCGGGTCAAGATATGCGCCGAGCGGCGTTTTCTGATTGAGCCCGCGCGCGAGCAGTCCGTCGAGCGCATCGCTAAGGCCGGCGGCGATCAGAATGATGAGCGCCCAGTTGTAGCGCTCATAGTGAATCGCCATGATGAAGAACGGCAGGAAAGCCAGACGAAGGAACGTGAGCTGATTCGGGACGGTGAGGATTCGGCTATTCATGAGTGTTTTCAGTTTACGGCTACGTTGCAGCTCTAAACGAATTGCGCCAGGTAGTCCCCCAGGGAACGTCCCGTTTTCTTTTCGAACATTTCGGCCAACGAAGGAATCGAGCCGCGCGCTTCGTCGAGCGCAATTCGCTCGATGCGCAACATCGGAAAGAACAGCGTGGGCAATCCCATCCGGTCTCCTTCGGGATGGAGCACCTGGCTGACGAAATCATCGAAGGACGCAAGGTCGATACCGCGGACGGTAATTCCCGCGTTGGAAATATCCTTCAGCTCGCCCCACACTTTTTCCTTTGGAGTGTGCAGGCTCACGACGACGATGGATTGCGGATGCATCTGTTCTCCCTGACGACTCGGCGGCCCTGATGGTACCGCAGATTACGGCTGGTTCGTACTCACACGGTGCGGCCTACAGCTCCATGGTCTTCAGATCGGGCGCGATTGATAAATGCGGCTCGGTAGCCCCCTGCACGTCTTCGGCGGTCACGCCGGGCGCCAATTCGCGCAATACCAGGCCGCCGTCCGTAACTTCAATGACGCCCAAATCGGTGACGATTAGGTCTACGACCTCCAGACCGGTGAGCGGCAGCGTGCATTTCTTCACAATTTTTGCTTCGCCTTCTTTTGTGGTGTGCTCCATGGCGATGATCACGCGCTTCGCGCCAGCAACCAAATCCATCGCGCCGCCCATGCCCTTTAACATTTTTCCGGGGATGGCCCAATTCGCGAGGTTTCCGGCTTCGTCCACTTGCAGCGCTCCGAGGACAGTCACGTTGATGCGTCCGCTGCGAATCATGCCGAACGAATCGGAGCTCGAAAAATACGAGCAGCCGGGAATTTCGGTGATCGTCTCCTTCCCGGCGTTGATCAGGTCGGCATCTTCCTCGCCCTCGAAAGGGTAAGGACCGATGCCGAGCATGCCGTTCTCGGATTGCAGAACGACTTCCATGCCCTTGGGAAGATAATTGGGAATCAGAGTGGGCAGGCCGATGCCGAGATTCACGTAAAAACCATCGCGGAGCTCACGCGCCACGCGGCGAGCGATCAATTCCCGCTTATCCATTTCGGCTGGCATCGGCTTCTCCTAGCGCTTCCGCACGGTGCGGCGCTCAATTCTCTTTGTGTACTCTTTGCCTTGAAAAATCGCGTCCACGAAAATTCCCGGCGTGTGAATGTTATTGGGGTCGAGTTGCCCCAGCTCGACGATTTCCTCCACTTCGGCGATCACGTAGTCGGCTGCGGTCGCCATCGGCGCGTTGTAGTTGCGGGCCGTCTTTCGATAAATCAGATTGCCCCAGCGGTCGCCCTTCCACGCTTTGATGAACGCGAAGTTGCCGCGCAACGACGGAACGAGCACGTGCGGCCGTCCGTTGAACTCGCGGGTTTCCTTTCCTTCGGCGGCCATCGTTCCATACCCGGTAGGAGTGAAAAATGCAGGAATGCCCGCGCCGCCGCAACGGATGCGTTCCGCCAGCGTTCCCTGGGGATTCAATTCGACCTCAATTTCTTTTTTCAGGGCGAGCTGCTCGAAGGTTTTGTTTTCGCCGACGTAGCTGGCGATCATTTTTTTCACTTGTTTGGATTGCATCAGCAGCCCAATGCCGAAATCATCCACTCCGGCATTGTTGGAGACGAGCGTAAGGTTCTTCGTTCCCTTCCGGCGTAGAGCGGCGATCAAATTTTCGGGAATGCCGCATAAGCCGAATCCGCCGAGAAGGATCGTCGCACCATCTTCGATTCGCGCAACGCCGGCATCCGCGCCGGATATTCGCTTGTCCATCGGAAACTCCTAAAACATGCGCGACTGCGCGAAATATTGACGGGAAAGTTTACTGCAAATCACGAGGAAACCCGAGCGGCTCCGCACGCCTTTGCTTACGGTGCGTCGAAACTGCGGCGGCTAACGCCCGACCGCGCGGCGGACTTCAGGCTCTTGATCCGCGCGGCGACGGCCGCAGCCGCGGCGTCGGGCGAAGCGGCATTTTCCACCTCAGACATCAGCGCAGAACCGACCACCGCGGCATCGACGATTCCGCCGAGAACCGTGACGTGCGTAGGCTGCGAAATCCCGAAACCGACGGCGATCGGCAACCCTGTGCACTTGCGTACGCGCCGCACGAACGCGGGAAGCTCGACCGGCAACGAATCCTGCGCGCCCGTGATCCCGTTGCGCGAAATCAAATACAAGAATCCAGAGGATGCGGCGGCGATCGACGCGAGGCGCGCGTCGGCGGTGGTCGGCGCGACGAGGAATATTGCGTCGAGGCCGTGCGCCGCGAGCGCGGCGCGGTAGTCGCCTGCCTCTTCCGGCGTCAGGTCCGTCGCGAGGACGCCGTCGGCGCCGGCTTCGGCGGCCGCTGCGGCGAACTTTGACAATCCCATTTGCAGCATGGGATTGAAATAGCTGAAGAGCACGAGGGCCACGTCGGATTTCGAGCGAATCCGTCGGACGAGATCGAGGACGCCCGCGAGCGTGGTGCCGGACGCGAGAGCTCGTTCGCTGGCGCGTTGGATCGTGGGGCCGTCGGCGACGGGATCGCTGAACGGAACGCCCAGTTCGATCACGTCCGCGCCCGCATCCGCTGCGGCGAGCACGATTTTCTCGGTCGCCTCAAGAGAGGGATCGCCCGCGGTAATGTAGGCGACAAGTCCCAGTTCTCCCGCTTCGGAAAGCGCGCGAAATTTCCTGGTGATTCTCGTGTCTGTTTTCGCTGTGGTGCTCATATTCAACCGGGCTGCCCAAGCCGCCTTTTCTGAATCGACTAAATGAAGCGAGAAAGAATTTCCATGTCTTTGTCGCCCCGTCCGGACACATTCAGGATCACGAGCTCGTCCTCTTTCATTTTGGGGGCGCGGCTGATCAGCTCTGCCACGGCGTGTGCGGATTCGAGAGCCGGTATGATGCCTTCCTGTTGCGCTAGAGTTTTCGCAGCGGCGACCGCTTGCTCGTCGGTGACAGCGGTGTACACGGCGCGGTGCTCATCCGCCAGCCATGCGTGTTCCGGTCCGATTGCGGGATAGTCGAGCCCCGCGGAAACAGAATGGGTGCCGGCAATCTGGCCGTCGCCCGTCTGTAGCACATAGGTGTACGTTCCCTGCAGCACGCCGGGGCGCGCTCCGCTGAAACCATGTTCGGCGGCCAATCGAGCGGCATGCTCACCGAGCGATTTACCGCGACCACCCGCCTCAACGCCGAGCATCTTTACGGATTTATCGGGAATAAACGCATAGAACAGCCCGATCGAATTGGATCCGCCCCCGACGCAGGCAATCAGCAGATCGGGCAGCCGGTGCTCGGCTTCCAGAATCTGGGCGCGCGCTTCTTCTCCGATTACTTTTTGAAAGTCGCGGACCATCTCCGGGTAAGGATGCGCGCCGAGCGCCGAACCAAGCAGATAGTAAGACGAATGAACGTTCGTGACCCAATCCCGCATCGCCTCATTGATCGCGTCTTTGAGCGTGCGGCTGCCCGAATTTACGCCGATCACCTGAGCGCCGAGTAGCTTCATTCGGTTCACATTCAGGGGCTGGCGCTCCATGTCATCGGTGCCCATGTACACCGTGCACTCCAGGCCGAGGCGGGCGGCGACGGTAGCGGTTGCGACGCCGTGCTGCCCTGCTCCGGTTTCGGCGATCACACGCTTTTTGCCCATGCGAACGGCGAGCAATCCCTGTCCCAGCGAATTGTTAATTTTGTGCGCACCGGTGTGGAGCAAATCTTCGCGCTTAAGGTAAATTTTGGGACCGCCAAGCAGGTCTGTCAGGCGCGAGGCGAATTGCAAAGGCGTGGGTCGTCCCGCGAAGGTGCGAAGCAGCGAATCGAGTTCGGCGAGGAATGACTTGTCTGCGCGAGCCTCGGCGTAGGCGCGCTCGAGTTCTTCTAATGGGGCAACGAGCGTTTCCGGGACGTATCGGCCGCCGAATGCGCCGAATCGGCCGTGGGCGTCCGGCAGTGTGGCGGGTGTAGCGCTCATTTCTCGCTCCTTTGCATTTTGCGAACAGCCTCGAACAGCGATTTCATCCGCGCGGCGTCTTTCTTGCCCGGTACCGATTCGACGCCGCTGCAAACGTCGATCGCGTAGGGCCGCACTTCGCGAATCGCGTCTTGAACATTCCGCGGGTGGATTCCACCGGCAAGAAAGATGCGGCGCTTCACCGCGGCGCGCTTGGCGATCTTCCAGTCGAACGTTTTGCCCGTGCCGCCGCGCGCCCCCGAATGGAAAGCGTCCAATAACATCGCGTTGGCGCGGACGAACCGTTTCCATTGCGATTCTCGAAACGGTTTCTTTACGCGCAGAGCCTTGATCACCGGAAATTCGCGCGCCAGCCGTGCGACAACCTGGGGGGTTTCATCGCCATGTAGTTGCAACTGGTTCAAACCCACGATCCGCGCTGTTTTTCGAACTTCCTCTTCGCTTGCGTTGACGAAAACACCTACGATGGTGATCCGCTTCGGCAGCTTCCTTACGATGCGCCGCGCCTTCGCGGGAGCAATGTAGCGCGAACTGCGGCGAAAAAAATTGAAGCCGAGAAAATCAGCTCCGCAGTCCACCGCTCGCCGCGCGTCGGTCCAATTCGTGATCCCGCAGATCTTCACCTTTACCATGGCAGCGCGGGTCATTCCTCTCCGTAGGCATGGCACTCCGGGTCGAGCAAGCGCTTCAAAGCCGCGGCCGGGTACGGACTGGTCATCAGATGCTCGCCAATCAGAAAGGCGTCAAAGCCTGCGTTGCGAAGCCGAAGCAGCACTTCGTGCGAGTGCAGGCCTGATTCACTCACCGCCAGGCAATCGTCCGGAATCGTCTCGATCAGCTCGAGAGAAGTTTCAATACGCACGCTAAAGTCTCGCAGGTCGCGATTGTTCACGCCGATGATTTTGGCTCCCGCGTCGAGTGCGCGGTGGAGTTCCTCACGCGAGTGGACTTCGACGAGCGGCTCCATGTTCAGCGACCGGCCCAGCTCAAGCAATTCGCGAAGCGCCGGGTCGTCCAGCACCGCCACAATCAGCAGAAATGCATCCGCGCCGGCCGCGCGCGTTTCCCACACCTGCCAGGCATCCACGATGAAGTCTTTGCGCAAGATCGGGATCTCAACCGACTTCGACGCGGCCTTCAAATCACCGAGCGAGCCGAGAAAAAAATCTTCCTCCGTCAAAACGGAGAGAGCTGCGGCGCCGGCACGTTCGAGTGCCGCAGCCAGAGACCCCGGATCGTATTCCTTACGAATCAGTCCGAGTGACGGCGATGCTTTCTTTAGCTCGGCAATCACGTTGATCCCGGGCCTTCCGAGAGCTCCCGCAAAATCGCGGGGAGGCAGCGCTTTTGCAACGGCAAACTTCAGCGCGGCATCGGGCAGTACGCCTTTGCGATGAGCGACGGACTCGCGGCGCGCCGCGACGATGCGTTGAAGGATATTCTCCTGCTGCAAATACGTCTCCATCGGCGGAACAAGTATTGCGTCTCCAGGCGGGCGTACTACGGATTCAGGCCGAGAGCGGAATCACTATTCCCATGCTAGTCGTGCGGGCTAACCGATGTCAATTTGGAGGCGCGTTACCGAAAATTGAGTGCGGACGAGAGCTAGTGTTTCAGCAAAGGTTGAGAGAAACGAATCGGAATTCCAAAGTTTGAACCGCCAAACCCTTTCAGAACAGCGTACGTAACTCCAATCACCTTGCCGTCGCGGTTAAACAGTGGGCCGCCGGAACCGCCGGACGTGGTCTGTGCGTCGAAGACGATTTTGTCCGGCAAGACGTCGCCAATGTGGCCCTGCGTGATCAGGGGGCGAATCAAATTACGTTTGGCGAGTTCCGCGAGCACTTGCGAGACGTCGCCGGAGCTCTGCTTCATGATGGTTTGCGCCGTATCTTCGTCGGTCCGCGCCAGGATCGCAGCGATGCCGGTCGCGTAACCCATCAAGATAATGGCTTGGCCGCTGGTCGCGGCGCCGTTCTGCGCGTCGATTGCAAGAACCGCTCGTTTCAGGTCTTGCATGTTGACGCTCACCGCCGCCAAATCCGTCTCTTTCGAAATTTCGCGGATCTCCGCATGAAAAGCGCGAGGGTCGCCGGGAAAGTAGGCGCGGATCGTCGAAATCTGAGCTTCGAGGCCTTGACTGGTAATCGAGCTCAGTTCGTCATTTTCCCACCACGGTTCGGCCACGTGGCGGTTCGTGATCACGCGCCCATCCGAGCCGGCCAGAAAGCCGGTGCCGAAGATGTCGATTTTCACTTCCGGTCCCGAACCATCCAAAGTCAGGATCGGTTTGCCGTCGCTGTCCTGCAGTGGATCTCCATCCTGATTCAAGCCCGCGTATCGAAGGCGCTTGCCGGATTCCTTATCGTTGAACGCCACGGCGACGTGCAACAAGCACACGGATTGGACGTCGGCCGGAATGATGTTCTGCGCGGCCTGGCCTTGCTGTTCGAGTTTCTGAAGTCGCGCGTTGGTATCCGATAGCTGCTTTTGCAAGGTAGCGGTTTCATCGGGGCTTGCATCGGCCATTTTCGATTTCAGATCGGCTGCTTGCTTCTGCAGGTCGCTCCTTTCGGCCGGGTTCGCGTCGCCGCTGCTTCCCTGTGAGGTTCGTAACTTCCGGACTTGATCGAGAATGCTCTGCTGACTGAGATATCCGCCTTCCAGTTTGGATATCACCAGGTTTGAGCGTTGGTTCTGCTTTTGAGCGCTACGCGCAAAAAGAAAATAAATTCCGACCATCGCCAGGACAGCGGCAAAAATGACTCCAACGCCGATTTTCAGGCCACGATCGAGCGATACGGCGTCGCTTGCCATTTTTTCGGTTACCGCCAGCGCTTCAAAAGCCTGGTGCGCGATCTGCTGCCCCTCTTCGGCGATGCGGGTTTTGTCGATCAGCTGCAATTCGTGGCGCCGCATGCGCAGGCGCGAACGGACGCGCGCGAGAGTCTCTCGCAAATCCCATGGCCGCGAAATGGCGTCGTTAGCGCCCATATCGAGCGCCGTCGCACGGTCATCCGCTCCGCCCGGAACGAATAGAAGTATGCGAACGCCTTCGGTGGAAGCGACCCCGCGAATCGTGGCGATGAATTCGCGCGCATCCGGCGCCGCCACCTCGCCATCGAGCAGTACGACGTCGGCGCCATTCTGGTGAATTGCGTCAAGGCCTTCACGGGATGTGGCAAACGAGCTGACCATGTAGCCGGCGTTCTGTAATGCTGCGCTGAGCGCCTCGCGGTTGGCCGGGTCTGTTTCGATGACGATGACTTTTTCGGGCGTGGCATCCATCTTCGGTTCCGCTCCGCGACTTTCTTTCCGGACTATCCTAAAGTATTCGTGTGAATCCGCAAACAACTCGACCCGATCTTCCGGTTTCGGGCCTTCTCGCGGACGCAACGCGCGACTGGCCGCGCGTTGATACAGATGCCCACCGCCGAGGCTCGGGTGCAAAGTATTTTCACGAGGAGGCGGGTTGAACGAGTTGAATACGCTGAACGAACAAATTGTTCGTTGCGTGCTGTGTCCTCGCCTGGTGGCATACCGCGAGAAAGTGGCCCGGGAAAAACGCCGTGCCTACGGCGATTGGGATTACTGGGGCAAGCCGGTTCCCGGCTTCGGCGATCCCAAAGCTCGATTGCTGATTCTTGGGCTTGCGCCCGCGGCACACGGCGCGAACCGGACCGGACGAATGTTCACCGGCGACCGTTCCGGCGATTTTTTGTACAAAGCGATGTTTCGCGCGGGTTTTGCGAACCAGCCTACTTCGGTTCGCCGCGGCGACGGACTAGCGCTTCACGACGCATACATATCCGCGACGGCGCGGTGCGCGCCGCCCGCGAACAAGCCGTTGCCCTCGGAACTGGCGAATTGTGCGCCGTATTTCGAACGGGAGCTGGAAATTCTGAAACCTCGCGCGGTGTTGGCGCTGGGTGGTATCGCGATGCGAGCGTACCTGAAGGGTTTGAAATCGCGCGCTCTGGTGACGAGCCTGGCGCAGTACCCGTTTGCTCATGGCGCGAGCTATGCCCTTCCAGGGGATCTACCGCGCCTTTTCGCGTCCTATCATCCCAGTCAGCAGAATACCTTCACCGGCCGGCTAACGAATCAGATGCTGTACGAGGTGTTTCGCGACATACGCCGCTTCCTGAAGTAATCGCCGCTGTCCGATTGAATCGCAGGTTTGACAGCGCAGCACCCCCTTGCTAGCCTTCGCTTGCGTCGAGTCTCCGCCGACGCATGAATGAATGCTTGCGACGTCCGATCTGGTTACCGCCGATTCCCCTGCCGTTGAATTTCGTGAAGTCGGATACACCCTACCGAGCGGCCAAACCCTGCTGAAGGGAATCAGCCTGACTGTCCTGAAAGGCGAGACGCTTGTCTTGCTGGGGAGAAGCGGGGCCGGAAAATCGACAGCACTTAAGCTGATCAACCGGATGATCGATCCTTCCGCCGGCGAAGTGCTCGTGGAGGGCCGATCGACGCGCGAATGGGATCCGATCGAGCTGCGCCGTCGAATCGGCTACGTGATTCAGGAAACCGGATTGTTTCCCCACTACACCGTGGAGCAGAATATCGCACTCGTACCTCGACTGGAGAAATGGCCCGCGGACAAGATTCGCGCGCGTGTGGCCGAGCTGATGTCGCTCGTAGGAATGCCCGACCCTGCATTTTTGCGCCGGCATCCCCACGAGCTTTCCGGCGGCCAGCGTCAACGCGTCGGAGTCGCGCGGGCGCTGGCGGCCGACCCTCCGATCTTGCTGATGGACGAAGCGTTTGGGGCGCTCGATCCTCTAACCCGCGGCGAGGTGCAGCGGGAATTTTTAGAACTGAAAAATCGACTGAAGAAGACGATCATCATCGTCACGCATCATGTCGGCGAAGCGATTTTTCTCGGCAACCGCATCGGCGTGATGGACGCCGGCAAATTGGCGTGCGTTTACTCGCCCAAGGAATTTATTGCGGCGAGCGAACCGGTGGCAGCTGCGTATGTGGCAAATCTCCGGATGTACGAGGACGCCGAAAGGAATGCGGCGAACGAAGTCGAAGGAAAATCATGAACCTCATCGAGTACTTCCTAAAGCACCAAAAGGAAATCCTGCAAGCGACGCTCGAGCACGTGTGGCTGGTGGGCGCCGCAATGGTATTGGCGGCGGCTGTTGGAATACCGCTCGGAATTCTGGTGGCGCGCCGTCCGTGGCTTTCCAAGCCGATCGTCGGAGGCGCGAACATCGCGGAAACCATTCCGAGCCTCGCGTTGTTTGGCTTTTTATTGCCAGTCCCCTGGCTGGGCGAACGGGCCGACCGGCTGGCGATTTTTGCGTTGCTTCTCTACGCGTTACTTCCCATCATTCGCAATACCGCCGCCGGCATTACGGGAGTCGATCCGGCGGTACGCGAAGCCGCTCGAGGCATGGGAATGACGGAGGGGCAAATCCTGATGCAAGTGGAGCTGCCGCTGTCGTTTTCGACTTTGCTCGCAGGCATTCGTATCGCGACCGTGTTGACCATCGGGATCGCTACGATTGCGGCGGCGATCGGCGCGGGAGGCCTGGGCGAGTTCATATTCCGCGGCCTCGCTATGGTGAACAACCAACTGATCCTGGCCGGAGCCATCCCGGCGGCGCTGTTGGCGCTGGGCGCCGATTTGATTTTTAGCTTGCTTGAACGAAGATTCCAACCGGTCCGCGCGTAACATGCGCAGCGCCTTGCCGGTTCTCTGTATCGCGTTGCTGCTGGCGTCGTGCAGCCCACCGCGCGAAAACACAATCGTTGTGGGTTCCAAGAATTTCTCCGAGCAGGCCCTGCTGGGAGAAATCGTCGCGCAGCATTTGGAGTTTCGTCTGCATCGTCCCGTTGAGCGCAGGTTTTATCTCGCGGGAACCTACATCTGCCAGCAGGCGCTGCTCGCGGGGCGGATTGATACATATGTCGAATACACGGGGACGGCGCTCACCGCGGTGTTGAAAGATCCAATCGCGGTGGATTCTTCAGTCGTGTTTGCGCGTGTGCGCGATCAATACAAACAACGCTTCAACATCGACGTGCTGCCCTCCCTGGGATTCAATAACACATTCGCCATCGTCGTCCGGGGAGAAGACGCGCGACTACTTCATCTGAAGACGATCTCAGACGCCGCGACGCACACAGCGAACTGGAGGCCCGGTTTCGGATTTGAATTCATGGAACGCCCGGACGGCTATCAAGGTCTGCGGAACGTTTACGGGCTGCGATTTGAGCGCGAGCCTCGCGTGCTGGATCTCGGGTTACTCTACCGCGCGCTGATCGATAAGCAAGTCGATTTGGTCGCAGGAAATTCCACCGACGGTTTGCTTGCGGCGCGGGATCTCACCATCCTCGCAGACGATAAACATTATTTTCCACCGTACGATGCCGTGCCGCTGGTTCGCTCCGACCTGTTCGCGAGATTTCCAGAAGCGCGCCCCGCCATGCTGGAATTGAGCAATACGATCGACGACGCCGAAATGCAGAAGATGAATTACGAGGTGGACGCGGAGCATCGCGACATCGCCGATGTGGCGCGCGAATTCCTTCACGCAAAAGGCTTAGACCGGTAGAGAGTGGCGGACGCCGGAGCGAACTCGCATCTAGTTTTTGCCGCTGGCTGAGGAACTTTTCACTGAAACTGGATCGTCTTGAAATGAATATTCGTTCTTTAGTCCACTGAACGTTTTTCCGTCCAGCTCGGCGTAAGGATAGACGAAATAATTTAGCGGTTCGCCCTTCTGCGGCGGATTCAAGCGAATGTCCCGCCCCAACGACATTTTCAGCCGATTCGGATCCAGCGCACCGAAATAATAATCCCGCTTGTCTTTGTGCTTCCACGCTTCGGATGCATCGACGGGAACCCAACCGATTCCTGCGGCATAAAATTGCGCCCAACAGTGGTAACTGGTGATCGCGCCCTCGTGCGAGTCCGGCGGAATCGAAAACCCGATCTCGAATCGCGCCGGAATTCCTGCGGCGCGAGCCAGCCCGATGAAGAGCGAATGAAAATCAGTGCAGTTCCCGTGCTTGGAATCGCATGCCCATACAGCGTCGCCGCGGCCCCATTCCGTTCCGTCGTGGTCGTAATGCATGGTGGCCACTACGTAGTCGTAGAGCCTTCGCGCTTTATCGAGCGGAAGCGCCGCGCCGCCTGCCTCGCGCACCGAAATGGCGGCAATCTCGCCGTCGAGCGGTATGAGATGGTCCGGCTTCAGGAATCGAACCGTCGGTACCGAGGGAGTTCCCTGATGGTCATCGGTAGATTCGAGATCGACGCGATCTTCAAATCTCTGTACGTGGTAGGAAACCTGGATGTCGAACCCCGCGGCGAGTTGCGGTCCCGTAACCACAAAATATGCATATCGATTACCGTATTCCGCTTCGCTTCGAATTTTGTAGGGTACGGGGCTCTTGATCTTGACCTTGCCGACAGATTGGCTGCGTTCTTCGTATGGCAGCGGTACCCAGATGCGAAGTTCTTTGCTGCCGTCTGGCGCGGGGGACACGTGAATTACAGTCGAGAATTGGAAGCTGCGAGAAGGTCCGACGGCCGATTGCGCGCTGATACTCGCGCTAAAAAACGAAATGAGCACGAGATTTACGAAAACAGCGCGCTTGAGCAGACGTCGAAGACGCTTCATCCGCACCCTCCTGTTCGGTCACAGCCGTAGGAAAGACGAATCAGTTTGACATCTCGAAGAATCAAAGCCAACACCGCGCGAAGGGGATGTCTTGCGAATTTCTTTCGAATCGAACGAGAAGGTTTCGATCGCCCTAGCCTATTCCGCGTCTTGCATCGTCCGGAAATGCGCTTCTAGCGCGGCGGCGTACTGCCGTTGCGACTCCAGCTCGCCCTGCAATTTCTTCACAAACAACTCGAGCCGGCGAATCTCATTCTTAAGCTTTTGGATATCCGCGGGAGGTGCGGCACCGGGGCGAGGCAGTTGCGCTGACTGAAATTGAGCCGGAGTGGAAGTGGCAGCCGGACGAGCGGCCGGAACACCGCCGAATGGTTCCTGGCGGAACGCGGGCGGCGTGGAAACGGATGGCGAAACGGGCGTTTGAAATGCATTCGGAGCAGGGCCGAAGAGACCTCCTAGAATTCGAGAGGCTTCGTCGGAAGAGCTCCTGCCGTCGTCCCGCGATGCGGCACTTGTCGCGGATTTTGGATTTAGCAAACTTTTCACGCGAGCGATTAAATCGGCGGGCTGAAAAGGCTTGCGCACCAGCTCGTCGGCCTTCACCGCCATGGCTTTTTCCGCGACCTGTTTGTTCACCACGCCTGACATCAAAATCACGGGGGTCTTTGCCAGTTCCTCGTTGTCCTTGATGAACTGGCACACTTCGTAGCCGTCTTTGTCCGGCATGATTACATCGGTGATTACCGCATCGGGAGCGTTCGTGCCGAACTGTGCCATGGCGGAAGCGGCGTCGGCACAGGTGATGACGTGAATATTTTCCTTGCGGAATGCGATTTTGATCACTTCCCGCATGGTGGCGCTATCGTCAATAAAATAGACCGTCGGAGTTCGCGCGGCGGTCAGCGTCTGAATATCGCTCATGACAATTCCTTCTCGGTGCCTTCGCGCTGTTCTTCGTCGAACTCGCGCATGGCATCGATCAAAAGATCCGTGGCCGAGCGAAGCACGGTTCGCTGGTTCGCCGTGGCTCCGTAAACAAATTTGTAAACGCCGCGTTCGGAAGACTGGCAAAGCTTCACGATTTGTGTGACGGCTTCGTCGCCAAACAGTGAGCCGCTTTCGGCGTGGAACATTTCGCCGGCTTCAAAAAAAATGATTCCGTCGGTATCCGACGCGTTGATGTGCAGCGCACCGGTTTTGCGCGCCTGCCCGAGCATTTGAATCACGCCCGGCAGATCGAGATGCGACAAGCTCCCGCTCAAATCGGTATCGGCGGTGGAAATCATCTGCGTCGGCTGAAAGCCGTTTTGGCGGCTGAGCAGAAATCCGCGGACGTGCGCGGCAATGTCGCCCGGTGCTCGACGGCGATCCACGAAATCATCGCATCCGGAGCGGTACGCTTCGAGCAGCGCTTTGTCTTCGCCGACGCCCGGGCCGCCTCCGACCGCGACCAGCGGGATGCTTGCGGCTTTGGGATCGGCGCGAAGAATCGGAGCCATTTCGAACGCGCCCATTTCACGCAGATTCGTAGCGCAAAGGATTGCTGCCGGGGCATCCCATTCGATCATCGTGAGCGCATAGACTCCCGACGTACACGGCACAACTTCAAACCCGACCTGTTGCAGCGCTTCGCCGAGACGCTTCGCGAAATAGACGTTGCTATCGATCAGCAGGACGCGCGGAAGAGCCGGCAGAGCGGTCAAGGCCGAACCTCCCGTGCAAGCGCACCGCTCGAACCGGCGGCGACAACGGATTCGAAGTTCAAAATATCGATGGGTCCGTCTTCGATCGCGAGTTTGCCTGCAAAATAGTCGGGATCGTCAGAGCTGCGGGGCAGCACCTCGGCCGAGGTGAGTTCGCATTCGCCTGTGACGGGAATCGCGCTTGCTTCGCGTCCGTTTGTAAGACCGAGCCAGGTGATCAGATAAAACCGGTGCAGCGATGACGCACGGCCCGTCAGAAGCGGCGCAACGTCATACACGGGCACGATTCGCCCACGGCGAACGATCACGCCGGCGACAAATTTCGATTCATGAGGAAATTCGTGCAGCCGCACCGGCGGCGCAAGTTCGACTACATTTCCGGAAGGCAAGGCGAAGCGGCGATTGCCCACATGCAGCAGCACGTACGCTCCTCGATCGGACGTGGCAGCCGCGCTCATGCTTCGATCGCTCCCTGGAGTTGTTGTTCGACTTCCGCGGATTTCGCCGCGGCGTCGAGGCGAGCAAATTCTTCGGTCGTCAGGAACCCTGCCGGATTGATCACGGGAATCACGCAATCGTCCAAATAGGCCAGGCCCCGATACCAGTGCTTCTCAGCGCCTTCAAAAGCTCTCGGCAAATTGTGAACGGCTCCGATCTCAACCATGCGCTCGATGCTATCGACCAGAACCGCCACTCGAATCTGACGCAAAATGAACACCAGCGTAGGGCGGGTTACGCGCAGGCCGAAGTGGGCGCATGCGTTTACTACAAAATAGGTCCGTCGACTGCGCTCGATCAGATGGCGAACCTTCGGCACATCGGCCTGTTCCATCTCAATCGCGGCGCCCGCCATACTGTCTGTGCTGCGGATTTCCTGCACAGCGTCGGCGGCGATGGCAAACGTCCGCGCGCCCGCGCTGAACAGGATTACCTGCTCAGAGTGGCGTCCGCGGCGCGATTTCGCTTTGTCCTGGCTGGCGATTTTCATCGCGCACCCACCGGAGCCAGCGCGCAAATCTTCGATACATGCTTCTCGATCGCGGCAGCGATATCATCAAGCGGCAGCACTTCGTTCACCGCGCCGGTTTTGATGGCTTCGGCGGGCATGCCAAAAATCGCGGACGTCGCTTCGTCCTGCGCGATTACATAACCGCCATTCGCGCGAATGCTCTTGATTCCCTTCGATGCG
Organism: uncultured Acidobacteriota bacterium; assembly: GCA_963785585.1. Lineage (GTDB taxonomy): Bacteria > Acidobacteriota > Terriglobia > Acidiferrales > UBA7541 > Palsa-295. The sequence goes on from CAWAVW010000004.1 coordinate 2,920,800, forward strand.
TCGCCCCCCATGCCGGTAAGAACCACGCCGACCGTCATTGCGCGCGCGTAGGCCGCGGCGCTATCGAGCGCTACGTCAGCGCACGGACGATAGCCATCAATCCTCGGACCCGCGTCGAGCGATATTTTTCCCAGCGCCGTAATCCGCAGATGGTGCGCGCCCGGGCATAGATAAATCATGCCGGCCTGAATCGGCTCGTTTGCTTCCGCTTCCTTGACGGGCAACTGCGCAATTTCAGCGAGCTGTTGAGTGTATTGAGACGTAAAGGCCGCGGGCATATGCAGCACGAGCAACACAGCGGCCTGCAAATCCTTTGGCAGTCCAGCGACCACGCGCATCACCGCTGCCGGCCCGCCGGTGGAAGCGGCAATCACGACCACGGGGATTTTGCCGGGAGCTTTCGTTGCCGATGCCGAAGCATTTGTCTCGACTGCGCGCACGGGTAGAGGAGCGTGCGGCGCGGGAAGCTTGGAGCGTGTTGCCGTCCGCACGACTCGGACCTTCGCGGCCATTTTTAGCTTGCGCGTCAATTCTTCGCGAACCGTGCGGAAATCCAGATCGATTCCGTTTGTCGGTTTAGGAACGAAGTCGATCGCGCCCAGTTGCAATGCCCGTAGAGTCGTCTCCGCGCCTTCGCGCGACTCCGAGCTGACGATCACGATCGGCCGGGGATTCTGCGACATGATCAGCTCAGTGGCCTGCAGGCCGTTGAGGTGCGGCATGTTGATGTCCATCGTGATCACGTCGGGCTGCAGCGATTCCGCCATGGTGACGGCCGCGCGGCCATCGCGCGCCTGTCCCGCCACTTCCATGCCCGGGTCCGCGTTGATAATTTCCTGCAGGACTTTGCACATGAATGCGGAGTCATCCGCGACGAGCACCCGAATTTTCTTTTCTTGCGCTTTCAACATATCAGTCCTGGCGCGCCGGAACGGGAGGAGCCGGGCGTCCTTTCGGCGTATCCGTGCCGATCAATTCCTCAACCTTAGCGATCAACTGATCTTCCTGCACGGGCTTCGTCAGGAAGGCCGACGCGCCCTCTTTGATCGCACGATCGCGATGCTTGGCGCCTGCGCGAGATGTTACGACCAGCACGGGAATCTTTTTGGTTACCGGGTCTTGCCGCATATGCGCCATCAGTTCGTACCCATTCATGCGCGGCATCTCAAGGTCGGTGATGAGCAGGTGACACCCGACTTGCCCGACAATTTCGGAAGCTTCCAAACCATCGGAAGCGAGCTTCACCCGGAATCCGGCCTTTTCGAGCATGCGGCCAACGAATTTGCGAATGCTGATCGAGTCATCGGCGACCACGACCACGCGCTCATTTTGAACTGCATCGACCGCTTCGGCGGGAATGCTTCCCGAAGCGACTGCTTCCGCGCCGGGCGCGAAAACCCGGGCCGCTGGAGATGACGCAGGCAGCGCGCCGCGATCGCTCGTATCGCCGGAGACCAGGCGATTCAAATCGATCAATAGGATGAGGCTGCCGTCCGGCGCAATGGTCGTGCCGGGGAAGAGCTTCACGCGGCGCAGATAATCGCCGAGGTTCTTGATGACGATCTCGTCTTTGCCCAGAACTTCTTCGACCACCACGCCGACGTGCCTTCCGGCGACCTTTACGATCACCATGTGGAAGTAGCCGTTCATCGGTTCGAGGGCCGGCAAACTCAACTGCAGATCGAGACGCACGACTTCGGTGACAACGTCGCGGACGCGCGTGAGCAACTTGCCGCCCACATCCTCGATGTCGGAGGGCTTTACGCGGCGAATTTCCTCGATCACCGCAAGCGGCAACGCGAAGGTAGAGTTTCCGCAACGAACAAAGAGCGCCTGGGAGATGATCAGTGTGAGTGGAACTTTTACCGTGAAACACGCGCCCTTCCCGGTTTCCGAACGGACTTCGATTTCGCCGTTCAGCGCGTGCACGTTCGCGCGCACCACGTCCAATCCCACGCCGCGGCCGGCGAGCTCTGTCATTGACGAAGCAGTCGTGAACCCCGGGCGGAACAGGTACTCCCGAAGCTCGCGCTCGCTGAGTTCTTCGGCCGCCACGGCGGACAACGCGCCCATTTCGACGATGCGTTGCCGCACGCTCTGGTAATCGATGCCGCGCCCGTCGTCTTCTACTTCGATGAAAATGTGGTTTCCGCGGTGATACGCGCGGACGGTGATCCGCGCCTTTTCGGATTTGTCCGTTTTTTGGCGGTCGGCAGGCGATTCCACTCCGTGCGCCACCGCGTTGCGCACCAGATGAATCAGCGGGTCGGAGATGTGCTGAATAATATTGTTGTCGAGTTCTGTTTCCGCGCCTTCCAGATTGAGCTCGATGGGCTTTCCGGTGGCTTTCGCGGCGTCGCGCACCGTGCGCGACAAACGCGTGTACAGGTTACCGATGGGCACCATTCGCGCGGCGGTAATTTCGTCCTGCAGGTGGTGCGCGAGTTTGGTGAATTCGTCGATATCTGAATCCACGCGGCCCATGAAGCCTTCGAGCTGCGTGAGCACTTCGGTGACGTCGGCGGAAATTTCCGTGAGCGAGCGCGAAAGGATGTTGAAGTCGTCGTAGCGATCCATTTCAAGTTCGCTGAACTCGTTGATTTCGTTTGACTGCAGCAAGGGCATCGCGGCGAAATTCGGACGGAACGTATCCATCTGGGGCGCGTAGCTGCCGGGCACGAGCGACGTGCTGATGCGGCTGAATTCGTGTTTGTCCTGAAATTCCGAGATTTTGCCGGACAATCGGCTTTTCGAGAAATTGAGGACGTCCACGAGTTTCGCAAGTTCGGACAAGCGCCCGACCATCCGCGTTCGGTTGATAACGAGTTCGCCGACGGCGTTCATCATGCGATCCAGCCGGTCGAGCGAGATACGAACCGATTTTGCCTGCGGCAAGCCCTGCGAGGCCGCAGCCCGATGGGAACCAGCCGAGCTGGACGACGCTGAATTGCCTGCATCGGAGGCTCGATCCGAGTCCACAGTGTCGGCGGATCGCGTTTCGCCCAACTCCGCCGGAACCTCTTCCGGAGCAAAATAGGAAATGCGGTGTAGAAGCGGATTCACCGCTCCGCGCATTTCCCCATCGCTACTCCATTGCCGGTGCAGGAATTTCTTTAGTACATCCACGGACTCCAGGCAAAGATCGATCATTTCCGCGCTGGGCTGCAGGCGGCCGTCTCGCAATTGGCCGATCAAATCCTCCACTCGATGAGCTACCGCGGCAAGACGGGCGAGTCCCACCTGGGCGGCGGAGCCTTTTACGGTGTGAATCGCGCGGAACAATTTGTGGATGTCTTCCGCGTTTGGATGCGCTTCGAGCGCCAGCAGACATTCCATCACCGACTGCAAATGCTCTTCGGCTTCGGGAATGAAAAATTCGAGGACTTCTTCCGGAATTTCGCCATCTTGCGGCAGGTGATCGACGAAGGAGTACTGCGGTTGCGCATCGCTCGTCGGTTCGTTGTGTGCCGCGTAGCGCTGCTCTGCGTCGGACGCGGCAGCTTCACCGGGAGCCGGCGGAAAAGCAAAGGAATACCGTTGCTTGAATGCAGCCACATCCCCAGCCGTTTCCGTGCCATCCGAGCTAATCTGCAACAGATCAAATTCCAATACGGAAATCGCATCCGAAATAAATTCCGTAAGCGGGCCGTGCATGTCTGCCGTAAGCGTGGCGTGCATCGCGTAGTGAAAAATATGCGCCATCTTCGCCGACACTTCGGAGAATTGCGGATAGCCGTAGGTAGCGGACGTGCCCGCCAGCGTGTGGGCCGCGATGTAGAGCTTTTCCAGATCCTCGGCCCGAGTCTGCGGTTCCTGCAACATCCCGGAATACTCGCGCAAATATTGCAGGTGTTCGGACGCTTCCTGCAGGAAGAGCTCCACCGATTCGTGGTTCGGGCCGTTCACAGGCTTCCCTCCACCACGGCAATCGAACGGCTCAGTTCGGCTGCGACCGGCTTCCGATAGATGCGGCAATCGCCCAGGACGACCGATTCGAATTTCATGGGCAGGTTCGACAGAGTTTCGGCGTGACCCAGGACAAAAAATCCGCCCGGTTCCAGAGAATCGTAGAAACGCCGCAAAATGGCGCGGCGCCGGTCTTCGGAAAAATACATCAGCACATTCATGCAGAAAATGCAGTCGAGCTTGCCCATATACACGGACTCGACCAGGTTCATTTGCGCGAACGAAATCATTTTTCGAATGCGCGGCTTTACTTGATAGCCGTTCTTTGTGGCGGTGAAGTGGGATTCCACCTGTGCCGGCGGCAAGTGCTCCAGTCCGCGTTTCGCGTAGTGCCCGCGTTCCGCGTGGCGAAGCGCCCGCCGGCTGATGTCGGTGGCAATGATTTCGATTTCCCAGGCTTCCGCAAACTTCAGCGCATCGCACACGGTGATAGCGATAGAGTAAGGCTCTTCGCCCGTAGAGCAGCCGGCGCTCCAGATGCGCAGCGTTCGCGGGCTTTGCCATACTTTTCGTTCTTGCACTTCGGGAAGAATCTTCCGTTGCAGCGCTTCGAACACCGCCGGATAGCGAAAGAAAGAGGTCTCTTGCGTCAGAAGACGCTCGAGAAGCGATTCGTATTCAACGCTCGATCCGCGAACGAAACGAAGCAATTCCCCGCCGTCCGGCAGCTCTTTTTCGTCCAGATATTCACGCACGCGCGTGGAAAAGAAGCGCTCGCGCGAGGAATCGAGCAGAATCGCCGAACGCGTTTCGATGAGCGTGCGGATCTCATCGAGGTGCGCTTCGGTGAGCACTGCCGTCGTGGATGGAGTCTGTCTCATGTCCGGCACTCATTCGCTTCGGAAACTTTTGTCCCGGGGCGAAATGCGGCGCGACTTTATCGGCTGGCTCCTACCGGTGCCGCCGGTCGGATTTCTTCCACGTTTTCCGCGCCGCGCGCCGAACGGAACTGCGCCAGAGCGTCGTTGAGTTGTTCCGAGAGCTTCACCATGTTGCCCACCGTGGATGCGGTTTGGCGCGCGCCTTGCGTCGTCTGGCGCGTGATGCCGGAAATGATCTGCATGGCGTTGGCTACGCCTTCGGTGCCGCGCACCTGTTGCTTCGAGGCGAGCGAAATCTCCTGTACGAGTTCGGCGGACTGGCGAACCACGCTCGAAATCGCTTCCAGGGCTTTACCCGCTTGATCGGCCAGGCCCGCTCCGACTTCCACTTCGCGTGTGCCCTCTTCCATCACGACCACCGCCTCGTTCGTCTCGGCCTGAATCGCCTTGATCAACGCGGCGATATCTTTCGTCGCGCTCCGTGAGTGTTCGGCTAATTTGCGGACTTCGTCGGCGACGACGGCGAAACCGCGTCCGGCGTCTCCCGCGCGCGCGGCTTCAATCGCGGCGTTCAAAGCGAGCAAGTTCGTCTGTTCCGTAATGTCGTTAATCACGTTGATGATTTCGGAAATTTCCAGTGAGCGATCGCCGAGCGATTTGATCTTCTTTGCGGTAGCCTGCACCGAAGATCGAATGCGCTGCATGCCCTCGAGGGTGTCGCGGACAGCGCGGTTGCCCTGTTCGGCAGCGTCGAGTGCGCGGCGCGCGGCTTCGGCGCTCGCTTCGGCGTTGTTCGATACTTGTTTCATCGAGACCGTTAGCTCTTCCACGGCGGACGAAGTGTTGGTGATTTCCTGGTCCTGTTGCGTGGCGCCGGCAGTCATGTCGTCGGCGGCATCGAGAATCTGGTTGGCGCTGCCGCTCACATCCACGGCGGCCTTGCGCACGCGCTCGAGAACCTTCGTGAAGTTGTCGAGCATGAAGTTGACCGAGTCCACCACGTTGCCCAGGGCGTCGTTCGTGACTTTGCCGCGAATCGTCAAGTCGCCGCGAGCGACCTGGTTGATGGTGTTCAACAGGTCCGTGATGCTCCGCTGCAAGGATTCCTGCGCCTGTTGATTGGTCACGGCGTGGGCGACCTTGGCGGCGCTGCGGCTGAAATTCTCGGCAATGAAGCCGAACTCGTCGGTCGATTCGACCTCCACGCGCGCGCGAACGTCTCCCGCGACCACCCGCTCAGAAAATTTCGCGAGCTCCTCCACCGGAGTGAGCACTCGCTTGCTGAGCACCCACACAACGGATATAGCCGCCACCAGAGCCAGCGCTGCGGCGCCGAACAGCGCGCCATTCGCACCGCCCGGCACGGGCGACGCGTCGCCCGCCTGCGCGACGGAGTGAGCGCCGGCGTAGTAAGCGAGCCCCAGGACTCCGAACAGGGCCAGCGCCACAAAAAAGACCAGCCCCCAGACTGCGGAACTCAAACGAGATTTCATGACTTCCTCCCAAGACCTTTCGAGCGCGATTGCAAACTCCCCCTACCGCTGCCCGGACCCAAAACCCAAAGCTTGTTGTAGCGCCGGCTAAATGACCGGCACCGGAAACACATCCGTCAACCGCCGCAAATCCACAACGAGAGCCAGCCGGTCGTCATGCCGCAACATTCCTCGGCAGTGAGGCACGTCGGCGGGCGCTTGATCGAGCAAAGAATCCTCGGTTGCCGAATAGGTGCCGATTACTTCGTCGGCCGCGATTCCCAAACGCAGAATTCCGCGTTGCGGGTCGCTTTCCAGCGCCGCCACCACGACGTGCCGCGGCAACAATCCCGGCCGGCGGCCTTCCGTAAACGCAATATCAACAAGCGGCACAATCGTGCCGCGCAAATTGAATACGCCCATCAAGAACGCGGGCGAGAGCGGTATCCGCGTCACGAGCGGCCAATCCACAACTTCCTCGACTTCGAGCACGGAAAAGCAAAATCGCTCGCGCCCCGCGCGAAACACGCAGTACTGGCGCTCCGGGCGCCTTTCCTCGGCAATGGCATCGCTTTCGAGGAATTCGCCGGCGCCCAGCTCAGCCGATAACGCAACGCTTCTAAGGTCTTCAGCCATTAGGCAACCGTAGTCGCTACTCCCGATTTCGTTCCGTTAACTGCGTTTGCGATCGCGCCGAGCAATTCCTCCGGCGTGAACGGCTTGGCCACAAACCCGTTGGCTCCTTGTTGCTCACCCCAGTAGCGGTCGCTCGGTGCGGATTTTGAAGTGACCAAAATGACCGGAATCTTGGAGTACGACTGATGATTTTTTAGGTCGCGGCACACCTGAAAACCGTTGCGCTGCGGCATCACCACATCCAGCAGGATCACGTTGGGCCGCTCTTCCTCGATGGCCTCTTCCGTCTTCGTCGAATCGAAAACGCCGACGGTCTGGAATCCGCCCTTTTGCAGCATGGATTGCATCAAGTGCACTTCAGCCTGAGAGTCGTCCACGATCAAAACCTTCTTCACAGCCACACCTCCGCTGAATGTCCAGTGCGACAATTGCAACTCTGCGGCCACGCAGACATCTGGTTTGGGGCTGTTCTACTTGATTGCAACTGCTTTGAATTTCAGTCACTTGAGGGGATCGCGGGGAATGGAATTGCCACGCGGCGCTCGCGCTGCCGCACGAATGCGTCTCAGCTTGAGACCGTTTCTCACTCTGCCTGGTTTCCGCCGTGCGGTATGAGAAACGACGATTAGGGCTGGAGTTTTTCGGCTTCTTCGATGAAGGAAAGCAGCCGTTTCGTGCTGATGCCGAGATTCACTGCCGCTTCCGTATTTTTCGCGCGCTTCGCCTGCTCCACGCGGCCCTGGAAGTAAGAGACCTCCGACTTTGCAAGTACGAGCGCCGACGCAAGCTGGCTGAAATCACCGGATCGTTTGCGCTGATCCGTGCCCACCGCGAGCAGTGCCCGCGCCACCACGGCGCGGCGCAAATCCTCCGCTTCACTGTCGCCCTCCGCGACAAAGGCGGCAACTTCCCACGAAGACAGCAGCACCTTCGTATCTTGCAGAACCACCGTGGACATCGAGCGTCCCCGGGACGGGGGCGCGGCGATCAATTGTTCCCAGATCGCTTCGAGGCACTTTTCCATTTCTAGCGACGTCGTCGGAGCCGCGGGCTGAGCGCTCTCGCCAGCGTTAGGCTTTGGCGCCGAGGATGCCTCGGGTTTCGACGCGTTGGCAATCGCCGCGGAAGCGACAGGCGGCTTTGCAACGGGCGCGCCGCTGGAGGCTCCCGCATCGACGCGCTTCGGTGCAGGCGCGTTGGACGGCGATACTTGCACGTTCGCTGCGGGTGCCGGTGTAAATTGTGCCGGTGGCGCCTTGTCGGGCTCTGAACTCTGAGTTTGAGCGGGCGGAGCTGCGTTTATTGCGGACGCGGAAGGCACGCCTGCGTGCAGCCGCGAAACAGCCTCTTCCAGGTCAGCACGCAGCGCCAGCAGCTGTTCGAAAGCGCGATTCACCGAGCTTTCGGTGTAATCCTTGTGAAACGGCTGCTTCCAGTTTTCGCAGTAATAAATCAGCTGGGCGGTGGTTTCCGCCGCGGAGAATCCGGCCCGACGGCAATCCACGGTCTTCACGCCGCCCGCTTCCAAGGCGACCGCCGCGTGGCGCACCGCCGTCAAGTCCGCGTGCAACATACGGATGAACGCACGGCGCAGCAAAAAATTGAACCGGCAGAAGGCAACCAGCGCGGCCGGCTCGTAGAATCTGGCACCGGCGGATTCTTTCAGCAACCGGCCTTGCTCCAATAGGCCGTGCTCCATCATGTCTCGCAAGCTCTGGCATTGCCCGATCTTCTGAAGAATCTGGTCGAGGGGATCGCAGCAATCCGTTTTCGCGCCATCGGCATCCGGCAAGACGGGCTGCAAAACGCGCGCTACATCTTCCAGTTGAATGTCTTTCCGGTAGAGTTCCTCCGGCGCGCAGAGCGCGAAATACTGAACCATCAGCAAATCGATTTTGTCGCGATCGGAGGTTCCTTTTTCCTGTTTCCGCAGTTGGCGGTGCAGGAAGGCGCGTAAGCTCTCTTCGCTGGCGTTCAGGGTAGCCGGCGGAAGCTGGCGAATCTGGAAGGCGCGAACTTTCTCATCAATGCTCGCCAGAAAATTCAAGTCCTTGTCAAACACTTCGCGCGTCGGGCGAATCGGCGGGAGTTCGCCAGCCGGATGCGGCAGCGCGGCGAAATTAAATTGCGTTGCGAGCGCGGCGTACAGCGGATAGGCGAGCCGCGCCTGCGTCCACTGCGCCGAATACTCCGCCGCACCGGCCTGCGGTCTTTCCTGCGATTGCGGTTTCAACGTCGTGAAGATCGATTTTAGGGTCATAGTTTACGAATCCAGGTGCCGCTGCTCCCGCAAAATCCCTGCGTTTGGCGTCCGCCCGTTCGGTTACAAGCCAACAAACGAGATAGACAGACGGGGAGACGCGGAGATTCCGTCCAAGAAAGGAATGCACGAGAGCGGCCAAAGAAAATTGAGGGGAACGAGTGACTAAGCTTCGTTTTATGAGTGGGTTAACAAAACTGAAAATTGCACAGCCGCAGAGCCAGTCTCATCTCGATACACGTGAGTCTCACCGGAGCAACCCTGTTGCGACTCGCTCTTCGGCGTTCGCCTCAAACTCCGCGGTTACGAGGCCATCTGAATATCGTCTTTCTCCGAGTGCCGAAGCGAAATGTTGTACCTCTTCAATTTCCGGTAAAGCGTCGCGCGGCTGATTCCCAGCATGCGTCCGGCGCGGGCTTTGTCGCCGCCTGCCTGCTCGAAGACACGCATGATTGTGATCCGCTCGAGATCTGCCAGAGCCGTGGTCGAAACAGCTGCGTGATCGCCCGTCTCGCCGACCGCTTCCTGCGTTTCGCCGACCACACTGGGTAGGTCGCCGACATCGATGGTGGAATGGTCGCCGAGCGCTACGGCGCGCGCGATACAGTTTTCCAGTTCGCGAACGTTGCCGGGCCATTCATATTGCAGGAAGCTTTTCATCGCCGCGGACGTCACCTGAATGTTCTCGCCCGGGGCGTAGCGGTCGAGGAAACAGTGAACGAGTTGGGGGATATCCGAACGCCGTTCGCGGAGCGCCGGCGAATGTATGGTGACCACATTCAACCGGAAGTAGAGGTCTTTGCGAAAGGTTCCCGCCTTGTAGGCGGTTTCCAGGTCGCGGTTGGTCGCGGCAATTACGCGCACATCGACCGCAATCTTTGCGTTGCTTCCCACAGGCCGGATTTCCTTTTCCTGCAGGACGCGGAGAAGCTTGGCCTGCATCTCCAGCGGCAATTCGCCGATCTCGTCGAGGAAGATCGTTCCACCGTTGGCGGCCTGGAACAATCCCGCTTTCGTTTTGAGGGCGCCCGTGAACGATCCTTTTTCGTGACCGAACATTTCGCTTTCCATCAAAGTGGGAACCAGCGCACCGCAGTCCACCGCAATAAACGGCATGCGGGCGAGCGGTCCGCGATAGTGAATGGCGCGAGCGATCAACTCTTTCCCGGTGCCGCTTTCGCCGGTGATTAAAACCGGCGTGCGGGTTTCCTTCAGCCGGGAAATCATCCGCATCACGTCTTGAATTTTCGCGGAAGTGCCCACGATTCCGTCCATCTGCGTTTCCGTGTTGACGCGATCTCGCAGAAACTGGTTTTCGGTCACCAGGCGTATTTTTTCCGCCATGCGTTGCAACAACTGGCGAAGGCGCTCCACTCGAAACGGCTTCTCAATGTAGTCGTAAGCGCCCAGGCGCATCGCGCCGACCGCGGACTCGATCGAGCCGTGACCCGTCATGATCGCCACTTCCGCGCGAGGCAAGACGTCTTTGATCTTTCGAAGTAAGTCGCCCCCCGACAAACTGGGAAGCTTCAGATCGGTCACGACGATATCCGGCGGGCGGGTTTCCAGCGACTCGAGCGCGGATTCGGCCGTGTCGGCCTCCGTGCATTCGAATCCCAATCCTTGACCCACCGTTACGCAGAGACGGCGGATGCTCTGTTCGTCATCGACGATCAGGAAACGCAACTTCGTGTCGAACCTGGTATCGAACTTCCCCTCAAGCTTCGCATCAAATTTCGATTCGTCTGTCATGGCTTTCCGATTGTCTTCTCCACCGCAGCCAGCAGCTGCTGGATGCGAAAAGGTTTTTCCACGCAAGGTGTCCCCGCCTGAGCCATCAGCGCGACGGTTTCATCGCTCGCGGTGTCGCCGGTAATGAAAACCATCTTCGTCGCGATCTCCGGCCGGTGGCGTGTCAACCAGTCGTGCACATCGGCTCCGGTAATGCCGCCAGGCGTCCGAAAATCCGAAATCACGCCGCAAAAATCGCCGGTGGCCAGCAACTGCAACCCATCCGCCGCCGACGTCGAAAGCACGATTTCGTAACCGCGCCGTTCCAGGGCGATCCGCAAAAACGCAGCCACCGACGGCTCATCCTCGATGAGCAAGACCCTTGGCTTCGCCAGGGTCGGAATTGCACCCACGGATATCACTTCGCGGACTCTCGCGCGAACACTTCCGGGGTCGTGGTCACCGGCAACCTCACAATGAACGTGCAGCCCACCCCATCCGGATTATTCTTTGCTGAGATTTCACCGCGGTGGGCCCGCACGATTCCGTAGCAAATGCTCAATCCCAGGCCGGTTCCTTTTCCGACTTCTTTCGTCGTGAAAAACGGATCGAAAATCCGGTCGGCATGCGAAACCCCCGGACCGTTGTCTCGAAACGTGATCTCGATGCTGCCGTGGCGATACGCCGTTTGAATTTCGATCTTGGATGCGCGGCGCGTTTCCTGCACCGCGTCGTATGCGTTGTTCAGGATGTTCAGGAAGACCTGTTGCAATTGGTGCGGGTCGCCGATCAGCACCGGCAAATCCGCGCAGTAGTTCTCCACAATGTTGACGCCGTGATTCGAAAAGTCGTAAGCGCGCAGCTTCAGAGTGTTCTGCAGGATCGAGTTCACCTGCACGGGTTCGCGCTGCGCGGGCATCTGGCGCGCGAAGCTCAGCAAATTCTGAATGATTACGCGAGTTCGCTGTGCTTCCTGCAGAATGACGCGGAGCTCTTCCTTGGCGCTGTCCGGCACTTCGGTATTCTCGAGCAGTAAATCCGTAAAGCCGACGATGGCGGCGAGCGGGTTGTTCACTTCGTGCGCGACGCCGGATACGAGTTGGCCGAGCGCGGCCATCTTTTCGGTGTGCATCAGCTTGGCGTGCAGGTTCGCGGCGTCGGTGATGTCCGTCATCACCACGACAATGCTGTTGATGTCTCCCTGCTCGTCGCGCATCGGGCTCAGGCTGATGGAAAATTGGCCGGTGGTGTTGTCTCCACGCAATAGCGGAATTTCCAAATTATCGAGCGTCGTGCCGTGCAACGTTCTTTCGAGCGCGTCCACGAGCACATGCCGGCGCGCCTGCGGCACCAATTCCACCAAGGGCTGCCCGAGCAGATTCTGCTCGCGGTAACCGGCATCCACGCAGCGACGGTTGGTGTAGCTCACCAAACCCGCCGTATCGAGCACCAGAATCATGCTCTGGGTGTTATTCAAAATGTTCTTATTGAAGTCGCGCTCGCGGCGGTAACGGCGCTCGGCGATGCGGCGATCGGTAATGTCTTTTAGAACGTGGACGGTACGCAGATCAGTCTCCTGGGCATTTGAGATTCGCGATGTCGAGACAAGAAACGTCCGGTCTTCCGCCTCGTGAATGAATTCTTCCTGCAGGATCAGCGGATTCCGGCAAAACGGGCAATATCCTTCATGGGCCGGCGAGGATAGGATTTCCAATTGCCAAATGTAACGTCCGATTGCTTCGGCAGGGCGCAGCGTGAGCAGGTCGGCGAGCGCGCGGTTCAGCCGCACCACGCGATTTCCAGCGTCGTGGACAATAATAAAGTCCGATATCGCGTCGAAATCCTCCACCCATTGCTTCCGGGATTGTTCGATCCGCGAGAACAATCGAGCGTTCTCAAGCGCCACCGCAGCATGCCCCGCGAGGGCCTCCATCAATTGGCGTTCGATACCGGTAAGTTCTTTTGGCAAATCCACAAGCGCAAGCACGCCCAGCAATTCGCTTTCGCTTCCGGTCAGCGCGGCTAAAACGACGGTGGACCACCCCAGCGACTCTGCGAGTGACCGGCCAAGGAGTCTTGCAGCCGAACCTTCCCGAATATCCGCTGCGGGGACGCTGGCCTGCTCCGCCAACACGCTCGCCAGGCGCTGTTGGGTCATCGGATCCCATCGATGCGCCGGGCCGCTCAGCGCTGCAATCTCCCATTCGGTGCCGTGCCCCAGCGCAAGGACGGCCGCACGTGCTCCCAGCATCTCTGCCGCTCTCGTCGTCAAACGTCGGGCAAATTCCGTCGGTCCAACGGAGGGATTCAGCTCAAGGGTGGTGGCGGAAAACTGCGCGAGAAGATTCTCGAGTGTAGCGTCGAGACCTGTTGAGACTTCCCGAGTTCGTTTTAGTGCACGCATGGAGGCTTGGGGGCTAGCGCGCGCGGTTCGCCTTTACAGCAAAGAAGTTAGGTGCCATCTCAATTTGAGTCAACAAAGCTGAGGGGCGGAGTTGTTCTAATGAACAATCTCAAAGTCGCAAATTGAGACGGGTTAAACCGCGAATTTCCACCCATGAGACGACGGCGAACGAAAAATCCGCCCGCTCTCGAAAATCCATCGACGCACAACCCTTTTCTTTGCAGCTACTTATAAGGCAGACCCGCACGTTGTCACAATGATTAAAAAACCTTAAGAGCTTGGCACCGTCATTGCAATTTCCTCCGCGAGGGATTCCCTCAGATCTTCAGTAGGGGTGTCAACAATGACGAAACTCGGCACCAAAGGCTCGGTACTCGCGCTGGTTCTGTCGCTCACGATCGGCGGACTCGCCGCCTCGCAGTTCCCTGCGCAGGCCCAGGATGCGGCTTCGGACGCGTCGAAGCGGAAAGTGAAAACCCGAGCGATGCCTGATTATCCGGCGCTGGCGAAACAAATGAACGTGACCGGCAAAGTGAAAATCGAAGCAACGATTTCGCCCGACGGCCGCGTAATCGCGACGCATGTGGTCGGCGGCAGTCCGCTTCTGGTGACGTCGGCAGTGGATGCTCTAAAAAAATGGCGCTACGAACCGGGACCGAAGGAAACCACGGAAATCGTGGAATTCAATTTCGGCTATTAATTCGGTAGGGCACGACCGCGCTACGCAATGCGCGGCTTTGGTTTGACGGGAAGTGGAGGCGGTATTTATGACGATTGGAAAGAAGCTTTACTCGGGTTTCGGCGCCATTCTGTCGATTATGTTGGCGCTTTTCATCCTGAATATTTTCACCGTGCGGCGTGAGTACAACGCTCGCGACGCGGTCGCTGCCACGTTGACCGACGTGCAGACGATTGAAGACGTGCGCTTTCAGATGATGGAGAACCGCCTCTTTTTGGGCAATTATCTTTTGAGCGGCGACCTGCGGGATGAAGACCGCACCAATAAGGGCGTCACCGCTCTGTTCGCGGAGTTGAAAGAGGCCGAGAACAAAGCGAGCGATTCGAATCTACGCTCGGCGTTGAGCCAGGTGGATGAAACCGAACATAACTGGTACGAAAATTTCGCCAAACAATTGATCGCCAAGCGCCATCAAGTGGACGCCGGCGATACCACCGTTTCCGATTTACAGATTTTTTACCTCCAGCACGATCCAGCATCCTGGGTCACGCGCTCTTCCGACGTATTGGACGGAGCGAATCGGGCGGTGCGCAAATCGCTCGACGATTCCACGAACTCGGCAAAATCCGCGACGTCCTTGAGCACCATCCTTTCGACGCTGGGAACTTTATTCGCGGTGTTGGCGGGTTCGTTGATTGCGTTCTACACGGCGAAGACGATCAAGGAACCGCTGTATCACCTGATCGAGGTGGCTCATCGCATCGGTGAGACCGGCGACCTGGACCAGTCGATCGACATCAGCCGCAAGGACGAGGTTGGTGTTCTGGCCAAAAACTTCAACCAGATGATCGTTCACCTCAAGGATATGGCCGCGGTTTCAGCGGCGATTGCCGAGGGCCAGCTTTCTGTCACCGTTCAACCGCGTTCCCAGCAGGACACAATGGCGAAGGCGTTCGCGCAGATGACGCGCGGACTTCGCGACTTGGTGCGGCAGGTGCGCGACAGTGCCGCGCAAGTGGCCAGCGGTTCCGGCCAGATGGCCAGCGCCTCCGACGAATCGGCAAAAGTGAGCGTTCAGGCGGCGTCGGCCATCGATGAAGTGACGAGCACGATGCACGAAATGAGCATCAACGTCCAGAACGTAGTGAAAAACACGCAGGTACAGGCATCGAGCGTGGCGGAAACTTCCGCGTCGATCGATCAGATGGTCACTTCGATCCAACGCGTCGCGGACACCGCGAAGTTGCTTGTGGATATTTCGCACCGTTCGCGCGAGGAAGTCCAAACCGGCAAAGTCACCATGGACAAGGCCACCGAAGGGCTAAACCGTACAAGCCACTCGATTCAATCGTCCGCCGAAATCATTGACGTGCTCGGCCGGCGCGCCGACGACATCGGCAAGATTATCGAAGTGATCGATGATCTCGCCGAACAAACGAATCTGCTCGCGCTCAACGCCGCGATCGAAGCCGCTCGCGCCGGTGAGCATGGGCTCGGGTTTGCCGTGGTCGCGGAAGAAGTGCGGAAACTGGCCGAAAAATCCACGCAGTCGACCAAGGAAATTTCCGAGCTCATACAAGGCATTCAAAAGGAAGCTCGCGAAGCCGTGGACAACATGGAAAAGAGCACCACCATGGTCCAGGAGGGATTGGTGCTGAATCGAGACTTGAGCCAGGCGCTCGACAAGATTTCCGACGTGGTCTCCGAAGTGTACAAGTTTTCTCAGGAAATCGGCGCCGCTACCATGGAGCAATCGAGCGGTTCGTCGCAGATCGCCAAGGCGACCAACCGCCTCACGGAAATCACCCAGGAAATCAACTCATCGGTCGAGGAGCAGGCTTCCGGAGCGCAGGCGGTGGTCCGCGCCATGGAAAAAATGCGCGAACTCGTTCAGCAATCCACGTCCAGTTCCACCGAACTGGCAGCCGCGGCCGAACAAATGTCGAAGCTTTCGCGCGTGCTGCTCGAATCGATGGACCGTTTCGCGCTCGACGAAGGTTACACCGACAATCGACGCGGCTCGGCTCGACGCCACCCGGTTTCGGGTGCAGACCGCGAGTTGGCGGAAGAATACGCGGAAATCGTGCGGTCGTGAAAATCGCGTCACAAATCATCGAGAAGGACGTCCAGATCGTCGGCTTCCGGATCGGCCGCGAGACGTTTGGACTGCCGATTGCCGCGGTGCGCGAGATCGTGCGCGTGCCGGAGATCACGTCCGTGCCCAACGCGCCGGACTTCATCGAAGGCGTCATCAACCTTCGCGGCCGGATCATTCCCGTGGTTGATTTGAGAAAACGGTTCGGCGAAGCGGTCGGCGCGCCGAGCAAAAAAAATCGAATCGTCGTCGTCGAAGTCGAAAATCGTTCGATCGGACTGATGGTGAACTCCGCTTCGGAAGTCCTGAAGATTCCGCCGTCGGAGATCGAGCCTCCTCATTCGGTTTTCCAGGAGGGCGATCTGAACTACATCACCGGCGTTGGGAAACTCCATGGCCGTCTGGTGATTCTGCTCGACCTGAGCAAAATCCTGCAGCGCGGCGAGTTGCGGCGCCTGGACGAAGCGTCGGTAGACATCGAGAAGCCCACGGGCGTACTGGCGAGCAAGTAAAACGAAACAGAGGCGGCGGGACCAGCACACGAGGAAAGAATGTCCACACTCACAGCCCAGGTTCCGCTCACCGAACCTGAATTGAAACTCCTGCAAACCCTCGTTTACCAGGAATGCGGGATGTATTTCGACGAGCGGCGGACGCACTTTTTGCGCGATCGTCTGCAGCGCCGGTTGAAAGCCTGCCAGATGGATTCCTTTTACAGCTATTACCGCTTGCTGACCAGCCGCGAAGGAAAGCAGGAACTGGTCGCATTGCTGGAAAACCTTACGGTCAACGAGACCAGCTTTTTCCGCGTGCGTCCGCAACTGGATCTCTTCCAAAAAGTGGTTCTCGAGGAAATCCTTCGGCGCAAACAAGAGCGTCGCGACTGGACGCTGCGGATCTGGAGTGCGGGCTGTTCCACAGGCCAGGAGCCCTACACGCTGGCCATCATGGTGTGCGACGCACTGGCTTATTACTATCTTCGGAATCCGCTGCCGTTCGATATGCCGTCGCCAAAACCGCTGATTCCACCGCCGTGGAAAGTTGAAATTCTTGCGTCAGACATTAATTACTCCGCCCTTCTGACGGCACAACAGGGCATTTACACCGAAAATCAGATGGATAACGTGGACTACACCACGCGTCTTCGCTATTTCGACAAAGTCGGCGACAAATACGCGATCAAACCGGCGCTAAAAAGCCTGGTGCAGTTCGACTTTCACAATTTGAAGACCGAATATCTGCCGCAACGCAACGACGCAATCTTCTGCCGCAACGTGATGATCTACTTCGACGAGCCGGAACAAAAGCGCCTGGTGGACAAATTTCACCGCTGTTTGAATCCGTCCGGCTATCTGTTCGTCGGACACGCGGAGAGCCTGTTCGGACTGACCAAGAAATATCACATGATCCACCAGAACAACGCGACGGTGTATCAGCGAATTGAGGGAGCATCGTGACATTCTTTCCCGACGAGCGCGCTTCCGAGCTTCGCGATCTCTTTTTCGAGAGCTCGGAAGAAATTCTCCAGGCTATGAACGAAGCGGGCTTGGCGCTGGAGGTCCGTCCGAACGATAAGGAAACCCTGCGGAGCGTTCGGCGCGCGGTGCACACCCTGAAGGGAGACTCGGCCGCTTGCGGTTACCGCGAACTGAGCGAGCTGGCCCACGATCTCGAAGATGTGCTGACTCCGGAACTTGTGAAGGAACATGCGGGTCTAATTCCCGAAGTTGTACTGACGGCAGCGGACACATTTCACGAAATGCTCGCGGCCTACCGCAATCATCTTCAGCCACCCGCTGGGGCTGCGCTCCGCGAACATATCCAAAAACTCCTCCGCAAATCGAGCTCCGGCGAACCGGTGGAAGCCGCTGCCGAAGTAAAATTTGATTGGACGGAATACGAACGCCTGATGATCGCCGAGTCGTTCCGTCGCGGCGAGACGGTTTATCAAGTGGCGCTCCACCTGGCCTCCGAGGGGATTTTGCCGGCGGCCGCCTTTGAACTCGTGAAAAAGGCCCTCGACAGTTCGGGCAAGGTTCTGGCTTTGCGTCCTGAAAGCAGTTCCTTGCTCGTGAACGGCGGACTCGTCGAAGCGGCGTTGGCCAGCCAGCACACCGCGGACTGGATTCAGAAACGCTGCCATGTGCCGACGGTTGTCGCGCATATTTCGGTGAATCAAGTACCGCTCTTGCAGACCGCTCCGCGCGACTTGCTCGAAATCCTGGTGGAATCCGAGGCCGCCGCCGTATCCGCCTCGGTCGGCAATCGCCCGATTCCCGCTGCGGAAACAGATCGCGAATCGGAAGACGAATCCGAACTCGAGGACGAGCGTCACGGTTCCTCGTCCGGGCAAAGCCCAAGCTATTCGGTCCCCGAAAATACTCTGCGCGTGGATGCGACTCGCATCGACACCGTGATGAATCTTGTCGGTGAATTGATCATCGGAAAATCGATGCTCCAGCGAGTGGTGGCGGAATTCGACCGCCGCTTCCCGAAAGATCCGCTCCGCGGAAAATTTTCCGATGCCCTCGCGTTTCAATCGCGGATTCTCAATGAATTGCAAAAGTCGGTGATGAAGATCCGCATGGTCCCCGTGGACCAGCTCTTCCGCAGGTTCCCTCGCATCGTGCGTGACGTGGCCAAACTCAGAAACAAGAACATTGGCCTGGAGATCGCCGGGCAGAACACCGACCTCGACAAAAGCATTCTGGATGCGCTCGCCGAACCTCTGGCGCATTTGATCCGCAACGCCGCCGACCACGGGATCGAGGCTGCCTCGGATCGCGTAGCCGCCGGCAAACCCGCCCACGGAACGGTGACCCTCGATGCGTATCACGAGGGCGACCAGGTTGTGATTGAAGTTTCCGACGACGGTCGCGGAATCGACCGCGACAAAGTTCTGCGGCGCGCCATCGAAAACGGGATTGTAAAGAGCGAAGACACCGTTCGCTTAAACGATGACGAAATTCATCACCTCCTCTTTACGCCGGGTTTCAGCACCGCTGACGAGATCACGGAGATCTCGGGCCGCGGCGTCGGACTCGACGTGGTGAAAGCGGCTCTCGATAACTTGAAGGGCTCCATCGAAATCGAGAGTGCCCTTGGAAAAGGGACGACTTTCCGGTTGATGGTTCCACTCACGCTCGCGAGCATCCAGGCATTGCTCTTCCATGTCGCAGGACGTTTGTACGCCGTGCCGATCGCGTCGGTGGTTGAAATCACCCGAATCAACGAGAGCGAAATTCATCGTGTGGACGACCACGAAGTGTTCCAGTTGCGAAAGCAAGTGTTGACCCTCGTACGGATCGAACGGCTCGAGTCCGAAACGGCGGCGAAACCGAAGAATCGCCTCTTCGTGGTCGTGATCGGCGTTGGCAGCCGGCGCTTCGGTCTGGCGGTGGATAGCCTGCTGGGCGAAGAGGAACTGGTCATTAAAGCGCTCGAGGATCATCTGATTGCGTCGCCGATGGTGAGTGGCGCGTCGATTCTTGGCGACGGCACTGTCGTGCTGATCTTGAATATCGCGGCCGTTATTACGCATCTGGCGCGCATTCCCGCGGTGGGAGCGACGGCATGAGCCTCCTGCTGACGCAAAAAATCCGCGTTTTAGTGGTGGACGACT
This sequence comes from uncultured Acidobacteriota bacterium, assembly GCA_963785585.1. Classification (GTDB taxonomy): domain Bacteria; phylum Acidobacteriota; class Terriglobia; order Acidiferrales; family UBA7541; genus Palsa-295. The sequence goes on from CAWAVW010000004.1 coordinate 2,940,486, forward strand.
CGGCGCTGATGCGAAAACTGATCCCCCAGATTTTGCAGCGCGACCCCGCCATCGAAGTGGTCGGAACGGCGATGGACGGGGCGATCGGTCTGAAAAAAATCGCGGAGTTGCGGCCCCATGTGGTGACGCTCGACCTCGACATGCCGCGCATGGACGGAATCGAAATGCTGCGGCAGATTACCGGCAAACATCACGTGCCGGTAATTGTTGTGAGTGCCCAAACCGAACGCGGCGCCACGATTACGCTGAAAGCTCTATCTCTCGGCGCCTTTGACTTTGTGACCAAACCCCAGGAGGCGGCATCGGGGCGGATCGAACAAATCGCCGCCGAGCTGGCGCTAAAGATCAAGGCGGCCGCCGCGTCCGGCATTCCGAAAATGATCATCACGATGCCGCCGCCGAAGCGCAAAGAAACCCGGCGGACGGAAATGCCGCGCCAGCCGTCGCGCGTCGTGGCCATCGGCGTATCGACGGGCGGCCCAAATGCTCTGCAGTATCTGTTTTCGCAGCTACCCGCGGATTTTCCCGGTTGCTTGCTCGTCGTCCAGCATATGCCGGAGGGATTCACCGAAATGTTCGCGCGGCGGCTGGATGAATCGTCCGCTATCGAAGTAAAAGAAGCGCAGTCGGGCGACCTATTGCTCGCAGGCCGCGCCCTGATTTGTCCGGGGAATCGCCACATCAAGGTACGCAGAATGGAGCACGGTAATATCGCCATTCTCGTAGATCAGCCGCGCGTGAACGGGCACCGTCCGTCCGTGGATGTGCTGTTTCAATCCGTCGCCCTGGAGTTTGGCAAGAACGCCGTCGCGGTCATCATGACGGGCATGGGTGAAGACGGCGTCGCGGGTCTGGGAGCCGTTCAGTCGGCCGGCGGCACCACGGTTGCGCAGAGTCCCGATACGTGCGTTGTGGACAGCATGCCGCGTATCGCCATCGAGCGCGGATTCGCGCAGCGCGTGATTTCCCTGCCGAATTTGGCCAGCGTTCTACAGACAAAATGCGCGCCAGAAAGAGATTCAACCGACGCAACAAACGAATCATCGTCCGAAACTCAAACTTCCGAAGGGGCTTTTCGAAGGAGATTGTCATGAAACAGTTTGAAGCGCTCACACGCAAAACCGATCGCCAGCCGGTCCGCTATCTGATCGTGGACGATTCCGTGTTTGCCCGGAAGAGCCTGGCGAAAATGGTCGAGTCGTATGGCGGCCAGGTGATTGGTGAAGCGGGCGATGGCTGCACCGCAATCACTGAATTCGCCCGCACCAAGCCGGATATCGTCTTGATGGATATCACCATGCCGCAGATGGAAGGGATCGAAGCGGTGGACCGCATCGTCCAGGAACATCCCGACGCCCGCATTGTGATGGTTTCTTCCGTGGGCTACCAGGACAACATTCTGGCCGCGCTACAGAAGGGCGCGCGGCATTTCGTACAGAAGCCGGTGAAGGCCGATGCGCTCTACGAGATCATTCGTTACGTGCTGAATGACGACGGCGTCACATCCCCGGTGGGCGCGGGAACGGAGACCTCTCGATGAGAATGGACCTGATCCAGCCGTTCATCGGCTCGCTGGACGCGGTGTTGGCGGAGATGATGAATGCTCCGGCCCGAATTGTGGACCTGACCATGGAAGAAGAAGGCTACCGCAAGAAAGGAACCGCCGCGACGGTCGCCTTTCGCGGAGAAATCGAGGGCCGCGTGATTTTGGATATGGAGCCGCCCGTTGCCGCTCAAGTGGCCAGTTATTTGTCGGATGGCGAAGTGAACGCTTCCCAGACTCTGCTGCGGGAAACGGTGGCCGAGCTAGCGAACATGGTGATCGGAAACGCGGTTACGCAACTGAACGACGCCGGATATGAATTCAAGGTGTTCCCGCCCGAAATTCTAACCGTAGAACAGTGCGAGAAGGCGGGTCAGGACACCGAAGCGACAATTCTGTGCTTCGAGACGCCCGCCGGAAAAGTACACTTGAATATCGCCATGCAGCATCACCAGCACTGGTCGCATCAGTCGGAGCCCGTTCAGGCGCAATAAATCGTCGCGTTTACTGTCTTGCGCGCTAGGGCTGCTCCGGCGGCTGGCCGATTTTTCGGTACTCCACCCCGTGGCGGAACAAACCCGCCTTCGGCATCTCTTCCGAATAAACCACTTTGGCGGGCATAAAGATGTTCGCCGAATCCGGCGAGTATGGAACCGCTACATCGATCGCCGTTCCGGCCTGGTAGCGGCGTTTGCTTCGGTAGCACATTCCGATCGGCGAAATATCCTCGCACACGGCGAGTTCGTCGTCGGAGTTCACCTGCCGGATGCACGCCGTCAATCGCGTCTTGAAACGAATGCGTTCGCGCTCGCGCTGCTCTCCACTCTCGGGAATTTCGCCCTGCACGCTGTACCCGCGGCGGTTCCGTGCCGTGCGTGACGCCAGTTTTTTCTCGTCTTCATGCGGCGCTTGCGTCCAGATGCTCGGCACGTCGCAGGTCTTGCACCGGCGGGCGATGCCGCGATTGGTTTCAAAGCCGCGAAGCTCCAATTCGTTCAGGTACACCACCTCGCGCGAGCGGCAGTAGCTGCACTCCAGCAGCATCCGGGCCACAGCTTCTACGGATTCGGCCACCGGCGGAAATTCAATGCCCCACAGATCGTTTTTCGGCTCCAGAATTTCTACGCCGTATAAGTAACCATCGCGTTGACGGCCGAATTGGCCGACCACGCGCACCTTACTCTCCCGATGAGCTTCCGAGGGCGCTGCGCGTTTAATTTGGATGCGCTGCTCGGCGCTCAAATCGCGGTCCAGCACGATCACCGCTCCGGTCAGGTTGATTTGCAATGTCCGGCTGGGCTGCACGAATTCCTGCCCGTTCACGTCTTTTCCGGAAGCTTCGAGCAGTAAAGTGAGCGAAACGCGATCGCTGCGCCGCTGCGCGACCGTTTCCATAGGGCCTCCCAAGTGAGCGTGTCACACGATAGCACAGTGGCGACGCTGGTTTAATTTTGGCACGGATTGATTTCTTCAATCTTTCAATGCGCCTTGTTGACGGTATTATAGGACTACGACAACGTGGTGGTCCTCCGCCGCAATTAAAATCATGAAATCAACCTATTCGAAAAGCGGCTCGATATTCGCCGATCGTTCTGTCTTCAAAATCTCAAGTCGGCTCGCATTCCTGCTGTTTCTCGGGCTTGGCGCACTCGCCTTGGCGGATGCGACCGCAACGTACGCCCAGGGAATCCGCGTTGACGGCGTTGTGCGCGATTCCTCCGGAGCATCGGTACCGGGCGCCTCGGTCGTCCTCCACGCAAATTCTTTCACAGCATCCACAATCACGGATAGCTCCGGCGCCTTTGTGTTCGAAAACGTGTCGGGATCGTCCGGCACGATCTCCGTATCGCTCAAAGGTTTCGAAAACGCCGAACAATCCTGGCGCACAAATGGGGGTACTTCCCTGCATTTGAGTTTTTCGCTCACGCCCGTAACGCTCAATCAACAGGTCCAGGTCACTGCGAATCGTGCGGCCACGCTCATGTCCGATGTGCCGGCGAGCAACGTTGAGATCACTCGTGCTGATTTGCAAGACTCGCCTCCTCTCGCGCTCGACGACGACCTGCGCCAGGTTCCCGGTTTTAGCCTTTTCCGGCGATCCAGCAGCCGTACCGCGAATCCCACGACCCAAGGCGTCTCGTTGCGCGGACTCGGAGCGGATTCCACCAGCCGGGCACTCGTGCTGAATGATGGCATTCCGTTGCTGGACCCCTTCGGCGGGTGGGTTTACTGGGATCGTGTGCCGGTCGAGTCCATCGCCTCGGTGGAAATCGCGCAGGAAGGAGCTTCGAGTCTCTACGGAAGCGACGCGCTCGGCGGAGTCGTGCAGATACTCACCCGCAGCACCGACCCGGGCGGTATCTCGCTCGAGACGTCTTACGGAAATCAAAACACTCCCGACTTTTCGCTCTGGGCCGGCGGAGAAAAACACGGCTGGCAAGGCAGCGTTGCCGGGGAATATTTCAGCACGGATGGCTACGTCTTAGTGCCCGCATCGCAGCGCGGATCGGTGGACATCGCGGCGAATTCCCAGCACGGTTCGGTCGACGCGACCGTCGGCAGGAAGTTCGGCGAGAGCTCCAATGTCTTCGCCAGCGGCTCGTATCTCGATGAGTCGCGCGGAAACGGAACGCCGCTCACGAATAACGACACGAAAATCGGTGAAGGAGTACTCGGCGCAAATCTCGGACTGGGGCAATACGGCACGCTCGCCCTGCGATTCTATGCGGACGTACAGACCTATCACCAAAGCTATTCATCCGTTGCGCTGAACCGCGATAGCGAATCTCAAACGGATTTGCAGACCGTTCCAGCGCAGGGAGTCGGCACGTCCGCCGTGTGGTCGTTGAAAGTGGGAAAGCGGCAGACCATCGTCGCGGGATTCGACCAGTCTGAAAACATCGGTGCCAGCCACGACGACAAATTCTCATCCGGCGCGGCCACTTCGGATGTTTCCTCCGGTGGACGGCAGCGAACCACAGGCATCTTCGGCGAGGACTTGATTCAAATCGCGCCACGCTGGCTGCTTTCGCTGAGCGCCCGCGTGGATCACTGGAGCAACTTCGACGCCTCGATGATCACCACGCCCATCGCGATGCCCGGGCCGCCTGTGACGGTGGCCTATGCCGACCGGTCGAACAACGCGTTCAGTCCGCGAGCTACCTTGCTTCACCAAATCAATTCCAACGTTTCGTGGACGGCTTCGATCTACCGCGCATTCCGCGCGCCTACTCTCAATGAGCTGTACCGGACGTCCCGCGTGGGCAACACCTTGATCGAATCGAATCCCGATCTCGTTGCGGAACACTTGACCGGCGGCGAAGCGGGCGTGTCGGTCATGGGATGGAACCGGCGCCTCGAAGTACGAGGAATATTTTTCTTCAACGAGATTGTGGACCCGATCGCAAACGTGACCCTGAGCAGCACTTCGAGTTTAATCACGCGGCAGAAGGAAAATCTCGGACGCACGAATGCTCCCGGCGTCGAGATCGACACCATCCTGCATGTCACCCACGACTTTCAACTTTCCACGGGCTATCAATACGTGAACGCCAAAGTGAGTTCCTATCCGGTACCTGCGGGAGGTACGTCGCTCGTGGGATTGTGGGTCGCACAAGTTCCCCACAATGCCTTCACGTTCCAGGCGCGTTACTCGAATCCGCGTTTCTTCACCCTTTCGGTGGATGGCCGCGCCATTGGGCTTCAGTACGACGATGATTTGAATCAATTCCCCATGGGACGATTTTTCGTGCTGGACGCTCAGGTTTCACGCGCGGTCGGCGCGGGCGTACAGCTCTTTGGCGCAGTGGAAAATCTCCTGAACGAGAGTTACGCAACCGCAGCGACACCCGTCACGCAAGTGGGATTGCCGATTGCGGCCCGGTTTGGATTTCGATTTGAATTTCCGAACCGGTAGGTAGGAGACGTCGGAAGCTCTTTCGCTTCTACGTCTGAAGATTCTAGCGCGCGGTCAGATCGGGCGGCGGATACTCGGGTAGCTTGGCGTTCTTCTTGTCGGTACGCTTCACTTCCAACTCATCGAAGAGTACCGACGGCGCGACAATCGTGGTGGGCACCGCGCCCTCCCGGTTGCTCACCAGAGGATCGTTTCCCGCTGCCACCAAATTACTTCGCAGCGTTCGCGTATCGAGTTCGTTGAACACCGCTCCGCGCACCAGCTCTTTATGCCCATCGCTCACGTACACGCGATAGAGCAAGCGCGGATTCATTCCAGCGAGAGTTTCCACGTAGTACCCGTAGGGCTTATCTTCCTGCTTGCACATTTCGATCAGCTTTTTCTTCAGGTCTTCCGGCGCCACCGGTTCTTTCGATGTGAAGAACAGAGTGCCGATCTCCGGCGTAGGAGGTTGTCCCGGCGCGGCGCGCCCGTGTCCGTTCGAAGCGGGAAAATCGCGGATTGGCAAGCGGCCAACCAGAAAATCGGCCAGAATTCCTTCCTTAATCACAGTCACCGGCGCAACGCGAACGCCCTCGTCGTCGATTTCGTAACTGCCCACCAACGTTTTGCCCTGGAATGTTTTGATCGTCGGGTCGTCCGTCACCGTCATGAAAGTCGGAAGCACGCGCCCTTTATAATTCGATGAAAACTCGGTGGCCGTTCGCGCCGAGTCGCCGGGTTTCGGGCGCGTTCCCAACACATTGTCGCCCACCATCCCGTCGAATACGTCGGTCGCCGCGTCATTCGAAAATAAAACGGGCCCGCGATAGTCCTCTTCGACCATCGGAGCGTCGCGAAGTTCGGCGAGCGACTTCAGCATATCGCGCGTGATGCTCTGCAGTTTTTCCGGCGTCGGAAGTTCCGCCGACGTGCCCGTCACATAGTAGGGCGAGCGCCCCAGTTGCATCCCGTCTGCCGCCTGCGTCTCCGCCGAAAGCCCCAGGAAATACAGCGAGTAGCCGTAGCGCGTGCTCGTGCCTTCCGTATTCACAAAATACTGATTCACCGCGCGGAATCTGGCGGTTCCTGAAAGCGAAAGAATCTTGGGATCGGTCCGGTAAAGATTCGTACACTGCTCGATCGCCGTCTTCCACTTGTCGGGCGCCGCATCCAGTTCCGCCAGGGGTTGCACGGACTCAATCGGCGTGGCCCGCGCGAAGTCTTCATACGGCTGGTCCGCGGCATATTGGCTCAGCACCGCTTTTTTTGAAGCAAGGGCTTCGTTGGCAATCTTGTACGCGCGATCCGTCGAAAGCCAAAGCTCGCGCCGCAGCGCGAGGGCGTCGTCATCGAGCGGCGCGAAATCAACCACTCCAACTCCAGGTCCATAGTAGCTGTCCTGTTTGTAATCGCCCACGCGAACCACCACCCGAACCGTGCGAGCGTGGACTTCCTGGTTCTGGCGAAGCGCGCCAAACACGGCCTCGGCGTCGAATTGGTGCACGTCGGAAAGGCGATACTCGATGTAGTACGGCGCCGCCACGTTGTCCATTTTCAAGTGCAGTTTGGAACGATCCAACTCTTCGCTCATTGCTTTCAAGATCGGATCGCTCGCGACCGCTGCCGAAGCGCTCGAGGCGCTTGGATTCGCTTGTGCAGACACCGCGCCGGCACCCGCCAATACGAAAAACGCCATCACAACGCAGGTGCTCAAGACTCTTTGGACCAGGGCGAATCTCGCGGCCATCATGGCTTGGCCCCTGCCGGTTTCGTTGGAGCTGCCGGCGCTGTGGCTGGTGTGGAGGGCGACGGCACCGCAGCCGCGGGAATCGGCGTATCGCCAAATCCCGGAGGCGGCAGAATCGGCGGGCGCTCGGCTCCTCGACGCCGCTTCTGCACCTCGATCTCGGAAAAAAGCATCGCAGGAGCCACCGCAGACACGGGAACGCTGCCCGATTCCGCGCCGCACACTCCGTTGAATACATGCTCGGTGTCGCCGGTAAGAATAATTTTCGTCAACGACAGCAGCGGCGTGCCTACGATATCCACTCCGCGTACCAACTCGTCGGGTCGTCCGTCCGCATAAACGCGGTAAACCATCACCGGCAGCACCTGAAACGCTTGCGGGGTGGATCGGCCCGTCAGAGTGAAGCCACCCTGAATGTCGTCGAAATACAGGCCGTAGGCCTTTCCCTGGCGCTTGATCTCTTCCACAAATTTTTTGCGCAGCTCTGCGTCGCTCACCGTGTTTGTGGACGTGACGATCAGATTTCCCTGCCGTCCCGTCGGCATCAGGCCCGGTTGCCGCCTGCCGTGGCCATTCGAATTACTGAAGTTCTTGATCGGCATGCGCGACATCAAGAAGCTCTTTAGCACGCCCGATTCCACCGCATTCACGCGCTGCGCCGGAATGCCTTCGTCATCGAAATCGTAGTAGCCGGCAAGCTTCACGCCGTTCATTTCCTTGAGCGTTGGATCGTCCACCACACTCAGAAAGGATGGCAGTACCAGCTGGCCCACTTTTTTTGTAAACGTCTGGCCTTCACCTTCATCGCGTTGGCGGTGCCCCTCCAGGCGATGACCGAGCACTTCGTGAAAAAATACCGCAGCGGCCCGCCCCGATAGCATCGCTGGGCCGGCATAAGGCTCTGCTACCGGCGCAGCGCGCAGGTCCTTTAAATCCCCCGCCATTTTATCGGCCTTCGCTGCGATCTCAGCGTCGGACGGCAATCCAGCCGCACTCTCCGCCTGAAACGATTCGACGCGCATCAGGTCCATCCCGTCGTCGGCGCGTGTTTCCGCTTGCATCACCAGGCGCGCCGAAGCGCCCGGCCGCACCAGCGCCGTGCCTTCGCTCGTCGCGAGGTAAGAACGATCCGCGGAAACCTGCAACGACACAATCGCCGAATACACACCGGGGTATTTCAGGAACGCGGCGGACGCAAGACGAACTCTCGGCTCCCAGGCTTTTTGGTCAAACGCGTTCGGCGGCGGCTGCTTCTCGGAATGAACTTGCGCTGTCTCTGCCGAAAAGTCCGGAGACTTGTCCTCCTCTTCGGACTGGACGGCCGTGCTTGTTTTCACTTTTAGGAATGCCGAGGACGCTTGTTCGTACTCGCGGTCGGTCAGCTGCCAAAGCACGCGGGCGATGGCGTCGGTATCGTCATTGAGCGGCAGTACACCGGACACAATCCCCGATCCGCGCGATTGGCCGTGCGTGTTGTCAAGCGATGTGGCTCCCACGCGCATCATCACATCGGCTTGGCGGAATCGCCGGCTGGTGGCAAAAATCAAAGCGCCGTTCGACGCAATCACGGCCGTCGCATCCATATCCGTAACTGCATAACTCAAATAATAGGGAGGCGGTGCGGACTTCGCGAGACCGCTGGTCGCGCGCTTCAGCTCGCGTTGCATGGTTGCGAGCAGCGCATCCGCCTGGGGGGCGGAAGGAACCGCCGACATAGGAATTGCGCAAATGGTAATAAAAACGGAGATGGCGGCAATCGATCGGAACCGGCGAGTTCGGGCAGCGGGTCTCACTCGTTAGGCTTACGAACTTAACACACTCGAACACTGGATGCGAGACGGGCTCCGCAAGATGTGCGGCGCACAAATGGCACTGAAGGGCTGCACGACGGGAGAGCAAATCGAGGAGTTTTTCGGTTTCGTTTCCGCGCCCGCACTGTGTGCCAACACGGCACGCTCGCCCGGTTTTTCGGGCCTTTTCGAGGCAGTTCGGCGTTATTGTGCCATCTGGGCTTACGAAACAAGGGGTCGTCATTTCATGCTCAATTTTGCGGTTTCGCTTACGACCGACGACAACGACTACCAGCAGGAGCAGGCCGCTGCCGCGGAAATCGCCGGCCGGCGCTTGGGGGTCGGCGTACAAGTGATTCAGGCGGACAATGACGCGTTCAAGCAAAGCGACCAACTTCTCAAGCTGATTCAGTCCGCGCCGGGTTCGCGCCCAGACGCCATCATTTTCGAACCAGTCGGTGGCACGGCGCTACCTCAAGTTGCAAAGGCCGCGGCCGCCGCCGGCATCGGCTGGGTCGTGCTGAACCGCGAAGCCGAATACATCCCGGAGCTTCGCCGCACCAGCAACGCGCCGGCCTTCTCCGTCAGTTCCAACCACCTCGAAATAGGCCGCATTCAAGGACTTCAAATGGCGGCGCTGCTTCCGAAAGGCGGCTCCGCGCTCTACATCCAGGGCCCGTCGGACAATTCCGCCGCGAAACAACGAACTATGGGCATGCAGCAAACCAAGCCCTCGAACGTGAAAATTAACGTCTTGAAAGGCCAGTGGACAGAAGAGAGCGCCTACAAAGCCGTTGCCTCGTGGATGCGCCTATCCACGTCAAATCGCCAGACAATCGACATGGTGAGCGCGCAGGACGACTCGATGGCGCTCGGTGCGCGCAAGGCAATCGAAGAACAATCCGACGAGGCCGTTCGCGCCAAGTGGCTTGCCGCACCGTTTACGGGATGCGACGGTTTGCCGAAGACCGGTCAGGAATGGGTACGAACCAAGATTCTTGCCGCGACCGTGGTAGTGCCGCCCAACACAACGCTCGCGATAGAAATGCTGATCGAGGCTCTCACCAAGGGCAAAAAACCTGCGGAGCTGGCGTTGACGATCCCGACGTCGTATCCGCCGCTCGAAAACTTGTAGCAGCGTTCGCCGTCCGACAAATCCGTCTATTTCAAGCTCCCACGGGCACTGTCCGTCTCGACGATTCCCTGCCCTTCCACAACCGTTACGTAGCGATCGAGCGGCACGTCGGCGATTCGTTCGACTCGACCGCTCGGCTCTGGCCATTTGATTTCGATCCAGTCGATTTTCGTTCGCTTGCCGATGCCAAGCACCATTCGCGGATCGTGCGAAGAAAGATAGCTGCCGCCGCCCACTTTGAACTGGTGACGCTTCAAATCGCCGGCTTGGTAGCTGACCTTTGCGCCGATGGCGTCGATGTTCGCTTTCTTGCCGATCAGCCGGATTCCAAGCCAGTGGTTTTCGGTGCCCGCGTTGTTTCGCAGCAACACGGGAGCAGCGTTGTTTACCGCCACGAGCACATCCACTGCGCCGTCATTATTAAAATCACCAAGCGCCATTCCGCGCGCCGCCAGCCGTTCGGAAAAAATCGGACCGCTCTGCGCGCTCACGTTTTCGAATCCCTTGCCGGTATTGTGAAACAGCAGCAGCGGCTCCAGATATTTCACATTCGCGGTTCGCTCATCCACTTTGTCGTCGGGGTGGCCGTTGCATAGCAACAGGTCGAGATCGCCGTCATTGTCATAATCGAAAAATTTTAAGCCCCAACCGCTCATCAATCGTGTGGTCGCGCCGATGCCGGTGGGCATTGCGGCGTCGGTAAAACTTTCGTCCTTTCCGTTGTGATAGATCGAATACATCTCCTGGTCCACGTTCGCAACGAATAGATCCACCCACCCGTCCTGGTCGTAATCCGCGGCGTCCACGCCCATGCCCGAGCGTGCGCGGCCAAACGAACTGTAGCCAACTCCGGCCAGCAGCCCGATCTCTTCGAATTTCCCGTTGCCGCGATTTGCGAACAGGAAATTCGCCACCGTATCGTTGCCGACAAACAAATCCATTCGTCCGTCGTTGTTAATGTCCGCCGCAACCACTCCCCAGGCCTTCGCCAGTGAATTCGAAATCCCCGAGTCTTTACTCACATCCGTGAACGTACCGTCCCCGTTGTTGTGGTACAGCCAACACGGCATGGGCTCGTACACGCTCGGAATGCAGTACCAGCGCTGGCCGGTCTGCACGTTTCCGCAAAATTTGTTCTTAGATTTGTTGAAGTCCACGAACCGGCAAACAAACAGATCGAGGCGTCCATCGTTGTCATAGTCAAACCAGACGGCGCTCGTGCCCCATCCATGCGCGGCCACCCCGGCCTTCTCGGTCACATCCGTGAAGGTTCCATCACCGTTGTTCCGGTACAAAATGCTGTGGTCGTATTGCGTCACATACAGGTCGGGAAACCCGTCCGCATTGTAATCGCCCACCGCGACGCCCATTCCATAACCGTTGCCTGAAACTCCGGCCTTCTCCGTCACGTCGGTGAACGTGCCGTCCCGATTGTTGCGATAGAGCGCGTTCCGCAGGGGCGGCTTCGGGTCGAAAAAATCGCAGCGCCCGCTATTCACCAGGTAAATGTCCATCCAGCCATCGCCGTCGTAGTCCAGAAACGCGCAACCGGCTCCCACCGTCTCCGGCAGGTACATTTCGGCCGAGCGGCCGTTGGAGTGAACCCACGAGATACCGCTCGCGGCGGCGGGAATTTGCTCGAACGTGGGCACGGAAACGGCGCTTGCGACGGAGTCCGAGCCAATTGGCAACACTCCTGCCTTCATGGCCACCCCGGCCCAGCCCGCTTTCCCCAGGACCTCGAGAAACCTCCGGCGAGTCAATTCCGACCATCGATCGTGGGACTTCGCGCTCATGGATCCCGTCTGTTCAACCTCGGTACTCCATTCGTCTGCACCACAGTTTCCTTACCGTAGTTCCGCACATTTCTGTAGAGTCTTTCGATGGAAAGAATCCGCCGTCTCCGAACGGGCGTAGCAAACTAGAGCCATTCGATCTTGAGCCACGGGTTCTCGCCGATGCGGTCGTTGAATCTTCATCCGTCCATGCCAAAACGAATCTCGGTCCTCGCAATTCTAATCGCCGCAGGCCTATTCGCGCTCGCGGATTCGGATTGCGCTTCACCACAATCCTTGGGGGACCAGCCGCGAAGCAATTACGTCGGGACGCAGGCCTGCGCATCCTGCCATCAAGATATCGTTCGCAGCTACCGCCTGACGAATCACGATCGGACGTCCGCCCTCCCCACCAAAGAGTCTATCTCCGGCAGTTTCGCGGTGGGCTCCAATACCCTAATCACGCTTGATCCCGGCCTGCTCTTCCGAATGGACGAGAAGGACGGCAAATTCTTTCAGACCGCCATTTTTGGCGAATCGCCGCGCACGAAAGAACGCCGCGAATCGATCGATATCGTCATCGGCTCCGGGGACAAAGGGCAAACTTTCCTCTACTGGAAAGGCGACGCGTTGTTTCAACTCCCCGTTTCCTACTGGCGAGAAATCGGCTGGATCAACAGTCCCGGCTACCTGGACGGAACCGCCAATTTCGAACGTGCGATTCCTCCGCGTTGCGTCGAGTGCCACGCAACGTACTTTCACTCGCTCTCGACGTTACCGTTTGCAAATCAATACGACAAATCGAGCTTCGTTCTCAACCTGTCATGCGAGCGATGCCACGGCCCTGGCGGCTCTCATATCGAATCTCACCGGATGGTTGAGAATTCCGCCGGGAACGCCGCCGTGAGCGCCTACGCAACGGCCATCGTGAATCCCGCAAAACTCCCGCGCGAGCGCCAGATGGACGTGTGCGCTCAATGCCACGGCGGACTCGGGCAGCCGGTTGCTCCCGCATTCACTTTCGTTCCGGGCCAACCGCTCGCCCAGTACATTCGGCTGCAAACGCCCGATTCAAACGCCAAGGTGGACGTTCACGGCAACCAGATCGCCCTGCTTGAGCGCAGCAAGTGCTACCAATCTTCCTCGAACTTGACCTGCACCACCTGCCACAACCCGCACGAGCCAGAGAAGCCGGCCGCAAGCTATTCAACGAAATGCCTTACCTGCCATCAGCCGCAGCACTGCGGTGAGTTCGCCAAACTCGGCGCAACGATCGCCGACAACTGCGTCGATTGTCACATGCCGGTGCAGTCTTCGAACCTGATCATCTCGGAATTAGACGGCAAACAAGTGAAAGCGAATGTCCGCAGCCACTGGATCAAGGTGTACGCCTTATCTGCACGCTAGCGGCGGTTTATCCATTACTGGGGCTGGTTTGGGTCCTGCCCGTTCTGGCTCTCGCGCGACTTCGCATCGAGCGCGCGTTGCAATTCCATCTCGTGCGCTGCTTCTTCCTTCCGCCCAGAGCGCGCATACGCGATCGCCAGCTGGTAGTGCCCGGCCGGATCGTTCGGCTGCATCTTGACGTACGTCTGTAGCGGCGAGATCGCATCGGAAAACTTGCCGGCGGCATTGAACGACATTCCGAGTCCCCGATATGCATCGGAAAACGTCGCGTCCAACTTCACCGCGCGCTCGAAATGCGCGATGGCGTCATCCCATTGCTGCGCGCTGCGTGTCAGTTCGCCCAGCACATACTCGGCTCCCGCGTTGGTCGGATCGACCTGAAGCTCGGCTTCAAATTCCGTCTTCGCATCGGCGCCGGTCGTGTCAGTCGCGGGCTTCGAAAGGATGATTTCTCCGAGCCGGTAGTGAATTCCTTGGGCCTGCGGGTTCTGTTCCAGGATTTTTCGGTACTCCGCTTCGGCCTCCGGCCACTTCCCTTGCGCTTCCAGCGCCTCTGCGTCCAATTGCCGTGCTTCGCGCGAGTTCGGCGAGGTAGCGGCCAGCTCCTGCGAAGCGCGCATTGAGAGGTCTGAATATACGTGCGTGGCAAGGTACAGCACCGCCGGATCGCGGGGAAACTCCCGTCCGAGCGTTTGCAGAAAATCCACGGCAGCCGACCGTTGGTCCAGCGCCATCGCGCACTTTACGCCCGCCATTCCCACGCGCCGCTTCAGCTCAGCGTCGGCGCCAGCCACGCTCGACCGCTTCAGCAATGGCAACGCTTCCGCGCAGCGGCCAGTCTCTGCGAGCCTCACTCCTCGCTCCGCAGGCGAAGGGACATTGGATGCGGCGGCAGTCGAAGGTTTGGGACTTTGTGCGAGAACCGCGGGCGAGCTTACCAGGAAGCAAACGAGCACTACTCTGAGGGTCTTGAACATAAAAGTGGGGCGAACGTTCTTCACGTCCGCCCCATTCTATATCGGTTAAGCGTTAGAAGTAGAACTTCAGAGCGAATTGGATATTTCGTTCGCCCTCGGACCCGGCGATCTGGCCAAGACCGAACGCGCACGCATCGCCCGCGCCGCCGCCGCAACCGGTGTTCGGCGACGTAAGCACGGGATGGTTGAACAGGTTTAGGAAATCCGTGCGGAACTCGATCCGCTTGGACTCCGAGATGGAGAATGTCTTCTGCAAACTCATGTCGAAGTTGTTCAATCCGGGGCCTCGCACCGGCGTCACGTTGCAAGTTCCAAACGTGCCGTTCGCGGGATTCGAGTAAACCGTCGGATCGAACCATTGCAGCGCCACCGAATCCGCTCCGGTGCTCACAAACTTCTTGATGTAGTGAGGAGCTCCGTTGCAGTCCGCACGCGCGCCCTGGGAACCGGTGCCGGATTCATCCGACGCGGAAATGTCGAGTGGGAAACCACCGCGCCAAGTCCAGATCGGGCTGACTTGCCAACCGCCAATCGCCGCGTTGGCCACCTTGCCGGCATTCGTACCGAACTTCTTGCCGGTACCGAATGGCAATTGATAAACGGCAAACGCGGTCAGGTCGTGCTTCACGTCGTAGTAGCAATCGCCCCATTCGGCCCGCGGGTCGAAAAGATTTTGCCAGTACGGTGACGCAGGAGTTGTCTGGCCACCCCACGATCCATAGTAGCCGCTCGAGTTCGTCAAACAGTGGGAGTAGGTGTATGCCACTTGATATTGCAATCCGTTTACGGCGCGGTGCTGCAACGTGGCTTGCAGAGCGTTATACGTCATCGAGCCGTCGGAGAGTGTTCCTTTCGCCGATACTCCTTCAGCGAGCAATCCAGGATTGCCGGCCAGGTACGGGCTTTGGGTAATTGTTCCGTTCGGCTGCAAATCGCCCTGCAAAAGCCAGGTGGGAACCATCAAGTGCGTACCCTTCTGGCCTACGTAACCCGCTTGAAACGTCGTCGAGTTGCTAAGTTGTTCCTGCACCGTCAGATTGTATTGCTCTGCCACCGCCGGCCGCACGTTCGGGCCCCACACGCGCAGCGTTGCGGACGCGAATGGGTCACCGACGGGGGAAAGAGTCAGACCGTCCGAGAGCTTCGTCGGGGGTGGGCCCGTAAGCGTCGAATAGTCCGTGAAGTCCTCCGTTCCGAACGGCGGGTTGAGCGGCAGGCGCAAATTGGTGCCGGTTCCTTCCAGGTAGTCAGACGTTGTAAACGCCGCCCGAACGACCGTCTTGCCATGCAGGAATTCGGGCGTCCACGCGATACCGATGCGCGGCTGGAAGTCTGTCAAGCCGTAGTAACCGTTGTAGAGCGCTCGGTTGCCTGCGTTGACCGGCTGATTGCCCGGATACGTCACGCCGGTCGGAATGGTCGAGCCGGACGGAAATTCCGGCGTGCCGCTGTACAGGCCAAAGTTCACCTGCTGATCGTTCACTTCCGACCAAGGTGTGTGCGCCTGGTAGCGAAGCCCGATGTTCAACGTCAGGTTCGGCGTGACTCGCCAATCGTCCTGGGCGAATACGCCGAAGATGTTGGATCGCTGCCCCCATGTGCCACCGACGATACCTCGGCCATTCTGCTGCGCATCGCCCAGCCAAAAGTCGGCGTCGGCCACACCCGAATAAAATCCGGTAAAATTGAAGAAGCCGAGCGTTCCATTGTTACCGGAATAGTAGGTGTCAATCCGCTGCCGGAAATATTGGAAGCCAACTTTGAACGTATGTTTTCCATGCGTAATGCTCAGGTTGTCTTCGTACTGGAAAACGGTGTCGTGGAAGTTTTGTACGACGTTGGATCCGCCGATACCGGTAGCCGTTCCGCCGGTGATTTCCAGCTGCAACAGCCCAGGTCCCGTCTCGTTCCCGTTCGGAATACCCAGCGTCTGGCCCAGGTCGCCGAGGGTAGACGGAGTCGCCGAGTTTTGGGTGTTCAGTCCGACGTAGTTCGCTCCGGCCCGGAACTCGTTGGTCACATTGGGCGAGAAGAAGTGCACCCAGTTGACCACGCCGCTTCGGATCTTCGCGTCGCCGGGGTTGAGTTGGAGAATCGGCACCGAGTTCGAGTTCGGATTGTTCTGCCGCTCTTCCGAGTAGCGGAAGAAAAGCCGGTTGGTCTGGTTAATGTTCCAGTCGATTTTTCCGTCGCCCTGATCCGCATTGAGGGCGGAACCCGTCGTCTGATACGCGTTGTTTTGCAGGTTGCCGTTGATCGGCGCCGGGTAATATTGCGAAGCAAACAGCGCCGTCACCACGGGGTCCGCCGTATATCCGGCAGCCGCCAAATTGTTGAAGGGAATAAACGCCGTCGCCACGCCAGCGCTACCCGGTTGATACACCTGTCCTACCACTTGTCCGGGCGTCGTCGTGCTCAAGCACTCTCCCGCGCCGTTGAACGCACCTCCGGCCTGGCCGCACAACGCGCCGAAATCGCCGCCTCGTTCCGCGGTCGTGAAGACGTTCCACGTGCCGGTCGTCGAGGGATGGTCGAACCGCTGGCCTTCGTAGTCGGCAAAGAAGAACAGCTTGTCTTTCTTAATCGGACCGCCGAGCGTGCCGCCGAATTGATTCCAGCGCAGCGCGGCTTTCGGCAAAACGGGATCCTGAAGGCCATTGGCCCAGGAGTTCGCGTTTAACGCATCATTGCGAAAAAACTCGAAAGCATCTCCGTGCAATTGGTTCGTGCCGGATTTGATCGTTGCGCTGATAATTCCGCCCTCGAAGTTCCCGAACTCGGCCGGAGCGTTTTGCGTGATCATGTTGAATTCTTCGATTGCGTCCGGGCTGGGCGTGTAGCCAACCAGGTTGTCCGATACCTGGTTGTTATCCATTCCGTCGAGCAGGAAATTGTTCGATTCTTCGCGGTTGCCGTTAATGTACGGCCGGCCCGCGCTGTCAATGCGCTGCGCGGTATTGAGCGTGGACGGGTCAGGGTGAACGCTGCCCGGCGCCAGCAACGTTAGCTGAATGTAATTGCGGCTAGCCAGGGGCAGGTTCACGATCGTGTTCGAGTCGATGACGGTATTGAGCTGCGTGGCTTCGGTTTGCAGCAACGGCGTTTCCGAGGAAACTTCGACGGTTTGAGTTACCTGTCCCACCTGCATCTGCACGTCCACGCGAGCCACCTGGTTCAGTTCCAGGGTGAACGCCGAATGGGCAGCCGTCTGGAATCCTTTGGCCTCGACCTTCAGCTCAAAGGTTCCGATCGGAATGTGCGTGATGTTGTAGAACCCGTTTTCGTTGGAAGTGTCGCTGTACGTCGTGCCGCGCGCCACGTCCTTCACCGTCACCGTCGCGCCGACAACCGCCGCGCCGGAGGCATCGGTGACCGTTCCATTCACGGTCGCTGTTACGGCTTGCCCCCAAACGGGAGTCACCGAGCCCAGTATCACCAGGCCCATAAGAGCGAAAATTGCGACTGCAAGCGTCGATATCCGACAATTCATTTTCACAAAAGCCTCCTGAAATGTACGGCAAGCCATAGCAAAATCCCCCCGCTCGCCGCCACCACACCCTTTACTGCTACAGAGCTATATAGCTGATACAAATCCTTGTCAAGAAAATAATGCCGATGTATAAGTAATCGGCCTGATTGACGAATTGAATGGATGAAACCGGCACTCTATAGCACTATTCTCTGCTATAGAGCGGAATGGCGTGCCTGCCAACCCGCGGTATTTTCGGCGGTTCGGAACAATTCGCGCATGCCTATCGTAATATCGACATTCGACGCTGTGGAGCGTTCATGACGGAATCTCGGCGAGCCAGTCAGCCTGCCTACAAACGTATTCAGAGCGCCATCCGGCGCCGCATTGACGCCGGCCATTTGAAGCCCGGTGACGTGGTCGATTCCGAGCGCGAGCTCGCCAAGACACACAAGGTCAGCCTGATGACCGCGCGCCACGCCCTCGCGGATCTGGCCCGCGAAGGCATGGTCGAGCGCCGCCACGGCGCCGGCACCTTCGTTGCGCCGCCCAAAATTCATTTCAACAAACTGATGAGTTACACCGAGCAGATGGCCAGCCGCGGTCTAACGGCCAGTTCCCGAATTGTCTCGTCCGGCGTTCTCGACAACGAGACGGAAATCGCGGCGCGCCTTTCGCTTCCCGCAACCAGCCACCTGACGATGCTCGAGCGCATTCGGCAGGCCGCCGATGAACCGTTTGCCCTCGAAACTTCGTATCTTTCCGCGGACGATTTCCCCGGCCTCGTTCCCGCCGTGCAGGAGCGCGGATCGCTTTTCACCACGCTCGAGCAAAACTACGGAATTGAGCTGGCGTATGCCGACGAGGAAATCGACGCGACGGCCGCGGACGCAAGAACGACGGAACTGCTCGCCGTCCCCCGCGCCACGCCGGTGCTGCGAATTCGTCAGGTGATTTACACCACGAAAGGAAAACCGGCGATATACGTGGTGGGATTGTACCGGTCAGGACGTCACACGCTTTTGATTCGCCGCTTCCGCTAAATCCGGAGCAATTCCCGCTACTTCGATGTTTGCGCGCGAGCCAACCACAGCGCCGCGGCCCCAACCAGCGCCGATTGCGCCTGAAAGTGAGCGTTCACAATTTTCACGCTTTTGCGATTTGGATTGATCGCCCAGATCTTCAGAAGATTCCGGATCCGCCGCTCGTAACCCATCATGACGCGGCCAAAGCCCCCGCCCACCACAATCATCTCTGGTTCCAGCAGGTCGATGATTCCGCCGAACCAAATCCCCAGCGAGTCCGCGGCGGCTTCGAGTAGTTCATTGGCGAGCGCATCGCCCGCGCGAGCGGCGGCGCTCACCGTTTCGCCGGTCACATTTTCGATCGCCCCACCGGCCAGCCGCAAAATTTTCCGCGCGCGGTTTCGGCTGCTGGCCATCGCCGCGCGTGCATTGCGCGCCACGGCCGTGCCGGAGGAATACATTTCGATGCAGCCGCGCTTGCCGCATCCGCACAGCGGCCCGTGGACATCGATGGTCATGTGGCCGCCTTCTCCAGCGGCACCGGTAGTTCCGCCGTAAAGCTCGCCGCGAAGCACCATGCCTGCGCCAATGCCGGTTCCCAGCGAAGCGTAAAAAATGTTTTCGCGCCCGGCGCCGGCGCCCCACGTCGATTCGGCCAGCGCGGCGGCGTTCGCATCATTGGCCAAGCGAACCGGCAAGTCGTAGCGCTTCTCGATTTTTTTCGCGAGCGGATAATTGCGCCAGCACGGTAGGTTCGTTGCGTTCACCACCATGCCCCGGCGCGAATCCACCCAGCCGGGTACGCTGATTCCGATCGCCCTTACCATTTTTCCGCGTGGCTCGCGCAGCACGCCGTCGATCGCGGTGCAAACCGCGGCCAAACCTTCGCCGGCGGTTCCCCGCGCGACCATCGGTGAACGAGCGGAAATCAGAAACGCGCCATTCGAGCCGACCAGACCAGCGTCAACTTTCGTGCCGCCGATATCCACGCCAAGAATGACTTCGTTGGATTTGCGCATAACTTGCGGTTTCAACGCGGCTGCACCATTCGATACGCGCGATGCGAATTTGGCGCCCGGTTGCGTCTTCGAGAATTATGGCCGGGCAGCCGCTCCCTGCCCGCGACTCAGTTCGCGCGCCATTTGCCAGGCGCAGACCGTAGCCACGATCACCAGCGCAAATCCGAGACCGTAGTGATGCAGCAGCAGCTTGCCCACGCCAAACAGCGCGCTGTAAACCATGATGCAGCCCAAAATCCAGCACCACAAATTCCTGCCCAAATCGCGCGTCGGCGTAACGTCCGGTGCCAGCACGGAAATGGCTCCCCAACCCCGTACGTCCGGGCGTACTTTTCGATAGAACGAAATCAAAATACTTTCCGGCTCGGGTCTGGTCGCCAAAGTCACGGCAACCCAAACGATGGTCGTCAACAAAGTAGTCGTCAGAGTATCTTTCGCAAAAAGAACGGTGCTTGAGCCGGTGAACAGCTCCGAACGGCCCAGTAGCGACTGCCACAGACCTTCCGAATGCAGCGCCAGCGTTAAGATCAGCGCCGTCATCATTGCCGAAATCTCGCTCCACGCGTTGATTCGCCACCAATACCAGCGAAGCATGTACACGCTGCCCGTACCCGCGCCGATTTGCAGCACAACTTGCCAGCCCGAGCGAATCGACGCAAGCTGCGCCGAAACGTAGCCCGTCGCAATCACCAACAACACCGTTACGATTTGCGACACATGCACGTAGTGCTTCTCGGTGGCATTGCGCACCAGAAAGCGCCGATAGAAATCCTCCACCAGGTAAGAAGTTCCCCAGTTCAGTTGCGTCGCAATCGTGCTCATAAACGCGGCCAAAAATCCCGCGAGGATGATTCCGCGCAGCGCGTGCGGCACATGATCGTTCACGATCATCATGTAGCTGGTTTCCGGATGCGCGAGGCCGGGATAAAGCACAATCGCCGCCAGCGCCGTGAGTACCCACGGCCACGGACGCAGCGCGTAGTGCGCGATGTTGAACCACAAAACCGAAAACAATCCTTGCCGCTCATCGCGCGCGCTGAAAATTCTCTGGGCGATGTAGCCCCCACCGCCCGGCTCCGCACCCGGATACCAGAATGCCCACCATTGCACGCCCAGATACACGCAAAAGGTAATCACCGGCAGCGTCCAGAGCGTCTCGCTGGCAAAGCCCTTCGAGAAATCCGGCAAGAACGCCATCGGATCGGAGCCGCCGTTCGTCGCGCGCATCGCGGTGATCTTTTCGATCATCGTGCTCATGCCTCCCGCCGCTTCCACCGCGTAATAAGCAATGGCGATCACGATCCCCATCTTCAGAACAAACTGGAAAAGATCCGTCCACAAGACGCCCGAAAGTCCCCCGAGCGAAACGTAGAGGCCCGTGAATGGAATCAAAAAGAAAATACAAATGATCAGCGCCTGGCCGTCCGTTCCGGAAAACGCCGGACCGAAAAGATTGCTGAGCGACGCCGCGAAACTTCCCAGGAAATGCCAACCCGCCATCGTGGTGCCGAGCGTCGTCCCCACAATGTTGATCATGGCTTTCGTGACCCAGCCGAGGATCAGGCAATTCATCAGCAGACCCAGATAGACAGCGCGGAATCCGCGCAAAAACGCCGCCGGTTTTCCCGAATAGCGCATTTCCGCAAACTGCACGTCCGTCATCAGCCCCGACCGTCGCCACAGCCGCGCGAAGAGAAACACCGTCATCATTCCGGACGGCAAAAACGCCCACCAAATCCAATTCCCTGCGATTCCCTGGGTGTAAACCAGGCCCGCTACGAGCAGTGGCGTGTCCGCCGCAAACGTCGTTGCAACCATCGACGTGCCGGCCAGCCACCACGAAACGTTTCGCCCGGAAACAAAATAGTCCTCGGCGCTCTTTCCCGCGCTGCGCCGGAAATAGAGTCCGAGCAGCAGCGTGATCACCAGATA
The DNA here is from genome assembly GCA_963785585.1 of uncultured Acidobacteriota bacterium. Classification (GTDB taxonomy): domain Bacteria; phylum Acidobacteriota; class Terriglobia; order Acidiferrales; family UBA7541; genus Palsa-295. The sequence goes on from CAWAVW010000004.1 coordinate 2,962,203, forward strand.
GCCGATAATCGCGGACCAATCGAGTAATGTGAATGTCATAGAGGGCCGGATTTATGGCACATTTCGCGGCTCGGAGGCAATGCCAAATCCGAAACGCCGCCAAACTTCGCGCGGTGATTCGCTCGAACGTCTCCGAATCCATTTGTTGCCAATCGATTTTTCGTACTATTCTCCGTGCGCGTTGCATTCAAACAAGGGCCAGGACTCTCGAGGAAATCATCCATGCAGACATTCATCGGCGCACTGCTCACGCTTTCGTTGGCCGCCGCGCCGTGCTTTTCAGAAATCAAGCAAACACCCGCAACGGCAAAGCCGGTTCGCCTGATGCTGATGCCCGTGCCTTCAACCGTGCAGCCGGCGGACGGTCAACTCAGCGTCTCTCAATCATTTTCCGTGGGACTCGCCGGGTTCACCGAGCCGCGCCTTGATCGCGCCGCGCGGCGATTCGTTCGCGAGCTCTCGCGCCAGACCGGAATACCCATTGTCAACGGCGTCGCGGACGACCCGTCCAAAGCTACGCTTGTTGTAAAAACAGACCACGCGAGCAAACCCGTTCAGGATGTTGACGAAGACGAAAGTTACTCGCTCGACGTAAATCCCACGCAAGCGACCATACATTCCGCGAATCCGTTGGGCGCTCTCCACGGGTTCCAAACCTTTTTGCAACTGGTTCATGTTACGTCCACGGGATTTGCGGCGACCGCCGTTCATATAGAAGACCGGCCCCGGTTTCCGTGGCGAGGACTGATGTTTGACGTGGGCCGCCATTTCATCCCTGTTGACGTGCTCGAGCGTAACCTTGACGGAATGGCGGCCGTAAAACTCAACGTCTTCCATTGGCATTTGTCGGAAAATCAGGGATTCCGTGTCGAAACAAAATCGTATCCGAAGCTGCATGAAATGGGCTCGGACGGTCTCTACTACACGCAAGCCGAAGTTCGCGAAGTGATCGAATACGCGCATGACCGCGGCATTCGCGTCGTGCCGGAGTTCGACATGCCGGGCCACGCGACGGCGTGGTTCGTCGGCTATCCGGAATTAGCCAGCGGCGCCGGACCATACAACATCGAACGGGAATGGGGCGTTTTCGATCCCGCGATGGACCCGACCAGGGAATCGACCTATAAATTTCTCCAAAAGCTTTTGGTCGAACTGACGGAACTGTTCCCCGATCGTTATTTCCATATCGGCGGGGACGAGGTAAACGGCAAGGAGTGGGACGCGAACCCGAAAGTGCAAGAGTTCATGCGCCTCCATGGAATAAAGGACGACCATGATCTTCAGCAGTATTTCAACTCGCGCGTCCAGAAGATCGTAACGGAACGGCACAAAATCATGGTCGGCTGGGACGAAGTGATCGCGCCCGGATTCCCGCCCGACACGGTGATTCAATCCTGGCGCGGTCAGAATTCCCTCGCCGAAGCGATCAAACTCGGCTACCACGGAATCCTTTCTTACGGCTATTACCTCGATATGATGTCACCCGCTTCCAAACACTATCTGGTGGACCCGATGGCCGAAAACACCGCGCTTCTGAACGACGAAGAGAAATCGCGGATTTTCGGCGGCGAAGCGTGCATGTGGTCCGAATACGTGACGGCGGAGAATATCGACTCGCGTGTCTGGCCGCGCACCGCGGTGATCGCCGAGCGGCTCTGGTCGCCGCAATCGACGATTGACGTCGGATCGATGTACGAGCGGATGACGGCGGAAAGCATTCGGCTGGAATCCATCGGACTGACGCACCGTGCCAGCGAAAATCGAATGCTTCGCCGGCTGGCGGGCACCGACGACATCGCCGCGCTCCGCGTGCTGGCCGACGTCGTGGAACCGGTGAAGGAGTACGACCGCGAAAATATCGGCATGCCGGGAAGCATTACCAGCCCGCTGAACCGGCTGATCGATGCGATCCCGCCGGAAAGCGAATCCGCTCGGCGTTTTGCCGCCGATGTGGATGCCCTTGTAGCGAGCGGCTTTCAAGACACGGCGGTCGAAAAACAAATTCGGGCGCAGCTTGCGATTTGGAGCGTGAACGACGCGCAATTGCAGCCGCTTTACAGCACCTCGTACATCGTGAAGGAAGTGGAACCGGTTTCGCAAAATCTTTCCAAGCTCGGCCAATCCGGTTTACAGGCGCTCGATTACATCGACAAGAAACAACCGGCTCCCGCTGATTGGCTCGCGCAACAAGCGCAAGTAATTAAGCAGGCGGAAGGCAAAAAAGCGGATCTCCTGTTGATGATCGTTCCGTCGATCGAAAAGCTTGTGAACTCGAGCGCCGGAGCGAGTCCCGCGCCAAAGTAAACACAACGATCGGATACGGAGAAATTACAGAGGATTGGTAGCGGTACCGGGAATCGAACCCGGGTTACCAGGTTGAGAACCTGATGTCCTAACCCCTAGACGATACCGCCCCAGCGCGACGAACGCTTCGCGTCTAAGATTTTCGCACGCCTCAATTTTCCACGCAAGACTCCCACGCCGTCAGCGACTTCCCATCAATCCGGGCTCACTTCGAGGCTTGAGCAAAAAAAAAGGGCGCCTCGATATCTCCGAGGCGCCCTTCCTGTAAAGCTGCGTTGTGATTACGGCAGGTAGTAGCGGAACGACGTGAACCACATCGGCTCAGACGCCGCCGGTTGGCCGGAAACGCCATAACCGTTCGACGAGCCGCTGTTGCCCACTCCACTCCAGGTGTTGCGTTCGACATACGAGTACTGCATGCCGTACTGGAGGCGGCCCTTCGGTCCCTGGTAGAACTTGTACCAGAAGCCGAGCGTGCCTTCGATGATGTTCCGTGTGTCGCCCGTGCAGTTCGCCAGCGATCCGGGCACATAGCCTGCGCCCGCCGTGGTTCCCACCGGGGTAGTCGTTGTCGGAGCCGTTTCCGTCCAGCATCCGGAGTTGTTAAAGAGCGGTGAGCCGTAGCCTTCGCCCTTCGTTCCATTCAAATACGCTGCGCGGCTGGCGTACTCGCCTCCGACGTTCAGGTAGAAGTCCCACTTCGGCGTCGGATGAAACTGCAAGGTGCCAAGCGCCTGGTAATTGTGAAGCAACGCAATCGTGCCGTCCGGACGAATCGTTGCGTCGGCCAGAGTTGAGGTTCCGTAGCGGCCGATGCCGTTTCCGCCCATCACGTGAACGCCGAAATCGATGTGCTTGTCGAAGAAGCTCCAACGCGCGTTGGCGCCGATGCCGCCGCCGGTTCGCGAGTCGTTGTAAGCGCCGACTGCGGACAGTACGGTGGAACCGTCGATCGGGCACGGAGTGGCCACCGAAATTCCGACCACGCACGGGAAGATGCGATCGCGGAACTGGCTGACCACGCCGAAGATTTCATAGTGACCAAAGCCCGGATCAAACGCTGCCTTGAAAATTACGTCCGGAGCCTTGTTGTAGGAATAATTGGCAAGCGAGTTGTAAAGACCGCCGCTCGTTCCTGCCTGGCCGACCAGGAAGTTCGTGTAGGTCGTGGTTGTGCCGGCTACGGTAGCGGTGCAAGGCTCCACGGGGCAGCTGGCGGACGTTGGAACAAGTACCGTCGTCGCGCCGGTCGTGATCGTTCCCGTCGGATTTCCATGGACCGTGAACGTCGTCTGCGGTGCCTCAACCGATACGCCGAAGGTAACCTTGCCGTCGAGCACGCTCTTGGTGACGCGAACGCCATACTGACGAGCCCAGCTGAATCCCGCGGTGTACTGCGGATCAATGGTCATCGGCAGCGCTTCGGTCCGGTTATCAAGTCCCTTCGTCGTTTCCGTGACCAAGCTCCACATCTGGCCGCCCGTAATCGTCAGGCCATTGTCGAATTTCGCCTGGCCCCAAAACTGGCGCTGGCGGAAGACGTAGCTGTTGCTCTCGTTGTCGTTCGACGTGGTACCGGCTCCGAGGAAGTCGCCTTCGTAGTAGCCGCCGATCTTCACGTTGCTGAGCTTGCCCTCAAACAACATACCAATACGCGATTGACGGCCGCTGGCATTGAACTCGCTCACGTTGCTCGGCGAAGAGCCCGGCAGCGGAATGGAGTTGAACGGAGTGTTGATATCCGAGCTGGTGGACTTCTGGCGCCACACGGTTTCGGCCGCTGTAAACCCCGTCGGCGTCATCGTGATTCCCTTGAAATGAATCGACAGAGGTTCATTCGGATTCCCGTCCTGCGCTCCGCCGTTGTTGCTGGCGTTGTTGCTCACGCTCGCAGGAACCACTCGAATCGCCCGGCTGTCCGGCGCAGACATCGACGTATCCGCGTTTTCACCCGGCGCGCTGACGCTCTTCAGTTCGGTTTCCAGTTCCTGCATCCGTGCCTGCTGCACTTTCAGCGCCTGATTTTGTTCTTGTAGTTGCTTGGTTTGCGCTTCCAGCAGTTCTCGCATTTGCTGAAGTTCGCTCTCCAGGCTCGAAGACGCTGCCGCCGGCGCTGCCGCCTTCTCGTTCGATTTTGCTGCGGACGCATCGCCGGCCGGTTTCGCCGCCGTCGTGTCCTTGTCCTTGTCGTCTGACCCGGTCCCCGCCATCACTGGCGTCGCTACGAGACTGAGGGCCACAAGCAATGTTGCAAGTGCTCGCATTTCCCGTCCTCCTTAAGTGACCTCAACCGTACGTTTGCAGAAATTTCCCGCATGAAACGCTCTGATCTGGATTGCCCTACAAGTGGATTTTCGATTCCTTGCTGACTTTTCGAGGCCGCCGGCCCGCGATCTTCGCGGTCCACAAGATTACGGCCACGCGGTTCACAACCCCCGATTGCAGCGCCACCCTTCGTCCATACTTCGCCGTCTCCACGTGCATACACGTCGCGCGCGGTTCGCGGTGAAAGCACCTTAGGGGCCACGGTTGAATCCGCCGTGACGGCAATGTGAATTCTGGGTTACAACGCAATGAGATGATTCAAATCAGGTTAGCCTGTCAATCGCGCGGGATGCCGGCGAATGTGAATCTTCGGCGACAACCGCCAAAACGCACAGAATCCGGCATTGTTGGGCGCTTTGCCTGCACTTCGGCTGTTCGCCGTGGACCTATTTGCTGGCGGGGTTTGCTGCCACGGACGGAAGAATTCGCCGGAACGGCAACACGCTGAAAAAACGGTGGCGGCAGGGATCGCAGCGGTACGCGGGAAATCCCAACCAGCGCTTGAGCGTGATGAGCGTTCCGGCTTCCACCCGTTCGCGCGAGATTGTTTCGAGATCGAAATTTCCGCATCGCGGGCAATGCGCGTTCAGAACGAAACCGGCCGCGACCTTCCACGCGTGAAATCGTTTCTCGCAGGCCATGCAACGCCAGGGACGCAAGCCCGCCGCGCTGCACGCGAAATCGTAAATTCCGCCTCGATGGGATCGAAAGCACTCAATACTTCGGCAACGCGGACAAATCATGGAACCTCGTCCGTACCTCGTCCGTACCTCGTAATTTCGTTCGAAGCATAGCGAAATCGTCCCGTCCCCGCAACCGGGCCGGGCGCTGCGATGCGACGCCAACCGCGAGACTTCGGTTCCAGCGACCCTTGGGAACTCTACGGGATAGACTTCCCGCCTGTGCTACGCCATAATTCCGCCCATACACTGCGGCAGAAGCCGCGCAGAAGGAGGCTTGATGAGTTCCACCCCGAACCTGCCTGGTGATGAAACTCCTGTAATCGAATCCGGCAGCTTGCCGCGCTGGGTAAGTTTGCTTTTTGCCGTCGCTTTCGCTTTGGTCGCCTATCTTCTATATGCCGGATACACCGAGCGCCAAGTCGCCAAAAAAGGTTTGGACGACGCCGACAAGAAAACGCAGGCGTTGGCCCAGGAATTGGATAAGACCAACACGCGAATTGCCGATCTGAAAGGCCAGCTCGATGTCACGTCCCAAAAGCTCGGCCTGACGCAGGATGAGCTTGCGCGCGCGCGTGCTTTGTCCGATACGATTAAGCGAGACCAACTTCGCAGCGACAAAGCTCTGAAGGAGCAGATCGGGCAGGTCCAGGCGGATACCTCCACGAAACTCGGCGAGGTCACCACGGAAATCAGCGGGACCAAGACCGACATCGCCGCCACGAAAGCCGACCTGGAAACCACGAAGACCAAACTTCAAAGTACCATTGGCGACCTGGGCGTGCAGAGCGGCCTGATCGCGCGCAATCACGACGAAGTGGAAGAACTGAAACGCCGCGGCGAACGCGATATCTTCGAGTTCGATCTGGTGAAATCCGGGGCGGGACCGCAGCACGTCGGCCCGATCCAGATTCAGCTGAAGAAAGTCGATACGAAGAAATACAAATTCACCATGAACGTGGTGGCGGACGACAAGACGATCGAAAAGAAGGACAAGACCGTCGGCGAACCGATTCAGTTCTACGTGCTCGGAGCTCACGCGCCTTACGAAATCGTGGTGTTCACTCTTCTCAAGGACGAGGCCAAGGGGTACCTGAGCACTCCCAAGTCGGGTTCGGCGCCACCGCCTAGCTCTGCGCCCACGAACTAGCTCCACTCGGATCGGACGAAACGTGCGGCCTACTGTCTCAAACGGCGGGCCGCACGAAACGTCTTCGAAGTTTCTGCCGCAAAAGCCCATCGTGTCCGAGCATTCCTCACGCACGCTCCGTCTCTACCCTGCAACCCTGCTCGCCCTGGCCGCGTTTCTAATCGCCACGTTTCCGTTCTCACCTCCGGCGCATTCCGCCCAATCACAGCAACAGCCCATTCATGCCACCACCGAAATTGTAAAGATCAGCGTGAGCGTCGAGGACGCTCGGGGAAATTTCATCGGCGGGTTAAACGCGAATCGATTTCGAGTTCTCGATAACGGCGCCGAGCGCCCCATCGTATTCTTTTCACCCGATTACGCTCCGGCGAAAGTCCTGGTGATGATCGAGACGAGCCCCGCCGTCTATCTGATCCAGCAGCAGCACTTGACCGGTGCGTACGCGCTGATCGACGGCCTGTCCCCGGAAGACCAGGTCGCATTGGTCGCCTACGATGAAGCGCCTCGCGATTTGCTGGGCTTTACGCCTGATCGAGCGGCATTCGCCAAAGCTCTCGGTCAGCTTCAATACACGATGGGAGCCGGGCAGTTAAATCTATTCGACTCCCTGTCACAGGTGCTGGACTCGATTGCGCAACTCACCGAAAAGAAAGCAATGGTGCTGCTCACAACGGGCCTCGATTCGTCTCCGCCCGAACGCTGGAAGTCTCTGGAATGGAAACTGCCGTCACAGGACGTCGTCATCTATCCGGTCGCCCTCGGCGGCCCGCTGCGTTCTCCGCCCGAAAAGAAAAAAAAGTCCGCGCCATCCGCGCTTCGCGACCCGGACAATCCCCTGAGTTTCGCGAAATCCACCGAATACCTGCGCGAGATTGCGTCGATTACCGGCGGCCGCGCTTTCTTTCCCGAAACGAGCAGCGATTTCGTCCCGGCGTATCGCCAGATCGCCGCGGCGCTACGGCATCAGTACGTGCTGGGAATTGCGCCCGAGCACGACGGACAAATGCACTCGCTGCTGGTTCAACTTCTCGGCGCCGATGGCCAGGCCGTGGCGTCGGAGGTTCAGAATTCGCCGGCCCGTATCTATGCCCGCCAGAGCTATCTCGCTCCCGCGCCTTGAGATTGCGGGGCTACGATTCAGCGCGACCCTGCATCCTTTGTACCGAACGTTTTCGGGTTACCGGCGGCGGCGCTACGCCTTATAATCGAACGCTGTTTCGGTCTTGCTATCGCACGATCCAGTGTCAGGAGAATCGATGAACCGGCGCGTTGCCATGTATGTCGTTGTGCTCGCCATGCCGCTCTGCCTGTGGGCATCGCAATCGGGAACGCAATCGCAGTCAGCGCAACCATCCGCGCCGCAGGATCCGAATGCGGCTCATTTCGCCTACGGTGGCAACGCCGCGCAGATACCCGCGCAATTTCTCGGCAATCTGATTTTTCTCCCGGTCCAATTGAATGGCGCAGCCCCGAGTTTCTTCCTGCTCGATTCCAGCGCCGCGCAGACGTCGGTTGAGCCGCTCAGGAATGCGCAAGCCGGCAGCGAAGCGCTCGCAGAGAAAACGCTCGGATACGCCGTACTTCGGCTTCCTGGCGTCGTGCTTCCGGTTGCGTCGCTGCCGATCATCGAACACAAGGATTTCGCGCCGCAGTATGGGCAGGCGCCGCACGGAGTGCTGGGCCTCGATTTTTTCAGCCGCGTCGTCGTGGAAATCAATTACTACCGCCAGACCGTGCAACTGTACGACCCGGCGGCGTTCACCTACTCCGGCACCGGAACCAGTTTCCCGCTGGAAATGAGTCCGGCTGGCCCGCTGGTGCGCGGAAAGTTCGAAGTCGCGGGCCGCAAGAATTACGATGCCCAGTTCATCGTCGATACGGCGCTCGATTCCTCGCTGGTTTTCTCGCGGGCCTTTACCGACTCCGAAAAAATTTCCTCGGCTCATTTCAAGGCCTTCGAATCAAGCGACCCGCGCCTGGACGCCGGCACAAAACTGCTGCTCGGACGGATCAAGCAAGTGCAGCTCGGCCCGTACACCGTGCAGGAATCGATCGGCGCTTTTCTGCAGCAAAATCTTCCCGGCGTGAAGGATCGAAAAATCGCCGGCGCGATCGGCGGAGGACTGCTGCGCCGCTTCAACGTGGTTCTCGATTTTCCGCACAACCGGATCATTCTCGAGCCGAATCTCAGCATCAACACGCTGGAAGATGCGGACATGAGCGGTCTATCCATCATCGCCACGGGCGCGAACCTCCGCACGTTTGAAGTGGTAAACGTCCAGAAAGGAACTCCCGCTTCCGACGCCGGGATTCAAGTGGGCGATGTGATTGCCGGTTTGGACGATGAGCCCGCTGCCGACTTCACTCTGACCGCGTTGCGCGAGCAATTCCGCCAATTCGGAAAAGAACTCGCCGGGCATCAGTACAAGATTTTGCTCGACCGGAAGGGGCAGACGATTACCGTGAAGCTCAAAATGCGGCGCCTGGTATAGGTCGAAGGAAAAGGAAAGCAGTGTTGGTCAACCGCTGGGCAGAGGGCTTTGCACCCGGCTAGGAATCGAACTTCTGCATCGTTCGCGCCATTTCGTTTAATCGCGCGTCCACCTTTGCAAACACAGAACCGGCCTCGTACTTCCCGGAAGCCGTTTTCTTGCCGGCGTGCTCGCCCGTGAGAATCTCGATGCCTTGTTCGACGGTAGCGACCGGATAAAGATGAAACTTTCCTTGCGCCACAGCTTCCACCACTTCCTCGCGAAGCATTAGATCGTCCACGTTCTCCGCCGGAATCAACACGCCCTGCGAACCCGTCAAACCCTTCAATTTACATACATCGTAGAAACCTTCGATTTTCTGGTTCACTCCACCGATGGGCTGCACGTCGCCCTGCTGATTCACCGAGCCCGTCACCGCCAGCTCCTGGCGAATGGGCACGCCCGAGAGCGCCGAGAGAAGCGCATAGATTTCCGTGGAGCTGGCGCTGTCGCCGTCCACTCCGGAGTACGACTGCTCGAAGCACACGCTGGCGGAAAGCGACAACGGCTTATCCTGCGCGAACGTCTGCCGCATGAATCCGCCGATGATGTGCACGCCCTTATCGTGAAATCGCCCGCTTAAGTTCGATTCTCGCTCGATGTTGATAATTCCCACTTTTCCGGGCGATGCCGATGCCGTGATCCTCACCGGCTTGCCGAACGCATAGCCGCCGATCTCCAGCACGCTCAGCCCGTTCACTTGCCCCACCCGGCCGCCGGTCGTGTCGATGAACAGCAAATTCTGTTCGACCATTTCGCGAATTTTTGTTTCGGTGAGGTTGTGCCGTTCAATTTTCGCATCGAGCGATTGCCGTACGTGCGCCGCGGTCACCACCGATTCGCCGGCATTCTTCGCGACGTAGGACGATTCGCGCGCCAGATCCGCCAGGTCGAAAAATCGCGTGGTGATTTTTCCCCGGCGTCCCGCAAGCCTTACGCCGTGCTCCAAAATCGCCGCAAACGCCTGCCGGTCGAAGGGAAACAGCTTTTCGTCATCACAGATTTTGCGCAGCCGCCCGGCATACTGCTGGATGACTTCGTCGCTCCATTTCATTTCCTCGTCGAACTCGACCCGAATCTTGAAAATCTTTTTGAAGTCTTCCTCAAAATCGTACAAAAGCTCGTACATGTCCCGGTCGCCGATCAAAATAATCTTTACGTGCACGTCAATCGGCTCCGGCTTCATCGCCGCCGTGCTGAACGGGAAAAACACATCGACCGGCTGGATTTCCAGTTTGCCGTGATTCAAAGTCCGCTTGAGCGTTCGCCACACGCCCGTCTCCGTGAGCGTATCGAGCGCGTACATCACCAGGAATCCACCGTCCGCACGAAGCAACGAACCGCCGCGCAAGTCCATAAAGTCCGAATTCCATCCTCCGCGGGTGTCGTAGCTGCGGTGAACGGTGCCGAACAAATTGGCATACGTCGGGATCGTTTCGAAGACTACCGGGCATGTGTCCTTCTCGCCGTGCGCCAGAATCACGTTGATCCCGTAAACGCGAAACGGGTCGCGCTCCTGTCGCTCCGGCCGGGGCCCACCGCCGCCTTCCGAGGGGGGCGTATCTTCTTCGCCCTCGCGCTCTTTGAACGGCTCGAGATTATCCAGAATGTGGTGGCGCACCTCTTCCAGGTATTCGCTGATCTGCGTATTCGGATATTTTTCCTTCAACTCTTCGATCACGCCATCCACCAGCACCGAAGCCGCTTCCTGCTCGAGATAACTCATCTCGCTGGCGAGTTCGCGCGACAGCGACAAAGTCTTCCGATAAACGATCGTGAATTCCTGCCGGAACTGATCGTATTTTCTCTCCAGCTCCTCCGCCGCGGGACTTTCGAGTTTCCCTTCCTGAACCATTTTTGGAATTTCCTCGATCGGCACCATCTGCCCGTCGAGAACCGGGAAGATTTCCGGCAGCGCCACGGCCCCCACCTGCATGCGCCCCAGCGCAAACTGCTCGCGCGCGATTCGGCGAGTGAAATCGTCCATCAATTCTTTTTCCCGGACGGTAAACCGCTCTACGATGCGCGTTTTCTGCCGCTGAAACGGCTCACCCTCGAACACTTGAGGAATGCGCCGCCGAAGGAATTCGATCCCCGACTCCACTTCTTTCTTGAATGCGTTCGCCTGGCCGCGCGGCAAAGTGAGAAGCCGGGGACGGTCGGAGTTCTTGAAATTATTCACGTAACAGCGATCCGGAGCCGGCTCGGACTTCGGATCCATCGCTTCCACCATTCGCACGATCATGCCACCCCGGCTGGTACCGGAAAGGCCGCAAACAAAAAGGTTGTAGCCCGGAGCCGTCAATTCCACGCCCATTCGCAACGCGCGAACAGCCCGGTCCTGGCCGGGCTCCCCCGTGGATGGCGCCACGTCCGCGGTCGTCTGAAATGGAATGCTCGCGGGATCGCATTGCCACCGGAGTTTTTCCGGAGGAAGGCTGGGGTGTTTTGGTTTGGAGTTTTTGCTCATTCCGGCTTTGGAAGCCCGCTACTCTACCACGCCGCCTTGCGGCTTCCCATTCGCATCAACCACCACGATTCCAGGACTTTGCGATCCGGCGGCATACAAGTCGAGCATGCTCGCTCCGGTCGCAACGATGATCGGCCCCAGCACAAGCCCCAGCATCCCGAAGACCGCTATGCCGCCCAGCACGCTGATGAAAACCACAAGTCCGCCCATTTCCGCGCGGCCGCTGATCACCCACGGCCTTACGACGTTATCGACCAAACCCACCACAATTCCACAAATCAGCGCCAGAATAATGGCCGCCAACGGATGGCCTTGCATGATCAGGCTGATCACCGCCGGCACCCAGATAATCGCCGAACCTACCACAGGTACGAGCGAGAAAAACCCCATCATCACGCCCCAGAAGATCGGGGACGAAATTCCCGTCAAGGCAAACGCCGTACCACCGAGAATTCCGTGCGCCGCTGCCGCCACGGCGCTCGATACCACGCTCGCAAAAATCAGATCGCGCGCCTCGGTAATCATCCGGTCGCGGTGCGCCGCTTGAAACGGAAGCACGCTGCGCAACCGCTCGACGATCGTTTCGCCGTCGCGGTACAAATAGAACATCGCCAGAATCGTCACGGAAAGGTGAAACAAAAATACGGCGGTATTGCGAACCACCACACCCACGCGAGCCGCGCCAAACGCCGCTGCGTCGTCAAAATACTTGTTCAGCATGGACGATAGGTCGGTCTGATTCGACGCCGGCAACCGCGCCTGCAAATCCATCCACGCGCGATTCACCCAATCGAAATGGCCGCTTTGAATTTCCCCCTGGACGTGCTGAACCGCCTGCACGCCCTGCCTCACAAACGCAGCCATCACTAGGATTGTCGGCACAATCAAAATCGCCGTCACTCCCAGCGTGGTGACAAGCGAAGCCACCGTCGGCCCCCACTTCGCCTTCAATCGCAGGTACAGCGGATACGACACCACAACGATCACCACCGCCCAAGCCAGAGCCGCCAGGAACGGCTGAAATACCAGAAATACCAGATACGCCAAAATGAGGACGATCCCGTAAAACAGGAAGGGGCCGAGTCGTTGTTGTGAGACTTCGTCGCGTTCGTTCAATTTTTCTCGCTTTCCGGCGCCGGGTACACAGACTGATAGTGTCTAATCCCGCGTTTGTCAACTCTACTCGTTTCGCATACAGCCGCGCCCATCATTCCGTGCGGCCGCGTTTCATTCGCGTGGTGTTTCGAGTGCTATACTCATCCAGCAAAAGCACACTCGCATGGGCGAACTCACCTGCAAACACAAACGGACCCAAGTGATTGCCAAAGACAACGACGCTCACTACGTCGAATGCCTGGACTGCGGCGCGATTCTGGAAATCGGCGAAATTCAGGATTCCAGCGCAGGCAGCGAGTCGCTCTCCGACGCCTAAGCTTTGATACTTCCGTAGCTCGTTTGGCCCGAACCGAACGCCACCACTTCCAAAAATACTTTCTTGCGCGCATCTTTGCGGGAGTAGAATGCGCCGTAACCGCAAACCTTTGAAAACCGGGGGTTCCGATGCGTCTATGGGTCCGCTGTCTGCCCGCCTTCTTGCTTGTAGCCGCGCCGGCCTTCGGCCAGACGGACGCTAAACCCCAACCGCCTCCATCGACGGCGGAGCTCACAATTCCTCCCGAAGCCGTGCAGCAGCCGAACCCAGTGAAACCGACGCCCGCCGGACTGGCCGCCGCGAAGAAAACCTACGGCTATGATTGCGCGATGTGCCACGGCGTCGATGGCGGCGGCAAAGGCGATCTCGCCGCCGACATGAAGTTGACGCTCCTCGATTATCGCGATCCGGCAGCGCTAAAAAATATGACGGACGGCGAACTCTTCTACATCATCAAGAATGGAAAAGGGCAGATGTCCGGCGAAGGAAACCGCGCGAAAGCTCCTGAGATTTGGGGGCTGGTCAATTATGTCCGTTCGTTTGCGAAGAAAGCTCCCGCCGCAAAGCCGGCGCAATAGAATTTCAGCTCGCCGCAGGCGCGGAATCAGCGGATGCCGATTTTCTGGATGATGCGCGTCACGTCCGCTGCGGACACGTCGTAGAGCGCGTGCTCGTCTTCCTGCTCGAGCCGTTCCTTCAAATACTCTGCCGCGATGTAGCTTGCTTCGCGGTCGCTCAGTCCTCGTCCCGTGCGCGCGTGAAACTCGATGAATGCCGTGTGCGCCAGGCCGAGGATCACTCCCTTGCCGTCCACAAAAAACTTGCAGTCCATCGTATCGCTGTGGCGCGTCGCGATTCCATTCCAGCAGTGCGAAAAACGGCAGCGGTACACAAAATCTGTCACCTTGGATGGCACGTCAAACGCGCCGATAAATTCGCTCATCGCCCCTGCGTTTGGAATCGTCGGATATTCATTAATCGCTTCGGTCTTAGCCATGAAGTCCCTGGGTCTCCTGATTTCAGCTGCACTGCGTTAGATGCAACGGCTCACTTTTGCGCTGCTACAGCTACCGGTTGGTTCGCCTGGCGATAACTTCCGATCGCCGCCGCTACGCCGGCGCCGGCCGGCACGCCGTAACCCTGATCGAGCAGCGCCTTTTCCAGCGCGGCGAGAAACAGAAGCACGTTTGTATTCTGGCTGGAATAGCCCATCAAGCCCACGCGCCAGATTTTTCCCTTCACCGGGCCGAATCCGCCGGCAATCTCAATGTTGAACTCGTCCAGCAGTTGCTGCCGCACTTTTCGATCTTCCACTCCCGCCGGAATGCGCACTCCCGTAACCGTGAGCAAACGTTCGGATGGGTTGGTGACGAATATTTCCAAGCCCATCGCTTCGAGGCCCGCGATCAACGCCTGCTGGTTGTTCAGATGCCGCGTCCACCGCGCTTCCAGCGTCTCTTCCATCACCAAACGCAGCGCCTCCCGCATCGCGTAAATCAGCGAAATCGGAGGAGTGTGGTGGTAGGTGCGTTCGCCGCCCCACATCGTCATGATCGGAGTGAAATCGAAGTACCAGCTCCGCACCGGAGTCTTTCGCGCGCGGATGATTTCTTCCACACGCGAATTGATCGTAATCGGCGCCATTCCCGGCGGCGCGCTCATCGCTTTCTGCGATCCGCTGAAGCAGATATCAATCCGCTCCCGATCGATATGCAGCGGCATGCCCGTCAACGTCGCCACAGCGTCCACGATCAGCAGCGAACCCAACTCATCGGCGACTTGGCGGTAGTCGGCGATTTTCTGCACAACCGCGCTCGACGTCTCTCCGTGCGCGAGCCCCACAAATTTTATCTTCCGTCCCTTCCCCGCTTGGCGAACGTCCTCCGGATCCACCGTGCGTCCGTACGGCGCCTCCACGCGAATCACTTTTGCGCCCGTCCGGTCCGCGATCACCGCCATGCGCTCGGAAAACCAGCCGTTCACGCAGACGATGCATTCATCGCCAGGCTCGAGCGTATTCAGAACAGCCGCTTCAATCCCCCCAGAGCCGGATGCCGAGATCGGATAGGTGATTTTATTCTGTGTCTTAAAGGCTTGGCGCAGCAGCACTTGCACTTCGCCCATCATCTCGATGAACCACGGGTCCATGTGCCCTACGAGTGGAGCGGAAAGCGCCCGGTAAACGCGCGGGTCCATATTCGAAGGACCGGGCGTCATCATGATCCGTGTGGGGGGAAGGAGTTCACCAATGTGCTGGCTCATACGGAACCTCCTCGGGCTTTCCAGTCTGCTAAAGTCGCTCGTTGCGGTCAACCTCCAAAATGGCTTAGAAATCGGCCCATCGCAACCGCGGTGGTACCGATAGGACTGCCCCCGTTAACCAATTGGAATCACAGGGGGTAGCAGTTTCGCAACTGTTCCGCCGTCGAGTTGTACCGCCTATACCCCTATGCTACATTTTTAAATTAGCCCCTAAATATATGAGCGACAGTAGAGCCACCTCGCCCCCCAAGCCAAAAATCTCGCGCGTCGAGGTGTATTGGCACACCGTCACTTACAAGACCGTGGCTCTCTACGCCCTTCTGATCCTGGCTATTTTCTTCGCTTCGGCGTATTTGGTCTTCCCCGATTTTTCGGGTTCGATCGTCAAGCGCGTTTCCGATTCCATGAATTCGCATGACGCCAGCGTCGCCGCCATCAGCGCGCGCCAGGCCCGCTTCGTCAACCTCGACGGAAAAGTACAAGTGAAAAAAGTAAATTCGGTCACCTGGGAAAGTGCCGACTACCAGCTCACCCTCGACAAAGGCGATCTCGTCCAAACCGGACCGGAAGGCGTCGCTCGCATCGCCTTCGCAGACGGCACCACGTACACGGTGAAAGGCGAGACTCTCGTTACCGTAGAAGAAAACATCGTCCAACAGGATCACGCGTCCACTGTCGCCGTGCACATCAATTCCGGCCAGGTGGATCTTGCCACCGGCGCGTGGGAAGACCCGGCATCGAAAGCGGAAGTCTCTTTTGAAAACGCCGTCGCCTCGCTTCGTGCCAATAGCCGGGCAGCCGTGGTCAGCGATCCGAACACCAAACAGCAGGAATTGACGATGTCGTCCGGTAGCGCGGAATTGAAACGCGGTAGCGAACACCTCGATATCGGCCAATGGGAACGCGTCACATTCCCTACGGGCGGCCAGATCACGAAATCCGACGTTCTTGCTCCGCCGGAACTCGTCGGCCCTTTGAATTTGCAGCCGATCACCGTCACCGACGTAAAGCGCGACCCCGTCCATTTTTCGTGGAAACCGGTGCCCACCGCGAAGATGTACGAATTTCAGGCCAGCAACACCGCCATGTTCAATCACGTCCTGATGGCCCGCAAAACTCCGCAAGAAAGCGTGGACATTACCGGCCTCGAACCGGGGGATTATTTCTGGCGCGTGCGCGCAATCGACGACAACAATAAGATGAGCGAGATGAGCGACTCATTTAAGTTCACTCTCGTGGTACAGGGCAAAGAACAGGAAATGCTGCTCGACGTGGAAGACACCGAGTTGAATGGAAACGTCGTGGAAGTGATCGGAAAAACCGAACCCGGCGCCGCGCTGATCATCAACGGAGAGCAGGTAGCCAGCATTCAGTCCGATGGACGCTTCCGCCATTTTCTGCCGCCCATGACCAAAGGCAGCCACGAGATTGTGATTACGGGCCAGAACCGTCGCGGCGGCACTGCGACGAAACGAGTGCAAGTCGTGATTCCGTAATTTTTGATTCTCGTAGGGAAGTGAAAATCTAGATCGCGGCCGCACCAGCGCTCAATGGGAACTTGGGGGTAGCACTACGTGACCAAAAATAGTTACAACATGCGGTCGGTCTTCAGTCTGTTTTCATCCGACCTGGCAATCGACCTCGGCACCGCAAATACGCTGGTCTTCGCGCGCGGCAAGGGCATCGTCGTGAACGAGCCGTCGATTGTGGCCATCAACAAAAATAGCGGCGACGTCGTCGCCGTCGGCCGCGAAGCCAAGGAAATGCTGGGACGCACGCCCGGGAACGTGGTTGCCATCAAGCCGATGAAAGACGGCGTGATCGCCGATTTCAAAGTCACCGAAAAAATGCTGACCTATTTCATCCAGAAGGCTCACAACCGCCGCGTGCTGGTTCACCCGCGCATTGTCATCGGAGTTCCCAGCGAAATCACGCCGGTGGAGAAGCGCGCGGTGCAAGACTCTGCCTATCGCGCGCGCGCCAGCGAAGTGTATCTGGTGGAACAAGCCATGGCCGCCGCAATTGGCGCGGGTCTGCCGATTGAAGAACCGTCCGGCAACATGGTCGTCGATATCGGCGGCGGCACCACGGATATCGCCGTGATTTCCATGAGCGGCATCGTTTACTCGCGCTCGGTTCGCGTGGCCGGAAACGAAATGGACGAAGCCGTCATGCACTACCTGAAACGCAAATACAATTTGCTTGTCGGCGAACGCACCGCGGAGCAAATCAAAATTGAAATCGGTTCGGCATACCCGCTGGAAAAACCGCTTACTCTCGAGGTGAAAGGCCGCAACCTGATCGAGGGCGTTCCGCGCACCGTGACCATCGATGACAGCGAAATTCGCGAAGCGCTTTCCGAATGCATCTCCACGATCCTGAACGCCATTCGCGTCGCGCTCGAAAGAACGCCGCCCGAGCTTTCCGCCGACATCAGCGATCGCGGTATCGTTCTCACCGGAGGCGGCGCGCTGATCAAAAATCTCGACAAGCGTATCCGCGAAGAAACCGGATTGCCCGTTTCCATTGCCGACGATCCGCTGGCGTCCGTGGTGCTCGGAACCGGAAAAATGCTGAGTGATTTCCGCTTGCTGCGCCTGGTTTCGATCGACTAGTGCTTGGCGCGTCTGCGTCTTGATTCGGATTGAACAGAATGATGATCGATTCCATTTCGCGGCTTCGCCCTTTGATGCTCCTCGCTATGGTTGTTCTGGCGCAGGTGCTGCTGCTCGCATTTCAGATTAAGGGCGAGCAAAACGTGCCGCTGATTCGCTATTGGGCGGTCACGCTGCTCACGCCGCTCGAGCGCGGCACAACGGCGACCCTCTCAAGCGTAGGCAATCTGTGGAAAGGCTACGTCGGCTTGCGCAACGCGCGCAGCGAAAACGAAGTCATGCGCAGCGAGCTGCAACGCCTGCAGCTCCGGAATCAAGAGCTGGAAAGTCAGACCGCCGAAGCCCAACGCCTGGTCGGCTTGTTGAACTTCCGCGATGCTCATCCTGAAACCGAAATGCTCGCCGCGGAAGTCATCGGCTCCAGCTCCGATTCCAGCTCGCAAACAATCTTCATCAATCGCGGCGAAAAAGATCGCGTCAAGGTCAACTACGGCGTCATCACTCCCGATGGCGTGATCGGCAAGATCGTTGACGTATTTCCGCACACCGCTGAAATTTTGCTCATCAACGACAAAGACAGCGGGGTGGGTGCGCTATTCGCCACCACGCGGACGCACGGCGTCGTACGCGGCAGCGGGGATCCCGAACCTCACATGGACTACGTAATCAACGAGGAAAAGGTGCAGCCGGGGCAAATCATCCTCACTTCCGGCGAAGATAAAATCTTCCCGAAGGACTTGCTCATCGGCACGGTGGAAAACGCGAAACCCGGCAACCCCTTCCAATTCATCCGAATCGCTCCGGCCGCTCGTCTGGACCGGCTGGAAGATGTGATCGTCCTGCTCTCCAGTCACGACTTCGTATCCAGCAAGAACGACAATATTTCCGGAACGGCTGCAAAACAGGCTGCCGCGGCCGCTGCGGCGGCGGAAGCCGCGAAAGCACAGGCCGACGCAGGGGCGACTTCGTCCCCCGTCAATCCAGCAACGGGGTCGAGCCAACCCGCGACTCCACCATCGACGAGCGCCCCGCCGGCGAATCCCCCCGCGGCTAAGCCCTCGGCCCCCCAGCGCTAACATGTCCTATATGCTCAGCGTCGGCGACCGTTCGGAACCCAACGTCGAAGTCCACAAATTCTACAGCGGCACCATCCTGGGTGTTTCGCTGCTCGCTCTGGTGTTTCAGGCCATCCTGCACAAGTATGGACGCTGGGCGCAGTGGATTGATTTGCCTTTGCTGGTCACCATCTACTTCGGCGTCAGCCGCCGCAACCCGGTCACCGGATTATTTCTTGGCGGCGGCATTGGAATCGCGCAAGACGCGCTGAGCCACGATAATCCCATCGGAATGAACGGCATCGCCGGCACCATCGTCGGCTATCTTGCTTCGTCGATCGGAGCCCGGATTGACACCGAACATCCGCTGGCTCGCCTGGGCCTGATCTTTTTCTTTTTCCACTTTCACCAGGCGATTCTGGCGATCACCCAACGCGTATTGCTCAATCACCAGGAGCCATTCTTCACGCTAAACCTCTTGCTCGACTCGGTGATTACCGCCGCGGTGGGTGTGTTTCTGTTTGCCTTACTCGATAGGCTTCGCAAACCTTCCTGAAGTCCGCCGATTCCCCGAAAATTCAGAACGTCAAACGAATGAGCGGGTCGCATCTCCTTTCTCGAGAGACGGAAACCCGCTACAAGCGGACAAGCAATCCGCGCACCATATCGCGTTATTGCGGCGTGAGCTTGATGTATTCGAACGCGAGCCCATACGCCGTGCTCGCCGGATCTTTGCCGGTCACCGTGAACTTGAAAGGCTGGCTTCCGGCCGCCAGCGTCACGTTGCCTAAATCGAACTCGTACCACAGCGCCGCGGGGACAGACGAGTATTCATCCGCTGGCGATCCCACGTTCACTCCGTTTACGCTGAGTTGTACGAGTCCGCGCGCCGAATAATTCTTCGAGGCAAACCGAACGTCGTACGTTCCCGCAACCGGCACGTTCAGCGTAATCGTTACGTTGTCTCCGACTTTCGTAGCCGATAACCCCGTGCCTGTGGCGCTCACATATCCCGTCCACGGCTGGACGGCGTACGTCGGTCCGGAGCTGACGCTCGACGACATCAGACTGGCGGTCTGGTATTGCGTGGGATCTTTCATCACCGGCATGCCCGGCGTAAACACCCAATTCAGAATTTCCTGCGTCGCCGTGCCGCCGCCAGTGGAGGCGGTGAACCCCGCGTACCCCGTTGGAGCGCCCAGCAAGGTAGGAATATTCACTTGCCAGGAATCGGTAAACGTTGCGTTCGTTACCGTGTCGGTCACCGTCATCTGTAACCACATACCGTCGTAATTCAATGTAACGTTGAATACATCGCCGCTGTGCAGGTTGACGCCCGAAGGCGTCAGGTCCACAGCAGGAACCATCGGCGACGCCCCGTTCAGGTAAATTCCCGTCGAGTTCGCGCCTTCGCCGGAGTTGCTGTAAAGGTCGAACTTCACGGCAACGCTCTTGTTGAACACGGCGCTGGCGCCGCTGGAATAGCCCAGCAGCCCGCCCGAGTTTCCGATCGCCATGACCGAATTGTTCTGCAGCACGAATGCAAAACCATCCGCGGCTGCGTTCGTCAGCTGGAACGAGAAGCTCGTGGTAAATGACTGAACATTCACCGAAGCCACCGCAAACACGCTGGCCGCTTGCGTGGGGCCGCCGTTGGTGAGGGTCAGACGGTTCGCGGTTTGGTTCCACGTCGCGGATCCATTCAGTTGCAGCCCGCTCGTAGGCGTAAATCCGCTCCCATATCCCGTAATGCCGCCCGATGATCCGATCACATACGCGGCGCTCGTAACGGCGCTTCGCGAGTATCCATTGTATTCGGCGATCACCTGCACGTTTTCCGAAGCAGTTACCGTGAACGGCGCGGTGTATTTCTGCGTCGTGCCAACTCCCGGCGCGGGCGAGGATCCATCCGTTGTGTAGTAGTAGGTCGCCCCCGTCAAGGAATCGCTGAAGGATACGGAAAAAGGTCCAGCGTAGGTTCCCGCCGCAGGGCTAATCGACGGGGCTGGTGCCGCAGCAAGTATCGTGAACGTCACGCTCGTGACGGCGCTATTGGTATAACCTGTCGCCACCGCGATTGCCTTCACCGTAGTGGGGGGATTCTGTCCAAGCGAAAACGGTGCGGTGTAGGGAACCGTAGTGCCAACTCCAGGCAACGGAATGCTGCCGTCAACCGTGTAATAAATCAGCGCACCCTTTGTCGCGTCAGAAATCGAAATGGCCTGGTTTGCGCTAACCTTTCCGCCGTTCGGCGACAAAGTGGGCGTGGCGGCAGGTTGCCCCGAAGAGACTGTGAACGCGGCGCTCGACACAACGCTATTTGCGTACCCAGTGTAGGTAGCAATCGCGTTCACGGTCGCGGAAGCTGCGAGTGTAAAGGCGCCGGCGTATAACTTTGTAGTGCCGGCTCCGGGTGACGGCATTGTTCCGTCCGCCGTGTAGTAAATCGATGCCGCTGTCACCGCATCATTCAGCACGATGCCCTGCGAGTTCGTTATAGCTCCGCCATTGGGCGTGAACGTTGGCGCCCCCACGGCTTGTAAAGTAAAAGTCGCGGTCACCAAGGCGCTGGTCGAATATGTGGACGCAGTCGCGATCGCATTTACGGTGGTCGTTGCGTTGACCGTGAAAGGTTTGGCGTACAACTGCGTCGTTCCGCCACCCCCTGCGATGGGCGTGCTGCCATCCGTTGTGTAGTAGATCGCTGCTCCCGTGGTCGTATCCATCAGTGAAACGCTCAGAGATCCAGTGAAAGTCTCGGTTCCAGGAGTGATCGTAGGAGTCGCCGCGGGCGGTCCGGCGGGCGGCGTCGATTCGAGCGTCCACGTTTCGATCTTCTGGCTGGATGACAAGCCGCCCGTCCCACCCGTGAATCCCACGTACGCCGTATTGCTGCCGATCGTACCCGGGATATTCACCGTCCAAGATTCGGTGACCGATGTGTCGAGCACGTCGTCGGTCAGCGTCATCGTTAGCGTCGTGCCGTTGTAGGTGATGTGCGCCGCAATTGTGTCGCCATTGTCCAGCTCGATCCCCGACGAACTAAGATCGATGGAGGGCGTCGTGGGCGAGGCGCCATTTACGTACAGCCCAGTGGAATCGTCTCCCTCGCCGTTATTACTATAAATATCGAACTTGATCGCGAGGCTGTTGGGAATTCCCTTCGCGCCGGTGCCGTACCCAAGGTTTCCGCCCGAAGCACCGAGCGCAGCTGCGCCTGCCGGGGAATTCTGAATCGTAAAGGTGATTCCGTCGGCCATGGCGTTGGAAAGCTGGAATGCGAAATCCGTGGTGAAGTTACGGATATCGACCGGAGTTGTGTAGAATGCGCTTCCCGCTTCGTTGGTGCCGCCATTCGTCAGTTGTAGGCGCGTGTCGTCCAAATCCGTCACGCCGTTAAATTGCATACCCGCTGGATTGCTGAAGCCCTGGGAATAATTGATCGTCGCTGAGGCGACTGGAGTGATGGTGTATGTGCCGCTCACCGGAGCGCTGTCCGTCAAGCCAGCCGACGAGGCAATCGCCGTAATTACGGTTGTGGTCGAAAGCTGAATGGCCCCGGAATAAACCGCCGAACTGTGCGTCGGTGCACTTCCGTCAAGGGTGTAGTAAATCGTGGGAGACGGCGATGCATCGGTCAGCGTCACCGGTTGCGCGCCGACGTATCCACCGGGAGCGGGCGAAAACTTTGGAGGCGCTGTGCTCGTCGAAATCGTGTAGGTCGCGCTGGAAACCGGGCTTTGCAAATATCCGTTGACGATGGCAATCGCGCTTACGGTCGCGGTCGCTGAAATTGGAATACCGGTCGTGTATTTGGTCGAATTGATCGTTGGGGTGCTGCCGTCCGTCGTGTAGTAAATCGTCGTGCCCGGCGTGGTATCGGTCAACATGACGTTCACCGCCGCGCTGTATGTTGCTCCGGCCGGAGTGATCGCCGGCGCCGCTGCCTGTGGCTCGCTTCCGATCAACCCAAACACGTCTAGTTCTCCATTTGTGCCTACATAGACCTTCCCGTTTGCGACAACGGGAACTACAAATTTCACCGCCGGGCCCAAATTGTCCCGGCCCGCCGTCAAGTTCGAAGCGTAATACAAATTCGAAACATTGGTCGCGTCGTACGCTCGCAGAATCGCGGGAGAATGCGCTGCGAATCCGTCGCTTTCCACCGCCCACACAATTCCGTTCGTGATGCCGCTCGAACTTACAACCGGCGTTGAACCTGGAAACTGGCTGGTCTCCGCCGATTCTGATGTTTGACTCGCGGACAGAACTCCGTTCGCCAAGCTGTAAGATTTTAGGTGATCTGTGCTTCCCCAAAAATAGACATTCCCATTCCAATACGCGGGCATGGACCACATCCCGCCAATCCCATTCACCGTTTGCAGCACTTCGGTGTCCGTCGTGCATCCATTGCAAAAGTGAATGTTATTGTTGGTAAGCGTATCTCGATTCACCACGTAAATCCGGCCCTGCTTTCCAGCGTGGATCAAAATATTCGGGTAACTTCCTGTCTGCGTTGGCAGCACCAACACGCCGCCTGAACCCATGTCGGTATCGGCAGCGTCCAGGCTCGCGGTGTTGTACGGCGTAAAATAATCTGTCGGCACAATTTGATTGTTCGCGACCGACAACGAAACGATGCTGTCACCGTAATCTACGCTTGCGGACGGCGCCGGAGCCGGGTTCGGCACGACGTTGCCCGGTACAGGAAAATCGCCGTTCCCAGTAACCACAAAAAGCCTGCCGCCGTTGTTTGTATCGGCTGCCAATCCCGAACCCGACGCCCAAAATCCGCTGCCGATTCCGTTTGGCGAGGCAGTTCACGCGGCCGTCTGCTGCAAAGTGGATGCGCTGTAGCTCAGGATCCAGCCGTGCCAGTAGCCGTTATCCCCATGGGCCGCAAATCCGATATATACGTTTCCATTAAGCAGCAATAATCCCGGCCTCTGGTTCTCCACCAAACTGTTGAACGTCAACGTGCCGTTGGAGCTTCCACTGCCCGTGCCCGGCGCCGACGCCTGTAAAACTATAGGCCCGCCGAACTTTTCCGCACCCGACGTGATATCGATGGCGTGCAAGCGATGTACGCAAACTCCGCTTTCCAGCGTCTCGGCCACCACATAGAGAGTGCCCGTGATGTTGTCAATCACTGGAGTTCCCGTGATTCCGACCTCCGGATAAATATCTCCTGCGCCGACAGTTTGCCACGGCACTGAAGTCGCACCGTTAATCCGAAAATTCGCCGTCCACAATGGAGTCCCTCCTGTGTCGGCGTCAAACGCGAACAAGCTGTCGTGCTCAGTCGCCACAAAGACGACATTGTGCGATCCCTGACCGGCGACGGCTACGCCCGGTACATAGAGCGGCTGCGCGTACACCGCCCCGTCCACGGGAACTGAAAACAATTTTTCAAAGGTCGAGGAGTTGACGTTCGCCGGAGTAAGGACCGTTTCGCTGGTGTTCTGGCCGGTCCTGCCCACGTCGTAATGATGCATCAGCACGCTGGTCTGGGCGGGGGTCCGCAGGGCGGTTGCGAAGACAAGCGTGAAGGCAATCGCAAACCATGCCGCACGGCACCACTCTGTACCCAGAAATCTTTGGCTGCCGTTCAGGTGAAAGATGCTCCCAAAAAATAACTCCACGCGTCGCCGAAATACCATTCCCGGGATCTCCCTAAAATCCGTCCAAATACTACAAAGACAAAAGTGTGCGGGGTCTGAAAACGATATCATTTGCGCTGTAAAACGCTATATCAAAAGAACGAATCGAACGGAGCGGAAGCGCCCGGAGTACTAGCACCGCTAGTCCCCGCAAGCGGCGTGGCCTTCCGCGGCGCTGAACTCCGCACGCAGAGTTTCCGGTTCGATTTTAAGGAGTAATTACGAGGTTCCCCGTTACTTGCGCGCGGCCTACGGTGGAAGCCCGAATGACCAGGTTTGTATTGGAAGCGGGCTTTCTGGTTTCCAGGTCCGTCACGATTGCCTGGCTTTGCTGCGGGGGCACGAGGAAAAAGGGCGGCAAACTATTCAGCGCACTCGGCGGGACGGTTTCTAATTTCACCCACGTGCCCGATGGCGGTGCCGGTGCGTTTAGCGTGATCGCGACATCCACCGAATCGTGTCCCTTCACCGTTTCGACTTCCTTGCCGCCGCGCTCGAACAGCACCTGGTTCACGGGCACCCGCGCGTAGGCATGAACCACCTGGCGCGACACAAATACTTTGTCGCCCGGCGGATCGCCCAGGCAGTGCGCGACCAATTTCGTCGTCACCGTCGTCGATCCGGCTAGTTCGAAGCGGTGCGTGTCGTCCCAGAACAAATAAACGCCGCTCTGAATCACCGGCGTCACCTTCTGAAATAGCGTGGTCACCAGGTTCGTGTCCGGTTTGTGCTCGCCTTTCCCATCATTCCAATCGATCGTTGGGAGCAGAGTATCGGCGTACGAACACGGGTTCACGATCATTCCGATCGGCACGTGCTTTTGGACGTCTCGAAACGAAACCCCCGCCTCGTATTCCGTCACAGTCAGGTAGATCGCGTCGGCGCCGCTTTGGTCGGCGCGAAATCGACCGCCCCACGATAACGCCGCCACGAACACGGCAGCCAATCCACTCGCGCGCATCCAGGTAATCTTCATGGCCGTGAATTCTAGCGCGATTCCATTTCCCAACCTATAGCCGGTCAGTACCGGGACTGTTACCCAAAACCTCTAAACCTTTTCTAATGCAATCACTTGCGTTGACCGAATGGACATGGCCAGCTTGCGGCCCTTGCTCGCACAGTGTTAGCTTAAAGACTCCTCCGATTCCCATGTGATTCGGCAGGTAACAGCGCAGAGGGCCGTGCACGACCCACCGCTCGGGAGTTTCGTTGGCTTCGTGGAACGTTAACGATCAAAAAATACCGCAGGGCCGCTTGGCGCTTGTGTCGTACCTGTCTGTCGGTTTTGTTGTGCTGCTGATGATCGGCTTTTGGAAATTGCAGGTTGTGCAATCCGAACATTTCGCCGACCTCGCTGAAAAAAACCGCATTCGGTCGATTCCGATTATCGCTCCGCGGGGAGCCATGCTGGACCGCGAAGGCCGCGTGCTCGTCGATAGCTATCCCTCCTTCAGCATTCTGCTTTTGCGCGACGATCCGAAGTCGCTCGCCAAAAGCCTGCCGCAAATCGAAGAAGGCCTGGGCATCGATCACGACGATCTGCAACAGGAACTCGACGCCGCCCGCAGCGCTCCGAAATTTCAGCCCGTGATCATCAAGCCCGCCGCCACCCAGGCGGACATCGCCTTCGTCGAATCGCATCGCGCCGACCTGCCTCTTCTGGAACTCATGATGGTCCAGCGCCGCCGCTATCCGCAGGACCAGATGCTGGCGAACACCATCGGCTACGTCGGCGAGGTTTCCGAGCAGCAGCTCGACGACAGCGACGGCCACTATCGCCCCGGCGACATCGTGGGCAAAGCGGGACTCGAGCGCCAATACAACGAGCAACTGGAAGGCACGGACGGCATGCGCCGCGTGATCGTCAATAGCGTCGGCAAAGTGATTCGCACGCTCGACAATGTCGAGTCCGTTCCCGGAAAGCCGATCCAACTGACCATCGATTACGACCTGCAAGCAATTGCCGAAGCAGATATGGTTGACCGCGAAGGCGCGGTGGTGGCGATGGACGCTCGCACCGGCGAAGTGCTGGCCATGGTCAGCCGCCCGACGTTTGATCCAAACGATTTCGCCGTCCGCATTCCGAAAGAGGAATGGCAGCGACTGAACACCGACCCGGAAACGCCGCTGCTCAATCGCGCGATTCAGGCGCAACTCGCTCCGGGCTCGGTGTTCAAGATTGTTACTGCGACCGCGATGCTGGAATCGAAGGCAATTCCCGAAACCAGCACTTTCTTTTGTCCGGGCTCTGCCGTTTTCTACGGCCGTCAGTTCAAGTGCTACATCTACGGCAAGGGTTCGCACGGCGTTGTCGATCTTCACAAAGCGATCGTTCAGTCCTGCGACATTTATTTTTACAACGTCGGCAAACTGCTCGGCATCGACCGCATCTCCGAATACGCCAAAGGGCTGGGCCTCGGCCGGCGCACCGGAATTGATCTGCCCAGCGAGGAATCCGGCCTGGTTCCTTCCGAGGACTGGGTCGAGCGGGTTTTTCACAGGAAATGGTACGCCGGCGAAACGATCTCGGTGGCGATCGGTCAGGGAGCCGTCACCACCACGCCCATCCAGCTTGCCCGTATGATCGCCGCCGTCGCCAGCGGTGGAAACCTCATCGAGCCGCATTTGCTGAAGAATTTTCCCACTCCAAAAATGGAGCGCTTCGCGATCTCCGACGCCACCGTCGAGAAAGTCACCGATGGCATGTACGGCGTGGTGAACGAAGGCGGCACGGCCGCCGCGGTGAAATTGCAAAACGTCGAATTCTGCGGCAAGTCCGGCACGGCGCAAATCATCAATTACGACACGCGCAGCCGCCTCGGCAAGGAAAAGGAGTTCAAGGACAATGCCTGGTTCGTCGGCTACGCGCCGCGCCGCGATCCGGAAATCGTCGTCGCGGTCCTCGTACAGGGCGGCGGCCACGGCGGCGTCACGTCCGCGCCGATCGCTCGCGACATCGTGAAGGCCTACTACGAGAAAAAGGCCGCCCGCAACCAGCAGCAGATCACGAATACCGTGCCGCCTCCGCCCCCGCTCCAGCCCAGCCGCACCGAAAATACTTCCGCCGATCCGAAGCTGGTCGCCACTGCCGGAGGTCCTCGCCGGTGAAGGACCGCCCTCAAATTCAGGATTTCGACTGGGTTCTCTTGGCGATCGTCGCCGCGATCAACGCGCTTGGCGTGCTGGAAATTTATTCCTCTACCCACGCCAGCGCCATGGCCGGCATGCACTGGAAACAGTTGATGTGGCTCGGCATCGGCCTCGTCTGCATGTTTTTGATTTCGCGCGTGGACTACCACACGCTTTTGGATCAGGCTCCGATGCTGTACGTGGTCGGCGTTCTGGGCCTGCTGATCGTTCTGGTGATCGGATTTTCGCGCCTGGGAGCCAAGCGCTGGATCTCGCTGGGCGGCGGCTTCAATTTCCAAGTGTCAGAGCTGATGAAGTTGATTATAATCATTGTGCTGGCCCGCTTCTTCAGCGAAGTCCGCACGGACCGCCTTACGCTCGGCGATTTGTTGAAGGTTGGCATTATTACCCTGATTCCGGTAGCCTTAATCCTGAAGCAGCCGGATCTCGGTACGGCACTGGTTTTGGTTCCCGTTGCCGTCGTGGGAGCGTTCCTGGCGGGCATCGAGTGGAAACATCAGTTGGTGGGGCTCGTCTTACTGGCGTTGCTGATTCCCGTCGGCTGGCATATGCGGCATCACTTAAAGCCGTACCAGCAACAGCGGATTCAAACCTTTCTCCATCCCGAGGAAGATCAGCGGGGCGCCGGTTATCAGATTTTGCAGTCGGAAATCGCAGTCGGTTCCGGTGGATTCTGGGGCAAAGGTTTCGGCAAAGGCAGCCAGAATCAGTTGGGCTTCGTGCCCGTCCGATATTCGGACTTTATTCTGGCCGCGCTGGCCGAGGAACAGGGTTTCATCGGCGTTTGCGTGGTGCTGCTGTTGTACCTGGCGCTGATTCTTCGCCTGGTGGACAACGCCCAGAAAGCGAAAGATCGTGCCGGAATGTACGTGGTGATGGGAGTTACGGCCATTCTCGCATTTCACGTTTTAGTGAACGCATCCATGGTCATTGGCTACATGCCGGTGACTGGTATTCCCCTGCCGCTGATGAGCTATGGAGGCTCGTCAACGGCTTTTGTATTTTTGGCATTGGGCATGGTGATGAACGTCCGCATGCGGCGGTTCGTCAACTGAAGCCCGTTTTTTTGTTTCAACAATTTTCCCCGAGCCGCGGAAATTCCGCCGGCCCGGTGTTTTCAGTTTCGAGCCAGGTAAGCATCGGATGAGGAAAGCAATCGAACAACACGGTAAGTCTTTCCTGGGCGGCCCGCTCGGGCAGGCACCAGCCTTCGCCTTGCCCCACGCCGGCCGAGCGCGCGCCATTGTGTGCGCCGCTGATTTCCGATGCGCCATGAGGAGTTTACATGTCGAAGGAAATGGTAATTTCCGCCAACCCCCACGAGACACGGGTGGCGATTTTGGAAGAAGGCCAGCTTTGTGAGTATTACGTCGAGCGGGAAAAAGAATTCGCGTTAGTCGGCAGTATCTACAAAGGCAAAGTCACACGCGTGCTTCCGGGCATGCAGTCGGCCTTCGTCGAAATTGGCCTCGATAGCGACGCCTTCCTCTACGTCAGCGACTTCCTGGAAGATTTAGAGGACTTCGATCACGTCGCCACCGGCGACGACAAGACCAAGCTTGCCGTCCCGGCGCCGGCGGCTCCTGCCGCGCTCGGCTCCGGCGAGAGCGTCGAACACGGCTCCATCATTCCGTCCGAATCGAGCGCACCGGAGTCTTTCGGGAATCAGGCTGCGCCGCTCGCCGACGCTCAGCCCGCGCATTACGTTCCGTCGCCCGTCGTGGCGCGCCCTTCCTCCGGCGCTCCGCATCAGGACCGTCCGCGCTTTGAGAATCGCCAGGGCGGCGGACGCAACGACCGCGGATTCAATCGACGCGGGGGCCGCAATCGGCACGGCCGCGACCGAGGTCCGGCCGGCGGTCGAGGCGGCCGCAGCGACAATCGCCGTTTCGGGCGCGAATTGCCGTCCTCCAAATACGCAGCGCCGCGGCCCTCGGGTCAGCTCGATGAGCCGGTCTCCGATTTCGGCGCCGCCGAAGGACATATTTCCGTTCTGCTTCCGGGCGAGTCGCTTGCGAAATTTCGCGAAAAGCCCGCCGCCACTTCGCCCGTCGTAGAGCCGTCCGGGGATACCACCGCCATCACCTCGCAATTCGGTTCGTTTGAACCGGTGGCGGAGAGCGCGCCTCGTCAACCCGAACATTCGCCGGAAGAATCTCAGCCGGCGCAGCCTTATGCATCGAGAGCGTTTGAGCAGCAGCCCCGCGAGCACAAATCGTATCCGCCCGCCGCGCCCGCTCGCTTCCGCCCGTCATCGTTGGGTGTGGAACCGCTGCCCGGCGAATCCATTTCGAAATGGAAGACGCACCAGCATCTGCCGCCGGAGCCTGTAAACGAGCCGGCCATCGAAGCGGCCGTCAGCCACGCTCCCGGCCCGCATACCGATGAAGTGAAAGAACACTTCGGAGTGGAAGAGCATCTTGGCGTCGAGAACGACCACGATGCGATGCACACCGATGAACTCGATCTCGCCGCGTCCCACGCTCTCGATCGCATCGCCTCGGAACAAGCGCATCACGAGCACGACTCCGTTGGCGAAGAGCACCATCCGCTCGCTGAGAATCCGCCGCATTTGACGCTCGACGAGCACACCGCCGCGCAACTGACCGATGACGAAGCGGCCGCTCTCGCCGAACATCTGGCCGAAGCGCAGGACGAGGAAGCGGCGCACGAAGCAGCACATGCTATTGACGCTCACGACCATGAGCATGACGGTGACCACGAAGCCACCGCTCATCGCCCAGAAACCGAAGCACTCGCCACCGCCGATAGCGAACACGAAAGTGATCACGAAGACGAGCATGACGACGTCCACGGCGAAGAGCTTGCCGCCGACGGCCGCCACGACGAGCACCATGAAGAAGACGGCGAAGGTCACGAGCTTCACGCTGATTCCGCCGACCAGGCTCACACCGATGCTCTGGAAGCTGTCGAATCCGGCGAGCATCTTGAATCCGCCGACGGCCAACCCGCCAGCGAACTTTCCGCAACCTCGCAAACGCCTTCCGCCGCGCGCGTGCGCAACGATTTCCGTTCGCGCATGCAGAATCCCGCGCGACGCGGAGGACGCGACAGAGGCGGTCGCCGTGACGACCGCAATCGCCGTCCGCACCACGGTCATTCCGGCGGCCACGGGCATCGTCATTCCGGTCCTCCGCGCAAGACGCAGTTGATCGCGGACATGCTCAAGCAGGGCCAGGAAATCATCGTCCAGATCGCCAAGGAACCGCTTGGCAAGAAGGGCGCGCGGATCACCAGCCACGTCGCGCTTCCCGGACGATTCCTTGTGTACATGCCCACGCTCGATCACACCGGGGTTTCGCGCAAGATCGCTTCCGCCGAAGAGCGTGCGCGGCTACGCCATCTGGTGAACGACGCGAAAGGCTCATCCGGCGGCGGATTCATCGTCCGCACCGCGGCGTCGAGTGCCGCTCCGGAAGATGTCCGCGCCGACGTCGAATTTCTCACCCGCACCTGGGCGGAAATCAAAGCGCGCTCCGAGCAGAAAAAAGCTCCGTCCGTGCTTCACCGCGATTTGAATCTCGTCGAACGCATCCTGCGCGACTTCGTTACGCCGGATTTCGGCGCCATCTGGGTCGATTCCGAAGAGGGATACACCAAAGTCGTGGACTTCATGAGCCGCTTCCAGCCTCAACTGGTCGGCCGCGTGAAGCTCTACACCAAGCAAACGCCGGTCTTTGAAGAATTCGGCATTCAGCAGGAAATCGACAAGGGCCTGCGTCCGAAGGTCTGGCTGAAATCGGGCGGCTACATCGTCATCAACCACACCGAAGCGCTCGTCGCGATTGACGTCAACACCGGCAAGTTCGTCGGCAAAGGCTCGAATCGCCTCGAAGACACCATCGTTCGCACCAACGTCGAAGCCGTGAAGGAAATCGTGCGCCAGATGCGTTTGCGCGATCTGGGCGGCATCATCGTCATCGACTTTATCGACATGGAAGAGCGCCGCAACCGCGAAAAGGTAATGGCCGCGCTCGAAGACGCTCTGCGTGCCGACCGCGCGCCGTCAAAAGTTTTGCGGTTCAACGAATTCGGCCTCGTGGCCATCACCCGCAAACGCACCAAGCAGGCCCTGGAACGCACGCTCTGCCAGCCTTGCCCGTATTGCACGGGCTCCGGCATGGTGAAGTCCATCGCCACGCTGTGCTACGAAATTCAGACCGAAGCGGTGAAGATGGCTCCCGAAATGCCTTCTGCCAGCCTCACTCTTCGCGTGCATCCTGAAATTTCAAAGGCACTCAAAACGCGCGAAGCCTCGCTCATCGAAGAACTCGAGCGCTGGACGAAAAAGAGCATCATCATCCAGGCCGACCCCACGCTGCACTGGGAACAGTACGACATTTATTAATCGCAAGGCGCATCGGTGCGCTCAGACGGAAACCACAACGATCCCCGCGCGTGTTTCGCGGGGATTGTTTTTTGAACGAAGACCACGGGAGTCGTGATGAGAATGCGAGACTCACAAGTCGCTGCGCTTGTTCTTCTGATCGTTGCGGTAATATGGTTGCGCGTTCCTGCCCAGGTCAACGCGCAGCAACCCGTGCCGGCCGCCAAGGAAGACTCCGTGACCTCGCACCAAGCCAAAGGCCCGTTCGACGTAAAAATCGTCCCCTTCAAGTCCGACGGAATCGACGCAGCGTTCTCCGCAATGACGCTCGATAAACAGTTCCACGGCGCCCTCGAAGCCACCAGCAAGGGCACAATGCTCGCGTTCGGTAGTCCGGCTAAAGGCTCCGGTGGCTACGTGGCCATCGAGCTTGTGGATGGCGCACTCGACGGCCGCAAAGGCACCTTCGTCCTGCAGCACAATGCAACCATGGACCACGGCACGGCGGCGATGAATATCATCGTCGTACCTGGCTCCGGCACCGGCGAATTAACGGGCATTACCGGGAAATTGAGCATCGACATCGCCGCCGGCGGCAAACACTCCTACACGTTCGATTACACTCTGCCCGCAGCGCAGTAGCGCTCGCTGGCCTTACGAAGCTATGCCGAATATCGACCGAGCCGCCGTTCTAGCCTTCCTGCGCACCAAAAAATTCGGCGTGCTCTCCACCATTTCGCCGGAAGGCGAACCCGAAGCAGCCGTCGTGGGCATCGCCGTAACCGACCAG
Organism: uncultured Acidobacteriota bacterium; assembly: GCA_963785585.1. Lineage (GTDB taxonomy): Bacteria > Acidobacteriota > Terriglobia > Acidiferrales > UBA7541 > Palsa-295. Next base: position 2,994,975 of record CAWAVW010000004.1, read on the forward strand.
CTCGAGATCGTTTTCGACACGCTCTCGACCACGCGCAAAATCCGTAATCTGCGCCACTCGCCCAAAATTGCGTTCGTCATCGGATGGGACCGCGACGAAATCACCGTGCAGCTCGAAGGCACCGCGGACGAGCCGGCAGGCGACGAACTCGATCGCATCAAGCGCGTATACTTCGCCGCGCATCCCAGCGGCCCAAGCCGCGAGCACTGGGCTCACATGACCTACGTTCGGGTGAAACCCCACTGGGTGCGCTACAGCGACTTCAAACCGAATGGCGCCATCGTTGAATTTACGCGCGAGCAGTTGTAGTTTTCCCGGCGTCTCGATGCTCCGCACAGCTCCCCGCTCGCGCCAAAAACGCTGTGTTATGATGTGATTTCGCGCGTTCGAAGCGCGCGATTCAGGAGCCTTGTTTGACCGCTCGCATCCTCAACGGAAACGCCATTCGCGACCAGATCTACCGCGAACTTGCGTCCGAAATTTCCGCGCTGGCAGCGGCGGGCATCCAACCCGGCCTGGCCGCCGTGCGCGTGGGCGATAATCCCGCCTCGAAGCTTTACGTAAACAGCAAAATCGCGGCATGCGAAAAGCTGGGCTTAGCGAGCTTCTTGATCACGCCGCCCGCCACAACCACCACCGAAGAGCTGCTCGCCATCATCGAAACTCTGAACCAGCGCGACGACGTGGACGGTATCCTCGTGCAAATGCCGCTGCCGCCGCAGATCGACGCAAAAAAAATTCTAGACGCGGTCATCCCCGCGAAAGATGTGGATGGCTTTCATCCCGTCAACGTCGGCAACCTGGTCGCCGGACGTCCTGGCCTCGTCGCCTGCACTCCCGCCGGCGTAATGGAAATTCTGCGCCGCAGCGATATCCCGCTCGACGGCGCGAATGCCGTGGTGATCGGGCGCAGTGACATCGTGGGCAAACCCATGGCGCTTCTGCTGCTGCACGCGAATGCCACCGTCACGATTTGCCATTCGAAAACGAAAAATCTGGCGGAAACGGTTCGACGCGCCGATGTGGTGGTCGCGGCGATCGGCCGTGCCGCCATGGTCACGCCGGATTTCATTCAACCCCATGCGACGGTGATCGATGTCGGCCAAAACGTGGTTACCGACGCCGCCGAAGCCCAGCGCGTCTTCGCCCATTTTCCCGAGAAGCTCGAAACGTTTCGTGCCAAGGGTTCGGTGCTCGCCGGCGATGTTCATCCGGACGTCGTCGAAATCGCCGGAGCGTTCACTCCCGTTCCCGGCGGAGTCGGCCCGCTCACCATCGCCATGCTGATGAGCAACACGGTTCGCGCCGCGCGGCTTCGCCGCGGATCGCAGAATCCGGCCGTGGCCGCCGGAGCGAAACGCTGATGCTGCGCGTCGGCCTGACCGGCGGCGTGGCCGTCGGCAAATCCACGGTCGCTTCGATGCTCCGTAGCCATGATTGTCCGGTTCTCGACGCAGACACCATCGGACACGAACTTCTCGAATCCGGCCAGGACGGCTATCACGAAGCGATTGCCGCTTTCGGTAAAGACATTCTCGATTCGTACGGCAATATCGACCGCTCGAAGCTCGGCAAGCTCGCTTTTGCCGATCCGCAAAAACTCAAGCGCCTGAACGAAATTCTCCATCCGCGCATCCACAAAGTCATCATGGACTGGTTCGCTGCGCTCAGTCATTCCGACGCGCCCGAATTCGCGGTTGTTGAAGCTGCCCTGCTCGTTGAGTCCGGCATGAACAAGCAACTCGACAAGCTCATCGTTTGCTGGTGCCGTCCCGAGCAGCAAATCGAGCGCCTGGTGGAACGGGGGCTCACCCGCGCCGAGATCGAGCAGCGTATCGCCGCGCAAATGCCCAACGACGAAAAGCTGAAACTCGCCGACGCCACCATCGATTGCTCCGGCACAATCCAGGAGACCGAGCGCCTGGTGTCGCTTGCTCTCGACAAATTGAAACGAATTGCGACGCCCGGGCGTACTGTATAGAAGCGGCGGGACGCCCGTTTCGTATCTCGACTTTCGCTGAGGTTGATCGGATGAGCTTGCAGCAGAAGAATCAAGGACGCACGTTCCGGTTGCTGGGCACAGGGCTCATCATCGGCCTCGCCGCCTATTGGGCCGGCACGCACTACGGGCCGCGCACGCCCGCCACCGTGAACGCCGTCCACATTCCCACGGCGGCGGCCGATACGTCGCTCGATCCCACCGAAGCGGAAAACGTGCGAATTTACAAGCAGGCTTCGCCGGCCGTCGCCAACATCGTCACGCGCACCGTCGAATACGACTTTTTTTACAATGCAGTGCCGGTGGCAGGAGCCGGCTCAGGATTTTTGATCGACAAAGATGGCCATATCCTGACGAACTATCACGTCATCCAGGGCGCGCAGACCATTGAAGTCGCTCTCGGCGATCAATCTCGCTACAAAGCAAGATTGATCGGCGACGATCCACGCAACGACATCGCATTGATTCAGATCGATACCAAGGATCACAACATCACGCCGCTCACTCTCGGCGATTCGCGCAATCTGGTCGTCGGCCAACGCGCGCTCGCCATCGGCAATCCGTTCGGCTTTTCGAGCACTCTCACGACGGGCATCGTGAGCGCCCTGGGTCGCACCGTGCAAACCGGCGAATCCACATTCATCGATGAAGCCATTCAGACCGACGCCGCCATCAACCAGGGCAATTCCGGCGGACCTTTGCTCGATTCCCACGGCCAGGTGATCGGCATCAACAGCGCGATCTATTCGCCGGCCGGTTCGACGTCCGCAACCGGTATCGGCTTCGCGATCCCGATCAACACCGCGCGTCGCGTCGCCGAAGATTTAATCAAGTACGGCCACGTTCGCCGCGCCACCCTCGGTGCGGAGGGCCGTCCGCTCTGGCCGGGCCTGGCCGATGCGCTGAAGCTCAGCACCAATCATGGCATTCTCATCGAGCGCGTCGATCCCGGCGGTCCTGCGGCTCTCGCGGGAATTCGCGGCGGCACGAAATCGTTTCTGGGGCTTCAGGAATTGCGTGTGGGCGGCGATATTCTGATCGCCATCGACGGCAAGGAAGTTGCGAATCAAGTCGATCTGAATTTGCTGCTCAACCGGTCGCAGCCCGGCGATACCGTCACGCTTACGATCATTCGCAACGGGCAGAAACTGCAAGTGCCGGTAAAGCTGGGTGTGGGGTAACTTGGCGCGGCTCTAGCGATCCGTCCGGCCGGCATACTCGTCGCGAACATCGTCCTTTTCCGATTCGCTCAAGTCAAACCATTCTTCGGCATCGTCTCGCACGCGCTCGAGCGCAGCTTGCATTTCCGCTTGCGTCGCTTTCAGATCATCGCTGCCGCCGTCCGTCTTCGCCCGGATCGGCGGAGCAAACATCATCACCACCCGCGAAAACGGAAACGGCACCTGGAACAAATCCCACGATTTTTTGAACGTGAATCCCCACTCGACTCCGATGTGAAACACCGAAATCGGACTTCCCGTCCGGCGCGCCAAAATCACCGGGCCCGGCTTGGCCACGTAACGCGGCCCGCGCGGTCCGTCGATCGTAAACGCTACGTGTTTTCCTTCCGCGATTTTCTGTGCCATCGCGGCCAGGCCCGCCACTCCGCCGCGCGTTGAACTTCCCTGGGCCGTGCCAAATCCCAGCCACTCGATCACCTTGCGCGTCCATTGGCCGTCAAAATTCACGGTGTTCATCACCACAATTCCGCGACCGCGCCAGATCCATGCCGCCGGAAAGATGCAGCGGTGCCAAAACGCACCGATGCCCGCTTCGCTCTTGTTCCGGATTTGTACCGCGTGTTGAATTCCCAAAATTTCCACGCGCAGCGTCGGTCCGATCAACCGCAAAACTCCGTACACCGCCGCGGCAATCAGCGGAATCTGCATCCGCCGCCATCGCGACAGATGCGGCATCGGAATCGCCGGCGTGGAAGCCGGCACATCCGTGGTTTGCGCGTTTCCCGGTTTCGACTCGTCTTTCATTCAGCATCAGTATAGAGGCTTCATTCCCGCCGTTGGTAGTCGCCGAGCGACCTAGGGCCTCTCACCGTCATCGCGAAAGGCCGCGCGGTTACTGCAAATTTGAGGGGTCGGGCCATGCACCCAAAGCCATGCGGAAGTGAGCGATTCAAAGCGCAAGCCGCAGTACAATAATGACTGGTAACACTGACGGCCCCGATGTCCTCCCCTGCTGAATTCGTCGCCCACTCCACCGCGTTGCGCCGCGGACGCCGGATTGTTTCCAGAGTGTTTGTCGCCGCCGCGCTGGCTGTGTTCGCGTTCGCCGCAAACGTATCGGCACAGGATTCGGACCAACCTCCGCCCGGAACCGTCGCGCGCGTGGAAGGCCCGGAAGTTTCCGTCGATAGCGGCACGGCGCTGCTCGGGACGACTCCTTCCATACCATCGGTCTATCTGACGAATGGAAGCATTGTGACCGTTCACGCGGGCCGCGCCCGGATGCTGCTGCTTTCGGGCGGCCAAGTGGATATTTGCGGTCCGGCAAAACTGACGCTGCTGTATTCGGCGGGAGCGGTGACGCTGGCTTTGAATTTCGGGCGCATTCATGTGCAACTTCCGGCCACGGCAAGCGTTCGGATTTTTACGCCGACGATTATCGCCACGCCGCTCGAGATTAGCGGCGGCGCTCGCGAGATCACGGCGGGACTCGACCTGAACGACTCGCTGTGCGTCCGGGCCACGAGCGGCGCACTGCGCCTGGAGCAGCAATTCACGGGCGAAGACTTGATCGTTCCGCAAGCGGGTGAATTCTTTCTTGCGAACGGAAAACTCGTCCCGGTGGCGGGCGCGCCAGGGACCTGCCAGTGCGAAGCGCTGCACGTACAGTCTGCGCCGCCCCCGCAAATTCCGGTGATGGGCATCAGCGGAAGGCAGAACCTGGCGCCAACGCCCGAACCGCCGGTGACCGATGCTGTGACGGCGGCTCCGCCGGCGTTTCCAATTGCCCAGCCCAACGTGCAGCTCCGCGCGCTCGAGCTGAACAACGACGCGCATCCGGTGACGCCGCCAACGAAAGCGGAAACTCCGACGCCGCCCGCGGTGCCGACCCTCGCAACGACCATGCCGGATTACAAGGTGATCATGCCACCGCTGGCGTTTTCGCCCGCTGATCCCGCGGCGCCCGATGATTCTCCGGCAGACGTAGCGTTGATCGTCCGAACGGTGCACGTGGAACCGGAGTGGCAATTCTCGGGGCATGTGGTTGCACCGTCGTTCGACGACGCGAAGACGCCCGCAAAACAGGATAAGACGGCCGCGCAGCCCGCTCAGAATAAGGAAAGTTTTTGGACGAAGTTGAAACGCGCCTTTGGCGGAAAGAGCTGACGCCCGTCGGCTCGCGCTGTTGATCGGAGTTCTTTACTACATTCCCTCGTAGTTCGGGCCACCGCCGCCTTCAGGTGGAACCCAATTGATAATCTGATACGGATCGGCGATGTCGCACGTTTTGCAGTGAACGCAGTTCGTGGCGTTGATCTTCAACTTGTTGGTGCCGTCCTTGTCGGAAACCATTTCGTAAACCGCGGCGGGACAGAAGTATTGGCAAGGATTTCCATACTCTCGCACGCAGCGGTCGCCGCAGATGCTTGGATCGAGCACCAGCAAGTGGCTGGGCTGATCTTCGTCGTGCCGCGTGCCGGAATGATAGACGTCGGTCAGGCGGTCGAACGTGAGTTTGCCGTCGCCTTTGAATCGTGTGGACTGATCGACGAGAACATCGGGACGGTCAAGTTTTTCGTAGTCCAGATACCCGGCCTTGGTGTGCATCGGATCGACCAGACCGCGCCCGCCGGAGACGAATTGCAATCCCGACAGAAACAATCCTTTCCACAATCCGCCGTGAAACGCCTGGTGAAAGTTGCGGACGGGCCAGAGCTCTTCGCGCAGCCAGCTTTTATCGATCTTTCGCTTGTACGCGGAAAGTTTCTGCGCCGAAGCATCGCTCGCGCAGAGCGATTCGTAGATTGTTTCCGCCGCGAGCATGCCGGATTTGATCGCGGTGTGAATTCCCTTCAGCCGCTGTGAATTCAGGAAGCTCGCCGAATCGCCGAGGATCAGCGCGCCGTCCACGTAATTGCAGGGCATCGAGTACCAGCCACCGTAGGGCAGCGACTTCGCACCGTAGCGAACCAGCTTCCCGCCCTCGAGAATATTTTTTACGAAGGGATGCGTCTTATATTGCTGAAACGCGGCATGCGGATCGAAGAGCGGGTCGGCGTATTCGAGCGAGACGACCATGCCGAGCGACACGCGATTGTTTTGCATGCCGTACACCCAGCCGCCGCCGTAGTAGTCGGTGGCCAGCGGCCAGCCAAGCGTGTGGGCCGTAAATCCGGATTTAATTTTTCCCGGCTGTACATCCCAAAGTTCCTTGATGCCAATGCCGTACACCTGAGGATTCATGCCGTCGAGATGCAGGCGGTTGACGAGCTCTTTGGTGAGCGAGCCGCGCGAGCCCTCGGCGAGCACCGTAACTTTGGCGCGCAGTTCGTAACCCGGAGTGAAGTTGTCTTTCTGCTTGCCGTTTTTATCGACGCCCTTGTCTTCGGTGAGCACTCCGGCAACGCCTTCGGTGGTGCCGCGCTTTTCGTAGAGCAGCTCGCGTCCCGCGAATTGCGTGAACACGTTTACGCCTTTCGCTTCGACCAGGCCGCCAAGCCACTTCACCAACTTGTTGAGCGAAACAATGTAGTTGCCATGATTTTGCAGAGGCGGCGGAGTGATCGGTAGCTTGAAGCTGCTGGATTCGGTGAAGAAGTAGGCGGCGTCATCGGTAACCTGAGCGTCGAGCGGCGCGGATTTTTCGAAGTCCGGAACTAATTCGCGAAGGCCCCGCGGGTCCATGATCGCGCCGGAAAGCTGGTGGGCGCCGAGCTCGCGTCCCTTTTCGAGGACGTAGATATTTTCAGCGGAAAGCGCGGGAGATTTTTTCGCGGCGTTGTGAGCTTCGATTAGATTTGCCAGATGAAGAGCACAGGAAAGTCCGCCGGGGCCGGCACCGATGATGAGCACGTCCGCTTCGAGTTGTTCACGCTCTATCGCCATGTCTCCACTTTATCGAAACTGCCGAAAAATGAGCACAGTGAAAGTTAATGCGGCTTTTCGAGTTCTTCGACCAGGGCGGGGACGATTTCGAAAAGGTCGCCGACGACTCCGTAATCCGCGATTTCGAAGATCGGGGCGTTCTGGTCTTTGTTGATGGCGGCGATGGTGCGGGCACCTTTCATTCCCACGACGTGCTGGATGGCGCCGCTGATGCCGAGCGCGAAGTAGAGCTTGGGCGCAACGGTCTGGCCGGAGCTGCCGATCTGGCGGTCCATCGGGAGCCAGCCTTCGTCGCAGATGGGACGCGAGGCGCACAGTTCGCCGCCCATGGCGTGCGCGAGTTTTTCCGCGAGCGGAATATTTTCCGGTGCCTTGATGCCGCGGCCGACGGAAATCAGAATCGGCGCCTGGGTGAGATCGACGGCTTGCTTGGCTTCGCGGAAAAGTTCGAGCGGCACCGTGCGAATTTGCTCGGGCTTTAGATCTACGCTTGCGGACTTCACGGGAGCCTTTCCCGTCGGGTGCTTCTTCGCGAGATCGGCGCGGAAAGCGCTGGCCTGAAACGACGCGATCCAGGGAGCTTCGCCCGCGAACACAACGTCCGCCACGGTCCGGCCCTGAAACATCTGGCGGACGAAAATCAGTTTGCCGCCCTCTTCGCGGTAGGTCGTGCAGTCGCCGATCATTCCCTTACCCAGCGAAGCGGCCAGGGCTGGCGCGAAGTCGCGGACTTGATAGGTGTGCGGGAACAGAACCAGATCCGGCTTGGCGCTTTCCACGATTTGTTTTAGCGCGAGCGTAAAACCGTCCGGCGTGTATTTGTCGAGCAGGTCGTGCTCGACGAGCAACACTTCGTCGAGCTGGTAGCCGGCGAGTTCGTCGGCGAGAGCGGCGACGCCTTTGCCAATGACGACACCCGTGACAGTGCTTTTCGTTTGCTCGGCGATTTGCTGCGCGGCGGCGACGATTTCGAAGCTGACTTTATTCCACTTGGCGTCGCGCTGTTCGGTGATGGCGAGAATTTTCATGATGAGTACGGTCCCTTGCCTAAGTTTATGTTTTCGCGTTCTGCAGCGCGTCCCATTCGCGACGCGAAGTCGAAGTCAAAATGTATCGATGCGAATTTCCCGTTGCGCGACGCTCGATCCATTGCTTCGCGAGAGAGTTATTCGCTGCGACGAAGCCAAGCCAATCCCCAGTAAACCGCACGTCCTGGTCGTAGCCGGAGTAGTCCAAAGTCCGGAGGTCGTTTCCTTGCACCTCAAACAGCTCCGCGCCTAGTACCGCAATCGCTTCACCCGTGGCCCGGTCCACCGCTCCCAGAGCATCTTCGTAGCGCAGCGCCAGCTCGCGGCCCGAGCGCAGCGCGCGGTCGATAACGTCACGCGGCAGTGCGGATTCGAGATCGAACGTGGCGGTCACAAGCCTTCCTTAAAGTACGCGCGCTTCGTGGCGCAGTTTTTCCACCAGCTTCGCGGCGATTTCCTTCGGCTGACCGGTGATGAATTCGGTCTTCTTCGTTTTCGACGGCACGTAGATGCGCTGCACCTGCTGTGTGGCGGTGACGGCGACGCCCAACGAGGCGCGATCGATGGTGGCGATTTCTTTTTTCTTCGCGGCCATGATGCCTTTCAGCGTGGCGTAGCGCGGCTTGTTGATGCCGGACTGAATCGAGAGCACGGCAGGCAGCGGCAACTCGACCCACTGGAACCATCCGGCTTCGAGTTCGCGCTTCAGCTTCATGCGTTCGCCGTTGACCTCGATGGCCATGATGATGGTGGCGTGGGGGCGGCCGAGCAATTCGGCGAGCAGCACGCCGGTCTGTCCGAAGCCTTGATCGTCGCTCTGCAGTCCGGTGAGGATCAGGTCGAAATTCTCGGCTTTAATCGCGGCCGCAAGAGATTTTGCGGCGTTGAGCGGATCGAGCTTGAAGAATTCGTTGTCGGCCACGTGGATACCGCGGTCGGCGCCCTTGGCAAGCGCTTCCTTGATGGTTTGCTTCGAGCGCTCGGGACCCATCGAGATAGCGACCACTTCCCCGCCGTGCTTTTCTTTCAGGCGAAGAGCTTCTTCGAGAGCAAAACCGTCGGGTTCGTTGGTTTCAAAACCGATGTCGGATTCGCGAATCCAGGCGCTGCCGTCAATGATGGCCAGCGGCGCATCCTTCGCGGGGACTTGCTTGACGCAGACTCCAATCTTCACGACTGCCTCCTGCGAATGAGTAAGCGGACAAACTGATAGTTGCTATCAGTATTTCATATTTACGGCGGGGGGACAAACGGGAGAGCGACGGGCGCGTCAGGCCAATTTGTGCGGGAAATAGATGCGCGTGGCTGCGAGATGTGCGTTGGTTACTTTTCTTGCCAGCGCTTGAAGAGCAGGGAGGCGTTGGTGCCGCCGAAGCCGAACGAGTTGCTGAGCGCGTAGGTGACTTCGGCTTTGCGGGCGACGTTGGGGATGTAGTCGAGGTCGCAGGCCGGGTCGGGCTTTTCGTAGTTCACGGTGGGCGGCATGATCTGGTCGCGCAGGGCGAGAATGCTGATGCCCGCTTCCAGACCGCCGGCGCCGCCGAGCAAATGGCCGGTCATGGATTTGGTGGAGCTGATGGGAACTTTCCTGGCGCGGTCGCCGAAGACGCGCTTGAGCGCGGCCGTCTCGATCGCATCGCCGAGCGGAGTGGATGTGCCGTGCGCGTTCACGTAGCTGACATCGTCGGGAGAAATTCCGGCGTCTTTTAGCGCCGCCATAGTGACGCGATAACCGCCGTCGCCACCCTCAGCCGGTTGAGTGATGTGATACGCGTCGCCGGACATTCCGTAGCCGACAATCTCGGCAATGATGTTGGCGCCGCGTCGCTTGGCGAATTCCAAATCCTCGAGGATCACCATGCCTGCGCCTTCGCCGACGATGAAGCCGTCGCGGTCGGCGTCAAACGGGCGGCTGGCGCGTTCGGGTTCGTCGTTGCGCGTGGAAAGCGCGCGCATGGCGGCGAATCCGCCGACGGACATGGGCGTGATGGCCGCTTCGGTGCCGCCGGTGATCATCACGTCCGCAGCGCCGCGCTGAATAATTTTGAACGCGTCGCCGATGGCATGAGCGGACGCCGAGCAGGCCGTCGCGGTGGCGGAATTCGGCCCCTTTGCGCCGTGGCGAATCGAAACGTGGCCGGACGCAAGATTGACGATCGTGGCGGGAATGAAGAAGGGCGAGATTTTGCCCGGGCCGCCGGCGAGATATTTGGAGTGTTCGCGCTCGATCACGTCGAACCCGCCGATGCCGGAGCCGATATACACGCCGGTCTGGTCCGCGTTTTCCGGGGTGATTTTCAGCGCGGACATCTGCATGGCAAAATCCGCGGCGGCCAGAGCGAGCTGAATGAACCGGCCGGTCTTCTTCAGTTCTTTCTTTTCGAGCCAGTTGAGCGGATCGAAATTGCGAACTTCTCCGGCGATGCGGCAATCGAAGGCCGTGGCGTCAAAATGAGTGATCGGGCCGATGCCGGATTTTCCGGCAACCAGATTGCGCCAGACTTCTTCGGTGCCAATGCCGCATCCGCAGACCAGTCCAACGCCAGTGACCACAACTCGGCGATTCAAGGGAACTTCTCCTGTTCGGATTGGCAATGACGACGGACGGCTTACTTGCGCTTCTTACTTGCTCTTGGAATGCTTCTCGATGTATTCGTTGGCGTCTTTCACAGTGGCGATTTTTTCGGCGTCTTCATCGGGAATTTCGATTCCGAAATTCTCCTCGAAGGCCATCACCAGCTCGACGGTGTCGAGCGAGTCTGCACCGAGGTCGTCCACAAACGAAGCCGTGGGAGTAACTTCCGCTTCATCGACTCCGAGCTGTTCCACAATAATCTGTTTAACGCGTTCCTCGACGCTGGCCATTCTGGTAAATCCTCCGTTTCGGCTATCTGGAACCGCCGGGTTCCAGCCAGGGCGAATGAACGCCCGAACACAACCTTGCCATTCTATGCGCGGCGGAATGCTGGGTCAACTTTTCATGCATTGCAAACAGCAAAATCAAGCGACTCACACAGAGAACACGGAGCACGGCTCGCAGAGTTCACGAAGAGATCGCGAATCTTGCGATCCCTCTTCGCCGATCGGCTACCCCATGTACATGCCGCCATTGACGTCGAGAACCTGGCCGGTGATGTAAGCGGCTTCATCGCTGGCGAGGAAGATCACGGCGGCGGCGATTTCGTTGTCGGTGCCGAAGCGCGCGAGCGGGATGAGAGTTTTCATTTTGTCTTTCAGTTCCTGCGGCAGCGGATCGGTCATCGCGGTTTCGATGAACCCGGGCGCCACGGCGTTGACGGTGATGTTGCGCGAGGCGACTTCGACGGCAAGGGCGCGGGTGAGGCCGATGAGCCCGGCTTTTGAGGCGACGTAATTCGATTGGCCGGCATTGCCGGTCTGCGCGACGACGGACGCGATATTAATGATGCGGCCGGTGCGCGCTTTCAGCATCGAGCCAAGCGCCTGCTGGATGCAGAGATGCGCTCCGGTGAGGTTGGTGCGCAACACGGCGTCCCAGTCTTCGAGCTTCATGCGAAGCGCAAGAGTGTCGCGGGTGATGGCGGCGTTGTTCACGAGCACGTCGAGCTTGCCGAACTTGGCGAGCGCAAGCTGAAACGCAGTTTTAACTTGCGCGGCGTCAGAAACGTCGAGCGGCACAGCGAGCGCCTCGCCGCCGGCGGCTTCGATCTCTTTCACCAGCTCATCGAGCTTGGCGGTTTGGCGCGCGGCGACGGCCACTTTAGCTCCGGCGACAACGAAAGCAAGGGCGGTGGCGCGGCCGATGCCCTGCGATGCCCCGGTGATCAGCGCGACTTTGTCTTTGAGCGAAAACATGATTCGAGGACCCTTCCCTTCTGCGGCGAAATTGTAAGCGCCGGATGCGGCGGCGCTAGCTTCCCGGCGGCTCCGAGCGAACTTGAGCGATTTTTTCGATCGTGGCGTTCAGGCTGGCGGCGTCTTCGACGTTGAAGCAGCGCACCGAGCGATCAATCTGGCGGAGCAAACCGGAGAGAACTTTTCCGGGGCCGACTTCGACAAAGACGGTGACGCCGGCTTCGATCATTTCTCGTACGGAATCGAGCCAGCGAACGGGCGCGGTGACTTGCCGAGTCAGCGCTTCGCGGGCTTCGTCGCCGGTGGTGACGGCTTCGGCGTCCACATTGGTGATCAGCGGAAATTTCAGGCTATTGAAATGGGCAGCCTTCAGATCCACTTCCAGGCGCTTTTGCGCGGGCATCATCAGCGCACAATGGAAGGGCGCGGAGACGGGCAAGATCACGGCGCGCTTGGCGCCATTTTGGGAGGCGATTTCAACGGCGCGCTTTACGGCGGCGGCCGTGCCGGAAATGACGGTCTGCTCGGGCGAATTCATGTTCGCGGGAGAGACGACTTCACCGTCCGCGGCTTTCTTGCAGATGTCCGCGACGTCGGCTGGGCCGATACCGAGAATGGCGGCCATGGCGCCTTCTCCGGCGGGCACAGCTTCCTGCATGTATTTGCCGCGCGATCGAACGAGTTTCACGGCGGCGGGAAATTCCAGTCCTCCCGCGGAAACGAGCGCGGAATATTCGCCCAGGCTGTGTCCGGCAACGAAGTCCGGGACGATGCCGCGCTTTTCAAGAGCGCGATAGGCCGCGACGGAAACCGTGAGAATCGCGGGCTGCGTGTTTTCGGTCAGCTTCAGCGCTTCGTCGGATCCTTCAAAGCACAACTGCGAAATGGAAAATCCCAGCGCGGCGTCGGCTTGTTCGAACACGCCGCCGGATTCCGGGAAATTCTGGGCGAGATCTTTGCCCATTCCCGAATATTGCGAGGCTTGGCCTGGAAACAGAAATGCGAGTTTGCTCATGCGCGGTTGGGATCCGATAGCTCAGCCACGAACGGCGACTGCGGAAGCGGAAAGCTCCTGTTCGATTTTTTCATTCACTCGCGCACGACATAGCTCGGCAGCGACGCGGATGGCGTTCTTGATGGCGGTGGGGTTCGAGCGGCCATGGCCGATGATGGTGATGCCGCGAACGCCGAGAAGCGGCGCTCCGCCGGTTTCGGACGAATCGGTGCGCTTGCGGAAGCTGTCGAAGGCTTGCTTTGAGAGCACATATCCCACCTGGGATGCGAGACTGCTTTTGATGGCTTTTTTCAGCATGGCGCCAATGTGTTCGACGAGCCCTTCGCTGATTTTCAGCGCGATGTTGCCGATGAAGCCGTCGCAGACGATCACGTCCACGTCGCCGCGAAACACGTCGCGCCCTTCCACGTTGCCGACGAAGTTCATCGGCAGATTCTTCAGCCGCGCGGCGGCTTCGCGGGTGAGGTCGTTGCCCTTCATTTCCTCTTCGCCGATGGAAAGCAGCGCCACGCGCGGGCGCTTGGTGCCAAAAATGGCGCGGTAATAAATTTCGCCCATGATGGCGAATTGCTCGATCTGCTCGGGCTTGGAATCGACGTTCGCGCCGACGTCCAGAATCACCGAGAATTTCTCCTTCATGTTCGGAAAGGCGGCGGCCAGCGCGGGGCGATCCACACCCGCCAGCGTGCCGAGAATAAAGCGCGCGACGGTCATGATGGCGCCGGTGTTTCCGGCGCTGACTAGCGCTTCGGCTTTGCCGTCGTGCACCAGACGCGCGGCCACATGAGCCGAACTGTTTTTCTTGCGGCGAAACGCCTGCGAAGGCGAATCGCTCATGGTGATCACTTCGTTGGCGTTCACCACTTCAATGGGCAGATTCCGCGCGTTGTGGCGGCCCAGCTCGTGCCTGACTTTTTCTTCCACGCCCACCAGGAGGATGCGCACACCCAGCTCACGCGCGGCGAGGATCGCTCCCTCGACTTCCGCGCGCGGCGCATGATCGCCCCCCATGGCATCGACCGCGATGGTGGTCATCTATACACCCTGAAAACCCAGATGCTGCAGAACGGGATTGAAGCTGAAGGGAAGTTAGGCTGTCTTGGACGCGGTGTCAATCACTTCACGGCCTTTGTAATAGCCGCAGGAGGGACAGACGTTGTGGGGCAGCTTCTTCTCGTGGCAATTCGGACATTCGGCCAGGGAAAGAGGCGTAAGAAAGTCATGGGCGCGACGCTTGTTCTTGCGCGCATGGGAGTGACGTCGTTTCGGATTCGGCATTGCAAAGCTCCTCTAGCAGGCCACGGCTCAGCGGGGCCTTAAATGGTAAGGGAATAGTGTAGCGTTTTATTGCTTTTTGAACCAGTCCTGCTTCAGCCGGGCCAGGGGGGCCAGGCGCGGGTCTGTGGAGTGCTTCTCACAGCGGCATTCTTCGTTATTCAGATTGGCGCCGCAATGGGCGCACAGGCCGCGGCAATCGCTGCGACAGATGACCTTCATGGGAAGGCCGAGAAGCACCTGTTCGGCGAGAATGTCCGCCAGGAACATGCCATCGCCCTCAAAAAAGGCCACTTCGACGTCGTTCGGGTCGAGCTGCAGCTCGTCGTCTTCATTGATCGCGGTCATCGGACGGTGGTACAGATCGAAGTCGCGACTGATTTCTTCAACGACGGTGTCGAGGCAGCGGGCACAGACCATCTCGATGCGGGTGTGCAGGTTGCCGTACACACGGATCTGGTCATCGGCCAGCTCGGCGGTGGCCCGCACTTCCAGGGGTTCGATTTGACGAAATTCGCCCGAATGAAAATCCAGCGTGCCCGGAGCGTAACTCTTCCGGATGCGGATTTTCTTGAGCGCCAGTTCGTTGATATCGAGAAACATCGTATTTCCCCGTGAAATCTACCTAATTTCGATTATATGTGCGGGGCAGCGGATGTCAAGGAATGCGGAATTTTTTGATTCGAAGAGTGATATGTCGGGCACGGGCTGCGACGCGCGGCCAGCGCTGCTCGGTCGCTTATTGGTCGTGCTGGGGGATCGAGCGGAGCATTTCTTTGTGCTGGCGGAGCAGGTAGTGGTCGGTCATGCCGGCAATGTAGTCGCAGACGATGCGGTGGGTGGGGGCGGATTCGGCGAGTTCGGCGTGCTGGCGGGGCATTTTTTCGGGATGCTGGATGTAAAAGGTGAAAAGCTCGTCGAGCGCGGCGATCGAGCGGTCGCGATCTTCTTCGATAGCGGGGTTCGAGTACACGCGGGCGAACAGGAATTTTTTCAGTTCGCCGTTCATGCGCGCGACAGCGGGAGAAAATCCGGCGAGGCGGCGCGGGTAGCGGCGCACATCATCCAGCGTCTGAATGCCCTGCTTGCGGATCTGCAGGTTGGTGTTTTCGATCAAGTCGGTGGCGAGGCGGTTCAGCACAATTTTGAGCGCTTCGTTGAATTTCAGCTTGGCGCGACCGTGTGGATGCGAAGCGTCGATTTGTTTCCAAGCCTCGGCGAATAGAGGAACTTCGGCGCGAAGCTTGTCGAGATCGATCAGATGCGCTTCGTAGGCGTCGTCGAGATCGGCGGTGTTGTAGGCGATTTCGTCCACCAGATCGATCAGCTGCGCTTCGAGCGGCGGGCGAAGATCGAGCAGGTAGTCGGCCAGTTCGGGAAAGTCCGCTTCGGAGTAGTCGCGCGAGTGCTTGATGATGCCTTCGCGGAGTTCGAAGGTGAGATTGAGGCCTGGAAAATCCAGATAGCGCTGCTCGAAGTGCTCGACGATGTGCAGCGCGTGCAGATTGTGATTGAACCGGTCGCCGTATTCTTTCATGCGCTGATCGAGTCGCTTTTCTCCGGCGTGCCCAAAGGGCGGATGGCCAATGTCGTGAACCAGAGCGAGAGCTTCGGCGAGATCGGTATTCAGGTTCAGAGCGCCGGCAACGGTGCGGGCCACTTGCGCGACTTCGAGAGTGTGCGTCAGACGATTGCGGAAATGATCGGAAAAGCGCGTGGTGAAGACCTGCGTTTTCGCTTCCAGGCGGCGGAAGGCGCGCGAGTGAATTACGCGATCGCGGTCGCGAGCGTAATCATTGCGGTAGGGATGCTGCGGTTCGGGATAACGGCGGCCGCGAGAGCGGTGAACGTCCATGGCGTAAGGCGCTAGCGGCATGGCCGTTCCCTTCTCATCCGCGTTTCAATTTCAGGACTTGCCGGGAAGCAGGTTGAGTTCCTGATCGGCTTGCTGAGCGATCGGCGTATCGGGATAGTCGGTCTTGATCTGCGTGTACAGCTTGGTCGCTTCGGCGGGATTTTTCTGCGCGTAGTGGCCAGCGAGCGCGAGCATTACGACGGGCTTGGGGACGAGCACGGCGGGCTTGGCGATGAGTTCCTGATAAAGCTTTACGGCTTCGTCGCCATTGCCCTGGCGGTCGTTCAACTGCGCGAGTTCGAATTTTGCCATCGCGGCAAAATCATCGGAGCCGCCGTCCATCACGGTCTGGAGCCATTTTTTGGCGTCGTCGTTCTTGCCGAGCTTTTCGTCGCTGAGCGCGGCGTAGTAGCCGGCAAGCTGGCCGGGGCGCGTGTGCGGATAGGCCTTGGCGACGTCGCTGAATTTCTGAGCGGCTTCGGTAAATTTATTCGTTTCGTTCAGATAGGCGGGCTCGCCGGGAATGGCCGGTTCGCCCTGCAGGCGAATGGGCGCAACGAAGACTTTTTTGGCGTCGTCGAAAGCAGCGGCGGCTTTTACGGTCTGGCGTTCGGTGTAGGTCTTCCATCCGAAAATGCCGATGATGATGAGCAACACGACGGCGAGCACGATCGTGGCGATGGTCTTGTGGTCCATCACCGCGTCGGCGCCGTGGACGAGCGTTTCGCGAATTTCGTCTTTCTTCAGGTCTTTCCGGGAAATGTGCTCTGGCAAGTGGCCACCCAATCGAAATGACAACTGAAAATGGTACCACAGATATACCGCGTACAGGCCGGCAAGGGTATACTCCCTGCCAATTATGACGCTTTCCGGAGGCACAAGAATCGGGCCGTATGAAATCGTTTCGCCGCTGGGCGCGGGCGGCATGGGCGAAGTGTATCGCGCGAAAGACACGCGACTGGGGCGCGAAGTCGCGCTGAAGGTGCTGCCGGAATCGTTTTCGCGCGACGCCGAAAGGCTGCGCCGATTCGAGCAGGAAGCGCGGTCGGTGGCGGCGCTGAACCATCCGAATATTCTGGCGATTCACGATGTGGGCGAGGAAAAAGGCGCGCCGTATCTGGTGAGCGAACTGCTTGAGGGCCATTCGCTGCGGCAGGAGCTGGGCGGCGGCGCGGTGGCGACTCGCCGAGCGGTGGAGTATGGGACGCAAATCGCGCAGGGCTTGGCGGCGGCGCACGATAAGGGAATCATTCACCGCGACCTGAAACCCGAAAATATTTTCGTGTGCAACGACGGGCGGCTGAAGATTTTGGATTTTGGATTGGCGAAGCTGGCGACGCCGGCGGCACTGGAAGACGACGGCGTGACGCGCGGCAGCTCTCTGAAAGAAACGCAGCCGGGGCTGGTGATGGGGACGGTGGGATACATGTCCCCGGAACAGGTGAAGGGCGAGCCGGCGGATGCGCGGTCGGATATTTTTGCGCTGGGTACGATCCTGTACGAAATGATTGCGGGGCAGCGCGCCTTCCGGAGAGAAACCGCTGCCGAAACGATGACCGCGATCCTGAAAGAGGATCCGCCGGAGATCAGCACGACGAAGCCCGTAGCGCCCGCGGTGGAACGGATTGTGCGGCGGTGCCTGGAGAAGAAGCCGCTGCAAAGATTTCAGTCGGCGCGGGATCTGGCGTTCAACCTGGACGGCGTCACGGGAATGACTTCGACCGGCGCGACGGCGCAGGCTCCTGCAGTGGCGGAGAAGAAGCAGCGAAATTGGTTTATGCCGGCCGCAGCGGCGCTGGGTTGTCTTTTGCTCGGCGGCGTGGCGAGCTGGTTGTTTTTTCGAGGCAACGGAGGGGCGGCGCAGCCCTCGTTTCAGCAGCAGACATTTGAGCGCGGATTGATTTACGCGGCTCGCTTCGCGTCGGATGGGCGGTCGATTTACTACAGCGCGAGCTGGAACGGAGAACCGCTGCAAGTGTATTCGACGACGCCAGACAGTCCGGAGTCGCGTCCGCTGGGACTGGTGAATTCTACGTTGCTTGCTGCGTCGGCGTCGCAGCTGGCGATATCGCTCGGGTGCCGCGACCGTTTTATCGGCGTGTGCGAGGGGACGCTCGCAACCGTGCCGGTATCGGGCGGCGCGCCGCGAGAGATCGCGGCGAATGTGGTGACCGCGGATTGGACGGCGGATGGCGGCGAAATGGCGCTCGTGCGGCAGGTGGGCGGGAATTACCAGTTGGAGTTTCCGCGCGGGACCAAAATTTATGAGAGCGAGCACTGGATGGGTTACCTGCGAATCTCGCCGGACGGAAAATATGTGGCGTTCGGAGAATTCGGGTCGGTCAACGGAGATAGCGGCTTGGTCATAGTGCTCGATCGAAACGGAAAACAGGTAACGCGCACAAAACCATTCGTGAGTTTGGAGGGAGTTGCGTGGGGACCGTCCGGCGACGAAGTCTGGATGGCGACCACCGCAACAACGCAAGCGGGATGGGCGGACGCGATCACCGGTCTGAGCTTGAGCGGACGACAGCGGCTGGTGTACCGCGTGCCGGGAATGCTGCGGCTGCACGATGTGTCGCGCGACGGGAAATTGTTAATGTCGCGGGAATCCTGGCGAACCGGATTGCAATTTCGCGGGCCCGAGGACAAAAAAGAGCGGGATCTCGCATGGCTGGATTTCGCGACGGTGCGCGACATTTCCGCGGATGGATCGGAGATCACGTTTGACGACTGGGGACAGGCCGCGGGAACGAACTCGCTGGCGTACCTGAGAAAGACCGACGGTTCAGAGCCCGTGAAACTGGGGGCCTGGTGGCTGCCGGTTTTGTCGCCGGACGGAAAGTCCGTATTGGCGATTAATGGAAGCATTTCGGCCCGCGAACTGACGATTCTGCCGACGGGCGCGGGGGAAATACGGAAACTGGATTCTCCGAACTTCCCACTGCAGACCTCGCTGGGCTGGATGCCGGATGGAAAGGGCTTGTACTTCACGGCAGACGACGGGCACGGATGGCTCGGGTATTTGCAGGACGTTGCGAGCGGCGCGCCGAGAGCGATCACTCCGGTGATTTCGGTGCGGCCGTCGAATTCGGAGACGCATCTGGTGTCGCCCGACGGGAAATATTTTTTCGCGCGCGATGCGAGCGACAAAGCGATGTTGTACCCGGTGGCGGGCGGAGATGCGAAAGCGGTGGCAGGTTGGATGCCGGAAGACATCTGGATCACGTGGACGTCGGATGGGCGGTCGGCATACGTGTACCACGACGAGAGGAATTCGGCGCCGGTGTACCGGCTGGACGTGACCAGCGGGAAACGGGAGTTGGTGCGGACGCTGGAAGTGGGCGATCCGGCGGGGTTGACGTCGATTCCGAATGTGCGGTTCACGCCGGACGGAAAAGCATATGCGTATTCGTACAGCCGGGAGTTGTCGGATTTGTTTTTAGTGCAGGGAGTGAAGTGAGGTTTCGGCGCGGTCATCGGAGGTGAGGGAGGGTTTCTGATCGGGGTGCTCGTCGATTTTCTAATCGCAAAATAGTGTTGCGATTAGAAATGGACTTGGCTTTTGTTTTCTATGGTTTACGATGAATTCGAATCCCGGAGATGAGATTTCTGCGGGGAGTACGGATGCGGGAGTGCGGGGAGTACGTAGGTAATTTTGCGGAGTTGGTTCGAGGCGAAAGTCAAACGATTGGAACACAGAGGGCACCGAGGGAAGGCGCACAGAGTTCACGGAGACAGAAGGGCAAGCCTGGAACGTGTGACGATTGGACATTTGACCATTCGAAATGGGGGAGCGGGGGCGCGAGGGGGCAATTCCCATTTTGGGAATTGGGATGCGGCCAAGTTGTGGGGCAACGCGCATGCGGCGGCCTTGATGGGCGTCGTTTTGACGCACGACTGATGATAACAGAATAGTACAGGTATGTAAACGAGAATATGCACGGCGGGCAAGGCAACCAAGGTTGGGCGCTCCTGCGAGCGGGGCGCATGTGAGGAGCGAAATAAGGCGCACACATGCTTGGTATGGCGTTGGACTCTGGGAGTAGACGTCTATGAAAGCATCCGTGCAGCTCTATCCGGGAGGCGCATGGGTGCGCAAGGACAGTGGCCCGGAATCGCGTCGAGCGAAAAAGGAGTGGTATGCCGATCGGGCGGGAAAATCAACTAGCTAACGGAGAGCGCCCCGAAGTTACCGCAGAGCAACCGCGATGCGGCAACTCGCGCCGCACCAGCACGTTAACCAAGAGCGCCGTCCGGCGCTCCACAGCGCCCAACTTGGGGTGACGTGTCACCCTTAACCCGATCCCGTAGGCGGCGTTGTTTGCCGTCACGAATTCAGAGTGGCTTGAGGGTTCTGCAAGAAGACTTCGATGTCTCGAAGGGGCACATTCCATTCCGAGATTCGATCTCCGTTCGCGGTCGTGACAACCCGATCCTGGATGTAACGACTCATATCGGACACCTTGAAGCCATCGGGGAGCCTGTCAACTGGCAGAAGTTGATTCTGAAAATGAGCCCATTCTCCTTCGCGGTATACGCGCCAAATCTCCAAGTTCGAAGCTGCCCTGGGATCGTCGTAAGACACCACTAGTGCGACTTTGGATTCTCCATCAAGAAGTGCCCTCAATTCACGTACCCAGTGGGACTCGTAGTCCGACCTATCCCAAAGGGATAAGTTGGCCAAGAACTCTTCTTCGGATTTCCCGAGCATCAACCTGCCAGGCGCCGCAGGTACACTTGCGTCGTCGTATGGAAATTCCAATGGATCATCAGTGAAACCAATTGAGAACATGACGTTACGGTCCTATCCGGTTGAGGTTCAGATCAGTAGTGGCGATTCTATCTCCACTCCGGTCGAGTTCCTTGAAAACTTCGCCAGCGGTATGGCTTGTGTTCGAGAACGAGAAGTATCGACCATCCTTTTCGAAAACAAGCTGACCTTGTGACGACATGCCCTTCACTTTTTCATGCCCAGATATTTAGCTGTCTGTCTTTGCTGCGGCTTTGTTAGGCGCGCTTCGCTTCCGCTAGCACGTCGGCCTCCGCCACCACCACCGCCTCCTCCAGCTGCGCCTCCTGGGCAAACTGTCATCCCTAACGCTAGGCCAGAAAGCGCCCCGCCGCCCCCGCCGATGGCGAGTCCCGCTGGCTCAGTCACTACGACCCCAACTCCCCCGCCTGCAAGCCCTACAAGCCCTACGCCACCACCCGCGACTGCACCGACTGACCCGCCCCCAGCCGCCAAAGCACCCATGCAGCCTGGTCCGCCGGGAGTAGTCATGATGTTCCCGAATTGATGTGCGGCCTGAGATGCGACATCCACCGTTTTTTGAGCGATCTGAGAGGCGATGTCAACGAAGTCACTCCAATCGTAATGACACGCACCGGCTGTCAAAGTATTGGTGTTCGGGTCCCATGTGTCTGGATCACATGAATAGTGGCCCTCGTTATCAATGCTGCGGAGCGGATTGTTCCCTACGTAAGAGTACAAATTGAGCGACTGTGGATCATCAAAGTCAGCGAACGGAACTGGATCGGGATCAGGGCTCCAGTCCGGGCTTAACCATCTCCCCATGCTGCTGGCGTAGTATCTGGCTCCGAAGTAGTTTTTCCTGATTCTGTGTCGCGTTCTTTGCCAGTGAATTTGTAGTTGGAGCCGCAGGTGTTGAGGTGGTTTTGCTCTCCGCCGAAGGGGTAGAAGTCCGAGTCATAGCAGGCCGTTCCTGCGGAACCGGCGATTCCCGTTAACCGGCAGCAACCGGCGCTGATTCGGCGACACAGGTTACCTGGAGAGCTTGTTCCACACGACGTAGCCCTCTCCGTCGTACGCTCCGACGAATACGGACTGAACAGTCTCGGCGAAAGCGGTCAATTGTTCTGCGCTGATAGCCTTCAGCGAAGCGATGCGGGCGGAGGTTTCTCCGCTCGTGCGCCCCAATGCGCCGATAGACGTTGGGAGATGATGCCACTCGCGGATTGCGTCTTCGATCTTGCTCTTATCGCGGTCCACGTTGAACAGCGCGTGGTAGACCTCACTTCCATTCGCGACTACCCGCGACTTTGCCCGCTGTAGCCAACTGTCACGCGCTTCGGCCAGAGCGTTCTTCAAAAGGCAGACACTCTGCGGGCTTTACAACAGATCGTAGATCGCTTCGACAAGTTGCTCGTTTGCGGTTTCGCTTGGGACAGCAAGATACGACGTATCCCCGATCTTTATGCGCTGTGGCGTAGCCTGTGTAGGCCGCGTGTGTCCCCAATCGAACTGTATCGTCTCCGCTGGACTGAGAGGAACGGGACTTAGGGTGATAACACTCCCCTGTCCGAAATCGACGGTTTCGAGCAAGAGTTTCGCGAGGGACTTTCCTTGCCCTAATTGCCGTCTCATGTAATCAACGGCAGAAGCACGAATATTCTCTTCTTTGACGTGGCTCATTGCTTTGGTAGCGACGTTCCATCCCGCCTGGCCTCCAACACCGACTCGCGCCCGGACCACTTCCCAAAGAGCCGCAATGCTGCGATGAGGAGGACTGCCGTAAATCCGGCCAGCGCCCACAGGCCACGCAGGAAAGCCGACAGCACTAGGGCCGACAAGAGTCCGGCAACGCACAGAGCAGCGGCGATCACATAGGGAGCGTTTGCACACACCAACCTGGCGAACACTTCTCTAGGTTTCAACGTTGGCATTTTGGCCTCCTCTCGTAAGTTCCGCTAGGCACGCTCGGGCGGCTTGAAAGACACGTCAGTCGTGGGAGCCACGTACCTAAAAAATTTCTGTTGCACAAGTATGTGATACAAGATGTGGCGAAAGCTCTCCGCTGTTTCTAGCAAAAGGTCATATAACGCCTCGCCTTCACTTGAGGCAAGTTTCGGTAGTATCTCGTCCAAGAACTCCCGAAACGAACTCTCTAGGTCGAACAACGAGTCGGCCAACGCCCACGCCTCTTTATGCTCCTCTCCATCGTCAAACTGCGTTACCTCAGAAAGCCGCGTCAGTCGCTCGGCCAGTCGGTTCACATCCTGAGGAGTCCTTAGCGTCTTGTTCCGATCAAATGACGAACTCATGGGTTTTTGCTCAACCAATCTTGAGCTAAGCGGATCGTGGTTTGGAAGTGTTGTATTTCACCTTCCTGGTGTAGCCGCCCTCCGATTGAAATTGTGCAAGTTTTGCTTCATGTTCGGCAAGCCGCTTCTGGAAAGAGCGTAAGGCTTTTTCGACAGCCGGTCGGCCCTTGGAGGAAGCATGACTCAACTCAGCCACTTCTCCGGGAGCCGCAGTTTCAGTAGCGGCAGACCCTGTAAGCCCTAGAGTGGTGACTCCGGCTTCGGGGCCGAAGTAATAACAGGCGGCACCGCCGGTCACACCGGCGGCGGGAACTCCAATTCGCCCGAATTGGGATATGTTCTATAAACGCAGTCTTCGCGCCGAGGGTGCGGAACGGCCAGCGGGTGCGATCGGGGACGCCCCTCCAAACTTCGATTTGAGTCGTGTCCAAATCATGAGCAGAACGTATGCAAGCACGAAATAGAAAAGGAAATTTGCTAAATCCGAAATCCGAAGACTGATGTCGTCTATTCTGCTGCCAGAAGCGATCAGGCCGACAAAGCCGCCCGGAATCGTCAGATTTGTGCTGACCCACTTCAACGACTCCACTAGGGCAGAATCTGTCCGCAACTTTAGCGTAGCAATCGGAAGAATCGTAAGGGCACATCCTATAATTGTTGCTACGAAAACGCTTCTCATGCATTCCCCCTAAGTATCAGACGAGCAAAGTGGCGTCGCGTTCCTGGCCGGTGAATTTGTAGTTGGAGCCACTGGTGTTGAGGTGATTTTGCTCGCCGCCGAAGGGGTAGAAGTCCGAGTCATAGCAAGCGGTTCCTGCGGAACCGGCGATGACGCGGGAGCTGCCGAGGGCGTCTGGCGCGTAGTAGTAGATGCTGTTGCTGCTGACGACGCGATGGGCGATGCGCATCCCGCCGAAGTACACATATTCGTCGGTGAAATTACCGGAGAGATCGGATTCGTCGAGGACCTGGCCGTTGGGATCGCGCCAGTAGATTTTTCCGTTGGACTTCATCACGCGGTTGCCGTCGCCGTCATAGCTGTAAGTGACTCCGAAGGCTTTTTCGAGATTTCCTGCAGCATACCACTGGTAGGCGGAGGCGGCGTCGGCGGTTTGATTTCCGGCGTTGTCATAGGTGAAGGCGGTGGGGTTGGAGATCTGGTTGTAGGCGTTGATGGTGAGAGTTTGCAAGGGGGGCGCGGTGCCGGTGGCGGCGTGCGAGGCTGCGGGGTGCTTGAGGCCGACTTGGGTGGCCGGCGGTGGTCTCCCGCCGTTGGCGGGATGCCACCGCACTCCGCGAAAACCGTTGCGGGGTTCGAGGTCGTAGGGATTCGTGCGAAGTTGTGCGGCGAGTGCCGACGGGAAATGGGCGAAGGCAACGGCGGAAATCAAAGGCGGGCGGGCGTGAAGCCCGCCGCTACAAAACCGACGACGAAGAGTGCGGCACGCGAAGCTCCCCTAAGAAGATGCCCTGGCCCGTGGCGCTATCGAAGACGACCTGCACTCCGCCCCTCGTTAAGCTGGCGAAGCAGTTTCCACAAGGGTTGCTTTAGGTCGTCCGTCGTTACGGTTTTCTCATAGTATTGACTGACTTTTTTAAGCAGTTCTTCTGGCGTTGACATCCACACGTCCCAAACGGTCGCTTCATCGCTAACGAAAAATGGCCTGTCCTCCTCGTCGAGGATATTGTCGTAGAATTCGTCGGCCAGTTCGGGGATCTTCTTCATTTCCGCATCAGTACTAAATTCCAACATATATTTCCCCTACTGCGGAGTAAACAGCCCGTTAAGCGGGTGGCGCACCTGTTAGGCGATAGGTCCGTTTCGGGATTTGTGGATGGTCCGTCTCGAAGCGGGATAATACCACTGCGGTAGTTGACGTTGGGGTTGATTCGCATGGTCGTTGATGGGTCTTTTGAATTTTCGGGTGCGGCATCCTTCGCGGTTTTGGCAAAGGGCGGCGCAGAGGTGGGCGTCTACGCTACGAAGGGCTGCGATTGGAGCAGCGAAGGGATTCGCCTGCGGCGGAGAGCGGTTACGGCGCGCCGGGTGTGCGGGTGCGTGGTCGGCGAGAAGT
Source organism: uncultured Acidobacteriota bacterium (assembly GCA_963785585.1). Classification (GTDB taxonomy): domain Bacteria; phylum Acidobacteriota; class Terriglobia; order Acidiferrales; family UBA7541; genus Palsa-295. The sequence goes on from CAWAVW010000004.1 coordinate 3,020,187, forward strand.
CGCTGACGTGCTAGGGGGAAGGCTGGCGGGCGTGAAGCCCGCCGCTACAAAGGCGGCGTCGCGGGTTCGGAATGACTGTGAGGTGGCGCGCGCGGTTCGCGGAGGCTCTTTACATGGCTCAACCTGCACCCCATTGGAAATGGGGTGCACACAGACGCGAGCGTCTGTGCCACGGCGGAGCTACGGCGGAGCCAGGTGACGGCACGCCGGGCGTGCGGGTGCGTGGTCGGCGAGAAGTCGCTGACGTGCGAGGGCGAAGGCAGAGGCAAAGACAAAGGCTGCCCGAACCTGAGCGACGGTTCGGCCGCTACAGAGGCGAAGTCAAAGGCAACGTCAAGGGCTGGCGGGCGTGAAGCCCGACGCTACAAAAGCGAAGACGAAGGCTCGGCCAGAAGGCGGCCGATAGGAAGTCGGTCTGCGACGATTTCGAATGTCGTGGCTGAAGCCACGACCCGCAAGGATCGGGCGAGCGACGGTCGCGGCAAGGGCTGGCGGGCGTGAAGGCCGCCGCTACAAAAACGACGACGAAGGGTGCGGCACGCGAAAAAGCAAAGGGGCGGCGGAAAGGGATGCGCCACCCGCGCAGGGGTGTCCACACAAAAGGCGCGGGGGAGGGGCCGCGAGGCGAACCTGCGAGAGCGCACAGCGCGCGGAATTATTGGGTGGTGGTGGGGGCGTCCACCAGGGCTTTCCAGGAGCCGTCGGATTGCTTGCCCCAGACGACGATGTATTTTCCTTTTTGGGTTTGGGGTTTGCCGGATTTGGGGGTGACGGTGAGAGAGTAGTCGCCGATTTCGTAGGCGAGATCGCTGGAGCGGGCGACGGTGACTTTTGTGGGAGTGAACGACAAGGTGGTGCCGGGGGCGACGAGTTCTTCTTTGACGGCTTTTTGAACGGCTTCTTTTCCGCTGGAGAGCGGGGCGCCGGGGACGAAGAGCATGGCGTTGTCGGCGTAGAAGGAGGCGCTGCGGTCGGCGTCTTTGCTGGCGACGGCTTTCACCCAGTCGGCGTCGAGCGAGCGGATGGTGGATTCGTCGGCGGCGCGAGTGTCTGGCGGGGCGACGGGTCGGGTGGGTTGCGGAACGGTGGAGGCGCAGGAGACGAGGAGCAGCGGAGCGGCGGCGAACAGGAGCAAGTGAGAGCGGGAACGGGACATGGATCGAGCCTCCGGTGTGTGGGATTTTTGGGTTGCTTGCGGGGACGATAGTGCGGGAGAGGCGGGGAGTCAAGGGGATCAATGGTGCGACGGCGAAGAGATCGTGCGGCGGTTGAGATCAAAGATTGAACACAGAGGGCACGGAGAAAGGATTGAGGGCATGGAGAGTTGAAGCGCGAGGCTGGCAGGATGGCGCTTTGGTGGAGGCGGCGGCAAGCCGCCGCTGGAGTGTGGGTCGGACGATCGAAAGTAGCGAAAGCGGTGGCAAGCCACCGCACTCCGAAATGAATTGTGGCTGGTGGACGGCGAGTGGGCGGGGGCGAAGGCGGAAGGCAACGGCGGAAATCAAAGGCTGGCGGGCGTGAAGCCCGCCGCTACAAAAGCGACGGCGAAGCGTGCGGCACGCGAAAAGTCCGAGGCACCGGCTCGATGGTTACTTGAAGCTGCGGACGGCGGCGGTTTCGTCGGACTGGACGTCGAAGACGGTGAACAGGCGCGTGATCTGGAGGATGTCGTGAACGCGCTTGGTGAGGTGCAGGAGTTTCAGCTCGCCGCCGACGTTTTTCACGGTGGTGTAGGCGCTGACGAGCTCGCCGATGCCGGAGCTGTCGATGTAATCGACGTCGTACATGCTGAGGACGATTTTCTTTTCGCCACCGTCGGCCAGTTCGCGGATGGTCTTGCGAAGCATGGCGCTGCCTTCGCCGAGCGTAATCTTGCCGCTGAAATCCACGATGATAACGTCACCGATCTGGCGACGGGTTCCTTGAAGAGCCACGGGTACCTCGATTCCCTATTCTACTCCGATTGGTGCTTGCCGTTAGCGGAAACTGCGGGCAGTTTTTTGACCATGACCAGTTCGGCTCCGCCGTTTGGCCCGGTGTTGACGTTGAATTCGTCCATAAAGGCTTTCATGAGAAACAGGCCGCGCCCGGAGGTGCGGAGCAAATTTTCCTCGGCGAGGGGGTCGGGGACCTCGGTGAGGACGAAACCTTTCCCCTGGTCGAGAACGCGAACGACCATTTTGTCCGGGTCGAGCTCGACGGTCATCAGGATTTTTTTGCGGCGGTCCTGCTGGTTGCCGTAATTGTAGGCGTTGATGACGCCTTCGCGGACGGCCATGCCCATTTTATGCATTTCATCTTCGCTGAAGCCGGCGGCTTCGGCGATTCGCATGGTGATACTTTCCGCGAGATCGACGCTTTCGAGCAGTGTTTCCAGCGTGACCTGGATCCGTTGGGTTTTGGCCGCCATCCGAAGTTATCTAGAAATCCTTGTATGAGACGCAGTATGGGTATCACAGCGCCGGACTGCAAGTCAATGAAGTGTCGCGCGGTGAAACGTTCGATGGGATGAAAACGAGACAGTTTTAGGCGGCGAGGCGGGCTTACAAGTACTAGGCCCAGTAGGTGCGGTCGAGAGTGCGGTACTGAATGGCTTCGCTGAGGTGCTTGGGGGCGATGGAGTCTGCGGCGTCCAGGTCGGCGATGGTGCGGGAGACTTTGAGAATGCGGTCGTGGGCGCGAGCGGAAAGGCCGAGCCTGGCGATGGCGGTTTCGAGGAGCTTTTCGCCATCGGCGTTGATGGCGCAGTGCTTGCGGATGAGCTTGGGCGGCATCTGGGCGTTGGAGTAGACGCCCTTTTCGGCGCGGTAGCGAGCGGATTGAATGGCGCGGGCCTTGACGACGCGTTCGCGGACCGAGGCGGAGCTTTCGATTTCGGCGTCGCCGCGGAGCTCTTTGTATTTCACGGCGGGGACTTCGATGTGGATGTCGATGCGGTCAAGAAGCGGGCCGGAAATTTTTGAGGCGTAGCGCTGAATCTGCATGGGCGAGCAGTGGCATTCGCGGGTGGCGTCTCCGAAGAAACCGCAGGGGCAGGGATTCATCGCGGCGGCGAGCATGAAGCGCGCGGGAAAGGTGACGGAGACGGCGGCGCGGGCGATGGTGACGCAGCCCTCTTCGAGGGGCTGGCGCATGACTTCGAGGACGTTGCGCTGAAACTCGGGAAGCTCGTCAAGGAACAGGACGCCGTTGTGGCCGAGGGAAACTTCGCCGGGGCGAGGAACGGTGCCGCCGCCGATGAGTCCGGCGTCACTGATGGTGTGATGCGGCGAGCGGTAGGGGCGCGTGCCGACGAGGCCGCGGGAATCTTCGAGAACTCCAGCGACGCTATGGATGCGCGTGGTCTCGATGGCCTCTTCGAGAGACATGGGCGGAAGAATCGTGGGGATGCGTTTTGCGACCATGGTCTTCCCTGCTCCGGGGGGACCGATGAGAAGAATGTTGTGGCTGCCGGCGCAGGCGACTTCGAGGGCGCGCTTGGCGGCCATTTGTCCGCGGACGTCGCGGAGATCGACGGAGTACTGGCTGGCTTCGTCGAGCATTTTCAGAGTGTCCACGGCGATGGGCTGGAAGGATTCGGGTGCGTTGACCAGATCGACGGCCTGGGGGAGCGATTTCACCGGGAAAACTTTGATGCCCTCGACGACGGCGGCTTCGCGGGCGTTTGCTTCGGGGACGACAACGTTGTGGATGCCGCGTTCGCGCGCGGCGAGGGCGGCGGAAAGGGCGCCGCGAACGGGACGAACGGTGCCGTCGAGCGAAAGTTCGCCGAGAAAGACGTAAGAGTTCAGAACTTTGCCGAAGAAGGTGCCTTCGCAGCCGGCGACGCCGAGAGCCATCGGCAGATCGAAGGCCGAGCCTTCTTTGCGGATGTCCGCCGGGGCGAGATTTACGGTGATGCCCTTGCTGGAGGGAAAATCGAAGCCGCAATTTCGAAGGGCGGCGCGGATGCGTTCGCGGCTTTCGCGGACGGCGTTGTCGGGCAGGCCGACGACGTTGAAGAAACCCTGCATGACGGGAAAAGTGTCCACTTCGACTTCGACGAGATAGGCGTCAATGCCGAAGACGGCCGCGCTGTAGGTTTTGAAGAGCATGGTGTGGCGCGCCGCAGTTGGTGCGGGCACGCGAAAGGGGCGCGGGTTGAGCCTATCTCAAATCGTACCGTGACGCTAGCGGTACGGGGGGTGGGCGGGCGGAAGCGCCAAGGGAGTGTGCTATTCTCGGCGCACGTCGGGGGCGGAGGGTGCCTGGATGCGGGAACGAGGGCGGCGTTTGGAGCTGATTTCGTTATTCGGCGTGGCAATTCTATGGATGGGCGTCGGTGTGGCGGGCGGAGGCGCGAGCGGTTTCGGGCAGAAGGCGGCTGGGCCGGATGCGGTGTCGTTGAACAATCGCGGGATGGAGCTTTACAAGAGCGGGAAGGTGGACGAGGCGATTGCGGTGTTTAAACAGGCGATTGCGGCGAATCCGAATTATCCGGAGGCGCTGGCGAATCTGGGATTGGCTCTCGATGCGCGCGGGAAAGACGACGAGGCGGTCACGGATTTGAACAAGGCGATCGCGCTCGCGCCCAAAGATTCCAACGCGGAAAATAATCTGGGGCTGGCGCTGTATCACGAGAAGAAATACGCGGAGTCGATTGAGGCGTACAAGAAAGCGATCGCGCTGAACCGGAAGTCTCCACAGGCTTACAACGGAATGGGCGCGGCGCTGTTTGCATCGGGCAAGACGGACGAGGCGATTACGGCGTTCCGGCAGGCGCTGGAGCTGGTGCCGCGTTATGTGGATGCGATGAACAATCTGGCGGCGGCGCTGGACGCGGAGCAGAAGTGGGAGGAAGCGATCAAGGTGTACGAAACGGCGATCACGATTGAGCCGAAGGCAAGGGACGTTCGCGCGAGCTATGCGGGCACGCTGCATAACGCGGGGCGAAACGACGACGCGATTGCGCAGTACCGGATGGTTGTGGCAGAAGATCCGACGGACGCGCGCGCGTGGGCGGCGCTGGGGCGTTTGCTAATACTGGAAAAGCAGCCGGACGAGGCGGAGACCTGCCTGAGCAAAAGCTTGAGCATCGACGCGAATCAGCCGGACGTGGAGTTTGTGCTGGCGCGCGCGTATCAGGATCAGGGAAAGCTGCGCGACGCGATTGAGTTGTATCAGAAGGGGCTGACGCAGAAACCGGCGGAGGCGCACGCGCTGTACAACCTGGGAAATGCGTATCTGGCGGCGAAGGAGCCAAAGGCGGCGGTTTCAAGTTTTCAGAAGGCGCTCGATGCGCAGCCGCAATTTCCGGAGGCGCTGTTTGGGTTGGGCGCGGCGAAGATGCAGGCGGGGGATTTGGACGGGGCGGAAGCGGCGTTTGTAAAAGTGATTGCGGCCGATGCGAATAATGCGGATGCGTATTTCAATTTGGGTAATGTGCTGTTCAACAAAGGGCAGTATGGGCCGGCGGCGGACCGGTATCGCGCGGCGATCAAGCTGAATCCGGGGCTGGCGCACGCGCACTACAATTTGGGGATGGCTCTTTTGCGGTTGAACGATGCGAAGGCGGCGGATTTGGAGTTTCAGGAGGCGACGAAGTTGGATCCGTCGCTCACGGCGCCGAAGTAGTTTTTGTCGGACGCAGACTTGCGCGGCTTTACAGAGCTCGCGGCGGGCCGT